>CAVQVJ010000012.1:0-91409 GCA_963717025.1 uncultured Actinomycetes bacterium | reverse complement strand
AGCCGCTGACTTTAATCGCCGCCACCCGAGACTGCAAGGTCGCAGGGCGCTCCAAAAAGATCAGACCTGTTGGGTTATCATCCCGCGCGTCGACCGATGGCCGACGCGATCGATCCAGGTGTGCTCCCCGACCTACTCGCGGGCGGGTCGGACGCGCCAGCCGTCCGGGCGCCGGAGGATCGTTTCGCGCTCACGTACGGCGAGCTGGCCGGCATCGTCGACGAGCTCGCAGCGGAGCTGGCTTCGCTCGGGGTCGAACGCGGCGACCGCGTTGCCCTCGCCCTCCCGCCCGGCCCGGAGTTCGTCGAGCTCCTGCTCGCGATCGGCGCGCTGGGCGCGGCCGCGGCGCCGCTCAATCCTTCGTACACCGAGCCCGAGTTCTCGTTCTACCTCGACGATCTCCGGCCCCGAGCGCTCCTCCTGTCCAGGGGTGAGCTTGCCGCCGCCAGGCGGGCGGCGCAGGGCGACGTGACCATCGTCGATGTGTCGTTCGCGCCGGGCGGCCCACCCGAGCTATCGACCGAGGGAACGACGACCGCCGGCGCGGCTCGCCAGGATCCGGCAGCGGACGACGTGGCGTTGCTGCTGCACACGAGCGGAACGACGAGCCGGCCGAAGCAGGTTCCGCTGCGCCACCGCAACCTCATGGCCTCGGCGCGCGCGATCGCGGGTCACTACGAGCTCTCCACCGTCGACGTGTCGTACTGCGCGATGCCGCTCTTCCATGTCCACGGCCTGGTCGCGTCCACCCTCGCGCAGCTGGCCGCCGGCGGGCTCGTAGTCGTCCCGCGCCGCGTCGGACCGGCGCGATTCTGGTCGCACCTTGAGGAGCACGTGGTGACCTGGTACTCCGCGAGCCCGACGCTCCACCAGATGTTCCTCGAGCGGGCTCCGGCCAGCGTCGACACAACCCACTTGCGCTTCGTCCGCTCGTGCAGCTCGGCGATGGCGCCGGAGCTCGCCGCGCGAATCGAGCGCCATCTGGCCGCGCCGATGCTCGAGGCGTACGGCATGACCGAGGCGAGTCACGAGATGGCAGCCAACCCGCTGCCACCCGGCCGTCGCGTCCTGGGATCGGTCGGCGTGCCCACCGGAGCGGAGATCCGCGTCGTCGACGAGCAAGGAACCGACGTCGAGGGCGGCCTCGGCGAAGTCGTCATCCGCGGGCCGGGCGTCATGGCGGGCTACCTCGAGAATGAGGAGGCCAACGCCGAAGCATTCATGGATGGCTGGTTCCGGACTGGGGATCGCGGCCGGCTCGAGGACGGCTACCTCTTCCTCGACGGGCGGATCAAGGAGCTGATCATCCGCGGAGGAGAGAACATCTCGCCGCTCGAGGTCGAAGCTGCGCTGCTCCTGCACCCGGCGGTGACCGAGGCCGTCGTGTACGGCATCTCCGACGCGAAGTACGGGCAAGTCGTCGGCGCCGCGATCGTCGCGACGGCGCCGATCGCCGAGGCCGAGGTGCTGACTCACTGCAAGCAGCACGTCGCTCCGTTCAAGGCCCCGAGCGTCGTCCACATCGTCGACAGCATCCCGCGCACACCGACGGGCAAGGTGCAGCGGCGGCGGATGCCCGAGCACTTCGGCGAAGACTGATGCGCTTCGCGATCCTGGGCAGCGGCGCGATCGGCTCGTACATGGGGGCTGCGCTCGCCCGCGGTGGCGCCGACGTCGTGCTGATCGCGCGAGGGCAGCAACTCGAAGCGCTTCGCGAGCGTGGTGTCCGAGTTCTGTCTCCGCGGGGCGACTTCGAGGCTCGAGTACCGGCGACCGCCGAGCTCGACGCGGTCGCCGACGCCGATGTCGTCGTCCTCGGGGTGAAGGCGTACACGCTGCCCGAGATCGCGTCTCGCCTGGGCGAGGTGCTCGGCGACGAGACGATCGTGTTGCCCGCGCAGAACGGCATCCCGTGGTGGTTTTTCCAGTCGTTCGGAGGGATGCACGAGGGAACCGTCCTCGAGAGCGTCGATCCCGCAGGGGGCGTCTCACGATCGATCGACGCGTCCCGCGTCGTCGGCTGTGTGTCGTACCCGGCGGCGGAGCTGGCTGCCCCGGGGGTCGTCAGGCACGTGGAGGGCACGCGCTTCGCCATCGGCGAGCCCGACGGTGCGCGGACCGACCGGTGCCGGGCGATCGCCGACGCGTTCGTCGCGGGTGGGTTGAAGTGCCCGATCGAGTCGAGCATCCGCGACCAGCTCTGGCTGAAGCTGATCGGCAACGTCGCCTTCAATCCCATCACGGCACTCACGGGCGCCTCGCTCGGCGAGCTCGCGCTCGTCCCGGAGGTCGTGGAGCTCGCACGAGGAGTCATGGAGGAGTGCGTGCGAGTCGGCGAGAGGCTGGACATCGAGCTGCCGGTGTCGCTCGAGCGACGCCTCGAGGCCGGGATCGCCGTGGGAGACCACCGGACGTCGATGCTCCAGGACCTCGAGCACGGGAAGCCGCTCGAGATCGACTGCCTCACCGGGGCCGTGATCGAGATCGCGAGCCTGCTCGAGGTTGCGGTGCCTCAGACTCGAGCGGTGGACGCCGCGGTGCGGCTCAAGGCGACCCTGCGCGATCGTGCAGCCGCCGAGGGCGGTGCGCCCGCTCGTCCCCGCACCGAGGCGCGCACCACATGAGCGACCTGACCGAGCTGACGGCAGGCCACCGCCGCTCGCCTGCGACGAGCTCGGCTCCGTCAACTCGATAGTCATACTCGCGCCATGAGCGAAGGGCGCCTGACGCTCCGAGACGGGCGGACGCTCGCATGGCACGAGTACGGCCCGGCCGACGGTCGTCCCCACCTCAGGTTTCAGGGCACTCCCGGCTCGCGCTACTCGCGTCACCCTCACGAGGACTCCTACGACCGGCACCAGGTGCGCGTGATCTTGTTCGACCGACCTGGCTACGGCGCATCGAGTCGGCGGCCTGGGCGCGGAATCTCGGCGGTCGCCGATGATGCCGCGGAGCTTCTCGACCATCTGGGCCTCGATGTCGTCCACGTCGCGGGTGGCAGCGGAGGAGGCCCGCACGCGCTCGCGTTCGCGGCGGGTCACCCCGAGCGCGTGCGAGCCGTGACGGTCGTGGTTGGCGGTGCGCCGCTCGAAGAAGCAGACCTGAGCGAGATGATCGAGCTCAACCGGGAGGCGTGGTACGCGGCGCACGAGAGTTGGGATGCGCTGCACGCGCTCCTCGCCCCGATACGCGACCAAATGCTGGTCGATCCCTTGGCCGGATTCCGCACCGTGATGGAGGCTGCGCCCGACAGCGACAAAGCAGTGATGAACGACCCCGAGTGGCAGCGCGTCTTGATCGAATCCGTGACAGAGGCTCTTCGCCCCGGCGCCGAAGGGTGGGCGGATGAAGGCGTGGCGCTGACCTTGCCATGGGACTTCGACCCCTCCGGCGTGAAGTGCAGCGTGACCTGGTGGCACGGTGAGCACGACGCCAACGCTCCGATCGGAGCCGTTCGACGCCTACTCGCACGCATGCCTGGCGTGGACTTGCGCTTGTGGTCGGACGCCGGCCATCTCGAGGCCTACCACCGTCATGACGAGATGCTGGCCGAGCTCATGGCGCGCTGAGGTGGCTTCCTGAACGCCTGAGCAGGTCGCTCAGCGCGTCAGCCGTGTCGGCCGACGCGAACGGCGGGGAGGGCGCCGACCTCGTCCTTGGACAGCGCGACGTGCACTGCGTCGCTCTCGATCCTGGCGACTGCCCCTATCGGAATGGTGACCTCCTTCCGTCCCCAGAGGTGGCCGCGCTCGAGGACGAAGTGTGTGATGTGCTCGTCCGCGTCGACCACGAAGCCGTCGACCTCGCCCAGTGAATGGCCGTCCGCAGAGATGACGGCGCTCGCCCGCCGGACCTCGACCTCGCCCTTCGGCACGCGGTCGTAGTACATGGCCACGTGGGAGTCGAGCTCGACCGGATACGCGCCCACGTCGAGGCCGGCGTAGTACGGCATCGCGAGGACGTCCTCGACGCCGACGTCCCAGTCGGGGTCCTCGGCGGGGCTCTCTCCGAGCCGGAGGAGGGCGCCCTCGCGCACGGACTCGAACCCCTGCGCCTCGTCCACGGTGCACTCCAGCTCGATCTCGCGCTGCTCGTCGTCTCTTCCCTTCGCCAGCCGGATTGGCACCAGCCGCGCCACTCCCTCGCCTTGCTCCGGGTGGACCACGAGATGCGTCACGCGCTTCTCGAGCGGGTCGATGACGATATCCGCCAGCTCGCCGTATACCCCGTCGGTGCAGCGGACGCGAATGCCGATCTCGAGGCGCATGTTCAGTCTCCTCTCCACGCCGACAGGTCGAGCGGAGTCTACGGTCGCGCCTCGATCGGACGTCTCGCACAAATTCGCCCTAGACACGAGGCGGTCGAGTGCGAGAGAGTGTGTCGAGGCACTCTTCGACCCCCAGCGTCTCCCGGCAGGCTTTGAGCCAGATCGACACCGAGCACCTCCTCACCTTCGAGGACATACGCCAGCTGCTCGAACAATCCGAGCAGGTGGGTGCCGTCCGTGCCTCCGATCTCGCCGAGATCGCCGAGACGTACGAGCTCACCGAGCTCGAGCACGACGCGCTCCTCCGTGAGCTCGACCAGCGCTCGATCGAGATCCTCGAGCAGCCTCCTCCCCCCTCCGAGGTCGTCGCCGCGATCACCGCGCCCGTCGAGACGACGACGGACGCGCTGCAGCTCTTCCTCCGCGAGGCGGGCCGGCACCAGCTCCTGACCGCGGCGCAGGAGGTCGAGCTCGCCAAGCGCATCGAGCGCGGGGACATGCAGGCGAAGGAGCACATGATCCAGTCCAACCTGCGACTCGTCGTCTCGATCGCGAAGAACTACCGTAACCAGGGTCTCCCCTTCCTCGACCTCATCCAGGAAGGAACCCTCGGGCTCATCCGCGCAGTCGAGAAGTTCGACTGGCGTCGCGGCTTCAAGTTCTCGACCTACGCCACCTGGTGGATCCGCCAGGCCGTCGCACGCGCCCTCGCGGACAAGGCGCGCACGATCCGGATGCCCGTGCACATCGTCGAGCGGCTCCAGAAGATCAACCGCGCCGACCGGCTCCTCTGGACCCAGCTCGGGCGCGAGCCCTCGCTCGACGAGATCGCGGACGAGGCCTCGCTCACGGTGCAGCAGGTCCTCGAAGTTCGAGCGGCGGCGCGAGCCTCGACGAGCCTGGACGCGCCCGTCGGGGACGGCGACGACGCGGTCTTCGGCGACTTCGTCGCGGGTGACGAGCCGCTCCCGGAAGAGGCCGTCGAGCTCCACCTCCGGAGCGAGGCGCTACGCAGTGCGCTCGCGGCCCTCCCTCAGCGCGAGCGCGACGTCGTCGTCATGCGCTACGGGCTTGCCGGCGCCGAGCCGCAGACGCTCGAGGAGATCGGAAAGCGGCTCGGGCTCACACGCGAGCGAGTCCGCCAGATCGAGCTCGAGTCGTTGCGCCGGCTTGCCGGGCTCCGCGAGCTCGAGTCGGTCGACGCGACCTAGCGGTGGTCGAGGCTACGACCGCAGGTACAGCTCGAGCCCGGGCGCGACGGCGCGGAGCTCGCGCAGCGCACGCGCCTCGAGCTGGCGCACGCGCTCCCGCGTGATGCCGAGGTTCGATCCGACCTCCTCGAGCGTCCGCGGACGGACGCCGTCGAGGCCGAACCGCTCGATGACCACACGTCGTTGACGCGGCTGGAGCTTGGCGAGGGCTGCGAGCAGCTCCGACGAGCGTGCGCGGTCGGCGGTCTCGAGCTCGGGCTGGTCCGCGCTCAGGTCGGGGATGAGGTCGGCCACGCTCGAGTCGCCGTCGCCGATCGGCGTCTCGAGGCTCACAGGGTCCTGGACGAGCTCGAGCAGCTCCTGCACGCGCTCGGGTGCGATCCCGCTCTCGACGGCGATCTCGTCGATGGAGGGATCGCGGTTGAGCTTCTGTCCTAGGATCCGGCGCGCCTTCGTCACCTTGCGAACTTGGTCTGCGACATGGACCGGCAGGCGAATGGTGCGGCCCTGCTCGGCGAGCGCGCGCGAGACCGCCTGCTTGATCCACCAGGTCGCGTACGTGGAGAGCTTGAAGCCCAGCTTGTAGTCGAACTTCTCGACCGCGCGGATGAGGCCGAGGTTCCCCTCCTGAATGAGGTCGAGGAGCGGAACGTCGGCGCGGGTGTAGTTCCTCGTGATCGACATCACGAGGCGGAGATTGCACTCGATCAGGCGACGCTTGGCCTCCTCGTCGCCGGCGTCCTTGCGCCGTGCGAGCTCACGCTCCTCGACCGTCGTCAGCAGGCGCCCGTCGCCGATTCGGCGTACGTAGAGCCTGAGCGGGTCGTCGGCGCTCGGCCCCTGGAGATCGGGGCGTTCGCGCGTCTCGGCCTCGTCCGCTTCGGCGAGCGGCTCGACTTCGACGCTGTCGAACAGGTTCTCGGCGGTGTTCCCTTCCACCGCGCATGTATCGGCCTCGAAGTTGCCCCGCTTGAGGGAAGACAAGCCCATTTGGGGAGCGAGTCCAACCGATCAGGTAGTTCGCAGCGAATCGTTTTCAGCCACTCTGAACCTGGAACAAACAAACAGACCGACCGTCGCCCCGTCTACGTTCTATGTGGCGTCCGGACGACGGAGTCCACTAACCGAATGTGCGGAATAGCCGGATACAGCCTCAGCCCTGACAGCCCACTAGGGCGAACGCTCGCGGCGCAGGCACTCCTCGCGGGGATCGCCGAGCGAGGCGCCGACGCCGTCGGATATGCGTCCCGCGGCGAGGGCGAGCCTGTATCGGTCACGAAGCTCCGCGGCGGCGCGAGTGCGCTCCTCGACGAGATCGCTGTGCCGCAGGACGCGGTGCACGTCCTCATCCACGTTCGCGACCACACGAAGGGCCACCCCGGAGTCGTTGCCAACAACCACCCCATCCGCCACGGGGCGGTCGTCGGGGTCCACAACGGGGTGATCGAGAACGACGACGAGCTCCTCGCCCGGTACGGAATCGACCGCCACGAGCCGGGGACGACCGTCGACTCTGAGGCGATCTTCGCGCTCATGGCGCTCCGGCGGAACGACCCGCGTGGCCTCGAGGAGCTCCGCGGCGCGATGGCGACGGCGTGGCTCGACGAGCGCGATCCCGAGCGCCTGTACCTCGCGCGCGGCGTCGCCCGCCCGCTCTGGCTCGGCTCGACGCGCGGTGCCCTCTTCTTCGCGTCCACGCGACGCGCGCTCGCGATCCTCGAGGCCGCGCTCCACATGCGGCTCGCGACGCGCGAGGTGCGCGAGGGCCGGATCCTCGAGGTTCGCGACGGGGCCGTCACCCGCGAACGCCGTTTCCGCCGCGACCGGCGGTACCGCGACGAGGTGCGCTCTCCGGTCCGCGCCCCCCAGGAGGCGGTCTCCTGCCTCCAGCGCCTCGCCGCCATCACCGCCGCTGCGGCGTAGCACGCGCTCGGTCAGGAGCGGCGGCGACCCCGGGCGCCCAGCTCGGCCCGGACTCAGAGGTGTCGTTCGGCACTAGCGGGTGCTGACCGAGCCGTCCGAGGCGACGTCCACCCCTTCCGCGCGCAGGCGCTCGCGGACGAGGTACTGGAACGCGGTCCAGGCACCGCGCGGGACGTCGAGCAGCCGGTAGACCTGCCACTCGGAGAGCAGCGTCGAGTCGGCGCGGCGAGCCGCCGCCCAGTCGGCCATCTTCGGCAGGCGCCCGAGGCTCCGTGCGAGCACGGCGCCCTGCTCGATCGCGCGCTCGAGCCTCTCCTCCCCTTGCAGCACCTCGAAGCCCGCCTCGCGGAGCGCGTCAGCGAGCGAGCCGAACGTGTGCGCATACAGCGACGCCGACGGTAGCGACCGGCCCCGGGCCGCGAGGTCGCGGGCCGTCGGCACGCGGCCGAGCTCGTCCCCGAGGCCGCGAAGCTGCTCGAGGAGCTCGTCGCGGGTCAGGAAGCGCCGTGGGAACAGGCCAGCCGCCCGCTTGGCCGCGTTCCACGTCCCGAAGTGCTCGATGACCGTCTGCGGATGGACGCGCGCTTCCGGGTCCTGCGCGAACTCGCGCATGGTCGGCGAGCGCCCGAGCCTCTCTGCCGCCTGGCGCAGCTGGTCCAGGATCTCCTCGTTCGTGTAGCGCCGGCGGAGGCCGGCGCGAAACGCGGCGAGCTCCGCTTCGTCGATGGGGAGCTGCCTGCGTCCCGGTGTCCGCTTTCGAGCCATTTGCTGCAAGAAGCTTAGAGCGTTCTGTGAGATCTGCAAGTAGTTCAGAGCAGCCTTCCTCTCCCCCACCTCCGGTAGCCTCGCCGCGCATGAACGTCCGGCTCGAGCTCGAGGCACTCGCCGCACGCGCGGTCGGGACCGCATCCCGCGCGGCCGGCCGCGGAGGTGGAACGACGCTCCCCGGCAAGCTCCTGTGGAAAGTCGATCCCGGCGCCGTCGACGCACTGGCGGCGCGGCTCTCCCACGGGGTCGGGCTCGTGTCGGCCACGAACGGCAAGACGACGACGACTGCGATGGCGGCCAGCATCCTCGGCGTCCAGCACCGGCTCGCATGGAACCGCGCGGGCGCGAACCTGCTCTCGGGGATCGCCTCGGCGCTCGTGTCCTCGCGGGGCGCGGAGCTCGGCCTCTTCGAAGTGGACGAGGCTGCCCTCCCCGAGACGATCGCCCGGACCCGACCGCATGCGGTCTCTCTGGCGAATCTCTTCCGCGACCAGCTCGACCGCTACGGCGAGCTCGAGCTCCTGGCTGAGAAGTGGCGTGAGGCCGTGACGCACCTGCCGTCGTCGGCGACTCTCGTCGTGAACGGGGACGATCCGGTGGTGGCCGACCTCGCCGAGGGCCGGACAAACACACTCCACTTCGGCCTGGACGATCCACGGCATGCGCGACCGGCGCTCCAGCACGCCGCCGACTCGAAGTACTGCATGCGCTGCGGCACGCCGTACGAGTACGCCGCGGCCTACGTCGGACATCTCGGCGACTACCGATGCCCAGCGTGTGGGCACGCGCGGCCGTCGCTCGACGTCGTCGCGCGCGAGATCGAGCTGGTCGGCCTCACCGGCTCCCGTTTTCGGCTGGAGGCGCCGGCCGGCACCGTCGACGTCGAGCTCCGCCTCCCCGGGCTCTACAACGTCTACAACGCGGCGGCCGCCTCGTCGCTCGCGTTCGCGCTCGGGGCGTCGCCGGGTGCGGTGCGCGCAGGGCTGGAGGACTTCAGCGCCGCCTTCGGTCGCTTCGAGCGGATCGCGACCGGCACGAAGACCATCATCGTGCTCCTGATCAAGAACCCTGCCGCGGCCAACGAGGCGCTGCGCACGCTCGAGACCGGCGTCCCACCCGTTCTCGTCGTGGCACTGAACGACGGGATCGCCGACGGGCAAGACGTCTCGTGGATCTGGGACGTCGACTTCGAGCCGCTCCTGCCTCACATCGGCCGTGTGATCGCGACCGGGGACCGGGCTGCAGAGCTCGGGCTTCGGCTCGTCTACGGCGGCCTGCCCGAGGACCGCCTGGAGATCGTCCCATCGCTCGAGCCGGCGCTCGACCGCGGGCTCGAGCTGATCGAGGCCGGCACCGATCTCGTCGTCCTCCCCACCTATACGGCGATGCTCGCGCTCCGCGGGATCCTGACGCGTCGCCGCCTCGTGAAGCCCTACTGGGACGGACGGCGGCCGTGAAGATCCGCGTCGGGCATCTGTATCCGGACTACCTGAACATCTACGCGGATCGCGGCAACATCGCCGTGCTCGCGCGGCGGGCGGCGCTGCGCGAGCACGAACTCGTGGTCGAAGCGGTCGGGCTCGGCGAGCCGCTGGCTCCGGACGCCCACGACCTCGTCTACGTCGGCGGCGGACAGGATCGTGAGCAGGCCGCGATCGCGGCGGATCTCGCAGCACGAGGGGACGACATCGCCGACGCCGTCGCCCGCGGCGCGGCACTCCTCGCGGTGTGCGGCGGGTACCAGCTCCTCGGTCGCGGCTACCGCGGCCGCGACGGCTCGTTCATGCCCGGGGCCGGGCTCTTCGCGCACGAGACGGTCGCGGGGCAGACGCGGATGATCGGCGACGTCCTGCTCGAGTGCGAGCTCGAGCCCGGAAACGTGCGGCTGCTCGCCGGCTTCGAGAACCACGCGGGCCGGACGCTCCTGGACGCTGAGGCCGCGCCCCTTGGACGCGTCGTCCACGGCTTCGGGAACGACGGCGAGTCGGGGCTAGAGGGCTGCCGGATCGGCCGCGCGCTCGGGACGTACCTCCACGGCCCGCTCCTGCCTCGGAACCCTTGGCTCGCCGACTGGATCCTCGCGCAGGCGCTCGCACACGCTACGGGAGACACGCCGCACGAGCTCAGGCCGCTGTCCGACGAGCTCGAGACCGAGGCTTTTCGTGTTGCCGCCGAGCGCGCTCGGGTGCGTGGCGGACGCCGCTGAGAGCGGAGATTCGGAGGGGCACCCCGGCCCACCACCCACTGCGAGCATAGCGTCGAAGTCTGTACGCGTGGGATACGGAAGCGTGCCGAATTTGTGCCAATCGTCGAGGCTACGGCACCCACATCTCGCCGAGATACACCGACGGGTCTCCGGGCTGCCAGCGCTGGAGAAAGCGCTGGATCGGGGGGTGCAGCGAGATCGCGTCCAGCTCTCGCGGCAGGAACGCTCGGTGCCCGCTCACAGCCGTGTCCTGCGAGGTCACGTCCTCCAGAGTCCCCGAGACGTCGGCGGCGAAGATGACATGCACGACGTGCTTGCGCCACGGGCTCGCGCCGGGGGCGATGCTGTCGACGAGCGCCACCGGCCCCTCGAGCGGTACCTCCTCCCCGATCCCGTGCAGGCCCGTCTCCTCCTCGAGCTCGCGCTGGAGAGCGCTGAGCAGGCTCTCCCCGGTGCGCACGCCGCCACCCGGGAGCAGCCACACCTCGTCGTCGCCCTTCGCGTGCCGGATGAGCAGCACGCGCCCCCGCCAGCGGAGGATCGCCGAGACTCGGACTCGCGGCTCGCGCACCCCGCTTACCCGGGTGACGACCCGAATCCGCGGGCCCCGCGCTCGCTCGCGGCAAGCTCGCCGGCCTCGACGACGCGCACCGCCGGAACCGGGACGATCACGAGCTGCGCGATGCGCATTCCGGTCTCGATCGCAAACGGCACGTCCGAGTCGGTATTGAGCACGACGACCTTGATCTCACCGCGGTAGCCCGAGTCGATCAGACCCGGCGAGTTGACGATGCCGATCCCGTGCCGCGCCGCGAGCCCCGACCGCGGCTGCACAAATCCGGCGTAGCCGTCGGGGATCTCGACCGCAATGCCGGTCGGCACCACTGCGCGCTCCCCGGGACCGAGCGTGACGTCCTCACAAGCAGCGAGGTCGAGGCCAGCGTCGCCGTCGTACGCCTGACTCGGCAGCGCCGCGTCGTCGCGCAGCCTCCGCACCGCGACCTCGATCACCGCTCCGCCACCTCGCCCTCGGGCTCGCCGGCCACGAGAAACTGCGCGAAGCGCGGGATCTCGCGCCGCGGCAGCCGTGCGCGCACGCGCACGCCCTCGGGCGTGTCCCGCCGCTCGGCGATAGGTGCGCCGAGGCCGTAGAGCTGGGCGAGATACCGGCCGTCACCGTACGGGACCAGCAAGCGCACGTCCTCGAACCGGTCGGAGAACAGCTCCGCGACACGCGTCTGGAGGGCTTCGATCCCCTCCCCGGTCGCGGCCGAGAGCTGGAGCGCCCGCGGAAAGGCGTGCGAGACGCGGCGGCGCCCGAGTGGGTCGAGAACGTCCACCTTGTTCAGCACGAGCTCGGCCGGGACGTCGTCGCCGCCGATCTCGAGCAGAACGGCGTGAACGGCGTCGATCTGCTCGCGCAAACGTTCCTCCGGGAGCGACGCGTCGGCAACGTGCAGGACGAGGTCGGCCACGAGAGTCTCCTCGAGTGTGGCGGCGAAGCCCTCGACGAGCTGGGTCGGAAGCCGGCGGATGAATCCGACCGTGTCGGTCACGAGGTAGCGCTTGCCATCGTGCGTGAACGAACGCGTCGTCGGGTCGAGGGTCTCGAACAAGCGGTCGTCGACCGAGGCATCCGAGCCGGTGAGCGCGTTCAGCAGCGTCGACTTGCCGACGTTCGTGTATCCGGCCAGCGCGATCGTGGGCACCGCGGAACGCTCGCGCTCCTTGCGTCGCGTCGCCCGCTGCGCGCCGAGTGCGCGAAGTCGGCGCTTGACGAGCGAGACTCTGGTCCGCGCGAGGCGGCGGTCGGTCTCGAGCTGGCTCTCGCCCGGGCCCCGGGTCCCGACGCCGCCGCCAAGGCGCTCCAGGTGCTGCCAGAGCCCCCGCATCCGCGGCAGGTTGTACTCGAGCTGGGCGAGCTCGACCTGAAGCTTGCCGTCGGCGCTCCGCGCATGCTGCGCGAAGATGTCGAGGATCAGCTGCGTGCGGTCGACGACCCTGGCCTGGAGCGCGTCCTCGAGCGAGCGCTGCTGGGTCGGGCTGAGCTCCTCGTCCACGAGGAGCACCTCCGCCTCGGCCGCGGCGTAGGCGTCCTTCAGCTCGCGCAACTTCCCCTTGCCGACGAACGTTCGCGGATCGGGGTGCGGGCGGTGCTGGACGATCTCCGCCACGGGCGCCACGCCGGCGGTGCGCGCGAGCTCGCGCAGCTCGGCGAGCTCCGCTCCGCCGTCCACGCCTTTCGGGAACACCCCGACCACGAAGCCGCGCTCCGGCTCCGCCCCGGGTGCCGGATCGGGCTGGCGCACGGTCACGGCCTGATTATTGCCGAGGTACGCTCCGGCGGTGACCGCGCTCGCCGACCGCCTCGCCGCGCGGACGCTCGAGCTCGTGGACATTCCGTCGGAGAGCGGGCACGAGGCCCGGATTCGCGAGCACCTCCTGAGGCTCGTTCCTGACGCCTTCGGCGCCGAGTACGGGCACGACGACGCCTTCCTGTTCGTGCCCGATCGCCGTCTGCAAACGCCGCTCGTCGTCCTCGCCGGCCACTACGACACGGTGCCCGCGCAGGAGAACCTCCCCGGCCGCATCGCAGACGGCGCCGTCCACGGGCTCGGCGCGAGCGACATGAAGGGCGGGCTCGCGGTCGCGCTCGAGCTCGTGCGCGACCTCGCCCGAGAGCCCGGGCAGTATGACGTCGGCCTGCTCCTCTTCGGACGCGAGGAGCTTCCCGCCGACCACAATCCTCTGCCCGCGCTGTTCGCCGGCTCGAGCGCGATCCACGACGTCGCGCTCGCGATCGTGCTCGAGCCCACCGACGCGCGTCTCCAGCTCGGCTGCCTCGGGAACGTCGTTGCCAACATCGTGTTCCACGGCACGAGCGGGCACGCGGCCCGGCCGTGGCTCGCCGACAACGCGATCGACCACGCGGTGAAAGGGCTGGCGCCGATCGTGGCGCTCGAACGACGAGAGGCCGTGGTCGGCGGCCTCCCGTTCTACGAGGTCGTGTCGGTGACCCGCCTCACGGCAGGGATCGCGGACAACGTCCTCCCCGATCGCGCGACGGCGCTGCTGAACCTCCGCTACCCGCCGGACCGCACACCACAAGAGGCCGAGGCCTACCTCGACTCGCTCGTCCCCGAGGGTGCGACGCTCGAGGTCGTGAGCAACGCGCCTCCGGGCGCGGTCGTCGCGAGCTCGCCGCTCGTGGAGGAGCTTCGGCGAGCGGGAGAGCTCGAGGTCGAGCCCAAGCAGGCGTGGACGAACGTGGCCGACTTCACGGCCCACGGCATCGACGCGGTCAACTTCGGGCCCGGCCACACCGCCTACGCGCACCGTCGCGACGAGCTCGTCGAGGTCGCCGCGCTCGTACGCGTCTACGAGACGCTCGGGCGGCTGCTCGCAGGTCGAATCGGAGAAGATGGCGCGTGATGCAGCTCCAGGCCCGCATCGACGAGCTCTGGGACGCGAACGCGCTCGACGCAGAGGCGATCGAGGAGGCGATCGCGCTGCTCGACCGCGGCGAGCTGCGCGTTGCCGAGCCGCAAGACGGCACCTGGGCGGTGAACGAGTGGGCGAAGAAGGCGATCCTCCTCTACTTCCGTCTTCGCAAGGTCGAGCCGATGGAGGTCGCGGGCCTCCACTTCGCGGACAAGATCCCGGTGAAGTCGGACTACGCGGAGCGCGGCGTACGCGTTGTCCCGCCCGGGATCGCGCGTTACGGCGCGTACCTCTCCGAGGGGGTCGTGCTGATGCCCGGCTTCGTGAACATCGGCGCCTGGGTCGGGCCGCGGACGATGGTCGACACCTGGGCGACGGTCGGCTCGTGCGCGCAGATCGGCGCGGACGTCCACCTCTCCGGCGGCGTCGGCATCGGCGGCGTGCTCGAGCCGCCGCAGGCACGGCCGGTGATCGTCGAAGACGGTGCGTTTCTCGGATCGCGCGCGGTGGTCGTCGAGGGTGTCGTGGTCGGCGCAGGCGCAGTCATCGCGCCGAACGTCGTCCTGTCTGCCTCGATCCCGGTGATCGACGTCACCGGCCCAGACCCCGTCGAGCATCGCGGCTACGTGCCGCCTCGATCGGTGGTCCTCCCGGGAACGCGTCCGAAGACCTACCCGGCCGGGAGCTACGACCTTCCCTGCGCGCTCATCGTGGGCGAGCGGAGCGCGTCGACCGATCTCAAGACGTCGCTGAACGACGTCCTGCGCGAGTACGAGATCGCAACGTGAGCCAGCTCGTCGAGATCGCGCTCTTCACCGACGACGTCGAGCGGGCGAAGGCGTTCTACGGACAGCTCCTGGGCGCAAGGCCCGAGGCCGAGTGGCCCGGCGGGGCGATCTACGCGGCGGGCGGGGTCAAGCTTCTCGTGCACGAGCGCGCCGGTGCGCCCGAGGGAGGCCCCCCCAACGAGGACCACTTCGCGCTCGGCGTCGCTGACCTCGACTCGACGGCTGCCGCGCTCGCGGAGGCGGAGATCGAGCTCCTCGTCGAGCCTCGGGACTTCCCCTGGGGCCGCTCCGCATACCTGCGCGACCCAGACGGGCGGCTCGTCGAGCTCAGCCAGACGTAGTCTCGCCGCGGAAGATCTCAACCGCGGGGCCGCTCAGCACCGCGCGCCCCTCGCGAACGTCGACGGTCAGCGTGCCTCCGGCCAGATGCACGTTGACCGGGCTCGTGCACCAGCCGTGGACGACGGCCGCAGCTGCAGCGGCGACGGCGCTCGAGCCCGAGGCGAGGGTCTCGCCCGCGCCGCGCTCCCACACCGCAACCGTGAGGTCGTGCGGGCTGTCGACGCGGACGAGCTGGACGTTCGTACGCTCGGGGAACCGCTCGTCGCGCTCGATGAGCGGCCCGAGCCGGCGCAGCTCGTCACCCGTCGGATCGCGCCTGACGACGGCGTGCGGGTTTCCGACCGAAACGGGCGTCAGCTCGAGGCGCTCGCCGTCGATCGTGAGCGCCTCCGGCCGGCTGACGTGAACCGGGCCGAGGTCGACCTCCACGTCGTCTCCGTCCACCCTGGCCGGGACGACCCGGTCTCCGAGGTGGATGCGCGGGAACGCGACGCCGCTACGTCGGGCGAGCCAGAGCGCAGCGATGCGCGCGCCGTTTCCCGACAGCTCGGCCTGCGACCCGTCGGGGTTCCAGACCACGACGTCCGCCTCGGCACCACGAACGTCGACGACCTCCAGGATGCCGTCCGCCCCGACACCGTGATGCGGGTCGCAGAGACCGACGACGTCGGCGGCCGTCAGCGCATCACCGACGTCCGCCCGCTCGACGAGCAGGTAGGCGTTACCGAGCGCGTGCCACTTCGAGAATCGCATCCGCCACCTCGGCCGGAGACCGGTCGCCGTCGATCATGACGATGTCGGGGATGCGTCGCATCCACTTCCGTTGGTACGCCGCGTACCGGCGCGTCCGCCTGACGACCCGCTCGCGAGCCTCATCGGGCGGCAGCGTCGTCAGCTCGGTCAGGCCGAGCGCCTGCTCGGCGGTGCGGGAGACCCCGTGCGCGCGGGCAGCATGAGCCTCCTCCACGACTCCGCGCTCGAACATCGCGTCGGTGCGGGTGCGGATCCTCTGGTCGAGACGCTCGGGTGCGATCTCGAGGCCCGCGACGAAGGTACGGCGACGTGTGTCGCCGGCCCAGAGCCGGTCGTCCTCCGGAGCCAGCGACTCGCCCAGCTCGGCGAGCTCCAGAGCACGCACGACTCGGCGCCGATCGGTCGCATGGACCGCGGCGGCAGCGCGCGGGTCGACCAGCGCCAGCCGCGTGTACGCCGCTTCCGGATCGGCGGCGTAGGCGGCGTCCCAGCGCTCTCGCGCGTCGGAGGTGGGCGCCGGCGGCAGCTTCAGGTCAGCGAGGGCTGCGCGGAGGTAGAGGCCGGAGCCGCCGGCCACGACCGCCGCCGCGTTGGCGACGACGAGCTCGTCGATCGCGTCGTGCGCGAGCCGCGCGTACTCACCGACTGACATCTCCTCCGTGAGCTCTCGGATCGCGACGAGCCTGGTCGGCCGATCGGGCTGGTTCGTGAGGATCCGGAGCCCGCGGTAGACCTGGAGCGCGTCTGCCGAAACGACCTCGGTTCCGAGCGTGTCAGCCACCGCCTCGGCGACCGCGGACTTACCGGAGGCGGTCGGTCCGAAGACCGCCAGGACCTCAGGAAACTCCGGCATTCTCGTGGGGCACCCGGCCCACCACCCACTGCGAGCATAACGAGGAAATCCGTACGGGTGGGTCACGAAACGCGTCAAAACGTGAAATCTGGCGGTGTCAGGCTGCGACCGCCGCGACCTTGCGCCCCCGCAGCGTCGTCGATGTCGAGCTTTCCACGAGAACGTCGACGAGCTCCCCCGGCCGGGCCGAGCCGTCGAAGTTCACGGTGACATTGCGACGCGTCCGGCCGCGCACGAGGGACGGATCGGTGCGACTGCGGCCCTCGACGAGTACCTCCTCGACCCGACCCACGCGTTCGGCGTTCCGCTCGGCGGCGATCCGCTGAACGACGTCGACCAGATGCTCGAGCCGCTCGTGCTTGACCTCGTCGGGCACCTGATCGGGCATCCCAGCCGCTTCCGTGCCCGATCGAGGCGAGAAGATGAACGTGTACGCGCTGTCGTAACGCACCTCTTGGACGACGTCGAGAGTTCGCGCGAAGTCCTCGTCGGTCTCGCCCGGGAACCCGACGATGATGTCGGTCCCGAGGGCGAGATCCGGGATCGCGGCACGCAGCCGACCCACGAGATCCACGTACCTGTCGCGATCATAGGTCCGGCGCATGCGCTTCAGAATCCTCGTAGAGCCCGACTGGAGCGGGAGATGCGCGTGCTCGCAGACACTCTGGCACTCCGCCATCGCGGCAATCACGGGCGCGCGAAAGTCCTTCGGGTGCGGGCTCGTGAAGCGAATCCGCTCGATCCCCGTCGACGTCGTCGCACGCGCGCAGGAGCTCACCGAAGTCCGTCCGGAGCGCAGGCGCGAGGTCGCGACCCCAGGAGTTGACGTTCTGGCCGAGGAGTGTGATCTCCTTGACGCCGTCGCGCGCGAGAGCCTCGACCTCGGCGACGATCTCCCCCGGCCGCCGGCTTTGCTCGCGGCCGCGAACCGCAGGGACGATGCAGTACGCACAGACGGAGTTGCAGCCCATCGAGACCTGGACCCAGGCCTGGAAGCGCCGTTCGCGATGGAGCGGAAGGTCGGCCGCGAAGTGCTCGTGCGTGCCGAACTTCCCACGCGGCACGGCGTACCCTCCGGCCGCGATCCACTCGCCGAGATGCGGGATCGACCCCGGCCCGAAGGCGACGTCGACGAACGGGTACCGCTCGAAGATGCGCTCCCGTTGGGCCTCGGCGTAGCAGCCGCCGACGGCGATCACGAGGTCCGGGCGCTCACGCTTCCGCGCGGCCGCGTTCCCCAGGTACGCGGCAAGGCGAGTGTCGGGCTTCTCGCGTACCGTGCACGTGTTGAAGACGACCACGTCCGCAGTCTCGGACGAGATCGCCTCGCCGAGCCCGAGCGACTCGAGCATGCCCTTGATCCGCTCCGAGTCGTGAGCGTTCATCTGGCAGCCGAACGTCGTGACGTGGTAGCGCCTCACGAGGCCCGAATCGTAGCCCGGCCGGTCAGCGCGCCCAGTCCGCGAGGTCGCGGCGTCCCGGCTCGAGCGCCCAGACGTCCCGCTGCTCGATCACGAGCCCCTCGGCGTCGAAGCGGAGGAGCGACGTTCCGGCGATCGACTCGACCGACCCGTCCGTGGAAGTCATGATCGCCCACCAGTCGACGGCTGCGCGGTCGCCGTCGACGAGAGGCGTCCCGAATCGGCACTCCGCCTCGGCTTGCTCGGAGAACGCCCAGACGACGTAGTCACGCGCCTTCTGACGGTCACGGAACGGGTACGAGTAGAAGATCGCTTCGTCTGCGTAGAGCGCGTCGATCGCGTCCACGTCCGCGGCCGGCCATGCTCGCTCCCAGACCTCGGCCCACCGTCGCGCAGCCTCGACAGGCGCCACCGTCACCGTTTCGCTACTTCGCGACCTCGATGGCGCGCGACTCGCGGATGACCGTGACCTTGACCTGACCCGGATACTCGAGCTGATCCTCGATCTCGCGGGCGATCTCGTGCGAGAGCAGGACCGCGCCGTCGTCGTCCACCTCGGTCGGTTCGACGATGACGCGGATCTCGCGGCCGGCCTGGAGCGCGTATGCCTTCGCGACGCCCGGCTTGCCGGTCGCGAGCTTCTCGAGCGCTTCGAGGCGACGGATGTAGTTCTCGAGGCTCTCGCCGCGTGCCCCCGGGCGCGACGCGGAGACCGCGTCCGCGGCGATCAGCAGCACGGCCTCGACGGTCTGTGGCTGCACGTCGTAGTGGTGCGCCTCGATCGCATGCACGACGCCGTCCGACTCGCCGTAGCGGCGCGCGAGCTGGCCCGAGATGAGCGCGTGGGAGCCGTCGACCTCATGGCTCACCGCCTTGCCGAGGTCGTGCAGGAGCGCCGCACGCTTCGTCGTCTTGACGCCCGCCTTGAGCTCGGCGGCCATGATCCCGCCGAGATGCACCACCTCGAGCGTGTGCTTGAGGACGTTCTGTCCGTAGCTCGTGCGGTACCGAAGCCGGCCGAGGATCTTCACCAGCTCTTCGTGCAGCTCGCCGCAGTTCGCTTCGAACACAGCCTGCTCGCCAGCCTGGCGGACGTGCTCCTCGAGCTCCGCCTTGGAGTGGTAGTACATCTCCTCGATCCGGGCGGGATGGATCCGCCCGTCCTCGATCAGCTTGTCGAGCGTCAGCCGCGCGACCTCCCGGCGCAGCGGATCGAACGACGAGAGCACGACCGCGTGCGGAGTGTCGTCGATAATGAAGTCGACGCCGGTCAGATGCTCGAGGGAGCGGATGTTGCGCCCCTCGCGGCCGATGATCCGTCCTTTCAGGTCGTCCGATGCGAGCTCGACGACGGTGACGGTCGCCTCCGCGGTGTGACTCGCAGCCACCCGCTGGAGCGCGTCCGCGACGAGCGCCCGGGCACGTCGCCGCGACTCCGCGCGCGCCTCTTCCTCCATCTGTCGGACGTCCCGTGCGAGCTCGTGGCGGACGAGGTCCTTCGAGCGCTCGAGCAGCTGCTGCTTCGCCTCGTGCACGGTGAGCCCGGACATACGTTCGAGTGCCGCCACCGACTCGTCCTTCGCCTGCTTGAGCTCCTCCTGGAGCGCCTTCGCATGGACCTCGCGGTCGCCAAGGCCCTGCTCGCGCCGCTCGAGCTCCGTCAGCTTCGCGTCGACCTCCGTCTCTTTCTGAAGCGCGCGCTCCTCGATCTTCACGATTTGCAGCCGGCGTTCCTGCACCTCCGACTCGATCTCGCTCCGGAGCTGCACAGCCTGCTCACGAGCGTCGACCTGCGCTTCGCGCCGGAGCGCCTCCGCCTCCCGCTCGGCATCGGCGAGGATCCTGCGTCGCTCGTCCGTCGCCTTCCGCACGCGCGAGCGCGACGCCGTGAGGAGGAGAGCTGCGCAAGCGAGCGCTCCGACCAGGATTCCGATGAGCGCCGCGACGACCGTGAGCATGCAACCTCCGTGGAGGAGTCGACTGTCCGCGGCAGCGCCGCGGTCTGCTCGCACCCGGCACCCAGCCTGCTGGCCGTCCGGACCGTCGCGCGCGGTTCAGCTCAGGAGGTGCCGCACCCTCCGGTGGCGACCGCCTGTCGGCAGTCGTTCGAGTTGGTCGTCGAGAGCTGGATCGAGGTCACCGGTTCGGAAAGTCTTGCTATGCAGGAAAAGACGTCGGGTGAAAGCCCGGTCATCCTAGCTCGTCGGCGCTCTCCGACGCAACGACCCTCGAGACGGTCTCCTCCGAGAATCCTTTCCCGAGGAGGTACCGCGCCGTCTTCGGTCCCGTACCGCGCCGCTCCACGACGATCCGGGCGCGCTCGGTCTCGGGGGCGATCGTCAGGAGCGCGTCGGCGGCGAGGTCGGCCTCAACCCCGGCGCGGACGAGCGTGTGCCTGATGAGCGCGTCTCCGGCGCCGCGACCGGCGAGCTGGTGCGCTCGCGACTCCGCGTAGCGGGCGTCGTCCACGAGCCCGGTGCGGACGAGCGCCTCGATCGCGTCGTCGCGTTCGGACTCGCCATACCCCTTGGCTCGCAAGCGCTCATCGAGCTCGCGCACGCTGAGGTCCCGGTATCGGAGCGCGCGAAGTGCGAACTCGTGCGCTTCCGCACTATGTGCACTGTCGGCGACGCGCATCAGCTCTCTGCCGTGACGACCTCCTCGGCCTCGACCGCCTCCTCGGGTAGCTGCTCCCGAGCCGGTGACTGTGTCGGGAGGAGCCGCGCCGAGATCACCTGATCCTCGGGCGCCTCCGCCTGGATGCGCGCGAGGATCTGCTGCACGAGGTCGGGATTCTCGAGGAGGAAGTTGGTCGCGTTCTGCCGGCCCTGGCCGAGCCGCTCGTCGTCGAAGCTGAAGTAGGAGCCTGCCTTCTGGACGATCTTCTTCTCGAGCGCGACGTCGAGCACGGTCCCCTCCCACGGGATGCCCTGTCCGTAGATGATGTCGAACTCGGCCTGCTTGAAGGGCGGTGCGACCTTGTTCTTCACGACCTTGACGCGCACCCGGTTCCCGAACGCCTCGGCGCCGTCCTTCAGCGTCTCGATCCGGCGGATGTCGAGGCGCACCGACGAGTAGAACTTCAGCGCGCGGCCGCCCGGAGTGGTCTCCGGGTTCCCGAACATGACGCCGATCTTCTCTCGCAGCTGGTTCGTGAAGATGCAGATCGTCTCCGTGCGGTTGAGCGTCCCCGCGAGCTTGCGGAGGGCCTGGCTCATGAGGCGGGCCTGGAGGCCGACGTGGCTGTCCCCCATCTCGCCCTCGATCTCGGCCTTCGGGACGAGTGCGGCGACGGAGTCGACGGCGACGATGTCGAGCGCACCCGAGCGGATCAGGAGCTCGGTGATCTCGAGTGCCTGCTCGCCCGTGTCCGGCTGCGAGACGAGGAGATTGTCGATGTCGACGCCGATCCGACGTGCATACGACGGGTCCATGGCGTGCTCGGCGTCGATGAAGGCGCAGATGCCTCCTCGGCGCTGGGCCTCGGCCATGGCGTGGTAGACGAGCGTCGTCTTCCCCGACGCCTCGGGGCCGAAGATCTCGATGATGCGGCCGCGCGGGAGGCCTCCGATGCCGAGCGCTAGGTCGAGCGCGAGCGAACCGGTCGACACCGCTCCGACCGCGACCTGCGGCCGGTCGCTCATGCGCATGACGGACCCTTTGCCGAACTGCCGCTCGATGTGGCCGAGAGCGACGTCGAGCGCTTCCTCTCGCTTCATGCGGTCAACCTCCCTGCTCGCATTCCCCGGTTCTCACACTCCCAGCGGACACGACTCGAGTGCCTCGTACTGCGCCCCGGTCCTGCGCAGACGTGAAAGGAAAGCAGCGGCGCCGGACGGAGCGAACGGCTCGATCTCCGGCAGCGGCGGCTCCAACCGTGGACGCTCTCGGAAGCGTACGACAGTGACGTGCGGAAGCCATGGCCGCCGCTCCGGCTCGTACACGCCGAGCCGCTCGAGGCGCCCGTGGAGACGCTCAGCGAGGCTCGACGCCTCCCCCGAGGGGTCGGCGAGCACGAGCATGCCGACGGCCCGGGTCTCGCGGTAGCGCACGGGCTCGAGCGTGAAAGGCGCGCACTCGGCTGCGGACTCGCGCAGCGCGCCGACGATGCCGTCGAGCTCCGCGGCCAGTCGAGAGCCGAGGAAGGCGAGCGTGACGTGGAACGAGTGCACGCGCCGGCTCCGCTCGTGCACGACGTGACCCTCGACCCAGCTGTCGAGCGCCGTCTCGACGGCCTCCGGGAGCTCGAGCGCGAGGAAGAGCCTGAGTCGCTCATGAGCATGCCTTCCGCTCATGAGCGGGGAGGGGTGCAGGGAACCGGGAGGTTTCCCGCGCTTTCAAGAAGAAGGGGGCACGTGGGGGAAACATGGTTTCCCCCACGAACGCGAGCGGGAGGCGAGCATTGTTCATCCCCCTCGACCGTAGCGGCTTCACTCACGCGGATGTGTGTCGATTCTCCAGCAACCTGCGCACGAGATGGAGCGCCGCAGCGGTCGCGCGCCCTCGCACCATCTCCCGGTCCCCGGGGAGCTCGGTGCGGCGCGCCTCCTCCCCGTCCGGCCCTGCGGCGTGCAGGAAGACGAGACCGACGGGCTTCTCCTCGGTCCCGCCCTCCGGCCCCGCGACACCTGTCACGGACACGCCCACATCGGCTCCGAGCCGCGCCCGGACGCCATGTGCCATCGCCTGCGCGGCCTCGGCCGAGACGGCGCCGTGCTGCTCGAGGAGCGACGCCGGAACCCCGAGCTCGCCGAGCTTCACGTCGTTCGCATACGCCACCACGCCTCCGAGAACGACCGCGCTCGACCCCGGGACCGCGGTGAGGCGGGCGGAGACGAGGCCGCCCGTGCAGGACTCGGCGGTCGCGAGCGTGAGCCCGCGCCGGCGGCAGAGGTCGAGGACGATCTCCGCGATCGAGCGCCCGTCGTCCGCGAAGAGATACCGCCCGAGCGAGGCGCGCAACGCCGTGGCGATCTCGGTCGCCCGCTCGTCCGCTCCGGGCTCCACTACGAGGTCGACGTGGATCTCGAACTCACGCGCGCAGATCGTCGCCTCGACGCCGTCGCCGTCGCCGCCGGCATCCGCCAGCGCCTGCGCGACGGTCGACTCGGGCGCACCGAAGAAACGGAGCACGTCGCGCCGCACCGCGGGCGCCCGGGCGACCACCCGGTCCACGATCTCCGTCTCGAGCGCCCGCGGCCACAACCTCTGCAGCTCGCGCGGCGGGCCCGGCAGGACGACGACCGCGCACGACCCGACCTCGAGAGCGAGACCGGGCGCCGTCCCCGCGAGGCCGAGTGAGACAGCCCCCTCCGGCACGGTCGCCTGCTTGCGCACGCCCGCCTCGAACTCGGAGTACGGCCGGCGCAGTCGTTCGGCGAACACGCGCGAGATGGCGCCGATTTCCTCCTCCAGCGCCTCGTCTACCCTCAGCGCCCTCCCAGCAGCCCGAGCGACCATCTCGACGGTCCGGTCGTCGTGCGTCGGGCCGAGGCCACCAGTGACGAGGCAGAGATCGGCCTCGAGCCCTTCCGCGAGCGCGCGCTCGAGCTCCTCCGGCCGGTCGCCGACGATCGTGATCCGGCCCGGCTCGAGCCCGAGGCGGAGGACCTCCGCGGCGAGGAACGGCCCGTTGCGGTCCTGTCGGTCACCGCGGACCAGCTCGCTGCCCGTGACGACGATCGCCGCCCGGGGACGCGTCAAGAGGTCGCGCGGACGATCTTGCGGGCCGAGACGACGAACGACGATCCCGCCGGAAGCTCGACCCTGCGCCCGTTCACCCGCACGACGACGTTGTCGGGCTTCGCGAGCGCGAGCCGGAGCCCGCGCCCGGTGAAGGCCTTCCGCTGGCCACGCTCGAGCGTCCCGCTGTACAGGGGCTCGTTCGCTGCGGCGCTGGCGCGGACCTCCATCCACGAGTCCCCGGCGACG
Organism: uncultured Actinomycetes bacterium; assembly: GCA_963717025.1. Lineage (GTDB taxonomy): Bacteria > Actinomycetota > Thermoleophilia > Gaiellales > Gaiellaceae > GMQP-bins7. The sequence goes on along the minus strand of CAVQVJ010000012.1, from coordinate 67,505 downwards.
GCGCGCACGACGAGGGTCGTACGCCGTGCGTTCGGCCCGGCGGCCGCTGTCGTCTGCTCCCCCTGCGCTGTGAGGCCGGGGGGAAGGTCCTCCTCCGGAGCGCCGAAGTACCAGCCGGCGATCACGAGCGCGGCCAGCACGGCGATCGCGAGCAGGGCCACGACCGCGATCCGCGACTCGCGGACCGACCGAGGGCGCCGTTGCTGCACGGGGATCCGCCGCGCGCGGACGAAAGGCTCGTCGTCACCGACGGCGAAGCGCGAGTTGTACTCGTCGACGAACGGTTGCCCGTCGAGGCCGAGTGCCTGGGCGTACGAGCGGAGGAAGCCCTTGACGTACGTGGGCGCCGGGAGGATTTCGAACTGCTCGTCCTCGAGCGCGCGGAGGTACTTCGACCGGATCTTCGTCCGCTCCTCGAGCTCCGGGAAGTCGAGCTCCTGACGCATTCGAGCCTCGCGGAGGCTGGAGCCGATGTCGAACACGCGCGGGATTGTAGTCGGTCGCGCCCAGCCCTCCGAGATGACCGGACAGGCGTCAGTCGCGGCTGCCGGCGTACTCGAGCAGGCCGTAGACCGCAAGCGCGACGAGCGCGCTCGTCGCCAGGCAGAGTCCGAGTGCCCCCAGCAGGCGCCCGACGCGCGCAGTCTTCCCCGGCTCCGCGGTGAGCCGAAGCTCGTCACGACGGCGCGCGCGTCTCCCGAGCCCGAGCGCGACCATGGCGAGCCCGATCGCCAGAGGGATCGCGAACGCGACATCGAGGAGCTCGAATGTGTCGCTGAAGCGCGTGGCGTAGATCGCGACCGGGAGCGTCAGAACGGAAGCCAGCCCGGCCGCGAGCGAGCCCCGGGCAAGGTCCTTTTCGTCTCGCGCCACGCTACTGCTTAATGTACGCGCGGCCCACCGCAGCAGGCGGGACCGAGCGGCCGATCAACCCGGCGACGGCGATGAGCGTGAGGACGTACGGGACCGTCGAGATGAGGTTCTCGGAGATGTCCGCCTCGCGCTGGAGCGGGATCGCCAGCGCGAACCCGAAGCCGAACAGGAGCGTCGCGGCGAACGCCCAGCCGGGCCGCCACTTCCCGAAGATGACCGCAGCGAGCGCGATGTATCCGCGGCCGCTGGTCATGTTCTCCGAGAAGCTGCCGACGAATCCCAGGGAGAGGAACGCGCCGCCCAGAGCCGCGAGCACGCCGGATGTCACGACGGCCGCGTACCGCACCTTGTAGACGGAGATGCCGACGGTGTCCGCGGCACGCGGGTGCTCGCCCACGGCGCGGATCCGCAATCCGATCGGCGTCTTGAAGAGGACGACGTACGTGAGCACCACCGTGAGGAGCATGAGCCACACGAGGAGGTTGAGATCCCCGAACACGTCCTCGAGGAAATCACCGACGAGCGGGATCGCGGAGAGAAAGTCGAGGGAGACGTTCGGCACACGCGAGACCTCGTCGGGGATGCCGTCCGGATAGATCGACGTGAACAGGAACCCCGTCACGCCGAGCGCGAGCAGGTTCACCGCGAACCCGCTGACGATCTGGTCCGCTCGCAGGTGGATGCAGAACCAGGCGTGGATGAGCCCGAGCAGTCCGCCGAACACCATCGCCATCGCGATTCCCATGACCCAGGTGCCGCTCCACAGAGCCCCCCATACGGCGAAGAACGCGCCCACGAGCATCATCCCCTCGAGGCCGATGTTCACGACGCCGGAGCGCTCGGAGACGATGCCGCCCATCGCGGCGAACGCGAGCGGCGTCGCGAACCGGAGTGTCGCGGCGATCAAGCCTGCGGTGAAGATGCCCTCGAGCACCCCGCGCTCGACGCCCTGCATCCAGATCCCCATGCTCGCTCCGAGGATCCCCGCAACGGCCGCCCACGCCCCGAGCTTCCGCTCGCCGCGGGCGAACGCTCCGAGCGCGAGCATGAGAGCGATGAATCCGAGTGCGAGCGGGACGCCGACGCTCCGCGCGGTGATCGGCGGAATCGTGACGAGGAACGCCAGAATGCCCAGGCCGATGCCCGCGACCGCGGCGCCTTGGGCCGCGTCGAGCCGGCGGACCGCAGCTCGCATCGACACCGCGTAAGAGCTCACGCCGGCTCCTCCTGGCGCTGAGGTCGGAAGCGGATCAGCTTCCCGCGTGCGCCCCACATCGTGAGGATGAGAAGCTCGGCGCCGACGAAGAAGATGACGAGCGCCTGGATCAGCGTCGCGAGGTTCTTGGCGAGCTCGGGGTCGAACACGCTCGGGTCGAGCTGGCGTGAGGAGGTCCCGACCTGGAGCCCTGCGAAGAGGAGGGCCGCGAAGAGGATCCCGATCGGCTTGTTGCGGCCGAGCAACGCCACGGCGATGCCGGTGAAGCCGACGGTGCTCGCCGGGAGGTTGCTCACGTCCACCGCGAACTTGACGCCGAGCACGTCGACCGCTCCCGCAGTACCGGCGAACGCGCCGGAGATCGCGAGCGCGAGAAAGTAGCTTCGCCGGACCGGGATCCCGCTGTAGCGCGCGGCCTCGGGGTTGAAGCCGACCGCCCGCACCTCGAAGCCGAGCGTAGTGCGATTGAGGATGACGTAGTACACGATCAGGCCGAGGAAGGCGACGAAGAGGCCGACGTGGAGCGCCTGGAGGGCGACGTTCCCCCAGATCGCCCACAGTCGAGCCGAGTCGAAGACGACGTCCGACCGCGGGAGCGTTGGCACTGCGCCCTGGAGCGGCCCACCGAGCTCGAACAGGTACCGGCCGCCGAAGATCGCGATCCAGTTGAGCATGATCGTCGTGATCACCTCGTGGGCGCCGACGGTGGCGCGGAGGATGCCCGCGATCCCTCCCCAGATCGCGCCCGCCAGGATCCCGGCGAGCAGCCCGAGCAGGACGTGCAGCGGCCGCGAGAGACCCTCGAGGTTCGTGCCGATCCAGAGCGCCGCGATGAATCCGACCCAGTACTGACCCTGCCCTCCGATGTTGAAGAGGCCGCAGCGGAACGCGAACGCGACGGCGAGCCCCGTCAGGATCAACGGCGTTGCCAGGATGAGTGTCTGCTGCAGGTTCCTGGCCGCCCGTGAGCGATCTCCGTCGTCGAGCCACGGGAACACGTAGTTGAGCCCGGTCCCCTCGAAGATGGCGCGGTACGCGCTGAGCGGATTCCCGCCCTGGATGACGACGACGAGGCCTCCGATGAGGAACGCGAGCACCGTGGCGGCAATCGGGACGGCCGCTCCGCCGAGGCGCTCGGTGAGCCGGGTGAACATGGTCGGGCCTTCGGGCGGCGCGCTCTCGGGAGTCTGGTCGGGAGGCTGTGCGCCTGCGGGATCTCGAGGATCCGCCATCAGGCAGCCCTTTCGACCGTCCCGCCGAGCATCGCCATGCCGAGCTCGTCGTCGTCGACGTCGGGCCCGTACTCGCCGACGACGCGGCCCTCGTAGAGCACGAGGATCCGGTCCGAGAGCGAGACGATCTCCTCGAGCTCGAGCGAGACGAGCAGGATCGCCCGACCCGAGCCTCGTTCCTCGATGAGCCGGCGGTGGACGAACTCGATCGCGCCGACGTCCAGGCCACGCGTGGGCTGCGCGGCGACGAGAATACGCGGGTCGCGGTCGATCTCGCGCGCGAGGATGACCTTCTGTTGGTTGCCGCCCGAGAGCGAGCCTGCCGGAGTCTCCGGGACTCCGCCGCGCACGTCGAACTCCGAGATCAGCCTGCGCGCATGTTCGACGAGGCGGGACGGGTAGAGCCACCCGAAGCGCGAGTTCGGCTGCTCGCGGAAGTCGTGCAGGCTCATATTCTCGGCGATCGAGAAGTCGAGGACGAGCCCGCGCTGCTGGCGATCTTGCGGGATGTGGCCGACCCCGATCTCGAAGAGCTCGCGAGTTCCGTCGCCGGTGACCTCGGCGCCGGCGACCCGTATCGTCCCGCTCTCGATCTTCATCAACCCCGTGATCGCGTCGATCAGCTCTGTCTGGCCGTTCCCGTCGACGCCGGCGAGCCCGACGATCTCGCCTTCCCTGATCTCGAACGAGATGCCGCGCACGCGCTCGATGCCCCGGTCGTCACGGACGTGGAGATCGTCCACCTGGAGGACCGGCTCCCCGGGGGCGACGACGTCCTTGTCGACGCGGAGGAGGACCTCGCGACCGACCATCAGCCGCGCGAGCCCCGCCTCGGTGGCGCCGGCCGTGGGGAGCGTGTCCACCGCCTTGCCCCGCCGCAGGACCGTGACGCGATCCGCGATCTCGAGTACCTCGTTCAGCTTGTGAGAGATGAAGATGACCGACATGCCCTCCCGCTGAAGGGTCTTGAGGATCGCGAACAGCTCGGTCGCCTCCTGCGGCGTGAGCACTGCGGTGGGCTCGTCGAGGATGAGGATGTCTGCGCGCCGATACAGCGCCTTGACGATCTCGATCCGCTGCTGCTGGCCCACGGTGATGTCCGCGACGAGCGCATCGGGATTCAGGGCGAAGCCGAAGCTCCCCGCCAGCTCCGCGACCCTCCTCTCGGACTCGCGCTCGTCGAGGAACACGCGGCCCGCGACCGGCTCGTTCGCGAGCACGACGTTCTCCGCGACGGTCATGACCGGAACGAGCATGAAGTGCTGGTGGACCATCCCGATTCCGTGGTCGATGGCGTCTCGCGGCGAATGGAGCGTCACGGGCTCTCCGCGGATGGCGATCTGGCCCGAGTCGGGCCGATACAGCCCGTAGAGGATGTTCATCAGGGTCGACTTCCCGGCCCCGTTCTCACCGAGCAGGGCGTGAACCTCGCCCTGCTTCAGATCGAAATCGACTCCGTCGTTCGCGACGACGCCGGGAAAGCGCTTCGTGATTCCCTTGAGTTCGAGGAGAGGAGTGTCGGGCATCGCGTGTGCGAGCGGGGCGACCGGAGCCGCCCCGCTCGTTTTCGGGAGCCGTCGTCCTAACCGAGCGTCGACGGCGGGTCGATCTCGCCGCTCTTGATCTTCTCCAGCGCCTCGGCTGCGGCGTCCTGGGCCTCCTGCGAGACCACGTCCGTGAACGGCGAGAGAAGCTCCGCGTCCGGCAGGTCCGCGACGCCGAAGTTCTGGTTCGTACCGCCCTGGAACTCGCCGTCGATGAACGACTCGATCATCGTAAAGACGGAACTCTGGAGCGGCTTGAGCGCACTAAAGATGACGCAGTTGCCCTGCGCGGACTGGTCGGCATCCACGCCGATCGCCCACTTGCCCCCCTCGCAGGCCGCGTCGATGGCACCCAGGCCGCACTGCCCAGCCACCTGGAAGACGATGTCCGAGCCCTGCGAGATCTGGTCGAGCGCGATCTCCTTGCACTTCGCCTGGTCGACGAAGTCCTGCGAGTATGCGTTGAGCGTCTTGATCCCAGGCTTCGTGTCCTTGGCGCCCTGCTGGAAGCCCGCGATCCAGTTGTCGACCGACGGGATCTTGATCCCGCCCACCGACGAGATGGTGTTCGACTGAGTCGTCATCGCCGCGACGACGCCCGCGAGGTACCCGGGCTCCTCGCTCGGGTACTGAAGTCCGAGCGCGTTCGGCTGCGCGCAGGTTCCCGCTTCCTCACAGCCCTCTCCGCCGTAGAAGTGGTCGACGCCCGCGAAGCTCGTGTCCGGGTACTCCTGGGCGACCGTGATCACCGACGGTGCGATCAGGAAGCCGGCGGCGACCACGAGATCGTGGCCGTCCTCTGCCGCGGCCGTGAGGTTCGGAATGTAGTCGTCCTCGGTCGTCGAGACGTAGGTACGCGTCTCGATGCCGAGCTCGTCGGCCGCTTGCTCGACCCCTGCGAGCGTGAACTCGTTGAAGCCGCGGTCGTTGACGCCGGCCGTGTCGCTGACGAAAGCGACGCTGAAGTCGCTGCCGGCGGACTCGTCGTCCCCACCGCCGCAGCCGACGACCCCGAGCGAAACGACCGCCACGGCCAGGAGCGCCGCCGCCCGTACGAGCGATCTCTTACCTGTCACGCTTCCTCCTCTGCACGTAATGACTCATCACACGTCTCGATGCTGCCAGGCGGCGTGATACTAACCCGCTTCCGGACGAGGCACGCAAAGTGCGTTCGCGGTTCCCGCGGGCGGGCGCCCGATGCGCGGAGTCAGTGTGCGAGGACGCGCTCGAGCTCGGACTCGGAGACGAGCACGCGGCGCGGCTTCGAGCCCTCGTAGCCGGAGATGATCGCGCGCCGCTCGAGCATGTCGATCAGCCTGCCCGCGCGCGTATAGCCGACGCGGAGCCGGCGCTGGAGGAGGGACACGGACGCGGTCTGGGTCTGCACGACGACCTCGATCGCGCGGTCGAGCAGCGGATCCTCGTCCGGGTCGAACTCGGAGTCCTCGTCGCCTCACTTCGAAGGCCGCCGCCCGCGCCTCGAGCAGCGACTCGTCGAGGTCCTGGCCGCGCTGGGAGCGGCACTGCTCGACGACGAGCGCGACCTCCTCTTCGCTCACGTACGCGCCCTGAAGTCGCTGCAAGCGGGAGGTTCCGAGGGGCTTGAAGAGCATGTCGCCCTGGCCGAGGAGGCTCTCGGCGCCGGCGGTGTCGAGGATCACGCGCGAGTCCGTCTGGCTCGAGACGGCGAAGGCGATCCGCGACGGCACGTTCGCCTTGATCATCCCCGTGATGACATCGACCGAGGGGCGCTGGGTGGCGAGCACGAGGTGGATCCCGACCGCGCGCGACTTCTGCGCGAGCCGGATGACGCAGTCCTCCACCGCCTGCGGCGAGACCATCATCAGGTCGGCGAGCTCGTCGATGACGACGAGCAGGTACGGAAGCTGGTCCTCTCCCCTGGAGCGGAGCGCACGATTCGCCTCGGGGAGGCTGCGTGCACGCACGAAGGACAGGCGCTCGTAGCGGCGCTCCATCTCCGCGACGACGTTCATGAGCACGGTCGCGGCCTCTTTCGGGCTCGAGACGACCGGCGTCAACAGATGCGGGATCGACTCGTAGTAGCCGAGCTCGATGCGCTTGGGGTCGATGAGGATCATCCGGACGTCGTCCGGGGTCGCGCGGAGGAGGGTCGACGTGAGGATCGTGTTGATGCAGCCGGACTTCCCCGACCCGGTGGTGCCCGCGATGAGCAGGTGCGGCATGCGGGCGAGGTCGGTCCAGATCGCGTTTCCGGAGATGTCCTTGCCGAGCCAGACGGCGAGCGGGCTCGCGGTCGCAGGCAGCTCGTCGTGGATGTCCCCGAGCGTGACGAGCCGCGGCGAGACGTTCGGCACCTCGACGCCGACCGCCTGCTTCCCGGGGATCGGCGCAAGGATTCTGATCTCCGTCGTCGCGAGCGCATACGAGAGGTCGTCCTTCAAGGCGGCGACCTTGGCCACCTTCGTCCCCGGCGCCAGCTGGAGCTCGTAGCGCGTCACCCGCGGGCCCGAGATCTGGCCGACGACGCCCGCGTCGACGCCGAACTCGGCGAGCGTGCGGACGAGGAGGTCGGCGATGCGGCCGTCCGCGTCTCCGCTCGTGGAGGCGGCGGCCGGCGAGCGGCGGAGCAGATCGCGGTCGGGAAGCCGGTACTCGGCGTGCTCCGACGTGGTCTCGAAGACGCTCTCGCCGGTCAGGACTGCCTCCTCGGACACCTCCGAGACGAGCGCCGGCTGCTCTGTCACGGACGCGAGCGAGACGAGATCCGGGTACGCCTCCGCGCCGTCGACCACGTGCCGCAGGTCTGCCGGCGGCGTCGCCGGCTCGATCGCGACGGGAAGATCGCCGTCGGTCTGCGTCTCCAGGGAGGCCCAGTCGAGTGCGCGTCGCGCACCGGTTCCGGCACGCCTGACGACATGGCCCGTGCGACGGAGGATCGCGCCCGTCGAGGCTCCACTGACGAGCAGCGCGCCGCCGAGGAGGAGCGCGCCTCCGACGATCGCCGCGCCCGTGTCGCCGATGAGCCCGGCGAGCGCTCCGCCGAGCGCGAGCCCGAGCCAGCCGCCGCCATCGCGGCCGAGCAGGATCATGAAGCCCAGGAAGCCGACGCCGATGCCGAGCCGGAAGGGCCGGACGTCGAGCAGGTCGCTCCGCGCGAGCAGCAACACCCCGACGCCGAGGAGCGCGACGGGGAGCACGTAGGCCGCTCCACCGATCGCGGCGTCGAGCCCGTCGGCGAGCCACGAGCCGACCGCGCCACCGTCGAAGCCGAGGTAGAGGATCGCGGCGAGGACGAGCCCGAGCGCGGTCAGGGCGAGACCGAGCAGCTCGCTCTCGTGCTGCGACTGCGCTCGTCTCTTCGTCGTCCGCTTCTTGACCCGCGACGGGACGCGTGGCCGAAGCGGCCGCTTCTTCCTCCTGCGGCTCGCCATGAGCGCCGATTCGACGCCCGACCCCGCGCTCCTGCGACTCAGCCGGCAGCGCGGGCGCGGGCCTCCTCGACGACACGCTCGGCGTCGGCGCGGTTCCCGTACCCGAACGTCTCGACCTTCGCCTCTTCGAGATCCTTGTAGACCTGGAAGAAGTGCTCGATCTCGTTGCGGAGCTCGGCCGGGATGTCGTGGACGTCCGTGACGCGCATCCAGGCCGTGTCCTTCAGCGGCACGCACAGGATCTTCTCGTCTGGTCCCTTCTCGTCCCGCATGTGGAAGACACCGACGATGCGGCTGCGGATCCGGCAGCTCGGGAACGTCGGCTCGCCGACGAGCACGAGCGCGTCGAGCGGGTCCCCGTCCCCGCCCATCGTGCCCTCGATGAACCCGTAGTCCGCCGGGTACGCCATCGAGGTGAAGAGGCGCCGGTCGAGGGCGACCACGCCCAGCTCCTTGTCGAGCTCGTACTTGTTCCGCGAGCCCATCGGCACCTCGACGAAGACGACGACGTCCTCGGTCACGGGCTGACGTTAGCCGAGCGACGCGATCCGCTCGACCAACAGGTCGAAGAAGCCGTCCGCGTCGAGCTCGACGGCGACGTGGACGTTCGGCGGGTGCTCGGTCCGCCGCCACAGGTCGACGACCGTCCGACCGCGGCAGAGCTCCGACTCGAGCTCGACGTCGACGCGGCGATGGCGCGTCTGCACGAGCTCCGGCCGGACGACCTGCGCGACCGCGACGGCGTCGTGGATCGGGGCCCCGTCCCAGCCGTACGTCCGGCGGTGGTACTCGGTGAAGAAGACGTTGAGCTCGGCGACGAAGGTTCCGATCCGCCCCGCGCCGCGGAGCCGCTCCTCCGTCTCGGGGCCGAGGATCGCCCGGTGCGTGACGTCGAGGCCGAGCATCGTAATGTCGAGCCCGCTCGCGAGCACGTTCGCCGCCGCCTCCGGGTCGCACCAGACGTTGAACTCCGCTGCCGGAGTGAAGTTCCCCTCCGCGATGGAGCCGCCCATGAAGGCGATCCGCTCGATGCCTTCCGCGCCGTGCGCGTCGAGGTAGCGCGAGACGTTCGTCAGCGGGCCGGTTGGGACGAGCGTGACCGGACGGCCGGCCGCGCGGATCCGCTCGGAGATGAACGTCGTCGCGTCGTCGGACGCGATCGCGGTCCGCGGCGGCGGGAGCACGGGACCGTCGAGCCCGCTCTCCCCGTGCACGTGTGCGGCCACGACGAGGTCGCGCACCAGCGGCTCCGAGGACCCGGCAGCGACCGGAATGTCCGTGCGGTCGACGAGATCGAGGACCCGCAACGCGTTCGCGGTCGTCTTCTCGAGCGTCTGGTTCCCGTACGTCGTCGTGACGCCGAGCACCTCGACCTCGAGGCTCGCGAGCGCGAGCAGGAGCCCGATCGCATCGTCGTGCCCCGGATCGCAGTCGAGGATGATCGGGGTCGCCACGGCCCGAAGTATCGTCCGGAGTTGACATGGCGGCCGTCCGCGACAAGGTGCGCGAGTTCGCGCTCGCCCTGCCAGAGACGGCCGAGGATCAGCCCTGGGGCGAGGACGTCGTGAAGGTGCGCGGGAAGATCTTCGTCTTCCTCGGGGGAAGCTCGTCGAAGCGGATGACGGTGAAGCTCGAGGAGTCGCACGCGCACGCGCTGTCGATCGAGGGCGCCGAGCGGACGGGCTACGGGCTCGGCGCATCCGGTTGGGTCACGGTGCCGCTGCGTGCGGACGGGATCACGATCGCGCTGCTCCGAGACTGGGTCGAGGAGAGCTACCGCATCGTCGCGCCGAAGAAGCTCGTCGCCGCGCTCGACGGCACGAAGTAGCCGCAAATTCCCCACATCTTCTCCGGCAACGGGCGCATGCCACCGTCCGTTCCGGACATGACCACTAGACTCGGCCCGGTCATCTTCGGGGTCCTGAGGGGGGTTTCGCCGTGACTTCATCCCGCTTGCGCGGTCTTCTTCTGATCGTCCTCGTACCGCTCGCGCTGCTCGTTCCGAGCGCAGGCGCGGTACCCACCGACCTGTACTTCACCGAGTACATCGAGGGCTCGAGCAACAACAAGGCGCTCGAGATCCACAATTCGAGCGCGTCCGCGGTGCCGCTGAACGGCGTCTACGACGTGCAGATGTGCTCCAACGGCAATCTCGTCTGCAACTTGACGATCCCGTTGATCGGAACCGTCGCGGCGGGCGACGTGTTCGTGCTCGCACAGGCGCAAGCGGTGCAGGCCATTCTCGGCGCTGCGGACCAGACGAACAACGCGGGCTGGTTCAACGGCAACGACGCCGTGCTCCTCCGCAAGAACGGAGTCGTCATCGACTCGATCGGCCAGCGTGGGCTTCGACCCCGGAGTCCAGTGGGGCACGGATCTCACGAGCACGATGGACAACACGCTGCGGCGCCTGGCGATCGACGCCGCGGACGCGAACGACACCGACCTGTTCGATCCCGCGGTGCAGTGGCAGGGCTTCGCAACGGACACCTTCGACGGACTGGGCTGTGCCGGGCTCAGCGCGTGCACCGACGCCGCGCCCGGGGTGTCCACGACGACGCCGGGCAACGGCGCGACGGACGCCGCCGCCGGGACGAACATCTCGATCACCTTCAGCGAACCCGTGAACGTGTCGGGATCGTGGTTCACGATCTCGTGCACCACGAGCGGAGCGCATACGGCGACCGTGGGCGGCGGCCCGACGACGTTCACGCTCGATCCGGACGTCTCGTTCACGTTCGGCGAGAACTGCGCGGTGACCGTCGTGGCCGCGCAGGTAACGGACCAGGACGCGAACGATCCTCCGAACGCGATGGAGGCCGACTTCACGTTCAGCTTCGGCGTCGGGAACCCGTGCGTCGCGCCGTACACCCCGATCTACGACATCCAGGGCAGCGGCCCCGCGGCGGCGATCACCGGCAACGTGACGACCCAGGGAGTCGTGGTCGGTGACTTCGAGGGCCCGATCGCGAGCGGGCTGCAGGGCTTCTACCTCCAGGACGCGACCGGAGACGGCAACGGGGCGACCTCCGACGGGATCTTCGTCTTCACCGGGAACACCAACAACAACGTCGATCCCGGCGACATCCTGCGCGTGACGGGCTTCGCGCGCGAGCGCTTCAACCAGACGGCACTCAACGGCGCGAACAACAACAACGCCGCCGTGACCGACATCGTCCAGTGCGGGAGCAGCAGCATCACTCCGACCGAGGTGACGATGCCCTTTGCGACGGTCGACTTCCCCGAGCGCTTCGAGGGGATGCTCGTGCGGCTCCCGCAGTCGCTCGTCATCTCCGAGTACTTCAACTACGACCGCTTCGGCGAGATCGTGCTCGGGCTCCCGCTCGACGGCGAGACGCGACACTTCACGCCCACTGCGGTCGTCGAGCCGGGCGCGCCGGCGCAGGGGCGACTCGCCCAGTACCTCGTCCGCCGGATCACGCTCGACGACGGCCTCGGCAGCCAGAACCCCGACTTCACGCGACATCCGAACGGTGACGGGTTCTCGTTGACGAACTCGTTCCGCGGCGGCGACACCGTGACCGACACGGTTGGCGTCCTCGGTTTCGACTTCAGCCTCTACCGCATCCAGCCGACGGCGCCGGCCGACTACGAGGCCGTCGAACGAGCGGCCCGGGCCGCTCGAGTCGGTCGAGGGCATCCGCGTGGCGACGATGAACACCTTGAACTTCTTCACCACGCTCGACATCGAGCCGAACACGAGTCCACCCCACCCCGACGACAACAAGTGCGGACCGGCCCGGACCCTCGAGTGCCGCGGTGCGGACTCGAACCAGCCCGACGAGCTCGATCGACAGCGTGCGAAGCTGGTGGCCGCGCTCTCGGGCCTGGAAGCGGACGTCATCGGGCTCAACGAGCTCGAGAACACAACCGGGGTCGATCCTCTGAGCGATCCGGACGGGATCGTCCCGGGGCTGAACGCCCTGCCCGGAACGGGCCCGTACGCCGCGATCGACACGGGCACGATCGGCACCGACGCGATCAAGGTCGGGCTGATCTACCGCACGGACGTCGTGCGGCCGCTCGGGAGCTTCGAGATCCTCGACTCGACGGTCGACCCGCGCTTCATCGACACGAGGAGCCGGCCCGTCCTCGCCCAGACCTTCGAGGTGATCGCCACCGGCGCGCGCTTCACCGTCGCCGTGAACCACCTCAAGTCGAAGGGCTCCGCCTGCGACGACATCGGCGACCCGGACACCGGTGACGGCCAGGGGAACTGCAACCTGACGCGAAAGGCCGCCGCCGAGGCGCTCGTCGACTGGCTCGCGACCGACCCGACGGGGAGCGACGATCCCGACTTCCTGATCGTCGGAGACCTGAACTCCTATGCGAAGGAGGACCCGATCGACTCGGTCCTGAAGGGCTCGGACGACGTGCTCGGCACGGGCGACGATTACACGAACCTCGTCGAGAAGTACGAGGGGCGGTTCGCATACTCGTTCGTCTTCGACGGCCAGGCGGGCTATCTCGACCACGGGCTCGCCAACTCGACGTTCGTCCAGCAGGTGCTGGACGCGACCGAGTGGCACATCAACGCGGACGAGCCCGACCTCGTCGACTACGACACGTCCTTCAAGTCGGCGACGCAGGACACGCTCTTCGAGCCGAACGAGTTCAGGTCGGCAGACCACGACCCCCTGGTCGTCACGCTCTGTGCCGACCTGACGGTGTGTGCTACGGACCGGCTAGAGACCGTGGCGGACGTCCTCGAGTCGCTCATCGCTTCGGGCAATTCGCGGACGCAAGACAAGCTCGAGGACGTCCTCGCGAAGGTCGAGAGTGCGCTCGAGAAGCTCGAGCAGGGCAATCGGCAGGGCGCTGCGGGCGACATCGAGGAAGCCGCCGGAAGCCTCGAGGCTGCGGTCAGGACCGGTGCCGTCATTCCGTCGGACGGCAACGCGCTGCTCGGCGAGATGGCCCAGGTCGCACGGTTGCTCGCGGTCGACGGGATAGAGGAGGCGAAGGCGCGCAGCGCCGACGCCACGGGAGTCGACGAGGCCGAGCATGTCCTGGCTCGCGGCGACGAGAGGTTGGCCAACGGCGAGTTCAAGAAGGCGATCGCGAAGTACAGGGAGGCCTTCTCGAAGGCGGCGAGTGCCTAGGAGAGCACCGAGTCGACCTCGGCCGCGGTCGGCAGCGACGGCTGGGCGCCGAACCGGGACGCCGCGAGCGCGCCTGCGACGCAGGCACGCTCCAGCGCCTCCGCCAGCTCGCGCTGCTCGAGGAGCGACACGAGCAGGCAGGCCGTGAAGGCGTCACCCGCGGCCGTCCCGTCGACGACCTCGACCGAGGGCGGCGCCGCGCGCGCGACCTCGTCGCCGTCCTCGAGCAGGTAGGCGCCCTCTGCGCCGAGCGTCACCGCGAGGAGGCCGTCCCGCCGCGTAAGCGCGTCGAGCTCGAAGCGGTTCACCACGGTCACGTCCGGGTCGACGGCGACGGGCCGCGCGGGCGCCGCGTTCAGGCAGAAGACGCCGCTGCAGCCCTCCCAGGCCGAAAGCACCGCGGCGTCCGGGACCTCGAGCTGGCAGAGGACGGCGTCGTGGTCGGGGAGCACCACCTCGGTGAGGTCGCGGTTCGCGCCCGGCGCGACGACGATCTCCGTCTCCCCCGCTCCGTCGACGTAGATGAGCGCTACGCCCGTCGGCTCGTCCGTTGCCGTGAGCTCGAGGGCGACACCAGCCTCACGGAGACCGGCGAGAGCCTCCTCGGCGAACGGGTCGCGCCCCACCGCCCCGACCATCGTCACGTCGGCACCCAGCCGCGCGCAGGCGACGGCCTGGTTGGCGCCCTTGCCGCCCGGCACACGGGTCAGGGTCGCGTCCGTGACCGTCTCGCCCACCCTCGGGAGCCGCTCGCAACGCGCGACGAGGTCGAGGTTGATCGACCCCACGACGGTGATGCGCGGCGCCGCCATCACCGGTCAGGCTAGAGTCGAGGCGTGGCGGAGCTCAACGCCATCGGGATCGTCGCGTCGGACATGGCGCGGTCGATCAGGTTCTACCGCCTCCTCGGCCTCGACTTCCCGGAGACGCCCGACGAGGGCCACCTCGAGGTCACGCTCGCGGGCGGCGCGCGCCTGATGCTCGACTCCGAGGCGACCGTTCGCAGCTTCCGGCCCGACTGGGAGCGCGCGGTCGGCAACCAGGTCGGGCTCGCGTTCGAATGCGGAAGCGCAGCCGAGGTGGATGCGCTCTACGCGGAGGCCGTCGGCGCAGGGTTCCAGGGCGAGAAGGCTCCGTGGGACGCGTTCTGGGGTCAGCGCTACGCGCAGCTCCTCGACCCGGACGGGAACCCGATCGATCTCTACGCACCGCTGTAACGCGCGTCACGCCGCGAGCGCGCGGAGATCGTCCACCGTCGACCCGAGCAGCGTGTCGCGGAGGTCGAAGAGCCCGGCCCAGAGAGACGAGCGATCGGGGAGCACGCCGATGCTCGCAGCGGCCGCGAGGCCCTCGAGCGCACGCACCAGCACGGCGAGCTCGAGGTAGACCGCGGCGACGCGGTTCGGGCACGCGCGCACGCCGGCCCGATCGAGCACGGGGCGCCACTCGACGAGCTCCGCCGCGCCCGGGCCCCCGTACCACGAGCGGCCCTCCGCCCGCTCCGGCTCGAGCTCGAGGAGGTAGCGCGAGAGCGGGCCTTCGAGGCCCTGCGATCGCGGTCTCGACCCGGTCCGCTGCCCGGCGCAACGCCGCCTCACGGGCACCCGCGGTCGCGGGGGACGCATCGCCTCGTCCCCAGCGCTCGAGCAGCCGGCAGAAGGAGAGCGAGGCGGCCTCGCATGCGCGCAGCTGACTGACGAGTCGCGCCGCGGTCGGCTCGCTCGCCGCGTTCAGCTCGATCACTTCGGCCCAGCCGCCCATCAGACTTCGATCACCACGGGGAGAACCATCGGCCTGCGCCGCGTGCGGTCGTAGACGATCTGGCCGACTGCGTCGTGGATGTGCTCCTGGAGGAGCTTGATCTCGGTCGTGTGCTCGGCGGCGAGCGCGCGGACGACGCGGTCGGCCTCGGTGCGAAGCTCGTCCAGGAGCTCGTCCGACTCGCCGAAGCCCCGGGCGATCAGCTCCGGCGGGGCGATCTCACCCCCGTCCGAGGACGCGAGCGTCGTCACGACGATGAGGACGCCGTCGTCGGCGAGCCGGCGGCGATCACGGAGGGCGACGTCCTGGACGTCGCCCACGCGCAGCCCGTCCACGAAGGTCACGCCAGAGTCGACCTTGTCCACGAGCCGCGCCCCTCCGCGTGCGAGCTCGACCACGGAGCCGTTCTCCGCGAGGATGATCCGCTCCTCGGGGATTCCGGCCTCGCGCGCGAGCTTCGCGTGCGCCGCGAGCATCCGGTACTCCCCGTGGATCGGCATCGCATAGCGCGGGCGCAGGAGCGAGAGCATCGTCCGCAGCTCCTCCTGACACGCATGCCCCGAAACGTGGACGGGCGCGATCTCCTCGTGCAGGACCTCGGCCCCCGCGCGCGCGAGCTGGTTGATCGAGTCGTGGACGCGGAGCTCGTTCCCCGGGACCGGCTTCGCGGAGATGATCACCGTGTCGCCCGGCTCCACCTCGAGCGTCGGATGGTCGCCGTAGGCGACCCGCGTGAGCGCCGACATCGGCTCGCCCTGGCTGCCCGTGCAGAGCGCGAGCACGTCGCCGGGCGGCAAGAGCGCGGCCTCGCCCGGGGAGAGGATCTCCTCCTCGGGGATGTCGACGTAGCCGAGGTTCCGGGAGATGTTCAGGTTCTTGCGCATGGAGCGGCCGACGACGGTGATCTTCCGGCCGCACTCGATCGCGACGTCGGCGGCCTGCTGCATGCGGTGGATGTTCGACGCGAAGGACGCGACGAGAATCCGCCCCGTACGCAGGGGAAAGAGCGTGCGGAAGGCTTCGCCCACGAGCCGCTCGGAGCCGGTCGAGCCCGGCCGCTCGGCGTTCGTCGAGTCCCCGAGCATGAGATCGACCCCGCGATTCCCGATCTCGGCGAGCTTGCCGACATCGGTCCGCAGGCCGTCGACGGGCGTGTGGTCGAGCTTCCAGTCGCCGGTGTGGACGACTCGCCCGGCGCCGGTCTCGAGCACGAGCGCGACCGAGTCCGGGATCGAGTGCGCGACGCGGATCAGCTCGAGCCTGAACGGGCCGAGCTCGAGCGGCTCGTCGCCCGGCTCGGCCTCGACGAGCTCCGCCGCCTGGCCGACGCCGTGCTCGTCGAGCTTCGACTTGATCAGGGCGAGCGTCAGGCGCGTCGCGATGATCGTCTGGACCTCGACCTCGCGCAGCAGGTACGGAAGCCCGCCGACGTGGTCCTCGTGCCCGTGCGTGAGCACGACCGCGCGGACCCGGCGCCCGAGCAGATACCCGACATCCGGCAGGAGGAGGTCGACCCCGAGATGCTCGTCACGCGGGAACGCGAGCCCCGCGTCGACGACGAGCAGCTCGCCGCCCGTCTCGTACACGGTCATGTTCTTTCCCACCTCGCCGAGGCCGCCGAGCGGGATGATCCGGAGCACGTCGCTCATCTCGCTGAGTGTATGCATCGCCCTGGCGGCCCATCGCCGCAGGGCGGCGCGCGAGCTGGGTCAGGCGTGGGCCGGCTGGAGCAGGCCCAGGCGCTCGAGGCAGCCGCGGACGGCCTCGCGCTCCTCGGAGCGTCGCCTCGACGAGCGGCAGGCGGAGCCCCCCGACGTCATGGCCGAGAAGGTGGAGGGCTGCTTTGATCGCGATCGGGTTGGGGGCGACGCGAAGGAGGTCGATCGACGGGCGCAGCTCCGCGTCGAGCGCACGCGCGGCCTCGACGTCTCCGCTGCGGAAGAGCCGAATCATCTCCTTCACCTGAGGGCCGACGACGTGGGTGTGCACGCACACGCCTCCGAGCCCGCCGACCTCCACGAACGGGAGGACGATGTCGTCGTCGCCCGCGTACAGGTCGAGGCCGAGCTCGACGATGCGCCGCGCCTGTTCGATGTCCGCGTTGGCCTGCTTGACCGCGCGTACGGTGGGGATCTCCGCGAGCTGCGCGATCGTCTCCGGCTCGAGGTTCAGGACGACACGGCCGGGAATGTTGTAGACGACGATCGGGCGATCGGAGACGGCAGCGATCGCCTCGAAGTGCGCGACGATCCCGCGAACCGGGGGCTTGTTGTAGTACGGCGTCACCACGAGGAGGGCGTCGACGCCGAGCTCGTGCGCGCGCCGGGCCCGGTGGACCGAGTGCTCGGTCGCGTACGTCCCGGCTCCGGCGACGACGGTCGCGCGGTCCCCGACCTCGTCGACGGCGGCCTCCCAGAGCGCGAAGCACTCGTCGTCCGAGAGCGTGGGCGACTCGCCCGTCGTACCGGTGACGACGACACCGTCGGATCCGTTCTCGACGAGGTGTGCCGCGAGGGCGCGGAAGCGGTCGAGATCGACCGATCCGTCCGCCTTGAACGGCGTGACCATCGCGGTCAGGACCTCGCCGAGCACCTCGGGCATCTTACGCCCCGTCGAACACGGCACGCATCGCGTCGTCGAGGAAGACGAAGCGAACCTCGTCGAACCGGTCGGTGAGCTCGCGCACCGCGCCGACTGCGACCGGCGCGGCCAGCTCGACCGGATACCCGTAGATCCCGGTGGACAGCGCGGGGAACGCGACCGTGCGGCAGCCGAGCTCCTCCGCGACCTCGAGCGAGCGACGATACGCCGACGCGAGCAGCTCCGACTCGCCCGCCTCTCCCCCGCTCCAGACCGGTCCGACCGCATGGATCACGTGCTTCGCGGGAAGCCGCCCGGCGCCGGTCGCCTTCGCGTCACCCGTCGCGCAGCCACCGAGCCGCGCGCACTCCTCGAAGATCTCCTCACCGCCCGCCCGCCGGATCGCCCCGCAGACGCCGCCTCCCGGCGCGAGCTCCTCGTTCGCCGCGTTCACGATCGCGTCGACCTCCTGCGCCGTGAGGTCGCCGACGACGAACGTCAGGCTCACTGCAACGCGTCGAGGCCGATCGTGAGCCCGGGCGGGAGGTCGCGCACCTTCTCGAGGGCGAGCAGCACGCCCGGGACGAAGGCCTCGCGCGAGATCGTGTCGTGGCGGATCGTGAGCGTCTCGCCCGGCCCGCCGAAGATCACCTCCTGGTGCGCGACGAGCCCCGGCAGCCGCACGGAGTGGATCGCGGGGTCGATGCCCATGCGTGCCGCAGTGGCCTTCGCCGTGCCCGAAGGCGCATCGCGCTTCGCCTCGTTGTGTAGCTCGATGATCTCCGCCCGGCGAAGCACGCGCGCGGCCTCCTCGGCGAAGCGCATCATCAGCACCGCGCCCTGCGCGAAGTTCGGCGCGAAGAAGCAGGGAACGCCCGCCGCCTCCGCAGCCGCGGCGACTGCGTCAGTGTCGAATCCCGACGTCCCGATCACCAGCGGAACGCCCGCCGCGAGACAGCGCTCCGCATTCGCGACGACGGCATCGGGCCGGGTGAAGTCGACCGCGGCGTCGCACCCCTCGGGCCCGGCCGCGCGCGCGTCCACGACCTCGTGCCCCGCTCCTTCGAGCGCCGGCGCGAGCACCGAGCCCACCTTTCCGCCGGCGCCGAAGAGCGCGACCTTCACGCAGCCTCGAGCAGCGAGGGGCTGATGCGCTCGACCGCCTCGCGGAAGCGACCCTCGTCGGGGCCGATGCCCGCCGCCGAGAGCTTCCCAACCGCGAGCAGCTCCGCCGCGAGCGCCGCGACCTCCTCCCCGGACACGGCGTCGAGGCGACGCACGATCTCCTCGACCGCGAGGAGCGGCGTGTCCGTGACGAGCGACCTGCCGAGCCGCGTCATCCGGTTCGACGTCGACTCGAGCGAGAGCAGGATCCGTCCCTTCAGGTTCTCCTTCGCGCGGGCGAGCTCCTCGGGACGGACGTTGCCGGCAGCGAGGTCGAGCAGCTCCCCGACGGCGATCTCGAGGCATGACGCGACGTTCTCCTCACGCGTGCCGACGTAGAGCCCGGTCTGGCCCGCGTCCGCGTACTGCGACGAGTAGCTGTAGACGGAGTACGCCATGCCGCGCTTCTCCCTGATCTCCTGGAACAGGCGGGAGGACGCCGAGCCGCCCACGATCGCGTCCAGGATCGAGGCCGCGAAGCGCCTCTCGTCGTTGCGCGCGATCCCGGGCGCGCTCAGGCACACGTGGTACTGCTCGGTGTCCTTGCGCAGGAAGAGCAGGCCGGGCGGAGGCATGCGCCGCAGCTGCTTTCTCGCGGAGAGCCCTACCCGGGAGGTCGCGCCGTTCCTGCGCTCCTCGAGCAGCTCGACGAGGCGCTCGTGCTTCACGTTCCCCGCCGCGGCGAGCACGATGCGCTCCCCCGAGTACGCGCGCCGGTGGTACGCGGCGAGCGCGCGCCGCGACACGGTCGAGATGACCTCGGCGCGGCCGATAACGGGGCGGCCGAGGGGGTGCGAGCCGAAGACCGCATGCGCAGCGAGGTCGTGGACGAGATCGTGCGGTGTGTCCTCCACCATCGCGATCTCCTCCAGGACGACCTCGCGCTCGGAGTCCACGTCCTCGAACGTCGGCCGGTAGAGCATGTCCGCCATGACGTCGAGCGCGGCCTCGAGGCGCACGTCGGGGACGCGCGCATAGACGACCGTCGTCTCCCGGGAAGTCGCCGCGTTGAGCTCGCCGCCGAGCTCGTCGAAGAGCTCGGCGATCTCCTGCGCCGAGTAGCGCGACGAGCCCTTGAAGAGCAGGTGCTCGATGAAGTGCGACACGCCCGCGCGGGTGTCGGGCTCGTCCCGCGAGCCCGCGTTCACCCAGAAGCCGAGCGCGACCGAGCGCACGCCGGGCACGCGCTCGGAGATGACGCGCTCGCCGGTCGGAAGCTGGCTCAGCTGGTGCTTCGACACGCGCCGGATCGTACTCGCGATCGCGAGTCGGACCTCTGGCGTCCACGCGTGGGATGCGGCCGGCTATTCAGGACGCCGGCGACCGCGGAAAGGCAGCAGGATCGTCGTTACGTCGCTCGATGAGGCAACGACGGTTGTCACGCCGTGAGCGGGCTCGTGTCAGACGTTGCTAGGGTCCGTGGCGGTTTCTGAGCGGGAACCAGCACGACAACACCACTAAGAGGGGGTGTGTGCTCCATGAACAAGACGCTCGTTGTGGGCGTTCTCATTCTGGTGCTCCTTGTTCCATCCGCCTTCGCCGGCTCACAGAGCACCCAGGCGTCGGTCCTCTGTGTCGAGCTCACCGGCAACGCGGAGACGCGCCGCGACGTCAAGCTCCGCAGCGGGAGCAGTTGCGCGGCAGGGGAGCAGAAGATCGTACTTCCGCGTGGCGTAAAAGGGGCACGCGGCCCCGCCGGCCCGCAGGGCGCACGCGGGCCCGCAGGGCCTCAAGGATCAGCCGGTCCCGCCGGCCCGCAGGTCCTGCCGGCCCAGCCGGTCCAGTCGGGCCCGCCGGCCCAGCAGGCGCACAAGGTCCGCAGGGCCCGGCCAGGACTGCCCGCGGAGGACCTACGCCGTCGTCGACCGTCATGTCGCGGCGTTCGAGCCCAGCCAACCCGAGGTGATCATGGCCGCGGCTCTTCTGGACGCGAGATTCGGCTCGCCGGCGGCGACACGACGGGCGGAAGTTCCGCTTCCGTGCACGGCGGTCTCACGGCACGTGCCCGGTGACCAGTCCACGCTGGTGTCTCGACACCGCACCGCCCCGGCACTGTTCACCGACACGGATCCTGTTGACCCGCGGCGCTCCGTACCTGCGGGTGTCTACAGACGATGGCACACCAGGAGTTCGGCGACGGCCGTTCACAGCGTCATCTTCTCCCCGCGAGCCCTTCCCTTGATGACGGAAGACGTGCTCCACCGGTCGGACTGCCGAAGGACCGTCCGCTCGACGACGACCCGGGGAACCTCCCCGACTGCCCGGAACCTGATCGTGGCTCAGCACGCCGACGAGATCATCTCGGGATCTTCGTCACGGCGGGCTTCTCCACGTCCAGGCGACGTTCGCTGCGGGGTGCCCGCGAACACTTCCAGCGTCAACGAATAGCGTGTTCCTGCTCGGCAGCTAAGGAGGACTTCAGGGCAGAGACGACGAGGGGCGGCTCGCGCCGCCCCTCGTCTGTCAAGCGCATAAGGCGAGCGATCGCCCTACGACCGCTCGCGCGGCCGGCCGCGGTCGCGGCCCCCGCGACGGTCGCCGCGCGGCCGCTCCTCGCGCTCCTCGCGCGGGGGGCGTTCTTCGCCCGCTCGATCAGTTCCTCGGGCATGACGAGCCCGCCGTTCTCGTGCTTCGCGACGAGCTTGAGCCCGATGCGCCCGCGGTCCTTGTCGACCTCCTGCACGAGGACGTCGAGCACGTCGCCGCGCGAGATCACGTCCTCGATGTGGCCGACCCGGCCGGGGCCGACGTTCGAGACGTGGAGCAGGCCGTCCGTGCCCTTCTTCAGCTCGACGAAGGCGCCGAACTGTGTCGTCTTCACGACCTTCCCCGTGTACGCATCCCCGACCTCGGGCGACTTGGTGAGCGCCTGCACGGCGGAGATAGCGGCCTCGGCCTTCGTCCCCTCGGTCGCGTAGATGAGGATCGTGCCGTCCTCCTCGATGTCGATCTGCACCTCGTAGTCGGCCTCGAGTCCGCGGATCGTCTCGCCACCCTTTCCGATGACCAGGCCGATCTGCTCGGGGTCGATCTTGACCGTCGAGATCCGAGGTGCGTGCCCCGCGAGCGCCTCGCGCGGCTCCGGGAGCACGGCGAGCATCTTCTCGAGGATGCTCACGCGGGCCTCCTTCGCCTGCACGAGCGCCGCGCGCATGATCTCCTGCGTGACGCCGGTGATCTTGATGTCCATCTGGAGGCCGGTAATGCCGTCGCCGGTGCCGGCGACCTTGAAGTCCATGTCACCGAGGTGGTCCTCCGCCCCCTGGATGTCGGTGAGGATGACGTAGTCGTCGCCCTCCATGACGAGGCCCATGGCGATGCCGGACACCGGCGTCTTGATCGGCACACCGGCGTCCATGAGCGCCAGGGTCGAGCCGCAGACCCCGCCCATCGACGAGGACCCGTTGGACTCGAGCGTCTCGGAGACGATCCGCACTGTGTACGGGAACTCCTCGACGGAGGGGAGAATCGGCTGGAGCGACCGCTGCCCGAGCGCGCCGTGGCCGATGTCGCGGCGCTTCGGCCCGCGCATGAAGCCCGTCTCCCCGACCGAGTAGGGCGGGAAGTTGTAGTGGTGCAGGAAGCGACGATTCTGTTCGCGCGAGAGGTCGTCGATCCGCTGCCCCTCCTTCACCGTCCCGAGCGTGAGCAGCGACAGGATCTGCGTCTGCCCGCGCGTGAAGAGCCCCGACCCGTGCGTCCGCGGGCTCACGCCCACCTCGCACTCGATCGGCCGGATCTCCTCGGCGGAGCGACCGTCCGGCCGCCGCTTCTCGATCGCGATCTTCTTGCGGACGAGGTCCTTGTAGACGGCCTCGCACGCGCGCTTCACGTACTGCCGCGTCTGCGAGTCCTTCGCGGGCGCCTCGCCCTCGGGCGCCGGCGGACCGACCGGGAACGGCAGCTCGACCGTCTCGATGATGCGCTCATAGAGGAGGTCGCGCTTCGCGGACTTGAGCTCCTTCGTGTCCTGCTCGGCGTCCGTCAGCTCCTTGAGGTCGGCGAGGAACTGCTCCCGCACGGGGCCCTCGACGGCCGCGAGCCGCGACTTCTCGAAGATGGCCGCGAACGAGGCGCGAACCTGCGTGCGCTTGACGACGTCGTCCTCGGTGGTCGACATCGAGATCGGCGGCACGAGCTCGGCGACGAGCTCGTCGATGGAGGCGGCCGCCTCGCGGAGCCCCTTCTCGGCGATCGCGGCGCGAACCGCGTCGCCGTGGGCGGCCTCGAGCTCGGCCGTGAGCTCGACGTCGACCCACTTCGGCTTGCCCACCTGCTCGCGCAGGTCCTCGAGCGCCTCGCAGATCGTCGTGATCTCCGCGTGCGCGAGCTCGAGCGCCTCGAGGATCGTGTCCTCGGGGATCTCGTCCGCACCCGCCTCGACCATCGTCAGCCCATCCTTCGTTCCGACGACGATGAGATCGAGCGTCGACTCCTCGAGATCCTCGAGGGACGGGTTGAGGACGAGCTCGCCGTCGATCCGGCCGACGCGTACGGCGCCGATCGGGCCGAGGAACGGCAGCGGCGAGATCATCAGTGCGGCGGACGCGCCGTTGATGCAGAGGATGTCGTGCGGCGTCACGAGGTCCGCGGAGAGGACGGTGCAGATCACCTGCACCTCGTTGCGGAACCCCTTCGGCCAGAGCGGCCGGATCGGCCGGTCGATCATGCGCGCGGTGAGCGTCGCGCGCTCCGAGGCGCGACCCTCCCGCTTGAAGAAGCCGCCGGGGATCTTCCCGGCGGCGTACATCCGCTCCTCGACGTCGACCGTGAGCGGGAAGAAGTCCGCGTCCGGCCGCGCGTCCGGCCGTCCTACGGCCGTCGCGAGGATCATCGTGTCGCCCGACCGTACGGCGACCGCACCGTCTGCCTGCTTTGCGAGCTTGCCCGTCTCGAAGACGATCTCCTGACCGCCCACGTCGACGGACACCGTGGCGATGTGCCCGGTAACTGTGCTCATGTGAGGTATCCCTTCACCTTTCCTTTGTGGTCGGAAGGTGGAGGTTTGAGTCAGCTCCGTCGCCGAAGCTCGCTCAAACTTCCACCTCCCCTCGAATGGAGCTCCTACCTTCTCAGACCGAGCTCCTGGATGAGGGCGCGGTAGCCCTCGATGTCCTTCCGTCGGAGGTAGTCGAGAAAACGGCGGCGGCGGCCGACGAGCTTCAGGAGGCCCCGTCGCGAGTAGTGGTCCTTCGGGTGGGTGCGCAGGTGCTCGGTGAGGTCGTTGATCCTCCGTGTGAGGAGGGCGATCTGCACCTGCGGCGACCCGGTGTCCGCCGGGCCCGAGCCGTGCTTCTCGATGACTTCCAGCTTCACTTCCTTGGTGAGGCTCATGGAGCTCCTCTCGTAGATCGACTCCGCCGTCCCCGCTCCGCGTGAAGGAAGTTGCACGCCGGGGCCGCGACCGCGGTCTTGCGGAAGGCTAGCAGCCATGCGCCCGCAGCCCGGGGCGCGTGGGGCTGTTTGCGGGCAGGATTCGCGCCACGATGAGAGCAGGCGTCGCAGCCGGGCATCCCGCGACCGCCGAGGTCGGCGCAGAGGTCCTCGCGGACGGCGGGACCGCTGCGGACGCGGTCGTGGCCATGGGCCTTGCCTCGTGCGTCGCCGAGTCCGTGATGAGCGGGCTCCTCGCAGGCTGTCACGCGATCGTGTTCGACGGCTCGCGGGCGTCGAATCTCGATGGATTCGCAGCGGTGCCGGCTGCGAGCGGCGACATGCTCGAGGTCCCGGTGCCGTTCGGCGACGAGGTCGTCGTCTACGAGATCGGGCCCGCCTCGTGCGCCGTTCCGGGTCTTCCCGCAGCGCTCGGCGAGCTGTGGGAGCGGCTCGGACGCCTGCCCTGGAAGCGACTCGTCGAGCCCGCGCTCGGACTTGCGCGGGTTGGGGTCCCGCTGCCCGAGATGCACCAGCGTTCGCTCGACATGCTCGCCGCCGTCCTCTCGCTCGAGCGCGGAGAGGCGATCTTCACGCGCGAGGGGCGGGTGCTCCGCACAGGCGAGCTCCTCGAGCAGCCTGGGCTCGTGGAGTGCCTCGAGGCTCTGGCGGATGAGGGCGCCGCAAGCGTGTACCGCGGCTCCCTCGCCGAGGCGCTGCTCGCGGTCGACGGCGTCGTGCTGACGGCGGAGGAGCTGCGCGAGTACCGCCCGATCTGGTCGGATCCGGTGCTGGTCGAGTACCGCGGGCGGCGCGTCGCGACGCGCGGCGGCCTCTCCGGCGTCCCGGAGCTCCTACCCGCGCTTCCGAGGCTCGCGGGACTCTCCGAGACGGACCGCGCGCTCGCGCTCGTAGAGGCGCTCCAGACGGCGGACACGGGCGGCGAGCACACGACGAACATGGCCGCGGTCGACGGCCACGGCCGCGCGTGCGTCCTCACGCATTCCCTCGGGGTCGGGGCAGGCGTGTGGATCCCCGGCTTCGACGTCCAGCTCAACAACCTCCTCGGGGAGTCCGACATCGCGGTCGGCGACCCTGGCCCCGGCGACCACCTCGAGAGCAGGATGGCGCCTGCACTCGCATTCGATGCCGAGGGCCTCGAGCTCGCGATCGGCTCCGCCGGCGCGACGCGGCTGCGGACCGCACTCTCGACCGTGCTCGGCGGGCATCCTCGACGAGGGACTCGACGCCGAGGAGGCCGTCGCACGCCCTCGCCTCCACCCCACGCCCGACCTCGTGGACGCCGAGCCTGGCGTCGACGAGGCGGCGCTCGCGGAGCTGGAAACGCGCGGCCGCACGGTCCGCCGCTGGGACCGGCTCCACCACTACTTCGGCGGCGTCAGCTGCGTCGGACGGGCCGGCGCGGCCGGCGATCCGCGCCGAAGCGGCGCAGCCGTGCTTCTGTGACGCGGGACGAAGGAGCTCGCCCTACTTCAACAGCAGACCGTCGATCCGCTTCGACGCGAGCACCATGCCGGTGAGCCCCATCGCGACGAGATACGCGACGTTGACGAGCTGGAACGCGCCGACCGTCCCTGTTGCAAGGGAGCGAACGAGCTCGATCCCGTGGTAGAGCGGGAGCACGCGCACGATCCACTCGAGGACCTCGGGATACACCGAGATCGGGTAGAAGGTCGCGGAGAAGAGGAACATCGGCAGCATCAGCAACTGGAGCAGGTCGAAGTCCTTCCAGTCCCGCATCCACGTGATCGCCGCGATCCCCGCGCCCGCGAAGCCGAACCCGATCACGAAGCACGCCGGGAGCACGAGCAGCGCCCACCACGACTCGACGAGCCCGAGCGCGACGATGACGATCAGGAACGCGGCCGAGTACAGCATCGAGCGCACGACCGCCCACAGGGTCTCGCCCACGGCCACGTCCTTCGGGCTCACCGGCGTCGAGAGCATCGCGTCGTAGACCTTCCCGTAGCGGAGCTTCCAGAACACGTTCGTCGCGTCGTAGAAGGCGCCGTTCATCGCCGAGGCGGCCAGCAGCGCCGGTGCGACGAAGGCGGCGTACTCGATCGTGTCGCCCGCGGACGTGATCGTCCCGATGAACGACTCGAGCGGGTAGACGAAGAAGAAGAGGTAGAAGAGCGGCTCGAAGAACCCGGAGAAGAGGATCATCCACGTGCGCCGGTAGACGAGCACGTTGCGCTCGATGATCAGGAGCCCGCCGATCACGGGCCTCGCGTCGGCGGCGATCGGGACGCGGACGACGTAGTCGGTCATCCGCCGTCCTCCGGCCGATGGTGGAGGGTGGGGAACCGGAAGGTTCCCCACGCTCTCGAGAAGAAGGGGGCCCGTGGGGGAAACATGGTTTCCCCCACGAACGCAAGCCGAAGGCGCGCGTTCATAGGACGAGCCTCCGGCGATACGTCACGTGCGCGGCCGCGAGGCCGACGCGATCACCGCCAAGAGGAACGCGAGGTGCCCGAGCGCGGACACGTCCACGTCGCCGAGCGTGAGCTGGCGGCAGAGCTCGACGCCGTGATAGAGCGGCGTGAAGTACGCGATCACCTCGAGCGGCGCCGGCAGCTCCTCGACCGGGAAGAACGTCCCCGAGAACAGGAACATCGGCAGGATCACGAACCGGAAGATCGCGATGAACGAGATCTCCGTCTCCGTGTACGCGGCCCACGCTGCGAGCGGGCACGAGAACGCGAGCCCGACGAGCATCCCGACCGGGATCGCGAGGACTCCCCAGCGGCGAGTTCACCGCGCCGAAGGCGGCGATGACGATGAGGTAGATCGCGGACGTCCCGAGCAGGCGCGCCGCGAAGTACGCCTGGTGTCCGACGACGACGTCGGTCACCCGCAGCGGGGTCGCGAGCATCGCGTGGTACTGGCGATCCCACTTGATGGCGGCCAGCACGGGGAACGAGGCCTCGAACGTCGCGAGCTGCATCGCGGTCCCCGCGAGCAGGCCCGGCGCGACGAACTCGAGGAACGTGATCCCGCCCGGAAGGTCGGCCGAGCGGTCGACGAAGACGCCGAGCCCGACACCGAGCGCGAGCAGGTAGACGACCGGCGTGACGACGCTCGTGACCGCAGTCCCGCGCCAGACGCGCCGGTACTGCGTGAAGAAGAACTCGAGCGGACGGAGTGCGAGAGTCAGCGACTGCATCACTCGATGAGGCTCCGGCCGGTGAGGTGCAGGAACACGTCCTCGAGCGAGCTTCTCCTGACGAGCACGCTGTCGGGAACGAGCCCGCGCTCGTGCAGCGTGTGCGCGGCCGCGTCACCGTCGTCGGTGTACAGCAGCACGCGATCCGGCAGCGACTCCACGCGCGTCACCTCGCCCGTCGATCCAGTGGCTGAAGTCCTCCGGACGGTTCGAGTCGAAGCGCAGCTCGACGACCTCGCGCGTCGAGTAGCGCTGGATCAGCTCGCGCGGCGAGCCCTCGGCCACGATCTTGCCCTTGTCCATGACGACGAGCCGGTCGCAGAGCTGCTCCGCCTCGTCCATGTAGTGCGTCGTCAGGACGAGCGTGACGCCGGACTGCTTGAGCCGGTAGAGGCGATCCCAGACGACGTGGCGCGCCTGCGGGTCGAGGCCGGTCGTCGGCTCGTCGAGGAGCATGACGTCGGGGTCGTTGACGAGCGAGCGCGCGATCGTCAGCCGCCGCTTCATGCCGCCGGAGAGCGGCTCGACCTTGTCGTCGGCCCGCTCCGTGAGCTGGACGAACTCGAGCAGCTCGTCGGCACGCTTTCGGAGCTCGCGTGCGGGGCAGCCCGAAGTAGCGCCCGTAGATGACGATGTTCTCGCGGACGGTCAGCTCCATGTCGAGCGTGTCGAGCTGAGGCACCACACCGAGCCGGCCGCGGATCTCGACGCCGTCCTTCGCCGGGTCGAGCCCGAACACGCGGAGCGTCCCGTCCGTCACCGGCGAGACGCACCCGATCATGCGCATCGTCGACGTCTTCCCGGCCCCGTTCGGGCCGAGGAAGCCGAAGGCCTCGCCCCGTTTGAGGTCGAAGTCGATCGCGTCCACTGCCCTGAGCTCGCCGAACGTCTTGACGAGCCCGCGGGCGTGGATCAGGGAGTTGCCGTTCTCGCCCGCCACCTGGCGAACGCTAGCTATCGACCCTCGCCCCGCGCGGCCTGTGTCCGTACCTGTCCGAAAGGGACAGTAGGTTCCCGCGCGTGCGCCTCATCGTCGCGCGTTGCGAGGTCGTCTACACCGGCCGGCTGGCCGCGTTCCTTCCCGAGTCCACGCGGCTCGTGCTGGTGAAGGCGGACGGGTCGGTGCTCGTCCACGCCGACGCGGGTGGATACAAGCCGTTGAACTGGATGACGCCGCCCGACGATCCTCGAGGAGGAGCCGGGCCTCCTCGTCGTCCGCAAGCGCGCGGGCAGGTCGGAGGACCGTCTCGAGATCCGCCTCCTCGAGGTCCTGAGCGACGTCGAGCACGAGATGGGCGAGGCGGCGCCGCTCGAGAAGGACGGCGTCGAGGCGCACCTCCAGGAGCTCCTCGCCGAGAACCCGGACGCGCTCGGCGAGCCGCTGCGCCTCGTGCGGCGGGAGTGGCCGACCGATGTCGGCCCCGTCGACCTCATGTGCCGTGACGAAGACGGAGGCTGGGTCGCCGTGGAGATCAAGCGAGTCGCCACCATCGAGGCAGTGGAGCAGCTCGCCCGCTACCTCGAGCGCATCCGCCTCGATCCCGCCCGCGCCGACTGCCGGGGGTTGCTCGCGGCGCAGCGCGTCAAGCCGCAGGCCGCGACCCTGGCCGAGGCGCGCGGCGTGCGCTGCGTCGAGGTGGATCTCGAGCTCCTCCGCGGCGAGCGCGAGCCCGAGCTCACGCTCTTCGGCGCCTGACGCGCTACGGCTCCGGGCGGACGGCCGCTCGCGTGGCCTCGACGTCGCGCGCGATCTGGGCGACGAGCGCGGCCTCGGAGTCGAAGACCTCCTCGTCACGCAGGCGCTCCCAGAGCTCCACGACGAGCCGCTTGCCGTAGAGGTCGCCCTCGAAGTCGAGCAGGTACGGCTCGATGCGGCGCTCGGTGCCACCGTAGTGCGGGTTCGTCCCGATCGATACCGCTGCCCGGTGACCGAGAGCCTCGCCGGCGTAGATCCCGTATCGGGGAACTGCGAGGTCGGGCTCGAGCAGGAGGTTCGCGGTCGGATAGCCGAGCGTGCCACCACGCTGGTCTCCGGCAACAACGATGCCGTCGAGTTCGAATGGCCGACCGAGCATTCCCGCGGCCCCGCCGACGTCTCCCTCGCCGAGAGCCGCGCGGATCGCGGTCGAGGAGACGCCCTCGACCTGCTCCGGGACGACGACCTCGAGCCCGAGCCGCTCGAGCAGCGCGAGATCACCCGAGCGCCTGACGCCGAAGCGGAAGTCCTCCCCCGCGACGACGGCCTCCGCGCCGATCGCCCGGAGGTAGCGCTCGGCGAACTCCTCCGGCTCGAGTTGCTGGAGCTCGGGCGTGAACGAGGCGACGAGCGTCGTCTCCACTCCGGCCTCGCCGATCAGCTCCAGCCGCCGCTCGAGCGTCGTCAGGAGGTCGACCTTGTTGCCGAGAGCGATCCGCGGGTGCGGGTCGAACGTGATCACGGTCGGCACCAGCCCCGTCTGGCCGGCCGCGGCGAGCACGGCCCGGTGCCCGCGGTGGACGCCGTCGAAGCTCCCGATCGCGACCGCGCGCGGCCTCTGCTCGACCTCCTGTGGGCGCCGTGCGACGTTCACGCGAGCCTCGCGAGCGCTTCCTCGGGTGCGATCAGCCGCTCCGGGTCGGCCTCGTCGATCGAGAACGGCCCGATCTCGGCCCGGCGGAGCGAGGAGCAGTGCCCGCCGAGCGCCTCGGCGATCGCGCGCACGTAGGTCCCCGACGAGACGAGGAGGTCGAGCCGCGCCACGCCCTCCTCGTAGCCATCGAGCCGCAGCTCGTGCACCGTCATCCGCCGCACCGGCATCTCGACCGCGACCCCGCGGCGATGGAGCTTGTACGCACGCTCACCGCCGATCTTCACGGCCGACGCAGCCGGGATCGGGAGCTCCACCCCGCCACGCAGCCCGGCGAGCCGCTCGTCGAGCTCGACCGCGGTCGGCGGGTCGTGCTCCTCGACGACCTCACCCTCGGGATCTCCCGTGGACGTGCGCGCGCGCAGGTCGATCTCCGTCGAGTACCGCTTGTCGAGACCCACGAATCGCCCTTGCAGCCGAGTCGCGGCGCCGGACAGAAGCAGGAGCAACCCGCTGGCGAACGGGTCGAGCGTCCCCGCGTGCCCCGTCCGCGCGCCGGTCCGCCTTCGCACAGCGGCGACGATGTCGAACGAGGTCGGCCCGGCGGGCTTGTCGACGAGGAGGATCCCGCTAGGCGAGAGCGCCCGAGGCGGCATGCTCGAACTCCTCGACGATGAACGTCTTGAGGTCTTCGAGGGAGAGCTCGCTCGAGAATCCCGCAGCCTGCCGATGTCCCCCTCCCCCGCTCTTCCGCGCGATCACCGAGACGTCGATCTCGTCCACGGATGCGCGGAGCGAGACCCGGTGCCTCGGCCCGTCCCCGCGCGGCGGCTGGCGGATGAGCGCCGCGACCATCGCGCCCTCGACCGCGCGCAGGTAGTCGATGATCCCCTCCGAGTACGGCTCGGACGCACCGACCTCCGCGAAGTCGTCTTTGTGGAGATGCGAGATCACGAGCCGTCCGCCCGCATGCACCTCGGCGCGCTCGAGCGCGCGCGCGAGCAGCTTCAGCTTCGCGAACTGGACGGTCTCGTACACGGTCTGGAACACCTTGTGCCAGTCCGCGCCGGCCTCGATCAGGTCGGCGGCGAGCCGCAGCGCCTTCGGGGTCGTGTTCGCATACTGGAAGCGGCCCGTGTCCGTGACGAGCGCGACGTAGAGCGGCTCGGCGATCTCGGGTGTGGTCTCGACTCCCAGCTCGCGGAAGACGTCCGCGAGGATCTCGCCCGTCGACGAGGCGTCGGGGACGATGAGGTTGACGTCGCCGAAGCGCGTGTTGTCGTGGTGGTGGTCGATGTCGAGGGCGAACGGCGCGTCCGCCAACAGCGAGGGGTCCGGCCCGAGCCGCTCCTCCTTCGCGCAGTCGACGGCGACCAGCACCCGCTCCGCATGGTCGGCCGGCGGCTCGCGGTGGACGCCGTCGAGCTCGAGGAACGTGTACTCGCCCGGCAGCGGGGCCTGGCCGGGGACGAACATCACGCTCTCCTTGCCGAGCTGTCGGAGCGCGAGGTGCATCGCCAGCAGGGAGCCGAGCGCATCCCCGTCAGGGTTCTCGTGGGACGCGACGAGGAAGCGCTCGTTCTCACGAAGCGCGGCCACGACCGCCTGCATGTCATCCGTCTTCGTCATCTGTGCTCTCGGGCGCGGGCTCGTCTGGCGCGAGCTCGTCGATCAGCTTGCCGAGCCGCACGCCCCGCTCGACCGCGGGATCGTATTCGAACGCCAGGACCGGAGTCCGCCGCAGCCCGAGCTCCCGCGCGACGTGCGCCTGGAGCACGCCGTGCGCGGCCTCGAGGCCCGCGAGCGTCTTTTCACGCTCCTCCTCGGACCCGAGGACGCTCACGAAGACCGTCGCCTGCGCGAAGTCCTTCGTCGCCTTGACCCCGGTCACCGTCACGAAGCCGATGCGCGGGTCCTTCAGCGTCGGCAGCGCGTCGGAGAGCACCTGCCGGATCGCCTCGTCGACGCGACGGCGACGCTCACTCACCGGGCACCACGACCTCCCGCTCCGCGCGCATGAGCTCGTACTCCTGCGCCCCGAGATAGCGGACGACGGCATCGAGCAGCTCCTGGAGGTCCCTGTGCCCTTTCGCGACGCACGCGACGGTGAGACCCGCCCGCTGCCAGAGCTCGTGATGGTCCACTTCCGCCACCGAAGCCCCGAACCGCTCGTGCAGCTGTGCCTTCGCGGACTTGAGGTGCTTCCGTTTCCCCTTCAGCGACCCGGATTCCGGGAAGTGGAGCTCGACGGAGAGGATGCCCACGTATCCGGTCGCCATGGTGGGCATCGTAGGGCGAGGCTCGCCCCGCCCGCGGGCGACCCGAGGGTCGTCGCTACGCCTCTTCGTCGGCCGGAGCCGAGGCGGCGACGGGTGCGGGCTCGTCGAGGTCGGTGCGCTCGATCTCGCGCGTCTCGAATGCCTCGAGGATGTCGCCCTCTTTCACGTCGTTGAAGTTCTCGAGCAGGATTCCGCACTCGAAGCCCTCGGCGACCTCGCGCACGTCGTCCTTGAAGCGCTTCAGCTGCGCGATCGAGGTCTCGATGATGACCGTCCCGTCGCGCACCACGCGCACACGCGCGCCGCGGCGGATGACGCCGGTCGTGACCATGCTCCCAGCGATCGTGCCGAGACGGGAGACCTTGAAGAGCGCGCGCACCTCGGCCTCGCCGAGCGTCTCCTCGGTCTGCACGGGCGAGAGCATCCCGACGAGCGCCTGCTCGATGTCGTCCGTGAGCTGATAGATGACGCGGTACGTGCGGATGTCCACGCCCTCGCGCTCCGCGAGCTGCCGCGCCTCCGCGCTCGGGCGCACGTTGAAGCCGATCACGAGCGCGTCGGAGGCCGACGCGAGGTTGACGTCGTTCTCGGTGATGCCGCCGACGCCGGTGTGGATGACGTTGACCCGCACCTCGCTGTGCTGGATCTTCTGGAGCTCGCCGAGAAGCGCCTCGACCGAGCCCTGGACGTCGCCCTTCAAGACGATGTTGAGGTCCTGCACCTCGCCAGCGAGGAGGTCTGCGTGCAGCGTCTCGAGCGAGACGCGGCGGCGAGGACGCTGTGCGAGCTGCTCACGGCGGAGGCGCTCGGCGCGCATGTTCGCGAGGTGCTTCGCCTGGCGCTCGTGCTCGACGACCCGTACGAACTCTCCCGCGACAGGCGGCTTGTCGAAGCCGAGCACCTCGACCGGGTCGCCCGGCTTCGCCTCCTTGACCTTCTCGCCGCGGTAGTCGTAGAGCGCCCGCACCTTTCCGGCCGCGTCGCCCGCAACGGCGGCGTCGCCGACCCGTAGCGTCCCGCGGTGGACGAGCACGGTCGCGACCGGCCCGCGCCCTACGTCGAGCCGCGACTCGATGACGACCCCTGAAGCCTCGGCGCCCGCGTTCGCGCGCAGGTCGAGCTCGGCGTCCGCGACGAGGAGGATCTTCTCGAGCAGGTCGGCGAGGTTCGTCTGCTGCTTCGCCGACACCTCCGAGAACTGCGTCGCACCGCCCCATTCCTCGGGCTGCAGCCCCTCCGTGGCGAGCTCGCTGCGGACGCGGTCCGCGTTCGCATCCGGCATGTCGATCTTGTTCACGGCGACGACGATCGGCACCGCGGCCGCGCGCGCATGTGAGATCGACTCCTTCGTCTGCGGCATGACGCCGTCGTCGGCGGCGACCACGAGCACCGCGATGTCCGTGACCTTCGCGCCGCGCGCACGCATTGCGGTGAACGCCTCATGGCCGGGCGTGTCGAGGAACGTGATCTTGCGCCCGTCCACGTCCGCCTGGTACGCGCCGATGTGCTGGGTGATCCCGCCTGCCTCGGTCTCGACGACCGACGCCTCGCGGATCGCGTCGAGGAGCGTCGTCTTGCCGTGGTCGACGTGCCCCATGATGGTCACCACGGGCGGGCGCGGGACGAGGTCCTCCTCGGCGTCCTCGTACTCCGTCGGCTCGAGCTC
Organism: uncultured Actinomycetes bacterium; assembly: GCA_963717025.1. Taxonomy (GTDB): domain Bacteria; phylum Actinomycetota; class Thermoleophilia; order Gaiellales; family Gaiellaceae; genus GMQP-bins7. The sequence continues at coordinate 33,527 of CAVQVJ010000012.1, read as the reverse complement.
CTCCTCGGCGGCGTGCTTGATCGTGACCTCGCGCTGCACCTCGGTGGCGATCAGCTCGACCTCCTCGTCGGACAGCGACTGCGTCGCCGTCCGCATCTGGCCGAGCCCCATGAGGATCTTGATCAGCTCGCCCATGGGGACGCCGAGCGCCTGCGAGAGATCCTTGACCGTTACCCCGGACTCGACGGTGACGGGGCCGGTGGGCTGAGGCGCGGGCTGCTGCCGCGGAGGCGCGGCTCCCGCACCTGAGCGGTCACGCGGCTGGCGTCCCTCGCGGCTGCGCGCGCCGCCGCCCTCGATGACGACGCGGCGCTTCCTCCCCGCCGACCCTCCGCGGGGCCGGATCGGGCGATTCGGTCTATTCCGTCCCTCGGCCATCAGCCGTCAAGTGTAGAGGCCGGGAGGCTCAGGCCTCGTCCGGCGCAGGCTCGGCCTCGGGAGCCGCTTCCTCGGGGGACAGGGGGCCTTCGGGAGCCACGGCCACGGCCTCGGCAGTGATCGTCTCGGCTTCGCCAGCTGCCTGGTCCGCGAGCTCGGCCTCCGCCCCCGGCTCCGCGATGACCTCGGCCACGTCGATCTCCTCCACTTCGGCGGATACCGACTCCTCGGCCGGGTCGTCGGCCGGAAGCTCGCCGTCACCGTTGGTGGCGGCCGGCTCGGCCGTCGCAAGCTCCTGGTGCGCCGGGACGCCGCAGTACTGCGACCCCGTGAGAGCCGCGTTCGGGCAGCGCTTCCCGTTCGAGAGGATGGCGGCGCAGCGGCCCGAGTACTCCTCTCCGTCGGCATCGCCGGCGAAGGCGGCCTCGGCCTCGGCCTGCGCGAACTCGGTCTCCGACTGGATGTCGATCTTCCAGCCGCAGAGCCTCGTTGCGAGACGGGCGTTCAGGCCCTCCTTGCCGATCGCGAGCGCGAGCTGGTCGTCGGGGACGATGACCGTTGCTTCCTTCGTCTCGTCGTCGATGTAGACCTCGCGCACACGTGCGGGCGAGAGCGCCTTGGCGACGAACCGCGCCGGCTCGGTGTTCCACGGGATGATGTCGATCTTCTCGCCCCGGAGCTCGGACACGACCATGCGCACGCGGGAGCCGCGCGGGCCGACACATGCGCCGACCGGGTCGACGCCCTGCATGTGCGACTCGACCGCGATCTTCGAGCGGTAGCCGGGCTCGCGGGCGACGCCCCGGATCTCCACGAGGCCGTCGGCGATCTCGGGCACCTCGAGCTCGAAGAGCGCACGGATCAGCTCGGGATCGCGCCGCGAGAGGATCACCTGCGGGCCCTTCGTCCCGGAGCGAACCTCGGCGATGACTGCCTTGATCCGAGAGCCTTGTTCATACCGCTCGCCGTCGACCTGCTCCGAGCGAGGGAGCAGCGCCTCGACGCGGCCGAGGTCGACGAGGACGTTGTTGCGGTCGCCCGCCTGCTGGACGATGCCGGTGACGACCTCACCGTGGCGGTCGACGTACTCCTCGTACATGATCGCGCGCTCCGCCTCGCGGATGCGCTGCTGGATCACCTGCTTGGCCGTCTGCGCAGCGATGCGTCCGAAGTCGTCCGGAGTCACGTCCGTGCGCACGATCTGGTCCGGTGGTACCTGCGCCCAGTCGAGGTCGAGGTCCTCGTCGGCGACAAGGGTGTGCTGGCGCTCGCCCGTCTCTTCCTCGATGCGCTCGAGCTCGGTGATGCGCGCCTCGCGCGCGTCCTCGATGAGCGTGACCTCGATGTCGCCCGGGATCTCGATCCCGTATACGCGGAACTCGCCGTCACCGTCGAGCTTGACCTCGGCGTGGCGGGTCGCCTCCGGCGTCTTCTTGTAGGCCGCGAGCAGCGCGTCCTCGAGCGCGGCGATGAGGATGCCTTCCTCGATCCCCTTTTCGCGCTCGATCGCGTGGATTCCCTCGATGATCTCCTGGCTCATGTTCTCTACCCCTCGTCGATCAGGTTCGCCCTGACGATGGACTCATACGGGATGCGAAGCTCGTCACCGGCCGTCGCGAGCGTGAGAGCGCCCTCGGCAGCGTCGACGACCTCGCCCTTGAAGCGGTTCTTGCCGCCCTCGAGCGCCCGGTCGGTGCGCACGGAGACCCGCCGACCGACGGCGTTCTCGAAGTGACTCGGCTTCCGGAGCGGGCGCTCGGGACCGGGCGACGAGACGTCGATCGTGTAGTCCGCGCGGTACGCGTCGAGCAGATGCGTGACCCGCGCGCACAGCGCGTGATCGACGCCATTCGCATGATCGACGTACACGCAGAATCGGCTCGGCGACAGGAGCTCGACCGCGAGCACCTCGACCCCGGGCAGGCTCTGCTCGACCGCCGGAGCGATCTCGTCCTGAAGCGTCTTCTCGCGAGTGAAGGTCGTCGTCATCGTCTCGGTGCAGAGCCCCCTCAAAACAAATGGGCGCCGGGCGCCCATTTCGTGAAGCCGGTGAAATGTGGTGCGCGAAGGATAGCACCGGGCGGGGCGCACACCGACCCCGACGACGCTCATTCGGGAGGTGGCTCGTCGCGTCGTCCCGCGCGCGGGACCTGGCCCCCGACCAACACGGCTAGCCCGATCCGCGCACGGGCTGACGTTTCGCCGTGCGTCAGCCGGCCGGGGTGGCCTGGAGCCGCGTGAAGCCGCCCCAGTGCACCGGGTGGAGGCTGAACTGGACTCCCTGACTCACGCGCGAAAGCCACTCCGTAAGAGCCTCGTTCGGCTCGCCGTAGATCTCGAGGCTCTCGAAGTCGGTGAAGGCGAACGTCTCCCGGACCTTCTCACCCATCACCTCCAGGTGGCGCTGCATCGACTCCGCATCCGGGTGGATCTGAACCACGACCTCGGACGTGCGGTCCTCGCTCACGTAGATCTGGAACCCGAGCAGCCGCGGCTCGCGTTCTTCGACGAGCCTGCAGAACTCGGCTGCGACCGGCCGGTAGGCGTCTGCCTTGCCGGGGTGGATCCTCGAAACCGACCTGACGATGAACGGCGCACTCACGGCGGCCTCCTCTCCGGTTCTAATCGACGTCGAGGATGATCGTTACAGGTCCGTCGTTCACGAGCGAAACCTCCATCCTCGCGCCGAACACCCCGGCCCCGACGGGCACGCCGAGCTCGCGTAGCGCGTCGCAGAACCGTTCGTACAGCGGCTCGGCCTGCTCGGGAGGCGCCGCATCCGTGAAGCTCGGCCGATTCCCTTTGCGGGTGTCCGCGATCAGCGTGAACTGGCTCACGACGAGCGCCTCACCGCCGACGTCGAGGAGCGAGAGGTCGAAGCGACCCCCCTCGTTCTCGAAGATGCGCAGGCGCGCGACCTTTCCAGCAAGGCGCTCCGCGCCGCCCTCGTCGTCGCCGCCCGCGACCCCGAGCAGGATCGCGATCCCGCGCCCGCAGGCACCGACCACCTCGCCGTCGACGCTGACTGACGCCTCGTGAACTCGCTGCAGGACCGCTCGCACGAAATGATTCTCGCGGGGGACTCAACGATCGGTCGTCTGCAGCCGATACCTCACGAAATGGAAGGGCTCTCATAATGGAGGCCGCACGCTTTCCGTGGCCCGCGCTCGGTGTGCTCCTGGTCCGTGACGGCCTCGTGAGCTCGGACGACCTGGAGCGCGTCCTGACGCTTCAGGGAGACGACCGCGGGCGCCGCCTCTCGAGCCGCCGGCTGGGTGAGGCACTCGTCGAGGAGGGCCTCGTGACGAGCGCCCAGGTGGCGCGCCTCGTAGCCGAGCAACACGAGCTCCCGTTCGTCGACCTCGAGAGCCCGGACGCGACCGTCCCGGTCGGCGCGCGATTGCCCGAGGAGCTCGCGCGTCGTCACACCGCTCTGCCGATCCGCGTCTTCCCGGACGGGTCTCTGCTCGTCGTCGTCGGCGATCCCACGAGGACAGGCTGCTTCGACGAGATCCGCTCTGCAGCGGGAGTCGCGGTTCGCTTCGCCGTCGCGGCGCCGAACGAGATCGAAGCTGCGATCGACGACGCGGTCGCGCGCGGGCTCTTTCACGACGCGGACGAGGCCGAAGACGTGGACGCCGCGGACCTGGACTGGTTCGAGCCGGCCGCGCCTCCTCTCGAGCTTGCCGCTCCCGAGCCGGAGACGCCGCCTACGCAGACGAGCCCCGCGCGCGCGTGGCCTGCGTTCGGGTCACTGCTCTTGCGCGACGGGCTCGTGACCGAGTCTGAGCTCGAGACGGCCCTGGCCCAGCAACGGCTCTCGAGTACGAGGCGGCTGGGCGAGATTCTCGTCGCGCGCGGCACGCTCACGGACGAGCAGGTGACCCGCGTGCTCGCCGAGCAGCACGAGCTGCCGTTCGTCGACCTGCGCGAGCACGAGCTCGACCTCGCGGTCGCGAAACGCCTCTCGGCCGAGCTCGCACGCTGCCACGCGGCGCTTCCGATCTCCGCCCTGCCGGACGGCTCGCTTCTCGTCGCGGTCTCCGATCCGACGAGTGCGTTCTCGTGCGACGAGCTGCGGTCAGCTCTCGGCGTGCCGCTGCAGTTCGCGGTCGCGACGTGGGACGCCATCGACGAGGCAATCGACACGGTGGCGAACGCAGCGGTCACCGTCTCCGAGCCCGAGCGACTGGAGCTGGTGCTGGTGCTGGAGCCCGAGCTGGAGCCGGAGCCCGAGCTGGAGCTGGTGCTGGAGCCCGAGCTGGAACCTGAGCCCGAGCTGGAGCCTGAGTTGGCGCAGTTCGCAGGCGCGATGTGGGACGCCATCGACGAGGCAATCGACACGGTGGCGAACGAAGCGGTCACTGTCCCCGAACCCGAGCCGGAGCTGGAGCTGGAGCCCGAGCTGGAGCCGAGCCGACCTGACTGAGTTGGCGCAGTTCGCAGGCGCGATGTGGGACGCCATCGACGAGGCAATCGACACGGTCGCGCACGAAGCGGTCGCTGACCCCGAACCCGAGCGCGAGCCCGAGCTAGACCTGGAGCCCGAGCATGCGCCGGAGCCGGAGCCCGAGGCTGAGCGCGAGCCCGAGTTGGCGGTGGAGCCAGGGTTGGATCCGGAGCCCGAGCTGGAGCTGGAACTGGAGCGGGAGCCTGAGCCTGAGTATGAGCTGGAACTGGAACTGGAACCCGAGCCTGAGCGCGAACCGGAGTTCGCGCTGGAGCTAGGGCTGGATCCGGAGCTGGAGTTCGAGCCCGAGCCGGAGCAAGAGCCCGAGCATGAGCTGGAACTGGAACCCGAGCCTGAGCGCGAACCGGAGTTCGTGCTGGAGCTCGGGCTGGATCCGGAGCGGGAGCCCGAGCATGAGCTGGAGTTGGGACCGGCGTCCGGTCCCGAGCACGAGCCCGACCCTGAGCGCGAGCCCGATTGGCTGGAGCTGGGATTGGATCCGGAGACCGAGCCTGAGTGGGAGCCCGAGCCTGAGTGGGAGCCCGAGCCAGAGCCTACGGCCGTCGTCGAGGCGCCCGATGCCGAGCAGAACGGCGAGGCTCCCCTCCGCGAGCTCCCCCCACTCCTCCTGGTCGAAGCCGGCGGCAACGGCCACGCCGAGCCCGCTGCGGACGTAGAGGGGGCGGCCGAAACGGAGATCGAGGTCGTGGAGCCTCTCGTCGAGGCGGCGTTCCGCGGCGGGGACGAGGTGGCGGCGGTCGCCGCGGACGCAGAGGAGCTCGCGCCGTCGGAGGTCGCTTTCTCACCGGTATTCGGGGCATTCGAAGACGCCTTCGCGCTGGACGCCTGCTCCGTGCACTTCACGGAAGGTCCGGACGGAATCGTCGTCCGTGCGCGCGTCGGCGGGGAACTGAGCAAGCTCCAGACGATTCCACCGGCATTCGCCGAGTCCGCCGCCCGCGAGCTCGTCGACCTCACCTCCCGGAGCCGGATCGAGCTGAGCAACGGCGGGCGGACGATCGAGGTTCGTCCCGTCGCGCTTCCGACCGTGCTCGGCGACCGGGCGACCTTCCGCTTCGTGGAGCAGGCGTCGACGTTGCCGTCCTTCCCGGAGCTCTTCGCCGATGTAGCGCCCAGCTTCACCGAGGCGGCCTTGCAGCGGCCCGGTTTGGTCGTGTTCGGCGGCCCGACGGGAAGTGGGCGCACGACCACTCTCTACGCCGCGATTCACGAGCTCGCCGACACCGATGCGGTGTTGACGATCGAGGACCCCGTCGAGCGACTCGTCCAAGGCGCCGACCAGACCGAGGTCGACCCGCGCACCGGGCTCACGTTTGCGGCCGGCCTGCACGCGATCCTTCGCTCGGATCCGGACGTCGTCGTCGTCGGAGAGCTCCTCGATCCAGACACCGCGCGGCTTGCCGCCCGCGCTGCCGCAGGCGGTCAGCGCGTGCTCTCCACACTCGAGGCCGACGGTGCCGCGGCCACGGTCCGACGCTTGCTCGACTTCGGCGTCGAGTCGCGAGGGCTCGCCCATGGTCTCTCGGGAGTCGTCGCGCAGCAGCTCGTTCGTCGCATCTGTGTGGACTGCCGCGACGCGTACTACGCGACCGCCGAGGAGCTCGTCGAGCTCGGTCTCGGCGTCGAGGAGGGTGGCCGGCGCCTGCTCGGCCGCGGTCGCGGCTGCGCAAGCTGCGACGACACTGGTCACCGAGGCTTCGTCGCGGTCTTCGAAGTGCTTCCTCTGGAGGACGAGGTGCTCGCGCGCGTCGCCGCAAGCGCCACGGCTCTGGAGATCGAGGAAGCGGCCGTCGCCGCCGGGATGCGCACGCTCCGCGAGACCGCCGTCCGGCTCTGCGTCGACGGCGTGACGACGAGCGACGAAGTCCGCCGCATCGCCGGCGCGTAGGACCCGGTCTAGCCGGGCTCGTCGACCGAGGCGGGCCGCGGCCGGAGCGACTGCGCGAGCTTGAAGTGCGGTGCCGCCTCGTCGCTTCTCCCCTGCTTCGCGAGCGCACGCGCGAGCGCGCGGTGGGCGAACTCGTCGTCGGGCGAGAGATCGACGAGCGCCCTGAACTCGGCCTCGGCCTCACCCCAACGGCCGAGCCGGAAGTACGCGATCCCGAGAGCCTCGCGGATCGAGCGCGACGCGGGCTCGCGTCGCTTCGCCGACTCGAGTGAGACCGTCGCCTGCGCCGGTCGTCCAGCCCGCAGGTGCGCGCGTCCCTTCTGGAAGAGCTCGTAGGTGTCGCTCATTGGCCGGTCAGGTCTGCCACCCACGGAGCGAGCGCAGCGACACGAACCCGCGAAAGCGCGCCCACACCGAGAGCTCGACCCGGGCGCGGCGGAGCACGCTGCGCAGCTCCCGCCGCGCGTTGGCCGCGCCATGGGGCGCATCGCCCGGACGTCCGAACCGCGCTCGCGCGGCAGCGTCCGCGTACGTGCGTGCATCGACACCGAACTCCTCGCCGACCGTGCGGCGCAGGTCCTCGAGGGTTGCGCTCGCCGGGAGCGCGATGCCCTGGTCGCGGAGGTACTCCTCGAGCTCGCGGCGACTCGCAGTCGCGGCGCGGCGCGGGTCTCGCGTCAGGTACCGCACTCGCCGAACCAGTGCCTTCCCGAGGCCCACGATCCCGACCCAGAGCGCCCCGAGACCCAGGGCGACCGCGAAGAACGAGCGCCCCCGGCTCTCGGACGCGGTCTGCTCGAGCAAGAGATCGGCGGTGTCCGGAAGCTCGCGTTCGAGGGCCGAGGCTCCGCTCAGGTCACCGCGGCCGAGCGCTTCCACCGCAGCCTCGGAGTCCGAGGCCAGTGAGTATCGCCCTCCGAACGTGCCCCGCCCCGGAGTGGGGTCGAACGGCACCCAGCCGTGACCCGCGAACCAGACCTCGACCCAGGCGTGCGCGTCGTGGTCGGTGACGAGCCACTTCCCGTCCTTGTACGACCCGCTCGTGAACCCGACCGCGACGCGCGCGGGGATGCCGAGCATTCGCAGCATCACGGCCATGGCGCCCGCGTAGTGCTGGCAGTAACCGGCCTTCGTCTGGGTGACGAAGGAGACGAGCGGCGGGCCGGCGACCTTCGGCGGCTGCTCGTCGTAGCGGAAGCCGCCCCGCTCGCGGAACCACCCCTCGAGCGCGAGGACCGTCTCGTACGGGCTCCGCCGTGGGGCGGCGACCCGCCGAGCGACGTCATAGAGCCGCCGATAGGGTGCGAAGGACGCATACGCGGGGTCGTTCAGCATCTGGTGGACGACGAACTCGCGGCCCCTGGCGCCGAACGCCGGAAACTCTCTGCCGTCGACCTCGAGGTAGCGCAGAGCCAGGCTCGGGTAGCGCGGCCGCGAGGTCGCGAGCGCCGACGGAACCGGATCCGGCGCGTAGCTCCACACGCGATAGCTCTGCCCGTCGCCGAGCGGATCACGCACACGCAGGACGCCTCCCGCGAGTCTGAACACCGTGCCGAGCCTCCGGGAGTCGAGCGCCACCGGGGTCCCGGCGGCAGTGAGACGGTCGTCGACGTACGCACGGACCTCGATCTCCTGCTCGAGCCAGTTGTCCGGATCGCTCGCGGCCGCCGGCATGAGCCGGTTGCGCGGCATCTGCACGACGTCGCCCTCGAGGCGCGAGATCACGTACAGGTCCTCGAACCAGTGGTCGTCGGTGAACAGGTCGAGCGTGGACGTCCGCCAGTAGCGAGGGCTGTCGGGCCCCTCGACGGTCAGGACGACGGTCTCCGTGGGCGGGAACCGGATCCCCTCGTAGTTCGAGTCCCACACGAACCGAACACCCGTCGCGCGCGCCGGCACGCCGTAGAGGTCCCAGCTCTCCCAGTTGAGCGCCGCCTCGCGTGCGATCGTCGTCGCCGAGGACGCCCACGCCGCGCCGACGGCGACAAGTGCCGTTGCCGCGACCCCGGCCGCGAGGGACGGTCCCGAGCGCACGCGGAGGACGAGCGGGATCGAGAGGGCCGCGACCAGGGCCAGCACGCCGATCGCGACCGAGCCCCCGTCGACGAGCGTTGCCGGCCAGCCCACGCCGACGACCGTGGCCGCGGCGGCTGCGACCGGCCGTGATGCCGCGACGAGCAGCGCTACGGCGAGAACGAAGCCGAAGACCGCCGTGAGCATGAGCCCGTGCATCTCGGGGCTCCCCACCGGGTGGAACGGCAGCAGCACGCTATAGAAGTCCGAGACCCCCACGCGCACGGCGTCGAGCAGCGGTGCGAGCACTCGTTCGTCGCGATACGGCAGGAGCTCCCACGACTTGACCGCGAACGTGATCCAGGCCGCGGCGGCGACGGAAGCCACGGCGCCGACCCAACGCGCCCACCCGCGCGGGAGAAGCGCGGGGACGAGCGCCAGCGCCACGATCGCGATCGTCTCGGCGAGGCGAGCGGGCTGCTCGATCCGAAGCCAGGAGAGCGCGATCGCGAAGGTCGGCAGGAGCGATGCGGCGAGCGTTCTACGCATAGGCGCTCATCTCCGGTGTGAAGGCGCCGAGAGCGGCCGCGAGATCCTCTCCGTGCCGCACGGCGGCGACCGGGATTCCCGAGCCCGAGAGCCTGAGCGGCCCGGAGGCGGTGCGCGTCGGGCGGCCCACATAGCTCGGCGCGTCGACCCAGACCACGGAGACGAGCCTGCGACCCGACGTCCCGAGGATCGCCTCCACTGCAGCCACGTCGAGGTTCGCGGTCACGACCACGAGCTCGCCCGCGTGCGCTGCCGGTGTCTGTGCACCGCGCAGCCAGCGTCCGAGCCCGTGCAGCGCGTCCGCCTCCGCCGCGGCGAGCAGACCGAGCGCCGCAGTGAGGTCGCTGTCGAGAGACGAGACGGGTTGGACGGCCGCATCCGCGCCCGTGGTCACGAGCACCGCGCGCCGACCGCGGGTGACATACGCTCGGAGGACGGAGCCTGCGGCGCGCACGGCGGCGTCGAAGCTCGAGTCTGGCGGCTCGCCGGCGACGCCGGCAGGGTCGCAGTCCAGGACGACCGCGACAGCGTCGCGCGGCGCGTCCTCGAGCTCCTTCACCATCAACTGACCACGGCGCGCGGTCGTCGGCCAGTGGACGCGCCGCAGCGACTCCCCCTGCGTGTACTCGCGCACGGAGTGGAAGTCGAAGCCCGCGGGCCGTCGGAGGAGCAGGCGGCGCCCGTTCCCGCCGAAGCGGCCGGCGTCGCAGAAGAGCGTGTCGAGCTCGACCAGGCGTGGGTAGACGACGAGCGCCTCGCTCGTCGCGTCGACAGGAATGGTGACCGACTCGAGCCCGAGTGGCTCTCCGAGCACGAGCTTCGTCTCGGAGATCGCGTACCGGCCGCGTGGCAGTTGCCCGAGGTCGAGCGTGGAGGAGCAGCGGCGCCCGCGACCCTTCAGGCACAGCTCGAAAGGCCCACGGCGACCGAGGACACCGTGGACGACGACCGACGCGACGGGCACGCGGGACGCGCGATGGATTCCGATGCGCAGGCGGACCCTCTCTCCCTCGGTCACCGTCCCCTGCCCCGGACTGAACGCGACCGCTACCGGGCCGCGAACGAGGCCCGCCCACACGCGTGCAGCGCCGGCCGCGAGGAGCAGACCGACCCCGGCGACTCCCAGTGGGCGGGATCCGAAGGCCAGGGCCGCGGCCGTGACGCCGAGCCCGAGCAGGAACGCGCCTCCCAGCCTCATGCCGGGACGGGCGTTCGCTCGAGGGCCTCACGCACGACGTCGTCGCCCCCCACTCCTGCGGCCCTCGCCTCGGGCGCCACGATCAGTCGGTGCTCGAGCACCGGCACCGCGACTGACTGGACGTCGTCCGGGAGCACGTAGTCGCGCCCGCGTACGACAGCGCGCGCCTTCGCGACGCGCAGGAGCGCTATGCCCGCGCGCGGGCTCGCCCCGAGCGCGAGCCGCGTGCTGTCACGGGTGTGGCGGAGCAGCGTCACGACGTACTTCCCGACGCTGTCCTCGACGTAGACGCTCCGAGCCGCGTCGATCGCGGCGAGCACGTCGGGGCGGTCCGCGACGGCCTTGAGATGCTCGAGCGGCGGGTCGGTCGTCTGCTCGGCGAGCATGCGCGCCTCCTCCGCGAGCGGCGGATAGCCGAGAGAGAGCCGCGCAGTGAAACGGTCGAGTTGCGCCTCGGGGAGCGGGTACGTGCCCTCGTACTCGATGGGATTCTGGGTGGCGACGACCAAAAACGGGAGCTCGAGCGGGTACGTGAGCCCGTCGATCGTCACCTGGCACTCCTGCATCGCCTCGAGGAGCGCCGACTGCGTCTTCGGCGACGCGCGGTTGATCTCGTCCACGAGCAGGACGTTGGTGAACACCGGCCCGGGCCGGAACTCGAACTCGTTCGTCTTTTGGCTGAACACGTTCACGCCGGTCACGTCGGTCGGGAGCAGGTCAGGCGTGAACTGGAGGCGCGAGAACGAGAGGTGGAGCGAGCGTGCAAGCGACTTCGCGAGCATCGTCTTCCCCACCCCGGGGAAGTCCTCGATGATGAGATGGCCTTCCGCGAGGAGGCCGAGGACGCACAGCTCGAGCATCTCCCGCGGAGCCCGAACGGCGAGCTCGAGATTCTCGATCACCCGCTCGACCACCCGGGCGGCCTCCGAGGGTGATGCCGTCTCGCGAGCCGGAATCGACTCGGTCATGCGTTCGAGAGTAGCCGCTCCACCTCGTCCAGCACAGCCGCCGCAATCTCCCGCTTAGGCGCCTTCGGCACGTTGCGCTCGCCTTCGCCGGAGAGGACGACGACCTCGTTCTCCGGCGCGTCGAACCCGATGTCGTTTCGGCTCACATCGTTGTAGACGACGAGATCGACCTGTTTGGCGATCCGCTTCGCCCGCGCGCGCTCGAGGCCCTCTCCCGCTCCGTCGGCGGCGAAGCCGACCAGCACCTGACCCGGCCGGCGCGCGGCACCGAGCGCAGCCAGGACGTCGGTCGTGGGCTCGAGTACGACCGTCCAGCTCTGGTCGTCCTTCGGTCGCTTTCGGTGCAGAGCATCGGACGGCGCGTAGTCGGCCACGGCTGCGGCCATCACGATCACGTCGGCGTCCGCGCGCGCGAGCGCCTCGCGCTCGAGGTCCGCGGCCGTCGGCGTTTCCACCACCGTGATCCCGGCGGGCGCCGGGACCGCGAGATTGGCAACCAGGAGCGTGACCTCGGCGCCGCGGTGTAACGCCTCCTCCGCGAGTGCGACCCCCATCTTTCCGGACGAGCGGTTCCCCAGGTACCTGACCGTGTCCAGCGGCTCGCGCGTGCCGCCCGCCGAGACGAGGACGCGACGGCCGGCAAACGTCCCGGCAGGCGCGTCGACACCGAGAAGCTCGCCGATCCTCGCCGCGATCGCGTCCGGCTCGACCATGCGCCCTGCTCCGACCTCGCCCTCTGCGAGCTCACCCTCGGCCGGCCCGAGAACCTCGACTCCGCGCTGGCGGAGGAGTGCTGCGTTGGCCTGCGTCGCGGGGTGCTCCCACATGCGCACGTTCATCGCCGGCGCGACGAGCACGGGACCGTCGTGCGCGAGGACGGCCTCGGTCAAGACGTCGTCCGCGAGCCCGTGGGCGAGGCGCGCGAGCGTGTGTGCGGTGAGCGGCGCGATCACGATGAGATCGGCCCGCTCGAGATGCGGGTACGGGCCCTCCGGCGACTTCCGCGCGAGCGCGTAGAAGGTCTCGGCGGCCACGAACCGCTCTGCGCCGGCGGTTACCACGGGTAGCACGTCGTGGCCCGCTCTCACGAGCAGGCGGACGAGCGTGCAGGCCTTGTAGGCCGCAATCCCCCCGGTCACTCCGAGCAGGATGCGAGCCATGCCTCTCCCGGTCAGCTAGGCGTCTGGAACGTGAGCTTGCCGCCGGCGATCTCTTCCATCGCCATCGTCAGATAGTTCTTCGAGCGGGACTCGATGAGGGGCGGCGGTGCCTCGTCGAAGCCGATGCCTTCCCCGAGCTGATGATGGTAGTTGTTGATCTGCCGGGCGCGTTTCGCGGCCACGATCACGAGCGCGTAGCGCGAACCGTTGGTCTTGTCGAGCAGCGAGTCGATGCGTGGATGAATCATGGGCGGCTCATGGTACCTGCGCCGGCTTCTGCGCAAGACCGCAATCCACGAGCGTGGATCGCGGTCGCGCGTAAACCCCTAAAGGCGTCCGCTTCGCGGCCGCGGCGCTGAGCGTTCGCTCAACGCCAGCTCACACTCCACGATCGCCGTCAACGCCGCAGTCGCGCGCTCGAGCTCGTCGTTTCGCACCATGTACCGGAAGCGGTGCGCCTGCTCGAGTTGCCGACGGGCGAGCAGGATCCTGTCCTCGATCTCCCCGGTGCTCTCGGTGGCCCGCCCGCGCAGCCTGCGCTCGAGCTCGGGGACGTCGGCTGCGATGAAGATCGTGACGCTGCCCGGCACCTCCGCCTGCACCTTGAGCGCGCCGTCGAGCTCGAGCTCGAGGACGCAGATTCGCCCCTCCTCGGAGATGCGCTCGATCTCGGTGCGGAGCGTCCCGTAGCGGCGCCCCGAGACGTACGGAACCCATTCGAGGAACTCGCCGGCTTCGACTCTCCGGCTGAACTCGTCGTCCGGCAGGAACCAGTACTCGCGGCCGTCGACCTCGCTCGGACGTTGGGGGCGGGTAGTCGCAGACACCGCGACCTCGATCCCGTGGACCCGGTCGAGCAACCCCTTGATCAGCGTGCCCTTGCCGGCGCCTGAGGGCCCGGTGACCACGAAAACGGGCCGCCCGGGCACCGCCGTGCTACGACCGATGGTTGAAGAGCTCGACGAGCTCGGTCCGCTGGCGCTCGGAGAGGCCGCCGACCGTCTTCGACTGGCTGATGCGGCACTGGTTCAGAAGTCGCGCGGCCTTCACCCGGCCGAACTTGGGCACCGCCATGAGCATGTCGAACACTTTCGCGGTCGACACGAACTCGGGTGGGTCGAGGAGGATCGACTCGATGTGGGCGCGCCCTCCTTTGAGGTCTCGCTTGAGCTTCGCGCGACGGACTCGGACGTCGTTGGCTCGCTGAAGTGCTTCCATCCGCTGATCGAGGGAGCGGGCCGGGGCCTGGGCGTGCGTCTTCGACGTGACCATGAGCCGGACGAGTCTACCAAGCTTCCACTTGTGGTCAAGCGGTAATGTTTTGGTGGATTTGCAGGGATTTTTGCGTTGCCTATCCGGCAGACGGAATCTCGGACGACAGGGATTCACGCCCGATCACGCAAATCTCGGCCGGCGACGCGTACCCACGTGACGTGGCCTCGGCGGACAGCTCTTCCCGCACCCTCGAGGCCGCGGCGGGGTCGCCGAAGAGGACCGTTCCCAGTGCCAGAGCGGTCGCTCCAGCGGCCAGGAAGTCCACTGCATCTCCCCCCGAGGCGATCCCGCCCATCCCCACGATCGGGAGCTCGACCGCGCTCGCGCAGGCATGGACGCAGGCGACAGCAATTGGCCGGAGCGCCGGTCCGGAGGCTCCTCCGGGGCCGAGCGCGAGGCGGGGACGAAGCGTCGCGGGGTCGAGTGCGAGCCCGCGAAGGGTGTTCACGAGGGACAGGCCGTCGGCGCCGGCGTCAGCGACCGCCCGTGCCGCCTCGGCCACGTCCGGAAGCGCGGGCGAGAGCTTCGCGTACAGGAGCTTGCCGGTCGCCCCGCGCGCGGCCGAGGTGAGCTCCGCGGCCGTCTCGGACGCTTCGTCCACGTTCGGGCACGAGAGGTTCAGCTCGAGCACCTCTATGTCGTCCAGTGGGTCCAGGCGCTCGCAGACGAGTGCGTAGTCGGCGGCCGAGAAGCCGCCGACGGAGATCCACAGCGGTACACCGAGCTCTCTCAGCCGCGGGTAGCTCTCGGCGATCCACGCATCGATGCCGGGGTTCTGGAGGCCGATCGAGTTCAGCATCCACTCGTCCGTCTCCGCGATCCGCGGCGGCGGGTTCCCCTCCCGTGGCAGCGGCGTCACCGTCTTCGTCACGAACGCATCGAGCGTCTGCGCGACCTCCGGTGCGGTGAGCGCGTCGAGACACCCGCTCGCGTTCAGGATCGGGACGCTCAAAGTGTCGATCGCTTATGTTGCACACAGCGCATCATGCAAATTGCCGAAGCACCGGGCCATCGATGCAAAGACGTACGTATCTCCCAGCGATCTCCACAACACACCCATAGCACGCGCCGTATCCGCAAGCCATTGGAGCCTCCCAGGCGAGCTGTGCGCCGGGCACGCGTTCCCGGACAGCCTCGAGCATCGGCTCAGGGCCGCAAGCAAGCACGTCCCCAGGGTCTGTCGGGAGCAAGTCCGTGACGAGCGCCGGTTCGACCACGACCTGAGCACCGGGGAGAAGAGCCGCCGCCTCTGCGTGGCGGCTCGTCCTGAAGCCGAGCACCGCGGACGCCCCTCCGAGCGCCTCGCGGAGGTACGGCATCGGTGCGATGCCGATGCCCCCGGCGACGAGCAGCGGCCGCGCAACGTCGAGGTCGAAGCCGTTCCCGAGCGGTCCGAGGACGTTGATGGCGTCCCCCGGGCGCAGAGCGCAGAGCGCGCGGGTCCCCGGCCCGATCGCCTCAATGAGGAACCCGAGCTCTCCGGCGGGCGCCTGGCAGAGGCTCATCGGCCGCGGGAGGAGCCTCCCGGGCGCCTCGAGCATGAAGAACTGGCCCGGGACCCCCGGCTCGAGCCCTGCCCGCTCGAGGCGGAGGAGGGTGTACGGGCCCACGTGCTCCATCGCGAGGACGCGCAGCCGCTCTCGGCGCGCGTCACGGCCGCCGAGTACGAAGGCTTCACGAGCCACGTCGGTCGCGGTCACGCCTCGATCCCGATCCGCTCCTGCAGCGACAGAGCCGACTCCGCGCGCGCGTTCGCGATCGCATGCACGGCGGCCGCGGCTCCGGAGATCGTCGTCACGCACGGGACCCGGGCCACGAGCGCGGCCTCGCGGATGAGGTAACCGTCCGCGCGCGCCCCGCTCCCGTGCGGCGTGTTGATGACGAGGTCGCACCGTCCGCGTCGCACGAGGTCGACGACGGTCGCCTCGTCGTCGACCGCGTCCGCGACTTTCGCGACGCCACCGATCTCGAGGCCGGCCGCTCGTAGTGTCCGCGCGGTCCCCTCGGTCGCGACGAGCTCGAAGCCGAGGCCCGCGAGCGCCGCCGCCACCGCGACAGCCGCAGGCTTGTCCTCGTCCCGCACGGAGAGGAAGGCGGTCCCGGAGGTCGGCAGTGGGCGCCCGGCAGCGCGCTCTGCCTTGGCGAGCGCGGTCGGGAGGTCGGCTGCGCTGGCCATGACCTCGCCCGTCGATCGCATCTCGGGGCCGAGCACCGGATCCGCGCCCGGGAAGCGTGCGAACGGCAGCACGGCGGCCTTCACGCTCACCTGCGCAGGTCTCGGGGTGGGGAGCGCGAGGTCGCGGAGCTTCTCGCCCGCGGCGAGACGGCACGCGGCCGCGACCAGGTTGACGCCGATGGCCTTGCTCGCGAACGGGACTGTGCGCGACGCGCGCGGGTTCGCCTCCAGCACGTACGCGATGCCGTCGGCGATCGCGAGCTGGACGTTCAGGAGCCCGACGACCCCGAGCGCCGGTCCGAGCCGCTTCACGACGTGCTCGACCTCGAGCGCGGCGGCGAGCGTGAGCGAGGGCGCCGGCAGGACACAGGCAGAGTCGCCGGAGTGGATCCCGGCCTCCTCGACGTGCTGCATGACGGCGGCGATGTAGACCTCCTCCCCGTCGCAGAGGACGTCGACGTCGAGCTCGATCGCGTTCTCGACGAACCGATCGAGCAGGACGGCTCCGTGCACCGCCTCCATGGCCGACTCGAGCTGCGCGTCGTCGTAGCAGATGCGCATGGCGCGGCCGCCGAGCACATACGAGGGCCGCACGAGCACGGGGTAGCCGATCGCCTCCGCCGCAGCCACCGCCTCGCCGGCGTCCGACGCGATCGCCCACGGCGGGCAGTGCACGCCGAGCTCCTCGACGAGCGATCCGAACCGCTCGCGGTCCTCGGCGAGGTCGATGGACGCGTGCGGCGTCCCGAGGATGCGATAGCCGGCCTCCTCGATGTGTCGGGCAAGGCGAAGCGGCGTCTGCCCTCCGAACTGCGTCACGACCCCGACCGGCTGCTCGCGGTCGCAGACGGCGAGGACTTCCTCCGGCGACAGCGGCTCGAAGTACAGGCGATCGGACGTGTCGTAGTCGGTCGAGACCGTCTCCGGGTTGCAGTTGACCATGATCGCCTCGTACCCGAGCTCGCGGAAGGTCTGTGCAGCGTGGACGCAGCAGTAGTCGAACTCGATGCCCTGCCCGATGCGGTTCGGGCCGGAGCCGATGATCACGACGCGCGGCTTCTCGCCCTTCGGCAGCGCCTCGTCCTCCTCGCCCCAGGTGGAGTAGAAGTAGTTCGACCCGGCTTCGACCTCGCCCGCGCACGAGTCGACGCGTCGGAAGGACGGGAGGACGCGCTCCTCGTGGCGCCGGCGGCGCACGTCGACCCCCGTGAGCCCCCAGGCGGCGCCGATCGAGTCGTCCCCCCACCCCGCGCGCTTCGCGCGGAGCAGGTCGCCGGACTCGAGCTCGTCTTTCGCCGCCGCGATCTGCCTTCGGAACCAGGGATGCAGGTCGTGCGGCAGATGCTCGTCCTCGAGGCTCTGCCATGGAGTCGGGGACCCAGTCTCGAGCTCACGCGATCCGAACGCCTTCAGAAACGCCTCCGAGAACGTCCTGCCGATGCCCATCGCCTCGCCGACCGACTTCATCTGCGTGCCGAGCCGCCGGTCGGCGCCCGGGAACTTCTCGAACGCGAAGCGCGGGAACTTCACGACGACGTAGTCGAGGGTCGGCTCGAAGCTGGCGGGTGTCGTCTTCGTCAGGTCGTTCGGGATCTCGTCGAGCGTGTAGCCGACCGCGAGCTTCGCCGCGACCTTCGCAATCGGGTAACCGGTCGCCTTCGACGCGAGCGCGGAGGATCGGGAGACGCGCGGGTTCATCTCGATGACTCGAAGCTCGCCCGTCTCCCGGCGCCGCGCGAACTGGATGTTCGAGCCGCCGGTCTCGACGCCGACCGCGCGGATGACGGAAGCCGCGGCATCTCGGAGCTCTTGATACGCCTCGTCCGACAGCGTCATCTGCGGCGCGACGGTAACCGAGTCGCCGGTGTGCACGCCCATCGGATCGAGGTTCTCGATCGAGCAGACGACGACGACGTTGTCAGCGCGATCGCGGATCACCTCGAGCTCGAACTCGTCCCAGCCGCGCACCGACTCCTCGACGAGGACCTGGCCGATCGGAGACTCGGCGAGCCCCCTCTCCACCTGCTCGAAGAGTGCGTCCGGATCGTCCGCGAAGCCGCCTCCGTGGCCTCCGAGCGTGAACGCCGGCCGAACCACGGCGGGAACACGCAGCCCGTCCACGTCGTCGAGCGACGTGACGATGAGCGACGACGGCACGCGCAGGCCGCACGACTCGACGGCGTGCTTGAACTCCTCGCGGTCCTCCGCGCGCCGGATGACCTCGACCGGCGCACCGATGAGCTCGACGTCGAGATCCTCGAGCACGCCCGCCTCCGAGAGCGCGATCGCGAGATTGAGCGCCGTCTGACCGCCAAGGGTCGGCAAGACCGCGTCCGGCCGCTCGCGCTCCAGGACGGACGCGACCGCTTCGAGATCCAGCGGCTCGATGTACGTCCGGTCGGCGAACCCGGGATCGGTCATGATCGTCGCCGGGTTCGAGTTGACGACGATCGTCCGGTACCCGTCCTCGCGCAGCACCTTCAGCGCCTGACAGCCCGCGTAGTCGAACTCGCAGGCCTGCCCGATCACGATCGGGCCCGAGCCGATGACGCAGATGCTCTCGAGATCGCGTCTGGCCGGCATCAGGAGCGCAGCTCCTCCACCCAGGACTCGAGGATCGGCCACGCGTCGTGCGGGCCCGGTCCGGCCTCGGGGTGGAACTGGACGGAGCGCGCACGCAATTCGGGGAAGTCGAAGCCCTCGACGGTGCCGTCGTACAGCGACACGTGGGTCGCCTCGGTGACTTGCGAGGGCTCGACCGCGAAGCCATGGTTCTGGCTCGTCACGAGAACCCGGCCTGCGCGGCGATCCAGGACGGGGTGGTTGGCGCCACGGTGGCCGAAGGGAAGCTTGAAGGTGCGATGCCCGGTCGCGAGCCCGAGAAGCTGATGTCCGAGGCAGATCCCGAGGATCGGTGTCCGGCCGAGCAGGCCGCGCACCGCCTCGACCTCGGCCTCGAGCGGCTCGGGATCGCCCGGGCCGTTCGAGAGCACGACGCCGTCGAACTCGGCCAGGTCGTCCGGTTGGGCCGAATGCGGGAACACGGTCACCGCCGCGCCTGCCTCCACGAGTCGCCGCGAGATCGAGCGCTTGGTCCCGTAGTCCACCAGCGCGACGCGGACGTCGCCGGCGCCCAGTGAGTAGGGCTCCCGGGTCGAGACCGCCGCCACGAGGGCTTGGCCCTCCATCATCGGTTGCGCCTTCACCTGCTCGAGAGCGTCGGCGGCGGAAAGCTCACCCTCGTCCGCAACGGCCACGGCCCGCATCGCCCCCGCATCGCGCAAGCGCAGGACGAGCGTGCGGGTGTCGATCTCGTCGAGGGCGACGAGGCCTTGCGCCGAGAGCCAGTCGGCCCAGTCCGACCCGCCGAGCCGCCGCATCAGCACAGCTTTCGCATGCGGCCGGTCCGACTCGCCGCGCTCGTCCGCGACGCCGTAGTTCCCGACCATCGGTGCCGTGAAGCAGACGAGTTGCTCGGCGTAGCTCGGGTCGGTGACCGTCTCCTGGTACCCGCTCATCGCTGTGGTGAAGACCGCCTCGCCGAACACCGACCCCGGAGCACCGACCGAGCGCCCGCGATAGACCGTTCCGTCCTCGAGCAGGAGGTAGCCGACGTTCATCCTGCGAAGACCTCCCGTCCGTCCGCGACCGTGCGGAGCACGCGGCCGCGCAGTCTCTCGCCGAGGAGCCACGAATTCGCCGAGAGCGACCGGAACCCCGCCTCGGTGACCTCCCACTCGGCTTCGAGGTCGAGGACGACGAGGTTCGCGCGCGCGCCGACCTCGATCCGTGGCTCGGGCAGGCCGAAGACGCGCGACGGGCCGGCGGACATCCGCTCGAGGAGCGTCTCGAGGGTCAGCTCGCCGGGGACCACGAGGTGCGTGTGGAGGGCCGAGAACGCCGTCTCGAGCCCGGTGACGCCGAACGGAGCTTCCTCGAAGGGGACGTCCTTCTCGTGCCGGGCATGCGGAGCGTGGTCTGTTGCGACGACACTCAGCGTCCCGTCGCGCAACGCCTCGATCAGGGCGCGGCGGTCGTCGTCCGCACGCAGAGGCGGGTTCATCTTCACGTTCGGGTCGAGCGAGCGGACCGCCTCGTCGGTGAGGACGAGGTGGTGCGGCGTCACCTCTCCCGTCGCGTCGACGCCCGCGTCCCGCGCGCGGCGCAGCGCCTCGACGGACTGCCGCGCTGATACGTGCATCACGTGCAGCTGACGCTGCTCCGCCCCGGCCAGCGAGAGATCCCGCTCGACCATGACGCTCTCAGCCTGCGACGGGTACGGGCCGAGGCCGAGCTCCGCGGAGACGGCTCCCTCGTGCGCGTGCCCGCCTCT
Organism: uncultured Actinomycetes bacterium; assembly: GCA_963717025.1. Classification (GTDB taxonomy): domain Bacteria; phylum Actinomycetota; class Thermoleophilia; order Gaiellales; family Gaiellaceae; genus GMQP-bins7. The sequence goes on along the minus strand of CAVQVJ010000012.1, from coordinate 13,118 downwards.
GGAGAGTGACGGCTCCTCGCAGTGCAGCGCGAGTGGGCGGCCCGTAAGGCCGCTGTACTGCAACGCGCGTCGGAGCACGCCCGCGGAGACGACAGGCTGCCCGTCGTCCGTGAACGCGACCGCGCCTGCGGCGGCGAGCTCCGCCATCTCGGCGAGCTCCTCCCCGCGCTGGCCCTTGCTGATCGCGCCCATGAAGCCGGTCGGCACGACGGCCTCGGTGCGGGCCCGTTCGACGAGCGCGCCGAGCACGGCCGCCGAGTCGACGACCGGGTCGGTGTTCGGTATCGCGAGGATCGCGCAGTAGCCGCCGGCGGCGGCCGCGCGCGTCCCGGACGCGAGCGTCTCCTCGTCCTCGCGACCGGGAGTCCGCAAGTGCACGTGCGGGTCGACGAAGGCGGGCGCGACCACAACGGAGCTCGCGGCCGCAGGCTCGATCGCGCTGATGACCCCGTCCGTGACCGTAATCGCCAGGCACTCGTCGATCCCCTGCGCCGGGGCCACGACCCGGCCCTCGACCGCCACCGTGTCGCCCCGGCCATTGCGGGAGAAGAGCATCAGGCGACCGCCTCGGCGACGCGCGCCGGGACCGGCGCGACCGTCATCACGTCGTACAGCACCGCCATCCGCACGACGAGCCCTGCTCGCACCTGGTCACTCACGAGCGCAGCCTCGGAGTCCGCGACGCGCGGGTCGATCTCGACACCACGATTCATCGGCCCGGGGTGCATGACCACCTGGCCGGGTCGAACGCGCTCGGGCGTGATGCCGTAGAGCGCGGAGTACTCGCGCAGCGAGGGCACGAACGCCTCCCCGGCCTCCATGCGCTCCTGCTGCATGCGCAGGACGTAGATCACGTCCGCCCCAGACACGTCCGTGACGTCCGTGGAGACCTCGCAGCCGAGCGCCTCGATCCCACGCGGCAGGAGTGTCGGCGGCGCGACGAGCGTCGAGCGCGCGCCGACCAGCCCCAACGCCTGTACGAGCGAGCGAGCGACGCGGGAGTGCAGGACGTCGCCGACGATCGCGACGTGCAGCCCCTCTAGCCGACCGAGGGCCTCTTGCATCGCATAGAGGTCGAGTAGCGCCTGCGTCGGATGCTGATGCTTGCCGTCTCCCGCATTGACCACGTGCGCCCGCGTGCAGCGTGCGACGAGCTCTGGCGCGCCGATCGAGGGGTGGCGGACGACGATGACGTCCGGGTCGTAGGCGGCGAGCGTCGTGGCCGTGTCCTTCAGGGACTCGCCCTTGTCCGCCGAGGAGCCGGCCGAGCGGAGCGACATCGTGTCCGCCGAGAGCCGCTTCGCCGCGAGCTCGAAGCTCGCGAGCGTGCGCGTCGAGGACTCGTAGAAGAGATTGATGATCGTCCTCCCGCGCAACGTCGGCAGCTTCTTGACCTCGCGGTCGAGCGAGGCGGCGAGGCTACCGGCGGTCTCGAGGATCCGCTCGACGTCGTCGCGGGCGAGGTCGCTCACCGAGAGCAGGTGCCGGCGCGGCGCGGCGGGCGCCCGGAGCTCAGACATCGCCGTCCTCGCTCTCGCCGACGAGCAGGACACCGTCGATCTCGTCCACCTCGACGAGCTCGACTTGGATCCGCTCGCCGCGCGCGGTGGGGAGGTTCTTGCCCACGTAGTCGGGGCGGATCGGGAGCTCGCGGTGCCCGCGGTCGACGAGCACGGCGAGCTGGACGCGCGCAGGCCGCCCGAAATCCAGAAGCGCGTCTATCGCGGCGCGGATCGTGCGTCCGGTGTAGAGCACATCGTCGACGAGCACCACGGTCTTCCCTTCGAGCGAGAACGGGATGCTCGTCGCCCGCACGACGGGCTGGCGACCGGGAGTCCGGCCCCCGTCGCGGACGTGGACGTCGTCGCGGTGGAACGTGATGTCGAGCGCGCCGAGCGGAACCTCGACGCCGGTTCTCTCGGTGACGAGCGCACGAAGGCGGGCTGCGAGCGGTACCCCGCGCGTCTGGATGCCGACGAGCGCGACGCGGTCGAGGTCCTCGTTCCCCTCGATCAGCTCGTGGGAGATGCGCGCCAGCGACCGCGAGATCGCATCCGGGTCGAGAAGCTGCTTCCGCACCGCGGGGCGGCCCGGGACGTGCGTCGACATCTGGCTCCTTTCCGGCCTCGCTGGACCGGGTTAAAGGGTCGCGGGCCACTATAGCCCGTCCGTGTGACTACTCGGCGTCGTCCTCCTCGAGCTCGCTCAGCGCCTCGATCGCGTCCCGCGCGTCCTCGACCTCCGCCTCGGGGACGAGCACCTTGAGCGGAGGGTCGTCGTGCGCCTCGGGGTCGTGCTCGGCGGCGGGCTCGAGCTGCGATTCGATTCCAGCAGCGGAGAGCAGCTCCTGGAGCTCCTCCGCCTCGGCCACGTCGCCCGCGACCGCTACCTGAACGAGCCTCGTCACACCTCCTCGGACCCTACAACAGCCTTGCGCGTGCGGGCGCCCGAGCGGACGAGCTCAACGGCGCCGCGCTCGGGGAACGGGATCTCCACGAGGTCGAAGTCCCGGGGCACGACAGTGTCGACGAAGAGCTCGCGCGCCTCCTCGACGACCTGGTGCCCGAAATAGCGTGTGGAGACGTGCGTCAGCGCGAGCATCCGCACACCGGCCTCGCGCGCCGCGAGTGCCGCCTCGCCCGCGGTCGAGTGCAGTGTTTCCCGTGCGCGCTCGCGCTCGTCCGCGAGGAACGTCGCCTCGTGGACGAGCAGGTCGGCTCCGGCGGCGGCGTCGACGACCGATGCCGCGGGCGCCGTGTCGCCCGTGAGGACGAGCTTCCTCCCCGCCCGTGCAGGCCCGAGGACGTCCTCGGGCGCGACCTCGCGGCCGTCGGCCAACGCGACCGCCTCACCGCCTTGGAGCCGGCCCCGGTCCGGGCCGTCCGGCACACCGAGGCGATCGGCCGCCTCGACGTCGAAGCGACCCGGTCGCTCGAGCTCGACGAGCGCGTAGCCCAGGGCGGGCACGCCGTGGTGCACTTCGAACGTCTCGAGCCTGTACCCGGAGCGCTCGAGGACGCCACCCGGCTCGAGCTCGACCGGCTCGACGGGATAGGTGAGCCGCCCGAAGATGCGCTTCAGGCTCGAGAGGAGCTCGCGCAGGCCCTTCGGCCCGTAGAGCGTGAGCGGAAGCTCCCGGCCGCGGAGCGAGTACGTCTTCAGCATCCCCGGCAGGCCGAGGTAGTGGTCGGCGTGGTAGTGCGTGAGGAAGACCTCTTCGAGCTCCACCAGCCCGACGTCCGAGCGGAGCAGTTGTCGCTGTGTGCCTTCCGCGCAATCGAACAGAAGCCTTTCCCCACCGCGCCGGACGAGCGTCGCCGACAGAGCTCGCTGCGCGGTCGGCGTCGACCCGGACGTCCCGAGAAAGACGACGTCGAGGTCCACGGCGGCCGATTCTACTCGGGAGGTCTCGTCGCGACCTCGCGCCAGCCCGCTCGCGGCGAGTCTCGGGTGTGAAGCGCTAATCCTTCCGCCCGGCGGAGCCGATATCAGCGGCATGGCGTCCCGAGCGCACCGCTCGGCCGGTCTCGTCCGCGCCCTCACCCAACTCTGGACCTTCGTGGTCGCGTCCGCGGCAATCCTCGCGGCAGGCGCGCTCGTACTTTCGTCGCTCCTTTCGCAGAGCCTCGAGGCGCAGGTGCTCGCCGACCGGGCCCGCGAGGTCGGGCTGTACGCGAACTCCGCCCTCGCGCCCACCGTCGTGCGCGGAAGTCGGATCGTGGCGAAGCCGCGCGACCTCGCGCGCCTCGCGCGCACGGTGCGCGCGCCGGCCGAGTTCACGGGCGTCGCCGTGTGGTCTCGACGAGGCAGGTTGGTCTACTCGACTCTCCCTGGACGAAGGCAGGTGAGCGCTCGGCAGCAGGTGCGAGAGGTGCTGCGAGGGGGCCGTCCGATCGCCGCCGTCACCGAGGTCGCCACGCGTCGGGACGGCTCGCGCGTCCGGCGCAGGGTCGCCGTCTGGTCTCCGCTCACCAACGCCCGAGGTCGGCCCGTGGGCGTGGTGCAGGTCCTTCTCCGTCCGGACGCGCTCGACACGAGCGTCGCGAAGGCGACCCGAACGGTGTGGATCGCCGTCGCGGTCGTGTTCGCGACTCTGTGGGCCGTCCTCGCCGGGCTCGGTCGCGGCGCGGCCACGCGCCTCGCGCGCCAGGGCGCGGAGCTTGCGGCGCAGTCGCGAGACGTGCACGAATCCTCGCGGCAGGTCGAGCAGAACCTCCTCGACACCGTCGAGACGCTGAACGCCGCCGTCGAGGCTCGCGACCCGTACACCGCGGGCCACTCACAGCGCGTCCGCCGCGTCGCCCTCGCGCTCGGGCGCGAGCTCGCGCTCTCGGTGCCGCAGCTCGGGACGCTCGCGACGGCCGCGCTCTTCCACGACGTCGGCAAGATCGGCATCCCGGACTCCATCCTCACGAAGGCCGGCCCGCTCGAGCCGGGCGAGGCGGCGGTCATGCGCGAGCACGTGCAGCGCGGCGCCGACATCGTCGCGAAGGTCCGCTCCTTCGAGGGTGCCGTGTCCGCGATCCGGTACCACCACGAGCGCTGGGACGGCCTCGGGTACCCGGAGGGGCTGAGTGGAGAGGAGATCCCGCTCGAGGCGGCGATCGTCGGGCTTGCGGACGCCTGGGACGCGATGACGACGCATCGCCCCTACGCGCACGGGCTCACCCTGAACGAGGCGATGCTCCAGATCCGCGCCGGCCGCGGCAAGCAGTTCAGCCCGGTAGTCGTGGACGCCTTCCTCGCGGTGGCGAAGCGGCACCCGTCACACGTGCTCCCGCCCGACGACCGCGCGGTCTCGCTGGCCGGTTAGCTCTCGGGGAACGCGAGGTCCGTGTAGACCATCTCGCCCTTGAACTTGCGGGCGGCGGGATCCCACGGGAAGAAGATCGCGTTCCGCCACGCGAGACGCTCGCCGGTCGGCTCGTGGTCGAGCCAGCGGGCCTCGTGGGTCCCTGTGACGCTCGCCTCCTCGCACACGCCCTGCGGCCCGATCACGATGTACTCGAGGTCGAAGTGGATGTCGGGGAACGCGGTCAGGAGCTCGGTGTAGAAGCGCGCGGCGCCCTCGTGCCCCTCCCAGCGGGCGCCTGTGCCGAGGACCTCGTAGACGCAGTCTTCGGTCAGCGTCGAGATGAGGCCCGGCAGGTCGCGGTTGTCTTCGGCGATCGAGTGGGTCTTCCAGAGCTCCCTGATCTCCGCGTACTCGTCCGAGTCGACGGGTCGCCGGAGAAGCTCGAGGATGCGCTCGCTGGCCATGCGTCTCCTTTCAGAGTCGGTAGCGAGGTTCATATCAGCGAGCGCTACGGGAGGACGAGGCGCTGGCCGGGCGCGATCGTCGATCCCTCGAGATCGTTCCGCTGCTGGATCCCCCAGACGCCCTCGCGCGGATCGCCTCCGAGGCGCGACACGGCGATCGACCAGAGGGTGTCCCCCGCGCGCACGCGGTAGATCGTCGGCTGCGCGCCCGCGCCCGTGTCGCGTGCGAGAACGGCCCAGAGAACGGCTGCGACGAGCACGACGATGACGATCCGACCGAACATGTGTTCGCACAGTATGCGAACACATGTTCTATGTCAAGCGCGCGAGCGTCGCGTCGAGCAGGTAGCTCGCCCCGAAACGCACGGGGTCGTCCGCCGGCAGGCCGGTCTCCGCCGCCGCAGTCTCGATCGCTGCGCGCGCGCGGTCGTCCGAGACGCCTGCGGTGTTGAGCGCGAGGCACGCCACCTTGGCGCGCCTGCGGGGAAGCGCGATGCGCTCGTGGAGCTCCACGAGCTCCGCGAGCGGCGGGATCGGGTGGCCGGGCGAGTCCTCGATCTCGACCGCGCCCGCGCGATGGCAAAGCACGAACAGGTGGGGAGCGCTGCCATGGACGAGCCCGAGCGTCACGCCCGAGTAGAGCGGGTGCACGAGCGAGCCCTGGCCCTCGACGAACAGGAGCTGCCCTCCCCGCTCGGCGCCCTCGACCACGAGCCGCTCGGCGGCGCCCGCCAGGAAGTCCGCGACGACCGCGTCCACCGCGATCCCCCAGCCCGCGATCGCGATCCCAGTCTGCCCGGTCGGCACGAAGACCGACTCGAGGCCGCGGCGGCGCGCCTCGAGGTCGAGCTCGACCGCGACCGTCTTCTTCCCGATCGCGCAGTCCGAGCCGACCGTGAGGACGATCTTGGCGTCTACCTCGAAGTTCGCGCCGGTGGGCACGTTCAGGCCCTCCGGCGGCCTGCGCAGGTCGTGCAGCGTAGCGCCGTGGCGTCGCGCGAGCTCGACGAGCTCCGGATCCTCGGAGACGAACTCGTGCAGGCCGCTCTCGACGTCGAGGCCGTGCGCGAGGCAGCTCTTCAGGAGCTCGCGCCACGCGGGAGGAAACCGACCGCCCGTGGTCGCGACGCCGACGACGGCCACCGTGGGCTCGAACGCGAGCGCGTCCTCGACCCTGCCGACGATCGGAATCCCCTCGTAGGACTCCCCCGCCCGCGCGGAGTCGAGGATCGCGACGACCGGGTCGGGGCCGTAGCGGATGATCCCGCGCATCGTCTTCCCGTGGTGGGGGTCGTGCGAGTAGCCCTCGCCGAGGATGAGGATGCGCCGACCGGCCAACTACAGCCGCCCCGCGGCGCGGAGGACACCCTCGGCCTGCTCGGTCAGAACCTCACTCGCCGCGTCTCCCCAGTCGACCGCCTCGATGTTGCCGTCCTTCGACCCCGGCCGCTTCCACCACCGGCCCTCCGTGCGCCAGGTGCCGTCCGAGCGCCGCTTCGACTCCAGAAGGTCGAGCGCGTCGGCAGCGCGGGGGTCCCGGACCGCGCCGCCCGCCGCGTCGAGCGTGCGCAGGCCCGCCAGCAAGTCGTAGTGCCAGTACGCGGGGAAGCGGAGCTTTAGGAAGTTCGGGTGCGCGGGCTGGCCGGTGCGGTGCGAGAAGACCACGCGATGCTGCAGGAGGAGCTCGGCGCCGCGCGCGACGGCGTCGTCCGCGCCATACCGCGCGAGACCGAGGATCGGCCCCCAGGTCTCGTGGAACGACGAGTGAGTGCACTCCGCGTGCCGATCGCAGTTCCAGCCCCCGTCGGGCCACTGCGTCTCGACGAGCGACTCGGCGAGCATGTCGAGCCGCGGATCTCCGCGCAACCCGATGTCGAGACAGGCCTGGAGCGCGCGGCCCTCCTGCGATGCGTGGCGGCGCACGCGTCCGTCGATGCGCAGCGCGTGGACCTCGGCGAGCCGCTCCGGGTCGGCGACCCATGCGAGCGTCTGCTCGGCCGCTGCGACGGCGCCCGGGTGGCCCGGCTCGACGCCGAGATCGACGAGCGAGATCAGCCGCCAGAACGCGCCGCGCCATTTGCCGTAGGCGTGGACGCCGTAGTCCCGCGAGAGCTCGCTGACGAGCGCGTCACGCACGGGGTGCGACACCGAGACCGGGAGCCTCCGACGGAACCTGGACGCCGTCGACGAACGTAACCCCCGGCCACGGGTCCTCGCGGAGGAGCAGGTTCCCGTCCAGGTCGACGTGGTCGCACAGCGGCGCGACGCAGCAGCCGGCGGCCGTGCTCAGCCCCGACTCGACCATGCATCCGAGCATCACGCCGAGCCCGAGCGCACGCGCGGCGTGCGCCATGCGGATCGCCTCGCGGATCCCGCCCGACTTCGAGAGCTTGATGTTGATCCCGTGCGCGATCTCCGCGCACGAGGCGACGTCCGCGAGCGTGTGGCAGTCCTCGTCCACGTAGATCGGGATCGGCGACCGCTCACGAAGCGCGCGTCCGCCCTCGTCGCCGGCCGGGAGCGGCTGCTCGCAGTACTCGACGCCGAGTGTGGCGAGCTGCGGGAGCGCGTCCAGCGCCTCGGCGAGCGACCACCACTCGTTGACGTCCACCTGGAGCGGGAGCTCCGTCACGCCACGCACCGCACGCACGCGCTCCACGTCGAGCCCGTCTCCGCCTCCGAGCTTCAGCTTGAGCCGCTGGAACGAGGGCGCCGCCTTCTCGGCGCGCCTCGCCATGTCGTCGGGGTCGCCCAGCCACACCGTCCACGACGTCGGCGGGCCTGTTCGCGGAAGCCCGAGGAGCCGGAAGACCGGAGTGCCGAGCAGCTTTCCCTGGAGGTCGTGGAGCGCCCCGTCGAGAGCTGCTTTGGCTGCCTGCTCTCCATGAACCTCGGCCAGCCGCGCGCCGATCTCCTCGAGCGCGAACGGGTCGTCGCCGAGGAGCCCTGCATGCGCGTCGACGAACGCCTTCGCCGACTCGCCCGACTCGCCGTAGCGCTCGACCGGGGCGCCCTCCCCGTGGCCGGTCACGCCGTCGTGGCTCAGGGTGACCTCCACGACGTCCGCGTAGTCGGCGGCCTCGCGCGAGATGACGAAGGTCTCGGCCAGCTCCACTCGGGCGATGCGGGCCTCGACCTCCACTCCGAGAGCCTACGACTCGGCGATCGTCACGACGTAGGCTACGACGTCCGCCTGCTCGTCCCCCGAGACCAGGCCCGGCGGCATGATCCCGGCGCCCTGCTCGATCGTGGCAGCGATCTCGTCGGCGGCCAGCCCGCTCGCGACGAGGCGTGGCCCCGCGCCTCCTTCGCCTCCTGCGCCGTGACACGCCGCGCACTCGCGCTCGAAGACCACCTCGCCGCGGCTGGCGTCTCCCGCTACAGGGGCGCCTGCCGGCGCGGACGGCTCGAAGATCGGCGACTGCGCGAGCAGGAGCGTCGCGACGACGACCACGGCGCCGACCAGCACCGGTCGCCAGAGGCGCCCCATCAGAAGGCGAACTCCACGTTCGTGAAGTACCAGAGGCTCGACGTCGCCCAGACGAGTGCGAGGACGGAGGCCATCGTGATCCCCGCAGCCGGAAGCGCCCAGGCGGGAAGGCTGCGGTCGCGCACGATCAGCACTTTCGCGACGAAGACCCCGTACACGAACGACCCGGCTATGGCGTGCACCGCGACGCGCGTATCCGGCGTCTGGAAGCCGAGGATCGTCACGCAGTGGAAGAACACGGGCAGCGTGCACACGAACGCGAGCCGACCCGACCAGCGGTGTACGCGCGGCACCCACGGGCCGCCGAGCCGGAGGAAGCCGAGCTTCCCGTACATGCGGGACGCGGTCGTCACCTGCACGAGCGCAAGCACGATCGCGGCGGTCGCAAGCCAAGCCTTCGCCGCGATCGTCGACGAGAAGACCGTCGTCATGAGATCGGTGTACGTCTCGTTGACGTCCGCGAGCGGCACGCCCGGAGCCTACGACCTCTTCGACCCTCGGGGTAGACTGGCCTCCGCGCGCTCGTAGCTCAGGGGATAGAGCGCTCGCCTCCGGAGCGAGAGGTCGCAGGTTCGATTCCTGCCGGGCGCATAGAGAGCCGGTTCGGGGCATGTCGGGCCAGGTGAGTCCACAAGAGGTCACGAACCCGCATGAAGGCTAGGGATCCGGCACACCATGAGCCCGGATCCCTGGCTGCCAAGCGACACGCCGGGAGGGCGTTTTCGAGGCCCTGTGCCACGATCTTGCGCCCCGAACGGCGCGTGGCACACGACTGCCGCAGCACCCCCGAGCGCCAGCGACGATGACATCGCCCTGAGGGCTACTCCCCTTCGCCGCCATGGCGCTCGGATTTTGCGGCGTCGCAAGGACCATCTCCTCGACGCCGCGTCCCGAACAGCCATCTTGCCGCTGGTGCGAGCGGCACTGGCGGCTCGGCCCTAGAATCGGCTTGTCTAGGGAAGGATCGCGATGCCGATCTGGCTTTGGATCGTCATCATCGTCATTGTGTTGGTCATCCTCGGCTACTTTTGGAAACGGGCTCCGTGACCGCGCCCTCGGTCGCTTAGAGCACCAGGGGCACGTCCCTCGCGGCCACCTTGTCGCCGGCCTCGACGTCGGTCATCGCGTCCACCGCGGGGCCGGGCCCGATGGGTGGAGCAGGTGTGGGCAGCCAGGCCGTACAGGACACAATCGGGTCAACTCCCGACGGAGCTGGCCTGACTGGGTTACGCCGTCGTCTTGCGCAAACCGCCGAGGAATAGACCCAATTGAGTCCTAGCGGGCGAGGTGGGGAGAGGACACGCTTCCAGGACGGCAATCGCAGTGATTGCCTGCAAACACCAAAGGGAAGCAATGCGCACGTTCATCATCCTCGGCGCCTCTGTACGGGCTGCTCGCCCTGCACTTCGGTTGGGGCAGGTATCGGTTGGCGACGAGGAAAGCGTCATGACACTCGTCGTCGGCTCGTCGCAGGCCGCGATTCGGTCGCGCTGCAGGCCGTGAAACGCGCAGGCCACAAGGCCGACCTCAAGACCGACCTGTCACCGGGTGACGGCGTCGCTCACGCCGCTGGCAGGAAAGTGGCCGGGCGCCGGGCTCCCGTCCCCGAGATGAGCGCCCGCGAGCGGGAACGGCTTCGGCGCTGGTGGATTGAGCGGTCTGGCCTCACACCTCGGGAGCTGCGCGAGATCGCGGGCGGGCTCTACACGCGGGGAGCATGAGCGGGCAGCGGCACTGAGCGCACCGTGACGCCTCGAGCGACGACCGGCAGCCCACGAAGGCGGCGCCTGTCGCCGGCCGGTGTCCCACGCGTGACGGACCGCATGCTCACGTTTACGTCGGCCTCGAGGACGATCCTCGCCAGCTTCCGCTCCTCCTCGACCCGCTCCTGCCACGTCGAGTATCGAGGGAGAAACTGCGCCACCCGCCAATCATGCGCTCATGCGTCGTGGACGAGGTACGTGATCGGCTAGGCCAGGTTGGCGAACTTGAACGCCTGGCCGATCTTCACGCCCGCGGCGCGTTGTCCAGGGGTGGTCCTCCAGTTCTGTCCCGCCGAACGGCGCCACAGCGTGTGCAGTACGTCATTGCTCCTCCCGGATCCTCCGTCGTCTGCCAGCGATGACCTCGGCGAATACGACACGACAGGCTGCGAAGCACACGCATATCGTGGAGTCTGCGCCAGTTGGTTGTCGCCTTCAAGGGCGACCAGGACTCCACGCAGCCACTCCCAGGGGCAAGCTGCGCTGAACGAGTCGAGCCGAGAGACCGGGCCGATCGGTGGAGCTCAGGCGTTCAGGAAGCCACCCTGCCCGCGGCAGCGAAGACACGCGTTCGCGTCATTGAAGTAACTGGTCGACGATCCAAGGCTTGTAGAGCACTGCTCGACTTCGTAGGATCGGCCGCGGTGCGCTTCGCAACCTCACTCCTCGTAGCTTTGACGGCGGTGACGCTCGTTGCGTGCAGCGGTAGTGATGACGAGAGCGCCGCGCCCGTCCCGGTCGCGGAGCGATTCGTTACGGCCGAAGATGCACCCGGCTCGAAGCCCGATCCTGTCGAGAAGCGGCAGACGACTGAGGACTTCGATGAGTTCATCGCGGCACTCAGCGAGGCTTCGATCGATCCCGACAAGGAAGAGATGACGACGGTCTTTCAGGACGCCGGGTTCACGGGTGCGGGTGTCGACACGCGTTTCTTCGGCGAGACGCATACACCGGGCCAATCTCCTCATGTCAACAGCTCGTTTATCGAGCTCGGGTCTGAAGATGGGGCGACGAGTGCACTCGACTGGCTCGAAACGGACGCGAAGAAGCCATGCCCCATGAGTTGTGCCGCGCAGATAAGCACCTTCGACGTGGATGACATTCCGGATGCACGCGGCGTCCAGCGGATCGCGACGGCCGAGGACATCGAGAGGGTCGGGAACGCAGACGAACAGCCCTCCGAGGGCTACTGGATCGGGTTCACCAACGGTGCATTCACTTACACCGTGGATCTGCACGGGCCGCCGGGGTCTGTATCCGAGGAGCAGGCTTTGGATATCGCAAGCGCCTATTACGACCGGCTTACGGGCAGCTAGCTCTCGAGGCGGGCTTCCGTCTGCCAGCGTGCGGCTTTTGCGGTAAGCGCGTACCGAGCCCCGCGTGCGCGAGACATGTCCCGAGCAGCCATCTTGTCGCCGCCGGCGACGTCGGGCATCGTGACGGCCGCGGGCCGGGCCCGATCGGTGGTAGCCACAGGAGTTCAAGTGCCACCCGTCCCCGCTCGAGCTCGGCTGCGACGCGCGACTCGGAAGCGTGCGATGCCGGGCCCCCAGCCGCGCTCTGCCAGAATTGGACAGTCGGTGCTCCGATTCATCATCACCTGGCTGGTCAGCCTCGTTGCGTTGATTCTCGTGACGTCGCTGTTCGGGTCGATCGGCACCGTGGAGCTCGTGCTCTTCGCGCTGCTCAGCCTCGGTGTCGCAATCGCGCTTCCGCGCGTGCGCGCCCGGTTCGCACGGGCCCGAGCCGCGGAGCCGCCGCCCTCCGGCTAGCGGCTCGCAACGAACGGCGAATAGGCTTTTCGATCATGCGCTGGTTCCGTCGCGCCCGCCTTCCCACGTCGCGCCACGACGAGCCCGACGAGCCGAAGGAGCCAGTCGAGGTTGGTGGTGACCGGATCGTCTTCTGGAAGGCGAAGTCGGAGGAGGTCGAAGGCGAGATCTGTGGGCCGGTCTGGATCTGCCTGATCTGAAATGAGCGGTGTCACGACGAACTTGCCCGCCGTATTGTCGGCCAGCAGCGGCGCCGCCGCTACCAGCGCCGCGATCACGAGGGCTGCGAGCCCCACCCAACGGAAGACGCTGCGTTGCATCGTTCCCCTTTCCGTGCTTGCCAGTGACCCCGGCAGGATTCGCGGCCGCCCCGCGATCGGTTTGACCCGGAAACGGGATCGACCTGGGTTTGCTCCTCAGGCGGCCGCCTTGCTCGGGAGGCCGTGGCGGGCGACCACGCGCTCGTAGTTGAGGCGCATGAGCGCGATCACGTCGCGGACGTCGTCCTCGTCTTATCCGGCGCGCGCCGAAGCCGGGCTTGCCGGGGAAGACCGGGTGATAGTCGATCCGTCCCTGCTCGAACAACCCTGTCCAGACCCCCTTGGGGAAGCCGAAGTGGGCGACGTCGTCACCGTGCAGGTGGCCGATCTCCCTTCCTCCCACCTTGAACGCGAACTCTCCGCGAGTGCCGGGGCCCGCGAGCACACCGGGCCAGGAAGTGACTTCCTCGGTGATCCGCTCGCTCACCCTCTGTCCGTTCGTCATTGCTCCTCCTCAACTGTCGAGCCAGGCTGTCGTTCAGTCCCAACGACCAATCCACTGACCTCATTTCCG
>CAVQVJ010000011.1:0-144329 GCA_963717025.1 uncultured Actinomycetes bacterium | reverse complement strand
AGCAGGTGCTCCTCAGCGGCGTCGATGCCCGGTTCGCCGGCGTCCTGCGTTTCCCCGGCGACGTGCTCGGGAGCTTCGACTGCGGCATGGACGTTCATCGGCGCAACTTCATCGAGGTGGTCGGCAGCGAGGGGACGATCGAGGTGCCGTCGCCGTGGCAGACGCCAGAGGGACCGCTCATCCTTCTCAACGGCGAGCGGATCGAGCCCGAGACGGTCGATCCGTACACGCGCGAGCTCGAGGAATTCGGCCGCGCCGTGGAGGGCGGCCCACCGCCCCGGCTCGGGCGAGCCGACGCGGTGGGCCAGGCACGCGCGATCGAAGCCCTCTATCGCTCCGCGGAGGAGGGACGCGCGATCAGCCTGTGACGTCGATCACGCTGGCCGACAGCGTGCGCTCGCCGTCCTTCCAGACCACGACGCCGCGCTGCGGCTCCCCGCCACCAGCGCCGCTCCAGCGCAGCCGGAACGTCCGCTCGGCGGCCGGGAACGCGCTCTGCGGGTCGCCGTCGAGGGTCAGCGCATCGTCGTCCGGCGTCTCGTCGGCGACGACCCAGGTCCGCAGGTCGAAGCGGGCCGGGTCACCGGTGAAGTAGACGAAGTAGCGCCCGGGCTTCGGGAGCACCGCTTCGTCGCGCGGGTTGTTCTCGTGGTTGACCGCATTGACCGTCTCGTCGGCCTCGCTCAGGATGCCGTCGCGGTCGACGTCGTAGCGCAGCGAGAACCCGAAGAACCCGGGCTGCCCGCCGGGGAAGGCGACTTCGGCACTGAGCAGCGTCGCGCCCTCAGGTACGTCAACCGCGGCCAGCCACGGGGGCAATGTCTCGGTGCTCGAGACCGTCGCCCGCGACGCGCGACGACGCACGGGTCTCATGGTCTTCCCGTTCTCGATGTTTCGCGCATCGGCCTCACGTACCCGCCGATCAGCGAAGTGGAGGCTCAGTGGGGGACGCACGCCGGTGAATGGGAGACGTCGATGATGCTCGCGCTCACCCCGAGCTGGTCAACATGGCGCGCGCCGACCAAGCGCAGGGGTATGCCACGTTCGAGGAGGCCCCGGAGCACATCGGGCTCCTAGGTCCGATCCCATTCGCGTGGTCGACCGATGACATCACCTCGACCGGCGCGATCGGAGACCCTCGCGGCGCGACAGTCGAGCGCGGTCGGGAGATCGTCGAGCTGTCCGTCGCCAAGATCGTCGCTGCGCTCGAGGAGATCTGCCGTTTTGAGATGCCGGAACCGGCTGGAGCGCAATCATGACGAGCCGACTCCATCATCCGCTCGCCACGTCGGTGGTGGGGAGCTATCCGCAGCCTGGGTGGTTGATCGATCGTGAGCGTCTGGGGGAACGGTTGCCGCCGCGGGTGCGGGCACGGGAGTTGTGGCGGGTGCCGGAGACGTATCTGGAGGAGGCTCAGGACGACGCGACGCGGCTCGCCGTCTCGGACATGGAACGCGCCGACGTCGACATCGTCACCGACGGCGAGATGCGGCGGGAGAGCTACTCGAACCGGTTCGCGACCGCGCTCGAGGGCGTGGATCTCGACAACCCCGGAGTCGCGCTCGACCGGACGGGTCATGAGAATCCGGTTCCGCGCGTTGTCGGCCCGATCCGGCGCAGGGGGCCGGTCGAGGCGCGCGACGTCGAGCTACTGCGGGCGCTCACGGACCGCCGGGTCAAGATCACGGTCCCGGGGCCGTTCACGATGACGCAGCAGGCCCAGAACGACTTCTACGAGACCGACCGCGAGCTCGCCCTGGCGTATGCCGAGGCGGTGAACGAGGAGCTCCGTGATCTGAAGGCGGCGGGCGCGGACGTCGTCCAGATCGACGAGCCGTATCTGCAGGCGCGGCCCGAGCCGGCGCACGAGTACGCGATCGAGGCGATCGACCGTGCGCTGGAGGGGATCGAGGGCGAGACCGTTCTCCACACCTGCTTCGGCTACGCGCATATCGTCCACGACCGGCCGAGCGGGTACCCGTTCCTGCGTGAGCTGAACGACTGCTCGGCGACGCACCTGTCGCTCGAGGCGGCGCAGCCGGACCTCGACCCGGAAGTGCTGCGCGACGTCCCTGGCAAGGTCATCGTCCTCGGCGTCCTCGACCTCGGCTCGGACGAGGCCGAAACGCCGGAGCTCGTTGCCGAGCGGATCCGCCGAGCGCTGACCGTGCTCCCGCCGGAGCGGCTGGTCGTCGCTCCCGACTGCGGGATGAAGTACCTGCCGCGGCAGCTCGCCTACAGCAAGCTCCAGGCGATGGTCGCGGGCGCACGACTCGTCCGGGAGCAGCTCGGGCTTTGAGCCCCTCGAGCTGATTGGGTAGGCCCAGGAGCCTTGCCGAGCCGAATGCACGAGAACGTGCGGACTAGTGCGTTCGCGGTACGAACCTGTTGGTGCGGGAGGGTCGCCTCGACGGACGGCCTCCGGGATCCTCTGCAAGCGGTCAGGAGCCGAAGAGGGACGAGGCTTCCCCGCACCATCACCTGTCAACCGGTGAGCGCGGCCGTAATCAAGGATGCGCTGAAGAGTGACGTGAACAGATCAGTCCGAAGGCAGACCCCAGACCTCAAGTAGTACGCGGGGAACGCGAAGGGCTACGGCGCCGACAACCGGTTCGGAGGCCCTCTTTGTCCGTCATGAACGAACCCAGCCGAGGGCTCGGCTACCCTCGCTCGCGCATAGGGCAGTTCGGCCCGAAGCGTCTCTCGCGAGGGGGCGCCCTTGCTGCTTTAGGATCGGCTCCAGCCCTATGCAGGCAACCTCGCGCCCGTACCCGTAGTGCGCCGCTGGTGGGACGGCCTGGATCGGAAGACGGTCCTGGCGATTCAGGGTCCGCACCCCGACATGGACCTTGACGCGATCGCGATCTGGGCGACGACGCGCCGCGGTTACGCCGAGCTGTTCGACGCGCTCGCCGAGCGGGCCGCCGAGCACTTCGGGGAGCCATTCACTTGGTTCAGGTGGATCCACCGTTCGCCGTCTCCGCCCGACATACCGAGCGGTGTCCTGCCACCGGCGCGCGAGAGGGCCTACCGCGAGCTTCAGGAGCGGGTGGAACGTGTCCTGCCGCCAGGGATCGAGAAGGAGTTTCAGAGACTCGTCGTCGCGGCCGTGCTCGAGCCGGTCGAGACCTCCGAGACGAAGACGGTCGAGCGGGATCCAGATCACGAAACACCTCGGTCGCAAACGACCCATCCGGGCGGCGCGCGGCTGAAGGAGTGGCCGCGCCTGGCGCTCGAAGAGGCCGCCCGCCTTTGGGTGACGGGCGCTCACGACGGGAGCCGGAACGAGATCGCCAGGCAGGTGACGAAGAAGGTCATCGCCGAATGGAAGCCGGACGACTTCGTGGCGCACGGGTGGGTCGGCAACAAACCGTTCAAGTTCACGCCCTACGCGATGAATCTCGTCGTCAAGGCGGTCGACGACGGGCTGCTCGCCTGGGATGCGGAAAGGGGCCTCGGAGTTCCCCGCACGTTTTCCGCAACCTCCGAGTGGCTCCCGATCCCTCGCCGCAAACCCGCTTCCTGACTGGGTTCTAGCGCGTCACGCGACTGTCGCGCAGCTTGCGGTCGCGGAATCGCTGTTATCTGCAAGCGCAGGGCAGATCCTCGGAACTCAACGGGTGGATGCTCGCGTGGGCCAGTGTTCGGGAATGTCGCTTGAGACCCGAACTGGCCGGCACGAGCCAACTACGACACCGACGCGCACGCCCGAAACTTCGGCTGAGTTCACAGTCTGGGCCAGGGCCCGGTGGTTGAATCCAGGTCTATGGATCCGTTGGCTTGGGTGTGTGAGCAGGGGGTTGTGTTGCAGTCTGCTCGCGGGCCGGTGCCGAATCTTGCAGAGCAGATTGCCGGCGAGCCGATCCGCGGGAGCTGGTGGGGCCACTCATCCGGCCGTGAGATCTTCGCCGCTCTCAACCTCCTTCGCGCGTCCGGGGATGTCGTTGCAACTCGCCTGATTGAGGGCAGAGTTACGCTAGTCCACCGACGAATCTGGCCAGCGCTTGTCCGTGTTGCCGACCGCTTCCCCGCTGAGCGGCTTGCTGCGGTTGACGAGCAGCACACTCCCTCAGGGGCCCACCAGACCGTCGAGGTCGCGTTCCCGGGGTGGGTCCCACCCGAAGACATTGCCGCAGCCACGTTTCTCAGCGTCGACGAAGCGCTCGCGCAACTTCCCGTCTGCCTACGCTGACGACGCTGCCTCCCGGCCTGTCCGAGTGTGCGGGAATGTCCCTTGACGGCGTGGTTCGTCCGGCCAGCCGAAGTCGTTGCGATCGATCAGGAGGGAGGCAGGCTGATGAGAGGAGCCCCCACCGTGTCCGCGAGGCCGCATCCAGCGAGCCGTTGAGATAGACTGCTTCCTGGAAACACCGAGCCAGTCGCGCTGACGGTCCAGTTTGTGTCCGTCGAGTCGCCAGCTCTTCTTCCTCGTTGCGACCATCGTCTCAGCCGAGCGGCGACCGCCGATCTTAGGCAGGCCTCCTTGAGGCTGCCGTTCGGGCCAATGATCGACGAGAGGAGCTTGCCGTGACCGCACTTCTTACCGAGGTCCAGACAGCAGACGAGATGGTCAACGTCGCCCGGGATCAGGTGGATGCCTTTAGCAGCGGCAACTGGGAGCTCCTGCGAGGAACGCTCGCCTACGACTCGCGCTACCAGGAGCTGGGAACCCAGCGGAAGATCGAGGGTCCGGAGAAGATCGTCGAGCTCTTCAAGGCCTGGAAGTCCGCGTTCCCGGACGGCGCCGGGACAGTGACAAGCGCAGTCTCTAACGGTAACCAGGTCGCCCTGGAAGTCACATGGAAGGGCACGCAGAGTGGCCCACTCGAGACTGCCGAAGGAACAATCCCGGCGTCAGGCAACCGCCAAGAGACGCCCGCCGCCATCTTCTTCACCTTCGAGGGCAACAAGATCAAGGAGAGCCGCCACTACTTCGACTCGTTGACCCTCCTCAAGCAGATCGGCGCGCAGCCCAAGTAGCTGCGAGCAAGGAGTAAGGAGCATCTACCCGATAGGAGCTGAGTTCTATGACCACTCTTGTCCGCTTTCGCGAACCACTACGGAACGCCGCCATGAATGGCGAGTTCGAGCGGCTGATCAGGACCATCGTCGAGTCGCCAGCTCGTGCCGCCGCCGTTTCCAACCAGACGTGGGCACCTCCGCTTGACGTCTGGGAGACCGAGGGCGAGCTCGTATACGCGTTCGATCTCCCCGGCATACTGGAGGAGAAAATCGTCGTCGACCTCGAAGACAGCACACTGACGGTCAGCGGCTCGCGTGAACGCACCGAGATGGAGGACGGGCGCTTCTTTCGCTACGAGCGTCCCTTTGGAGAATTCACGCGCTCTGTTGCTCTGCCCGAGGGGACTGACGACGTCGAAGCCCGGGCGCACTACGCCAACGGCGTGCTCGAAGTCCACGTCGAGAAGCGCGAACAGTCCAAGCCCCGTCGCCTCCCGGTCACGACGACCGTCGAGGGCGGTTCCACCATCTAGCCTCCTCACGCCACGTCCTACGAGAGGCGGCCTTCAGGCCGCCTCTCGGCGAGTTCCTGTAACTCCAGCGGCCTGGTGCCTCTGGGAACGCTCTTGAACTACTTCACTGCAGGACCTGCGAGTCGAACACGCGCACGCCGCTTCCACGCACTCGTGGCGCACCTATGCGAACGCACGAGAACCTGCGTTATGTCAAGTAGACGGAGGTTCGCTAGAAGGTCGCCTCCCGCACCCCACTCAGGATCACGATCACGATGACGGCCGCCGCGACGAGCCGGTACCAGACGAAGACGTCGTACGTGTGGCGGCGCACGTAGCCGAGCAGCCAGTCGATCGCGAGCAGGCCGCTTCCGAGCGCCGCGAGCGTGCCCACGAGGAACGGGCCCTGCCAGCCGTCCGGGAGGTCACCGAGCAGTACGTCCCCCACTCCCTTGAGCACGACGGCTCCGAGCACGGTCGGCAGGAGCAGGAGGAACGAGAAGCGCGCGGCGCCGTCGCGGTCGAGGCCCATGAACCGGCCGGCCGTGATCGTGATCCCGGAGCGCGAGACCCCGGGCGCGAGCGCGAGTGCCTGCGCGACGCCCATCACGAGCGCGTGGCCGAGCCCGAGATCGCCCATCGCGCGGTTCTGTGGCGAGCGGTCCGCCCACGCGAGGAGCAGCGCCCCGCCCGCGAGCAGGATCGCGATCTGCCACGGCTCGCCGAGGTTGTCCGCGATGAGGTCCTCACCGAGGAGCCCCGCAACGCCGGCGGGAATCGTGGCAACGAGCACGAACCACGCGATCCGCTCGTCCGGCGTCTCGATCCGGCGCCGGCCGAGCGTGCGCAGGAAGGCGCGCACGAGCCGCACGATGTCGCCCCAGAAGTACGCGGCGACCGCGACAAGCGTGCCCAGGTGGAGCGCGACGTCGAAGGTCTGGTTGAAGCGGTCGTTCTCTTCGAGGTATGTCCACTCCGCGCCCCAGGGGACGAGGATGAGATGCCCCGACGAGGAGATCGGTAGGAGCTCGGTGAGGCCCTGGACGACGCCGAGGACGAACGCCTGGCCGTTCGTGAGCGCGTCAGGGTCGTCCGCGAACCCCGCGAGCGTGAGGATCGCTGCGAGCCCGAGTGCCGCTCCGGCGACGGCGTAGACGACCGAGCGGCGCACGGCGAGATCCTACGCGCGCGCCGCGAAGAGTCCGGCAGAGGAATTCGACGCAAATTGCAGCAATCGGGTGAAAGGCGGCCTTGACCGGTTTCGCCTCGTCCCATAGTGTCGTGCGTGCACCGAGCACGGAGCGCGATTAGGTCGAAGCGCAGCTCGAAGGCTCTACGCGGAAGCGGACGGTCAGCGGGCTGTGTGGACGAAAGCGCCACCGGCTCGGTGAATTTTTTTGGACCGGCGCGTGCCCGCCTGGATCGGAGACCGACGAGCTCCCGGGGTAGGATCCGCCGCAATGCACCTGCGTATGCCGAGCATCGACAAGGGCGTCCAGGCATTCGTCTGGGCCTTCGTGTTCTTCCTCGTAATGTGGCTCGGCGCGCTCTTGTTGGACGTCTCGGGCGGGGTGGCGTTCGTGCTCTCACTCGTCGGTGCGGCCGTGATCTTCATGCTCGTCAGGCTGCGCGGCAGCGACGAGCCGCGCCCGCACTAGTCGATCCCCGAAATCAGGCATGCCTCGGTCGGAAGGCCCTCGCCTTCGGTTCCCCCCCGTCCGATCGTGGCGCGTCTAGCCGGTCCCGGTCTTGCGCGTCGGGCCGCGCTCGTGGCAGAGCGCGGTGACGAGACGATCCGCAAACTCGCGGCCGATGGCGGCCTCGAGCCTGATCAGAGCGGGTGCGCGCTTGCTCGTGTCGTCGGTGTCGAACGCCTCGACATCCGCCAGCAGGCGGGACGAAGCGGTCGCCTCGACACTCTCGAGGGCGGCAGCTCTCATGAGACGACCATCGACGCCTCGGTACGCGCCTACCATCCCTTGCCGGAGGGACGGCGCCGATCCTTACAACTCGAGCCGTTTCTCGTCGAAGCGCGCCGACAGGAGCTCCGCGCGGAACTCCTCGAGCACCGTGACGGCGTCCGTCGGGAAGACGTGATCGAGCACGCCTACGCGCGTGTCGTTCCAGAACGGGATGTCGACGTGCGCCCGCGTCACGAGGTTCACCGAGAGCGCGGAGCAGCCGGGACAGCGCACCGCGATCCCGAACGACCCGTCCCGCTGCTCGACGAGGCCTGGGGCCACGAGGGCAAGCGCCGAGGGCGTCATCGGCCGCGGGCGCCCTTCGAGCAGGCAGAAGAAGCTCCACGGCCACTCCCCCGCTCTGATCCGGCCTGCCGCGAGGTCGGTCAGCTCGCCCGCGAGCGAGTCGTCGTGCGAGGTCATGAGGTTGCGGAAGGAGATCTCCGCGCTCGTCCCGAGCGGTGCCCAGTCGAGATCCTCGTGGGAGACGAGCCCGAGGTGGTCCTCGCCGCACCCGCAGTCGAACAGGACGCTGTAAACAGCTGGGTGCGCGGCGCCGGGCAGGCGCTCGAGCTGGCGAAAGGACGAGAGCGGCACGCGCGTGCCCCTCCCGTGCGGGCACGCGAACGAATACGTGCTCGTCAGCGGGTCGTACATCCTCTCCTTGTAGCCCCGCGACCGGACGCCGGAACTGGCCGGACGGGCGTAATCGGCTCGACGTCAGTACTGGATCAGCGAGTGGACGTCGTGGCCGTCGAGCTTCCCGCGTCCGTCGAGGAACGTGAGCTCGATCACGAAGAGCACGCCGACGACGATCCCGCCGAGCTCCTCCACGAGCTCGACCTTTGCGTGCGCGGTCCCGCCGGTTGCGAGGACGTCGTCGAGGACCACGACGCGCGCGCCGGGTGTGATCGCGTCGCGATGCACCTGGAGGCTGTCCGTGCCGTACTCGAGCGCGTACGTGGCCTCGATCGTCTCCCGCGGGAGCTTCCCGGGCTTTCGAGCAGCGATGAACCCAGCATCGAGCTCGTACGCGAGCGCGCCGCCGAAGATGAAGCCGCGTGCCTCTGCGCCGAAGACGAGGTCGGGCTCGCGCGGGCGCGCCCACTCGGCGAGTTGTCTGATCGTCTCCGCGAAGTACGCCTTGTCCGCGATGAGCGGCATGAGATCCTTGAAGATGATCCCCTCGGTCGGGAAGTCGGGGACGTCGCGGACGCGGTCTCGGAGGTCGAGGCTCATCCGGACCGTTCTACCACTGCGCGCAGATCCCTGACGAAGAGGAGCTGCGAGAGCTCCTGAGCGACGCGCGCGAGCGACTCGAGATCCTCGAGCGCGCCCTTGCGCCGCTCCGGGTTGCGGGAGCGAAGGCCGGGCGCGACGAGCTGCTCGACGAGCGCCGCCTGGCGTCCCGTCGCGGTGAGGAAAGTCCGGAGGTGACGTGCGTCGATGCCGAACCGAGCGATTCGCGCACAAGCCGCGGCGATGTCGGCCTCGCTCTCGCGATAGAGCCGTTCACCCGCCTCGACACGCGAGTGGACGACGCCGTACTCCTCGAGCTCCTTCACGAAGTCGGGCGTCACGCCGGCCCGGTTGCCGAGCTCGGCGGCGTCGATCTCCTCTTCGCGCCCGCTGAGCCCGGCGTTGCGCTTCCGGGCGCGGTCGGGCGACGTCCCGGGCCCCTCCAGCGCTTCGCGGATCACGCGGAGCGGCAGGAACTCGTCCCGCTGAAGCCGGAGGATCGTGGCCAGGCGCTCGACGTCCTCGGGCGAGAAGAGCCGATACCCCCCGCGCGTCCGGCTCGGCGTGATGAGGCCCTGGTCCTCGAGGTAGCGGATCTTGGAGACGGAGATGTCCGGGAACTCCTCACGGAGGCCCTCGCAGACGGATCCGATCGTACGGAGCCCCGGCTCGGAGCCACCTTTCCCGCGCCGTGTCGTCGTCACCGTGCTCATCGCGCGAGGAAGGTCAGCCGATACTTGCCGATCTGGACCTCGTCGTCGTCGGCGAGCGCCGACGATTCGATGCGCTTTCGGTTGACGTAGGTGCCGTTGAGGCTTCCGAGGTCGCGAATGGTGAAGTCGTCTCCCTCGCGTGTGATCTCGGCGTGTCGTCTCGACACGGTCACGTCGTCGAGGAAGATGTCGCACTCGGGCGAGCGGCCCACGAGCGTCCGGCCTTCGCCCGGCTGGAACGGCTGCCCGGCGATGCCGCCGCCCGACCTGACCACGAGCGCCGGTCCCGTGATGCCGAGGCTTGCGAGGATGGACTCGCCCTCGTCACCGGCCTCGTCCACGTCGAAGCTCATCGTCGTCTCGGTGCCGGTGTCGACGACGAGGAGCGCGCCGCACCGGGAGCAGAAGTTCGCGGTCTCCGGGTTCTGAAACCCGCACTCCGGGCAGTAGACGTGACTCATTCGTCGTCGACCGGCGCTGCCTTTGCGGCCAGGATCTCGCTCAGGCGCTCGACGTCGGCGAGCTGCGCCTCCCCCGCGCTCACCTGCTCGCGCAGCCGCGCGACGAGCTCCGCCCGCAGGATGTCGATGCGGCCGTGGAGCACGCGTCGCCGGAAGGAAATCTCGTCCTCCTCCTTCTCGAGCTCGCGGATCATGACCCGAAGGTCGTCGTCGGTCAGCGTGGTGAGATCGGGAGCTGGTTCCACAGTGGTCGCCTTTCGTCGGACTGCCTTGAGTAAAGCAGCACTCGAACCGAGGGGTCAACCTCAGCTTGAGGCTTTCTTCGCGGCGGGAGGGCGGTTCCCTCCCGATTTCAGAGTCAGCCGCGGCCCAGAGCGGCCCGTGCACGGACGGCATACTGCGCAGCGGCGACAATCGCGAGGGCGATCCCGATCCAGACGAGGACGAGCGGCCACGTCGTCCCCTCCTCGGTCACGAGCACGAAGCCGAGCGCCGCGTACAGCACCCAGGTCGCGAGCTTGCCGAGGAACGTGACCTCGAGCTCGAGGCCGCGCGGGGCGAGGAGCTTGTAGCCGAGGACGAGCACGAGATCACGGGCGAGGATGACGACCGCCGCGGCCGCCGGGAGCCTGCCTGTCGCCCACATGAGGACGACCGCGGTGCCGATCATGAGTCGGTCTGCGAGGGGGTCGGCGACCGTTCCGAAGCGCGACTCGACGTGCCAACGGCGCGCGAGGTAACCGTCGACCTGATCGGTGAGTGCGGCACCCGCGAAGAAGAGCCCTGCCCCCCACGCCGCCCCGTCGCCGGCCCCGAGGTAGAGCCACGCGAAGACCGGGATCGCGGCGACGCGCACGATCGTGAGCGCATTCGGGATCCGACGCCGGAGCTCCGCCCAGGTCACGCGGGAAGCCTATGTCCACCCTGATAGCGTCGCCTCGTGGCCGAACGTCTCGCGCTGCCCGGGTTCGTGAACGCGCACAGCCACACGTTCCAGCGGGCGCTTCGCGGACGCGCGGCGGGAGGGGACTTCTGGGCATGGCGCGAGGGCATGCTCGCGGAGGCCGACAGGCAGACACCGAAGCTCGTTCGCATCACATACGAGGCGACATACCGTGAGATGCGTGCGGCGGGCTACACGGCAGTCGGCGAGTTCCACTACCTCGGAGTCCCGGAAGCGCGCGCGGCGGCCGACGCGGCGACCGCGGTCGGCATCGAGCTCACCCTCCTCCATGTCGCGTATGCCCGGGGCGGGATCCCGCGTTTCAGGCAGGAGTCCGTCGCTGCGTATCTCGACGAGGTGACTGAGCTGCAGGAGGCGGGCCTGCGCGTCGGCGTCGCACCCCACTCCGTGCGCGCGTGTCCGGCCGACTGGCTCGAGGCGGTCGCCGGCTCCGCTCGAGCCGAGCGGCTCCCGCTCCACGTCCATGCCAACGAGCAGCCGCGCGAGATCGAGGAGTGCCTCGCCGAGCACGGCTGCCGGCCGATCGAGCTCCTGGCCCGAACGGGCTGCCTCGGTGAGCTGACGACCGTCGTCCATGCGACGCACGCCGACGGGGCCGAGCTCGACCTCCTCGCTTCGACCGGGACGACGGTCTGCGCCTGTCCGACGACGGAAGCGGATCTCGGGGACGGCTTCCTCCCGGCCGAGCGCATCCGGGCGCGCGCGATCCCGCTCTGCGTCGGCTCGGACTCGAACGTCCGTATCGACCCCTTCGAGGAGCTGCGCGAGCTCGAGGGGATCGCGCGGCGCCAGACCGGCCGGCGCGGAGTCTTCGCGCCCGAGGAGCTGTACCGCTTCGGCGGCGAGCAGGGCGCTCGCTCGCTCGGCGTCGGGGCCTGGCCCGAGATCGAGGTGGACCTCGCGCACCGCTCTCTGGCGGGCGTCGACGCGGACGACGTCCGAGCCGCCCTCCTCGCCGGCTGCGGCGCCGATGTCGTGCTGGCATCCTGAGGCCTCCGTGACCGCCGTCGACGTCACCGAGAAGACCTTCGAGACGGAGGTCGTCGAGCGGTCGCGAGAGCTTCCCGTCGTCGTCGACTTCTGGGCGGACTGGTGCGGTCCGTGCCATGCGCTCGGGCCCGTGCTCGAGCGGGAGATCGCGAGCCGCGGCGGCGCGGTGGCGCTCGTCAAGGTGGACGTGGACGCGAACCAGGAGCTTGCAGCCACGCACCGCGTACAGGGCATCCCCGCGGTGAAGGGGTTTCGGGACGGCCGTGTCGTCGCCGAGTTCGTCGGCGCGCAGTCGCCGGCTTCGGTGTCGTCGTTCGTCGACGAGCTGCTCGCGCCGCCCCGCCTCGCTGGCGTTCTCGAGGACCTCCGGGCCAGCGGCGAGCACCCGGACGTGCTCGAGGCGCTCGATGCCGGCGATCCCGAGCGTGCGCTGGGGCTCATCCTCGACGCCGTGCCCGAGGCTGCTCCCGACGAGCGCGATCGCCTGCGGGAGCTCGCGGTCGCAATCTTCGACCACCTCGGCCAGGACGACCCGCGCGTCGCCGCATATCGCCGCCGGCTGGCGACTGCGCTCTACTGATCCGTCCGGGCACTAGGATCCTCGGAGGTGGCGGAATACCGGTATCTGATCGTCGGCGGCGGCATGACCGGAGACTCCGCGTGCCGCGGGATCCGCGACCACGACGAGACCGGTTCGATCGGGCTCTTCGGCGAGGAAGGCCACGAGCCGTACGCCCGTCCCCCGCTGACGAAGGCGCTCTGGAAAGGGAAGCCCGAAGACTCGATCTGGCGCGGCACGCCCGACCTCGTCGTCGACATCCACGCGGGGCGGGCGATCGCGTCGCTCGACCTCGACGGCAGGACGGCCACCGACGACGCGGGCCAGACTCACGCGTACGAGAAGCTTCTGCTTGCGACCGGGGGAACACCCCGGCGGGTCGCGGCCTGGGACGACGGCGTCCTCTACTTCCGCACGCTCGACCACTACCGGCAGCTGCACGGGCTTGCCGGGGACGGCGTCCGGGTGGCCGTGATCGGTGGCGGGTTCATCGGCTCGGAGATCGCCGCCGCGCTGGCCATGAACGGCTGCACCGTCTCGATCGTTTTCCCGGGGGTCGGCATCGGCGCCCGCCTCTTCCCGGCCGACCTCTCTCTGTTTGTCAACGACTACTACCGCGAGCAGGGCGTCGACGTGCTCGCCGAGGAGCTCGTCGAGTCCATCTCGCGAGAGGACGGCGGGTTCCGTGTGACCACGAAGAGCGGACGTGCCGTCGAGTGCGACGCGGTCGTCGCCGGACTCGGGATCGAGCCGCGGACGGACCTCGCGGAGAGTGCCGGCCTACCGCTCGACGACGGGATCGTCGTCGACGAGCTCGGCCGCGTGGGCGGGCGTGACGACGTGTTCGCCGCAGGTGACGTCGCGCGCTTCCCGGCTCCCGCTCTCGGAGGCCCGAGACGCGTCGAGCACGAGGATCACGCGAACAGCCACGGCCGCCACGTCGGCGCCAATATGGCCGGCGCGGGCGAGCCGTACCTCCACCTCCCGTTCTTCTACTCCGACCTCTTCGACCTCGGCTACGAGGCGGTCGGCGACCTCGACTCACGGTTGGACACCGTCGTCGAGTGGGCCGAGCCCAACCGGAAGGGCGTCGTCTGCTACGCGGAGGACGGCAATCCGCGCGGGTTCCTGCTCTGGGACGTCTGGGGGAAGGTGGACGCCGCCGCCGACCTCATCCGCGCCGGTGAGCCGGCTGACGCCGAGTCGCTACGCGCGCTGATCGACTGACCCGGCCCCTCCCCGCGCGGCTCAGTCGTCGAGAACGAAGGTGACGAGCATGTTCACCTGGTACTCGCCGATCGAGCCTCCTTCGACGCGCACGTACTGCTCTTTGATCCAGGCGCTCTTCACGTTGCGAAGCGTTGAGTTCGCGCGTTCGAGGCCGGACTTGATCGCGTCCTCGAAGCTTGTCGCCGACGTCGAGCTGATCTCCGTCACCCGTGCTACGGACATGCTTGCCTCCTTGTCGGTATCGGGACCGGGTCTGTTAGCAGCGCGGTGAGTGTACGAGACCCGACTTCCCGGCTACGTGGACAACATCTTCGGTAGCGGCTTTCGCGAGAGACAGGCACTCGCGGCACCAGACCAGATCGCTCTTCAAGCGGCCGTCGGCGACGGTCAGGGAAGTCCGGGGAATGGATCGGTCTCGAGCGTGTCGAGGGCGAGCAGGGAATTCTGCTTCTGCTGCTTCAGCTCCACGACGGCGAAGAACTTTCCCGCTCGCTTGGGCAGCGGCACCGGAAAGTACTGGTTTGCCTCGTTCGTTTCGTTCGTCGGAGTGATCGTTCTCGCCTTCGACTCGTTGATCTGCTCACCGCTCGCGGCGTCGAACAGCTCCCATTTGAGAGTGAGGCGCTCACCTTCGAAGCCCGTGATCTGGACACGGAATCGAAGCAGCGCCACGCGCTGGGCGAGTTGGGCCTCGGTGTAGCCCGTATCTGGGAGGTCTTCGCGGGCGAGGTACTCCCGGAAGAAAGCGTTGGGCTTCACATGCAGATGTGAGAGCGTCGCCGCCTGCTTTGCCGCCTCGCCGCTCGGCTTCAGGTCGGGCTTGAACAGAAAGACGAGACCGGCAATCCCTGAGACGAGTGCGACGATCGTGCCGGCCAGCGCAAGGAGTGCGCCGACAGAGGGCCGCTTCCACCGGCTCGACTGCGCCTCATCGGCCAAGCTTGACCGTTCGGCGAGGGAGGGTGAGCACCTCGCCGCCGGGTGTGCGCGCGACGAGGGCAAACCAGCACTTGCCCCTCCTCGCACGCCTCGCCAGCTGCAGCGTCAGCGAGCTCCTGCCGGCACGGAGGGTGACCGTGCGGTCTCCCCAGGTCTGCCGCACGCGTCCGACTCGGGCGCGTGCGCGAACGGGTTTGTTCGCGACGATCCGCGCAGCGACACGCCACCGCCCTGCGCTCCGAAATGCACTTAGCTTGGTGATGCGCACGTCGAGCTTTGGGACCTGGGGTGGTTGCGGCGGAGACCCAGGCGGCGGCGGTTGACCAGGTGGCGGCGGAGGCGGCGGCGCCTCCACGAAGCGGGCCTGGAGTGACGTCACCGGTCCTGCCCTGAAGCGGCACGTTGGATCGCTCGCGCAGACACCGACCCAGCCGTCGAATCGCGAGCCCGCTGCCGCCTCCGCCTGCAGAGTGACGAGCTCGCCGAAGTCGATGATCTGGCGGCAGTCGACGCCGTTCCCGCAGTTGAAGCCAGAGCCGGTGATCCTGCCATCACCGCTTCCCGTCTTAGTTAGCCGAAGCGTCACGTCCACGTCGAACGGTCGAGGGGGCGCCTCGCCGCCGAAGCCGACCATCACGATGCGGTCCTCCGGGCGGGCGACACATCGCGTCGCGTCGTTCGGCACGGGGTCACAGCCGACGGCCCACTCGATTGAAGAAGCCGAATCGGCTACGAACTCGAAGGGGACGCGCGCGGGGATGTCCTCAGTCCGACATGACGCCTGCAAGGTCGCCTGGGACTCGCACACTTCGTCGGGTGGTACCCCGCCGAGCCATTTCACTGTGCCCGGCCCCGCCACACCCACGCTGATACTTGTCGGGTCGTAGAGGGCGAAGACCGCGACGCGGGGTTCGTCACCTGTGAGACGAAGCTCGCAGACGTTCACGCCGTCCGTACACTCGGCGGCCGTCCAACCGTAAAAGTGGTAGTCCGGATGGCTTGACTTCGCGGTCAGTGTGACCGTCGTGGGGGCCTGATATGTGAAGCTGCACAGAAAGAACCCAACGCCACAGATGTTCTCTCCAGCCACGTTGGCCTCTGTGATGACCACGTCGTCGCCGTCCGCATTCGGGTCGGGGCCAGCCAACACATCGAGCCTGACCTCGGTGGTCTGCGCCGCGCCGTCAGGCCCGGCGCCCTGGGCTCCGGCAACGACGAGAAGCGCGAAGGCAAGCACCACCAGGGTTACGGAGGCATGCAACAGCCGTCGCATCCGGGTCGCCGCAGTCGCGAACCCTCGAGCCCCCGCCCCCATGGGCCCCTCCCTCGTGACGATTGATTCGAACCAGTGTCCCACACACCCGCCCGTAAAGCGAGCGAGCTAGACACTCACTTCAAGAGCTCCGCCAGCTGCTTCCGGATGAGCGGGGCGCCGTGCGTGTAGTTCGTGTGGTGTTCGAGCTCCTTCCCTGGCTCGACGATTCGCTCGATGTTGATAGCCACGTGGACGTGCGGACCCCCACCGACGTTGTGGTCGAGCACGGTTCCCATCGTCTCGCCCTTCCGGAACTTCGTCCCGACCGACGGCGCCTTCGCGAGATGACCGAACCAGTACTGGAGGCCCGACCTGCCCTTGGCGTAAAACGCGTCGCCTGGGTTGGAGCTCGAGGCACGCGTCACCTCGAGAGCCTCCGGCGCGATGATCTTGCGCCCAGCGATGAACGCGTCGTCGAACGCCGGGAAGTGCGGGATGCCGCTCGTCGCATGTGTGCAGTCCTGCTCCAGGATCGACTTGCCACCTTTCCAGACCGGACCGAGGTGCGGAAGACGTGACTGAGCCGTCGCGGTCAGTTGCACCGGCTTCGACTTCAGGTCCTCCTCGAGCGCGTCGAGTCGTTGCATCGCGCGACGCCAGTGTCCACCTGTCTGGCCCGCGGAGACGAAGCCCTCCTTCGTCTTCCGGAGTTCCTCGAGCGCGAACTCGAGCAGCTCCAAGCGCTGCTTGTCGGTCATCAACCCCACCCCCTTTGGTGCTGATCATCACGAGAATACTCCGCATCTAGACATGCGTCTACGACTCCTTCGCCGAGTTGAGGACCCTGACGCAACACGTGGCTCCAGCAGGAGGCGGCGGCTGGGCGGCTGGGCGGCCGCCCAGTGGTCACGGATCAAGGCCGGACGCAACGACGACCTCGGCGCCGCGACGGGTGAGCATTCGGAGCAACGCGGTCACTGAGCTCGCATGACCACAGCAACGCGCCGTTCGTGCGACCTACTCCTCAGAGCGACCCGTGGCGTCACGATCGCGGTCGTATCGTCTCGTGAGCGGAAACGGCGGCAACCAGGACTCGCGACGGACGGTCCAGAGTTCGTAGGTTGGCATCAGTTGGTCAGGGGCATCCAGGGATCCGAGGTTCACTTCGATTTCGTCCGCGCTGCGTGAGAAAATGGACGAGCCGCAGCGGGGACAGAAAGCCCGCCCGGCGTAGTCGCGTGTTTCGCCATCGATCGTCACCGCATCCTGAGGGAATACCGCGGAAGCGCTGAAGAGCGCCCCATGATGCTTGCGGCAGTCGAGACAGTGACAGAGGCCGACCCGGTATGGGAGTCCTGACGCCACAATTCGGACGTTGCCGCACAGGCAACCGCCGGTGAATCGGTCCACGCTGCGTCTCTTCTAGGTCTGGGACCGCGTCCGCGGCGACTCTCTGACGATGAGCGTCATCGTCGGAGCCTAGTGCCAAGGCGGCGCGTTCCGGGGACCTCAGCCGATCCACTCCGCCAGCTCGACGAACGCGTGGGTGAAAGCGCCCGCGCTCCTTTCGGAGGCGGGCGCCGGGCTTCTGTGACGTCAGTGGCCTGGAGGCGGGCCAGGAGGACCGAGGATCTCGATCCCGTTACGCGAGCCGATGGGGATGAGTCGAGCCATGTCGGGCGGGGCTTCGAGCGGCGGCGGCAGCCCCCGGAACGCGAACGAGGCCCGAGTCGCGGGCCTCGTTCTCAGTCGGGGCGGTGGGATTTGAACCCACGACCTCTTGTCCCCCAGACAAGCACGCTAACCAGGCTGCGCCACGCCCCGATGCTGACTAGATGCTGACCGACTGCCCCACATCGCCTCCGTGTTCCGCTTATCTAAGCCACGTTCGGGCCGAATACCTCTACTCCCCCAGACCGACGCGCTAACCAGGCTGCGCCACACCCCGTTCGTCACAGACGGTCACAACCCTAGCTGTCCGTGTTCGGTCAGATCAGTCCGACGTAGTTCTTGATCACGTTGGTCAGGGGCACGCGCACGCCCGGGACGGTTATCCCGGCGCAAGAGAACAGCGTGGGCCGTGACTACGCCAGGCGCTTGTAGAGCCGGTCGATGAGCTCGGGCATCTGCTCGAGCTTGTCGGTGATCACGCGGATCCGGTACTCACGGAAGTGCTCGGCCTCGACACCGAGGCCTTTCGCGATCCGTGCGATGACGTCGTTCGAGGGCACCGGCCGGTTCCCGTGGACGATGTGGTTCAGGTACCCGGCGGAGAGCTTCGCCTTGTCGGCGAGGCCCCGGTAGGTGGTCCCCGTCTCGGCCATCAACCGCTCCATCGTCGGGCCGAACTGCTCGTTGCTGTATCTGCGGCGCTTCGCCATCAGCGGTCCGTCACCCATTTCAGCACGTCCGCGATCGGGATGCGCTCGTCCACCGCCCCGTCGCGCGTCCGTGCGTCGACCATCCCGTCCTCGGCGGTCTTGCGCCCGACGATGATCCGCGCCGGCGCCCCGACGAGGTCCGCGTCCGCGAACTTCTCCCCCGGCCGCTCGTCGCGGTCGTCGAGGAGGACGTCGAGATCCTCCGCCCCGAGCAGGGCTGCGACGTGCTCGGCCTGCCCGAGAATCTCGTCCGAGCCGGCGTCGAGCGAGAGAACGTGCACGTCGTACGGCGCGACCTCCTTCGGCCACAGGATCCCGTTCTCGTCGTTGTGCTGCTCCACGATCGCGGCGATCGTGCGCGCCGGCCCGACGCCGTAGCTGCCCATGACGATCGTCTTCTCCGCCCCGTCCTCGTCGAGGTACGTGGCCCCGAGCGCCTCCGAGTGGAAAGTGCCGAGCTTGAAGATGTGGCCGACCTCGATGGCGGGCTGCACGATCAGACGGCCGCCGCACTCGGGGCACGCGTCGCCCTCGGTCGCCTGCCGGATGTCCGCGAAGCGCGGCTCGTAGTCGCGGCCGGCCTCGACGCCTCGGACGTGGCGGCCGTCGCGATTCGCGCCGGCGACGAACTGGCCCTCGCGGAGCGCCTCGTCGGCGATCACGTCGACGGAGACGTCGAGCGGGCCGATCGAGCCGCCGTCCGCGCCGAACGTCTCGCGGATCTCGTCGTTCGTGGCGGGCCGGAACGCGGACTCGAATATCGTCATCAGCTTCTCCTCGCTCAGACGGTCGTCGCCGCGGACGAGCGCGAGCACGACGCGGTCGTCGACGACGACGGGCATCGCCTTGGAGGTCGCCGCAGCGTCGATCCCGAGGAGCTCGGCGAGCGCCTCGATCGTCGTCACGCCCGGAGTCTCGATCTCCTCGGGGGCGTCCAGCCGGTCAGGGAACTCGGGAGCGCGCGGGACGCCGCGGGCGGCCTCGACGTCCGCGAAGTAGTCGCCGTTCTCGCAGCGCATGAGCCAGTTCTCGCCCGAGCCCGTCGGCGCGAGGAAGCCGAGGGACTCCTTGCCGCCCATGATCCCGGACTCGGCCTCGACGAGGTACGCCTCGAGCCCGCAGCGCTGGAACATACGCGTGTACGCCTCTCTATGTCGTTCGAAGCTGACGTCCAGCCCCGCTGCGTCGCGGTCGAGGGAGTACGAGTCCTTCATGATGAACTCGCGGACGCGGAGGAGCCCGCCCCGCGGCCGCGGCTCGTCGCGGTCCTTGGTCGAGAAGTGGTACCAGGTCTGAGGGAGCTCCTTGTAGGAGCGGATCTCACGGGCATGGAAGGTCATCGTCTCCTCGTGCGTGAACGAGAGGACGAAGCGGCGGCCGTTGCGGTCCTCGAGCTTGAAGAGCTCCGGGATGCGGATGCGCCCGGTCTTCTCCCAGAGCTCGGCGGGGGTGAGCACCGGGCAGAGCATCTCCTGGCCGCCGATCGCGTTCATCTCCTCGCGGATCACCTGGACGACCTTCTGGTGCACGCGCCAGCCGAGCGGGAGGAACGTCCAGATGCCCGCGCCCACCTGCCGGATGTAGCCGCCCCGGACGAGGAGCTTGTGCGAGGCCGCCTCGGCGTCCGCGGGCGGCTCGCGCAGGCTCGGGATGAAGAGCTGTGACTGGCGGCGCGACCATGACCGGGGAGGTTAGAGAAACACCGTGGCCGCCGAGCCGGCGCTCAATCGAGCGGGATCATGCTCGCCTCGGCCATAGCGAGCGCGGCGGGCTTCGCCATCTTGAGCCGTGCCGGGCGCTTCATGCCGTCCTCGAGCCAGCGGTCGATCTCGTGGAAGAGCTCCTCGATCAGGATGTCCGAGGAAACCTTCTTCAACACCCGGCCGTGCGCGTAGATGAAGCCGACGTCGCGGCCCCCTGCGATCCCGAAGTCGGCGTCCCCTGCTTCGCCCGGCCCGTTCACGGCGCAGCCCATGACCGCGACCTCGAAGGCTTGCGGATAGTCGCGCAGGCGCTCCTCGACGACACGGGCGAGGCTCTCGACGCCGACGTTGTCGCGGCCGCACGAGGGGCAGGCGATCATCACCGGGCCGCGCTCGCGCAGGCCGAGCGCCTTCAGGATCTCCCACGCGACCTCGACCTCCTTCACGGGATCGGCGGTGAGCGAGACCCGCAGCGTGTCCCCGATCCCGTCGGCGAGGAGCGAGCCGATGCCGACCGCGCTCTTGATCCCGCCCGCGAACTCTGTTCCGGCCTCGGTGACGCCCAGGTGCAGCGGGTAGGGGACCTTCTCGGCGAGCAGGCGGTACGCACGGATCATCGTGGGGACGTGCGTCGCCTTGACCGAGATCTTGAAGTCGTGGTAGTCGAGCCGCTCGAGCAACTCGACCTCCTCGAGGGCGGCCGTGACGAGCGCCTCCGCCTGGTCCTTCGTCGCGAGCGCATGGAGGTGCTTCGGGAGCGACCCGGAGTTGGCGCCGATCCGCATCGGGATCTTCGCCGTTTTTGCAGCTTTCACAACCTGCTCTACCTTCTCCGGCCCGCCGATGTTCCCGGGGTTGATCCGGACGGCTGCGACGCCGGCGTCGATCGCCTTCAGAGCAAGTGACGCGTTGAAGTGGATGTCCGCGATGACCGGGAGCGGCGAGAGCCTGACGAGGAGCGGCAGCGCGGCCGCGTCCTCGTTCTTCGGGACGGCGACGCGGACGATCTCACAGCCCGCCGACGCGAGCGCCGCGATCTGCGCCGTGGTCGCGGTGACGTCGTGCGTCTTCGTCAGTGTCATCGACTGCACGGCGACGGGCGCGCCACCCCCGACGGGCACGCCGCCGACCTTGATCTGCACGTCGCTGGCCACGGAGCCAGTGTAGGCGCGGGCTGCTAGGACAGCCGGCCGATGTCGTTCGTCAGCCCGACGAAGAAGAGGAGCAGCACGACCGCGAGGCCGACGACCGACACGCGCTCGTAGATCTCGCGCTTCAGGAACCGTCCGCGTGCGCCCTCGATCAGCGCGAAAAGGATGTGCCCGCCGTCGAGCGGGAGTAGCGGGAGCAGGTTCAGGAGCGCGAGGGAGAGGGAGATGAGCCCGAGCACCCAGAGGTAGTTCTCGATCCCCCGCTCGACGGCGTCCGACGACGCCTGTGTGATTCCGATCGGGCTCGACACGTTCTCGCGGCCCTCGCCCGTGACAAGCCTGCCGAGTGAGAGGACGATCTCCTTCGTGACGATCCCGGTGACCTCGAACGACCGGCCGACCGACTCCACGGGCCCGAGGCTCTCGCCGGCCAGCCCGAAGCCGAGCCGGTAGCCCGTCGCGGTCTCCACGGCCTGCACCGGCCCCAGATCGAGCTGCTCGCCGTCCCTGACGACGGTGACGGTGAGCGGGCGACCCTCGGAGTCGGCGATGACGCCCGCGATCTCGTCCGCGTCCACCTGCTCGCCGTTGATCGAGACGACGCGGTCTCCCGCCTCGAGCCCGATCTGGGACGCGGGCGCCGCGACCCCTTGCTCGACCTCGGGGGCGACGGTGGCGATCGTCGAGGTCGCCTTCCCGCCGCTGGTCATGAACAGGATCGTGAAGAGGACCACTGCGAGCGCGACGTTGGCAGCGGGACCGGCGGCGATGGCCACCAAGCGCTTCCAGATCGGAGCCTTCCAGTAGGCATCCGGTCCGACTGCGTCGCGAAGCTCGTCGAGGCCCTTCTCGACGGAGGTCGATGCGGCCGGTGAGAGGTTCGAGCCCGCGGTCGCGTGCTCGAAGTCGTCGAGCGCGATGCCGACCGCGTCGAAATTGCCGCTTTCGAGGACACGCTTGACGCGCTCGGAGGGCCCTGAGAGGACCGGGGCCTCCTCGACCGCACGTGCGAATCTCCGATCCGCGTCGTGCGGCACCGGGCGGTGCATCCCAGGGATCGTCACGAAGCCGCCGAGCGGGATCGCGCCGATCCCGTACTCGATGCCGTTCCTCGTGGTCTTGGCGATCGCCGGTGGGAACCCGACGTAGAACCTTCGCGGGCGAAGCCCCACCGCGAGCGAAGCGACGAAGTGGCCCAGCTCGTGAACGAGGATGAGGAACGCGAGACCGAGGATCGCGATGGCGATGCTCATACCGGCGCCAATCTTCCGGTGGCGAACCGGCGTGCTTCGGCGTCCGCCTCGACGAGCTCGCCGAGGTCGTTCGCGGGCGTGCCGTCGACCTGCTCGAGCGCGTCCTCGACGAGGTGTGCGATCTCCAGGAAGCCGACGCGGCGGTCGAGGAAGGCTGCCACGGCGACCTCGTTCGCCGCGTTGAACGCGCAGGGATACGTGCCGCCCCGCTCCCCCGCCTCGCGTGCGAGCCCGAGGAGTGGGAAGCGCTTGTGGTCAGGCGGCTCGAACTCGAGCGTCAGCCCAGCCGTGAGGTCGAGAGCGGGAACGGGAGTCGAGCGCCGGTCGGGGTACGTCAGCGCGAAGGAGATCGGGACACGCATGTCGGGGTGGCCGAGGTGCGCGAGCGCCGCGCCGTCACGGAAGCGGACGACGGCATGAACGATTGAGCTCGGGTGCACGACCACCTCTATCGCCTTATAGGGGATGCCGAAGAGAAAGTGTG
Organism: uncultured Actinomycetes bacterium; assembly: GCA_963717025.1. Lineage (GTDB taxonomy): Bacteria > Actinomycetota > Thermoleophilia > Gaiellales > Gaiellaceae > GMQP-bins7. The sequence goes on along the minus strand of CAVQVJ010000011.1, from coordinate 121,572 downwards.
CTTCGATCAGCTCGAGGCCCTTGTTCGCGAGCGTCGCGGAGTCGACCGTGATCTTTCGCCCCATGGACCAGGTCGGGTGGGCGAGCGCCTCCTCCACACTCACTGATTCGAGCTCGGTGAGCGGGCGGTTTCGGAAGGGTCCGCCCGAGGCTGTGAGCACGAGCGAGTCGACGGTCTCCGGCGCGTGTCCCTCGAGGCACTGGTAGACGGCCGAGTGCTCGCTGTCGACGGGCAGCAGAGCGCCTCCTCCCCGCCTCCAGGCCTCGAGCGCAAGGTCGCCGGCCGCGACGAGGCTCTCCTTGTTCGCGAGCGCCAGCGTCACGCCCTGGTCGAGCGCCCACAGCGTCGCCCCGACGCCGGCGAACCCGACGACCGCGTTCAGGACGAGATCCGGCTGCGAGGCTTCGAGCAGCTCGGTGAGGTCGCCGCCGATCTGGACGTGCTCGACTCCATGTGCCGCCGCGAGCTCGTCGAGCGGGTGCGACCGCGACGCGAGTGCGCAGACGGCGAGATCGGGATGCTGCTCCACGATCTCGAGCGCTTGCCGCCCGATGGAGCCGGTGGCCCCGAGCAGCGCTATCCGCCTGACGCCGGTGGCCACTTCGGGAAGGCTAACCCCTGCCGTGTTCAGGACGCGCTACGCGCCCGTTAGCCTCGCGGCGTGGAGCGCTCGGTGCACCGCTACGGAGATGACGCAAGCCAGCTCGGCGAGCTGTTCCTTCCGGAAGGCGGCGGCCGCCACGCGGTCGTCGTCGTGATCCACGGCGGCTACTGGCGCGCGATGTACGACCGCTCGCTGATGACGGCGCTCTGCGAGGACCTGGCCACACGCGGTCTCGCCGCGTGGAACCTCGAGTATCGGAGGGTCGGGAACGGCGGCGGCTGGCCGGAGTCGTTCCTCGACGTGGCGGCGGGCGTCGACCTTCTCGCCGATCTCGACGCACCGCTGGACCTCGCGCGCGTGGGCGCGGTCGGGCACAGCGCCGGCGGCCACCTCGCTCTCTGGGCAGCGGCGCGCGCTCGCCTGCCGGCTGGCGCTCCCGGAGCGGAGCCGCGCGTCCGGCCGCGGGCCGTCGTCTCGCAAGCGGGCGTCGCCGACCTCCGGCTCGCTTCGGTAACGACGCCGTCGGACGAGCCGACGCGCGCGCTGCTCGGCGGTGCGGACGTGTACGAGCTCGCCTCGCCTCACGAGCTCGTCCCGCTCGGCGTCGACCAGCTCGTGCTGCACGGCGACCGCGACCAGACGGTCTCGATCGAGATCTCCCGTTCGTACGCCGACGCTGCCGTCACCGCAGGCGATCCCTGTGAACTCCGCGTGCTCTCGGGCGCAGGCCACTTCGAGCACCTCGACGCGTCGAGCGACGTGTGGGAGATCGCGCGGGACTGGCTGCGCGGGCGCCTCGGCGTCAGGTGACCGCGAGGATCACGTAGTACGCGACCGGGCCGGCCCAGAGCAGCGCGTCGAGACGATCGAGCATGCCGCCATGGCCGCCGAGCAGGCGGCCCGAGTCCTTGAAGCCGAGATCGCGCTTCATGGCCGACTCGAAGAGATCGCCGAAGACCCCTGCGACCGCGACGGCCGCCCCGAAGAGAAGCGTCTCGGGAATCGTGAGGAAGCCGTCGCGGTCCTGGTACAGGATCAGGAACGCCGCGAGCATCGCCGCGGCGATGCCGGCAACGAGGCCCTCCCATGTCTTCGCCGGCGAGATCGCAGGCGCCATCTTGTGCCGCCCGAGCGCGCGGCCGACGAAGAACGCCGCCGTGTCCGCGGCGAAGACCGTGAACATCACGGCGATGAGCGCCCAGAAGCCGTGCTCGGGGGTGTCCCGCACGAGCAGGAGCAGCCCGATGCCTCCGCCGATCCAGAGAACGCCGAGCAGCGTGACGCCGAACGTGGCCGTTGCCGACGTGCGGATGTCCGAGAGCCCGTACAGCACGAAGGCGAAGAGGAACGTCGAGAGGATCCCGCCCAGCAGCCACGGCGTCCCTCCGAGCTGTGCTCCGAGGAGCGCGAGGGCGAACCCGAGGTAGCCGGCGAGGACGAGCGGCCGCAGGTCTCTCGCCATCACGTACAGCTCGTGGAGAGCGATGAGGCCGCCGACGAGCGCCAGCCCGAAGAGCCACCAGCCCCCGAGGTAGACGACGCCTATCACCGCAGGCAGCAGCACCGCGGTGATCAGGAGCCGGGAGGCGAGCGAGCTCATCTGGCCCCGAATCTCCGGCCACGCTGTGCGTACTCCTCCAGGGCCGCGCGCAGGTCGTCCTCGCCGAAGTCGGGCCAGAGGGTGTCCGTGAAGACGAGCTCGGCGTATGCCGACTGCCAGAGCAGGAAGTTCGAGAGCCGCCGCTCGCCGGACGTTCGAATGACGAGATCGGGATCCGGCAGCTCCGGTGCGAAGAGCCGCTCGGCCAGGGTTGCCTCCGAGACATCCTCGTACCTGACGCCGTCCTCGACCAGCTTCCGCGCCGCCTCCACGAGCTCCGCGCGGCTCCCGTAGTCGAACGCGATCCAGAGGAGCAGGCGCTCGTTCCCCGCGGTCTCCGTCTCGAGCGCCGCCATCTTCGCCCTGAGCGCCTCCGGAACGCGATCGCGGCGCCCGACGAACCGCGTGCGCACGCCCTGGCGGGCGAGGTCCGGGAGCTCGCGGTCGATCGTCTCGTCCATGAGCTCCATGATCGACTCGACCTCGTCCGGCGGGCGCGCCCAGTTCTCGGTCGAGAAGGCGTAGACGGCGAGGGAGCGCACGCCGAGGTCGATCGCGGCCTCGACGGTGCGCCGCAGCGCGCGGGCGCCCTCGCGGTGGCCGTCGGCGACGGGTACGCCGCGGGCGGCGGCCCAGCGCCCGTTCCCGTCCATGATGATGGCGACGCTACTCGCTGCCTGAGAGTCGTCGCTGGTGCTCTCCGGCAGCTCTCAAACCTCCATGATCTCCGACTCCTTGACCTTCAGGAGATCGTCGATCGCCTTCGTGTGCTCGTCCGTCACCTTCTGGACCTGGCTCTCGGCCCGCCGTTCCTCGTCGTCGCCGACGTCGCCGTTGGAGACGAGCTCCCGGAGGTGCTGGAGAACGTCGCGGCGGACGTTCCGAATCGCCACCTTCCCGTCCTCGGCGACCCGACGAACGACCTTCACGAGCTCCTTGCGCCGCTCCTCCGTGAGGGTCGGGATCGGGAGGCGGATGATCTTGCCGTCGTTCGAGGGCGTGAGGCCGAGGTCGGACTCCTGGATCGCCCGCTCGATCGACTTCATGGCGCCGGGATCGAACGGCTGCACGGTGAGCAGGCGCGCCTCGGGCGCCCCGATCGAGGCGAGGCTCTTGAGCGGGGTCGGCGTGCCGTAGTAGTCGATCGTCACGCGGTCGAGGAGGGCCGGGGATGCGCGCCCGGTACGGATCGAGTTGAACTCGTGGTGCGTCGCCTCGATCGACTTGTCCATGCGCCTCTGCGCATCCGCGAGGAAGTCCTCGATCGCAGCCATTCGCCCTCCTTGTCAGTCGTCCTGGGTGTCAGGCGTGGAGATGATCGTGCCGACCCGCTCCCCGGCCGCCACGCGCCGGATGTTCCCCTCGGCGAGCTCGAAGACGTAGATCGGCAGCCGGTTGTCCATGCAGAGCGAGAGCGCCGTCGTGTCCATGACCTTGAGGCCCTGCTCGATCGCCTCGAGGTGCGTCAGCTCCGGAAGGAAGCGCGCGTCCGGGTTCTCGTTCGGGTCACCGTCGTAGACACCCTGGACGGAGTTCTTCGCCATCAGGATCGCCTCCGCGCCGATCTCGAGCGCGCGGAGCGCGGCGGCCGTGTCGGTCGTGAAGAACGGGTTGCCCGTTCCCGCGGCGAAGATGACGACGCGGCCCTTCTCGAGATGCCGGATCGCGCGGCGCCTGATGTACGGCTCCGCGACCTCAGAGACCGCGATCGCCGACTGGACGCGGGTGTCGACCCCGAGGCGCTCGAGCGTGTCCTGGAGCGTCAGTGCGTTCAGGAGCGTCGCGAGCATCCCCGCGTAGTCGGCGGTCGCACGGTCCATGCCTTCGGCCGCGGCCGCCATACCGCGGTAGATGTTCCCGGCGCCCACCACGATCGCGAGGTCTGTCCCCGCCTCACGGACGGCGCGGACCTCCTCCCCGATGGCGGCGACGGTCCGCGGGTCGATCCCGTAGCGCCGCTCTCCGAGCAGCGCCTCCCCGGACAGCTTCAGGAGCGTGCGTCGGAACGGCGTCGGCGCCTCGGTCGAGGCGTGTTCCTGGACCTCCTCGGAGCGAACGCTCAAGTGCTCACGAGCCTGCGACGGAGATCCGGACGAAGCGCTCGACGGAGGCACCCTCCGCCTCCAGCGCCTTCGCGACCGTCTGCCCGGCGTCATGGATCCACGCCTGCTCGGCGAGGACACCGCCCGGGGTGGCTGCGAAGAAGCGCTTGGCGAGCATGCCGTCCACGATCTTCTCACGCGCGGCCTCGGGCTTCGACTGCACCTCGTCGGAGTTCAGGAAGATCGAGCGCTCCGTCTCGACGGTGTCGGCCGGCACGTCCTCGCGGTTCGACCACTCGGGAGCGCCGAAGGAGATGTGCATGGCTACCCTCCGCGCCAGCTCTTCGGTTCCGCCCTCGAGCTCGACGAGAACGCCGATCTTGTTCGCCGGTGGGTGTGTGTACGCGCCGAGGACGTTCCCGTCTTTCGCCTCGAAGCGCTCCGCGCCGACGATCACGATGTTCTCCCCGAGCTTCGCCACGAGCTGGACTCGCTCGTCCTCGAAGCTCTCCGCCGCCTCCGGCCCGTCCGCGTGAACCGCGCGGAGCACGCGCTCCGCGAAGCCCTGGAACTCCTCGTTGTTCGAGACCGGCTCGGTCTCGCAGCCGATGCCGGCGATGGAACCGACCTTGCCGTCGAGGATGTAGCCGACGAGGCCCTCGGTCGTCGCGCGGCCGGCCCGCTTCCCTGCGGACGCCAGCCCGCGCTCGCGGAGCAGCACGCGCGCCGCCTCGACGTCGCCGCCCGTCTCCTCGAGGGCGCGCTTGCAGTCCATCATCCCGGCTCCCGTGCGATCGCGGAGCTCCTTGACGAGGGATGCGCTGATCGTGGTGCTCACGAGGTCTCGCCCCCTTCAGCGGCTACCGCAGCTGGCTCCGGCTCGACTCCTTCTGCGGCTTGCGCCGCTGGCTCCGGCTCCGCCGCCGGAGCCGTGTCGGTGGGAGCCTCCACCTCTGACTCCGGGCTGGCTTCGGGCGGCGCGTCCTCCGACGTCGCGGCCATCTCGGCCGGTGTGACGAGCGTCGTCCCGGCGGCGATGCCGTCGGCCACTACCCGCGTCACGAGGTTGGCGGAGCGGATCGCGTCGTCGTTGCCCGGGATCACGAAGTCGACCTCGTCCGGGTCCGCATTCGTGTCCACGAGCCCGACGATCGGGACGCCGAGCCGGCGCGCCTCGCGCACCGCGAGCTGCTCCTTCTTCAGGTCGATGACGAAGACCGCGTCCGGCTGCCGCTTCATGTCCGCGACACCGCCGAGGTTCGCCTCGAGCTTGTCCAGCTCTCCCGTGAGGGCAATCCTCTCCTTCGGGGGGAGCAGGTCGAGCTGGCCCTCGGACTGGAGGCGGCGGAGATCGTGGAGGTAGGTGATCCGCTCTGAGATCGTGCGCCAGTTGGTCAGCAGGCCGCCCAGCCAGCGGTTCGACACGTATGGCATCCCGACGCGCGTCGCATGCTCCTGCACGGCCTCCTGCGCCTGCTTCTTCGTCCCCACGAAGAGCATCGTCCCGCGCCGCTCGGCGACGTTGCGTGCGAAGTCGTGCGCCTCCTCGAGCAACTCGAGCGTCTTCGTGAGGTCGATGATGTAGTTGCCGTCCCGCTCGGAGAAGATGAAGCGGCGCATCTTGGGATTCCAGCGGCGCGTCTGGTGCCCGAAGTGGACGCCCGCCTCCAAGAGCTCCCGCATGGTTACGACTGACACAGGATCAGCCCCTTTCTGTCTGGTTCGATTTCGGTGCGCCGGCGGGCCGGGCGGAACCGCGCTCATAGCGACGGCACCCCCGCCTCGGCTGATCGCCGGGTCGGTGGTTCAGGACGGCGCAGAGTCTAGCGGTCGACCGCGCGCGCCTGCGCGAGAGCGGCCTCGAGGTCCGGCGGCAGTGGCGACGTCATGTCGATGTCCTCCCCCGTGACGGGGTGGGAGAGGCGAAGCCGATGGGCGTGCAGGAACTGCCGCGTAAGGCCGAGATCGCCGCGGACGCCGTACTGCGGGTCGCCAGAGACCGGAAGGTCGATCGCGGCGAGGTGCACGCGGATCTGGTGCGTCCGCCCGGTCTCGAGCTTCACCTCGAGGAGCGCGTGCTCGGCGAGGAGCTCCCGCGCCTCGAAGTGAGTGACCGCATCGCGGGGCGCGTCGGTGTCGAGCGAGCGTCGCGTCGGGTCCCGTGTGTCACGCCCGATCGGCGCATCGATGCGCCCACGCCGAGACTTCGGTCGCCCCACAACGAGCGCGAGGTAGCGCCGCTCGAGCTCCCGCCGCCGAACTGCCTCCTGGAGCGCCGCGTACGCTCTCTCGGAGCGAGCGGCGACGAGCAGCCCCGAGGTGTCGCGGTCGAGCCGGTGCACGATCCCGGGTCGGTCGGGGTCGTCGCCTCCGGCCGCGCCGAGCGTGAGCAGCTGTGCGGCGAGCGTGTCGGCCCTCTCCCCCGCTCCCGGATGCATCACCATGCCCGCCGGCTTGTCGAGGACGAGCACGTGCTCGTCCTCGTGGACGATCGGGACGGTGACGGGCTCGGCCGCGAGCGAGACGGTTACCTCGTTCGGCAAGGCGACCTCGACGACGGACCCGGCCTCGAGGCGGTGGCTCTTCGGCCGAGCCTCCCCGTCGACCCGCACCGCACCCGTGCCGAGGAGCCGTTCCGCGGCCGCGCGGGTCCCGATCTCCTCGCGTCCTGCGAGCGCCCGGTCGAGGCGCACGCCCGCGTGGGCCTCAGCGACGTTGAAACGAAGTGTCGCCATCGCGCGGGCCGTGCATGCGATCCGACCGGTCCCCGAGCACGAGCGTGGCGAAGAGCACGCCGACACCGACGACGATGAAGGTGTCCGCGAGGTTGAACGCGGGCCAAGCCTCGAGGTCGAGGAAGTCGGTCACGCGCCCCAGGCGGACGCGGTCGATGAGGTTCGCGATGCTCCCCCCGAGCACGAGCCCGAGCCCGACGGGTAGGGCCGGATGCCGCCGGCCGGACCTCGCGAAGTACCAGACCATGAGCCCGACGGCGACCGCCGTGATCGCGATGACGATGGTCGTCCTGCTCGCGAAGAGCCCGAACGCGATGCCGGAGTTCTCGACGTGATGGATCGAGAACGGTCCGACGAGATCGACGCTCTCCCCGACCTCGAGCGTGCGCCCGACTACCTGCTTCGTGAGTTGGTCGGCGACGACGGCGGCCACGGCGACCGAGACGAGCGCGAGCCACTGAGCCGCCCCGGCGGCGAGCGAGCGCTCCGCGGCCGAGATCGCCTGCAGCGCGTTCGCGGTCGAGCCGACGCGCACGTCCACCTGTTGCACCTCCGTGCGAGCCGATTCGCTCACGCGCGCCCCTCGCCGGCACGGGCTCCCGCCGGGCGAAGCCCGGCTCCGCCCCTGCCTGACGCCGCTCGCGGCACGGTGCTCTCCGGGCCCGTACGACTCGTACTGTGCCCTCCGGCCCCGCACCGCGAGCGCCGCCCGAGGAACGCGCGCATCACGCGCGCTCCAGAGCGCGCTTGTCGTCGATGCACAGGGTCGCGTACGGAACGGCCTCGAGCCGCTCCTCGGCGATCGGCTTTCCGCAGGCGAGGCAGGTCCCGAAGGTCCCCGCCTCGATCCTCGCGAGTGCAGCCTCGACCTCCGCGAGAAGGTGGTCGGCGTTCTCCTCGAGCCCCTCGTCGAGCTCCCGCATGAACGTCTCCGTCGCGCTGTCGGCGATGTGGTCGCCCGAGCCGATCGAGATGTCGCCGCTCTCCTCCGTGAGCGAGCCCTCGTGATTCACGCCGGCGCGCGCCGCCAGAAGTCGCGCACGCTCGCCTTCGAGCTCGCTGCGGAAACGATCGAGGTCGAGCGTCATACCGCGGCGCCGAGGCGCGTCCCGGCCTCCTCCGCAGTCAGCCCGTGGACGACGACGACCTTGTCACGCGACGCCGCCCCGCTCACGATCTCCGTGCTCGAGCGCGGGACGTCGAGAGCCTTCGCGAGGAGGTCGCGCACGGCCTCGTTCGCCTTCCCGCTCTCGGGAGCGGCGGCGACGCGCACCTTCCAGGCCTCGCCGTACGTGCCGACGACCTCGGACCTGGAAGCCCCGGTGCTCACGCGTAGCCGCAGGCGCGTTGTCGTCGGGCCGGTCAAGGCCCGAAGGATATCCGCCCCGCGGGTGAGCTCAGCCCGCGACCTTGCGGATGCCCGTGTCCGGGATCCCGTCGACCTCGTGCGGCTGCGAGGGCGGCTCGTCGGCCTCGGGCTCCGAGCTCGGCGGCTTCTCGTCGGCGAGCTGATCGAGGGCCGACCGAAGCAACCCCCGGATCTTGCGGACATCCTGCTCGAGACGCTGCTTCTCGGCGGTCGTCTCGCGCATGAGCCGCCGTCCCTCGGCGTGCGCCTCCTGGACGATGAGGTCCGACTCTCGCCGCGCCTGCTCTCTCATGTCGTTCGCGGCGCGCTCGGCAGAGACGAGGGTCGAGCGGAGGAGGGCTTCGAGCTCGCGGTGCTTCGACGCCTCGACCTCGAGCTCCTCGAGTCGATCCGCGAGGTCGGCGCGCTCGCGCCAGACCTCCTCGAAGCTGTCTGCGATCTCGGCGAGCAGTCCGTTGACGGGGCCCTTCTTGTACCCGCGTAGCCAGGCCCGGTGGAGCTCGAGGTGTCTGATCTCGACTGGGGTGAGCGGCATGTGACCTCCTTAGAGGAGCGTCCCGATCAGCGAGTTGACAATCCGGGCCGCGACGAGCAGGACGACGACGCCGACGATCGGGGACAGGTCGAAGGGCCCGAGCGGCGGAAGGAAGCGGAATAGGCGCAGATACGGGCGTACGACTTCGTCCAGGAACTGTTGCACAGCGGCGGTCGTCCTGGAGTACGGGATCCGGATCCACGACATGAGCACGGACCCGAAGATGAGGATCACGTAGATGCTCACGAACACGGTGACGAAGCTCTGCAGCGTCGAGGCCGTGTCCAGAAGCAAGCCGGATCCCGAGATCGCGCCCATCAGGCGTGTGTTCGCCGCGCGGAGGGCTGTTTCCTACGCCTGGTTGTAGAAGCCGCCGCGCTCGAGCGCGCGCGCGCGTTCCTCGGCCGAGAGCTCGACGTTCCGAGGGGTGAGCAGGAAGACCTTGTCAGCGACGCGCTGCATGCTCCCGTCGAGCGCGTACGTGAGTCCGCTTGCGAAGTCGATCAGGCGCTTCGAGAGCTCCGTGTCGGAGCCCTGGAGGTTGACGATGACCGGCATCTGCGCCTTGAACCGGTCCGCGATCTGCTGCGCGTCGTTGAAGCTCCGCGGGACGACGAGGTGCACCTTCGCCGGCGCCCCCGGATCGACGCTGCGCAGACGGGTCGGCGATGTCGCCTGGCCGCGCCGTCGGCGGGAGGGAGCGGTTGCGGCCGCGGCCTCTTCGGCGCTCCACTCGTCGCCCTCGGGCGAATTCGGGAGCCGGCGGACGTTCTGCCGCTCGCGACGGCGGTTGTCCTCCTCCTCGAGCTGCTCCGACGTGACGTACCCGTCCTCGTCCCACTCCTCTTCCTCGGCGATCCCGAAGTAGACGAGCGTGCGGCTCCAGAGGTCGGAGAAACCCATGACCGGGCGATTCTAGCCCTGCCCGGCGCCCGGGTCTGTCCTAGCACGTCCTGGTCAGGCGGCGCCGCGAAAGAGGATCTCCCCGACCCGGACGAGCGTCGCGCCCTCCTCGACCGCGACCCGGTAGTCCTGTGACGTCCCCATGCTGAGCTCCGAGAGCCCGTGCTCTGCGGCGAGCTCGCGGAGGCGGCGGAAGTACGGCCTGGACGCCTCCGGGTCGTCGGTCAGCGGCGGCATCGTCATGAGCCCACGGAGGAGCGGGTAGCGGTCGACGTAGCTCTCGACCGCTTCGGGCGCGACTCCGGACTTCGAGCCCTCGCCGGAGAGATTGACCTCCAGGAGCGCCGGAATCTCGAGCCGCCTCGCCGCAGAGTCGGACGAGAGGGAGTGCACGAGCTCGCACGTGTCGTTGACGACGTTGGCCTTGTTCGACTGGAGATGGCCGATGAAGTGCCAGCGGAAAGAGTCGCCGTAGGAGGCATGCTTCGCGAGGAGGTCCTGCGCGCGGTTCTCGCCCACCACCTCGACGCCGGCTTCCGCGAGCGTTGCCATCTCCTCGAGGGACACGTACTTCGTGGCCACCACCACGGTCACGCCCGCGCCGACATCCTCCCGGAGGCGGCCGTAGCGCTCGGCGATCTCGGTGGCCGGCGCCACGGTCATCAGTCGGGAGATGCCGCCAGGAGCTCGCGCGCGGCCTCTAGCTCGGACTCCCGCCCGTCGAGCTCGCCGTTGAGCTTCCGCCGGCGGAGCTCGGCGAGGACCTCCCCGACGCGCGGCGACTCGCCGAGGCCGAGCTCGGCGAGGTCGGCGCCGCCGATCTCGAGCTTGACGTCGCGGAGTCGCGTGAAGTAGTCGCGGAGCTCGGGCCGTTCCTCACGGGCGAGCGCGAGCAGCGGCGCGTCCGGCGCGAACGCGTCTGCGAGGGCGGTCACCTCCGCAGGGGCGAGCTCGTCTTCGCGAAGGCGCTCCACGATCCGCGGAGCGACTGCGATGGAGCCGGCGATCTGGTCGACGTCGCGGCGGCGCACCTTGAGCCGCTCGAGCCAGTCGTAGACCTCTTCGGCTGCGAGCTCGCGGCCGAGGGCGGCAAGGCCGATGCGCCACGCTGGCACCTCCGCGGGCAGCTCGTCCCGAAGCCGGAGCGCACGCTCGAAAAGGGCCACCGCGTCGGCGTCCGCCCGCAGGCTGCGGGTGCACGGCGCGGTCGGCGCCGAGCTCGCCGAGCCGGAGGATTCCGCCCGCCGCGCCCGGGTCCTCGAGCAGCGTCACGAGCTCGTCACGCAGCCGCGCGGACGAGAGATCTCCGACGAGCCCCATCTCGATGCAGCCGCGCGCGAGTCTCGCCGAGTGCTCCTCCAGCCGGAGCCCGTAGCGCGCTTCGTAGCGGATTCCCCGAAAGATCCTCGTCGGGTCGTCGATGAACGAGAGGTTGTGGAGGACGCGGAGCGCGCCGGCTCGGAGATCCGCGCGTCCTCCGAACGGGTCGATCAGGCGCCCGAAGTCCTCCGGTTTCAGCGACACGGCCATCGCGTTGACCGTGAAGTCGCGCCGGAGAAGATCCTCGCGCAGCCCCGCGCGCTCTACGGTCGGGAGCGCGGCCGGCGCGTCGTAGAACTCGGTGCGGGTGGTGACGACGTCGATGCGCGCGTCATCGCCGTAGGAGACCACGGCCGTGCCGAACCGCTCGTGTGGAGTCGCGCGACCCCCGAGCGCCTCGGCGAGCGCGCGCGCGAACTCGATGGCATCGCCCTCGACCGCGATGTCGACGTCGAAGCTCTCCTCGCCGAGGAGGATGTCCCGCACCGTGCCACCGACGAGGTAGACGCCCTCGGTGCGATCGCCGAGCGCGGCGACAGCGTCGAAGAGCGAGCGCAGGCTCTCGACCTCGGCGAGCTCGTCCGCGAGGCTGTCGGCCGGCTCGGCCGCTTCCGGCTCGACACCCTCGAGCGCCCGCAGGAGGTCTGCGCGAGCGACGACGCCGGCCAGCTCGCCGTCGCGCAGGACGGCCACGCGACCGTCGGCAGCGCTTGTCACGAGCACGCGCAGCTCGGCGAGCGTCGCGTCCTCGGCGGCGGTCACGACCCGCCCGCTCATGATCCCGCGCACCGGTGCGTGGGCTAGCCCGTGTCCGATCGCCTTGTCGAGATCCTCCCGTGCGACTGCGCCTGCCACTCGGCCGTCGTCCACGACGAACACGCCGCTCTGCCCGTGCCGTTGGCAGAGAGCCATCGCCTCGCGGACGCTCGTCTCCGGGCCCACCGAGCGCGCCGGCGCTGACATCACATCCGCCGCACGTGGCTCGCCCGCGAGGCTCTCCGCGAGCGTGGCGAGGACAAGCGCGTGGGCGTCCTCGAGGCTCGTGCGCGTGATCGCGGACGCGGCCTCCGGATGGCCGCCTCCGCCCAGCGCGGCGGCGACAGCGGATGCGTCGATACGAGGCGTTCGGCTGCGGGCGACGGCGAAAACACGCTCGTCCATCTCCACGAGCAGGACGAGCGCGCGGGCGTCCGTGAGGTCGACGATCTTGTGCGCGAGGTTCGAGACGCCCTCCACGTACTCGGGGCGGCTGACCGCGGCGACGAGCACCTCCTCGCCCGCCGCGTCGACCGGCTCGAGCGCGTCGAGCAGGTGGTACAGGAGAGCGCGCTCTCCCGACGTGAGCGGCGTGTGTAGGTAGGCGGACACGAGATCCTGACGTGCGCCGTGGCGGAGGCACCAAGCGAGCGCGTCCGCGTCCCGCTGCGTCGTCGTCGGGTGCGTGAGCGAGCCCGTGTCCTCGTGGATTCCGAGCGCGAACGCGGTCGCCTCGAGCGGTGTCGGGGTGAGCTCGCGCTCGGCGAGGATCCCGACGAGCGTTGTCGTCAGGGCGCCGTCGGCGGAGACGACGGCCGCGTTCTCGTCGACCCACGCCGGCAGCTCGGCGTCGCCGTGGTGGTCGAAGAGGATCTTCTCGACGGCGGCGTCGAGGGCCACCGGCTCGAGCTCGCCGAGGCGCGATGCGGTCGCGGTCTCGACGACGACCAACCGGCGAATCGCGTTGAGCTCGAGGCGGCTCGCCTCGACGATCGGGCCGAGCTCGTCCGAGTGCAGGCGGCAGAAGTCGCGCACGTTCCGGTTGAGCGCACCGACTGCGACGACCGCGGCCGGGTAGAGGTGGCGCGCGGCGAGCATCGCCGCGAACGCGTCGAAGTCCGTGTTCCCGTGAGTGGCGATGACCTCCTCGGCACGCATGCGCTCATTCTGCCCCGGCCACGCCGTATGTCCTTCTGGACAGGCCGGAAAGAGACGCCAGGTTACAAGGCGTAGCGAGCGCCGCAGACAGGATCAGGTGTGGGCGATCGCCTCGATCTCGACCTTCGCCCCAACCGGAAGCTGCGCGATCCCGATGGTCGAGCGTGCGGGTGGGCGGTCGCCGACGTGTCGGGCGTAGACCTCGTTCATGCCGGCGAAGTCGGCGAGATCGACGAGGAAGACGGTCGTCTTCAGGAGGCTCGCGAGGCTCGAGCCTGCCGCTTCGAGCACCGCTGCGAGGTTACGCATCGTCTGCTCCGTCTGCTCCTCGATGGTGTGGCCTGCGAGCTCGCCCGTCTCGAGGACGACCCCGAGCTGGCCCGCGACGAACACGAGGTCGCCCAGGCGGATCGCCTGGTTGTACGGCGCCCCCTGGAACGGGCCGGGCGCGCGGTCGGTGGTGATGACGTCCTTTTCCGCCATGAGCGCTCCTTTCCCCTCGATCAGCCTTCCGCGGAAGCGTCGGCGAGCGCGACGCCGAGCGCTTTGAAGATCGCCTCGAGGACGTGCTGCGAGTCCTCGCCCTCGAACAGCCGGACGTGGATGGTCAGGCCCGCCGACTCCGCGAGGCCGTTCAGGAACGCGGCCGCGAGATCCGTGCGGAGCCCGCCTGCGCGCGTCGATGTGAGGTCGGCGTTCGAGGCGACGAGCGCGCGGCCCGAGACCTCGACGGCGACGAGAGCCAGCGCCTCGTCGGCCGCGACGACGCCCACTCCCCGCCCAGGCGCGTGCTCGGCGCTCAGGTACGGCGCCAGTGCGGCTCCGAGCGCGGTGCCGGCGGCGTCGACCTCGGACTCGGGCTCGTCGGGCGCGATCTCGAGCTTGAGCTCGAAGCGCCCGGCGCTGGCAAGCTCGCCGAGGAGGTGGTCGAGGACGGCGACGCCCGTCGCGATCTTGCCCTCGCCGTCCGCCCCGAGCGTGAGCGAGGCGGCGCCTTCCCGCATCATCGCTCGGTCCGCTCGATCGACGCTCCGAGTGCCCGGAGCCGTTCGTCGATCGACTCGTAGCCGCGGTCGATCTGGCCGATGTTCCCGATCGTCGACTCCCCCTCTGCACACAGCGCGGCGATGAGCATGGCCATCCCCGCCCGGATGTCGGGGCTCTCGAGGCGCTGGCCGTAGAGCTGCGCCGGCCCGGTGACGACCGCGCGGTGCGGGTCGCAGAGAATGATGCGTGCGCCCATCGAGACGAGCTTGTCGACGAAGAAGAGCCTGCTCTCGAACATCTTCTCGAAGATGAGAACGGTCCCGTGGCATTGGGTCGCGCAGGTGAGCGCGATCGACGTAAGGTCGGCAGGGAACGCGGGCCAGACGCCGCTCTCGATCTTCGGTATGTGCCCGCCGAGGTCGTCGACGACGCGCAGGTCCTGCTCCGGCGTGATGCGCACCGTCCGCTCGTCGACCTCCATCCGGATCCCGAGCTTGCGGAACGCCGGGACGATCGCGATCAGGTCGTCGGCTTCGACGTCCTCGATCGTGACGTCGCCCCCCGTCAGCGCGGCGAGCGCCGCGAAGCTCGCGACCTCGACGTGCTCGGGGCCGATCCGGTACTCGCCCCCTGAAAGCTCGTCCACGCCGTTGATGTGGAGCACGTTCGACCCGACGCCCTCGATGTCGGCCCCGAGCTGGACGAGGAAGCGACAGAGATCCTGGATGTGGGGCTCGCATGCGGCGTGGCCCACGCACGTCCGGCCGTCCGCGAGGACGGCGGCCATGATCGCGCTCTCCGTCCCCGAGACCGAGGCCTCGTCGAGGTAGAGCCGCTTTCCGCGGAGTCCGTCCGTCCGCATCTCGTACCCGCCGTTCAGCTCCACCTCGACCCCGAGCTCCTGGAACGCGTGGATGTGGGTGTCGAGCCGCCGGCGCCCGATGACGTCTCCTCCCGGCGGAGGCACGGTCACGTGCCCGAAGCGCGCGAGCAACGGGCCGGCGAGGAGGAACGAGGCGCGGATCTCGCGCGAGAGAACCGGGTCGAGGCTCGTTTTCGAGACACCGCTCGGGTCGATGCGGACGTCGTTTGGCCCGGTCCATTCGACGTCGGCGCCGAGATCGACCATGAGCTCGACCATCGTCTCGACGTCCCGGATCCTGGGCACGTTCGCGAGCCGGACCTCATCCGACGCCATCATGCTCGCGGCCAGGATCGGCAGGGCGCCGTTCTTGTTGCCCGAGGCGCGGATGGTCCCGGAGAGCGGACGGCCGCCCTCGATGACGAACGACTCCATGGCGCGGGGAATCGTAGAGGCCGGGGCGACAGGCGCCCCCAGATCTGTTCTAGGAGAGTTCAGGACAGGTGATCGATCGCGAGCTTAGGGATGCCGTCGGCCGGCACGAACCCGAGAATCTGTGCATAGAACGAAAGCTCGGCTTCGAGCGAAGTGATGACGTTGTCGGCCTTGCGGAAGCCGTGCCCCTCGCCTTCGAAGAGCAGGTACGCGTGCGGGATCCCTCGCTCGCGCAGCGCCGCGACGATGAGCTCCGCCTGGGAGGGCGGGACGATCTCGTCGTCGGAGCCCTGGAGGACGAGCATCGGCGTCACTATCC
This sequence comes from uncultured Actinomycetes bacterium, assembly GCA_963717025.1. Lineage (GTDB taxonomy): Bacteria > Actinomycetota > Thermoleophilia > Gaiellales > Gaiellaceae > GMQP-bins7. Next base: position 105,947 of record CAVQVJ010000011.1, on the reverse strand, counting down.
GGTCCACGAAGTTGATCGGGCTTCGCTCCCGGTAGACATCGGCCGCCTCGGGATACGGGCCGACGAGCGTGTGCTCGTACTGGGACTCGAACTTGTGCCCGTCCCCCTCCGCGAAGGCCACGAGGTCGGCGATCCCGAAGTACGTCGCGCCGGCCGCGAACTCCTCGGTGTACGTCAGAGCGCAGATCGTCGTGTACCCACCCGCGCTGCCGCCGGTGATGAGGAGCCGCTGTCCGTCCGCCTCTCCGCTCTCGACGAGGTACCGCGCCGCGTTCACGCAGTCCTCGAGATCGACGACTCCCCACTCCCCGTTCAGCCGCTCTCGGTACTCCCGGCCGTAGCCCGTCGACCCGCCGTAGTTGACGTCCACGACCGCGAAGCCACGGGTCGTCCAGAACTGCGTCTCGAGGTTGAAGATCGCACTCGTGCTCCCGGTCGGCCCGCCGTGGCTCTTGACGATGAGCGGCGGCAGCTCGCCGTCGGGAGGCACGAAGTCCGGGTTCGTCGGCGCGTACACCAGAGCGTGCGCCGAGCGGTCGCCTTCCGTCGGGAACTCGATCGCTCTCGGGACGGAGAAGTAGGCTGAGTCCACGGTCGCCTGCGCGCTTCTCCGGAGCACCGTCGTCGAGCGGGCGTCGACGTCGAGCAGGAACACGTGGCTGGGGACGGTGGCCGAGCCGGCGATCAGAAGCGCGGTCGAGCCCTCGGCGTCGACCGAGGGGCCGCCTCCGAGTGCGTCCTCCTCGAGGTCGAGGGTCGCGAGCTCGCCGGACTCGGGGTCGAGGACCCCGAAGATCGTGCGGCCCTCGCGCTGGTGGCAGCACACGATCCGGCCGTCCCCGAGAAACGCGAACGAGCGAGCCCCGAAGGCCCACGCGGGATAGCCGAACTCGGCCTCGGCCTCGTGGAGGACGGTCCGTTCCTCGCCGTGGATCCGCTCGAGGTTCCACCAGCCGCTGCGGTCGCTCGCGAAGACGAGGTCGCCCTCCGGGCTCCACTCCGGCTGCCAGATCGCCTCGACGCCGTCGCGGCCGGCGACGTGCACGGGCTCGCCGAGCGTCCCGTCGCCGGCCAGCTCGGCAACGTACAAGTCGCACCCGTCCCAGGGCATCCACGGGAGGTCCCACGCGAGAAAGGAAATACGGCGCCCGTCGGGCGAGATGCGCGGGTTCGAATAGAAGTCACGACCACCGGCGATGATCCTGGGCTCGCCCGACGCATCGGTCGGGACCGCGACGAGCTCGTTGCTCACGCCTGCCCGTCCACCGCCCTCATGGCGCTCGCGCACGCCGATCCAGAGCCGCCGTCCGACGTCACGCGGCCGTCCGCATAGCGGTGTGCGGTCCCGGGAGCCTCGGCCGTGATCGGGGCCGGCTCGCCGCCGGGATCGACGCGATACAGCCGCTGGTCGTCGAAGCTCGAGCAGAAGGCGACGCCGTCGTGCACCGCGTACGCCCCTCCTCCGTACTCGTGCACCATCGTCCGGACGTTGAACCCCTCCGGGACGACGTCGACTGGCTCGCCCCCCTGCTCGGACTTCATGAGGACGACGCGCCCGCCCTCGGCCGGCCGACCCTCGAGCCACCACGCCGTTCGATCCGCGAGCCACGCTCCGGTGAGCCGGGTGCCGGCGCGGGCAGCGAGGTCCGCCGAGATCGGCGACGACCAGGTTCCGTACGGTGCGACGACGGTTTCGCGAGAGGCTCGGCTCAAGGCGGCGGCTATCGTACTGACCCGTGCCAACCCGGGAGCAGGCGTGGGAGACCCTCACGCAGTACACGAAGAGCGAGGCGCTTCTGCGGCATGCGCTCGCGGTCGAGGCCTCGGTCGGCTATTACGCGAGTATCTACGGTGAGGACGAGGACTTCTGGCGTGCTACCGCGCTCTTGCACGACTTCGACTACGAGATCCACCCGACGCTCGACGAGCACCCACAGAACGGCGCTCCGATCCTGCGCGAGGAGGGCTATCCGGAGGAGCTGATCGAGGCCGTCCTCTCGCACGCCGAGCATCTTGCGATGCCGCGGGACACGCAGCTCAAAAAGACCCTCTTCGCGTGCGACGAGCTCTCGGGGTTCGTGCACGCGTGCGGGCTCGTGCGCCCGACGGGGCTCGACGGGCTGGAGCCGAAGTCGGTGAAGAAGAAGCTCAAGCAGCCGTCGTTCGCGGCCGGCGTGCACCGGGACGAGGTGTACGCGGGCGCGGAGCTCCTCGGGCTCGAGCTCGACGAGCACATCCGGAACGTTGTCGCCGCCATGCAGCCGATCGCGAAGGAGCTCGGGCTGCGGACCGCCGCGGACGCGGCCTAGCTCAGCGCCTGCTCTCGGCTTCGGGGTCGGCCAGCCAAGCGCGGTACGTCTCGGCGAGCTTCTCGAACGTCCGTGGGTAGGCGAGCACGTCGGTCGAGTCGGCGAGCTGGTCGATCCCGCCGACGAGCGGTAATGCGCAAAGCCGCGCGTCCCTCACTTCGTCGAGGCAGGCGGTGACGAAGCGACCGGAGCCGAGGACCCGGAAAGGACGGCCGTAGAAGAGTCCGGAGGCCTCGTCGACCGGGTGTGTGATGCCTGCTGCGTTGTGCAGCTTCGCCAGGCGCTCCATAGCCGCCACCAGCGCGGCCTCGCGCTCCGAGTGGTCGGTGGCGTCGAGCGCCGCCTCCAGCGCAGGGCCAAGCTCCCCATGCGCCTCGAGCCGCCGGAACCCCGATCCGAGCCATTTGGCGTAGGGCGCGTACCGCCGCTCCAGGAGAAAAGCAGAGGCGCATCGCGTCGCGCACGAGCCGGGCGCAGAGGACGCGAGAGCCGAGCTCGTCGCCGACCTCGGAGGTGCGGCCGACGAACGGCTCCTCCTGGTCGATCCGCCGCCACTGGCATGCGAGGAGCCAGAGCCAGGTGTCGTGCGGATACCAGGCGAGCGCCTCGCGTGCCCGCCCGAGCGCGCCGTCGGCGTCCCGGAAGACCGCGCCCGCGGTCAGTTCGAGCAGGACCTGCTGCGGAGTCGCCAGCCAGCTCTCCAGAGCGATCGGCCGCAAGGGGTCGAACCCCAACCGCTCATGCAGCCACGCGTCGAGGGTCGTCACGGTCACGTGGTGTGTCACGGGCACGGCGTCCCAGCCGAAGCGAGTGGGCCAGCCCTGGAACTCGTCCGGCAAGCCGTCCTCGACGAGTGCGCCGACGTGTGCGACCTCCTCCTCGGCGACGAACACCTCGAGGCGCGGGCCCCATGCGTGGTCGGTCGAGCGGGCTGTGTCGAAGCCGAGGACGTCAGAGCCGGTGCCGAGGAGCGCGGCCGAGTGCTCGATCCCGTCGAGGAGCGGGGCGACGACCTCCGAGTAGAACGCTTCCGAGAGCTCGCGACCGGGCGTGTGCCGCGGCGAGACCACCCCCTCAGGAGTGACGCGCGAGGAACGCGAGGACGCGGTTCCACGCGTCCTCGGAGGCGTCCGCGAACTCCTCGAACTTCCGGTCGAAGAAGCTGTGCGGAGCGCCCGGATAGATCACGACGTCGTGCTCGATTCCGGCCGCGTCCAGCGCGGCGTCGAAGGCCTCGGCCTGCTCGACCGGGATCCCCTGATCCGCGCCGCCCATGAGCGCGAGGATCGGCGCCCCGAGCCGGTCTGCGACCGAGTCGGGCTGGCGAGTCGCTCGGACGACCCTCCTCGCCGGGCCGGCCGTAGAAGCCGATCGCCCCGGCGAGATCGTGTCCCTCCGCGGTCGCGAGCCACGAGTTGCGGCCGCCGAAGCAGAAGCCGACCGTGAAAACCCTGAGATCACCCGTGCCGCGCAGATAGGCGACCGCGGCGCCGACGTCGGCCTGGAGCCCGGCGTGTGTCGTCTGCTGGACGTGCGGCATGTACTCGAAATCGTCGCCGCGCTTCTCGGTGCCCGCCGTGCGCCCGAAGTAGTCGAACGCCAGCGCCGCATAGCCTCGCTCCGCGAAGCGCAGGGCGAGCTCCTCGTAGAAGCGGTAGAGGCCGCGGATGTCGGGGAGGATGACGACGCCGGCCGCGCCCGGCTCGTCGGGCATGGCCGCGAAGGCCGCGAACCGGTTTCCGTCGCCGGCCTCGAGCACGAGGTCGTCGTGCGAGACCGCGGCGCCCGAGATCTGCCGGATCGGAGGCGAGGAGTCGAGGTCGTGGCACATGCTGCGACCCTACAATGCCGCGACGAGCCGATCGAGGTCATCGTCACTCGTCCACCACCCGACGGACGCGCGGACGAGGCCCCGCCCGGGGAGGTCGCGGACGATCACGCCGGCCCCGGCGAGGCGGGCGACGACCGCCGCGGACTCCTCGACCGGGACCCGCCATGCGACGAGCGTCGCGCGCTCCGCCGGGACGACGACGTCCGTTCCGGCATCGCGCAGGAGGTCCCGGCACCGCTCGGCCATAGCCGCCGCCCGCTCGAAGCGCCACTCGGGCTGGGTGTCGAGCGCGGCCCGGAAGCCCGCAACGAGCGACGGAGGGCTGAAGTTCGGGTCGAAGCGCCGCGCGCCGGGCTTCGGCTCGAAGGCGCCGTCCGGCTCGTACCCGTCCTGCGAGAGGTAGCTCGGGTGGCCGATCGCAAGGCTCTCCGGGTCGGAGACGACGAGCGCGCCCGTCCCGTCCGGGCCGCAGAGCCATTTCTGGCCGGAGATCGTGTAGTAGTCGAGCCCGGTGGCGTCGACCGGGATCGTGCCCACCGACTGTGCGCCGTCGACGAGGATCGGGAGCCCGGTCGCCCCCTTCAACTGGTGGACGGGAAGGAGCTGCCCCGTCGTCCAGAGCACGTGCGAGAGCGCGAGAAGGCGCGTCCGGCGGGTGACCGCCTCGACGATGCGTTCGGGGTCGGGCGCCACGGTCACGACCGTGGCCCCGGAGACGTGCAGCGGCCCCAGGAGGCCGAAGTGCTCGTCGGTCGTGGTGACGACCTCGTCCCCGGCCCCGAGATCGAGCCCTTGGAGCACGATGTTGCAACCGTCAGTGGTCGAGGCCGTGATCGTCACCTGGCCGGCGTCCGCACCGACGAGCGGTCCGATCGCGGCACGGAGCTCCTCGCGCTCCTCGATCACGCGCTCGAACCGCGTCAGGGTGCCCCTGCCCTCTCTCAGGCCCGTCTGCTCCTCGGCGACCATTGCGTCGAGCGTCCCGCGCGCGAGCGGCCCGACACTGCCAGCCTGTAGGTACGCGAACCGCTCGAGGACGGGGAACTGCGCGCGGGCGTCCTCGAAGGTCACGCGCGAGATTCTGACGGCCCCGGCTCTAACCTTCCGCCTGATGCGCGTCGTCCTCGCCGACCCGCCGGCCTACACGCCTCCATACGACCGCTCGCTCGCCGCAGCGCTCGCGGCCACCGGCGCGGACGTGGAGCTCGTCACGTCCCGCTTCCGGTTCGGCGCGGTTGCGGCTCCCAACGGGTACCGGGCGGCCGAATGGTTCTACCCGCTGTCCTCGCGCATGGGGTCGACGCGTCTTCGGCTGGCGGTGAAAGCCGTCGAGCACCCCCTCGGCATGGCCCGGTTCGCCGCGGCCCGACCGGACGTGCTGCACGTGCAGTGGTTCGGCGCACCGGAGCTCGACCGCTGGCTCTTCCGGCCGCGGTCGCCGGTCGTCTTCACCGCGCACGACATCATTCCCCGGCGGACTGCGTCGAAGGTCGGTCTCTGGAAGACGCTCTTCGGGCGCTGCGAGCGCGTGGTCGTCCACTCCGATCGCGGCAGAGTCTCGCTCGTCGAGCTCGGGATCCCAGAGGAGCGAGTGCGCGTGATCCCGCATCCCGCGTTCCGCTCCGCGGTCGACCGGCACGACGACGGGCGGACCGCGCTCCTGCACGGTCTCATCCGGCCCTACAAGGGAGTCGAGGATGCGGTCGACGTCGTCTTGCGCGTGCCGGAGGCGCGGCTGCTCGTCGCGGGGGATCCGCGCGTGCCGCTCGACGACGTACGACGGAGGGCGGGCGACCGCGCCGAATGGCGGCTCGGCTTCCTCCCGCGAGACGAGATGCGGCGAGCGCTCTCCGAGGCGACCGTGTCGCTCTTCCCGTACAAGCCCGAGATCGACCTCTCCGGCGCGCTCCTCCAGTCGCTCGGCGCGGGCATCCCCTCGATCGTCTACGACATCGGCGGCCTCGGAGAGCTCGTGGGCAGGTACGGCGCCGGAGCCGTGGTCGAGCCGGGTGACGTCGAGGCGATGGCGGCGGCGCTCTGGCGGCTGCTCTCGGACGCCGACGCGCTCGCGGCCGCGCGGCGCGGCGCCGAGACGGCGCGCGAGGAGCTCACGTGGGAAGCCTCGGCCGCCGCGCACCTCGAGGTCTACCGGGAGCTCGCGTGATCTTCCACCGCGAGCGCTTCGGCGATCTCGTGCGGCGTCAGCTCGACCTCTTCGAGACGGACGAGGCCGAGCTTCTCGCCGAGGCGAAGGAGGCGGACGCGGCCTGGACGCGGGCGGACCGCGACGAAACGGAGGATCTCTACGGCGACTACCAGCTCGTCGTCGACGCGGTCGGCGAGCGGCTGTACGACATCCGCGAGGCGTACGCGACGACCCTGGACGAGGATGCGGCCGACGCGTACAGGGCGGCATTCGACAAGGCGGCGTTCAAGCGCTTTCGCCGGCTCGCCGCGTTCCTCGAGGGCGAGACGTAGCGATGGCCGGCCGGATCGAGGACTACGGCATGATCGGCGACCTCCAGACCGTCGCGCTCGTCAATCGTCACGGCTGCATCGACTGGCTCTGCTTCCCGCGCTTCGACTCGGGGGCGATCTTCGCGGCGCTCCTCGGCGAAGCGGAGAACGGCCACTGGACGATCCAGCCCGACGGCGAGTTCCATTCCCCGGGAAGACGCTACCGCGGGGACACGCTCGTCCTCGAGACCGACTTCGAGACGTCGACGGGCAGCGCGCGGCTCGTCGACTTCATGCCGCCGCGAGGCGAGGCGCCCGATGTCGTCCGCATCGTCGAGGGCGTCAGCGGCACCGTGGACGTCCGCATGGAGCTCGTGCTCCGGTTCGACTACGGCTCGATCGTCCCCTGGGTTCGCAGCCTCGACGGCGCGCTGGTGGCCGTGGCCGGACCCGACGCCGTCTGCGTGCGGACTCCGATCGAGCTCCGAGGACGGAACCTGCGCACGTACGCCGAGTTTCAGGTGCGCGAGGGCGAGCGCGTCCCGTTCGTGCTGACGTGGTTCCCGTCGCATCGGGACCTGCCCGAGCCCGTGGTAGCCGAGGAGGCGCTCGCGGACACGCTCGACTACTGGAACGTCTGGGCTGGGAACTGCACGCAGGACGGGCGCTGGCGCGACGCCGTCGTACGCTCGCTCCTCACCCTGAAGGCGCTGACGTACGCGCCGACGGGCGGCATTGTCGCCGCCGCGACGACGTCGCTGCCCGAAGCGCTCGGCGGCGTGCGCAACTGGGACTACCGCTACTGCTGGCTCCGGGACGCGACGCTGACCTTGCTCGCGTTCCTCCGCGCCGGCTACCTGGACGAGGCGAAGCAGTGGCGCGACTGGCTGCTCCGCGCGATTGCCGGGTCGCCCGACGAGCTCCAGGTCATGTACGGCGTCGCCGGCGAGCGGCGTCTTGTCGAGATCGAGCTCCCCTGGCTTGCGGGCTACGAGGGCTCGCGCCCGGTCCGGATCGGGAACGGCGCGTCGCATCAGCGCCAGCTCGACGTCTACGGCGAGGTCGTGGACGCCCTGCACCTGGCGCGCGTCAAGGGGCTCGCCGCTTCGGACGACGCATGGTCCCTGACGAGCAAGATCTTCGACTGGCTCGAGTCCGGCTGGCGGGAGCCTGACGAGGGCATCTGGGAGGTTCGGGGGCCGCGGAGGCACTTCACGCACTCGAAGGTGATGGCGTGGGTTGCGTTCGACCGGGCGGTGAAGGCGATCGAGAAGCTCGGGCGCGACGGCCCCGTCGATCGCTGGCGAGCGACGCGGGACGAGATCAAGGCGGACGTCCTCGCGCATGGCTACAACGCGGACGTCGGCGCCTTCGTCCAGTCCTACGGCTCCGACCGGCTCGACGCGAGCCTGCTCCTGATCCCGCTGGTCGGCTTCCTGCCGACGAAGGACGAGCGCGTCGTAGGAACGGTCGACGCGATCCAGCGCGACCTCCTGCGCGACGGCTTCGTCGAGCGCTACCGGGCAGACGACGAGAACGTCGGCGTCGACGGACTGCCTCCGGGCGAGGGGGTCTTCCTGCCGTGCTCGTTCTGGCTTGTCGCGGTCCTCGCGCGCCTCGGGCGGCTCGACGAGGCGGTCGAGCTCTACGAGCGCCTGCTCTCGCTCGGCAACGACCTCGGCCTGCTCTCGGAGGAGTACGACCCGGAGAGCAGGCGCCTCGTGGGCAACTTCCCGCAGGCGTTCACGCATCTCACGCTCGTCGAGACCGCGTTCACGCTGCGACGACGGCTCGGCGAGGACTAGAGGCTTGATGCGAGATTTACGCGGGCCGGATGACGGCCACGACAAAACGCCGGCTCGCCACCCGCGCGCGACGCCCGGCTTGGTCGTGACCGCCCCCGGCTGCGCGCCAATCTCGCATCAAGCCTCTAGCTACTCGCCGATCGCGACCTCGACCGGCGCGTGGTCGGAGAGCACGCGGCCGGCGCGCGTGCGGCGCGCGACCGGCCAGACGAGCGCGTCGCCGACGGGCACACCTCGGACGAGGACGTGATCGATGCCGCCCGCAGGCTCCGTGTAGCTCTCGAGGTGGAAGTCGCTCAGGTTGAAGTCGCCCGCCAGGATCACGGCATCGTCCGGCCTAGCCTGCGTCTCCGCGAAGGCGAGCGCCCGACCGACCTCCACGAGGGCCGCCGCATCCGTCGTGCTCGCGTGCAGATTCGCGATGACATAGCGCTCGGCCACTCGCACCACCTGGACGACGCGGGGCTCGTGGCCCGGGTCGCTGATCCGGCTGAGTCCGAGGTTCTGGGCCTCGAGCGACCGTGCGACGAGGATCGCGTTGGCTTGACCGACGAGCGCAGACCGGAAGAACCCGTGGTGCAGGCGCGTCAGGAACACGCCGAGTCGGCTCGGCACGCGGGGCCGCCTTGCCACCGCCGGGAAGATCCGCATCCCGCTCCAGCCTTCGAGGCGATCGAGCGCCCAGAGCGGAAGCTCCTGGAGGCACACGACGCCCGGACTGTCGTGACACACGAGCTCCATCATCTCCTGGAGGAAGGCGTGCCGGCCGGGCGGAGACGTGTTCCCGTGGAAGACGTTCCAGGTGCGGACGACGAGCGGCAGGCTCGAATCGTACGGCGCTCAGCGGCGGCCGAAGGAGTGCGGCCTGGGAAGCGATTCCCAGACCGAGTCGCCCTCTGCGACCCGGCGTGCGAGTGGCCCGAGAGTCTCGATCGCGGACACGAGCACGTTGCGGTTTGCGCCCACGCGCTCGTAGCGGCCCCGCGCAAGCACGAGCGGCTCGGCGCGCACGGCCGCCCGGTGGCGCTCGTAGACGGCGGAGGGGACGATGAGATTCACCTGTCCGTGCTCGTCCTCGAGGAGCATGAAGACGATCCCCTTCGCCGTCGACGGGCGCTGGCGCGCGACCGTCATCCCCGCGAACGCGACCGTCCGCCCGTGCGGCTGCTCGTGCAGTTGGACACTGGAGAGCGTCCCGGGAGGCAGGTGCGGGCGCAGGAGCTCGAGCGGGTGCACGCCCACGGACATCCCCGTGACGCGGTAGTCCGCGAGCATCCGCTCCCAGCGCGTGAGGTCGCGCAGCTCGGGAGTCTCAGCCGTCGGGCCCAAAGAAAGCCCGAGCTGCTTCGCCTCGCCGTGAGTGCCCGGGACCGTCTGGGGGCGGAGCGCCAGCCCGAGCTCCCAGAGCAGATCGCGCCGCCGCGCGCCGAAGCCGTCGCAGGCGCCGCCTTTCACGAGCGCCTCGAGCCCGTCGCGGGAGAGCGCGGCCCGGCGCACGAGGTCGCCGACGTCCAGGAACGGGCCGTTCGCATCGCGCTCGACGACGAGCGCCTCCGCCTCGTCCGTCCCCACCGCCGAGATGTACGAGATCCCGATGCGGACGAGCGAGCCGGCCTCGATCGTGCAGCGCGCTGCGCTCAGGTTGACGTCCGGCGGAAGCACCTCGACCCCACGCCGCTGCGCGTCGCGCACGAGCGTTGCGGGCGGGTAGAAGCCCATCGGCTGCTCGTTCAGGAGCGCGCACAGGAACTCCGCGGGGTGGTGTCGCCTGAGCCATTGCGACTGGTACGCGAGGAGCCCGAACGCGGCCGCATGTGCCTTCGGGAAGCCGAAGCCCGAGAAGCCGACGAGCTTGTCGAAGACGGTGTCCGCCGTCTCCGCGTCGACGCCCTTCGCGGCCGCCCCTTGGACGAACCGCCCGCGATACGCCTCGAGTGCGTCCAAGCTCCGCTTCCGGCTCATCGCGCGGCGCAGGCCTTCGGCGTCACCGACAGTGAAGCCAGCGAGGGCTATCGCGACCTCGAGCACCTGGTCCTGGAAGACGACGACACCGAAGGTCGAGCGGAGCGGCTCGCGCAGGAGCTCGTGGTCGACCGGCCAGACGTACTCCGGGTCCTCCCGGAGCCGCTGACGCGCATCGATGTACGGGTGCACGGCCTTCCCCTGGATCGGACCGGGCCGGACGAGCGCGACCTGGACGGTGAGGTCGTCGAGGTTCGCCGGCTTCGTGCGCAGGAGGCTCTGCATCTGTGCGCGGCTCTCGATCTGGAACGCGCCCACGGTGTCCGCGCGCTGGATCTCCGCGAAGACCGCGGGGTCGTCGAAGGGGATCCGTGACAGATCGATGACGTCGCCGCGGGTGCGCGCGACGTGGTCGACGCAGTCCTCGACCGCGGAGAGCATCCCGAGCCCGAGCAGGTCGATCTTGAGGAAGCCCGCGTCGGAGCACGAGTCCTTGTCCCACTGGCAGAGTTGGCGCCCCGCCATCGCCGCGGGCTGCACGGGGACGAGCTCGATCAGCGGGCGCGTGGAGACGACCATTCCGCCCGGGTGCTGTGAGACGTGGCGCGGGAGGCCGGCGATCTCGCCCGTGAGCCAGGCGAACGCGCGCCAGCGCTTGGACGCGAGCTTCCGGTCGCCGTCCGGGAGCTTCGCAACCTCCTCCCCGACCCGCCTCGCGTTCCAGCCGTCGGAGAGTCGCGCGAGCCGCTCGAGCTCGGCGAACGGGAGCCCGAGCGCCTTCCCGACGTCGCGGATCGCGCCGCGCGAGCGGTACGTCGCAAAGCTCGCGACGAGCGCGGCGTGGTCGCGGCCGTAGCGCTCGGTGACGCGGACGATGAGCTTCTCGCGGATGTCGCGCGGGAAGTCGAGGTCGATGTCCGGTACCGCGGCGAGCTCCCGGTTGAGGAAGCGGCCGAGCGAGAGGTCGTTCGCGACCGGATCGACGTGCGAGAGCCCGGTCAGGTAGCAGACGATCGAGCCGACCGAGCTCCCGCGTCCGCGGCCGGGCGGCAGGAAGCTCCGCGGGGTGCCGGTCCCGCGCACCTCGCGCGCGCACTCGCGTGCGAGCTCGAGCACCTCGTGATGAAGGAGGAAGAAGCCCGCGAGGCCGAGCTCGTCGATGAGGCTCAGCTCGTCCTCGAGCCGGGCTGCCGCCTGATGTTGGAGCGCGCTGCGGGGTCCATAGCGCTCGTCGATCGCATGTCGGCAGATCTCGGCGAGCTGGAAGATCGCCGGCTGGTCGCGATCCGAGAAGTCGGGATAGCGGTAGCCGAGCTCCTCCGTGAGGTCGAACTCGAGCCGCTCGGCGAGGGTCGCACTCCGCTCGGCCGCGTCCCGGTCGAGCGGGAAGAGGTCGAGCATCTCCTGCGGAGAGCGCAGGAAGCTCTCACGATTGCCGCGCCGCTCGGGCTCGCAACCCTCGAGCGAGGTGCGACAGCGGATCGCTACGAGGACGTCCTGGAGGAGCGTGCGCCGCGTGTGGTGCGCGTGGACGTCTCCCGTGGCCACGGTCTCGACGCCGAGGTGCTCCGCGAGATCACGCAGCGTGGCGTTCCGGCGCGCATCGCCGCGCTCGAACGGCCGCTGGAGCTCGACGAGGAACCGCTCGAGCCCGAAAGCGGCTGCGAGGCGCGCCGCGCCGTTCGGGTCGCAGACGCTGAGGCCTCGCCGCGCGCAGCCCGAGAGGCAGACGAGCCCTTCGTTCAGCTCAGCGAGCCGCTCGAGCGGCACCGAGGGCGGCAACGGCTCGCGGTCCTCCCGGCCGGGCCGGCGCGTCCCCGCGTGCGCTTCGGTCAGCAGGCGGCAGAGATTGGCGTAGCCCTGCTTCGACTCCACGAGCAGCGTCACATGGGCTCCGCCGTCGAGCGTCACCTCCGCGCCCGTGATCGGGCGCACCCCGAAGAACTTCGCCGCGTGCGCGAGCTCGAGCGAGCCGTAGAGCCCGTCGTGATCCGTGAGCGCGAGCGCCTCGTAGCCGAGCTCCGCCGCCCGCGCGGCGAGCTCCTCCGGCTGCGATGCCCCGTCGAGGAACGAGTACGCGCTGTGGCAGTGCAGCTCGACGTATCCGGCCACGACTAGGCTCGGGCTCCATGGCGCTGCAAGTGCAGGACGGCGAGCGGATCACGGGCGAAGGCGAGCTCGGCATCACCCTTCTCGCGGACACCGAGCAGATCGGGCTCGTCTCGGTGCACTGGGATCCGGGCGGCGGCATCGCCCCGCCGCTCCACTTCCACGCCCGGCATGCGGAATGCTTCCTCGTGCTCGAGGGCGAGCTGACGTTCCGGCTCGAAGACCGCGAGGTCGTGGCGAGTGCGGGCACCTGGGTGCACGTGCCGCCAAACGTCGTGCACACGTTCTCCGTCACCGGCGACTCGCGCGCGCATTTCCTGGACCTGCACTCCCCGAGCTGCGGGCTCGGCGACTTCGTCCGCGGGCTCTACACGGCCGAGACCGAGGACGAGCGCCGCGCGGCGCGCGACGCCTTCGACCAGCATCCCATCCCCGAGTACACCACGGGCGATCCCGATCTCGTCATCGTCCGGCGTAACGGAGGCGACGACGGCGAGGCGATCGGCGACCGGACGGAGCGGCGCCGTGCGACGTTGCTGGTCGATGCCGACGAGCTCACGGTGACCGAGTTCTTCTACGGCCCGGGGGAGCGGGGCGCGGAGCCGCACGTCCACCACGACCACGCGGACGCGTTCTTCGTCGCCGAAGGTGAGCTCACGTTCGCGCTTGGCGCCGGATCGCTTCGGGGCCTGCCGGGGACGCTCGTCGTCTTCCCTCCGAACGTCGTGCACGGCTTCGACAACGACGGCTCCGAGAGCGCGCTCTTCTACAACTTCCACCTGCCCGCAAGCGGCTTCGGCGACTATCTGCGCGGGAAGAACCCCGACTTCGACCAGTACGACCCGCCGGAGGACGGCGGCGCCGATCCGGCGTCCGCGGTCGCGGTGCGGCTCTCGGGGTAGGTTGGCGGCATGACCTGGGAGGAGCTCGTCGCGAACGTCACTGCGCGACACGCCGTCCACGAGTCGAAGATGTTCGGGATGCCGTGCCTGAAGCGCGAGAACGGCAAGGTCGTCGCCGGGTACTGGAAGGACGGCGGGGTCAATGTGAAGCTCGTCGACGAGGTACACCGCAACGCAGCCCTCGAGCTCCCCGGCGCAAAGCCGTTCGACCCGGGCATGGGTCGCCCGATGCGCGAGTGGGTACCTGTTCCCGCCGAGCAATCCCACGAGTGGGAGCGCCTGGTCGAGCAGGCGATCGGCTGAGTGGACGAGCCAGTCGTTCAGCTCCCCGGCGAAGGCGAGGTCGCTTCCGAGAGCGAGACCAGGTCGAGCCGGATCAAGGTCGCCCGTGACGAGCTCCTGCTCACCGAATCGTCGTACGCACCGAGCCAGCAGGTGGCGGCGCCGCACATCCACCGCGAGCACGCGGACGCGTTTTACGTCCTCGAGGGCGAGCTCCTGTTCCATGCCGCCGGCGAGACGCGATCCCTGTCCGCGGGAGCGTTCGCGCTCGCACCGCCGGGGCTCGTCCACGGATTCGACGTCGGTGAGCAAGGCGTGCGCCATCTCAACCTGCACACGCCGGGGCGCGCGTTCGCGGCGCTGAGTCGCGCGCGCCGCGACGGCCTGCCGTTCGACGCCGCCGACGGGGACACGTTCGGCCCGCCGGACGATGGCGGCCTGCCGGCGACCGAGGCGACCGTCCACGGCCCGGACGAGGGCGAGCAGGGAGGGAACATCGTGAAGGCCGCGCGCCCCGAGCTCTCGCTGCTCGTGCTCGAGTTCCGGCCTGGCAGCGGCGTCGATCCGCACTTCCACAAGGCGCACAGCGACTCGTTCTTCGTGCTCGAGGGTGAGCTCGAGATCCACGCCGGCGACGAGATCGTGGCCGCCGTTGCCGGCGCGTACGTCCTCGTGCCGCCTCACGTCGTCCACTACTTTCGGAACGTGAGCGATGCACCCGCGCGCTTCGTCAACATCCACACGCCGGGCGGGTTCGCCCAGTACCGGCTGGAGCTCATGGAGTTGAGGTCGCAGGGCGTCGAGCCGGACCGGGAGTTCTTCGAGCGTCACGACATCTTCGACGTCGACTGAATCGCGGGTTAGAGTCAGGTCGTGAAGGTGATCTGGCAGGACCGGATGATCCGGGCCACGACGAAGGTCGGCGACCAGGCGCCGATGGCCGCGGTGTGCTGCAACGCCTGCCGGACCTGCACGACGACGAACCTGCTCGCGCTCGCATTCGGCGCCGGAGCGGGGGCAGTCTATGGAGCTGCCCGCTTCGCGAAGCGCGTCGTTCGCCGCGCTAGGCCTTCTGGGTGAACCAGCACGCCTCCTCTCGATCCCGGTAGACGCAGACGTTCTGTCCGCTCTCGAGGACGACTTCGAAGTAGCGGCGGTCGACCGGCTCCTCCGTCCACCAGCGGTCGACGACGCGCCACTCCTCGCGCAGGACCGCGACGAGCTGCCGGTTCACGATCCGCGGCGTCCCGTCGAAGCCGGTCTCGACGAGCGCCGGCCGCGGCGCGTTCAGGCGTCCCGCGGAACGACGAGCGCTCGCGCTTCCGGTATCCGCGACCACGGCGCCACCTCCACCACGGCGCACACCGACCCTGTTCCCGTGCTGGCCCGTACCTGCCGCAGCCCTTCGCGGAGGCGGCTGCTCGTCTCCTCGCCCGAGGGCTCGACGAGCGCGAGCTGCTGACCCGTGTGCTCCGCGAGCTCGACCGCCTCGAGGCGGAGCTCGAGGATCGGCGCCGAGAGCTCGGAGAGCTTCGGCCCGACCGCTGCGCGCAGGCGTCCCGGCTCCGCGGTCGCGTCACGCAGTGTGACCGTGCGGCGCCACGAGCCGCCGTCGACGTGCCGGGCGGCCACCGCGAGCTTGCGGAACGGCCGCCCGGCCCGTTCTGGCCGCGCGAGCAGGCGCTCGAGGAGGGAGCCGAGCGCCCGCCGCAGGGTGAGCTCGTTCCCGACCGCCTCCGGGAAGACGAGCACCTCGACGAGCTCCGACGGCGGCCTCCGCCCACGCACCTTTGCCTTACGACCACCCTGTGCGAGCCGCCACGCCTGGCGACCGTCCGCCCCCAGCCTCTCCGCCACGGCGCCACGCGGAAGTCGTGCGAGCTCGCCGATCCGGCGCAGGCCGAGCCCTTCGAGCTCGGCATAGCGGTCGGCCGAGAGCGGGAGCAGCGAGAGCGGCAGCGGCTCGAGGAACGACGTCTCGTCCTGCGCCGCGACGACGAGAATCTGGCCCGGCCGTGCAACGCTCGCCGCCGCGAGGGCGGTGAAGCGGCGACCCGCCGCGCCGATGCGCGGATCCCACGCGCTGCCGACGGCCGCCAGTGCCCGCTCGAGCGCGGGCTGCACGCCGCCGTAGAGCCGTTCCACCCCGCGCGTCTCGAAGACGACCGCGCCGTGCTCGACCGGGTCGACGGCGATGCCGGCGTCCTCGAGGCGCCGGAGCACTCCCTCCCACTCGCGCTCGACCGCGGCCGGGTCCCGCTCGACGAGCGCGAGTGACGGGCACGTCGCGAGCGCCTCTCCCAGGCGCATCCCCGGCTTGATCCCGGCTGCCGCCGCGGCTGCGGTCACTGGCCCCAGGAGTGGCTCCTCCCCGACTCCCGGCGCGAGCGCAGCGGGCTCGAGCGCGAGCCCCGGCCGTGAGCGCAGCGCTGCCCTGAGCTCGAACCCGGGAATGAGGAGACAGGCGATCATCCGAACACATGTTCTATACGAACACGTGTTCTCCTGTCAAGGCGTTCCTAAGCAACGATCGGTTGCCGCTCGGCGGCGAGGCGCTCGACCAGCGCGACGGCGTGCTCGGGACCCGGGAGCGCCGTGACCTCATTCCGGAGGCGCTCGGCGGCGGCACGACTCTAGTCTTGGCGACGTGAGCACGATCCGCGTCCGCCGCGTGACCTCTGCGCGCTGGGACGACGTCGTCGACCTCTTCGAGCGCCGCGGTGTGCGCGGAGGGAACCCGGTGACGAACGGCTGCTGGTGCCAGTACTGGCACCTCCGGAGAAAGGCGTACTTCGAGGGCTTCTCGGGAGCGAACCGTTCCGCGCTCGAGGCTGAGCTACGCGGGAGCAAGCTGCACGCGCTGCTCGCCTACGCCGACGATGTCCCCGTCGGTTGGTGCCGGATCGGCCCGCGCGAGTCCTTCGAACGACTCGCCCACTCGCCGTCCGCGCCTAGGATCGACGACCAGGACGTGTGGTCCGTCGTCTGCTTCTACGTCTACGGGACGGCGAAGCGGAAGGGCGTCGCCGCGGCGCTTCTCGAGACTGCGCTCGACCACGCGACGTCACAGGGCGCACTAATCCTCGAGGGCTACGCCGTGCCGAGAGGGCACATGAACCTCGACGCGTACACCGGCTACCTCCCCATGTTCCTCGCCGCCGGCTTCGAGCCGGTGCACGTAGGCCCCCGCAGGACGGTCGTCCGCCGCTCGCTCGTTTGAGCTCACCATGGAACCGCGCCCTTCGTGGCGAGCGCAAGGCAGCGACGCTCCGTGGGCGTGTCGACGAGATGCGCGTTCTCGTCTCGACCTAGTCCGACCACCAGCCCTGGACCATCTCGATGTCGGCGTTGCCGGTGTTCGGGGCGCCGAACAGGACGAGCTCGATGCCGTCCGGGCCAGCCTCGGGGCAGCGCATCGTCCCGGGCGGGATCCGCACGGCGTCCCACTGCCGGAGGTCGACGATGTCGTCGTCGAGCTTGATCCGCCCGCTGCCGTCCACGACCACGTACAGCTCTTCCTGCTCTGAGTGCTTGTGCCCGAAGGGGACGCGCGCGTCCGGCGCCAGGTGTAGATAGCTCACGCCCGACTGCTCGAGGCCGAGCTCCTCGCGCGCGAACCGCGCCTCGAGCGCCGGCGCCATCCCGAACTTGGGCGCCGAGTCCTCGACGTCCTTCAGGTTCTTGATCGTGTAGCCGCTCATCGATCCCCTCTCGTCAGATGCGCTGGAGGTGAGTGTCCTTGAAGCTCGTCGGCACTTCAGCCCGTACCCGAGCAACGGCGCCGGCTGCGACCGCGAGACCTTCGAGCCGAAGCAGGCACACGGGAAGACGGTCGATCATGCGGACGTTCCTCTCGTCCTTGCTCGGAAGCATTCGGTGACGTATGCGAGCTTGACGCCCTCGGCCCCGGCGGCCGTGTCGTAGAGCCGTCCGACGGCCTCGAGGATCGGCTCGCGGTCGGCCTGTGGGAGCTTCGCGCAATAGCTTCTGGAGAGAACGAGGTCGAGCAACGTCTCCCGGTCGAGTGGCTGCTCGAAGCGGAACAGGGCGGTCTCGACGGTCTCGAACAGGTGGCTGGCGACGATCGGCGCACTCACATCCGCCGGGCCGACGGTCTCGTTCCCGATGATCTCCGAGAGCTGCGCGACGAAAGGCTCGCGGTCGTCCCGGGAGTTCCAGACCAGCGCCAGGCTCCCGCCCGGCCGCAGCACGCGCGCGATCTCGGGCAGCGCGACGGCGTGGTCGAACCAGTGGAACGCCTGCGCGCACGTGACGACGTCCGCGGACG
Source organism: uncultured Actinomycetes bacterium (assembly GCA_963717025.1). Lineage (GTDB taxonomy): Bacteria > Actinomycetota > Thermoleophilia > Gaiellales > Gaiellaceae > GMQP-bins7. Next base: position 88,002 of record CAVQVJ010000011.1, on the reverse strand, counting down.
CATCCTCGAGCGGCATCGACTCTGCGTTGCCCGAGACGGCCGCTACGCCCGGGACCGCGGCCTCGAGCTCGGCCCGCATCTCGGTCAGCGGCTCCACTGCGGTCACACGGTGCCCGAGCGCGACGAGCGCCCGCGTCAGCTTTCCCGTGCCGGCACCGAGATCGACGACGTCCCGGGGCTCGTCGCCGAGGAGCCAGCGGACAGCTTCCTCCGGGTACGTCGGCCGGCCCCGCTCGTACGCGCCCGCGACCTCGGCGAAGGCCGTGAACGGCCCGCGGGCGTTCGGGTCGCGATTCACGATCAGCGGGAGATCTCCGCAGCGCCGTTCCGCATGGCGACGAGACGCGGGACGACGTCGAGCGCGCTCTCACGTGCGCAGAAGGGGATGTCCGGCTCGAGCTCGGGCGCGTTCTCGAGCAGGTTCCGGCCGCTCTTCGACGCGCGGAAGGCCTCCTCCGCCCCGCTCCACGTCCCCGTGAGCCGCGCGGCCGCCTCCGAGGCGTCGGTGCGCTCCCACTCGAGGAGCTCGACGATCCGGCCGGCGACGTACGCGTCGTCCAGCGCGAGCGTCCCCTGGACCCCGGCGCAGACGACGATCGCGTCCTCTCCTGCGGCGCGGGCCTCGTCGACGACTCGGTCGAGGTTGAGGAGCGACGCGACGAGCACCCGCTCACTGCGCGCTGCGGCCGTCACGACCGCACGCGTCCCGTTCGTCGTCGAGAGGATGAGCGTCGAACCGGCCGGCTCCACGTACTCGCGGGGCGAGTTCCCGAGGTCGAACCCTGGGATGCGGACAGCGTTCCGCTCGCCCCCGAGAACGCCCTCGCCCAGCTCGTCCCGGAGCGCACGAGCGTCCTCCACCTCGGCCGTGCAGAGCACCCGCTCGTAGCCGGCTGCGAGTGCCTGGCAGATCGTCGAGGTCGCACGGATGACGTCGATGACGATCCCGGTCGAGGCCGATCCGGCCTCGTCCGGTGTGAACGCGACGTCGACCCGCACGGCGGTACGCTAGCCGCGGTGGACGAGCCCCTCCGCTGCTACCGGCATCCGGACCGGGAGACCTACGTGTCGTGCACCGAGTGCGGACGCGGGATCTGCCCCGACTGCATGACGTTCGGCGCGGTCGGGATCCGTTGCCCCGACCACGCCAGCACGGGCGGTCGTGCTCCCGCGCCGCAACGCGCCGCTCGGCGCGCGAGCACGACGTTCTCGCTGACCGGGCCGTGGGTGACCACGACGCTGATCGCGATCAATGTCGGCGTCTACCTGCTCGAGCTGCTACTCGGGGGCCAGCTCAATGGCACAGGCAACTGGCTGTACGAGAACGGCGTGCTTTTCGGGCCGCTCGTTGCCGAGGGCGAGTGGTGGCGCCTGGTCACCGCCGCTTTCCTGCACTACGGCGTGTTGCACCTCGGGATGAACATGCTCGTGCTCTGGTTCATCGGCCCCGCACTCGAGGAGTACCTCGGGCATTGGCGCTACGCGCTGCTGTACCTCGTATCCGGGCTCGCGGGCTCGGCGGGAGCGCTGATCGCGTCACCAAGCGCGCTCACGGTCGGAGCATCGGGCGCGATCTGGGGGATCATGGGCGCCGCGCTCGTGCTCGAGGCTCGGAGGATCTACGTCTTCGGCGGTCAGGCGCTCGGGCTCGTCGTGCTGAACCTCGCACTGACGTTCGTCATCCCGGGAATCTCGATCGGCGGGCACATCGGAGGACTGGTCGGAGGCGCACTTGCGGCGCTCGCGTTCTCGAGCTTCCGCCGGACGCCGGCCCTCGCGACCCTCTCGGTCGCCGCCGTAGGCGCCCTCAGCATCGCCCTGGCTCTAGCCCAGGTCTGAGTCGGCAGGAGATGCGTCGAACTCGGCGCGCACTCGTCACCCACGTGTGAGCGAATCGCCGATAGCGTGTCTTCAGGGACACGGGAGTGCCCCTGGGGGGCGTTTTGGGACGTTGGTTCCGCATCCTCGGCGCGCGGTCAGCCGCCGACCGCCACCGACGTGACGCCGGACTCGGCGAGCGCGGCCTGCGCCGCGGCCAGCCGAGCTACCGGGACCCGGTACGGCGAGCAGGAGACGTAGTCGAGCCCGAGCCCGTGGCAGAACGTCACCGAGCGCGGCTCGCCGCCGTGCTCGCCGCAGATCCCGAGCTTGATCCCGGGCTTCGCGCGCCTCCCCCGCTCGACCGCGATCCGCATCAGGTCCCCGACGCCCTCCTCGTCGAGCACCTCGAACGGGTTCCGCTCGAGGATGCCGTGCTCGAGGTAGAACGTGAGGAACTTGCCCTCGGCGTCATCCCTGGAGAACCCGAGGGCTGTTTGCGTCAGATCGTTCGTCCCGAACGAGAAGAAGTCCGCCACCTCGGCGATCTCGTCGGCGCGGAGGGCGGCGCGCGGAAGCTCGATCATCGTCCCGCACGCATACGCGACCTCCGGCTCCTCCGCGGCGACGCGTTCGGTGAGCTCCCGGAGCCGCGCGAGTTCCTCGCGGAAGCCGACGAGCGGATGCATGACCTCGACGAGCGGCGCCTCCCCCGTTCTGTCCGAGACGGCCTTGGCCGCGCGGACGATCGCCCGAACCTGCATCTCGTAGATCTCCGGGAACTGGAGGCCGAGCCGACACCCGCGCGTCCCGAGCATCGGGTTCGCCTCCTGCAACTGCTTGATCCTCTCGCGCATCGCGTCCGAGGTCGCCTCCTCGAGCGGCGGGAGGAACTCGTGCAGCGGCGGGTCCAGGAGCCGGATCGTCACGGGCAGCCCGGCCATGGCCTCGAAGATCCCCTCGAAGTCGGCCTGTTGCATCGGGAGCAGGCGTTCGAGCGCGGCACGACGCTCGTCCTCGTCGCGCGCCAGAACCATGTCGCGCATGATCTGCAGGCGGTCCTCGGCCATGAACATGTGCTCGGTCCGGCAGAGGCCGATCCCCTCGGCGCCGAACTCGCGCGCCTTCGCGGCGTCCTCGGGCGTGTCGGCGTTCGCGCGCACCCGCAGACGGCGAAACTCGTCCGCCCACCCCAGGATGGTCTCGAAGTTCTCGTCGATCGCGGGCTCGACGAGCGGGACGGCGCCGACGATCACGCGCCCGTCGCCGCCGTCGATCGTGAGCACGTCCCCCTCGCGCAGCTCGTGGCCACCGATCGTGAGCGTCCGCGCGGCCTGATCGATCGAGAGCCCTTCGCACCCGGCGACGCACGGCTTGCCCATCCCGCGCGCGACGACCGCCGCGTGCGAGGTCATGCCCCCGTGGGCGGTCAGCACACCCTGCGCCTGGATCAGACCGTGGATGTCGTCCGGAGTCGTCTCCCAGCGGACGAGAATCACGTCCTCGCCCGCTTTGCCCCGCTCCTCGGCCGTGTCCGCGTCGAGCACGACTGCTCCCGAGGCCGCTCCGGGTGACGCATTGAGCCCGCGCGCGACGACCTCGACCGTGGCGGCCGGGTCGATCATCGGGTGCAGGAGCTGGTCGAGCTGCGCGGGGTCGATGCGCACCACGGCCTCGTCGCGGGAGATGAGCGACTCCTCCACCATCTCCGCGGCGACGCGCAGCGAGGCGGCGGCCGTTCGCTTGCCGGTCCGTGTCTGGAGGAGGTAAAGGCGGCCCTCCTCGACCGTGAACTCGACGTCCTGCAGGTCGCGGTAGTGGGTCTCGAGCCGGTCGAGCGTCTCGACGAGCTGCTCGAACACCTCCGGCATGAGCTCGGCCATGCGCTCGATCGGCTCGGGTGTCCGGATGCCCGCGACTACGTCCTCGCCCTGCGCGTTCCGCAGGAACTCGCCGTACAGCAGGCGCTCACCTGTCGCCGGGTCGCGCGTGAAGCAGACACCCGTGCACGAGCTGTCGCCGCGGTTCCCGAACACCATCTGCACGACGTTGACCGCCGTCCCGAGGTCGTCCGGGATCTCGTAGGTCCGGCGGTAGACCTGGGCGCGCGGGACGTTCCATGAGTCGAAGACCGCGCGGTAGGCGCGCCGGAGCTGGGCGGCGGCGTCCTGCGGGAACTCCGTCCCGGTGTCGGCCTCGTAGATCTGCCGAAAGGTCGCGACGAGCTCGCGGAGGTCGTCGGCCGAGAGCTCCACGTCCTGGCTCACGCCACGTGCCGTCTTGAGATCCGTGAGCGCCTGCTCGAAGCGGTGCCCGTCGACCCCGTCGACGACCTCGCCGTACATCTGGACGAGACGGCGATACGAGTCGAACGCGAAGCGCGCATTGCCCGTCGATCCGGCCAGACCCTCGACGGCGACGTCGTTGAGGCCGAGGTTGAGGATGGTGTCCATCATCCCCGGCATCGAGACGGCCGCGCCCGAGCGTACGGAGACGAGTAGAGGATCGTGCGGGTCGCCGAAGCGCTTGCCGCTTCGCTCCTCGAGCGCCTCGATGTGCTCGTCGACCTCTCGGTCGAGGCCGTCCGGGACCTCGCCCCCTGCCGACATGTACGCACGACAGGCGTCGGTCGTCACCGTGAAACCGGCCGGGACCGAGATCCCGAGCTGGGTCATCTCGACCAGCCCGACCCCTTTTCCGCCAAGGAGCTCGCGACCACCCCCGCCCGAGTCCTCGTCGAAGTCGTAGACGTAGCGCATTAGCGGGAGGAATCTATCGGCACTAGGCGGGAAGCGGAGACCCGCACAGTTTCGTGGTTGTCCAGGTCGCGTACGTCGCAGAATCGCGTGCTCGTGTGGCCCTGGACTCGGCTTGTCCAGGAAAGGATCGCAACTCAGGCGTTGACTTCGAAGTGCGCCCTAACTTAGGGTCATCGGTCGCGAGGGGAATCAACTGGGGGTGGGGGTTTGCACATGACACGTTTGCACACTCGAGGCCTGATCGGCTTCGCGGTAGCCGTTGCGGCGGCAATGATTTTCTTGACGGCCCAGGCTCTGGCGACGGTCGTCGACAAGGGCTTCTACTCGGACGAGCCCTACTCGTTCCGCTACGACGACTGTGGCTTCGAAGTCGACGTCCAGGGGACCCAGAGCGGTCACTTCCGCCTCCGTGCGGGAAAGGGCAAGACTGCGACAGCGTTCTTCGCCAGCGATAACTACTCGTACTCGGAGACCCATACGAATGTGGTCACCGGCGCGTTCCTCACGATCAAGGGAAATGCGATCTTCAACGAGATCAAGGCGACCCATGTAGAGGGCAACATCTTCGAGTTCGAGGCGGTCGAGGCTGGCCAACCGTTCAAGCTCTACGACGCGGACGGCAACCTCGTGGCGCGTGACCGGGGCTCGATTCATCACCACGCCCTGTTCGACACGGAAGGCGACGACGTGCCGGGCGGCATCCCGCTCGAAGAGTTGCCGCCGGAAGTTCACGGGCCGCACCCAGGATTCGACAACTTCTGCGGCCTGATCACGCCGCTGATCGGCCCATAGCCGCACTTCTCGAGGGGCTGGGCAGCAATGCCCAGCCCCTTGCAATCACAACGAGTTTTCCCTAGCCAGCCCGCCCGCCTCGAGCCCGCGCTCCTCGATCCGCAGGTAGCTCGCGGGTTCCGGATCGTTGACCCTGATCCCGAAACTCCTGGAGTCTCGCCCCGTCCCGCGGGGTTCTGGTCAGTTTCAGCCTGCTACCAGGAGAATCAGAGCGGCGATGACGACCAAGGCTGGCAGTCGGTTGGGCCACGTGCCGCCAAGAAGCATTCCAGGAGTCTAACGTCGCCCAGCAGCTCCGTCTCGAACGGCATCCCTCCGAGCCAGGCCGCGAGCACGACCGAATCACTCTCTCCGGCCATCGGAACGAAACGCGTTCGAGCCGCCGCGGCGTGCTGGTGTGACACGGATGTGACAGGAGCGCTGGGAATGCGCCGCAAACGCGCACCAGTTCCCGGGTGGCGTATTTGCGGGAGGAATCTACACTCGTCCGGTGCCCGGACACGTGCTTGCGATGGGCGGCGGAGGGTTCTTCGCCGATCCCGAGTCACCGCTCGACGACTTCCTGCTCTCGCTCTCTCCCGCGCCCCGGCCGCGCATCTGCTTCCTTCCCACGCCGGTCGGCGACTCCGAGCGCGGGATCCTTGCGTTCTACGAGGCTTTCTCGCGCCGCGATTGCGAGGTGAGCTGCCTCCGGCTCTTCGGGATGCCGGAGCGGCCCGCCGAGCAGCTGCGCGACAAGGACGTCATCTACGTCTCGGGCGGAAACACGGCGAATGCGCTGGCGGTGTGGCGCGTCCAGGGCCTCGCCCCCGCGCTCGTCGAGGCCTGGGAGCGCGGCGCCGTGGTCGGCGGGGTGAGCGCCGGGGCCAACTGCTGGTTCGAGTCGTCCGTCACCGACTCGTTCGGCGCCGGCCTCGGGCCGCTCCACGACGGCCTCGGCATCCTCGCCGGGAGCTTCTGCCCTCACTACGACGGCGAGGAGCTGCGGCGGCCCGTGTACCGCGAGCTGGTCGCCAACGGGTTCCCGGCCGGGTACGCCGCCGACGACCACGCGGCCCTCCACTTCGTCGGCACCGAGCTGCGCGAGGTGGTCTCGGCGAGGGACGGCGCCCGCGGGTACCGCGTCGAGCCCGGGTCGGAAACGCCGATCCCAGCCCGCCTCCTTTGAGGAAGCTCGCGGTTGTCACCTCGGCGAGCGGGTGCGGCGGGACAACAGTGGGCCGCGAGCTGGCGGCGCGCCTGGAGGTCCCGTTCCACGAGCTCGACGCGCTCTTCTGGAAGCCGGGGTGGGTCGAGTCGACCGCCGGGGAGCTACACGCGGCCGTCGAGGCGATCGTGGCAACGGACGCGTGGGTGATCGACGGCTCGTACCAGAGCAAGATCGGGCAACTCGCGCTCGGGGACGCAGATCTCGTCGTTTGGCTCGACCTCCCGATGCGCACCTGGCTCCCGCGCCTCGTCCGGCGGACGGTCCGACGGGCGCGGACGGGCGAGGAGCTCTGGGACGGGAATCACGAGTCCCTCCGGAAGGCGTTCCTGAGCCGTGACTCGCTGATCCTGTTCACGCTCCGGCACTTTCGAGGCCGTCGCAAGCGCTATCCCGAGCGCTTCGCCGCCTACAGCGTCGCGCGCCTGCGCTCGCAGCGCGAGATCGACTCCTTCCTCAGGAGCGTCGAGCGCGCGACCTGAGCTCCGCGACCCAGGCGGCGGCGCGGAGACCGAGCCAGATCGGAGTCAGGAGGACGTAGAAGACGAGGTCGCCGAGGAGGAGCAGGAACCACCAGAGCGCGAGCCTCGGCAGCGGCACCCAGCCCTTCTCGCGCAGGTCGCCCGTGCTTCCCGGCGGGCGGTGCCAGGGCCGTTCGAGCGGCGGCTCGCCCGGAGCGCCGTACGGCCTCGGCTCCTCCTCGGTCACGGGCGAGTCACTCGCCCGTGAGCGGGGAGGGGTGTGGGGAACCGGGAGGTTCCCCACGCTCTCAGGAAGAAGGGGGCACGCGGGGGAAACATGGTTTCCCCCGCGAACACGAGCCGAAGGCGAGTGTTGGTCACGCGGGTGCCTTCTGCTTCCGCTTCTCGACGAGCCGGATGATGCGCATCGCCGTCTCCTCGACCGAGAGCTCGGAGACGTCGATGACCGGGCACCGGAGACGGCGGTGCAGCGCCGAGGCTTCCTCGAGCTCGGCGTAGATGACCTCGAGCTCGGCGTAGCGTTTGCGGGAGGCGCCCATGCTCCGGACGCGCGCGGTGCGGATGTCGAAGAGGCGCTCCGCGTCGATCGTGAGACCGACGATCTTCGCCGGGTCGATCTCGAAGAGCTCGTTCGGAAGGTCGATCCCGCGCACGACGGGGACGTTCGCGGCCTTGTGCCCGAGGTAGCCGAGGTAGATCGAGAGCGGCGTCTTCGACGTACGCGAGACGCCGACGAGCACGATGTCCGCCTCGTCCAGGCCCTTGCCGACGCCGTCGTCGTACTTCACTGCGAACTCGATTGCCTCGATCCGCTTGAAGTACTGGGCGTCGAGCGGCGCCCGCGCGCCCGGCTCCATGCGAGCGGCGACGCCGGCCACGCGCGAGATCGAGTCGATCGGGTGGCCGAGGAGGTCGCAGTAGTGGACGCGCGCACGGCGGCAGAGCTGGCGCATCGCGTCGCGGAGATCCGGCGCGACGAGCGTGTAGACCATGACCGCGGGACGACCGCGTGCCTGCTGTACGGCGATGTGCAGGTCCTCGACGTCCTCGACGCGCGCGTGGCGGATCTCCGTGAACGGCTGATCGGGAAACTGCGCCTCGAGCGCGAGCACGAGCCGTGCGGCGGTCTCCCCGGTCGAGTCCGACACGATGTGCAGCTCGACGGGCTCGCGGTCAGGCGTCTGCTTCGCGCTCATCGTGCGGGGCAGGCTACCCCGCTCTCGCTCTGGACACCTTGTTGCAGTCTTGTCGCGCTTCTACCCGTCCGCATGCGGACTTCGCTGCAACAGATCGAGGCCGGCTAGCTCGGCTTGGCCGGGACGAACCGCTTGACGAAGTCGAACGCGGTCTGCGCGACCTCCTGCCAGCCGTGGTCGATGGTCAGCGAGTGGCCGCGGTTGGGCATCACTTTGATCTCGGTGACGCTCGGGTTGCGCTTCTGCCGCTTGTAGGCGGCGTTGGCGATCGCCCAGGGAACCGTGTGGTCCTTCTCCCCGTCGAGAATCAGCAGCGGGCCCCGATCGGGGTTCTTCGTGTCGACCTTCGACTCGGTCCGGGGATTGAGGTTGGCGTTGGCCATCTGGGCCAGGGCGATCCCCGACCCGGCCACGTGGTAGGTGTCGTAAAGGCGCTTCGCCTCGTCCTCATCGAGGGCATTCGTCCAGCCGTACTTGAACTGCTCGAAGGTGAGCGTGATGGCGCGGCCTCGATACCGGGGGTTCAACAGGAAAGGTCCAGCCGCCCTGAGCGTGGAGAGGGGCAGCGGCAGGACGCCGCGAAACACGCCCGGGTCGATGGCAACCGTGACTGCCGAGAGCCCACGGCCGGCGAGCATCTGGGCGAACAATCCGCCGGTCGAGTGCCCCATCACGGCGGGCGTCTTCTCGAGCTTGCCGATCACGTCGGCCGTGTGGTCGGCAACCTGCTTCAGCGTCTTCTTGGCGAGGACGTCCGGGTTCGCCCGCGCCTCTTCAACCGTTTCCGGATCGTCTGGCCAGTCCGGCGTCAGCGACGCGTAACCGGCTTGCTCGAAGAAGTCCGCCCAGTTGGCCCAGCTGCTCGGCAGCAGCCAGAGGCCGTGGATGAAGACGACCGGAGTGGTGCCGGAGGCGTTTGCCGCCTCGATCTCCCTGCTTTCCCGCTCCGAAATGGACGCCATGCCGAACTCCTCTCGGTCGCAGTGGAAAGGTCATCCGACCCTAGCGAACCGGCGACGAGCTCATCCACGAGCTGGGTCGGCGTGCACGACTTCCGAGATGCGTGGCGTTACCCGTGTGTCGCCTAGAGCGCAGTCGGGGGTCATCGCGACTCTGTCGTTACAGACACAACCAGGGTCTGACCCCGGATTTCGCCTCGTGGCCCATCGTGGCGCCGTCGAGTCACCAGCAGCATCCGCAATCTTGCGGACGTGCGATTGTCGGTCGCACACGTCACTTCGCCCGCTAGAGGTCGAGCCACCACGTCTGAGCCAAGCCCACCGAGCGGAACCCGAGCTCGCGGTAGAGGAGCTCCCCCTCGGCCGTCGCGTTGAGCGTCGCGGTCGCGCACCCGTGGGAGCCGGCGAGCTGGAGCGCGGCGGCCGTCAACGCGCGGCCGATGCCGCGGCGACGCTCGCGCTCGGCGACGCCCATGTCGTAGATCCCGGCGACGCCCAGGCGGCCGGTGGTCACGTTCACGAGGGCGTGGCCGACGGGACGCCCGTTCTGCCACGCGCCGAGGTGCCAGACGCGTCGTGGCTGCACGCTCGCGAGCTTGCTACGCACTCCCGCAATGCCCTCGCCGTCCCACGGCAGCGTCGTTGCCTTCCACGTCGCCGGGGCGAGGCCGACCTCGACCCCGTCCGGCGCCGCGACGCCTGCACGCGAGGCGATCTCGACCGCCATCCAGTGCGCCTGCCAACCCTCGCGGAACCCTGCCGCGAGCAGCTCGACCGGAAGCTCCTCGGGCTCCATGGGCAGGTGCGACCAGCATGACGCCTCGCCGGCACCGCTCCTCCGGGCGGCACTCAGGAACTGCGGGAGCAGCCCGCTCAGCCGTTCGTGCGACACCTCCGGGAACGCGAGCACCGCGCCGGCCCGAGATACAGCCCAGCTCGCGCCGGGCTCCCGGCGCACGGTCCCGCCTGCCGCCTCCGCCGTACGCAACAGCCATTCCGTCTGGTTGGCGGCCGCCGCGCGGACGAGATCCCCGTTCGACGCTCCTCGCGCCAGCATGCGCAGGATCGTAGATCCGGCACGCGATAGCGTTCGACGCATGGCCGAGGCCGTGACCATGGACAAGATCGTCTCGCTCGCGCGCCGGCGCGGGTTCGTCTTTCCCTCGTCCGAGATCTACGGCGGGCTCGGCTCGGCGTACGACTACGGCCACTACGGCGTGCTCCTGAAGGACAACGTCAAGGCGCGCTGGTTCGAGGCGATGGTGCAGGAGCGCGACGACGTCGTCGCGCTCGACTCCTCGCTCATCCTCCACCCTCGCGTCTGGGAAGCCTCGGGCCACGTGACCGGCTTCGCCGACCCGCTCGTCGACTGCCGCACCTGCAAGCTCAGGTTCCGCGCCGACCACCTCGAGGACCCCGAGCACGAGGAGCTGCGCTGCGGGCGTAAGCCGAGCAAGCGGCCCGGCGAGACGCCCGACTGCGACCTGACCGAGCCGCGGCAGTTCAATCTCATGTTCAAGACGCGGATCGGCGCCGTCGAGGAGACCGGGATCGACGCGTACCTGCGACCCGAGACCGCACAGGGAATCTTCATCAACTTCAAGAACGTGGCCCAGATCGCGAGACGGAAGCCGCCGTTCGGGATCGCTCAGATCGGCAAGGCGTTCCGCAACGAGATCACGCCCGGGAACTTCATCTTCCGCACGCTCGAGTTCGAGCTCATGGAGGTGGAGTACTTCGTCCCGCCGGATGAAGCGGCCGAGTGGCACCGCTACTGGATCGACCAGCGCGTCGCCTGGCACCGCCGCTACGGGCTGCGCGAGAGCCACCTGCGGGTGCGCCCGCACGGGCCGGAGGAGCTCTCCCACTACTCCTCGGCGACGAGCGACCTCGAGTACCTCTTCCCCATAGGCTGGTCCGAGCTCGAAGGGATCGCGCACAGAGGCGACTTCGACCTCACCGCGCACACGGAGGCATCGGGGACGAAGCTCGAGTGGGTCGACGGCGAGGAGCGCTACACGCCGCACGTGGTCGAGCCTGCCCTCGGCGTCAACCGCTCGATGCTCGCCTTCATGGTCGACGCCTACGACGAGGAGGAGGTCGCGGGCCGCGAGCGCACCGTGCTGCGTCTCCACCCTGCCCTCGCGCCGGTCAAGGTCGCGGTCCTGCCGCTCATTCCGCGAAACGAGGACATGACGTCGAAGGCCCGCGCCCTGTACGAGGAGCTCCGCCGCGCGATGGTGGCCGAGTACGACGACTCGGGCCAGATCGGCCGCCGCTACCGGCGCCAGGATGAGATCGGCACGCCGTACGCGCTCACCATCGACGAGGAGACGCTCGAGGACGACACGGTCACGATCCGTGACCGCGACTCGCTCGCGCAGGAGCGGATCCCGATCGCCGGCGCGCGCGCCTTCGTGCAGGACCAGCTCGCGCAAGACTGGGCGACGCCGAAGGCCGACTGAGTCAGCGACTCCAGCGCTCGAGCGTCTTGTCGCCGGGCTCGGCGAAGCCGAACTTCCGGTACAGGTCGTGCGCGTCGGTGGTGTGCAGGAGCCACTTCGTGCGCGCGAACGGGCCCTCGTCGACCGAGAAGCGCACGATCTCGACTCCGAGACCTCTGCCTCGATGCTCGTCGAGCACGTAGACGTCGGCAAGGTAGGACTGTGTGTGGCCGTCGGAGAGCGTGCGCGTGAAGCCGACCTGCGCACCGTCGCGATAGAGCCCCACGACCCGCGCGGCCTCCGCGATCAAGTCGTCCTGTACCTCCCGCGCGCGCCCCTTCGCCCAGTACGACTCCTCGCTCAGATACCGGTGCACCGCCGCGCGGTCGATGCGCGCGGGATCGTCGTCCAGCTCGTAGCCGTCCCCGAGATCGCGCCTCACGCGGAGAGCGTCTTCAGGCGGAAGCCGCCGTGGAACTCGTACGAAGCGACGACGACCGAGAGGGCGTCCCGTACCGCGCGCTCACCCAGCCCCAGCCCGTGTACGTCCGCGAGCGGGCTCCAGAGCAGGGCCTTCATCCCGCGCAGCCCCTCGGGTGAGAGGACGACCGCCTCGGTGGGCGAGCAGGCGGCGCACACGGCGCCACCCGCACTCGGCAGGTAGCCGACGAGCTCGTCGCCCCCGCACTCGACGCAGCTCTCCACGTGCGGCACGTATCCCGAGAGCCAGAGCAGCTTGAGCTGGAACGCGAGCGCGAGCGGGTCGAGCGCGGCACGCCCGCGGAGCCCCGCCGGGAGCGCGTCGACGGCCGAGAGGAACCGCGCCAGCGCCTCGAACGCACGCGCGTTCTGCTCCTCCTCGACGTAGAGCCGGAGCATCGCCTCGGCACCGACGAGACCGACCGACAGCCGGTACGAGTCCTCGCGCGTCGGCCGGTGCGGGTCGACGAGAGAGGCACCTGTGACCGTATGCAGCTCGCCGGAACCTTGATGCAGCAGGAGCTCGACATGCGAGAAGGGCTCGAGCCGCGCGCCGAAGCGGGACTTCGTCTTGCGGACGCCCTTCGCGACCGCTCCGATGCGCCCCCGTTCCGCCGTGTAGAGGTGGAGGACGCGATCGGCCTCCCCGAACCGGAACGAGCGCAGCACGACCGCCTCGGTCTTGTAGCTCCTCGCCACGCGGACCAGTCTAGGCCGGACGGGTGCTAGCCCCCCTCGCCCTCCTCGAACTCTCGCGCGCGGTCCGTCGCATCGCAGTCCGGGCAGACGAGCAGACCCTCGCCGACCTCGCCCTCGAGCACGAGCTCGCCGTGACGCCACGTCGCGAGCTCGGCCGTGTCGAACGGCGCCTCGCGCCCGCATTGCGAGCACTCCGCGATACCGATGATGACCGTGGACATCGGCTTGTAGCGTACGCCACTAACCGTGTGTCTGGCAATGCGGGCAGTACCACGTGCCCCGGCCGCCGACGCGCGTCTTCGCGATCGGTCTCCCGCACCGCGGGCACGGCTCGCCCTCGCGCCCGTAGACGCGGAACTCCTCCTGCATGGAGCCCGTCGAGCCGTCGGGGGTCACGTACGTGCTCAGTGTCGAGCCCTGGCGCTCGATGCCTGTCGCCAGCGCTGCGCGGATCGCACGTACGAGCCGCCGTGTCTCCTCCGGCTCGAGCTCGTTCGCCGGTCGCAACGGGCTCAGCCGCGCGCGCCACAGCGCCTCGTCCGCGTAGATGTTCCCGAGCCCCGCGACCACGCGCTGGTCGAGGAGCACCGCCTTCAGCGGCGCGCGTCGGCGGGCGAGCTGCGCGTCCAGCCACCGCGACGTGAAGCGTCGTCCGAGCGGCTCGGGGCCGTTCTTCGTCGCGAGGTACGGCTCGAGCTCCGCGCCCTCGAGGACGAGCCACGTGCCGAACCGGCGGACGTCGCGGTACGCAAGCCGGGTTCCGTCGTCGAGCTCGATCACCGCTCGCTCGTGGGTCGTCGGTGCGAAGCCGAAGCCCCCTGTCATGCGCAGGTGGACGAGCAACGCGAGGCCGCTCTCGAGCCGGAGCAAGAGGTACTTCCCGCGCCGTTCGACGGCGACGACGCGGTCGCCCTCCAGCTCCTCGGCGATCTCGAAGAGGTCGAACGGCCGCGTCAGGCGAGGGTCGAGGATCTCGACCCTCGCGAGCGTCCGACCTGCCAGCCGCGGCGCGAGCTGCGCGCGGATCGTCTCCACCTCCGGGAGCTCGGGCATGTCCCGAAGGTACTAAGCGATGACATCCAGGAGGATGCTGTGATGGCCGTGCGGCGGGTCATCGGAGATGTGGTACGCGCCGAGCACCTTCTCCGAAGCGCGCAGAGCCGACTCCTCGTCGCGCGCGTGGACGTCCGCGAGCACCTGGCCAACCTCGACCGTCTGCCCGCGCTTCGCGCTGCAAACGACCCCGACCGCGTGGTCGATCTCGTCGTCCTTCGTCCGCCGGCCGCCGCCGAGCTCGAGGCTCGCGACACCGATCGGGAGCGCCGCCAGGCGGGCAACGATGCCTGCCCGCGGCGCGCGTACCTCTCGGACGACGGGTGCACGCGGCAGCGCGTCGAGGTCCGGGTCGCCTCCCTGAGCGCGGATCCAGCGCTCGTACGCCTCGCGCGCCGAGCCGTTCGTCGTCACCTCCTCCGCGAGTCGGCGGCCTTCCTCGAGGTCGACTCCGAGGTCGGAGAGCGCGAGAAGCCGCGCGCTGGCATCGAGGACGAGCTCGGTGAAGTCGGGCGGCCCCTCGGCTCCGATCGTCTCGACGGCCTCCCGGATCTCGAGCGCGTGCCCGACGGCTGCCCCGAGCGGCTGGTCCATGTCGGTGAGCAGGCACACGACCTCGCGCCCCTCCCGCCGTCCGAGGTCGACCATCTGCTCGGCGAGGATGCGCGCGTCGTCCAGCGTCTTCATGAACGCTCCGTCGCCGACCTTCACGTCGAGCACGATCGCGTCCGCCCCGGCGGCGAGCTTCTTCGACATGATCGACGAGGCGATGAGCGGGACGATGTCGACCGTCGCAGTCACGTCCCGCAGCGCGTAGAGCTTTCTGTCGGCGGGGACGAGGTCGCCCGTCTGCCCGATGATCGCGAGGCCGATCTCCTTTACCTGCGCGACGAACTCGTCGATCGTGAGCTCGACCCGGTAGCCGGGGATCGACTCGAGCTTGTCGAGCGTGCCGCCCGTGTGCCCGAGCCCTCTGCCGCTCATCTTGCCGAACGGCACGCCGCAGGCTGCGACGATCGGGCCGACCGCGATCGAGGTCTTGTCGCCCACGCCGCCGGTCGAGTGCTTGTCGACGACGCGCCGGCCGAGCGCCGGCCCGAGCGCGAGCGTCTCGCCGGAGCGGATCATCGCGTCCGTCAGCGCGTGCGTCTCGCGACCGGTGAGTCCCCGGTAGTAGACGGCCATGCACCACGCGGACATCTGGTAGTCGGGGATGTCGCCGCGCGTGAAACCGAGAACGAGCTCCGCGATCTCCTCGTCTGCGAGCTCGCCACCGTTTCGCTTGCGCTCGATGAGGTCGGGGACGCGAATCACGCGGCCTTCTCCGCGACGAAGATCGTGTTGCGCGTCGTCGCCTGCAGCGGCTCCCCGAGCTCCGGGACGTTCTCGGCCGCATCCTTCGCCGTGACGAGGGACCGGAGGTAGGCCCGAATCGACTCCGCGTCCGGAAACGTCACCCACCCGTCGACGTCGATCCGCTCGACGTCCGCGAAGTGGCGGCGAAGGGCTCGCTCCCCGTTCTCGCGGGAGAACGTCATCTGGCCCGACATGCTGAACCCTGCCTGCGAGCGTGCCTCGGCGAGGTGGTGCTCGCTGTTCGTGACGGCGACGAGGCGTCCGCTGGGCCGGAGGACGCGGGCGATCTCCGCGACGCCGCGGTCGAGGTCCGGAAGGTGGAAGAGCACCCAGGCGGCGACGACGAGATCGAACTCGTCGCCCATGAATGGCAACTCTTGCGCGTCGCCGACACGCGCGTCGACACCGCGGCCGCGGCAGAGCTCGACCATTCGCTCCGACACGTCGATCGCGACCACCTCGGCGCCGAGCTCCCGCTGCATGCGCTCGCTCACCTCGCCCGGCCCCGGGCCGAGCTCCAGGACGCGTACCGGCGCGACGGCGACGATCTCCTCCCACATCCGGTCCCGTGGATCAGGGCCTTGGCGGTCGTCGTAGACGGAGCGGCGCGCCTCGAGCCCCCGCTCGCTCGCGTACTCCTCGCGAACCAGAGCGGGGTCGTTCAGCCTCACAGCTCGATCTGGCGCCCGGGGAGCCGGCGGCCGGGAGTCTTACCGCCGAGCCAGGCGTTCACGCTCGCCCCCACGTCCGCGAACTCGCCCTCCTCGTGGACGCGGCCGGCGGCGTTTCGCCCTGCCGCGTACGCGAGCAGGAGCGCATGCTCGCGCGAGTGGTCGGTCGAGGGCGTCGTCGGGTCGCAACCGTGATCCGAGGTGATCACGAGGAGGTCGCCGGGCCGCAGCGCCTCGAGGAGATCCGGCAGGCGCCGGTCGAAGTCCTGGAGGCAGCGGTGGAAGTTCACGGGGTCGTTGCGGTGTCCCCAGAGCATGTCCGTCTCGACGAGGTTCACGAGGACGAAGCCCGCGTCCACCGTCT
The DNA here is from genome assembly GCA_963717025.1 of uncultured Actinomycetes bacterium. Classification (GTDB taxonomy): domain Bacteria; phylum Actinomycetota; class Thermoleophilia; order Gaiellales; family Gaiellaceae; genus GMQP-bins7. The sequence continues at coordinate 71,722 of CAVQVJ010000011.1, read as the reverse complement.
GCACGAGCTCGATCGTCTTCGAGATCCCCTCGACGTTCGACTTCGTGGGGTTCGACTCGTCGATGTCCTGACCCGCGAAGATGTCGCCGATCTTCCCGACTCCGTACACCGTGTTCCCCGCGTCGCGAATCGTCGTCAGGTAGTTCGGCTGCGGCGGAAGCAGGGAGAAGTCGTGGCGGTCGGGAGTCCGCTCGTAGTGCCCCGGCTCGCCCGCGAAGGGCCGGGCGATCACGCGCCCGACCGCGTGCCGGCCGCTGAGGATCCCGCGCGCGACGCGCGAGCCCTCGTACAGCTCCTCGAGCGGGATCGTGTCCGTGTGAGCAGCGACCTGGAAGACCGAGTCGCCGGACGTGTACACGATCCACTTGCCGGTTTTCTGGTGCTCCTCGCCCAACTCCTGGATGATCTCCGTCCCCGAAGCCGGCTTGTTCCCGAGGACGCCGCGGCCCGTCTGGTTCATGAAGGGGTCGATCACGTCGTCCGGGAAACCGTGCGGATAGAGCGGGAAGGCGGTCGGCGTGACGATGCCCATGTGCTCCCAGTGCCCCGTCGTCGTGTCCTTGCCCTTCGAGCGTGCGAAGAGCCGCCCGGCGACCGCCGGGGCTCCCGGCTGGGGCGGGCAGCCCTCGAGCGGCATGACGTTGCCGAGGCCGAGGGCCTCGAGATTGGGCAGGTCGAGGCCTCCGACGGCGCGGGCGACGTTGCCGAGGGTGTTGGAGCCTACGTCTCCGTACTCCTCCGCGTCCGGCAACTCGCCTGCGCCGACGGCATCGAGCACGATCACGCATGCCCGCGGCACGCGACTATTCTATGGCGGCTGTGGAAGAGGTTCTGGGACTGCTCGCGCTCGCCGGGTACATCACCGCCATCGTCGGACTGGCCGCCGGCGTGACGTACGTCGTCATCCGCATCTTCCCGACCGAGCGCACGGCGAAGAAGCCGGACGCGAGCGAGACGTCGGACACGCCCGCCAAGAAAGACACGTCCGGTGAGAGCGGGCAAGGCAGCCTCTTCCGCCGCTCGAAGCGCGAGAAGTAGGCGCCTGTCTCAGGCGAAGGCGGCGGCGAGCGCGTCGTCGAGCGGCGTGAACTCCATCCCGTGCGCCTCCGCGACGGCCTCGTACGTGACCCGGCCGCCGAGGACGTTGACACCGCGTGCCAGCTCTCGGCTGGAGGCGATCGCGGCAGTCGGGCCGAGGTCCGCGAGCTGCTCGACGTACGGCAGCGTCACGTTCGTGAGCGCCCGCGTCGAGGTGATCGGCACGGCGCCCGGCATGTTCGCGACGCAGTAGTGGATGACGCCCTCGACGACGTACACGGGATCGTCGTGCGTCGTCGGCTTCGAGGTCTCTGCGCACCCGCCCTGGTCGATCGCGACGTCCACGAACACCGAGCTCTCCTTCATCGTCGCGAGCAGCTCGCGCGTGATCAGCTTCGGCGCGAGGGCACCGGGGATGAGGACTGCGCCGATGATGAGGTCCGCGTCCTTGATCGACTCCTCGACCTGGAGGCTCGAGGACATGAGGAGCTGCACGCGCCCGCTCAGGATCTGCTCGAGGACACGCATGCGCTCGACCGAGCGCTCGAGGATCGTCACGTGCGCGCCCATCCCGAGCGCGATGACGGCCGCGTTGTAGCCGACCATGCCGCCGCCGATCACGAGGACACGCGCCGGCGCTACGCCCGCGACGCCGCCGAGCAGGATCCCGCGCCCGCCTTTCGGCTTCTCCAGATGGTCGGCGCCCGCCTGTGGCGCCAGCCGTCCCGCGATCTCGCTCATGGGCGCGAGCAGCGGCAGCGCGCCGCGATCGGTCTCGACGGTCTCGTAGGCGATCGCGGTCGCTCCGGACTCGACGAGCGCCCGCGTGAGCAGCTCGTCCGCGGCGATGTGCAGGTACGTGAAGAGCGTGAGGCCCGGCCGCAGCCGCGGATACTCCGGCGCGATCGGCTCCTTCACCTTGAGCAAGAGCTCGGCCCGCTCCCATACGTCGTCGACCGACCCGATCGCGGCGCCGGCTCGCTCGTAGTCTTCGTCCGGGAACGCGCTGCCGAGGCCGGCGCCCGTCTCGACGAGCACCTCGTGGCCACTCTGGACGAGCTCGCGCGCGCCCGCGGGCGTCAGCGCGACGCGGTACTCCTGCGGCTTGATCTCGCTGACGACCCCGATCCGCATCGCGGGCGGGACTGTACCGCGTCACACTTGGACGGCGAAAGGAGGCCGGTTGATTACGACGTGTGGCGTGTGGATGGTGAAGAAGGGCCGCGAGTCCGACTTCTCGCGGCGCTGGGAGGAGAGCGCGAGCGCCCTCTCCCTCGAGTTCCCGGGCGTGACGTTCCAGCTCCTGCGCGATCGCGATGACGAGCGGCGCTACGTGAGCCTCGGATCGGGATGGCGGAATGTCGAGGACATCGAGCAGGCGAGGAGCCTGCCGTCGTTTCAGGACGCGATGGCGTCGATCTGGCGGCTGCTCGAGTCGGGCGATCTCTCGACGCTGGAGCTCACCGTCGAGGTCAGCTAGCGAGGCGCTCGACGAGGTCGCGCGCCTCCGGCGGGAGCCAGGGTGGCTCGCCGGCTCGCGCGTTCTCGGCCGCCCGCTCCGGGCCGCGAGGTCGCGGGGATGACGACGTCGACGCGCGGGTCGGAGAGCGTCCACTTGAGGACCGCCTGCGCCCAGGTCTCGATCCCGAAGGCGCGCAGCGGCTCGAGTGCGTCGGGCGGCGGCCGACGACGCAGCAGCGGCGCGCCGGTGCCGCCGAACGGCTCCATGACGACGACCGCGATACCCCGCTCCGCCGCGAGCGGGAGGATGCGCCGCTCCGCCTCGCGTTCGAGCGGGTTGAGCGGGATCTGAACCGCGTCGAAGCGGCCCGTCGCGAGCGCGCGCTCGAGCTCGCCGAACGCGCTGGAGGCGTAGTGCGTCACGCCGATCACGGTCGATCCGGCCCGCAGCGCGCTCCGGCCTCGAGCCACGCGAGGTGCTCCTCCCAGGCGACGAGGTTGTGCACCTGCTCGAGCTCGACCCGGCCGAAGAAGCGCTGCTGCGCCTCGTACTGCCGCCGTCCCTCGTCGACGCTCGACGTCCAGATCTTCGTAGCGACGGTCGCTCCGGCACGGCGCTCTCGGAGCGCGTCGCCCAGCGACGCCTCGGCCGCGCCGTACATCGGCGAGGAGTCGAAGACCCGCACGCCCGCGTCCAGAGCCGAGCCGACGACCTCGCGTGCGAGCGCGCGTCGCCGCCGAACGTCGACCACGTCCCGAGCCCGACGACGGGCCCGAGGCGGCGCTCCTCCACCTCAGCCCGTCTCGCGCGCCGCGTCGACGAGCGCGAGCGTGACGTCGACCATCCCGTCGAGGTCGGCCACCGCGATCCGCTCGTCCGGGGTGTGGATGTCCGTCATCCCGTTCGCGAGGTTGACGCACGTGAGGCCGCGCGCGTTGAAGACGTTTGCGTCCGCGCCGCCTCCGGAGAGCGCGTAGCTCGGCTCGAAGCCCGCCTCGCGCAGGGCGCCGTCGCCGCGAGCACGACGGCCGGGTCGCTCTCGCGGAAGCGGTAGCCGGGGAAGCTCGGCCGCACCTCGCTCTCGACCTCGCACTCGGCGAGGCTCGCCGCGAAGGCCGCGGTCTCGAGCATCTCGCGCACGAGGTCGTTGCGCCTTGCGCTCGTCGTGCGACCGGACCTCGGCGATGAACGAGCAGTGCTCCGGGACGACGTTCCGCGCCGTGCCGCCGGTGATCTCCCCCACGTTCGCGCTCGTCTCGTCGTCGATGCGGCCGAGGCGGAAGTCCGCGATCGCGCGGGCTGCGGCCGCGATCGCAGAGCGTCCGTCCTCCGGAGCCATGCCCGCGTGCGCGGCCCGGCCGTGGAAACGGAAGTCGAGGAGGCGCCCGTGCGGCGAGCCGAGGACGATCTCGCCGATCGGCGCGCCCTGGTCGTAGACGTATCCGGTCTGCGCATGCAGGCGCGTGTGGTCGAACGCCTCGGCGCCGCGGAGCGACACCTCCTCCTGCGGCGTGAACAGGAGCTCGATCCCCGCGTGTGGGCGGCCCTCGCACGACGATCCTGCGCGCCGCCTCGAGCATCACGACGACGGCCGCCTTGTTGTCGGAGCCGAGGATCGTGCCGGCGGCGTTCCGAACGATGCCGTCCTCGCCGACGACGGGCGTCGATCGGGCCCTCGGGCGGCACGGTGTCGGTGTGCGCGCAGAGGAAGATCGGCAGTCCGTCCGTTGTCGCCGGCAAGGCGGCAGTAGAGGTTCCCGGTGTCGCCGTCGAGCTCGGCGGCGGCGTCGTCCTCGTCCCACTCGAGCCCGAGCTCCGTGAGGACGGCGCCGACGCGGTCGGCGACGGCGCGCTCCTTCCCCGACGGGCTCGGAAGCGCGCAGAGCTCGAGGAAGAGGTCGAGCATCGGCGACGTGAGCCGCGGCTGCTCGTCCTGCTGGGTCCGCTCCTCCACCGCAGTGCATCCTACGGAGCGCGATGCGAGCGGACGTGCAGCGTGAGGGCGGCGACACCGAGGATGCTCCGGCATCGCGCGTGTGCACGCCGCCTCGTGGCAGGGCGCCTACGCGCATGTCTTTCCCGCGGATGCCCTCGCGGGCTCGACGAGATGGAAGCGCGGCGCACCGACCAGTGGGCCGGCTGGCTCCGGGAGCCCGGCCCTCGTCGGCACACGCTGGTCGCGGTCTCGGGCGACGAGGTCGTCGGCTTCGTCTCCGGCGGGCCAACGTGGGACGAGGACGCCGACGCGACGCGCGTCGGCGAGCTCATGTCGATCTACGTCGCTGCCGGAACGCATGGGGCACGGGCGCCGGACGGCTCCTCATGTCCGCATTCGTGGAGCGGCTGCGCGAGTCCGGCTTCGAGGACGCCACGCTCTGGGTGCTCGACGACAACCCGCGTGCGCGGCGCTTCTACGAGGCCGCGGGCTGGACGCTCGACGGAGGATCAAGGACGACGTGCTACTCGAGACGCCAGTCCGCGAGCTCCGATATCGGATCGAGCTCGGCTGACACGGCCAGCGCAGACGAGGCTACGCAGCGTCGAGGAGCGCCGCCTGGACGCGGGCGGCGCAGTCCGAAAGGCGGAGCACGAGGCTCGCGACGTCGCGACCCTCGACCGCGGAGACGAAGACGACACCGCTCCGGTTCACGTTGAGGGCGTCCTCGTCCACCACGCGCTCCGCGATGGCGAGCCAGTCGCTCGAAGCGCCGAGCGCCCGCGCCTGCGCAACCGCTTCTCCGCGGTCCTTGAGGTGGTACCAGTGCCCGCGCTTCTGCACGACGATCGGAATCGCGTCGGTCTCGACCACGCGCTCCTCGTTGTCCACCCACGGCGGCGCGAGCTGCCGCCTGATGCCCGCCAGCTCGGCGCTCGTTCGTCTCCGACGACACGCGCTTACGATAGCGGCGTCGTGATGGTGCCGTCCTCGTTCCAGCGCTCGAAGTGGAGCGAGCCCGGCTCGACGTGTCCCTCGAGGTAGCCGGCGGCGAGCTCGAGCCAGGGCGTGCGGCGAAGACGCCGCGCCGCCTCCCCGACCTCGACGAAGCGGGCCTCGTGCACGACACCGTCCGGGTCGTTCGCCCGTATCTCGCCGTCGAACGAGCCACGTCGAAGAGCCAGACGGTCACGAGCGAGCCCTCGCCCGCGTTCGGGTGGGCGGCGAGCGGGGAGTCGCGGCGGTTGTCGATCTGCCGCATGAAAGCGAGCGGCGCCGGCAGGTGAATCGTCAGGCTCGTCTCCTCCAGCACCTCGCGGACGAGCCCCTCCGGAACGAGCTCGTCTCCTCGACGACGCCGCCCGGGAGCGCCCAGAACGGCTCCTGCTCGCCGACGCCCTGGTAGACGAGCGCGATCTCGTCCCCGCGGCGCACGAACGCCGCCGCGACGTGCCGCGCCGGCCGCACGGTCTTACGACGCGGCGGCGCGAACCGCCGGACCGCGAGCGCGCGCGGTCGAGCGCGGCGCCGACGAACTCGCGGAAGAGCGGCGCCGGACGCGTCGGGCGCGACTTGAACTCGGGGTGGAACTGGCTCGCGACGAACCACGGGTGATCCGGCAGCTCGACGATCTCGACGAGCCGCCCGTCCTGGAACGTCCCCGAGACGACGAGGCCCGCGTCGACGAGCCGCTGCGCGCAGCTCGTTGTTCACCTCGTAGCGGTGGCGGTGGCGCTCGTGGATCACAGGCTCCCCGTACGCCTCGCGAGCGCGCGTCCCGTCGTCGAGCTCGACCGCCTGCGCGCCGAGCCGCATCGTGCCGCCGAGATCCTCGATCTCCTTCTGCTCCGGCAGCAGGTCGATGACGGGGAACGGCGTCTCGGGATCCATCTCGGTCGAGTTCGCGCCGTCCATCCCGCACACGTGGCGCGCGAACTCCGAGACCGCGACGTGCATCCCGAGGCAGATGCCCAGGTACGGGATCTCACGCTCGCGCGCGACCTGGCAGGCGAGGATCTTCCCTTCCCAGCCGCGCGAGCCGAAGCCGCCCGGGACGAGCACGCCGTCGGCCTGCTCGAGCTCGCGCGCGGCCTCCTCGTACGACATGTGCTCGGCGTCCACCCAGCGGACGCGAACCCGCGCGCCGTGGTGGACACCTGCGTGCTTCAGCGCCTCGTGCACCGAGAGGTAGGCGTCGTGCAGCTTCACGTACTTGCCGACGAGCGCGACCACGACCTCCTCGTCGAGCTCGCGGCTCCGCTCGAGCAGCTCCTGCCACTCGCCGAGGTCGGCGGCGGCGCTCTCGACGCCGAGCTTCTCGCAGACGAGCGCGTCGAGGCCTTCCGCGCGCAGCACCTCGGGGACGAAGTAGACGTCGGGCACGTCGGGGCAGCCGATCACCGCGCCGCGTGTCCACGTCCGCGAAGAGCGCGATCTTGTCGCGGATGTCGTCGGACAGCGGCTCGGTCGAGCGCGCGACGACGATGTCCGGGTGGATACCGATGCGGCGAAGCTCGTTGACCGAGTGCTGCGTCGGCTTCGTCTTCAGCTCGCCCGCCGCCGGGATGAACGGGACGAGCGTGACGTGCAGGTAGAGGACGTTCTCGGGCCCGACCTCGCGCCGGAACTGGCGTATCGCTTCCAGGAACGGCAGCGACTCGATGTCGCCGACCGTGCCGCCGATCTCGGAGATGACGACGTCCGCGGGCGCGACCTTCTCCGCGCGCCTGATGCGCGCCTTGATCTCGTTCGTGATGTGCGGGATGACCTGCACCGTCGCGCCGAGGAACTCACCCTTCCGCTCCTTGCGCAGGACCGTGTCCCAGATCGCGCCGGCCGTGTGGCTCGCGTTGCGCGAGAGGTTCTCGTCGATGAAGCGCTCGTAGTGGCCGATGTCGAGATCGGTCTCGGCCCCGTCCTCGGTCACGAACACCTCGCCGTGCTGGAACGGGCTCATGGTGCCAGGGTCGACGTTCAGGTACGGGTCGAACTTCTGTGCCGACACGGAGAGGCCGCGAGCCTTCAGGAGTCTCCCGAGCGACGCCGCGACGATGCCTTTCCCGAGCGCCGAGACGACTCCACCCGTGACGAACACGTACTTGGCCACGGGGTCTCACCGTAGCAGGCGCCGAGGTCGGCCTCCTACTCGGTCAAAGTCGCGAGGAACTCGGCCCCGCCGGCCATCCGCTCGAGCTCGTCCCGACGCAGGGCGTCGTCGAGCTCCTCGATGCGTGTGTGCGTCGGGTCGCCGGGAATCTTCTCGACGCGGAAGTGGCGCTCGGCGACGCTCGCGATCTGCGGGAGATGCGTGATCGTGAGGACCTGCGCGTGCTCGGCAAGGCGCTGGAGCGTCGAGGCGACCGCGTGCGCGGTGACGCCGCCGATGCCCGCGTCGATCTCGTCGAAGAGCAGGGTCTGGCCGCCCGCGACTGCGGCGAGCGCCAACGCAACGCGGGAGAGCTCGCCTCCCGACGCGGTCTCTGCGACCGGGCCGAACGGGAGGCCTGCGTTCGGCCGGATGAGGAACGCGGCCTCGTCCGTCCCGCTCGCGCCCTGATCGCGCTCGCGGAGCTCGACGAGCAGCTCGCCCTCTCCCAGACCGAGGCCTTGGAGCTCTGCGGAGACGGCTTCCGCGAGCGGGCGAGCCTGTGAGCGGCGCACCGCGCGAAGCTCTTCGGCGAGAGCGCCGACCCGCGCCTCCGCGGCCGCAACCGCCTCCGCCGCGGCAGCGACCGGGTCAAGACCCGCGGCCGCCTGCTCGAGCTCATCGCGGGCGGCCGTCGCGCGCGAGAGCAGCTCCTCGAAGGACGTCGCGGCGAACCTCCGCTGGAGATCCGCGATGCGGGCGAGGCGGCCCTCGATCTCGTCGAGCCTCCCGGGGTCGGCGTCGAGCGACGCGAGGAAGGCGTGCAGGTCGCTCGACACCTCGCGCATCCGCACTGCGACGTCGCGAAGCTCGCCGGCCGCCGCCCCGAGCTCGGGCGCGATGCGCTCGAGCGGCGCGAGCGCGCGCTCCGCCCGGGCCGCGAGCGAGGCCGCGCCGTCGCCCTCCTCGGGCGAGATGGCCTCGGTCGCGATCGCCGCGGCCTCCTCGAGCTCGGCGACGTGGCGAAGACGCTCGCGCTGCGCCCCGAGCGCCTCCTCGTCCCCCGGCTCGAGCCCTTCCGTGTCCTCGACGAGAGCCTGGAGCTCGGCCAGCCGGGACGCTACAGCGTCCGCGTCGCGGGTCAGCTCCTCGTGGCGCCGTCTCGCCGCCCCCAGCTCGCGCCACGCGAGCGCCGACTCGCGACGACGCTCGAGCTGCTCCGGCCCGCAGAACGCGTCGAGCACGTCGAGCTGGAAGGACGGCCGTGCGAGCCGCCGTTGCTCGAACTGGCCGGACATCGCGATTAATCGCTCCGCAGCGCCGGCGACGTCCTCGCGAGCGACCGCACGACCCCACGCGTATGCGCGTGTCCGCCCGTCGCCGAACACCCGTCGCGCGAGCACGAGCCCCGCCTCGCCTTCGGGTCGTAGCTCTGCGAGCGCCGCGACGTCCTCGTCGTCGAAGAAGCCGTCGGGGACGTCGAGCTCCGCCTCGACGTATGCCTCCTCTCCGTCCGCGCCGACCGAGGACGCGTCCGCGCGCGCTCCGAGGAGAAGCCCGATCGCCTGCGCGAAGATCGTCTTTCCCGCGCCGGTCTCCCCGGTGACCGCGTTCAGTCCGGGGCCGAAGGCGAGGTCGGCCTCGCGGATGAGGACGAGGTTCTCGATCCGGAGCCTACGAAGCACGATCCACGAGCTCGACGGTCGTCCACTCGACGCGCGGAAGCGTGTCTGCGTCGTCCAGTCCGGGCTTCCGCCAGATGACCTCCACGTAGATGCCCTCGGGATCCAGGAAACCCATGATCCATGCGGTCCTCATGTCGCGGACGTCACCGTCGGCCGCACCCTCCGACTCGATTCGGCGGCGAAGCTCGCGGAATGCCCCTTCCGATGGCGCGAGCATCGCGAAGTGGTCGAGCCGGCCCCTGGCGAACATCGTCCCCGGCGCCGCCGGCAGCGGCGGCCCGTCGACGATCTGGAACGGATGGAGGACCGTCGCCGGCCCGATCTCGATGAAGACGTGGCGCACGCCCTCCTCTGTCATGTCGAGCGTCTTCCGCGCGTCGAACACGCGCTCGTAGAAAGCGGTGAGGCGCTCGATGTCCTCCGTGAGGAAGGTGACGTGATGGACGCCAGCGACGAGGCTCACGAAGCAAAGCTCTGGCGGTAGCGCCGGACGAAGGTCGCCTCCGGGAGCGTCGCGAGCAGCGAGCGCTCCGCTCCGATACGCACGACCGCGCGGTCCGACTTGCCCAGCGTTGCGACTCGGTGGCCGTCGACGAGGACGCCCGCCTCCACGTCGGGCGAGCGGTTCCACACGATGACGTCCGCGCCCGGCGGGATCACGAGCGGCCGCGCGTGGAGCGAGTGGGCGGCCACGTACGTGAGCGCCATCGCCTCGAGCCCCCACATGAGCATCGGGCCACCGTTCGAGAGGTTGTAGGCCGTCGACCCGGACGGGGTCGAGCAGATGATCCCGTCGCACGGCTGACGGCCGAGCTCCTCCCCGCCGACCGCGAGCTCGAGCTCGATCATGCGGCCGAGCTCGGCGCTCGCCACGACGACGTCGTTGACGGCGATGCCCGTGCCGTCCGGGTGCTCGAGCTCGAGCGTCGGAAGCTCGACGACCTCGTACTCGCCAGCGAAGACCCGGGCGAGGCCGGTCTCGAGATCGCCCGGCCCCATCGAGCTCAGGAACCCGACGCGCCCGAAGTTGACGCCGACGACCGGCACGCCCACGCCGAGGAAGCGCGTCAGCGCGCGCAGCACCGTCCCGTCGCCGCCTAGGACGACCGCGATGTCCGCGCCCGTCGAGTCCGAGCTCGCCTCCAGGCCCTGCTTCGCGGCCTCGTCGGGCGGGAACAGGAGCTCGACGCCGTGCTCCTGAGCGACGGCCTGGAGGCGGGCGATCCCGGCGCCGATCTGCCCCGGCTTCCCGTGCGTGACGACCGCGGCGCGCTCGACCTTGCTAGGCCTGGCGGACAGCTTCGTCGATCCAGCGGTCGATGTCACTGAGCGGGGCGGGCGACGGTCGGTTCACGAGATGCACGAAGAACTCCCTGTTTCCTTTCGGACCAGGCAACCCGGAGTCTACGACGCCCATGGGGTCGCCTCCCCACGCTCGTGCAGCTTCGATCACGCTTTCGAGAACCTTTCGGCGCGCCTCGACGTCGCGGACGACCCCCTTCGGCGCATCTCTGCGCCCGGCCTCGAACTGGGGCTTGACGAGGACCAGCGCTTCCCAGCCGGGACGTGCGAGGGCAAGCACCGGCGGCAGCGCCTTCGTCACGCTGATGAACGAGACATCGCAGGTGACGAGGTCGGGCGCGAACGGCAGCTCGCGGAGCCCGCGGGCGTTGGTCCGCTCGAGGACGATGACCCGCGGGTCGTCCCGCAGCCGCGGGTGCAGCTGCCCGTAGCCGACGTCGATCGCGACCACTCTTGCCGCCCCCGCCTGGAGCAGGCAATCGGTGAACCCGCCGGTCGATGCGCCGACGTCCGCGCAGTCGCGCCCCGTCACGTCGACGTCGAACGCGGCGAGAGCGTTCTCGAGCTTCTCCCCTCCCCGCGAGACGTACCGCGGCGGCTGCGTGACCTCGAGGTCGGCGTCGTCGGGCACCTGCTGGCCCGGCTTGTCGAACCCGCGCACGCGGCCCGCGAGCACGAGCGCCTGCGCCTGGCTCCGCGTCTCGGCGAGCCCGCGCTCCACGAGGAGTTGGTCGAGGCGCTTCCTCACGCCCGCACGTTAGACCGCTGCGGCTACTCCGGCTCGCCGGGCGCGACAACTGCGTTCTCGTACGCGAACACGACCGCCTGCACGCGGTCGCGGAGATGGAGCTTCATGAGGATGTGCGCGACGTGCGTCTTCACGGTCGTCTCGGAGACGAACGCCACTTTCGCGATCTCCGCGTTCGAGAGCCCCCTCGCGATGTAGCGCAGGATCTCGAGCTCGCGCGCGGTCAGCTCCTCCAGTGCGGATGACGGTTTCCGCACAGACTCGGGCGGGCGGCGCACGAACTCCTCGATCACGCGGCGGGTGATCACCGGCGAGAGGAGCGCGTCCCCGTTGGCGACGACGTGAATCGCGTCCACAAGCTGCTCGGGCGGCGTGTCCTTGAGCAGGAACCCACTGGCCCCGACGCGCAGCGCCTCGTAGACGTACTCGTCGAGGTCGAACGTTGTCAGGATGAGCACGCGCGGGCCCTCGGATTTGCCGTCCAGGAGCCGGCGCGTGGCTTCGAGCCCGTCCACGTTCGGCATGCGGACGTCCATGAGGATCACGTCCGGTGCGAGCTCCGCGACCGCCGTGACAGCCTCTGCGCCGTCGGCGGCCTCGCCCACGACCTCGACGTCCTCCTCCGCCTCGAGGATCATCCGGAACCCGGCCCGCACGAGCGACTGGTCGTCGACGATGAGCACGCGGATCATCCGGCGGCCCGCTCCTCGAACGGAAGGCGGGCGCGGACGACGTAGCCGCCTCCGTTCCGCGTGCCGCTCTCGATCTCGCCGCCGTAGAGGGAGACCCGCTCGCGCATCCCGGCGAGTCCCTGGCCGCCGCCGCTCCCGTCGCCGTCGCCGCGGCCGTCGTTCGCGATCTCGAGCTCGAGCTCGCCGTCGCCCCAGGTGACCGCGACCCAGGCGTGCGCCGGCCCGGCGTACTTGAGCGCGTTCGTCAGCGCCTCCTGCACGACGCGGTAGGCAGCGAGGTCGACGCCGGGCGGCAGCTCGCGCGGAGCGCCTTCCACCTCGAGCTCGACCGGGAGCCCGGCCGCCCGCACGCCGTCGAGCAGTGTCTCGATCGTCTTGATGCCGGGCTGAGGCGTGAACTCGGGCATCGCGCCCTGCTCGCGCAGGAGACCGACTAGCCGGCGCATCTCCGTCAGGGCCTGGCGGCCCGTGGACTCGACAGTCTCGAGCGCCGCGCGCTCCTTCTCCTGCTCGGGCTTCAGAAGCCGCCGCACGGCACCGGCCTGAACGGTCATGACCGAAACGGAGTGCGCGATGACGTCGTGCAGCTCGCGGGCGATCCGCTGACGCTCCTCAGCGACGGCGCGCTCCGCGGCTGCCGATTGCTCGTGCTCGGCCTGCCGCGCGCGCGCGGCCATCTCGCGCAGGTGCTCGGAGCGACGGCTGAGGATGAAGCCGCACGCCCAGGCGACGCTGATGAAGATCCCGATCCAGATGTAGTCCGTACCGGCATTGGAGGCCTCGATGCTCACCAGGAGCGCGACGAGCTGGTACCAGACGAGGCCCGCGATCGCCTTCGCGCGAGGGTTGTAGGAGCCGAGGGACCAGGGCATGAAGAGCATGATCAGGAACGGCGCGTCCATGTCGTAGACGGCATCCGCGTCGACCACGACGACGCCTGCGAGCGCCGCGGCGACGACGAGCGGCGCGACGAACGGGAAGTCGCGCGTGAAGAGCAGCGCGACGGCGGCCAACGCTGCGAGCGCGAGCTGCGATCCGCTCGTCGATTCGGTCATGGCCGTCTCGACCACGAGGAAGACTGCGAGCGAGACCGCGACGAGGTAGTGGACGAGCCGCCCTCGGTCGCTGCCCCAGAGCTCTCGCATGCGACTCACGACCTCACGGTAGACCGTCGAGCCCGGGAGATCATCGGCAGCGAGGACGACCTGAGGCTCATCCCGGAGGATGACGCGGAAGGGATGCCGTCTCTCTAGGAGACGGCCATGCGGCGGGCGCCGACCAGGCGCCGGCCGTAGTTCGTCGTGCCGAGGCGGACCACCTCGACGTTCCTGCCCGTGTACGGCGCGTGCACCATGCGCCCGCGACCGAGGTACAGGCCGACGTGCCCGAGCCCTTCGAAGAAGAGGACGTCCCCGGCCCGCATGCGGCTTCTCGTGACCCGTCTCCCCACGCTGTAGAGCGCATGCGAGTTGTGGGGGAGATCGAGGCCGACACGCCCGTACGCCCAGCGCACGAGGCCCGAGCAGTCGAAGCCCGAGCGCGACTCGCCGCCCCAGCGATAGGGGACGCCCACGGCACCGAGCGCGGCCGAGACCGCGCGGTCGGCGCGCGTCGGCTTCGGGTTGGCGATCCGCGACGGGAGCACGCGACTCTCGTGTTGTCGCGCAATCGCGAGGTTGTCCGCGACCGCTACCGGGGAGGCAGGGACGGGTGCGACCACGAGCGCGGCGACCACCACGAGCAGCAGTGCGGGCAGGGCTCTGATGAGCAGGAGACAGGGCATCGAAAGGAGGTGGAGACGGCCGCGCGCGGAGGAAGCAGGAACGGCGCGCGAACCTGGAGTGTTCGAAGAGCGTCGGATCCTAGCCGCAATACCCGAGCTGTCCAGCCCCCAAACGTGCCTTAACCGTGCGGATCGGTGCCTTAACCCGTGCGGAAGGCGAGATCGTCGACCAGGGCGCGCAAGACGGCCGTATCCGCCGGAATGGCGTCTAGCCGCTCCTGTGCCCGCGCAGCGGCCTCGTCCGCGAGCTTCCGGGCTCCCTCGGGCCCGAGCCGCGCCGCGAACCCGTCGCGGTCCAGGATGTCGTCCACGACCTGGAACAGGAGTCCGAGCTCGGCGCCGAATGCGCGCCACGGCGCCTGCTCGTCCTCGGGCACGGCGGCCGCACGGAGACCCAGACCGACCGACGCGGCGAGGAGCTTCCCCGTCTTCAGGCCCTCGACCGCCGCGAGGTCCTCGACGTCCCCGGTGATGTCGAGGAACTGGCCCCCGATCATTCCCAGTGTCGCCTCGACGAGCTCGCGCGCGATGGCTACATCGTCGTAGGACAGCACGAGACGCAGCGCCTCCGCGAGGAGCGCGTCCCCCGCCAGCAGCGCTACTCCTTCGCCGAACGTGACGTGCGTGCTCGGGCGGCCGCGACGTTCGGCGTCGTCGTCGAGGGCAGGTAGGTCGTCGTGCACGAGCGAGAACGTGTGGACGAGCTCGACCGCGCCCGCCGCCGGAAGAGCGCGCTCGAGCTCGCCGCCTGCCGCCTCGGCGACGGCGAGGCAGAGCACGGGCCGGACGCGCTTCCCACCTGACTCGAACGCGTACCGCATCGCGTTCTCGAGCTGCCCGAGCTCGGGAGCTAGCACGAGCCGCGCGAGGTACGCGTCGACGATTCCGCGGAGCTCGTCAGCCGCCCGCATGAGCTCCTAACGTGATGATCGCCCGTCGCGAGGCGTCCGCTGGATGTTGCGAGGCACGGACGCAGGGAGCGCCCATACTCGACGTATGGGGGCGACTGAGGACGTGGCCTCGCGGCGTCCAGCGCCGCATCGCGACATGGACGCTCATTGCGTTAGGAGCTCTCAGCCAGCGTGCGCGCTCGTGTGAGCTCGGCCTCGATCTCCTTCGCGATCTCGGCGAGCTCGGAGATCACGTCGACCGCGGCGTCGCCGTCGAGGTCGTCGGCCTCGGCCAGCCGCTCGAGCTCGTCGCGCCGCTGGCTCAGCCGCGCGAGCAGCTCCTCGGCGCGGGCGAGCGCGTCGTCGACGCTGCTCATCGGCCGGTCTCCGGCCGATGAGCGGGGAGGGGCGTGGGGAACCGGGAGGTTCCCCATGCTCTCAGGAAGAAGGGGGCACGCGGGGGAAACATGGTCTCCCCCGCGAACGCTCGGCGAAGACGAGCGTTGCTCAAGTCCGGGCTTCCTCTCGGCCGATCGTCCCGAGGATCCCGTTGACGAGGCGTGCCGCGTCCTCGGACGCGTACCGCTTCGCCAGCACGACCGCCTCGTTGATCGCCACCTCGGGCGGCACGCTGCCCTCCTCGAGCTCGTGGACGCCGATGCGCAGGACGTTCCGTTCGAGCGTACCCAGACGGTCGGCGGGCCACTCGTCGGATGCCTCGGTGATCCGGCGATCGAGGTCGTCAGTGCGCGCGGCGACCGCCTCTGCGAGCGAGGTCGCGAACTCGTCCGGCTCGCCCTCGAAGAGGGACGCGAGCGGCTGGCCGGTCAGATCCCATTGATAGAGGAGGAAGAGCGCCTGCCGCCGTCCCGCTCTGCGTCCGGCCGTCGGCGTCATGCGGGCGAGAGCGATGGCAGCCGGCCCTCGAGCTCTGCCAGGGTCGAGGTCGAGTACTCGCCGCTGCGAAGCTCGGGCGACGCGAGGACCTCGAGCGCGAGCTCGCGCGTGGTGGCGACTCCCTCGACCTCGAGCTCTTGGAGCGCGCGCTGCGCACGGGCGAGGGCGAGGTCGCGCGACTCGTCCCAGACGATCACCTTCGCGACCATCGAGTCGTAAAAGGGCGGGATCTCGCCACCTTCGCGGATCGCCGTGTCCACGCGTATGCCCGGCCCGAGAGGCGGCCGGAAGCGGGTCACGACCCCGGGGCTGGGCACGAAGCCGCGCGAAGGATCCTCGGCGTTGATCCTGATCTCGATCGCGTGCCCGGTCCTCGGCGCGCGGCCGGTGATGTCGAGCCGCTCGCCGGCAGCGATGCGCACCTGCTCGCGCACGATGTCGATCCCGGTCACGAGCTCGGACACAGGGTGCTCGACCTGGAGCCGGCAGTTCACCTCGATGAAGTGGAACGAGCCGTCAGGGCCGAGCAGGAACTCGAACGTGCCGGCGTTCCGGTATCCGATCGCACCGCAGGCGGTCTCGACGGCGCTCTCCATCTCCTCCCGCGCGGCAGCGTCGAGCGCGGGCGAGGGCGACTCCTCGATCAGCTTCTGATACCTCCGCTGGACCGAGCACTCGCGCTCCCCGAGCGTGAGGACCCCGCCGACCGAGTCGCAAAGCACCTGCACCTCGACGTGGCGGGCAGGGACGAGCGCCTTCTCGAGATAGAGCGTGCCGTCGCCGAACGCTGCCTCGGCCTCGGCGCTTGCGGCGGAGTACGCGTCTTCGAGCTCCTCCTCCGCGTGCACGAGCCGCATGCCCTTGCCCCCGCCTCCGGCTGCGGCCTTCACGAGCACCGGAAACTCGATCTCGCCTGCCGCCCGGCGCGCGTCCTCGAAGCTCGCCACGCCGTCCGTCCCGGGCACGAGCGGGACGCCCGCCGCACGCATCTCCGCCTTCGCGCGCACCTTGTCGCCCATCCGCTCCATCACGTCGGCCGGCGGCCCGACGAAGACGAGCTCGTTGTCCTCGCACGCACGCACGAAGGCCGGGTTCTCGGCGAGAAAACCGTAGCCGGGATGAACCGCGTCGCAGCCCGTGTTGACGGCCGCCGCCACGACGCTCGGGATCCGGAGGTAGCTCTCGGCGGCTGCGGGAGGGCCGATGCACACGACCTCGTCTGCGAGCTCGACGTGGAGAGCGTCGCTGTCCGCTGTCGAGTACACCGCCACCGCCTCGAGGCCGAGCTCGTGCAGCGCGCGGACGATGCGAACGGCGATCTCGCCCCGGTTCGCGACGAGGACGCGGGAGAACACGACGCCCCTTCCTAGAGCGCCGGCGGCGCGAGCACGGGCTCGATCTCGAAGAGGAGCTGACCGTACTCGACCGGTTGCGCGTTCTCGGCGTGGATCCTGGCGACGACGCCCGCGACGTCCGACTTGAGCTCGTTGAAGAGCTTCATCGCCTCGAGGACGCAGAGGGTCTGCCCGGGCACAACCGTGTCGCCGACGTCGACGAACGCCGGGGCGCCGGGGCTCGGCGCGCGGAAGAAGACCCCGACCATCGGGGACTCGACCCGCACGGACCCGTCCGCGCCGTCTGCCCGCGGCGTGTCGGCGGGCGTCGCGGCAGTCATCTCCTCCGGCTCGGGCGCGACGATGCCGGCAGCGCCGACACCGGGCTCGTCGGCGCGGCGGACGGACACCCGCATCCCCTCGTCCTCGATCTCGATCTCGCCGACGCCGCTCTCCTGGACGATCTTCACGAGCTCCCGGATCCGCTCGGCCCTTTCGGCGTCCTCGTCCTCGGCGATGAGCACGGTGTCACGGGAGTGGCGCCCGCGGATCATGCGGAGGAGCTCCTCCGCATCCGAGCCGAACATCGCGATCAGCACGAGCTCCTCCTCGCTCGTAGCGAGGCCCTCGGCGCGTTCACGGACGTCCTCCGCGGTCGGCGGCTCGGCGACATGGGTCGGTTCCGGCGACAGGAGCGAGACGGCGCGTGCGACCGTAGCGTCGACCGGCTGCGGGGTAACGCCGTAGCCCCCGTTCACGAGCGCGCGAAACTCGTCGATCACGGTTCCGTAGCGGCGTGCCTCGAGGACGTGCAGCAGCGCCTGCGAGGCGAGGATCTGGCCGATGGGCGCTGCGAGCGGCGGTGACCCGGCCTCGGCGCGCACGCGCCCGACCTCCTCGAGGACGTCGAGCAGGCGGTCACCCGCTGCGTGCGCGCGGAGATGGACGTCGAGGGCCGCGACGAGCCCCGTCGGGAGGTCGTACTCGGCCGCGCGCACGGCGATCCGCGGGACCACCGGCGAGACCGGCTCGTCCCCGATGAACTCGTCGATCACGTCCGCGGCCTCCCACAGCCGATCGGCCTCGAGGCCCACCCCGTGCCCGAGCCCTTCGAGCGACTCCGCGAGCGACTCGCCGGAGACACGGTGCAACGTCAGCGCCAGCGGGTAGACAGCGGTCGCGACGAGGTCCGCGCCGGCCTCGACCGCCGCGAGCGCGGACGCGAGCCCCACGCCCGCCGCGCCCTGGACGTAGAAGCCGACCGGAAGCCCGCTCGCCTCCTTGATTCTCTCGACGAGCTCCTGCGCGCGGTGCGGGACGAGCGCGCCCGTCGGATCGTTGACGATCACACGCGTGGCGCCGAGCTCGGGGAGCTTCCGCGCCTGCTCGACGAGCGCGTCGGTCTCGCCCGTGCGGCCAGGGCTGTATACGAGTCCCGCATGGAAGGCGCCGCCGGAGCTGGTGATCGCAGCTCCGGCCTCGCGCAGGTTCGAGACGTCGTTCAGCGGGTCGTGCAGGCGGAAGACCTCGATCCCGTTCTCGGCCGCACACATCACGAAGCGGCCGACGATGTCGCCGCTCACCGGCTGCGAGCCGACGAGGAAGCGGCCGCGCAGAGCGATCCCGAGCGGCGTCTCGACGCGAGCGTTGATCGCGCGGATGCGCTCCCACGGCGACTCCACGCGACGCCGCACCGTTGCGTCGAAGACACCGCCTCCGGAGACCTCGAGACAGGCGAAGCCCGCCTTGTCGAGGATCTCGGCGATGCGGAGGATCTCGGCGGTCGGCAGCTTTCCCGCGAGCGGCTCCTGCGACAGCAGCCGGATCGTCGTGTCGACGAGCTTGGGCATCGGATGGACCTTATCGACCTGCCGCGGCGCGTCAGCGCCCGAGACTGGAGGGCTCGACCGACGCCGCGCAGGGTGCCACACGAGCACGTCTCACGAACTGAGCTACGCGCGCGAGATGTAGCGGCCCTCGCGCGGATCGACCTTGATCCGCTCGCCGCTCGCGACGAACAGCGGAACCTGGACGACCGCGCCGGTCTCGAGCGTCGCCGGCTTTGTCACGTTCGTGACGGTGTCGCCCCGGACGGCCGGCTCCGTCTGCGAGACGGTCAGCTCGACCGACGCCGGGAGCTGGAGCCCCGCCGGCTTGCCGTCGACGGCCAGCATCTGCACCGAGGACGACGGCGCGAGGTACGCGAGCGCGTCGGACACCTCCGCGTGCGCGAGCCCGAACTGCTCGTACGTCTGCTCGTCCATGAAGTGCGCCTCGGAGCCGTCGTCGTACAGGAACTGGACGTTCTTCACCTCGGTGTGCACGCGCGCGAACTTCTCGCCGGCGCGGAAGGTCTTGTCCACCACTGCCCCGCTCTCGAGCGCCTTCAGCTTCGTGCGCACGAACGCGCCCCCCTTGCCCGGCTTCACGTGCTGGAACTCGACGATCCGCCAGACGTCGCCTTCGAGCTCGATGTGCATCCCGTTCCGGAACTGGTTCGTGTTGACGGTCTCGGCCATCGCGCTGGATTGTAGGGCGAGACTTCCCTCGTCCTCGTCTTACGCGACCGTGATCAGCTCCTTCGTGTACTGGGTCAAGCGCTCAGCCCCGTCGTCCGTCACGAGTACGAGGTCCTCGATGCGAACGCCGCCTTCGCCGGGCAGGTAGATCCCGGGCTCGACCGACACGACGTTTCCCGCCTCGAGCACGTCGGTGGACTCCGGTCGCAGGGTGGGGCCCTCGTGGACCTGGATCCCGACGCCATGGCCGAGCCCGTGGCCGAACGCCTCCCCGAGCCCCGCCGCCTCGATGACGTCGCGCGCCCCCGCGTCCGCGTCGCGGCCGTGGGCCCCGGGGGCGACCGAGGCAAGCCCGGCGAGCTGAGCCTTCAGACAGAGCGCATAGATCTCGTGCAAGCGCTCCGAGATCTCGCCCACGGCGAACGTGCGCGTGCAGTCCGAGCAGTATCCGTCGACGAGGCAGCCGGCGTCGATGACGACAAGGACGCCCGCCCCGATCGGCCCGTCGCCGGGGACCGCGTGCGGGGACGTCGCGGTCTCGCCGGCCGCGACGATGGTCGGGAACGACACCCCGTCGGCGCCGGCGTCGCGGAAGGCCCGCTCGATCCACCACATCAGCTCGCGCTCGGTGCGACCCGTGAAGCGCTCCCTCGAGAGCCCTTCGAACATCTCGTCGGAGAGCGCGCCCGCCCGGCGCATGATCGCGACCTCCTCGTCGTCCTTGACGGCACGCAACGACTCGACGTGGCCCATGGTCGGGACGGCGTCGACCCCGGCGTCCGCGAGCGCCCGATAGCCGGCGTACGGCAGGTTGGCTTCCTCGAACGCGACTCTCCGGCCGGACAGTTGCTCGCCGATCGACGCAAGGAGGTTTCGCGGGACCTCGACGAACGTCACGCCCTCGACCTTTCGACCACGGGCCGCGTAGCGGAAGTCGGCGTACAGCGTCGCCGTCCCGTCGGGCTCGACGAGAACGGCGGAGTTCGAGCTCTCGAGGCCGGTCACATAGCGGACGTTCGCCTGACCGCCGAGGACGTAGGGCGGCCCCGCGACGAGGAGCGGCTCCTCGAGGAGCGCCGCCAGCCGCTCGATCCGGGTCACTTCGCCTTTGCGACGAGGAACTCGAGCGCCTCGCGGTAGCCGTCCGGCCCCTTCCCGATCACGCGCGCGGTGACGACGTCCTCGAGCACGGAGGCCTGCCGCCACGTCTCCCGCTCGAGGATGTTCGAGAGGTGCACCTCGACGACCGGGATGGTGAAGAGCTCGACGGCGTCCCGGATCGCATACGAGTAGTGGCTCCAGGCACCGGGGTTGATGATCACGCCGTCGGCCCAGTCGAACGCGTCGTGGCACCAGTCGATGAGCTCCCCCTCGTGATTCGTCTGGCGGCAGCGGACCGTGCACTGGAGCTCGGACGCCCACTCGTAGATCCGTGTCTCGAGCTCCGAGAGCCCCAGCCCGCCGTAGAGCTCCGGATCTCGCCGTCCGACGACGTCGAGATTCACGCCGTTCAGGACCACGATCCGCACGAGCTTGACCCTATTCGATCAACGCGTAAAGAGCCGAGCGGATTGCCTCTGGGTCGGTGCGTGCGCCGAGGACCGGGCGGCCGGGGCCGTCGAGGAGGACGAGCTCGATTCGGCCGTCCACAACCTTCTTGTCGTGCGTGAGGGCCACCCATGCGCGCTCGCGGTCGACGGCGACGCGCTCCGGGTGGAGGATCGCCGCGACCGTGTCCGCGAGCGAGTCGAGGCCCGAGAGCCGAAGCGCCGCGAGCAGCCCGAGCGCGACCGCCCGTCCGTGCGGGAGCGCGTAGCCGGAAGCTGCTTCGAGCGCGTGCGCGAACGTGTGCCCGAGATTCAGCTGCGCGCGCTCGCCGCGATCGAACGGGTCGCGCAGGCAGACCGCTGACTTGAACGCGGCGCAGCGCCGTACCTGTTCCGTCTGCTCGAGCTCCCAAAGTTCCTCGCCCGCGAGGAGGCCCGTTTTCACGACCTCGGCGAGGCCGTTCAAGCGCTCCTCCTCCGGCAGCGTCTCGAGCAGGTCGGGGTCGATAGCGACGCGCGCCGGCCAGTGGAACGCGCCGACCATGTTCTTGCCGCCGGGAAGGTCGACCGCGGTCTTGCCGCCGACCGCCGCGTCCACCTGCGCGACGAGCGTCGTCGGGACCGGGACCCAGCGGAGCCCGCGAAAGTAGGTCGCTGCAGCGAAGCCGGCGAGGTCGCAGGTCGACCCGCCCCCGAGCGCGACGAGCGTGCCGGTGCGATCCAGGCGGAGCGCCGACCAGAGTCGCTCGAGCTCGCCGAGCGTCTTGGCGGGCTCCCCGGCCGGGACGACGTGCGACGCGGCGAGCCGGCTCCCGATGGAGGCTCGCACGGCGTCGCCGTATAGCGGATCGACACCCCCGTCCACGACGAGCTCGACCGAGCCCTCGCCTGGAACGAGCTCTCGAAGAGCTCCGGAGGCGCCGGAGGCGGCGTGGACGCCCGCGACCGCGAGGACCGCCTCCTCGGGGTCTCGCGCACGCGCATCGGCGGCCTCTTCGTAGAGGGCGCGTCGCTGCTCGAAGAGAGCGGTGAAGCCCTCGAGATCCCGCGCGAGCGGACGATCGCTCGCGGACACGCGGCCCCAGGCCTCCTCGGGTGTCGTCTCGACGAGAAGCGCGAACGCATGCGCGTCCAATTCCTGGCGCGTGCCGGCAGAGCCGAGGGCGCCCCCGCCGAGCTCGATCACGGCCGGCGGACGGCGCGCGAGCACCTCCCCCGCCACGCGCTCCTCGAGCTCCCGGAAGTCGGCCTCGCCGCGCTCGGCGAACAGACTCGCGACGCTCGTGCTCGTCCGCTCCTCGACGACGGCGTCGACGGAGACGAACTTCCGGCCGAGTCGCTCGGCGAGCACCGGGCCGAGCGTCGACTTGCCCGCGCCCATGAAGCCGATGAGGGCGACGTGCCGGTCGAGAGCGTTCAGCGCTGCCGAGGCCAGCGGATCCGCTCCAGGTAGGCGCGATGCGCGGCGACGAAGTCGCCGAGCGCGTCGCCGCCGAACTTCTCCCGAGCGGCACGTGCGAGTTCCCACGCGACAGCCGCCTCCGCCACCACGGCGAGCGCCTCGACCGCCTGTACGTCGCTCCGCTCGACGAGGGCGTCCGCAGGCTCGCCGGAGACGAGATCCACCGAGCGAAGTGGGCGCATCAGCGTCGGCAACGGCTTCATCGCCGCGCCGACGACGACGGGGCCACCGTTCGTGACTCCTCCCTCGAGCCCACCCGCGTGGTTCGTTGCACGTGTGAGGCCGGGCTCGATCTCGTCGTGCGCCTGCGAGCCGCGGAGACGTGCGAGCGCGAAGCCGTCTCCGACCTCGACCCCCTTCACGGCCTGGATCCCCATGAGCGCCGCAGCGAGGCGCGCGTCGAGCCGGTCCTCCTTCGCGGCGTAGGAGCCGAGGCCGGGCGGCGCACCCTCGGCCACGACCTCGACGACGCCCCCGAGCGTGTCGCGCTCCTTGCGCGCCGTGTCGGTCGCGCGCTCCCAGCCGTCCGCAGATGTCTCACCGCCGATCTCGAGGACCTGCCCCGCGACCGTGACGCCGATCGCGGAGAGCAGGGCCTTCGCGACCGCTCCGGCAGCGACATGCGACGCAGTCTGGCGCGCGCTCGCGCGCTCGAGCGCGTTTCGGACGTCTTCGTGGCCGAACTTGAGCACGCCCGGAAGATCTGCGTGGCCGGGCCGCGGGAGCGTGACCGCGGCCGTGCCCTTGCCGGACGGTTCTCCCACGGGCGGCCACGGGCTCATCCCCCACTCCCAGTTCGCGTGGTCGCGGTTCCGGATGACGAGCGCAAGCGGTGTTCCGAGAGTCGCGCCGTGGCGGAGGCCGGCGAGCACCTCGACCTCGTCGTGCTCGAGCTTCTGGCGAGGGCTGCGCCCGTACCCTTCTCGCCGCCGCGCGAGGTCGCGCTCGATTGCAGCTCGGTCGAGCTCGAGGCCCGCGGGAAGCCCGGTCAGGATCGCCACGAGCGCCGGCCCGTGAGATTCGCCTGCGGTCGCGAGCCCGAGGGTCACTCGGGGAAGCCTAGAGCCCGTCGCATCGCGTCGACCGGCGCAGGCTCGCCCGTCCAGAGCTCGAAAGACGCCGCGCCCTGTGCGACGAGAACGTCGAGACCGGATAGGACCGTCGCCCCGGCGCCTCGGGCGGCGACGGCGGTCGCGGTATCCGGATATGGCAAGTCGACGAGCGTCTGTCCCGGCTCGAGCTCGACGAGCACATCGTCGCGCTCGGAGGTCGCATTGACGACGAGATCAGCTCCGCGCACGTCGGGCGGCCAGACAGCGCTTCGGGCGAACCGGCGTGCCGCGGGAAGTGCCTGGAGGAAGGCCGTCGCCCCGCCGCCGTCGCCGATGACGACAGCGTTTTCGGCCTGGAGCCCCGCCACGACGGCCGCATCCGTCGTCCACCCCTCGACAGTGCCGTCGCGGACGACCAGCGTGTTGACCGAGGGCGCGTCGGCGTCGCAGAGCGCAGCGACGGCGAGCTTGTGCGGCGTGGTCACGTTCGCGCCCGCGAACCCGAGCGCCGCGAGGCCGCGGACTGCTTCGGCCAGGCGGTCGGGCGGAGTCGGGAGCGCCACGTACGCCCAGTCGAGCCCGAGGGCGGCGAAGGCGGCGTTCTGCATCCGGGGCGAGAGCGAGTGCTCGACCGGCCAGCCGATGATGCCGACGAGCTTCGTCGCTCCGCTGATCTCGCTCACCGGCGCCAGTATCCCCCGAAGCGGCCGCGGACTCGGGACGATTTCACACGCACGTTCAACCGCGCCACCACCACTCCAACGTCCCCCAGGGGCACTCCCGTGTCCCTGGATTCACCGTACCCGGGAAAGGCTCACGCGTGGGTGCCGACTTCGTCACGAGATCGCGCGAGCGGCGACGCCGCGGCGCAAGGTGACCCGGAAGCTCGTGAAACGGCTAGCAGCCGAACCCGTACTCGCACTTCTTCGCCTCGAACTCGGCCTCGCTCGCAGTAAAGAAGTGGTGCACCTTGTCCGGCTTCCGGACGAAGAAGAGGTGGTCGACCCGCGCCGGGTTCGCCGCCGCGCGGATCGACGCGAGCCCGGGGTTGGAGATCGGCGTGGGCGGAAGCCCTGCCCTCCTCCGCGTGTTGTACGGGCTGCTGGACTCGATGTGCGAGACGCGCAGCGGCTCGGTGCCGGGCACGTCGAGCCCGTACCGGATCGTTGCGTCGATGCCGAGCACCATCCCCGCCCGCAGGCGGTTGTAGATGACCGCGGCCACAAGCCGCCGCTCCTCGGGCGCGACCGTCTCCTTCTCCACCATCGACGCGATGATGAGGACGTCATAGGGCGTCAGGTTCTTCGACTTCGCGTACCGGAGGTCCACCCGGGCCCACTGCTCACGGAAGAACTCCAGCTGATCACGAACGAGCCGCTCCGACGACGTGAGCTTCGTGAACTCGTACGTCGCCGGAAAGAGGAACCCCTCGATCGACTTCCCCGCCCAGTCCTTCCGGAACTGCGCCGGCGGCTTCGCGCGACCACTCGCGGCGAGATACCCCGCGCTGGTCAAGCGCGGCGTGACGTTCCGCTGGCTGATCGCGATCTGGCGGACGGCATCGACGCGCTGCGCCATCTCGCGACGCGTGAAGCCTTCGGGGAAGATGATCCGGAGCCGCGCGAGGGGTGTCGTCGTCTCCGGTGGAGGCGGGGGATCGTCCCCGCGGACGAGCGAGACACCCGCCCACGCGCCGCCCGCGAGGATGCCCGCGATCGCGAGTGCTGCAAGGACCCTCCGTGCGAGGACGCGGCGCCTGCTCGGCGGCTGGCGCGTGGAGTCGGTCACGACTCGTTGGCGCGGAGTCGCTCGAGGTACCCAGCGAGCAGGTGCGCCGCGGCGCGCGCATCCTCGGGCGCCGTGCCCCCGCCCTGGGTGGCGAGCGCGGTCGTGAAGCGCTCGTCGAACGTCTCGACGGGCTCGGAGACCGCCTCGCGCAGTGCCCGCACGAACGATTCAGTCTCGCCGGCTTGCCGCCCGCGCTCTCCGCGCAGCGTGAGCGGGAGCCCGACGACGATCCGCTGCACGCCTTCCTGCTGGACGATCTCGCGGATGCGGTCGAGCCCGGCCGGCGTCCCCGCCCGCTCCACGACTCCGAACGGACGCGCGATCGTCCCGGTCACGTCCGAGAGAGC
Source organism: uncultured Actinomycetes bacterium (assembly GCA_963717025.1). GTDB lineage: Bacteria > Actinomycetota > Thermoleophilia > Gaiellales > Gaiellaceae > GMQP-bins7. The sequence continues at coordinate 46,155 of CAVQVJ010000011.1, read as the reverse complement.
CACGCCGGTGCGCGCGGCGCCGTAGTCCAGAGCGAGCACCTTCACAGGGCCGCGAGGATGAGGCGCTCCGCCTCCGCGAGCGCGTCGGGGAGCCGCTCCTGGTCCTTGCCTCCGGCGCGTGCCATCGTCGGCCGCCCGCCTCCGCCTCCGCCCACTATTGCGGCCGCGTGGCGGACCACGTCCGACGCGCTCACCTTCTCCGCGACCGCGGCATCGAAGTTCGCGACGAGGTGGACGGTGCCGTCCTCGCGGGATCCGAGGACGACGGCGGCGGGCGCGTGCCGCTGCTTGAAGCGGTCGGAGAGGTCGAGCAGCTCGTCGGAGTCGAGGCCGTCGACCGCCTGGACGATCACGTGCACGCCGTTCTCGAGCCGGACCACCGCGTCCGGCTCGGCCGCCTCGACCGCGGCGGCAGGCCGCCGCTTGGCCTCCTTGCGCAGCTCCAGAAGCTCGGCGCGCAGCGTTTCGAGCTCGCGGGAGCGCTCGTCGAGATACGCCCACGCATCGCCCGACGTCACGGCCTCGATCCGGCGGGCGCCGGAGCCGACCGAGCCCTCGGAGAGGATCGCGAACACGCCGATCTCGGCCGTCGTCGAGACGTGCGTCCCGCCGCAGAGCTCGAGCGAGTAGCCGGGAATCTCCACCACGCGGACGAGGTCGCCGTACTTCTCGCCGAACAGCATGGTCGCCCCGAGCCGGCGCGCCTCGTCGATCGGCGTCTCGAAGACGTGGACGGGCAGCGCCTCGAAGATCTTCTCGTTCACGCGCCGCTCGACCTCTTCGCGCTCGGCGGGCGTGAGCGCGTGGCCGTGCGTGAAGTCGAAGCGCAGCTTGTCCGGGCGGACGGCGGATCCCGCCTGCTGCACGTGCTCGCCGAGCACATCGCGGAGCGCCTGGTGCAGCAGGTGCGTCCCGGTGTGATTCGCCATCGTCGGGAAGCGCACGTTCCAGGGCACGACCGCGCGAAGGCGCGCATCCGCCGCGAACCCGCTCCCGCGCAGGAGCAGCACCTGGTCGCCCTCGAAGCGGTACGCCTCGACGAGCTCCGCGCGCGTCCCCGAGGCGTCGTCGAGCTGGACGTATCCCTGATCCGAGACTTGCCCGCCGCCCGCAGGGTAGAAGGGCGACTCGCGCAGCTTCGCGAGGAAGAGCCCGTCCTCGAGCTCCTCCAGCGCGCCGATCTGCGTGAGGACGTCGGTCTTGCGATCGCCGACGAACTCGCTCTCGAAGCCGGCCGTGCGGGAGAACTCGAGCGCACGCTCGAGCTCGCCGCCGCCCGGGACGCGCGACACCTCGCGATGGCGGTCCATCTCGCGCTGGTACCCGTCGACGTCGACCGCCTGGCCACGCTCCTCGGCGAGCTCGACGGTCAGCTCGAGCGGGAACCCGTACGTCGCGGCAAGCGTGAAGGCTTCCTCGCCCGAGATCGCGTCCTTGCCGCCGAGCTCCTCGAAGAGCTTCAAGCCGCGCTCGATCGTCTCGCGGAACTTCTCCTCTTCCACGCGCACCGTGCGCTCGATCTCGGATGTGCGCTCCCCGAGCTCGGGGTATGCGTCGGCCATCTGGCCGGCGACGACGGTCGTGAGCCGATGGACGTTCTCGAGGCCGATGCGTCGCCCCTGCTGCACCGCGCGCCTGATGATCCTGCGCAAGACGTAGCCGCGTCCCTCGTTCGACGGCGCCACGCCGTCGGCGACGAGGAAGGTCATCCCGCGGCCGTGGTCGGCGAGGATCCGGTGTGCCCTCGTCGCCTCCGGCGAGTCGCCGTACGCGACCCCCGACTCGGCTGCGATCCAGCCCATGATCTCCTGGTAGCCGTCGGTGTCGTAGACCGACTGCACGTCCTGGAGGATCACCGACCCACGCTCGACGCCCATCCCCGTGTCGATGTTCTGCGCGGGTAGCGGAGTCAGAGTGCCGTCGGCGCGCTGCTCGTACTCCATGAACACGAGGTTCCAGAACTCGAGGTAGCGCTCGCAGCGGGGACACCCGATACCGCAGTCCGGTTCCCCGCACCCGAACTTCGCTCCCCGGTCGTAGTGGAGCTCGGAGTCGGGGCCGCACGGGCCCGGGCCGCCGACCGACCAGAAGTTCTCCGAGCTCGGCAGCGGCACGATCCGCTCCGCGGGCATCCCGATCTTCCTCCAGAGGTCGATCGCGACCTGGTCGGGGCCGAGATCGAACTGCGGATCGCCCGCATGGACGGTCACCCAGACCCGTTCCCAGTCGAGCCCCATCCGCTCGAGCACGAACTCGGTCGCGAGCTCGATCGCCCCCTCCTTGAAGTACTGCCCGAACGAGAAGTTGCCGAGCATCTCGAAGAAGGTCCCGGACCGCTCGTTGCCGACCTCGTCGATGTCTGGGGTCCGGAAGCACTTCTGGGCGGTGACGGTCAGCGGTGCGGGCGGCTGCTCGAGCCCCAGGAAGTACGGCATCTGCGGCTGCATCCCGGCCGTCGTCAGGAGCGTCGAGCGGTCGTCCGCGCGTGGTACGAGCGAGGCCGAGGGCACACGCAGATGCCCCTTCTCCTCGAAGAACGAGAGAAACCCCTCGCGCAGCTCTGCCGTCGTCCGCATCCCGAGATTCTACGAGCGAGCTTGCGTCGAGCTACGCGGCGGGCCGGGCATCGTCCGGGGGAGCCGTCCCGGCCGTGCGGAGCTCCTCGTCGAGCTCGGCCTCGCGCCGGGCAGCGGCCTCCTTGGCGATGTTCACGGCCTCGCCGACGTCGCGCCGCGAGCGGAGCGAGGATGCTCCGTGGGATACCGCAGCCGCGAGGCCGGTGATCTTCTTCACCGGGGTCGTGATGGCGGTGGACACGGCCCGAACGGCCGTGTCGGCATTGTCCGCCATCGACACGGCGCTGTCCGTGACGACGTCGAGCTTGTCGAGCTGGTCGTTCACGCGGTCGACGGTGCCTCCCGCCTTCTGCACCACCGGGAGGAAGTCGCGCTCGGTTCCCTGGATGAGTGAGGAGAGCCGCGCGAACGTCCCTCCGAGCCGCACGAGCATGTACGCGAACCCAAGACCGGCCGCGACGAAGAAGACCGCCATCGCGTAGTCGAGGACGTCGCCGGACGTGGAGGCGAGGACCGTCATGGGCGGGATCCTAGATTGGCCTCTACTCGACGTGCGTCACGACGCCGGCGCCGACCACCGCGTCGTCGTCGTAGAGCGCCGCGACCTGGCCGGTGGCGACGGCGTGCGCCGGCTCCTCGAACTCGAGGACAAGACTGCCGTTCGAAGCGCGAACGCGTGCAGGGACGGGCGCCGAGCGATAGCGGAGCTTCACGCTCACGTGCTCGACCCGGGCGTACAGCCGCCCCTCTGCCTCGACCCGCTTCGCCCCGAGGGCCTCCTCCGGCCCGACGACGACGACGTTGCTCGCGCGATCCGTGCCGAGGACGTACAGCGGTCGCTCCGAGACGAGACCGAGCCCACGCCGCTGGCCGCGCGTGAAGCGCCAGTATCCGTCGTGGGTGCCGAGCTCACGGCCGTCCTCGTCCACGATCGCGCCCTCGCCGCGCGCCAAGCCCTGACGCTCGAGAAAGCCACGGTAGTCGCCGCCGGCGAGGAAGCAGGCCTCCTGGCTCTCGCGCCGTCCTGCGGCACCGAGCCCGGCCCGCGCCGCCTCTGCGCGGGTCACGTCCTTCGTCTGGTCGCCGAGCGGGAAGCGAATGCGTGAGAGCAGCGCCGGGTCGAGCGTCGAGAGCATGTACGACTGGTCCTTGTCGGGGTCCGCCCCACGCCCGACCAGGAACGAGCCTTCGCGGTCGACGATGCGCGCGTAGTGCCCGGTCCAGAGCTCCTCGGCGCCCGCGCGCTCCGCGAACGAGAGCAGCGCGTCGAACCGGAACGCGCCGTTGCAGCGCGTGCACGGGTTCGGCGTCTCGCCCGCCGCATAGCCCGCCGCGAACGGACGGACGACGGCCTCCCGGAACTCCTCTCGGAGATCGAGCGTGACGTGCGGAGCTCCGAGCGCATGGCAGGCGGCGCGGGCTGCGGCGACGGACTCGGCGGAGCAACAGGCGCGCTCGGCGGACGGACCGTGTGGGTCCTGCCAGAGCCTGAGCGTGACTCCCACGGCGTTCGGCGCCGCACGGAGGAACGTCACGGCGCTGTCCACGCCGCCGCTCATCGCGACCGCGACCCGCCCTGGGGTCGGGGCGGCCGAGAAGACCTGTCCGAGCGCGCCGGCGAGCGCCTCGACGACCAACGGGTCGCCGCCGGTCGCTGCCGCCTCGAGCAGCGTCAGACCGACGAGCGGGCGCTCGAGCCCGTCGTCACCCTCCGCGTCGACGATGCGGTCCCCTTCGACTGCAAGGCGGACTGCTCGCCACTCCCCGGCGCGCGTCGCATCCCCGAGTACATCGACGGCGGCCACGAAGTCAGGCTAGACGAGATGGCGGGAAGGATCCGCCCCGCATCGACAACCATGCGACTTCACACCCCGAGGAACCGAACCGTCGGGCACCACATGAAGGAGTTTGCTCCGCGCGCGACCAGAATCCGCGTGAGCGGATTCTGGTCGTCCGCGCAAAGAGGCTCCACCCTGCCGGTGATGCCCCGACCGCCCGGGAACCTGGCTTTACCAGGTGGGTGCCGTGCGGGGCGTCGGCAACGCCTATCCCCGACTCCGGCTCCCTTCACGTGTCTGTTGGTTCACGTTTGGGCCGAGGCCACGTACAGGGTCGAGCGCTTCGATCCTACTCGCTGCTCGCCTCGGTCGCGAAGCGCCACTCGATCTCGGCCGTCGACTCGAGCCCGAGGACCTCGGCGAGCGCCTCCGTCACCTCGAGCTGCCGGCCGCCCTCCACGAGCTGGTTGTCGATCACCTCGGAGAGCACCTGCGTGTCCCCGCGCCGCAGCACGAGCTTGGCGCCGCACGGAAGCACGGGGTGCGTGATGCCGAGGGATTCGGGCGCGAGCACGAGGCCGCAGGTCGTCCGCTGCGCGTCGCCGGTAGGCCCGCGGGAGCCGGCAAAAGCGACGTTCCAGCCCGACGGCGCGACGGCGCTCGTCAAGACCGCGTCGGAGCCGTCCGACAGCCGTTGTACGGCCGCCAGCGCGAGCGCGCCCGCGAGGAGAGCGACCGAGCCGAGCAGAACGAGGCGCTGCGCGAGCGAGTCTGTCACGTGCCTAGTGTCGCCAATGGAGCGGCTAGGGTGCCGCCGCATGATCGAGTACGCGATGACGGTCGACGGGATCGAGCCGCGTGATCTCGGGGGCTTCTTCGTCGGCTGGCCGACCCCACCTTCGCCGGAGCGCCATCTCGAGCTTCTGCGGCACAGCGAGAACGTCGTCATCGCCCGCGACGCAGCCAGCGCCCGAGTCGTTGGCTTCGTGAATGCGGTCGGTGACGGCACCCTGAGCGCGTCATCCCACTGCTCGAGGTCCTGCCCGAGTATCAAAGACGTGGGATCGGGACCGAGCTCGTGCGGCGAATGCTCCAGCTCCTCGACGGTCGCTACATGGTGGACGTCTGCTGCGACGAGGACGTCGCGCCCTTCTACGAGCGCTTCGGGATGAGCCGGCTCGTCGGAATGGCGCTCCGCTCGCCGGACGCGATTCCGCGGTAGCGACACGGGCGTCCGCCAAGCGCTAGCTCGCAGGCTCCTCGTCGAGCACCCGGATCCCGAGCTCCTCGAGCTGGGCGGCGGGGACAGGGGCAGGCGCCCCCGTCAGCGGGTCGGCCCCACTCGAGACCTTCGGGAACGCGACGATCTCGCGAATGTTCGGCTCACCGGCGAGCAGCGCGACGAAGCGCTCGAGGCCGAGCGCGAACCCGCCGTGCGGCGGCGCACCCATCTGCAGCGCGTCGAGCAGGAACCCGAACTTCTCCTTCGCATCCTCCTCGCTCAGGCCGAGCGCGCGGAAGACGCGCTGCTGCACGTCCTGGCGATGGATCCGGATGGAGCCGGACCCGAGCTCCCACCCGTTCCACACCAGGTCGTACGCCTGGCTCAGCGCCGCGTCGGGGTCACTCTCGATCAGCTCCTCGTGTCCTGGGGCCACGCCCGTGAACGGGTGATGGCTGAACGTCCGTTCGCCGGTCTCCTCGTCGAGGTCGAAGAGCGGGAAGTCGATCACCCACAGGAACTCGTCCCTGCCCTCGTCGACGAGGCCGAGCTCCTTCCCGAGATGCAGGCGAAGGAGCCCGAGCACGCGCGCGACGGCGCGCGGCTCGCCCGCTGCGAACAGCGCCGTGGAGCCCGGCTCCGCGCGAAACGCGGCGAGCTCTGCCTCGGACAGGAACTTCGCGATCGGGGAGCGAACCTCCCCCGACTCGTCGAACACGAGATACGCGAGGCCCTTCGCGCCCCACTCCTTCGCGAGCTCCTCGAGGCGCCCGAGCTCGGCGCGCGAGAACGCCTTCGGAGCCACGAGGTAGCGGACGCTGAGCGCGTTCGCGAAGATGCCGAACTCCGAGCCGCGCGTGGCGTCCGTCGCGTCCTGGATCTCGAGGCCGAACCGGAGATCGGGCTTGTCCGAGCCGAACCGCGCCATGACCTCGTTCCACGTGAGGCGCCGGAACGGCGCGCTCGGGGACTCTCGTCCGAGCGCCTCGAACGCAGCCAGCACCGCCTCCTCGAGCACACCGAGGACGTCCTCCCGCTCCGCGAACGCCATCTCCACGTCGAGCTGGCGGAACTCGAACTGGCGGTCCGCGCGCAGGTCCTCGTCCCGGAAGCAGGTGCAGATCTGGTAGTAGCGGTCGAAGCCGGCGATCATGAACAGCTGCTTGAAGATCTGAGGGGACTGAGGCAGCGCGAAGAACGTCCCGGGTTGGAGCCGCACCGGAACGAGGAAGTCGCGAGCCCCCTCCGGGGTCGCGCGCGTCATGTTCGGGGTCCAGAGGTCGACGAAGCCGAGCTCTTCCATGCGCTTGCGAAACGCCGAGACGACCGTCCCGGACAGCCGCAGGTTCCGCTGCATGCGATCCGTGCGCAGGTCGAGCCAGCGGTAGCGGAGCCGGAGCAGCTCGTCCACGTTCTCCTCGTCGAGCTGGAAGGGGAGCGGTGTCGAGCGCGAGACGATCTCGAGCTCGTCGACCTGGAGCTCGACGTCGCCGGTCGGCATCTTCGGGTTGACCGTCTCGGAGGACCGCGCGACGACCTCACCCCTCGCACGGAGCACGAACTCGTTCCGGATCTCGTGCGCGAGCGCTCCTGCGTCCGGCGAGCGCTCCGGGTTGATGACGAGCTGCATGAGACCCGTGTGATCGCGCAAATCGACGAAGACGAGCCCGCCGTGGTCGCGGCGCGTGTCGACCCACCCTGCAAGCGTCAGCGTCCGACCGACGTGGTCGGCGCGCGACTCACCGCAATGGAGGTCCCTCCAGCTCACGCGAGCACGCTCGCGGGAAGGTCGTCGTGCGACACATCGACGTCGTTCTGGCCGGCACGCCGGACGGTTGCGCCGTCGCCGCGCACGACGACCGTCGTCACGGCGCCGAGCCGCGCCGAGTGGGTGAGCTGGCCCTTCAGGGAACGCCCCGCGTAGTCGGTGTCGCTCGCGATCCCGCGCCGGCGGAGCTCCTGCAGCCAGACCGCGACCCGCTCCCGCGGCGCGCCGTCGTCGAGGGCGAAGAAGACGTCGACAGCTGCGGGCGGCGCGGTCACTCCGGCGTCCTCGAGCGCCAGGATCAGCCGCTCGATCCCGGCGCCGAAGCCGACTCCCGGAGTCGGCGGCCCGCCGATCTCCTCGACGAGCCCGTCGTATCGGCCGCCACCCGAGAGCGAGCTCTGTGCCCCCTTCCCGGCGCCCAGGAACTCCCAGGTCGTGCGCGTGTAGTAGTCGAGCCCGCGTACGAGCGTGGGCACCACCGTGTACTCCATGCCGTATGCGTCGAGATCGCGCCGCACCGCCGCGAAGTGCGTGCGGCAGGCCTCGCAGAGCGACTCCCCGATCGTCGGCGCCTCGCGCAGCGCTTCCTGCGTCGCCGACGGCTTCGCCGCGAAGTTGTCGAACGTCCGAAGCGGGCTCGTCGCCGCCTTCACACGCGTCTGCTCGTCGAGCCGGCCCGAGTTCTCGGCTAGCCACGCCCGAAGCTGCTCGAGGTAGGCGGGCCGGCACTCGCGGCAGCCGATCGAGTTCACCTCGAGCGAGTAGTCGGTGACGCCGAGGCGCGCGAGCAGCGCGTCGTAGAGCTGGATCAGCTCGGCGTCGATCGACGGGTCGTCCGTGCCGATCGCCTCGACCGAGAGCTGCCAATGCTCCCGATAGCGCCCGCGCTGCGGGGCGGCGTAGCGGTAGAAAGGCCCAACCGTGTACAGCTTCACCGGCTGCGGCTCGCGATGCATCCCGTGCTCGACGTACGCCCGGCAGATCGGCGCCGTTGCCTCGGGTCGCAGCGTGAGCGACCGGCCTCCGCGGTCCTCGAGCACGTACATCTCCTTCTGGACGACGTCGGAGCCCGCACCGGACGTGCGCTCGAAGAGCGCCGTGTCCTCGAACACGGGTGTCGCGATCGGCCGGTAGCCGTAGAGGGCGGCCAAGCGTTCCGCCTCGCCGATCGCGTGGCGCCAGAGCGGCTGCTCGGCCGGGACGACGTCGTGCGTTCCGCGTGGCCGCTCGAGCCGCGTCGTCGCGCTCACGCGGTGTGCTCCGCGCGCAGGTCGGCGAGAAACGGATTCCGTGCGAGCTCGTCGCCGAGCGTGGTTTCCGGCCCGTGGCCGGGATGGACCACGGTTGTCGGCGGATAGGCGTCGACGAGGACGCGGATCGACCCGAGGAGCGTCTCCCAGTCGGAGCCGGGGAGATCCGTCCGGCCGACCGAGCCCGCGAAGAGGACGTCGCCCGAGAACAGATGCCCGTCGGAGTGATAGGCGACGTGGGCGGGGGAGTGCCCGGGCACCGAGAGCACGTCGAACGTCATGCCCGCGAGTTCGAGCGCCTCGCCTCCGCGGACGAGAACGTCGGGCGTGTAGGGACGGAGCGCGAGCTCGGGCGGGCTGAAGCGACCTGGCTCTTCGAGCAGCTCGCGCTCGCCCTCCGACATGTACACGGGCGCTCCCGTTCCGGTCGCGAGCTCGGCCACGCCGACGAGGTGATCCCAATGTCCGTGCGTGACGAGGATCGCTGAGCACGCGGTGCCGAGCCGAGCGAGCACGAGACGCACCTCGGCCGCGTCACCGCTGGGGTCGACGACGACCGCCTCGGGCGCCGAGACGTCCGCGCGAACGACATAGGTGTTCGTCCCGATCGGACCGAGCGGGACCTGCTCTACCCGAATCGACATGTCAGCTCTGCCCGCGCCGCGCCGTTCGCCGCTTGTAGGCCCGCCACAGCAGTCCGTCCAGGAGGTAGCTGAACGGGACGAAGATCCCGACGATGAGCGCCGTCTGCGTGATCTGCTCGACCAACGTGAGGTCGTTCGAGAGCAGCATGATCACGACGAACATGACGGGCGCGAACACGACGCCGCGCTTCAGCGTGCGTCGCCACGACGGCGGCTGCGGCTCGCGACCGGAGCGCGTGGCGGACGTCGACCGGGACCCGCTCTTCTGCTGTTCGGCCGCCTCGGGGTCGAGCTCGTTGCCCTCGGCGTCCTCCCAGACGTACTCGTGGCGAAGCTCCTTCTCACGGCGGCGGCGCTGCTTGCGGGTCGGCACTCCGCGATTATGCCGCGCTGCTCCATGCGATCCGCCCGGCCTCGACGACCGAGTGGACGACCGGGCCGCCCAGGTGATACGCGAGATGTCGCCAGTCCTCGGCGCCCACGAGGACGACGTCCGCGTCGTACCCGGGCGCGAGCCGCCCCTTCCGCCCCGCCAGTGAGAGCACGTGCGCGGCGTTCACGGTGCAGGCGGACAGCGCCTCCTCCAACGCTAGGCCGAGCTGCGTGCACGCGAGCCCGCAGACGAGTGGCAGGCTCTCGCAGAACGCGCTGCCCGGGTTGAAGTCCGTCGCGAGCGCGATTGCGGCCCCCGCGTCGACGAGCGCCCTGGCGGGAGGCATGGGGCGGCCGAGGAACAGCGCGCTCGCCGGGAGCAGGACGCCGACGACGTCGCTCGAGGCCAGGGCGCCGATGCCTCCGCGACCCGTGCTCTCGAGGTGATCCACGGAGCGGGCGCCGAGCTCGATCGCGAGCGGGATCGCGCCGGACTCGGTGAACTGGTCGCCGTGCAGGCGGAGCTCGAGGCCGTGCGCGGCGCACGCCGCCAGGTATCGGCGCGCGTCGTCGGCGCCGAAGGCGCCCCGCTCGAGGAAGACGTCGGCTGCCTGTGCGATGCGCGCCGCCTCCGGGAGCACCTCCGCGACGAGGAAGTCGACGAACGCCGCCGCCCCGTCCCCCTCGAACTCGGGCGGGACGGCGTGAGCCCCGAGCCACGTTGGGACGCCTCCCGCTCCACGGATCGCGCGGAGCTGGGCGAGCTCCGTCTCGCGGTCGAGCCCATAGCCCGACTTCGCCTCGAAGGTCGTCGTGCCGGCACGCAGCATCCAGCCGACGTGGCGATCGAGAGCGGCCGCGAGCCCCTCCTCCCCCGCGGCGCGCGTGGCGCGGACGGTCGACAGGATGCCGCCTCCCGCGGCGTGGAGCTCCTCGTAGCTCGCGCCGGCGGCGCGCGACGCGAACTCCTCGACACGGTCGCCCGCGAAGCATGCGTGCGTGTGGCAGTCGACGAGCCCAGGTATCGCGGAGAGACCGCGGCCGTCCAGCTCCTCGACGTCTCCGCCGAGCGCGCCGAGCGTCCGCATCTCGCCTACCGCGACCACGCGTCTGCCCTCGCAGAGCAGGTATCCGTGCTCGATCACGTCGACGCGTGCGAGCGCGTCTCCACGCAGGACTGCGGACTCGCCGGCAGGCGACGCGACCTGAGCGAGATCGCGCACCAGCAGGCGCGGCACCGCTTCGCCGGTCGCGCTCACTCGCTGGCGCTCGACCGCGGGATCGACGGCAGGTCGAGCTCGTGGTCGCGCGCAGTCTCGAGCGCCTCCGGATAGCCCGCGTCGGCGTGGCGCATGACGCCCGTGCCCGGGTCGGTCGTGAGCACCCGCTCGAGTTTCTCGGCCGCCTGGTCGGTGCCGTCGGCCACGACGACCATGCCCGCGTGGATCGAGTTCCCGATCCCCACGCCGCCGCCGTGGTGGACGCTCACCCACGTCGCTCCGGCCGCGACGTTCACCAGCGCGTTGAGGATCGGCCAGTCGGCGATCGCATCCGAGCCGTCGCGCATCGCCTCCGTCTCGCGATACGGCGAGGCGACCGATCCGGAGTCGAGGTGGTCGCGACCGATGACCACGGGCGCGGACACCGCGCCCGAGCGGACGAGCTCGTTGATCGCGAGGCCCGCACGTGCTCGATCCCCGTAGCCCAGCCAGCAGATCCGGGCTGGGAGCCCCTGGAAGGCCACCCGCCCGGGAGCCAGCTCGAGCCAGCGACGAAGCAGCACGTCGTCAGGGAACAGTCGCTCGAGCTCCGAGTCGATGGTGGCGATGTCGGCGGGATCACCCGAGAGAGCCGCCCAGCGAAACGGCCCGATCCCCCGACTGAAGAGCGGTCGGATATAGGCCGGGACGAAGCCCGGGTACGAGAAAGCCTCGGCGACGCCCGCCTCCCGGGCCTCCCCGCGGAGGTTGTTCCCGTAGTCGAAGACGTGGCAGCCGGCGCGAGCGAGCTCGAGGAAGCCCTCGACGTGCGCCGCGATCGACGCACGCGCACGACGCAGGTACTCCTCCGGATCGCGCTCGCGCAGCTCCGCGGCACCCTCGACGTCGAGCCCGCTGGGGACGTAGCCGGTCAGCGGGTCGTGCGCCGCGGTCTGGTCCGTCACGAGATCGAAGCGCTCGCCTCGGCGGACGAGCTCCGGCACGACCTCGGCCGCGTTCCCGACGAGCGCGACCGACAGCGGCCGGCCCTCGCGCGCCGCCTCCCGCACACGACCGAGCGCCTCGTCCAGCGAGTCCGACGCCTCGTCGACGTACCGCGTCTCGAGCCGGCGCTCGACCCGGGACGGGTCGACCTCCACGCAGAGCATCGCTGCTCCGGCCATCGTCGCCGCCAGCGGCTGCGCGCCGCCCATCCCGCCGAGCCCGGCGGTCAGGATCGTCCGGCCCGAGAGGTCGGTCGACCCGAAGTGCTTCTCGCCCGCCGCCGCGAACGTCTGGTACGTGCCCTGGAGGATCCCCTGTGTGCCGATGTAGATCCAGCTGCCGGCCGTCATCTGCCCGAACATCGTCAGCCCCTCCGCCTCGAGCCGCCGGAACTCGTCCCACGACGCCCACTTCGGAACGAGCAGCGCGTTCGCGATGAGCACGCGCGGCGCCCACTCGTGCGTGCGGAACACGCCGACCGGCTTCCCGCTCTGGACGAGCAATGTCTCGTCGCCGCCGAGCCGGAGCAGCGTGGCGACGATCGCCTTCAGAGCGTCGTGGCTCCGCGCGGCGCGCCCCGAGCCTCCGTACACCACTAGCCGCTCCGGGTGCTCGGCGACCTCGGGATCGAGGTTGTTGAGGAGCATGCGAAGCGGAGCCTCCGTCTGCCACGAGCGGGCGCTGAGCGAGGCTCCCCGCGGCGCGCGAATCCGGGTCAGGTCGCCGCACAGCGCCTCGACCGTCTCGTCGAACGTCGTCACGCCGGTCACGCGAGGGCCCCCACCTCGGTCTCCACGGCTGCGACGACCGCGCGGGTCCGGATCGCCTCGGCGACGCGCTCGATGTCGGCGCTCAGCGATCGGTCCTCGGTCAGCCGGTCGGAGAGCGTGCGCACGAACGCGTGCGCCGCCGCCGCACCGCGCCCCGGCCGCAGAGGGGCGAGGAACTCGACCGCTTGCGTGCCCGCGAGGAGCTCGATCGCGACCGTCCGCTCGGCGTTGTCGAGCACGCGGAGTGCTTTGAGCCCGGCGGCGTTGCCCATCGACACGTGGTCTTCCTGTCCGGCGCTGGTCGGGATCGAGTCGACGCTCGCCGGATGTGCGAGGACCTTGTTCTCGGAGACGAGTGACGCGGCCACGTACTGCGGGATCATGAACCCGGAGTTGAGGCCGCCCTCCTCGACGAGGAACGGCGGGAGCCCTTCGGACAGGCTCGGGTTCACGAGACGCTCGGTTCGCCGCTCCGAGATGCTCGCGAGCTCGGCGACGGCCAGCGCGAGCGCGTCCAGCGCGAAGGCGATCGGCTGACCGTGGAAGTTCCCGGCCGACACGATCTCGCCCTCCTCGAGCAGCACGAGTGGGTTGTCGGTGGCCGCGTTCAGCTCGACGGACACCGTCGCCTCCACGTAGTCCAGTAAGTCGCGGCATGCCCCGTGCACCTGTGGCGCGCAGCGAAGCGCGTACGCGTCCTGGATCTTGTCGCACCAGCGGTGCGACTCCGTGATGGCGGAGTCCTCGAGCAACACGAGGACGTTCGCCGCGGCATCGCCTTGGCCCTTGAGCGGACGGGAACGATGGACGGCGGGCGCGAAGCTCGATTTCGAGCCCTGGAGGGCCTCGAGCGTCAGGGAGCAGGCGACGTCGGCCGTGCGCGCGAGGCGGCGTGCGCGCTCGAGCCCGAGCGCGGCCATCGCCGCCATGAACTGCGTGCCGTTGACGAGCGACAGCCCTTCCTTGCTCGCAAGCCGGATCGGCTCGAGCCCGACCCTCTTGAGCGCGGAGGCGCCGTCGAGGCGTTCCCCTTCGACGACGGCCTCACCCTCACCGACGAGCGGGAGCGCGAGGTGTGCGAGAGGCGCGAGGTCGCCGCTCGCGCCGACCGACCCGCGAGCGGGGACGACCGGGAGCACGCCGCGGTTGAGGCACGCGAGGAGCAACTCGACCGTCTCGACGCGCGCGCCGGAGAACCCCTTCGCGATCGCATTCGCGCGCAGGAGCATCGCTGCCCGCACGACGTCGTCCGGGTACGGCTCGCCGACGCCGCATGCGTGGCTCCGCAGCAACCGGAGCTGGAGCTCCTCCGCGAGCTCCTCGGGGACCTGGGCGGAGACAAAGCGTCCGAAGCCCGTGTTGACGCCGTACGTGTGCTCCCCCTTGATCGACTCGAGCAGCTCTCGCGCGGCGACCATGCGCTCCGCCGCCGACTCCGCAAGTGAGGCCTCGACCCCGTGAACGGCGACGTTCCAGACGTCTGCGACGGTGACGTCCTCCCCCGTCAGGACGAGCGTGCTCGACACGAGCCGAGTCTAGAGCGAGGCCCGTTCCAGGGCGCGCTCGAGTACCCGGGTCTCGTCGACTCCGGGCACGACGACACCGGCGCGCTCGGCGGCCTCGAGCACGCGTACAGGGACGAGCCCGACCAGCTCGCCCCCTGCCACTTCGACTCCACGGGCCCTCGCCTCGTGCGCCACGCTCTCCACGACGACGTGTAACGGGGAAGCCTCGAGGTCGAGGACGTTCATGCTCACCTGGATCCGACCGGAGCGAGGCAGCCGGAGCCCGATCGCCTGCACCCCCGGCAGCCCGCCGCTCGACTCACGGACGGCGCGCGCGACAGCTTCCGCTACTCCGACGTCGTCGGTCGCGAGGTCGACGTTGTACGCGACCAGGGGCGGGCGGGCGCCGACGAGCGCCGCCCCCTTGTGCGGGTCGACCTCACGCGGCCCCGCGTCCGGGCGGAGCTCGCCGGCAGCAAGGCGCCGCGCGAGCTCCGTCGTGCCGCCTCTCCGGAAGAACGCGGGCCTGCGCCCGCCCGCACTGCGTGCGTAGAGGAACACCGGCAGCCCGAGATCGGTGGCGAGCCGAGCCGCGACGACCTTGGCGACGGATTCGGCCTCCGGCATGTCCCTCGGCGACAGCGGGACGATCGGTACCACATCGACGACACCGATCCGCGGGTGGACCCCGTCGTGTCGCGTCAGATCGACGAGCTCGAGTGCGCGTGACGCACCTGCGACGAGCCCGTCCACCAACCCGTCAGCGTCACCCGCGAGGGTGAAGACCGAACGGTGGTGATCCGCGTCGGAGTGGACGTCGAGCACGGCCACCCCGGTCGAAAAAGCGGCTCCGATCTCCACGATCGAGCGAGCGTCGCGGCCCTCGGACATGTTCGGCACGGTTTCGAGCACGATCCGTACCCTACGAGCCGTGACGGGCGGGGAGGAACCTGCGAACGGACCGCAGTTGCGGCGGAGGACGTTCGTCCGTCTGCTGAGGTTCCTCTCCCCGTACCGCGCCTCGCTGGTCGTCTCGTCTCTGCTCGCGATCGCCTCGCAGGTCGCCGGCATTCTCGTCCCGGTTCTCACCGGCGTCGTGATCGACGAATTGTCGGGCGACCCGAGCACGCGGCTGCTCGCCCTTTACATCGCCGCGATCATCGCGCTCGGTCTGATCCGAGGAGCACTCATGCTCGGGCGTCGGATCATCTCGGGCCGCCAGGCACTCGCGGTCGAGTACGACGTCCGCGACGACCTGTACGGCCACTTCCTCCGGCTCTCGTTCGGCTTCTACGACCGGAACCAGACGGGCCAGCTCATGTCCCGGGCGACGATCGACCTGCAGTCGGTGCGCTTCTTCCTCGGCTACGGGCTCATCTTCTTCGCGCAGCACGTCGTCACGATCGTCGTGGTCTCTGCGGTGCTCTTCTTCTACGACTGGCAGCTGGCGCTGATCGCGCTCGCGATCACGCCTGTCGTCGTGGCCGTCGCCTACCGCTACAGCCAGGTCTCGCACCCCGTGCTGCGCGACGTACAGCAGAAGCTCGCGGACGTGGCCACGGTCGCCGAGGAGAGCATCGTCGGCGTGCACGTCGTCAAGTCCTTCTCGCAGGAGGAGCGGCGCGAGCAGCAGCTTGCAGGCGCGGCGGACGCGGTCTTCGAGCGGACGCTCGACGTGAACCGGCAACGCGCCGTCTTCGTGCCGCTGCTCACGTTCCTACCGCTGCTCGCGCAGGCGGCCGTGCTCCTGGTCGCGGGGCGCATGGTCATCTCGGGATCGCTCTCGATCGGCGAGTTCTTCGCATTCAACCTCCTGCTCGCGATGCTCGTGATGCCGCTCCGGATGATCGGCATGTGGGTCGGCCAGGCACAGCGGGCGGTCGCGGCGGGTGAGCGCATCTTCGAGATCCTCGACGAGCCCGAGGAGATCGCCGATATGCCGGGCGCGCAGGTACTCGCCGCCGGACCCGGGCACGTGCTCTTCGAGGGCGTCGAATTCGGATACGAGCCCGCGCGCCTTGTGCTCGACGGCGTCGACCTCGACATCGCGGCGGGCCGGACCGTCGCGCTGATTGGCCGGACGGGCTCCGGCAAGACGACGCTCGCGGCGCTCGTACCACGCTTCTATGACATCACTGGCGGTCGTGTGCTCGTCGACGGCGTGGACGTCCGTGACCTTCAGCGCCGTTCGCTACGCCGAGAGATCGGGGTCATCTCGCAGGATCCGTTTCTCTTCTCCGCCTCGGTTCGCGACAACATCGCGTTCGGCCTCCCCGAGGCCGCGCACGACGCGGTCGAGGCGGCAGCCCGAGCCGCGCAGGCACACCAGTTCATCGAGGAGCTCCCCCAGGGCTACGACACGGTCATCGGGGAGCGCGGCATCACGCTGTCAGGAGGCCAGCGCCAGCGGCTGGCGATCGCGCGGGCCCTCTTGATCGACCCTCGGATCCTGATCCTCGACGACGCGACCGCGTCCGTGGACGCGACGACGGAGGCCAGAATTCGCACGGGCCTGCGCGAGGTGATGCGCGGCAGGACGACGATCATCATCGCGCACCGCCTCTCGACGATCGCGCTCGCCGACGAGATCGTCGTCCTCGACCACGGGCGGGTGGCCGCGCGGGGCACTCAGACGGAGCTGCTCGAGGCGAGCCCGCTCTTCCGCGAGATCCACGACCACGGGCTCCTGCAGCAGGTGGTCGCAGGATGAGGACCGCGCTCGAGCGGGTCGGCGGGATGGAGCTCTCGTGTGCCCGCGAACCGGCACACATTCGGCACACCGGCGTGTCCCACCCGTGCGCATTTCGTCGTTATGCTCGCAGTGGGTGGTGGGCCGGGGTGCCCCACTGGAAGGCCGCATTTTGAGGGTCTGGCAGGCGGGAAGCCACCTCACGCAGCAGCGGGACACCCGCGTCGAGGACTGGTCGTGGCGCCAGACCCGCCGGCGCCTCGGAGTCCTGTTCGGGCTGGCGCGTCCGTACCCCGGACGAACGGCGCTCGCGCTCGTCACGCTCGTCGCGTACACGCTCGTCGCGCTCCTCCCGCCGTACCTCGCGAAGCTCGCGGTCGACGACGGGATCTCGGCACGCGATCTCGACGTGCTGGTGGCCGTCGTCGTCGCGTTCGTCGCGGCGGGCATCGCGGCCTTCGCGCTCTCGGCGCTCCAGACGTACTTCACGGGCTGGGTCGGGGAGCGGGCGCTCGCGGATCTCCGAATTCGCCTCTTCCGCCATCTCCAGCGGCTCTCGCTCGGCTTCTACGAGCGAAACCGGACGGGCGCGATCGTCAGCCGAATCACGAACGACGTCGAGGCGCTCGACCAGCTCGTGACAGACGGTGTCGCGAGCCTCGTGCAGAACGGACTCCTCCTCCTGGGGACGGCCGTCGTCCTGTTCTTCCTCGACTGGCGGCTGGCGCTCGCGACGCTCGTCGTGCTGCCGTTCATGGCGGCGGCGACCGTCTGGTTCCGCATGCGCTCGAACCGGGCGTACCGTCGCGTGCGCGAGCGGCTCGGCCTCGTCACCGCGACGCTCGCGGAGGACATCTCGGGGATGCGGGTCGTCCAGTCGTTCACGCGCGAGCCGACGAGCCAGACCTCGTTCCGCGGCGTGAACGACGCGTACCGAAGCGCGAACTACGAGACCGTCGTCCTGAACGGCCTTTACTTCCCCGCAGTCGACGTCCTCTCGTCCGTCGCGACGGCGATCGTGCTCGGCTTCGGGGGCGCTCTCGTCGTCGACGGCAGCCTCACCGTCGGAACCCTGCTCGCCTTCACGCTCTACCTCGGAAACTTCTTCGACCCGGTACAGCAGCTCTCGCAGCTCTACAACACGTTCCTCTCGGCCGTGGCGGCGCTCGACCGGATCGTCACGGTCCTCGACGAGGAGCCGGAGGTCGTGGACGCAGCGGGCGCACGGGAGCTTCCGCCCGTGCGCGGCCACGTCCGGTTCGAGCACGTCGACTTCGGCTACTCCGACCTGCCGGACGTCCTCCACGCCTTCGACCTCGACGTGCCGGCCGGGACGACGATCGCGCTCGTCGGCCACACAGGGGCCGGGAAGTCGACGATCGCAAAGCTTCTGACGCGCTTCTACGACCCGAGAGCCGGGCGGATCACCATCGACAGCCACGATCTCCGCGAGGTCACCCAGACATCGCTCCGGAGGCAGCTCGGCATCGTGCCCCAGGAGGGCTTCCTGTTTGCGGGGACGGTCGCGGACAACATCGCCTTCGGGCGCCCGGACGCCGGCCGCGAGGAGGTCGTCGCGGCCGCAACGGCTGTCGGCGCGGACGGTTTCGTCGAGGACCTCCCCGACGGGTACGACACGGAGCTCGGCGAGCGCGGGTTCCGGCTCTCGCTCGGACAGAGGCAGCTCGTCGCGTTCGCGCGGGCGCTGCTCGCGAACCCCCGGATCCTCATCCTCGACGAGGCGACGTCGTCCGTCGACATCGGCACCGAGCGGCGCATCGAGCACGGCCTCAACCGGCTCCTCGCAGGACGGACCGCCTTCGTCATCGCTCACCGCCTCTCGACCATTCGGCGCGCCGACCTGATCGTCGTGCTCGACCACGGCCGGATCGTCGAGCAGGGGACGCACGACGAGCTGATGGCGACTGGCGGGGCGTACACCCGGCTGTACGGAGACTGGGCCGCTGACGCTGCCTGATCTAGGCTAGGCCGCGTGGTGACCGAGGGCGACGCGGATGAGGTGATCGAGGAGTCACTCGCGCTCCAGAGCGCGTACACGACGCTGCTCTCCCCGGCCGAGGCGGTGGCAGCCATGCACGTGCGCGCGCCGGCTCGGGGCAACAGGAAGCTCCGCCGCGTCCTCGAGAAGGTCAATGCGGACGAGCAGCTCAAGGCCTGGTGGCACGTCGCGAACGTCAATGCCGTCGCACGCCTCGAGATCAACGACCACTCCTGGGTGCACGTCCAGATCGTCGCGAACATCGCGCTCAAGCTCCTGCGCCAGCTGACGAAGCACGGCGTCCAACCGTCGATGGTCAGCGATTTCCGTCTGACGGCAAACGAGTCGGAGATCGTCGTCGTGCTCGCCGCGCTCCTCCATGACGTCGGCATGTCCGTGCACCGGCGCGACCACGAGGACTGGAGCCTCTTCCTCTCGGAGCCGAAGCTGCGCGAGCTGCTCGAGGACCTCTACGACGAGCCGGAGCGGACGGTGATCGTGTCCGAGGTGCTCCAGGCGATCACGAGCCACCGCGCCGACGGTGAGCCGCTCTCCGTCGAGGCGGGCATCCTCCGCATCGCGGACGCGCTCGACATGGCGAAGGGTCGCTCCCGTATCCCCTTCGAGCGCGGCTCCGTCTCGATCCACTCGCTCTCTGCGGCCGCGATCGACGAGGTGCGCATCGGGGACGGCGAGACCCGCCCGATCATGGTCGAGATCGTCATGAACAACTCGTCCGGGATCTATCAGGTCGACGGCCTTCTGAAGGCCAAGCTGCGCGGATCGGGGCTCGAGCAGTACGTCGAGGTCGTCGCCCGCATCGACACCGAGGCCGAGAAGCGCCTCGTGCCCGTGTACCACCTGGAGATCGGCGGGCCCGAGGGCTCGTAACCGGGTCTTCCCAAGGCGATCGTCTAGACTCCGCAGGGCCGTTGCGGGGTCGTCTAACGGCAGGACGCCTGGCTCTGGACCAGGAAGTTGGGGTTCGAATCCCTGCCCCGCAGCCTCAGAGATCGTGCTGGAAACGGCCGGTCTCTGTTGTCTCAGACGGCGGCACGACTCGTGCAGCCCGCTGCCTGTCGAGGCGGCCGGCGAGCTCGTCGTAAATGTCGACGACGCGGGCGACGATCAGCGGCCAGCCGTAGCTGGCTCGACTGTGCTGGTGGGCGCGGTTGCCGCGCCGCGTCCGCTCCTGCGGGTCGGAGGCGGCAGCCCGAAGCGTCTCTGCGAGCGCGTCCTGGTCGTCGGCCGGAACGAGCCAGCCGGTTCCGGAGCGACGAGCTGGGCGGTCCGTGAGCGTCGGCGGCGATCACCGGCAGGCCGCAGGCCATCGCTTCGACGAGGACGAGCCCGAACGCTTCGGCGACGGAGGGAAGCACGAGCAGGTCGGCGGCATTCAGCGCCTCCGGAGCTCGTGATGGGGCCGCCAGCCGGCGAGGAAGCACTTGCCCGTGTCCGAGCGCGCGGGCGACCGTGAGGGGGTGTTCGCCCTCCCACTCGCCGGGGCTGCCGCCGACCAGCACGAGCGGCAGCGGCCGGCCCAGCCAAGTGAGCGCCTGGGAGTGCGCTCTGAGCAGGAGCGGTAGCCTCTTGACCGCCGTGAAGCGGCCGACGTAGAGCAGGATCGCCTCCGCCTCCCGGAGTGACCACAGGTCCTCATCCTGGTAGGCGACGCTGCCGGGAATGCCGCTCTCGTCCCAGCCGAGCGGCTGCTCCACCAGCCAGCGGCGCCAGTGGACGAGCCGCTCATTGCGGTCGAGCGGCCGACGCCGGAACAGGTCGAGCTCGACACCGCTCGGGAGCTCGACCATCGCCCCGCGGGGAGCGCGAGGAGGCGTGCGATCTCGGCGCTCGCGCCGGGCGGAACGATCAGTCGCTCGCAGGCGCGCGCCCACCTGCGCATGCGCCGCCGCCAGCGCTCCGCGAACCGCCAGCCAGCCGGCGCGCCCCTGCCTCGATTGCACGCAGAAGAGCAAGCTCGGTGCCGTGCAGCTGCCCAACGACCGGGACCGTCGGGAAAGCGCGCAGCGCGGCCTCGTTGGCCGGGGTCAGATGGTGGAGGTGAAGCACCTCGGCGCGCGCCGCGCCGGCACGATCGAGCGCGTCTGCCCAGACATCGACCAGCCGCTCGTACGCGTCGTCATCGACCGTGGCGAAGACGCGATCGGGCGCGCCCGGCCGGTCCTCGTACGACGGCTGGAACGGCACACCGCCCTCGCCGCCCCGCCGATTGAGCGAATAGTCGACGGTGACCAGATCGACAGCGCCGAAGAAGGTCGGCGCATGCGTCTGCTCCCCCGCCGGTCCGAGCGAGCCCGCCGCCAGCGTCACCTCCCAGCCCGTCTGCGCAAGCGCGTGGCTGAGTGCGCGCGCGACCTGAGCCGAGCCGCCGCGGGGGAAGAAGAACAGGCCCGCAACGACCCGGCGGCCGCGCTGCCGCCGCGCGGAGCCCTGTCGGGCCAGATAGACGTCGGTCATGCGGCGGTCGTGTATTCGTGGAGTACGCCGCCCGGTAGCTCGCACCGCTCGAGTCTTCCGCCGCTCACTCTGCTTACAACCCTCCTCGCTTTCGGGCCGCCCGCAACCAACTGCGCCGCACGCCTCTCGCGCGCACGCCTAATAGAAGGGTGCGAGGGTACCACACCCCCCTGTCGAAAGCGCTCAAGTGGGCTGGGGCCTGGGAGCGGGGGCGGCGGCCGCTCGAGTCCCGTTTGCCTCGCTCCTCGCGCGCGCACGCGAGGCCGGGAACCCAACCCCGCCAGCGAGTGGATCGGGCCGGAGCCTGTTGCTCGGGGCGCCGCGATCGCATCAGAGGTCAAGCTCGACGCGCACACGCGGAGCGTCAGTTCGCATGCACCTTCGAGTAGCGTCTTGAGTTATCACGACGGGGTGATCCTCGTCGACGACGGACCTAGGATGTCGAGGGCAGATGAGCGCCAGCGGGCGTCGGAGAGTCGTGATCACCGGAGTGGGCGCGGTAACGCCGCTGGGTAACGACGTGCGGTCGAGTTGGGAGCAACTCGTCGCAGGTCGAGGGGCGGCCGGCCCTATCACGGCTTTCGACACCACCGGCTTCGCGGTCACGTTCGCCTGCGAGGCGAAGGACTTCGAGCCGACGCGGTGGATCGAGAGCAAGCAGGCGAGGCGCATGGACCGGTTCGCGCAGATGATCGTGGCGGCGGCGCGGCAGGCGCAGTCGGACGCCGGGCTGAAGATCGAGCCGGAGTGCGATCGCGTCGGCGTCTCCGTCGCGACCGCGATGGGCGGCCTCAAGTCGTTCGAGAACGCCTGTGAAACGCTGATCAAGCGGGGCCCCGGGCGGGTCAACCCCTTCGCGATCCCCACGATCATTCCCAATATCGGCGCTGCCCGAGTCTCGATCGAGCTCGGCACGAAAGGTCCGCTCACATCCCAGTGCACCGCCTGCGCCGCCTCGACGATGGCGATCGGCGATGGCCTCGACGCGATCCGCCTCGGTCGCGCCGACGTCATGCTCGCCGGTGGCAGCGAGGCGCCGATCACGCGGGTCGGGATCGCCGGCTTCAGCGCCATGCGTGCGCTCTCGCAGCGAAACGACGATCCAGCGCACGCGAGCCGGCCGTTCGAGGCCGATCGCGATGGCTTCGTCATGGGCGAGGCCGGCGCCGTTCTCGTGCTCGAGGAGCTCGGGCACGCGAGCCGGCGCGGGGCGAGGGTCTACGCCGAGCTCGTCGGCTACGGCGTCTCCTCCGACGCTCAGCACCTGACCGAGCCCGACCCGACGGGCCAGAGCCCGGCCCGTGCCATGCGCATGGCGTTCGCGGATGCAGGCATCTCGCCAGAGCAGATCGACTACATCAACGCGCACGGCACCTCAACCCCGCTCGGCGACGCGAGCGAGACGCGCGTGATCAAGCGCGCACTCGGAGAGCACATCGCCCGGAAGGTGCCCATCTCGTCGACCAAAGGTGCGACCGGGCACAGCCTCGGCGCCTCCGGCGCGGTCGAGGCGATCTTCTGCGCGCTCGCGATCCACGAAGGGGTGCTGCCGCCGACGATCAACTACGAGACGCCCGACCCCCAGTGCGACCTCGACTACGTCCCGAACGAGGCGCGCGAAGCCAACGTTGGCGTTGCCGTCTCAATCTCGTCCGGCTTCGGCGGGCACAACGCATCGATCGTGCTCCGCCGCTTCGCCGGATAGGCATCAGGGCTCCTGGACGCGTAGAACGGAGCTGCGAAGAGGCAAGCTCTGCGGGCGACGAACAGCAACTTCGGGCGCAGCAGAGGAAGGTGACGGTGCCGGTCGGGAGACGTCTCCCATGCGCGTGATGATCCGCCGGGACGGATCACGCGTCCAGTCCGTAACTCTCGGACTCCAGTCGGAAGGGGGCGCACTGCTCATAGCCGTGCGCCCCCAAAAGCTCAGACGGAAGCGACGACGCTGACGCTCCGCGCCTGCGGACCCTTCGGGCCCTGCTCGACCTCGTACTCCACCTTCGCACCTTCAGCGAGGCTCTTGAACCCCTCGCCGCCGATCGCGCTGTGGTGAACAAAGACGTCCTTGCTCCCATCGTCCGGCGATACGAAGCCGTAGCCCTTGTCATCGTTGAACCACTTCACGGTTCCGGTTGGCATATCTCCACCTCCCCTCGACTGCTTCATGAACGTGCAGCGGAAGGCGTGCAAAGCCAAAACCGGTACTCGCTCTAACTCCTGAGATCACCACCACACTACCGGCGGGACGGAAACGAGTTGAGCGTTCCGCCGTTGCAAACGGGTCACGCTCACCCAGTGACGACAACCTGCGCCTGTACCGCTCGAGCCCGCACATGGAGATGACCGGCGTCTGGGCACTAGATCGGTTCCAGTGCCCAAACAGGGCCCAATCGACCGCAATCCACAACAACCCGCGTCGTCGCCGCGCGAGCGTTCGGAAGCCGCAGACCGCACCGCTAAGCCACGAACCGGTGCTTTGGCGGCGGAGCAGGGAGCTTCCTCTGGACCAGGAAGTTGGGTTTCGAATCCCTGCCCCGCAGCCATCGACCCTCCCACTCGAGCGACTGCGCGGTGTTGCCGCGCACGGTGACGCTCGTAACAGACTGTTGACCATTTCACAACGCTTACTGCGTCTTCTTGTGCACCCGCTCGTGTAAGGTCGTTGTCAACTTGTGACACGAGCGGGTCGTCGCTGACCGGCCCGCGCCCCTGTCCTTGGCCCTGTTTCTTCGGCCTATCCCGACCCGGGAGGTGGGATCCTGAGACTCGTACTCGTTGGCGTGTGCTTGCTTCTGGCGACACAGGCGGCTGCGGCGGCGGGTGGTGAGCCTGCGGCGTATGTGACGACCCAAGCGAAAGCGGCGGAGGCCGTGCGGAACTCTGACCGTCCGCTCACGCTCGCGCAGCGCATCGCCCGTCAGAAGCGCGCCGTGCACCGTCACCGAAGCACGATCCGCTTCTTCGAGGACCACCCCCGCTTGCTCGAGTTGGCGAAGACTCGCGTCCCGGCCCGCGCGGCCGTCCGGCGCGCGAATCGCCGGCTCGCTCAGGCTCAGCGGTCGATCGTCGTCCTGCAGCCGCGCGGTCGCACGCCGCGAGGCGCGCAAGCAAGCACGCCGGCTCGCGGAGTTCGCGAAAGTGCCGCCCCGGACCGCGATCTGTGACGTCTTCGGCCCGCGTTACTGCCAGCAGGCGCTGAGCGTCTCGTTGTGCGAGTCGGGGCACTCGACGACTGCCCAGAACGGCCAGTACCTCGGGCTCTTCCAGATGGGCTCGTACGAGCGGGAGATGTTCGGCCATGGCTCGACGGCCTATGCACAGGCTGTCGCCGCCCACGAGTACTTCGAGCTCTCGGGACGCGACTGGAGCCCGTGGAGCTGCAAGCCCAGCTACGCGTCGTCCCCGTCGTAGCGCGACTAGCGGCGGCCTGCCGGTGGCCTCCCCCACGCTCGTCGTTTTCGTCGCAAAGAGCGTGCCGGTCGAGCGCTCGAGGGTTTCTTTTCCCCTGACCTTTTGCTAGGTGTCCGACACGTGTGGGGTCAGCGCAAGCGCGAGCGCCTACGGTCGTTCGACGAGGCGACGGCTTACGCTCGCTGCCACGGTGATCGTGACGAGAACGTCCGCATCGTGAAGCTCCCTCCGCGCCGTGCGCGCTTCGAGAACGTGCTTTCGAACGGCGAGACGATCCGTCGCGACTTCGAGAACCGACTCGACACCCGCGACCCGGATCCCGAGCCCGCCCCGTAAGCGCAAGCCGGCGCGATCGATGCGGTACCCTTGCGCCTTCGGCCCATTCGTCTAGTGGCCTAGGACACCGCCCTCTCACGGCGGCGGCACGGGTTCGAATCCCGTATGGGCCTTCTCGGCACGTCTGGCTACGCGGATTTGGCTTAGAACCGTGGGTCAGGCGTGCCAGAAGAGCCGTCCGTGAGCAAACGGTGGCACGCCGGTGGCACGCGAGATCGCCGGGGGTCGCCCAAACGCAAGACTCAGATCGCGCAGATGTTCGCGGCCGTGCCGATCGCGATCCCGAACGCGATGACTAGCGGGCCGACGTAGCGCCTACGACTGGGTCGTAGCAAGTCGATCACAACGGGGCCGCCGCAAGTACGGCCCCGGCCTTCGCCGGTAAGCAGAGTTCGCGTTGAACTCACTCTTGGGGGAGCGCAATCCCTCGGCCGGAGCCGCCGTTCCTCCTAGTACCAGCGGCCCCGGGCGAAGCCGCCAAAGGCGAGCAACCCGACGAGCGCAACGATGACTCCGACGATGATGCTCCAGAAGATCGCGATCAGGATCCCGGCGATCACGATTCCTCCGCCGAGCGTTAGACCAATGCCACTTGAGGCGGTTCGGTCGGCCATGAGTCCCCCTTTTTATAAGAGCCGCAGGAATGAAGTGGGGGCAATAGTTCCCGTGAGGCTTCCGGCTCAAACTAGCTCGCTGAACTCGACGACAGTGGGCCGCGCGTGTCAAGGATCCCGCTCATGGAGGACCGGGCCTTTCTACTGAACGGCGCAAGTTCCACCCCAAATGAATGTGAACCGAAGGCATCGCTCGCGGCCAGGAAGACTCTGTGAACTGAAATCGCTCCACGAGCGGCAGGCCCTGGCCCCCTCCTGGCTCGCTTCTAGTTCAGGCCACCTCGAGCTCGCGCTCCGCAAGACTCGCCGTCACCCTGGCGACGTCCCGCAGACTCGGCGGACCCTCTAGTGAGATAGCGAACGAGCCAGCCGTTGTGGCTGCGGGCTCAAAAACTTCGGTATGGGCGTCCGCGCGGCTCTCGCTAACCGTCTTGCGGCCCCTTCGCACGTCGTATCCGCTCATCCCAGAGTCTCCGCAGTTCGCTCATTTCGCTTTGGTCAAGCGCGGGCCAACGACGAAAGAGCGCCGTTATCCGGCGCTCTCGTGCGTGAGTTGCCCCGTCGAGACGCTCCCCGGGATGACCCGTCGTCGAATCGTCGGCAGGAAGCATCTCCACGAGGTCTACCTGCGGGAATACCCGAAGCCCCCGAAGACGGCGAGGACGAGCAAGACGATGATGAGAACCAAGAGCCAGGTTGGCATGTGTCACCTCCGGCTCTCAGCGTTCCCAGGACAGCCGAGCGCAAACGTGGGACGTCCGCCCTACCGCGTCCGAGAAGCCGAGCGCTTGTGCCGTCCCTGCCTTCTGCTGCCCCTAGTCGGTTCGCGGATCGAGGTCCTCGCTCACCTCGCCCGCGAGCCCGCACTTTTCGACGACCCAGTAGCGCTCGTTGCGTTCGACGACCTGCTCGACCTCAGGTTTGAGGTGTTCGTTGCTCGGCGCGACGAGAAAGTGGGCCGGATCGGATCGGACATTCTCGTACTCGGCCACCGTGAGCCGCACAGGAACGGTGCAGTCCGTCTCCGCACACTCGCAAACCCAGTCGGCGAAGGGTGGATTCACCCAGTGATGAGCCGCGTTGCTCGGCTCTATGAACTCATTCACCTCGCGAAAGTGACTTTCGTTCTTGGCTACGCGATGTTGCACGTCGATGCTCATGCCTCACCCCTGCCGGCTCGCTCAAGGAAGGTCCAGAACGTCAAGGCGTGGCCTTTCGAAACACTCAACTGACGAGTCGTAGGGGAGGATGCCAAGCAGTCGCGCCGCGACTCAGCAATCGTATCTCGTTCCGGAGTCTGGTTCACGGGCCGCCTCGAGCCTCACGCAATTCGGATCGTCGCCCCGCACTTCGACGAGCGTTCTGTATCACCGTCGCGCTAGTTGACGCGCTTCGCAAAAGTCTCGCAGTGACCTAGCCGAGTCTCAGCGTGACGCGTTTGGAGACGGCGTCTCATGGGAACTTGAAATTCATGGCTGCAGAGAAGGCCGACGGCTCC
This sequence comes from uncultured Actinomycetes bacterium, assembly GCA_963717025.1. Classification (GTDB taxonomy): domain Bacteria; phylum Actinomycetota; class Thermoleophilia; order Gaiellales; family Gaiellaceae; genus GMQP-bins7. Next base: position 19,041 of record CAVQVJ010000011.1, on the reverse strand, counting down.
AACTACCGCGACGACTCGAAGACAATCGCCGAAAACGCCGACGGCTCCAACTACCGCGACGACTCGAAGAACGAAGAAGGCGAACTCGCGGACGGCTCCAATCTCCAGTCGCCGGCCCGCAGGCGGGCGACTAGTAAACGCGGAACGAGAAGCCGGTAGCTCGCATGGGACACTGGGGATGTTGAACTGGCGGTATGCCCTCCTCGGCTGGCTTGTGTGGAAGGTTGGGAAGCGTCGCCTCCGCAGGAAGCTCGTGCCTCATCGCTGAGAACCCCAGGCTGGTTGCGTCCTCCGTCTAGTCCGCAACGAGCCGGCGACATAGATGGCCGTTCGGGACCTGTTCTCGCCCCTGAGCGAAAGGCGCAAGTCACTCGCGTCGAGAACTATTCGACGGCCGCCGCCTCGCGGCTCCGCTCCGCCTCCGCGTTGACCTCCGCGCCGAACAGCAGCGCGAGCCCGCTCAGCCAGAGCCACGTCAGCATGATGATCACTGCGGCGAGCGAGCCCCAGGTCTTGTCGTAGGAGCCGAACCGGCTCGTGAAGACGGCGAACGCGCCCGACGCGAGGAGCCAGACGGCGACGGCGAGGATCGTCCCGAAGGTGAGGACGCTCAATCGCGGGTGCTCGACGTTCGGCCCGAGGTACAGGATCGCCGCGAAGGCGAGCACGAGCCCGAGGACGAGCACCGGCCACTGTGCTGTCCACCACAGCCACTGGACGAACGTCTCGGCGCCGACGGTCGATCCGATCCAGCCGGAGAGGTGCGGGCCGAGGACGAGCAGCCCGAAGCAGAGCCCGAATGCGACGAGGAGCAGCACGACCATCGCGAGCGCGGTCAGCCGCCGCTTGACGAAGCCTCGCGACTCTTCTTGGTCGTACGCGGCGTTCAGTGCCCACATCAGCGTGTCCATCGCGCCGGTCAGCGTCCACAGGGCCAGCACGCCGCCGACGACCATCATCACGACCCCGGAACCCGACTGCTGCTCGGTCACACGGCGGAGGCTGTCCTCGACGAGCGTCACCGCCTCGGCGGGGACGACGCCTTCGAGCCTGTCGACGATGCTCGCGATCGCATCCGGACCGGCGACCAGGCTAAAGGCGCCGACCGCGACGAGCAGCAGCGCCGGGATCGTGAGGAACGCGTAGTACGCAAGCGCGGCAGCGAGGTTCGTGATGTGGTCGTCGACCGACTCCCGCGCCGCGCGGAGGAGGATCGCGCCGTAGTACCGCGGACCCTTGGCCGGAGCCATCTTGGAGCCGCCAGCCGAAAGCTCCTGGCGTCAGCGAGCGCGGGCCGTCGTTCGCTTCCTCGAGCTCGTGCTGCGCGAAGAAGTCTTTCGGGATGACGCCGTTGCACTGCGCCTCGGCGAGCGGCTGGTGCTCGTCGTCGAGCCGTTCCCGACCTGGCGGACGCGGGACATGAGATCGTCGGGCAACTCCGAGGCGCGGCTCTTCGCCCCGTCTACGACGTCCTTGGCCTGCCGGGAGACGTAGTTGCTCCGGGCGAGCGCGAAGAGCGCCGCCCCCGATGCCGGAAGAACCACCCACCGAGTCAGCTTCGATCCGACTCGCCGATTCCGTCTCTGCGCGGCGTCCGCCATGTCGGAGGCCCGTTCCGCATAATCGATCACCTGCGCCGAAATGCTCTGAATCCCAGCCATTTCCCCACCTCCCTATCTCGCCGCTCGTTCCCGAGCGGCAAGAGCTTGTTTGCGTGGTAGCTGGCTTCCCGGTACGCAAAATGCATAAACGCTTGGAGCCGGGATCGCCGGCCGGTCAGACCGGCGATCCCGCGTCTCCGTGCCGCCAGCCCCTTCAGCGGTTCACTACCCCCGCTGACGCTGGTTGATGACTGCCCGACCGGGTGCCGCCTCAAACGGTCGGCAAACGGTCGGCCGGCCCTGGTGGAAGCGCCTATTTTGGCTGAGCCTAGGGTCGCTTGTCTTGAGCCCAAGACGGCTTACGGACTGGCAGCTGCGTTTCCGTGCGGGAGCGCCGCCCGAGTCTATGAGCGGGTTTGCGCCTCGGTGCAGTCCTCGAGACCCACCGACCATACGAGCGGCGTCTCTCGCCCTCGATAAGGCACAGGGAACCCTGCACTCGCATATCCCGCGAACGAGGGACGATGCGTAAACATCTTGTAAGACCTGGCGCTCGGACACATGCCATCCGGACCGAACGGGAACGTCCCGCGGTGAAGCACCGAACCAGGAGGGAGGTTGCAGATGAAGCGGCTCATAGTCGCGGGCATCGTGGCGACGGCGCTCGTCTTCACCGTCTCGGCATCGGCGGCGCTCGTTCCGGGCGTCTTTGACCCGACCAGCATTGGTTGTGTCGAGGCGACGTTCATTAAGAAGACGAAGACGTTGCACCTGGAGAAGAACTGCCCGACGGCCACGGAGGTGTCTGCAGGCGCCGAGATCACTCGCGTGGGTGGCCAGACGTTCCAATCTGCGTCGTTCACCCTGGCGAGCGCGACCCAGTGTCAGGGTGGCTCGCCGCGGTTCAACGTCATGACCACGGCGGGTACGTTCTTCCTCGGCTGCAACAACGTCACGCCGACGACGAATGCGAACGGGACCGCGACCTACACGTTCACGGCCGCGACGCTCGCCGCGGCTGGCCAGCAGGTCCCGACGCCGACGGCCACGATCCAATTCGTGGAGGTGCTCATCGACGTCACAGGCACCGCAGATCTCACGAAGATCGCGTTCAACGGCAAGCTGCAGAGGCTCGCACCTGGCCGGGCCGACCTCGCCCGCCCGTGCAAGAAGGGCGGTTGGAAGAGCTTCACGAACCCGACGTTCAAGAACCAGGGTCAGTGCGTCAAGCACCTGGTGCACAGTAGGAACGCGGCGAAGAAGAGCGGCTAGTCGAAACGCTGACATACCCGCTTAGCAAATAGCGAGAGCCCCGCGTACGCGGGGCTCTCGTTCTCTGGAGCTGACTTCCGGATCGGTCGGCTTCGTCACTCGTTCTCGATCAAGACGTGCGAGTACGTATCCAGCTTGAGCGACTTCTTCGAATGCCCGAGCTGCGCAGAAACTTTCGTCACAGGAACATCTCGACCGGTCTGCACCGACGCATAGCGGTGGCGGAGATCGTGCGGGTGGCGATGGACAAAGGACCGGGAAGGCACGAGTCAATGCACACCCTGTGCACACCCGGAATTCAGTTGCTCGTAGACTCGGGGCGAGGCGAGCGACGCCGAAGAGGCGACCATGACGAGAGCTGATCCACGAGTCACGCCGAACGAAGAGGTCGCGCTGTCGGTTCGAGCGCAGCTGCTCGCGACGGAGCATTGGAGTCTGCTCGCGTCGCGAAGCACCACCCAGAACGAGCTACTCGTGCGGATCGCGATCTTCCTGACGCTCGCCTCGGCCAGCGTTGTGAGCCTCGCGCTGATTGGGCAGGCAACGGACTTCGACGGACGCTTCGACGCATTCACGATCGTCCTGTTCTCGATCCTGCTTCTTGTCGGCACGCTTACGTTGCTCCGTGTCCAGAACGGCAGCGAGGAAGACCAGGCGTATGTGATCGGGATGAACAGGCTTCGAGCTGCTTACGCCGATCTGGACCCTGGGATCGATCGGTACTTCATCACGTCCACACACGATGACGACCGAGGGATCGGCCAGACGTACACCTACTTCCCACACAGCACTTGGCACATACAGCTCTTTGCGAGCAGCTGGATGTTCATCCTCGTCGTGGACACCGTCGTGGCGAGCGCCCTCGCAGGGCTAGTGACAAATGCCGCAGGTGCCCCAGGCGCGATGATCGCGATCGCGTCGGCGGCTGCGGGCACCTGCTACGTCGCGGTGTGGATCTGGTTCTTCGTTCGCCGGATCACGGCCTGGGAGCGGCAGTACGACGCGTTGTTTCCGCACCCGGTCAGTGATTCGGCGCAGGTACAGAGTCGATTCGACGAGCGAGGACAGCAGCCGTGAAGACGCTCTTTGAGTGGGCGGGCGGTGAGGTGGCGATCCGGCGCCTGATCGAAGCGTTCTACGACCGAGTCGAGAACGACGAACTGCTGTCTCCTTTCTTCCCAGGCGGTGTACGCGAGGACCATCGGGCGCACGTCACCGCCTGGTGGTGCGAGGTCTTCGGCGGCCCTGCCCGCTACACAGAAGAGTTGGGCGGATACGAGAGCATGCTCGCGCACCACCGCGGGCTGGGGATCACCCCGGAACAGCGGTTTCGCTTCGCGTCGCTACTTAGCCTCGCTGCCGACGACGCAGCCCTCCCAGACGACCCAGAGTTTCGCTCCGCCTTCGTCGCCTACGCGGAATGGGGGACCAGGCTCGCGCTTCACAACTCACAACCCGGCGCGGAGGTCTTCGAGCATGCGCCCGTGCCGCGGTGGGGCTGGGGCGAAGCGCCGCCGTTCCGAGGCTGAGATGCGCACAATAGAGGGGGGCAGAAGAGCGGTGTCGTGCAACTGCGACTGATGACGTGTAAGAGATGAGATTCGTGGACTTGGGGGCGAACTCATGACGTACAGATCCGACGACGCGCCGGCCACCGATGACGACAGCCTGCTCCAGTTGAGTGCTTCTCTCGCCGGAGAGGTCGTCGGCGCCGCTGATCCGGAGTACGACACGGCACGCGTCTGTTTCAACGCGCTCGTCGACCGTCGCCCGGCGGTGATCGCTCGATGTGTCGGGCCGACTGACGTAGCGACCGCGTTCGACTTTGCGCGGACGCACGAGCTGGAGGTCGCCGTGCGCGGGGGCGGGCACAATCCGGCGGGGCACTGCATCCTCGACGGCGGGCTCGTCATCGATCTCTCCCTGCTGCGGACAGTGGAGGTCGACCCGTACGCACGGACTGCGCAAGCGCAGGGTGGGTCCACCTGGCTCGACTTCGACTCTGCCACGCAAGCGGTTGGCCTCGTCAGCCCCGGCGGTGTCGTCGGCTCCACGGGCGTGTGCGGGCTAACGCTCGGCGGCGGAATCGGTCATCTCACTGCCCAGTACGGCCTGACGTGCGACAACCTCGTGGGCGCCGAGCTCGTTTCTCCGGACGGATCCGTGATCAGGGCGAGTTCCGACGAGAACCCCGAGCTGCTCTGGGGCCTCCGGGGAGGGGGCGGGAACTTTGGAGTGGTGACGCGACTGGAGTTCCGCCTCGAGCGTCTCGACCGGGTCGTGGGCGGCCTACTCGACTTCCGCGGTAACGCAGTCGCGGACAACCTTCGCCGCTTCCGCGACCTCGTCGCAGGCTCCCCGCCCGACCTCAGTTGCCAGGCGATTGTGTCCGTGGACGAGTCGCTGACGCCCGCGCTTGTCGTCGCCCCCTGCTACACGGGCACAGACACGGATCCTGGAGAGCTGCGGGAACTGCGCTCATGGGCAGGGCTCGTGAACGACGATGTCCGTTCACGGACGTTCCTCGATCAGCAGCTCGTGTTCGACTCGCCATACGGCGAGAACAGGCATTACTGGAAGGGCCATTTCGTCAGCGAGCTCACCGATGAGCTGATCGACGAGCTGCTCGATCGCCTGCTCGCGTTCGGTCGACCGCCCGTGCATGTCCTGATCGAGTCGCTGCATGGGGCGCCGAAGGCCGCCGATCCGGCGCTCGGGCCGATTGCGTATCGCGATGCGCGCATTCAACGTCAGCGCAATGGCCGTGTGGGCCAATGCCGACGAAGACGAGCAGCACATTGCTTGGGCTCGCGACACTGCGGCGGCGATCGAACCGTGGTCCCTCGGTGGCGGCTACGCCAACTACATGCAGGCAGACGAGCCGCTCGAGCGAGTCCGTGCGGCGTTCGGCGAAGACGCCTTCGAACGGCTGCAGGCTCTCAAGCGCCGCTATGACCCGAAGAACGTCCTACGCCGCAACCAGAACATCCCTCCGGATGGTCCGTGACCATGACTGCGGCCGCAACGCAGCGTGAGCGCTCAGTCGCCCGTGGATTCCGCCCGGCCGGCCGATCGGTTCCGCAGGGATCGCGCCCCCGTAGACGGCAGCCGGAAGGTGAGTGACCGGCTGCCGTCTGGGGGACGGCCCCCGAAAGAGCCGCAGCCGAACTCGCGTCCGAGTGCGAGGCCGCGCCCGAGGGTTGGGGAGCGACTCTCCAGCGGCAGGCCGGGAGCCGCTCCCCGGAGAGCCCTGCCGTCGGATGAGCTCTCCACTGCCAGCGTCTCCTTTTCTCACCTAGCCCGCTAGGACCCAACTGGGTCTATTCCGACCAATGGTCCGAGCCGGAGGAAGAACTGATCGCTGAGCGGCGTCCTGTCTTATGGTGGCGTTGAACGCTTACAGCCGAGAGCGACTCGCGTACCTCCTGCGGCTCCTGCGACCGGCCCCGCACCATTGGGTGACGAAGGCCCAGTCGACGATCCTCGAGATGCTGGCCCGGGATCGGACTGCCGACGCAACACCCTTGACGGAGACTCAGCTGGCAGAGCTCGGGCACGCGCTCGAGCGCGACCCCGCTTTCCGCCGGTCGTTCGACACCGACCCGGTCGCAGCGGCCGAGGCAGCCGGGTGGTCTGACCTCGCTCGAGCGCTCCAGCGGGAGATGCGTGGACTGGTGGCACTCGCCGAACGAATAGCGGCTGACGAATCCTTCCGCGCTGAGCTCGGCAGGGACCCGCAACGCGTGCTCGTCGCCTCCGGTGTTCCTTCAGCCGCCGCGGAGCCGTTACGTCAAGCGCTCGAGGGATCAGACGCCGGCTCGATGGTGTCCGATGTCGTCGCACACCAGCATGAGCAGCTGCCGTTGACGCCGCGGCTCATCAGCCTTCTGCTGCGTAGCAGTGCGTTTGCCGAGCACATTCGCAATGTCGCAGGCTTGCGTTCTGCCGACACTGAAATCCAATAACGCGCCCTCGAGGCCACGCTCGATACCGGGAATACAACGTGACGAGGGTTACGCGGCCGCGGCTCGGCTGATCCCGCCGCCGGCCCTCAGCCGTAGAACGGTTTAGATCCTTGAGCAGATCGCCCGTGTCGGTGATGAACCCCGCGATATCCGAATTCGCATCGCTAAGCCGGCGCCGGCAGCTCAGTCGTCTTCGTCGCCTCGGGCGAACGGCCTTGGCCGAATTCGGCCTCGGGGGCGCCCAACTCACCCTCCAGCGCTACGAGCACAACGCGACCTTCCGGGTCGATGCGCAGAACGGGCCCTATCTACTGCGCATCAACCGACCGGGCGTGCACACGCCGGACACGATTGGCTCCGAGATGGCCTGGCTGACCGCGCTTCGGCGCGACACCGACCTGCGCGTGCCCGTACCCGTCGCCGCGCACAACGGCCAGTTCTTCGTCGTAGCGCGCGACCCAGGCGTGCCCCAGCCCCGCGTCTGCGTCCTGCTGCACTGGCTCGACGGGCGGTTGATAGACCAGCGTCTCACTCCCGAGCATCTGGGGCGCGTCGGTGTTCTTGTGGGACGACTTCAGGAGCACGCCTCGAGTTGGACGCCAGGCTCCGGTTTTCTGCGACCACGCGTCGACACTCTTACCAGCGAGGCGAAGGTCTCGTCGATGGCGCGGTCAGCGGCGACCGCGCACGACGGTGATCAGCCAACTGCGGAGGACAGCAATCGCGCCCTTGGCCTCATCGAGGCGCTGGTCTCGACCGATGACGCAGCGCTGTGCGCGAGTGCTCTCGAGGTCGTCTGGGCGTCGACACGAACGCTGACGAAGGAGACAAGCGCCTTCGGCCTCATCCATGGCGATCTCCACTACGAGAACGTCCTGTTTCGCCGTGGTGAGGCACAAGCCATCGACTTCGACGATTGCGGCTGGGGCTTCCACCTCTACGACCTCGCGGTCGTCTTATGTGAGCTGGAGAGTCGGCCGCGGTACAAGGAGCTCCGGGACGCGCTCTTGGACGCCTACGCGCAGATTCGCCCACTGCCGGAAGACCATGCGATCCACCTAAGGGCGTTGTCTGTTCTGCGCCGGATGCAGATCCTGCTGTGGGTCCTCGAGTCGCGCGAAGAGGTGGCGTTCCGCGACAGATGGCGGATGTGGGCCCGCAACGAGCTCGACGCAATCGCGACGGATGTTGAGGGCGCCCAAACTGCCTCCTCGCACGCGACGTGACTGACTCGCGCAGCCGGCTCGCTTCCCGCCTGGCTCAGCACTCAGAAGCTTGCACTTCCGGCCGTAGGGGCGGGTCGGTGCTCTCGATGCGTCTGTGACGGCGCGAGAATGATGGTCGTGGCGCACGTTCACGTGAACGGGGTTGATCTCGAGTACGTGGACGAGGGCACTGGTGCCCCGGTGGTGTTCTCGCATGGCGGTGGCTCGGATCTCCGCTATTGGCAACCCCAACGGAAGGACTTCGCCGCGCGCTACCGGCTCATCGCCTACAGCCACCGCTTCCACGGAACAGCGTCACCGCCCGCGACGAGCGAGTACTCGGCCGACGCCCACACCAGCGACTTGGTCGCCATCATGCGCCGACTGGACGCAGGACCCGTCCACCTCGTCGGCTTCTCCACTGCGATAGCCCTTCGCGCCACGCTCGCCGAGCCCGGCCTCGTCCGCAGCCTGACGATCGTCGAACCCAACGTCCCGTGGCTGCTGGAGGGCAATCCTGAGGGCGAGACCGTGCTCGCATGGTGGCGCGAGGAGAACGAACGCGTTCGGGTCGAGGCAGCAGGCGATGCCGAGCTTCGGGCCACGTTGTGGTTCGAGCTCGTCAATAACAGGGGGCCGGGCACGTTCGAGGCCCAACCCAAGACCTTCCGCCGGATGTGGCTCGACAACTTCAACGCGAGACGACCCGCGGCCCCAGCGCCGGAGCCGCTCACATGCGAGCAGCTCAGTGCGATCACGGCGCCGACGCTAGTGATCGGCGCCGAGTACGGGATGCCCTACTCGCGGCGGATCGTCGACACGCTCGCCGGCTGTATCCCCGCCAGCCGCCTGCGGATCATCCCTGCCGTCACGCACTTCATGAGCTACCAGGAGCCCAGCGTCTTTAACCAAGTAGTCCTGGACTTCCTCGCACAGACGTGAGGCCACAGGAGGTGGTTCTCGATTCGAGGGGTTCGCTCAAGAAGGGTTGGCCCTGACACAAGCGCGCCAGGGCCAACCAAGACTCACTTACCTTCTATTCGGGAAGTCGGGAAGCGGTGACTTGTTCGGGTTACAGAAGAAGCCAGGATTGGCCACATGCGGATCGACGAGACCCAGCTTGAGCTCCTGCCCGTAAGACTGCGAACGAGGACCGATGGGACCGTCGACCTGGTCATTCAGTCCTGAGAACGAGCACCACGACCTCCCCTGGTTCTGATTCTCCTTCTTGCCGCTCCCGGTTACTTCACCGGCGAGCGCGGCGTTAGCACCCACGCCCATGACCGCGGCCGCGCAGGTCGCGACCGCGAGCAATCGCATCTTGCTCATTTGATCCCCATCCCCTTTGTAGATGACGCCCCCATTGACGCCGGCGGCGAGCCTACAGACGGTGGAGGCACTGGTCAATGGGCGGCGTGCTTGTCGGGAACCCAGCCCGCCGCGCTCCCCAGTCGATCCGACCAAGTGCGTCGTCAGCCCTCTCCCAGTGAGGGTGCCCATCCCGTCTCTAGGCGGTGGCGATCTCGAGCATCTTCGCGCCCTCCAGCCGCATGCGCCGGCAAGCGGCGTAGAAGGCGTCTGCGTCGTAGAGCCGCGCGAAGACGTTGACGGCGATCGGACCTTCGGGCATCGAGGGCGTCGCGTCGAGGTCGTAGAACCAGCAGACCTCCGAGTAGTCCTCCTCGATGCCGTACCCCGAGCCCTTCTCGACCGTGAGAAAGCCGACATCGCCCGGCCCGACGAGTGTCGTCGAGTGCTCGCGCGGTGGCGCGAGCACGGTGGGAAGAACGAGGTAGACCTCGCTTCCCGAATAGATGCCGTGGCGCGCGAGGCCGGAAGCGGGCAGCGCGGTCAACACCGCACGGCACGTCTCGGGTGCTTCCTCCCGAAGGAGCCGCGCCGACGCGGTGACCCCCTCCTCGAGAAAGCGGAAGACGATCTCGTCCTGCATCGGGCACTCCTTACCACGGCGGGCCGCCTCAAGCCAAGTCAGGTCGCGTCGACCGTTCGGCGGCTCACGGGCGGCGACTGGCGCGACCGGACGTGGCTGCCGGTCGCCTTCGCACGGCAGGTGCCTTGTGGCTCTTGTATCGAGTAGACTCCGCCGCCCACGCGGCATCGCTGATCCGGGAGGTCACCCATGGCCCGATCGAAGCGGGAGCAACGCGTCGACGAGACTGCCGACTCGAACGACGAATCTCTACGCAGAGAGCTCGAAGAGCGTCTCGAAGCGCTACGGGCGGTGAACGAGCTCCGCGCGCCGCTCTGGAAGGCAGTCGCCGCCGAGCTCGACGGCGTGAAAGGGAGAACCAAGACGCCGTTCTCCCGCCGCGCGGCCGCCACAGGAAAGCGCATTCAGAAAGCTCAAGATGCGTTCCACGCCGGGGAGCTCACGCGGGCGCGCGCGATCAAGAGCTACGAACGCGGACTGAGCGAGCTACGCGCCGACTTCGAGAGCCGCTCCATCGACGCGCTCTGGAAGCACGCGGAGCTGCACCCCTCGATGCCCGAGCTCTTGGTCGCGTGGCTCGGCGACCGGATCGGCGACGAGCCGTACATGCTTCGACCCGACAAGTACCTGGGGCTGGTCTACGAGCGAGCTCATGAACGCCCCTCCGACCTCGGAGTGATCGAACAGGGACTCGGAGATCCAGTGCCGCCTCCGCTGGGAATGTGCGTCTCCCCGCCGTACCAGTTGAACGAGGATCGGCTCAACGCGCAGGTCATCTCTCCCAGCAACTTCGTGCGCAGCCGCCCGTTCTTCGGCGTGGTCACCGTCGACGTCTTCGGCGGCCTTGCCGGCGGAGCGGCCGGGTACTCACTCGTCGGCGCTGACTTCACCATTCCGGCCGGCTTCACGGCCATCGCGGCGACGGGAACGATCGACTGGAGCTACTACGCGAGCACCTGGGCTGTCGCCGGCGGCGCCACGGCCGGCGGCGCTCTGATGCTCCGAGTCGAGGACCCCGTCGGGACGACCGTAGCCCTGACGTCGACGCCGTTGTTCACTTCGCTGGCGCCGGTGATCTGGGGAAACGAGGCGCGGGGCATGGGCACTTCCGACCTGAACGCGTCGATCGCGACCCCGGACGGCCAGTCCCGGACGATTCGCGTCTTTGCCGGAATCGCCGGGCACGCCGAGTGCGTGGCGGTGATCGCGGCCGCCGCCACGTTGGTCTCGAGCGGCACCGTGACCAAGATCTGCATCCGCGCTACGTAGGCGAGTCCGGGCGGTCGACCAGAAGCGAGCGGAACGTGCCGGCCTCCTCGACCGGCTGATAGCCGCATTGGTCTTACGAATGTCACGGATCGCTGCTCCCAACCGAGGAGCGCCCCACTCCGACGAGCGAGTCTCGGCGCCGCCAGGTAGCACACACCGTGACGTTTACTCGCAGGATGCGGCCCGCGCGGCGGCGACGGCTTCGAGTCGGGAGTTGACGCCGAGGGCCCGAAAGAGCCGGCGGATGTGGTTCCTGACCGTCTCGGTGCTCAGGTGGAGCTCGGCGGCGATCTGCTTCGTCGAGCGGCCCTGCTCCAGAAGACGAAGCACCTCGACCTGGCGGGGGGTGAGATGCGGGGGTGGCGCTGTGGGGCTGTCGTCGGGGCGTCCTTCGATCAGCCCGAAGACGCCGACCACCGTTTCACCGTTCATCAGCGGCACCGAGCTGACCTCTACGGGCACCCGCGTTCCGGCGGTCGAGACGAGGTGGCCGGTCGCCTCGCTGGCCGTGGAGGTGCCGAGCATCTTCTGAGCGAATCGCTCGCGGGCGCGGGGCCTGTCCTCGGGCGCGACGACGGAGGTGAAGTGGCGACCGCGGACGTCGCCGAGGAGCCGCTCGGCTGCCGGATTGATCCACCGGACGAATCCCGTTTTGTCGAGGACGTAGCTCGGGACGCCGACGTTCTCCAGAGCCTGCTCGACGTCGCCGCCGACTGCCAGGCCGGTGGCCATCACGGAAGTGTGACCGATCCGCGCGCCGGGCGTCATCGTTGAGCTCTCGCACAAGAGAGGCCCGCCGGAGCGGGCCTCTCTGGTGCATCAGTTGTCGCGCCGGACTGTCAGGCGTTGGTGCTGCCGCCCCCGCGGCCGAAGTTGCCGAGGTTCTCTGGTTGTCGAGGAATCGAGTTCGCCTGCTGCTTGACGCCGTTGGCGTCGATGATGAGCAGTCCGTGGCGGTCCACGTCGCCGCCCGTGTACCAGTTGTGGGAGATGCTGTTGCCCTTGATCAGCCCAGTTGCCTTGTCGAGGATGACGACGCCGTTCTGCGCGATCGTGCTGAGGTGCCCGCGGCCGCTGACCGTGTTGTTCAGCACCTGCACGGCGGTCTTGTCGCCGGTCAGGACGACGCCGTTCTTCTGGTAGTCGTAGATGTCGTTCCCGCTCACCGTGCCGGTCGCGCCGTTGGCGTAGAAGACGGCCCGGCCGTTCTGGTTGCCGCTGAACGGCTTCGCCGATCTGTTGATGTCGCTGCCGCTCACATCGACCGTCGCGCCCTTGTCGGCGAAGACGCCGTAGTGGGTCGCTCCGGCGATGTCGGCATTCTTCACCGAACCGGCCTGATCGAAGTAGACGCCGATCTGGCAGCCACTCAGCGGGAGCGGCCCCGCATAGTCGGTGCCAGGATTGACCACCGCGGCCGTCGAGCGTGGTTCCGAGGCTCGTAATGACCGTCGTGCAGGTCGGAGCCGGCGGCAGAGGATCCACGTCGAATCGCGTCCAGTCGAAGCGCTCGTCCTTCTCTCCGCCGAACACCATGCGAACCTCGACAAACTCATCCGCAGAGACGGTTTTCGTCTCCGAGTTGTTGTTCACACACTCGTAGGGATACAGGCCATCCGTGACGAGCGGGTTGTAGTTCGCACCGGTGCCCTGGGTCGCATCGCCATCCGTCCGGTACTCGAAGCAGCTGACGAAGCCCCTGGTGCTGTTGAACCGGAGCTCTGTGGTTCCGGGGCCCTTGCTGACCTGCTCAACGTAGGCCCAGCCGTTGACCTTGTTGATGTTGTTAGTGCTGGGCGTGACCGCATTGACCTCCGCCCCGGCTGCCCCGGCCATGCTCGCCATGAGGCCAGCAATTACCGCGATGCAAGCGCCGAAGATCGTGAGGCGCGTAGAGATCTTGCTCATGATTCCCTTCCTGTTGTGTTGGTCGATGGATCAGAGAACGAGGCTCAGTGCCTTGCGTTCATGCGCCTGACCTCTTCGACCAAGCGCGCCATCGGGACGAAGGATGTCCTTCCTCGACGTCGCCCGCTAGGACCCAACTGGGTCAATCCTCGTCCCGACTCAAGCGTCTCCGAGCCCTCCGCGTCCGACTCATGCGGGCGCTCAATTGCTGATCGCGTGCTCGAGCGTCGCAGCCGTCGTGGACCACTACGAGCGGTAGGCTGCCGGCAAGACGAGCGATTCGGACGTGATTCTCTATTTCGATACTTCGGAGGTTCGTGAGGGAGCGCTCGAAGAGCTGAAGCCCGCCATCAAAGGGCTGGTCGAGTTCATCGAGGCGAACGAGCCTCGGCTCATCGCGTACAACGTCTACTTCAGCGAGGACGGCACGCGGATGACGGTCGTGAGCCTGCATCCCGACTCCGCGTCCTTGGAATACCACATGGAGGTGGCAGGGCCGCTCTTTCGCAGGTTCGTCGAGCTCGTCACGCTGTCGTCGATCCACATCTACGGCGAGCCGAGTGAGAAGGTGCTGAAGCAGTCGCGGGAGAAGGCACGGCTGTTGGGACACGGCACCGTCGTCGTGGACTCCTTGCATGCGGGTTTCACTCGTCTTGCGACGTCCGCCGAGGTGGGCTCGCCTTCCGCGTCGGCCGGAGCGCGGTCCACGGGCGTCTAGCTTCGCTACGCGCGACCGGCGAAGAGAGCGACAGTGCCGACGACCTCGATCTCGACGTCGGTCAGTTGCGAGGCAAGCCCTCGCTCGAGTCCTCGCAGGTCGTCCTCGGTGTTCGAGAAGATGCCCTTCCGGTTGTAGAGCCGCATGAGGCGGCGCCCGAGCACGTTGTGCGCAACGTCACGGCCGAGAATCGTGCTCCCGAAGAGGACGCTGCCCGGCGCGAGGCAGGGGCGGAGGTTCGAAACCACCGTCGCGGCCTTCCACTCGAGCGCGCCGGGAAGACAATGGAACAGGTAGTTCGCGGCGATCGAGTCGAAGCTCGCACCGGCCAGCTCGACCGGATCCAGCACGCTCGCCTGGACGGCCACGGGCGCGTAGCGGCGGATCCGTTTCGATGCCACCGACAGCGAGTTCTCGTTCAGGTCGAGGAGGGTGATCTGCGGCGCTTCGACGGGCCAGTTGCAGTGGTCGAGAAACCAACCGGTACCGACTCCGACGTCCAAGTGACGCGCGCCGACGTAGCGGTCGTAGCGCTCGAGCATCCTGGAGCTGCGACATCGCCAGACGAAGCGGTTCGAGAACCCGAGAACGAAGAGGTCGTAGCCCCACAGCACGAGCGGCGTGTACACGCGCTGCCCGGCCTCGACCTCGTCGGACGACTTCCGCGCTTCGTCTGACACCTCTCGAATGTACGCTCAATGCGTCCGGCTCGGGAGATCCGCGGCTCGTCCGGCTCCGATGCATTGCGGCGGCACCTCCGAGGGAGAGACCGATGCAGATCACGAGAAACAGCCTCGACACGAGTCCGGGGCCGAGCGACTGGTTCACAGGATCCGTCTTCGTCGACACCGTTGCGGCGCCGTCCGACGGCTCGCGGATCGCCGCGGCGAGCGTCCACTTCACGCCGGGCGCGCGCACCGCGTGGCACACCCATCCGCACGGCCAGACGATCTGGGTGACCGAGGGCGTCGGCCTCTGCCAGCGGCGCGGCGGCCCGATCGAGGTGATACGGCCAGGCGACCGCGTCTTCTTCGAGCCCGGCGAGGAGCACTGGCACGGGGCCGCCCCGATCCGGTTCATGACCCACATCGCCATGCACCAGGCTGACGACGCAGGCGAATTCGTCATCTGGGGTGACCACGTCACAGACGAGGAGTACGCAGCAGCGCCGCCCATCGACCAGCCCTAGCGTCGACCGAGGGCAGCGGCACGACGAGCACCGCTGGCGTGCGCGAGTGTGCGGGAATGTCGCTTGAAGCCTCGCGCCTAGCTCTCTTCGGGACTGTGGCAGACCGCCTCCAGCTTGAAGCCGTGGGGATCAAGCCAGTAGGTCGCAAAACAGTGTGGTCCGTACTGCGGGGAACTCACGCGGTTCGTCGAGGATGACCGCCTCGCGTGTTCGAGCCCACTGGTGTGCCTCCCGGACGACGGCTCTGCTCGCGACCAAGAAAGCGAGGTGATGAAGGCCTGTCCTGCAGACGCGAGTACGTGTCCGGTTCCTCAGCTTGGTAGAAGAACACTTGGGAGCCCTGAGCACCGTCAGGCCCGTAGTTGAGCGGTCCTCCGGGGCCGGTCTCGAACCACTCACGCAGCCCGAGGACGGACATGAGACCGTCGTAGTACTCCTTGGCCGCAACGAGATCCGGAACGCCAATCCCGATGTGGTCGATGAAGCCGGTTCGGGCCAAGAGGGTCGCCTCCGCCGTCGTGACCGGAAGGATCGTAGGCGACCCGAGTGAGCGAGCGTCCGCTTTGGGCAGTGTTCGGGCTAGACTCGCGGCTGTGGCGTTTCCGGCGTAGTTGATCCCGCCTCTATATGACCGTCGGCCGCACATCTGTGCGGGCTGACATGGACTGCCTGACAGGCACCGGCCGTCGGTGGCATCCGTCGGCCGGCGACGAGATCAACTAAAGGAGGAAACGTGGTCACCGAAGCACGCCTTGAACCTGTCGCGTCCGGGCTGGCACCCGTCACCCCCGGATGGTTCATCGTCAACACGGCCGACGCCGCGTGGACCAACAACGAGTGGTACGGCGGCGTCTGCATCTTCGAGTCCGACAACATCGTGCTCCAGGGTCGACCCGATCTGACGGAGTACGAGAAGCCGGACGCCGGGTTCACGATCCGCGTCGTGCCGCCGGGGCAACCAGCAACTGGCTACCACGCCGAATCGGTCCAGGAGGACTTCCTCGTCGTGATGGGCGAGTGCGTGCTCATCATCGAAGACCAGGAGCGGCACCTACGGACATGGGACTTCGTGCATTGCCCGCCGATGACCGCGCACACGTTCATCGCCAAGGACACAGGGCCATGCGTGATCATCGCCACGGGAAACCGCAGCGACGATTCCGAGCTCGTTGAGCCGCGATCCGAGGTCGCCCTCCGGTACGGCGCGGGACCCGAGCGCAGAGGGGGCTGGGAGGTCCGGCGTCCAGCACGCTGGGACGAACTGCCGTGGGCTGAACGGCCCTAGTGCTCATGCGTGCGCTGCGGCGTTCGGACGGAATGCCGCAGCGCACTACATGTGGGGAGCCCGTCGTCTCCGCGAGTGTGCCGAGTGCGTGGCTTCGTAACGCCGAGCGCTATCGACAACCGCCCGGAATCGGTTTCGATCCTCGAACCACTCAACGGACATTCCCAGGAGCACGGGTGTCACTGAGGCGACGACGCCGAGCGTTTCATCGAGGACGTTCGCGGGACGGGACCTCGGTCGCAGGGCTAACCGGCGCTCCGCAGAGGGAGTCTGAGCGAGTATCGGAAGGCTCGCCCTCGTCGTGGCCGTTGTTGCGTGCGCGGCGCACGCCGCCTCGACGTCCGCCGTGCGGGGCGCCACGGTCGCAGCGGGACGGTGCGCGCCCGCGCCGACCGTCACCGGCGTGACCGAGGGCCACAGCCTCCCGGGGACCGTCGCACCGTCGCTCGGCAAGCTCCGGGCGGTTCTCCTCCTCGTCCACGCCGCCGATGTGCCACCCGACGCTTCCGTTACTCCTCCGCCGGCGTTGTTCGAGGACGCGGCCGACTGGTTCCGCTCCATGTCGTACGGCAGGCTCGAGTTCGAGGTGGAAACGCCCCCGCGCTGGCTGGCGCTACCGGCGCGTTCGACGGTTTACCTGGACGACCCGGCCCGGTTCCTCGCCGACTCAGTCGCCGCCGCCGACCCCCAGGTCGACTTCTCCCAGGTCGATGTCGTCTACCTCGCGCCCGCATCCCGGACGCCCGAGACGCGCACGTCGGCGATCCTGAACGGGTTCGGCGTCCGGGCGGACGGCCGCGAGATTCGACTGTGGGTGCCGTGGCAAGCGGGCTTCACGCACGAGACGAACACCGACCCCTGGATCGTGATCCACGAGACGGGCCACCTGCTCGGGCTTCCCGATCTCTACAGCAGCGGCGCGGTGAGCACGTTCCACACCTGGGACGTCATGGCGGCTCGCTATCCCGCCGAGCTGCTCGCGTGGCATCGCTGGAAGCTCGGCTGGATCGACCCGAGCCAGGTCGCTTGTGTCACCGGACGCGCACGACGCACGGTCACGCTCTCGCCGATCGAGAGAGCGGGCGGCACGAAGGCCCTCTTCCTCAGGCGCGGCGCGAAGGTTCTCGCCGTCGAGGTCCGGGCAAGGGTCGGCTACGACCGGACCCTCTGCGACACCGGAGTACTCGTGTACGAGGTCGACCAGACGCCGTTCAAGCGCGCGCCGGTGCGGATCCACGCCGCTCAGCGCGACCGCCCGCGGCGCGGCTGCGCGTCGAAGTGGAACGCGCCGTTCGACGTCGCGCGCGGGGAGGTGAGGACGCACCGGCTGTCGTCCTTCGGAGTTCGCCTCGACGTCGTGGCCAAGCGGCCCGATGGCTCGTACCGGGTCCGCGTCAGGCCGCTTTGACGTTCAGCCCGGCGGGCTGCAAGGAGCCAAGCCGCCTTCCAGCCCAGAGTCTAGGATCAAGCGATTCGGGGGGCGAGCGTAGGAGGCTAGCGTGAACGAGACAACTGAGGGAAGCATCGTCCGTCTGCCGGGAGAAGGCGAGACGACCTCGCTCTTCGGCGACACCTACACAATCAAGGCGGCGGGCGGAGAAACCGGCAACGCGCTCTCGGTTGTCGAAGCTGAGCTGGCACCTCGCTCCAGCGGCACGCCACTCCATGTGAACACACGCGAGGCGGAGAGTTACTACGTACTCGAGGGTACGCTCACGTTCCGATTGGGCGAGTCCACCGTCGAGGCACCGGCCGGCTCGTTCGTCCACATCCCGAAGGGCGTCGTCCACACGCACTGGAACGGAACGGATGAGGTCGTGAGGCTGCTAGGTGTTCCCGCCCCGGCCGGGTTCGAGGCCTTCTTCGCCGAACTCGCCGAGTTGATGGCGTCAATGCCACCAGGCCCACCTGAAATGAGCCAGATCGGCGTGCTCTACGAGAGGTTCGGGCTCAGAGTTGTCGGCCCTCCACCGACGCCGGAGTCTGACGAGTAGCCGGTTGGCGCATTACCTTTTCAACCTCGTGAAGCCGGACCCAGCGAGGGGTCCATCGCTGCGCGGACCGGCCGCTGAGTTCCTGCGGGTCGGGATGTGGGGCATCGACGCGGACGAGCCGCACGGCTCCGCGCTTGCCCCCGGCGACCTCATCCTCATCTATCTGGGCGCGCCCGAGCGGGAGTTCATCGGCTGCGCCGAGCTTGCCTCAGCGGTCCACGATTGGACACCGTTCGAGGCACAGACGTACCCGGGCGATCCCGCTAGCGGAGTGTTGCTGGCTCACGTCGAGGAGTGGAGCCCGCCCGTACCGATGGATACCGTGCTGTCGCAGATCGACCCGGCAGAGAACGCCAAGGCCGACTTCCAAACTGGCGTCGTTCGGATCACCGCTGGCGAGTATGAGACCGCACTCGCCGTGGCGGCCGGTCGCGCGCCTTCGATGCGAATCTGAGGGGCGCTCGACGGCAAGTCTGGCCTTGACGGCTCGGCAGTAGGATCGGCCGGCGTGAGCGAGGTCGTCGTAGTCACGGGGTCGTCGAGTGGTATCGGCCGGGCGGTCGCGGAGCGGTTCGCTGGCGATGGCGCCCGGGTGATCGTCAACTCGTCGCGCTCGGTCGAGGAGGGCGAGATGGTCGCGCACTCGCTCCCGGAGGCCGTGTACGTGCAAGGCGACGTCTCGCG
>CAVQVJ010000010.1:0-316873 GCA_963717025.1 uncultured Actinomycetes bacterium | reverse complement strand
ACGATGCGCTTCGGCACCTCGGTCTGGGCGAGGAGGCCGGTCGAGTCGACGCAGCGCGGCGAGTCGAGGCCGGGGATCGGGGGGCGGATGGGGAACGAGCCGGTCGCGACGATCGCGCTCGAGAAGGTGACGTCCTCCCCACCCTCGACCGCGATCGTGTTCGCGTCCTTGAACCGCCCTGTTCCTTTGACCCACTCCACACCGTTCGCCTTGAAGAGCGACGCGACGCCGCCGGTCATCTGCTTGACGACCGCGTCCTTCCACTCGTTCGCGGTGCCAAACGTGAGTTTCGGCTCCGCGGTGACGACGCCGAGCTTCGGGTTGATCTCGCGCGCCGCGTGGAGCGCGTGCGCGGTCTGCACCCAGGCCTTCGTCGGGATGCAGCCGACTCGCAGGCACGTCCCGCCGAGCTCCGGCTCCTTCTCGATGCACGCGGCGCGAGCGCCGAGCTGGGCTGCGCGGATGGCGGCGGTGTAGCCGGCGGGGCCTCCCCCGAGGACGGCGACGTCGACTTCCACGGGCTCGATCCTATCTACGGGTACCCGGCCGAACGCCGTGCTCCGCGCTCGTCGGTCAGCTGATCCGCTTGCGGATCCACCAGACGGCGAACCCGAGCAGCGCGAGCGCGAATGTCCACCTCCGGCCCCGTCGGGGCTCCTACAGCTCGCGGCGCATCGTCACGCTGTCGCCGCCGTCCTCGCCGAAGCGCGTGAACCCGTGCCGCTGCTCGTAGTACGAGACGAGCTCCTCGTTGTCGAGCTCCGCGGACAGGCTCACCGCGCTGTAGCCGTCCTCCTTCGCACGCTCGTAGAGCGCGTTCAGCAACGCCTCCCCGATGCCGCGCCCGCGCCGGCTCGGGACGACCGCGATCGCGAGCTCAGGTGTCTCCTCGTCCACGAACCCGTACCCAGGCTGCTCGCGGCGGAAGAGCCGGTACCACGCGGCGCCGACCGGGAACGCATCCTCGACGGCGATGAGCGCGGTGTCACCCGGCCTCCCCCAACCCTTGACGTAGAGCGCGACCGGGGTCGGCCCCTCGCCCGGCATGCGCTCCTTCCAGTAGTACGCGTGGCGGAGCATGTCGCGGAGGAAGCGCACGTCCTGTGGGCCTCCGCGCCGGATGACCATCGGGAGAGGCTACAACGCGAGCGCGGGCGACTCGACGAACGTCTTGACCGTACGCAGGAACTCGGCTCCCTCGGACCCGTCGATCGCGCGGTGGTCGCACGTGAGGGTGAGCGTCAGCGTCGGCGCGATCTCGAGCTGCCCGTCGATTGCATGCGGCCGGTCCTCGATCGAGCCGACGGCGAGGATCGCGACCTGCGGTGGGTTGAGCACCGCGATGAACTGCTCGATGCCGTACATCCCGAGGTTCGAGATCGTGAACGTCCCCCCCTCGAGGTCGGGGAGCTGGAGCTTTCCGTCGCGCGCACGCGAGACGAGGTCGGCGCGGGCGGCTGCGATCTCCTGCACTGACTTCCGGTCGGCGTCGCGGATCACGGGGACGACGAGGCCGTTCGCCGTCGCAACGGCGATCCCGACATGCGCGGAGGGGTGCCGGTGGATCTTCCCGTCCACGAAGAGTGCGTTGACGGGGCGATGACGAAGCAGGGCGGCGGCGACGAGGCGCGTGAGGACGTCGTTGACGGTCGGCTTCGTCTCGCCCTCCCGCAGGAGCGCGACCATCCGCTCCCGGGTGGCCGCGAGCTCGGTCGCATTGGCGGTGACGGTGAGCTGGAAGACGGGCGCCTCCCAGGCCTCCGTGAGCCTGCGGGCGATGGTTCGACGGATGGACGTGAGCTCGACGACCTCGACGTCGCCGGCAGGCACGGCTACGGGAGCAGGTACCGCGGCCGGCGCGGCCTGAGCCTTCTCGACGTCCTCCGCGATGATCCGCCCGTCCGGCCCGGTGCCGGTCAGCGCGGCGAGGTCGATCCCGCGCTCGCGTGCGATGCGACGGGCGAGCGGCGAGGCCTTGACGCGCTCGCCTCCAGCTCGAGCCGGCGCTTCCGCCGGAGCGGCGGCCTCCTCGGCTCGAGGCTCTTCCGCCGGCGCCTCCGCCGGTTCTGCAGCGGCGGCCGGCTCGGCAGCAGGCGCGCCACCGTTCCCGCCTGCGGCGCCCGCCACCAGCTCGGACACGTCCTCCCCTTCAGACCCGATCACGGCCACCGTAGTTCCGACGTCCGCTTCTCCCTCCGGCAACACGATCTTCAGGAGCACGCCGTCGGCCTCCGCCTCGACCTCCTGCGTCACCTTGTCGGTGTCGAGCTCGAAGAGCGGCTCGCCCTTCGAGACGGGGTCGCCTTCGGATTTGAGCCAGCGCACGATCGTGCCCGCCTCCATTCCCTGGCCGAGACGCGGAAGCTTGACTTCGACCGCCATGGCGCTACGCCCTCCTCGTGCACAAGACCGGAATCCGCATACGCGGATTCCGGTCGCGCGAAACCCCTGAAGGCGGCCGCTTCGCGGCCGCGGTATTCGTGGTCACATCAGCCATCGCGGCGGACCGTCTTCTTGATCGCTTCGAGCACGTCGTCTGCGTGCGGGACGACCCACTGCTCCATGACCGGCGCGAACGGCAGCGGCGCGAACTTCGACCCGACACGCTCGATCGGCGCGTCGAGGTAGTCGAAGGCGCCGTGCTGGATCACCGCGGCGAGCTCCGAGCCGAAGCCGCCGCGTACGACCGCCTCGTGCGCCGTCACGCAGCGCGTCGTCTTCTTCACGGACTCGACGATCGTCTCCTCGTCGAGCGGCAGCAGCGTCCGCGGGTCGACGACCTCGACCGAGATCCCGTCGGACTCCGCCTGCTCGGCCGCGGCCAGCGCGTCGTGGACGAGCCGGCCGGTGGCGACGACGGTCACGTCGGTCGCCCTCGCGATGCACCTTGGCCTTCCCGAGCGGGATGGGCTCGAGCTCGTCCGGGACCTCGCCCTTCACCGAGTACAGCGTCCGGTGCTCGAAGAAGACGACCGGGTTGTCGTCGTAGATCGCCGACCAGAGCAGCCCGCGCACGTCCTCGGGCGTCGACGCGAACACGACCTTGAGCCCGGGCACGTGGACGAACCACGCCTCCAGCTGCTGCGCGTGCTGCGCGCCCGGCGACCAGCCCGCTCCACCCTGCGTGCGGATCGTGAGCGGCACCTTCAACTGGCCACCCGACATCGTCCGGTGCTTCGCCGCCTGGTTGACGAGCTGCTCCATGGAGAGCGTGAGGAAGTCCTCGTACATGATCTCGACGACCGGCCGCATCCCCTGCATGGCCGCGCCGATCCCGCTGCCGACGATCGCCATCTCCGAGATGGGCGTGTTGCGGACGCGCCCAGGGCCGAACTCGTCGAGGAGGCCCTGCGTGACGGCCATCGAGCCGCCCATCTCCGCGATGTCCTCGCCCATGATGAAGACGCTCTCGTCCTCCCGCAGCGCCCGCGCGAGCGCGTCGCGCACCGCCTCGCGATAGGTCAGCTCAGGCATAGACGTGCTTCAGGGCGTCTTCCGGCGCGGGATCGGTGCCCGCCTTCGCGAGCTCGACGGACGCCTCGACCTCGGCGACGATCTCGCGCGTCGAGCGCCTCGAAGTCCTCGTCCGAGAGCTCGAGCCGCGCGCGGAGGAGCTCGATCGGGTCCTTCGTCTCCCGCTCGCGCTTCAACTCGTCCTTGTCGCGATAGACCTGCGGGTCGCCGATGAAGTGGCCGGTGAGGCGGTACGTGCGCAGGTGGAGCAGCACAGGCCCTTTCCCCGACAGCGCGTGCTCACGAGCAGCGAGCGCAGCGAGGTGGACGACCTCGACGTCCTGCCCGTCGGCCTCGATGCAGCTTCATCCCGTAGGCGAGGGCGCGTTTCCCGAGCTCGTCGATCGAGAGCGGCGAGTGCTGCGTGTTCGGCGTCGACTCCGCCCAGCCGTTGTTCTCGAGGACGAACACCGCGGGCACGTTCCAGAGCTGTGCGAGGTTGAGCGACTCGTGGAAGGTGCCGGTGTTCGTCGCGCCGTCGCCGAAGAACGCGACCGCGACGCGCTTCTCGCCGCGCATCTGAAAGGCGAGCGCTGCGCCGACGATCGCCGGGAGCCCGCCCGCGACGACGGCGTTCGCGCCGAGGTTCCCGACCTCGACGTCGTAGAGGTGCATCGAGCCGCCGTACCCGCCCGAGCAGCCCTCGACCTTGCCGTACAGCTCGGCCATGACCGAATTGATGTGCGTGCCCTTCGCGATCGTGTGCCCGTGCGCGCGATGCGTGGATGCGATGACGTCCTCCCGTTCGAGGGCGGCGCAAACGCCCGTCGCCACCGCCTCCTGGCCGATCGCGACGTGCAGGAAGCCGGGAAGCTCACCGGCGCGGAAGCGCTCCTCGACCTTCTCCTCGAAGCGGCGGATGAGGAGCATCTCGCGGAAGAAGTCGCGCAGAACCTCCTCGGAGACGCGCTTTCCCCCTGATCCGGCCTTCTCCTCGACGGTTGCCATCGAGCGGCCATTATGCTGATCCGCCGATGCGAGCCGTCGAGCAGTGGACAGCGATCGAGGACAGCCTCGGCGGCGCGTGGGAGGACGTCGACCTCGCGTTCGTGGTCGAGGATCCCGGTACCGTCGGCAGCGCAGCAGGCGTCCTCGGGCCGCTCGGCGCCGGTCGTTCGGGGAACGTGCTGCGCATGCACGTCACGAACCGAGCCGGCGGACGGGAGAAGCTGCTCAACCTGCTCGGACACCTCGACCGCAAGCGGCTCTGGGGGACCCTCGAGCTCGTCGGCGCAAGCGTTCCCGCTCCGCCCGAGGCCGAACCCGGGCTCGAGCCGGGGGAGGGTGTCTCGATCCAGGCCGTCCTCGCCGACTGGGACGTGGCGATGACCGCGCTGCCGCCGGGCTGGACCGACCTCCTTTGCGAGCTCGAGCTCGAGTCGACCGACCTACTGCCCCGCGCTGCCCTGCTCGGTGCGCCGCTCAACCTGACGCGCGTGCCGGGCGAAAGGGCGCTGCGGTTCCGCGTCTCGAACGGCCTCGGCTACGGCGCCTCGGCCGGGATGGTGCGCCGCTGCCTGGAGCGGATGGACGCGGAGGGGATCCAGGGGCGCGTGCGCGTGCTCGAGGGTCTCTCGGACACCGAGAACGTCGCGACCCAGGGCCCCGTCTGGCGTATCGCGGGCCGCTCCGTCTAGGGGCTAGCGGACAACCTTGGCCGACCCCTTCATGCCGAGGGAGGCGTGAGGGTCGCAGAGGAAGCGGAGCGTCCCGGCGCGCTTGAGCGCGACCTTCCACTTCTGCGTGCCTGTGTACGCGAGCGCGGTCTTCTTGTTGTAACCCACTCCCTTGAGATGCGCGTTGTGGATCGTCCCGCGGTCGCGCACGGTCACGTTGTACGTCCCGACCTTCATCTGCTTCACGGCGGCGCCTCCAGCGGTCTTGAACGTGATGCGCTGAGTCGGCCCGGACACGAGAACGAGCTTCGTCCTCGGGGTCACCGTGGGCGGCGGCTTCGGCGTGCCGCCACCTCCGCCAGCACCGCCTGTGAAAGACCCGCGCATCGAGAGCGGATGCGCGGCGCAGCGGAAGGTGTACGCCCCGTTCGCAAACGTGACCGTCCAGGTCACATCGCCGGTGAAGCCGATCCCGGAGTCCTGGCTGACGCCAGGCCCGGTCAGCTGGAAGCTGTGGAACTCGGAGAGGTCCGACACGTTGATCGTGTACGTGCCCGGATCGAGCCTGGTCACGGCAGCGCCCTGCGCGTTCCGGAGCGAGATCGTGAGCCCGGGACCGACGGACGCGGTGAGAACGGGGTTCTGGGCCCGGGTGGCCGCGCCTTCGCTCACGCCGAGCAGCGCGGCAGCGACGATCGCGACGGCCAGTGCAGCGGCGCGGGTCATCGAACGTACCTTACGCGGAGGCGCGGGGATCGGATTCCTCAGGCGCGCAACTCCGCGTCGAACCGCTCGGCGAGCGCAGCCACGATCCGCCCGCGCAGCTCGGCGGCGTCCTCGTCGGTCAGTGTCTGCTCGGGCGACTGGAAGACGAGGTGGATCGCGACGGACTTGCGCCCGTCCCCCACTTGCTCGCCGCGATAGACGTCGAAGACGCGCGCTTCGCGGAGCAGCGGGCCAGCCGCCTCGCGCGCAGCGGCGACGAGCACGCCCGCGGCTACCTCTTCCGAGACCGCGAACGCGACGTCCTGCTTCACAGCCGGGAAGGTGACGACGTCCTCGTAGAGGATGCGCTCCGGCGCGCGCGCGAACAGGTCTCCGAGATCGACCTCGAAGACACCCCACTCGCCGTCGAGCCGCGCTGGATCGAGCTGGGCGACCCAGCCTCCCGGGACCTGCGCCGCCGCGGGCGTCGGCATGAACGGGTGGGTCGCGGGCTCGAAGCTCGGCTCGTCGTGGAGCGCCTCGAACATGATCTCGACGGCCCCCTTCGCGCGGAAGAACCCGCCCTCGACGATCCCTCCGACCCGCCACCGCTCCTCGGGCAGCTTGCCGTCGGTCGGCAGGTAGACGTGGGCGATCTCGAACAGGGCAACTCGCTCGTTCCCGACGTCAACGTTGTGCTTCGCGGCGCCCACGAGCCCGTCGAGGAGCGTCGTCCGCAGCACGCGCTGCTGCGCCGACAGCGGCACCGGAAGCTCGAGCGCCCGAGGATCGGGGTCGTCGGCCTCGAGCGAGTACGCATAGATCTCGAAGTAGCCGCTCCCGACGAGCACATCGGCGACGAGACGCCGCAGGCGCTGGTCGCGAGTGAGGCGGCCGAAGGTCTCCTCGCGCCGCGGGAGCGTCGTCGGCACCTCGACCAGCCGGAAACGCACGACCTCCTCGACGACGTCGGCCTCACGGCTGACGTCGCGCGCTCGCCAGGTCGGAACCCGCACTCCCCACTCGTCGCCGACCTCGAACCCGAGCCGTCCGAGCCGGTCGCGCTGCTCCTGCTCCGAGAACGGAAGGCCCGCGACCTGCTCCGCGCGGCCTGGTCGAAGCTGGACGAGCGGTTGCTCCGGAAGGTCGCCGGTGACGTCCGTGTGCCCCGTCCAACGCGCCCCGGCGAGCTCCACGATGAGCTCGGTCGCAAGCGACGCTGCCTGGGGCGCGAGGTGGGGGTCCACGCCCTTCACCCATCGGTTCGAACCTTCGGTGACCATTCGCAGCCTCTCGCAGCTCCGCCAGACGCCGAAGGGCTCGAAGTTCGCCGCCTCCAGCAAGACCGACGTCGTCGCCGCTCCCACCTCGGTCTCCTCGCCGCCCATGATCCCCGCGAGCGCGACGGAGCGCTCGGCGTCGGCGATCATGAGGTCGTCCGGATCGAGCTTGCGGAGATTTCCGTCCAACGTCCGTAGGCTCTCGCCCCGCGCGGCACTGCGGACGACGACTCGCCGCTCCGCCAGCGCCTCGAAGTCGAACGCGTGCAGCGGGTTGCCTAGAGCGAGCATCACGTAGTTCGTGACGTCGACGACGTTGGAGATCGGCCGCATGCCGGCGGCGAGCAGCCGTGCCTTGAGCCAATGCGGCGACTCGCCGACGGTCACCTCCCGGAAGAGCCGTCCGACGTAGCGCGGGCAGCGCTCGAGGTCGTCGACCCGGATGTCGACGGCCTCGTCATCCGAGCGCTCGGGGTCGCGACCCGGCATCGGCGCGAGCTCGGCACCGGTGAGCGCGGCGACCTCGCGCGCGATGCCATAGATGCTCGTGAGGTCGGGCCGGTTGTACCCGGTCTCGATCTCGAGGACGGTCTCGGTGAGCGGCAGGACGTCCGCGAGCGGCGCTCCCGGCTCGGGGCCGTCGTCCAGCACGATGATCCCCGTGTGGTCGGCTCCGAGCTCGAGCTCGCGCTCGGAGAGGATCATCCCGTCGGAGGTCTCGCCGCGGAGCTTGGCCCGTTCGAGACGCTGCCCTCCGGGAAGCACCGCGCCCGGCAGCGCAACGGCGACGGTCGCCCCGGCGCCGAAGTTCCAGGCGCCGCACACGATCTGGCGAGGCTCCGGCTCACCGACGTCCACACGGCAGAGCTGGAGCCGGTCGGCGTTCGGATGCTTGCCCGCCTCGAGGACGCGGCCGACGAGATAGCGGTCGAGATTGCCGTCCTCGTCGGGCACACCCCGGGTGACGATGCGATCGACCTCACAGCTCGTGAAGACGAGGCTCGCCGCGACGTCCTCGACCGGCTCGTCGAAGGCGACGTACTCCCGGAGCCAGGAGACGGGGACCTTCATCGGCTAGAACTGGCTGAGCACGCGCAGGTCGTTCTCCCAGAACGCGCGCAGGTCGGGGAGGCCGTGGCGGAGCATGGCGATGCGCTCGATCCCGAACCCGAACGCGAACCCGGACCAGACCTCGGGGTCGTAGCCGACGTTGCGGAACACGTCCGGATCGACGACGCCGGCGCCGCCCATCTCGATCCAGCCCGAGTGCTTGCAAACGGGACACCCGTCACCGCCGCAGAGGAAGCAGGAGACGTCGAACTCGACCGAAGGCTCGGTGAACGGGAAGTAGCTCGTCCGCATCCGCACGTCGCGATCGGGGCCGAACAGCTGCCGGAAGAACGCGAGCACGGTTCCCTGGAGGTCGGCCAGCGTGATCCCGCGATCGACTGCCAGGCACTCCACCTGGAGAAACGTGGGCGAGTGGGTCGCGTCGGGCGTGTCGCGCCGGTAGCAGCGGCCCGGGGAGATCATGAAGATCGGCGGCTGCCGCGACTCCATGACCCGGATCTGGTCTGGAGACGTATGGGTCCGGAGCAGCGTCTCGTCGTCGAAGTAGAAGGTCTCGAGCTTGGAGCGCGAGGGATGCGTCGGCGGCTGCGTGAGCGCGTCGAAGTTGTGCCAGACGGTCGTCACCTCGTCCCCGTGGACCACCTCGTAGCCGAGCCCGAGGAAGATGTCCTCGATCTCACGCTGGACCTGCGTCAGGAGGTGCAGCCGCCCGCGCGGCGTGCGCTCGCCCGGCAGGGTGACGTCCACGGCGGAGTTCGCGTACAGCTGCTCCAGCGCGACGCGCCGTAGCTCCTCCTCCCGCGCCTCGACCGCGCTCTCGATGCGCTCACGAAGCGTGTTCAGCGCCATCCCCGTCTCGCGGTCCCGAACGTCGCGGAGTGCGAGCTTGAGCTCGCTCTTCCGCCCCAGGTACTCGACGCGGACCTGCTCGAGGTCATCTGCGGTCTCGGCGGCGGCGATCGCTGCGAGTGCCTCCTGCTCGAGCGCTGCCGCGTCCACGGCGGCGACTCTAGCGGGATCGGTCTCGACGTTTCGGCTCACTTGCTCCTCCCTCTCGACGGTTCGGGACTTCGAAGCCCCGGCGGAGAGCGGAGGAACCGCGGACGCTACGCGCGCGCCGCCGCCCCGGCTCCCGGCGGGGGCCGCATAAAGCGGGTCGCACGAGCTGCGATCACCGTCACAGGCTAGCTCGCCGCCTCCGCGGGCTCAACCTTCTCGACCGGCTCGCGGAGCGCCCCGACATAGACGCCCGCGAGCACGAGCGCTCCGCCGACGACGAGTCCCCATCCAATCGGTTCGTCGTCGAGCCACGCGGAGAGCACCACCGTCACGACCGGGATCAGCACGAACGAGTACGCGGCACGCGACGCGAGCCAGCGCCGGAGGACGAACAGATAGAGCAGGAACAAGCCGACCGAGCCCAGCGTCACGAGATACCAGATCGCGGCCCACGTGGAGGCGCGGTCGGGGACGACGAACGAGTCGCCGACGGCGAGCGCCCCCGCGAGCAGCACGGCAGCGCCTGCCACCATGCCGACCGCGTTCATCGTGACCGGATGCACCCTTGGGAGCCGACGCACCAGGACCGCGGCCTGCGCGAAGCACAGCGCGCTGCCGAGCGCGGCGAGGACCGAGAGCAGCGGCAGGGACTCGCGGAGCGGCGCGCGCGACATGACGGCGACGCCCACGAGCGCGAGCAGCGTCCCGACGGCTGCCACAGCCCGGAGCCGCTCCTGTCCCTGCGCGACAGCGAGCAGCAGCGTCATCAGCGGCACGAGCGCGAGCAGGATCTGCCCGAACCCGGCGTGCAGCTCCACGAGCGCGTAGTACGCGAGCGCGTAGGTGGCCCCGAACTGGAGGACGCCGAATACCACAGCTCCGGCGAGCGCGCGACCGCGCGGCAGCTGGAGCCGCAGCAGAGCGACCAGGACCGCGAGGAGCACGGCGGCGAGGGAGAACCGCAGGGCCGCTCCCCACAGCGGATCGAGCTCCCGATTGCTGAAGCGGATCGCAACGCCGTTTCCGCCGGCGAACACCGCGCCGAGGAGGAATGCCGAGACGGTCGTCAGATCGCGCTCGGTGTTCACGCTCGAACACTACGGCGCTGGTTGAATCGGGATATGAGCTGGCCCGAGTCGTTCGCGCAGGGCTACGACCGCTGGGCGGCCGACATGACCGAGGACGTCCCGTTCTACGTCGAGCTGGCCCAAGAGGCGAATGGGCCGGTCGTCGAGCTCGCTGTGGGTACCGGCCGCGTTGCGATTCCCGTCGCAGAGGCGATCGGACGCCCTGTGATCGGCATCGACACCTCGCCCGCGATGCTCGAGCAGGCGCGCGAGGCGGGAGGCGACCTCCTCGACCTGCGGCTCGGGGACATGCGCGACCTCGAGCTCGAGGAGCCGGCCGCGCTCGTCTACTGCCCGTACCGTGCGCTCCTCCACCTGCCCACGTGGGCGGACCGCCGGACCCTGTTCGAGCGCGTCGCGCGGTCCCTCCTCCCCGGTGGCCGCTTCGCGTGGAACGCGTTCGCCTTCGACCACGCGGTCGCGTCCCGCCTCGACGGGTTGCGACAAGACGATCCGATCCCGCACACGCTCGGCTATTCCGTCGGCGAGAGCCGCATCGACATCGTCCTCGAGTCCGGCGACACGAGCTCGCTCTGGTGGGCGACGAGGAACGAGTGGCTGGGCCTGATCGACGTCGCCGGGCTCGAGGTGGAGGCGCTCTACGGCTGGTTCGACCGCAGGCCCTTCGACGACGAGAGCCGCGAGTTCGTCTGGATCGCCCGGAAGCCGTGACGCTCTACGACAGGATCGCGCGGTTCTACGACCCGTGGAGCCGGTCGGTGACCGAGGACGTCGGGTTCTACGTCGACCACGCGCTCGAGAGCGGCGGGCCGGTGGTCGAGCTCGCTGTCGGCACGGGCCGGATCGCCATCCCGATCGCTCAGGTGGGCGTTTCCGTGATCGGCGTCGACTCCTCGCCGGGGATGTTGGCAGTGGCGCGAGCCGGCGGGGAGGCGGCAGGTGTCTCGGAACGGCTCGACCTCCGGGTCGGCGACCTCCGGGAGCCGCCCGTGTCCGAGCGCGTTCCGCTCGCGATCTGCCCGTTCCGGTCGCTCCTGCACATGGAGACCGAGCCCGAGAAGCTCCGCGCCCTCCGCGCCGCCGGCGCACTCCTCGAGCCGGGCGGCCGCCTCGTCTTCGACGTCTTCGCGCCGAGCCCGGATGACATCGCGGACACGCACGACCGCTGGCTCGAGCGCGAGCCCGGGATCTTCGAGCGCGCGGTCTGGGACGAGGGCTCGCGCACGCTCTCACTCTCCGTGCGCTCGGGCGACGACACTGTCACCTTCGGACTGCACTGGCTATCCGCGCCCGAGTGGCTGCGGCTGCTCGACGAAGGCGGCTTCGAGGTCGAAGAGGTCTACGGCTGGTTCGACCGGCGGCCGTTCGACGGCGAGGAGGACATGATCTTCGTCTGCCGGCGCCGGGCCTAAGCCCGAGCCGAGGCGGCGAGGAGCTCGATCGCGTCGCCGAGCGCGATCTCCCCGCCCTCGACGACGTGCGCGAGCATCCCGCGCTTGTCGTGGAGCTGTGCGCGGAGGCCGTCACGGAGCTCGTCCATGCGGTGGCACGGGTCGCAGACCATCGTGATCTCGAGCAGCGCGTCGCCCACCCGCACGTGCTGGCCGATCGCCCAGTCGTGGACATCGGCGCCCTCGACCGTCACGTTCTCGCGGACGGCTCCCGGGGAGACGCGGAGCGAGTCGAGGTGCTTCTTCGAGACGAGCAGCACCTCCCGCCGCGGCGGGTTCGCGTGCGCGCAGCCCTCGAAGCCTCGCCCCTCGATCGCACGCACCCGCTCCCGGGCCGCTGACACCCCCGAGCCTCGGCCTGGCGAGACGAAGAGGCCGGCCACAGTTGCCATTACGTCAGCGTAGCCATAGAGTCGGCGCGTCGTGATCTGGCTCCTTGTGCTGCTCGCGATCGTCGTTGCGATCGCCCTGTTCCTCGTCGTCCTCTACAACCGGCTCGTCCGGCTGCGGAACCGCGTCGACAACTCGTGGGCGCAGATCGAGGTGCAGCTCAAGCGGCGCTGGGATCTCATCCCGAACCTCGTCGAGACAGTGAAGGGGTACGCGGCGCACGAGCGCGAGACGTTCGACTCCGTGACCCAGGCCCGAGCCGCCGCGCAGCAGGCGCGAACGCCCGCGGAGACCGCCCAGGCCGAGGGCATCCTCGGCGCCGCGCTCGGCCGCCTCTTCGCCGTCGCCGAGGCATATCCGGAGCTCCAGGCGGACGAGAACTTCCGACAGCTCCAGAGCGAGCTCGCGGAGACCGAGAACCGGATCGCCGTGTCGCGCCAGGTCTACAACGACTCGGTGCTGACGTACAACAACGAGGTCCAGACCTTCCCCGCCCTCGTCGTCGCGGGGCCGTTCGGCTTCGACGAGCGGGAGTTCTTCGAGGTCGAGGAGGCGGCACAACGGGAGGCGCCGGTCGTCGACTTCTAGCGCTCGGCGCGCTGGCGGCCATCGCCGCGCTCGCGCTCGCGCCGTCTGCGGCCGCGCAGACGTACGACCTCCTCACCGCGGACGTCCGGGTCCAGGTCGCCGCGGGCGGAGCGGTCGCGGTCGAGGAGGACATCACCGTCTCGTTCGCGGGCTCGTTCACCTACGGCTTCCGGGAGATCCCATACCGCGACGGCGAGCGCATCTCCGGGATCTCCGTGCTCGAGGGCGGCCGTCCGTACCGTCCCGGCGCGTCGACCGAGCTCGAGCCGGGCGGGCCGCCGGGCACGTTCGGCGTCGAGGACCTGGGTGGCCGGGTCCGCGTCGTCTGGCGCTTCCAGGCCTCCGACGAGGCGCGCACGTTCACGATCCGCTATCGCTTCACGGGCCTTGCCGTCGCCCACGACGACGTCGTCGACGTCAACCTCAAGGTCTGGGGCGACGAGTGGGAGCAGAGGCTCGGGAGGCTCACGGCGGTCATGACAGGACCAGGTGACGTCGTTCGCGCATGGGGGCATCCCGTATGGGTGAAGGGCGACGTGACGCTGTCGGGAAAGCGGGCTCTCCTGCGCGCGATCGACGTGCCTCCACGGCAGTTCGTCGAGCTCCGCGCGCTGTACCCGCGGGGCGCGTTTCGCTCGACTGCCGCGATGCGGGTCCAAGAAGGCCCCGGGCTCGGCTCTATCACCGAGGGTGAGGCGGAGGACGCCGCAAGCTACGAGCGTGATCGCGAGCGAATCGACGACTGGATCGCACACCCGCTCCGCGCGCTCGGCGCGCTCGCGGCGCTCGCGATCCTCCCCGCGCTCGGCATCGTCGCGCTCGTCTTCTGGTTCTTCGGCCGGGAGCACGGCACGGGCTACGACCGCGAGTACGAGCAGGAGCCGCCGACCGAAACGGAGCCGGCGCTCGTCCCGACGCTGCTCCGTCAGGGCGGCGAGGCCGGGTCGTACGAGTTCACGGCGACGCTCTTCGACCTCATCCGCCGCGGCGTCTACAAGGCCGAGCCCGTGACGACCGAGCGAAAGATCTGGGCGGGCCTGCGCACGGAGCAGGTAGCGGACCTCGAGCTCTCGGCGGGCGAGAAGCAGGAGCTCAGGAACTGGGAGCGGGACGTCGCGGACGTCGTCGACGCGGTGCTCGACGGCGGGTCGGAGCGGCTCTCGCGCTTCCGCGAGAGGATCGAGGACGAGCGCCAGTCGATGTCCGGCCGTTTCGCGGCGTTCAAGGACGGCGTGCACACGGAGGTCCGCAAGCGGCGGTGGTTCAGGTCGATCGGCGCGTTGCCGCTCGCCGCGGGCGCCGTGGCTCTCGGACTCACAGGCGTGATCCTCATCGTCG
This sequence comes from uncultured Actinomycetes bacterium, assembly GCA_963717025.1. Lineage (GTDB taxonomy): Bacteria > Actinomycetota > Thermoleophilia > Gaiellales > Gaiellaceae > GMQP-bins7. Next base: position 302,834 of record CAVQVJ010000010.1, on the reverse strand, counting down.
CGGCCCGTGACGGCTGGCGCCCCGTCTACCCCCGGTACACGGACGTCGTGCTCGCCGCGGTCGGCGTCTGCCTGATCGTCGGAGCGGTCCTCCTCGTGATCGTGCTCATCTGGGCAAAGCGGATCTGGCGGCGACGCACGCTCGTCGGCCAGACGGAGGCCGAGCGCTGGGAGGCGTTCCGCCGCTACCTCACCGACTTCCCGCGTCTCGACGAAGCCCCTCCGGCGACACTCGCCCTCTGGGAGCGGTTCCTCGTCTACGGGATCACCTTCGGCATCGCCGAACGCGTCCTCCAAGCCGCGCATCTGCACATGCCCGAGGCACTTCACGAGGCAAGCACGATCTACTGGATCTCGGGCGGTGGAGACCTCGGGTCCGGAGCGACGAGCCTCTCGATCGGCGACCTCGCCGCCGGCTTCGGGAGTGCGCTGGCACCGCCGAACTCGGGCGGAAGCGGTGGAGGAGGTGGCTTCTCCGGCGGCGGCGGAGGCGGTGGAGGCGGAGGCGGCGGCGGGTTCGGCTAGACGCCGGCGCGTGAGAGCTCGTAGAGCGCGATGGCGCCGGCAGCGGCGACGTTCAGCGACTCCGCCCCGCCGGGAAGCGCGATCGTCGCCGCGACATCCACTTCGAGGTCGTCCGGAAGCCCCTCGCGCTCCGAGCCGAGGAAGAGCGTCAGCGGCGGGGCGAGATCGAGCTCGTTGAACGGCTGTCCGCCGTGCGCCACGAGCGCCACCCTGACTCCCGTCAGACCGTCCCAGGACACGAGTGGCACGCGGAAGATCGCTCCCGCTGTCGCCCGCAGCGCCCGTGGGCCGAGCGGGTCCGCGCACTCGGGCGACAACGACACCGCCGCGCCGAACGCATCCGCAGTCCGGATCAGCGTGCCGACGTTCCCGGGGTCGGAGACACGCCAAAGGGCGAGCGTCGCGTCGCGCGTGCCGACCGGCAGCTCGTCTCGGCTGAAGACCGCGAGCACGCGCGGCGCGTGCCCGAGCGTCGAAAGTTCCGCGAGCAAGCCCGGGTCGACGTCTTCCCCGGCCCGCAACAGCTCGACCGGCTCGAGGCCGGCCGCTAGGCCCGCCTCCACGAGATCCTCGCTCTCGACAGCGAAGAGCCCGGTCTCGTCGCGGTGCTTCCGCGCAGACAGGAGCTTCCGGACGAGCCGGAGCCTCTCGTTTCCGCGCGACGTGATCAGGCGGCTTGCGAGGAGTCCGTCGCGGAAGAGTCGGCGTCCAGGGCCGCCTTCGCCCGCTCGGCGACGGCGGCGAACGCCTGCGGATCGGAGACCGCGATGTCCGCGAGCGACTTCCGGTCGAGCTCGATGCCCGCGAGCCTCACGCCGGCGATGAACCGGTTGTACGAGAGGCCGTTCGCGCGCGCGGCCGCGTTGATCCGCACGATCCAGAGCGAGCGGAACGTCCGCTTCCTCACCTTCCGGTCGCGATACGCGTACACGAGCGAGCGCTCGACCTGCTCCTTCGCGAGCCGGTAGCTCGACTTCTTGCGCCCGTAGTAGCCCTTGGCCTCGTTCAGCACCTTCGCGCGCTTCTTGCGCGCATGCACTGCCCTCTTCACGCGGGGCACGGCTCAGCCACCCCTCAACAGCTTCCGGACGCTCTTCGCGTCGCTCGGTGCGACCTCGTAGTCCTTGCGGAAGCCGCGCCTACGCTTCGACGACTTCTTCTCGAGGTTGTGGCTCTTCATCGCGTGCCGGCGCAGGAGCTTCCCCGCCCCGGTCACCTTGAACCTCTTCTTCGCTCCCTTTGACGTCTTCATCTTTGGCATCTGTCTTCACTCCTACGGTCTTCAACGGCGCCAGAACCATGACCATGTTGCGGCCGTCGAGGATTGGCTGCTGCTCGATCGAACCGAGCTCGTCGACGTCCTCGGCGAGCCGCATGAGAAGGTCGCGACCCCGTTCCGGGTGGAGCGTCTCGCGCCCCCGGAACATGATCGTCACCTTCACCTTCGCCCGCTGACCGAGAAAGCGCACGACGTGCCCCTTCTTGGTCTCGTAGTCGTGGACTCCGATCTTCGGCCTGAGCTTGATCTCCTTGACGAGGATTTGCTGCTGGTGCTTGCGAGCCTGCTTGGCGCGTTGGTCCTGCTCGTAGCGGTACTTCGAGTAATCCATCACCCTCGCCACGGGCGGATCGGCGCCGGCTGCGACCTCGACGAGGTCGAGCCCCTTCTTGAACGCGAACTCGAGCGCCTCCTTCGTGTCGGTGATCCCGACCTGTCCCCCGTTTTCGTCAACCAGGCGGACGCGGGGCACACGGATCTCCTCGTTGATTCGCTCTTCCCGTTTGCGCGGAACGACCCGGTCCATCGTGGGCCGGCGGCGGCGCGGTCTCAAAGGCTCTTCACCAAGCTCTTGCTTCCCTCCTTGCAGACGACAAAACCGCTGCAAGCAGCGGCTTCTCCTCCCGTCCGACCTTCGGCTCGGTTGAACCTCTCGAGGTCAAACCTGAGAGGTGAGGAAGCTGTTCGCCCCTACTTGCAGAGGGTGGATGGTACCACTCACGCGATCACGGGCCGCGGTAGCCGGGCTGCGACGATGCTGCCGGCGGCCTCGGCGCTCGCAGGATCACCCGTGACCGTCGCTAGGAACGTCTCGCGGTCGAGCGCGAAGAGGCGCAGCGGCGAGACGGCGCGGACGGTGGCGGTGCGAGGCACGTCGCGGAGCAGGGCGATCTCGCCGAAGAAGTCGCCGGCCTCGAGAGTCCTGACCTCCTTGCCGGCGATCTCCGCCGCGGCGCGACCTTCGGCGATCACGTAGAAGTCCTCGCCGGGTTCGCCCTCCACGCACACGGCCGCTCCTCCCTCGACCCGTACCTCGACGAGGGCCTTCGCCAGGCGCTCGAGTTGGGGAGCAGCGAGAGGCGCGAAGATCGGAACGCCGGTAAGCACGCGGACACGCTCGCCGGGGGCTGCCGCGGCCGCGTCGATCGCGACGAGCGGGCGCCAGAGCGGAACGAGGATCACCGGCAGGATCAGTCCCGCCACGAGTAGCGCGCCGCGCGTCCCGAGGGCCGAGTCGAGGAGCGGGGCGAGGATCGAGCCGAGGCCCATCGCGAGCAGGACGATCGCCTCGAACGCACCGAAGACCCGGCCCAGCACTGCATCCGCCGCGCCCCGCTGCATCAGCGTCACGCCGGTCACGTCCACGAGCGTGTTGCCCACTCCGATCAGGGCGAGGAGGAAGAGCGCGGGCGCCGGCTCCGGCCACGCGCCGACGAGCACGAGAGGCGCTCCCCAGAGGAGGAGCCCGAGCGCGAAGGGGCCGGCTAGGCGTGTCCGCCCCGCCATCCCGGCGACGGCAAGGACCCCGACGGTCGCGCCGATCCCGACCATCCCGTCGAGCCAGCCGACGCCGGCGGTTCCGAGGTCGAGCAGCTCGATCGCGAGCACGACCACGAGGACGTTCAGCATCCCCGAGACGAACGTCTGCGCCGCGAACAGCCCGACCACGACACGCAGGCCGGGCTCGGAGAGGATCGCTCGCCACCCGGCCAGCAGCGTGTGTGTCCGTGGGGCGCTCGCCTCCTCCGTCGGCTCGCCGCGGTGGCCGATGCGCGCCACGAGCAGCACCGCGAAGATCGAGAGCCCGGCGGTGACCGCCAGCACGGTCCCGCTCCCCGCGACGACGAGGAGGAGCGCACCGAGCGCGGGGCCGGCGAAGAGCCCGACGCTCTCGACGCCGCTGGCGAGCACGTTCGCCGCTGTCAGCTCCTCGGGCGACCGAACCAGCGACGGCGTGAAGGCGACCTGGGCGGACCTGAAGAGCGGCTCGGCGACCGCCGCGAGCACGGCGAGTGCGTAGACGAGGAGCGGTGCCGCTCCGGCGAGCGCGAGCATCGCCATCGCTCCGAGCACCAGGCCGCGAGCGAGGTCGCAGCCGATCAGGACGAGGCGGCGCGACCGGCGATCGGCGAGGACGGCGAGCCACGGCGAGGCGACCGCACCCGCAACGACGCGAAGGAAGGCAACGATCCCGACGGCGCCGATGCCGTCGGTCTCGTAGGCGTACACGGCGACCGCGATCGCAGACGCCCGGCTCGCGAGGTTCGAGGCAGCCCAGGCAAGCACGAGCCTCCGCAGGTCGGTGTTCCGAAAGACCTGTCCGAACACATGCGCCGAACCGGCCATCGCGCTCATGCACCGAGCATCTCAGCTCTCGCTCGTCGCTTCACACGAGTGGAAGATTTCGCCCGACCTGGGCGTCGTATGGTGTAGAGAGCGCGGCCATGCCGGCCGCACGACGCCAGGAGGAAGAGAGCCGTGGGCGACGAGAACCTGAGAAAGCGCAAGAAGTCCGACGACGACGAGCCGGATGTCGTCGGGCACATGATCGAAGCCTCCGACGACGCCGGCGAGCCGGATCCGGAGCGGAAGCGCAAGCGGAAGCGGAAGGCGTCCGACCAGCCCGAGAGCGACGAGCTCGGGCGCAAGCGCAAGTAGGCGACGCTCAGCTCTCGGCGTCGGCCGAGAGCCGCCCGAAGCGCTCGAGCAGCTCGGCGAGCGACAGCGTCGCCTGCTCTCCCCCATGTTCGCGCACGGCGAGCGCGTCCGCGGTCTCGCGGTCGCCGTACACGACGACGAACGGGATCTTCTCGAGCTCGGCATCGCGGATCCGCTTCCCGAGCGTCTCGTCGCGCTCGTCGACGTCCGCCCGGTAGCCCTCGGAGCCGAGCCGCTCGCGGAGCGATCGCGCGGACGCACGGTGCGCCTCCCCGACCGGGAGTACGCGTGCCTGCACCGGCGCGAGCCAGAACGGGAAGTCGCCGGCGTAGTGCTCGATGAGGATCCCGAGGAAACGCTCGAGAGAGCCAAGGAGCGCTCGGTGAATGACAACCGGGCTGTGCTCGCGGTTGTCCGGCCCCATGTACGTGAGGCCGAACTGAGCGGGCATCTGGTAGTCGAGTTGGATCGTCCCCATCTGCCAGCTCCGGCCGAGGACATCGGTCATGTGCAGGTCGATCTTCGGTCCGTAGAACGTGCCCTCGCCTGGTGAGGTCACGTACTCCATCCCGTGCCGCTTCAAGGCGGCTTCGAGCGCGGACTCGGCGCGATCCCACTGCTCGTCGGTGCCGAGGCGCTTTTCGGGCCGCGTCGAGAGCTCGGCGCGAGGCGTCACGCCGAACCGGTCGTACAGATAGCGGACAAAGTCGATCATCGCGTCGATCTCGTCCTGGATCTGCTCCTCGGTGACGAAGACGTGCGCGTCGTCCTGCGTGATGTGCTTCACGCGGAGGAGGCCGTGCAGCGTACCTCCCCGCTCGTCGCGGTGCAGCGTCGACGACTCCGCGTAGCGCAGCGGAAGGTCGCGGTACGAGCGAAGCTGCGACCCGAAGAGGAGCATGTGCCCGGGGCAGTTCATGGGCTTGAGCGCCATCGGCTCCTCGCCCTCGTGCGCCCGCACGAAGAACATGTTCTCCTCGTAGTTCTCGTAGTGGCCCGACGTGATGTACGTCTGCAGGTCGTAGAGGAGCGGCGTCTTCACCTCGAGGTAGCCGCGCCGCCGGTTCTCTCGGCGGCGGAGGTCCTCGAGCGCGTTCCAGATCACCATCCCCTTCGGATGCCAGAAGGGCGAGCCCGGCGAGTGGTCCGAGAGGTGGAAGAGATCGAGCTCGACTCCGAGCCGGCGGTGGTCGCGTGAGCGGGCCTCCTCGAGCCGCTCGAGGTGGTCGTCGAGGTCCTTCTGCGAGTAGAACGCCGTTCCGTAGATCCGCGTCAGCTGCGTGTTTCGCTCGTCGCCGCGCCAGTACGCGCCGGCGAGGCTCGTGAGCTTGAGCGCCTTGATCGGAGAGGCGTCCTGGAGATGCGGCCCTCGGCAGAGATCCGTGAAGTCGCCCTGCGTGTACAGCGAGATCGCGCCGTCGGCCTCGCGCGCGAGCTCGACCTTGTACGGCTGGCCCTCGCCTTCGAAGCGGGAGATCGCGTCCTCGCGTGAGAGCTCCTCGCGCTCCCACGAGCGCCCTTCGGAGATCTCGCGCCGCATCTCCTCCTCGATCGCCTCGAGGTCGCTCTCCGAGATCGCCTCGGGGAACTCGAAGTCGTAGTAGAAGCCGTCGGCGATCGGCGGCCCGATCGCGATCTTCACCCCGGGGTGCAGACGCAGCACGGCCTCGGCGAGCAGGTGCGCAGTCGAGTGCCTGAGCACCGCGAGCGCGTCCTCGTCCTGCGCATCGCGCGTCGTGAGGATCTGGATCCGCTCGCCGTCCGCGAGCGGCAGCCGCAGGTCGCGGACGGCACCGTTTGCGCGCACCAGCACGGCCTGCTCCGCGAGCTTCGGCCCGATCGCGCTGGCGGCATCGAGCCCGGACGCGCCGTCGTGGAGCTCGAGCTCGGACGAGTCGGGGAGCACGACCTTCATCGCGCCGGAGGATAGAGAGGCAGGCGGTGTCCGGGAGCTACGAGCTGGATGTGTCCCGGAACATCACGCCTCCAGGCTACACGCTCCTGCGATCAGGCTTTAGCCTGGGTTCCGGTGGCGCGCGTCGGACAGCGTGGAGATGCGATGGGGGCAGGCGCCTGGGCAGCGGCCGTCGCGGCGCCGCTCGTGCTGCTCGCACTGCTCCTCGCGCGCCCCAAGGTCGACATCACGTGGGAGAACCAGCAGGCGCATTTCTGGCTCGTCCTGGGCGCCGCAGCCCTGTCGACCGCGCTCGGCTGGGCGGTCAGCGTCGCCGCCCGCCGGCGGCGCGACGCGCGCCTCCTGCTGATCTCGCTCGCGTTCATCGCGAGCTCCGGCTTCCTCGGACTGCACGCGCTCGCGACGCCGACGGTCCTCCTCGGCCCGAACGCCGGCTTCGAGCTCGCGACTCCGGCCGGGCTCGTGGTCGCAGGAGTGTTCGCAGCGCTCTCTTCGCTCGAGCTCGGCCACGAGCGAGCCCGCGCGGTCGTCCGGCGGGCGGGCGTCCTGCTCGCCGCGCTCTTCGCGCTCATGGCGGTGTGGGCGTTCGTCTCGCTCGCGGAGCTCCCGCCGCTGAACGGCCAGCTGAGCGGGGAGGAGCTCGACGGCTGGCAGCTCGTCCTCGCAGCTGTCGGATTGGCGCTCTACGGGATCGCCGCTCTCGGCTTCGTCCGGCTCTACAGGCGGCGGCCGGCGCGCTTCGTGTTCGCTGTCGCGCTCGCGTTCGCCCTCCTCGCGGAGGCGATGGTCGTGATCGCATGGGCGACGAACTGGCAGCTCTCGTGGTGGGAGTGGCACATCCTCATGCTCGGGGCGTTTCTCATCATCGGGCACGCCGCGCGGACGGAGTGGCATGAGGAGCGCTTCAGCGCCCTCTACCTCGACGAGACGCTCGCGGGCGCGAGAGATGTGAGCGTCGTCCTCGCCGATCTCCAGGGCTTCACGGCCTACTCCGAGCGCAACGACGACGAGGAGGTCGCCGCGATGCTGAACGCGTACTTCGAGCGCATCGTGCCGTTGATGCAGAGCGCCGGCGGCGAGGTGCACCAGATCGTCGGCGACGAGCTGATGGTGGTTTTCGGCGGGAAGGACGACGACCCGGAGCACCCCACGCGCGCCGCTCGGGCCGGCCTGCTGCTGCAGGACGCCGCCCGCGAGATCGTCTCCGGCCACGACGACTGGCCGCGGTTCCGCGTCGGAGTTGCGAGCGGCGAGGTGCACGCGGGCATCGTCGGAGGCCCGACCGGCCACCGCAAGCACGGGATCGTCGGCGACGTCGTCAATCTCGCCTCCCGCCTCGAGGGCGAAGCCCCGGTCGGTGGCGTCCTCATCGCGGAGGAGACGTTCCGCCGGCTCGGCGCCGGGGCCGTCGTCGAGGCGCTTCCGCCGCGTCGCGTCAAGGGGATGGAGGACCCGGTCGCGGTGTACGTCCTCCGAGAGCTGCCCCCGCCCGCCGCCTAGGTCTCGGCTCCTTCCGCAGGCTGGCTGCCGAGCGCGAGCTGGAGCTCGAGGTCGTCGAGGGCGGTACGCAGGATCGCGATGCGCTCGACGACGTGCGCGTGCGCCTCGGGGTCGACTGCGCCGGCGCCGTCACGCCCGCGGTGCGCGTCCCGGATCGCTTGGCGCCGCTCGAGCTCGCGCGCCTCCTCCATCGAATTGAGCACGATTCCGATGAGGACGTTCAGGACGATGAAAGCCGCGACGAGGATGAAGCTGACGAAGTAGAGCCACGCCCAGGGATAGACGTCCATCGCGTCGGCCATGTACGTCGGGAAGTCCTCGAGGGTCAGCATCACGAAGAGCGTCAGCATCGCGCGGCCGATGTTCCCCCACTGCTCGGGGAGCTCGTCAGCGAACAGGACCCAGCCGACCATCCCGTAGACGAAGAGGATCATCGCGGTCACGGCCGCGATCGACGCGAGCGGCGGCACGCTCCTCCACATGCCTAGGAGCAGGACGCGCAGGTCGGGTAGGACACGCACGATGCGGACGACACGTAGGAGTCGCACGAGGCGGAGGAGCGTCGAGTGCCCCGAGATCCCGGGGACGAACGTGGCGCCGATGACCACGAAGTCGAACACGTTCCAGCCGTTCCGGAAGAACTCCCGCGGTCGCGGCCAGTACGCCGCGATGCGGATGCAGAGCTCGACGACGAACACCGCGACGCAGGCGGCGTTGATCCCGAGCAGCAGCGACCCCCACCGATCTTCGAGCCCCTCGTAGGTCTGGAGGCCGAGCACGACCGCGTTGACGGCGATCGTCCCGACGATGACCGCGGTGAACGGGGCGGAGTCGACGATCCGGGCGGCGTTGTTCCCGCGAGGCACGGGCAGTAAGTCTGCCGCCCGAGGATGACGCCGACGTTCGCCGTAGACTCACGCCATGGCCGAGACCGGGGCCGTAGGGCAGCGGGGCCGGATCACCCGTATCCTCCGCGGCCCGCTCGAGGTCGCGAGCGGCGTCGTGAGCGCGCTGCCGCGCGCGGTCGAGGATCTCTTCCGCGATCGCTGCCCGCAGTACGCGGCCGCGATCGCGTACCGCGTGCTCTTCTCGCTCTTCCCGCTGACGATCGTCGTCGTCTCGATCTCCGGCCTGATCCTCCAGAACGACGACCTGCGCGAGCAGGTGACGGACGAGCTCACCGACATCCTCCCGGTGTCGGAGCAGGGGCAGCAGGACGTCCAGCAGTCGATCGAGGGGATCGCAAGCCCGCTCTCGGCGATCGGACTCGTCTCGCTGATCGCGCTCCTCTGGGGCGCCTCCGGGATGATGGCGTCGATCCGGATCGGGCTCGAGGCTGCGCTCAAGGTCGACTTCGGACGGCCCGCTGCCCGCGCGAAGCTCGTCGACTTCGTCCTCGTCGGTGTCGTCGGGATGCTCGTTCTCACCGTCGTCGGGCTCTCCATCGTCTGGGCGTTCCTGAGTCGCCTGATCGAGCGCTTCACGGACTGGGTCGGTGTCGAGACGCCCTCCTTCTTCCTGCTGCGAGACGGGATCCAGCTCGTCCTGATCGGCGTGACGACGCTCTTCCTGTACCGCTACGTCCCGGCCGGAAAGCTCCGGCGCCCGGCCGCGCTCGCGGGCGCGATCGTGACTGCGATCGGCATGTGGGGAGCGGCGAAGCTGCTCGCGCTTCTCTTCGACAACTTCACGGACTACAACGTCATCTACGGCTCGCTCGCCGGCGTGATGACGTTCCTCTTCTTCGTCTACGTCGTCGCGCTCATCCTGCTCTTCGGCGCGGAGTTCGCGTATGCGTGGTCGCAGCCGCCGGGGCCGCCCGGGGGCCCGGGCGTGAAGACCAAGATCGGGAATGTCATCCGCGGCCTCTTCGTCTACGTCGACGAAGAGGGCGAGAAGAGCGTCAGCGGAGGGCCGGCTCGTCGACCGTGAGCGTTCTCGCGTCCGCGTCGAGCGTGCAGGTGACACCGAGCGGGAGCGCCGCGAGGTGCTTCCCGTGCCCGAGCGGGAGCCCGTAGAGCACGGGCACGCCGAGCGGCTCGAGGCGCTCCTCGAGCACGTCCTCGATCGACCGTGACCTCGCCCAGTCGGAAACCGGACGCAGGTCGCCCCAGTCGCACTTGTCCATCTCCCCCACCACGACGCCGACGACGCCGTCGAGCTTGCCTGCCTGCTGAAGCTGCACGAGCTGTCCGTCCACGTAGTACGGCGGGCAGTGTGTGTCCTCGAAGAAGAGGATCGTGCCCTCGAGCTCGATCTCCCACGGGGTCCCCATCGTCTGCATCAGCAGCCAGAGACAGCCGCCGACGAGTGGCGCGGTCACCCTCCCGCCGCGGATCGACCGCACCCACGGGTCGTCCGGGCTCGGCGGCACCTCGCCCGCGCCGCCGCCCGTGAGCACCCCGAGCAGGCGGTCCTTCGCGAACGTCGTCGTCTCCGGGCTGCCGACGCCCATGAGACCGTTGCCGTAGACCGTCGCGAGGCCCGCCTTCTGGCGCAGGGCGACATGGAGAGCGGTGATGTCCGAGTAGCCGACGAGCGCTTTCGGATTCTCCGCGACGACGTCGAAGTCGAGGTACGGAATCGTCTGCGCGGAGCCGAAGCCGCCCTGGAGCGCCTGCACGACGTCCACCTCGGGATCGGCGAAGAGCGCGTTGAGGTCGTCGGCACGCAGGCGCGGGTCGCCGGCGACATAGTCGTCGCGCTCCCAGATTCCCTCCGACAGTTTCACCCGGTACCCGAGCGCCTCCCACCACTCGACGCCGCGCAGCACCTCCGACCGGCTGTCATAGGGGCTCGCGGCGGCGGCGACGCCGATCGTCCCGCCCTCGGGCAGCAGCTTCCCGAAGCGAGTCGCGGCCGTCAGCGGCGGCAGATCCGGGCAGTGCGCGCCGTCTCCGCCTCGCGCCCGCGCGTGTCCGAGACGACGGCGGTGAGCACGTGCTTGCCGCGCCGCTTGCCGGTCGTCCTCCAGTTCACCGTGTAGACCCCGGCGACGTTCTTGCGCACGCGCGCGATCTGGCGCTTGCCGTCGAAGAACGCCACCGACGAGATGGTCGCGTTCGAGCCCGCGACGACCTGCAGCGGCGAGCGCGGCCGCGCGAGGCACGCGTTCTTGTCCGGCAGCATCCACGTGATCGTCGGCCGCGCAACCACCTGGAGGCGGCTGCCCCCGAACCGTGAGTTCGGCATCGGGTTCACGCCCTCGGTGTGGATGTTCTTCGTCTCCTGGAAGTCGGAGGCGAACACGCGCATGAACTCCGGGCCCGGCGCGATGGACGGCACGTCACGCGGGATCGAGAAGACCGCGATCCCGGTCGTCTCGTCGAACGCGATCGCACCCAGCTGCTGCCCTCTGCCGAAGAGCAGGAGGAGCGACAGCGGGTCGACGCCCGAGGCGACGTCCGTCACCTTCGCGACGATCGTCGGGCGCCCAGCCGAGACGCGCCTCGTGATGAACGAGACGGCCGGCGGCCGGACGTCGTTCACCCACGAGCGCAACGTGTACGCGCCTGCGAGCGGGCGCCCGGTGAAGGGGTCGCGGCCCGAGTCGACCGAGACGAAGTAGCGCCCGGGTGGCACGAAGACCGCTCCTGCGGCACCGACGTTGAAGAGGAAGTCCGGCATGAGGTTGTTCGAGTTCACGGGGATCCCCGCGTACCCGGTCACATCGTTCTCGTCGAGCGAGCTCAGGAACCACGGATGGATCGGAGCGTTCGAGCTGAGGAGCGAGACGGTCGAGGCGTTGAGCTTGATCGCCGGGCGTGTGACGACGACTCCCGCATTGACGGCCTGCTTCGGGATGTCGATGGAGTACACCTTCTCGGCTCCGTCGTCGTTGACGGACGGGTCGACGCCGAAGAGGCCGAGGATCGAGAAGGGCGACGTCGGCCAGCGGTAGACGCTCGCGTGGTTCGCGCCGGTCCGCGTAGTGCCGTTCTGCGTGCGCCGAAGCGGGACGACCTGCGCGTTGCCGAGCTGCGGCCGCGTGACGGAGAACGCGTACGGGATCCGGCGAACGTCGCCGCCCCTCCGCAGTACGACGAAGCCGAAGTTGTCCCCCTGCGGCGATCCTGCCGTGGCCTGGGCCGACATCTGAAGGACGACGGTCCCGCCCGGCCCGAGCGCGAACGGCGCGACAGAGACACTCGCCCCGGCCGACGCGACCTGCGGCAGCACCTCCGCTGTCCACGCTCCCGATCCGCCGCCCGCGTCGCTGACGGTAACCGCGATCGCCCGGCTCGCCGCACCCGCGTTGACGTCGAGGTAGCCGAACGAGAGCGACTGTGGATGCGTGAACAGGAGCGGGTTGTCGGCGGCCGAGATGTTCACGAGGCCGGCCCCCTGGACGAGCACCGACGCCTCCGCGGTCCGCGACGAGTCCGCGAACGCCGGGCCGGCCGTCGACATCAGCGCCGACTTCACCTGCTGCGGCGTCCACGTCGGGTGGCGCTGCAGGAGCACTGCGGCGGCTCCGGACACGTGGGGCGCGGAGAAGCTCGTTCCCGCGGAGATCGCGAACTGGTCCCCCGCGTTCTCGGGCAGCGTCGAGGAGATGATGTTCGCTCCGGGAGCGCTCACGTCGGGCTTGAGCGCGTGGCCGAACGGGGTGAGGCCGCCCGCGGAGAAGCTCGTAGGGACGCCGGCCCAGGTCGTGTCGACCTCGAGCAGGTCGCGTGTGAAGCGCACCTGCACCGCGCCGCCGGATGCCGCCATCGCCGCGCGGAGCCGCTCGCCGTCGAGGTCCGAGATCGCACCGCCCGCACCGGAGAAGAGCGCGAACCCCGGGTCGCCGGCACGGTTCTCGACGATCACCATGCCCGCGGCGCCGGCTGCCCGAGCCCGCGCCATCTTCCCGTCGAACGGGCAGCCGCCGCGGTTGACGAGGGCGATCGCTCTCGAAAGCGAGCCTGGCGGGAGAGTTGCGCCGTCGCCGCAGAGGAGCCTGCTCACCCCGGGGAACGACCCGACGTCGACGAGCCGCTGGTTGCCCGAGATCCAGCCCGGCGGTATGGCGTCCGCGGGCACGAACGGGATCCGCCCGAACGACACCGCGGGCGAGACGACGCTCATCGACGCGTCGAAGATGTGCGAGTTCGCGGTCGCGCCGACGCTGATCGCGTCCGGTGCGGTAGCGGGCGAGCCGGCGGTGCCGAGCCCGAAGAAGTCTCGGTCGTTCCCGGCCGAGATGACCGGTACGACGCCTGCCCGCACGACGTTCGCGACCGTCTCCATCATCGCGTCCGTCCTCGGATCCGCCTGCGCGCTGCCGCCGGAGAAGTTGATGACCTGCATCCCGTCGGCGACGGCGGCCTCGAAGGCCTTGACGATCTCCGGCGTCGAGCCCGAACAGCAGCCTCCGAGCGGGAGCGGGACGTTGAACACGCGGTAGTTCCCGATCTGCGCGCGCGGCGCGACGCCGCTCAGGCCCTGCACCGCGGGATGGCAGCCGCCGTTCTCCTCCGAGCAGAAGCCACGAACTCCGGCCGGCGCGTTCGTCCCCTCCGCTCCGGCGATGACGCCCGCGACGAAGGTCCCGTGGAACGACAGCTCGCGGTCGAGCGGCGCGCTCGACGCGCCCGGGCCCGCGAAGCCTCGCGCGACGATGACCTTGGGCGTCGTGCCGCCGGCGTTCCCCTTCGGGAACCCGGCTGGGTACGCGAACCCGGCGGACGACAGGTACGGATGCTCCTGGTCGACGCCGTCGTCGACGATCGCGATCCTGATCCCCTCGCCCTTCGCGCCGGTCGCGGCGGCGAACTGTGGCGCGCCGATGACGGCCGGCCCGCGGTTCATCGACATCGTGTACGTGTAGCTCGGGTACACCCTCTTCGCGAAGCTCGCGGCGAGGAGCTTCGGCAGCTTCGCGTACGGGAGGCTCACTGCGAACCCGTTCAGGAGGATGCTGTACCGGCGCGACACCTTCGCCTCCGGCAGCAGCCTGTGCAGGCTCGCGATCGCGTGTTGCTGCGCGCTCTGGAGGCGGGACATGTACGCCTGAGAGAACGAGCTCCGGACGTTCAGCCTCCGCACCGAACCGACCGTGGAGTAGGCGGTCCGCGGAGCCGCCGCGGCGAGCGGCGGGTCGTCGAGCGTGACGATCACGCGTGTCTGCACCGTCGCCGGGGTCGACGCCGGCCGCACCGGGTCGACGGTCTGGCGCAGGCGCGGGAACGACGGGTCGCGAAGCCGCTCGATCAGGGGATCGCGCGTACCGGATGCGCCGAGCGGGTCACCCGCTCCGGAAGCCGTTCCGGACGAGGCGACTACGGCGACGAGAGATGCGAGAAGAACGAGTCTGAGCACGAGACTCGGTCTAGCGGATCCTCGCCGAGAAGCTCCTCGTGGCCCTGAGGCCTTCGAACACGACGGCGGCCGAACCCCGGAAGGTCTTCCCCTTCGCGTTCAGCGGGATGAGCCATGTGCACGTCACCGTGCCGCTGACGACGCGCGCCACCTGAGCCTTGAGCCGCGTCTTCCCCGCGCGCCCGACGCACGTGACACGGCCGTTCCTGAGCACGGCTCCGGTGTCCGACCGCGCGGCCGTCACCTTCATGGTGAACCGCTTGCCGGCGGTGGGCAGCTTCGGAATCGTGGCGAGCTTGCGGACGACAAGCGTCGGCTTCGCGATGACGACCGTGTACGGGAAGAACCCGGCGCTACCGCTCGGAGCAGAGTCCGCGACGGCGTTCGTGAAGTCGAGATCGCCCGTCACGGGGTCGACGACGATCCCGCTGAGCACCTCGACGAAGAATGCGAATCGCTTGGTGTTACCGAGCTCCGCAGCCGAGATGCTGATGGTGACGCCGCCCCGGTACGAGTACCGCAGAGTCACCGAGGGCGGATCGCCGAAGCGCCGCGTGAAGCCGGTGCCGTCCCACTTGTAGAGGTTGATCTCCCCGCGTACGAGCTCGACCACGTAGTCGACCCCCGCGAGCTCCTGCGAGCCCGTGCCCGCGTTGTTGTCCGTGTTCACGAAGAGGTCGACGAGCATGTCCTGGCCGAGTTGAGGCCGGTTGGGGACATTGACCCGGAAGCTCATCATCCCGGCGTCCGTGTTCGAGACGACCAGCGTCGTGATGTCCGGCGCCGCGGGGTTCTCGCCGGTCGAGTCGTTGTACGTCTGGCTGTTCGCCAGTACCGCGGACGCGCTCTGCGTGAGCGCTCCGGCAGCGGTCGGGAGGACAGCTACGAGTGCCGCGAAGGCGACGATGAGACCGGTACGAGTGGAGAGCCGCAAAACCGGGCATCAGGCTACTTACGCCCGGCACGGGACGCAAGAGCATCAGTACCCCGGCCTGCCGCGCTCCCGAAGGCTCGGGCGGTCGCCTAGAAGACGATCAGGCTGCGGATCCCGTCCTGCGCCTCCATCAGCTCGAATCCGTGGTTCACCTCGTCGAGCGTCAGACGATGGGAGAGCAGCGACTCGACGTCGATCTCGCCCGCGAGCCAGCGGTCGACGAGCTGCGGTACCTGCGTCCTGCCCTTCACGCCTCCGAAGGACGAGCCGGTGACGCGCCTGCCCGTGATGAGGAACCGCGGGACGATGTCGAGCGTCTCCCCCTTCCCGGCGACGCCGATCATCGTCGCGAGACCCCACGCCTCGCGCGCCGACTCGACCGCCTGGCGCATGACGTCGACATTCCCGGTCGCCTCGAACGTGAAGTCGGCACCGAAGCCGCCGGTCTCCTCCCGGATCCAGTCGACCGTATCCGGGGCGGCGACGCGCGAGTCGGTCGCGCCGTGGTGCCGCGCCTGCGCGAGCCGCTCCTCGGAGAGGTCGATCGCAATGATCCGCTCGGCGCCGGCGAGCCGTGCGCCGATCATGGCGCCGAGGCCGACGAGGCCGCACCCGAAGACGACGCACGTCGACCCCGGCGTGACCTGCGCCGTGTACAGCGCCGCGCCGATCCCGGTCGCAAGCCCGCATGCGAACGGCGCACAGCCCTCGAGCGAGGCATCACGGGACACGCGCGCAAGCGCGATCTCCGGCAGGACCGCGTATTCCGCGAAGGTCGACGTCCCCATGAAATGACGTAGCTCGTCGCCGCCGCGCGAGAGTCGGGTCGTCCCGTCCGGGAGGTAGCCGAGACCCTGCTGGTCGCGGATCGCGACGCAACGGTTCGTGCGGCCGCTCAGGCAGTGGATGCACTTGCCGCACTCGGGAGCGAAGAGGGTCACGACGTGGTCGCCAGGCCCCAGCGATGTCACCCCGTCGCCGATCTTCTCGACCACGCCGGCGCCCTCGTGCCCGAGGACGCAGGGCACGTACCCACTGGGGTCGGCGCCGGACGCCGTATACAGGTCGGTGTGACAGACGCCGCACGCGACGAGTCGGACGAGCGCCTCGCCCGCCTGCGGCTCGGCGAGGTCGACCTCCTGGACGACGAGCGGCTGCCCGAACTCCTCGAGCACGGCGGCGCGGACCTTCACGCGCGGCAGGCTAACCGAGTGCGCGCTCCTCGTTCGAGGGTGGCGTCACGGAGCCGCGTGGTCGAAAGTACCCACGTGCGCGTCCGACTCCTCGCCCTGGCCCTCGGTGCGCTGGCGGTCGTCGCCGGCGCCGGAGCGGCCCGACTCCCGCAGGCCTCGGCGTGCCAGGTCTTCCCGGCCTCGAATGCATGGAACCAGCGGGTCGACAAGCTCCCGGTCGCCGCCGGCTCGGACGACGTCGTCGCGTCCATCGGCGTCCAGGACCATGTCCACGCGGACTTCGGCTCCGGGCTCTGGGAGGGGCACAGGATCGGGATCCCGGTCACCGTCGTCGGCAAGAAGACGCCGCGCACACGCGTTTCGTTCGAGTACGCGCCCGAGAGCGACCGTGGCCCCTACCCGATCCCCGCGAACGTGAAGATCGAAGGCGGGAGCGACCACCACGCGATCCTCGTCGACCGCGACGCCTGCAGGCTGTACGAGCTCTTCGCGCTCGAGCGTCGTGGCGGTCGCTGGCACGCCGGCTCGGGCGCGATCTGGAACCTGGGCTCGAACAAGCTGCGCCCGCGCGGGTGGACGTCCGCCGACGCGGCAGGGCTCCCGATCCTCCCCGGCCTGGCGCGCTACGACGAGGTCGCGCGCGGCGGGATCGACCACGCGCTCCGCTTCACGGTCTCCGAGACGCGGCGCGCGTACGTGTGGCCCGCGCGGCACTTCGCGAGCTCTGCGACGGACCCGTCGCTGCCACCGATGGGCCTCCGGCTCCGCCTGAAGAAGGGCTACCCGATCTCGAGCTTCCCCCGTCAGGCCAGAGTCGTTCTGAGGGCGCTGAAGGAGTACGGGATGATGGTCTCCGACAACGGCTCCGACTGGTACATCTCGGGGGCTCCGGACCCGCGCTGGTCGAACGACCAGCTGCACACGCTCCACCGCGTCCCGGGCTCGGCGTTCGAGGTCGTCGACACGTCGAAGCTGCGGCGCTGACGACGGCGGCTGAACCAACCGGGACCCTTTGACATGTGCCGCGTGCGGCGCTCTCGCCCCACTACTGTGACCACATGGCCGACCCGGTGACGGCAGCGGTCAAGGTCGTGCCCGCCAACGAGGCGAGCTGGGAGGATCTCCAGACCGTGTTCGGCACGCGCGGCGATCCGCCGAGGTGCCAGTGCCAGCGGTACAAGATGCAGCCAGGGGAGTCATGGGCATCGGTTGGCGCAGAGGAGCTCGCCTTCCGGCTACGCGAGCAGACGGACTGTGGGCACCCGGAGTCGCGAACGACGACCGGCCTCGTCGCCTATCTCGACGGCGAGCCCGTCGGCTGGTGCGCGGTCGAGCCGCGCACCGCCTACCCGCGCCTGCTGCTCAAGACCCGCGTCGCCTGGACGAACCGGGACGAGGACAAGACCGACGACAGCGTCTGGGCCGTGACCTGCTTCGTCACCCGCGCGGGCTTCCGGCACCGCGGCATCACATATGCGCTCGCGCGCGCCGCGGTGGACTTCGCCCGAGAACGTGGCGCGCGTGCGCTCGAGGGCTACCCGATGCTCACGGAGCCGGGGAAGGAGATCACCTGGGGCGAGCTCCACGTCGGCGGCCGCAGCATCTTCGCCGCCGCCGGGTTCGCCGAGGTCACTCATCCGACCCCCCGTCGGTTCGTGATGCGCATCGACTTCTAGAGGCGATCAGGAGAGGGTGTGCTCGACGAGCGCAAGGCTCGTCGGAGTTGGAGGCTCCTTGCGTGTGCGAGGATCGCGCCCGATGATGGCGGCATGCGGCCCGAGACCGTCGCCCGCGACTGAAAGCACCTCAGGGAGCCGGCTGGAAGAGCTCGATCGGGTTTCCTGAGGGATCCTCGACAAGGATCTGCTTGCCGCCTGGGCCGGTGACGACGTCATTGCGGAAGCTGAGACCGGCGGCGCGGAGGCGCTCGACCTCGGCGTCGATGTCGTCGACGACGAAGTGGATGCGGTTCCAGCCTCCTGGTTCAGGCTTGCGACCGTCGGGCATCGGTCGCCCGGCCGAGCTCGCGGGACCGGCGAGCAGCAGCCGCAGGTTGCCCTTGTTCACCTCTGCAAACGCGGGCGAGGCATTGTGACCCGACTCGAACCCCAAGTGCTCGGTGTAGAAGTCGATCGCCTGGTCGACGTCGTCGACCATGTACCGGACGCTGACCTTTTCATCGGTCATTGCTCGTCACCTCCGTGCGGTCGCTAGCTCGCGCTCTACGCGGCCCGTTCCCTCGGTCGCCGCCCGGCAAAACGTAGGAGGCGTCCGTTCGCGCCACGTTACCGCGCCCCTGTTCGTCTTCTGTGAGCTGATGTCGCTCGAGCGCCGCGTCAACCCGCTGGACGCGCTACCGGACGACGCGGTACTCCAGATGCGTCACGCCGTCGGTCTTGCTGAGCCCGGTCTGTTCCAGCTCGACTCGCTGCGGAATCTGGTCGAACAGCCGGCGACCCCCGCCGAGCAGGACATCGATCACGTGGATCCTGATCTCGTCCACGAGCCCGGCCGCGAGGAACTGCTGATCGATGTTCGCGCCCATCAGCCCGATCCGCTTCTCGGCGGCGACCTCCTGAGCCTTCGCGAGGGCACTCTCGATCCCGTCGGTGACGAACGTGAACACCGGGTCCGACGTCGCGGGCGGCTGGTGAGTGACCACGAAGCACGGGACGTCGCCCAGTGGGCCCTTGCCATCCCACGCCTCGATCGAGTTGTCGTACGAGCGGCGGCCCATGATCACGGCGCCTGTTTCCTCGACCAGGTTGCCGTACACCCTCTCGAACACCGAAGGATCGTCGAACGCCCAGTTGTGGAGCCTCATCCCGTCCTCGCCCAGCCCCTGTTCCGGATTGTCGTTGGGCGCGGCGATATAGCCGTCCAGTGACATGCTCATGTCGATGACCACGTTGCCCATGTCGCCTCCTCTCTTCTGCCGATGAGACCGGCGGACGTCCACGAACTCATCGCAAGTGCGCAGTTGTCCGCACTGTGCCTCCTGCGAGTAGACATTGCCTCGACCGTACGCGTGCCAAACGGCAATGTCCTTGGAGCGCGCGAGCTCCGTCGAGCTGTGGTTGGTCGAGCGATCAGTCGAAGGCGAACACCGGCGGGAGGATGACCACGACCGCGGCGGCCCACAGGGCGAAGACGGGAAGGTAGGTGGTCTGCCAGCGCTCGAGCCGGTGGAGCGTGCTGCGGCGTGTGAGGAATCGGGCCGACAGCAAGGCGGCCCCGGCCAGGTTCACGAGGAGGACCAGGTTGAGGCCGAGCGCTGCCGTTCGGTTCGGGGTGAACCCGAGCTCGCCGATCCGAGCGACCATCGAGCCGAGCACCATCACGTCGAGCAGGAGGGCACTGACGACGGCGACCAGCTGGATGCCGTCCATCCAGTCCGGCGACGTCGACGGGTCCCGCGCGGACATCCCGTACAGGACGAGCGCGAGGACGACGAGCAGCAGGGCATCGAAGACGCTGACGAGATCGCGATCGAATGCGCCGCCGAGCTCGGTCATGGCGTAGACGACGGCGGCGCCGGCCAACATCACCGCGAACAGCGGCGTGAAGAGCATCGTCAGCACGGGCGCCATGTTCTCCACGACCCCTTGCTTCGACTCGACGAGCCATGCGGCCACGATCACCGCACCCGCCGCTCCCGAGGGCAGCACCCACTCGGCGATCCGATCGACGTCGACCCCCGTGGGTTCGAAGACCCCTGCGGTCAAAGCCATCAGCAAGCCGCCCCCGAGCGCGATCAGCACGTAGTAGATGAACCATTCGCCCGTGAAACGGACGAAGTCCATGCGCCGCTCGTGCGATCGGACCGTGCCGCCCATGTACGGGTACGCGACTACGAACCAGAGCACGACGGGCAGATGGAGTGCGACGAGGACCTCGGTGTCGGAGTCCGCGCCGTACGGGTAGAGGTTGACCACGAGCGCAGCGAGGACGAACGGCGCCGCCGTCAGCGCCCATTGCCGAGTGTCGAGCTGCCGTCGGCGTGCGAAGTACCCGGCGAGGAACGGCAACACGAACAGACTGAGGTTCCGCGTGAACCAGCTTGGTTCCTCATGCGGGACATCACAGCCAGGCGTGCAACCTGGATCGCGACGGCGGCAGCCACGGCGAAGGCGAACGCCTCGAACCAGCCGCTGGACGCGCGCGCCGGCTCGTCAGCACCGCTCAGGAGCTGTTTCCAGAGGCGGCCGCTGTGCTCGCGTGCGTACTCGCGGGACAGGCCGTCGACGTCCCCCAGCCGTTTCACGGCGATCAGGAATCCCTCGTCGGCTGTGAGGCCGGCCGCGCTCAGCTCAGCGATCTGGTGACGAAGATGATCCTCCAGCTCATCGACGTCGTGGCCGTTGACGCCGGGCGCCTTGGTGACGTAGGCCCGCCATTCTGCGATCTGTGATTCCACGCTGTCCATGGCTCACTCCTCGCCGCGAACCGTAAGCAGCACGCCGGGCCCCGGCCACACGTCATTCAGCGCACGTGTGACCGTCGCCCACTGTCGTTGCTGGTCGGCGAGTGCTGCTCGTCCGTCGTCGGTGACCATGTAGTACTTGCGGCGACGCCCTTCCGGCGACGTTCGCCACTCCGTCGTCACGTACCCGAGCCGACGGAGGCGGTGGAGCAGCGGGTAGAGCATCCCGTCGGTCCACTCGAGCTCTCCCTCAGAGAGCGCACGTACCCGCTTGAGGATGGCGTATCCGTAGCTTTCACCCTCGGACAGGATTGCGAGCACGAGCGGTGTCGCCACGGCCGCGACCAGGTCCTTCTCGATGCGCATACGCCTCCACGGGTCGAAGTGCTATGCATAGAAGCACAAGGCGCATTGAGCCGCCAGGCGTTCGACCGAAGCGCCAAGGCAGATCTCCATAGCAGCTGGAGACGACCGCTCGCCTGGGCGAGCGTGCGGGAATGCCTCGAGCGTCTAGGAGGAGGACAACGCGCGCTC
Source organism: uncultured Actinomycetes bacterium (assembly GCA_963717025.1). Lineage (GTDB taxonomy): Bacteria > Actinomycetota > Thermoleophilia > Gaiellales > Gaiellaceae > GMQP-bins7. The sequence goes on along the minus strand of CAVQVJ010000010.1, from coordinate 281,568 downwards.
GAGGGCGGCCCGGTCGGTCGGCCCGCCGTGCGTCGCAAGCACGTGCTCGACCGGCAGCTCGAGCAGCGGGCGCAACCCCTCGGCGATCTCCTCGCGCGTGACGCCGGGGCGGAGCCACCTCTCGTTGATCTCGAGACCCTGACCGAAGTCGACGAGCGTATCGCCGGAGATCACCGCATGCTGGCTCTCGACCCAGAGCACGGTGTCGTTCGGCTTGTGTCCGGGGAACACGTCGGCGCCGAACGGCAGCCGGTCGCCAGCCGAGTACGGGCGCGCCTCGCCTTTCTTCTCGCGGAGCAGCCAGACGACGTCGGGACTGCCGTCACCGGCTTGCTCGGCGGTGATGCCGTACGTGTCCATGAGGTACTGCGCAGTGTCGGGCAGCGGCGTGAACACCGGCACACCGAGCCGCTCCACGAGCCGCTCTGCGTCCCGCTCGTGCCACGGTGCGGTGAGCACGATCGCCGTCTCGCGCTCGGCCGCGAGCGCCTCGAGCTCGCTCGGCACGCCCAGCGGGTCGAGCAGCAGCAGGCGGTCGTCGTCGACGATCGCGTAGGACGAGACGTTCGGGTCCCACGGCTCGCCCGACCTCCACCCCGGATGGGGTGCCTGCCAGTGCCAGAGGCCCGGACGCAACTCGCGCACGGCGCGATGCTACTGAAACGTCAGCGGTGGACCCGCGCGGTTCCGGTGTTGTTCGCCGAGTTCGGGTCCGTGCTCGAACTCGTCACGGTCGCGACGTTGGTGGTCCAGCCGCTTCCCTTCGGGAGGCTCGTCGTGACGGTGAACGAGACCAAGGCGTCGCGTGCCAGCGTGGTCGCGGTGCAGCGGACGTTCCTCGTCGACGACGTGTACGTACACCCGGGCGAGGAGACGTAGGTCACCTTCGCCGGCAGCGTGTCGTTCACGACCACGGCCTGGGCCGTGTCCGGGCCGCCGACGTTTGTCACCGTCAGCGTCCAGACCGCGTTGGCGCCGGACAGCGTGCCGCTCTTCGAGAGCTGCAGATCCGCGCTCGTCGTCTGCTGGTACGTCGCCGTGTATGTGGCTGCCGCGTTCGCGACGATGGTGCGCGTCGCGGCTCCGCCGTCCGACCACGACGCGAAGGAGTAGCTCGAGCCACCGGAACTCTGCGGTGAGGGCGCGCTGACCGTGTTCGCGGACCCCTCGATGACCGTGCGCGTGAACGGCGTCTCCTGGCTTGTGCTGCCCACGACGAGCTGGAGGCCAGAAGGCACCGACTGGAACGTGAGGGCGACAGTGCGGGGGACGAGGCGCACGGTCTCCGTGTCCGTGAGGCCGCCGGCGTCCGTCACGGTCAGCCGGAGCTCGAGCTCGGACGGGTATTCGTGGTCCGGGGCGACGAACGAGCCCGAGCTCACACCGTTGAACGACTGCAGCGGGTGCTCGTGGCAGTCGGCCGGGCAGGAGCCGTGAAGCAGCACGAGCTGCCAGGAGAAGGCCGACGCCGGCATCGTCCCCTGCTGCGCGTCGCTCGCAGAGCCGGAGAAGGAGATGGTCTCGCCGACCCGCCATGTCGATGTCGCCGTGGGCGAGCCGATCGTCGCGGACGGCGGCGTGTTGTTCGCGGTGATCGTGATCGGCGCGCTCGTCCCCGAGGCGCCTTGCGGATCGGTCACGCGGAGCCGTGCCGTGTAGACGGCGGGCTGCGTGTACGTGAAGGTCGGTTGTGCCGACGTCGAGTCGTCGAACTGGCCGTCGCCGTCGAGGTCCCACGCGTACGTCAGCGGCAGACCCTCGGGATCGCTCGATCCGCCGCCGTCGAAGGCGACGGTGAGCGGCGCCGCACCGCTCGTCGGGTTTGCTGTCGCATTCGCGGCCGGCGGTTGGTTGGCCGCGAAGTACTGAACACGGCGGATCGTCCCGCCGTTGAAGTCGACGTAGAACAGGTCACCGTTCGGGCCGATCTCGAGGTCGACCGGGTTGGCAGCGTCGGCGACGAAGGTCGTGCGGTTGGGGTCGGCGGGGTCGGGAAGGCCGTCCGTGCCCCGAAGCACCGCCCATATGCAGTCACGCGAGTAGTCCGCGAAGAAGAGCGCACCGTCGTACGTGTCCGGATAGGGCCCGCCCTGGTAGAACGCGAGACCCGCGATGGACGAGCTCGTGGGTGTCGACGGGGTCGACGGGCGGCACGGCTCGCCGTTCACGATCTTCTGGTTGTGGTTGTACGTGTAGAACGGGTTGACTACGGCGTTCGCCGACGCGTAGAGGCTCTCGCAGATGTTCAGGTTCGCGCCGTCGTACCCCGACTGGCGGGCAGCGCCCTCGTAGCACGGCCAGCCGAAGTTCTCGACCTGGCCGAGCGGGTTGGCGATGCGGTCGATCTCCTCCCACAGGTTCCAGCCCACGTCGCCGAGCCAGACCTCGCTCGTCCCTGGCCGGATCGTGAAGCGGAAGGGGTTGCGCAGGCCGTGGGCGATGATGCGGCGCGCGTTCGCGTCGGTGCTGGCCGCGTTCGGGTTGTCCGGAAGCCCGGCGCCGGTCGTGGGGTCGACCCGCAAGATGGCGCCGTCGAGCGAGACGGGGTCGACGGCGGGCGGAGCTGGCATGGTGCGCAGGTCCTGGCTTCGGAGCGCGCCACCCTCCGCCGTCGGCGGTGTGAGCGCCGTACCCGGATTCCCCGGAGGGTCGCCGCAGGGGTTGACCGGGTTGCCGTCCTGGCCCCAGTCGGTGAAGTTGAAGCTCGCACCGTCACCACCGGAGACGTAGAGGGCGCCGTCCGCGCCGAAAGCGAGATCGCCGATCGAGTGGCTCGGGTACTGCTGGCACCAGTCGTGGATGAGTACCTGCTCCGTCGGCTCAGGCCCGCCGCTCGGGACCAGGCGCGAGAGGCGGCCGCTGACGACGCAACCGTCGCCGGTCGGGTCGGCGCACCCGTCCCCGAACGTCGGGTGCGAGCCGCCGATCGGGGCGTCGTACGTGTACAGGACATAGACGTACGGGTCCGCGGGGAACTCCGGATCGAGCGCGAAGCCGAGGAGCCCCCGGTCCCAGAAGTCGTGGACCTTCGCGCTGAGGTTCGCGTACTGCGTCGGCGTCGTGTCCGCGAGGCCGTCGAAGACCTTGATGATCCCGCTCTTCTCGGCGACGAAGACGCGTCCGTCCGAAGCGAACTCGATATTGGTCGGGTTCGTCAGGCCGGAGAACGCGACCGACTCCTGGAAGCCGGACGGCAGCGTGACGGCCCCCGACGCCGGAGCAAGCAGCAGCGCCGTCGCAATGACGCCGGCGACGGCGAGCCGCAGGATCGCCCGTGATGTCCGCATCTCTCCCCCGCCCGCCAAGCCGCAGTCGACCCGCCGGAGCGTGCGCACATTCTGGACCGCTTTTCCGGATCGCGCAAGAGGGGCAGCGCGGGAGACGCGCCGAACACCGCACGCACGACCTTGTGCAGCAGACGGGCAAACCCGACACCCACGGCGTACGTAACCCGCATAGCTAAGCCAAGTCGGCTCGCTACGCGGGGTCAGATGGGCGGTACTGGGCTCGAACCAGTGACCCCCAGCTTGTCGAGCTGGTGCTCTCCCAACTGAGCTAACCGCCCTGGATGGCTCAGGTTAGCGAAATCAGGCTCGCCCCCGAATCGACCGAAATGGCGAAATGGCAGCGGCGTGGCAGCACCTCGGCGCCGAGCCTGGGAAACCCCCTGCAAATCGCGTCCCGGCGCCGGGGACACCCTCCGCTCGTTGAGGCACCATTTCCTCATGCCCTGCGCCGACTGCGAGATGGCGAAGGACCTGGAGCGGCACGCCCGCCTCGTCGCCCTGGCATCGCGGAGACTCGGGAGGCCGAACGGTTCGCCTTGACCCCTGAGCAGCGGCGCGAGGTCGAGCTGGAGGAAGCCTCCTCGCGTACTTGCTCGACCGGATCGTGGAGCGCCGCTACTCGGCGGCGTAGGCTGCAGCGAGAGCTTCCTCGGCGGCTCGGTTCACCACGTTCCTGACGAACTCCGAGGTCGAGACGCTCTGAGCTTGCGCAGCCCGGTCCCACAGCTCGCGCTCACCGAGGCCGACGCGGAAGTCGATCTTCTGATCGCGGCCAGCGCGTCCTCTAGCCGCTGCGCCTGCTCCGGGGGTGAAGGCTTCTCTCGGCGCTCCTCCTCGCGCTGCTCCAGGATCGCCCGCAGACGGGCGACCGCTCGGCGCGGTCACTCGCGGAAGCTGGCTGCATACCGTTCCTGGCGTTCGGTCAGTGGGTCGAGGGCTGAGAGCGCGACCGGGAGGTCCTTCTCGTCCAGCGACTCCGCGAGCTGGCGCTTCGCCTCCTCGTCGTCCCCGGTGAGGATGTCCCGCCACGCGAGGACTTCGCGGATGCGCTCAACGATCTGCGTTCTCACGCCTCCGCTCCTCCGCGTCCCGCTGCGAGTGGCGCTCGATGTGCTCGGGGGCCGTGGAGAGCGCGTCCAGCTCCGCATTGAGCGCCTCCACGAACTCGCCCTTCGGTCGAATGAGGCTCTCTGCGGCGCGGACGTTGATGGTTTGAGAGTGGAGAGTCAAGCGGCGGGGAAGTATCTCTTACAGGTTGACCGCTGCTCTCGTTGCATCCGAGTACGCGCACGGACCGACGATGTTGGCGACGCTCGCTCTTTGCGCTCTCGCTTCCGCGCTGGTGGGCCGATGGTGGACGTTGCTCTTGCCGGTCGCGCTCATCGTCGGCGTCTTTGGAGCCGGGCTAAGCAGGTCGCTCTACGCGCAGGTGCCTGAGGATATTCAGGCGGGGATCGCTTTCGGCGCGGGTTTCGGGTTGATCCTCGGCGCGGTACTGGTTCTGGCCAGGCACCACTGGTGCGGTAGCCCGGGACGCTGACGTGAGCTGGCCTCCCGCCGTCGCACCTGCGGCGAGCGCGAGCGTCACCCGCAGCCACGACATTGCCGAGGAATAGACCCATTTGGTCCTAGCGGGCGAGGCGAGCGAAGGGCAGGCTGGCAGGGATATGGCGATCACAGTGATTGCCTCAGACACCGAGGGGAAATAAATGCGCAAGCTCATCATCACCGCCGTCTCTCTCGTGGCGCTCGCAGCCCGATCGCCGTCCCGTTCGCCAACGCCGCCACCACCGACGCCAACGGCGTCGTCACCGTCTCCAAGGGCGAGATCATGGCCCAGTTCCCCGGCATGAACGAGAAGGCATTCCAGACGATCGCCATGGCCGACGGCCAGTCGCTCACCGGCTCCAACGTGTTCACCGCGACGACCACCACCGGCGTGGGCTGCTCGGACGGCACCATCCAGAACCACTTCCGCAGCACGCACATCACCAGCCCGATCGCGCTCACCGAGATCTACAACGGCTCGGCCGACAAGGTCACGGGCTGGAACCTCGGTGCCAAGGGCGCGAGCGTCGTCACCGAGTCCAACACGTACGGCACCGCGTCGTCGGGCCGCTTCCCGGACTACGCCACCATCTGCGCCGGACACGGCAGCGTGACGAACCCCTTCGCCACCTTCGCGCAGAGCCACAGCGACGTGACCACGTTCAAGTTCAACGGCACGCCCGTCAGCATCGTGGTCACCCCGTACGTGGCCCCCGCCGTCTGATCCAACCCCGCACCAACGCGCTCGATCGAGGAGGCCTCCGGGCCTCCTCTCGCGTTGCGGGGCGGCTGGCGTCACGCCATCACTAGGCTCACCGGTTAGGGTCGCGGGACCCAATCACGGAGGACCGGGCCTATGAGCATCGTTGTGCGCTTCAACCCGACGAACGTCAACAGAGAGAAGTACGACGAAAGCCTACGGCGCTTGGAGCAGGCCGGACTGTGGCCCAATCCGCCTGGGCTGGAGGTCCACGTTGCCTTCGGAGACGAGGACAATATGAAGGTCAGCGAGATCTGGGCCTCGCGGGAGCAGATGGAGGCGTTCGGTGAAGGCCTCATACCGATCTTGACGGACATCGGGATCGAGTTTTCCGGCGAGCCGGAGATTTTCGAGGTTCAGAATCTCGCCAAGTAGCAAGCGAGTCTCGCTGGCTGCGAAGGCCCGCTTCGGCGGGCCTTCTCCCTTTCAGCGGTGCCGTTCAGCCCGCCCCGACCCCAACTCGCCACCTAGTGACCCGGTGTACTAGGTGACGCATTGACGCCTTGAAGTAGATGCAGCACATGCAGCGATAGCAGCGCAGTCGAGGCGAAGCGGGGATTCGCTTCTGGACGGACGACCTCGCAGAGCGAGGACGGCCACATCCGGCCGAAGCACGCCTGGTCGAGCGGCTCCGTGTACGCCCCGGTGAACCGGAGCCACAGGATCGCGGCGCAGGACCCGCTGTTGTTCAACTCGATGGCCGAACTCCCGGAGAAGATCGAGCGCGTGCTCGCAGACAACGGGATCACGCTCCACCCTGGAGGCGAGCGTCCGAGCTGACGACCGCCACGACTTTCCAGTACGAGGAAGGCCCGCCGTCGACGGGCCTTCGTCGTTTCGGGGGTGTGTGGAGGCCGTGGCAGCGCATGGCAGCAGACTGCGCTCATTCGACCGATTCAGGGACAGTGGCCCTGCTCGGGGAACGGCTCAACGACGCCATTCGTGTACCTGGAGGAACCGCGCGTGACCACCTGCTCAGGCTTGTCGAGCTGGTGCTCTCCCAACTGAGCTAACCGCCCTGGGCCGGTTATCTTAGCTCCCCGTGAGTGGCATCGCCGTCGCCCGCGCGTTCGCCGAGGCGCTCGATCGCCGCGACGACACGGCCGCCGCCGAGCTCATGGCCGAGGACGTCGAGCTCGTCTTCGCGCACGGGTCGCTTCGCGGACGCGACGCCTGGTTGGAGATGCGCTCCCGGCAGAGCGCCCCCGAGCATCTGGACGAACACGTCGAGGACGCGGAGTTCGTCGAGACGGACGCGGGCGCCGAGATGCGCGCGCGACTCGTCCAGCGCTGGATCGAAGGCGGGGACGTCGCGAGCGAGCAGGCTCTCCGGGTCGACTTCGTCGTCGCGGACGAGCTGATCACCCGGATCGAGTTCGCCCCGAGCTGAGGGATCGGGGGAATCCACCATGGCGAGCCGCATAAGCGGGTAGGCGCGCGCACGACACTCGGAGTACTCTCGGGGCGTGCATTTGAGAGGGGTCGGCTGCATTGCCGTAGGTGTCACGCTCATCGTCGCGACGGCTTCGTCGGCGCTGCCGCCGCAATCGGACCCCGATACGGAACCGCCGGCTACCGCGGGGACGACACTTCTGCGCAACGGCGGCGGCCAGAGCGCCCGCTACACGGGAATCGGGCACCTCAGCGGCTCGCGGACGTGCACTGCGTGGCTCGTCGCCACCGTGCGACACGGACCGGCGTACGCGATCGCGAACGGCCGCTGCACGAGCGTGAGCCCGACCGCGACCATCGTGAACAGGCGGGTGAGCGGCGTCACGATCGAGTTCGGCCGGTTCGTCGACACGCCGGAAGCACGGCTCAGGGTCGGCGTGAGGCGAATCGTCTGGAGCTCGATGAAGGGCTTCGACCTCAGCGTCTTCGCGCTCGACCGCCCGCTGGCGGCGCTTCGCGCGAGAGGGATCAGACCCCTACCGATCGCCCCCGGGGTACCCGGCGGGGGCCGCAAGGTCGAGAGCGTCGGCATACCCGTCGCCGGCGTGCCGCGGGAGGAGCGGATGTTGCGACGCTCGCGCTGCACGACGAGGCCGAGAGCGAAGCTCGTCGAGGGACCGTGGATCTGGTACCACGTGATCCCGAGCAACTGCAGGGGCATCACGGGCGCAAGCTCGGGCTCGCCGCTGCTCGACCGCCGGACCGGCAGCGTACTGGGCACGATCAACACGACAACGCTCCTCGGTGACCGCCTTCCGGCGTGCTACTCCGGCCGCCCCTGCGAGCTCCGTAGCGGCAAGAGCCTCCGCCCGAGGAAGAACACGACCTACGCAGTCCCGATCGCCGGCTTGCGCGCCTGCTTCACCCAGGCCGGGCGGTTCCGCCTCGGCGGCCCCTGCCCGCTCGACACGCGCAGCTGGCTCACGCCGATCGCCGGGTCGGTGGGCGTCAACCCCGACGTGCCGAACCCGGTCACGCGCTTTCCGCAGACCACCTGGGACGTGCGCCTCGAGGGAAAGCTGGCCTACTACCGGACCAAGGTCGGTGAGGCCGGGACGACCGACTGCCGGACGATCGACGGCTACGGCGCACCGGTCGCGCTCGCGAATGCTCCGACCTACGACGCGCCACTCCCGCTGACGGGCGGGCGCTGGGTGCTCTGCATCCTCGCCGGTCCGAGCCCTCAGATCGACCAGGGCTGGCAGCCCCTCGGTGATGCGACCACCGTCGTGCGCTACATCGACAGGACGCCACCCACGCGGCGCATCCGGGTCCGCCTCCGGGAGACCCCGGGCAGCTCGTTCCTCGAGCCCGTCTTCGATCTCCCCGAGTACGCGTACTTCGAGATCAAAGTCGGCCCGTTGGCGACCAGCCTCTGCACCGACCCCGCCGGGTACCACCCCTACACCCGCGTCCCGTTCCGCATCCCGTCCGGCCAGTACCCGGCCAGGGCGTGCATCCGTGGCTGGGACGAGGCCGGCAACGTGTCGCTCACGATCTGGCAGCGCCCGATCGACGGCCGCCGCTGACAGCTCAGAAGATCTCGGGGCACCACGGGGCGCGCGGCGAGGCGAACATCGCGTCCGCGCGCGCGGCGGCACCCTCCGTCAGCTCCTCGACTCGGCCGGCGCGGACGAGCTGCTCGAACGTGAAGCCACCGAGGTAGACCGAGCCGAGCATCGCGACGTCGCCGCGCAGATCGGCGTCGGCCCGCGACCGCTTCGCGACGCCGTCCTCGAGTTTCCAACGGCCTCTGTTCCACCGACAGAACTCGTCGACGACGTCGAAGACGACCGCGCCGTCCGCCGCGTAGCCCCGTGCCGACAGCGCCTCCCGGACGTCCACCAGGCGCACCCACAGCCCGTCCCAGACGCGGAAGCGCATCTGGCGCGGCGTTGCGAGGATCTGGAAGAGCTGGTGGTCGACGGGCAGGAGCCCGGCGGTGATCCGCACGGACCAGTCGATGTCGAAGAGGTAGCGCCAGAGCTCGGCCGTAGGCCGGCCGTCGAGCGCGACGGCCTCGACGACGGCGAGCTCCGTGTCGGGGTCGTCGCCGGCCCAGTCGGGCTTGTGCCGGTAGATCGCGTATCCCTCCGCGCGTCCGTCGGTCTCGAGGACGGCGAAGCGCTTGGGGCCGCCGCCTCCGCGGCTCTCGGGCGTGTCGAAGAGCAGCCGGTACTCCCACCAGTTCCGGCTCCGGCCGAGCAGGCCTGGGACCGAGGGGCGCACGGCGTCCCAGACCGTGGGGAAGAGCTCGAGCGCCTCGTCCGCCTTTACGAGACGGACTTGGCCCTGCCGCTCGAGCGGGAGCGCGAACGCGGAGCTCGCACGCGGCATCGACATCCGGCCGGCGAGCGAGGCCATCCCGTAGCCGTAGCGGCCGTAGATCGTCTCCTCGGAAGCCCACAAGGCCGCAACGGGCTCGCCCCGCTCGTGGACGTCGTCGAGCTGGGCACGCATCATCGCCCTGAGCACGCCGCGGCGGCGGTGCGTCGGGAACGTCCCGACCACGGTGACGCCCGCCGTGGGCACGATGGCTCCGGGGACCGACATCTCGAACGGGAACGCGCCCGCCCCGCCCACCGTCGTCCCGTTCTCGCGCGCGGCGTGCATCCGATCGATCGGGAGGTTCTTGGAGAAGCGCTCCATGCGCTCCTCCGTCGGCTCCATGCCGAAGTACTGGCCGATCGCGAACACCGCGTCCGAGAACTCGCCGAGGTCGGCACACGGCGCCACGTCGAACGTCGTTCGCTTCCTCGCCATGCCCCTAGTCCATCAAAAGCCCTCGGGGCACCACGGCGGTATCGGTGTCCCGAAGAGTGCGGTAGCGCGGGCGAGGCCGCCCGGGCGCAGCTCCCGCACGCGTCCGGCGGCGGCGAGACGCTCGAACGTGAACGCCCCCAGGTACGCCGAGGCGAGGTCGGCGATGTCGACCGCGACGTCGGCGTCGGCGTCCGTCCGCACGGGCTCGGGCCCGACCGTCCACCGGCCCGCATTCCGAGGGAAGCGCTCGTCCGTCACCTCCAGCACCGCCTCTTCCGCGACCGCGAAGCTGCGCGCAGCGAGCGCCGCCTCGAGATCCACGATCCGCAACCAGATCCCCTCCGCAACGGTGAGGTGCAATCGCCGGGAGTCCTCGACCATGAGGAACAGCGACCACGAGGGATCCAGCCGGTACGCCTTCACACGCGCGACGAGGTCGATGCCGAAGAGGTAGCGCCAGAGCTCCGCCGTCGCATCGGGCGAGGTCGCGATCGCCTCGATCACCCGAAGCTCCCCCCGCGGCGAGCCCTCCCCCCAGTCCGACTTGAGTCGGTAGAGCGCGTAGCCCGCGGGTGAGCCGTCGAGCTCGAGTAGGGCGTAGAACTTCGGGCCGGCGCCGTCACGCCAGTCCTCCGGGTCGGCCAGCACGAACGTCCGCCACCACTGGTCCGTCCGGTGCACGAACCCCGGGCGATCGGCGCGGACGCTGTCGTGGAGCGGCGGAAAGAGCCCGGCCGCCTCGTCGGCGGTCACCAATCGGACGGAGCCGCGCGGTCCCGGGTCCTCCCTGAGACTGAAGAAGCCACGCTCGGCGTTCATGGAGATCTCGGGCGCGGCGATCCCGTAGCCGAAGCGGCCGTAGATCGGCGCCTCCGAGGCCCACAGGATCGCGAGCGGCTCGCCACGCTCGTGGACGTCGTCGAGCTGTAGCCGCATCAGCTCGGTGAGGATCCCGCGCCGACGATGGCTCGGCAGGACGCCCACCCACGTGACCCCGGCCGCAGGAACGGTGCCACCGGGAACGGTGAGCTCGAACGGCCAGGACGCCGCGGCGCCCACGGGCCTGCCGTCGTCCCAGGCGGCGAGCACGCGGTCGAGGGGCATGACCGACCGCTGGCGCTCGAGCTCGTCGTCCTTCATCTCCTCACCGAAGGCCGAGTGGATGGTCCGCAGGACGTTGGCGAGCTCGTCCGCCGTCGGGGCCCGGTATTCGAGACTCATGGACGCGCCACGCTATGCGATCTTCTGGAGCGGCGCGTACTCGACCATCAGCCGCCGCTCGGTGCCGTCCTCGGCGAAGCGGATCGTGACGACGCCGCCGGGCTCGACGCCGGTCACGACGCCGTCGCCGAGCGACGCGTGGCGCACCTCGTCTCCGGTCGAGAGGGCGAGGCCCGGGTCGCCGCGCGGGGCCGGAGCCGCGCTCCCCGGGGAGCCGTAGTTCGACCACGACGAGGGCCGCAGCCGCTCTCGCTCGACCTCTCTCGGAAGCTCGTCCAGGAAGCGTGAGGCGAGGTTGTACGTCCTCCTTCCGAAGAGCGAGCGCGACATCGTGTGCGTCAGCGTCAGGCGCTCCTTCGCGCGCGTCAGCCCCACGTAGCAGAGCCGGCGCTCCTCCTCGACACCCTGCTCCTCGAGCGCGCGGATGTGCGGGAAGACGCCCTCCTCCATCCCGATCGCGAACACGGCCGTGAACTCGAGGCCTTTCGCGTTGTGCAGCGTCATGAGCGTAACGAGCCCGCGGTCGTCCGCGATCGTGTCCTGGTCGGACACGAGCGCGATGTCCTGGAGGAAGCCGGCGAGCGACGCATCCGCGTTCTCGAGGCGGTACTCGCGCGCGACGCCGACGAGCTCCTGGAGGTTCTCGATGCGGCCGCGCGCCTCGATCGTCCGCTCGGCCTCGAGCGCCTCCAGCGTCCCTGTCTTCTCGAGCATGCGCTCGAGGAGCTCGTCCACGTGCAGCTCCTGGGAGAGCGCCATGAGTGACTGCATCGTCCCGTGGAACGCCCGGATAGACCGCGCCGACGCCGCTGCGACCCCGGCGGCCTCCGGGTCGGCCATGGCCTCGAACAGCGTCCGGCCGGTCGCCTCGGCCCGCGTGACGAGGCGCGCGATCGACGTCTGGCCGATGCCGCGCCGCGGGCGGTTCGCAATGCGGAGGAGCGAGGTCGCGTCGCTCGGGTTCACGATCACCGTGAGGTACGCCGTCGCGTCGCGGATCTCGGCGCGCTCGTAGAAGCGCGGGCCGCCGATCACCTGGTACGGGACGTCCTGCCGCACGAGCACGTCCTCCAGCACGCGCGACTGCGCGTTCGTCCGGTAGAAGACCGCGATCTCGCTCGCGGAGAGGCCGCGGTCGATCAGGCCCGCGATCTCGGCGGCGACGAAGCGCGCCTCGGCGTGCTCGTCCTCGACCTCGAACACGCGCACCGGCTCGCCCTCGCCGAGGTCGGAGAACAGGTTCTTCGGCTTCCGCTCGCTGTTGTTGTCGATGACCGCGTTGGCGGCGCGGAGGATCCGGTTCGTCGAGCGGTAGTTCTGCTCGAGCGTGACGACCTGCGTCCCCGGGAAGTCCTTTTCGAACTCGAGGATGTTCCGGATGTCCGCGCCACGGAACCCGTACACGCTCTGGTCTCCGTCGCCGACCGCGCAGACGTTTCCGTGCTTCGCGCCGAGGAGCTGGAGCAGGCGGTACTGGGCGTGGTTCGTGTCCTGGTACTCGTCGACGAGGATGTAGCGGAACGCCTTCTGCCAGCGCTCGAGGGCTTCGGGGAAGCGCTCGAGCACCTGCACCGTGAGCATGAGCAGGTCGTCGAAGTCGACCGCGTTCGAGGCGTGCAGGCGCCGTTGGTAGAGGTCGTACGTCTCAGCGACGGTCTGGTCCCAGAAGGACGCGACGCGCTCCAGCGCCTGCTGCGGCGTCACGAGCTCGTTCTTCATCCGCGAGATCTGCGAATGGATCCCGCGCGGCGAGAACCGCTTCGGGTCCTTGCCGAGCTCCGCGAGGCACGCCTTGGTGAGGCGCACCTGGTCCTGGTCGTCGTAGATGGAGAACGTCGACTTGTAGCCGAGCCTCTCGGCCTCCCGGCGCAGGATCCGGCCGCAGGCGGCGTGGAAGGTGAGGATCCAGATCGCGCGCGCGGTGCCGCCGAGCATCAGCGTGAGGCGCTCTCGCATCTCCCCCGCGGCCTTGTTCGTGAACGTGATCGCGAGGATCTCGTTCGGCTTCACCTTCTTGTCCGCGATCAGGTGCGCGACCCGGTGCGTGAGGACGCGCGTCTTCCCGGAGCCCGCCCCGGCGACGACGAGGAGCGGCCCCTCGGTGTGCCGGACCGCCTCGAGCTGGGCCTCGTTGAGGCCGTGGAGGAAGCTCTCGGGAGTCGCGACCGCGATGCGTCCGATGCTAGCCGCCGCATCCGGCGGACCCGCGGGACTCAGTCGGGGACGACGAGCCGGCCGCGACTCGCTCGCGCCCAGAGCGCCGTGCAGATGCAGGCGCCGAGGCACGCGAGTGCGAGCGGCACTGCGAGCGCGAGGTTGGGCGTCGACGGCGCGATGCTGATCCACCGCACGGTCAGCGCGATCGTGACCGCGAGCGAACCGGCGATCGCCCCGGTCGTGCCGACGAGCGCGAGCGCGGTGGCGCGTGGCCACCGCGTCCATGCGAGCACCGCGCTCGCCGCGGCAAGGACGCCGGCGAGGAGCCACAGGCCGATCGCAGCCCGCTGCAGCGCGACGATCTCGGACGGGGTCTCCGCCCAGGTCGCCGGAGGCAGCGTGTTCTCCGGGACGACGTAGAGCGGGAAGACGAACGCGACCACGGCGCCGACCGCCAACAGAGACGCGACTCTGGTCTCCCGTCTTGCGAGCTCGGAGCCGATGCAGCGGGCGACCTCCGAGGTCGGCCCGCACTCCCTCGTCGCCGCCTCCTCCGCCTCGAGCTGCGAGACCCCCGAAGCGCGATGGCGCGCCGCGGAGTCGCGCAAGTGCTCCCTGATCTCCGGCAGCGCGCGGAGCCGGGCAGCCCGCGGGAGCAGGCGCTCGAGCTCGGCGAGATAGGCGTCGACCGTCACGCGACGACCGCTTCCATCGCCTGGGCGAACGATCGCCATTCCGCGCGCTGGCGCACGAGCGCGCTCGTTCCGCTGCCCGTGAGCCGGTAGACGCGGCGCCTCCGGCCATGCACCTTCTCCCAGCGGCTCGCGACGAGCCCCTTGCGTTCCAGGCGATACAGGCTGGGATAAACCGTGCCCTCGGCGAGGTCGAATGCGCCGTCGCTCCGCTCCCGGAGGATCTCGACGAGGCGGTAGCCGTGTGCCGGCCCGTCCTCGAGCGCCGAGAGGAGGAGGAAGTCGACGTGCCCGCGCAGCCTGTCGTTCACACCCGCCACTATACCTAGTTCGTCTAAGTATTGGAAGGCGGGGTGCGCCGGGGAATGACCGCGACCCGCCCGCCGGCCGGGACGATGTCGATCGAGGCGGCGTAGTGGGTCGCGATGAGGGTCTCGGTCAGTACATCGGCAGGCGCCCCCTCGGCGACGATCCGGCCGGAGTCGAGCAGCACCATTCGGTCCGCGTACTGGGCGGCGAGCGTGAGGTCGTGCATCGCGGCGACGAGCGTGAGGCCGGACTCGGCCCGCAGGAGATCGAGCAGCTCGAGCGCCTGTTGCTGGTGCCCGATGTCGAGCGACGCCGTCGGCTCGTCGAGGAGAACGATGCGCGCTTCCTGGGCGAGCGCCCGGGCGACGACGACGCGCTGCTTCTCTCCACCCGAGAGCGTCCCCAGGCGACGGCTCTCGTAGCCGCCGAGGTCGAGGCGCGCTACCGCTCGGCCGGCGGCCTCGCGGTCGCGGGCGCCCTCCTTCGCGAGCGGCCCGAGGTGCGGGGTCCTGCCCATGAGCACGTACTCACCGACCGTCATCCAGGGCGGCGTCGAGGGCTCCTGGGGGACGAGGGCGAGCAGGCGCGAGATCTCACGGCGTCCAAGCTCGACGGCCGGCCGGCCGTCGAGCGCGATCGAGCCGGAGAACGGGACGAGGCCCGCGACCGCCCGAAGCAGTGTCGTCTTCCCGGCGCCGTTCGGGCCGATGAGCGCGAGCCACTCGCCCTCGCCGACGTCGAGGTCGACGCTGTCGACGACCGGGCGGCCGCCGAGGTGCACCGTGACGTTTGCCAGTTCGATCACGGCCAGCCTCGCTGGCCGTGAGCGGGGAGGGGTGTGGGGAACCGGGAGGTTCCCCACGCTCTCGAGAAGAAGGGGGCACGTGGGGGAAACATGGTTTCCCCCACGAACGCAAGCCGAAGGCGCGCGTTCACGGGCCCACCCTCGTCGAGCGTAGGACGAGCGCGAAGAACGGCGCGCCGAAGAAGGCGGTGACGACACCGAGCGGGATCTCCGCCGGCGCGAGCGCCGTGCGCGCGATCACGTCCGCGAGCACGAGGAACCCGGCGCCGCAGATCACGGACAGCGGGAGCAGCGCGCGGTAGCCGACGCCGAAGAGCATGCGGATCGCGTGTGGGACGATGATCCCGACGAAGCCGATGAGCCCGCTCACCGCGACGACCGCGGCCGTCCCGAGCGTGGCCGCGACCACGAGCGTCAGCCGCACCCGTTGGACGTGGACGCCGAGGCTCGACGCCTCGTCGTCTCCGAGGTTCAGGACGTCGACGACGCGGCGGAGCGCGAGGATCACGACCACTGCGACAACGAAGTACGGGAGGACGAGCACGACGTCGGGCCAGCCGGTGCTCGGGATGTTCCCGAGGATCCACGTGTAGACCTCCTGCAGCGTCTCCGAGTTCCGCTGCTGCACGAACGTCTGCCAGGCGGTGAAGAACGCCGCCACGGTCACGCCCGCGAGCACGAGCGTCGCGGCGTCACGCTCGCGACGCGCGGAGCGGCCGACGGCGTAGGTCAGGAAGACCGCCACGATCCCGCCGGCGAACGCGGCCACGGGAAGCGCGCGCTGTCCGCTGAGCCCCTCCGGCAGGTACGCGATCGCGACCGTCGCACCGAGCCCAGCGCCGGCCGCGACCCCGAGGAGGTACGGGTCCGCGAGCGGGTTCCGGAAGACGCCCTGGTAGGTCGCGCCCGCGAGCGCGAGCATCCCGCCGACGATCGCGCCGAGGACGACACGCGGGATGCGGATCTCCCACAGGATCGCCTCCTCGGTCTCCGTGAGCGGAGACTCCGCGCGAAGCCCGAGCTTCGCCGCGGCCGACTCGAGCACTCCACCGAAGCCGATGTCGACCGGCCCCTGGAGAACTCCGACGACGAGCGAGACGAGCAGGAACGCCACCGCCGCGCAGAACCAGAGCGGGGTCAAGCCCCGCGCGCGGACTTGCGTCGACTGCGCGGCGGTGGCGTTCATGGGACTACTGGCGGAGCCGCGCGAGCGCGGACGACATCGCGCGGAAGAAGTTCACGAGGCGGGGGCCCCAACGAGACGCGATCGAGTCGTCCATCCGGACGATGGAACCGGTCCGGACAGCGCTGATCCGGTCCCAGCCGGGTCTTGCGGCGACGGTCGAGGGCGTCTCCCCGCAGCAGACGGTGTCCGCGAGCACGATCACGTCCGGGTCCGCCGCGACGACGTACTCGGCCGAGAGCTGCGGGTAGCCGCCGGTGGCGGGCGAGTCGGCCTCGTCGGCGATGTTCTCGAGCCCGAGCAACGCGTACGCCTTCCCGATGAACGTGTTCGACGACGCCGAGAACAGGCCGGGGTCGAGCTCGTGATACACCGAGAGCCCCCTTGCGCGGCTCTTCGAGGTCTCGACGATCCGGTCGATCCTCGCCCGCATCCGCTTGACGAGCTGCGTGGCCTGCTCCGCGTTGCCGGTGACGAGGCCGAGTTGGCGGATCTGTGTGTATGCGCCCTTCAGCGTCTTCGCCCCGTCGTGGTGGACGACCTTGATCTTCAGACGGCGAAGCGACCTCGCGAGGCCCTTCGTGTCGAACGAGATGACGACGAGGTCCGGCCGGTACCCGGCGATGGCCTCGACGTTCGGCGTGAATCCCGAGAGCGTGGTCTTTGGAGCGTTCTTCGGGTAGTCGGACTGGTTGTCGACCGCGATGACCTGGCGGCCGGCGCCGATGGCGAAGAGCGTCTCGGTCGCGGTGGGCGACAGCGAGACGATCCGGCGCGGCTTCCTGGGGATCGTGACCTTGCCGCTCGGAGTCGTGATCGTGACCGGGAACGGCTTCGGCTGCGCCTGCGCCGAGGCGGACGAGCCGCCGGAGGCGCCGGTGACACCAAGCGCGAGCACGCACAGGGCCGTCAGGACGGTGAGTAGGGACGAACGAAGCACCTGAATCCTCCTTCCGCGAGGGGTTCGGCTATGGAGGAGCGCGACAGGTCTTCTGACTCGGGGCTCCCTCCCTCGCCGCCTTCCCGGCTCGCGCCAGTGGCTTCGTGGCGGGGGAGCATCTCCCCTCACAGCGGCGGGACCGTCCCGGATTCGCACCGGGTTCCCTCACCGTGCTCCTTTGTGGGGGGCGAGCCTATCATCGGACGGTGTCCGGCCCCTTCGTCCGCCTCTGGCTGCCCGTCCTCACCTGGGCCGGGCTCATCTTCGCCTTCTCCTCCGTGCCCGATCTCGGGACCGGGCTCGGCGGCTGGGACCTCGTCCTGCGCAAGATCGCCCACGCCGCCGAGTACGCCGTGCTCGGCGCGCTGCTTCAACGCGCGCTGCGGCGGCCGGGCGTCGCCTTCGCGCTCGGGACGCTGTACGCGATCTCGGACGAGGTCCACCAGTCGTTCGTCTCCGGGCGCCACGGCTCGCCGCTCGACGTCGCGCTCGATGCGGCGGGTGTCGCGGTGGGCGTCGCGCTCGTGCACCGCGCTCAGGCGCGGAGGCTCGCGTGATCCCGCGGGCACTCGCCGTCGACCTGGACGGGGCGCTCGGCGACACGCGGGCGCTGTGGCGGGATTGGCTCGTGTCCGCTCAGAGCGTCCTCGGTGTCGAGGTGACGGAGCTCTCAGCCGATCGCGGCGAGGCCGCGGCCGAGCTCGATCGCCGCGGCGCGGGCAACTGGCGCGTGTTGCTCGAGCGCTTCAGCGAGGACCGCGCCCCCGTCTACCTCCGCCGCGACGCCGTCGCGAGCGCCGCGCTCCACTCGCTCGCGGACTCGGGCTGCGAGGTCGGCGTGTTCACGGACGCCCCGGAGTCGCTGGCCCGGGTCGCGCTCGCGCAGCTCGGAGCGGAACGGCGGGTCGTGGCGGTCGAGACGGGATCCGGCGCCCGCGAGCGGCTTCTCGCGCGGCTCGGTGCGGATGCCAGGGTGGTCTCGACGCGCGACGACCTCGTCGCCCACGCCTCGACGCCGGCTTCGTAGATCCCGGCGTCGGCTCTACAATCGCGCGGGTGGAGCCCAAGGACGTCGGCGATCGCCAGCTCGATGCATTGCTCGAGCGCCTCGACCGCATCTCCGAGCAGCTCGAGCGACTGAACCGGACGTCCGAGCAGCAGGAGGGCTTCGCGCTCGTCGCAAAGGAGCTGCACCAGCTCAACGAGTCGCTGAACGCGCTTGCCTACGCGGCGCTCGGGCAAGCGCCGCCGCGCGTCCGCCGCCGCACGGGCTAGCGGCCTACGTCAGGCGGTAGATCGTGCCGTTGTGCCCGACCGCGTACAGCTCGCCGGACAGGTCCTGGCCGAACGACGAGAGGCCACTCAGCTGGAAGCGCTCGACGCGCAGCCCCGTCGCCCGGCCACCCGAGATCCGGAAGCTCCACATCTTCCCGGAGCAGTAGTCGCCGAAGATGTACCGCCCGCGCTCGGCGGGGCGCCTCGCACCGCGGTAGACGAAGCCTCCGGTGACGCTGCACTCACTCCCGCCGTTCGAGTACTCGTAGACCGGCGAGAGGAGCCGGCCCGGCCCACGCGGGGTTTCCTCGTACGGCTGCGATCCCTCCCAGATGTCCCAGCCGTAGTTCTCGAGCCCGGGACTACGGCGCGGCGTGAAGTCCACCTCCTCGATCGCGTTCTGGCCGACGTCGCCGATGTAGAGGTCTCCGGTCTCGCGGTCGAACGAGAACCGCCAGGGGTTCCGCAGCCCCAGAGCAGCGATCTTCCAGCGCGCGCCCCGCTTCGAGACGTCGAGCGTCAGAAGCTTGCCGAACTTGCGAGCGCATGTTCTGCGCCCGGTCCTCGGGGTCCCCGCCCGCGCCGGAGTCGCCGATGCTCGTATACAGGAGCCCGTCGGGCCCGAACGTGACGTTTCCTCCGTTGTGGTTGCCGTACGGGTCCGGGATGGACAGCAGCCGCGCCCGCGTCGAGCGCACCGCCTTGCGCCCGTTCGACCGGAAACGCTCTACGACGTTCCGGCCGTCGTCCGACGTGTACGCGACGTAGAAGAGCCGGTTGCGCGCGTAGTTCGGATGGAACGCGAGCCCGAGCAGGCCTTGCTCTCCTCCGTAGACGATGTCGCCGCTGACGTCCAGGAACACCGTCCGCCGGCTGCCCCGGAGGCGGATGACGCGGCCGCTCTGCTCGACGACGTAGTGCGTGCTCGGCTCACCGGGCGCCTGCGTCACGAGGACCGGGGAGTCGAAGCCGCGTGCGAAGACCCTGAGGCCGAAGGCGCTCTCGGCGTCGTTCGCCGCTCCTCCGAGAGGCGTGAGAGAGACACCGATTGCGATGACTGCGAGCACCCACGCCACGCGCACGGCCGAACGGTAGCCGACGGATGCGGTCGGGCGTACGCTTCGCGCTCGTGAGGATCTTCATCATCGGCGCCGGGCAGGTCGGCGTTGCGATCGTGGAGGCGCTCCACGAGGAGCACGAGATCACGGTCCTCGACACCGAGCCCTCGCGGCTGTCGGCGCTCGCCGGGCGCTACGACCTCGCGACGTACGAGGGGGACGGCACGAGCCGCCGCGATCTAGCGACTGCGGGCGTGGCGGACGCCGACCTCGTCATCGCATGCACGTCCCGCGATGAAGTGAACCTCGTGGCCGGCATGTTCGCCCGCCGGGAGGCGAGGAGCGCGACGACCGTCATCCGCACCTCGAACGTCGAGTACGTCGAGCTCTGGCGCGAGGGCCAGCTCGACGTCGACTTCGTCGTCAGCTCGGAGGTCGAGACCGCGCACGCGATCAGCCGCATCATCGGCGTTCCCGCAGCCCGCCAGACGGACGTCTTCGCCGACGGACAGGTGCAGCTCGTCGAGTTCGACGTCGAGGAGGGCGCCTCCCCCGACGTCGTCGGCGTCCCCCTGCGCGAAGCGCAGTTCCCGCGGGACTCGAAGGTCGCAGCGATCATCCGCGGCGACCGGATGTTGCTGCCGGGTGGAGACGACCGGATCACGCCGGGAGACCGGATAGTGGTCCTCGGCTCGCCAGAGGCTGCGCAGTCGTGGAGCACGCTCCTCGCTCCCGGCGAGTCCGCGGTGCGTGACGTCGTCGTCTACGGCGCCGGCAGGGTCGGGACCGCGATCGCTCGGCTCCTGCTCGACCAGGGAATGAGCGTCCGCATGATCGAGTCGTCGCGGGAGCGCGCACGCCATGTAGCGGAAACGCTGCCGGGGGCCCGCGTCTACCACGCGACGGGCATCGAGACGGACTTCCTCGAGCGCGAGCGCATCGGCAACGCGCACGCCGCAGTCTTCGCGATGCGCGACGACGCGAAGAACCTCTACGCCGCGTCGCTCGCCCAGGTGCACGGGGTGAAGTTCACGATCTCGATCGCGCACGAGGCGGTCTCGGTCGAGGCCTTCGAGCGTGCGGGGATCGACATCTCCGTGAACCCGCGAGGAGTCACGTCCGAGGAGATCATCCGCTTCGCCCACGACCCACGGACGAAGCAGGTCGCCCTGCTCGAAGGGAACCGGTACGAGGTGATCGACGTCACGCTCAAGGACACGAGCGAGTACATCGGCAAGCGGTTCAAGGAGATGCCGATCCGTGGAGCGCTCATCGGCGCCGTCGTCCGCAACGGGAACGCCCTCTTTCCGCACCGCGACGACGTGCTCGAGGCGGGCGACCGCGTGATCGTCTTCACGGAGGCTTCGGACGCCGACCGCGTGGTGAAAGCCCTCTGAGCGCGCGCGCGACGTGAACCAGGCCGTCGCGCGGCGAAGAGCACCGAGACGCGCGCTCGCCGTCGACATCCCGGCGTCCCTCAACCTGATCGGGACGCTCGGCAAGTACCTCGGCCTGGCTGCGCTCTTCCCGATTGCGGTCGCGATCGGCTACGGCGAGCCCTTCTGGCCCTACCTGCTCGCCGGTGCGCTCGCCAGCGGGGGTGCCTACCTCCTCGAGCGCCTGACCGCCGCGTCCGCGGGCAAAGTCGGCATCCGCGAGGGCTTCCTCATCGTATGCGCGACCTGGCTGCTCGCGCCGGCCTTCGCAGCGTTGCCGTACCTGTTCATCGGCGGAGACCAGCTCGGCCATCCGATCGACGCGTACTTCGAGGGCATGTCCGGGTTCACGACGACGGGCGCGAGCGTCGTCACCGACTACGACGAGCTCTCGAAGTCGCTCGCGATGTGGCGCCAGTTCACGCAGTGGATCGGTGGGATCGGAATCGTCGTGCTCGCGATCGCGGTCCTGCCCCGGCTCCGCGTCGGGGGCCGCCAGCTGCTCGAGACGGAACTGCCGGGCCCGGAGATCGCGCAGCTGTCCGAACGCATCCGCGAGACGGCGCGGCTGCTCGGGACCCTCTACGTGGGGCTCACGGCCTTGCTGATCCTGATCCTCGCGAGCTTCGGGTGGCTCGGGATCGACGACCAGATGTCGCTGTACGACGCCGCGGCGAACGCCTTCGGCACGATGCCGACCGGCGGCTTCTCGACCAAGCCCGACTCGGCGGCCTCCTTCGCCGCCGCGTCACAGTGGGTCCTCGGCCTCTTCATGCTGATCGCCGGAGCGAACTACCTCGTCATGTATCGAGCGCTCGTCCGTCGCCAGCCGGGCAGGCTCGTGCGCGACGAGGAGCTCCTGCTCTACGTCGCGATCGTCGCGGTCGCCTCCGGCGCCCTTGCAGTCCAGCTCTGGGGCTACGGCATCAGCGAGGGCGAGGATGCGATCCGAACCGGCTTCTTCCAGGCGGTTTCGATCATCACGACGACGGGCACGGCGAGCGCGGACTTCGCCCTCTGGCCGGCCGTCTGCCTGCTGACGATCTTCGCCCTCATGTTCGTCGGCGGCTCGGCGGGCTCGACGGCCGGGTCGATCAAGGTCATCCGCCACCTCCTCCTCGGGAAGATCCTCCGCCGGGAGCTGTCGCAGACGTTGAGCCCCGAGGTCGTCATGCCGATCCGCCTGAACGGAACGCCGGTGGACGAGCGGACGCTGCGGGCGATCGCGGCGTTCGTCCTGCTCTACGTCGGCGCATGGGCGGTCGGCGGCGCGGTCATTGCTATCGACTCTGCGATCGTCGACGCCGGCCTCGGACCGCTCGACTCGCTCGGCGCCTCGGCGACCGCAATCGGAAACGTCGGGCCGGGGTTCGGCGTCACGGGCCCGTTCGGGTCGTTCGCGCCCGTCGGCGACCCCGCGAAAGTGACGATGATCGCGCTCATGTTCCTCGGCCGGCTCGAGATCATCCCCGTCGTCATCCTCCTGACCCGGCACTACTGGCGTCTCTGAGCGCTGCGTCGCCTCCGTCGCCCGTACACCCGACGCAGGAGCGACAGCGTGACCAGGACGGCGACGACGATGCACGCGAGATTGAGGAGAAGCTGGCTCGCCGCCCCGCGAGCCTCCGTCCAGTCTCCGTAGGCGAGCGCGACGCCGACGTTCGCGGCCGCCGGGATGGTCGTCACGGAGATGAGCACGCCCACGAGCGCCCCGGACTTCGCCGTCGACAGCGAGAGCGCTCCCGCCGTCCCAGCGGCGAGTGCCACGAGGACCGAGTACTCGTCGGGGTGAGAGATGAACAGCGTCGCTGGGCGTGCGATTTCCGTCAGCTCGTCGGGCGCCGAGCCGAAGGCACGCAGCACGAATGTGAGGCTCAGCGCAGCGGCGATGCCGAGCGGGAACCCGACGGCGAGCGCTGCGAGCGAACGGCGTGCGAGGTCACGTCGCCGTCCGATGAGCGCGACGCATAGCCCTGCCAGCGGCCCGAACTCCGGCCCCACGACCATCGCGCCGATGATCAGGATCACGGAGTCCTGGATGATCCCGAGCGCCGCGATCATCGTCGCCAGCACCATGAACGCCACGAACGAGAACGAGAGCTCGGCGCTCTCCTTCGTCTGGAACTCCACCGTCTCCCAGACGACCGCGTCCGCGGGCGACCCGACGGCCGCCCTCTCCGCCTCGCGCGCATAGGTCGAGACCACCGCCGACACCGGCTCGATGGCGATGGCTCCGTCGCGGTCGATCCCGAGCTCGGTCAGGTCGGCGATGACCACGCTCGCGTCCTCGCGCGCGAGGTCGCACGTGATCAGGTCGCCACTCGGGCGCGCGACGGCGTCGCGCAGCCGGACGAGGTTCAGCGTCGACGGGTGGTCGTGCAGGAGCTCGTACGTGCGGTCGGCGACCGCCGGCGGCGCGACGACGCGGAGATGGATCACGCGTCCGGCGAGCCGTCGGGCTCGGCGCCGGGAGCCGGTCGCAGCACGAGAACCTCCCCTGGACCGTAGGCGAGCATCCAGGCGAGGTCCTCGAGGAGAACCCGGGATGACCGGGCGCGGGCGCCGGGACGACGATCCGGTCGAAGGTCTCCACCTCCCAGAGCCGCTGCAGCGCGTCGATGGGCGAGCGCCCACGCTCGATGCGCGCGTCGACGGGGACACCCGCGCGCCGCGCCGCGAGCTCGACGGCCTCGAGGATCGGCATCGCTCGGCCGAGCTCGCCGTGCTGCACCGGCGCCTCAAGGCTGTACTCGAACGGCACGACGAGGAGATACGCCGGAACGAGAACCTCGTCCTCGGCGCGCGCGATCCGGAGGGCCGCGTCGAGCACGACCGCGTCGAGCTGTTGGTCGGAGAACGGCACGAGCAGGCGGGGCTGGCCCGGTCGGCGCTCGGGGGCACGTCGGCTCCAGGGGAGCCTCACGGGCGGAGCTCGTCCCGGAGCGCGCGGTGAGCGACCACACGGATGTCGATGCCGGGCAGCTCGCGGATCATCCGGGAGACGAGCGAGCCACGTGTGATCTCGACCCAGCGCCGCTCGTCCGGCGTGCCGACGAAGACGTACGTGGAGCCGCGCTCGGCTGCGACTCGACGGATGGTGTCGACGAGATCGTCGCCCTCCTCCTCCAGGAAGTGCACGCCGAGGATCGACGCGAGCCGGCGGAGAGCGGCGAGCTGGGTCGCCTCCTCCGGCGTGAGCGCCTGCCCCGGCCGCCGCATCCACAGCGCGTCGATCTCGCCGCCGAGGCGCTGGCTCGACCGCCACGCCCTGCGGAGCACCCTCTGCGAGCGCGGCTGCGGCTCGACGAGCGCGAGCACCCGCTCGCCGACCGCCTGCTTGCTGAGCGGATCGAGCACCCCGGGTCCGCGCCGGTGCTCGACGTCCTCGGCGACCTCGCGCAGCGCGAGCTCGCGGAGCGCCGAGAGATTGTCCTGCCGGAAGAAGTTGAGCAACGCCCGCTCCGCCTGCCCACCTGGGTACACCTTCCCCGCGCGGAGCCGGTCCTGGAGGGCCTCGGGCGAGATGTCGACGAGGACGACCTCGTCAGCGTCGTCGAGGACGCGATCGGGGAACGTCTCGCGTACACGGACACCAGTCAGCTCGAAGATCGCGTCGTTGAGGCTCTCGAGATGCTGGACGTTGACGGTCGAGATGACGTCGATGCCGGCCTCGAGGATCTCGTCGATGTCCTGGTAGCGCTTCTCGTTTCGCGATCCCGTGGCATTCGTGTGCGCGAGCTCGTCGACGAGCGCGAGCTCGGGCGCTCTCCGGATCACGGCGTCGACGTCCATCTCCTCGAGCTCGAGCGATCCGTGCTCGACGCGCAGCCGCCGCACCGTCTCGAGCCCTTCCGCCAACGCGGCTGTCTGAGGACGATCGTGCGGCTCGAGGTAGCCGATCACGACGTCGCGTCCCTCGGCCTCGGCCTGCCGGCCCTCCTGGAGCATCCGGTACGTCTTGCCGACGCCGGCCGCCATTCCGAGGAGGATGCGGTACCGGCCGCGCATGGCCGGGAGGTTATGCCCCGAAGACGTTGTGGATGAGGAGGTCGATGAGCTTGATCCCGACGAAGGGCAGGATCACGCCGCCGAGCCCGTAGATGAGCAAGTTGCGGCGGAGGAGCGCCGTCGCGCCGATCGCCCGGTACTTGACGCCGCGCAGAGCCAGCGGCACGAGCGCCGGAATGATCAACGCGTTGAAGATGATCGCGGAGATGATCGCGCTCTGAGGCGTTCCGAGATTCATCACGTTGAGATCCTCGAGCGGTCCGGGCTCGCCAGGCGTCGAGGCATAGGTGAACGTGAAGATCGCGGGGAGGATCGCAAAGTACTTCGCCACGTCGTTCGCGATCGAGAAGGTCGTGAGCGATCCGCGAGTGATCAGGAGCTGCTTTCCCACCTCCACGATCTCGATCAGCTTCGTGGGATTCGAGTCGAGATCGACCATGTTGCCCGCTTCCTTCGCGGCGGTCGTGCCCGTGTTCATGGCCACGCCGACGTCGGACTGCGCGAGCGCCGGAGCATCGTTCGTCCCGTCTCCGGTCATCGCGACCATGCGGCCGCGTGCCTGCTCCTCGCGAATGAGCTCGAGCTTGCGCTCGGGCGTCGCCTCGGCCAGAAAGTCGTCGACACCGGATTCCTCCGCGATCACGGCGGCGGTGACCGGATTGTCGCCCGTGATCATCACGGTCCGGATTCCCATCTTCCGCAGCTCGTCGAAGCGCTCGCTCATCCCTCCCTTGACGATGTCCTTGAGGTGGACGACCCCGAGCACCCAGTTGTCCTGGGCGACGACGAGCGGCGTGCCTCCCGACTGGGCGACGCCGTGCACGATCGTGTCGAGCTCGGCCGGCGACTGACCGCCGTTCTCCGAGACGAAGCGCTTCACCGCATCCGCCGCGCCTTTTCGCAGGCTCCGGCCGTCGAGGTCGAGGCCGCTCATGCGCGTGGAGGCGGAGAACGGGATGAACTGATGGTCGCCGAGCTCCTGCTCACGGAGCCCGAAACGCTCCTTGGCGAGCACGACGATCGAGCGTCCCTCCGGGGTCTCGTCGGCGAGCGAGGACAGCTGGGCGACCTGCGCGAGGTCGAGCTCCTCGACGCCGCTCACCGGCAAGAACTCCGCCGCCTGGCGGTTGCCGAGCGTGATCGTGCCGGTCTTGTCGAGCAGGAGCACGTCCACGTCTCCCGACGCCTCGACTGCACGGCCCGACATCGCGAGAACGTTCCTCTGGACGAGGCGGTCCATCCCGGCAATGCCGATCGCCGAAAGCAGCGCGCCGATCGTCGTCGGGATGAGCGCCACGAGCAGAGCGATGAGCACGGTCTGCGAGAGGTCGGTCCCGGCGTAGATAGCGAACGGCCGCAGCGTCACGGTCGCGGCGAGGAAGGTGATCGTGAGCCCGGCGAGGAGAATGTTGAGCGCGATCTCGTTCGGCGTCTTGCGGCGCTCGGCGCCCTCGACGAGCGCGATCATGCGGTCGAGGAAGGACTGACCCGGCTCCTGGGTGACCTCGATCACGAGCCGGTCGGAGAGAAGACGCGTCCCTCCGGTGACGGCCGAGCGATCCCCCCCGGCTTCGCGGATGACGGGAGCGGACTCGCCTGTGATGGCGGACTCGTCGACCGAGCCGACGCCCTCGATGATCTCGCCGTCCGCCGGGATGACCTGGCCGGCCTCGACGACGACGATGTCGCCGCGCCTGAGGTCGGGGGCGGGCACTTCCTCGAGGCCGCCGGTTTCAGAGCGCCGGTAGGCGACCGTTGTCGTGCGGGTCGCACGGAGGGCGTTCGCCTGCGCCTTACCGCGCCCCTCGGCGATCGCTTCCGCGAAGTTCGCGAAGAGAACGGTCAGCCAGAGCCACAGCGCGATCGTGCCCGTGAACCACAGCGGCTCGCTGTCGCCGGACGAGAACAGGTCGCGGAAGAAGATCGCGGTCGTGATGACACTCCCGATCTCGACGATGAAGATGACCGGGTTGCGGAAGAGCGTCCGCGGATCGACCTTGAGGAACGAATCGCGGATCGCGGCGACGACGATGTCGCGCGAGAAAATGCTCTGGTCCGGCTTGGTCATCGGGTCTCCTCGTCGAGGGCGAGGTTCAGCTCGAGCACGTTGACTCCGGGCTCCCCGAAGATTCCGAGGAAGCGGTCGTCGGTGTGCTCGTCGTTCAGCTCCGCGACCCGCTCCTCGGACAGTCCGCGCTCCTCCGCCACACGAGCCGTCTGGAGACGTGCGTTCGCCGGCGAGATGTGCGGATCGATGCCGGAGGCCGAGGTCGTGACGGCGTCCACGGGGATGTCACCGACCTCGAGACCCGGGTTGTACGGCCCCTCGAGGGCGAGGATCGCCGTTGCGCGCTCCTGCACGGCAGTCGCCAGGTCCGGATTCGTCGGGCCGAGGTTGGCGAAGGTCGTCGCCGCGGCGTTGTACTCCGGGGCCGTGGCCGAAGGCCGCGGGTGGAAGTACTCGGGTCTCGTGAAGGCCTGCGCGGCTCGCTTCGAGCCCACGATGGTGCCGTTCCGCTCGATCAGGCTGCCGTCCGCCTTGTCGGCGAAGGCGAGCTGCGCGAAGCCCGTGAAGGCGATCGGATAGAGGAGGCCGAACACGAGCGTCAGGACGACGACGGCGATGACGGAACGGCCGAGGGTGCGCAGCATCACGGTTGGAGCGCCTCCACGATCGGCCCGAGCGTGAGCGCGGGGAAGAGCATGAGGCCGGCCGTCAGGATCACGACGCCGACGAGGAGGACTGCGAACGTCGCGCCGTCGGTCCGGAACGTCCCCGCGGACGGCGGCACGGTCTTCTTCGCCGCCAGCGCACCGCCGAGCGCAAGCGCAGCGATGAGCGGCGCGAAGCGGCCGAGCCACAGGGCGATCGAGCCCATGAGCGTCGAGAACTCGGTGGCGCCGTAGCCGGCGAAGGCGCTCCCGTTGTTGTTCCCCTGCGAGTCGTATGCGTACAGCGCTTCGGAGAACCCGTGCGCCGCAGGGTTGTAGATCGAGGCAAGCCCACGATCGGTCACGACAGAGATCGCGGTGAGGACGAGCACCATCGTCGGGACTAACAGCGCGCCGACTGCTGCGAGCTTGATCTCCTTCGCCTCGATCTTCTTGCCCAAGTACTCGGGCGTTCTGCCCACCATGAGCCCCGCCACGAAGACGGCGATGACGATGTAGAAGAACATCCCGTACAGGCCGGAGCCGACGCCGCCCCAGATGACCTCGCCCGTGAACATGTTCGCGATGGGCACGGCGCCGCCGGTCGCGGTGAGCGCGTCGTGTCCCCCGTTGACGGAGCCGTTGGAGGCGTTCGTCGTCACGACGGCCCAGTTGACGGTGGGCGCGATGCCGTACCGCACCTCCTTGTCGGACATGTTCCCGCCGCTCGAGCCGTCGCCGGCGGTGATGTTCACGCCGGAATCGCGCAGTACCTGGGATCCGTGCTGTTCCGCGGGGAGCGCGACGGCGATCCCGATGATCGTCATCGCCATCATCGCGGCGTAGACCGGATACGCCTGGCGGCGAGTTCCGATCATGCGGCCGAACATGAAGACCTGCGCGGCGGGGATGAGGAGGATCGAGAGCATCTCGAGGAGGTTGGTGAACGGAGTCGGGTTCTCGAAGGGCACTGCGGAGTTCGAGTTGTAGAAGCCGCCGCCGTTCGTCCCGAGCTGCTTGATCGCGATCTGTGTCGCGGCCGGGCCGCGTGCGATCTCCTGCTGCGCCCCCTCGAGCGTCGTGGCCGTCGCTTTGCCGTCGAACGTCTGCACGACGCCCTGCGAGACGAGCAGCAGAGCCAGGATCAGCGCGAGCGGGAAGAGGATGTAGACGAGCGACCGGTAGAGGTCGACCCAGAAGTTCCCCACGGTGCTCGCGGAGCGGCGCGAGAAGCCACGGATGACGGCCGCGAGCACGGCCATCCCGAGGGCGGCCGAGACGAAGTTCTGCACCGCGAGCCCGGCCATCTGGCTCAGGTACGACATCGTGTACTCGCCGCCGTAGTACTGCCAGTTCGTATTGGTCACGAAGCTGGCCGTTGTGTTCATCGAGACCCACGAGTTGACGTCGGCGAGGTCGTCCGGGTTCAGCGGGAGGCTGTTCTGGAGGCGCAGCAGGAGATAGAGAAGGACCGCGAAGGCGCCCATGAAGATGAGCGCGGTGATCGCGTATGGCTTCCAGCCCTGCTCCTCATCCGCTTTCGTCCCGACCAGCCGGTAGAAGCCGCGCTCCGGAGCCGTGAGCCACCGTGGCATCCGGAGGGTTCCCGCGTAGACCCGGGTCATGTAGGCGCCGAGCGGATACGCGAGCAGCGTCAGAAGGACGAGATAGATCGAGATCTGCGCGATGCCGTTGCCGGTCACAGCTTCTCGCCCCGAAACAGCACGTAGACGAGGTAGGCGAAGACGAGCAGCGAGACGACGAGCCCGAAGAGATCACCGGCGGCCATCAGGCGCGATCCAGCAGGACGATGAGCGCGAACGCCGCCGCGAAGCAGAGAACTGCGATGACGATGCCCAGGAGCTCGACCATCAACGCGGCTCGAGCGCGTCGTGGGCCGCATCCACGTAGAACGGGAGCGCCCGGACGAACGCGGGATCGTACAGCGGGCTCCCCGCGTCGGAGAGCAGGTGCTCCGTGAGCAGCACGCCGCGCGCAGCCGCCGGGCGCTCGAGGTCCGCGAGCCGGTCTGCGATCTCGAGGAGGCGAACCGACTCCGCGCGGGCGGCCGCCCTGTTCACAGGTGACGCGCCGAGCGCGAGCCGGGCGTCGGCAGCGCGAACGACCTTCCTGACGCTCCGGGCGAGCTCCAGCCGATGCTTCGGCGTCACGAGCTCTTCGACGCGCCAGGAGTGGCGAAGCGAGGGAACCGGATGGAGCAGGAGCTCCCGGTCCGCCGCACGCCGCGCGCCGCCGATCTCGCGTCGCTCCCTCGCGCGGTCGAGCGCGCGGCGGAGGGCGGCGAGGAGCCGGAAGCCCTTGCGCGACCCGGTGCTTGCACCGGCGGGTGCGTGGAGAAGATGAGTCACGATGCGATGGTGGCTCCGGGCCTCTGAGGGAAAGCTAAGAGTTTCCGCCCGCTGCTAAGGGTTTCCTAAGGATCGGTCGGGCTCACGAGCCGGTACCCGGCCCCCGGCTCGGTGAGGATGTAGCGCGGGCGCGCGGGATCCGGCTCGAGCTTCCTGCGCAGCTGAGACACGTAGACGTGCAGGTAGCTCGACTCGCGCTGGTAGGCGGGCCCCCACACCTCGCGCAGGATCGCCTTGTGCGTCAGGAGCTTGCCTTCGTTCTGGGCGAGGAAGCGCAGGAGCTCGAACTCGTGCGGCGTCAGGTGCACGCTCCGGCCGGCCATCGTCACCGACCGCTTTTCCACGTCGAGCAGAAGCTCGGCGATCGCGATCGTCGGCTCCGTCGCCGGCCCCGCGCGTCGGAGCGCGGCGCGCAGGCGCGCGAGGAGCTCGCCGATCGCAAACGGCTTCGTCACGTAGTCGTCCGCGCCCGCGTCCAGGGCGGCGATCTTCTCGGCCTCGTCGCCGACGGCGGAGACGAGGATGATCGGCGCGTCCGTCCACTTCCGGAGCTCGCGGCAGACGTCGGTCCCGCGGCCGTCCGGCAGCAGCAGGTCGAGGATGATCGCCTCCGGCGGCCGGAGCGCGGCAGCGCTCGTCGCCTCCTCGGCGGTCGTTGCCGTCGCGACGTCGTATCCGGCTCCGCGCAAGTTCGTCTGGAGCGCGCGCAGGAACTGCGGCTCGTCGTCCACCACGAGAACCCGGGTCACGCGTGGATCGGAGCGGGCAGCTCGACGAGCGGGAGCGCGAGGACGAAGGAGGCGCCCTGGCCCTCGCGGGACTCGAGCCAGAGGCGTCCTCCGTTCGCTGCCGTGAAGCCCCGCGCGATGGCCAGCCCGAGGCCTGCGCCGCGTTCGGCCGGCCGCCCCGGAATCCGGTGGAACGGCTCGAAGATCAGCTCCCGCTCGTCCTCGGGAACCCCCGGGCCGTGATCGGTCACGCGGACCAGCACCTCCTTGCGCGTCGCCGTGACCCGGACATGAACCTGCTCGTCGGCAGGCGACAGCCGGAGAGCGTTTTCGAGCAGGTTGACGAGGGCCCGCTGGACCTGGACCGCGTCGACCTGGACGGGCGGGAGGTCGTATGCCGCCGTGACGACCACCCGGTCCGCTCCCGCAAGCTCCTCGAGAGCCTGCGAGACGAGCTCGTCGGCCGTCCAGAGCTCGGGGTGTGCCGCAGCCGCTCCCGCCTGGAGACGTGAAAGGTCGAGGAGGTTCTCGACAAGGCGCTTGAGGCGGCTGTGCTCCGCGCGAATGGTCTCGAGCAGCGCCGCGCGGTCGTCGTCGCTCAGCGCCAGGTCGCCGCTCTCGAGACCGTCGAGCGCCTGCTCGATGGTCGCGAGCGGGGTGCGTAGATCGTGCGAGACCGCCTGGATCACCGCGGTCTTGATCGTGTCGCTGCGGCGCAGCGTCTCGGCCTCGAACGCCCCTTGTGCGAGTGCCTCCCGGTCGCGGGCCACGGCGAGCAGCGACGCGAGTGCGGGCAGCAGGCGCCGACGCGTCGCGAGCGCCGGTTCCTCGGTCTCAGGCGTGAAGAGGACGCCGACCGGGCGCCCGTCGAACGTGAGCGGGTGCGGAGCGTCGTGCGAGGTCCCGCGCAGGTGCTCGCCGAACGTGATCCTCACGGACGAGACGCCGAGCACCGCGGCGGTTCGCTCCTCGATGCTGCCGAGCTCGGCCTCGAGCTCGGTTCCGCGCAGAAGCTCCGCGGCGATGTCCGCGAGCAGGGCCGCCTCGCGCTCGCGCTGCTCCGCTTCGGCGCCCCGCGTCCGATACCGCGAGGCGAGAGTCCCGACGACGATCGCGGTGACGACGTAGACGGCGAGCGCAAACCAGTTCCGGCGGTCGGACAGCGTGAACGTGTACAGCGGCGGCAGGAAGAAGAAGTTGAAGGCGAGCATGCTTGCGATCGCCACGGGCACCGCAAGCCAAGGCCCCCAGAAGACGGCGCTCACGAGGACAGCGAAGATGTAGAGGACGCCGAGGCTGAGAACCGGCACCTGGTCGTCGAAGAGCTCGACCGCGGCGGTGACCACCGCGACCGCCGCTACGCCGGCGGCGACGCCGAGGAGGCGGTGCCTCAGTGTCTTGGAACCCACGCGCACAGGTGGGAGCTCACGTCTTGAGGAGCGCGCGACGCAGGTCCGAAGCCGAGTCGTGCGCGACGATCGCGAGCAGCTGATCGCCGGGGCGGATGACGGTCGTCGGCTCGACGAGCTCGGTGCGGCCGTGCCGGAAGACAGAGATCAGCCGCGAGCCCTCGGGGAGCTTGAGCCCGCCGACCCGCATGCCGGCGACCGGCGAGGCCTTCTCGATCTGGACCTCGACGACGTCGAGCCCCTCCTGTTGAAGCTCGAGCAACCGCACGAGGCCGTGCTCGGGGACCTCGTGCTCGACGAGACCCAGGATGCTCGTGGTGGCGCAGACGGTCTGCGAGATGCCGAGCAGCTTGAAGTGCGCCTGGTTGCGGGGGTCGTTGACGCGGGCGATCGCCTTGGGCACCCCGTAACCCTCCTTGCCGATCTGGGAGATCACGAGGTTGTCCTCGTCGTCGCCGGTGACCGCCAGCAGCAGCTCCGGTGGCCGCGCGATCCCCGCTCGCTCGAGCACGCTGATCTCCGTCGCGTCGCCGCGCATCACGACCGGCCCGAACTCGTCCTCGAGGAGCGCAAACCGGTCGGGGCGCTGCTCGATCATCGTCACCTCGTGACCCATCTCGAGCAGCGAGCGGGTGCTGTTCGATCCGACCTTTCCCCCGCCCGCGACGACGACGTACATCAGGGCGCCTCCGTGGGTGCCGGAACATTCGCCTGCACGGTCTCGAGCAGCACGGAGATCGCCGTCTGCGTCGGGCAGACCGTGTTCAACCCGCGCTCCGCGTAGAACCTCGCGCGCGCCGGGTCGAGCACGCGGACGACGACGGTGCCGATGCCGTAGCGCTTCTGGAGCACCTGGCCGATGACGACGTTCGTGTTGTCGCCGTTCGTCGCGACGACGGCCGCGTCAGTGTCCTCCACGCCGGCCCGCTCTAGGACGGCCATGTCCATACCGTGGCCGATCACAAAGCCCCCTGGCCAGCTCGGCCCGAGCCGCATGAGCGCGTCCTCGCTCTCGTCGACCGCGATCACGTCCCACCCTTCGGCGTGCAGCCCTTTCGCGACCGCGGAGCCGACACGCCCGCATCCGATGACGACGGCCTTCACGGGCGATCAGCCTACTCCTCGAAGATGCCCTGGGGGAACGCGACCACGAGGACCTCACACGGCGCGTGCCGCAAGACGAAGTCCACGGTCGGCGAGAAGAAACGCGACTGTCGTCGCCAGCGCGCCGACGACCCGAGGACGATGAGGTCGGCCCCGCGCGCACTTGCCTCCTCGACGATCGCGTGGCCGATGGAGCGGGCGCGGACGACGTCGGCCTGCACCTCCACGCCGTGATCCGTGCCGAGACCGCGCGCCTCTTCGAGCGACGCCTCGACATTCGCCGCGACGTCCGCGGGTAGATCGCCCTCGAGCGGGAAGCGCCGCGGCACGCGCACCACCGTGAGCGCCTGTACCTCCGCATCGGTCTCCTCGGCGAGCGCGATCGCGGTCGCGACCATCTCCTCGCCGATGTCGCCGAGCTTCATCGGGACGAGGATGCGCCGGTAGTCCGTCCGCTCCGGGAGGATGCGCTCCGCGACGCGTCTGCGACTGCGGAGCCTCACGCTGCGCTCCTCCGCCGCTCCAGAGCCAGCCGTCCCGCGCCGAGCGCGACGAAGAGACCGCCGAGCAGGAACCCGACCACGCCTCCTCCCTCCACCGCCGTCCGCGCGAGGAGCGCAACGCCGATCGCGACGAACGTCAGCGAGAACACGACGACCGCGATCCGGTACGCCCTCATGCGGTCTCCGACGCGACGGTGAGGACGCGGCACGGCGCGTGCTTGAGGACGTAGTCGACCGTCTTCCCGAAGACCGCGGCCTGATGCGCGGTCATCCGACTGCGGGGTGAGCCGAGCACGATGATCTCGGCGTTGCGCGCCGTCGCCTCGGCGACGATCGCCGGCCCCGCGGAGCGCGCGCGCTCGAGGCGTCCGGTGACCTCGACGCCGAACGAGTCGCCGATCGCGACCGCCTCGTCCAGCTCCCGGTTCGCGCCCTGCACGAGCTCCGGGAACTCCTCCCCGAGCGAACGGTCCAGTGGCACCTCGAGCACGTTGAGGGCGACGACCCGCGAGCGGCGCCTGGCGGCGAGCCGGCAGGCGACGTCGAGCGCGTCGTCCGACGGCTGGCCGCCGACGATCGGAACGAGGATGCGCCGGTACTCGAGGGCGAGCGCGGGGCCGAACGCGGGCGGGGCCTTGACGATCTCGGTCACGGACGCCTTGACCCAACGTCGTCGGTAGACGAGGTAGCCGGCCAGGCCGAACGCCATCCAGCCGAGCCCGGCCACGCGCGTGTCGGGGTTCTGGACGACGAGGACGAGGAACGACAGTCCGGTCGCGATCCCACCTGCGATGGCGAAGAGCGGAAGCAGCACGCGGCCGATCCGCAGGTTCGGCCGGGCGCGGTAGACGATTTCCGCCTCGTCGCGGTCGGTGATCCGCATGCGGACGACCGACGCGTGCGCGATCGTGAACGAGAGCGTCGCGCCGAGCGAGTAGAGCGTCCCGACGAAGTTCACGTCGCCGGGGAGGATCACGAGGATGGGCGCGATTCCCGCGAAGATGACGAGTGAAAGCCACGGCGTCTTGAAACGCGGGTGGAGCCGGCGGAGCGCCTCGGGCAGCTGTCGGTAGCTCGCCATCGCGTACGTGATCCGCGACGCGCCGATCACGCCGGCGTTCGTCGCGATGAACAAGATCGTTGCAGCGAGGATGCCGACGTAGATCTCGGCGAAGTCGAGCACGAGCCCCTCGAGTCCGAGATTCTCGACGACCCCGAGAATCGGGTCGTTGGCGTACCCGCCCTCCTCCGGCGGGAGCGCGAGGAGCGTCGTCAGCTCGCCGTCGATCTCCTCGACGGGAAGGGCGGAGAGCGCGACGAGCGGGAGTGTGAAGTAGATCGCGAACACCGCAGCGGCGACGAGCTTGTAGGCAGTCGGGATCGTTCGAGCGGGGTCGCGCGCCTCCTCGGCGAGGTTCGAAACGGTCTCGACTCCCGTGTACGCGAGCATCGCGACCGGGATCGAGATGGCGAGGTTCGACCACGTCGGCGCGACGCCCCAGTGGACGTTCTCGACGAGCGTCTCCGGGCTGAAGACGAGCGCGAAACCGACGATGACGAGCAGCACCTGGGTCGCGAAGTCGATGACTGCGAGCGAGATCGAGAGCTTCGCCGCCTCCTGCACGCCGACGACGTTCAGTGTGACGAGGACGACGATCACGAGCGCGCCGACGACGATGTCCCACGGGTTCTCCTTCAGCGGCTCCCAGAAGACCGACAGGTAGTGGGGGACGAAGAACGCCGAGACCGCCACCGTCACGACGTAGACGAGCATCTGCGCCCAGCCGGCGACGAAGCTCGTGAGCTCGTCGAACGCGTGGCGCGAGAAGCTCGCCGAGCCGCCCGCCTCGGGAAAGCGGACCGTGCCCTCCGCGTAGGTCGCCGCCGTCGCGGCGAAGACGATCCCGGCGATCACGAAGACGACCGGCGTCAGGCCGAGCGCGTAGAACGCCGTGAGGCCAAGCGCGTAGTAGATGGAGGAGCCGACGTTGCCGTACGCGGTCGCGAAGAGCGCCGGCGCGCCGAGCACGCGCTCGAGCTCGATCTCGCGCCTGCGGTAACGGCGCCCTGGCACGGCGCCCGATCCTACAACGACGAGGGGCCGGCTCTCGCCGGCCCCTCGTCAGGTCGAGCTACTACTCGACGACTACCGCACGTTCACGATCGTGGTGCCGACGTCCGCCGTACCGTCGTTGTACACGACCTGGCCCAGATACCACGTACTCGCGGCCAGGCCCGTGAACGTCAGGTTTACCGGAATGGTTCCGCCGATCGTGGCCGGTGCCGAGGCGGGGACAGTCATGTTGCCCGCGCTCGACGTCGGCACCTGCCACTCGAACAGCCTGAAGTCCGCACTCGGCCCGTTGGTCGCGAAGCCGTGCACGAACACGGTGTAGTTCCCTGCGATTGGGTTGTTCACCGTCACCATCTCGTCCGAGTCGCCATCGGCAGCCTGGCCCACGAACGTCGTCCCTCGGAAGAGAAACACGTCGAGGTCAGTGCCCGACGGGGTGATGAAGTCCTCGTCGATGCCGACGCGAAGCATGCTGAGACCCGCGGGCACGACGAACGACGCGGAGGTGGTTCCGGTCGGATCGTCCGGATCGAAGGTCTGATCCGGATCCTGCGCGACAGAGGTATCGGTTGTCGTCGGCGCGTCGAGTCCCCTGGCCGCGAAGTTCAGCGTCCCGTTGTAGCCGGTCTTCACGTTGTACGAGATCCCGCCTGCGTTCCCCGTGATCTCCACCGGGGCTGCCACGGAAACCGGGCGTATCGCGACGGGCATCCGAACGACGTGATCTGCGTTACTCCACTTGAGGAACCCGGTCGCGTACGCGTTCAGTGGGGCAGTCGTTCGTGTGAACGTCACCGTCCACGCCCGGGACGCACCCGGGGCGATCGTGAAGTTCGGCACAGAGGGAGTAGCCGTGATCCCCGCCAGCCCCTCGACCGAGAACACGTAGTTCTCGGACTTGGAGCCAACATTCTTGACCGTACGACTCACGACCTGCGACCCGGCCAGGTCACCAATCGCGATCGACGCCTGGTTGAGGTCGCTCGGATCGATCGTCCCGAACGTCGAACACAGCGAGCCGGTGAGCTGACCCGTCCCGCAGATGAACGCGATCCAGTCGGCGAAGTTGGAGTCGAAGACGAGTCCTGGATCCGCCGCCTTCGTGGGATCGATATGACCGGCGCCTTGTGCAAATGGCGTGAGCGACGGTGCGACCGAAAGCAGATCGTATGCCGTCGTCATGAGCGCCGACTTGATCATCATCGGCGACCAGCTCGGATGCAGGCTCTTGAGCAGTGCCGCCGCACCCGCAACGTGCGGGGAGGACATCGACGTACCACTCAGGAGATCGAAATTGCGGCCGGCGTTGTTGATCGGCGTGACTGCGGCCAGGACATCGACGCCAGGGGCGCTGAGATCCGGCTTGAGTATGTCGCCGCCTCCGGCGAGGATCGGACCGCGCGACGAGAACGGGGCGATGAGCGGGGCCGGAGCTGCGAAGTTGATCGCTGCCGGGTTGATCGTCGCGGTTGCCCCCGCCGTGCCCGCGTAGGTCTTCACTGCGGGCCGATCGGTCACCTCCAGATGAACCGACGGCACGAAATGCAGGTCCGCGTTCGTTCCCTGCAGAGCCGTGTTGACCAGGACCATGCCTGCGCCGCCCGCTTCCTTCACGGCAAGGCTCTTGTTGATGCGGGCGTTCACCCCGCGGTCACAGAGAACGATCTTTCCGGCGACCTTCGCCGGGTCGAGCACTGCGACGCCGCCGTTGTCCGCGGCAGCAAAGCAGAGACGAACCTCGGTTGCGTCGGC
Source organism: uncultured Actinomycetes bacterium (assembly GCA_963717025.1). GTDB lineage: Bacteria > Actinomycetota > Thermoleophilia > Gaiellales > Gaiellaceae > GMQP-bins7. The sequence continues at coordinate 244,083 of CAVQVJ010000010.1, read as the reverse complement.
GCCGGGGAGTCCGGCGGTCTCGGAGTCGATGAACGGCCTCGAGCCTGTGCTCACCGTGTTGAAGGACGAGCCCGTGAAGGTGGACGAGTTTCCGAGCGTCACCGAGCCGATTCCGGCGCGGTTGTGTGTGCTCGCCGCGACCGTCGTCGTCCAGGGACCCGGGCTCGCGACGGTGCTCGCCCCAGGACCCTCGTTGCCGGCCGAAGCCGCAACGAACACCCCGGAGGCGGCTGCGTTGAAGAACGCGATCTGCACTGGATCGAGGAAGTTCGTTCGTGTCGCTCCGATGGAGTGGTTCAGCACGTCGACGCCGTCGGCGACGGCCTGATCGGTTGCTGCCACTCGGTCGGCCGACGAGCATGAGGCGTTGCTGAGGTCCGGGAGCTCCCAGCAGACCTTGTAGATCGACAGCCGCGCACGGGGCGCGATGCCGTTGATAGCCGTGAGACCGGCAGCCCTGGCGTCTCCGTCTGTGGGCGTGGCGAAGTTGCCACCCGCAGTCGTCGACGTGTGGCTTCCGTGTCCGTCGAAGTCGCGTGGTGAGATGAACTCGAAGTCCGGAACACCGCCGCTCGCGAGTGCTCCTGCGATGAAGTACTGGGCGCCGATCACCTTCTGGTTGCACATCGAGGCGTTGAACGCCTCGCCCGGCGTGCACTTCCCGTGCCAACCGGGAAGCTGCTGATAGTCGAGCTTGCCCGACTTGCCGTTCGGGTTCACACCCGTCCGGTCGCTGTACGCGGGATTCTCCGGATTGAAGCCCGTGTCGAGCACGCCGATGACGACGTCCTCGCCGACCGCACCCGTCGTCTGGTAGTAGCCCGTCGGGCCGGTCAATCCGAGGAAGTTCGGGGTCGTGAACGTGTCCAGGAGGTCCGTCGAGTCGGGTGTGACTGCGACGACGCCCTTCTGTGTCTTCAGCCTGTCGGCCTGGCCCTCGGTAAGAACCGCGGCGAAGCCGTTGAAGGCGAACCCGTAGTCGTAGAGCTTCTGCGGGTTGCCCACCTTCGCCAACGCTTGCCCGTGCTTCCCGTTGAGGTAGTCGAGGTACTTCTTGACGTTCGCGCTGTTCGGATCGATCTTCTGGCCCTTCGCCGGCTTTGTCGCCGGATAGCCCGAAGTCCCGCCGTCGTATACGACGGCCGGCTGATCCGTCAGCTGGACGATGTACGTCTGGGTCCCGTCGGCGCTCAACGCCCCGGAGGCCGGGAGCGCGAGGAGCGCGACGAGAGCGCTCAGACCGAACAGCACGGCTACGCGCGCTGCCCGAGGAATTGGCATTCGCATTGTGCTTCTCCCCTTTCGACGTTGACGGCCCGCCCACGTTCAGGGTCTGCGTCTGAAGCGGCCGCATGCTAGCGCCGTGTCCGCGTGCAGTGCGCCGATAGGCGCGGGGAGCGCTAGCCGTGGATCGACGCGATGATGGGGATGATCAGGATCGCGACGATGTTCGCGATCTTGATCATGGGGTTGATCGCCGGGCCGGCGGTGTCCTTGTACGGGTCGCCGACCGTGTCCCCGGTGACCGCGGCCGCGTGGGCGTCCGAGCCCTTGCCGCCGTAGAGGCCGTCCTCGATCGTCTTCTTCGCGTTGTCCCAGGCGCCGCCGCCCGAGGTCATCGCGATGGCGAGGAAGATCCCGGTCACGATCGTCCCGATGAGGAGCCCGCCGAGCATCTCCGGCCTGATGATCCCCACGACGATCGGGATCGCGATCGGGATCGCCGCCGGGATCATCATCTCCCGGATCGCCGAGCCGGTCACGATCGAGATCGCACGCGAGTAATCCGGCCGCGACGTGCGCTCCATGATCCCCGGGTCCTCGCGGAACTGGCGGCGCACCTCCTCCACGACCTGACCTCCCACACGCCCGACCGCCTGCATCGCGAGCGAGGCGAAGAGGAACGGCATGAGCCCGCCGATGAACAGCCCCGCGATCACCCACGGGTCCTCGAGCGCGAACGAGACCTGGACCCCTTCCTCCGCGAGTCCACGGCCGTACTCGTCGAACAGGATGAGAGCGGCGAGGCCGGCAGAGCCGATCGCGTATCCCTTCGTCACCGCCTTCGTCGTGTTGCCGACGGCGTCGAGCGGATCGGTGACCCCGCGCACGCCCTCGGGCAGGTCCGCCATCTCGGCGATGCCGCCCGCGTTGTCGGTCACCGGGCCATACGCGTCGAGCGCGACGATCAGGCCGGTCATCGAGAGCTGCGCCATGACCGCGACGCCGATCCCGTACAGCGCCTCGCCGGCCGTGTAGTAGGCGCCGACGACGCCGGTCGCGATCACGACCACGGGCAGCGCGGTCGCCTGCATGCCGACGGCGAGCCCGGCGATGATGTTCGTCGCGTGCCCGGTCTGTGACGCCTTTGCGATGTCCTTCACCGGCTTCCAGCGCGTGCCCGTGTAGTACTCGGTGATCGCGACGAGCAGGAACGTCACCGCGAGGCCGATCAGCGCAGCGCCGTAGAGGTTCCAGAACGAGAACTCGTCGCCGTCGTAGGCCAGCGTCACGGGGATGAACCCGAGCGCGGAGAGCACGGTCGCGACGAGGACGCTGCGGTAGAGCGCATTGATGATCGCGTTCGGCCCGCTGCTCACGCGCGTGAAGAAAGTGCCGACGATCGAGGCGAGGATCGAGATGCCTCCGAGCGCGAGCGGGTACAGCCAGAGGCTGGTCGTCTCGAACCCGATCCCGAGCAGCATGACCGCGACCGCGGTCACCGCGTAGGTCTCGAAGAGATCGGCGGCCATGCCCGCGCAGTCGCCGACGTTGTCGCCGACGTTGTCCGCGATCACGGCCGGGTTGCGCGGGTCATCCTCGGGGATGCCCGCTTCGATCTTCCCGACGAGGTCGGCGCCGACGTCGGCGGCCTTCGTGTAGATGCCGCCACCGAGGCGCGCGAAGACCGAGATGAGCGAGCCGCCGAACGCGAGCCCGATGAGATCGTCGACCGCGGACTCGGGGCTGTTCCCGATCCAGTCGGTGAGGACCCAGTAGTAGCCGGCGACGCCGAGCAGGCCGAGCCCGACCACGAGCAGGCCCGTGACCGAGCCGGCGCGGAACGCCACCGTGAACGCCGGCTGGAGCCCCTCGCGTGCGGCCTCGGCCGTGCGCACGTTCGAGCGCACCGCGACGTTCATGCCGATGAAGCCGGCGGCGCCCGAGAAGATGGCGCCGATGAGGAAGCCGATAGCCGTCCCCCAGCCGAGCTCGTTGTAGAAGCCGAGCAGGACGAACGGCACGATCGCGACGACCGCGATCGTCGTGTACTGCTTGCGCAGGTACGCGGCGGCGCCTTCCTGGATCGCGCGCGCGATCTCCTGCATCAGCTCGTTGCCGGCCGGCCGCTTGAGCAGCCACCACGTCAGGTAGATCCCGTACACAACCGCCACGAGCGCGCAGACGAGGGCGAACGCGACAGCGTGGTCAACGAAGAAGTCCATCGATCCTCCGGTCTATGCCCATCACAAAGTGAGCGCCGAGTCGCCCCGGCGCGGCCGATTATCTATCACAAGCGCCCGCGGCGCTCCGGTGAGAGCCCAACGCACTCCCGGTTCAGCTTTCGGCGGAGCCCTCCTCGGAAGCCGCCTTCGCGTACGCGAGCTGGAGGTTCGCGCGCGCCTGCTCGAGGTCGCGGACGAGGGCCTCGTCGACGCCGTTCTCGCGCAGGACCGGCTCGAGCGCGCGGATCGACTCGATCGCGAGCCGCGCCTGCGGGAGGTCGCGCGCCTCCGCGGAGACCCTCCGGAAGCCGATCGATGTCGACGCCGCGAGCGCCTGGACGAGCACGTCCGCCACCGCGACCTGGTCGAGCGCGGCGAGGAGCTCTTCCTCGGTCGGGGTCTCCTCAGCCACCGATCCGCTCCGTCGCCGTGGCCCGAACCTGCTCCTCGTAGATCTCCTCGAGCGATGCGCCCTCCTCGAAGCGCTCGATCTGACGCTCGGCGGCGTTGCGCTCGGGCACCGCGAGGTACGGCGCCGCGCCGATCTCCTCCGCCACCGGGAGCATCCACTCGATCAGCTCCTCGAGCCGCTGCCGTGCGGGGATCGGCGCCCCGCGGTCGAAGTCGAGGAGCTCGCCCGACAGCCCCCACCGGATCGCGCGCCAGAAGTTCTCCTCGATCAGCCGCCCGGGGAGCGGCTCGACCGGGTCGCCCTCGTCGTGGGCCCGCGCGATCCGGGCAGTGAGGGCAACGGCGAACGCCGCGAGTGCCTGCGCCTCGGCGAGCTCGGGCTGGCCGTCGCAGATGCGGATCTCCACCGTGGGGAAGGTCATGTGCGGGCGCACGCTCCACCAGAGCTGCGTGTTCTCCGAGATCGAGCCGGTCTCCCAGAGGAAGCGAACGAAGCGCTCGTACTCGTCCCACGACCGGAACACGTCCGGCACGCCGCAGCGCGGGAAGAAGCGCGTGAAGATCTGCGTGCGCGCCGAGTGGAGGCCGGTGTTCACGTTCTCGGCGAACGGGGAGCTCGCGGAGAGCGCGAGCAGCTCGGGGAGGAAGTTGCGCAGGCCGTTCACGACGGCGATCGCGCGGTCGGCGCCACGGATCCCCACGTGGACGTGCAGCCCGAAGGTGTTGTTCCGCCACACGACGTAGCGGAGCAGCTCGTCGTTCACCCGGTAGTGCGGCGTGTCGATGATCCGCTGTTTCTTCCAGTCGGCCCACGGGTGCGTGCCGGTGGCGCCGATCAGGAGCTCCATCGGCTCGAGGAGCGCCCGCAGCTCTGTGCGCCGCTCGGCCACGGTCGCGGGGACGTCCGCGAACGTCTCCTGGCGTCCCGTCCGCACCTCGACCTCGGACGCGATCAGCTCGCCGACGAGGTGTTCCTGGAGCGGCGTCCCCTGCGCGGCCGCTTGCACGTCCTCGAAGCGGTTGGTGAGGTCGAGCGTCGCCGGATCGAGGATCGCGAATTCCTCCTCGACGGCAACCGTGAAGTCCGTCGAGGCTTCGAAGCGCTCGCGTGCGCGGCTGATCTGCTCGTCGTAGGACAGCTTGGGCTCGTCGGCCATGCGGCGCAGTACAGTAGTTGAAGCTTTGAGCTACTGACCCGCTTCGAGCAGTCGCTCGGCGACACCCTTCCAGCTCCAGCGCTCGACCGTCGCGCGTCGCGCGGCAGCGGAGATCGCTGCGCGTTCGTCCGGGGTGAGAGCGAGCAGCGCGCGCAGCTTCCTCCCGAGGTCGACGGCGTCTCCGGTTGCGAACGCCGCGAGGTGCCGGAGCTCGGGCGGGTACTCCTCCTCGAGGCCGGCTGCGATCTCGGCGAGGCCGGAGTGGCGCGCGACGAGCGGTGGGCAGCCGGCGGCGGCTGCCTCGGCGGCGACCATTCCGAAGGCCTCGGGGAAGATCGACGGCACGACACAGGCGTCTGCGAGCGCGAGAAGGTGCACGAGGTGGCGGTGCTCGAGTGGGCCCGTGAACAGCGTGCGCGTCGGGTCGGCGAGCGCCTCGAGCTCGTCGCGGTAATCGCCGAAGCCGACGATCACCGTTCGCGCGTCTGCGCCGTCGAGGGCTTCGAGGAGAACGTGGACACCCTTGTTCCACAGGAGCTTCCCGAAGTAGACGACCGTCGACCGATCGCCCGCGAGGAACGCCGCGAGGCGCTCCGCGTTGTTCTCGTCAGGCAGGCGCTCGTTGGCGTTCCCGGGGTTCGGAGGGTCGCGGCGGCTCTCGGCGACGAGCGCGGCGAGCGCCTCGTCGCGCGGTCGCGGCCGCCATTCGTGGACGTCGACGCCCGGCGGCACCTCGTGCACGCGGTCGACGTGGCCACAGACCTCCTCGAGCACGTCGCGGATGTGCGCCGAGCCGACGAAGACGGACTCCGCGCCGGCGAGCACGTCTCGCCCCCATGTCTCGAGCTCCGGCCGGCCGCGCATCGAGTACTCGAGCTCCGAGCCGTGCGCCTTCACCGAGTAGCGTGCGCCCGAGGCCGCGCCGACCGCACCGCCGAGGAGCACGTGGTTGCAGAACACGAGATCCGCCGGGAGTCGCTCCCGGACAGCGCTTGCGTTCGCCTCGACCCACGTGTCGAGCTCCTCGCGCGAGCACTCGTGGAGGAGCTTGACCTCGTAGCCCTCGTAGTGGTCGAGGACGTAGGTCGGGAGGAACCCACCGACGTCGGGCCGACTCACCTCGGCGGTCCCGAGGTCGTACAGCTCCGGGTGCGGCTCCTGGCAGAGGACGATGACCTCGTGCCCGGCCCGCGACCATTCGCGCGCGAGCTGCCGCGTGTAGACGTTCGACCCCGTTCCGCCGAGCAGGTACCCGTGCCAGAGCAGGATCCTCATCCCTGCATCCTGCTCGCCCGGAGCGGACGAGGCATGCAACAGTCACCCGTCGCCGAGCTCTCTCCCCACCCTGGGTGGGGTGTTGGGCCACCCTCCACCCGCCTCCGAGCGTACCGCCGAAGTGCGCACGCGTGGTGCACGGATGGGTGCGGAGTTCGTGCCGATCGCTCCATAGGTCGGGCGTGCTCAGGTCGCGTGCTCAGCTGCGCGCTCGGCTGGTTCACACCGGGAGCTCGGCCCGATGACAGCGTCGTCAGGTGAGGTGGAAGTAGAGCGCGTAGAGAACGTCGACCGCGGGGTTCGACGTATGCACGTTGACGTCTGCGGGGACGTCGAGCAGCGCCTCGGAGTAGTTGAAGATGATCTTGACGCCGGCGCGGACGAGAGCGTCGGCCACGTCCTGCGCCGAGTCGGCGGGCACCGCGATGACGCCGACGATGATGTTGCGCTCGCGGCAGATGGCCACTGCGTCCGCGATCGGGTCGACCGTGAGATCGCCGACGCGCTCGCCCACCTTGTCGGGGTCTCGGTCGAAGATTGCCGCGATGGTGATGCCGTGCTCGGCGAAGATCGGCGAGCTCGCGATCGCGCTCCCGAGCCGGCCGGCCCCGGCGAGGGCGACGTTGTGCTGGCCCTGCGTGCGAAGGATCTGCCGGATCTCGTCCAGCAGGGCTTCCGTGCGGTACCCGACGCCGCGCTTCCCGAACTTCCCGAAGGTCGAGAGGTCGCGACGGATCTGCGTCGCGTTGATGTTCGTGTATTCGGCGATCTCCTGCGACGAGATCCGGTCCTTGCCCATCTTTCGCGCCTGCGTCAGGACCTGCAGGTACCTGCTCAGACGCGCGGCGACACCCACGGTCAGACGCTCGGCCACGCGCTCCCTTTCTCACACGACCTTGTGACGAGTCGTCACGATTCTTACCAGTGGCTCCGCGAAGGCCGCCGGGAGAACCGTCGGCTCAGGCCGCGAGCCGGGTGCGGAGCGCATCCGCGTCGACGAAGTAGGTGAAGGCACGCTCCCCGTCGACCTCTACCGCGGGCAGGTGCTCGCGGTAACGGGCTTCGAGGTCGGGATCGCCGCCGATGTCCACGACGTCGAGGTCGAACTCGACATCACCCCGCACCTCGCGCACGACCTCGAGCGCTCGCGCGCACAGGCTGCAACCCTCGGCCGTGTAGACGACGACCCGTCTAGGGATACAGCCCCCGCGTGGTGGTCGCCTCCGTGACGCGTTGCACCGCGAGCCCGTACGACGCCATGCGCAGGCTCGTGTCGTAGCGCTCGCGCGCCTGCCAAGCCTCCTCGAACGCGCGCGCGACGATGTCGTGCAGCTTCGCGTTGACCTCGTCCTCGCGCCAGAAGTACTCCTGGAGCCCCTGCACCCACTCGAAGTAGGAGACGACGACGCCGCCCGCGTTCGCGAGCACGTCGGGGAGCACCAGCACCCCGCGGTCCTCGAGGATCGCGTCGGCCGTCGGCGTAACCGGCCCGTTGGCGCCCTCGCAGATCACGCGCGCCTTGATGCGGTCGGCGTTCTCCTCGGTGATCACCTGCTCGAGCGCGCAGGGAGCCAGGATGTCGACCTGGAGCTCGAGCAGCTCCTCGTTCGTGACTGCCTCCGCGTTCGCGAGGCCGGCGAGCACCCCACGCTCCTGCTTGTGCGCGAGCGCCGCGGAGATGTCCAAACCGTCCGGGTTGTGAACGCCGCTCTGCGAGTCGGAGACCGCGACGACCTTCGCGCCTTCCTCCTGGAGGAGCCGCGCGAGGTGCGCGCCGACGTTGCCGAACCCCTGGACCGCGACCGAGTACTCGGAGATCCGCGCACCCTGCTTCACCGACAGCGCCTGAATGCAGTAGAGCGCGCCGCGGGCGGTCGCCTCCTCCCGTCCGAGCGAGCCGCCGACCGAGAGCGGCTTGCCCGTGACGACGCCGAGCACCGAATGGCCCTTGTTCATTGAGTACGTGTCGAAGATCCAGGCCATGACCCGTCCGTCCGTACCGACGTCGGGAGCCGGGATGTCCCGCTCGGGCCCGATGTCGTTGATGATCTCGCTCGTGAAGCGGCGCGTCAGGCGCTCGAGCTCCTTCTCGGACAGCTTCTTCGGATCGCAGACGACGCCGCCTTTCGCGCCGCCGAACGGCAGCCCCATGAGCGCGCACTTCCACGTCATCCACATCGAGAGCGCCTTCACCTCGTCGCGGGTGACCGCCGGGTGGTACCGGATACCGCCCTTCGACGGGCCGCGCGCGATGTTGTGCGTCACGCGGTAGCCGAGGTACACCTCGATCGACCCGTCGTCCATCTGGACCGGGATCGAGACCTCGACGGCCTTCTTGCACTGGGAGAGAACGCGGATCAGGTTCGGGTCGAGCGCGAAGACCTCGCCGACCTTTCGGAGCTGGGACTTCGCGAGCTCGAAGGGGTTCTCGCGGAGATGTGTGACCACCTCGGCTGTGCTCATCGAGATGCGCCTCCTGGTCGCAGACGGCGCCGAGTATATGCCTGTCTCGACAAGACGTGGCCCGAGCCGGCGGCCCTAGCGCACGACGTACGGGACGCTCTCGACCTGCCTGCGCGTCCCCTTCCCGGGCCGCGCGACGACGTTGACGACGTAGCGCCCAGCCCGAAGGCGGTTGCCGTCCGGCCCGCGCCCGGTGAGGCCGAACGTGTAGCGGCCGGGAAGGACCTCGCGGAGACGTGCCAGCAGGCCGAGTAGCTCGCCGTTCCGAAGGAGCCGCACCTCGAGCGTCTCGACCGGGCGCACCTCCAGGCCGGGCGCCGCCGTGACCGCTCCGGCGACGAGGCTGAGGACGGCCGGGGTCGCGTCTGACACGCGTCCCTTCGGCGTCTTCAGGGAGACGCGCGTCAGGAGGTCGACCTCGAGATCCGGGACTGCGACCGCCCACGGGACGTGTACCTGCGTCGTGTCCGCGACGAGAAGCACGATCTCGCCCATCGCGACGCCTGCCTGCTCGGACAGAGAGGACGTGTCGGCGCGCAGGACGACCGTCCTCGAGCGGCCGGGCCGTAGCGCGAGCTCCGGCGGGTCGATCGAGACCTGGACGCCCTTGGACGCGAGATTGACGGCCTGGATCGAGACCTCCACCCGGCGCGTCGAGATGTTCTTCACCCGAATCGTGCTCCCGAGCTCGGCCGTGCGCGGGCCGGCTATCCCGAACGAGACGCTCGCCGGATTCACGACCACCTCCTGCTGCACCGCTGCGCGCACGTTGACGAAGCCTGCCCCGGAGGCGGTCGCATCCGTGTCCTGACGCTCGCGCTGCGCCGAGCCCGCGAGCATCCCGGCCAGGTCGACGGCCGAGAGCGGCGGACGTCCCTGGACGAGCAGCGCCGCGCTGGCAGCGACGATCGCGGCGGAGACGCTCGTCCCGCTGACCGTCCCGAAGCGGACGTCGCCCTCCTCGCCCCGTCCCGGCTCGGACGTCGGGACTGCCACGCCCGGGGCGAGCAGGTCGGGCTTGAGCCCCCCGCCGAACGCGAGCCCCCGCGATGAGAACGCGGCGACGCGGTTCCCGAGATCGGTGTCCACGACGTCGACTGCGCCCACCGCCGCCACGACCGGAATGCCGGCCGCGAGCATCGCGCGCATCTCCTTCGCGAGCGCGTCGGGGAGACCCACTACCGGGATGCCCTCCGGGACGTCGAGGCTGAACGCTCCGGCGGGCAGCCGTCCGTCGACGAGCACGGCGACGGCGCCTGCGCTCGTCGCCTCCTCGATCGTCTCCTCGGAGAGCACCCCGCGCGGAAGCAACGTGGCGCGGCCTGCGACGCGGCTGAGACCGTCCGGCCCGAAGTGCCCTGCAGTGCCGCGAACGGCAGCCGCCCGCGATACGGCGAGGACCTCGGCGGTCACCGTTTCCGTGGGCGAGCCGCCGAGGGGCAGCCGGGAGTCGAACAGGACCCTCAGCCCCGCACGCACGTGCACGCGCACGGTCGGCGCGTCGGAGCGCTCGTCCGCGGCTCCGGCGGTGAGCGCGTCCGGAGCGCCGCTCGGCCCTCCGATCGATCCGAAGCTCGGCCCAACCCGCCCGTCGTTTCCCGCCGGCACCACGACGAGGACATCGAGGCCCGTCGCGGCGGCGACGGCCTGGGCGAGCGGGCCGTCGGGGAAGGCCGCGTAGGGCTCGACCACGCCGACGAGCGCGATCCGCACCGCGTCCGTCGCATCGCCGTCCCCGTTCGGGTCGACCGCCGCCTCGAGCCCCGCGATGATCTGGTCGGTTCGCGAGTAGACCGTGTACCCGCCCTCCGCGTTCGGCTGCCAGCCGGCGATGCGGATGGGAAGGACCGAGGATCCGGGTGCGACGCCGTGGAGCCCGCCCGGCCCCTCCGACCCGGTGACGATCCCGGCGAGCTCGGTCGCATGCCGTTCGGGGCGGCCCGGGATCGTCGGATGCGGCTGTGCAACCGCGCCGCTGCCGGGGCTCAGGAGATCGATGCCCGGGAGGATGCTCCCGCGCAGGTACGGGTGCGAGGGATCGACGCCGGTGTCGAGGAGCGCGATCGTGACTCCCGTGCCGTCGAGACCCGGGACCTCGAGCCCGGTGACCGTCGTAGGCGTCACGTCTGCCGTCTGCGGGAACTGCGCCGGGTACGCGATCCGCACCGGATAGACGCCCACGACCTCGCGGTCGCCTTCGAGCATCGCGAGTGAGGTCGGGTCGAGCCTCGTCGAGAAGCCGTTCACGACGCGGACGTAGCGGTACTCGGGGCCGAGGCGCGCGCCTGCCGCGGTCATACGCGCGAGGAACTGCTCCTGTACGCCGAGCGCCGTCCGCGTCCACGCGCGCATCTGCGGCTCGGTGGCCTGGCCGCCCTCACCGCGCACCCGCGCCGCGAGGGACGGGTGGTCGAGGAGGACGACGTAGCGCTGCGCGGTCGAAACGGCGCTGCGGACACCGAGAACGCCCTGCCAGCCCGCTTCGTCCAGGGACGTCGGCGGAGCATCCTGGGCGCGGGCGCCGGCGGCCCCAAGGAGGAGCAGCGCGGTCGCGAGGCCCGCGACCGAGAGCAGGCGGCTACGCGAGCGAGGCATACGCATCGAGGTCGAGGTAGTCGGGATAGGGGACGGCCGGCGAGAAGCGCGCAGCGGACGCGATCATCGCCGCATTGTCCGTACACAGGTCGAGCGGCGCGAAGCGGGCGTCCGGCAGGGCGGCGCGAAGCGCCGTGTTCGCGGCGACGCCCCCGACGACCGCGAGGCGCTCGAGCCCGGTCTGCTCGGCGGCTTCACGCGCGCGCCCGACGAGCGCCCGCACGACCGCGCGCTGGTACGAGGCCGCGAGATCCGCCCTCCGCCGGCCCGTCTCCTCGTCACCGAGCTCGCGAACCGTGTACAGCAGCGCGGTCTTGAGCCCGGAGAAGGAGAAGTCGAGCCGTGGGACACGCGCGACCGGGAACGGGAACGCCTCCGGGTCACCTTCCTTCGCGAGCCGGTCGATCTCGGCACCGCCCGGGTAGCCGAGCCCGAGCAGGCGCGCGCCCTTGTCGAACGCCTCCCCGGCGGCGTCGTCGAGCGTCGTCCCCAGGCGCTCGCTGCGCCCGTGCTCGCGGACAGCGAGGAGCAGCGTGTGGCCGCCGCTGGCGAGCAGGCAGAGAAAGGGAGGCTCCAACGGGCTCGGGTCGAGATAGAGCGAGGCCACGTGGCCGTCGAGGTGGTCGACCGGGACGAGCGGCAGCCGCCCGGCCCAGGCGATCGCCTTCGCGGCGGAGACGCCGACGAGGAGCGCGCCCACGAGGCCGGGGCCCTTGCGTGACGGCGACCCGCTGGACGCGGTCGAGCGATGTCCCCGCCTGCTCGAGTGCATCACGCACGACCGGTGTGACGAGCTCGAGGTGGCGACGGGAGGCGATCTCGGGGACGACGCCTCCGTAACGCTCGTGCAGCCGAGCCTGCGACGACACCACCGAGGCGAGGACGCGCCCGTGGTCCACGATCGCAGCGGCTGTCTCGTCGCACGACGTCTCGATCCCGAGGATCACGAGACCTTCTCGGACGGAGTCACTTCGCGCCACATGATCATGGCGTCCTCACGATTGTCGGTGTAGTAGCCGCGCCGGATGCCGCGGGCCTCGAAGCCGAGGCGCTCGTACAGCCTGATCGCGTCGCGGTTCGAAACCCGCACCTCGAGCGTGTAGCCGCGACGCTGGTCGGCCGCGGTCACCTCGAACAGCCGCTCGAGCAGCTGCGTCGCGACGCCCTGTCGCCGGAACTCGGGTGCGACGGCGACGTTCATTACGTGCCACGCGTCCACGTAGCGCGAGGCGAACGCGTACGCAACGAGCTCGCCGCTCTCGACGTAGGCACCGATCGCGAGCGCGCTCGGCTTGCGCAGCTCGGCGGCGAACATCGACCGCGACCACGGAGTCGGATACGACGCGCGCTCGATCACCTCGACGGTGTCCAGGTCCTGGACGTCGAGTCGACGGAGCTCGACCTTCACACCGAGCTCCTCACCGTCGCGTCGGGCGCCCTGACGTAGATCGGGAGGACGTCCTCCGCCGGCCCGAAGGTTGTCGCGAGCGACGCGTGCAGGCTCGCGCGTGGAAGGTGGATCGGGTCGTCGTCGGGCGGCACGACCGCGCCGGCGCGTTCGAAGGTCGCTCGGTAGCGGACCGCGCCCGACCCGAGGCAGAGCATGCCGGGATCGACCTCGACATCGTCAGGGGCGACCGCCCGCGGCCCGGGCACGAAGACCTCGCGGCGGCGGGCGTCGAGCACGGGAAACGCGTCCTCCGCGGCGGCTGCGAGCGCGTCGAGCGTCGAGACCCCGGCGACGGGCAGGTCGAGCGCGAGCGCAAGCCCGCGCGCGGTCGCAAGGCCGATGCGCGTGCTCGTGAAGCTGCCGGGCCCCGTCCCGACAACGAGCGCGCCGAGATCCCGCGGGGCCGCGCCGACCTCGTCGAGCAGTCCGTCGACGCCCTCGAGCAGCCCGCGCGCCTCCGACACCCGCTCCCCGAGCACGCGACCATCCTCGAGCAGTGCGCTCGTGGCGACGTCGGTGGCGGTGTCGAAGGCGAGCACGAGCATCACGCGAAATCTTCTAGCAGCGCACCCTCGGCCGCGGTGAGCTCGACGGTACGACGGTCGCCTCCGCCGTGCTCGAGCCGGATCGCGCAACGAGCCTCGGGCAGAGCGCCGACCCCAGCCTCGGGCCACTCGACGAAGACGACGCGCATTCTCGAAGTACGGCTCGAGGTCGCCCCATTGAGTCATCCACTGGGCCGGTGACAGCCCGCTCAAGCGAAAGAGGTCCAGGTGGGAAACATCCACGCGGCCTCGGTAGCGATGCCCGATCGTGAAGGTCGGGCTGGTGACCGGCCCCGCCACGCCGAGCTCCCGGCACGCGCCCCGCACGAAGGTCGTCTTCCCGCTGCCGAGCTCTCCCGAGACCGTCACGACGTCTCCAGGCCCGAGCCGGGCGGCGAGCCGTGCCGCGAGCGCCTCGGTCTCCTCCGCCGAGGCAGTGGCCGCGGTGACGCGCACCTCTAGAACAGGCCGAGCTGGACGGGCTCCGGCTCGGGCTCTGCCGCGAGCGGGGCCTCCTCCATGACCGGTGTGGTCAGGGCGCGCTCGAGGATCCCTGGGATGCGCGCGAAGTCTTCCTCGAGCACCTTCAACATCGAGGGGGTGTAGAGCGCCGCGGCCGGATGGTAGATCGGGTAGAGCGAGACCGTCCGCGAGCCCAGTGTCACCTCCTGCTCGTGCCCGTGCACGCGCGTGATCCCGGCCGGCCGGCCGGACAGGAGCTTCGTCGCGAAATTGCCAAGGGTCGCGACGAGCGTCGGCTCGATGAGCTCGATCTGGCGGAAGAGGTGGGGCTCACAGGCGGCTATCTCCTCGGGGAGGGGGTCGCGGTTTCCCGGAGGACGACATTTCAAGACGTTCACCACGAAGACGTCCGCCCGCGTGAGCCCGATCCCTTCGAGCAGCCTGTCGAGGAGCTTCCCCGCCTGCCCGACGAATGGGATGCCCTGCTGATCCTCGTGGAATCCCGGCGCCTCACCTACGAACATGAGGTCCGCGTCGGGGCTGCCCGAGCCGAAGACGACCTGCGTCCGCCCCTCGGCGAGCGCGCACTTCGTGCACGTGGCCGTCTCTTCCGCGTACTCCCGGAGGGCCGCTGCACGTTCGACGGCATCCATCGGACCGCCAGTTTAAGCGCTCGCCCGGATGCGTCACTCGTCCGCGCCGAGCTCGACCTCGCCCGGCTGCGGCAGGTACATCAGCCCGACCCCGCCGACGAGCACGATGCCGCCGACGATCGCCCCGGCGATCTGCTTCCACCCGAACTCGTCGGTCCCTCCGACCCCGATCGGGTCGGCGAGGACGGAGACCACGAGGAGCACGGCTCCGGCGACGGCGATCACAGCTCCCCAAGCGCGCTTGCTCACTCTTCCTCCCTCGACCGGGGACGAAGCCCGCCGGCTAGCAGGCCGTCAGTGGCCGCAGCCGCAGCTGCCGCCGCAACAGCCGCCGCCGGCGCCGGTCGGCCCCGCGAAGGTCGGCTGGGTCTTGGCGCCGTGCACCGCGAACGTCGAGAGCTGCTTGAGGACCTTCGCCGCGCCGCACTCCGGGCAGGTCACCGCCTGCTCCGCGCTCCTGACGAGCTCGTCGAAGTGCGACTCGCACTCCATGCACGCGTACTCGTAGATCGGCACCTGCCGAGTGTACTGTCGGCGGCGGTGGCCCGGTGGAGCGTGCCCGTGCTCGAAGGCCGCATCGTGCGGCTCGAGCCGCTTCGGCCGGTTCACGAGGACGGCCTCTGGGAAGCATCCCGCGACCCGCGCACGTGGCGCTGGCTCAGCATCGTCCAGCCCAAGACGCGTGAGGAGTGGCATGTCTTCGTCGAGCACGCGCTCGCGGCGGCCGCGGAGGGGACCGAGATCCCGCTGGTGACGATCGGCCGTGACGGGGTCGTCGGCTCGACGCGGTTCCTCGCGCTGCGCCCGGAGCACTGTTCGGTCGAAATAGGCTGGACGTGGCTGCACCCATCGGCCTGGGGCACCGGCGCGAACGTCGAGGCGAAGCTCCTCCAACTCCACCACGCGTTCGAGGCCTGGGGTTGCCGCCGCGTCGAACTGAAGACGGACGCGCTGAACGAGCGCTCGCGCGCAGCGCTCGAGGCGCTTGGCGCGACGTTCGAGGGCGTCCACCGCAAGCACATGCTCGTCCGCGGCGGCGAGAACCGCGACAGCGCCTGGTACAGCGTCACGGACGACGACTGGCCGCGCGTCCGCGCACACCTCGAGAAGCGACTGTCGGCGGCCTGAGCCGACGGTGCTACCCTCCGGCTGCCCGGTATCCCCGAGTGGAACTGGAGCGACGAGACATGCCCGACAGGATCCAGATCATCGGCGCGCGCGGGCGCGTCGGCTCGACGATGAGCGCGCGACTCGAGGAGCGCGGCGTTCGCCTCGTCGACGATGACCCGGAACTCGTCCTCCTCTGCGTCCCCGACCGCGCGATCGCCGACGTGGCGTCGGAGCTCCCGCTCGGGCCCTGGGTCGCGCATGTCAGCGGCGCGACGCCGCTCGCCGCGCTTGACCCACACGAGCGCCGCTTCGGGATGCACCCGCTCATGTCGTTCTCGAAGTCCCTCGGGGCGGACCAACTTGCTGGGCAGCTCGACGGCGCGTGGGCGGCGGTCACGGCCGAGTCGAACGACGCTCGCGAGATCGGTTTCCGGCTCGCGGAGACCCTCGGTCTCCGGCCCTTCGAGCTCGACGACGCGAGTCGCGCCTCCTACCACGCGGGCGCGGCGATCGCCTCGAACTACCTGGTCACGCTGCGCCGCGCCGCCGGCTCGCTCCTCGAAGCGGCCGGGGCTCCGCCCGAGGCGCTCGACCCGCTGATGCGCGGCGTGATCGACACGGGCTTCGAGCTCACCGGCCCGATCGCGCGAGGAGACTGGGAGACGGTCGAGCGCCACCTCGCCGTGATTCGCGCCGAGCGACCGGAGCTCGAGGAGCTCTACCTCGTCCTTGCCGCCGAGACGGCGAAGATCGCAGGGCGAGAACTCCCCACTTGGAGCCCGCAGTGAAGGTCTCCCGGACCATCGCCGACGTGCGCCAGGAGCTGCGCGAACACCGGGGCTCGATCGGCCTCGTCCCGACAATGGGCTCGCTGCACGCGGGCCACCTCTCGTTGCTCCAAGCCGCGCACGACGAGTGCGAGACCGTCGTCATGAGTCTCTTCGTCAACCCGGCCCAGTTCTCCGCCCCCGCGGATCTCGGCAGCTATCCGCGCGACGAGGAGCGAGACCTGGCGCTCGCCGAGAAAGCTGGCGTCGACGTCGTCTTCGCGCCCTCCGCGGACGAGATGTACCCGCCCGGCTTCCAGACCTGGGTCGAGGTGACCGAGCTCGGCGCGATCCTGGAGGGAGAGCACCGGCCTGGGCACTTCCGCGGCGTCGCGACGGTCGTCCTCAAGCTCCTCACCGTCGTCCGTCCCGACCGCGTCTACTTCGGCCAGAAGGACGCGCAGCAGGTCGAGGTGATCCGGCGCATGATCCGCGACCTCGCTCTCGACGTGGAGCTCCGCGTCCTCCCGATCGTTCGCGACAGCGACGGTCTCGCGCTCTCGTCGCGGAACGCGCTGCTGACCGAGGACGAGCGACGCAGCGCGCTCGCACTCTCCCGTGCGCTCGCAACGCGCGACGCCGCCGCCGCCCGCGCGCTCCTCGCCGAGTCGAATGGCCTCGTCGTCGACTACGTCGAGGTAGCCGACTTCGACCCTCCCGTTCTCGCCGGCGCCGTCCGCGTCGGCTCCACCCGCTTGATCGACAACGTCCCGCTGGAAGGAGACGACACGTGAGCATCCGCCCACAGAAGCCTGCGCCGGCGACACCCGCGCCCGGGAAGCTCCCGCTGACCGAGCTCGCAGAGATGAAGCTGCGTCGGCAGCCGATCGTGATGGTGACCGCCTACGACGCACCTGGCGGACGCCTGGCCGACCAGGCGGGCGTCGACCTCGTCCTCGTCGGCGACTCCGCGGCGATGACCGTGCTCGGCCACGACTCGACCGTCCCGGCGACCATGGACGAGATGCTGATGCTGACGCGTGCCGTCACGCGCGGCGCGCGGCGCCCGCTCGTCGTCGCAGACATGCCCTTCGGGTCGTTCCAGGTCTCGGACGAGGACGCGACGCGCAACGCGATCCGCTTCGTCAAGGAGGCGGGCGCGGACGCGGTCAAGCTCGAGGGTGCTGGGCCGATGCTCTCCCGCGTCCGCGCGATCGTCGCGGCCGGGATCCCGGTGATGGGCCACATCGGCCTCACGCCGCAGTCCGCGACCATGCTCGGCGGCTACAAGGCGCAGGGCCGCTCCGCCGAGAAGGCGCTGGCGCTGCTCGGAGATGCTCGCGCGCTGGAAGCGGCCGGCTGCTTCTCGCTCGTGCTGGAGGCGGTCCCGGCACCGGTCGCGAAGCGTGTCACCGACGAGCTCGCGATCCCGACGATCGGCATCGGCGCGGGCGCGGACTGCGACGGCCAGGTGCTCGTGTGGCACGACCTGCTCGGGCTCTACGACGGCCGCGCCGCGCGCTTCGTCAAGCGCTATGCGGACATCGGCGCGGCCATGCGGACGGCGCTCGAGGCGTACGCGGCCGACGTCCGCGAGCGCACGTTCCCGGAGGAGCAGCACACGTACTCGATGCCCGAGGACGAGCTCGCGATCTTCGAGCAGGCGGCCTCAGGCGGCGCTGCCGAACGTGACCGCGACCACGACCACGAGCGCCGCGAGTAGCGCGAGACCGGCGCCCATCGCCGCGGCCGAGCGAGCCCAGCTCCAGCCGTGCACGACGCGCACGCCGACGAAGAGCAGCGCGAGCGACCACACGGCGAACCCGAGCTGCAACGCGAGGACCACCGCCTCCCCCGCCCCCTCGTCGGCGCCGCCTTCCCGAAACGTGTCGCCGCCGTAGAGCGCGAGCCGGACCGGGAGCAGGAGGAGGAAGGAGAACGCGAGCGGCACGGCCGCAAAGGCCACGATCTGACGCTCGCGCCGGAAGTTGCCCTGGCTCCCGAAGAGCATCGCGCCGAAATGGAGCGCGAACCCGATGAGGAAGTAGCCGACGGCGCCGTAGATCCCTCCCGCGATGAACGTCCACACGGCGAAGATCGCGGCGTCGTACTCCGGGTTGTCGAGCAACCCCGCGGCGGTCGGCGAGGCGAGCACCGACGCCGCGCCCGCCAGCCAGACGAGGAGGAGGATCGGCTCGGAGCGCGCGACGACGTCGTCCGGGTCGTCCTCCCTCAGCGCAAAGAAGACGGGCCGCGGGCTGAGCAGCGTCGCCGGCACCCGAAGCCACCACGCGTGCTCCGGTGAGAGCTCGCCTCGGGAGCCGGCCGTGTCCAGGAACGCCACCCGCAGAGCGTAGCCGCCTCGGGTCGCCGATCCCCGCGCGTGGAGGGTTCAGCCGAGGGCGTGCGGACCGGCGAGGATGATCCGGTCGAGGCCCCCGAGCACGCGCTCGTACTCCTCGGCCGGGACGATGGTCATCCCCCCGAGCAGCACGCTCGTGACCCGACCGTCGGTCCGCGTGTAGCGCACGGTCTCGCCGGGTGAGGAGTAGCCGGGCGCTTCGGCGATCCGCAACGTGTCGGCGTCCACGATCTCGAGCTTCTCCATGGCGCTCGTCGGGTCGGGCTGATTCGGCGCAACGAGCCACAGGCGGCCCCCGAGGTCGACGACGTCGGTCAGGCCCCAGAGCGCGGCGAAGTGGCCCGTATACGACGCGAGATCCGCCGCGGCGGTGGCTTCCGTCGTCGTCCGGCGCCTTGGCCGTGTCGAGTGCGGAGTCCACGAGCTTGACGATGCCGACTGCGAACTCCCGCGCAGGACCGTCGATCGCGTTGGTCAGCGCGACCACCGTGAGGCCGTCGACGGGGTCGAACAGCGTGCGGGTGATGTGACCCGGGAAGCCGCCGCCGTGGCCGATCATCCGGCGCTCGCCGATCTTGTGGATTCCGAACCCGAGCCCGTATCGGTCGTCGGCTCCTTCGACCTCCCACTCACCGCGCTGCATGCGTCGCTTGCTCGCGTCGCTGAGCAGCCGTTCGTCTCCGAACACGTGGCCGGCTGCGTACCGGCAGAGGTCCTCAGCGGTCGACCAGAAACCGGTCGCGGAAGCAAGCGCCCGCGTGTCGACCGGGTCGATGGGCAGCCGCCGCTCGAACGTCTCGAGGGTCGAGTAACCCGTGGCGTACTCGTCCGCCCGGGACAGGTCCAGCTCGGGCCCGGTGTCGCGCAGGTCGAGCCGGCCGTACGACGTGCTCGAGAACGTAGTCCGAGTAGGACTGACCGCTGACCGCCTCGATCACGAGGCCGACGACGCCGTAGCCGATGTTGGAGTACTTGAACCGCTCGTTCGGCTCGAGCACGTCGGCGGCGTCGAGGCAGGCGGCGACCAGCGCGTCGCTGTCGGGAAACTCCCGCTGCAGCTGCCAGAAGTCGGCCTCATGGCTGTCCCGCACGACCCCGCCACCGTGCGCCAGCAGCTCGGCCACGGTGCGGTCGCCGATCGGCGATCCGGCGAGAGCGGCGACGTGCTCCTCGACTGTGTCGTCGAGTCGTAGCTTGCCCGCCTCGACGAGCTGCATGACCGCCGTCGCAGTGAACGTCTTGGAATGGGAGGCGATGCGGAACAGGTGCGCGGTCGTCAGCGGCTCGCCGGGGTCGTCCTTCCCGTTGGTCTTCGGCAGCCTCGCGAACCCGTGCGCGGATGAGAGCACGATCTGGCCGGAGACGGCGACGGCCACCTGTACGCCCGGGACCCGCTGCGTGCGGGCCCGAAGCTCGACCCAGGTGTCCGAATAGCCCGCCGCCTCGCGGACGACATCGCGCTGCTCGGCCGACAGGGGCTCGGGTCGCGTCCTCGTCGCCATGCCGGAACCCTATTCGTGCGAAGGTTCCGGCGATGCACGCCGACGCCGAGCTGACCGCATTGGCTCGCGAGTCGATGCCGCTCGCCGACACGCTCGGCCTCGAGATCGTCGCCGCGGCACCCGAGGAGGTGCGCGCGCGGCTCCCGTTCCAGGAGCGCCTCTGCACAGCGGGTGGGATCCTCCACGGCGGCGCGCTCATGTCGCTCGCGGACGCCGCCGGCGCGTACTGCGCCTTCCTCAACCTCCCCGAAGGCTCGACCGGCACGGCGACGATCGAGTCGAAGACGAACTTCTTCCGTGCGGTGCGCGACGGGCACGTCGACGCTGCCTCGCGGCCGCTCCACGTCGGCCGGACGACGATCGTCGTCGAGACCGACCTGCACGACGCCGCGGGCAAGCACGTCGCACGCGTCACCCAGACGCAGGCGGTCCTCGTCGCCTGACGCGGCTCGAGACGATAGCGACTGGACAGTCGATACCGTGCACCGTCAGGACGAGACGACGGTTCTCAGTTGACAAGACAACAGCGTCCGCAGAAGATCCGGAACGCAGTGCGGAGGTCCGCTCTGCCTCATACATGTAGTCAGCCGTTCAAAGAAGGGGAGAGGACCTGGAACGCAGACTCATGAAGTACGTGCGCTGCACGTGTTGGCGCTCGTGGGTGCGTTCGCCGTGATGGCGTTCGCAACGTCCGGAGCCGTCGGCGGGGGTACTCAGGAAGCAGTACCGACGGTCGGCTCGAGACACCAAAAGATTCGGAGGGAGAGGCATGTCTGATCGACTTCGCGCCCTGCTGCACCGCCGGGCGCTCGTCGGCGTCGCCGCAATCCTGGCGCTCGCCGGCCTCGTTGTCGCCTCGACGGGCTCAGCGGCCTCGACGGGCTCAGCGGCCAATCAGCCGGAGCCCGCCGGTGGACCGACGGCCTGATCGATCCCGCCTGGACGCCGTTGGGTGTCAGCGGGGCGGCCCAGACGTTGATGGTGCAGCTGAGCGGCGCTCCGGTTGCCGTCGCCGACGCCAATTCGGGCGGCAAGCTGAACAACGCCGAGAAAGCCGCGCTACGGGCCCAGCTCTCGGGCCGGCAGAATGCGCTCAAGGGCTCGATCCAGGGCCTCGGCGGAAAGATCCTGGGCGACTACCAGCTCGCCTACAACGGCATCAAGGTGTCGATCTCGCCGACCAGAGCCACGCAGCTCGAGCAGCTGCCCGGCGTCGTGGCCGTGCGGGCGATCCAGACGATGGAGCCCGACCAACGTCCGCGGCGGGCCGTACATCGGCGGCCCGACGGTCTGGGGCGGGCTTCCGGGCCTCCACGGCGAGGGCATCAAGATCGCCGTCATCGACTCGGGAATCGACTACACGAACGCCAACTTCGGCGGGCCCGGGACGACGGCCGCGTACAACACGGCCAACGCCAACGACACGGCAGCGGCAGACCCGCTGCAGTTCGGGCCGCTCGCCGCCCGGGTGAAGGGCGGCACCGACCTCGTCGGCGATGCGTACAACGCCGCGGCACCCGCGGGCAGCCCCGCACTCGTCCCGCATCCGGACCCGAACCCGCTCGACTGCGTCACCAGCACGCCGATCGTCGGCCACGGCTCGCACGTCTCGGGCAGCGCGGCCGGGTCGGGCATCCTCGCGGACGGGTCGACCTACACCGGCCCGTACAACGCCTCGACGATCTCCGGCAACAGCTGGCGGGTCGCTCCCGGAGTGGCCCCGAAGGCCGACATCTACTCGGTGCGCGTCTTCGGCTGCCAAGGGTCGACCGACGTGACCGTGGACGCCATCGAGTGGGCCGTCGACCACGACATGGACGTCATCAACATGTCGCTCGGCTCGCCGTTCGGCAGCAACGACGACCCGTCCGCCGTCGCGTCCACGAACGCGGCGAAGGCCGGCGTGATCGTCGTCACGTCCGCGGGCAACAACGGGCCGAACCAGTACATCACCGGTTCCCCGGGGACCGCGGAGGGCGCGATCTCGACGGCGGCACAGGATGCGTGGCAGACCACGCCAGGCGCCACGCTGACCACGACGCCGGCGATCGCCAATCCGAACGGCTCGCCGTTCACGCTGATCAACGCGAACGGCGCGGACTGGCCCGTCTCTGACCGGGCCGATCGTCGTGCTTCAGGACAACCCGGCGACGACGACTGACATCGCCGGTTTCCTCGGGTCCGCGGACGAGTCGCTCGGTTGCCATCCGAGCGCGTACACGTTCAACGGCGTCGCGAGCGGCCTCGGCCAGATCGCGGTCGCCGAAGCGCGGCGCATGTGCCCGCGTTGCCAAGGCGATCTTCGGTCAGCAGGCCGGAGCCGCTGCAGTGGTCATGACGAACAACGCGGCGGGGCTGCCGCCCTTCGAGGGCCAGATCACGTCCAACCCGGACACAGGCACTCCGTTCGTCGTCACGATCCCGTTCCTGGGCTCCAACGGCGACCAGGCGATGGCGGCGACGGCCTCGGGCAAGCTCCAGGCACAGGGCAATGGCAAGACGGTGGCGCTCGCCCCGTCAACCTCACGAACCCGAACTTCCGCGGGTTCGCGAGCTTCAGCTCGGGTGGTCCGCGGACCGGCGACAGCTTCCTCAAGCCTGACGTCACCGCCCCGGGCGTGTCCGTCATCTCGACTGCCAGCGGCAGCGGGAACGGCTCGTCGATCCTCTCCGGGACCTCCATGGCCTCGCCGCACAACGCAGGTGCTGCGGCGCTCGTCCGCCAGGCGCGTCCGGACTGGAGCGTGGCCGACATCAAGGCTGCCATCGTCAACACGGCCGATCCGTCGATCGCGGCGAGCACCACCACCGCGTTCCGCATCAGTCGCGGAGGCACCGGCACGATCCAGCCCGTCAAGTCCACGACGACCGATGTCATCGCGTACTCCAACGGCGGCTCGGAGTTCGACGTGGGCCTGAGCTACGGACTCGAGGAGCTGAAGAACGACTTCTCGAAGTCGCAGACCATCAAGCTCGAGAACCACGGTGCGACCGATGCGACCTTCAGCGTCGCGCGGCGCTGCCGCAGGGATCGCCGCACTCCATCGATCTCAACAAGACGTCGGTCACCGTGCCGGCGCACGCCGCCGCTGTGGTCGAGGTCACACTGAACGTCCCGGCGGCGACGGCGGGCTCGTCGAACGCCACGGCGCTCTCGTACCGGGAGGCCGCGGGCCTGATCACGTTCACCCCCGTCTCCGCGTCCGACAACCAGCGACATCAGCCTGCGAGTGCCGTACCTGCTCGTGCCGCGGCCGATGTCGGAAGTCGGCGCAATGGTTGCGCCCGGCTCGAAACTCGCACCGAGCCAGACGGCGACGGTTACATCACGAACAAGGCCGACGCGCCGCTGAGCGGTGACGCCGACTTCTACGCGTGGGGGCTCGCGGATGCGCAGGATGGCGCCCTCAAGAAGTCCCCTGCCGATGTCCGTGCGATCGGCGTCCAGTCCTTCCCGGGCCCGGATCTCGGTCTCCCGGCGACTGAGCGGGGACTGATCTTCGCGGTCAACACGTGGGACGCCTGGTCGAACCCGTCGAGCGTCCTGGAGATGGACATCTTCCTCGACGTCGACAATGACGGCACGGACGACTACGTCGTCGTCGGCGTCGACCAGGGGGCCGTCCAGACGGGCACGTCGAACGGCCGGTACGTGGCCACGGTGTTCAGCACACGGAGCGCGGGCTTCGGGCTCGACTTCTTCGCGACGGCGAAGACGGACTCGTCGACCGCGAGCTCCCGATCCGACCGCCCGGCTGTGTCGCGGCGACAATCCGGCGACGCCGGCGAACGATCCGGAGCCGTGCCTGAACGCGGCCAACCCGCGCTTCACGTATCACGCCGTCACGTTCGACCGCGACGGCGGCGTCGACGTCGTGAGCGGCACCGCGAAGTTCAACGCGTGGTCGCCGTCGATCTCGACGGGCGGCTTCCAGACCGTCGCGCCCGGCGCGTCGGCGACGGAAGACATCACGATCAACGCGGCCGAGTGGGCGCTGACGCCCACCCTCGGGCGTCAATGGTCGTGACGCTCGACAACAAGAACGGCAAGGACGAGGCGACGCTGATCGAGGCAAAGAAGAAGTAAGGCCTCGAGCCAACGCCTGACCGGTGAGAGCCCCGCTTCGGCGGGGCTCTCACTGTGTAGAGGATGCGATCGGCCGCGCCTGTCTCAGGCGCACGCCCCTCCGCTGTCGCGTTCCAGACACGCCCGATGACAGCTCTCGTTCCGAGCTCTCACCACGTCGATCTCCTGGCGCACTCGACCCAAACCGGTCGCGGCTCGCCTCGGTAGAACGAGACGGCAGTTCTCATCGTGACGGGCCGACGGTTCTCAGTTGACAAGCGCTCTCCGTGCGCGGAGGATTCCGCACGGACGCAGAGTGCTGAGGGGGCACTCGGCCTCAGATCCCATCTAGGACGTTCAAGGAGGGAGACCTTGCAACGCAGACGCTCGAAGTACGTGCGCCGCACGCACGTGTTGGCGCTCTTGGGCGCGTTCGCCCTAGGGGCGTTCGCCATGACCGGAGCCGTAGGCGCCGGTACCGAGAACGCTGTACCGACGGCCGGCTTGAGTGACGTCCCCGCGCCGCTGACGGCGCGTGGAGGCTCGCTCGACGTCGTCGTCACGCTCGTCGATCCACCGGTCGCAGTCGCCGCCCAGCAGGGCATGTCGGCGACCGAGCAGGTTCAGTACTCCAACAGCCTCGAGGCGAAGCAAGACGCTCTGAGCGCTCAGGCGGCGAACGCCGGCGCGACAGAGCTGGCGAGTCTCACGACGGCCCTGAACGCAGTGGCTTTCCGGGTCGCCTCGTCGAAGGTCGACGAACTCGCCGCCCTGCCGGGAGTCGCCTCGGTGCGGGGAATCAACGACTACGCGCTCGATCTCAGCGAGACCGTGCCGTACATCGGCGCAGCGGCCGCCCAGGCCGCTGGCGTCGACGGTACCGGCATCGATGTCGCTGTCATCGACTCCGGCATCGACTACACGCACGAGAACTTCGGCGGGCCCGGAACCCCGGCGGCGTACACGGCCGCGTACGGGACGACGACGGGCGACGCGCGCAACAAGACGACCGACGGCCTGTTCCCGACCACGAAGGTCGTCGGCGGATTCGACTTCGTCGGCGAGGGTTGGCCGACGACCGCACTCGCGCCGGATCCGGATCCGATCGACTGTGGTCCCGTCACGATCGCGGCGCCCTGCGCAGGCGGTCACGGGTCGCACGTGTCGGACATCATCCTCGGCATCGGCCCGAACAAGGGCGTCGCGCCCGGCGCGAACCTCTTCTCGTTCAAGGCCTGTAGCGCCGTGTCCACGTCGTGCAGCGGCGTGGCGCTCCTCCAGGCTGTCGATGCGGCACTCGACCCGAACGGTGACAACTCGATCGCGGACCGCGTCGACGTCATCAACCTGTCCCTCGGCTCGTCGTACGGACAGGTCGAGGACGATCTGAGCTTCGCCCTCGCGAACGCGACGGACGCCGGAGCGGTGGTCGTGGCGTCGGCCGGCAACAGCGCCGACCGCCCGTACATCACCGGGTCGCCGTCCTCGCAGGCCGAGGTCATCAGCGTCGCCCAGACGCAGGTGCCTTCGGCCAAGCTCTATCTGATCGATCCCTCGGCGGCCGGCTTCCGGTCCGTCGGCGGCTCGAGTCAGCCCTGGTCGGCGGCGCCGACGCTCGTGACCGGCAACCTTGCCTACAACACGGGCAGCCTGGGCGAGAGGCAGGGCTGCGCAAACGCGGCCGGAGCCAACCCGTACACGGCGGGCGAGCACGCAGGACAGATCCTGCTCGTCGACCGTGGCACCTGTGCGGTCAGCCTCAAGGCGACGAACGCAGCCCTCGCGGGAGCTATCGCGGTCGTGGTCGGCAACAACCTGTTGCAGGCCCCGGGTGACCTCCCTCCGGACTTCTCGTTCGGCGGCGGCGCCCAGACGATCACCGCCTACACCATCACGCTGCGTGACGCGAACCACCTGCGTGGCGTGCCCGAAGAGACGGGGTGCCCGGCCGCAGGATGTGCGAGCCCGGGTGCGACGAACGCCTTCGGTGCGCCGGCGACGATCAACCCCGCAAGCGCGGCGAACCTTGTCGGCAACATGGTTTCGTCCTCCTCACGGGGGCCGAACCACAGCTTCAACGCGATCAAGCCGGACATCGGTGCCCCCGGCGCTTCGGTCTCGGCCGAGGCCGGCACGGCCAGCGGTGAGACGGCATTCGGCGGCACGTCCGGTGCCGCTCCGATGGTCTCGGGGTCGGCAGCCTTGCTGCTCGACAAGAACTCGAGCCTCTCGGTCCGCGACGTGAAGGCGCTGCTCATGAATACCGCCGAGACGAACATCGGCCTCAACCCCGTCGGTCTTCCCGGCGTACTCGCTCCGATCACGAGGATCGGTGGCGGCGAAGTGCGGGTCGACAGGGCCCTCGCCAGCGGAACGGCGGCGTGGGAGACCGGAAGCAATGCCGGCAGTCTGTCCTTCGGGTACATCGGACTCGACGAGAAGGCGACGCTCCACAAGAAGGTGAGCGTCAAGAACTACGGTCCGACGGGCAAGTGGTACTCGGTCTCGTCGAGCTTCCGGTATGCGGATGACGCTGCGTCGGGCGCCGTCGACCTTGACGGACCGTCGCACATCTGGGTTCCGGCCGGTAAGACGCGAAAGTTCGTCGTCAGGCTCCGCATCGACCCGAGCAAGCTCCCGGTGTGGAACCTGAACGGCGGTCCCTTCGGCGGAGACGGCTTCCGCCTGCAGAGCGTCGAGTTCGACGGCTACCTCACGCTCGACGGAGGGCCGAGGAACACCGTCCACCTCGCGTGGCAGGTGCTGCCGCACCGCTCCGCGGACGTGGAGGCCGACAACGACACCGTCAAGCTGAAGAAGGACGGGACGGGCGAGGTCGAGTTCGACAACGACAGCAAGGTCCTCGACGGGCGGGTCAACGTGTTCTCGTTGACCGGCACGAGCCCGAGGATCGACCCGTCGCTCCTGCCGGGGCCGGGTGACAACCTGGCGGTCACGGACATCAGGGCCGTCGGCGTCCGGCTGAACGGCAACGAACATCGAGTTCGCCATCGACACGTTCGGCGCACGTTCACACCCGGTCTACCCGACGGAATACGACGTCGTGATCGACACCGATCGCAACGGGACGGCGAACTTCGTCCTGTTCAACCTGGAGAACGGCGCGTTCGCGACCAACGGTCAGAACGTCGTCGCAGTGTTCAATGGAACGACGTCCACGATCAGGGCGTTCGCGGATGTGGACCTGAACTCCGGGAACATGATCTACTCGATCCCGTTGGCGGCCCTTCCGGGGCTCACGCCGACGACGACGTTCGACTTCTCGGTGGAGACGTGGGACAACTACTTCACCGGGACGATGACGGACGCCACCGACACGATGACGTACACGTTGGGGACGCCCAAGTTCACGGGCACCGGTCTTCCCGCCGCCATTCCGGCGAACGGCGAGGCCGACCTCAACATCGCCAGCGTGCCGGGCGGCGATCTCGCATCGCCGTCGCAGACCGGCTTCCTGCTCATGTACCGCGACGCCCCCGGCGTCACGCGCACGAATAGCAGGAACGAGGCCGACCTGGTGGAGGTGAAGGTCAAGAAGTAACGACCTCGCCACGTCCAGACGAACGAGTGAGGGCCGCGAAAAGCGGCCCTCACTCTTAGCGGGACGTCTTGTCGATTCGCGCCGCCGAGGCGCGAGCGCGAGGTCGACCAGCGACCCGACCGGCCCTCGGATACAGGAAAGGCGCCCCGTCGACGCTGAGCGCCGGGGGGACACCCCCTCCTAGCTCATGACGTCGAACGTCCTGCGCGTCCGGAATCCGGTGCCATGCAGTCGAGCTGAGGCAGCCGGGTGACGGCGACCGCACGGCTCCCGCGGGAACCGAACGCCCGGACCGAGTAGTAACCGCGGCAGACGCCGGCCGAGATCGGGAACTTGACCGTGAACACGCCCGCCGCGTTGGCGAGCTTCGCCTTCCCGTACATGCCGCCACGCGTCGCTGCAACCACCTGCACGCGCTCGCCGGCCACGAAGCCGACTCCACGGACGGTCAGCGGCTGCAGGTCCATCATCTGAAGCTGCGCCCGCTTCCCAGAGGACTCGCTCGGTGCGGCACTCGCAACCCCCACGATCCCGAGTACGCACAGTCCGACGACGAGTGTGATCCTCGTCATGTTGCCGAGTATGCCACCCTGCGTCAGGCCTCAGTCGCGGTTGGCGCCGCACCGCACAGAACCTCTGCATTCGATCTCGAGCCGGCACAACATCAGCCGCCGTATGCCGTGGCGGTGTCTCAGGCTGCGGCTGCCGCCGGCTCCGCGAGCACGCCGCGGAGGAAGCTGCCGGTAGCGGAGTCCTCCACCTCGGCGATCTCCTCGGGCGACCCGGCCGCGATCACCTCACCCCCGGCCTCGCCGCCCTCGGGCCCGAGGTCGACGATCCAGTCCGCCTGCTTGATCACGTCGAGGTTGTGCTCGATCACGAGCACGGTGTTGCCGTTGTCCACGAGCCGCTGGAGCACCTCGAGCAGCTTCTCGATGTCCGCGAAGTGGAGCCCGGTCGTCGGCTCGTCGAGGATGTACAGCGTCTTCCCGGTCGCGACCTTCGAGAGCTCGGAAGCGAGCTTCACCCGCTGCGCCTCGCCACCGGAGAGCGTCGTCGCCGGCTGGCCGAGCTTGATGTAGTCGAGCCCGACGTCGTGCAACGTCTGCAGGCGCCGCCGGATCTTCGGGATCTTGGCGAAGAACTCGAGCGCCTCCTCGACCGACATCTCGAGCACGTCCGCGATCGACTTCCCTTTGAAACGAACCTCGAGCGTCTCCTTGTTGTACCGCCGCCCGTGGCAGGTCTCGCACGGGACGTAGACGTCGGGGAGGAAGTGCATCTCGATCTTGATCGTCCCGTCGCCCTTGCACGACTCGCAGCGCCCGCCGCGCACGTTGAACGAGAACCGGCCCGGCTTGTAGCCGCGGATCTTCGCCTCCGGGGTGAGCGAGTAGAGCTCGCGAACGTGCGTGAAGAGGTCGGTGTAGGTCGCGGGGTTCGAGCGCGGCGTGCGCCCGATCGGGCTCTGGTCGATGTCGATGACCTTGTCGAAGCAGTCGATCCCGACGACCTCGTCGTGGTCGCCGGGCTTCATCCGCATGCGGTTGAGCCTGTTCGCGAGCGCCTTGTAGAGGATCTCGTTCACGAGCGTGGACTTGCCGGAGCCCGAGACGCCCGTGACCGCGACGAACTTCCCGACCGGGAAGTCGACGTCGATGCCCTTGAGGTTGTGCATCGAGGCGCCGCGCACGCCGAACCAGCCGCGCCCGTCGTCCCCGCGCCGCGGCGGGACCGCGATCCGGCGCTCTCCGCTGAGGAACTGGCCCGTGATCGAGCCGTCGGTCGCCGCGATGCCCTCGGCGGTCCCCTCCGCGACGACCTCGCCCCCGTGCTCGCCCGCGCCCGGCCCCATATCGACGATCCAGTCCGCCGAGCGCATCATCTGCTCGTCGTGCTCGACCACGAGGACGGTGTTCCCGAGGTCGCGCAGCCGCTCGAGCGTCGTGATCAGCTTCCCGTTGTCGCGCTGGTGGAGCCCGATCGACGGCTCGTCGAGGATGTACAGGACGCCGACGAGCTGCGAGCCGATCTGCGTCGCGAGCCGGAGCCGCTGCGCCTCGCCGCCCGAGAGCGTCTTCGCGGCTCGGTCGAGCTGGAGGTATCCGACGCCGACGTTGTCGAGGAACGTCAGGCGCTCTCGCACCTCCTTGACGATCCGGCGCCCGATCAGCTCCTCGGTCTTGGTCAGCTCGAGGCTGTCGAGAAACTCGAGCGCGCGCGTCACCGACATCTGTGTGAAGGCGTGGATCGAGCGCTCGCCGATCGTGACCGCGAGCACCTCGGGCTTGAGCCGGGCGCCGCCGCAGTCCGGGCACGGACGGAAGCTCATGTACTCCTCGATGCGCTCGCGCTGGTGCGAGGAGTCCGTCTCCTTGTACCGGCGTTGGAGGTTCGTCACGAGGCCCTCGAACGCCATCGTGTACTGGCGCTTGCGCCCCATCCGGTTGCGGTACGTGACGAAGATCTTGTCGCCGCTCGTGCCGTACAAGAACCGGTCCTGCTGCTCGGTGGTCAGGTCGCGCCACGGCGCGTCGAGCGGGATCTCGTACCGTTCCCCGATCGCCTCGATGACGCTGTCGTAGAAGCTCTGACTCCCGATCGTCCAGGGCACGAGGGCGCCGTCGTCGATGGACACGGAGGGGTCCGGGACGAGCAGGTCAGGGTCGATCTCGAGCTGCGATCCGAGCCCGGTGCAGCGCGGGCAGGCTCCGTGCGGCGAGTTGAAGGAGAAGATGCGCGGCTCGAGCTCCGGGAGCGAGACGCCGTGCTCGGGGCAGGCGAAGTTCTCGGAGAACGTCATCTCGTCGCCGTCGACGAGGTCGATGGTCACGAGACCCTCGGCGAGCGACGTCGCGGTCTCGATCGACTGCGTGAGGCGCTGGCGCAGATCGGGCTTCATCACCAGCCGGTCTACGACCACCTCGATCGTGTGCTTGAACTTCTTGTCGAGCTCGAACTCCTCCTCGAGCAGCCGCTGCTCGCCGTCGACCTTCACGCGCGTGAAGCCGTCGCGGCGGAACTCCTCGAGGACGTCCTTGTACTCGCCCTTGCGATCGCGGACGACCGGCGCGTTGACCGTGAACCTTGTGCCCTCGTCGAGCCGCAGCACCTGCTCGACGATCTGGTCGAGCGACTGGCCGGCGATCGGCCGTCCGCAGATCGGGCAGTGCGGCCGCCCGATGCGCGCGTACAGCAGGCGCAGGTAGTCGTAGATCTCGGTCACGGTGCCGACCGTCGAGCGCGGGTTGCGCGAGGTCGTCTTCTGATCGATCGAGATCGCCGGCGAGAGCCCGTCGATCGAGTCCACGTCCGGCTTCTCCATCATCTGCAGGAACTGCCGCGCGTACGCCGAGAGCGACTCGACGTAGCGGCGCTGCCCCTCGGCGTAGATCGTGTCGAACGCGAGCGACGACTTCCCCGACCCGGAGAGCCCGGTGACGCACACGAGCGCGTTCCGCGGGATGCGGACAGTGACGTCCTTGAGGTTGTGCTCGCGCCCGCCGTGGACGACCAAGTGGTCAGCGCTCATGGGCCGTCCTTTGGCCCATGACCGGGGAGGGGTGTGGGGAACCGGGAGGTTCCCCACGCTCTCAGGAAGAAGGGGGGACGTGGGGGAAACATGGTTTCCCCCACGAACGCGAGCCGAAGGCGAGCGTTGCTCATGAGCGCGCCATTCTACCCGGTCGAACAGACGTTCGGCTCAGACGGGAGGGCCGCTCGCGGCGCTGATGCAGACGGCAGCGTAGACCGGACGCGATGCCGCGGCTCGGCAATCGGCCGCTCGCTTGCGCGGTGAGACGGAGAGGCGACCGAGGATCTGCCCGATCGCGGTGAAGCAGGTCGTGAAGCCGCCCTGCCCACTGGCGAGAAGTTGCTCGCGCCGATGGCGCGCAAACTCGCTTCCAGCCTGACGCGGGCGGCGCGCTAGCGCTTGGCGGTGCGCCAGCGGCCGAAGATCAGGCCGCCGACGGTCAGTCCGAGGCCGAACGTGCCGAGCGCGAACGCGCCGATCGCGATCGCCTTCCGCCACCACGAGAGGCGGCGCCACCGTCCGATGGCCTCCTGTTCCTCGGATGTGAGCGGCTCTCCGCGCCGCTGCTTGCGGACAGCTCCCCCAGCCCGCAGGCCGAGGTAGATGTCGTCGAAGAGCTCGGCCGACTCGTTCGCCACGCTTCGAGTGTATAGCCTGCCCCGGCCGTGGTCGCGCGCGTTCTCCACCTCTCCGATCTCCATCTCGGCCATCGCGAATCGTTCGAGCCGCTCGACGCGCTGCCCGAGCTCGTGGCGCGCGTCGACCCCGAGCTTCTGGTCGCCACCGGCGACCTCTCCCACCGCGGCAAGCCCGAGCAGCTCGAGCGGGCGCGCGCGCTCCTCGACGCGGTCGGCCTGCCCTTGCTGGCGGTTCCCGGCAACCACGACATCCCGTACACGTTCCCGGCCCGATACACCCGGACGTTCGACCCATGGCGGCGCGTCTTCGGCGAGACCGAGCCGGTCCACGCGTCGGCCGGCCTCGTCGTCGTCGGGCTCAGCTCCGTGCGCCGCTGGCGTCAGCAGGGCGGCGCGCTCGACGGCGCCCAGGTGGCCGGCGCCGCGCAGAGGCTGCGCGCAGCGCCCGAGGAGGCATTGCGCGTCGTGGCGCTCCACCATCACCTCGCCGCGCCGCCCTGGCGTGCGCCTCGAAAGCGTCCGCTGCGGCACCGCGACCGCGTCCTCCAGGCGCTCGCCGACGCCGGCGCCGAGCTCGTCGTCTCCGGGCACGTGCACCAGGCCGGAGTCGCGGAGCGCCGCGAGTTCGAGGCACTCGAGGACGGACGCACGAACGCCCTCGTGCTCGCAACCGCGCCCGGAATGGGGCGACCGCGCCCTCAGCGGCGGGGCGAAGCGCGCGGCGTCAACGTATACGCGGCCGACGCGGGCTCGCTCACGGTGACGACCTACGCCTGGGACGGAAGCGCGTTCGCAGAGGTCGTGCAACGCCGGTTCCCGCGCGGCTAGAGTTGACGGCTCGTGGAACCCGCGCTCGTCGAGCTCAGGCGGCGTCTCGGGGAGATCGCGGATCTCTACCGTGCCGGAAGCGTCCTCGTATGGGACCTCGAGGTCTGGATGCCGCCGGCCGGGGGCGCTGCGCGGGCGACGCAGCTTTCCACCCTCCAGCGGATCATCCACGAGAACACGATCGACGACCGCATCGGCGAGCTGCTCGACGAGCTCGAGCCGTATGCGGCGTCGCTGCCGCACGACGACGACGACGCGTGCCTCGTCCGGGTCACGCGCCGCCAGTGGGAGAAGGCACGCAGGATCCCCACCGATCTCGCCGCCGAGCTCACGCAGGCGGCCGCGGAGGGGTACCAGGTCTGGGTCGGCGCACGCGAAGCAGGTGACTTCCAGGCCTTCCGGCCGTCGCTCGAGCGGGTGCTGGAGCTCACGCTGCGAAAGGTCGAGTGCTTCGCTCCGTACGCCGACCCGTACGACGTGCTCCTCGACGACTACGAGGAGGGGATGCGCACCGAGGAGGTGGACGAGATCTTCGGTGCGCTCCAGCCCGAGCTGACGGCGCTCATCGAGGAGCATGCGACCGACGAGCGCGACGAGCTCCTGGACGGGCCGTTCGCGGTCGACACCCAGGACGTGCTCTCGCGCGAGATCATCACGGCGTTCGGGGTGGACTGGGAGGCGTTCCGCCTCGACCTCACCGTGCACCCGTTCCAGGTCACGTTCGGGGCCAACGACATCCGGCTGACGACGAGGTACGACGACCGTGACCTGAACTCACTCTTCACGGCGATGCACGAGGCGGGGCATGGCCTGTACGAGTTCGGCGTCGCCGATTCGCTCGACCGCACACCGCTCTACGGCGGCGTGTCGTCCGCTCTGCACGAGTCGCAGAGCCGCCTGTGGGAGAACGTCGTCGGGCGCTCGCTCCCCTTCTGGCGCTGGTGCTACCCGAAGCTCCAGGGCGCGTTCCCGGAGAAGTTCGCATCCGTTCCGCTCGATGCCTTCCACCGGGCCGTCAACCAGCCACTGCGTTCGTTCATCCGCGTCGACGCCGACGAGACGAGCTACGGCCTGCACGTGATCCTCCGCTTCGAGCTCGAGCGCGAGCTCCTGTCGGGGAGGCTCGCTGTCGCCGACCTCCCCGACGCCTGGAACACGCGCTTCCACGAGCTCCTGGGTCTCGAGGTGACCGACGACCGGCTCGGAGTCCTCCAGGACAGTCACTGGTCGGGCGGGTCCTTCGGGTACTTCCCGACCTATCTGCTCGGAAGCGTGCTCTCGGTCCAGATCTGGGAGAAGGCGGCCGAAGCGATCCCAAACGTCGAGGAGCGGATGGAGCAGGGGGACTTCAGGGAGCTCCACGACTGGCTGCGCGAGAACGTGTACGCGCTCGGCAGCAAGTTCACGCCGGCAGAGACGGTCGAGCGCGCCGTCGGCGGCCCCATCGCACCCGAGCCGTATCTCGCGTACCTCCGCGAGAAGCTCGACGCCTACGCGGCCGCATAGGGCGTCTCGTCAGGCGGCGCGGCCGAAGCGCTTCTCGGCGCGAGCGCGGGCACGCGCGGCCTCGACCTCGCGGTCGCGCGGCTCTGCCGCCGTCACGAGCTCGCCGAGCAGCTGCCTCGTCGTCGCCGCGACCTTCTCGACGGCGCGTTCGAAGGCCGCCGCGTTCGCCTTGGAGGGCTTCTGCGAGCCCGACACCTTGCGCACGTACTGCAGCGCCGCCGCCTGGATCTCGTCCTCGGTCGCGGGCGGCTCGAAATTGTGGAGCGTCTTGATGTTCCGGCACATGGCGCCCAGCCTAGCTACACGGCGACAGCCGGAAGCCCGGCGAGGGCCATCGCCACCTCGTCCTCCGCGTACGCGTGGTCCTCGAGCTTGCCGGCGAAGTAGTCCGTGTACGCCTGCATGTCGAAGTGGCCGTGGCCGCAGAGGTTGAAGAGGATCGCCTGCGAGACGCCCTCCTCGCGGCAGCGGATCGCCTCGTCGATCGTCGCCTTGACCGCATGGTTCGCCTCGGGCGCCGGCACGATGCCCTCCACGCGCGCGAACTCGACTCCAGCCGCGAAGACCTCGGTCTGCGTATAGGCGCGCGCCTCGATCAGGCCTAGCTCTTTCAGATGGCTCACCAGTGGAGCCATACCGTGGTACCGGAGCCCGCCCGCGTGGAACGGAGGCGGGACGAACGTCGAGCCGAGCGTATGCATCTTCACGAGCGGCGTCAGGTGCCCGGTGTCGCCGAAGTCGAAGGCGTACAGCCCCTTCGTGAGGCTCGGACAGGCGGCCGGCTCCACCGCGATCACGCGCATCGAGGCTTCCTCGCGCAGCGCGCGCCCGATGAACGGGAACGAGAGCCCGGAGAAGTTCGAGCCGCCGCCGGTGCAGCCGATGACGACGTCCGGGTAGTCCTCCGCGGCCTCGAGTTGCTGCTGCGCCTCCTGGCCGATCACGGTCTGGTGCATGAGCACGTGGTTGAGGACCGAGCCGAGCGAGTACTTCGTGTCCTCGCGTGTCGCGGCCGTCTCGACCGCCTCGGAGATCGCGATCCCGAGGCTCCCGGTCGAGTCGGGGTGCTCCGCGAGGATCGCGCGCCCTGCATTCGTCTCCTCCGACGGGCTCGCAACGCAGCGCGCCCCGAACGTCTCCATGAGCGCGCGCCGATACGGCTTCTGCTCGTACGAGACCCTGACCATGAAGACCTCGACCTCGAGGCCGAAGATGCGTCCGGCGAACGCGAGCGCGGAGCCCCACTGCCCTGCGCCGGTCTCGGTCGCGAGCCGTGTGACGCCCTCCTGCTTGTTGTAGTACGCCTGCGCGACCGCGGTGTTCGGCTTGTGCGAGCCGGTCGGCGACACGCCCTCGTACTTGTAGTAGATGCGCGCGGGCGTCTCGAGGGCCTGCTCGAGGCGGCGGGCGCGGAAGAGCGGCGTCGGCCGCCACTGCCGGTAGACCGACCGCACCTCCTCCGGGATCGCGACGAAGCGGTCGGTCGAGACCTCCTGCAGGATGATCTGCATCGGGAAGAGCGGTGCGAGGTCGTCCGGCCCGACCGGCTGGCCCGTACCCGGATGGAGCACCGGCGGCGGAGGCTCGGGCAGGTCGGCGGCGATGTTGTACCAGGCTTCCGGCAGCCGGCTCTCGTCGAGGACGTACTTCACCTGGTCGCTACATCGCGCTTCCCCTCCTCGCTCGGTCTCTCGATCGCCGGGAGTCTCCCCCACCCTGCTCGGCACGGCAAGAGGGTAGGCTCGCCGCCGATGGCGGTGCTCACCACGCAGCTCGCGCGCGACGAGGCGTTCGAGCAGCGGCGCGCACGGATGGAGCAGCTCGTCGCGGAGCTCCGCGAGCGCTCGGCGCTCGTCGCAGCCGGCGGCGGCGAGAAGGCGGTCGAGCGGCATCGCTCGCGCGGAAAGCTCACTGCTCGCGAGCGGATCGACCGCCTCGTCGACCCCGGCACCACCTTCCTCGAGCTGAACGCCCTCGCCGCCTGGGAGCTGTACGGCGGCGACGCCCCCTCGGCCGGGATCATCACCGGGATCGGCGTCGTCGAGGGCCGCCAGGTGATCGTCGTCGCGAACGACGCCACCGTGAAGGGCGGCTCGTACTACCCGCTGACCGTGAAGAAGCACCTCCGCGCGCAGGAGGTCGCCCGCCAGAACCGTCTCCCGTGCATCTACCTCGTCGACTCCGGCGGCGCCTTCCTCCCGCTCCAGGCCGAGGTCTTCCCCGACCGCGACCACTTCGGCCGCATCTTCTTCAACCAGGCTCGCCTGTCTGCGCTCGGCATCCCGCAGATCGCGGTCGTGATGGGCTCCTGTACCGCCGGCGGCGCGTACGTCCCGGCCATGTCCGACGAGACGGTGATCGTCAGGGGCACGGGGACGATCTTCATCGGCGGCCCCCCGCTCGTGAAGGCGGCGACCGGGCAGGAGGTGACCGCGGAGGAGCTCGGCGGGGCGGACGTGCACACGCGGCGCTCAGGCGTCGCCGACCACTATGCGACCTCCGACGAGCACGCGCTCGCGATCGCGCGCGAAATCGTCCGCCACCTCGACTCGCCCCCCACCTCCCCGTGGGACGTCGCGCGCGCGGAGGAGCCCGCGCTCGAGCCCGCCGACCTCTACGGCCTGATCCCTGAGGACTTCCGCCACGAGCTCCCCGTCCGTGAGCTCATCGCACGCATCGTCGACGGCTCCCGATTCCACGAGTTCAAGGAGCTGTACGGCGAGACCCTCGTGTGCGGCTTCGCGCGCATCGAGGGCCACCCGGTCGGGATCCTCGCGAACCAGGGCGTGCTCTTCGCCGAGTCGTCGCAGAAGGGCGCGCACTTCATCGAGCTCGCCTGCAAGCGCGGGATTCCGCTCGTCTTCCTCCAGAACATCACCGGCTTCATGGTCGGGAAGGAGTACGAGGAGGGCGGCATCGCGCGCGACGGCGCGAAGCTCGTGATGGCGGTCGCCTGCGCGGACGTGCCGAAGTTCACGGTCGTCGTCGGCGGCTCGTTCGGCGCCGGGAACTACGCGATGTGCGGCCGCGCGTACGAGCCGCGACAGCTCTGGATGTGGCCGAACGCGCGGATCTCCGTCATGGGCGGCGAGCAGGCCGCGACCGTTCTGACGATGGTCGGCGACGCCGACCCGGACCAGATCAAGGCCACGTACGAGGCCGAGGGGAACCCGTACTACTCGACCGCGCGGCTCTGGGACGACGGGATCATCGACCCGCTCGACACCCGCCGCGTCCTGGCGCTCGGCCTCGCTGCGGCCGCGAACGCGCCGGTGCCGGAGACCACGTTCGGCGTCTTCCGCATGTGACGGCCGGCCCCGCGTCGCAGCGGAGGCGGGGCCGGCCGGCAGGCTAGTGCTTCTCTAAGCGGTTCCGCAAGTCACCCAGACTCGTAGGGTCGTCGCGCCGGTAAGCCCGGTGGCGTTGCGCGCGGCGGCGCGCCAATGCGTCAGCGGAGCCCCTTCAGCCGGAAACGCGCCGGCGGCGTCCGAAGGCCTCGATGAGAGAAGGCTGAGGTCGTCCGCGAAGGCACCCAGCGACGCTCCACCGCCAAGAAGCTTCTCGCCCGCCTGGCAAGCGATCTGCACACTGTTATTGGTGTTGTCTGCCAGCGGCACTTCGCTCGAGCGCGAGACAACATTGCCGATCACCCCGGTTGCGCCGCGTGTTGCCCGTGTCACCCTTGTCGCCCTTGTCCCCCTTGGGGCCGGCAGGCAGCTGGCCGGCCTTGAAGTCGGCCCTGAGCAGCGACCCGTTCTTGACCTTGGGCGAGGTGACCGCATTCTTCTTGAGCTGTGCGGTTCCGACGGTGTTCTTCCCGAGCTGTGACACGGCGGCGACGCTCGTGCCCGTGAGGCTGATGAGCAGTGCAATGCACGCCACGACGAGCGCGGGCGAAGCCTTAAACCTCCGTACGAGGCGCATGCATTTCTCCTTTCGACGATCCCCTCTAGCAGCCTCGGATCGTAGTGAGCGCGCCGGAAGGCGGTCCCCCCGTTCGGATCCTTCACACTTTCGAGGGGTGATCGTCCGAATCCTCATCTGGAACCTGTTCGAGTCGAGGACGACGATCGACGAGCTCCGGGACTCGCTCCCGGAGCTCGAGCCGCCCAGCTCCTGGGTCTGGAACGAGGGGAGCGAGCGCTTCGGCGCGGTCCTCCACGGCGATGAGCTCCCAGAGGCGGTCGGGTGGGCGACCGACCTGATCGGCGCCGACGCTGACGTCTACGAGGAGTTCGACCTCCTCGACACGTAGGGGGCGGACGACCTAGGACCCGGATGTGGCGAGGGACGCGTGCCAGGCGTCGAGCTCGTCGCGCTCCTCCGGAGTGAGCCCGCGTAGAGGGGCGCGCACGTCCTCCTGGACGGGAACTCCCTGCCGACCGAGCAGCCGCTTGAGCGCCGCCTGCCTGGGGAACCGCTCGACGAAGGCTCGCAGCTCGGCGAGGTGGGCGGCGCCCTCGGCGGTCGGTGAGCCGACGACCGCGGCAACCTCCCCCGGGAACGCGGACGCGAGCGCCGACACCGCGCCGACGGCTCCCGCCTTCATCCCCTCGTGGATGAGCGCTTCCGGCCCGACGAAGACGTCGTAGCCGTCGAGCAGGTAGCGCGAGAAGCGGTCGAACGGGGTGTCGGACACCTTGAGCCCCGCGACGTTCGGTGCGTCCTCGCGCAGTCGCTCGAGCACGGCGGGGGCGATCGCGTAGCCACTCGTCGCCTCGAACTCGTAGACGTAGAAGGGCAGCGGCGCGCACGCGAGCGCCGCGGCGAGGAAGTGTGCGTGCTGGGCCCGTTCGTCGAGCCTGAAGTACGGCGGGCCGATGACGACGGCCGCATCGGCGCCCACCTCGGCTGCGTGCGCGGCGAGCCGGACGGTCTCCGCAGTCGATTGCGCTCCGCAGTGGACGGCGACCTGGAGCCGATGCCCGGACGCCTGCAGAAACAGGTCCGCCGCAACGCGCCGCTCGGGCTCGTCGAGGAGGATCCCCTCCCCGGCCGTGCCGAGTGCGAGGATCCCGTCGAGCCCGGCCGAGACGAAGAAGTCGACGAGTGGGCCGAACGCCTCGTCGTCCAGCCCGCCGCCCGCACTCGCGAGCGGCGTGATCGAGGCCGCGAGGGCGCCGCGGAGAGGCGTCGTCAACGCGCCGTCTTGCCTTCGCGGACGCGTTCCACAGTTCCCGCGATCCGGCGGGCGCGCGTCTCGGGACGCTTCGCCTCCTCGACCCAGTCGACGTACTCGCGCCGGTGCGTGAAGGAGAGTGCCGCGAATGCCTCGTTGACGTCTGGCTGGGCGGCGAGCGCGGCCTGCAGGTCGGCCGGGACGGGCACCTTCCGCTTCCCGGTGTCGAGCTCCATCGTGACTCGCACGCGATCCGGCGCGTCCACCCCGGTCGCGGCCCTGACCGCCCGGTTGACCACGACGTGCCCCACGCCGTCGTAGACGCCCGGGGTCGTGCGCCAGGAGTGGCCGCGGATCGTGACCTTCACCGGAGGACGCGCCCGGCCGAAGGCGTCCGCCAGGTCGAAGGGCACGCGGAACATCGTCCCGGTCTTCTGGACGCGTTCGAGCTCCACCGTGAAGCGCTTCGCAGTCACCTCCGAAACCATATGGTCTCGTTCGATGTCGGGGCTTCGAGTCGAGCGAGATGGCCCCGTCGTTCGGGTGGCGCTCGCGCGGCCCGAGCGGCGGAACGCGTTCGACGCGGCGCTCATCGCCGAGCTGACCGAGGCGTTCGCGGACGTCGGCGACGCGCGCGCGATCGTGCTCGCGGGCGACGGTCCGAGCTTCTGCGCGGGCGCGGACGTCGAGTGGCAGCGCGCCTCGATCGACCTCTCCTTTGACGAGAACGTCGAGGACGCGATGCGGCTGTACCGGATGCTGGAGGCGATCGACTCCTGCCCCGCTCCGGTCGTCTGCCTCGCCCACGGCTATGTGCTGGGTGGCGGCTCGGGGCTCGTCGCGTGCGCGGACATCGCGATCTCGGCGCCGGACGCGACGTTCGGCTTCAGCGAGGTGCGGCTCGGGATCGTCCCAGCGGTCATCTCGCCGTTCGTCCTCCCGAGGATCGGCGCACACGCGCGGCGCTGGTTCCTCACGGGGGAGCGCTTCGGCCCGGACGTCGCGCTGCGCATCGGGCTCGTGTCCGAGATCTCGGATCGCGCACCCGAGGTGGCGGAGGAGGTCGTCGCCTCGATCCTTGCAGGCGGGCCCGAGGCGGTTCGGGCCGCGAAGCGCCTCGTCCGGGAGCGACCAGCGGGGTTCGAGACCGCGCAAATTGCGGCGACGCTCCGCGCAAGCGCGGAAGGTCAGGACGGCCTGAGGGCCTTCCTCGAACGACGCGCGCCCGGCTGGGCCCAGGACGCGGTCTAGACGCCGACCTAGAGTTCCCGCTCGTGAGGATCGGGAAGCTGCTCGTGGCGAACCGCGGCGAGATCGCGGTACGCGTCTTTCGGACTTGCCGCGAGCGCGGCATCGCGACGGTCGCGGTCGTCGCGCCGGACGACGCGGGAGCGATGCACGCCCGGCTCGCGGACGAGACGGTCGAGATCGCGAGCTATCTCCACTCGGAAGAGCACATCCGCGCCGCGAAGTCAGCCGGGGCCGACGCCGTCCACCCCGGCTACGGGTTCCTGGCCGAGAACGCGGATTTCGCTGAGGCGGTCGAGGCCGCGGGCTGACGTGGATCGGGCCGCCGCCGGACGCACTTCGCCTCGGAGGCGACAAGCTCGCGGCAAAGCGGATCGCGGCCGAGGCGGCGGTCCCGACCCTGCCTGAGGGATCGGCGGAGGAGATCGGCTTCCCGCTCGTCGTGAAGGCGGCTGCGGGCGGAGGCGGGCGGGGCATGCGCGTCGTGCGCTCGCCCGAGGGGCTCGAGGAGGCGCTCGAGGCCGCGGAGCGGGAGGCGCTAGGCGCGTTCGGCGACGGGACGCTCTACCTCGAGCGCTTCCTGGAGCGGCCTCGCCACGTCGAGGTGCAGCTGCTCGCGGACGCGCACGGGAACGTCGTCGCGCTCGGCGAACGGGACTGCTCGGTGCAGCGGCGCCATCAGAAGGTGCTCGAGGAGGCGCCGGCTCCCGGTCTCGATCCGGCGCTACGCGAGGGGCTGCTCGGCGCGGCCGTGGCGTTCGCGAAGGCGATCGGCTACCGGAGCGCCGGCACTGTCGAGTTCGTCGTCGCGGACGGCGCGTTCCACTTCCTCGAGCTGAACGGACGCATCCAGGTCGAGCATCCGGTCACCGAGGCGGTCGCGGGCCTCGACCTGATCGCCGAGCAACTCCGGATCGCGGAGGGAGAGCCGTTCGAGGCTCGGAGCAACGCCGTTGGTCATGCGGTCGAGGTGCGCCTGTACGCGGAAGACCCGCGCACGTTTCTCCCGCAGGCCGGGCGGATCGAGCGGTTGCGACTCCCGAATGGCGTCCGGGTGGACGCGGGCGTCGAGGAGGGCGACGAGATCGGGGTCGCCTACGACCCGATGATCGCGAAGCTCGTCGCGCACGGGCGCGACCGGGGCGAGGCGCTCGTGCGCCTTGCGGCAGCGCTCGAAGAGACGGACGTCGAAGGAACCACGACGAACCTGCCCTTCCTCCGCTGGCTCGTCTCGCACCCCGTCGTGCGCGCGGGCGAGACGACCACGGCGTTCCTGACGGAGCATCCACCGCTCTCCGAGTATCCGCTCCGGCTCGCGGACCGGCCTTGGCGCGAGCCCTGGCGACTCAACCTCGTCGCCCCGACGCCCTCGTCGCCTCCCGAGGCCGATACCACACTGCGCGGCGACGGAGCAGTCGCCGGAGGAACGACGACGGTGACGGCACCGATGCCCGGGACGGTCCTGAGCGTCGAGGTCGAGCCGGGGGACGACGTGCAGGCCCGGCGCCCGCTCGTCGTGCTCGAGGCGATGAAGATGGAGATCCCGATCCATTCGCCGTTCGACGGGACGGTGAGCGCCGTGCACGTCTCGCCGGGCGACCGTGTCACCGGCGGCGCGCTCCTCGTCGAGCTCGAGGGCTAGGACTCCGTTGCGTCCGCGGGCGGCGACGACGGCGGCAGCGCCGACATCATCTGCGCAAGCTCCGTGCGATAGCGCCACCAGATGATCCCGCCGGCGAGCAGGGCTCCCGCGATCCCGACGAACAAGGCCTCGTCGTCGAACGCGGGCTTGACCGTCATCACGTAGATGATGAGAAAGAGCAGCACGACGTCGAGACGCGCGAGGAAGACCAGCCTCAGAATCCGCGGAGGAGCCTCGGGCGAACCCTCGTCGGCCAGCTTCCCGATCCGCGCCGACTCCGGCCCCAGGAAGAGCAGGCCGGCGAGGAAGGTGGTGCGCGTACAGCAGCAGGCCGATCACGATCCAGTCGTCGCCGAAGCCGTAGAAGTCGGAGTCCACCACCAGCCATACGCCCGCTCACGAACGCGATCAGCGACGCGGGGATGAACACCCGCTGCGCGACCCACTCGATGTCGTGGCCGAAGGCCGCCATGCGCGAGCGGTCTTCCGACTTCGAGTAGCGATATCCGAGGACGAGAAGCATGAGTGCGCCGCCGACCCAGGCCACGGCCATGGCGACGTGCACGAACAGGAGGACCTGGAACCAGCTCAATACCGCTCCTCGCCCGCGATCCTCTCGAGGAGCCAGCCGACTGCGAGGTTCACGAGCCAGATGACGATCGTGGCGCCGACGTACGTCCAGAACCCGTCGATCGAGAAGTCCGGCGCGATCCACTCGGCCAGCGCGAGCATGAGGACGTTGATCGCGAAGTATGCGAGCCCGAACGTCACGATGATCAGCGGCAGCGTCAGGATCGCGAGGATCGGCTTGATGAAGATGTTCCCGAACGTCAGGACGGCAGCCCCGAGAAGCAGCGACCACCAGCGACCGATGAAGACGCTGTCGAAGATGGCGTCGACCACGATCAGCGCAAGGACGTTGATCCCGTAGACGACGGCGAGGCGCACCAGGAGCAGCACGGGCGCGGAGCCTAACAGCCGGTGAGGGCGGTCAGAAGAGCTTCTGGAGCTTCATCGCCGCGCCCATGTCGCCCTTGATCTTGAGCTTCCCGGTCATGTACGCGGTGGTCGCGTTCTGCTCGCCGGCGATGATCTTCTCGAAGCTCTCCGCACTCGTCGAGAACGTGCAGTCGGCGTCGGTCGCGCCTTCGGTGACGTCGATCGTGCCGTCGGCGATGGCGACCGTCCACGTGCCGGCCCCTTCGATGTCGAAGACGTAGGTGTTGTTCATGCCCTCGATCCGATCCGCGCTCACGCGTCCCGGCAGACCCTCGAAGAACTCCTGCACGCTCGCCATCGGCTCGACCCTCCCCTCCTCGGTTGCGGACGGGCGGAGCCTACCGCGCGGATAGCATCCTCGCGCGTGGACTTCGACCTCTCGCCGGAGCAGGAGCTGATTCGCGACACCGTCCGCTCC
The DNA here is from genome assembly GCA_963717025.1 of uncultured Actinomycetes bacterium. Taxonomy (GTDB): domain Bacteria; phylum Actinomycetota; class Thermoleophilia; order Gaiellales; family Gaiellaceae; genus GMQP-bins7. The sequence continues at coordinate 200,324 of CAVQVJ010000010.1, read as the reverse complement.
TTCGCACGGGAGCGAGTGGCGCCGGTGGCGGCAGAGCTCGACCTCGACGGTCGCTTTCCCTACGAGCTCGTCGACGAGCTTGCCGAGCTCGGCCTCATGGGGCTCCCGATCCCCGAGGAGCACGGCGGCGCGGGCGGCGACACCGTCTCCTACGCGATCGCGATCGAGGAGCTGACGCGCATCGACTCGTCGGTCGCGATCACGGTCGCGGCGCACACGTCACTCGGAACGATGCCGATCCTCATGTTCGGAAGCGACGAGCAGAAGGAGCGCTGGCTGCCGGACCTGGCTTCGGGCCGTCGGCTCGCGGCGTTCGGGCTCACGGAGCCCGGCGCAGGATCGGACGCGGGGAACACCCGGACGACCGCGGAGCTCCGCGACAGCTCGTGGGTCGTCAACGGCTCGAAGCTCTTCATCACGAACGCAGGCACGGACATCACGTGGGGCGTCACGATCACTGCGCGCACCGGCGAGGACGAGATCTCGAACATCGTGGTCGAGAACGGGACGGACGGGTACACGATCTCGGCGCCGATGAAGAAGCTCGGGTGGCGCGCCTCCGACACGCGCGAGCTCGCATTCGAAGGGGCCACCGTGCCGGAGGACAACCTCCTCGGTCCGCGTGGGGAGGGGTTTCGCCAGTTTCTCGAGATCCTCGACGGCGGGCGGATCTCGGTCGCGGCAATGGGCGTCGGGCTCGCGCAAGGTGCCTATGACCTCGCCGTTGCGTATGCGCGAGAGCGCGAGCAGTTCGGGAGGCCGATCTCGAAGTTCCAGGCGGTGCAGTTCAAGCTCGCAGACATGGCCACCGAGATCGAGGCCGGGCGCGCGCTCGTGTATCGCGCGGCCTGGCTCAAGGATCAGGGTCGCGAGTTCGCACGCGAGGCGGCCATGGCGAAGCTCTACACGGGCGAGCTCTCAGCGCGGGTCGCGGGCGCGGCGCTCCAGATCCACGGCGGGTTCGGCTACATGGAGGAGTCCGCGATCTCGCGCCTCTATCGCGACCAGAAGATCCTCGAGATCGGGGAGGGCACGAATGAGGTGCAGCGCATGGTCATCGCTCGCCATCTCGGCCTGTAGCGCGCTGCTGCTAACCGCGACCGCCGGCGCGCACATTGCCGCGACGCCGGCATTCCTCGCCGCGGACAGCACCGGCGTCGTCTCGCTCTCCGTCCACAACGACCGCACGGTCCCGATGGACGGGTTCGCGCTCAAGGCACCGCTCGCGCTGCGGCTCGTGGAGGCCGGCAATCTGGCGGGTTGGAACGGCTCGACCGACGGTATGACCGCGACCTGGACGGGCGGAAGCCTCTCGCCGGGAGACGCCGAGACGTTCAGCGTCGTCATCGAGGCGGGGCCCGAGCCGGGCGCCGCGTCCATGCGGGCCGACCAACGGTATCCGGACGACCGCGACGTCTCCTGGCCCGTGGCGCTGACGGTGGTGCCGGGTGACGAGTCCTCGGGCGCCGACACGTGGGTCTTCGTCGTCGTCGCAGTGGGGCTCCTGCTCGCGCTCGCCGGCGTCGCGCTGGCGTGGCGGCGCCGGGAGAGGTCGCAGTAGGCCTCGGCCGACCTGGCACTTCAAGTGAGATAGCGGGTCCCGGTGCTACGGTCGCCGATCGTGATCTTCACGCAGCTCGTCGACGACGCGCTCGGTTGCGCTTCCTACCTCGTCGGCGATCCGGGGTCGGGGGAAGCGGTCGTCGTCGACCCCGCGTTCGCAATCGAGCAGTACCTCGAGGAGGCGAAGCGGCGCAGCGTCCGGATCGTCCGGACGATCGAGACGCACACGCACGCCGACCACCTCTCCGGCCACGGGCGGCTGGCGCTCGAGCATGGGATCCCCGTCTCGATCCACCCCGCGGCCGAGGCCGAGTACGCGCACGACGCGCTCGAGGACGGTGACGAGATCGTCCTCGGAGACATCGTGCTGAGGTGCCTGCACACTCCGGGTCACCGGCCGGAGCACTGCTGCTTCGCCGTCAGCGACCGCTCGCGCGGCGACGAGCCCTGGCTCGTGCTGACGGGCGACTCGCTGTTCGTGGGCGACGCCGCGCGGCCCGACCTCGCGGTCGACGCGCGGGAGGGCGCGGAGGGGCTCTGGCACTCGCTCCAGCGTCTCGCTGCGCTCGGGGACGGAGTCGAGGTGTACCCGGGGCACGTGGCGGGATCGCTCTGCGGGAAGGCGATGAGCTCGAAGGCGTCCACGACGATCGGCTTCGAGCGGCGCTTCAACCCGGCGCTGGCCGCATCGGACGTCGCCGCGTTCGTCCACGAATCGGCGTCGATCGGCGCTCCGCGCCCGCCGAACATGGAGCGGATCGTGGAGCTCAACCGCGGCCCGTTCGTGGGTGCGCTCGAGCCCGTCTCGGAGCTGCCGGTGGTACCGAAGGGTGCCCAGGTGATCGACGTGCGCCCGGTCGACGCGTTCGCAGCGGGACACCTCGAAGGAGCGCTCAGCGTCCCGGTCGACGGCACGCGCTTCTCGACCAAGGCCGCCTTCGTGGTCGACCCCGAACGCCCCGTGGTCGTGGCCGCGACGGACGAGGCCGAGGCCGAGCGAGCCGTCTCCCACCTCCGCTCGGTCGCGGTGCTCGACGTCTCGGGCTATGTGCTCGGGGGCGGCTCGGAGACGCTCGACCTCGTCGCCGTCGACGAGCTCGACCGCCTCCTCGCGGACGGAGCCGAGCTGATCGACGTGCGCGAGAAGGACGAGCGCGACGGCGGCTATATCGCGGGAAGCCGCAACATCCCGTACCGCCTGCTCGCGCTCGGGGAGGCGGACCTCCCGCACGACCGGCCGCTCGTCACGATTTGCGAGTCCGGCCCGCGGGCCGCGATCGCCGCGAGCATCCTCTCGGCGCGCGGCTTCGACGCGCGGGCTGTGGCCGACGGCGGCATCGACGACTGGCGCGCGAGCGGCAAGCCGACCGTCGAGTTCCGCCGCTGCGGCGCCTGAGGCCGTGGGCCGCCGACCGCTCCCGGCCGGCGGAGCCGGCCTCCGCGGTCGGCTGACGACGCTCGGCTGCGCGATCCCGCGCGCGAGCCGCTTGTCCGTACCTTTTGTACTGTCCTGCGCGGCTCGCGCTTGGCTCGCTTGCGAGCGCCGCCCCCACGGCCTCAGGCTCCCGAGTTAGGCAGGCGGCCCGAGGCGCTCGACGGCGTAGCCGGCCGACTGGATCGCGCCGAGCAGCTCCTCGCAGTGCGCGGGATCGCGGGTCGAGACGACGAGCTCGACCTCGGTCTGGAGGGCCGTCGTGGTGGTTCCCTCACGGTGGTGATCGACCGACACGAGGTTTCCTCGCTCGCGCGCGACGAGGTCGAGGAGGTTGCGAAGCTCGCCGGGCGAGTCCGGGATGAGCGTGCGAACCGCGAGGTAGCGGCCGGCACGGGTCAACCCCAGCCGCACGACGGAGATGAGCGTGGTCGCATCGATGTTCCCGCCCGAAAGAACGACCGCGACGGAGCCGGACCCGCCCGCGCGCCCCGCCAGGAGCGCAGCGAGCCCTGCCGCGCCGGCGCCCTCCACGAGCAGCTTCTTCCGCTCGAGGCACAGCACGAGCGCGTCCGAGATCTCCTCGTCCGAAGCGTCGACGAGGTCGTCGAGCGTCCGGTCGAGGATCGAGGACGCGAGCTCGCCGCGGGACTTGACCGAGATCCCGTCCGCGATCGTGAGACCTTGCCGGCACGTGACGCCCACGATCCGCTGGCCCGGCCGCCGTTCCCGAAGCGCCGTCGAGATGCCCGCAGCGAGGCCGCCGCCGCCGACGGGGATGAGGACCGTCTCGGCCTCCGGGGCCTGCTCGGCGAGCTCGAGCCCGATCGTGCCCTGGCCCGCGATCACGCGCGCGTCCTCGAACGCATGGACGAGGGTCGCGCCGGTTCGCTCGACGTGCTCATGCGCGGCAGCGACCGCGCCCTCGAAGCCCGCGCCGGCCAGCTCGACCGCGCCTCCGTATGCGCGAGTCGCCTCGACCTTCGCCATCGGCGCGTCCTCGGGCATGAAGATGGTCGCCGCGATCCCCGCCTCGCGCGCAGCCCACGCCACCGCCTGACCGTGGTTGCCGGCGCTCGCCGCGACGACTCCCGCAGCGCGCTCGTTCGCACCGAGCGTCGCGATCGTGTTGTACGCGCCGCGGATCTTGAACGAGCCCGTGCGCTGGAGGTTCTCGGCCTTGAGCAGGACCGCGCGTCCGCTCAGCTTCGAGAAGGTCTCCGTCGGGTAGAGCGGAGTCTCGCGCGCGACGCCGGCGAGCCGTCCCGCCGCGGCTTCGATGTCAGCGAGCGTCGGCGCCGTCACCGTCTACCCCGAACACCTTCTCCATGATCTCGCGCACGGCAGTCAAGGGATCCAGCTCGCGGCGCTCGACCGCTGCGAGCAGGCGCCGAAGCTCGGGGTCGTCCCCGACCGCGTGTTCGAGATGGGCCTTCGCGCGGCTCGACGCGACCGCGAACACCTCGCGCGCGAGGTTCCGCCGGCGGCGCTCGTCCAGCTTGTTGTCCGCCTCTAGCGCGGCGCGGTGCTCCTCGAGCTTCTCCCATAGCTCCGGGACGTTCTCGCCGTGCACTGCTTCGGTGAGCAGGATCGGCGGCCGCAGGTCGGGCTCCGCGAGCGCGACGATGGAGCGCACCTCGTTCAGCATCGTCTTCGCGGTCGGGTGATCGGACTTGTTGATCGCGATCACGTCGGGGATCTCCATGATCCCGGCCTTCAGCGCCTGCACGGAGTCGCCCGAGCCGGGCATGAGGACCAGGAGCACGGTGTCGGCGATCCCCGTCACCTCGACCTCGCTCTGGCCTGCCCCCACGGTCTCGACGAAGACGACGTCGCAGCCGAACGCGTCCATCAGGAGCACGGCCTGGAGCGTGGTCTCGGCGAGCCCGCCGAGGTGCCCGCGCGTCCCCATCGAGCGGATGTAGACACCCGGGTCGAGAAAGTGGTCGGAGAGGCGGATGCGGTCGCCGAGGAGGGCGCCGCGCGAAAAGGGGCTGGACGGGTCGACGGAGACGACGCCCACCGTGCGACCGACCGAGCGCACGTGCTCGACGAGCACGGCGATGAGCGACGACTTCCCCACTCCCGGAGGCCCGGTCACGCCGATCACGGCGGCCTTTCCGGTGCCGGGATAGAGCTCGTGAACGAGCGGGTAGGCGAGCGGGTCGCCGTTCTCGACGAGCGAGATCGCCCGCGCGAGCGCCCGGCGGTCTCCTGCGCGCATCCCCTCCGTAAGCTCATCGAGCGTCCAGCGTCGCCTAGCCACGTCGGAGCACTCTAGTTCGGCGTTCGGGAACTCAGTACCCGGCGGCAGCACGCGCTCGACCTCCGTCTGGCCGCGAGGAGCGTCGCTATGCGCTGCGCCGCGCGTCGAGCTCGCGCCGCGCGTCCAGCTCGCGCCGCTGCTCGAGCTCACGCCGCTGCTCGATCTCCTCGAGCAGGACGGCGATCCGTTCCAGGCTTTCCCGCGATGATCCGTCGCGCGCAACCAGTGTCGTGTCGCGCTCGTAGACCGGCACCGGCTCCGAGGCGTATGCGGCGTCCGACACGACCGCACCCGCGAGGGCCGGCATCGCCTCCCCCTCGAGCGCGCTCGCGGCGGCTTGACCGTGTCGGTCGAGCAGGCCGTCCTCGTCGGCGGCGGAGACCGGCAGCCACCGAGTCACGGCGAGCGAGACCACCGAGGCGAAGACGTAGACGCCGCCCGCGGCGATCCATACAGCCCGCGGGCCGAACGCGTCCGTGAGGACGCCGGCGGCGCCCATCGCGATGCCGAGCACGAGGTAGTTGGAGCTCATGATCGTCGCGAGCGTCCGCCCGCGGAAGCGGTCGGGGGCCCCGCGCTGGACGAGGATCTGGTTGCAGATGATCGCGGCCCCGTTTCCTGCAGCTCCGACGACGACGAGCGGAACGGCGACCCAGATCGACGTCGCGAACGCAGCCCCGCCCCACCCGACGGCCATGAGCGCGATCGAGCCGGCGTACTGACGTCGGAGCCCGACCTTGCCGAGTATGGGCGCAGTCAGGTACGCACCGAGCGCCAGCCCGACCCCGCTCGCTCCGACGAGGACGCCGAATCCCACGTCTCCCGCGTCGAGCGTCTCCTTGGCGAAGACGACCTCTGCGACGTTGATCGCGGCGGTCCCGACGAGGACGACGTTCCAGACCGCGAGGACCGTGCGCAGCGGCGCTGACCTGAGCACGAGCCGGATCCCGTCGGCGACGTCCCGCCAGTGCCCCCGCGTCAACGACTCCTCGGAGCGGAGCTTGCTCTCGGCGATCCCCGCGACGAGCGCGGCCGACACGAGGAACGTCACCGCGTTCACCGCGTACGGCACCGACGGGCTCCATGCGGCGACCATGAGCCCACCGACGACGGGACCGATCATCCAGGCGAGCGTCTCGATCGTCTGGAGCAGTGAGTTCGCGTTCGTCAGCTCTTCGTCGGGGACGAGGTTCGGCAGCCCGGCGTAGACCGCCGGCCGGAAGAATCCGGTGGCGATCCCCGCGACGCCCGCGAGAGCGACGATGCCGGCCGGGCTGTCGACGAACGGAAGTGCAGCGAAGACCCCGAAGCGAACGAGATCGGAGACGACCATCAGCCCGCGCCTCGAGAGCCGGTCGACGAGCGGCCCGAACACGAGGCCGATCACGACGATCGGCAGGAAGTCCGCGATGAGGAGCGCGGCAACCCACACACCGGAGTCCGTGCGATCGAAGACGTCGACCGTCAGCGCGATCGCGGCGAGGTAGGTGCCGAAGCCCGAGGCCGCAGTCGCGAGCAACAGCAACCCGAAGGAGGGCGAACGCCGAACCAGTCCGAGACGGGAGGGCTTCCTCACGACCCCGCTGACGCTAGCACCGGCTTTCCGTTTCCTCTACGGGCTCTTTCAGCCCTGTCCGGGCGTGTCATGGCTAGAGAGTTCGGTGCCTCGGACCGCTCGCCTGCGCGCCCCGGTGACCGCGAGACGACACCCGGACGACGGGTTACGCCCCCCGCATCGCCTTCGTCATGCGGGCCGCAATGACGCGGGCGAGCCGAACCTCCTCGGCCTTCGGGATCGGCGCGAGACCGCCGCCGAGAAGCAGCGTTGCGTGCGCGCGCGAGTGCTGAAGCGCAACGAAGTCGAGGTAGACCGGAATCCCCTGGGAGCGCGCCTCGAGGCGGAGCGCGATCGTGCGCGCGGCGACCTTCGGGAATGCCAGTCGCCCGAACGACCGGATGGTCCCGCCGCCCTTGCTGAGCTCGCGCGCGTACAGCGTGCGTGCGCACCGGAGCCCGGCAGCAGAGGTGCCGCGCCGCCACGAGGCGTTCGCATCGGCGACGGTCTCGTACACCTGGGCGATCGACGAGGCAACGAAGGGGCCGGCCTGGAAGCTCTTCGACTCGGCGTCGCCCGTGAGCGTCAGGTCGGACTCGTCGAGCGCCTTGCAGTGGGCGTCCGACTCGGGCCCCGAGGGCGTCGCCGTGAACGTCGGCGGCAGGTCGGCCTTTCGCAGGAGCATCGCCTTCGCCCGAGCCTGGTCGGCGGGCCGGAGGTGGCGCTGCGGGTCGCCGCGCGCAGCCAGTGCGGTGCCCGAGACGAGCAACGCGAGCAGAAGGGCAACGGCAAGAAGGCGGGCCACGGAGGCGGAATGCTACGCGTCGTACGCGAGGTTCGGGCGGAGCCAGCGCTCGGCCTCGGCGACCTCGATTCCCTTGCGCGCGGCGTAGTCGACGACCTGGTCCCGGCCGATCCTCCCGACCGAGAAATACCGTGCCTGGGGATGCCCGAAGTAGAGGCCGCTGACGCTCGGCGCAGGAGTCATCGCGTACGACTCGGTGAGCTCGATACCCACTCGCTCCGCGTCGAGGAACGCGAAGAGCGTCCGCTTCTCGGAGTGGTCCGGGCAGGCCGGATAGCCGTACGCAGGCCGGATGCCGCGGAAGCGCTCGCCGATCAGCTCCTCGCTCCTGAGCTTCTCGCCGGGCGCGTACCACTCGTGACGCGCCGTCTCGTGCAGCCACTCGGCAAAGGCCTCCGCGAGCCGGTCGGCGAGCGCGCGCACCATGATCGCGCGGTAGTCGTCTCGATCGGCGACGAAGCCGTCGGCGAGCCCCTCGCTGCCGTGGATCCCGACCGCGAACGCGCCGACGTAGTCCTCGAGACCCGAGTCGGTCGGCGCGACGAAGTCGGCCAGCGAGCGGTTCGGCCGGGAGTCGCCGTGCTCGCCCTGCTGGCGAAGCATCGGAAGGCGGACGCCGCCGTCGAGGACGAGGTCGTCCTCCTCCGCCCGCGCCGGCCAGAAGCCGTACACGCCGCGCGCAGTGAGCGAACCCGCCGCCACGATCTCGTCGAGGAGCTCGTTCGCGTTCGAGAAGAGCTCGCGCGCAGCTTCGCCCTTCTCCGGATGGTCGAGGATCGCCGGGAACCTGCCTTTTAGCTCCCAGGCATGGAAGAAGAACGTCCAGTCGACGTACCCGCGGAGCACCGAGACGTCGGCCTCCACCACCCGCGTGCCCGTGAATGCGGGCGCAGCGACGTCCTCGGGATGCCAGTCGATGGGTGTGCGGTTCGCGCGCGCCTGGCGGATCGGTAGGAGCGGCTTCCGCGCCTTGTCGGCGTGCAGCGTGCGCAGGCGCTCCTGGTCGGCGCGGTTCTCGGAATCGAGCTTGACGCGGCGGTCGCCGTCGAGGAGGTCGCCGACGACGGCGACCACCCGCGAGGCGTCGAGCACGTACACGGTGGGATTGCTGTACTCGGGCGCGATCCGCACTGCCGTGTGCTGCTTCGACGTCGTCGCCCCGCCGATGAGGAGCGGCAGGTCGATCCCGCGCCGCTCCATCTCCTTCGCGACGTGGACCATCTCGTCGAGCGAGGGAGTGATGAGCCCGGAGAGCCCGACGACGTCGCAGTCCTCCTCGAGGGCAGTGTCGAGGATCTTGTCCGCGGGGACCATCACCCCCAGGTCGATGATCTCGTAGCCGTTGCAGGCGAGGACGACCCCGACGATGTTCTTGCCGATGTCGTGGACGTCGCCTTTCACGGTCGCGAGGACGACTCGCTTCGCGGACGAGACCTCGGTCTTCTCGGCCTCCATGAACGGCTCGAGGTATCCGACGGCTCGCTTCATCGCACGCGCGCTCTTCACGACCTGCGGGAGGAACATCTTCCCGGAACCGAACAGGTCGCCGACGATCTGCATCCCGTCCATCAGCGGCCCCTCGATGACGTCGAGTGGTCGCCCCGCTTTCCGGCGCGCCTCCTCCGTGTCCTCCTCGATGAAGTCGACGACGCCGTGCACGAGCGCGTGTGCGAGCCGTTCCTCGACGGGCGCCTCGCGCCAGGAGAGGTCGAGCTCGCGCGCGGTCGCGCCGCCCGTCACGGAGCGCGCGTGCTCGACGAGCCGCTCGGTCGCGTCCGGCCGGCGGTCGAAGAGGACGTCCTCCACGCGCTCGAGCAGGTCGGGCTCGATGTCCTCGTAGACCGCGAGCTGCCCCGCGTTGACGATGCCCATGTCGAGGCCGGCCCGGATCGCGTGGTAGAGGAACGCCGCGTGCATCGCCTCGCGCACGCCGTCGTTCCCGCGGAACGCGAAGGAGAGGTTCGAGATGCCACCGGACACGAGCGCGCCCGGGCAGCGGGCTTTGAGCAGGGGAATGCTGTCGATGAAAGCCTTGGCGAAAGCGGCGTGCTCCTCGATTCCCGTCGCGACCGCGAGCACGTTCGGGTCGAGCACGATGTCCTCCGGCTCGAACCCGGCCTTGTCGATGAGCAGGTCGTAGGCGCGGCCGAGGATGTCGACCTTCCGCTCGACGGACTCCGCCTGACCGCGCTCGTCGAAGGCCATGACGACGACGGCCGCGCCGTAGCGCCGCACCGTGTCGGCCTGCTCGAGGAACGACTCCTCCCCCTCCTTCAGCGAGATCGAGTTGACGACGCCCTTGCCCTGGAGGCAGCGGAGCCCGGCCTCGAGCGCGGAGAAGCGCGAGCTGTCGACCATGATCGGCAGCCGCGCGGCCTCGGGCTCGGTCGCGAGCAGGTTGAGGAAGGTCGTCATCGCTTCCTCTGCGTCGAGCAGGTCCGCGTCCATGTTCACGTCGAGGAGGTTCGCCCCGCCGCGCACCTGCTCGAGCGCGACGTCGACGGCCTGCTGGAAGTCGCCGGACTCGATCAGCCGCCGGAACTTCGCAGAGCCGGTGACGTTCGTCCGCTCGCCCACGATCACGAACCCGGTGTCAGGACCGATCGTGAAGGGCTCGAGCCCGGAGAAGCGCGGCCGCGCCGTGTTGTCGGGGACGCGCCGCGGACGGAGCCCCTCGACAGCGCGCGCGATCTCCCGCGTGTGCTCCGGCGTCGTCCCGCAACACCCGCCGACGAGGTTGACGAGGCCGTCCTCGGCGAACGCGCGGAGGAAGCGACTGGTGTCGCCCGGCTGTTCGTCGTGGAGGCCGAGCGCGTTCGGCAGCCCCGCGTTCGGATGGCACGTGACGTACGTCGAGGCGACATTCGCGAGGCCCTCCAGGAACGGCCGCATGTCGGTCGCACCGAGCGAGCAGTTCACGCCGACGAGGAACGGCTTCGCGTGCTCGACCGAGATCCAGAAGGCGTCCGACGTCTGGCCGGAGAGGTTCCGCCCGCTCTTGTCGACCGCGGTGAACGAGAGCCAGAGCGGGAGCTCGGGCGCGACCGTGCGCGCGGCCACGATCGCCGCCTTCGCGTTCAGGGTGTCGAAGATCGTCTCGATCAGGAGCAGGTCCACACCGCCGTCGCGCAGCGCGGCGATCTGCTCCTCGTACGTCTGGCGCACCTGGTCGAACGTGACCGCGCGGTACGCAGCGTCCTCGACGCGCGGGGACAGCGAGAGCGTGACGTTGAGCGGGCCGACGGAGCCGGCCACGAAGCGCGGGCGGTCGGGCGTCTTCGCCGTCCAGGCGTCGGCCGCCGCGCGCGCGAGCCGCGCGCCCTCGAGGCTCATCTCCGCCGCCGCGTCCCCGAGGTCGTAGTCGGCCTGGCCGATCCGGGTCGCCGTGAAGGTGTTCGTCGTCGCGAGGTCGGCGCCGGCCGCGAAGTAGGCGTCGTGGATCTCGGCGACGACGTGGGGCTGTGTGAGGTTGAGGAGGTCGGGGTCGCCCTTGACGTCGTGGGAGTGGTCGCGGAAGCGCTCGCCGCGGTACTCCTCCTCGGAGAGCTCGCGCCGGTGGATGAGGACGCCCCACGCCCCGTCGAGGACGAGGATCCTCTCCGCCAGGGCCTGCTCCAGTTGTGTGCGTGCGTCTTTCACGAAATCGGCTCCCGTCTAAAGAGGTCGGGAGCCGGAAAGCTCGCGAGGCTCTTTAGGCGTTTTTGTTGACCCAGGTCGCCAAGCTGCCGTTCAAAGCTGTCCTGGAATCCTCAGGCTAGCAGCACCTTCCGTGGTCAGCCGGAGAACTCGAGCCGCTCGGCGTGCTCGATATTCTCGGCCGGGGTCGGTGGGTTCGCGATGATCTCGGCGAGCTGCTCCGGGTCGGGGATCCCGCTCGCACGGAGCCGCGCGAGCGCCTCGCCCAGGTCGTACTCCGTGCGGCGAAGCTCCACGTCCGGCCCGAGCAGCGCCCAGTAGGCCCCCGGCTCGCCTTCGTACGGCATCCCGACGCTGCCGGGATTGACGGCACGTACGCCGGCCGCGAGGCGGTCGTACTGCGAGTGCGTGTGACCGGTGACGAGAGCGCGTTCGGAGATCCCGCTCGTCGCAGCGGCGACCCGCTCGTCCGGTGTGCCGGCGGTCAGCAGCTCCTCGTCGCTCCGCGGCGAGCCGTGCGTGAAGAACGCCGCGCCGAGGCCGTCGATCTCGACCGAGTGACCGTGCTCGAAGGTGGCCGCGAAGTCGAGGTCGGCGGCGGCGTGACTATCGAGCATCCAGCGCTCGCGCTCCGTCGGCGACTCGCTCTTCCCGTCGCGGAGCTCGAGGAGCGCGCGCTCGGCGTTCCCACGGACGTAGCGGGCGGGCACGTCGAGCGAGCGGACGAGCTCGAGCGTCGCCGTCGGCTCCCAGCCCCACGAGAGGTCTCCTGTCCAGACGACGAGCTCGACGTCCTCCGCGCGAAGCTCCGCCAGCACGGCGTCGAGCGCGACCGCGTTCCCGTGCACGTCGCCGAGGACTGCGACGCGCCGGACGCTCACCCGCTCGTACGACCTGAGACCGTGAGCTGGTTCTCGGCGTGGACGATCCGCTGCTCGAGCTGCCAGCGGTCGGCCGGCGACTCGCCCCGCTCCACCTTCTCGAGCTCGGCTTTCGCCGCGTCGAGCTGCTCGCGGGCGCGCTCGTCGTCGATCTCCTTGACGTTGACCGCGTCGTCCACGAGCGCGAGCGCGCGGTCGAGCTCGACCTTGAAGAAGCCGGGGCCGGTCGCGAACTCGAGCACCTCGGTCGGGCTCAGATGAATCCGCGTCGAGCCGGCCTTGAGCGTCGCGACGAGCGGTGCATGCCGCGCGAGGACGCCGATCTCACCGGCCGCGCCCGGCACGACGATCATCTCCGCCTCCCCGTCGAACGCCGAGCCGTCGGGCGTCACGAGCGAGACGTCGAACTTCGGGTGCGACTCGGCCACGACGCTAGGCCGCGACGGCCTCGGCCTGCCGGCCCTTCTCGACCGCGTCCTCGATCGTCCCGACCATGTAGAAGGCGGCCTCGCCGAGCTCGTCGTGCTCCCCGTCGATGATCGCGCGGAAGCCGCGAATCGTGTCCTCGAGCTTGACGTACTTCCCGGGCGTGCCGGTGAACTGCTCGGCGACGAAGTTCGGCTGCGAGAGGAAGCGCTCGATCCGGCGCGCGCGCCCGACGACGAGCTTGTCCTCGTCCGAGAGCTCGTCCATCCCGAGGATCGCGATGATGTCCTGGAGGTCCTTGTAGCGCTGGAGGATCTGGAGGACGTCGGTCGCCGTCTGATAATGCTCCACGGAGACGATCCCCGGCTGGAGGGCACGCGACGTCGAGTCGAGCGGGTCGACGGCCGGATAGATCCCCTTCTCCACGATCAGACGCGAGAGCACGACCGTCGAGTCGAGGTGCGCGAACGTGGCAGCGGGCGCCGGATCGGTGAGGTCGTCGGCGGGCACGAAAATCGCCTGCACCGACGTGACCGACCCGGTGCGCGTCGACGTGATGCGCTCCTGGAGCTGGCCCATCTCGGATGCGAGCGTCGGCTGGTAGCCGACCGCGCTCGGCATGCGGCCGAGGAGCGCGGAGACCTCCGAGCCCGCCTGGACGAACCGGAAGATGTTGTCGATGAAGAGGAGCACGTCCTGCCCCTCCTCGCGGAAGTACTCGGCCATCGTCAGCCCGGAGAGGCCCACCCGCAGTCGCGCTCCGGGCGGCTCGTTCATCTGCCCGTACACGAGTGCGACCTTGTCGATGACCCCCGACTCCGTCATCTCGAGCCAGAGATCGTTCCCCTCGCGCGTCCGCTCCCCCACGCCCGCGAACACGGAGACGCCGCCGTGCTGCAGGGCGACGTTGTGGATGAGCTCCTGGATGAGGACGGTCTTGCCCGTCCCCGCCCCGCCGAAGAAGCCGACCTTGCCGCCCTTCACGAACGGCGCGATGAGGTCGATGACCTTGATCCCGGTCTCGAAGATCTCGATCTTCGGCGAAAGGTCCCTGAACGCGGGCGGGTCGCGGTGGATCGGCCAACGCTCGACGCCTTCGGGGGTCGGGCCGGCCTCGTCGATCGGGTCGCCGATGACGTTCCAGAGCCGTCCGAGGGTCGGCGCACCGACCGGGACGGAGATCGGCTGCTCGGTGTCGACGCAGATCGCGCCCCGCGAGAGGCCGTCCGTCGAGTCCATGGCGACCGCGCGGACACGGTCGTCGCCGAGGTGCTGCTGTACCTCCGCGACGAGCGTGCGGGTCTTCCCGTCGCCCTCGGCGATCTCGATCTCGAGGGCGGTGTAGATCTCGGGGAGGCTGTCCGTGAAAACGGCGTCGATGACGACGCCCTTGATCTCCACGATGCGGCCCGTGTTCGTGCTCGGTGCTCCGTTCTCGGACATGAGTCTCCTGGTAACGAGGGGCTCTGAGGCGGCGCGGAAAGCGGCCTGCCGGACGCGGAGTCTATCGGAGGCCGTCTGCGCGACGACCGAGTGGCGTTCTCAGTTGGTGCCGGTCTGACGCTGCAGCGTCTGGACCTTGAGCCCCGCGCCGACGAGCCCGCCGAGCGCGAGGTTCACCTTGTCCCAGCTCTCGAAGCTGAATCCCTGCGCGCTCTGCCCGATGAACGCGTCCAGGAAGACGGGATCCTTCAGCTGCTCGCCTGTCAGGCCGACGTCGTTTCCGAGGTCGTCGAGCGCCTTCACGAGCTTCTCGTTGTCCTGCTCGAGCCCGCTCGGTGCCCCGAGCTCGTCGAGGTCGCTTGCCGCCCCGTCTATCGTGGCCGAGGCCTCGCCCATCCGACTCACGAGCTCTTCGGGGGACTTCGCGCGCGTGACGCGGGCGAGGGCGAAGTCGGTGCGATCGACGGCATTCACGACCGCCTGCTCGTACTCGGCGGTGCTGGGCTCGTCGCTCCCGCCTCCGCAGGCTGCGGGGAGGAGTACGAGCGCTCCGAGGAGGCTGCTGAGCAGAAGGCGGCGTCGCATCGTCATGGCTCGAGGATCAGAGGAGGCTGGAGCTGCCGACGGACTGCGGCCCCCGACTCGGGAGGCGCTTCAGCAGGGAAAGCTCGCGATCGGTCTCGGCGCTCGTCGGGAACCGCGTCACGGTGACGGCCCACTCCGACCGGGATACGTCACCCGAGCTCGACGGCGTCAGCTGCGATGCGACGCCGACCGCGGCGACGGCCAGCACCGCTGCGACCCCCGTCTGCATGCGCAGGATCGACACACGGCGCGGGCGTCGGACGGCGATCGGACGGTCGAGCGAGACCGGCGGCGCAGCGCGCAACGCGAGCGTGAACTCCTCGACCTCGTCCGCGTACACGCGGCAGTCGGCGCAGCGCTCGAGATGCGCCGAGAGCATCCGGCGCTCGAGCTGCGACAGCTCGTCGTCGAGGCGCAGGGAGACCTGCGCACGGACGCGTGAGCAGTTCACCGACATGTCGACGGATCCCATCTGTGTATCTGACGCCGTTCCGCCGGATCGGTTAGAGGGGGATTTCCGGAACCTCGGCCGCATGCGCGGCCGGCGTCGAGCCCAGCTCGAGCGGCTTCAGGACCTCTGCGAAGTGGCAGGCGACAGGATGTCCGCCTCCCGCGCGCGGCACGAGCGCGGGCTCCTCCTCGGCGCAGATCTCCTGTGCCTTCCAGCAGCGAGTCCGGAAGCGGCATCCCGACGGAGGGTTCGCCGGGCTCGGCACGTCGCCCTCGAGGACGATCCGCGACCGGCGGCCGCGCTGGAACGGCGACTCGATCGGCACTGCGGACAGGAGCGCCTGCGTGTAGGGGTGCATCGGCACCTCGTAGATCTGCTTGCGGGTTCCGACCTCCATCACCTTGCCGAGGTACATGACCGCGACTCGATCGGAGACGTGCCGCACGACCGAGAGATCGTGCGCGATGAACAGGTACGTGAGCCCGAACTCGTCCTGGAGCTTGTCCAGCAGGTTCACGACCTGCGCCTGGATGGAGACGTCGAGGGCCGACACCGGCTCGTCCAGCACCATCATCTTCGGGTTGAGCGCGAGCGCACGGGCGACACCGATCCGCTGCCGCTGTCCGCCGGAGAACTCGTGCGGGAACCGGTTGGCGTGCTCGGGGCTCAACCCGACCGTGCGCAGGAGCTCCTCGACGCGGCGCCTGCCCTCCTGGCGCTGATAGAGGCCGTGGATCCGGAGCGGCTCGGCGACGATCTCCCGCACCGTCATTCTCGGGTTCAGCGACGCGTACGGGTCCTGAAAGACGATCTGGATGTCCCGGCGAACCGGTCGCATCTGCCGCCGCTTGAAGTTCGTGATGTCGCGGCCGTCGAAGTAGATCTTCCCGGCCGTCGGCTCGATCAGCTTGATGATCGTGCGTCCGAGCGTCGTCTTGCCGCAGCCCGACTCCCCCACGATCCCGAGCGTCTCGCCGGGCTTCACGGTGAGGTCTACACCGTCGACCGCGCGGACCTGACCGACCGTGTGCTTGAAGAGCCCCGCCTTGATCGGGAAGTACTTGACGAGGCCCTCGATGCGAAGGAGGTCACCGTTGGCCGCACTCGCGGAGTGCGTCTCTTCAGTGGCGGTCTGCGTGCTCACGAGACCGGCCCCGCTGCCTCCGCGTGTTGACGGCCGGCGGTCAGCTCGTCGGCGAAGTGGCAGGCGGAAATATGGTCGGCGGACACGTGGCCGCTCCCACCCGCGGTGAACGCGCGGAGCGGCGGCACCTCCGTCCTGCAGATCGCACGCCCGTGCGACAGCACGCAACGCGGATGGAACGCGCAGCCGGGCGGTGGAGACACGAGACTCGGCGGCTGGCCGGGAATCGGCTCGAGCTGGGACTGGTCGGTGTCGAGCTTGGCCAGGCTGTTCATGAGCCCGACGGTGTACGGGTGACCAGGCTTGTCGAACATCGCGAAGACGTCGCTGACCTCGACGACTCGCCCTGCATACATGACCACCACGCGGTCGGCGAGCTCGGCGACGAGGCCGAGGTCGTGCGTGATGAGCACGGTGGCGGCGTGGGTCTCGCGCTGCGCCGTCTTCAGGACCTCGACGATCTGCGCCTGGATGGTCACGTCGAGCGCCGTCGTCGGCTCGTCCGCGATGAGGATGCTGGGGTTGTTCGCGATCGCCATCGCGATCATCGCCCGCTGGCGCATGCCGCCCGAGAACTCGTGCGGATACTGGGCCACCCTCCGCTCCGCGTAGGGCACGCCGACGAGCTCCAGGAGCTCGATCGTCCGCTTCTTGACAGCGTCGTCCGACATGCCCCGGTTGTGGACCTTCAGCGCTTCGCCGATCTGATCGCCGATCGTGAGGACCGGGTTCAGCGACGTCATCGGGTCCTGGAAGATCATCGCCATCGGCCCACCACGGATCTCGCGCAGCCTGCGCTTCGGAAGGGTGAGCAGGTCCTCGCCCTTGAAGAGCGCCTCTCCGGCCGCGATCCGCCCCGGCGGAGTCGGAATGAGCCCCAGGATCGACATCACCGAGACGCTCTTCCCGGACCCCGACTCGCCCACGATGCCGAGGATCTCGCCCGGAGCGAGGTCCCAGCTGACGTCCGTGACGGCGTGCACGACCCCGTCCTCCGTGTCGAACTCAACCGTCAGGTTCTTGATCTGGAGGATGGGGTCGGGCACTACGCACGGATCCTGCGCTGCGTGGGATCGAGCGCGTCGCGGAGGCCGTCGCCGATGAAGTTGATGCAGAGGGCGATGAGCACGATCACGAGCCCTGGGAACGTCACCAGCCACCACGTCTCGAGTCCCTGCTCCTGACCGTCGTCGATCAGGCTTCCGAGGGCAGCGTTCGGGGGCTGGATCCCGAAGCCGAGGAACGACAGGGCGGCCTCGAGCAGGATCGCAACCGCGACGACCAGCGTCATGAAGACGACGATGGGTCCCACGCAGTTCGGGAGGATGTGTCGGAGGATGATGCGGGAGTTGCCCGCGCCCGATGCCTTCGCCGCCTCGACGAACTCCTTCTCCCTCAGCGAGAGGAACAGCCCGCGCACGATGCGCGCCACTGCCGTCCAGAGGAGGAAGGCGAGGATGAGGCCGGTCTTGAACGGGCTGCCCGCACCGAAGTACACGGAGGCCGTGAGCAGGACCGCGAGACCGGGCAGCGTGAGGATGAGATCGGTGAACCGCATGAGCAGGTTGTCCACCTTCCCTCCGAAGTAGCCCGCGATGGCGCCGATCGCCGTGCCGACCAGCGTGGCCAGGAGGGCGACCATGACGGCCACCCAGAGCGACGTCCTGATGCCGAACATGACCCTGCTCAGGTAGTCGCGGCCGAGCTGGTCCGTGCCGAAGGGGTGCCCGCCCGGAGATCGTCGGCTTCTGCGCGATCGCGTTGAGGTTGATCTCGTCGTAGCCGTACGGCGCCAACTGCGGCGCGAACAGTCCCACGAGCGCGATGAGGATGAGCACGACGACGCTCACGACCGCGAGCTTGTGGCGGAAGAACCGCATTCGAACGTATGCCCACTGGCTCCGTGCCTTGAGCTCGACGCCGGCTTCGTACGCGAGCTCGGTATCCGTCCCGCCGGCTCCTACGTCCACCGCCGGGAAGCCCGCCGCTACGGGCTGGGCGGGGCCGACCCCGCCGGAGTGACGTTGCATCTGATCAGTCATAGCGCACCCGCGGGTCGAGGAGGCCGTAGGCGATGTCGGCCACCAGGTTGAAGATGACGATCATGACCGCCACGATCATGAGCCACGCCATGACCGGATAGGGGTCGTTCGAGAGGAGCGCGTTCGTGAAGTAGAGACCCATCCCGTCGAGCGAGAACACGGTCTCGGTGACGATCGCTCCACCGAGGAGCCCCCCGAAGCTGAGAGCGATGAGCGTGACGAGCGGGATGAGCGCGTTTCGGAACGCGTGCTTCAGGGTCACGCGCCGCTCCTCGACTCCCTTCGCGCGCGCAGTGCGCACGTAGTCGGAGTTGATCACCTCGAGCATCGAGGCACGCATGTAGCGCGAGTACACCGAGATCTGGGCGATCATCAACACGAAGATCGGCAGGGCGAGGTGATGGGCGCGGTCGATCCAGAAGCTGATCCCCGAGCCGGGGTCCACGTCGCTCAGGCTCGTGATCGGAAATATCCGCGTCCCGGTCGACTCGTATATCTGCACGACCAGCACCTGCAGCATCAACGCGATCCAGAACACCGGCATCGCAAGGCCGAGAAAGCTGAAGGCCGTGGCCGAATAGTCGAAGACCGAGTACTGCCGTAACGCGGAGAAGACGCCGATCGCGACGGCGACGAGGATTGCGAGGAGCTCGGCGACGAAGACGAGCTGCATGGTGTTCTTCATGACCCGCCAGAGGTCGGGCAGAATCGGCCGGTCGCCGAGGAGCGTGGTCCCGAACTGGTTCGTGACCGCATCCCTCAGCCAGTAGACGTACCGGACCGGAATCGGGTCGTTGAGGTTCTTCTGCTCCTCGATCCGCTCGATCACGTTCGGGTCGTAGTTCGGAGTCACGCGGAGCGCCGCGAGCGGGTCGCCGGAGACCGAGACGAACGTGAAGACGAGGAAGCTCGCGACGAAGAGGACGACGACGCTGTAGAGGAGTCTCCGAACGACGTAGGTAAGCATCGGCTTGACCTCCGATCTTAGAGGCAATCCCGCCCCCACGGGAAGTGGGGGCGGGATTGCTCGTACGGTGGAAGCCGGCAGTGTCGACCGGCAGCACCTATGGGACTACTTGACCGTCCAGGTGCTCACGTTCCAGGGCATGCCCTCGGACGTCACGTTGACGGCCGGGCCGGTCACGCTCTTGGAGCGGATCGTGAACGCGGGACGTGCCGCCAGCGGAATCGACGGCAGGTTGGTCGAGATGTACAGCTCCTCGGCCTTGTTCAGCATCTCGATCCGCTTGGTCTCGTCGAGCTGCTGCGTGACGCTGTTCAGGAGCGTGGTGGCCTTCTTGTTGCACCACTGGCCGTAGTTCTGGTCGCCCCTGTTGTTCGGGCACGAGTAGAGGCCGTTCGCCGTGATCTTCGACGACGGCACCTGGCCGTACGTGAACATCAGCAGGTCCCAGTCGCTCGAAGGCAGCGTGGTGCCGAAGAGCACACCAGCCGACTGGAAGCGCGGGACGAGCTCGATGCCGACGCTCTTGAGCTGGCGCTGCATGATCTCGAACGCCAACGCGCGGAGCTGGTTACCGGTCGTCGTCCCGAAGCGGAAGGACAGCTTGCCGACGTTCGGGCACGAGAAGATCGACGCTGTTGCTCGTCGCTCGGCGTGTCCGGACCGCCCGTGCAGCCCTTCGCCTTCAGGAGCTTGATGACGTTGGTCTGGCTGAACTTGTGCTTGGTGTAGTGCTCGGTGTAGCCCTTCTCGAACGGCTTGAAGATGAGGCTCTGCAGAGCCTTCGTCTCCGGAGCGATCGTCCGGTAGATCGCCGAGGCGATCTGGGCCCGGTTGATGCCCTGGACCAGCGCCTGCCGCACGTACAGCTGCTTGAGCGCCGGATGGCCCTGCGGGCCCATCTGGATGTCGAGGTGCTCGAAGGCGTACTCCGGGCGCCTGTCGACGACGAACTTGTTGTCCCTCAGGAAGCCGGCGATCTGGAGCTGCGGCTGCGACTGAATGGCCTGCCCCTCGCCCGCCTTGAGAGCCTGGAAGCGCGAGTTCGTGTCCAGGATGTACCGCCAGACGACGCGATCCAGGACCATCTTCTTGCCAACGTTGAAGCGGTTGTTCTTGACGACCGTGAGCTGGACGCCCTTCTGCCAGCTCTGGAACTTCCACGGACCGCTCGACACGGAGATCGAGTTGTTGAACATCTGGTTCATGTCCTGTCCGCGGATGACGTGCGCCGGATAGAAACCGGCCGAGACGGGGGTCTCCCAGTCGGCGTACGGAGTCTTGAAGACCACCGTGCCGTTCTTGCCCGCGCACTTGACGGACTTGATGTCCTGGTAGCCCTCGCGACTCACGACGTTGTTGTTCGGGTTGATGAACACCTGCCACGTCGCCCGCATGTCAGCGCACGTCACCGGCTTGCCGTCACTCCAAACGGCGTTCGGCTTGATCTGGAACTTGACGGTGGCGGGCTTCTTCTTGATGAGCTGAGCCCGCTTGGTGAAGAGCGCCGGAACGCGCTTACCTTCGGCGTTGTAGATCGTGCCCCCGTAGAAGATGTTGTTCGTGACGAGAGCGGTCGCGAGGAGGTTGTTGTCCTCCCAGCTCCCTCTCAGCGTCGGGGGCTCCTGGTCATGAATGATCGTGACCGTGCCCTTCTGTGCCCGCTCGGAACCGGCAGTCGCCGGGCCGACGACCAGAGTCGCGAGGATCGCGAGCGCTCCGATTACGACGAGCAAAAATGAACGTTTACGCATGTACTCCCTCCATCCGAGTGGTGCCCTGCAGGTACTTGCCGAGGAGCTCGCCGCGCCAGAGGCCCTCGCCGCGACGCGAAAGCCAGATCGGCCTCGGACACTGCCGCATCGAGTGTGCCTCGGTTGCTTGGAACGCCATGGACAAGTGCAGGATCATAGGTCTGTGACGTCCCAGTCGAGAATTCGTTAGGAGGTTGTGGTGCAGATACCCGGAAGCCCGAAGGACAGGCGTGACACCTGCTAACTTCGTCGCTGCCGAAGAGGGCGCGCGTCTTGCGGAGGAAGCGGTGCCGATGCTCGAACAGGCCGTCGGCGTGACGTGGTACGAGACCCCGGGAAACGAGATCGACCGCGCGGCTCTGGCGCTCTGCCGCTTGCGGCGGGCGCGGGCGGGAGAGGTCGGTGCGGCCCTGCACGGGGACGAGGCGGTCCGGATCGCGCTCGGCGAGGCGAGCGAGCCGGCACTCGTCTGGCTCGCGAGCCGGGCGATCTCGTACATGGACGAATCGGGCTTCCCCGAGACCGTGGAGCGGTGGTTCCCGCAGGATGCGCCCGGCGTCTAGGTCGGCTACCGGTCGCGGCGCCAGAGGGCGAGCCCGAGCGGGACGAATGCCAGCAGCGTGAGATACGGAGCAAGCGCCAGACGCTTCCCCCGCTCGCCCTCGACGACCGTCGGCCCATCTCCGAGGAACGCGTGCGTCAGCCGCACGGCTTCCGAGACTTGATCCTCGGACACCACTGAGCCGCCGGTCGCGTCGGCGAGGCGCTCGAGGAGCTGGCGCGAGTCGCGGTTCGGCTTGTACTGCGGCTCGCGCGCTCCGCGGTTGAAGACGCTCTCGTCGCCGCCCCAGACGTGGACGAAGATCGTCCCGATCTCGGGCCGGCGGCGCATGATCGCGGCGAGACGGATGTTGGAGACGCCCGCGCTCTCCCCGTCGGTGACGACCACGAGGAGGCGCTTCTTCGTGGGCGGCGAGAAGAAGCGCAGGCCCCGCACCGCCCCCAGCGAGTCCAGAGCCGTCACGTTCGTCCGGAATCCGGTGCGCGGCGGAGGGCGCTCGATCTCGATCGCGCGCTCGAGCGTCGCCTCGTACACGTCGTGCCTGAAGCTCGGGAACAGGTGCGGCAGGACGCGGTCGGTCAGCGACGCGAGCCCGACACGCACGGTCGGGAGCGACGCCCTGTAGAGGCTCGCCGCCTCCTTCGCCCGGTCGATGCGCATCGGCGCCGAGACCGACTCCTGGGCGAGCATCGAGCGTGTGATGTCGACGACGACGAACACCTCGGCGTCGGTGCGCACGCGGAGTTCCGTCTCGCGCTCGACGATGGGCTGCGCGGCGGCGAGACCCACGAGCGCCGCCGCGGCGAGCAGGGAGCCGAGCGCGACCGCGATTCGACGTCGGCCCGGCTCGCCGAGACCGAGACGACCGCGCACGCGACGAGCATGCCGTCGCCCGAGAACGAGCACGGCCAGCGGCACGAGCACGCCGAGCGCGAGGAGCGCGGCCACGGGAGTGAGGAAGGTCAGGCTCACGCGTTCTAGTAGCCGGTGCCGGGATCGCTCGTGCCCGCTCCGCGCGAGCCCTGACCGCCCGGCAAGGGGTTGCGTCCGCCGCCGGCCTCCGAGATCTCGAGCACGCGACCGCGCTGGTAGGCGAGCTCGAGGTTCAGCTTCGCCTCGTCGTTGTCCGGGTCGAGCGCGATCGCCCGCTCGAGGCTCGCGAGCGTGTACTGGAGCAGCACGTCGCGCTGCTGGGTCTCGGAGACGAGGCGGGAGAGCCCCAGGACGCCGAGGAGCCCGGCCGCGCGTGACCTGCGCTCGTCGTCACCAGGAGTGCCGGCGATCGCCTCCAGTCGGGCCTGCGCCTCGTTGCGGAGGAGCGCCACTTCGGGATCGGACACCGTCTGGTCGTCGAGCCGAGCGGCCCGGATTGCGACGAGCGCCTCCCGGAACTCGACGTCGTCCTCGACTCCGAGGAGCGCCTTCGAGACGCCCTGCGGAAGCCGTGTCGAGGGCTCCCAGGTGCCATCCTCGGCCGCGACGAAGCGCACGTCGCCGGCGGGCACCGCATCGCGCCAGCGCCCGACGTCGAGGGCGAGCAGGGCGAGCAGCGGCCGCGAGCGCGAGGCACGCCGCCGCGCCGGCGAAGAGGCCTACGCGGGTCAGGAGCTCCCGTCTGGTCATGCGGACCTCCGACCAGGTCGGGGGACGAGGGGAAGCGCGAGCCTCGCGCCGAAGCGCTCGTGCAGGGCCAGCGCCGCGAAGAGCAGCGCCCCGAGGACGAGCAGCGGACGCGGCGTGCCGTACGTCGACTCGGTGGTCGGCCCGGACGCCTCCGCCTCCTCCTCCGAGGGCAGAACGAAGGGCGAGTCGGCGAGGAAGTCGCTGAAGATCGTCTGGGCGTCGCTCGAGGGGCCGAGCGCGGCGACTTCGAACTCGATGTTGCTGCGGCGCAGATCGTCGACCGTCCGTGTGAGCTGAGGCACGTCCTCGGGAGCGGTCTCGAGGTCGCTGACGAGGAGTATCGAGGGGTTCTCTATCCCGTCGCGCACGAGCATGTCCTGCGCCAGCTCGAGCGCGCTCGAGATGCGCGTGCCGGCGCGGAAGCCGCTCGTCCACGGATTGACCGGCGACGCCATGAACTCCTTGGGCACCTTCAGGAAGCGGAAGAGCGGCCGCAGCTCCGCCGAGGGCGACCCCGGCGGCAGCAGCTCGTAGGCGACGTCCGAGAAGACGACCAGGCCGATGCGCACGTCGTCCTCGACGAGGCGCTGCAGGGCGAGGCGCACGGCGGCGTAGTCCTCGTCCGCGATCGACAGCGAGAGGTCGAGCACGACGACGCCACTCGTTCCCTTGGGCAGTAACCCGCGCTCCCGCGTGTCGAGGTCGCGGGCCGAGGCGAAGCTGGCAGCGAGGAGCGCGACGGCCGCCCCCGCGAAGACGAGCCGGAGCAGGCGGGCTCGCAGCGTGCCGGCCTTGAACGACCTCGCATCGTGGCTGTCGATCCTGTGCGCGCGCCTGGGTGCCCTAATCCTCACTACCGTCTCCGTTCCTGTCGAGCGCCGCCCGCGCGAGCAGCTCCTGCTCGAGCTCCTCGCGAACCTGGGCGGCAAGCGCGTTCGTCTGCTCGATGCCGGGCACGTCCGGTGACCAGGCGAGCACGCGGGCCTTCCCCGCCAGGTCGGGGTCTCCGTACGCGTCCAGCTCCTCCGCGACGAGCTCGAGCGCGCGCCGCTGTTCGCCCGCTCCGTCGACGCGCGCGGACTCCTCGAGCAGCGCGAGCGCCTGCTCGAGCGGAGTCAGCGACGGAAGCGCCTCGGGCTCCGGCTCGGGCTCCGGCTCGGGCTCCCGCCGCGGCCAGGCGGTGTAGGCGAGCGCGGCCGCCCCGACGACGAGCAGGAGGCTCAGGCTGAGAAGAATCCCGACGAGCAGCGGCGGCGAGACGCGGTACGAGAGCGCGGGCAGCGAGACGAGGTCGGCGCGCCACGGGGCTTCGGCGTTCTGCGCGTCCTCGAACCCCACGGCTGCGAAGCGCGAGAACACGACGAGCAGCGGCCACTCGGAGCGGAACACGGTCCGCTGCCCCTCGAGCGCCCCAGGGGCGCTGACGGTCGCCTGCACCGAGCCGAGCTCGAGCGGAGAGGCCTGGCCCACCGGAATGCACGGGCTCGTCATGCACCGGAGCACGTAGGTCGTGCGAACGCTCGCCAGCGAGCCCGCGTCGCGCTGCAGTCGCGTCGGCGTTCCCGATGACCTCCCACGGCGAGAACTGGGCGCCGACGCGTACGCTGTCCGGGTCCCAGCGCGTCTCGTCGACCGTGACGTCCACGACCGCGTGGACCGTGTCCCCGAAGAACACGATCTCCGGGGCGAGCGAGACGTCCATCCGGACCCCGCTCGCTCCGAGAGCCCGGGTCGGGTCCTCCCCGCGGTCGGTCGCCAACGACGACGACCGCGAGCGCGCTCACGGCTGCCGCGACCGCGAGCCCGAGCCACGGAAGGGCACCGCGCAGCCACGACCCCACGGGTCGGAGGAAGGCGAGATGCCTCACGCCTGCACCACCCGCCGCACGCGCCGAAGCTCCGCCCACTCGAGGAAGGACGCGAGAATCTCGGAGGGGTCGCTCGACGACACGAGGATCGGATCGAGGTCCAGCTCCTGGAACTGCGTCAGCAGATTCCGCACCCGGTCCACGTTCTCACTCCTGCGCGCGTCGATCTCGCGCTGCTTCAGCCGGACCGGGATCGTGCGGCCCGACTCCGTATCTCGCAATGGGACCACGATGCCGGCGACATCCGGGAAGCTCTGCTCCCACGTCGGGTCCTGGACGACGACGGGCACGACGTCCCACCGTTGGGCGATCGCGGAGAACCACACTTCGTTAGACGGCGCGGGGACGAAGTCGGAGAGTACGAACAGGAAGGTGCCGGCCGTGACCGAGCGCCGGTGCTCCGCGAGATGGTCGAACGCGCGCGCGAGCCAGTCGGGAGGCGCGTCGAAGTCGGACGACTCGAGCCGCTCGTTGTGGAGCTTGAGCAGCCTCCGCTCGAGCTGCGGGGCGCGCCAGTAGGGCTCGCCGTCGGCGTGGTCGAGATACCCGACGAACCCGCCCGCGGCAGCCGCGCTCGCGAGGATGAGCTCGAAGAGGTTGCGCATCGCGAGAGGCTTGTCGAGCCATGGCAAGGGCGAGGTGAAGCACGACATCCCCGGACGCCGGTCGCAGACGACCACGACGCGCGGGGCCTCCTCCGCGAAGCGCTCACGGACGACGAACTCGTCGCTCCCCCGCGCCGTCGAGAGCCGCGCGGACGCGGCCCAGTCGATCGCGTCCATGTCGTCGCCCGGCCGGTACGGGCGCGACCCTGCGACGTCGGTTCCGGTCCCGCGCCGCAGGCTCCGCATCGTCCCGAACGAGATGCCGATGACCCCGCGGCGAGGGACGAGCGGGAAGGTGAGGCGGCCTCTGGCCACGCGTGGCCTCTCTCAGACCGCCCGCGGGCCCTCGAAGAGGGGGTCCTCCTCCGAGCCCGGACGCGGCGCGACCTCGAGGCAGGCCGCGCGGAACTCCTCGATCGCCGACGCCCAGCCCGTCGCCCGCGCGCGCGCCACGAAGCTCGGCGTGAAGACGACGCGATGGGAGAGCACGGGGACGAAGAGACGCTCGATGTCCTCCGGCATGACGAAGCTGCGGCCGTTGACGAGCGCCCACGCGCGCGCCGCCCGTTCGAGCGCGAGGCTCCCGCGTACGGAGCTCCCGATCACGATCGAGTCGTTCTCCCGCGTCGCGCGCACGAGCTCGACCACCCACCGGTGGAGGACGTTGTCCACGTACACGTGCTGGGCGGCGGCGCGGATGACGTTGACCTCGTCCACGGTCACGACCGGGCGGAGGTCGGCGAGCGGGTGCGAGAAGCGCTGCTCCTCGAGGATCTTGAGCTCGTCCTCGATCTCCGGGTAGCCGAGAGCGGTGCGGAGGAAGAAGCGGTCGAGCTGGGCCTCAGGAAGCGGGAAGGTGCCTTCGTACTCGATCGGGTTCTCGGTCGCAAGGAGCAGGAACGGCGACGGCAGCTCCCGCGTCACGCCGTCCACGGTCACCTGGTTCTCCGCCATCGCCTCCAGCAACGCGGACTGCGTCTTCGGCGTCGCGCGGTTGATCTCGTCGACGAGGACGACGTTCGCGAAGATCGGCCCGGGCCTGAACTCGAAGTCGCGCGAGCGCTGGTCGAAGATGGAGAGACCGGTCACGTCCGTCGGCTGGAGGTCCGGCGTGCACTGGATCCGCGACGGTGTGGAGCCCTCCATCGTCCCGGCGATCGCCCGCGCGAGAACGGTCTTCGCGGTCCCGGGAACGTCCTCGAGCAGGACGTGACCGCCGCAGACGAGCGCGGTCAGGACGAGCTTGATCTCGTCGCGCTTGCCGTAGACGACGGTCTCGATGTTGTCGACGAACCGGACCGAGATCTCGCTCGCCTGCTCGAAGCGCTCCGGCTCCCGCCCGGTTGCGGGCACGGCTTCCACCGGCGTGATGCTAGCTGCGTCCGTCTCGGGGCTCGGTACCGCCATTCGTCAGACAGTTCTACGTGCGCGCGTCTCGGTTTGTTAGGCGAGCGCGAAGGCGGAACCTAAGAACTGGGTAAGAGCAGGCGGCCCCGAGAGGGAAGTCCGGAGCTGGCAGGACCATCTCAGGCCGGAGGGCGATTCACTCGCCCGGAGGCGGGCACCCACTGCTCTCGGTAACGCCGGCTGAAGGAGGGGGCTCGCGGGGGAACCATGGGTTCCCCGCGCTAAGTGAGAGCTTCCGCGCCCGCGACGACCTCGAGGATCTCTTGTGTGATCTCTGCCTGGCGCGCGCGGTTCATGCTCAGCGTCAGCGAGTCGATGAGCTCGCCCGCGTTCTTGGAGGCGTTCCGCATCGCGGTCATCCGCGCACCCTGCTCCGAGGCGGTCGACTCGAGCAGCGCTCGATATATCTGTGTCTCGACGTACACCGGCAGCAGCCGCTGCATGATCTCGTCTGGCTCGGGCTCGAAGATGAAGTCGCCGCGGAGCGTGTCCGCCTCGCGCTCCTCCTGGTCGGTCTCGAGGATGTCGGGGGAGATCGGCAGCACGTCCTGCTCGGTCACCCGCTGCGTCAGGGCGGAGATGTACGTGTTGTAGACGAGCGTCACGCGGTCGACCTCGCCCTCGGTAAAGAGCTCCGCGACGCGATGCGCGATCGCCTGCGCGTCCTCGTACGCCGGGCGGTCGGTGAAGCCGGTGTAGTCGCCCGCCAGCTCGCGACCCCGGAAGAGGAGCGTCGAGCGTCCCTTCTTGCCGACGGCGACGAAGCGAACGGACTTGCCCTCGGCCTGGAGCGTACGCTCGAGCGCGAGAGCCCGCCGCACCACCTGCGCGTTGAACGCGCCCGCAAGCCCGCGATCGCCGGTCAACGGCACGATCGCGACCGTCTCGACCTGCTCGCGCTGCTCGAGCAGGGGCAGCCGGACCGACGACGACGCGCGCCCGACGCCCGCGATCAGCTCGTTCATGGTCTCCGCATACGGGCGCAGCGCCCTGATCCGCAGCTCCGCCCGTCGCAACTTCGCGGCCGCCACGAGCTCCATGGCACGCGTGATCTTTCGCGTGTTGCGGACCGACTGGATGCGCCGCTTGAGGTCCTGGACCGACGCCATGCGCTAGCCGCCGAGCCCCTTCTCCTCCTCGATGTTGAAGACGCCGAGGAAGTGCTCGAGCTCGGACTTGAGCTTCGCCTCGGTCTCGTCGGAGATCTCGCCTGAGTCGCGGATCGCGGCGAGAACGGAGCCCTCCGTCCGCAGGTGCTCGCGGAGCTCGTCGTGGAAGCGCGGGACCTGCGGCACCGGGATCGTGTCGAGGTACCCGTTGACGCCCGCGTAGATCGCCACGACCTGCTCCTCGAGCGACCACGGCACGTATTGCGGCTGGTTCAGCGTGGCGACCATGCGCTCGCCCCGCCCGAGTGCGTTCTGCGTCGCCTGGTCGAGCTCCGAGCCGAACTGCGCGAAGGCCTCGAGCTCGCGGTACTGCGAGAGGTCGAGCCGGAGCCTGCCCGCGACCTGCCGCATCGCGCGCCTCTGGGCGTTGCCGCCGACGCGAGAGACAGAGACGCCGACGTTGATCGCCGGGCGGACGCCCGAGAAGAAGAGGTCGGACTCGAGGTAGATCTGACCGTCGGTGATCGAGATGACGTTGGTCGGGATGTACGCCGCCACGTCTCCCGCCTGCGTCTCGATGATCGGGAGAGCGGTGAGCGAGCCGCCGCCGAGGTCGTCGGAGAGCTTGCACGCACGCTCGAGCAACCGCGAGTGGAGATAGAAGACGTCGCCCGGGAACGCCTCGCGGCCCGGCGGGCGGCGAAGCAGGAGCGAGAGCTGCCGATACGCGTCGGCGTGCTTCGAGAGGTCGTCGTAGATGAGGAGCGCGTGCTTGCCCTGGTAGAGGAAGTGCTCGCCCATGGCGCAGCCGGCGAACGGCGCCATCCATTTGATCGGGGCCGCCTCCTGCGCAGGCGCCGAGACGACGATCGTGTACTCCATCGCGCCCTCGTCCCGCAGCCGCTCGACGACCTGCGCGACGGTCGAGCCCTTCTGGCCGACGGCGACGTACACACAGATCACGTCGCCTCCGCGCTGGTTCAGGATCGTGTCGATCGCGATCGCGGTCTTGCCGGTCGAGCGGTCGCCGATGATGAGCTCGCGCTGGCCACGGCCGATCGGGATCATCGAGTCGATCGCCTTCAGGCCGGTCTGGAGCGGCTCCTTCACGGGCTGCCGGCTGATGACGCCCGGCGCCTTGAACTCGAGCGGCCTGCGCTCGGTCGCCTCGATGTCACCGAGCCCGTCGAGCGGGTTCCCGAGCGGATCGACGACGCGGCCGAGGAGGCCCTCGCCGACCGGGACGCTCATGACCTCGCCTGTGCGGCGCACGGGCTGGCCCTCTTTCACGCGCTGCCACTCGCCGAAGAGCGCGGTGCCGACGTTGTCCTCCTCGAGGTTGAAGGCGATGCCGACGACGCCGTGCTCGAGCTCGAGTCGCTCGAGCGCGACGCAGTTCTCGAGCCCGTGAACGCGAGCGATGCCGTCGCCGACCTGGAGGACGGTGCCGACCTCGGAGAGGTCGGTCTCGACGTCGAACTCCTTGATCCGGTCCTTCAGGATCGCGGTGATCTCTTCAGGGCGAAGCTTCACTGGTTCTCCTTAGTGGGCGGTTGCCAATTCCTGTCGGAGGCGTTCGAGGCGCCCCCGGACGCTGCCGTCGGCGCGGAAGGAGCCGACCTGGACGACGATCCCACCGACGAGACCGGAGTCGACGGAGCGCGTCGCCTCGACCGTGCGGCCGGACGCCTTCTCGATCGTCTCCACGATCGAACGCGCCTCGTCGTCCGAGAGCTCGACCGCCGTCGTCAGCTCGACGGCCAGCCGGTTCTGGGCCTGCGCGACGAGCGCGTCGAGCTCGGAGCTCATCTCCGGCAGCTCGCCGGCCCGCCCCTTCTCCGCGACGAGGCGGACGAAGTTCCGTACGAGGTCGTCGGCGCCTGCGCAGAGCTCGGCAAGGACGCCCGCCTTCTCCGTCGGGTCGACCTGCGGGTTGCGGAGGAAGGTCCGGAGCTCCCGCAGCTCGGTGATCGCCGCCGCGAGAGCGGAGAGGTCGGATGCGACCTGCTCGACGCTTCCCGGCGTCCTGCGCGGCCTGGAAGAGCGCGCGGGCGTACATGCGTTGCGCGACGGCCATGCGGCTAGCTCGACTCCTTCTCGAGCGCGGAGAAGTCGAGCTCGGCGATCGCCTCGTCGATGAGGCGCCGCTGGTCCTCGGCGTCGAGCACCTTCCCGGTGACGCGCGCGGTGGCCGCGAGGGTCAAGTCGGCCACCTCGCCCCGGATCTGGTCGAGCGAGCGCTTCGTCTCCGCGTCGATCTGGCGCTTCGTCTCCTCGAGCCGGCGCTGCCGCTCGGCCTCGGACTCCTCCTTCACGCGCTCGATCTGCGCGTCCGCGACCTTGCGCGCGTCGGCGAGGATCTCCGCCGCCTCACCTTTCGCCTGGCCGATCAGCTGGCGGTGCTGCTCGAGGAGCTCGCGCGCCTCTTCGCGGGCACTGTCCGCCTCGTCGACGGCCTTCCGGATGCGGTCGCGCCGCTCGTCGATCGTCTTCTGGATCGGGCCGAACGCGAAGCGCTTGAGGACGAAGAAGGTGATCGCGAAGCAGATCAGCGTCCAGATCATGAGCCCCGGGACGACGTCGATCAGCCCTCCCGAGGTGTCCTCCTCGGCAGCCTGTGCGAGTGGCAGGAACGCGCGCATCGGCTAGATCAAGACGTACGCGAGGAGCCCGCCGATGAGGCCGTAGAACACGACCGCCTCGGTGAGGGCGAAGCCGAGCCACTGGATGCCGGTGAGCTCTCCGCGGAGCTCGGGCTGCCGCGCGACGGCCTGGATCATCGAGCCGAAGATGTTGCCGATGCCGATGCCGGCGCCGAGCGAGCCGAGGCCGATTCCGAGCGCCAGGGCAATCGCCTTCCCGGCGTCCGCGCCGTTCGCGGCCGCCTCTTCGGCGGTCTGGGCGAGGAAGAGAAACGAGGACAGCATGTGTTGACCCTCCTTGCTAGTGCTCGGGCTCGATGGCCGAGCCGATGTAGATGGCGGACAGGGCGGCGAAGATGTACGCCTGGATGGAGACGACGATGACGACCTCGAAGAGGTAGAAGACCGTCGCCGCGGGCACGGCGATGATGGCGAGGAACACGTTCGAGAGCACGAAGATGAGCCCGATGAACGTGAGGATCAGCATGTGGCCCGCGAGCATGTTCGCGTAGAGGCGGACCGAGAGGCTGATGAGGCGCATGAACTGGCCGAGGATCTCGAGCGGGATGATCAGCGGCAACATGGCCTTCGGGACGTCCGGGATCCAGCTCTTGAAGTACTTGACGGCACCGTTCCAGCGGATGCCCTCGACGTGGGTGAAGACGAACGTCATGAGCGCGAGCGCGAGCGTGACCGAGAGCGTCGAGGTCGCGGCGAAGATCGCGAACGTGGGCAGCTCGACGCCGAAGATCTCGAACCGCTCGTCCGACAGCGGGAGCGGGATGAAGCCGAGCATGTTCACGACCCAGATGAAGACCATCAGGCTCGCCACGTACGGGAACCAGCGACCGATCGCCTTCGTAGGGAGCCCCTGCTCCGCGACCTGGACCTGCGCGATCTCGTAGATCGTCTCGCCGACCGCCTGCCGGCGACTGGGATCGCGGCCGACCTTGACGCGCATGAACACGATCCCGACCACGATGGAGACGATCGCGCCGAGGATGAGGTAGGCGACGGCCTTGTTGATCGACATGTCGATCGGGCCGATCTTCAGCTCCGGGCCCCAGGTCTGGAGCTCCCACTCGTGCGCCGGGTCGAAGTCGCTCTCGTCGCTCGGCGTCGCCTGCGCCAACGCCGTCGTGGGGAACACGAGTGCGAGGGCGAGCAGCGTGCAGAGAAGGCGCTTCACGCCTTCGCCTCCCCGCCGAAGTAGGCGGCAACCCCGACCGCGAGCTCGACCGTGAACGCAAGGGCGTAGAGGGCTGCAGCGGCGATGCCGACGGTCTCGTCGCTCACGGTGACGATCACGAGCGGGATGCCGACGAGGAGCCCGCGTGAGGTTGTGCCGATGCCGCGCATCCCTGCGGCGGCGAGGTTATCTGCGTCACCAGCGAGCCGCGCCAGTACGAAGGCGAACGCCTGGGCCCCGACCCAGAGGACGGCAGCCAGCGCCCACGCTTCGAGCGGCCACCCGGCAACGGCGAAGATCGGGAGCGCGAGCGCGATCACCGTGGCGCCGGCGATGGTCGGCGCTAGTCGGCTCGGCATCGGCCGCGGGGTCGAGAAGATGCCGGCGCTCACCAGCCGTCCTCGTCGTCGTCGATTGCCCTCTGTGCTCGCGGGGGCGAGGCAAGCATCGGCGTGGCGCGCTCCGCGCGCGAGTAGACGTAGTACACGGCGAAGACACCGAGCGGGATCCCGAGGACCGCTCCGAGCAGAAGCCCGATCTGCCACGCGCCTGCGATCCAGCCGACGAGCGCCCCGGCGGCCATCGAGACGCCGAGCGCACCCAGGAGAAGCCCCGAGGCAGTGGCGAGAGAGTGAGGCGACGAGGCCGCGTCCGGCGTCATCCTGACGGGAGCATACCACCCTGCTTGTAACACCTGATTTCCCTTCCGAAAGCCGAAACCAGCAACGCTCGTAACACAGTTAGGATTGCGGGATGGAGCGGCTCGTCTTCGTCCACGGGAGCGTCGTCGGAGGTGCGGCCACCTGGCGGGCGCAGCAGCCGCTCGGCGAGCGGTTCGAGCTCGTCGTCCTCGAGCGTCCCGGGTTTCCGCCCGGCCCACCCGTCGAGCGCGTCGACTTCGAGGTCGATGCCGAGTGGGTGGCTGCGCTGCTCGAGCCGGGCGACCACCTCGTCGGGCACTCGTACGGCGGAGTGATCTCGCTCCTCGCGGCGGCGCACCGACCGGAGGCGCTCCGCTCACTCACGGTGTCCGAGCCGCCCGCGACGCGGGTCGCGCTCGACGTTCCCGCGGTCGCCGAGTTCGCCGAGGGCGGCGCGCGGCTGTGGGCGGAGGGCCCGCGCGACGATCCGGAGGCGTTCCTGCGCACCTTCCTCGAAGCGGTCGGGTCCGACTACGACCCGCCCTCGCCTCTGCCGCCCGAGCTCGAGCAGGGTGCGAGGACGCTGATGGCCGAGCGCGGCCCGTGGGAGGCGGAGATCCCGCTCGCCGAGCTCGCAGCGACGCCGTTCCCGAAGCTCGTCGTCTCCGGTGCGCATCACGCGGCATCCGACGCGATATGCGACCGGCTCGAGCAGAGGTTGTCGGCCGAGCGCCTCGTCCTCCCCGGCTACGGCCACACCGTTCAGCGGCACCCGGACTTCAACGCCGCGCTTGCCGACTTCGTCACCCGCGCCTCCACGGACTGACGGTCGGCCGAAAGGGGTCAGGCGCTTGCGCGCTCCCGCGAGCTCGCCGTCGTCTCCTCGGCGAGCTCGCGCTCGCGCTTCCGTATCCGCGGGTTCATGAGCTTCACGATCTCGAGCAGGTACACGACGTACACCGAGAACGCGAGCGCGAACAGCGCGATCGCCACCACGAGCAGCGTCTCCCAGAGGTGCCACTCGCCGCCGTCGCGGAACGGGATGAAGCGCGTCGCGAGCGCGGCGCCCGCGAGGCTCGCGCACCAGAGCCACATCGTCACCGCCGCGCGGCGTTGCGAGAAGCCGATGTTGAGGAAGCGGTGGTGGAGGTGGCTGCGGTCAGCGCCGTAGATCGGCAGGTTGTGCTTCATGCGCTTCGCGACGACGAACGACGTGTCGAGGATCGGCACGGCGAGGACGAGCAGCGGAAGGAGGAGCACGACCGTCGAGGCCGTCTTCAGAAGCCCCTGGATGGAGACCGACGCGAGGATGAACCCGAGGCACAGCGCCCCCGAGTCGCCCATGAAGATTCGTGCCGGGAAGAAGTTGTGGCGAAGGAAGCCCAGGCACGCACCTGCCACGATCGCCGAGAGGATCGCGGGATCCGGCTTGCCGAGCGAGAGCGCGAGGATCGCGTACGTCACGCCGGCGATCCCGCACACTCCCGCCGCGAGCCCGTCGAGCCCGTCGAGGAAGTTGACCATGTTCATCACCGCGACGATGAAGAGCATCGAGAGCGGGACGCCGATCCACGCGGGCAGGTCGACGACGCCCACGAACGGGAACGTGAAGTGGTCGATCCAGACGCCGAACATCGTCGGGATGGAGGCGGCGACGAATTGGCCCGCCAACTTGACGGGCGGAGAGAGGCCGCGGAAGTCGTCGACCGCACCGACGACCGTGGCCACCGCAGCCCCCAACAGGACGCCGCGGCTCTCTCCGGAGAGGTCGAGGAACGCGAGCGCGGGCACGATGATCCCGAGGAAGATCGCAAGACCTCCCAGACGCGGGATCGTGCGGCGGTTCACGCGTCGCTCTCCGGGCCGGTCGACCGCCCCGAGCATCCGCGCCATCCCGCCGACGGCGGGCGTGAGCAGCATCACGATGACGAACGCGGCCGCGGCTCCGTAGAGGACTTCCGGTGTCGCCCGCAGCTCGTCGAACACGATTCGCTACTTCGTCCCGTACAGCCGGTCGCCTGCGTCCCCGAGGCCAGGGAGGATGTATCCGCGGTCGTTCAACCCACGGTCGATCGACGCGACGACGATGCGAACGTCCGGGTGGTCGCGATGGACGCGCTCGATCCCCTCTGGCGCCGCGATCAGCGCGATCAAGCGGACCGATGTCGCTCCGACCTTCTTCACGGTCTCGATCGCTGCGGCGGTCGAGTTCCCCGTCGCGAGCATCGGGTCGAGCAGGATCACGTCGCGGTCGGCGAGGTCCTCCGGGAGCTTCACGTAGTACTCGACGGGCTCGAGCGTCTCCTCGTCGCGGAAGAGCCCGATGAACCCGACGCGCGCGCCTGGCACGAACGAGAGCACCGCGTCGAGCATCCCCATCCCGGCCCGCAGGATCGGGCAGACCGCGACCTTCTTCCCGGAGATCCGCCGCGCGCTCGTCCGCTCGAGCGGCGTCTCGATCTCCACCTCCTCGTCGGCGAGGTCCTTCGTCGCCTCGTACGTCAGGAGGAGGGTGAGCTCGTTGACGAGCTGCCGGAACATCTGCGTCGTCGTCGTGACGTCTCGGAGCAGCCCGAGCTTGTGCTGGACGAGCGGGTGCGTGACCTCGGTGAGCGTGTCGCCGGTGGAGGTCTCGAGGCGGGTGGCTTCCATCGCGGCTCCTCTTCTAGCCGAACGTCGGGAACGCGCCTCTGCCCGGGTAGAGCGGGCGACGCTCGCACAGCTCCGTGCTTCGGCGGCCGAGAGCTGCGAGATCCGGATCGGGCCCGAGCGCCTCGCAAATAATCCGGCCGACCTCGCGGAAGTCGTCCTCGTCGAAGCCGCGGATCGTCGGAGCGGGCGTCCCGACGCGGAACCCCGAGGCGACCGTCGGCGGGCGTTCGTCGAACGGGATCGTGTTCCGGTTGACGGTGATGCCGACCTCGGCGAGGCGAACCTCGGCGTCCTTGCCGCTCCACTCCGTGCTCCGCAGGTCGACGAGGAGGAGGTGTGTGTCGGTGCCGCCTGTCAGGACGTCGAGCCCGCCTTCCTGCAGCGTCTCGGCGAGCGCGTCCGCATTGGCGCGCACCGCCTCCTGGTACTCGCGGAACGGGGCAGAAGCGGCGATCTTGAAGCACGCCGCCTTCGCCGCGATGACGTGGTTGAGCGGGCCGCCCTGCATCCCCGGGAAGACCGCCCGGTCGACCGCCTGCGCATGCTCCTCGCGGCAGAGCACGAACCCCGAGCGCGGGCCTGCGAGCGTCTTGTGCGTCGTCGAGGTCACGAAGTCGCAGTAGGGCACAGGGCTCGGATGGATCCCGGCGGCGACGAGGCCGGCGAAGTGGGCCATGTCGCAGAGCAGGAGCGCCCCGACCTCGTCCGCGATCTCGCGAAAGCGCCACGCCTCGACGGTGCGCGGGTAGGCGGAGCCGCCGCAAACGATGAGCTTCGGGCGGTGCTCCTTCGCGAGCGTGAGGATGTCGTCGTAGTCGACGAGGTTCGTCTCCCGCGACACGCCGTAGTGGACGATCTTGTACAGCCGCCCGGAGAAGTTGACCTTGAGCCCGTGCGTCAGGTGACCGCCGTGCGAGAGCTCGAGCGAGAGGATCGTGTCGCCGGGCTCGAGGCAAGAGAAGTACACGGCCATGTTCGTCTGCGCGCCGGCATGCGGCTGGACGTTCGCGTGCTCGGCGCCGAAGAGCGCCTTCGCGCGGTCGATCGCAAGCTGCTCGATCTCGTCCACGACCTCGCAGCCCCCGTAGTAGCGGCGTCCTGGGTAGCCCTCTGAGTACTTGTTGGTCGGGACGCTCCCGACCGCCTCCAGCATCGCGGGCCACGTGAAGTTCTCGGACGCGATCAGCTCGATCTCGCCGCGCTGGCGGTCGAGCTCGCGTTCGAGCAGCTCGGCGACCTCCGGGTCGACGTCTGCGAGGCCGGCCGAGCGGAGCTCCTCGAGCGTCAGCGGCGCGACGGCCATCGGGAGGATGCTACTCGGCGAGGGCCTCGACCGCGGCCAGCGCTGCCGCCGCGTGCACCGCCCCCTCGCGGAGCACGCGCGGCTCGTCTCCGGCGAGATCGAGCACGGTCGACGGCGTCCCCGGCAGCTCGCCGCCGTCGACGACCACCGCGGCTGCGGCCAGGATCGACACCGGAACGTCCTCGATACGCCGCGGGTCCGGCCCGCCGTGGACGTTCGCGCTCGTCGCGGCGACGAGGCCGACCCGATCGAGCACGACGGCGCCAGGCCCTGCGAGCGCTGGTACGCGGACGCCGATCGTCTCCGGCCGTTCGCCCGTCAGCCGAGCGAACCGCCGGGCGGGATTGGGAAAGACGAGCGTGTACGGTCCGGGCAGGAGCGCCCGCGCGGTGCGCTCGCTCTTGCCTCGGAGCTCCGGGACGGCGTCGACGAGCCGGTCGATGCTCGCAGCGAGGAGGGCGAGCGGCTGCTCCGGCGAACGGCCCTTGAGCGCGGACAGAGCACGGACGGGCGCATCGCCGTTCGGTGTGCAGACGAGCCCGTAGACCGTGTCCGTCGGCAGGACCACGAGGTCGCCCGCGCGGATCGCCGCGACGGCTTCGGCGGTCGAGCTCACGCGGGGAGAACGGACTCGGCGTGGACAGCGGC
The DNA here is from genome assembly GCA_963717025.1 of uncultured Actinomycetes bacterium. Lineage (GTDB taxonomy): Bacteria > Actinomycetota > Thermoleophilia > Gaiellales > Gaiellaceae > GMQP-bins7. The sequence continues at coordinate 163,128 of CAVQVJ010000010.1, read as the reverse complement.
CCGTTCCGCCGTGGCCGAAGTCGTCACGCCCTCGACGACGCGATCCCGCCCTGTCAGATCCTTCGTGGTCACGATCTCCGCGTAGCCGAGATCGCGCAGGAGCTCCGCGACTCGCGCGGCGTCGCCCTCCGCAACCTCGAGGACGAGCGCTGCCCCGGGCCGGAGGACGAAGCCGGCCCGCTGCACGATCGCCTCGGTAGCCCCTGCACTGACGAGCGCAGGCGCGCGGTTCCCAGTCGCGTACCTCGGGCTCGAGCGAGTCGACGTCGTCCGGAAGGACGTACGGCGGGTTCGAGACGAGAAGGTCCCAGGGCCCGGCCGGCAGCCCGCCGAAGAAGTCGCCCTCGAGGAGCTCGACCGCCAGCCCGGTCCGTGTGGCGTTCTCGTGCGCGACCTCCAGCGCTTCGCCGGAAACGTCCATCCCGGTGACCAGCGCGCCCGGATGCTCGTCGGCGATCGCGAGCGCAATGGCACCGCTGCCCGTCCCGACGTCGAGGACTCGCGGCGCGCGGAGCCCCGCGATCAGGGCGAGACAGCGCTCGACGACGACCTCGGTCTCGGGCCGCGGGACGAGCACGCGGGGGTCAACCCTCAGCGTGAGCTGCCGGAATCCCCACTCCCCAAGGACGTATGCGAGAGGCTCGCGCGCGGCGCGGCGGGCGAGGAGCGTGTCGAGCTCCGCGCGAGCTTCGGAGCCGAGCTCCCTCCGAGGATCAGCGCGAAGCGCGCTCCGCGTCGTCCCGAGAACGTGCGCGAGCAGGAGCTCGGCGTCGACCGAAGGGGACTCCACGCCCACCTCCGCGAGCCTCGCGGCACTCTCTCCGAGCACGTCCCCGACCGTCTTCACGCCGAGGCGGCGGCGAGCGCCTGGCGGCGGTGCTCGGACTGGAGCGCCTCCGTGAATTCCTCGAGATCGCCCTCGAGCACCTGTTCGAGCCGGTGCGCCGTGAGCTTGATCCGGTGGTCCGTGATGCGGTTCTCGGGGAAGTTGTACGTGCGGATCTTCTCCGCCCGCTCGCCGGTCCCGATCTGCGAGCGGCGCTGGGCCGAGAGCTCGGCCTCCTGGCGCGCCCGCTCGGCCTCGTACAGCCGTGCCCGAAGCACGCGCATCGCCTTAAGGCGGTTCTGGAGCTGGGACTTCTCGTCCTGCATGGCGACGACGAGCCCGGTCGGGATGTGCGTCAGGCGCACCGCCGAGTCGGTCGTGTTGACGCTCTGGCCGCCGGGGCCGGTCGAGCGCATGACGTCGACCTTGAGGTCCTTCTCCTCGATCGCGATCTCGACCTCCTCGGCCTCGGGCATCACGGCGACGGTCGCGGTCGAGGTGTGTATCCGGCCCTGCGACTCGGTCTCGGGGACGCGCTGCACACGGTGCGTCCCACCCTCGTACTTGAAGACCGAGAACGCACCGTTTCCCTTGACCGCGAACACGATCTCCTTGAAGCCGCCCGCCTCGTTGTCGCTCGTGGAGAGCGTCTCGGCCTTGAACCCGCGCTTCTCGGCATAGCGAGCCAGCATCCGGTACAGGTCCCCCGCCCAGAGCGCGGCCTCGTCGCCCCCCACACCCTGGCGGATCTCGACGATGACGTCCTTCTCGTCGGCCGGGTCCTTCTCGACGAGCGCGAGCTTGAGCTCGTCTTCGAGCCGGCTGACCTCCGTCTCGAGATCGGCCGCGAACGAGGCGAGCTCCGGATCCGCGCGCGCCGCGTCGAGGTCGTCGGACGCCTGGCGCCACGCGTCGGCAAGGCGCTTCGCTCCCTCGAGCTCCTTCAGTCGCCTGCCGGTCTCCGCCGCGGTCCGGCGGTCGTCGTAGACGGCAGGATCCGACATGCGCTCTTGCAGCTCTGCGTAGGAGCGGTCCAGCTCGTCGACGAGAGGCTCGATCGTGCTCATTCGGGTGATCGTAGCCGCGCCCCGCGGCAGCTTCGCCGACGCCCGAGTAGTCTCGCGGGCATGTCGACGCGACCAGCTCTTCGCCCCGCGCGGCTCGTCCTCGGGCTGCTCGTCTCGACCGCGAGCATCCTCCTCACTGCCGCGATCCTCCCTGGGTTCGACGTCGGCGACCTCTGGGCGGCCCTCGCCGTCGCGCTCGTCATCGGCGCGCTCAACGCTGTGCTCTCACCGCTCGTCTCGTCGATCCCGCTGCCATACACGGTCGGGACATCGTTCCTCCTCCTGCTCGCCCTCGACGCCGGCCTCCTCCTGCTCGCGGACGAGCTGACGGAGCACGTCACGATCGACGGGTTCTGGTCTGCGCTGATCGCCGCGCTCGTGATCTCGGCGGTCTCGACCGTGCTCCAGGTCATCGCGGGAACGAACGACGACGACGCGTACACGATCCGCGTGATCCAGCGGATCGCGCGCCGCTCCGGTGAGCGCGAGGAGACCGACATGCCAGGCATCGTCTACCTCGAGATCGACGGCCTCGCGCGCCCGATCCTCCAGCGTGCGATGCGCGACGGGAACGCGCCGACGATGGCTCGCTGGCTCGCCGAGGACTCGCACCGCTTCATCGAGTGGGAGACCGACCTCTCTTCGCAGACCGGCGCGAGCCAGGCGGGGATCCTGCTCGGCTCGAACGAGGACATTCCCGCCTTCCGCTGGGTCGAGAAGGAGCGCGGCATGCTCATGACCTGCTCGGCGCCGGCCGACTGCGAGGAGATCGAGCGGCGCCACGCCGGGAACGGGCTCCTCCGTGACGGCGGCGCAAGCCGCGGCAACCTCCTCTCGGGAGAGGCCGATCACGTGATCCTGACGGTGAGCCGGCTCGAGGCGGAGAAGGGTTCGAACCCCGGCTACCGCGCGTTCTTCTCCAACGCGCACAACGTGACTCGCGCGCTCGTCCTCTTCTTCTGGGAGGTGATCCTCGAATGGGTCGCGGCACTCCGTGCGAACCGCCGAGACGTCCTCCCGCGCGGCCACCGCGGCGGGCTGTACCCATTCATGCGCGCGGCGATGTGCGTGGTCGTGCGCGACCTCATCGTCTACGGCGTCCTTACGGACCTGATGAAGGGGCGCCCCGCGATCTACGCCACCTTCTCGAGCTACGACGAGGTCGCGCACCACTCGGGGCTCGAGCGAGCGGACACGCTCGAAGCGCTGCGCAAGCTCGACCAGCAGTTCGGGCGCATCGACCGCGCGCGCCAGTACGCACCGCGGCCGTACGAGATCGTCGTCCTCTCCGACCACGGCCAGACGCAGGGCGCGACCTTCAAGCAGCGCAACGGGTACGGCCTCGACGACCTCGTCGAGCGCTCGCTCGAGACGGGCGACGTCGCCGAGTTCGCGGGCGGCGACGAGCAGAGCTCGATGGTGGGGCACGCGATCGGGGAGGCGACGGGCACGGGGGCGAAGAAGAAGCGCCCGAAGAACGACGTCTCCGACCGCTCGGTGGTCGTTCTCGGCTCCGGAAATCTCGGTCTCGTCTACCTGATGGACGAGCCTCGCCGAATGACGCTCGAGGAGATCGAGGACAGGCATCCGCGCCTCCTCCCCGCCCTCTGCGACCACCCGCACGTCGGCTGGGTCCTCGTGCGGTCGGAGCCGCATGGCCCGGTCGTCCTCGGCGGGGACGGCGCGCACTACCTCATGCGCGGGCGCATCGAGGGCGAGGACCCGCTCGCGGCTTTCTCCCCGAACGCGCCGCACCATCTGAGGAGGACGGACGGGTTCGAGCACGTGGGCGATCTCATGATCGGGAGCTTCTACGACCCCGAGCTCGACGAGGGCTGCGCGTTCGAGGAGCTCATCTCCTTCCACGGCGGGATCGGCGGGCCGCAGACCCGCGCATTCGTCCTCGCTCCCGCACAATTCCCGTTCCCGGACGAGCCGCTCGTCGGTGCGGCCGCCGTGCACGGCCTGCTCCTGGGCTGGCGGCGGCGCCTCCAGGGCGTCCCGGACCGCTCAGACTGACCGAGGCTTGCTCGCCCGCTCGCGAACCTCGCTCAAGCGCACGTCTTCAGGGTCGAGTGCCATGGCCGAAGTGTGGGGAGAGCACCTGATGGAGGCGAGTGCGGCCGGACGGTCCTCGATCTCGGCGCTCAGGCTCTGACCGCCCGAGATGTACGGCACAACTACTGCTATCGCTCCCGGCTCAACCGCCCGATGTTGCGCGATCTCTCGCCCAAGGCGGCCTAGGGTGCACGCGGGGCTCATTGCCGGCAACTCGTGCTCGACATCGGCAGCAACAACGCGCATGTCGCGGTCCCGCCTTGTCATTTCTCCAGCGTCCACGAACAGGTAGGCACTGTGCCCCGTGGCGCAGGGCGACTCGGCGATCGCCGTATCCAGCTCGTCTTAACGGAGATGCGGCTTCGAAGACTCGGACGCAGAACGTCGAAGTCCCACGCACGGGCAGGACGGTCATGGTCATGCCGCACAGCCGCGTATCCTAGGCGCCGTGGTCGCCAAATGAGCGAGATTCCGTTCAACCGCCCGTTCACGACTGGTCGCGAGTTGGCGTACGTTCGCGAGTCGATCGAGAACGGCGACTTCGCCGGCAACGGGCCGTTCACCGACCGGTGCAGCCGCTGGCTCGAGCAGCGGATCGGTAGCGACCAGGTTCTGCTCACGCACTCGTGCACGGCCGCTCTGGAGATGGCGGTCATGCTGCTCGACATCGGGCCGGACGACGAAGTCGTGATGCCGTCCTTCACGTTCGTCTCGACGGCCACCGCCGTCGTCGTCCGTGGCGGCATCCCCGTCTTCGTAGACATCCGTCCGGACACCCTGAACCTCGACGAGAACAAGGTTCGAGCCGCGATCACTCCGAGGACGAAGGCTGTCTTCGTGGTGCACTACGCAGGGATCGGCTGCGCGATGGGCGAGTTGGCGGGCATCGCGGAGGAGGCGGGCATCTCACTGGTCGAGGATGCCGCCCAGGGAATCCTCGCATCGTACGAAGACCGTCCCCTCGGCAGCTTCGGGCCGCTCGCTGCACTGAGCTTCCACGAGACGAAGAACGTGCACTGCGGCGAGGGAGGCGCGTTGCTCATCAACGATCCGGTGTACCGAGAGCGCGCGGAGATCCTCCTCGACAAGGGCACAAACCGGCGCCGGTTCTTCCGCGGCCAGGTCGACAAGTACACGTGGGTGGACATCGGAAGCTCGTACGCGCCGAGCGAGATCAACGCCGCCTTTCTCTGGGCGCAGCTCGAGGACGCGGAGGCGATCACCGCCCGCCGAATGGCGATCTGGACGCGATACAACGAGGTGTTCGCCGTCCTGGAGGAGCAGGGCATCGCACGTCGCCCGGTCATCCCGGACGGCTGCGCGCACAACGCCCACATGTACTACCTCCTCCTTCCCGACCTCGACAGCAGGTCGCGGTTCATCGCCGAGCTCCGGAACGTCGGCGTCCATTCCGTCTTCCACTATGTGCCGCTCCACTCTTCGGACGCCGGACGCAGGTACGGCCGTTCGGTGGGCGACCTTACGGTCACCGAGGACGCGAGCGACCGCCTCGTGCGCCTGCCCCTATGGGCCGGGATGACCGACAACGAGGTCGATCGGGTGACCGACGCCGTGACGACCGCCGTGCCCCGGAAGCGGTCGAGCCGGCCGCGCTGAGCGACTTCGGGAGGTTCTCGCGCTCGAAGGGACCGGCGAGGACGGCAACATTCTCACGCTCACGATCGGCAGCAGTTGCATCGCCCGGCACTCGCGGCTCCGCGTGTGCGCGCTCGTCGACGGCGAGCCCATCGCCGCGCGCACGTACCACTCCGGCCATCCCGAGTGGCTGATCGAGCTTCCGCTGCACACGCCGGCAACGCCGACCTGGCGTACGAACTCGGGGAGCCTACGACGCCGCGCGCTCTCGGCTGGTCGAAGACCGACGTCCGCTGAGCATCAACCCTCAGACGCTGGAGTTCGAGAAGGTGGACCGCACCCTCCGACCAGGCGAGCGGATTGCTTTCACCGAAGGGTCGGGCGGGGAGCGGTGCTGGGTAAGGGCTGGTCGGCGCTCGAGCCCACGGGCGTCTGGACGGACGACGAGACGGCGAGCCTCGTCCTCAAGCTGACGAACTTCCCCGGCGATGCCGAGCTTCAGCGCACACGGTCAGCGGCTCGGCGGTCGGGTCTTCAGACACCGGAGAAGAATCCTCCGGCGCATCGCGGGCGACGACGCGCTCCGCGTTGTGTTGCCGGCGTCGCTCCGCGACGAGACGGGAGGGACGGTCGATCTCCGACTCCGAACCGCTGAGCCCGCTTGACCTGCGATTTCAGCGATGCCGCACAGCCTCTCGGCCGCCACCTCGTCGCTGACGGTCCGGGGCGCCGACGGGTGAGCCGCCCGGCGCGGGCGCGATGCCCGCCCTACCCGAGCGACGCGTCGAGCGTGATCTCGGGGACGGCGGCGAGCGCCTTCGAGACCGGGCACCCCGTTTTCGCGGCCTCGGCCGCCTCGCGAAAGGCGTCTTCGTCCAAGCCGGAGATCGAGCCCCGGACGATCAGCGCGATCTTCGTGATCCCCGTTCCCGGGACGAACGTCACAGTCGCCGAGGTCTCGAGCCGTTCCGGCGGCGTGCCCGCCTGGGCCAGCCCGTGCGAGAGCGCCATCGAGAAGCACGACGCATGTGCCGCGGCGATCAGCTCCTCCGGGCTCGTCCGTCCGTCCGGCTCCTCGGTGCGCGAGGCCCAGGTCACGTCGAGCGATCCGAACGCGCCGCTGTCGACACGCTCGATCGTGCCCGAGCCCTCGAGCAGCGAGCCGGACCAGGTCACATGTGCGGTGCGTTCGGTCACGAGACGTCTCCTTCCAGGGTCGCGTCGACGGTGACGGTGGCGCTCGCCTTGAGCAGCGCCGAGAAAGGGCAGCCGGCGTCGGCCGCCTCTGCGGCCTGCGCGAAGCCGGCGGCGTCGCAGCCCGGCGCCGAGCCTGTGGCCGCAAGCGAGGACGAGACGATGCGGTGGCCGACCCCCTCGACCTCGTCCATCGTGATCGTGCAGCGCACGACGAGCCGCTCCGGCGGAGTCCCGGCGCGCGCGAGCTCGCCTCCGAGGGAGGTGACGAAGCAGGTCGCGTGTGCCGCCGCGAGGAGCTCCTCCGGGCTCGTCTTCCCCTCTGGGTCGCCGACCCGCGAGGCGATCGTGACCAGAAGCTCGAAGGCAGCGGAGCTAGCGGCGGTGACGACGCCCGCACCGCGCGACACCGTTCCCTCCCACGCGACCTCCGCCTCTCGGACGATCCGCGGCATACGCCGCGACCTTACTAGGCCATCACTTCGACGCGCGCGTCGACCTTGCGCTCGGCGGGCGTCTCGGCCTGCTCGCGCTCGAGAACCCGCTGGAGCGCACGGATCGAGACCTCGACCTGGTCGTCCGAGGGCTCCCGCGTCGTCAGCCGCTGGAGCCACATCCCGGGCGCGAGCAGCGTCATCAGCGCACGGTTGTCCTGGTGCTTGCCCGCGTAGCGGATGACCTCGTACGCAAGTCCGGCGATCAGCGGAAGAAGCGCTATCCGGCTCAGGATCAGCCAGTGCCACTCGGGCCGCCCGACGAACGCGAAGACGAAGATCGCGATCACCATCACGTAGAGCAGGAACGCCGTTCCGCACCGCGGGTGGATGAGGCTGTGCTTCTGCACGTTGGCGGTCGTCAGCTCCTCGCCGGCCTCGAGCGCGTGGATCGTCCTGTGCTCGGCGCCGTGGTACTGGAAGACGCGGCGGAGGTCGGGCAGCAGCGAGATGACGAGGATGTAGCCGATCAGGACCGCGACGCGGATGAGCCCTTCGACGACGACGAAGGACCCGGTCGAGTCGACGGGGAGCCAGCTCGTGAGCAGCACCGGCCCCACCTTGAAGAGCATCAGCGCGAAGATGATCGCGATCGAGAACGAGAAGATGATCTGGCCTCGCGAGATCACTGTCTTGATCTCGCCGTTCTCGTCCGTCTCCTGCGTCGCGACGTTGGCGGAGATCGCCAGCGCGCGGAACCCGATGGCGAGCGACTCGCCGAGCGCGATCACGCCCCGGACGATCGGCAACCGCCAGAGCTTCCGTCGCGACATCGGCGAGGTGATGTCGTGGACGATCTCGGTGATGTCGCCCTCGGGCGTCCGTACGGCGACCGCCCAGTTCGAGGCGCTGCGCATCATCACGCCCTCGAGAACGGCCTGCCCGCCGTAGCTCACTGCCATTGTCTAATTGTGCGCGAGAACGGCCGCGGTGTCCGAGAATTTCACGAGGACGCGCGCGCTAGCCGCGGCGCGGCTCGCCGCCGGCCTTCTCGAGTCGGCGCTGGAACCGCTCGACCCGACCACCCGTGTCTACGAGCTTCTGCTTCCCGGTGTAGAACGGATGACACGCGGAGCAGATCTCGACGTGCAGCTCCGGCTTCGTGGAGCGCGTCCAGAACTCGTTGCCGCATGAGCACGTCACGTGCGCGAGAACGTAGTCGGGGTGGATGTCGGCCTTCATCGGCTGGCCAGGATAGCAGCGGCGGTTGCCGCGGCGACATTCCCGCCCGAGACGATGCAGACGGTCCGGCCTCCGCCCGCCTTGCCCGCGAGGACCGCCCCGACGGCGGCCGCGCCTGCGGGCTCGCACGCGAGCTTCGCACGCTCGTAGAGGAAGCGGAAGCCCGCCCCGATCTCGTCCTCGGTCACGAGCACGGGCTCGATCCCGAGGTCGGCGCAGGTCTCGACGGCGAGACGGCCTGCGAACGGCGCGTTGAGCCCGTCCGCGATCGAGAGGGCCTCGACGCGCGTGCTCCCGCCCGCCTCGACCGCGGCCTGGAGGGCGCGCGACGTCTCCGGCTCGACCGGCACCACTGCGACGCCGGCGGGCGCCGCGGCGCACGCGATCCCGGCGAAGAGACCCCCGCCCCCGCACGGGACGACGATCGTGTCCACGCCGTCCAGCTCGTCGAGGATCTCGAGGCCGACCGTGCCCTGGCCGGCGACGACGAGCGGGTCGTCGAACGGGTGCACGAGGACGCGCCCGGTCTGCTCCACGAGCTCGTCCATCCGCTCGAAGAGGTCGCTGAAACCGGTGGCCTCCTGGTCGACCTCGGCGCCGTACGCGAGCGCCGCGTCGCGCTTCGGCTCGCTCGCGCCGCGAGGCATGACCACGAGCGCCGTCGTCCCCTCGAGCGCAGCGCCGAACGCGAGTGCCGCGGCATGGTTCCCCGCCGAGGACGCGATGACACCTCGCCGCTTCTCCTCCGGGGTCAGGGAGGCGAGCTTCGTCAGCACGCCGCGCGGCTTGAACGACCCTGTTCGCTGCAGCAGCTCGGCCTTGAGGAACACCTCCGCGCCGAGCGTGCGGGAGGAGAGGAGCGGTGTCCTATGCAGGCGGCCCGCGAAGAGCTCCGCCGCGCGCTCGACCTCATCGCGTGCGACCGGCAGCGCCACGGCGCGATCGTACGGGAACCGCGCCCGCCGTCCAGTTGTGAGAGGGACATGCGCGGCGCGGCTCGATGTGGGTGACGAGCTTCGCAGGCGCCGACATGCGCCGCTACGACCCGTGAGCCCGTAATCGGCTGACGCCTCGCGCCATCCGGGTTCGCCCAGCAGAATGCGCCCGTGGCCGTTGCCCCGCCCGTCCGACCGATCCGCGTCGTCGTTCGCGACGACGATCTGCACCGGAGCCGGCTGACCGTCTTCTTCCGCCTCCTGCTCGTGATCCCGCACCTCGTCTGGCTGACTCTCTGGGGGATCGCGGCCTTCACGGTCTCGTTCGTCAACTGGCTTGCCGTCCTGATCGAGGCCAAGGTGCCGAGCGTCCTCCACGACTTCGTGGCCGCGTACCTCCGCTACGCGACACACGTCGGGGCGTACCTGCTCTTGGCGGCGAATCCGTACCCTGGGTTCCGGGGGCGTCCGGGATATCCCGTGGATCTCGAGGTCGACCCGCCGGAGCGGCAGAGCCGCTGGACCGGCGGCTTTCGCCTGCTCCTCGCGCGTACCCGCTCTAGTCCTCGCGGCCGCGCTCGGCGGGGGCATGTCGTTCGGCTCGCCGAGCGGCGGGTGGAGCGCCAGCGGTGAAGAGACAGCCACGTACGGAGCCGTCTCGTTCGCCGGCGCCGCCTCGGTCGCCGCGTTCCTCGCGTGGTTCTACAGCCTCGCCCGCGGCCGAGCGCCACGCGGGCTTCGCGACCTGACCGCGTACGCGCTCGGCTACGGGGCGCAGGCGGGCGGCTACTTCCTGCTCGTGACGCCGCGCTACCCGACGTCGGATCCCGCGCTCGCAGAGCCGTACTCCGAGCTCCCGGAGCACCCGGTGCAGATCGTCGTCGCGGACGATCTCGAGCGCTCGCGCGTGACCGTCTTCTTCAGGTTGCTCCTCGCAATCCCCCTTCTCGTGTGGATCGTGCTCTGGGGGATCGCGGTCTTCTTCGCTGCGATCGCAGCCTGGCTCGCGGCGCTCTTCACAGGCCGGGTCCCGGACGCGCTCCACCGCTTCCTCGCCGCGTACGTCCGGTTCGGCACGCACGTCTCCGCGTACGTGTACCTCGTCGGGCGGAAGTTCCCGGGCTTCATGGGACGCGCCGGCTCGTACGGCATCGACCTCGAGATCGCCCCGCCTGCGCGCCAGAACCGCTGGACGACCTTCTTCCGCCTGTTCATCGCGATCCCCGCGCTCCTCGTGGCAAGCGCGCTCGGCGGCGTCTTGCTGGTCGTCGCCATCCTCGGTTGGTTCTACGCGCTCGTCCGCGGACGAACGCCCGAGGGGCTCCGGAACCTCGGCGCCGCGTGCATCCGCTACACGGAGCAGACCTCCGCATTCCTCCTGCTGGTGACCGATCGCTACCCGTATGCGGCGCCGGTCCTGCGCAGCAACCGCGAGCCGACGCGGCCGACGCCGATGCCGATGCTCCTGCTGCCGGCGCCGCCTCCCTTCCAGCCGGCACCCGAGGGCGAGCTCTGAGGCTCGCCTTCGGCGTCCTCGTCGTCGCGGCCCTCGCCGCCGGCGCTTACCTTCTCTACCCGACAGCAGTTCCCGACGACCTGGCGCTGCCGGCCGTCGACGCGAACGCGGTGTTCGGCGCCGAGAACGTCGAGAGAGCCGAGCGCTACGAGCGGGTCCTGTACGTCCTCTGGATCCTCGCGCAGGTCGCCTTGCTCGGGACGCTCGTCCTGTACGCGCGCAAAGGAGCCGTCTTCGTGCGCGAGTCCGCTGCCGGGCCGATCGGGACCGGGATGCTCCTCGGGATGCTCGGGCTCGGGATCGTCTGGCTCGTGGGCCTCCCGTTCTCGCTCGCAGCCTTCTGGTGGGCGCGCCGTTACGAGCAGACCGAGATGGACTATCTCAGCTGGCTCGTCGAGGACTGGGCCGTCCTCGGAGCGGCGTTCCTGTCGATCTCGTTGGCGCTCCTCGTCGTGATGGGGCTCGCTCGCTGGCTCGGCGAGCGCTGGTGGCTCCCGGGCGCCGCGGTCTTCGTCGCCGTCGCCGCGCTCTTCACATTCGCCATGCCATACCTCGACTTCACCACCGATCCGCTCCGGGACGACGAGCTCCTCGCGGCGGATCGCGAGTACGAGCGCGAGCTCGGCGTCGCGCACATCCCGGTCCGGGTCGAGGAGGTGTCCGACGATACGGAGCAGGCGAACGCGTACGCATACGGGCTCGGGCCGTCGAGGCGCGTGGTGCTCTGGGATACGATGCTGCGTCCGCCCTTCGACGTCGACGAGCAGAAGGTCGTGCTCGCGCACGAGCTCGCGCATCACTCCCAAGAGCACCTGCCGAAGGGAATCGGCTGGTTCGCGATCTTCGCGGTCCCGGGTGCCTGGATCCTCATGCGTGCGACCCGCTCACGGGGGGGCATGGGCGCGCCCGAAGCGGTGCCCGTAGCACTGCTCGTCGCAGCCGTGTTCGGGCTCGCCACCGCCCCCGCGTCGAACTTCCTCTCGCGACGGATGGAGTCGGAGGCCGACTGGAAGGCGCTCGACGTGACCCGCGACCCGGACGCGCTCGAAGGCGTGATGATCGGCTTCTCCGAGACGTCGCTCGGCGACCCCGACCCTCCGGGGTGGACGCAGCTCCTCCTCGGAACGCACCCCACGCTCGCAGACCGCGTCGCGATGGCGCGGGCATGGGCCGAGCGGGACGAGCCCTAGGTCAGGGTGTACTCGGGGCCCGAGCCGCCCTCGGGCGGGGTCAGACGGCCGCCCTTCGCGGTGATCGCGCCGCACTGGACGCAGTTCGACGGCGTCACCTCCAGCACGACCATGTCGTCGCCGAGGTCGCGTCCGACCGCGTAGACGTTCGCCGGGCACATCCAAGCCCACGCCTCCGCGACCGGGCGGCGAACCCGAGTCGCGACTTCGAGGTGGTTCGGCTGGTCGTCACGCGTCCGGTTCCCCGATGCGAACACCGACGACAACTTGTCGAAGACGTAGGTGCCGTCGGCCTTCGGGTAACGCCTCGCACGGCCGGTCTTGATGAGCGGCGCCTCGGCGTTCGCGTGCGTCGGGTAGCGACCGTTCGGCATACGCCCCTTCGTCACGGTCATCATGCTCGCGAGCGCCCCGCCGACGTAGAAGCCCTTGTCGAAGGCCTGGCGCATGTTCCGGACCTCGTACAGCTCCTTCCAAAGCCCACTCCCGCGCAGCGACTCGTCGTATCCGTCGAGCGCACCGAGGCGACTCGGGACCTCCCCTCGCCGCATCGCCCCGAACGCCGCCTCGGCGGCGAGGATCCCGGACTCGACGGCGTAATGGATCCCTTTGAGCCGCGGCACGTTGACCAGCCCCGCGCCCTCGCCGACGAGGAGCAGCCCCGGCGCGCTCAGCTTCCGCGGGATCGAGTGGAAGCCTCCCTCGGTGATCGTCTTCGCGCCCCAGGCAACCCGCTCGCCGCCGCGCAGCATCTTCCAGACGAGTCGGTGTGTCTTCAGCTCCTGAAGAACGTCATGGACGGAGAACTCGACGTCACGCGATTCGAGACCTGCGACGAAGCCGATCGAGACGAGGTCGTCGCCCATCGGGTAGATGAACGAGCCGCCGAACTCGCCGTAGCCGGCGAGCGTGCGCAGGGGCCAGCCCATCGTGTGCACGATCTTCCGCAGTGGGCGCGGGACGCGCCAGACCTCCTTTACGCCGAGCGCCCATATCTGCGGGTTCGCGCCCTCGAGCCGAAAGCGGTCGATCGCTGCACTCGTGAGCAGGCCCTGCGTGCCCTCGGCCAGCACGGTCACGCCCGCGACCACGTCCGAGCCCGGCTCGAAGGTCGGGAGTGGCTCGCCGTGCCGCCCCCGACCGCGGTCGCCGGTACGAACCCCGAGCACCCGCCCGTGCTGGACGAGAAGCTTCGTCGCCGCGGTCTCCGGGAGCACAGTCACGCCGAGCGCCTCGGCCTGCTCGGCGAGGAAGCGCCCGAGCGCCGAGACCGAGAGGATGACGTTCCCGTGATTCCGCATCGTCGGCGGCGCTGGGATCCGGTACGCCGAGCGACGCGTGAGCGCGTAGACGGCCTCGCCCGGCACTTGGCCGTACGTCGGCAGGTCGGCGAGCGTTAGCCGGCCCTTGAAGAGCCGGCGCAGCGGGCGCGGATCGACGACTGCTCCGGAGAGGAGATGCGACCCCGGCTGCTTGCCTTTCTCCAGGAGCGCGACCGGTACGTCACCGAGACGCTCCTTGACGTCGGGGTGCTCCTCGAGCAGCTGACCGAGCCGGATCGCGCACGCCAGGCCGCCCGGACCGCCGCCGACGATCAGGACGCCGACCTCGATCCGCTCCTCCGGCGGGTCGGTGGGAACGGCGATCGCGTCGATGGAGCCGAACGGCGGTGGGAAGTCGACCGGGCGGGCCACGCCTACCCTCGGTGGGCCCGCGCGAGCTCGGCGAGCTTCGGGACGATCTCGTGGAGGTCGCCGACGACGCCGAGGTCGCAGAAGTCGAAGATGGGCGCGTTCGGGTCCTTGTTCACCGCCACGATCGTGCCGGACCCCTGCATGCCGACCTTGTGCTGAATCGCTCCCGAGATGCCGCACGCGACGTAGAGCTTCGGCGAGACCGTCTTCCCCGTCTGGCCGACCTGGGTCGAGTACGGATACCAGCCCGCGTCCACGACCGCTCGCGTCGCGGCGACCGCGCCGCCGAGCGCCTCCGCGAGCTCCTCGAGCAGCGAGAACGCGTCCGGCGCCCCGAGCCCGCGGCCGCCCGCGACGATGATCTCCGCGTCCTCGATCGATGGGCCGCTCGACTCCTCCTGCGTCTGCTCGAGAAGCGTCGCGAGCGTCGAGAAGTCGGAGGCCTCGAACTCGAAGCTCTCCACCTCGGCCGTCCCGCCGGACTCGACAGGATCGAGAGCCCCCGAGCGCACGAGCGCGAGGCGCGGGGAGGTCGGTCCAGCCGACGTCCACGAGCACTGTGTCGCCGAGCGCAGGTCGCGTGCCGATGAGCTCCCCCTCGCGTAGCTCGAGATCGGTGAGGTCCCAGTTGAGCCCCGCGTCGAGTCGAGCGGCCAGCCCTGCGGCGACATCCGCAGAGAGGACGGAGGCGCCGAAGAGCACCGCGTCGGCGCTCGTCTGGTCGACCAGTGCAGCGAGAGCGTCGACTCGCGGCTGCGGGAGCGGGTCCTCGAGCGCGGGCCCCTCGCTCGCGTACACCTTCGTCGCGCCGAACGCGCCCGACTTTGCCGCGACCGCGGCCGCGTCCGGCCCGAGGACGACTCCCGCCGCGTCCCCGAGCGACGCCGCCTTCCCGAGGACGCCGAGCCCGCCCTTCTCGAGCTCGCCGTGGTAGTGCTCGAGGAAGACGAGGAACCTCATAAGAGCCGCCTCTCGAGGACGTAGTCGAGGATCTTCTGCGCAGCGCTGCCATCGTCCTCGATCTTGACCTGGTCTCCGCGCGACGGCGGCGGCCCGAGCCCGAGAACGGAGGTCTTCGCGCCGGCCTCGCCCGCGGCGCCGGGATCGACCCCGACGTCCGAGAGGGCGAGCGTCTCCTGCGGCTTCGTCTTCGCGCCCATGATCCCCTTGAGGGACGGATAACGCGGCTCGTTGATCGCGTCCGAGACCGCGACCACGGCCGGTAGTGGCGCTCGGATGACGTCGTAGCCGTGCTCGGTCTGGCGCTTGCCGGTCACGGCGCCGTCCTCGACGGTGAGTGCCGCCGCTTGCGAGATGACCGGCCGGCGCAGGCGATCGGCGACGGCCGCCCAGAGGACCGCGCCGTCGCCGTCGCTCGACGCCTGGCCGAAGAGAACGAGGTCCGCCTCGACTCGCTCTAGCGCGCCGGCGAGTGCGCGACTCGTCCCGAGGAGGTCCGAGCCCGCGGCGGCTTCGTCCGCGACGAGCACCGCGCTGTCCGCGCCCATGGCGAGCGCCTTCCGCAGCGACTCGACCGACTTCTCGGGCCCGAGCGAGACGAGCACCACCTCGCCCCCGTGCGCCTCCTTGATCCGGAGAGCCTCCTCGACGGCATTCAGATCAGTCTGGTTGAGCGCCGCCTCTCCAGAGCGGTCGAGCCGCTTCGTCCCGGGATCGATCCGCTTGTGCACGGTCGCGTCCGGCACCTGCTTGACGCAGACGGCGATCTTCATCGGCCGTGACTCTATCCACGCCGCCGACGGCCGACGCCGGGAAGGGACAGACGGCAGGACGAGGTATCGGCATCACGAAACGCCCTGTCGATAACCGGCAGATGGGGCAGGCCCGTGACAGTCACCGCACGGCTGCGATCGTCCTCGTCGGACTGGCGGGTGCGGCGATGCTCGCTCTCGCCCTCTCCGTCGCCGCCAAGGGCGGCGAGCTCGCGGCGATGGCGTCACCGCTCCCCATGCATCCGGTCGCGGGCAGCTTCGAGCCCGACGAGACCACGGCCGAGAACTGCTCCGACCAGCTCTGCCGAGAGCAGGCGTTCGGCAACCTCGCCTACTACTCCGGCCCCAAGCGGGCGCTGGCCGAGCTCGAGCAGGAAGTCGGGTCGGCGAGGACCGCGTGCCACCGCATCGCCCACGTCATCGGCGCCGCCACGCTCGCGCGCTTCGACGGCAACGTCGGCCGAACGTTCGCCGCAGGCTCGGCGACGTGCGCGTCCGGCTACTACCACGGCGTGCTCGAGCGTTCTCTCGTCAACGTGCCGTCGCGAGCCGTCAGCGTGCTCGGAGGGGTCGCTCGGGGGCTCTGCAGCGGCCGGGAGGTCAGAGCGCTGGCCGAGCTCGAGTACCAGTGCCTGCACGGCCTCGGTCACGGCCTCATGATCACGACCGGCTACAACCTTTCCGTTGCGCTCGCGGTCTGTGACCACCTCGCAGGGGCGTGGGAGTCGAGTTCGTGCAACGGCGGCGTGTTCATGGAGAACATCACGACGTCGTACGGCTTCCGCTCGGCCTGGTTGCGGGACGACGACCTCGCGTACCCGTGCAACTCGGTGGCCGAAGAGGACAAGTTGACCTGCTACCAGCTCGTCACCTCTCGGGTCATCGAGGTCGCCGGCGTGGACTGGGAGCGGATCGCGAGGTTCTGCGCCTCGGTCGAGCGAGATTGGGTCTCGTCCTGCTTCGAGTCCTACGGCCGCGATGTTGCGGGTCAGAGCAGGCGTGACCGGGACAACATCCTCGAGCTCTGCTCGGTCGCGCGCCCGTATGGTGGCGAGGACGAGTGCATCCGGTTCGCGGCATTCGATCTCGTCGCGAACGACGCGAGCGGGACGGAGGCGGCCGCGCTCTGTATCCGCGCCGGCGGCGACCTGGATGAGGCGTGTTTCCGAGCGGTGGGGTCGATCATGGCGAGGGCAACGGCGACCCTCGCTCGAGCCGTGGCGAAGTGCGGCAGCCTGACGTTCGTCGAGAGGGAGCTCGCGGCCTGCGTGAGCGGCGTCGACGAGCACGCCGCGCTCATCGCGAACCGGTAGTCCGAGCCGGAGGCTCTGTTAGGCTCCGGCGCTTCGCGGCGACCGGAGCGCCACGTCGACATGCGACGCAACCGGACGACAGCCCGAGGGATTGTTCTCTCCCTCCTCCTCGCCAGCCTGGTGGCGGCAGCGGCGTCCCCTCAGGCGGGTGGTAGTGAGCGCTCCGGACAGGGCGTTCCGCGTCTCGTGTTCCCGCTCGTCGCGAAGACGGAGCTCTGGGACAATTACGGCGACGCGCGGCCGAACGGGAGCCATCAGGGGATCGACATGGAGAACCCGTGGCGCGCGCCTGTCGTCGCAGCCGAGGCCGGCCGCATCGACTACCACGACTCGGGCCTCGGCGGCTGCATGCTCTACCTCTATGGCCGGAGCGGGACGATGTACATGTACATCCACCTGAACAACGACCTGACGGCCCGGAACGACAATCGCGGCGGCTGCAGGAAGGACGTGACCTTCGCCGTCCCCGACGGCGCCCGCGTCTCGGCGGGGCAGCAGATCGCCTGGAACGGCGACTCGGGCGACGCGTACGGGAACCCGCACCTGCACTTCGAGGTTCACCCCGGCGGCGGCGCGGCCACGAACCCGTATCCGCACTTGAAACGCGCCGCACGCCCGCTCTTCGCTGCAAAGCTCGGGACGCAGTTCAGCCTCGCCCTGCGCGGGAACCTCGTCGCCGTCGGCGAGAAGACGGTTCGGCTCGAGGTCGAGCAGGTCAGGTTCTACCCGGGCGGGCGCTTGCTCACGGTCGAGCCGCGGACGATCGAGCTCGCGAAACCCCGGAAGGCCGCACTGTCGCCCGTGCCGCGCTTCGTCCAGTCGTCGCCCAGCCGCGTGTTGAAGCAACCCGTTCCGGTCCTCGCGATCACGTCGAAGGCACTCGTGACCGAGGCGGCCATCACCGGCGCGGTGGCCGCCCTCCAGCTTCAGCGGTTCGTCCGCCGGTAGCTGCTCGGCGCCGACTAGCGGACGAGCCGTATCTCCCGGACGTCCTGCGGCACGGTCGAAGTGAGATAGAGCGTTCCCGACCGGTAGCCGCGCCATTGGCTGCACGACCCGATGCGAACGTGCACCGAGGTCTCGCCCCGGCCGAGCGAGCTGAACGCAACTCGCCGGGTGGGGAGCGACGAGATCGAGCGTGCTCCGGCGAGGGGGTCGAGGACACCGTTCTCGACAGCCGAGCGCACCTGGCTCACGAGGAGCTCGCTCCGCGTCGGGGCGAGGCTGTCGGTGAGCTCGAACCGCCCTTTTCGAAGCGGCGTCGACGTGACGACCTCGAGCCAGCTGTATCCGCGAGCCGAGACGTTCTGCGGAAGGCTCAGGTCCCACCGGCGACCGGCCCCCGACTCCGGCGAGCGGATCGGCAGTGACAGGCTGGGAGAGGCGGGCGCAGGTGCCGGCGCGAAGAAGCTCGGCACGTACCCCCAATCGCACGCGCCGACGCGGAAGTAGAGCTCGGGGTCGGCCTGCACCTCGCCCGCGCGTTGCATCAACACGAAGCCGTGCGACTCGAGTACCGGCACGTAGTTGTCGAGGAGGTACTGGCTGACCTCGTAATGGCGCACCTGGTTCGCGACTCCGTCGTAGCCCGAGAGACCCACCTCCTGGCCCGAGTACACCACGACCGCGGGGCGCACGCGCGCGAGTTGCTCGACGAGGTCTGACTGCGCCCTCTGCCTCATCGCGATGTTGACGACGGAGTAGCGCGTGCTCGCAGGCAGCCCTTGAAGGTAGTGGAACAGCGCCGGCGTGTTCGAGAAGTCGAAGACAGTGTCGCCGGGCTCGATCATCTCCGACAGCACCTGGCCGACCTCCGTGATCATCGCCTCGTCGTTCGCAGGCGCGAGGTCGTACCCGACGCGGTCGAGCTCCGGCTCGCGCTCGGCCGTCACTGCGAAGCGCGAGGAGGCGGAACGAACGACGTCGATCGGGCTCGTCGGCGCGGTCGCGAGCAGGGCGACGAGGAGCAGCAGGGTGACGGTGTGCCGCCGCGGCCAACGGATCCCGCGCCCGCCGAGCGCACCGGCCAGCCATGCCTCGAGGAAGACGACGCAGCGGTAGGCGACATAGAGGACGAAGGGCGTCGCCACGGCGAACACCTGGTAGAGGTGGCCGGCGTCCGCGCGGCTGATGAACTTGACGTAGTAGAGGAGCGTGAGGACGCCTGCGGCGAGGAGCACCCAGTCGTCGACGACGAACGGGCGGCGTGAGTGGACGCGGACGGCGGCGAACGCGAAGGCGGCGAGCAGAGCGACGATCGGAGCCCAGGCCTCGACGGTCTGGACGAACGACACCTGCATCGGGATCCCGAACGTGTAGCGGTAGCCCGGCACGAAGGCGCGGTAGCTGAAGATCCAGTCGTCCAGAGCGCCGTGGCTCGCCAGGAACACGCTCCAGGCCGCGACGAGCAGCGACCCCACGGCGAGCAGGAGCCAGGTGCGCCGGAAGCCCGCGATCAAGCCCGTGCCGCGCTCGTAGTTGTACGCGTCGTAGCCGGCGACAGCCACGAACGACGCGATTGCGAGAGGCAGCGCCTCCGGGGTGACGATCACCTGGGCGCCGAGCAACGCCGCGAGGGCAGCGACGCGCACGACACGCGCCCGACGAAGCACGGCGGCGAGCAGCAGAAGAACGAACGGAAGCGGGAGGAAGCGGACCTGCACCGCGAACAGGTGGCCGGTCACGACGAGCGCCTGCGTCCCTGCGAGGAACAGCCAGTTGCCGGCGAAGATGTAGGCGCAGAGGTAGTACAGCCCGACCCAAGCGAGCGGCGCCAGAACCAGCCTCTCACCCGCCACGGCGCCCCAGCGGCTGTCCTCGAGCACCTCGAAGCCCACGAGCCCTGTACCGACGTCGTGCAGCAGGCCGTGCGCCATCAGGAGATCGCGCCACGGGAACGCCCCGGCTCGAGTCAGCTCCGCTCCGGCCAGTACCTGGCCGTCCTCGAAGTAGTCGATCGCGCCGAGCGATCCCGGGATCATCGAGACCAGCAGGAACAGCCCCACCGGCGCGACCACGAGCACCACCATCCCCCGCTCGACGGCCGCGCGCGCGAGACCGGCGCGCGGCCGCAAGAGGAGCATGAGCGCCCCGGCGTACAGGGCGACGACTGCGCCGAGCGCGAGCCACCCCGGGAGCCAGGGGTGGTGATGCACGGCCCCGGTCTGCCCGACCGTGACCGTCGTCGAGCGGGAAACGAGGTACAGCCCGCCGACGGTCAGCGGCGCCGCGAGCAGGTTGACCGTGCGGGCGACCTCGAAGACGTCCTCGCGCCGCGCGGAGGCGTACGCGACGAGAGCAACGCAGGCGCTGTACGCCAGCGCGACGAGCAGGATCGCGCCGCCCTGCCCCTCGCCCGTCGCGATCACGACCTCGAGCCCGAGCACCGCCCCGAGGAACAACGTCCGCCCGGCCGCCACGGCCGGCACGCGCCAACCGACGAGCGGAGGAGGCTCCTCGACGTGCTGTGCTGCGGTCGGGGCCCTCCCCCAAGGACCGAAGCTGCCGGTAGCCGTGCGTGTGAGCACCAGGTAGAAGGCGAGCGCGGCCAACGGCGCCAGGGCGACGGCGATCCCGTACGTCCAGTAGTACCGGTCGACGTCGAAGTTCGCGAAGGTCGGGTAGCCCACGACGTCGGTCGTCACGTCGAGGTGCCCGGGAAGCGTTGTGACGGCCAGCAGCGCCAGCAGAAGCGACGCGCCGACGGCGACCGCGAGGCGCGTGATCCCGGTCACGACGCCCGCGCTGCTCTCAGACGGCGACGGCGCCCTGGAGGAAGTCGACGATGTCGGTCGTCGTCGCGCCCGGGCCGAAGACCTCGGCGACGCCGCGGCCCTTGAGGTCGTCCGCGTCCTCCGGCGGGATCGTGCCTCCTACCACCACCAGCACGTCGTCGGCTCCGTTCTCGCGCAGTCCGTCGACGATCCGCGGGACGAGCGTCATGTGCGCACCGGACAGGATCGAGACGCCGACCGCGTCCGCATCCTCCTGGATCGCAGTCTCGACGATCTGCTCGGGAGTCTGATGGAGTCCCGTATAGATGACCTCCATCCCCGCGTCCCTGAGGGCCCGAGCGATGATCTTGGCGCCGCGATCGTGACCGTCGAGCCCCGGCTTCGCGATCACCACTCGGATCTTCCGCGGCACATCGGCAGAATACCGCGGTGCACCTGACCGTCATCGGATCCTCGCCCGCCTGGCCGAACCCGGGCGGAGCCCACTCCGGCTACCTCGTCGAGGACTCGAAGCGGCTGCTCCTCGACTGCGGCCCGGGGGTCCTGCCCCGGCTCCGCGAGATGGAGGGCTGGCCGCAGATCGACGCGGTTGCGATCACGCACTTCCACCTCGACCACTGGGGCGACCTCGTCCCGTGGGTGTGGGGGACGATGTACCGCAACGACGGTCGCGAGGTGCACCCCGCCCTGATCGTCCCGCCTTCCGGGCGCGCGCGGCTCGAGGACATCGGAGCCCGACTCGGTTTCCCGGACATGTTCGAGCGGACGTTCCACATGAGCGAGTACGAGCCCGGGATCCCGTTCGCGATCGGCGACCTCTCGGTCACGGCCGTCCGCGTGCCCGCACTACACGCTCGAGACCTACGCGTTCCGGGTCGAGTCGGAAGGACGCGTGCTCGCCTACTCGGGCGACTCGGCACCCTCGGACGAGCTCGCCCGCACCGCGCACGACGCCGACCTCTTCGTCTGCGAGGCGACGCTCCTCGCCGGCGAGCTCGACGGCGAGCCGCGCGGTCACCTCTCCCTCGACGAGGCCGCCTCGGTCTTCGAGGCCTCGGGCGCGAAGCGGCTCCTGGTCACGCACCGGCCCTGCGAGCTGCCGATGCCCGAGGAGTTCGAGTACGCGTACGACGGCCTCGAGCTCGACGTCTAGAAGACCGGGGTCTCGCGCCAGACGCCCCACACCTCGCGCAGCGCGTCGCACATCTCGCCGAGCGTGACGTAGTCGCGCGCGGCATCGACGATCAGAGGCATGAGGTTGACGCCGTCGCGCGCGGCGGCGTCCTTGAGCGCGGCGAGTCGAGCCTCGACCGCCGTCGAGTCGCGGCGCCCCTTGACGGCGGCGAGCCGCTCGATCTGCTTCGTCTCGAGGGCGGGGTCGATCTTGAGAATCGGGATCGGCTGCTCGTCGTCGAGCAGGTAGCGATTCACGCCGACCACGACGCGCTTCCCCGACTCGACCTCGGCCTGGTACCGGAACGACGCCTCCGCGATCTCGCGCTGGAAGAAGTTCTCCTTGATCGCCGGAATCACGCCGCCGAGCTTCTCGATCCGATCGAAGTACTCGTACGCCTGCGTCTCGAGCATCGAGGTGAGCTCCTCGACGTGGTACGAGCCGCCGAGCGGGTCGATCGCGGCGACGACGCCCGACTCGTGCGCGATCACCTGCTGCGTCCGCAGCGCCAGGCGCGCAGCCTCCTCCGTCGGCAGCGCCAACGCCTCGTCGAACGAGTTCGTGTGCAGGCTCTGCGTCCCGCCGAGCACCGCCGCGAGCGCCTCGATCGCGGTCCGCACGATGTTCACCTCCGGCTGCTGCGCTGTCAGCGAGACCCCGGCGGTCTGCGTATGGAAGCGCATGAGCAGCGAGCGCTCGTTGCGCGCGCCGAAGCGCTCGCGGAGCTCGCGCGCCCAGATCCGCCGCGCCGCGCGGTACTTCGCGATCTCCTCGAAGAAGTCGAGGTGAGCGTTGAAGAAGAAGGAGAGCCGCGGCGCGAAGTCGTCGACGTCGAGCCCGCGCTCGACCGCCGCCTCGACGTACGCGAACCCGTCGGCGAGCGTGAACGCGAGCTCCTGCGCGGCGGTCGACCCGGCCTCGCGGATGTGGTACCCGGAGATCGAGATCGGGTGGAAGAGCGGCATCTCCCGCGCAGCAGAACTCGATCATGTCGACGACGAGCCGCATCGACGGCTCGGGCGGGAAGATCCACTCCTTCTGCGCGATGTACTCCTTGAGGATGTCCGTCTGCGCGGTGCCGCGAAGCTGCGCACGCGGGACGCCCTGCTCCTCGCCGACGACGACGTAGTACGCGAGCAGGATCGCGGCCGGTGAGTTGATCGTCATCGAGGTCGAGACGTCGCCGAGGGGGATCCCGGCGAAGAGCGTCTCGACGTCGGCGAGCGAGTCGACGGCGACACCCTCCCGCCCCACCTCTCCCGACCGACCGCGCGTGGTCCGAGTCGTAGCCCATGAGCGTCGGCATGTCGAAAGCCGTCGAGAGCCCGGTCTGGCCGTGGTCGAGGAGGTAGCGGAAGCGCGCGTTCGTCTCCTCGGCGGTGCCGAAGCCCGCGAACTGGCGCATCGTCCACAGCCGGCCTCGGTACATCGACGGATACACCCCGCGGGTGAACGGGTACTCGCCCGGATAGCCGAGGTCGCGCTGGTAGTCGAAGTCGGTGTTGTCGGGCGCGTACAGCGGCTCCGTCTCGACTCCGGAAATGGTCGAGAAGAGCTCTTCGGTGCGCTCCGGAGCCCGTTCGTAGGCCTTGCTCGCGCCAGGCCGTCGACCGAACCTGACGTCTCGCGATCCTCGGTCCTGGCCATGCGCCCGCATTGTAGGGCGGGCGCGGTGCGGCTTTGCAGACGGTGCCGACGGCGATAGGCTGGATGCTCGAACGCAATCGCCCGGCTTGATGACGAGAAAGAGGGATGGCTCGTCCAAGATCCGCAGCCGACGAAGACCGCGTGAGTGTCCGCGTCTTCCTCGGCGTGGCCGCAGGGCGCGCTCACCATCGCCGCTCTGCGCGCGAGTCGGGAACACCGAAGCGGGCGGCAGAGCCTGCGGTGTAGACGTCGCCGGGAACGGCGGCTACTCGTACGCAGGCCACCAGTCCGCGGATCGCGGCCATGGCGTCCGCGCGACGATCACCGCCACGCGCGCGCTTCAGGTCGACGCCGGGCATGTCGCGGGTTGGGTCGGCGTCGGCGGCCCGGGTCAGGGGGTCGGCGGCGAGGATGCGTGGATCCAGGTCGGCATCGCGTCGGCGTTCGGGACGCGAACCGTTCCTCTACGCGGAGATCACGCGCGGCGGCCGCTACCCGAGTTCATCCCCCTCGACCCGGACGTCCGGTCGGCGAGACGCGGAACGTCGCGGTGCTCGAGGTCGCGGGCGCCCGGGATGCTGGCGCGTCTGGGTCGACGGCAGCCCGTCACGAAGCCCGTCAAGATCCGCGGCTCCTCAGGACGCTGGGCACCGATCGCGACCGCCGAGAGCTTCAGCGGCGGCAAGGTCGCATGCAACAGCTTCGCCTTCCGCTTCGAGCGCGTGCTCGTCTCCCATGGCCCCGGCGGCGCGTGGAAGCCGTTCGACTCCGGCGACCGCTTCCTCGACGGCGGAAACAGCTGCGGGCACTCGCGACCGCCCCGGACGACGCGACTCGCGGCAGCTCTGCGAGCCGCGCGCAACCCGCTCCCGTACGCGTTCCTCGCCTCGTCGTAGTCAGGCAGGCACGGGCTCGATGCCAGTCGCGCGCCCGCGCGGTCACGCGCACCGGGTTCGAGACGCGCCAGAGGACGAGCGGCACCGTCGACGCTCCGCCGAGACGCCGGCCGGCCAGAGGCAAGCTTGCGGGGGCGACGGCGTACTCGGCCCGGAGCGGCGCCCCGTCCACCACGATCCGGCCGGAGCGCGTCACATGCGCATCGCCCTCCGAGGGGAGGAGGTCGGGGCTCGTGCCGAGGTGGACGACCGGCCCGACCGCGTCGTCGAAGAACTCGGTCAGGTACGGCGCGCGGGTTGCGTCCTCCGCCGAGCATGGCCGAATCCAGGTAATGAGCGTGACCGAGCCCACCGGCAGGCCGCGGTCGTCGAGCCACGACCGCTCATCGTCGGGCACGGCGGCGCCCCAGGCGGCCGCCTCGTCCTGCGCGCCATTCCAGGCGAGGGCGCCGGAAACGGCGAAGATCGCGAGCACGACGAGCGCGAAGCCGTGCCGGAATCGCCGTGGCACGAGCAGCGCCGCGAGCACGAGCAGCAGGACGAGCGCGAGTGCGACGGCAAGCCCGCTGAGGCCTGCGCCTGAGACCGCATCGTCCACCTCCATCCACAGCACGGTCCCGACGCCGTTCAGCTGACTCACGGGCTCCTGCCTCGAGAACTCCGCCCACGGGATGAAGAGCGGGAGCAGCAAGGCCGCGCCCGCGCCGAAGGCGGCGGCCGCGAGCGGCCGCGGTGCCCCGTCCGCAATCCAGACGAACAGGAGCACGAGCCAGAGCGGAAAGACGTAGAAGAGCGGCCGGTCGTGCAACCGGTCCCCGCCCAGATCGTCGAGTTGAACGCCGCGACGATGAGGAGCAGCGCGGCATTGACCGTGACGAAGAGCGCGAGAAACGCGGCATCGCGCTCAGAGCCCGCGCGCGCCCTGCGGTATAGCGGCGGCGAGGACGATCGGCGCCACCGCGAGCGGGACGACGGCGAGATACAGCTCGAGGTTCGCGAGGTGGTAGACGAGCCAGTGGGCGACCTCGCCGCGTCGTACCTGCGCCAGAGCGTCGAGTAGCCGCCGAGCGCAGACGGCGGCTCGCCCTCGATCGCAGGGATCGCGACGAACGCGACGACGCCTGCAAGCGTCGCGACGACGGTCGGCAGAAGCGTCCGGAGCAACCGGGCCGGACGCGCCCAGCGGCCGGGGACCATGAAGGTGACCACGAAGAGCCCGGCCACGTACGCGCCGAAGAGGGCGATGAATTCGGTGCGGGCCGCCGCCGCGATGACGATCGCCAAGAGCACCGCGAGCTGCCGCCAGAGAGTCGGTCGCTCGAGCGCGAGCACGATCGCGTAGAGGGCCCACGCGAACGCGAGGTACGCGAGGCTCTCCGTCATGACGAGGGACACGTACACCGCAGACGGGATCGCCACCGCCAGCCCGGCCAGGGCGACGCTCGGCCATGGCGCGAGCAGCCGCCGCGCGAGGAGGTAGAAGGGCACCGCGGCGAGCGCGAACAGGAGCGCGTTCAGCAGCTTCGCGGCCTCGTACGCTTCCACCCTGTCCGGCACCAGCCGGAAGCAGCCCGCCGAGGACGAGCGTGTACAGGCGCGCATGCTGGTACTCCTCGCCGCGAATCGTCGCTCCCGTCGCCGTCCGCGATCGACGCGCCGACCTCGAAGTAGAGGAGCTCGTCGCTGAACGCGCGGGGAGCGTCGACGCCGCGGGCGAGCAGGGCGTATACGACGGAACGCCGCGACGACGAACGCCGCGAGCGCGAACCAGGTGCCACGGAAACGAGGTCGGCGGCCGGCGGCCGCTTCCATCAGGCGGGCAGCTCCAGGCAGAAGCCTCGCCGGGCTGCCGGTGGGCCGTCGACGCCTTCGACGCGAACAGGCGCCGAGACCTCCCAGAGCACGAGCTCCGCTGCCGTTCCCTGACCGAGCTCGCGCCGTTCAGGCGCAGCCCGGGCTGCGCGACGACGAACTCCGGCCTCGAGCTCCTCTCCCGACGGAAGAAGACGACGGTGCCGTCGGCATCCGACGCGACCCGTGGCGTTCTCGGTGAGCCTGACGACGTCGTCGATCGAGTCGTTGAAGAACTCGGTCAGGAAGTAACTGTCCCGCTCGAGGATCGCGTCCTCGCACTCGCTCTCGAGCATGGTGACGGTCGCGCCCGTCCGGCACCCGCTCGTCCACCCAGCGGCGGTCGGGCTCCGAGCCGGGGAACACCGCACCCTCGGGAGGGTTGAACGCGCGGCCCCAGACGAGCACGGCGTTCACGAGGAAGACGCCGACGAGCGCGCCGAACACGACCTTCGTCGCGACCCCGGGCCGCCGGAAGACCGCGGCGAGAAGCAGCCCGACCGCGATGAGGGTGACGATCGCCCCTGCGAGCGCCGAGCCCGCGATCTCCTCGAGCGCCGCGGGGAACGCCGTGCCCACGGCGCTGAAGAGCTTGACGCCGTCCTGGAGCTCGAGCTGCCAGTAGGGGAAGAGCAGCGCGAGAAGGGCGGCGAGGCCGATCCCGATCCGCGTCGCGACGCGCGGTCGCGGCGCCCCGGCACGGACCCACCAGACGAGCACGATCAGCCATAGCGGGACGACGTAGAACAAGTAGCGGTCGTGAAGTCGGGGGTCCTCGAACCCGGGGTCGGCCTGCGACGTGACCGCAATCGCAGTGGACACGAGAGCCGCCGCGTTCACCGTCGCGAAGGTCGCGACGAACGCCGCATACCGCTCCGATCCCTCCCGCGCGCGGGCGTAGTACGCAGAGAGGACGATCGGCGCGACCGCGACGGGGATCACGGCGAGATACAGCTCGAACGCGGCCACATGCAGAACGAGCCACTTTCCGACGGTCGCGAGGTCGTAGCTGCGCAGCAGGTGCTCGTAGCCAGCCGAGCGCGTCTCCAGGGCTGCCCCCGCGGAGCACCGGCCCGACGACGAAGAGGACGAGCCCGAGTACGAGCGACGCGGCGGCCGGCCAGAGCATGCCGCAGCCCGCCGCGCCAGCCGAGCCTCCGCCGCTGCGGCAGCAGGAGGTGCGCGATGACGAGCGCGAGCAGGAGTGCGGCGTATACGCGCGACGAACTGGGCCCTTGCGAGGACCGCCACGCCCGACGGCCACGAGCGCCGCGAGTTGTCGCCACGCCGTCGGGCGCTCGACGGCGAGCACGATCGCGAGCAGTGCCCATGTTGCCGTGAGGTAGGCGACGCTCTCGGTCATCACGACCGTGACGTACACCGACGAGGGCACCGCGACCGAGAGGGCGGCGACGGCGACGCTCGGCCACGGCTCGAGGAGCCGGCGCGCGAGGAGATACGCGGGAACGGCCGTCAGCGCGAAGAGAAGCGAGTTGAGGACCTTCAGGAGCGCGTAGGCCGCCTCCCGATCCCCGGCGAGCGCAACCACGGGCGCCGCGACCGTCGGATAGAGAGCGCCGTACCGATACGGCTCGCCGCGCACCTGCAGCCCCTCGCCGTCCGCGAGCGACGCGGCCGCCTCCATGTAGATGAGCTCGTCGTAGAAGATCCGCGGCGTCACGACGAACCACGAGACGGCCGCGAAGACGACGAACGCGAGCGCGACGACGGCGACGAGCGCGCCGACCGGCGAAAGCAGCCGCGTCGTGGTCTCGGGCTGCGTGGTGGTGTCGGGAGGCACGCCTCGCGGCACGTTAGAGAGTCGACCGGAAAGTCACGCGATCCGGGTCAAGCGCGGTCCCGCTAGGGGACGATCCTGATCGGCATCCCCAAGGGGACGCGCGTGCGCAGGAAGCGGACGTCGTCGTTGTGCAGGCGCACGCACCCGTGCGAGACCGCCTGCCCGAGAAGCTCCGGCCACGGCGTGCCGTGCACTCCGACGACGCCTCCGCCGGGCCAGTCCGTGAGCTTCGAGTACGCGCTCGTCTCGAACGCGTACGCCCCGAGGATCGGCGTCGTTCGGCACGAACCTCGACTGCACGTAGAAGAGCCCGGTGGGCGTCTCCGCCCCGGGCGCCCCGACCGCGACCTTGCCGGTCCGAACGAGCCGGCTTCCGTCCCAGAACTGGAACCGCCGAGCGCCGCGGTCGATGACCAGCCGCTTCTTCATCGGCTTGATCCGTAGAGCCGTCCGCCCGCACCCAACCCGTCTGCCCGTTCGGGCGCCCGGGAAGGCTGATGCGGTACCACGTGGGCTCGCCCGTCTTCGGGTGCTTGCGCTGCGCGAGCGCGAGGACGAACTGGGGCTGGTAGTTCCCCCGGAACTGGTTGAGGACCCTGATCCGCCTCGCCCCGGCCTGCGGCTTCGCGAGCACCGCGACGTGCGGCCACTCGATCGTGCCGGCGCCGACCCGACGCCGAGCCGGGACGGCGCCGCTCCGGCGCCGAAGCCCCGGTGCCGGGCGCGACGGAGAGCGGCGCACAGCGAAGAGGACGGCTGTCGCCGTCCCCATTCGAGCTGCGCGCCCGTTGTTCATGTTCTCGTTCGCAAACTCGCCTCCCGCTGAATGTATCCCCCGCGCGGGGTGACGGGCAATTCCTCGTTCGAGTGAGACTGGGCGTCGGGGCGCGCCGTGGCCGGAGGCCGAGAGGCGACCGCAGTCGCCTCTCGGCCTCCGGCTCGCTCGAGCCCTCAGCCCGTCAGCGGCGGGAGGAAGACTCCCACTGCGCCGATGCGCCTCGGGCCACAGACCTGCTGCTGCTTCGTCTCGACGGCCGTGATCGTCAGCACGCCCGGCCGCTTCGGGTTGATGCGGAGGGTCGCAATGCCCCTCGCATTCGAGCGTGCGCTCTTCTTGACGCCCGCGCCCTTGATACGGACCATCGTGCCCTTCACGCGCTTCGGGCCGGCCGTGGTACCCCACCTTGACCGTGTCCGGGCGTCCCGTCGGCCGTGATCATCTTCGGCGTGACCGTGAGCGTCAGGCAGTAGGTTCGGCTTCGGCTTCGAGCGTCGGCGGCACGGCCGGCTGTCGGGACGACCGTGACCGCGGTGTCGACGTTGTCCGCCGGGTTCGTCTCGCGGCCGCCACTGCCCGTCACCGTGGCCGTGTTCGTGTGCCGACCGACGACGGTCGCCCGCGCGGTCAGCGTGATCGTCCGCGACTGACCGACCTCGAGCGTGCCGAGGCTGCAGGTCAGGAGCGCCGGCGTGACGGTGCACGTCGGCGAGCCCGGGACGACCGAGATGTACCTGATCCCCGCAGGCGCCGGATCCGCGAGCTGGACGTTCGTCGCGGTGTCGGGGCCCTTGTTCGTGACCGTCATCGTGTACGTGACGATCTCGTTCAGCGGAGTCGGCGTCGTCGCGTCCTTGACGATGACGAGGTCGATCAGACGCTCGGTGAACGTGACAGTCGCGTCGTCGGAGTCGGACACGGGGTTCTGGCTCGTGTCGACGCCGGAAGCCGTGACGACATTCACGTGCGACGTCCCGGCCGTCCCCGTGACACGTTCTTCGGGAACGTGCACGTCGAGCTCTGGCCCGGGGTGAGCACGAACGGCACAGCGAAGCAGCCGCTCGGCGAGCCGCCGGCCACGTTCGCGAGGTTGCCGAACTTGTCGTCGACGACCGAGTTGATCGTGACGTTCACCGGACCGGTGTTCTCGATCGTGACCGTGAAGTTGACGGGGCCGCCCGGCTCCTTGACGGAGGTCGGGTTCGCCGTCTTGATCACGTTGAGTACACCCCGCGGGATGTCGTTGTTCGTGATCGTGCAGGTCGCGGAACCGCCGAACGCGATTTGGACCTGCGAGCAGTTGTCATACGTCGTGTCGTAGCCCGTGACGGCCGGCTCGGTGACCGTGTAGCTCTGGTCGCCCGGAACCGTGAGCTCAGCCTGGCTCTGGAGCGGGTCGCCCCCGTCGTTCGGGAATGGCTGCGCCGCACCACCGTTCACCTGGAAGCTGAACGCGTCGGCCGTCTTCGCCCCGCCGTTGTCGTTGATGACGACCTTCCGGACGATCAGCGTGCCCGGGTTCGGTGTGATGGTGACTGTCGCCGGGTCGTCGTCGCAGATGCCGCCCTCGTCGTTGTCCTCGACGCAGACCGTGACCGTGTCCGTCTCCGAATCTCCGGCGTTACCGGTGAAGGTGCCGACGAAGGAGAAGGAACAGCTGGCGCCCGCGGCGAGCACGGTGCCGACCTGGCAGTCGGCGTCACCGGTGAGCGTCCCGTACACGTCGTCGTTCAGCGAGGTGATGGTCACCGCCTCGCCCGAGGTGTTCTGGACGGTGACGTTGAAGGTGAACTCACCGCCGGGCTCAGGAAGCGAGCTCGGAGTGGCGCCCTTCGTCACGACCAGAGTAGGCGCGACGTCGGTGATGGTGACCGTCGCCGGGTCGTCGTCGCAGATGCCGCTCTCGTCGTTGTCCTCGACGCAGACCGTGACCGTGTCCGTCTCCGAATCTCCGGCGTTACCGGTGAAGGTGCCGACGAAGGAGAAGGAACAGCTGGCGCCCGCGGCGAGCACGGTGCCGACCTGGCAGTCGGCGTCACCGGTGAGCGTCCCGTACACGTCGTCGTTCAGCGAGGCGATGGTCACCGACTCGCCCGAGGTGTTCTCGACCGTGACGTTGAAGGTGAACTCACCGCCGGGCTCAGGAAGCGAGCTCGGAGTGGCGCCCTTCGTCACGACCAGAGTAGGCGCGACGTCGGTGATGGTGACCGTCGCCGGATCGTCGTCGCAGATGCCGCTCTCGTCATTGTCCTCGACGCAGACCGTGACCGTGTCCGTCTCCGAATCTCCGGCGTTACCGGTGAAGGTGCCGACGAAGGAGAAGGAACAGCTGGCGCCCGCGGCGAGCACGGTGCCGACCTGGCAGTCGGCGTCACCGGTGAGCGTCCCGTACACGTCGTCGTTCAGCGAGGCGATCGTGACCGACTCGCCCGACGTGTTCTCGACCGTGACATTGAAGGTGAACTCACCGCCGGGCTCAGGAAGCGAGCTCGGAGTGGCGCCCTTCGTCACGACCAGAGTAGGCGCGACGTCGGTGATGGTGACCGTCGCCGGATCGTCGTCGCAGATGCCGCTCTCGTCGTTGTCCTCGACGCAGACCGTGACCGTGTCCGTCTCCGAATCTCCGGCGTTACCGGTGAAGGTGCCGACGAAGGAGAAGGAACAGCTGGCGCCCGCGGCGAGCACGGTGCCGACCTGGCAGTCGGCGTCACCGGTGAGCGTCCCGTACACGTCGTCGTTCAGCGAGGCGATCGTGACCGACTCGCCCGACGTGTTCTCGACCGTGACATTGAAGGTGAACTCACCGCCGGGCTCAGGAAGCGAGCTCGGAGTGGCGCCCTTCGTCACGACCAGAGTAGGCGCGACGTCAGTGATGGTGACGGTGGCGTCATCCGAGTCTGAGACCGGGTTGCCGCTCTCGTCGGTGCCCGACGCGGTCGCCACGTTGTTGTGCACGAAGCCGGCATTGCCGGTGACCGAGCCCTCGAATGTGCAGCTGTAGCTGCCGAGCGGAGTGATGACCACCGGAGGCGTCACGTCGCACGTGCCCTGCCCATTGAGGTTGCCGAAGTCTGTGTCGGTCAGAGAACTGATCGTCACCGTCCGGACCGCGGAGTCGTTCGTGATCTGGACCGTGAAGTCGACCGGGCCACCCGGCTCGGGCAGCGAGGTCGGGTCAGCGGTCTTGAGCACGGTGATCGTCGCCGGAGGCGGGCACTGGACCGTGATCGAGCCCGTGTCGGTGTTGTTGGCCGGCGTCGTGTCGCCACTCGCCGCGATTGTCACGGTGTTGTTCAGCGTCCCGCAATCGGTGAAGTCGGTCGGCGTCGTGACGCTCACCGTCCGCGACGCGCCCGCTGCGAGCGAGCCGAAGTTGCAGCCCAGCACCTGCGGCTGCGCAGGCAGCGCGGAGACCGTGCACGAATTGGACGGGTCGGAGGCCTCGCTCCAATTCAGGCCGCCGCTCCCAACCGGCAGGTTGTCCGTCAGCGTGACGTTCGAGGGAGTCGTGCCGATGTTGGTGACCGTGACCGAGAACGTTGCGGGCTGGCCCGCGTTGATCGTTCCGTTGTCCGGCGTCTTCACGACCTGCACGTTCGGCGGGGCGAGGATCGCGGACGACATGATCTGGTTGTCGCGTTGTCCGACGGACGCGCCGTCCGCGGCCGTGATCCGCACGTGGTACGGCCCACCGCTGATCGATCCGGCGCCGACACCCGCACCCCAACCGCGCGGGCCGAAGCCCGGGGCGATGTGGCCGCCGAACAGCAGCATGACCTTGGCGTCGGCGGCAAGCGACGGCACGGTGTACGTAACCGTCACATGCGCGTAGGAGTCGCTGTCTCCGGCCGGATCGTCGTGCGTGGGCACGGAGACACCGGTGATCGTCCCTCCGTACATCGTGATGACCTGACCGCTGAGCTGATGCCCGGAAGTCGCGCTACCGGAGCCGTTCGCATCTGCGACGACGGTGGGATCGTTGGGAATCGGGAACGTGCTCCCCGAACCGGGAACGCAGTTGGACGGAAGGAGATCGGCACAGCGATCCGCCGTCGTCTGGGTGTGATTCCAGGTCGCGAGGGAGTCGTACGCGTGAACCCCACCCTTGCGGGTGAGGTACGAGATCTCGACCGTGCGACCCGTCGTCGGGCCGCCCTCCGGGACATCGAGAACGGCGCGCTGCGGAGTGACGTCGTCCTCAGCGTAGTGCGAGTTGCTCGCCTGGAGAATGCCGTGAATCCAGTCCTCAGGACAGCCCGTGGACGTGCTCGGAGGAGCCCCGTTCGCACACTGGCTGTACGAACCGACGGACGCGTCGGTGCCGGGCGCCGCGCCCGTGAAGGACGCAGTACCGAGTACCGCTGCGATGACGGTCGCGGCCACTAGCAGCCGCCTCAAGTTCCCCAACTTCCCTGCACGTGCGTGCATGTGACCCCGCTGCCCCGTCGCCATATTGGATCGGTCTCCCTTCGCTGCTGGAAATAAGCGCAAAAAAAAGGCTCTCGACATTCCCCTCGAGAACCGGCAGCTGGGGCCCCCCGCCCACTTGCTCCCGATCGGAATGTAGCCCCCGTCCGGGGCATCGGCAATCCCTCGAAGGAGTAACCCGACTGATGGCCAGGCAGAACTAGATCCCCCGCGCGGGGGCCTCCCCCATACGTGGGTGGGTGAACCCCGACCTCCGGGTGGGTTCTGGCACTTCGGCTCCCGCGGCGGTGTCGCGAGCCTGTGCGACACTGCCGAGATGCGGGTCGTGATCGCCGACGATCACCGTCTCGTCCTCGACGGGATCAAGCGTGCGCTCGAGTCCGACGGCGACTTCGAGATCGTCGGCGAGACGCAGTCGGGGACACAGGTGCTGCCCCTCGTGGGCCGCACGAAGCCGGACCTCGTCCTGCTCGACGTGCGGATGCCGCACATGGACGGCCTCGCGTGCCTCGACGAGATCAAGCGCCGACATCCCGAGATCAAGGTCGTGATGCTGTCCGCGTCGACGAGCAACGAGCTCGTGGACGCGGCGCTCCGCCGCGGTGCGGCCGCCTACATCGTGAAGACGGTGAACCCGGACGACCTCCCGGCGACGCTACGCCAGGCGCTCGAGGGCAACGTCCACACGGCGCATCGGGCTCGACGAGGACCGCTCGGGCGCGAAGTCGCTCGGCCTCACAGACCGCGAGCTCACGATCCTCGGCGCCCTCGCCCGCGGGCTTTCGAACGACCAGATCGCGAAGGAGTTCTGGGTCGCGCCGCAGACCGTCAAGTTCCACCTGACGAACATCTACCGCAAGCTCGGCGTGAAGAACCGCACCGAGGCGACGCGCCTGGCCTACCAGCACGGGCTCGTCGAGAGCCCGCTCTACGCGGACGAGTAACGGTCGCTTGACCCGGATCCGACGCCTCGCCGAGGAGGAGTTCCTCCTCATCGTCCTCATCGCGGCCTTCGGCGTGACGTTCGTGTCGGTGTTCCCTCCGACGCTGTTGGTGGCGGACACGTGGCTCACGCTCGTCGGCGGCCGCGAGGTCTGGGAGCACGGCCTCCCGTCGCACGACGAGCTGGCGGTGCTCACGCTCGGACGCGTCTGGACCGACCAGCAGTGGGGCGCGCAGCTCATCGCGTACGGCACGCACGCGCTCGGAGGTCACGCGCTGCTCGCGGTCGTGACGGCGATCTTCGTCGTCGGCGCCTTCGCGATCGCGGCGATCGGGGCGCGCAAGCTCGGCGCCGGGCCGCGCGCGATCCTGCTCGTCTTCTTCCCGGTGATCCTGGCGGCGCCGTGGGCGTGGACGATGCGCGCACAGGTCTTCGCGCTCCCGCTCTTCACCGGGCTCGTCTGGCTGCTCGCCTCGGAGGCGCGGAATCCGTCCGCCGGCGCGTATTCCTCGTCTTCCCGATCCTCGTCGTCTGGGCGAACCTCCACGGCAGCGTGCCGCGCTCGCCGCTCTGCTGACGATGCTTCTGGGCGGCATCGAGCTCGTCAGAAGCCGCGGCCGCTCGGCGCGGCGGAGCGCCGCCCTCGTCGCCCTCGCCACCGCTCGCCGTGCTCGCGACACCGTATGGGCCCGTTCGACACGGCGGACTACTACCGCCTGCTCCTCCTCGATCCGCCTTTTCCGCGCGAGCTCGTGACGGAGTGGCGCGCGAGCGATCCGGGCACGGACACCCTTCTCTTCTATGCACTCGCGGCGACGCCGCGCTCGTCGTGTTCGCGCTCGGGCGTCGGCGCGTGACGCTCTTCGACGTCGGCGTGCTCGCCGTGACCTTCGTGGGAGCGGTCACGGCGATCCGCGGGATCCCCTGGTTCGCGCTCTCCTGCATGGTGCTGCTACCGGTCGCCCTCGGCCGGGCGCTCGAGGGAAGACTCCACGGCAGCCCCGCCGGCTGGACGGAATCCTCGCCTTCGCCGCCGTCGGAGTGCTCGCGGTCGCCGTGGCGATCGCCCTCGTGCGGGACGAGGACTGGTACGTCGATCGCTGGCCCGAGGGCGCGGTGGCCGCGGTCGAGACGGACGTCGCCGGCACCGAACCGCCGTGTCTTTGCGATGAGCCGGGACGCCGACTGGATGCTCTGGCGCATCCCCGAGCTCCGCGGCCGGCTCGCCTCGACATCCGCTTCGAGATCTTCGACCGCGTGACCTTCGAGCGGATCGTGCGCTTCCGGGGCAAGCAAGGTGAGCACTGGAAGTCGATCGCCGACGGCTACGACGTGCTGGTGCTCGAGACCGGGACGCCCGAGGACGTCGCACGTCCCCGACTTCCTCGCCGAGCCGGGAGCGGAGACCCTCTACCAGGACGAGCGCATCACGGTGCTTCGGCGAGCGCCCTCGTAGCGACCGGCTTCGCCGGCTCGGACTGCTCTCGCGGCCGCGCGCTCGGGGCGACGTAGAGAGCGACCGCGACGGTCAGCGCCGCCGAGGCAAGCGTCAGCGCGTTCTGGAGCGTCGACGCCGTTCGTCACCTCCTCGGCCCCGAACATCAGGAACGGCGCGAGCCACGCGACGCCGAGCGTCGGCTGCGCGACGGCGACCGCCACGAGGAGCAGCGCGAAGTAGTGCAACCAGACGATCGGCGAGCACGCGATGACCGCCGCGATCCCGAGGACGAAGGCGCGTCGCTCGTCCCCGCGCCTGGCGACGACGAACGACGCCGCGACGACCCGAGCGCGAGCGGCGAGCCACAACCCCTTGGCGAGCGTGTTACCAGCTCCGAGGTCGAGCGCGAGCGCGTACACCGTGTAGCCCCACTCGTCCATGACGTCGCTCAACCTGCGGAGGAGCCCCTCGTACTCGACGAGCCCGGCGAAGCCGATCGCGGCCCACGAGGCGAGGACGAGGACGACGGCGACAACCGCGACCAGACCACGCGGCGTGAGGAACGATCGAGCCGCGAGGAGCCACGCCCCGAGCGGCCAGAGGAGCGGCTTCACGGCGAGCGACACGCCGAGCGCGACACCTCCGGCTGGCCGCTCGTGGTAGCGCCACACGAGCAGCGGCGGCGAGCCCCATCAGGATCGTGACGTTCTCGACGTGCACCGCCGAGAGCACCGGCAGGCCAGAGCAGAGCGACGCCGTAGCAGCGCCAGTCGCGCACCTCGAGCAGCGCGAGGGTCGCGAAGACCGCGGCGACGAGGACGAGCGCAAAGGCGACGACTGCGACCGCCTCGGGCAGGAACGTGAACGGGACGACCGCCTGGGCGAAGACGGGTGGGTAGACGT
Organism: uncultured Actinomycetes bacterium; assembly: GCA_963717025.1. Taxonomy (GTDB): domain Bacteria; phylum Actinomycetota; class Thermoleophilia; order Gaiellales; family Gaiellaceae; genus GMQP-bins7. The sequence continues at coordinate 126,737 of CAVQVJ010000010.1, read as the reverse complement.
ACGCGGTGCCCCGCGTGAGCGACGCGTCACTCTCTTGCGGGTACGGGCTCTCGCCGTGCAGCACCGCGTCCGCGGCCGTCAGAAACGCCTCGCGGAACGCCCAGCCCGCACCGCCGGTCGCAAGGTCCGTGACGACGTAGCCGACCGCGAACAGCGGGAGCACCGCGAAGACGGCAATCGAACCGACGACGACGAGCGGACGCCCGAAGCGCTGCGCACTACGACCGCTCCGGCTGGAAGCGTCCTCGACACCAGCGTGCCGAGGAGCTCGCGCGCTGAGCCTCCAGGCGGCACGAGAAGCACGACGAGAACCACAACGGTCGCTACCGCCATCGTGACGACCGTCTGCCAGGGTGCGCCGTTGCCGGTGCCCGGCGATACGAACCAGAGGAGCGCCGGGAGGAACCAGATCGGAGACAGCCGCGGGCGGAGCAGCGCGACGGGCGCGAGGAGGAAGGCGAACGAGTGCAGCCAGATCAACGGCGTGGCGAGGATCATCGCGACGGCCGCGCACGAAAACGAGCGCACGTCGTCGCCACGACGTCCGTAGACGGCGACCGCGATCAGCACCAGCCCGAGGCAGGCGATCGACACGAGGACACCGACGCTCTCGGGGAGCCCCGCGTCGAGCGCGAGCGCCTGGAAGTTGTATCCCCGTTCTCCGAACGTGCTCTGGACGTTGTCCACATTGCTCGGGTACGAGCGAAGGCCGGAGAAGCCGAGCGTCGCCCAGAGCCCGAAGGTCACGACGAGCGCAACGAGGACCGCGCCGACGGCAGCCCGGAACCGTCCCGTGAACGCGAGCCACACAGCGAGCGGCCAGGCCAAGACCTTGGCCGCGATCGCGAGGCCTGCCGCCGCGGCAGTCACCCGACCTCGTTCCCGCCAGCGCCAGCAGACGGCAGCCGCGAGCAGCAAGGGCAGGGTGACGTTCGCGGTCTGGACCGCGTTGAAGACCGAGACCCAGATGAAGGCGACGACATAGCACCGCCAGTCCCGCACTCCCAGGAGCCACAGCGAGGCCGGGACGCAGGCGGCGACCGCGGCCGTCGCGACGACCTCGGGCGAGGGAGCAAGCGCGAACGGAACGGAGAGGAATGCAACGAGTGGCGGATAGCCGTACTCGGGATACGGCGATCTGCCGTCCAGCAACGCCTCGGCAGCAGGAAGAAACGCCTGCCGGAAGTCGTACGCGAGGAGGTCGGCCCGCGCCGCGGACACGAACCTCTCCAGCGGAACGAGAAGCAGCGCGATCAGCGCGACGCCCGACAGCCAGCCGGCCAGGCGCGTTATGTCGACGCGGTCCGTGCGCGGAGCGCCGGTGCCGTGCGCTTCGGGCGAGAGGTCGTGGCCGGCGTTCACGGGCGGACGCAGGGTACCGCCCGCCGGAGACATCCCGACTTCGGTCTCAGGAACGGGCGCCAGGTGCCGTCCGACGTATCCCCCACGCTGGGTCACCAGGGTCTGGTCCCGAACCGACCCGTCGGCCAGTTGAGTCGAAGGGCGGATCTGCCGACCTTGAGAAGGCCCGATGAACTCCAGGGTGAACAAGAGTCAACAGGCGTCGATCGACGCCACGTACCCGAGAGGGAGGTCCCTCGGAATGAGTGACATCCTGTTGCGCGCCCAGGTGCGCGTTCAGACCGCTCTGTACTCTCTTCGCCACCGGCAGGAGGGTCAGGGTCTCGTCGAGTACGGCCTGATCATCGCTTCGATCGCGATTCTCCTGATCGTCGCCATGCTCTTCCTGGCCGGCAAGATCGACGACCTGTTCAGCGAGACCGGCTCGAGCGTCGAGAGCGGCGGGCCGCTGCCGTAAGGAGCTGCGGCCGGGCTCGTTGCCCGGCCGCTAGCCTCAACGAACCACGACGCCGGCCCGGTCCCCTCGACCGGGCCGGCGTCGTCGTTTTCCGCTCCCTGCGGTCGATTTCCGCACGTTCGGCTAGCCGCAACCGCCCGGACGGCCAGTTGCGCTCGGGGTGGTCTGCCGCGACCCTGAGTGGCGTCCAATGGACACGACATCAACCATCGGCGCCGTGGGCGCCTCAACCCGAAAGGGAGGTCCCTCGGCAATGAGTGACATCCTCCTGCGCGCCCAGGTGCGCGTTCAGACCGCTCTGTACTCTCTTCGCCACCGGCAGGAGGGTCAGGGTCTCGTCGAGTACGGCCTCATCATCGCTTCGATCGCGATTCTCCTGATCGTCGCCATGCTCTTCCTGGCCGGCAAGATCGACGACCTGTTCAGCGAGACCGGCTCGAGCGTCGAGAGCGGCGGGCCGCTGCCGTAAAGAACCGCGGCCGGGCGCTTGTGACGGCTCGGCCGGAACAGACCCGGCAACGGGAAGTGCGCCGGCCCGGTTACCCCCTCGACCGGGCCGGCGCACGTTTTCAAGATTCACCTTTCGCTATGACCACACGGGGGGCACAATGAGGGAGGACATGATTCCGAGCCGGGGATCGGGCAGGGAGCGCGAGCACGGTCGAGCAAGCTCTTGTCGAGCTCACGCTGACCGCTCCGCTGCTCCTGGTGGTCGGGATCATTCGACTCGGATCCGCAACCCTGGAGTGGGCTCGTGTCCGTAGTCAGCCGGCCCGACGGCCCTCCGCGAGCAGCGACGTTCATCCGTCGCGCTGAAGTCCGCCAACCGGGTCTCATGTAATTGTGGGAACGTGCCGAACTAACCCCCTGTAAGTACCGTCGAGAGAGGAACTCAATGTCGAATACGCTCACCACCAAGGTTTCCGGAAAGGTGTCGTCCCGCGGATGGGCGATCGCGCTCGGGCTGGGCGCGATCGTGCTCGCGACGATCCTCCTCATCGTCTACCTCGACCGCTACCGCGCCCGCGTGAGCGGTGCGTCTGCGCCCACCCCGGTGCTCGTCGCCAACAAGGTGATCCCGGCCGGGACGCCCGGCACGATCGTCGCGACCCAGGGGATGTACACGGCGACGAACCTGCCGAAGAAGGAGGTCCTCGAAGGAGCGATCGCCGATCCGACGTTCCTGACGGGTCGTGCAGCCGCACTGGAGGTCCTCCCGGGCCAGCAGCTGACGGCCACCGACTTCGCCGCGACCACCACGACGACGGTCGACTCGCAGATCACGGGGAGCCAGCGCGCCCTCTCGATCAGCATCGACGCCGTCCACGGAAGCCTCGGGCAGATCAAGGCGGGCGACGACGTCGACATCTACTACGAAACGACCCGCAAGGGCACCGGCCAGCCGCAGATCGAGCTCTTCCGCCCGAGCGTCAAGATCCTGGCGGTGCCGGGGCCCACGAGCTTGAACCTCGTGCTCCGTATGGAGTCGAGGGACGCTCCGAAGTTCGCCTACGCTGCGGACCACGCCCGGCTCACGTTCGTGCTCCGTCCGGCGGCCGGCGCGAAGCCCACGCCTCCCGTGGTGGCTCACGCCGACAACCTGACCACCAACCGACGGCGCTAGGACCGACCTTGCCGAACCGCCCCGTCAAAGCACTCCTCGCCATCGAGCCCGGCGTCGACGCCGAGCAGGTGCAGGAGTCCCTGCCGGACGATCCGGAGTTCACGATCGTCGCGGTCGCGACGTCTGCCGACGACACGATCCGGTCGCTGACGGACACTCCCGTCGACGTCCTGCTGGTCGCGTGTGCGGGGTACTCGGACCGCGCCCTGATGCTCCTCGAGTCGGTCGAGCGGCATGACCCGGAGCTCCAGGTCATGGTGCTCGGCCACGGGTCGCCGAACGGCTTCCTCCGGCGGGCGTTCGAGGCGGGTGCGGACGACATCGTCCTACTCCCCGCGACGCCCGACCAGGTCCGGTTCGAGATCCACAAGCTGATCGCGAGGAAGCAGGGCGCGGACACACCGGTGTCCTCGGAAACGTCGCGGCTCGTGTGCGTTCTCGGGCCGAAGGGCGGGACGGGCAAGACGCTGACGGCGACGAATCTCGCCGTGTCGCTCGCGCAGCGTGGAGAGCGGGTCGCGCTCGTCGACCTCGACCTTCAGTTCGGGGACGTCGCGCTCTGCCTTGGCCTTCCGCCCGAGCGAACCGTGTACGACCTCGCCCAGTCCCCTGGCGCGCTCGACTACGACAAGCTCGACGCGTTCCTCGCGACGCACTCCTCGGGTGTGCGCACGCTCATCGCCCCGCGCCGGCCGGACCAGGCCAGCGCCGTGGGCGCCGAGCTCCTCCGCGAGGTGTACGCGATTCTCAGGAGCTCGTTCGACTGGGTCGTCGTGGATACGCCTCCCGGCTTCACGGCCGAGGTGATCACCTCGATCGACAGCTCGACCGACGTCGTCATGGTCGGGATGCTCGACTCCCTCTCTCTGAAGAACACGAAGCTCGGGCTCGAGACGCTCGAGCTCATGAAGTACGACCCCGACCGCGTGTACCTCCTGTTGAACCGGGCACACAGTCGAGTCGGCATCAGCCAGTCCGACGTCGAGGCCGTCCTCGGACGGAGCCCCGACATCCTGATCCCGTCGGATCGCGAGATTCCGCGAACCGTGAACGAAGGCATCCCGATCGTCGTCGCCAGGCCGAACTCCGAGCCTGCCGAGGCCTACGGGCAGCTCGCCGGGCTCCTCGCGGAGCCGGCCGGCAGCGAGCCGGTCGCGGTCGCAGCGGCGAGCAGCCGTACTCCCTCCAAGCGCCGGCTCTTCGGAAGAAAGGCATAGACGACCATGGAACTCCACGAGCGCATCAGCACAGGCCGAAGCCCAGCGCTGCAGCAGGAGCCGTTCGCCGATCTCAAGAACCGGATCCACATGGCGGTGATCAGCGAGCTCGGGCCGCAGCTCTTCAACATCGCGATCGACCCGGGCGAGCTCCGCAACCGCGTCACCGCGGACATCCGCCGGCACCTGAACGACGAAGCCGGGCTCGCACGCGAGGACCGCGAGCGCCTCACCGCCGAGATCCTCGACGACATCCTCGGGTACGGGCCGCTCGAGCGCCTGCTCGCGGACGACTCGATCACCGAGATCATGTGCAACGGCGCCGACGATGTCTGGATCGAGCGCGGCGGCAAGCTCTACGAGACGACCGTCCGCTTCACGGACGAGTCGCACCTCCGGCGCATCATCAACAAGATCGTCTCGCAGGTCGGACGCCGCATCGACGAGGCCTCGCCGATGGTCGACGCGCGCCTCCCGGACGGCAGCCGCGTCAACGCGATCATCCCGCCGCTGTCGCTCTCCGGCCCGATCCTGACGATCCGGAAGTTCAGCAAGCGCCGGCTGACGATGGAGGACATGATCAACATCGGCTCGCTGTCCGAGGAGTCTGTGGAGTTCCTCTCCCGGTGCATCGAGGCTCAGCTCAACGTGCTCGTCTCGGGCGGGACCGGCTCGGGTAAGACCACGCTCCTGAACGCCCTCTCGGCGTCGATCCCGAACAGCGAGCGCATCGTGACGATCGAGGACGCCGCCGAGCTCCAGCTGCACCAGCGCCACGTCCTCCGGCTCGAGGCAAGGCCTCCGAACATCGAGGGCGAGGGTCACGTGCCGATCCGCGAGCTCGTGCGGAACTCGCTCCGCATGCGGCCCGACCGTATCCTCGTCGGCGAGGTCCGCGGTGCCGAGGCGCTCGACATGCTCCAGGCCATGAACACGGGCCACGACGGCTCGCTGTCGACGGTGCACTCGAACTCGCCCCGCGACGCCCTCCACCGCATCGAGACGATGGTGCTGATGGCGGGCTACGACCTTCCCGTCCGCGCGATCCGGCAGCACGTGTCGGCCGCGCTCGACATGCTCGTCCACATCGACCGCATGGAGGACGGCTCGCGCCGAGTCGTGCAGATCACCGAGGTGCTCCGCATGGAGTCGGACGTCATCCAGCTCCAGGACATCTTCGAGTTCGAGATCCAGTCGGTCGCGCCCGACCGGACCATCACCGGCGCCCTGCGCCCGACCGGCCTGAGACCCGTCTTCCTCGAGAAGTTCCGCAAGCGTGGCATCGAGCTTCCGCAGAGCATGTTCGGCGAGCGCGTCGCAGTGCTCGACGAGCGGCGGGGCGCCACCGCATGAGGATCGCCCGCTTCCCCAAGACGGCCTGGCTCGCGCTCGCAACCGCGGTGCTGGTCGTGCTCGCGCTGCCGACGCTCGCCCTCGGCCAGAGCGAAGCGCCGACGCTCCGGGACGCTCCGGACACGGGCTTCCCGGACCGGAGCTACCTGCTCCAGCTCCCGAGCGCGCGCACACTGACCGCGGACGACGTCACGATCACGGAAAACGGCAGTCCACCGTCAGGTGAGGTCAGCGTGGAGGCTCCGAACTCCACGAGCGGTGTCATCCTCCTGATCGACGCGTCGCGCAGCATGAAGGGCGAGCCGATCGAACAGGCGATGGCCGCCGCACGAGCGTTCATGAAGGCGCGGCCCGAGGCGATGCCCGTGGCCGTCATCGCGTACAACCCGGAGCAGCATGTGCTGACCGACTTCACGACCGACTCCGCGGCTCTCAACGCGGCGGTCGCGACCACTCCGGAGATCGTGTTGGGCACCGAGATCTACGACTCGCTGATCCTGGCGTCCGAGATGGCGAAAGAGAAAGGCCTGAGCCGCACCACCGCGGTCCTGCTCTCGGACGGGAATGAGGTCAGTAGCGAGGCGGGGGCAGCGGACGCCCTCGCGGCACTCGACGCTGCGAACATGCGCGTCATCTCGGTCGGGTTCCAGTCGGCCCTCTACAAGCCCGCGCGGCTGAACGCCCTCGCGGCCGGCACCGGCGGGACGTTCATCGAGAAGGCTACGCCGGCGGAGTTCGTCCCGGCCTTCGAGGCGATCGGCAAGGCGCTTTCGAACGAGTATCTCGTCACCTACCGGTCGCTGCTTCCGGGCGACGTGAAGGCGAAGGTCGTCGCGAACGTGGACGGCCTCGGACAGGCGACGGCGTCGTACACGACTCCGCACATCGACTTCACCGCACGCGGCACGTTCGAGTCGAGCTGGGTCGACGACGTCATCACCTCGAAGTTCCTGATGGTGTTCGTCATCCTCTCCGTCCTCGCGCTTCTGGTCTTCTCGGTCCTGACAGTCCTCGACGTCCGCTCGCGGTCGGTCCGGAAGCGCATGGCGCAGTACGTGAACATCCCGACCGAGGACGAATCGCGTCTGCGCCGCGCCGAGGTGGCCGGGATGCTCGCGGAGCGCGCACAACGTCGCGTGGAGGGGCATCGCTGGTGGCAGTCGTTCGAGCGAGACGTCGAGCTGGCCGGCTTCTCGGCGTCGGCGGTCTCCATCGCAGGCTGGACGGTCGTCGCCGGCATTGTCACCTCGCTCGTCGTGGCCATCGCCTTCCAGTCACTGCTCGGCCTTCTCGCCGGGCTCATCGCGCCGTTCGTGACGCGCGCCGTCGTGAGGCGCAGGGTCGCCAAGATCCGCTCCTCGTTCGCAGAGGAGCTCCCCGACAACCTCGAGGTGCTCGCCGGCGCGCTCCGCGCCGGGCACAGCCTCATCGGCGCCATGGGCGTGATGGTCGACGGCGCGACCGAGCCGTCGAAGTCCGAGTTCCGCCGCGTCCTCCAGGACGAGCAGCTCGGCGTCCCGCTCGACGAAGCGCTGATGGTGATGGCGCGCCGGATGGACAACCTCGACGTCGAGCAGGTCGCGCTCGTCACCCGTCTCCAACGAGAGGCGGGCGGCAACACGGCGGAGGTGCTCGATCGGGTCGTCGAGAACATCCGCGGCCGCATGGAGCTCAAGCGCCTCGTCCGCGTCCTCACGGCGCAAGGCAGGATCGCCCGTTACATCCTCACGGCGATCCCCATCTTCCTCCTGCTCTTCTTCTTCTCCGTCAACAGGGTTTGGCTCGAGCCGCTGTGGGAGACCGGCCCCGGGCGCTTCGCGCTCGGCACGTGGGTCGTCTTGCTCATAGCCGGCTGGTACGCCATCAAGAAGATCGTCGAAATCGAGGTCTGAGGCAGACATGGGACTAGAAGTCATCGCAGTCGCAGGCGTCCTCCTCCTGGGGGCGGGCGTGACCATCCTCTACTTCAGCCTGCGCCGGGCGTCCGGCCAGGGAACGCTCGAGCAGATCGGGACGTACGGATACGTCGCGGAGGCTGCGGGGGGCTCGGAGGTCGAGCAGCCCAGCCACCGGCCGCTCGACTCGATCGCCGCACGGCTCGGCGACATCGCCGCGCGCCGCCTGTCCCGCTTCAGCGAGAACGAGGTGCGCGTGAAGCTCGTCTCCGCCGGGATGTACGCGACGAGCCCGCGGAAGCTTCTCGGCTACCAGGTCCTGCTCGCGGTCGGCCTCACGATCTTTACGCTCTGGGCCGTCCCGATCTTCGGAGGCTCGTTGATCCTTACGGTCGTGGCCGCGGTGGCCGCCGGAATCTTCGGGTGGTTCGCGCCGATGGCGTACGTCGATCGTCGAATGCGGACCCGCTTCGACAAGATCGACCGGCAGATGCCCGAGATGATCGACCTCCTGGTCGTGACGATCGAGGCCGGTCTCGGGATCCTCGCCTCCATGCGGGTGGCGTCGGAGGGCCTGGCCGACCCGCTCGGCCAGGAGCTTCGGCTCACGCTCCAGGAGCAGCGCATGGGCCTGTCGGTGTTCGAGGCGATCGAGAGTCTCGGGCGCCGCGCGGACGCACCCAACATGCGAATCTTCGTCCGCGCCCTGATTCAGGGTGAGAAGCTGGGCGTCTCGATCGGCACGACGATGCGAAACGTCGCCCTCGAGATGCGCAAGAGGCGTAAGGCCGTCGTGGAGGAGAAGGCGCAGAAGATGCCGATCAAGCTGCTGTTCCCGCTTGTGTTTCTCGTCTTCCCTGCGATCATGATCGTCCTCTTGGTTCCCGCGCTCATCCATATCTCCGAAGTGCTGTAGCTCATGGGCACACTCACGCTCCGCCGAGAGGACGGTCGGATCGTGTGTGAGCGCTGTGTCGTGGCCGACCGGGCGCATCGCCGCATGCGCGGCCTCCTCGGCCGCCGCCGCCTGAACCCGGGCCAGGGCATGGTGCTCCGCCCCGCGTTCGCCATCCACACGCACTTCATGCACTTCCCGATCGACGTCGTCTTCCTCGACTCCGATCAGGTCGTGATCGCGATCGAGCGGAACCTGAGGCCGTGGCGGACCGCGTCGGCCCGTGGCGCACGTGAGGTGGTCGAGCTGGCCGCGGGAGAGTGCGACCGGCGAGGGCTCGAGATCGGAGACCGGGTTGCGTGGGCATCCCGGAGCGTGGCGGACGCTCGCGCCGATACCACGGGGCACCTCTGGGAAGACTCGCCCGAGCCCCGCGCGCGCGTCCTCGTTGTGAGTCGCGACCCGCGCTTCGTAAAGCTCGCGCGGTTCCTGTTCGAAGGTCGCGATCTCGAAGTCGAGGAGCTGTCGGTGGCCCCCGAGGGCGTCGTCGACGGGGTCGTCAACGCGCACGCGGACGTCGTCGTGCTGGACGGCGGCGCCGACGTCGCGTCCGCGCTGCGCACGACCAACCGCCTGCGTGCTCATCATCCGGAGCTGGCGCTTGTCGTCGCGGCCGACACGGGCGGCCGCAGCCCGACCGGCACGCGTGTGTTCGACCGCTGGAACGAGACGGAAGAGCTGCTCCACGACGTCGAGCGCGTCCTGGCTGAGCGTCTGCCGGCCGCCGCTCAGAGGCTCGCGGAATAGGAGAACGAGAGGCAGGCGAGGGGTGCGCGACGGCGAAGGACCAGAGCGGTGAGCACCGAGGCAGGCTCGGGGGTCGGGTCGGGGCCCGCTCTTCCTCTTCGTGACGATCACGTCGGCGAGCATCCGGCGCGCCCGGAGTCGGGCGAGAGACTCGAACGGCTCCACTCGTACTTTCTCGAGGGCTGCTCGGAGGAGGTCCGCCCGGCGCTCGAGGAGACGCTGGGGCGGGCTCGCCTCGTCCGCGACGGTTGCGGCCAGCGCGACGTCGGAGACGACCTTGCGTCGGCCTGGTACGCGTCGGCAGCCGTGGTCGAGCTCGCGTCCGCCCTCGAGCTCGACGAGGCTGACGTCCGAGGTGCCGCGGCCGCGGTCGCGGAGGCGTGCGCGCTTCCCCTCCCCGCCGCGCGCGTGGTCCTCTTCAGCCAGTCGGTCGGCAACGCCCGCCTCCTCGAGCTCCCTCCGCTCGTTGCCGCGGAGATCCAGCTCGGCCTCATGCTCGGGCTCGACGTGCTCTCCGAGGTCTCGCTCTGGCGTCGCACGGCGGGCGGCCTCGAGTGCCTGCTCACGCTGGGTGGTGACGGCGACCCGAGCAGGCGCGTCCGCGCCGAGGCCAAGGCCGTGCTCCGGGGACGCTCGCGGCTCTCACTGCTCGGCGGCTCCTCCCTCAGGTCCGCGTCGGTGAACCGCTTCGGCCAGCCCTACGCGGCCGTCGTCGGCCGCGTCGGCTCCGTCGACCCGGACATCGCGGACGCGTTCCTCGCGGAGGCGGCGAGCGCCCTCGCGCCCGTCGTCGAGCGCGAGCAGCTGCTCGAGCACTCGGCCGAGCGCGAGCAGACGCTCGTAGCGTCGGCCGAGCGGCGCCTGATGCGCCTCGGCTTCGACCTCCACGACGGCCCGATCCAGAATGTCCTGGCGCTCGCGGCCGACGTCAGGCTTCTGCAACAGCAGGTTTTTCCGTTCGTGCTCGAGGACTATCGAGAGCAGGCGTTCGGGCGCTTCGACGACCTCAGCCTGCGGCTCGTCGAGCTCGACCGGGAGCTGCGGGAGCTCGCGCACTCGCTCGAGACGAAGAGCGTGATCTCGCGTCCGCTCGGCGAGATCCTCCACCGCGAGGTGGACACGTTCTCCGAGCGAACGGGCGTCGCCGCCACGCTCGAGATCCGCGGAGACCCGGACTCGCTCTCCTCCGCCCAGCGGATCACCATCTTCCGCGCGATCCAGGAGGCGCTGGCCAACATCCGCGAGCACGCTGCCGCGACGTCGGTCACCGTGCGGATCCGCGCACGCCGGACCGCGATCGAAGTACAGGTCACCGACGACGGAATGGGGTTCGAGGTCGAGCGCGCCCTCGCCAAAGCGGCGCAGCGCGGGCGGCTGGGCCTCGTCGGCATCGCGGAACGGGTCCGGATGGCGGGAGGCACCTTCGAGCTCCAGAGCGCGCCAGGTGGCCCGACGGCACTCAAGTTCACGCTGCCGCGCTGGGAGCCGCTTTAGGCGCGGGGGAACCCTGGTTCCCCCGCGAGCCCCCTCCTTCTGCGCCGGGCTGGGAGCACGCGGCGTCACGCCTCCCGGCCGGCCAAGCCGGCCTCCGGCTCGGTCGTTGCACGTGTTTCGGACGGAACCGCCGAGTCTGACTTCAGTCAGACGCCGGGTGCTGTGTGGACCCGCACGGGTGGCCGGGCTAGGCAGCGAACGGGCGGAAGGGTGTGTCTTCGGGATCTATCTCGACGACGCAGCCGCGGTCCCAGACCACGCGCACGATCCCGCGGTCGTCGATGTCGTCGACCATGCCACGGTCGCCCTGGTTGAGCCCCAAAGCCCGGTCCGGGTCGCCGACGAGCTCGATTCTCGTCCCGACGGAAACGCCCGCCTTGATGCGGGCCGCAAGGAGGCGTGCTCCGAGTGGATCCATGAGCAAGTTATCGCTGCGGGTTGGCCGATCTGAAACCCCCAATCGGGCAGGAGAGCCTGGCCGTTCGGCGAAATCGCACGGGCAGCCGGCGGGTTGCTCCAAATCGACGGCTTAGGATCGGCCCGCCGGCAGCCTTCCGTCGTTCGGTGGCGATACGCTCAACCGCGATGCGCAAGGTCCTGGGCGGCGGAAGCGACTCCCTTCCCGAAGTCGAGCTCGAGGAGCTCGTGGCGGAGCGGTCGCACGAGCTGGAGGCGCAGACAGCCGCCCTCGAGGACGCGATCGCCGACCTCGAGCGCCGCGAGAGCCTCGTCGGCGACTCGCGCGCGTCACTCGAGCGACTCCTGCGTCTCGGAACGAGCGACCTCGACTCGCGGGAGGCCGAGCTCGCCGAGCTCATCCGCGAGCTGACCGTCCGTGAGGAGCGGCTTCAAGAGGCGGAGGCCGAGGTCACCAGGCGCCGGAGCGAGCTCGGCGCCGTCGAGCTGAAGCGCGCCTCGATCGAGCAGCGGGAACGGGCGCTCGCCGAGCGGGAGGTCGCGCTCGACGATCGCGAAAGAGGGCTCGGCGAGCTCGATCGGATGGACGCGCCGCCGGCGTCGGGCCCGCCCGTGCACGCGACGGCCGTCGAGCTCGTGTTCCTTCCCGGCGTCCGCTACAGACTGGTCGAGATCGAGCCGGCTTCGGTCGAGCGCGGGGCGGTCTTCGCGATTCTCGACGGCGAGTACCTCGTGGCACGTGCAGGGCCTTCGCCACTCCCCGGCGACGCGCGGCGCTGCGCCTATCTCGTACCGGTGCCGCCCGGCTCGTCGGGCAGCTCGTAGACCGGCGGGCTCCCGAGCGGCGCGCTGTCCGCTCCCAAGCCCGCGAGGCGCCGCTCGGCCTGGGCGACGAGGAAGCGTGAGATCGCGAGATCGTCGTCCGTGAAGCGGCGCAGGCGCATCTCGTACAGCTCGACCAGACCCCACGGCTTCCCGTCGACATGCAGGGGCAGGAGCAGCACGGCGTTCATGCCGAGCTCGCGGAGTATGAAAGCCTCGGCCGAATCGACGTCCCCGTCGAGGAACGACACCGCTCTCGGCTCGCCGGACCGCAGCGTCGCGGCCGTGACCGGAAAGTCGGAGAGCCGATAGGACGCTTCGTCTCCCAGCGAGATCTGGCGCAGTGCGTGCTCGGTGGAATCGACGACGAGATCACCGACGACCCGGGACGCCGAGCACGCGGTCGCGCCGACCACGAAGACGAGCCACTTGCAAAGGCGGGAGAGAACGCCGTCCGCCGTCGTCTCGTCGTCGATCGCGAGTCCAGCAGCGACAACGTCTGCGAGCATGGAGGCCTCGTTGCGTGAGCGGCGGCGGCCACCGGCGACCGTCCCGGCATCCGACACGAGCTCCGGTGGATCCGGGTGCGCGATGTCTGCGAACGAGGCGATTCGGTCCTTGCCCGCGTTCTTCGCCGCGTACAGCGCTTGGTCGGCGGCGCGGAGAAGCGTGGACGGTGTCGCGCCGTCGAACGGGTACGTCGAGACTCCGGCGCTGACCTTGAGTGGGAAGCCCGCGTCCGTGAGCCCTTCGCGGAGCACCTGCCGGAGCCGCGACCCGAGCGCGGCAGCGAGGCCGGTGTCCGCCCCGGGGAGCATGACCACGAACTCGTCGCCTCCGAGTCGTGCGGCCTCCGCGTCCGCCGGCACAGCGCCGACGAGCACTCGCCCGATCTCGTGCAGGAGCGTGTCGCCGAACTCGTGCCCGGCGCGATCATTGACGTCCTTGAAGTCGTCGCAGTCGATGACGAGCACGCTCAGCGGCCTGCGTTCGGCCTGGGCGACCTCGAGCGCGCGCTCGAGCTCCTTTTCGAGCCCACGCCGGTTGAGGATCCCAGTGAGGGAGTCCGTGACCGCGCTCCGCTGCTCGAGCTGGAGGGCGACAGCAGTGTCGAGCGACGCTGCGACGTAAGCGGCGAGCACCGCCGCAGTGTCGAGCTGGACGGGGTCGACTCCCTCGTCGGCCCGCATCGACGCGACGAGAGCCCCGAGCTCGGTGCCGCTCGTGCGCAGCGGGAGCCAGACGAGCGAGCCGAGCCGTTGCCCGGCGACCGGGGTTCGATCCAAATCGAGTAGCCGACAGACGACGGTCGGATCCACGAGGGTGCGAGCCGCTCCCAGCTCGACCACCGAGAGAGGCCGCCGGTCACCGTCGTCTGAACGCCACGACGCGAGCTCGACGGGCGCCCCGCCCTCGTTCCAGACCACGACCTGGCTCATGTCGATCGGGAGCACCCGCGACAGCGACGCCGCCGCGAGCCCCGCGATCTCGTCCGGATCGCGGAGTCCGCCGAGATGGACGAACAGTCGCGCGAGCGCGGCGAGATCGAGTGTGCGGCTCGTGCGGAGCGCCTCGGCAAGCGGCGAGAGCGCGGCCGCCAGCGGTCGGATGAGCTCCGCCGCGCCTTTCGACAGGAGATCCTCGGACTCGATGTTCAGCACCCCGACGACGGCCTCGCCGAAGCGAAGCGGGATCGAGAGCTCGGACTTCACGCCGGGGAGCGCGCCGAGGTAGTCCGGATCGGCGCCCACGTCCTCCGCGAGTTGCTCGCTCCCGAGTCTCACCGCCCGGCCCATGACTCCCTGCTCCACCCGGATACCGTCGGGAACTACCGCATAGCCTCGCTGCGCGACCAGCCACAGCCGGCCGTGCTCGAGGACGTACACCGCCGGGTAGACGCCGGCGAACGCCTCGTGCAGCGCGCCGACGGCTGCGTCGATCGCGTCCTTCGGCTCGTCCGCCTCCGCCGCGGCCGCGGCGGCCGCCTGCACGCCCGCCCCGAGCAAGGCGCTGTCGGAAGCTGGCTTGCGGGCAGGCGTCAGGAACCCTCTCATCACATGAGTGAAATCGGCTCCTGCGAGGGGGTACTTGAGGTCGAGCGGCGCGCTGAACGGAAACGCTACGTCCCCGCGTCCCAGTACCAGTCCAGAATCGCGTCGCCTGCGAAGAGAGCCACCACCGCGCCGAGCGCGAGGAACGGTCCGAGCGGGATCGCCTGCTTGCGGGCCGCCCTCCCGTGGCGGACGAGCAGAACGACCGCGGGAACGGCTCCCGCGATGAATCCGAGGAAGATCCCGACGACGACGGCGAGACCCAGGCCGCAGCCCATGAAGAGCGCGAGCTTGACGTCGCCCATGCCCAGTCCCTGTGGATAGACGAGCACGAGCAGGAAGAGCGCCAGCCCGGCGCCGAGACCTGCGAGGATCCACCCCGCGCTCGGTTCGTCGACGGTGCGCCCGACGACCATGAGCAGAGCGCCCGGCAGCACGATCCGATCCGGGATCAGCCTGTGCTCCAGGTCGGTGCGGGTGACGATCACGAGAATCCAGCAGAAGGCCGCGCCGACGGCAGCCTCGAGCGTGAGCCCGAACACGAGCCCGCAGGCACCGCCGAGCAGCGCAGTCGCCGCGGTGACGAGCGGCAGACGCGGCGAGAACGGGACGCGGGCAAGCAGCGGCGCGCCCACGGGCGCGTTCGACGCGAGGCGATCTGCGAGCGGGCCGACGGCCAGACCCACGAGCAGCCCGACGAGGCCAGCGGCGAGGTCCACCCGTCTCGATTCCCCCGCCGCGCCTGCGTTCCTCCCAGGGGCCCCACGCGACTCCCGGTCACTCGTTCGAGCGATGCCATCCCCCGTCGTCGGGACGAAGTCCCCACCCTTCCAGGCTAGGGTCGGATGTGACTGCGGCAGGCCCGCGGTGCGGGCCACGATAGGCGGGGACGAGGTGACGATCCGAGACAGGCGGCAACTGAGCGGAACGCTGGCGTGGGCCCTGGCCCTGGCCGCGCTCGTCTTCGTCGCAGGTGCCGCAGCGGTTGCGCTGCGCGCGGAGCCCAACCTGGTGCTCGGCGCGCTCGTCGTGGTCGGCATGGTGTCGGCGACGTGTGGCGTAGCGCTCGACCGGCGGCTCCGGCGTGCGCGCTTGCAGGCGCTTCGCGACCCGCTCACGGAGCTTCCGAACCGCGTGCTGCTCGAGGACCGCATCGAGCAGGCGCTCCGCGCCGCGCAGCGGACCGGCGTGGCGTTCACGCTCATCTGCGTAGACCTCGACGGCTTCAAGGAGGTGAACGACCTCCGCGGTCACGGGGCAGGCGACTCGGTCCTACGCTCCCTCGCGCGCCGCTTCGAGACAATCGTTCGCGCAAGCGACACGGTTGCCCGGGTCGGCGGGGACGAGTTCGTCATCCTCTCGCTCGGCACCGCGAACGACGAGCAAGCGGCGGCGCTCGTCGGCCGGCTGCGGCACGCGCTCCGGCGCCCGTTCCGCGTGGAGGGCTCGACGGTCGAGATCGACGGCAGCGTCGGCTGGGCGGTGTTCCCGACCGACGGCGCGACCGCCGACGAGCTCATGTCACGTGCCGACGGGCAGATGTACGCGACGAAGCGGGACGCGCCCGACGACGCGACCTTCCTCCGCCGCGGAGCCGACCCCAGTGTCATCCGCGACGTCGAGGCGGCGCTCGCGCGGGACGAGCTCGTTGTGGTCTACCAGCCGATCATCGAGCTCGCCACCGGCGCGCCGCGCTCCGCGGAAGCCCTGGTTCGGCGCCTCCTGCCCGATCGGACACTGTTGGCGCCCGGCGACTTCGTCCCACACGTCGAGCGGACACCGCTCGTCCGAGAGCTCACGTTCATGGTCATCGCGGACGCGCTCCGCTCGCTGAGGGTCTGGGCCGACGCGGAGAGCGACCTCGGAGTCTCCGTCAACGTCCCGTACAGGCTCGTCGACGACCCGCTATTCGTCGACGGGCTGAGCGCACTTCTGCGATCGTCAGGCGTGGCGGCCGGACAGCTGACGCTCGAAGTCGTGCCGGCAGGACAGGGCGCCGGATCGGAGCTCGACGCGGAGATCCTCGGCCGTCTTCCCCAGCTGGGCGTGAGGCTCTCCCTCGACGACGGAGGCCGCGCCGCCTCGTTCGCGGCGCTGCGCGTGCTGCCGCTCGACGAGCTCAAGATCGACGCCGCCTTCGTCCACGGTCTCGGCCGAAGCGACACCGACGCGGCGCTCGTACGCGGCCTCATCGAGATCGGCCACTCGCTCGGGCTCACGGTGGTGGCCGAGGGCGTGGAGACGCGGGAGGCCTGGAACATCCTCTCGGCCTGGGGCTGTGACCGTGCGCAGGGGTTCTACGTCGCCGGCCCACGCGCGCCGGAGGAGCTCGTCGAGTGGGTTCGCGGCCGCTGGCCCGCCGTCGCGTAGGACGAAGCCGCCCCTACAGGATCGCCTGGACCGCGAAGACGAGCCCGACGAGGACGAGCACGGCGCCGAGGCCGAGGCGGAGCACGTTCTCGGACAGCCGCCCGGTCGCCCTGGCGCCGAGCCACCCGCCCGGGATCGCGCCGGCGAGGCCGGCCGCGAGGATGTCCCAGTCGACGCCCACGCCTGCCGCATGGGTCGCGAAACCGGCAAGCCCGAGAAGGAAGCCGACGACGAGGTTCGTCCCGGCGGCCCGGCGGACGTCGAGCCCGACCGAGCGCACGAGCGCAGGCATGCGCAACGTCCCGAGGATGACGCCGACGGCCCCTCCGAGCACGCCGATGAGGAACGCGAGCGCCGCGCCCCGCGCCACGCGCAGGTGCTCGCGCGGGCGGGCCGCTATCGGACGCAGGGCGAGGTCGATCCCGCTCCAGACGAGTACCGCAGCGATCACGCCGTAGAGCAACGCCTCGGAGACGTCGTCGGCGACGACCGCGCCGAGGATCGCCCCTGCGACCGAGGGCGGGGCTGTCCACGCGACCACGTGCCAGTCGACCCGCCCCTCACGGGCGTGCTGCAACGCTCCGGCGCCGGCCGCCGCGGCCGAGATCGCGATGTTGGTCCCGGCGGCGGCGAGCGGGCTGCCCGAGGCGAGGACGATGAGCGGCAGCCGGAGGGTGCCGAGCACGAGCCCGAGCATCGACCCGAAGTAGCCGGCGACGAACGCGCCGGCGAACGCTAGGAGGAGCTCCCAGGCCTCCAGAGCGTCTCCTCCCGACCCTCTGCGGCGTTCGCGGCCCGGGCGAGGATGAAGAGAAGGTCGGAGAGGCGATTCAGATACACGAGCGCGAGCGGGCTCACGTCGTACGTCCCTGCGGCGACGATGGCCTCGCGCTCCGCGCGCCGGCAGATCGTGCGGGCGACGTGCAGCCGCGCCGATGCCTCGCTACCGGCTGGAAGGATGAAGCTCTTGAGCTCCGGCAGGTCGGCGTTGAAGCGGTCGCAGTCGTCCTCGAGAGCGTCGACCTGCGCCTGCGTCACGCGGAGCCGCGCCTCGTGCTCGAGCGGCACGGAAAGGTCGGCCCCGAGATCGAAGAGCTCGTTCTGCACGCGCGCGAGGACGTCGGCGATCTCCGCGGGGCAATCGGCCGCGAGCACGAGCCCGAGCGCCGCGTTGACCTCGTCCGCCGCGCCGTAGGCAGCAATCCGCGCGTCCAGCTTCGACACGCGCGCGCCGTCGCCGAGCGAGGTCTCGCCCGCGTCGCCGCCGCGCGTGTAGATCTTCGTCAGGCGAACCGGCTCGTCTCGCTCCCTGGGCACGGGCGGTAGCTTAGAGCCGTCCAGGAGCATCCTGGGCGCGGTTCACGACATCGACACGATCAGACGGCCGGTCTGCCGGTGCGTCCGCCGACGCCGCCACGACATGGCCCTCCCTGCCAACCGGGAGCTATCGGAACAGCCTCAGGCCGTAGGGCGATTCACCCGTCCGAAGGCGGAGCCGAGCGCGACTCGATTCCAGGGGTGAGGGAGGGGGGCTCGTGGGGGGAACCGTGGGTTCCATCCACGCGGCCGAGGATCGAGCGGGCGATGACGAGGCGCTGGATCTCGCTCGTGCCCTCGTAGATCTCCGTCACCTTGGCGTCGCGGTAGTAGCGCTCGACCGGGAACTCCTTCGTGTAGCCGTAGCCGCCCAGGACCTGGATCGCCTCGGCGGTCTGGCGGCGGGCGGTCTCCGACGCGAACAGCTTGGCCTTTGCCCCCTCGGCCGTGTGCGGGCGCCCCTGCTGCTTCAGCCAGGCGGCGCGGTACGTGAGGAGGCGCGCGGCGTCGATCTCGGTCGCCATGTCGGCGAGCTTCCACTGGATCGCCTGGAAGTCGCCGATCCGCCGCCCGAACTGCTCGCGCTCGAGCGCGTACGCGCGCGCGACGTCGTACGCCGCCTGCGCGATCCCGAGCGCCTGCGCAGCGATCCCGATGCGTCCGCCGTCGAGCGTCGCCATCGCCACCCGGAAGCCGCGGCCTTCCTCGTGCAGGAGCCGATCCCGCTCGACGTGTGCGCCCTCGAGCACGAGGTCCGAGGTCGTGGACGAGTTGAGCCCGAGCTTCTCCTCCTCCCGTGTCACGCGCACGTGCGGGGCGTCGAGCACGAATGCGGATATGCCGCGCGCGCCCTCGGTCGAGGGGTCCGTGCGCGCGAAGAGGACGAACGTGCCCGCGCGCGACCCGTTCGTGATCCACTGCTTCGAACCTGTGAGGCGCCAGCCGTCGCCGTCGGGCTCGGCGACCGTCCTCAACGAGCCTGCGTCCGACCCGGACCCCGACTCCGTGAGCGCAAAGGCGCCGATCTGCTCTCCTCTGGCGAGCGGAGGCACGAAGCGGGCGCGCTGCTCCTCGGTCCCGAACGAGAGGATCGGAAGCGTCGTCGCGCTTGTGTGCACGGCGACCGTCACGCCCACGCCGGCATCGGCACGCGACAGCTCCTCGAGGACGAGCACGTACGAGAGGAAGTCCGCGCCCGCGCCGCCGTACTCCTCCGGCACGCAGACGCCCATGAGCCCGAGCTCGGCGAGGCGGGGGAAGAGCTCGTCAGGGAACCGGTGCTCCCGGTCCCAGGCGGTCGCGTTGGGTGCGATCTCCGCGTCTGCGAGCTCGCGCGCGAGCCCCTGGATCTCGCGCTGGTCGTGCGTGAGCTCGAAGTCCATCGCTCGTGACTATACGGCGCAGGCCCGAGCGCGAGACATGGCTCGACAGCGTGAGATCCGACCGTGGGTCAGTCGTACTCGTAGAAGCCGCGACCGCTCTTGCGACCGAGCCGGCCGGCCGCGACGTACTGGCGGAGCAGCGGGCACGGGGCGTACTTCGGGTCGCCGAGCCCGTCGTGCAGCACCTCCATGATCGAGACGCACGTGTCGAGACCGATGAGGTCTGCAAGAGCAAGCGGCCCCATCGGGTGTGCGAACCCGAGCTTCGCAATCGTGTCGATCGCCTCCGGCTCGGCGACGCCCTCCATCAGCGCGTATGCGGCCTCGTTCACGAACGGCATGAGGATGCGATTCGAGACGAAGCCGGGGAAGTCGCGCGCCTCAGCGGGCACCTTGCCGAGCTCGACCGCGAATGCCGAGATCGAAGCCGCGGTGTCGTCCGAGGTCTGCACGGCGCGCACGACCTCGACGAGCTTCAGCACGGGTACCGGGTTGAAGAAGTGCATGCCGATCACCTGGTCGGGCCGGTTGGTCGCGGCCGCGAGCGTCGTGATCGGGATCGACGAGGTGTTCGAGGCGAGGATCGCCTCCGGCGGAAGCGCCTCGTCCGCTTGCCGGAACACCTCCTTCTTCGCGTCCGCGTCCTCGACCACCGCCTCGATCAGGAGATCCGCGGGAACGAACGCGTCGACGACCGCGACCCGCGCGAGGACCTCGTCGGCCGGGGCGCCGCCTTTCTCGGCGAGCTTCTCCAGGCTCTTGCCCATCGCCTCGAGCGCCCTTTGCGTCGCGCCGGGGAGCGCATCGTGCAGCGAGACTCGGCGACCCGACGCCGCGACGACCTGCGCGATGCCGCCGCCCATCTGGCCCGCCCCGACGACGAAGACGTGCTCGAAGCGCACGCCCGGAGTATCCCTCAGGGCTCCGGAGCCCCAGGCAGGTCCGGACGTACGCCGCGCGCCTTCCTCCGGAACGCCCACGCGAGCACGAGCCCGAGGATGACGAGGCCGATCGCGACCTTGATGACCGTCCCGCGAGGCTCGCCGCCCGCGGCGACGAGCTCACCGGGAGTCACGAGACTGCACGCGCTCGCGAACCACGCACCGTCCGGAGTCCGCGTGAGCAGGAGCCCCGTCGTCGTCGCGGTCGGAATCTCGACGTCGCAGTCGGTGCCGCTCGGCGCACGCACGACCAGCGTCCGGTCGACGTCGCCCTTGACCCGCTGCTCCACCTCCACGGTGAGGCGGCGAGCCGGTGCACCCCCCTCCATCTCCCACGCCGTGTCCGAGACGACCCGGCCGACGACCGCGGCGTCGGCGTCGTCGAGCCTCGTTTCGATCGGTGCGTCCGAGCACGTGCACGCCCAGGCGTCGCCGGTGAGCGCCAGCGTCACGAAGCCGACCAGAACGGCTGCGATGAGACTTCTCGACACAGCGCAGGCCGACGACGTCGCGGCGCCGTCGCTAGACCTCGATCAGCAGGGCGTCGCCCTGCCCGCCCCCGGAGCAGATCGCCGCAAGCCCGAGCCCACCGCCGTTACGCCGAAGCTCGTGCACCATCGTCGAGACGATCCGGCCACCGGAAGCCCCGATGGGATGCCCGAGCGCCACGGCGCCGCCGTTGACGTTCACGATCTCCTCGTCGACGCCCAGCATCCGCGTCGAGTTCGCGGCCACCGACGCGAACGCCTCGTTGATCTCGACGCGCTTGACGTCGTCGATCGACTTCCCCGCCTTCGCGAGTGCCCGCTCGCCGGCACGGGCGGGCGTCCGCGCGAGGTACGCGAAGTCGTCGGCGACGTAGCCCTGCGCGAGGATGGTCGCGAGCGGCTCGAGGCCACGCCGCTTCGCGAACTCCTCCGAGCACACCACGACGCACGAGGCTCCGTCGTTCACGCCCGGCGCGTTGCCCGCGGTCGTCGTCCCCTCCGGATCGAACACCGGCTGGAGCGCGGCGAGCCTCTCCAGGGTCGTGTCGCGGCGGACGCTCTCGTCGGCCGTGACGTCGCCGACGGGGACGACCTCGTCGTCGAACCGCCCCGCGTCCTGCGCAGCCGCGGCGCGCTGGTGCGACCGGTACGCCCACGCGTCCTGGTCCTCGCGCGAGATCCCGAGCTCGCGCGAGACGAGCGACGCCTGCTCGACCATGTGCAGGCGGTCGAAGCTCGACGTCAGCCCGTCGAAGACCATGTGGTCGACGACCTCGCCGTTGCCGAGGCGATATCCGAATCGGGCCTTCGGGAGGAGGTAAGGCGCGTTCGACATCGACTCCATCCCGCCCGTGACGAGGAGCTCGTGCCCTCCTGCGCGGATCATCAGATCCGCGATCTCGAGTGCTCGGATCGACGACGCGCACACCTTGTTGATCGTGTCCGCGGGCGTCTCCTTCGGGACCCCGGCAGCGACGGCTGCTTGCCGGGCAGGCGCCTGCCCGGCGCCCGCTTGTAGGACCTGACCCATGACGACGTACTCGACCTCACCGGGCTCGACCCCGGCTCGCTCCAGGGCGGCGCGAATCGCGGTTGCTCCCAGCTCGGTCGCGGGGATGCCCGCGAGCCCACCTCCGAGCCGCCCGAAGGGCGTCCTCACCGCGGACAGAATGACCGAACGTCCCATGCGTTTCAGCCTACCCGGCGTTAGGATCACAATTTGCAGTGGCCGTCGGGGCAACCGAAGCCGTCGTCCTCGTGCTCGACGAGGAATATCGAGCCGTCGAGATCAGCCCGGCCCTCCAGGCGGGCTGCGGCTTGGCGCCGGGCGACTGCGCGCTCGAGGGCCTTCCCGTCTCGCGATCCACGTTCGTCCAGTACTGCGAGCACGCACGGCGAACAGACGAGGCCGTCGACCTGATCGAGTACGGGGCGGGTCGCCTGCTGCACGTCCGGGTCGTCCCGCGGAGCGAGCAGCTCCACGTGTCCTGGGAGACGCTCGCCATGCTCGACACGCTCACGATCGACGGGCTCGGTGCATCGCTGCGGGCGATCGCCGAGACGCTCGCCGGTGCGGAGGACACCCTCGGACGTGAGCGGCTGCGCCGGTCGCTACGGCTCGTCGGAGGCAGCGGTTGACCGGCCCAGCGTGGACCTTCGTCCTCGACGCGAGTGATCGGATCGTCCAGGTGGGCGACGAGGAGCCGCGCGGGATGGCTCCGTTTCTCGGGCATCCGCTCTGGGAGTACCTCCCGCACGGACAGCCGGTGTTCGGCCCGCTCCTCGAGGAGGCGCGCGCGTCCGGAGAGGAGGTGGAGACGATCGTGTTCTACGCGGGCGGCACCCTGGGAGTCCGCGTCGTTCCGTCAGGCCGGTCTCTGGTCGTCTACGCGACCCGGCGGACCGAGCTGGACGTCAGGACTCTCGGCGCGCTTGCTGCGAGCCTGCGCTCGATCGAGCAGGAGCTAGCCGCTCGAGCGCCTGCGCAACCCGATCGACGAGCTCTCGGGTCTCGGCAAGCTCTTCCCTGAGCGCCGCAAGCTCGACCGCGTGCGAGGTGGCCGCGTCCGGCGTGCGGACGAGGTCGCTCGCCGTGGTCTCGGTCAGCTCCGCGATCCGCCGGAGCCGCGGCAGCGAGGGAGACGTCACTCCGCGCTCCCAGCGTGAGACCGTGATCGGCTCCACGCCGAGTGCCTCGGCGAGTTGCTTCTGGGTAAGGCCAGCACCACGCCTCGCAGCGCGCAACCGCCCCCCCACATCGTTGCTGTCGTGGGTCCCCGCGATGAACCCTTTCCTATCACACTCGTGGACTTGACGTGCTGTCAAATTGCTGCGCTCACCGCGCCCGCAGCAGGACCCGCTTCCGGCACCGCTCGCAGCGTTGACAGCGCTCGGTGAGACGAACGGTCTCCGGCGGCGCGAAGCCGATGGCCGAGATCCGGCAGCCGACCATCGAGCTCCTAGTCCGACTCGTCTGGCCCGACCTTCACGAGCATCTTCCCGATGTTCTCGCCGCGGAAGAGGTCGAGGAACGCGCGCGGAGCGTTCTCGATCCCCTCGATCACCGTCTCGCGGTAGCGCAGCCGGCCGTCCTGCACCCAGCCCTGCGCCTTCGCGAGGAATTCCGGAAAGCGCGCGTAGTGGTCTCTGATGATGTAGCCCTGGATGCCCAGTCGCTTCGTCACGACCATGAACATGTTCGTCGGGCCCGGCGCCGCCTCCACGTCGTTGTAGCGGGAGATCGAGCCGCAGGCCGCCACGCGCCCGTTGATCCGGAGCGCGCCGATGGCGGCCTCGAGGTGGTCTCCTCCCACGTTGTCGAAGTAGATGTCGATCCCGTCCGGGGCCGCGGCCCGGAGAGCCTCGCGCACGGGTTGCTCGCGGTAGTTGAACACCTCGTCGAAGCCGAGCTCGCGCAACCAGGCGAGCTTTTCCCCCGAGCCGGCACTGCCGACGACGCGGCAGCCCGCGATCTTCGCCATCTGCCCGGCCGCGCTCCCGACCGCTCCGGCGGCGCCGGAGACGAACACGGTCTCGCCTTCCTGGGGGCGCCCGAGCTCGAAGAGCCCGTAGTAGGCCGTGAACCCCGGCATCCCGAGGACGCCGAGCGCGAGCGAGACAGGCGCACCCGCTGCGTCGATCGTCCTCATCCCGGAGCCGTCCGCGAGCGCCCACTCGCGCCAGCCCAGGCCGTGAAGCACCCAGTCGCCCTCGTTGAACTCCGGGTGGTGCGAGACGGCCACGCGCCCGACAGCCCCGCCCGTCATCGCCTCCCCGAGCGTGTACGGCGAGACGTACGAACGGACGTCGTTCATACGCGGGCGCATGTACGGATCGACCGAGAAGTACGCATTCCGGACGAGGAGCTGGCCCTCGCCAGGATCGGGGATCGCGGTCTCCGCGAGCTCGAAGAGATCCTCTCCCGGGAGCCCCTGCGGCCTGGCAACAAGCCTGATCTCGCGGGCCGTGCCTTCCATTGGGGCGATGATATGCGCGTGCAGTCGCTGAAGGGACAGCTCCTCGTCGCCGTCCCGGCGCTCGTCGACCCGAACTTCCGGCGCACGGTGGTGCTCATCGGCGAGCACAACGAGGAAGGCGCGCTCGGGTTGGTGTTGAACCGCGCCTCCGAGACGACGGTCGACGAGGCGGTGCCGGAGATGGCGGTGCTCGTCGAAGGCTCGGAGCAGGTGCACGTGGGCGGGCCGGTGCAGCCCTCGGCGATCGTCGTGCTCGCCGACTTCGTCGAGCCCGACCGGGCGGGCTCGGTCGTATTCGAGTCGGTCGGGTTCCTGCCCTCCGAGGTCGAACCGGACGAGCTCGGCGAGCTTCGGCAGGCCCGCGTCTTCGCCGGCTATGCGGGCTGGGGGCCGAGCCAGCTCGAAGGTGAGCTCGAGGAGGGCTCGTGGATCGTCGAGCCTGCGATCGTCACGGACGTGTTCACGGTCGAGCCCGACGAGCTCTGGAGCGAGGTCCTGAGACGCAAGGGCGGCCCGTACGGCGTGCTCGCGCTCATGCCGGCCGACCCTTCGCTCAATTGAGCTTCCGACTGCCCTTGCTCCTGCACTCGCTGCCGCGGACCGCGATCCTCCGCGCGGCCGACAGCCCGCTGCTCCGTCGGTTCGTGGCGCGCTACGGCATGCGACTCGGCGCGGCGCGGTTCGTCGCGGGCGAGACGCTCGACGAGTGCGTCCCCGTCCTCCGGCGGCTCAACGAGGCGGGGCTGCACGCGAACACGACGCTGCTGGGCGAGGCGATCCCCACCGCGGACAGCGCCGCTGAGGCGGTGGCAGCGTACGAGGAGGTCCTCGACCGATTGGCCTCGGAGACACTGCGCGCGAACGTCGCGTTGAAGCTCACGCACCTCGGCCTGTCGTTCGACGAGGAGACGGCTTTTGCGAACGTCGAGCGTCTGGTCGCGCACGCGGGCGGCCTCGGCCTCTTCGTCCGCATCGACATGGAGCAGTCGAACTTCGTCGAGCCCACGCTGCGCAGCTACGAGCGGCTGCGCGCGGCCGGGCACGAGAACGTCGGCGTCGTCCTCCAGGCCTACCTCTACCGCTCGCCCGCCGATCTCGAGCGGATCCTCCCGCTCGCGCCGAACGTGCGGATCGTCAAGGGCGCTTACCTCGAGCAACCGGAGATCGCGTACCCGGAGAAGAAGGACGTCGACGCCGCGTACGTGCGCCTCGTGGAGGCCGGCCTGCGCGGCGGCGCGTACCTCGCGGTCGCGACCCACGACGAACGGATCATCCGACGCGTGCTCGCATTCACGAGGCGCGAGGAGATCGCCCGCGACCGTTTCGAGCTCCAGATGCTGTATGGCGTCCGTCCCGCGCTCCAGGCGGGACTCGCCGCCGCCGGCTACAAGGTGCTCGTCGCGACGCCCTTCGGTCCCGACTGGTATCCGTACCTGATGCGGCGGCTCGCCGAGCGGCCGGCGAACCTCCTCTTCTTCCTCCGGAACCTCGTACGCAGATGACGACTCTCCCCAAGCGCGCGGACGTGGTGGTCGTCGGTGGAGGCGCGGTCGGCACGAGCATCGCCTTCCACCTCGCGGAAGCCGGCGTCGACGTGTGCCTGCTCGAGCGCGACGCGCTCTCCTCCGGCTCGACGAGCCGGGCGGCGGGAGGCGTGCGCACGCAGTTCTCGGACCCGCTGAACATCGCGATCGGCCTCCGCGGCGTCGAGGCGTTCACGAGATTCGCAGAGCGGCCTGGAGGAGAGATCGACTTCGAGCAGGTCGGATACCTGTTTCTCCTCGACCGCGAGGAGGACGTCGCCGTCTTCGAGCGGAGCGTGGCACTCCAGAACGAGCTCGGCGTTCCGAGCCGCGTGGTCGACCCGGAGGAGGCCGCGAGGCTCTCGCCGCTCGCGGGCCTGGACGGAGTCCTCGCCGCGACCTACTGCCCGATCGACGGCCACGCGAGCCCGGAGGCGGTCGCGCAGGGCTACGCGGCCGGCGCGCGCGCCCACGGCGCCACGGTCGTGACGGGGTGTACGGCCACCGCGGTCGGGGCCGAGGGCGGGGCCGTGCTCGGGGTCGAGACCGACTCGGGGACGATCCGGACCGCGACCGTCGTGTGCGCGGCAGGCGTCTGGTCACCGCAGATCGCGGCGACCGCAGGAGTCGAGCTATCAGTGGAGCCGGTCTTCCGCGAAGTCGTGACCACGGCGCCGGTCGCCGGCCTGCCGGACCCTCTGCCGCTGACGGTCGACTTCACGACGGGCTTCTACTTCCATCGCGAGGGGCCGGGGCTGCTCATCGGCATGGCCGACCGCGAGCAGGAGCCCGGCTTCGACGCGCCGACCGACCCGAACTGGCTCGAGCACGTCACCGAGGTGGCGGCTCGGCGCGCGCCCGCGTTCCTCGACATGGGCATCGCTCACGGCTGGAAGGGCTACTACGAGGTGTCGCCCGACCACAACGGCCTCGTCGGCGAGGCGGCGGACGTCGAGCGCTTCCTGTATGCGACGGGCTTCTCGGGGCACGGCTTCATGCAGGCGCCCGCGGTCGGCGAGATCGTGCGCGACCTCGTGCTCCGCCGGGAGCCGTTCGTCGACGTCGCGCCGCTCTCGGCCGAGCGCTTCGCGCTTCAGGCCCCGCGACCGGAACACAATGTCATCTAGATGGTTGATGCCACGAGATCGCCGGCCCGGGCGTGAGCTGGCCGCTCGGGGGCGCGGCGCTCGGCGAGGGGGCGCGAAGCGGCTTCTCGCCGAGTGGAAGCGGCCCCGACACGCCAGATCGCGCATGCGGACGCGCGAGATCGTGGCGTCGACCATCCAAGCGCAACACCGCAGCCGGCTCGCGCACGCCACTCTTCACGATCGATGCCTGACACCGTCGTCTTCATCCCCGCGCTGAACGAGGAGGACAACCTTCCCGCCGTCCTCGACGAGTTGCGGGGCACGCTGCCGGACGCCGACGTGCTCGTCGTCGACGACGGCTCGACGGATGCGACAGCCGACGTCGCCCGTGCGCGCGGCGCGGAGGTGCTCTCGTTCGGGGAGAACCGTGGCCTGCGCGAGGGCGTGGCTGCGGGCTACCGGTGGGCGCACGAGAAGCGGTACGCGTATGCGGGTCGAGTCGACGCGGACGGCCAGCATCCGGTGGACGAGCTCGGCCGACTGCTCGCCCTGGTCCAGACCGGCGAGTGCGACGTGGCCGTCGGCTCCCGCTTCGCCTCGGGCGAGGGCTACGAGGCGTTCCGCTACCAGCCGTCGCCGAGCCGCCGGTTCGGCACCGCGGTGCTCCGGCGCGGGATGCGCGCCTCGCTGGGACGGCCGTTCCTCGACGCGACGAGCGGCATGTACGCCGTGAACGCCGCCGCGATGCCAATCCTCGCGGAGCCGTACGAGAGCGGCGCGCCCGAGGTGGAGTCCCTGCTCCGCCTCGAGCAGGCGAAGCTGCGCGTGCTCGAGGTGCCCGTGCACATGCGCGAGCGCGCGAGCGGAGAGTCGAAGCTCCACGGCAGGCGCGCGCTGGAGCTCGTACTCACGGTCGCCGGAACGCTGCTCTTGTTCGGGTTCTGGCGCCACTTCCGAGGTCGCCGATGAGCGGGAGGCTCGTCGCGGTGCTCGGGTACTCGGGCCGGCGTGAGCAGGAGCTCCATCCCGTCTGCGCCGCACGGCTCGCACGTGCGGCCGGCGAGGCAGGGCCGACCGACGCCGTTCTCTTCTCGGGCCGAGCCCGTGGCCGGCGTCGTATGTCCGAGGCCGAGCTCATGGAGCGAGCCTGGCGCGGAGCGCCTGCCACGATCCTCCTCGACCCCGCTGCGCGGTCGACGTACGCCAACGCCGTCGCGGTCGCCCGCTCCGCCCGCACGCTCGGCGTCGGCGAGGTGGTCCTCGTGACGTCTGGCTGGCACGGGCGCCGCGCGGCTGCCCTCGTCCGGGCCGCCCTTCGCGGCGACGGCGGGACCGTGAGCGTGGCCGCGACGGACGAACGCGGCTCGCTCGGGCATCGCTGCCGCGAGCTCCTCTGCTGGCCGCTCGTCCCGTTCCAGGCTGCGCTCGCGGCTCGGCAGCGCTAGTCTCAGCGCGTGGGACGGATCGCAATCTTCGGGATCGCGCTCGTGGTCGCGGCGTTCGCGCTCGTCGCAGCAGGGTGCGGCGGAAGCGACGACGAGGAGACCTCCAGCGCGGCAACGTGGGCGCAGGACTTCTGCGGCGCCGTCACCACGTGGACGGACGACCTCCAGCAGATCCAGGACGACGTCACGGCGTCGCCCTCGGTCGACGCGCTCGAAGACGCAGCCCAGGAAGCCTCCGACGCGACCGACGCGTTCCTCGACGAGATACGCGGCCTGGGCTCTCCCGAGACGGAATCCGGAGACGAGATCGAGACCTCGGTCGAGGCGCTCACAGAGGCCGTCGACAACGAAAAAGCCGAGATCGAGCTGGCCATCGACGACGCCGACGGAATAGCCGGCGCCGCGGGAGCGATCTCGGCGATCGGCAGCTCGGTCGCGGCGATGGCAGCCGCGCTCCAGTCGACGGTCCAGACGATCGAGGACGCCGACGCGGGCGGAGAGCTCCGGACGGCGTTCGAAGAGACGCCCGCCTGCGACGACCTTACGAGCGAGAGCTAGCGATCTGCTTGACCCGCGCCCGCGCGGCTCCGCACCTCGTCCAGGTAGCGGTGCACCTCGTGGATGACGACGGAACCCTCGCCCACCGCGGAGGCGACGCGCTTCACCGACCCTGCGCGGACGTCGCCGATCGCGAAGACGCCCGGCGCCGAGGTCTCGAACATGTGCTCGCCGCCGCCGGTGAGGACGAAGCCGCGCTCGTCGCGCGCGATCTCCGCGGGTAGCCAGTCGACCTGCGGCTCGGCGCCGACGAGGGCGAAGACCGCGCTCGCGTCTTCGACCTCCTCTTGCCCGCTGACGTGGCGGAGCGTGACCCGCTCCAGCCGGTCATCCCCCTCGGCGTCGACGATCTGCGTCGACTGGAGGACATCGACCCCGGCGGCGCGGATCTCGTCGATGAGGTAGCGAGACATCGTGTCGGTGATGTGCTCGCGGCGGCAGACGATCGTGACCTTCTCCGCATACCGAGCCAGGTGCGCGGCGGCCTGTCCGCCGGAGTTCCCCGCACCGATGACGAACACGCGCCCACCCGCGGACTGGAGCGCGTCCAGGGCCGAGTACCCGTAGTAGAGGCCCTCACCCTGGAAGCGCTCGAGCGAGGGCAAGCCGAGACTCCTCCAGGTGACGCCGGTCGCGAGGACGACGCTCGCGGCCTCGATCTCCTCGTCGTCCACGGTCAGGACGTGGGCGCCGTCCGTGAGCTGGAGCGCGTTCACCTCGCGCACGACGAGGAAGTCCGTGCCGAAGACCCAGGCCTGCTGGTAGGCCCGTGTTGCGAGCTCGCCACCGGAAACCCCGCGCTGGAACCCGAGATAGTTGCGGATCCGGGCACTCGCTCCCGCCTGGCCACCGATCGACTCGCGCTCGACGACCAGGGCGCGAAGCCCTTCGGAGGACGCATACACGGCCGCCGCGAGGCCGGCCGGGCCCGCTCCGACGATCGCGACGTCGTAGCCATCCCGGTCCCGGATCTGCGTGGGCACGCGGTACCCGTGCGCCGCGAGCTCCCGGTTGGACGGGTTGTGAAGCGCCTCGCCGTCCGGCCGCAGGACGACAGGCTCCGCCGATCCCGCGTGGCCGCATTCGACGAGGAGCCGCCGGCCCTCCTCGGAGTCGTTCGCGTGGAACCCGTGCGGGACACCGTTCCTCGCCAGGAAGTTCCGTAGCTCGTACGTGCGAGCCGACCGCAGATCAGCGACGACGGTGAGCTCCCGCAGGCCGCCCTCGACGTCGGCTCGGCGCCACTCGTGCAGGAACTCGGAGACCGTGCGATGGAAGAGCTCGTCGGGCTCGGTCCACGGCTTCAGCACGTAGTAGTCGATGTGGCTGCGGGCCATCGCCTCGCGGATCGCCTGCGTCGTGTCCTCGTCGCCCCAGCCGCCGAACTCGATCAGGAGGCCGCGCTTGGCGTGCGGATGAAGCGAGCTCACGCGTTCGAGCAACTGCTCCCCGCGGAGCCCGCCCTCGATTCCGCGTGCGGCGAGGACGATCGCCACTCGTTCGCCCTCGTCCCGCATCGCCACGAGCTGCTCGAGAGCCGCCTCCGGGGACGGGCCGCAGACGACGCGGTAGTCGCGCGCGTAGCGCTGGAGCTCTCCCGTGATCCGCTCGATCGCCGCAGCCTCGGGATCGACGGCGAGGATGACGGGCCGCACGTCCTGCTCCCGACCGCTCACGATCACGCGGTCGCGGGCTCGAGCACGACCCGCGAGAGCCGCCACTCCCCGTCGAGCCCCTTGAGCGCCTCGGCCCCTCGATCCTCGAAGGCGACGCCCGCGCCGGACGAGAGCACGCGCGTGAGGTCGGAGACGAGGATCTCGTCCGCGCCCGCGGCGGCCATGATCCGGGCCGCCTCGTGCACGGCAACGCCGCGGACATCCTGGCCGACGAGCTCGATCTCGCCGACATGCGCTCCGGCGCGCACCTGCAGCCCGGCGCGGTTCGCCGCTCTCCGGATCGCGGCGGCGCAGTGCAGGGCGCGCGCAGGGCCGTCGAAGGTCGCGAGCATGCCGTCGCCGGTCGTCGTCACCTCGCGCCCGCCGAAGCGCTCGAGCTCGAGCCGTGAAGCCTCGAGGTGGTCGGAGAGGAGCTCGCGCCAGCGCGCGTCGCCAAGTCGGGCGGCCATCGCGGTCGAGTCCACGAGATCGGTGAAGAGGAGCGTCGCGAGAACGCGGCTCCGAATACCCGTCGGAAAGCCGGCCCAGGCGCGGATTCCGCCCCACTCGATCTGCACGCACGGCTCGTCGCCGACCGTGTAGCCGTCGTGGCCGGGAGGGATGTCGAAGACGTCCCCCGGCCCGAACTCCGCCTTGGTGCCGTCGCTCAGGGCGACGCCGAGCCGGCCCGAGACGACGACGCCGAGATGGCGCGCCTGGCACCACTCGCCGCCCACGGTCGGCTTCATGTCCGTGGACCAGCGCCACCCCGGCTGGGAGACGAGCTCGGCGACGGTGAGGTCGCCGAGCTCGACCACCCGCGCCTTGATGTTGGGGAACTCGATGACGTCGTCCGGAGTCTCGAGGCTCTTGAAGGCGAGCTCGGCCACGTCAGCGGGCGCTGACGGTGTCGCCGACGTCCGCGATGGCGCGAAGAGCCTGGGCGAGCGCGATCGGCAGCGTTGCGAGGAACAGCGCGATCGGCCCGCCGATCAGGATGACGCCGATCGTCTGCCAGAAGCCCTCGACCTCGATCGCCCAGATCACCGTCCCGAACGCCGCCGCCAGGACGCCGATCACGCCGACGAACGTGAGGAAAGCGGCCCATAGCCTGAGCGTCCCGTACTGCGTCATCTCAACCTCCCGTGAGCTTCCCGATTCGCGCGAGTTTACTCAGGTGCGAGCCCTGATCGTCCCCGCCCCGCCGAAGGGTTCATGTGCACGTCCGCCGACGAAGTGATTGCCGCCGCCGAGACGACGGGCGGGCCCTTACGAGCTGCTCTGCCGCGGGCCGAGCTAGGCGGGCGCGCCGCCCGAGTGGACCGCACGCACGGCATCGATCGTGTCCGCGTCCTCCGGGGCCTTGTCCGGCCGGTAGCCCTTGACGCGCGCGAAGCGCAGCGCCACGCCGCCCGGGTAGCGCGTGCTCGTCTGGACGCCGTCGAAGGCGATCTCGACCACGAGCTCGGGGCGGACGTGGACGACGTGGCCCTCGGTGCGCGCCTCGAGTTCGCGTAACCGCTCCGTCTGCCATGCGAGCATCTCGTCGGTCAGGCCCTTGAAGGTCTTGCCGAGCATGACGAAGCCACCGGTCTCCGGGTCGCGGGCGCCGAGATGAAGGTTCGAAAGCCGGCCCTGCCGCCGCCCGTGCCCCCACTCCGCGGCGAGCACGACGAGATCGAGTGTGTGCGCGACCTTCACCTTGAGCCAGCCGAGGCCACGCCGGCCCGCCTCGTAGGGAGCGTCGAGCGACTTGACCATGACGCCCTCGTGCCCGTGCGCGAGCGCGTCCTCCAGGAACCGCTGGCCCTCGGACGGGTCGGGCGTCTCGATCCGGCGAACCTGGAGCTCGGCGGGTAGCCGCTCCACGAGGGCCGCGAGGCGCTCTCCCGCCGGCCGGTCGATGAGATCCTCGCCGTCGAGGTGGAGGACGTCGAAGAAGAACGGTGACAGCGGAACCGCCTCGCGCAACTCAGGGACGTTCACCTTGCTGCCGAAGCGGCTCATCGTCACCTGAAACGGCAGCGGGCGGTCCCCGGGGCCGAAGGCGATCGCCTCGCCGTCGAGGACGATCGCGTCGACCGGCAGCTCGAGGACCGCCTCGACGACTTCCGGCACGCGATCCGTGATGTCCGCGAGGTTCCGCGTAAAGGCGCGCACCTCGTCTCCCTTCCGGTGCACCTGGATACGCGCGCCGTCGAGCTTCCACTCCACCGCTGCGGGGCGAATGCGGACGAAGGCATCCTCGATGTCCTCGGCCGTTTGGGCGAGCATCGGCTGGATCGGGCGCAGCGGCGTGAGCCGGAAGCGACCGAGCCCCCGGGCGCCGTCGCGCACCGCCACGGCGGCGACTTCCGCGAGGTCCCCGGCGAGCATCGCGGCTCGACGCACGTCCTCGGCGGGAAGGCCGACCGCTTTCGCAACCGCCGCCGACATGACGCCTTCCAGCGCGCCCTGCCGAAGCTCGCCGAGGAGGAGCGCGACGAGGAACCGCTGCTCGTCGTCGGTCGCGCGACCGAAGAGAGCGGCCAGTTCCTCGCGTCGGCGTGCCTGCGAGCCGGGCCCCGAGACGGCGGCGATGCGCGAGGCCGCCGCGTCGACCTCGAGCAGCCCGAGTGTGGCTTCCTGCGCCGGCTCCGGGAGCTCTTTCAGCGCCGCCCACCCGACGCCGATCGTGCCCTGCGGGAGAACGCCCGAGAGGTACGCGACCGCGACGGCGACCTCGTCGGGTCTCGCCCGCTCGAGGCACTCCGCGAGTCGCGCGATCTTCGCGAGCCGCGAGGACGTCGACGCGACGGCGAACGACGTCTGCGCGATCTCGTCGAGGAGCACCCCCGTACTCTGGCAGCCGCGGTCAGGGCGCGGCCGGGATCACGAGTGTTATCTCCGCGCCACCCTCCGGCCGGTTTACGGCGGTGGCGAACCCTCCGTGGGCGCGCGCGATCGCATCGACGATGGCCAGTCCGAGCCCGGTGCCGTCTCCGCTCCGCGCGACGTCGACCCGGCTGAATCGCTCGAATGCATACGGGAGGAAGTCCGGCGGGAACCCGTCGCCGTCGTCGCTCACACGGAACGCGAGCGACCCGTTCGCGACCCCACCGTCGAGCCGGACCGTGCCGGCTCCGTGCCGGAGCGCGTTGTCCACGAGGTTGCCGATGGCCTGCTCGAGCCGGGCGCGATCCCCGGTGAAGACCTCGTCTGTCGACGCCGTGACCTCGAGCTCGCGTCCCGCTGTCCTCGCCTGCACGTCGAAACGGCCGGCGACGGCGTCGAGCACCTCGCGGGCCGAGTGGAAAGAGAGGCTCAGGGGCAGGCGGCCGTCGTCAGCGCGCGCGAGCACGAGGAGATCCTCGGCCAGACGTACGAGCCGCTCGACCTCCTCGGTACCCGACCGGAGCGCGGCTTCCAGCTCCGCCTGCGAGCGCGGCCGACGCTGGGCCAGCTCGAGCTCGGTGCGGAGTGACGCAAGCGGTGTTCGTAGCTCGTGGCTCGCGTCGGCGACGAAGCGACGCTCGCGGGCGAGCCCCTCCTCGAGGCGCCCGAGCATTTCGTTCAGGGTCTCTCCGAGCCGGCGGATCTCGTCGCGTGCCGGAGGCAGCGGGAGTCGTCGGTCGGCGCGCTCGCTCGAGATCTCGGTCGCCCGTAGCCGCATCGCCTCGACCGGCCGAAGGGCCGCTCCGGCGAGGAAGTACCCGCCCACCGACGTCAGGAGCAGCGCAAGTGGGCCTACGACGGCGAGTTGGGCGAGGAGGCCGTCGAGCGCCTCCTTCCGGTCCTCGAGCGAGGCGCCCGCGACAACGGTCGCCCCGGCGCCATCGATCTCCAGTCGGCTCACCCGGAGGCGCGCCGGCCCGTCGAGATTCGGGAGCGACTCGCGCGTCACGAAGTACGGGCCCGTGGACGCTCGCTCGGCCTCGTCAACGGTGATCACTGCGCTGCCGAACGCCGGAGACGTCACCACCCGGTCACCGGGACCGAGCACTTGTACGAACCCCTCTTCCGCAACGATCTGTGCGGCATCGAGGTCGCCTCCTGCAAGCACCACCGAGGCAGCGCTCGACGCCGCCGCCTCGAGGCGGTCGTCGACCTGCTCGAGCAACGAGTCGCCGAGCCGCACGTAGAGGAGTGACCCGACGACCGCGAGCACGACCGCCATCGCGAGCGCGAAGGCGAGCGCGAGCCGGAGCCGCAATGGGATTCGGCTCATGCGCCGTCCTGCCGGAGCCGGTAGCCGACCCCGCGCACCGTCTCGAGGGTGTGTCGACCGAACGGGTGGTCGATCTTGCGTCGCAGATAGCGGACGTAGACGTCGATGACGTTCGAGCGGTTCTCGTACGCGTAGTCCCAGGCGTGCTCGAGCAGCTGGTAACGCGAGAGCACCTGCCCCGGTCGGCGCATGAACGTCTCGAGAAGCGCGAACTCCTTCGCCGAGAGCTGGATCTCGGCCTCGCCCCGCCACGCCCTGTGCGTCGCCGGATCCAGACGCAGGTCGCCGACCTCGAGAAGCGTGGGACGCTCCGCGGCGCCGCGTCGCACGAGAGCGCGAAGCCGGGCGAGGAGCTCGGCGAACGCGAACGGCTTCGGCAGGTAGTCGTCGGCACCCGCGTCGAGCCCTGCGACGCGATCCTCGACCGCTTCCCGGGCCGTGAGCATGAGCACCGGCACCCACACGCCGTTGTCGCGAACCCGCCGGCAGACCTCGATGCCGTCGATCCCTGGGAGCATGAGGTCGAGCACGATGGCGTCGTACTCCGCCGCCTCCGCCATCCAGACGGCGTCGTCTCCCGTGCGCGCGACGTCGACTGCGTGTCCTTCCTCGACGAGGCCGCGGTGCAGGAGGCTCGCCATCTTGAGCTCGTCTTCGACGACCAGGATCCTCATCTCCGACTCAATTGTCGCCCGTCAGATGAGAGTTCGGTGAGAGCCGGCGAATGCGGCGGCTCTCATGACGGTCTCATCCGGAGCCTCTACAAACCGCTCCGAACGCCGGGGCGATCCGGCCGACTCGCAGGGAAGGAGCGACGGTGAACGCTTACAAGACGGCAATTGTCCTGGGCTCCTTGGCTGCGGTGATCGCGGCAAGCTCGGGTGGAACGGCGGGCGCCTCGGCGTCGGCACGGTGCAAGCTCCCGCAAGGAAGCGAGCGCGTCCGGCTCGATCCCGCGCACTTCACGACGGCGATCGACAACCCGTGGTGGCCGATGAAGGTGGGAAGCCGCTGGGTCTACCGCGAGACCGACGCCGAGGGGACGAAGCAGCGCGTCGTCGTCACCGTGCTGGCGAAGACGAAGCTGATCGCCAACGGGGTCACAGCACGAGTCGTCCACGACGTCGTGACGGAGGACGGCAAGCCGGTCGAGGTCACCGACGACTGGTACGCGCAGGACTGGTGCGGGAACATCTGGTACCTCGGCGAGGAGACCACCGAGTACGAGAACGGGAAGCCGGTATCGACCGCGGGCTCGTTCGAGGCTGGGGTCGACGGCGCGCAGGCGGGTGTCGTCATGCCCGCGAAGCCGACGCGCGGACTGCGCTACCGCCAGGAGTACTACGCCGGCGAAGCGGAGGATCGGGCCGAGATCTTCAGCCTTGGGGAGCAGGTCGAGACACCCCTCGGCCACTACCGGAAGGGGAGGGTCCTGATGACCCGCGAGCTGAACCCCCTCGAGTCGAAGGTCCTCGAGTACAAGTTCTACGTCCGCGGCATCGGCCCCGTGCTCGCCGTCGGCGTCTCCGGTGGGAGCGACCGCGAGGACCTGGTTCGCTTCACGCGTAGCCGCTAGCTGCTCCTTAGCTCTCATGGTCATCTCATCGCAGATCGCTACAAGCGTCGGTGTGGCAAGCAGGAAGGAGAACCGATGAGGATCGATCGACGGATCGTTGTAGTCGCCGCCGGGCTCGGAGTGTTGGTAGCCGTCGGCGGCGCGGGGATCGCGCAGGCGGTCTCCAGCGGAGACGAGCAGGTCGGCGGCCCGGCCGCCGACCGGGCGGCAGCAGCGGCCGTCGCAGCGGTGGGCGGCGGGACCGCGCTGAAGGTCGAGCGCCAGGACGGAGACGGCGCAGGAGCCTACGAGGTAGAGGTCCGGCGCCCGGACGGATCGCAGGTCGAGATCCACCTGAACGCGCAGTTCGAGCGCGTCGGCTCAGCCGCAGACGACGACAACGGGCCGGAGTCCGAGGGTGACGACGACTAAAGGAGTCAGAGCCCCGTCCACTCTGACGCGGCACCGAGCTGATTGCCGATGACCAGGGGCCTCGCCGCAGCGGGCCCCCGGTCGTCAGGCACAGATCAGGCCGTGCAATGCTTCTCGAACGCCGCCTGCAGTCGCTCGACACGCTTGTCGAGCTTCACGATCAGCGCCTGCACGCGCGCGAGGTGCTTCTCGGCCCGCGCCTCTTGCGCGTCCGTGAGATCACCGCTGTCGATCCGCTTCTGGATCTTCGCGGCCACCTTCTCGAGCCGATTGCCCGCGTTCTGCTTCTGCTCGGTCATCTCGTCGAGCCGCTTGCAGACCGCTGCCTTGGCGCCCTCGCCGGCCGCCGCGGGCTTGCCGGCAGCCGCGACACCGGTCGCCGTGAGGCCACCGAGGACGACCGCAACCGTTGCCGACACCATACGAACCTTCATGTGCATGCTCCTCTCATAGTCCCTACCGGGGATACAGGACTAGTGATTACCCACGAGCGTGAGCGTTCTCTGTGCCACTTGTAAGGGATCGGTAACGGTTCGCCCGGTCAGAGGGACGCGAGCGCTGCTAGATCGTCGCTGTTCAGCCGCCAGTCACCAGCTGCAGCGTTCGCGCGCACCTGCTCGGCCTTCGTCGCGCCGGAGATGATGGACGTGATGCCCGGCGTGGACGCGAGCGCCGAGATCGCGAGCTCGAGGATCGTGTGCCCGTGCTCCTCCGCGTATACAGCCAGCCTCTCCACCCGGTCGAGTCGCTCGTCCTCGATCTCCCGCCCTGCGAGACGCGTCCCTTCGGGCGCCGGCTCCCCGCGCCGGTACTTGCCGGTTAGAAGCCCGCTCGCGAGCGGGAAGTACGGCACGTAGCCGACCCCGAGCTCGCGGCAGCGCGGGAGCGCCGCATCGTCGTCGCCGCGCGCGAGCAGGCTGTACTGGTTCTGGAGGACGGTGAACCGCACAGTTCCGCGCTCGCCCGCGACGCGGTCCGCCTCCGCAAGTTGGTCGGCCGAGAAGTTCGAGCACCCGATTGCCCTGACCGTTCCCTCCTGCACGAGAGAGTCGAGCGCGCCGAGCGTCTCTTCGATCGGCGTCTTCGAGTCCGGGCGGTGGAGGTAGTAGAGGTCGACGTAGTCCGTCCGCAAGCGCTCGAGCGACCCCGCAATCGCTCGGCGGACGTTCTCGGCGCTTCCGCCGCCTACGTCCGCCTCCCACGCGAACTTCGTCGCGAGGACGACCTGGTCGCGCCGTCCTTCCAGCAGCTCGCCGAGGAAGCGCTCGCTGCCACCGCCGTTGCCGTACACCTCGGCGGTGTCGAAGAACGTCACGCCCACGTCGAGCGCCGCCTCGACGACCGCACGGGTCTCCTCGAAGCCGATCCGACCACCGAAGTTGTTGCAGCCGAGGCCGACGCGCGACACGCGAAGGCCGCTCCCACCCAGGTCGACGAGCTCCATCGCGGCGAACGCTATCGGCCGACCGAGGGTACGGAAACCCGTACCCCAACATGGGGGAGCACCGCCTTACCGCTCGGCACGGCAAATGAGACCGTCTGGCGCATGAGCACGATGGCCGCACCAGCACTCGCGCGCCGACCCTTGACGCCGACTCTTCCGGCGCGTGCGCCACGCCGGCTCAGGTCGCTCACGCCGCACCTGCTCCTCGTGGCCAACGGCAATGCGAGCGGGCTCGAGCACCGGCCGGAGCTCGTCACGGACTCGGCGCGGCTGCTTCGCTCGGCCGGAGCGCGCGTCGAGTCCCTCGTCACGACGTCGCTCGACGAGCTCGAGCTCGCCCTCGCGAGCGCGCAGCGCCGCGTCGTCCTCCTCGGCGGCGACGGCTCGCTGCACGCAGCCGCCAACGCACCCGGCCCCAAGCCGGAGCTCGCGCTCATTCCCGGCGGCAAAGCGAACAACGTCGCGCGCAGCATCGGCGTGCCGTTCGACCTCGAGGCCGCCGCCCGACTCGCCGTCGAAGGCCGTGCGCGCCCGATTGACGCGATCGCCGCCCGGACCGGCGGCCGTCGCTATCTCGCGGTCGAGGGCGCCAGCGTGGGCTTCCACGCGCTCGCGCGTTCGCAGTACCGCGCGACGAACTCGGCCGACACGGCGGCCGCGATTCGCGCAGGCATCGGCGCGCTGACCCGCTTCGAGCCGATCACGATGGCGGTCGGGCTCGACGGCTCGTGCGAGCTCATGCGTCTCGCGCAGCTCTTCGTCGTGAACATGCCCCTGTTCGGTCCCGGCCTCCGCGTCGCGCCGTCGGCAGACCCGGCCGACGGGCTCCTGGACGTCGTCGCACTCGAGGGCGCCGGCCGCCGTTCGCTGCTTCCCCTCACAGCGAGGCTTCGCCGCGGGACGCACCTCGATCGCGACGGCGCCCGCGCGTTCCGAGCGCAGACCGTCCGCATCTCGACGCGCGGCGCCTCCCCCGTCATCGCGGACACGACCGATCTCGGCTCGGGCACGGTCGAGCTGACGGCCGTCCCGCACGCCCTCGAGCTCGTCGGGGAGATGGCATGACCTCGATCGCACTCAGCTTCGGCACTCCGCGCTCCCTCCGGCGCGTACGCATGCCGTTCATCGTCGCGTTCGCAGCCGCGGCGCTCGCTGCCGGTCTCGGCCGCGCGGTCACGACGAGCTACCTGCCGCTTCTCCTCGAGCGCATCGACGACGCCCCCGAGCTGATCGGGATGGTCATGCTCGTCAACGCCGCCGCGGGCATGGCCGTGCCCCTCGTCACCGGTATCTGGAGCGACCGCCTGACCCGCAACGGACACGGCCGGCGGGTTCCGTTCATCGTCGGCGGCACGCTCGTCACCGCGGGCGGGCTGGTCGCAATCGCGTTCGGCTTCGCGACCTCCTACCTCGTGCTGGCGCTCTTCGCAGCGGTCGTCTACACGGGCCTGAACGCGCTGACCACGGCGCATCGCGCGCTCGTGCCCGAGACGTTCGACGAGACCGGGCGAGCCCGCGCGACGAGCGCGCAGGAGCTCGCGATGCTCGCGGGCGGCCTCGTCGGCCTCGCCGTCGGCGGCCTCCTCTTCGAGGTCGCCCCGTGGGCGCCGTTCGCGCTCGCGGGAGCCCTCGTCCCGCTGCTCGCGGCGCCGACGATCGCCCGGGTCCGGGAGCCGGCAGCACACGAGACGGCCGCG
The DNA here is from genome assembly GCA_963717025.1 of uncultured Actinomycetes bacterium. Classification (GTDB taxonomy): domain Bacteria; phylum Actinomycetota; class Thermoleophilia; order Gaiellales; family Gaiellaceae; genus GMQP-bins7. The sequence continues at coordinate 86,765 of CAVQVJ010000010.1, read as the reverse complement.
ACCACGAGCAGCTCGTACACCTCGACGTACTACCTGCGGGCTATCCAGCGACCCGGCGTTGGCGCGTTCCTCCTCGCGCAGATCCTCTGGGTGCTGGGCTACGCGGCGCTGCCGGCGTTCTTCCTGCTCTACGCGGAGGACGTCCTCGCACTCGAGCCGGGCGTCGCGTCACTCTGGCTCGCGGGGTTCGGGCTGGCGACCGGCGCGGCCATCATGGCCGCCGGCCGGGTCCGCAATCCGGCCCTGCATCACCCGCTACTCGTCCTCGGCGTGGTGCTCCTCGGCGGCGGCTTCCTCGGTGTCGCGGCGTCGACCAGCCTTCCGATCGTCGGCGCAGCGCTCGTCGTGGGCGCGACGGGCTTCGGGCTCGTGTCGACGCTCGGCTTCCCGCTCTTCTCCAAGCTCATTCCGGACGGCGAGGCGGGCGGGTACACGGCCCTCTACTTCTCGGTGCGGGCGATCGCCTCGACGATCGCACTTCCGGCTGCGGGCTCGACGGTGGCGGCGACGGGGAGCTACCGCGCGCTGTTCGTACTCGGCGGCGTCGCGACACTCGGAGCCCTCGTTCCGCTCGTCGGCGTCCCGAGCATCCGCGAGCGCGGACACGTCGCGATCGCCCTCCTCGCCACGGTTCCCGTACTCGGCCTGCTAGTCGCACAGACTGCGGTACACCGTCTGGACGAAGCGCTCTTCGGCGCCCTCAACGACCTCGGGCCAGGCCCAGAGATCCTCTGGACTGTCCTCGACCCGCACACGCGCAACTACATGCTCTTGCTCGCCGTTGCCCTCGTCGCCGCAGTGCTCTCCTCCCCGCGCCGAATTCCGGGAGTCCTTGCAAGTGTGGCCGGCTCGGCGTTCCTCGCCTTCGTGCTGCTCGAGGCGATCTACGCGGTCTACGATCGCCCGCGGCCCGAGGAGGTCCTCGATCTCGACCTCGCGAGCCACACCTGGGCGCACCTGAACTCGTTCCCGAGCGGGCACATGTCCGTTACGGCCGCGCTCGCCGTCTCGATCGCGCTTCTCTTCCCGCGCCTCCGTGGCGTCCTGGTCGCCTATGTCGCCGCCGTGGCGCTGACACGCGTCGTCTTCGGAGCGCACTTCCCGCTCGACGTGCTCGCCGGGACGATGCTAGGAGTGGCGAGCGCCTTCCTCGTCGCCGAGGTCGCGGAGCGGCTCGCAGGACGCGCCACCGCCGCCGGCGACACGGAGCCGTACGACGCGGACGCGCCCGTTATCGCGGTGATGCCGTCGTACAACGACGTCCCTGCGCCCGCGCTCGTCGAGGAGACACTCGAGCACGTCGAACTGCTGGTGCTCGTGGACGACGGCTCCGACGCCGAGATCGCTCGCGAGCTCGACGCCGTCGCCGCTGATGAACGTGTCGAGCTCGTCCGGCTGCCGACGCGCCACGGGAAGGGTTCAGCCGTGCGAGCAGGTGTCGAGCGTGCCCGCAAGCGAGCCGGTGCGGTCGTGGTCGTCGACGCCGACGGCCAGCATCCGCCGCACGCGATCCCCGCGTTCGTGACTGCGGCCGAGGACGGCGAGCTCGTGGTCGGAGACCGGTTCGGCGACCTACGGAGCATGCCGCGCCACCGCCGGATCGCGAACCGCACGACGCATCGCCTGTTCCAGCTCGTCACCGGCCGCGAGGTCCGCGACACGCAGAACGGGATGCGCCTGATCCGCGGCCGCGCCCTCGACCTCCTCCCCGAAGGCGGCTACGAGGCCGAGACCCGTCATCTCCGCGGGGTGCTCGAGGCGGGCCTGCCCGTCGCCTGGGTGCCGATCCCGGCGATCTACGAGAACGAGAGCAGCTCGTTCAGGGCCGGGCGAGACTCGTTGCGGGTGCTCTGGGCCCTCGTGCAGCCGCTTTGACGACCCACGCCGCGGCGATGCCGACGGCGATGCCGAGCAGGGCGCCGGCGGCGACGTCGAGCACGTAGTGGACGCCGAGATAGACGCGGGAGATGGCGACGACCGCCGCGAGCACGAGTAGCGGCCGCCCGAGCCGCGGATAGACCAGCGCCACGGCGACGGCCGCGGCGAAGGCGGTTGCCGCATGCCCGGACGGGAAGGAGGAGGATGCAGGGAGGACTCCGATGGGATCGAGCGCAGGATCGGCCACCGGCGGGCGCGCCCGGTCGAACAGATCCTTGAGCAGCGTCACCAGCATCGCCGCCGTCAGCACGGCGAGCGCTCCCGCCGCCGCCGCACGCGGCAGGCATCTCCGCTTCGCGTCGCACGCGCACCCGGCCGCGACGATGAGCGGCCACTTCACGAACCAGGTCGAGGCGAGCAGGAACACGAACGTCAACGGTGCCCAGCGCACGTCCTCGCCGAGTGCGGACACGGCGCCGTCCCAGCTGGAGAGCGTTTCGACGACCCCGGCCACGAGTCGGAAGGATACCGGCGAGGGCCGAATGTCGACCACAACTCGGCTGGCTCCGAGTGCGGTCGCGACGATCCCTGACGGCCGCTGAGATCTAGGGTCGCGCGGATCCGTTTCCCCGAGAAGACCGCACTGCTTCCGTCTCGGCAAGCGCGTGTTTCAACGCTCTTCGAAGCTCACGTGTCGACGCGACGTGCTCGGCGGCAGGCCGCTCGAGGTGTCGTGCGAGGCGGCCGAAGGCGGCAGCGAGCGCCGGCCAGCCGCGCCGGTCGAGCTCCGCCCCCTGCGGCGTCAGCACGAGATGGTACGAGCGACCGTCGGCCGGGTTCGGGACCTTGCGGACGTCGCCACGATCGACGAGCCGCCGAACGTAGTCGCGAACGGTCGTCGGCGGCAACCCGGTCTCGGCCGCGAGCGCTCCCGGCGTCACCGGCTGGAGGTTCGCGATCCAGCCCAGGAACGAGAACAGCTGTGACGGGACCCCGGCCTTCTCCAGCTCCTCGTCGACGAGCAGCCCTGCGAGCAGCCCGCTCGAGTAGACCTCCTGCAAGAGGCCGGACGCATCGCGTGGGTCGACCCCGGGCACGCCTCGAATCATAGGCTGGACTTGCTGCGAGCTCGTCGCTAAACTACTGCGACTTCGTCGTTACTTTGGGGAGCGAGATGAGAGCCGCAGCACTCGTCGTAGTGGCACTACTCGGCATCGCAGCCGCACAGGCGGAGGCCGGTGAGCAATCGCCGAGCACGCGCTCCTCGTCCGAGGCCGCCGAGGCGCGGCGCATCCCGGGAGCGCGGGCCGTGCGCGCGTGCGCCGGCGCTGGTCCGTACTGGCCGACGATGACGCTCGTACTTCAGGGCAACGTCGCCTGGGTCGCGTGCAAGGAGCAGAGCCGTCTCGTCCGGATCGGTCTCGCGCGTGGACGGAGGACGGCGTCGGTGCGGCTCGGCGGACCGGTGATCGCGGTCGCCGTCGGGTTCGGCTCGGTCTGGGCACTCGACACGAGCTCGACGCTCTACCGCCTCAACCCTCGCACCGCGCGCGTGACGAGGCGGATCCGGCTCGGCGCGACCGCGCCCTACAACATCTGGATCGGCGGCGGCTCGGTGTGGGTGGCGGACGACCAAGGCGCCCGCATCATGCGAGTCTCGCCCTCGACGAACCGAGTAGCCGCGCGGATCGGCGTCGGAGACGGGCCGTCGGACATGGTCTTCGCCGGAGCGCGCGCGTGGGCCCTGAACCATCGGGATAACACGCTCTTCCGCATCGATCTTGCGACGAACACCGCGACGCACCTTGCCGTCCTCGGAGACGGCTCCGCCGCCGCCGAGCGTGTAGCGATCCTCGGCGGCAGCCTCTGGGTCACGGGACGCGGGCTGCCGCTGCTCGAGGTCGATCCCGAGACCGGGGCGACACGCCGGACGATCGAGATCGACGCCACCGGCATCGACCTCGTCGCCGCGGCCGGCGCCCTCTGGGTCCCGGTCCGCTCTCCCGCGGTGGACGCTCGCGGGTTCCCGACGATGACGGCGGTCCGCCGAGTCTCGACCTCCGGAACGGTCTCGACGGCGGCGACTGCACGCGGCCGTGTCGACGTCCACGGCCTCGCCGCCGGCCGCGGCGCGGTGTGGCTCGCCGACAACAGCGACGGCTTCCTCTACCGGATCCCGACGTGAACCGAAAAGGCTTCGTCGCGTCGGCCGCCGGCCTGGGAGTTGGCCTTCCACTCGCCGCGGTGGCGTTCGGCAGGACGTCGGATGCGCCGTCGGCGCTTCCGGAGCGACCGTTGACGGTGCCGGCAGACGGCATCGTCCGCACGGCGTTCGCGATCGGGCCGGGCGTCAACGTGATCGACACGGCCGGGCCCTGGGAGGTGTTGCAGGACGCTGCGGTCTACGGAGGCGCTGCCTCGTTCGACCTCTACACCGTCGCGGAGAACGCGGCGACCGTCGAAGCGAGCGGGGGTCTAGCCATTGAGCCGACCTACTCCTATGACACCGCGCCCACGCCGCAGGTCGTCGTCGTGCCTGCACATGGGTCGTCAGAGCGCACGGTGCGATGGATTCGCGACGTCAGCCGCCGCGCCGACCTCGTCATGTCCGTCTGCACGGGCGCGTTCGTGCTCGCGGAGACGGGCCTGCTCGACGGCAAGTCCGCGACCACGCACCACCAGTCGTGGGACGATCTCGCGAGCTCGTTCCCCGCGGTGTGCGTCGTTCGCGGATCCCGCTTCGTGGAGCACGACCGCGTCGCGACGGCCGGCGGGCTCACCTCGGGCATCGACCTGGCGCTCCGAGTCGTCGAGCGCTATCTGGGTCGGGACGCCGCGATCGCGACCGCGCAGTACATGGAGTACGAGCGGCGTTGAGCATGCGAAAGACCCCGTTGCCGGGGCCTTTCGGGGAGCAGCGACTCTCAGATCGTCAGCTCGGTGGTCCGAGCGGCCGCGCGGGCCTCGCGACCCTCCGTCCGGGCGGCTGACCCGTACACGGCCGGGAAGCCCTCCCGCCAGCTCGGATAGCGCAACGTCCAGCCGAGCTCGCGCTTGGCCTTCGCGTTCGACACGCCGCGGGCCTCGGTTCCCAGCATGACGCCGACATCGCCCGCGAACAGCCGCGCCAGCCAGACCGGGAAGTGACGCGGCGGCTTCGCCCCGAGCGCATCCGCGAGCACCGGCAGCCACTCGCGCACCAGGGCGGGGTCGTCGTCGACGATGTTGTAGATCGCCGGGCCGCCCTCCCTCTCGACTGCAAGCACGGTCGCCGCCGCGGCATCGTCGAGGTGGACCCACGAAGAGACGCCGCCACCGGCGCCGACGATCGGGAACTGCCGCTTCCGCACCGGCTCGAGCAGCCCGTCGTTTGCAGCCCCGTAGAACAGGCCGTAGCGAAGCGCGATCCCGCCGGCCTCCGTGACCGTCTCGTCGAGATAGCGCATCGCTGCGCTGGTCTCGCGCATCCCTGCGAGCGGGTCGGGATCGAGCGGATCGTCCTCGGTCTTGACGAACCCGCCCTGCCGCTCGTGTCGCATGCTGGCGAAGCTCTGGGCGACGAACCGGCGCACGCCCGCCTCGCTCGCGGCGGCCAGGAGCACGTCGATTCCCTCGGTCCGAAGCCGGTTGGTCTGCCCGAGCGTACGGTCGAGGTTCTTCGAGAACCGCGCATCCGCCAGAGCGGTCGCCTCATGGACGATCGCGTCCGGCTCGGATTCGAGGACGGCCTTGCGCACCGCATGGAGGTCGAGCAGATCGAGCACGATCGGCTTCGCTCCGAACGCGCGAACATGGTCGACCTTTCCGGGAGACCGCGAGGTGCCGATCACCTCGTGCCCCCGTTCGATCAACTGGGGAACGAGCCGAGTGCCGATCGCACCGCTCGCTCCGACGACGAAGACCTTCATCGTGGTTCTCCTTTCGTCACATCCGCGTCGGTTCGAGGGTCTATTGCTATGACCCCACGCGACGGAGGAATGTGACCGATGACCGAGCAGGCCTGGCTCGCGGAACGATTCGAGGAGCACCGACCCCATCTGCGCAGCGTCGCCTACCGGATGCTCGGCTCGCTGAGCGAGGCCGACGACGCCGTTCAGGAAGCCTGGTTGCGGCTGAGCCGCACCGACACGAGCCAGGTCGAGAACCTCGGCGGCTGGCTGACGACGGTCGTCGCGCGCGTCTCGCTGAACATGCTCCGCTCGCGCAGCGTGCGGCGCGAGGAGCCGCTCGGCGTCCACATGCCCGACCCGATCGTCGGCCGCGCCGACGGCACCGACCCGGAGCACGAGGCGCTTCTGGCCGACTCGGTCGGGCTGGCGTTGCTCGTCGTGCTCGAGACGCTGTCTCCGCCCGAGCGGCTCGCGTTCGTGCTGCACGACATCTTCGCCGTGCCCTTCGACGAGATCGCGCCGATCGTCGACCGCACGCCCGAGGCGACACGCCAGCTCGCGAGCCGTGCCCGACGTCGCGTTCAGGGCGAGAACACGGTTTCGGACGCCGACCTCGACACGCAGCGTGAGATCGTCGACGCGTTCCTCGCGGCCGCCCATGACGGCGACTTCGACGCGCTGGTCGCCGTGCTCGACCCGGACGTTGTGCTGCGCGTGGACCTCGGGCCCGACGGAGGCTTCAGTCAGGTCCGAGGCGCGGTGGAGGTCGCCAGCCAGGCCGGCGCCTACGCAGAGGCCCTCGGCCTGACCATGCGGAGAGCACTCGTCAACGGAGTGGCCGGAGCAGTCGCGACGCTCGAAGGAGAGCTGTACTCGGTCGGGGCCATCACTGTCCGGAACCGAAGGATCGTTGCAATCGACATCCTCGCCGACCCGGAGCGCCTACGACAGCTCGACCTGACGATCCTGGACGACTGACCGGTCCGAGCCCTCTCGGGCGGTCTTCACATTCACGACAGAACCTGGCGGGAATGGCGGCTACTGTGCCCAGAGCTGTCATCGACGAAAGGAGAGCGCGAATGCCAGGTCGCGACGGATACATCACCGGCGTCCCGTGCTGGGTAGACACGAGCCAACCCGACCCCGGAGCCGCGGTCGACTTCTACGGCGGCGTCTTCGGCTGGGAGTTCGAGGACATCGTGCCGCCGGGCCCGGGGCCGAGGTACTTCCTCGCCCGCCTGCCGGGCGGCGAGGTCGCCGCGGTCGCCTCGATCCCCGACGGCGCGCCCTCGACGGCGACTTGGGACACGTACGTCTGGGTCGAGAGCGCCGACGAGACCGCATCCAAGGTGCTCGCGGCCGGCGGAGCCGTGTTGAAGGAGCCGTTCGACGTCATGGACGCCGGCAGGATGGCGGTCCTCAAGGATCCCGAAGGCGCGGTCTTCTGCGTCTGGCAGGCAAGGAGCTTCAAGGGTGCGCGAGTGGTCAACGAGCCCGGCTCGTTGAACTTCAACGACCTCCACACGCGGGATGCGGAAGGCGCGAAGTCGTTCTACGGCTCCGTGTTCGGCTGGGGAACGCTGGAGCTGGACGGCGGGTTCCAGGCGTGGACGCTGCCCGGCTACGGCGACCACCTCCAGGCAAACGATCCCGGTCTCCGCGAGCGGGTGGCCGAGGCCGGCGGACCGACGGGATTCGAGGACGTCGTGGCAAGCATCGTCCCGATCGCGGGCGACCAGCCTGAGGTCCCGGCGCACTGGGGCGTGACGTTCGCCGTCGACGACGCCGACGCCGTCGCCTCGAAGGCGGATGAGCTCGGCGGCACGGTGGTCGTCCCGCCGTTCGATGCCCCGTGGGTCCGGATGACCGTCATCACCGACCCGCAAGGCGCGACCTTCGTCGCGAGCAAGTTCGTGCCCGAGAACAAGGATCTCGGCAGCAAGGCGGATGCCGCCGTCGGTGCCGCCTAGAGGAGAAGAGGTACGAAGAAAGGCCCTGCCAAGCAGGGCCTTTCAGTAGCGGGGGCGGGATTTGAACCCGCGACCTCCGGGTTATGAGCCCGGCGAGCTACCAGACTGCTCCACCCCGCGTCGCGACCCCGAGTATAGCGCCTCTGCCGCGGCCTCCACGTTTACGCGGCCGGCGCCGTAGGTCGCGACAAAGCCGCCCGCGCTCGGGTGCCAGTACGGGAGGCCGAGCTCGACGACGACCGCGCCGGCCGCGCGATCGACGAGCTCCTCGATCGCGCGGCGCACCCACTCGTGGCGGTGAGCGTCTCGCGTCAAGACCACGACTTGGCGCCCGTTGACGCTCGCCGACGCAGCCTCGGCCGATCGGACGATCTCGGCCTCGGGGACGACGTTGCGGAACCAATCCCCAGGTGTTTCCGGAAGCCGTCCGGCGGCCATGCCCGGCTCCGGCTCGAGCTCGACGACGAGCGGCGGCCCCGTCAGCGACGTCTCGCCGACGAGCCGGAGCGCGCGGTCGGCCGCGTCGCGCCCGACTTCCCGCCCGACCCGTTCGCCCGACCCGCCGCGAGATGCCCAGGCGGCGGTACCGCGGACCCGCTCCGCGGCCTCCGCCAGCCGCGACTCCGGGAGCCGCCCGGAGCGCACGGCAGCGACGAGCGCATCCCGTACCGCGACCACCGACTCGTCGAAGAGGTCATGGCCGAGGCAGAGTGCGTCCGCGCCGGCGGCGATTGCACGCACCGCTCCTTCCTCGACGCCGACGGTGGCGGAGATCGCCTTCATCTCGAGCGCATCCGTGATCACGAGGCCGTCGTAGGCGAGCTCGTCGCGGAGGAGGTCGTGGAGCAGCTCCCGGCTCATCGTCGCGGGCGTCTCGCCGAGCGAGCGGACCACGATGTGCGCGGTCATGATCGACCGCACGCCCGCATCGATACAGGCGCGGAACGGCGCCAGAGCAGCCTCCTCGAGCGACTCGACGACCGGCAGCTCGTGGTGGGAGTCCTCAGAGGTGTCGCCGTGACCCGGGAAGTGCTTCGCGCATGCGGCGACCCCGGCAGCCTGGAGCCCGCGCACCGAGGCAGCGACGTGACGGGCCACGAGCTCCGGGTCCGAGCCGAACGAGCGAACTCCGATGACGGGATTCAGCGGGTTCGTGTTTACATCCGCGACGGGCGCGAGGTTCATGTTCACGCCGACCTCCGCGAGGTCCGCCCCGATCGACGCGGCGACCCGCTCGGTCAGCTCGACGTCGTCGACGGCGCCGAGCGCGGCGTTCCCCGGATACGAGCTCCCGGTCGCAACCTCGAGGCGGGTGACATCGCCGCCCTCCTCGTCGATCCCGACGAGCACGTCTCCTTCCGAGCGCAGCGCGTCGGTCAACGAGCGAAGCTGCTCCGCGCTCTCCACGTTCCAGCCGAAGAGCACGACCCCGCCGAGCCCCTCCGCGAGCCGTCGCCGCAGCCAGTCGGGCGCGACCGGTCCCTCGAACCCCGGCAGGACGCATGCGAGCGCCAGCCGGTCGAGGTCGGGCTCATGGGCCGGCTTGTGGCCCATGAGCGGGGAGGGGTGTGGGGAACCGGGAGGTTCCCCGCGCCTTCGAGAAGAAGGGGGCACGCGGGGGAAACATGGTTTCCCCCGCGAACGCGAGCCGAAAACGAGCGTTGCTCATCCCTTGACGGAGCCGGCGGTAAGCCCGAACGCGATCTTCCGCTGGACGAGCAAAAAGAAGATGATGACCGGAATCGCGGTCAGCGTCGACGCGGCCATGAGCGCGCCCCAGTCGGTGTTCCGGCTCGTCCCGGAGAAGTACGAGAGCCAGATCGTGAGCGTGTGGTTCTCCTGGCTCGAGAGGATGACGTTGGCGAAGATGTACTCGTTCCAGGCCGTGATGAAGACAAAGATCGAGGTCGCGACGAGACCGGGAGCGACGAGCGGGAGCAGGATGCGGAAGAAGGCCCCGAGGCGGCTCGAGCCGTCGACCATCGCCGCCTCCTCCAGATCGCGTGGGATGCCCATGATGAAGCTGCGGAGCGTCCACACGGCGAACGGCAGGAGGAAGACCATGAAAGTCAGGACGACGCCCGTGATCGCGCCGCGCGGGATCGCGTCCTCCTGGTTCGTCAGCCCGTAGCGCGCTAGCACGACGTAGAGCGGGATGATCAGGCCCGCTGCCGGGAGCATGAGGATCCCGATCATCGCGATGGCGAAGAGCTTTCGGCCGGTGAACCGGTACTTCGCGAGCGCGATTGCGGCGAGGAACGCGAGCGCGATCGAGAGCACGACGGTCGCGCCGACGATGACGAGGCTGTTCTTCACCGCGTCCCAGAATCCGGGATGGAGACCCGGGTCGATCGCGTCGCGGAAGTTGTCGAGCGTGGGCGATGTCGAGAACCAGGTGGGCGTCACGCCCTCGATCTCCGCGTCCGGCTTGAAGGCCGTCGAGACCATCCAGAAGACGGGGAACACCATCACGGCGAAGACGGCGAGTCCGACCGCGTTCCACGCCCAGCGTCCTCGGCGGCGGCTCACGTCGTCCCTTCCTCTCGAGTCATGCGGCGCACGTAGCCGACGGAGAGCACTGCGACGATCAGGACCATGAGCAGCGAGATCGCCGCCCCGCGCCCGAAGTCGGACTTCTGGTAGCCCTCGACGAAGACATACACGCCCATGAGGTAGTTCGACGGGTCGAGCTGCCCGGCGCCGATCAGCAGCCACTGTTGCGTGAACACGCCGAAGTCCCAGATGATCGAGAGGCTCGTGAGGATGAGGAGGATCGGCTTCAGGATCGGGAAGGTCACGTCCCGGAAGACGCGGAACGGGCCGGCGCCATCGATCTCCGCAGCCTCGACGAGCTCCCGTGGCACCTGCGCGAGGCCGGCGTAGACCGTGATCGCGACGAACGGGATCGCACCCCAGACGACGAGGAGCGTGACCATCGCGAGCTGCGAGAACGGCGTCTCGTAGAAATTGTGCTGCTCGGAGACCACGCCCAGCTGCGCGAGCATGTAGTTGACGATGCCGCTCTCGAAGTTCGTCATCCAGTAGAAGACCTGCACAGCGACGACGACCGGCATCGCCCAGACGAGGACAAGGCCGGTGCTCAGAAGCATGCGCACCCAGCCGGAGACGTTGGCAAGCAGGAGCCCGATGAGCGTCCCGAGCACCATCGTCAGCCCGACGTTCGCGGCCGTGAAGATCACGGTCCGCAGGAGCGTCTCCCAGAAGATCGAGTCGCGCAGGACCGACTCGTAATTGTCAAGGCCGATCCAGGTCCCCTGCCTCTGGATGAGCTCCGCGAGCCCGTACTGCTGGAACGACAGCGTGACGAGCTTGTAGAGCGGGTAGCCGAGGACGGCGCCGATGACGATGGCGACCGGGACGAGAAGGAGATACGGGACCGAGGCGCGGGACAGGCGTGCCCACGAAAAACGGCCCCGCCGAGCTCGGATTCGTCCGAGCCCGGCGGTGACCGTTGTTCCGTCCGGGGCCTGGCTACTCGTCAACGAGATCCTCGGCCCCAGGTTGCTTGCCTAGTTCTGGCCCAACGTGAACGTGATGTTGTCGCTGGCGACCTCGGCAGCTTCCTTGATCGTGTCTTGGTTGGTCAGGATTCGCTTGAGCATCGTGCGGAGGATGTTTCCATTCTCCACGTTGACCCAATGCTTCGCGGTGGGCACGAACCAGCTCCGCCGGGCAGCTTTCTCGTTGACGCTCGAGCCGAGCAGGCTCGTCGTGTTCGGGATGTTGCCCTTAGCGCGGAGGTTGGTCATCGACGCGTTGTCCGTGAACGCGCGGATCCAGGCGGCGGCCTTTGCCTTGTCGCCGCCTACCGGCACTGCGAGGTCGGAGCCACCCAGGAAGCCCGGCATCGGCTGACCCTTCGTCCGGCTCGGCATCACGAACTGCCCCGTCTGCGCTTTGTACTTGTCCCCGACGCAGCAGCTGAACCAGGCGGGACCGAGCATCGAGGCGGCGTTGCCCTTCGCATAGACGTCGTACGGGTTCGGTCTCGTCTCGACGGTCGTCTTGTTGGCGCGAGAAGCCGCCTTGTAGAAGCTCTTGTACGCGGCCAGCCCCGCGAGCGCCTTGGGCTGGTCGAGCGTGCCGATCCACCTACCGTTACGGAACGCGGCGATCTGGCCGCCGTGGTCGTAGACGAAGCTCATCGCGACGTACCAGTCGGTGCCCGCGATGTAGACGGGTGAGAACGCCTTGCTCTTGTGTCGCGTGGCCAGCTTCTTGGCGATGGCCGTGTACTCGGCGAGGCTCGTCGGCAGCTTCTTGATCCCCGCCTTCCTGAAGAGGTCCTTCCGATACGTGACAACGCGCGAGCCGGCGTAGTAGGGGACGCCGTAGACCTTCCCCTGGAAGCGGCCCGATGCGGCGAGGCCCGCGAGCCAGGTCCCCGAGTTCGGGAACGACGCCTTCTCGCCGGTCAGGTCCTGGAACGCCCCGGCCGCCATGTACTTCGTCATCTCCGTGTTCCCCATCTCGATGACGTCCGGCGCGGTGTTGCCGGCGAGCGTGGCGTCGAACTTCGAAAGGTGCGTGCCCCAGGTCTGGTACTGGACGTCCACGTTCCAGCCCGGGTTCGCGGCCTGGAACTGCGCGTTCGCGGCTGCGACCACGTCCGGCCACCCGGTCTGCGCGTCTACCTGGAGCCAAACGGTGAGGGTGTCTGCTGCTTGGCCGCCAGAGGCACCGGTCGCGCCGACACCTAGCACGGCGAGCACGGCCACCAGGGAGGCGGCGACGAAATGACGTACGTTCATGTGCATCTCCCGCGGCATCCTGGGCGCCCGAGTCCTTCGTATTCCCACGCCTGGCAGTCGGTCGCGGGACGCCCAAGTGGTTTGTACCAATCTGCCATCAGCGGCAGGCTCCCACAAACGGCCGCTGCTGTCAAGACCCAAGTGCGTTGCACTCCTTCGGTACAAACCGCCGTTGCAAGCGAAATAGAGGAAGGTGTCGCGACTGGCGATATCTCCGCCGGTGGTACTTACCACGAGGACGCGCGCAGGCTAGATGGCGTGGCCGTCGCGCGCTGCGACCCGAGCAGACCGACGGCGGTTCCGCTCCTGAGGCCGGCCGAGCGCCGTCACGAGCCGATACCGGTCTCCCCGGTAGATCGACTCGACGAACTCGACGGCCTCGCCCTTCTCGGAGTGAGTCACGCGCTCGAACCGAAAGGCAGGTGAGTGTAGCGGTACGCCGAGCGCATCGGACTCTTCCTCGTCGGTCACCGTCGGCTCGATCGTCTGCGTGCCGCCGATGATGACGATTCCGTAGCGGTCGCTCAGGAGCTCGTAGAACGACTCCGCCTCGAGGTCCGCCGCGGTCAGGCCCGGCACGTGGCTCTCGCGCACGTGCAGCGTCTCGATCGCCATCGTCTCGCCGTCCGCGAGCCGCAGACGGCTCGCGACCACAATCGGCTCCGACGGCGACACGTGCAAGATGCGGCCGAGCCGCGCTCCCGCAGGGGTGACCCGCAGCTCGAGCGTGCGGCTCGCAGGGCGCAGCCCCCGACGCCGCATGTCGTCCGTGAACGAGGTCATCGTCAGCTCCTGCGCGATCTTCGGCTCGCTGACGAAGGTGCCGGCACCTCGCCGGCGGACGACGTATCCCTCACGTTCGAGATCGTCGAGCGCAGCACGGACGGTCAGGCGTGAGACGCCGAAGTCGGTGCTGAGCTGCCGCTCGGAGGGGATCGACTCGCCCACCTCGAGCTGCTCGATGAGATCGAGCACGAGATCACGGGTCTGACTCTGCTTCGTCATGAAGAGACCAATCCTAACGAACGCGACTGCGTGGTCAAGACCAAAGCTAGTCCAAGACCGAGATCGGATCAGCGACCGCGCGCTGTGCTTCGTCGAGAAGGCTCGCGCCCGTCTCTGGATCGAAGAAGTGGAACCGCCCAGGGTCCACCGCGAGCTTAAGCCGGCGTCCCACGCGCGCTGCCGTGCGCGGATCGACCCGTGCGTTTAGCAGCGCGCCCTCGTCCGCGACGAGTTGCGTGTCGTCCTCACCTTCGACCTCGATGACCTCGGGCGTGATGCGTGGCGCGTCCACCGGGAAGAAGACGTACGCGTCGGAGCCGAGCTCCTCGACGACGACGACGTCGACCTCGATGGTGGGCAACTCCTCGGGTGCGAAGCCCGCGTCCTCGAAGGTCTCCGGTCTGATCCCGAGCACGACCCGCTCGGCTGCGGGGCGACGGTCGGGATCCAACGGAATCCGGAACTGGCCGAAGCGGAGGTCGTCTCCGGCGATCGTCGCCTCGACGAGGTTCATCGCGGGCGAGCCGATGAAGCCGGCCACGAAGAGGTCGCGCGGCTGCTCGTACAGGCGCTGAGGCGTGTCCATCTGGAGAATTCGCCCGTCGCGCATGACGGCGACCCGCTGTCCCAGAGTCATCGCCTCGACCTGGTCGTGCGTGACGTACACCGTGGTCGTCCCGAGCTGCCGGTGGAGCTGCGCGAGCGACGCGCGCATGCCGACGCGAAGCTTCGCGTCGAGATTCGAGAGCGGCTCGTCCATGAGGAAGGCCGTCGGCGTGCGGACGATCGCGCGTCCCATCGCCACCCGCTGCCGCTGGCCTCCCGAGAGCTGGGCAGGCTTTCGCTCGAGCAGATCGGCGAGCCCGAGCATATGGGCGACCTCCTCGACCCGTCGCCGGACCTCGGGCTTCGCGACTCGCCGCACGCGAAGCCCGTAGCCGAGGTTCTCGCGGACGGTCATGTGCGGGTAGAGCGCGTAGCTCTGAAAGACCATCGCGATGTCCCGGTGCCGCGGCGCCAGGTCGGTGACATCCCGGCCGTCGATCGAGATCGTCCCGGCCGTCACCTCCTCGAGCCCGGCGAGCGCCCGCAGGAGCGTCGACTTCCCACAGCCAGAGGGGCCGACGAGCGCGATGAACTCCCCGTTCTCGATGCGAAGCGACACGTCGTCGAGCGCGACGACGTCGCCGGGGAAGACCTTGGTCACGTTGTGGAGCTCGATCACGCCCATGTCGCGAGGCTATACCGATACCACATTTCTACGCGAATTGGTATTGACCACCGACCGGATAAGTGCGTAGACTCGTAGATCCAATGGCTCCCTCGCTCGATGAAGCCCGCAACGTGAACGAGCTCGGTCTCGACGAGCTCGCCACGGAGGCGGGCGGCGAACCGGGCGCCGACCTCGACCTCCGCAGCACGCACGAGCTCGTCGGTCTGATGAACGCGGAGGACAAGACAGTCCCGGCGGCGGTGGCGGAGGCAACGGGTCAGATCGTCGCAGTGATCGAGACGATCGCGGAATCGCTGCGCCGAGGGGGCAGGCTGATCTACGTCGGCGCGGGCTCGTCCGGGCGCATCGCCGCCCTCGACGCATCCGAGTGCGAGTCGACCTTCTCCACTCCCTCCGAGCAGGTCATCGCGCTCGTCGCGGGCGGCCAGGAGGCCTCGCCGGCCGAGCAGGCGGCTGCCGAGGACGACCGCGAGGCCGGACGGGCCGATGTCGTCGGGCTCGGGCTCGGCTCCGAAGACGTCGTCGTCGGCGTCAGCGCGAGCGGCCGCAGTCCGTACGTCGTCGCAGCCGTCGAGACTGCCTCGGCCGCGGGGGCTCGGACGGCCTGCGTCGTCTCCGTGCCGCGCTCCGAGCTCGAGGGACTCGTCGAGCTTCCGATCGTGGTCGCCGTGGGCCCGGAGTTCCTCGCAGGCTCGACCCGGCTCAAGGCCGGCACGGCGCAGAAGCTCGTCCTCAACACGCTCTCCACGATCTCGATGATCCGGCTCGGAAAGACCTACGGCAACCTCATGGTCGACGTCGCCGCGACCAACGAGAAGCTGCGAGCACGCGTGAACCGGATCGTGCGCGCCGCGACGGGCGCGTCACCGGACGAGGTCGACGCCGCTCTGGCTGCGGCCGGCGGCGAGGCGAAGGTCGCGATCGTCTCCCTGCTCGCCGGGGTCGGCACCGAGGAGGCACGCGCCCGGCTCGAGAGGACCGGGCAGAGCGTGCGTGAGGCGGTCGAGGGATGAGACTCGGTGTCGAAGCCGCGCTCGTCGACGGTCGCTTCGTGCGAGGCGACGTCGAGGTCGCGGACGGGCGCATCGCGGGCTACGGCCTCGTCTCGTCCAACGGGCGCGGTGTTGCCGTTCCCGGCTTCGTCGATCTCCAGGTGAACGGCTTCGCCGGCGTCGACTTCTTCGCGGCCGACGTAGAGGGCTACCGGCGCGCCGGAGAGGCTCTGCTCGACACCGGCGTCACGGCCTATCTCCCCACCTTCGTCACCGCCCCCGTCGAGCAGCTCCTCGCCGCCCTCCGCGAGGTGCCCGCGAGCTCGGACGGGCCCCGTATCCTCGGCGTGCACCTCGAGGGACCGTTCCTCTCCCCCCGGCGTCTTGGGATTCATCCCACTGCCTGTCGCAGGGACCCGGATGTGGAGCTCCTCGAACGCCTGCTCGATGCAGGGCCCGTCCGACTCGTGACGCTCGCGCCGGAGCTGCCCGGCGCCGACGCACTGGTCGAGACGCTTCTCCGCCACGAGATCGCGATCTCGTGCGGCCACTCCGATGCGAGCGCGGCCGAGGCGAACGACGCCTTCGACGCGGGCGTCCGCACCGTCACTCATCTCTTCAACGCAATGCGCCCCTTCAGGCATCGCGACCCCGGGATCGCAGGTGCAGCGCTCGCGCGCGACGACGTCGTCGTGCAGATCATCCTCGACGGCGTGCATCTTGCGCCCGAGACGGCGACCGTCGTCTGGCGCGCGGCCGCAGGGCGTGTCGCTCTCGTCACGGACGCCATGGCGGGCGCCCGGCTGAGCGACGGCGCCTACCGTCTCAACGGCCTCGAGATCGAGACCCGCGACGGTGTCGCGCGCGGGCCCGGAGGCGAGCTCGCCGGCAGCACGCTGACGATGATCGAGGCCGTCCGGAACCTCCATGCGCTCGGCGCGCCGCTTGCCGACGCCGTGGCCGCAGCGACCGAAGTGCCCGCGCGCGTGCTGCGGCTGCCGGCGATCGGTCGACTCGCGGTCGGGCTTCCCGCCGACGTCGTCGTCCTGACCGACGACCTCGAGATCGACCGCGTTCTCGTGGACGGCCGGGAACGACGTGTCGTCAGCCTGAAGGCCTTCACGCGGAGCTACGCAGCGAGCCACACGGGCGAGCCGGTCGCCGAGGCCGGAGCGCGCTTCCTCGCGGAGATCGGCGAGCAGCCGGCCGCGCTTCTCCGGCTGCTCGAGCAGCGTGCGGTGTTCGAGCAGGTGGCCGCGGAGATCCTCGAGCGCCGCGCGACCACGATCCGCATGGTCGGCCACGGCTCCTCGGACAACGCGGCCTCGTACGGCATGTACGCCTTCGGCCTCCTGCCGGGCTGGACGGCACTCCGCGATTCGATCTCGCTGACCGTCTACTACGGCGCGGCTCTCGACATGACGGGATCGACCGTCCTTGCACTCTCGCAGTCCGGACGCACGCCCGACGTCGTCACCTACCTCGAGCGGGCTCGGCGAAGCGGCGCGTACACGGTCGCGATTACGAACGATCCCGGGTCAGCTCTCGCGAGCGCGGCCGACGCCGTGCTGCCGCTCCGCGCGGGCCCCGAGCAGGCAGTCGCCGCGACGAAGACGTACATGAACCAGGTGGCTGCTCTGGGCCTCCTCGCGGCGAGCACGGCCGGGCTGGGGGCGCGCTTCGCGGAGGACCTGGCGGCGGTCGCCCAGGAGATGGAGCGCCTCATCCCCGCGATTCGGGAGCAGATCACGAACGTTGCCGTTTCCTTCTCGTTTGCCGGGCGGATGTTCGTCGTCGGCCGCGGCACTGAGTTCGCCACGGCGCGCGAGATCGCGCTCAAGCTCCTCGAGACCTGCCGGGTCGCGGCCGAGCCATTGACCGGGACCGACCTCGCGCACGGCCCCGTAGCGGCGCTCGATCCGCTCTTCCCCGTCTGGGTGATCGCCACCGACGACGAGACGCTGCCGGCCGCGCTCGAGGCCGCCGCGCGCGCGCAGAAGGCGGGCGCGACGGTGATCGCCAGCGGCAACGCCGCCGCGGCTGTCGTGGACGCCGCCTACGCGCTGCCGGTTCCCGACGCGCCCTCTCCGCTGCTGGCGCCGCTCTTCTCCGTCCTCCCGGGCCAGCTCTTCGCGTGGGCGCTCGCGCGGGCGAAGGGCCTCGACCCCGACGAGCCTCGCGGCCTGTCGAAGGTCACGCTCGCACGCTAGTGGACGGCTCGCGCGTCTGCGCGGCCACCTTGTCCAGGATCGCCTCGAGCAGCCGGCCCGACGAGAGAACGTGCTCGCGGGCGAGGACGCGCGCGCCCTGAGGACTGCGCGCTGCGATGGCCTCGCGGATCGCGCGATGCTGGCGGTCGTTCTTCCGGTACAGCTCGTCGAGGTCGGCTCCGGTCGCCCACACGGGCTTGACGAGGAACGTGCGCCGGGCTGCTTTCGCCATCCGCTCGATCAATGGAACTTGCGCGGCCTCGTAAATGACGTCGTGGAACGCGTGGTTGCGATGGAGCCACTCGCGGGCAAGCTCGAGGTCCTGGCGCCCCGCGTGGCTCATCTCGACGAGCTCGAGGGTGATGTCGTGGAAGCTCTTCTCCGCCGCTTCCAGATGTGCGAGATCCACCGCTGACATCTTCGGCGTTGCGATCTCGGTCGCAAGGCTCTCGAGCTCGGCGCGGACGAGGAACGCCTCACGCAGCTCGTCGAGCGCGAGCATGCGCACGCGCACGCCGCGATTTGGCTCGAACGAGACGAGGCCGAGCGCGGCGAGCCGCCGGAGCGCCTCGCGCACAGGCGTCCGGCTGACCTGGAACTGCTCCGAGAGGTGCTCCTGGCGGAGCACGCTGCCGGGCGGGATCTCGCCCGAGACGATCGCCTCCTCGAGCGCGAGGGCGAGGTCGTCGGCCTTCGTCCCGTCGGACACCTAGGTCAGCTCCAGGAGGCGGTCGTACGCGGGCAGCGTGAGGAACTCCGTGAACTTCTCGTCCAGCGCGAGCCGCTCGAAGAGCTGCCGTGCCTCGACGTAGACCGGCTCGTCCGGAAGCTCGGCTGCGATCTCGGCGATCACGCGCTCGACCTCCCCGCGCTCGACCCGCCCGTGGCGCACCCATTGCCAGACCTGCGAGCGCGAGATCTCGGCCGTCGCTGCGTCTTCCATCAGGTTGTCGATCGCGGCCGCACCGACGCCCGAGAGCCAGGCGGCGATGTAGCGGATGCCGACGGAGACGTTCGCGCGGAGCCCTTCGGGCGTGATCTCGCCCGGGGTCGCAGCGAGGCTCAGGAGGTCTCCCTCCTCGACCGACACGTCCTCCCGGAGGCGATCGAGCTGATTGGGCCGATCACCGAGCACTCTGTCGAAGACGTCCATCGCCACCGGTACGAGATCCGGATGCGCGACCCAGGTCCCGTCGAAGCCGTCGCCCGACTCGCGTTCCTTGTCCTCACGCACGCGCGTGAGCGCGATCTCGTTCACCTCGGGGTCGCGCCGGCTGGGGATGAACGCGGCCATGCCGCCGATCGCGTGCGCCCCGCGGCGGTGGCAGGTACGCACGAGGAGCTCCGTGTACGAGCGCATGAACGGCACCGTCATCGTCACGAGCGCGCGGTCCGGGAGCACGAACTCGGGGCGCTCGCGGAACTTCTTGATCGCGGAGAAGATGTAGTCCCAGCGGCCCGCGTTCAGGCCGGCCGAGTGGTCGCGAAGCTCGTACAGGATCTCGTCCATCTCGAACGAGGCGAGGATCGTCTCGATCAGGACCGTGGCCTTGATCGTCCCCTGCGGGAGACCGAGGTGGTCCTGAGCGAGGCGGAATGCGTCGTTCCAGATCCGCGCCTCGTGGTGGCTCTCGAGCTTCGGGAGATAGAAGTACGGTCCCGAGCCGCGCGCGAGCAGCCGCTCGGCGTTCCGCCGCAGGTACACGCCGAAGTCGAACAGGCTCGCGGAGACCGGCTCCCCGTCGATCTCGACGTGCCGCTCGACGAGGTGCCATCCGCGCGGGCGCACGAGCAAGACCGCGACCTCGTCGTTCAGCGTGTAGCTCTTGTCGGGCGTTTCGACCGAGATCGTGCGCTCGATCGCGTCGGTGAGGTTCTGCTGGCCGCCGACGACGTTTGCCCACGTGGGCGAGTTCGCGTCCTCGAAGTCGGCCATGTAGATCTTCGCGCCCGAGTTGAAGGCGTTGACGACCATCTTCCGGTCGCCTGCGGGGCCGGTGATCTCGACCCGGCGATCCTGGAGGTCCGACGGCACGGGCGCGACGCGCCAGTCGCCCTCGCGGATCTCGCGCGTCTCCTCGAGGAAGCCCGGAAGCTCGCCGGCGAGAAGCCGCTCCTCGCGTGCCACACGCGCGAGGAGCAGCTTCTGTCGCCTGCCGCCGAGCTCGCGCTGGAGCGCGGCGACGAGGTCGAGCGCCTCTGCGTCGAGCACTCCGCCTTCGTCCGGGCCGTGGAGAGTGACACCCGGAGTCACGGCCGTGCTCATGCGGTCGGCGTCGCCTCGAACTGTGCCTCCTCGGTCGAGCCCTTCAGAGCGAGCGTCGAGCTCTCGCCGCCCGTGATCGCCCCGAGCACGGCGTCGAAGTAGCCAGCGCCCACTTCGCGCTGGTGCCGCGTGGCCGTGTATCCGTGCTCCTCCGCCGCGAACTCCTGCTCCTGGAGGCGCACGTAGGCACTCATGCCTTCGTCCGCATACCCCCGGGCGAGATCGAACATCGAGGCGTTGAGCGCGTGGAAGCCCGCGAGCGTCACGAACTGGAACCTGTAGCCCATCGCCGCGAGCTCCTGCTGGAACGACGCGATCGTCTTGTCGTCGAGGTGCTTCTTCCAGTTGAACGAGGGCGAGCAGTTGTACGCGAGGAGCTTGCCCGGGTACTGCGCGTGGACAGCCTCCGCGAACTGCGCCGCCTCGTCGAGGTCCGGTGTCGACGTCTCGCACCAGATGAGGTCGGCATACGGCGCGTACGCGAGCGCCCGCGCGATCGGCGCTTCGATCCCGGGCTGCACGCGGAAGAAGCCCTCGGGCGTGCGCTCGCCGGTGAGGAACTCGCGGTCGCGCTCGTCGACGTCGCTCGTCACGAGCGTGGCGGAGAGGGCGTCGGTGCGCGCGACGAGGATCGTCGGAACACCGAGCACGTCGGCCGCGAGCCGCGCGGAGACGAGCGTGCGAACGAACTGCCCGGTCGGGACGAGCACCTTGCCGCCGAGGTGCCCGCACTTCTTCTCCGAAGACAGCTGATCCTCGAAGTGGACGCCTGCGGCCCCCGCTTCGATGAACGACTTCATGAGCTCGAACGCGTTCAGCGGGCCGCCGAAACCAGCCTCGGCGTCGGCCACGATCGGAGCGAGCCAGTACGTGCCGTTCTTCCCCTCGGCCGCGTCGATCTGGTCCGCCCGGAGAAGCGCGTTGTTCAACCGCCTGACGAGCGCGGGGGCGCTCGAGACCGGATACAGGCTCTGGTCCGGATACGTGTGCCCGGAGAGGTTTGCGTCGGCCGCGACCTGCCAGCCGGAGAGGTAGATCGCCTTCAGCCCCGCCTTCACCATCTGCACCGCCTGCGCGCCTGAGATCGCGCCCAGCGCGGCGACGTACGGCTCGGAGTGGAGCAGCTTCCACAGCCGATCGGCGCCAAGGCGCGCGAGCGTGTGCTCCACGTGAAACCTCCCCCTCAGCTTCTCGACGTCGGCGTCCGTGTACGGCCGCTCGACGCCCGCCCATCTCTCGTGCCCGTTTCCCCCGATCCCGCTCATTCCTGCTCCCCTTTCCACCCGATTGTGTCCGAGATCCTACTATCTCGGATCCTAAAGTGGCAAGCGGATGTTCAGCAATCCCTTGATTGTCGCCCTTCTACCCTCTGTTCTGGATACAAAACAACGAACCAATGGATCCGGGATCGCGTTGGATGTGCGGCTACGATCGGGTCGTGGTTCTCGCCTCCTTCCTCGTGGGTCTTGCGCTGTCGGTCGCGGCGATCGCGTACTGCGTCATCCGTGGCTTACAGCTCCGGCGGCACGCGAAGGCGACCGGCAGTGTGCTCGGCGAGGCGGTAGCCCGGTTCGAGGAGCACTCTGCGCGGACCGAGCGCCTGCTGGCCGAGAACGAGCGCGCGAGCGCGGAGCTCGAGGCGGCGCTCGAGCGACTTCGCCGCTCGCGTGCACAGCTCCTGGTCCTGCTCGGAGCCGTCGAGCGGGCGAAGGCACGCACCCGCTGGCTCCGAGCCTTCCTGCCCGTCGGATGACCCGTGTCGCAGCGGTCGACCTCGGGACGAACTCGACCCGGCTCCTCGTCGCCGACGTCGACGGAGACGGAGAGCGGCTCGAGGAGGTCGTCCGACTCCTGACGATCACCCGGCTCGGCGAAGGGGTCGACGGGCGACGACGCCTCCTCCCCGTGCCGATCGCGCGGGTCCGGAACACGCTCGCGGACTACCGACGAGCGCTCGAGTCGCACGGCGCGACCAGGACGCTGGCCATCGGCACCAGCGCGATCCGCGACGCCGAGAACGGCGAGGCGTTCCTCGGCGAGATCGAGTGGAGCTACGGCTTCACCACCCGGCTTCTCGACGGCGACGAGGAGGCGGCGCTGATGCTTCGGGGCGTCTCGGCCGGGCGCTCGCTGGAGGAAGGGACCCTGCTCGTCGACATCGGCGGCGGCTCGACCGAGCTCGTGCTGGCAGGCGCGGGCGGGAGCCCGAGCGCGTCGACGAGCCTCGACATCGGGTGCGTGCGCGTGACCGAGCGGTTTCTCTCGTCGGATCCTCCGTCCGCGGGTGAGCTCATGGAGGCGTCGGCGTTCGTGCGCTCGCTCCTCCCGCCGTACGACGTGCGCGGCGCAATCGGCGTCGCGGGGACGGTGACGACACTCGCGACGCTCGACCTCGGGGAAGACGAGTACGACCCGATGCGGACGCACGGCCACCGAATCCCTCGGACCTCGCTCGACCATCAGCTCGAGCGGCTCGCCGGCATGACGACGGCGGAGCGGGAGGAAGTCCCAGGCATCGAGCCCGGCCGGGCGCCCGTCATCGTCGCGGGGCTCGTCGTGCTGCGTGAGATCCTCGACGCGTACGACCTCCCCGAGATCGAGGTCTCGGAGCGCGACATCCTCCACGGTGCCGCGCTCGCGGCCGCGGAGCTCCCGGAGCCCGAGGAGGGCGCCGCGCCTCCGGGCGCGTACACCTGCTGCTAGCCGCCGGCTACGCCGCTGGCGGAAGGTCGGGCGGCTCGTCCTCGTCGGACGGCACCTCGTCCTCGGCCAGCCGCCGCAGGAGAACGCTCCGTGAGAGCACACCGACGAGCCGGTCGTCGCCGTCGACAACGGGCACGCGCTCAAGGTCCTCCGTCTCCAGGAAGCGGAAGGCGTCCTCGAGCGGGACGTCGGGCGCGATCGTGTTGTCCGGAGGCTCGGCGATCTCGCCCAGGGTCGTCGTACGCGAGTCTCGGCCGGTCGCGACGACCTCGCGCACGAGGGTCTTCCGGGTCACGACGCCGACGAGGCGGCCGCCCTCGGTCACGTACACGGCGCGCACCCCGGGAGGAAGGAGGAGCTCGCCGGCAGCCTGGGCGCTCGCGTCTGCCGGCAGGTGTCCGGGGTGGGAGACCATCGCGTCACGTACGAGATTCATCGGAAGGTTTCCTTCCGATGAGCGGGGAGGGGTGTGGGGAAGGCGCGAAGCGCCTTGTCCGCAAAGCGGACCAGTGGAGGGGGTATGGGGGAACCGGGAGGTTCCCCCATCGTTCGGGAGGTTCCCCACGCGTTCAGGAAGAAGGGGGCACGCGGGGGAAACATGGTTTCCCCCGCGTGCGCAAGCCGAAGGCGCGCGTTGTTCACGGGAAGATCCCCCGCGCCTCGAGCGCCCCCGAGACCTCGCGAACGCCCGAGACGAGCGCCGCCGTCCGCAGCGACGTGCCGCGCTCATCCGCGAGGTCCCACACGCGGTCGAAGGCGTACGAGAGCTTCTCCGCGAGCTTCGCGCGGATCTCGTCGCGTGTCCAGAAGAGCCGCCCGAGATCCTGCACCCACTCGAAGTACGAAACGGTGACACCGCCCGCGTTCGTGAGGATGTCGGGGAGGATCAGGATGCCGCGCTCGCCGAGGATCGCGTCCGCCTCGAGCGACGTCGGCCCGTTCGCGCCCTCAGCGATCATGCGCGCGTGCACGCGCCCGGCGTTCTCGGCTGTGATCTGGTCCTCCCGCGCCGCGAGCACGAGGATGTCGCACTCGAGCTCGAGCAGCTCCTCGTTCGTGAGCCGCGCGCCCGCATCGCACCCCTCGAGCGATCCGTGCTCCTGCGCGTACTCGAGGAGCTCCGCGATGTCGAGGCCCTCCTCCGAGTGGATCCCGCCGGACACGTCCGAGACGGCCACGACCTTCGCGCCGAGTCCGTGCAGCTCCGCAGCTGCGATGCCGCCCACGTTCCCGAACCCCTGGACGACGCAGCGCTGCTCGTCCAGCTGCCAGCCCAACCGGCTGCAGGCTCGTACGATCACCATGACCACGCCCGCCCCGGTCGCCTCGTGCCGGAACACGGAGCCGCCTATCGAGATCGGCTTCCCGGTCACGATCTCGGGCACCGCGTACCCGCGCTGCATCGAGTACGTGTCCATCATCCAGGCCATCGTCTGCTCGTTCGTCGCCATGTCCGGAGCGGCGATGTCCTCCTGCGGCCCGATGAACGGAAGGAGCTCGGACGTGAAGCGCCGCGTCAGGCGCTCGATCTCCGTGAGAGAGAGCTCGCGGGGGTCGCAGCGGACGCCGCCCTTCGCGCCGCCGTACGGCAGCCGGAGCAGCGCGCACTTCCAGGTCATCCACATCGCGAGCGCCGCGCACTCGCCGAGCGAGACCTCGACGTCGTAGCGGACCCCGCCCTTCGTCGGCCCGAGGATGCTCGAGTGCTGGACGCGGTAGCCCGGGTAGACCACGCGCCGCCCGTCGTCCATCCGTACGGGGACGCTGACGATGATCGACCGCTCCGGATAGCGGAGCCGCTCGGCGATGTCTTCGGGAATGTCCGCGACCGGAACCGCCTGGTCGAACTGCGCGACGGCCATCCGGTACAGCGGCGTGTCCCACTCGAGCTGGGCGTGGGCAAGCGCTTCTGGCGAGCTCGCCACGGTCGGCGGAGTGTATCCGGGCGGCGCGCGAGCAGGAACGCGCCTAGGAGCCCAGAGCAAGCTCCACGGCGTCGTCGAACGCGAGGGCACGACCCTCCGCCCAGACCGCATCCAGGCGCCCGCCGAGCTGCTCGCGTGCCGGGCCGAGGTAGCGCTCGAGCAGCGCGTCCCAGAACGCGACCGAGATCGAGATGCCGAGCGACTCCCAGGTCGCGGCGACCGAGCCGGCGAGGCGCAACGCGGTCTCCGGGTCGCCGTTGCCCGCCATGGCCATGGCGACACCCTGCACCTCGAAGCTCGTCTCGATCACATCCCCGAGGGGGAGCGCGGCACGCAGGCTCTCGCGGTATCGCTCCTCGGCCTCGGCGGTGTCGCCACGAAGCAACGCGCAGTCGGCGAGGAAGTGGTACGCGAAGTGCTCCGTACGGGGATCGTCCTCGGCCCTCTCGAGGAGCTCCTCCGAGATCGCCTCCGCTCGTTCGACCTCGCCGAGCGCGACGAGCACCTGACAGACGCCGACGAGCGCGCGGGTCTCGCCGGCCGCGTCGCCCAACTCGCGGTGGATCGCGAGCGCCTCCTCGAACGCAGCAAGCGCGGCTGTCTCGTCGCCCGCGTCGTAGATCAGGGGCCAGCCGAGGGTGTCGAGCGCCGAGGCGAGCTCGGCCCGGTCATCGAGCTCGCGCCAGAGGTCGACCGCCTGTTCGAGCTGCACGCGACCGCGCTCGGCGTCTCCGTGCCGCGCTGTTAGAGCACCGGACCCGGCCAAAGCGCGTGCGCGCAGCCGACCGCCGGCGCTCGAGACGGCGAGCGCGGTCGCGAGACGTCGGCACCCTTCCTCGAGGAGCCCACGGGAGAGCCAGAACCACGCGAGCGCTCCGGCCAGCTCGAGCGCTGCGTCCACGTCGTGCGCTTCGAGTCGGTTCAGGGCGGCCCTGAGGTCGTCGTGGTCGGCGTCGAGCCGGGCAGACCATTCGGCCTCGGCGGCGAAGCGGTGCACATGAGCGTCCTCGGCGAGCTTCCGAAAGAGTCCGGCGTGGCGGTCGCGGAGCTCGTCAGCCTCGCCCGAGCCCTCGAGCCTCTCGACTGCGAACTCGCGGATCGTCTCGAGCATGAGAAAGCGCTCGTCGCCGATCGGCTTGAGGAGGCTGTAGTCGACGAGCGCAGCGAGGCTGTCGAGGTCCGCGCCACACACTTCGTCGGCCGCGTCCACTGGGAACGTCCCCGCGAACACGGACAGGCGCGCGAAGAGCTCTTGCAGCTCCGCGTCGAGCAGATCGAAGCTCCACTCGATCGTGGCACGGAGCGTTCGCTGGCGCTCCGGCGCGTCTCGCGTGCCGCCCGTCAAGATCGGAAGCACCGAGTCGAGGCGTTCGAGCAGGCGGTTCGGCGTGAGGATCTTCGTCCGCGCGGCCGCCAGCTCGATGGCAAGCGGGAGGCCGTCGAGGCGACGGCAGATCGCCTCGACGGTCGAGTCGAGCCCCACCTCGCGACCGACGGCCCGCGCGCGCTCGGCGAAGAGCGTCGCCGCCTGCGTCACCGCGAGCGGCTCGAGGCGATACTCGTGCTCGCCTGCGATCCGCAGCGGCGCGCGGCTGGTGACGAGCGCCCGGACGCCACTGCACGAGGCGAGCACCGCGCTCACGGTGGGAGCAGCGTCGAGGAGGTGCTCGAAGTTGTCGAGGAGGAGGAGCAGGTGCCTCCCGCCGAGGAAACCCACGAGGTCGTCCGGTGCCCCGATCGTCTGCGCGATCTCCGAGTCGAGAAGCTCCGGGTCGGAGAGACCCGCGAGCGGCACCCAGAACACGCCGTCGTGCTGCGTCCCGACGAGCTCGGCCGCGACCTGGAGAGCGAGCCTCGTCTTGCCCGTGCCGCCCGCTCCGGTCACGGTAACCACGCGAGGGCCGTCCGAGAGCATCGCCGCCAGCTCCTCGACCTCCCGCTCGCGGCCAACCAGCGCGCTCGTGGCGAGGGGAAGATTCGTTGCATCGAGCGTGCGCAGGGGCGGGAAGTCGCCTCCGCCGACCTGGTAGAGGCGTTCGGCGTGGGCGAGGTCCTTGAGCCGGTGCTCTCCCAACTCGCGGATACCCACGTCGACGTCCAGAAGTTGGCGCGTCGCGTCGGAGACGACGATCTGGCCCCCGTGAGCCGCGGCCGCGATACGGGCGGCGCGGTGCACGTCCAGGCCCACGTAGCCCTCGTTCGTCAGGAGTGGCTCGCCGGTATGGATGCCCATGCGAACGCGGATCGGTCCGATCTCGAGCGCTTCGCGGCCGTCGGTCGCGGCCGCCACCGCTTCGGTCGCCCGTGCGAAGGCGACGAAGAACGCGTCACCCTGCGTGTCGACCTCGACGCCGCCGTGTCTCGCGAACGCATCGCGTAGCGCGGCTCGATGCTCGGCGAGTAGGTCGGCGTAGCCCGATCCGTGCTCCTGGAGGAGCCGAGTCGAGCCCTCCACATCGGTGAAGAGGAACGTAACGGTGCCGGTCGGAAGCTCGTGCCTCTCCACCGCCCGGATCATCTCATCGCGTCGAGCCTCGCTGGATCCGGCGCCTTGCGGAGACCGATGCCGGGGGCGGGACTCGAACCCGCACGCCCCACGAAGGGACACCCGCTTTTAAGGCGGGCGCGTCTCACCCGTTCCGCCACCCCGGCCGAACGAGTGTAGACCCGCTACATGCCGGGCTGGAGCTGGCTCGGATCGAAGCGCTCGGGTCCCTGGAACTGGAACGCGCGGAAGAAGGTCGAGACCGCGGGCTCGTCGAACTCCTCGCACTTCGCGAGGTAGGCGTTGCCCCCCTGGCCGTCCGAGTTCCACGCGCCAAGCGCGAACTGGTTCCCGAGGCTCGGCAGCGGGGCCATGACCGTCCCCGTCTGGTGATCGCCGTAGAACGCCCGGAGCTCGTCTACGGTCGCGTTCGGCACACCGTCGCCGTAGAGGATGAAGATCCCGCCGTGCTCGAGGTTGTGGACGACGCGGGCGATCTCGAGCGGCTGCTCGTAGATCCCGAAGATCGCCGCGATACCGTAGTGCGCGCCGCTCGTGGGCGGGTCGGTGTTCCAGTCCGGTGACGTACCGCCAGGCTGTGCGATCGAGTGGTCGCCCGGAAGCGCGTCCGCGACGCGAAACGTGCATCCCGCGTCAGTCAGCGCGCTGCGTGCCTCGTCGGCGCTGGGGTCGCTGCCTCCGATGGCGAGCGCCGCGAGAACGAGAATCGCCGCGAGGGCTGCGAGGCCCGCAAAGCCGTACAGAAGCAGCCGCCTCTTGCGACCAGGGTCTTCGGGCTTGGGGGTCGAGCGCTGCTTGGGCGCCTTTACACGGGGCTTGTCGGCCATTGCCGCGGGCGAATGTAGCAACAGCCCTCGTCGGCTCCGGTTGTGCGGCCGTTGTCTCGAATGCCGTCCGCACCCATCTCTACCGTTCGTCGGCCCGATGGTCGTTCTCGCACTCGTTTTCGCCCTCGTACTCGGGATCGCGGCCGGCGCTCTCGGTCTCTTCGTCTGCCTGCGGCCCGCTCTCGCGGAGCGGCGCCGCCGGGTCGAGGAGGTCATCGCGCTCGAGCGGGAGCTCGCCGGGACGGAGGCGGCTCTTGCCGCCGAGCGGAGCGCGCTCGACGATCGTCTCGCCGCGGCGATCCAGGCCCTCTCCGCGGAGGCGCTCGACGCGAACAGCGCGCGCTTCCTCGAGCTCGCAGACTCGCGTCTCTCCGGTTATGTGCGGCCGCTCAAGGACTCGCTCGAGCGGATGGACCAGCAGCTGCAGGGTGTCGAGCGCGTGCGGCAGGAGGCCTACGGCAACCTCCAGGCGCAGGTGACGACGCTCTCCGAGCGCGCCGGCAGCCTCACGAACGCGCTCCGCACGCCGCATGTTCGGGGGCGCTGGGGTGAAGCGCAGCTTCGCAACGTCGTGGAGTTCGCGGGAATGATCGAGCACTGCGACTTCGTCACCCAGGCGACGACCTCGACCGAGGAAGGCACGCTGCGCCCGGACCTCGTGGTCCGCATCCCCGGCGGCAAGCACGTGGTCGTGGACGCCAAGGCTCCGCTCGCTGCGTACCTGGATGCGTTCGAGACCTCCGACGACGTGCAGCGGGAGCGCCATCTCGCCGACCACGCGCGCCAGGTCCGCGAGCACGTCACGAAGCTCTCGGCCAAGGGGTACTGGCGCCAGTTCCAGCCGTCGCCGGACTTCGTGGTCATGTTCCTTCCGGACGAGTCCTACCTGCGCGTCGCGCACGAGAAGGATCCGGGGCTCCAGGAGTACGCCTGGAGCTCGAGCGTCATCCTTGCCTCGCCGAGCACGCTGATGGCGATTCTTCGGACGGTCGCGATGACCTGGCAGCAGGAGACGATTGCGGAGAGCGCACGCGAGGTGAACGATCTCGGGCGGGAGCTCTACAAGCGCCTCTCGACCATGGGCGCGCATTTCGGGCGTCTCGGCAAGTCGCTCGACGGCGCGGTGAAGGCGTACAACGAGACGGTCGGCTCGCTCGAGCGGCAAGTGCTCCCCCAGGCACGCAGGTTCGAGCGCCACGGGATCACGGGGATCGAGCCGCCGGAGCTGCAGCCGATCCAGCGCCAGGCGCGGCCGCTGGCGGCGGCTGAGCTCGTCGGCGAGGAAGCGGCTCCCGACAGCCCGGCGCTCGCTGCGGGCGCCGACGCGGCGTAGCCTCGTGCGGGGAACACGCGTCCCCGGCAGAGCGTTCTGGTCTCCGTGCCCCGCGACGCGGGGCTAACGTACGAGTCAGGACACAAGGAGCAGCATTGAGCGACGTACGCGACGTGATCATCATCGGCGGCGGCCCGGCGGGCTTCACAGCAGCCCTCTACACCGCCCGCGCGAACCTGAGGCCCCTCGTGTTCGAGGGGTTCAACTGGGGCGGCCAGCTCATGATCACGAGCGATGTCGAGAACTACCCCGGCTACCCGGACGGGATCCTGGGGCCGGCGATGATGGCCGACTTCAGGCGCCAGGCAGAGCGCTTCGGCGCCGAGTTCGTGACCGACGACGTCACGCGCGTCGACCTCTCGGAGCGGCCGTTCCGAGTCTTCGTCGGCGATGTCGAGCATCGCGCCGGGGCAGTGATCGTCGCGACGGGCGCGAGCGCACGGCAGCTCGGCCTCGAGTCCGAGGAGATGCTCCAGGGGCGCGGCGTCTCGTACTGCGCGACGTGCGACGGCGCGTTCTTCCGCGACAAGGTCGTCGTCGTGGTTGGCGGCGGCGACTCGGCAATGGAGGAGGCCACCTTCCTCACCCGCTTCGCGAGCAAGGTCGTGATCGTCCACCGGCGGTCCGAGTTCAGGGCGTCGCCGATCATGGTCGACCGGGCCAACGCCAACGAGAAGATCGAGTTCGTGCTCGACTCGGTGGTCGAGGATGTGCTCGGCGCGGACGATGGTCGCGTGACCGGCGTCCGGGTCCGCAACATCGAGACGGGCGAGATGGCCGACATCGCGGCAGACGGGTTCTTCGTCGCGATCGGGCACGACCCGACGACTGCGCTCTTCCTCGACTGGCTCGATCACGACGACCAGGGCTACCTCGTGACGGAGCCCCGCTCGACGCGGACGAACATTCCCGGAGTCTTCGCGGCAGGTGACGTCCAGGATCACACCTACCGGCAGGCGGTCACCGCAGCAGGCTCGGGGACCATGGCCGCGCTCGACGCGCAGCGCTTCCTCGAGGATCAGGAGCACGAGGAGCCCGGCCCTCTGGCCGAGGCCTCCGAGGTCGCGACGACCTCCGCCTAGCGAGCCTCCGAGTCCGACCGCGCCCGGCGCTACTGTCGCCGCGGTGGACGCCCGCTGGATCGACCTCGTCGACCCGACCCGGGACGAGCTTCTCGCGTCGCTCCCCGGGCACGTCGATCCCGAGGTCGTCGAGGTGCTCGCCGCACCGACCGACGAGGGTGCCGCGCCGCGGCCGTTGTTCGAAAGCCACGGCTCGTACGTCTTCGGCGTGCTCGTCGCTGCGCGCCCGCTGCCTGACGAGGACCGGGTCGTCTTCCTCGAGCTCGGCCTCGTCGCGACGCCGGCGCTCGTCGTGACCGTGCGCAAGAGCCCCGCCGAAGGCGGCGAGCCCTTCGATCCGGCGGCCCTTCATCCGGCCGTCGCCGACGGAGCCCCAACCGGCGTGCTCGTCCACCGGATCGTCGACGACGTCGCCGACTCCTTCCTCACGGCCGTCGACGCGGTCTCCGCGGAGATCGACGAGCTCGAGGACGGCCTCGACGACTGGCCGGCGAGCCGCGTGCGCTCGCGCATCTCGACCCTTCGCCACGAGCTCCTGAACAACCGGCGAACCGTCTCGGCGACGCGGGCCGCGGTGCGGCGGGTCGTGGACGGACGGGTTGACATCGGCGACCACGAGCTCTTCCCGTCGTCGGTCGAGGTGCTCTTTGCGGAGACGAACGAGACGCTCGTCCGCGTGACCGAGGAGCTCGACATCGCTCGCGATCTCCTCGCCGGCGTCCGCGACCACCACCAGTCCAAGATCGCCGAGGGTCAGGGCGACATCGTCCGGAAGCTCACCGTGATCGCATCACTCGTGCTCGTGCCGTCGCTCATCGTCGGCTACTACGGACAGAACTTCGCGTCCGCCTTCGACAAGCCGTACTGGTCGATAGGTGTCTCGGGCACCCTCATCCTCGCCTCGACCGTCGTGCAGCTCGCGCTCTACCGCTGGCGCCGCTGGATCTGACGAGGGACGCTGCCTCAGACCTGCGCGAGAAGGATCAGGCCGTAACCGGCCTAGCGTCGACCGAGATCCGGCTCGACGGGCAGAGGCTCACGAGCACACACTCGTCGCACAGCGGCCGCCGCGCGTCGCAGACGCGCCGCCCGTGCCAGATCAGCAGGTGCGGGAAGCGGGCCCAGTCGGCGCGCGGCACGATCCTCTGGAGGTCGCGCTCGATCTTGACGGGATCCTCCTGACGCGTGAGCCCGAGGCGCTGGGAGAGCCGGCGGACGTGCGTGTCCACGACGATCCCCTGCGCGTGGCCGAGCTCGGATGCGACGACGTTCGCAGTCTTGCGCGCGACCCCGGGCAGCTGCATGAGCTCGTCGAGACGTCCGGGAACGACCCCCTCGAACTCCTCGATCAGCACCCGCATCGTCCCGCGGATCGCCTTCGCCTTCTGCCGGAAGAACCCGGTCGTGTAGATGTCGCGCTCGAGCTCCTCCAGCGGGACGGCGAGATAGTCCTCGGGCTGGCGGTACTTCTCGAACAGCCGCTCGGTGACGCGGTTCACGTTCGTATCCGTCGTCTGCGCCGAGAGCATCACCGACACGAGCAGCTCGAGATCCGAGCGAAAGCGAAGTGCGATCTGGGCGTCCGCATGGTCTTCGGCGAGAAGCTCGATGATCGGCCCGATCCGCTCCCGCCGCCGCCCGAGCCCGCGCCGACGCGCCTCGCGGACGTAGCTACGCGCCACGGCGGGCGGCCTCGAACCGCGCGGTCGTCTCATCCCCGTCGGGCGGCTCGCGCAACTCGGCGAGGTAGTCCTCGGCGACTCCCGCGCTTCGCATCTCCGCGACTGCGGCTTCGACGTCGTAGTCGGTGCGCCGGAGCGCGACCTCCGGGCCGAGCAGCGCCCAGTAAGCGGCCGGCGGCCGCTCGAACGGGATGCCGACACTGCCGGCGTTGACCACCCGCGGCCCGTTCGGGAGGGCGCGGTCGAACTGCACATGCGTGTGACCGACAACGACGAGGTCGGCCCCGACATCACCGATCAGCGCCGCGAGATCCTCGTCGGATGTCGAGCGGGTGTAGATCGGGTCGTCCGCGGTCGGCGTCGAGTGGCAGAGGAGCGCGCGACCGATGCCCTCGATCTCGAGCTCGACGGTCAGCGGCCAGGAGGCGACAGCGGCCAGGCGGTCCTTGCCGAGACGCTCCCGGTACGAGCCCCAGTCCGTCCCGTACTCGTCGGTGCCGTGCAGCACCATGCGATCGGCGTTCCCGAGCACATACCGGACGTCACCCAGCCCCCCGAGACGGTCGAACACCTCGGCAGGCGACGGCCCGACGACGAGATCGCCCCCGCACACGACGACGTCCACGTCTTCGCGCGCGACCTCGGCAAGCACCGCGTCGAGGGCCGACGCGTTGCCTTCGACGTCGTAGAGCGCCGCGGCCCTACGCGCCACGCTGGCTCTCGAAGAACCGGGACGTCTCGTCGGGATCGGGCGGCTCGAGCAGCTGGCGAAGCTGTGCCTCAGGCCTCGGGGCGCCGTCCGACCGCATCGACGCGACTGCCGCCTCGACGTCGTACTCCGTGTGTCGCATCTGGACATCCGGCCCCAGCAGGGCCCAGAAGGCGCCGCGCCGGCCCTCGTACGGCATGCCCACGCTTCCCGCATTCACGATGCGCAGGCCGGTCGGCAAGCGGCGGTCGACCTGGATGTGCGTGTGCCCGACGACGACGAGCTCCGCATCGACGTCGCCGATGAGCGCCGCGACGTCCTCGTCCAGCGTGAGCTTCGTGAAGATGGGCTCGTCCGCGGTCGGGACCGCGTGGCACACGAGGGTGCGTCCGAGCACCTCGATCTCGAGCTCCTGCGTCAGCGGCCACTTCGCGACCGCTGCGAGACGCTCCTCGCCCATGCGCTCCCGCTCGGCCTGCCAGTCCTCGCCGTACTCGTCCGCCCCTTCGAGCACGAAGCGGTCCGCATTCCCGCGGACGAAACGCACGTCGGGGAGGCTCGTCAGACGATCGAACACCTCGGCGGGGAAGGCGCCGCCGATCACGTCACCTGCCACGACCACGGCGTCGACCTCCTCCCTCTCCACGTCGGCCAGAACTGCTTCGAGCGCCGGCAGGTTCCCGTGGATGTCGCTTACGACGGCGACGCGCACGCCACGAGGCTACAGCGCGACGGGCAGCCTCGGCCCCGCGCACACGAGATCGAGAGCCGGGCAATCCGCGCACGTGACCTCTCCCGGGCGGGGCGGGAACTCGCCTGCGCGGATACGCGCTATCGCCGCCGAGAGCTCGGCCTCCAGAGCCGGCGTGTCGGACGCGGTGAGCGTGGTCGACACGGGCGCGTCGGGACGTTCGAGGAACTGGTACACGACCTCGACCTCCTCCGCGCCGTCCCGGAGGCACGCGAGCGCGTATACGAGCTGCTGCACGCGGTACTCGGACTCGACGATCTCGGCCGGGTCGGCGCCATCGAGGACATTGCTCTTGTAGTCGAGGACGAGCGCTTTCGCGTCCTCGCGCCAGAGGACGTCGAGCCGGCCGTGCAGGAGGACGCCGTCGTGCTCGAACGCGAACGGACGCTCGGGCCGAGCGCCCTCCAGCCCCGCGATCCGGCGCGCGAGCTCGGACTCGCAGTATGCGTCGAGGAGGCCGGCGATCCGCTCGAGCTCCGCCTCGCTCACGGTCGGGTACCACGCAAGGACGGCCTCGTCGAGATCCTCACGGGACGGCGGCGCGGGAGCGGCGAGCGGGACGTCCTCGAGCAGACGGTGAACGGCATCCCCGATCTCGTTGCCCGCGAGGCCGGCGGCCTGCGAGCCTCCGTTTCGCTCCGGCGCTACGGACCGCAGCCCGAGCACGCGCTCCGCGAAGTAGCGGTACGGGCAGCGCTCGAAGAGCGAGAGGGCGCTATACGAAAGGCGCCGAACGTCGTGGAGCGGCGGAGCGGCGATCGGTTCGAGCGCCGCCAGCTCGAGCCCGACCGGCGGCGAGCCCGGGGGCACGTCACCGAAGAGGGCGAGCTGAGCCGGCCCCTCGTCCACGAGTGGCTGCTCGCCGGCTGCCTCGGGCACCGCGATCTCCGTGTGCCGGTTCACGCGGAGGAGGAAGCGCGCCTCCCCCCGCTCGAGCTCGCGCGGCTCCTCCTCGGCGGCGGCCACGTCGCCGGCCGCCTCGATCCGGTCGAGCACCCAGCCGATCGGCGTCTCGCGCTCGCTCGGGCGCTCCACGTCGATCGCGCCGGAGACGATGAGTCGGTCGATCGCACGCGTCATCGCGACGTAGTACAGGCGCAGCCGCTCCGCGCTCGCCTGCCGCTTCTCCTCCTCACGTACTTCCTCGTACTCGAAGACGGCCTTCCGGTCGCCGCGCGTCGGGTGCACCATGCGGAACCCGAAGCGCCCGTCGGAGAGCGCGACGATCTCGTCCCCGGCACGCGGGCCGCCGATGTCCCGCCCGGCGTCGGCCACGATCACGACCTTGAACTCGAGGCCTTTCGCTGCGTGGATCGTGAGCAGGCGGACGGCGTCGGCGCCCTCCTCCTCGGCGACCGCCTCGAGCTCCTTCGCCCCGAGCGCGTCCTGCTCGCGTACGAAGCGGACGAAGCCGGCGAGGTCGCGCCCGCGGATCGCCTCGTACTGCCGCGCGAGGCGCCCGAGCTTGCGCAGGTTCGCGAACCGCCGCGAGCCGTCCCAGCGCGCGAGCACCGCGAGGTCGTAGTCGTGCTCGGCGAGGACCTGCTCGCAGAGGCGCTCGAGGCCGACACGTGCAGACATGCCGACGAGGCGCTCGTACCGCTGCCGGAACGCGCGCAGGAGGCGGTCGTCATCCTTCGAGAGACCCTCCTCGATGCCCTTCTCCAGGGCCGTGAAGAGAGGCCGCCGCGGAGCGTTCCTTCTGACGAGCACGAGCGTGTCGTTCGACACGCCGACGAAAGGCGACGCGAGGACGGTCGCGAGTGCGACGTCGTCGTAGCGGTTGTGCAGCAGGCGGAGATACGCGAGGAGATCGACGACCTGCTGCTGGCCGAAGTAGCCGCGCCCGGTCGCGCGGAAGGTGGGGAGCTGCTGGCGGCGCAGCGCCTCCTCGTAGCGCTCGGCATCCGTTCCCGCCGCGAACAGGACGACGATCTCGCCCGGAACCGCCTCGCCCGAGTCGACGAGCTCGCGCACCCTGGCGGCGATGGCGCGCGCCTCTCCGGTCCGCCAATGCTCACCGCTCTCCTTGAAGCTCGACTTGTCCGTGACGAGAAGCTCGACCGGATGCCCGAACACCGGGTCGGCGAACTCGGCAGACGCCGCGAGCGGCTGGTACTCGTCTCCGAACGCGCCCGAGAAGAGGAAGTTGACGGCGGCGAGCACCTGCGGCCGTGAGCGATAGTTGCTCCTCAGCGTGAGGAGCTGCGCCGCCTGCGCGCGCCGCTCACGGAAGGCCTCGACGTCCGCGTGCCGGAAGCCGTAGATCGACTGGAACTCGTCTCCGACGGTGAAGATCTCGGTCTCCTCGGGGTGGGAGACGAGGTCGACGAGCTCGCATTGAAGCCTGTTCGTGTCCTGGAACTCGTCGACCATCACCATCCGGAAGCGGAGGCGCACCGAGTCGCGCACGCTCTCGTCGCCGCGGAGCAGGTCTCGCGCGGCAAGCTGGAGGTCCTCGAAGTCGACCGCCGACTCGCGCTTCTTCGCGGCCGCGTACTCCGCCGCGAAGCGCTCGAGCAACTCCTGGAGAAGGGCGCGATCGTGCGTCGCGAGCTCCTCCAGCGCCGCGCGCTCGACCGCTTTCCGCGCATGCTCGTACGACGCGGAGCGCGAGCCCGTGCACTGGAGCCCCGAGAGGTCGGCGACCCGCTCGGGAGCCGCGCCGTCCACGACGCTTCGCACGGCCTCCTCTGCCGCTCGCCGCTGGCTCGCCGTCGCCGACGGGTCGGCCGCGAGCGCGGCGGCCTCCGCGCGGAAGGCCGAGATGGCCGCGCCGAGTGCCGGCCGCTCCCCGAGCTCGAGAACGAGGTCTCGCCCCGCCGAGCGCAGCGTCTCGTAGACGCCGGTCAGCATCCGCCGCAGCCCGTCCGCCCGGTACGTGGCCAGCAACCGCAGCCGCTCCTCCTCGCCGCCGGAGCAGAAGTCCTCGAGCGCCCGCTCGAACGCCTCGCCACGGAGCACGGCCGCACCGGCGTCCTCGAGCTCGCGGAAGCGCGGGTCGAGGCCAACTGCGAACGGGTGTGCCTTCAGCAACCGGTTGCAGAAGCCGTGGATCGTGGAGATCCACGCGCTGTCGAGCGCGCGCGCGAGGTCGGGACGTCCACGCTCGACGAGAGCCGCGCGGATACGCGAGCGGAGCTCCCCCGCCGCCTTGCGCGTGTACGTGATGACGAGGATCGAGTCGACGTCGAGACCGCGGTCGCAGACCGCGCGCACGTAGCGCTCGACGAGCACCGAGGTCTTCCCGGTTCCCGCTCCGGCCGACACGAACACCGTCCCGGAGACCTCCACCGCGGCGAGCTGTTCGTCGTTCAGCCCAGCGCGTTCCTCGACGACCGTCATGCGCGCGGCACCCGGCAGACGGGCCAGAGGTCGCACCAGGCCGGACACCCGTCCCCCTTCGGGTCGTGCTTCACGTCCCCGGCCCGGATGCGCTGGGCGTTCGTCGCGGCCCGGTCGCGGGCGGACTCGATCTGCGCCCAAAACGCGTCCTCGTCCAGGTAGTCCGCCTTCTTGAAGCCGGGAAGGTCGTCACGGGCGGACTCACGCAGCATCCCGCGCGTGGCCCTCGGCCCGGAGAGAGCGCGGTAGACGCCGCCGAGCGGTTCCACCCCGACGAGGTCGCGCAGGGCGAGGACGTAGAGCGGGATCTGCAAGCGCAAATCGCGGTCGATGTCCCGCGCCGAGTGCGCGCCCTTGCCCGACTTGTAGTCCTGCACGATCCCGCGCGCGCTGAATGGATCGATGTCGATCCGGTCGATCTTCCCCGAGAGACGGAGACCGCCTGGAAGCTCGAGCCCGCGCTGGAGCTCCGGCGCCGCGCGGTCCGAGCCGAAGGAGACCTCGAGCCGGCGCGGGACGAAGGCCATCTCCGACGCCGCCTCGTCGCGCACGAAACCGTCGAGGTCGGCGATGAGCGTCTGACGGAGCTCGGCGGCCTGAAGCGGCGTCAGGTCGAGGCGCACCCCGGACTCGAGCGCGTCGTCGAGGCAACGCCGCACGAGGGCCAGCGCGGAGTCGAGGTTCTCGGGGGTCACGCGCTCGGCGTCGAGCTCGCGCGGAAGCATCGTGTAGAAGCGGTTCAGCGTCGTGTGCACGACCTGGCCGCGGAGGATCGCGTCCGGCTCGGCGTCGATCGTCTTCGGTGAGATCACGCGCTCGACGAGCCAGGCCGACGAGCAGTCGGCGAAGCGCTCGAGCTCGGTCGCGGAGAACGTCGTCTTCATCGACATCGGTTCCAGGACCGCAGTGCTCTGGAGCGCCGTTCCGCGGTCGAACGCGGCGCGTGCGCGATCGAGCCGCCTCGACCACCCGTTCGCGGCCGCGAGCACGGAGGCGCTCTCCGCGTCCTCGACCGCGAGCCGGGCGATCGCACGCAGGCGCTCGCGCTCGCTCGGCGCCGCCTCCAGGGGCCAGGTGAGGCTCGACAGCGTTCGCCTGCGCGTCGCGTGAGCAACGCTCTCGCGCGAGAAGAGCGCGCGCACGTCGTCCCAGAACGGGCTCGGCTCGCGGGGTGAGCCCTCGTCGCTGGCCGCCTCGCGCACGAGCACGAGGCGCTGCGTCGCGCGCGTGCACGCCGTGTAGAACAGGTAGCGGTCCCGCGCCACCGCGTCCGTCCGCTCGAGCCTGGCGTCGAGCCGGCGGCGAGCGTCGTCGTCGAGGAGCGGCGACGGGCGGTCGCGGCGAGGGAGGCTCCCCTCCTCGAGCCCGAGGAGGAGGACGACGTCGAACGTCCGAGTGCGAGCGCGCGCGTAGTCGAGCACCGCGACCCGCCCGGCCTCACCCTGCGACGTCGGCCGGACCGTCGCCCGCTCGAGCAAGGCCACGACGTCCTCCCGCGAGAGCGGCTGCGTGTCGCGGCGCTCGAACGATTCGAGCTCATCCAGGCTCTCGCGTACGGCCTGATACGCGCGCGCGTCTCCGCGGGCGTCGGCGGCGGTGGGCGGCGACTCGAGCCCCCACGCATTGCGTACGAGTAGCCGGAGCAGCGCCCGCGCCGCGACGACGGGATCGTCGTAGAGGCGGAGCTCCGCGAGCGCTGGGATCGAAGCGCCGCGAAGCTTCTCGGCCTCCTCCTCGACTCGGGCCGGATCGACGATCGCGCGACCGCGGAGCCGGCCCTCGACGAAGTCGACCGAGCGGCGCTCGAGCCCGGAGTACGGCGAGCGCAGAAACGCGAACAGGTCACCGCGACTCCCCCCGAGCCAGTCGAACCGCAGGAGTGCGAGCAGCGCACCCCCGAGCGTGGTCTCGCCGAGCCGCGCGCGCTGCTCGATGGCGTAGGGGACACCGAGCGGGCCGAGCACGGTCTCGAACGGGGCGCGCCAGCGCTCGACCGACTCGCAGACGACACCGATCCGCTCGGGCGGAGTTCCCGTGCGCACGAGACCCGAGGATCTCCCCCGCTACGAGCTCGGCGGTGCCTCGGGCGCCGGAGCCTTCGAGAAAGTGCAGCGAGGCGTCGAGCGCGATCTCCGGAGAGGCAGCGTCCGAAAAGAGCTCGCGCTCGATGCGGCCGAGCGCGGCCGGAACTGCTCGCTCGGCCGGCGGCAGCTCCACGATCGTGCCCGCTGCGAGCGCGGCGAGGTCGGCTACGGTTCGCGCGAGCGCCGCGAACGCCGGGCGCCCCGGTTCGTACGGGATCGAGACGGTGACATCGGTGCGCGCGGACAACGCCTCGACGAGAGCCCACTCGGCCGCCGTCAGATCCTCGAAGCCGTACGCGAGCACAGGCGTGCCGTCCCAGGCGGCGAGGTCCTTCTGGAGCCGCTCGGCCGCGCTTCGTCGGAGCCCGTCGCGGTCCCAGGCTCCGATCCGGTCGAGCTCGTCGCGGTACGCCTGCGCGAGTCGCCCGAGGTCGCCCCCGATCCGATCCGGGTCGACGAGCGCCGACTCGAGCTCGCCGAGAGTTCCGAGCAGAACGTCCGCGAAGCCGCCCGAGCCGGCTGAGGCCGAAAGCCCGTCGAGCGCGGTCGCCCCGATCGCGCGTCGGGCGACGAGGGTCCGCTGCGCATCGGTCAGGAGCTCCCGCTTCCCCGGGTCGCCCGCGGCGACGTGCCCGAAGAGGTCGTCGAACGTGCCGATCCGCCCGGCGAGAAGCGCCGGCCGCCTCAGGAGCAGGTCGCGCTCGACCCGCTCGACGTCTGCGCGGTTCGGGACGATCAGCCACGGATCGCGCTCGAGCGCGGCGAGGAAGCGCTCGAGGAGCAGCGCGACTTTGCCGGCATGTGCCGGCCCCACGACGAGCGAGAGCGCCATCGATCCATCGTAGTCCTGCCTTCAGGCGCGGTTTCGTACGCCGCACGGCGGTCTCTTGCAAAGTGCGCGAAAAGGGTCAGCCGGCCGTGCCCGACCCGTGATCCCTCTACGCGGCGGCTTTGGGCCTACGGCCGCGGCGCGCGACAGCCTGACCCGGCATTCCACCCGCGCAGTCGTCACAGAGATCCGCTTGCTTCGAGCCACGCCGCGCGTCCGTGTAGTTGATGCGCATGACCGCGCCTTTGCCCTCGTCGACTTCCCGCGAGCATTTGTCGCAAACAAGAATCGTCTTTCGCGCCACGATTTCCTCCCAACGCCAGGTCTCGGTGAGAATGGAAGCCTAGAAAAAAAGGGCTCCCAAATGCAACCCTTTATCGTCCGCGGTTTCTAAGCACGAACTGTTGTGTGATGGGGCGAGTAGGATCGCGTGATGCGGACGATCGTCGTGCTCGAGGGCGACCAGACGGGTCAGGAGCTCCTCGAGGAAGCGCTCCGCGTGCTCGCTCCGGACGTGGTCGGACCGGAGCTCGAGTTCCCGCGCTTCGACCTCTCGCTCGAGAACCGACGGGCGACGGAGAACGGCGTCGTGCACCAGGCGGCGGCCGCAATCCGGGAGCACGGATACGGCCTGAAAGCCGCGACGATCACGCCCGAGACGGCCGGCGACGTCGGGTCCCCGAACCGGATCCTGCGTGAGGAGATCGGCGGCAAGGTCATCGTCAGGACCGGCCGGCGGATTCCCGGGATCGTCCCGCTCGGCGGCGTGCACGCGCCCATCTCGGTCGTGCGGATGGCGGTCGGCGACGCATACGGCGCAGAGGAGTGGCGCGAGGGCGAGGGCGACCAGGAAGTCGCCTACCGCACCGAGCGGATCGAGCGCGGGATCTGCCACGCGGTCGCCGAGTTCGCGT
This sequence comes from uncultured Actinomycetes bacterium, assembly GCA_963717025.1. Classification (GTDB taxonomy): domain Bacteria; phylum Actinomycetota; class Thermoleophilia; order Gaiellales; family Gaiellaceae; genus GMQP-bins7. The sequence goes on along the minus strand of CAVQVJ010000010.1, from coordinate 45,858 downwards.
TCCGCCAGGCCGAGCGAATGGGCGCGAAGGTCTTCGGCGGGCCGAAGTACACCGTCAGCCCGATCTACGAGGGGATGCTCAAGGAGGAGATGGACGAGGCGGCGGCTCGGCATCCCGACATCCCGTACGAGCCGCAGCTCATCGACGCGACCTTCGCGCTGCTCATCTCGTCGAGCGGCGCGCCCATGGTCATCCCGGCGCTTAACCGCGACGGCGACATCCTCTCCGACCTCGTGCTTCCGCTGTTCGGATCGATCGCGGGCTCCGAGTCACTCCTGGTCGCGTTCGGCGACGATTACGTGCCGAGCGCTCTCATGGCGGAGGCCGCACACGGCACCGCGCCCGCACTCGAGGGCAAGGACGTCGCGAACCCGATGGCGATGGTCCTTGCCGGCGCTGCGCTGCTCTCGCATGCGGAGGAGGACGAGGTCCAGGCCGCGGGTCGCGCGATCCGGGAAGCGTGCCTCGAAGCGGTGGCCGAGGGCCAGCGCACGGCCGACCTCGGGGGCCACCTCGGCACGACCGCGTTCACCGACGAGGTCATCCGGCGAACGAAGACGAAGCTCGACGTCTGGGCGTCACTGTAGAGACGGTGCCGGCCCCGGGCCGCCGGCGCGCGAAAGAGGACACTCTGTTCGAGGTCGCGCGGGGGAAGCGAAGAGTCGCACGAATCGTCACCCACCCGTGAGGGAATCACCGATACCGTGTCCTCAGGGACACGGGAGTGCCCCTGGGGGCGCGTGGGGTCGGGAAACGCAGGGCTAGGCGGCACCCGCGGCCGAGCACAGGCGCAGCGATCGGTCGCAGCCATCTGAGCGCCGCTCCCTCTTGCGGCGTGCCCGCCGCACGGGCCGTAGAGTCTCCCCGGCATGCGAGTCGCGGTTCCGAGGGAGACGGCTCCCGGCGAGCGTCGCGTCGCGCTCGTCCCCGAAACCGTTTCCAAGCTCGGGGCCGACGGCTTTGCGATCCGCGTCGAGCGCGGAGCGGGCGCCGCGGCCGGGTTCCCGGACGAGGACTACGCGGAGGCCGGCGCCGAGCTCGTCGACGCGGACGCGCTGCTCGAGGGCGCCGAGAGCGTCGTCCGAGTCGCCCCCCCGTCCGCCGTCGAGGTCGCAGCTCTTGCGCCGGAGACCGTGCTCATCGGATTCCTGAACCCCCTCGCCGACGCGGAAGGAGTCGCCGCGCCTGCGCGACCAAGGCGTCGTCGCGTTCGCCATGGAGTCGATCCCGCGCACCACACGGGCCCAGCCGATGGACGCGCTGTCGTCGCAGGCGACCGTGGCGGGCTACAAGGCGGTCGTGCTCGCCGCCGACCGCGTGCCCAAGCTCTTTCCGATGCTCATGACCGCCGCCGGGACGATCGCGCCCGTGCGCGCGCTCGTGATCGGCGCCGGTGTCGCGGGGCTGCAGGCGATCGCGACCGCACGGAGGCTCGGAGCCGTCGTATCGGCGTTCGACGTGCGCACTGCGGTACAGGAGCAGGTCGAGAGCCTCGGCGCGTCCTTCCTCGAGCTCGGGGTCAGGGCCGAGGAGACCGCGGGCGGCTACGCGACCGAGCTCACAGCCGAGCAGCAAGCACAGCAGCAGGCGGCGCTCGCGGAGCGGATCCCGGACTTCGACGTCGTCGTCACGACCGCCGCGATCCCCGGGCGCCCCGCCCCGAAGCTCATCCCTGCCTCCGCAGTCGAGCGCATGCGGCCGGGCTCCGTGGTCGTAGACGTGGCCGCGGAGACGGGCGGGAACTGCGAGCTAACGGTGCCCGGCGAGGTGGTCGATCACGGAGGTGTAACGGTCGACGGCACCACGAATCTCCCGTCGCTGATGGCGTACCACGCGAGCCAGCTCTACTCGAGGAACGTCGCCGCGCTGCTCCAGCACATCGCGCCTGCGGGCGAGCTCACGCTCGACTGGGACGACGAGATCACGGCCGGCGCCTGCGTGACGAGAGCGGGCACATGACCCAGCTCCCGCTCGTCGTCGAGCTGACGATCCTCGTGCTGGCGGCGTTCCTCGGCCTCGAGGTCATCGCGAAGGTGCCGACGATGCTGCACACCCCGCTCATGTCGGGGGCGAACTTCATCCACGGGATCGTGATCGTCGGCGCGATCCTCGTCCTCGGCGGCGCCGACGACACGTTCACGAAGGTGGTCGGGTTCACGGCACTCGTGCTCGCGACCGCGAATGTCGTCGGCGGCTGGTTCGTCACCGACCGAATGCTCGGGATGTTCAAGCGCCGGCCGGAGCCGAAGCAGGAGAAAGAGCGCGAGTGATCTCCGACCCAGATCTCGTCGGACTTCTCTACCTCGTCACGATCGTCTGCTTCGTCGTCGCGCTCAAGTTCCTCTCGTCGCCGAAGCACGCGCGGAAGGGGAACTGGGTCGGCGGCGCAGGCATGCTCGTCGCGATCGCGACGACGCTCCTGCTCGAAGGGATCGAGAACTGGGGGCTCATGGTCGCCGGGCTCCTGATCGGGTCTGTCGTCGGCGTCATCGGCGCTCGGAACGTCCGCATGACCGCGATGCCGCAGATGGTCGCAATCTTCAACGGCGTCGGTGGCGGCGCGGCGGCACTCGTCGCGCTGTCCGAGTGGCACGGGTCGGCGGGCCCGGTCTGGGACGAGACGATCTCGATCGTCCTCTCCGCTCTCATCGGCTCGATCTCGTTCGCGGGCTCGGTGGTCGCGTTCGCGAAGCTCCAGGAGCTAGTCAGCGGGCGCCCGATCGTCTTCCCTGCGCAGAACATCGTCAACATCGCAGTGCTCGGCGCAGCGGCGGCGCTCGGAGTCGCGGCGGTGGCGGGAGCCGAGGAGCAGTGGGTCCTGTACGCGCTCGTCGCGCTCGCGCTCGCCTTCGGCGTGATGTTCGTGCTCCCGATCGGCGGCGCGGACATGCCCGTCGTCATCTCACTCCTGAACGCGTTCACCGGTCTCGCGGCCTCGGCGACGGGCTTCGTCCTCGACTCGACCGTGCTCATCGTCTCGGGGATGCTCGTCGGCGCCGCGGGAACGCTCCTCACGCTGCTGATGGCGAAGGCGATGAACCGCTCGGTCGCGAATGTCCTCTTCGGCGCGTTCGGCCAGGTACAGACGGCCGCCGCCGCCGCCGGACGTGCCACCGACGACGGCCGCACGGTGCGCGCGACGACGCCCGAGGATGTCGCGGTGCAGCTCTCCTTCGCGCGCAGGGTGATCGTCGCCCCCGGCTACGGGATGGCGGTGGCGCAGGCGCAGCACGATGTCCGACAGCTCGCGGACGTGCTGGAGGAGGCCGGCGTCGAAGTCAAGTACGCGATCCACCCGGTCGCGGGGCGCATGCCCGGGCATATGAACGTGCTCCTCGCGGAGGCCAACGTCCCGTATACGCAGCTCTTCGAGATGGACGAGATCAACCCCGAGTTCGCGCAGACGGACGTCGTGCTCGTCATCGGCGCGAACGACGTCACGAACCCCGCCGCGCGCAGCGACCCCGGGAGCCCGATCTACGGGATGCCGATCCTCGACGTCGATAAGGCGGCGAGCGTCGTGGTCCTCAAGCGCTCGATGAACCCGGGCTTCGCGGGCATCGACAACGAGCTCTACCTCGACCCGAAGACGACGATGCTGTTCGGGGACGCGAAGGACTCGGTGCTGAAGCTGATCACCGCCGTCAAGGCGCTCTGATGATCCCGGTCTTCCGCGCCGCCGACGTGCGGGCGGCCGTCTCGCCGCGGGAGGCGTACGACGCGGTTCGCAAGGCGTTCGTCGCGTACGCCCGGCGCGAGTGGTCGATGCCGCCGAAGGTCTACGTCACGAACTACCCGGCAGGCGACTTCCGTGCCATGCCGGCGCTCGGCGGCGGGCAGGCACTGCTCAAGTGGGTGACGTCCTTTCCCGGCAACCCCGCCCGCGGGCTCCCGACGGTCACAGGGCTCGTGCTGCTCTCCGATGCGGAGGACGGGCGCCTACTGGCGGTGCTCGAAGCCGCCGCCGTGACCGCGCTCCGGACGGCCGCGGCGGCGGTCATCGCGGCGGACACGCTCGCTCGCGCGGACGCATCCTCGTGGGCGGTCGTCGGATGCGGCGTCAACGGCGCCGAGACGGTGCGAATGCTCGTCGCTCACGGCCGAGGCCCACTCGTCTGGGATGTGGACGAGACGCGTCGCCGCGCGGTTGCGGAGGAGCTCGGCGCGGGCGTGGCGGCGAGCGCAGAGGAGGCGCTCGCCTGCGACGTCGTCGCGACGGTGACCCCCGGCTACGAGGTGCTGTACGGCGAAGGAGCGCTGAGGCCCGGCCAGCACGTGTCGCTCATGGGCGCGGACGGCCCGGGAAAGGCGGAGGTCGCGATCGCGGAGCTCTCCCGCGCCCGACTCTTCTGCGACGACTGGGAGCAGGCGAGCCACGGCGGCGAGCTCGCGGCGGCCGTCGAGGCAGGCGTCGTCGGGCACGACGACGTGACGGAGCTCGGAGCGGTGCTCACCGGCGAAGCCCAAGCCGAGGGCCGTCGCGGCGACGACGAGGTGACGCTCTTCGACTCGACAGGCCTCGCCATCCAGGATCTGGCTGTCGCGAGGACGGCGTACGCGAAGTCCGCCGAGCTCGAGTTGGAGCACTTGCAGCTCTAGGGCTTCCGAGGCCGCGGCTACCTAGACTCGCCCCGTGGCGAGCGATCGCAGGACCGGAGCGGTAGCCGCCCGGCTCGACGGCATCGAACGGATGCTTGCCGAGTCGCGCCGCGACCTCGGTTCGAGCGGAGCTCGTCTCGCCGTCGGAAGAACCGGAGTCGCACTCGGGTTTCCTGGGCGCCAGATGCTGCACGTCTCGTGGTGGGCGTTGTCCGCACTCGCGGGCCTGTTCGCTGCGTTTGTGCTCGTGCGCCGCCTCTGACGCTCGTCCGGCCGTCCTAGGTCAAGCGACGAGCAGCCGGTCGGGCTCGAAGAGGTCGAGCAGCGGGTCGCGGTCGCCGAGGATCGCTCGCGCGACGAGCCTTCCGCTCGCGAACCCGAGCACGTTCCCGTGGCCCGAGTAGCCGCCGGCGACCCAGACACCGTCCTCACCAGGCACCCGGCCGACGACCGGGACGAAATCGAAGACCATGCCGAAGATCCCGGCCCAGCGGTAATCGACGGCGACAGGACGGCCGAGAAACGACGCGACGAACGACTCGAGCGCCTCCTGGACGGCGTGCGTCGTCTCCTCCTCGGCGGTGAACTCGTCCTGGAGCGAGACGTCGCGGAAGCCGCCCGAGACGATGCGACCGTCCGGCGCCTGGTGCCAGTAGTCGAACCCATGGCGCCCGTAGTGTGGGATCTCGAAGAGCCTCTCCGGCACGGGCTCGGTTGCGATCACCTGGCCGCGCGTGGGGACGATGAGCCCTTCGAGGTCGCCCAGGAGCCCGCTCGGATACCCGTCAGTCGCGACGACGACCGTCTCCGCGCCGGTCTCCGCGTGCGAGCCGATCCGCGTGTGCTCTCGGATCTCGACCCCGGCCTCCGCAGCACGCGCGGCAAGCCTCCGCACCAGCCGAGCCGGCTGGAGCAGGCCGTCGGGCGGGTGGAAGATCGCGGCCGGGTATCGGCCCGCAAGCGGAGACGCCAGATCGCCCCGCCACTCGACGGCGAAGCCGTCCGCACGCAGCGCCTCGTATTCGGCCTCGAGCTCGTCTCGCTCCTCCTCGTCCGCGGCAAGGCGCAGGCTGCCGCACGGGCGGAACGCGTTTCCCGCAAGCCCGGCGAGCTCCGCGAGCTCCTCCTCGGTCCAGCGCCAAAGCCGCGAGGTGGCGTCGCGTCCTATCGAATCCACCAGGACCGGATACGGCGCTGCGCCGCCGCGGAGCGCGAACCCTCCGTTTCGCCCGCTCGCACCGCCCGCGATCTCGCGAGCGTCGTACAGCCGGACGCGGAGCCCCGCCTCCGCGAGAGTGACCGCGCACGCACAACCCGTGATGCCGCCTCCCACGACGGCGACATCGGGAGGCCCGTCGAGCCGACGCACCGGAATCGGCTCGTGAGGCTCCGCGAGCCAGTAGGACGTGGTGCTCGGCACGCGGCGATCCTAGCCCGCGCGTCTGCGAGCGTTTCTCGAGCGCGCTAGACGGCAGCTCGGTACACGCCGTCCTCGAGCGCGACACACCGTGCGAGCTCGAGCTCCATGAGCGCAGCGGAGGCTTCTGCTGGGTCGACACCCGACGAACGGACGAGCTCGTCCGCGGTCAGCGCGCCATCCCGTAGGTGCTCGAGCAGCGCCGCCGCGGCATCACCGAGCGGCGTAGGACCCGGTTCCGCCGGCTCGATCCCGAAGCTTTCGAGCACGGCTCGTGCACCCGTCACGGGCGTCGCGCCGAGCCGGAGGAGCGCGTTCGTCCCCGCGGAGAGCGCGCTCGTGATCTCGCCCGGCACAGCCAGTACCTCGCGACCCTCCTCGAGTGCGAAGTCGGCCGTGATGAGCGCGCCGCTCCGTTCCCGCGCCTCGACGACAACGGTCGCATGACAGAGGCCGGCGATGATCCGGTTCCGCGCGGGGAAACGCCACGGCGCGGGCTCGACTCCGGGCTCGTACTCGGAGACGACGAGGCCGCGGTCGCAGATCTTCCGTGCGAGCTCCGCATGCGCCGCCGGATAGTCGCGGTCGATTCCGCAGCCGAGCACAGCGACCGTCTCCCCCGCCTCGAGTGCGCCACGGTGCGCCTCGCCGTCGATTCCCCGCGCCATCCCGCTGACGACCACGAGGCCGGCCGCGGCCAATTCGCGCCCCAGGGAGCGCGCGACCGAGCGTCCGTAGGACGAGCATGCGCGCGCGCCGACAACGGCGACGGCCGGGCGCTCGAACAGGCTCGCGGGAGCGGAGCCGCGCAGGAAGAGCACGGGCGGAGGGTCGTGGATCGCCGCGAGCAGATCGGGGAACCCTGGGTCGCGCCGCCGCAGTCGCGTGCTGTCGCTCACGCCGCGGGCATCCGGTAGGAAAGCGCCTCTGCGACGTGCGCCGGCTCGACGTCGGCCGCGCCACGCAAGCGCGGCGATGGTCCGGGCAACGCGTGCGACGCGAATCCGCCCACGGCCGGACAGCGGCAGCCGCTCGACTGCGTTGGAGAGAAGCTCGGAGGCGGCTTCCGTCCGGCGTGGAAGCGCCGAAGCCAGGCGCTCGCGAGCCGCCTCCACCCGCGCCCGGACCGGCCCCGACATCTCGGCCGGAGGAGCCGCGAGCTCGGCCGCACGCGGACGCGGCATCGCGACCGCGAGGTCGAAGCGGTCGAGGAGCGCCCGCGAGAGCTTCTCCCGATAGGCAGCCAGCCGTTGCGGACTGCACCGGCACTCGACGGCAGGATCGCCGCGCGCCCCGCACGGGCACATGTTCATGGTCCCCACGAGCTGGAAGCGGGCCGGGAAGAGCGCGTGCCCTCCAACCCTCGCGACGGCGACGACGCCGTCCTCGAGCGGCTGGCGCAGCGCCTCGAGCACGGAACGGGGGAACTCCGGGAGCTCGTCGAGCAGCAGCACGCCGCGATGAGCGAGCGACACCTCGCCCGGACGCGGGCTCGGGCCACCGCCGACGACTGCCGGCGCCGATGCGCCGTGGTGCGGGGAGCGGAAGGGCGGCACCGTGATCAGCGGTCGGCACGGAGGTAGCAGCCCGCAGACCGAATGAATGCGCGTGACCTCGAGCGACTCGTTGCGTCCGAGCGGGGGCAGGATCCCCGGCAGACGGCGCGCGAGCATGGTCTTTCCCGTGCCCGGCGGCCCCTGCAGCAGAAGGTTGTGCGAGCCTGCAGCCGCGATCTCGAGTGCGCGCCGCGCACGCTCCTGTCCGCGGACGTCCGCGAGGTCGGGCACGCCTTCGGCCTCGAGCACGTCAGCCGACAGCGGCTCGAACGGCGGCGCGTCGATCTCGCCGCGCAGGTACGCCACGGCCTCCCCCAGATGCCGAACCGGAATCGGCTCGACGCCCGCCAGCGCCGCCTCGGGTGCCGACTCGGCGGCGCAGACGACTCGGTCGAGACCTGCCAGGCGCGCGCCTTCCGCGACAGCCAGCGTCCCGGCGACGGGCCGGACCCGTCCGTCGAGCGCGAGCTCACCGACGGCTGCATGCTCGGCGAGCCGTTCCGGTGGAAGCTGCCGAGTGGCAGCGAGAACCGCGAGGGAGATCGGCAGGTCGAAGCCCGACCCCTCCTTGCGGAGCGCCGCCGGGGCGAGATTCACCGTGATCCGCCGGTTCAGCGGCCACTCGAGCGAGGCGGACACCACCCCGCTGCGGACGCGGTGCTTTGCCTCCTGGCAGGCGCGGTCGGCGAGGCCGACGATCGCGAACCCGGGTACGCCGAGCTGGAGGTGGGCCTCGACCTCGACCTTACGGGGCTCGAGGCCTACGAGCGCGTGGGTGACCGCGCGAGCGAGCACCCTCTCGAGGCTAGGCAGAAATCGTCAACGCCTCTGTGACGAATCAGCAAATATTCTGACGCAGCAGGACCTAGCGACCCGCGACGAGAATGGACTCGAAGTACTCGCCCGCGCGGCGACTCGTGCGGCGGTTCACATGTCGCTCGAGACGCTCCAGGAGCCGGAGCCCGCTGCGCTCGAGGATCTCCGGATAGAGGCCGCGACGGTCGTTCACGACGACGAGCACGGGCGCGCCCGGCCGAAGCGACTCGGCACAGCGGCGAAGGACCTCGGAGATCCCTGCTGCGTACTCCTCGACCGCAGTCTTGCTCGTCCCACGCGCGGCCGCGCCGAGCTCGCGCTCACGCCGGTCGTCCAGGCCGAGGAGCTCGTACGCATAACGGTGCTGCTCGTGGTAGTCGATGAGGCCCGGGTACGGCGGTGAGGTGAGCACGGCGTCGAACGGCCCGTCGAGCTCGACGTGTCGCGTGTCGCCGTGGAGCACTTCGGCGCGACGCTTCCGGTCGCGCACGCGTTGAAACGCCTTGATGCGATCGAGCGTGTCGAGCACGTACCGGCCGAGGAACTTGTCGGCCTCCTCGACCGGACGGCAGGTACGCCTGTGCTTGTGGCACCAGTACGGCTCGCGTTGCGGCATCTGCGGGAACTCGAGGTCGAAGTGCGTCGTCAAGCGCGCCGAGCGCGCGGCGCGCGCGAGCACGACGCCGAGGACGTCCGCGTGCTCGTACTCCTCGAGCAGCGTGCGGAAGTGGAGGAGCTCGGCGGCGGCCCGCGGCGCGTACCACTCCGCGATGTAGCCGCGAGGCTTCTCGTCCGACCGGTCGCAGCGCGAAAGAGCATCTCGGAGCTCCTTCTCGAGCGCGAACGAGTCGTAGCGCGCGGACTTCACGCGCATGAGGAGGCAGTTGAAGGCCGCGACGTCGACGCCGACGGCGTCGTGCCCCGACTCCAGCGCCTGCACGAGTGTCGTCCCCGAGCCTGCGAACGGGTCGAGCACGCGCCCACCCGGCGGCACGTAGCGTCCGAGCAGCGCCTCCACGAGCTGTGGGATGAACTTTCCGAGGTACGGGTGGAGCCGGTGGACGTGCTTCGTCCGCTCCCGCTCGGGCAGCTCCTTCTCCGACCACGACAGCTGCAGGTCGCCGGCCGAGAGCTCGTCGTAGAGCGCTGCCTGGGTCGGAGCCACTCCTGTGACTTCGCCGAGGGCGAGGGGACTCCTGGGTCCTGCGCGCCCCGCGCATCACGAGCTCGGACGGCCGCCAACGTCGGGACACGGGAGTGCCCCGTGGGGGTTGAGGAGGGGTGGGCAACGGTCGGTTCGGCGAAAGGCCCGCCCAGCTCTCGAAGATGTCAGGCCAGCGGGACTCGCTCGACCCGCCGCCCCCGGACCGCGACCGCCTCGAGCACGACCTCGAGCCCCGCGACCTCCGGATGCGCCGCAAGCCACGCGCTCGCGCCGACCCTCACGCGCCGCGCCTTCTCCGCGTCCACCATCTCGAGCGGATGCCCGAAGCCGACTCCGCCCTTCTCCTTCACCTCCGCGACGACGACGCTCCGTCCACGTCGCAGGACGAGGTCGAGCTCGTACCCGCCCACCCGCGCGTTCGCGTCGAGCAGTCGGTACCCGCGAAGCCGGTAGTGGAGCAGCGCGCGGCGCTCGCCGCGATTCACTCAGGCAGCCTCGTAGCAGCGCGCCTGGAACGAGCGGCGATGGACGTCTGACGGACCGAACGCCCGCACGGCGGCCGAGTGTTCGGGCGTGATGTAGCCCACGTGCGACCTGAACCCGTACCGCGGATACAGCGCGTCGAGTCTCCGCATCACGCGGTCACGGACCACCTTCGCCACGATCGAGGCTGCGGCGATGGCGGCGCTTCTGCAGTCGCCGTCGACGATCGCCAGGTGCGGGGGCGCGCTCGGGCCGAGGCGGAAGCCGTCGACGAGACAGGCTCCCGCAGGGGGGTGCAGGTCGGAGAGAACGGCTCGGAGGCACGCGAGGTTCGAACGGTGCAGCCCCGAGCGGTCGATCTCGCCGTGGGACACGAAGCGCACGCTGATCCTGCTCGCGCAGCCGACGACCCCGTGGAAGAGCGCCTCGCGCTCCTCGTGCGTGAGCTGCTTCGAGTCGTTGAGCAAGGCGAGCGGGCGCACGCAATGACCGCGCAGGCGCTCGTAGTCGAGCAGGACTCCGGCAACGACCAGCGGCCCCGCGAGAGAGCCGCGCCCGGCCTCGTCCGCGCCCGCGACGAACCGGACGCCGAGCCTGCGATCGTGTGCGAGAAGCCGCTGGCCGGAGGACCGAGCCACGCGGTCGAGGATAGACGCTAGCTCTGTCGGAGCTCGCGGACGCGCGCCTTCTTCCCCACTCTCTTGCGTAAGTAGTAGAGCTTCGCGCGTCGCACGTCGCCGATCGACACGACCTCGAGCTTCTCGATCTTCGGCGAGTGGAGGGGGAACGTGCGCTCGACGCCGACGCCGAACGACTGCTTTCGCACGGTGAAGGTCTCCCGGAAGCCAGCCCCCTGCCGCTTGATCACGATGCCCTCGAAGACCTGGATGCGCTGGCGGTTGCCCTCGATCACCTTGAAGTGCACCCGCACCGTGTCCCCAGCCTTGAACTGGGGCAGGTCCGTGCGCATGTTGCGCTGCTCGAGGCTTTCGATCGTCGCGTTCATCGGAGAGGTGGCCAGAGGCCGCGCAAGATGGTAGCGCAAGGCCCCCCGCGGCCGCGAAGCGGACGCCTTCAGGGATGTTCGCGCGAAGCAATGCTGCCCTTAGCGAAAGGAGATCCGATTCGGCGGCCAGTAGGTCAGGAAGACCTTCCCGATGAGGTTGTCCCGCGGCACGGAGCCCCACACGCGCGAGTCGCACGACTGTGCGCGGTTGTCGCCCATCATGAAGTACTGGCCGTCCGGCACGTGGTATCGCCTCGCGGGGCCGCCGCCGCGGCGGCCGGGCTCGAGGTACGGCTCCCGGAGCAGCCGGCCGTCGACGTAGACATACGCGAGCCCGCGTCGAATCCTGACCTGCAGCGTCTCCCCCGGGAGCCCGACGATGCGCTTCACGAACGTCCCGCCGGTGGGGCACTTCTGCTCGGCGGCCGGAGGTGTCTCGAAGACGACCTCGTCCCCCCGCTTCGGGTCGGTGAACCGGTAGATGAAGCGGTTCGCGAGCACGCGGTCGGCGAACCGGCCCTGGCAGCCAGATACCGGGCGCGCGCAGTGGAGCGTCGGTTCCATCGAGGGCGACGGGATCCGATACGGGTTCACGACCCAGGCTTTGATCACGAGCACGAGCGCGATCGCGCCGACGACGGTGGCGATCCACTCGAGCACCACCCACAGCCGGCGGTGACGTCGCGGACGCCCGCGCGTCGCCTCCGGCTCGGGGATCGGCCACGAGAAGGGAGGCGCAGGAGGCGGAACGTCGCTCGGCGCCTTCGCCTCGTCGTCGATCGCGGTGTTCACGCGAGGCGGCCGAGCTAGTGGAAGGAGAGCCGGTTCGGCGGCCAGTAGGTCATGAAGACCGGCCCGATGAGGTTCTCCCTGGGCACCGGCCCCCACTCGGTCGAGTCGCACGACTGAGCACGGTTGTCGCCCATCACGAAGTACTGCCCCTCGGGGACGGGGAACTGCTCCTCCGGCCCGAGGTCACGGCGGTCCCGCTCGATGTACGGCTCCCGGAGCGGCTTGCCGTCGATGTACACGTACGCAGAGCCACCCCGCAGCCGGAGCTGAACGGTCTCCCCGGGGAGCCCGATGATGCGCTTCACGAACGTCCCGCCCGCGCCGCACTTCGCTTTCGCCTGCGGCGGCGTATTGAAGACGACGATCTCACCGCGCTTCGGATCTCGGAAGCGGTAGATGAAGCGGTTCGCGAGCACGCGATCCGAGAAGCGCGACTCGCAGCCGGAGGCCGGGCGCGCGCAGTGCAGCGTCGGCTCCATCGACGAGGAGGGAATCCGGTACGGGTTCACGACAAACGCCTTGATCGCGAGGACGATCACAACGGCGCCCACGATCGTCACCACCCAGTCGACCACGATCCGGAGCCGCCTCGGGAGCCGGCCGGTGACCCGGTCGAGCGGGTGGTGGAACTCGTGCCTGTCCTCGTCCTCGGAAATCGGCCACGAGAACGGTGGCGCAGGCGGCGGAACCGGCCTCGGCCAGGACTTCTCGTGCAGCTCGGCGGCGGGCCACGAGAAGGGCGGTGCCGGTGGAGGCCCGGGTGGCGGCGCCCGGCCGTCGAGCCCCGCGACCTCGCGCGCTGCCTCGGTCGGGCTGTCCTTCTCTTCGAGCTCGCTCACCGGCCGACCTCTCGCAGGTAAGCGGGACGCAGAGGGCGCGCGTTGCTCACGTCACGCTCCGGACACGCTCGCGCCGCCAGTCCTCGATGCGCGCGTGGTCGCCCGAGAGCAGGACTTGCGGCACCTCCCAGCCCTGGAACTCCGCTGGCCGAGTGTAGTGCGGGTACTCGATCCCCCCGTCGAGCGCGTGCGAGAAGCTCTCCTCTTCGCCCGAGCCCTCGGTGAGCGCCCCGGGAAGCCGCCGCACGACGGCGTCCACGAGCGCAAGCGCCGGGATCTCCCCGCCGGAGAGCACGTACGGCCCGATCGAGACGGCGTCCGTGGCCAGGTGGTCGATGATGCGCTGGTCGAAGCCCTCGAAGCGGGCCGAGAGCAGCGTGAGCGCGGGCTCCGCGACGAGCTCCTCGACGAGCTCCTGGTCGAGCTGGCGGCCGGCCGGGGTCAACGCGACGACGCGATTCTTCGGCACACCGCCGTAGACCGCGTCGAATGCGGCCGCGACAACGTCGACACGGAGCACCATGCCCGCCCCTCCGCCATAGGGCTCGTCGTCGACCTGGCCGGCGCTGAGCGGGCTCGTATCGCGGTAGTTGAAGACCCGCAACTCGAGCTCGGTGCCCATGCACGGCGGCCACGGGCCGGCGCTCGTAGAGCCACGCGAATGCGCCCGGGATCAGCGTGAAGACGTCGAGACGCACGGGGGAAACGAGGTTACCGGTCACCCGCGAAACCCCGCGCGACGAGAACCCGGCCCCGCTCGAGGTCGACGTCGAGCACGCACTCCTCGACGAGCGGCAGCAGAAGCCCGGTGTCGAGCTCGAGGACGTCGTTGGCGACACCCGGGATGACGTCCTGCACCACGCCAAGGCGTAGTCCGCCGTCTTCCAGCGCCTCGAGGCCGACGAGGTCGGCGACGTAGTACGCGCCCTCTTCCGGCGGCGGAAGCTCGGCACGCCGGACCTGCAGCTCGGCGCCGCGCTCGACGGGGCGGTCGAGCTTGATCGCGGGCCTGCCCCGCCCGACGCGCCGGGAAAGGACGACCTGGGCCGGCTCGCCGTCGACGATCAGGGTCGCGCCGACGGTGAAGCGCTCGGCGTCCTCGCTCGCGTGCTCGACGACGAACGCCCCGTCGAGCCCGTGCGGGCGCCCGACGCGTCCGACGAGGACGAGGTCGAGCTCTCCCTCAGTCGGCAATCTCGAGGAGGTAGCGCTCGTCGGCTCGCGCGCCCCCCGCCCGTACGATGCTGCGGAGCGCGCGCGCCATGCGACCCTGGCGCCCGATCACCTTGCCGACGTCCTCCGGTGCGACGAAGAGGTGGAAGATAATTGCGTCCTCCCGCTCCTCGGTCTCGACGCGAACGGCGTCCGGCGCGTCGACCAGCCGGCGGGCCACCCACTCGAGCAGCTCAGCCACTAGCCGCTGATTCCGGCGGCTCTCATCAGCCGCGACACCGGCGCGCTCGGTTGAGCGCCCTTCGCGATCCAGTCCTTGACCTTGGCCTCGTTGAGCTCGATCGTCGACGGATCCGTCTGCGGGTTGTAGCGCTGCCGATGATCTCGATGAAGCGACCGTCCCGCGGCGAACGGGAGTCGGCGACGACGACGCGGTAGATCGGGTTCTTCTTCGAGCCGACACGGGTCAGCCTGATCCGTACAGCCATTTCTGCCTTTCTCGTGTGCTTGCGGCGAGAAAGGTTAGCCGTCTTTCTCCCAGACGGAGACGTGCATGCGGCTCTCGCTCGTGAACGGCTCGCGCTTCCAGCCGCCGAAGCGCTCGCGCAACGTCATGCCGGCGAGGCGCGCCATCAGGTCGAGCTCCGACGGCCACACGTAGCGGAACGGGATCGAGAGGACGTCGAGCTCGCCGTCGCGGAGCCGGTAGTGATGCGAGATCAATCGCTGGGACGCGACGTCGTACTCGTCGATCCCGAGCTTGGTCGCGCTCACCTCGAACGGGAGGAAAAGACTCGCCCGACGGAAGTCGCTGGAGGCGAGGGATACCGACCTCGATCACGAAGCACCCGCCCGGCTCGAGGTGCGCGGCGACGTTCCGGAAGCACGCGACCTGCTCGTCCTGCGTCGTCAGGTTGTTGATGGTGTTGTAGACGAGGTAGGCGAGCGAGAAGGTGGCGTCGACGGTCGCCGTCGCGAAGTCGCCGATCGTGACGGCGATCTCGTCGGAGCCGGGCTTCGCGCGAAGCCTCGCAACCATGGCCTCGGACAGGTCGATCCCGTGCACGGGGACGCCGCGCGCGGCAAGCGGCAGCGCGACCCGTCCCGTGCCGATACCGAGCTCGAGCGCAGAGCCTCCGCCGGCCAGGTCGGCGAGGAAGTCGACGACGGGGTCGAGGGCCGCCGGCTCGAACCTGTCGGCGACGGACTCGTCGTACCGCGCCGCCACGTGCTCGCCGAAGTGGTCCTCGGGCATGGAGCGGCTAGCGGCGGGCGGGCGGCGGCATCCCCGGAAGCGAAGGCATCTTGCCCTTCCCCATCTGCTTCATCATCTTCGCCATCTGCTTGCGGGCGGCCATGAGCTTGTTCACCTCGTCGATCGACGTTCCGCTCCCCGCCGCGATCCGCCGCCGCCTGCCGGGGTTGATGACGTGCGGCAGCGCGCGCTCGTGAGGTGTCATCGAGAGCACGATCGCCTCCACCCGCGCGAGCTGCTTCTCGTCGACGTCGACCCCCTGGAGCTGCTTGCCGAGGCCGGGGACGAGCTTCATGACGCCCTGGAGCGGCCCCATTCGCCGGAGCATCCGGTAGCTCGCGAGGAAGTCGTCGAACGTGAACTCGCCCGCGCGTAGGCGGCGCTCCATCTCCTCCTGCTCGTCCTCCTCGACCGCCGCCTCGGCGCGCTCGATGAGCGTGAGCACGTCGCCCATGCCGAGGATCCGTGACGCCATGCGGTCGGGGTGGAAGTACTCGAGCTGGTCGAGCTTCTCCCCCACCGACGCGAGCTTCACGGGGCGGCCGGTGACCGCGCGGACAGAGAGCGCCGCGCCGCCGCGGGCGTCGCCGTCGAGCTTCGTGAGAACGACGCCGTCGAACGCGATCCGCTCCTGGAACGCGACCGCGACGTTCACCGCCTCTTGGCCCGTCATCGCGTCGAGCACGAGCAGGACGTTCGCGGGCTTCGTCGCGTCGCGTACGCGCGCGAGCTCGTCCATCAGCTCCTCGTCGACGTGCAGCCGGCCCGCAGTGTCGAGGATCACGGTGTCCAGCCCTTCCTTGCGCGCGGCCTCGAGCCCATCCCGCGCGGCCGCGACCGCGTCCGCGGGATCGAGCGCGTACACCGGGATCTGGATCTGCCGGCCCAGCTGCTTCAGCTGCTCGACCGCCGCCGGACGCTGGAGGTCGGCGGCGACGAGCCCGGGCCGCCTGCCCTCCTTCCGGAGCAGGAGCGCAAGCTTCGCGGCGGCGGTGGTCTTTCCCGCGCCCTGGAGGCCGGCGAGGAGGATGACGGTCGGCGGCCGGCCGAACGCGAGCCGCGAGTCGCCCGCGCCCATGAGCGACGTCAGCTCCTCGTGAACGATCCTCACGACCTCCTGCCCCGGCGTGAGGCTCTTCGTCACGTCCGCGCCGAGCGCGCGCTCCTTCACGGAGGCGGTGAAGTCCTTCGCGACCTCGAAGTTCACGTCCGCCTCGAGCAGCGCGAGGCGGATCTCGCGCATCGCCTTCGAGACTGACTCCTCGTCCAGGCGGCCGCCCCGGCCGAGGCCGCCGAGCGTCGCCTGAAGCTTGTCGGAGAGGGTGTCGAACATTGCTGGCCCAGTCTAGAGAGGGATCGAGGCCCACGGCCCGCCTGGATTCGTCGGAAAGAGGCTCGTACACTCGTCCGATGTCCGAAAGCGGGGATTCCCGGGCGGCGCTGCCGCGCGGAACGGTCACGCTCCTGTTCGCCGACGTCGAGGGCTCGACGCAGCTCCTGCACGCGCTCGGCGACCGCTACGGCCCCGTTCGGATCCGGCTTCGTGAGCTCGTTCGGGGGATCGTCCGGCCGCGTGGCGGCCATGAGATCGACTGGGCCGGCGACGGCGTCTTCCTCGCCTTTTCCGGGGCACGCGAGGCGGTCGCTGCCGCAACGGAGCTTCAACGGGCCCTCGGCGACGAGCCGTGGCCTGAGGAGGGTGCGTTGCGGCTCCGGATCGGGATCCACACCGGTGAGCCGGAGCTCGACGCCGAGGGATACGTCGGCATGGCGGTCGTCGTCGCGTCCCGGATCTGCGGCGTCTCCCACGGAGACCAGATCGTGATCTCGCAGTCGACGCGCGAGGTCGCCGGTGACGAGCCGCTCCCCGGCGTCGGCGTCAAGCCGCTGGGCCGGCACCGGCTGAAGGACGTGCCCGACACGCAGCAGCTCTTTCAGGTCGTCGGGCCTGGGCTCACGGCCGACTTTCCACCGTTGCGCACGCTCGCCGGGGCGACGCTGCCGGCGCTCCACCACCGACTCGTCGGTCGGGCACGGGACCTCGCGGCCGTGCAGACACTGCTCACACGTCCCGACGTCAGGCTCGTGACCATCGCGGGCCCGGGCGGAGCCGGGAAGAGCCGGCTCGCGCTGGAGGTCGCCGGAGAGGCTGCCGTGCATCGGCCGGTCCATCTCGTCGGTCTCGCCCCGATCTCGAACCGCGAGCTCGTCCCGGCCGCGATCGCGCGCGCGGTAGGAGTGCGGGAGTCTCCCGGCCGCACGCTGCTCCAGAGCGTCGGCGAGGCCATCGCGGGAACCGGTGCTCTGATGGTCCTCGACAACCTCGAGCATCTCCCCGGAGCCGCGTCCGACGTGCGAGAGCTGCTCGACGCAGCGCACGACGTGAAGCTCCTCGTGACGAGCCGCGGGCCCCTTCGGCTCTCGGCCGAGCATGTCGTGCCGCTCGCTCCGCTCCTCATGGCCGACGCCTCGGAGCTCTTCGCCGAGCTCGCGGCGGCGCGCGGGATCGTCCTTCGCGAGGACACTTCGAGGTCGATCGAGGAGATCTGTCGCCGGCTCGACGGGCTCCCGTTGGCGATCGAGCTCGTGGCGTCCCGCCTGGTCGTCCTCCCCCCTGCCCAGGTGCTCCAGGCGCTCGAGGAGGGCCTCGCACTCGAGATGGAGGGTCCCGTCGACCTCCCCGAGCGCCAGCGCACGCTCGGCGCGACGCTCGAGTGGAGCTACGCCCTCCTCAGCGACCGCCAGCGCGAGCTGCACGAGACGCTCGCCGTCTTCCCCGGAGGCTGCTCGCTCACCGACCTCCGCGCGCTCGTCGACTCAAGCGCCGGCGCGGGGCTGCTCGGCGATCTCGAGGCGCTGGTCGCCTGGAGCCTCCTGCGTAGCGACGTCGCGGACGGGGACGTACGCGTGTCGATGCTCGAGACCGTTCGCGAGCACGCGTTGTCACGGCTCGAAGCCTCCGGGAGGCTCGATGACCTCCGGCGGCGGCACGGCGAGCGATTCCTCGGGCTCGCGGCGGAGGCGGAAGAGGCGCTCGAAAGGCCCGAGGCGGCGACCTGGCTCGAACGGCTCGAGCTCGAGCTCGACAACATCCGTGCGGCGCTGGACTGGGCACTCACCTCGGGACGAGTCGAGGAGGCCCTGCGCGCCGTGTCGGAGCTCGGCCGCTTCTGGCGCCATCACGGCCACATCACCGAAGCACGGCGCTGGCTCGCCCTCGCGCTCGCGCTCGCCGACGACGTCCCGCAGGAGGTCCTCGCGAACGCGCTCTGGTGGTCGGCCCGCCAGGCGGCGGCCCAGGACGACCTCGAGGCCGAGATACCGGACCTCGAGGCGGCGTTGAAGCTGTTTCGCGAGCTCGACCGGCCTCGGGAGACCGCGTTCGTGCTCGGCGAGCTCGGCTGGATCGCGCTCCAGCGGGGCGATGCCGCCCGAGCGGAGGAGCTCTGCTCGGAGGCTCTCGCGGTCGCCCGCGAGACGGACGACGCCTCGGCGATCTCGGCTCAGCTCAACTACCTCGCAGACGTGTACTCGGCCCGTGGAGACCACCTCCACGCGCTCGCGGCGCACGAGGAGGCACTCGCGCTGCGCCGTACCCTCGACGATCCGCTCCAGGTGACGAACTCGCTGTACAACCTCGGAATCGCAGCGTTCGAGAACGGCGAGGTGGAGCGCGCACGCGATGTCTTCGAGGAGACTCGCACGCTCGCGCTCGGCCTCGGCGACGTCCTGCACACCGCCGCCGCCGACTTCATGCTCGCCGAGCTCGACCTCCACGCGGGCGACCCGGACGAGGCCGAACGGCGAATTCTCGGCTGCCTCGCCGTGTACACGGAGCTCGGGAGTGACCGGAGCCGCGCGGAGTGCCTCGTCGTCCTCGGCGGCGCCGCGGCAGCGAAGGGTCGGTTCGAGGACGCCGCCCGCCTTTTCGGTGCTGCGAGCGGGCTACGCGGCGACGCGCCGATCAACCGCTTCGAGCGCCCCGTGCTCGAGCGCTTCGGCCCGGAGCTCGTGAGCCACCTGGGCGAGGAGCGGGTCGCGGAGCTCGAACGCGACGGGGCGCAGCTGGACACCGACGTCCTGAGCACGCCGGTTGTACACGGGACGATTACCGACTAGGGTTGCCGGACTGCGGATCGGACGAAGGAGGGGCGATGACCGACGACGAGTTTCGGGACGAGATCATCGACGAGGAGTACTACAGGCGCGGCCAGATAAACCTCAGCGAACCGGGCAAGGCCTACAAGGGGAAGTCGGACCGGAAGGAGAACAGCGACTGGCGCGATCTTCACCTGGCTGTTCAGCGCGCCGCGAAGGCGGCCGCCGACGATCTCCCACACGGCGAGGAGGCGTGGTTCGACATCTCGCACCTCCGGGTGCTGGTCGGGAACCCGAACGTGAAGATCTACAGCGTCATCCTGACCAAGACACCCAGCGGCTGAGCCCGACGACGGGCGCCTCAGCCGCCAGAGATCGTCAGCCGAGGCCCGCTCCGGCCGAGAAGTCGACCTCCACCGATCTCGGACACCGCGAGAAGGCATGGTTCGACATCTCGCACATCCGGGTGCTGGTCGGGAACCCGAACGTGAAGATCTACAACGTCACCCTGACCAAGACACCGAGCGGCTGAGCCCGCACAGCGGCGCCTCGGCCGCTAGAGATCGTCAGACGGGGCGGACTCCGGCCGGCGCTCGTTCATCGCCTTGAAGCCGCCGAGCTCGGCGCACGGTGACGTCGGCGACGACGGCGCCCAGCCCGAGGAGGGCGACGAAGCGGCTGCGCCTGAGGATCCCGAGCAGCAGCAGCGCGATACCCGCCAGCCCGACGGGGCCGAACGCGATCGTGTTCTCGCGACCCTCGTCCACCGCGCGATCCTAGCGTCGGCGCGGCCGGGGCCGCGCCGACCCAGGGTCAGACCCAGCTCGCGACGGCGGCCGGGACGGACATCACTCCGATCCGGTCGATCGTGTCCGGATCGGCTGCGTACAGGTGGTGCAACGGAACGAGCAGGTACCTGGGCTCGCCCTCGATCGCCAGCTCGCGGGCGGCCGGCAGGAAGCGCCGCTCGAGGAAGCTGTGGAAAGCCTCCTCTGTCCGCCACACGTCACACACCTCGATACCTCCGTCCGTGAAGGCCGCAAGGTGGAGGACGCTGCCCGCAGCGGGGCTCGTGTCGAGCTGGAGGCTCGCCATCAGGGCGTTGTACTCGGGCGGGGTTACCCCGTCCCAATGCATGAACATCGCGAAAGCCATTCCCATCCTCCTTCCCCTTGTCGCAGCAGGGGTTCCCTGTCACAGCGTATGCACGTAGGCGGACGACCGCAACGGGCAACGTACGACTACTACTGGCCCGCACCGACGAGCGCGCGCGCGTAGTCGCGTGCGTCGAACGGGCGCAGGTCGTCCACGCCCTCCCCGACCCCGATGAGCTTCACCGGGAGCCCGAGCTCGACAGCGACGGCGATGGCGACACCGCCACGGGCGCTGCCGTCGAGCTTCGTCAGCGCGACCCCGGTCACGCCGACGGCCTCACCGAAGAGCCGCGCCTGCTGGAGCGCGTTCTGCCCGGTGGTGGCGTCGACGACGAGGAGGGTCTCGTGCGGCGCGCCCTCCACGCGCCCCGCGATCACGCGCCGGAGCTTCTCGAGCTCGGCCATGAGGTTCGTCTGCGTGTGGAGGCGGCCTGCGGTGTCGACGACGACCACGTCGTGCCCGCGCGCGCGGGCGGCCTCGACCGCGTCGAAGGCGACCGCAGCCGGGTCCGCGCCCCGCGGCGCACCGACGAAGTCCGCGCCCGCGCGCTCCGCCCAGATCTCGAGCTGCTCCTCGGCGGCTGCTCGGAACGTGTCCGCCGCACCGACGAGCACCGAGTGGCCGTGCTCGCGGAGCTTCGCCGCGAGCTTGCCGATCGTGGTCGTCTTGCCCGTCCCGTTGACGCCCACGACGAGGATCACGCTCGGCGTGCCTTCCAGAGCGAGCGTCGGCGGGCCGCCGAAGAGCGCTTCGACCTCCTCCGCGAGTGCGTCCTCGAACGGGCTCAGCTCCCCGCGCGCTTCCAGGCGCCGAACCAGCTCGGCCGTGGCGGGCACGCCGACGTCGCTGCGGAGCAATGCCTCCTCGAGTCGCTCCCACGACTCGTCGTCGCCCGGGTCGAAGGCGGCCGTCGCGATCTGCTCCGTGAGCGCCCGCCGGCTCTTCGCGAGCGAGTCGCGCATGCGGCCGAAGAAGCCGGTGCGCTCGGGCTCGTCGGACGCGCCCGGCTCATCGCCGAGCAGCTCTGCCCAGGTCCGGCTCACGGGCGCGAGCTTACGCGCCGGCTCTACGCGGCCGCGTGCTCGGCGGCGCGCGGCAGCCGGCGAGAGACGACCTGTGAGACGCCGTCCGGCCCCATCGTCACCCCGTACAGGACGTCTGCCGCCTCCATCGTCCGCTTCTGGTGGGTGACGACGACGAACTGCGCGCGGTCGGAGTAGCGGCGGAGGAGCTCCACGAAGCGCGCGATGTTCGTGTCGTCGAGCGCAGCCTCGACCTCGTCGAGGAGGTAGAACGCGCACGGCCGGGCGAGGAAGAGCGCGAACAGGAACGAGATGGCGCCGAGCGCCTTCTCGCCGCCCGAGAGGAGGGACAGACGCGTGATGCGCTTTCCGGCCGGCCGCAGCTCGACCTCGACCCCGGGCTCTCCGTCCTCGCCCTCGGGCTCGACGAGGCGCAGACGCCCTTCGCCGCCCGGGAAGAGCGTCGTCGCGACCTCCTCGAAGTGCCGCGCGACCGCATCGAACGTCTCGGCGAAGCGCCGCTCGACCGTCTCCGCGAGCTCGGTGCGGAGACGTTCCAGCTCGTCGAGGCTTCGCTCGAGATCCTCGCGCTGTGTCTGGAGATCGGTCAGCCTCTCCTTCTCCGCCTCGTACTCCTCGCGCGCGAGCGGGTTGACCTGCCCGAGCGTGGCGCGACGGGTCTCGAGCCGGTCGGCGCGGCTCGCGAGCTCGTCGCGGTCGTCGCCCTCGGCCGGCTCGGCACCGGCGGCCTCGAGACGCCGGCGCGCCTCACCGGTCTCGCCCTCGCTGCGCGCGAGCTCGATCTCGGCTGCGGTCGTGCGCTCCGTCGCCTCGTCGAGCTCCTGACGGATCGCGACTTCGGAGGCGCCGAGACGGCGAAGCTCGTCGCCGAGGTCCTTCGCCTTGAGCGCGCCTGCGTCCACCCGCGCGCGAAGCGGGGCATCGAAGCGCGTGCTCGTGTCCAGGGCACCGGCGATGCCGTCGGTGAGCCGTCTGGCCGCGGATGCGATGCGCTCGACGAGCTCCCGATCGAGCGAGAGCGCTCTGGGGACGCCCCCGTACGCGGTCGCCGCGATACGTGCGGCCTCGGCGGTCGAGTCGGCCTCGCGCGCGGCTTGCTCGGCCTGCCGTTCGAGGTCGGCGGCCTGTGTCGAAACCTCGCGCCGCCGGGCCTCGAGCTCGAGCATGACGGCCTCTGCGGTCTCGCCCGCGAACCAGAGCTCGCCTCGCTCCGGGTCGTAGCCGAAGCCTTCCGGAGTCACGGACGGCACGCGTGCGTCGAGCAGCCGCGCCCGCGGCACGACCGGCAGCTCCTCGACGAGCGCTTGCGGGTCGCCGCCCGCGAGTACCGTGAGGCTGCCGAGGCCCTCGGCACGCGCCCGCTCGAGCAGCGCAAGCGCCTCCTGCGGATCGTCGGTGAGGACAGCCGAAGCCCGGCCACGCAGAGCGGCGGCGACAGCGCGCTCGGTCCCCGGGTCGACCTCGAGCTCTCCGAGAACGAGCTTCGCGCCGCCCTCGGCGAGCGCCCGCGCGGCGGGTGGGAGCCCCTCCTGCTCGGCGAGCACGCGCTCGACCGAGCGCAGTCGCTCGCCGGCGAGACGTGCCTGCTCGGCGAGGGCGTCCCGCTCGGAGGCTGCGCGGCGCGCGGCAGCGGCGGTCTCGGCCGCCTCGCGCTCGAGCCGGGCGATGCCTTCCGCCCCGGTCCCGGAGGAAGGCTCGAGCCCCGCGAGCTCCGCTTCGAGCCGCTCGCGCAGAGCAGTCGCAGACTCGCCTCGGAGTGCAAGGCGGTCGCAGCCGCCCTGGAGCCGGTACTGCGCGGCCAGCGCCGCCTCGCGTCGCCCGGCCGCGTCCGAGAGCTCGTCCTCGGCACGCGCACGGTCGCCCAGGAGCGCCTCGAGCCGCGACTGCGCGCCACGGCGCACGAGCACGGCGTCGTCGCGGCGGCCCTCGGCCTCCCCACGCCGGCGCTCACCCTCGCCGAGGTCGAGCTCCGCGACCCGCGCGCGCAGGGACGCGATCTCGCCGCCGAGCTTCTCCGCACGCTCGGCCGCGGTCGCCTGGAGCGCGAGCGGACGGAGGCGTTTCCGCACCTCGGCCTCGACGTCGAGGGCGCGCTCGACCTGGACCGCGACGCGCGCGAGCTTCAGCTCCGCGCGATGCCGGCGGCGCTTGAACTTCCCGAGACCCGCGGCCTCCTCGACGAACGCGCGCCGGTCCTCGGGCTTCGAGGCGAGCACCTGCTCGACCTTGCCCTGCCCGACGATCGAGTGCATGGCCGAGCCGAGGCCGACGTCGGCCAACAGCTCGACGAGATCGGTGCGTCGAACCGACGCGCGGTTCACGAGATACTGGCCCTCGGCGCCTCGAACGAGGCGCCGAGCGATCGAGACCTCGCTGAAGTCGAGCTCCGGCCAGCTGCCGTCCTCGTTGTCGAAGACGAGCTCGACCTCGCAGTGCTCGGCCTGCTTGCGGTCTCCTCCCCCTGCGAAGAGGACGTCGTCGGGCCGCTCGGCACGAAGCTCGGACGGCGTCAGCGAGCCGGCTGCCCACACGACCGCGTCCGCGATGTTCGACTTCCCGGAGCCGTTCGGGCCGACGACGACGGCCACGCCCGGCTCGAGCGCGATCTCGAGCGGGTCCGGGAACGACTTGAACCCGCGGATCCGAAGGGACTTCAGATGCACAGAGACCGCACGCTAGCGACCAGCGCGGACGGCTCTAGAACTGCTCGGGCACGACGCCGAGCTCGTCGAGCGCCTCGCTCGCGGCCTCCTGCTCGGCGGCCTTCTTCGTCGAGCCCCGCCCCACACCGAGCTGCACGCCGGCGACGTGCGCGGCACAGACGAAACGCCGGTCGTGCGGTGGCCCCTCGACCTCGAGCACCGTGTAGTGGACCTGCTTCCCGGACCGGGCGAGCGCCTCCTGGAGCTCGGTCTTGTAATCGACGTGGCTCGAGCGCGCATACTCGATCTTCGCGTCGAACGCGGCCACGATTGCGGGCTCGATCTGCTCGAAGCCGTGCTCGAGGTAGAGCGCCGCGATCGCGGCCTCGAGCACCGCCGCCAGCACGTTCCGGCTGCGCGAGATGCGTTGCAGCTCGTCGGGCGGAATGTCTCCTGCGTACTCGAGCAGCCGGTCTCCGAGCGCGAGCTCCTTCGCGACCGCCGCGCAGCTCTGACGGGAGACGACGTGAGCGCGGATCTTCGCGAGCCGTCCCTCGGAAGCATCCGCGAAGCGATCGAAGACGGACCTGGCGATCGCGAGCTCGAGGACGCTGTCGCCCAGGAACTCGAGCCGCTCGTACGACTCGACGCGGTCGCCCGCCCAGGAGGCGTGCGTGAATGCCTGGGCGAGCCTCGCCGCAGGCAGCTCGGAGATCAGCCGGCCGAGCTCCTGCGGCCCGCCGCTGACTTCCTCCGTGCCGCTACTCCTGGTGCGCGATGACGTAGTCGATCGCCTTGCCGACGGTCGTGAGCTCGCGGGCGTCGTCGTCGGGGATCTTCAGCGCGAACTGATCCTCGAGGTCCATGACGACCTCGACCAAGTCGAGCGAGTCCGCGCCGAGGTCGGCCTCGAACGACGCGTCCTCGGTGATCTCGCTCTCGTCGATGCCAAGCTTGTCGGAGAGCGCGGTCTTGACCTGCTCGAGAATCTCCTCACGCGAGTGTGCCACTTGGAAACCTCACCTCTCTGCCATCGGGGTCGTGGAGCGCGCCGATGCTAACACGCCTGGTGGCATGCGCTCTTCGAGGCGTCCGACCACGTCGTGCTCGACTCCACGGACGGCCAGCCGGATCGCGTTCGCGATGGCGATGCGCGAGCTCGAGCCGTGCGCGATGACGACGAGCCCGCGCAACCCGAGCAGGTAGGCGCCGCCGTACGTCTCCGGGTCGAGGAGCTCCCGAACGCGGCGCGCAGCCGGGCGGATGAGGAAGCCGCCGAGCCGGCCGCGCGGTGTCGACTCGAGCTCGCCGCGCAGGGATAGAAGGATGCTCCTGATCGTCCCCTCGAGCGCCTTCAACGCGACGTTTCCGGTGAAGCCGTCCGTGACCACGACGTCCGCGTCGCCCTCGAGCAGGCGACGGCTCTCGGTGTTGCCTTCGAACCGGAGCGAGCTCGCGCGCAGGAGCGCATTCGCCTCCAGCGTGAGCTGATTCCCCTTCTCGTCCTCCTCGCCGATCGACAGCAGCCGGACGTCTGGCTCGGCCGCGCCGAGGATCTCGTGGGCGAAGACGGCGCCCATGTGCGCGAACTGGAGCAGGTGCTCCGGCCGCGCGTCGGCGTTCGCGCCGGCGTCGATGAGGACGCTCGGGCGCTGTCGCGCCGGCAGGACGACCCCGATCGCGGGGCGATGGACACCCGCGAGCCGTCGGATGTGCAGGAGCGACGCGGCCAGCATGGCCCCCGTCGACCCGGCCGAGACGACCGTGTCGGCCTCGCCGGCTGCGACGGCGTGAACCGCGCGCACGAGCGACGAGTCGGGCTTACCGCGCACGGCCTCGACCGGGTGGTCGTCCATCTCCACGACCTGCGTCGTCTCGACGAGCGGAAGCCCCTGCGCGTCGAGCCCGGCAGGCCCGAACAGGATCGGCTGGATCTCGGGGGACGAAGCCGCGAGCGCGCCGGCGACGATCTCCTCGGGGGCGCTGTCGCCGCCCAGGGCATCGACCGCGACCCTGACGGTCATCGTGCGTGTGTTACGGGCCCTGGATCCGGATCGGCTCGACGTCCCGGCCCTTGTATGTCTTGCAGCTCGGGCACACGCGATGCGGGCGCTTCGGCTGCCTGCAGGTCGGGCAGAGCTGGACGCGCGGGACGGTGATCCCGTGCTGCGCGCGGCGCTTGTCGCGCCTCGACTTCGACGTCTTTCGCTTCGGAACGGCCATGAGCGGCTGCCGAGTATAGCTAGGCGAGCGCGATCGTCCGGGTCGGGGCGAGCGTGTCCAGGAAGCGGCGGTCGTGCGAGACGACGACCATCGTGCCCTCGAACGTGCGGAGCGCAATCTCCAGTTGCTCGACCGCTTCGAGGTCGAGGTGGTTCGTCGGCTCGTCGAGGACGAGCAGGTTCACCGCCCGCGCCTGGAGCTCGGCGAGATGCGCGCGTGTCCGCTCACCCGGCGAGAGGCTCGAGCAGGGACGGCCGACGTGGTCGGCGCCGAGCCCGAACTTCGCGAGCAGCGTCCGCGCCTCCTCGGCCGGAAGGCACGTGTGCGTGCGGAGCTCGTCGACCAGCGGCGCGTCGGATCCGTACGCGTCGCGCCCCTGCCGCAGCGCGCCCACGATCGTCCGCGGCCCAACGACTCTGCTCCCGGCAGCCAGAGCGACGTCCCCGAGCAACATCCCGAGCAGTGTCGACTTCCCACTCCCGTTCCGGCCGCTGACGGAGACCCGCTCGCCCGGTGTGAGATCGAGGTCGACGGGCCCGAGTCGGAACTCGCCGCGCTCGGCCACGGCGCCCTGGAGCGTGAGCACGCGGTCGCTCGGCCGCTCTGCACGTCCGAACGAGAGCCGCAGCTCCCACGGCTCGAACGGCTTCTCCGGCAGCTCGTTCCGCCCGAGCACGCGCTGCGCCTGGCGCACTTTCGTCGAGAGCGCGTGCGTGGCGCGGCGGTCCGCGCCACCGGTCGCCTTCCCGAGCGAGTCGCCCTTCGAGCGGGCCTCCGTCCGCCGCCGGTTCAGGAGCTCCGCCAGCGAGCGCCGCCGCTCCTGCGCCTCGTCGTAGCGCGCGTAGGCGGCCGCCCGCTCGGCGTTTCGGCGCGTCTCGTAATCGCTGAACCCGCCCGCCCACTCGCGGACCTGTCCCGTCTCCGGCTCGATGGAGACGATGCGCGTGACGGTGCGGTCGAGGAACGCGCGGTCGTGCGAGACGACCACGAGCCCGCCCGCGTACGCGTCCAGAAACCGCTCGAGCCGGTCGAGCCCGTCGAAGTCGAGATCGTTCGTCGGCTCGTCGAGAAGTAGCAGGTCGAAGCGCGAGAGCAGGATCGCGGCGAGGGCAGCGCGGGCCGCCTCGCCGCCCGAAAGCACCGACGAGGCCCGGTCGAGCTCGATCGCGAGCCCGAGCGCGGCGCAGGTCGCGCGGGCGCGCGGCTCGAAGTCCCCGCCGCCGAGCGCGAGGAACCGCTCGAGCGCCTCCGCGTACCGGCTCTCTGCCGCCACACCCCTCGACAATGCCTCCGCGGCATCGCTCAGCTCGTTCTCGGCCGTCGCGACCCCGGTCCGGCGCGCGAGCGACTCGAGCAGGGACTCGCCTTCGCGTCCCCGGCGTTCTTGCGGCAGGTAGCCGGAGGTCAGCTCCGCGGGAGCATGCGAGACGCGACCGGCGTCGGGCTCTTCGAGGCCGGCGAGCAGCCGGAGCAGCGTGGACTTCCCCGAGCCGTTCGGCCCGACGAGCCCGATCCGGGCCTGCGGGCCCGACGGTGAGCGTGACCTGGTCGAAAACCTTCTGGGCGCCGAAGTGCTTCGAGACGCCGGCGAGCTGAACCCGCATGGACGAACCTCCTGACCGAGGGACGACGCGCGCCGCAAACGGCGCGGGAACATGGAGTCAGGTCAGTCCGTCATAGACGGCGCGCCACGGCGCCGCCGGAAATCCTACCGGCGTCCATGGCTGGAAATCTCGGCCCCTCGTGTACCGAGTCGGCGAGGCACAGACTGCGTCGCACGCCCCCCGCCCCTGTGAGCCATCCGTAAGTCTTTCGTAGAGGTTTCTCGCGGGAGGGATCGCGGGCGCTCACACGGTGGTACCCAGGAGCGGGGAGCGACCCGAGAAAGGAGCTTCTTCCATGAGACATACGGCTATGCAGAACAGACTGCAACGCTCGTACTCCGTGCTCCTGGCCGTGGCTGCGGCGGTTGCGACGGCGGGCGCCGCCTTCGCTGCCGTGCTGGCCGGGGACTCGTACGCTCAGGCAGCAGTAGCGCCGAGCAACGCTGCTCGGCCCGCCATCAGCGGAACACCCGCGAACGGCAACACGCTTACCGCGAACCGCGGCCGCTGGAACGGCACGGCGCCGATCACGTTCAGGTACCAGTGGCTGCGCTGCAACGCGCAGGCAGAGGGGTGCGTCACGATCCCTGGCGCGACCACCACCACATTCGTGGTGTCGGGCGCAGACGTCGCCCGGACGCTCCGCGTCCGCGTGACCGCGCGGAACGCCCAAGGCTCGACGTCGTCCACGTCGAACCAGACGGTCCTCGTCGGCGCGGGCAACGTGCAGTCCATCCCGGTCTCGAGCGTGCCGCGCGAAGAGAGGCTGGTCGTCGCCGACGTCCGCTTCAGCCCCAACCCGGTGACGAGCCGGAGCCAAACAATTACCGCGCGGGTGCTCGTGAAGGACACCCGCGGCCTGCTCGTCAACGGCGCAAGCGTCTTCATGCGCGCGACGCCGCGGGTGACGAGCGGCGACACGAAGCTGACGGCGAACGACGGCTGGGCGACGCTCCAGTTCACGCCGAACACGAACTTCCGCGTTCGGACGGGCTACAACGTCCAGTTCTACGTCGAGGCGTTCCGCTTCGGCGAGTCCGTGCTCGCCGGCATCACGGGGCACCGCCTCGTCCAGGTCCGCACGAGGAACGGGTAGCGCGAAGGGGTCGGGCTTCGGCCCGACCCCTTCTCAGAGCTGGTCGCGAAGACTCTCGAGCGCGGCCCAGCGCGGGTCGAGCTCGCGATCGACGTGCTCGTGCGGCTCGACGTTGAGATCCTTGCCGCACACCGGGCAGAGACCCGCGCATGCGTCGCGACAGAGGATCTGCTCGGGGAGGGCGAGCGCGATCACGTCCCTCGCCCAGTCCGCGACGTTCAGCTCGTCGTCCGCGACGTAGTCGGAGCGAAGGTCGTCGCCGGGCGGCGCTTCGGGATCGTGGAACTCGCGCGCCCGCACGTCGGCCTCGAGCTCGGCGAACCCGAGACAGCGCATGCACGGCCCTACGAGGTGCGCCTGCAGGCGGAGGTCGAACACGGTCGCGCCCGAAGCCCGCGTGATGTGGATGTCCACGGGCACGGTCTCGGGGTGAAGCTCGTAGCGCTGGCCGCCGAGGAGGAACGGCTGGAGCTCGACCTCCAGGCGCTCGTCGCGAACCTCGCCCGGGCGCAGACGCAACCGGCGGAGGTCGATGCTGCCCATAGCCCGGAGCGTAGCGCTCGACCTGACGGGGAGGGCACGAAACGCTCGATTAGCGTGCGTGCTCGCCTGATAGGCTTCGATCATGGAAGCTGATCGCTGGCTCGGCCTCGACCTACGGCATCTGGTCGCCCTGAAGGCGATCGCCGACACGGGCTCGTTCGGCAGGGCCGCCGAGAAGCTCGGCTACACGCAGTCCGCGATCTCACAGCAGATCGCGACGCTCGAGCGGATCGTCGGGCTACGCCTCGTCGAGCGCCCCGGGGGGCCCCGCCCGGTCTCTCTGACCGAGGCCGGCCACGTCCTTCTCCGCCATGCGGACGCCATCCAGGCGCGCCTGCTCGCCGCGAAGGCGGACATGCAGGCGCTCGAGGCCGGCGACGCCGGACGCCTACGCGTCGGGACGTTCCAGAGCGTCGGCGTCCGCATCCTCCCGACGCTGCTGCGCCGCTTCTCCGAGTCGCATCCCGGCGTCGAGGTGCTCATGCGCGAGTCCGCCGACGAGGGCGAGCTCATCGAGATGGTGAAGCGCGGCGAGCTCGACCTCACGTTCTGGACGCTGCCTTGCACGGAGGGGCCATACGAGACGGTCGAGCTCCTGCGCGACCCGTACGTCCTCGTGATTCCCGCCGGCTCCCCGCTCGCGGCGTTGAAGCGGACGCCGACGCTGAAGGAGATCGCCCTCCACCCCATCGTCGGCTTCAACCAGTGCAGCGCGATGGACGACGTGGAGTCGCGGCTCGCAGCCACGGGACGGCCGCCGAACATCGTCTTTCGCTCCGACAACAACGGCACCGTTCAGGGCCTCGTGGGTGCAGGAGTCGGCATCACGGTCGCGCCGCTCCTCACCGTCGACGCGGACGATCCGAGCGTCGAGGTGATCGACCTCCAGGGCCGCATCGACCCGCGGATCATCGGCCTCGTGTGGCACGCCGACCGGCACAAGAGCCCAGCCGCGGCCGCGTTCGTCGAGTCGGCGATCAAGGTCTGCGGCGAGCTCGAGATCGAGCCCGCAGCCGCCTAGATCACGGCCCGTCGATCAGAGGCGCGAGCGCCGAGCGGATGCGCGGCGCGATCACGTCCGGTCGCAGCTCTCCAAGGCGTCGGTCGGCAGCGTCGTAGAGCATTTCTCGGGTCGATCGCGACGTCGTCAGCTCGTGGAAGGCCTCCGCGACAAGCGCGAGGTCGGAGCCGTCGACGACGAGGCCCGCACCTCCGAGAGTCTCGGGCATCGCGCCGGCGTCGTTCGCGATGACGGGCACGCCGTGCGCAAGGGACTCGATCAACGGCATGCAGAAGCCCTCGTGCACCGACATCGAGAGGTAGACGTCCGCGTGCCGATACCACGCGTCGCGCGCTCTGGCCGATATCGGGCCGGTGAAGACCACTCGACGCGCTCCGATGCGCTTGACAAGCAGGTCGAGCGCGCCACGGTAGTTCTCGAACCCGTCGTCCGGGCCAACGAGGACGAGGGAGGCGTCGGGCGCATGGCGACGCTGGTAGAGCGTGAACGCCTTGATGACCTCTTCGAGGCGCTTGTTCGGGACGATCCGGCCGACCGTCAGGACGACCGGCTCCGGGCTCGGATCCCGGCGCGGGACCTCGGACGGAAGGTCGAACACGAGTGGGATCACGGTCGCATCGCCCAGACCCGCTTCGCGCAGATCGGCGGCGTTGAAGCTCGAGTCGGCAACGAGAGCAGCGACTCGTCCCCGGAAGCTCGGAAGCGCCGCTCGCCCTTGATCGCAGAGATCCGCGAGCCCGGGGTTGAAGTCGCGCAGCAAGTCGCCCGGCGTGATGTTGTGGTAGCAGACTCCGATCGGCCGTTTTGCACGCAGTGCCGCCTCCGCCGCGCCGCTCCAGATCGTGTAGTGCAGGACAATCGGGCTGTCGCTCACGAGTCGTCTGCCAGCGCGATCGAGCCGCCGAACCCTCTCTGCCAAATCAGGGTGCACGTACTCGGCGACGATCTCGCTCTCGTGCCCCCAGCCGCGCAGCAGGTCGTGCCAGATGAGCGCCTGCTCGGTGGTGGCATCGTGGGGTGCAGCCACGGACAGGAGCTGGTGGATCTCGGTCACGCGACGACGGAGAGTACGCAACGACTTCGCGTCTTAGCTCGTGGTGCCCGCCCGGTGCCGGCCCGTCGACCCGCCGTCTCCCTGCGCGCGCTTCATTCCGACGACGAGCAGCCAGCCGGCAGCGAC
Source organism: uncultured Actinomycetes bacterium (assembly GCA_963717025.1). GTDB lineage: Bacteria > Actinomycetota > Thermoleophilia > Gaiellales > Gaiellaceae > GMQP-bins7. The sequence continues at coordinate 14,152 of CAVQVJ010000010.1, read as the reverse complement.
CGTGCCTAGCACCCAGGTGAAGGCGACAGGCCAGTCGGGCAGCCGGCCGGGTGCATGCGCACTGACGTGGACGGGCTCGACCCGAACCTGGCCGGCGCGCAGTGATCCGCGACCTTCGTAGAGCACGCGCGTCTGGATCAGGCCGCCGTTGGGATTCGAGAACTCGAGCGTCACATTGCTCATGCGCTCTGTGAGGTCTCCGGCTGTCAACGCCTTGCCGGCCAGGACTTCCGCGGGCGGCGAGCTGATGGCATCGACGACAGCGACGCTTTCGTCAGGTGCGCCCCCGGTGGCGGCGAGCTCGAACGTTGCCCGGTAGGTGCCGCTCTTCAGCAGCCCGTTCGGTCCGAAGAGCAGGTAGCCCGGAGGGTCCCCGGGCATGGCGACGACGTGCCCGCCCTGCAGTCTCCCGGTATTAGGCCCGTACTGGCCGGGAGAGAGAACGTAGGACGTCGGGAACGGATAGGGATTCGTGATCGGGAACAGTTCCGCCGTGGTTCGTGCGCCGAAGACCCGCGGCTTGTCGCCCGCCGGGTAGAGATAGAGGTGTTGGCCCACGGCCGCGAGTGCGAAAGCGAGCGAGAGGGCCAGGAGCGGAACGAACGCGACGAGCGTTGCACGGACTTCCTGGAGCACGAGGGCGATCGGGACGGCGATCAGCGGGATGACAGGGATGAGGTACCTCGCCGGGAACTCCCACCCGTGCGTCACCCCCGAGCCCGCGAGAATCAGCTCATAGCCAACCGGCACGGCGATACAAGCCACCGCAACCCAACGCCACCGGATGACGAGACACCCGAGCGCAGCAAGGCCGAGCCAGTGGACCGGCACGTATGGAATCCAACCGTTGACAGGATCGAGGAGGTCGGCGAGGGCGAAATCGTAAAGGAACCCCCAGCCTCCCGACTCCACCTGGGTGTATGCGTACCTGTCGTACGGCGCTCTGGGATCGACGGTCCCGTACAGGTGATACGACGTCGCCGCGAACAAGGCAAGGCTCCCGAAATACGGGATGACCAGCGGTACCGTCACGGCTTGCCACTGTCTCGTCAGGATCCGCGTGCACCGCGCAAGCTCGCCTCGCCCCACGCGGACAGCGCCGAGGAACCCTGGTGTTCGTCGGACTGCGGCGCCCCGCGGGTGAGCGCGACACGCGGCGATCACCAGCCCGAAGAAGAGGCCGACGGACAGCGGGATCAAGCGGACGTGCAACCACACGAGCAAGACGGCCGCTGTCGACCCGAGCGAAAGGGCGACAGGTGACGATGCCCACTTCACCATGACCCGAAGCACGGCGATGATGAGCAAGGCGGCCGGAAGCTCTGGGTAGATCTGGCTGGAGAAGACAAGCATCGGGTAGCACAGGGCAACGGCAACCCATGCGAGAAGCCCATATCTCCGCCGAAGCCCGAGGTCCCGTAGTAAGCGGAACAGCTGATCCGCGACGAGCGCTGCGATCAAGACCATCAGCAACCGTGCACCCGTCCGTCCACCGAGCGCGACAGCCGGCGCCAAGAGCGTCGCCATACCGATCCCGCGGACGGGGCGCAATTGGCCGGAGTCCCTGTAGTCGGCAGCGTGGGGGCTGAGGGGAAAGCTGTCGTACGCTCTCAGCGTCCGTTCGCGACTCAGGTAGTCGTTCAGCAGGTCTAGGTCGCCGTCGAAGGCGATGCTCTGCGCTGCGATGAGGTAGTGAGGCTCGTCGCCCGTCGCATCAGGGCGCATCACGAGGAACGCAGCCGAATAGGCAGCCAAGGCAAGCAGGAAGGGAGCGACCTGCACAACCCAGAACGACGCTCGATCGCTCGAACGCCGCGCGTTCGACGCCTTGCGTGAACCGACTGCATTTCCCGCGTTCGTGGTCATCGTTCCGACCGCCGTCGCGTCAGCGGCGGCGCAACCCGAGCATGCTGAGGAAGAGCGCCGACAACACGGTCTGCATCCCGCACGCGATCAACATGGCGCCCGGAATGACGATCCGCAACGTGTCCGGGTAGTCGAGGCGTCCGAAACCGGCCTGGTTCCAGGTCGCGAGGGCGTAGAGCGAGAGACCGACCCCTCCCGCGAAGAGCAGCACGCCGCCGACGAGGCCGATGTCGAGGGCCCCGCGGCGTTCGAGGAGGCCCCGGATCCGCGGGTCGTCCGGGAGCAGGCCCTCGGTGATGCCGAACCAGCGAGCCGTCAGGAAGAAGTAGACCGCCTGCAGTCCGACGACGACGGCCAGCGAGAAGTAGAGCAGCGTGCTCACGTCGAAGGTGACGGAGCCGATCGCTCGATTCCCGGGCAAGAGCCACGCCATGCCCGCGATCCCCACCAGCAGTAGGAACAAGCCCGGGTACAGAAACAGCCACTTCGGGCTGTACAGGAGCAACAGCCGGATCGAGCGCCAACCGTCGCGCCAGGTGTCGAGGTGCGGCTCCCGGCCCTGGGCATCGAGCGAGAGCGTCGTCGGGACCTCGGTGACCCGCAAGCCGGCCATGGTTGCCTTGACGATCATCTCGATCGCGTACTCCATCCCTGTAGAGCGGATGTCGAGCGCTACAACCTTCTCCCGGTCGAAGGCGCGCAACCCGCAGTAGATGTCGCCCACAGGCGCCCCGTAGAGCCTCCGGCCGACGAACGAGAGCACCGGGTTCCCGAGCCACTTGTGCCACCGGGGCATGGCGCCCGGGCGGATACCACCCTGGAACCGGTTGCCCGCGACGAGGTCGTAGCCCTCCCGGAGGCGGCGAACGAAGAGCTCGAGCTCGGCGAAGTCGTAGCTGTCGTCGGCATCGCCCATGATCACCCAGCGCCCACGGGCGGCCGCGATCCCGCCCGTCAGCGCGGCACCGTAGCCTCGCTGCTCGACTGGAACGACGCGGGCTCCGAGTTCTTCCGCGATCTCGCGGGAGCCGTCGGTCGAGCCGTTGTCCGCAACGACGACCTCACCCTTGACGCCCAGGCGCCCGAACGACGCTTGCGCCTTGCGGATGCAAACCCCGATCGTCCGCGCCTCGTCGAGGCACGGCATGACGACCGATAGCTCGATCTCGTACGCGCGCTCGGGCCCGATCACCGGTACGGGAGTTGCCTCCGTCGAGCTCAATGTGACCACGTCGGTTGGAGGGCTTGCCCCCTTGTCACCCGCACGTTCGCGAAAGTCGGCCACCCAAGGGCCCCGGGGCACACGTGGAGGATCGTAGCGATCGCCCTGACCGTGTCTCCGCCGCAGCTTAGGACGCAAGCCCGAGCCCTCACGACGACCGCATCTCGAGTGCGGGCAATCGCACAAGACGAGTCATTACCGCCGTCCATCACAGCAACTACCAGGCCTTCGGAACACGTGGGAAGCACTCAGTCTCGGCGTCCGGAGCTGTGAATGGCACCATCAGCGCGCACCCGCCGCAGAGGCGCCGCGACACGGCGAAGCCGCGCTGTGAGTCGCCAGCTCTTTGAGCCGAGTCGGCGCTGATCGGCGGTTCCCATGGCCGGGGTTCATAGGCTCGGAGACCGATTCGCGAGCCGGTCGGAATGCTAGTTTCCACCTTCGTCGGCGTCCGATAGGTCAACTGGCGCCCAAGAGTTGCGAATGCACGCCTCTCGTTTCCCCAACCCGCCAGTCACGCCGCTCACGCTGAGCGTCGTGATGGCGGTCTACGACGAAGAGGAGACCGTCGCTACGGCCATCGACCGCGTGCTGGGGGTCGACATCCCCGGCGTCCGCATCGAGCTCGTAGTAGTCGAGAGCAACTCGTCCGACGCTACGCGATCGATCGTGTTGCGCTACGCGGCCGACCGACGCGTCCGTCTCGTCCTTCAAGACACTCCCCGGGGGAAAGGCGCGGCCGTACGGGAAGGATTCACGCACGCGACCGGCGACGTCATCCTGATCCAAGACGCGGATCTCGAGTACTCGGTGGAGGACTACCCGAAGCTGATCGAGCCGATCATGCGCGGGGACGTCGACTTCACCCTCGGATCCCGCCATGCCCCCGGCCGGTCGGTGCGCGTGATGGACGGGGCGCGTCTTGTTGCGCCGATCATGAACACGGCCCACTGGGTATTCACGTGGTTCTTCAACATCACCTACGGCACGAAGCTGCGCGATCCCTTCACGATGTACAAGGTCTTCAGGCGTGAGTGCATCGAGGGCGTCGAGTTCGTCGCGGACCGCTTCGATTTCGACTGGGAGCTCGCAGCGAAGCTCGTGCGGCTCGGGTACGAGCCGATCGAGATCCCCGTCGAGTACAACGCGCGTTCCTTCCACCGCGGCAAGAAGGTTCGATTCTTCCGCGACCCGCCCACCTGGGTCGCGGCATGTCTTCGGTTTCGCTTTTGCTCTCTGCCGTCGCAGCGTCACGACCCGCGCATCGCTTCGGCGCGGAACGAGCGTGATCTCGCAGGGCGACCCGAAGGCGACCGTGTGTCGGAGCGGGCCAGCGATGCGCTGGACGCCTGACGTCGCCCGCGACTCCGACTCAGCTAACGAGCGCGCCTGACGTGGCGGACCAGCGGTCTCTGGGGTTTTCGTCGGCTAACCACGCAACACCGCCGGTCGACAGGCTTCCACCGGCCAAGTCCGCCATCGGCCGTGTCGTCATACCGACGCCGTCGACTCCCGCAGGGTCGCTGCCGTGGTTCTGCGAGGGCGCGCGCAGGGACTCGGCTGCTCGAGCGAGTCGGTCTGGGCGCCGCTTCTCGGCCCACCGCACGTCGTGACCGCCGGCGCTGTCGTTGATCCAACTCCCGAAGTCGCACCGGAAGCCCGGGTTCCGTCCCGGGCGCCACGACGCGTTTCCGGGCTCGACTTCATCGGGTTCCTCGTGTCGTGCCTCGTTGTCGTAGTTGCCTTCTCACCGGTCCTCTTCGGCGGCCGCACGCTCGGCGCCGCAGGCAAGGGTGTAATGGGCACGAACGGCTTCTCAGCCGTTCCCGGGCCAGCCCGATGCTGACTACTCGCCCGACTTCCGGCCCGATCGAGGGGCGTCCACCTGGGCGTTCGAGCCGTGGGCGGAAGTGACGCACCGAGCGTACGCGGATGGCGAAGTGCCGCTCTGGAATCCGTACCAAGGAGCCGGCGCGCCTCACGCCGCGAACATGCAGAGCGCGGTGTTCGATCCGCTCTTGCTCGGTGTCAACCTGCACCCCACACCGCTGACGTGGGATCTCTCCATCATCGGCGCCTTCGTGTTGGGCGCTGCCGCTGCATACCTGTTCGGGCGCAGTGCTCGGCCTTCGGGTGGTTCCGGCGGTCATCAGCAGCGCCGCCTTCTCCCTGGGGGGCTGGTTCTTCCTGTACAGCAACAACCAGCTTCAGCCGTTCATACATCTATCTGCCGCTGCTATGTCTACTCGTGGAGCTCGCGCTGCGCTCCCGCCGACTGTGGCCCGTGCTCGGGCTCGGAGTTGCTGTCGCAGGAAACATCTACGTCGGGGATGCCCGAAGCGTCGTTCTTCGTCCTCGGCGCCGCTGCGGTATATGCGATGGTGCGCCTCGTCCAACAGCGCGAGCGAGATGCCGCTCCGCCTCTCACTCGCTCGACTCGGCGGCGGCGGCTTGCTCGGCCTGTTGCTCGCCTCGCCGCTCCTCCTGCTGTTCGGGCAGTACGAGTCTCTGTCCTTCAACCTTCACAAGGCCGGACGTTCGGGCAGCGGTTCGCAGGCGGACCCGTTGTGGGGCATCCTCAACTGGATCGTTCCCTTCTTCTCGGCCGTACCGAGCCCAAACTCGGCGGCGCCTCGCCCTCGTCAGGAACTGGTTCGGCGTGGCGGTCGGGATCGCGGCTCTGGCCGCCGATCTCGGGGCGCAAGGAGACGAAGCGGCTGCACGCCTGGCTGTTCCTCGGGCTCGGCGCCTTCCTCCTCGTCAAGATCTATGACTTCGGCATGCTCGACTGGGTCGGCGCGGTTGCCGGTCGTCGAAGCAGGTCGTCTTTCCCGTGTTCGCGTCGGCCGTAATCACGTTCGCGTTTGCGGTGCTGGCGGGCATCGGTGTACAAGTGCTGTGGAACGGCGACCTCCGTCTTCGACGGTTCCTGACGTTCCTCGCGTCGTCGGCGGCGCTGCTCGGCATCTTCTCGCTCACTGGCAATCGTTGGAGCCTGGTCACGGGCGCGCTCCGGCGACTAGGCGGCAGTGGTCTGGGGCAAGGCTGTTTGCTTCGCCGTGCTCGCGATCGCGGCCGTCGTGCTGGCCTCGCGGCGGCAACCGATCAGCCGCAGTGCTCCTCGGCGGCGTGATTGTCGCCGAGCTGTTCGTGCTTGCGCCGTTCGACATCTATGCGAGGAGAGCCGACCCGTTCGCGACTCCAGGCTGGATGGCGCTCGTCAAGACCGCTCAGGGATCAGCGCCTTATTCCCGGGTGTTCGCGGTCGATGCGAAGCTGTTTCCGAATACCGCAGGCGCCCTCGGCCTGCAGGACATCCGCGCGCTCGACGCGCTGTACGTAGACCGGTATTGGCGCTACGTGCGGACCTTCATCGAGCCGGCGGTGTACGACCGCTTCACAGGCGGCCCGCCAGTGGAGGCCGGCCCGGCCCGATTTCAGGACAACCCGATGTTCGACGCCCTCGGCGTGAAGGCTGTGCTCTCGCAGAACGAACTGGCGAACGTCCGGGCGCTGCGCCTGCTCGGCCGAGACCTCGACACGCGCGTCTACGAGAACACCGACGCGTATCCGCGGGCCTGGATCGTGCACGATGTCCACGTCGTCGAAGGCGAAGATGACGCGTTCGAGTTCCTTCGAGGCGCGTGGCCGTGGCGAGGATGGTGCAGTCATCGTGGACGATTTCGACCCGCGGCACGAGGCCGTGATCGAGCACCGCGGTAAGACGACCGGCAGGACGCTTACTTCGCTCAGAATGACCCGGGAGCGTGCGGTGCGGAGGACCGCGACCGGGCGAGCATCGAGCATTACTCGGCCGAAGCCGTGACGCTCGATGTCAAGGCTGCTTGCCCCGGCTTGTTGTCCTGTCCGATACCTACTTCCCGGGCTGGAGAGCGACCGTCAACGGCCGGGATCAAACGATCTACGCTACCGACGGCGCGTTCCGAGGTGTGGCCGTGCCGAAGGGCACATCACGCGTCGAATTCCGCTACGAACCCCGACCCTTCGCGAGCGGAATCGTTCTCGCAGCGGCCGGGCTCGCAGCGTTTCTCGCCGTCGGGCTCTTCTCGTGGTGGCGACGCCGAAGCCGACGCGGTGGACCCGCTATCCAGGCGACCATAGGATTGTCATCATGAGTGCAGATCCCGACGTTCGGGGTACGGGCTCATGGCCAAAGCGGCTGCCGGAGTTCACGGATGACGAGCAGCGTGTTCGCGACGCGTTCATGGCCCGCTGGCTGGAGTTTCTGCCGCGTCGCGGTGGGTTCATCGAGCGCTTCAATCATGGATACCCGTTGAAAGGAGGAGTAGCGTGCGCGACGCACGCTGGAAATTGGCGCAGGCCTCGGCGAGCACATCCGATATGAGCATCTTGAACAGCAGCAATACTACGCGATCGAACTACGAGAAGAGTTCGCGGCAGCGATAAGCGAGAGCTTTCCAACGGTCACGACACTCGTCGCCGATTGCCAGAAGCGTCTTCCGTTTGACGACGGTTTCTTCGATCGTGTGCTCGCGATCCACGTTCTCGAGCACCTTCCAGACCTCCCGGCAGCGCTCGACGAGATTGCACGCCTGCTCGCCCGCAATGGCCAATTCACCGCGGTCATCCCATGCGAGGGCGGACTCGCGTACTCGCTAGCGCGTCGCTTCGACGTCGAAACGGCTCTTCGAGCGTGAGTTCGGTCGCGACTACGATTGGTTCATTCGCTCCGAGCACATCAACCTGCCGTGGGAGATCGTGAGCGAGCTCAAGAAGCGATTCCGCATCGCGACAGTCGCGCCACTTCCCCTTCCGAATTCCGTCGGTCAAGTCCAACCTCGTCATCGGGCTCAGGATGCAGCCGCTCGTTTGAATCGCTAGCCCCGGGCCAATCCCGATCGCCTGGCCGTCGAGTGCCCGCTTGTTCCGTCGCCCACAAGCGACTCGATCGTCTGTCATGCGCAACGCGTGTTCGTGGCTTTACATCCTCCTCACCCGGGAAGCGCCATCTGACTCCGCAGAAACGCGTCGGTGACGGCCAGCGCTTCCGGCGTCCCGATTTCGTAGAAACGTTTGTCGGCAACGTAGCCCGCTAGATCGCCGCGCATCGCAAGTCCCCGACAGACATCCGCCAGATCTGCCGGTCCCGATTGGTCGGCGAACACGCCCGCATCGAATGCAAGCAGTCCATAGTCGATCCAACGCGCTCCATCCGGCTGAACGTGCTTGTCGTAGGCTGTGACCTGCCCGCGTGTGTACACGGCGTTACTCGCTCCCCACGCGCCGTCGTTGAGCAGGACCGTCATCAGCGCCGGAGCCCGAGACGCCCGAAATGCGCGCTCGACGTCGGCGTAGTCGATTCGCAGATACGTGTCGCCGTATATGACCAGGAATCTCGCGCCAAGAAGGTGCAGCGCCTGTCTCAGCGCGCCCGCGGTCCCCACGAGTCGAGGCCCATCGAACGAGTACCGCACGTCTAGATCGAAGCGAGCCCCGTCGCCGACTGCATCTGCGATCTGGTCGCCCAGGTGTCCGACACACACGACGACACGTCCAGCTCGGTGACTCGCGAGAAGCCGCAGCTGGTGAAAGATGAACGGCTCGCCCGCTACCTCGACGAGCGCTTTCGGCTTCTTACGTTCCTCGTCACCCAAACGAGTGCCGAGCCCTCCGGCGAGGATGGCGATCGGCGCCAGCGCCGACACTTCAATCTTGGGGTCGCGCGCCGACCGTCTCGTCCAATGGCGCTGACGGTGATGCATCGTTGTACATGGGAATCACGATCGAGAGCAGCGACCGCTCAGACACCCGCGGACTCACTCGCCCTGACGTTGCGCGCGTAGGCCGCCTCTACACACTGCCAGCCGTACCGCGCCGACTCGAGATCGCCCGAGAGCGGGCGGCCGTCGTCGGCCGAAACCGCCGCAGCGAACTGGCGCCACTCGCGGCTCCACGATTTGTCGTCGGGTGGGAAGTCGATCGTCTCGACGTCGGGAGGCCCAAGCACGGGCTTCATCGCGTAGATGGTAAGCCGCTGGGGACCGTACGAGCGTGCGAGGCCGTCGACCTGGAGCTTCGCCTCGCGGCAGTAGATCTCGAGCGAAAAGAGATTCTTCCACTCGGTCCAGCTCGCGTGGAACAGCGTCCACGGGCCGAGGTGACGATCGCCAAGTATCACTACGACGTTGTCCTCGACCTCGATTGGCCAGAACGCGGTGCGGAGGAGTGCGCTGTGTAGCGGAAGCGGGCCGAAGAGGGAGTAGCTCAGATCGAAGAGGTGCATCCCCTGGTCGACGAGCTCTCCGCCCCCCGAGACGACCCTCTGCGCTCTCCATTCGTGCTCGTACCCGATGCGACCCCCGTGACCGTAACGGGCGCGCATGTGGAGGATCGGGCCGAATCGCCCTGACCCGGCCTCCTCCAGCGCCCGGGCCGTCGCCGGATGGAACCGGTGGTTGAAGCCCACCTTGACTCTACGACGCGCGCTCTCCGCCGCCTCCGCAATTCGGATCACGTTCTCGACACCGACCCCAGCAGGCTTCTCGACGAGGACGTGCGACCCCGACCTGAGGGCACCGCAAGCGTGTTCGGCAAGTTGATCGTGTGGCAGAGCGACGATGACGACGTCGAGTTCGAGGGCCAGCAGTTCGTCGAAGGACGCGAGAGACTGTGCGCCGAACTCATGGGCAAGGGATCTCGCGGTCTGTGCGTCGATGTCGAAGCAGCCGACAAGGTTGTCTCCCCCTAGTGCCGCTGCCCGCTTGTGGCCGATCAGCCCACAGCCGACGATGCCAACGCGAAGCGCCGGTCTCCTCTCGGTTTCCAGCTGGCTCATGTGTACTCGACGCCGTAGCAGCCCTGAAAATCGAAGTCGAAGCGAAGCTCTGGAGCGTGCGCAGCCGCCATCGCCTGGCGGGTGTCGTCCGGACGGGATGCATAGACGAGCAGAAAGCCTCCGCCTCCGGCTCCGACGACCTTTCCCCCGATCACGCCGCTCCGGCGGGCAAGCGTGTAGAGGTGGTCGATCCGCTCGGTGGCCATCCCTGGTGACCGCCTCAGCTTGTTCTCCCAGTGCTCGTGCATCAGCGCGGCCAACGCCTCGACGGCTCCGGCTTCGAGCAAGCGCCGGCTTTCGATACCGATCTCCTTGGTCCTGTCGAGGTTGGCGTGCATTGCCGGATCGCCTTCCTTCGTTCGCGCGACTTGGTCGGCGAGGATCGCCGACGCCGCGCGAGCCTCGCCGGTATAGAAAAGGAGGAGATTGTTCCGAAGCCGGTCGAGCGTCTCGGGCGACAGGGACAGCGGGTCGACGTCCACAGAGCCATCTCGGTTGAACGTGTACGCACAGATGCCGCCGTGCGCCGATACGTACTGATCCTGCTTTCCGGTCGGCTCGTGCAGGATCTCGATCTCGATCTCGCACGCATCCTCGGCTAGTCGTGCTGGAGGAATGGCGACCCGGCGTGCCAGGGCGAGCGCTTTGAGGAGGCACACCGTAAAGGATCCGGAAGAGCCGAGACCGGTACCTGCCGGAACATCGGCAATCACGCTCACCTCCAGCGGGTCGCCGCGCCAGTGGCGCACGAGTGCCTCCCGAAGGATTGGGTGCCGAATTTCGGACGGAAAATCGACTTCCTCGAACTGGGAGTACTTGAGCCGATACCGCCTCTGAAACACGGTGTGCGTGAGCATGTACACATACTTGTCGATCGCGCCGCCTACTAGGAAGCCCCCGTGTTCGCGGTAATACGACGGAAGATCAGTGCCCCCGCCCCCTAGACTCACTCGCAGCGGGGCTCTTGAGAAGACGACGCTCAAGCCGCCTCACGTTGGTCGAGCACGAATGGATTTTGCTCGAGCCAATCGAGCGTGCGTCTAATCGCGTCGCGTATCGACACCGTCGGTTCCCATCCAAGGGAGCGAATGCGCCCACATTCGAGGAAGATCAGTGGGCTGTCGCCCGGCCAGCCGCGAATGCCGCCCGTGTACTCGAGCGTGGGCGTTACGCCGAGGTGGTCGACGATCACAGCGATTGAATCATCGACCACGATCGTCTCGTCCGTCCCGAGGTTGAACGTCAGCACTGCGCCCGCCTCGTGCGGTGCTGCCGTCACAGCCTTGATAGCGGCGATGCAGTCGCCGACGTAGAGATACGACTTCTCCTGGCGGCCGTCACCGAGCACGCGCAGGCGCGTCGGATCATCCCGAAGGCTGCGGTAGAAGTCGAAGACGTGTCCATGTGTGTATCGCTCGCCCAGGATCGAGACGAAGCGAAAGATGATCCCGCGGAAGCCATAGCCGTGGCAGTACGCATGGATCAGGCCCTCAGCAGCCAACTTGGATGCGCCGTAGAGCGAGGTCTGCACTGGGAACGGACACGTTTCGGGCGTCGGGAAGATCTCCGGTTCGCCGTAGATCGACCCGGTCGAGGCGAACACGATTTGGGTGACTCCGGCGGCGCGCATAGCCTCGAGAACAGTGAATGTAGCGATGGTGTTCTGCTCGAGGTCCTCGCGCGGATGGTCGAAGCCGTGTCGTACGTCTGCGTTCGCGGCGAAGTGGAAGACCATGTCGCATCCCCTCAGCGAGTGTCGAAGAAGTTCCTCGTCGCGAACGTCGCCGTGGACGAACTCCACTCCTGCGTGAGCGCGCGCGTCGGCGATGAACTCTGGGCGGCCACCGGACAGGTTGTCGAAGAGAACAACCTCTATGTCGTCAGCGATCAGCCGGTCGGCCAGGTTGCTCCCGATGAACCCAGCGCCGCCGGTGATGAGCACTTTCCGCAAGGTTCTTACCTAGAGCCGGAAGCCAGCCGATACCGCGTCAGAGCGGAACATCTGCACGGTCTCCAGCGAGAACGCTTGCAGATCCTTCCCGAGCAGATGGACCTTAGCGATCAAGTCCTGGGTCATCGTGATGATGTGGCAGCCGATCGAGTCCGCCTGTACGAGATTCAAGACTTCACGAGGACTCGCCCAGATCAGCTCCGCTGCAGGTGCGACTGACTCGAGGATCTCGAGCGACTGACTCATGATCGGCAGGGGCTCGATTCCGGCGTCGGCAATGCGGCCGGCGAATACCGACACGTAGCTCGGGGCACCGTCCCTCAGCGCGTGTGCGACGACATCGACCTGATTCGGCGTCATCAGCGCGGTGACGTTGACTCGAATGCCACCTTCAGACAGCTCACGGATGAGCGGGGCCAGCGACTCGCCGTTGCAGGTCGTGACCGGCACCTTGACGTAGACGTTATCCCCCCAACCAGAGATCACGTGCGCCTGGCGACGGATCTCGTCCTCTTCGTCTGCAATGACCTCGAATGAGATTGGATGATCAGTGATCCGCTCGCGTAGGCGGTGAGCGAACTCCGAGTAATCCGTCAATCCTGCCTTCCACATCAGGCTTGGATTCGTGGTGAAGCCCTTGACTCGGGGTTCTGCGGCAAGTTGCAGGATCTCGTCGAGATCGGCGCCGTCGGCGAAGATCTTTGTGGTGATCGTGTCGATCATGTCACCAACGCACCTCTTGGGTGATGATTGCCGCGGCGCCGCCTATGTCAGCGGCTCGATAGTCGACATGACTCGCGCTGCGCCGACGATGAGACGAGCGTGGGTACTCGATCAGGATCGTTCGGCAGCCGGCGTTGCGCCCCGCCTCGATGTCGGCATCGGAGTCGCCGATCATCCAGCTCTCAGAGAGTTCGATCCCGAGATCACCGGACGCCTCCAGCAGCATCCCCGACTTCGGTTTTCGGCAATCGCACGATCCCGTGAGAGTCGGGTCGACACCGTCCGGATGATGCAGGCAATACCGATAGTCGTCGATGAGCACCCCCTGCTCGGAGAGTAGTCCAACGACGCGCTCGTGCGCGGCGACAAGGTCGGCCCGGGAGGCTTTGCCTTTGGCCGCGGCAGCCTGATTGGAGACGACGACTGTCCGGTAACCGAGAGCCCGAATACGACCGATCGCTTCCGCCGCGCCGGGTACCAGGCGAACGTCCTCGCCGAGGCTCGGCGCTTCAAAGCTGCCGTCGACTTCGTCCCAGACAAGTTCGACGATGACGCCGTCCCGATCGAGAAACACCCCACGGCGCCTCAACGTGCTCCCGCGATCGCGCTGTCCACGGACTCCCACTTACCGGGCGCCGTCACGAGCTCTGGATGCGAAACTAGGAGATGCCACACGATTGCCTGAAACTCCTCGACGTGCGGTGTGCGCCGCTCGGGCGGGGGGTCGATCAAGATGCACAGGTCGGCCTCCTCGGCGGTTGCGCCGTCGGCCCTGCCGACGATTCCGAAGACTCGCGACCCGACTTCACGGGCAAGCTCGATGGCGCGCACCAGGTTCACGGAGACGCCGTGCTGGCGGCTTCCGCCCCCTACTGAGAAGATGAGCAGCGCGTCTTGTGACGAGATGCGCGAGGTCCGGAGCCACGCATCGAAGCTCGTCTCCCAACCCTCGTCGTTCGTGCGTGCCGTGATCTCGGCGACGTTGTCGGTCGGCGCGTACGCCTCGAAGTCGCAGAGCTTGCGGAAGTCGTTCACGGCATGAGAAGCGTGCGCGGCACCGCCTCCGATCCCGAGGATGAACAGGCGGCCACCGCCGCGACGCACTTCGCTGAGTAAGCGCGCGAGCTGATCGAGCGCGGCAGGATCGAGCGCACGCGCCAGATCAGCCACCTCGCGGAGGTACTGGGCTGAGAACGAGTCCGTGGGAGAGGTCATGGCGTCTGCTACGAGCCCTCTGCGGAGGCTGCGAGTGGCGATACTACTCCGTCGGATGGATGTCCGAGTGTGAGAATCTGCGTCGCTGGCCTCTGGCATCTCGGTGTCGTCACGGCAGCATGCGTCGCGTCTTCGGGACATGACGTCATCGCATTTGACGAGGACCAGGCCGTCGTCGACGGCCTTCGGCGTGCCCGGGTGCCTGTCGCCGAGCCGGGACTGGCCGAGCTTGTTTGAAGGACGTCGCTAAGGGAACGCTCGATTTCACGAACAAACGCGAACAAGCGCTGCAGGGCTCGAAGCTCTTGTGGATCACCTACGACACGCCGGTCGACGCGCAAGATCGGGCTGACGTCGA
>CAVQVJ010000009.1:0-89491 GCA_963717025.1 uncultured Actinomycetes bacterium | reverse complement strand
GATCTATGGGCCGGTCTGGATCGCCGACGCAAACGACCCGAACGTCACTCTCGAGGAGCCCACCGAGTGGGTGACGTGGGCGCAGGCGCAGGAGTTCGCCCGGAAGCGCGAGCTCCCCTTCGACGAGGTGTAGTCACCGCAGCACCGCCGCACGCAACCGGGCCACTGCGTGCGCGTCCTGCAAGCCGGTCGGGGTCGGGTCGGGACAGGTAGGGCGACGGGTCTGCGAGGTGTTCCGGCGGACGCCAGTCGCACCGGCCGCCCTCGTCGCGACCCGTCCGATCCCGAGTGAGAGCGGGCCGGAGCGCCCCGGCCCGCTCTCGTGGCTGACTAGCGGTCGAGCTCGATCGCGATCCCGGTGACCTGGTTGCGCATCGAGAACGCGCCGATCTCGCTCGCGCGACCCTGCAACAGGTTGATCCGGTACAGGCGGGTCCTGCTGTCGCCGATCGGCTTCAGTGACGCGAAGGCTTGCACGTTCTTCGTGGTGCCCTTCCGCAGGTCGCTGAAGATGTCGAACCCGATCGCCGAGGACGCGTCGACACCGAGCTTTCCGGTCGCGGCGAGCGTGCCCGCGTTCGGCAGAGACTGGATCACCGTCTGATCCAGCACCGAGTCGAGGTCGAACAGCGTCGTCGCGGTGTTCAGGTCGGCGTCGTTGTTCGTGTACGCGGCGCCCGCGATCCCACCGGCGACCGCCGGAGGCGCATAGCTGATAGCGCCGTCCGTGAGCGCCACGCCCGTGTCGGCGTTCACGCGCAGGTTCTGACCGGTGTCGCTGACGATCCGCAGCCGGTCCACGGTCGGGTTGAAGTCGACGCCGAACGACATGCCGTCCAACGCGACGCTGACCTGCGACTTCTTCATCGCCGACGCGTCGTCGTCCGAGATCGCGTAGACGCCCCCGGTGTTGCCGAGCCCGATGAGCTCGCCCGTGGCGGGTCGGTAGTCGATTCCCACGATCGTCGTGTCGCCGCTCAGGCCCGAGATCCTTCCGACGGTGTCCGCGTCACGCGGGTCGTCGCTCTCGAAGCTGATGAGGCGTCCGTCGGCCGTGATCCCGACGACGTCCAGATCCCCACCGCGATCGCCCCACTTCGATCGACGATCGTCGTCGGCGCCCGCGACCATCGGCGCGGAGACCGTCAGCAGCCCGCCGGCGACAAGCGCTGTGAGCATCAGCCATCGCTTCGTCATCGTGTTTCTCCCCTCGTTGGAGTTGGCGCCGGCGCAGAGATAGCGCCGGCCTTTCGCTGCGATTCGCGCGGATGCCTCCGAGGGTTCGGTCCTGAAGCCGCTAGCGAAGCTTGAGCCGGAGCAGGACCTCGTCGTCGAACACGATCTCGCCGGTCTGTTCGAAGCCGTACCGCTCGTAGAACGGAATCGGGCTCCCTTCCCCCTGACCGGCGCTCGTCCACATGACGTCGACTCCGGGGCGGCTGCGGAAGTACTCGACGATCAGGTCGACGGTCGCGGTGCCGAAGCCCTGCCGCTGGTAGCGCTCGTCGATGAGGAGCTTCCAGAGGTACTGCGGGATGTAGCCAGGACCTCCGACCTCGTCGCTGATCATCACGAACCCGACCGGCGTCTCGTCGTCGTAGACCGCCCAGTAGAGCGCGCGCCCGTCGGGCTCCTCGGCCGCCTCGAGCAGCGAGTCCGGGACGTTGCTCACGAACCGCTCCTGCGCCGGCGAGACGCTCAGCGCCTCGACCGCCGCGCGGTTCGTCTCGGTGAGCGGACGGAGCGTGACCACTACTGAAACAGCAGGAGCAGGGCGTCGGTTGGCGCGTAGTCGTCGGTCAGGACCGGCACGTCGTCAGTGGGGACGACCCGGTCGTCGCGATCCAGGATCGGCTTCCTGAGATCCGGGACGAGCGGTCTTCGCTTCCGGACGGCCGCCCACCGCTCGGCAACCGTCGCGCGCGCCGGCGCGGCCTTGTCCGTTGCGACGAGGATGAGGTTCCGGAAGGCCTCGTCCCCTGTGTTCCCGTCCAGGATCGTGGGATGGACGAGCACGGTCGGGAAGACGCTCTGATACGTCTTGTAGATCGAGCGGAAGAGGCGCGATCCGCGACCGGCGAGCGCGCCGATGGCGTTCGTGACGACCACGCCGCCCGGTGTCAGGCGCGAGCGCGCGAGCTCGAGGAACTCCTGCGTCACGAGGTGAGCGGGTATCGCGTCGGCGAAGAAGGCGTCGACGACGATCACGTCCCACCGCGCCGGGTGGTCGGAGAGAAACCGCCGACCGTCGCCGACCTCGACCCGCAGCCGAGGGCTTCGCGGCAGGGCGAACCACCGATATGCGACGTCCACGACCACGGGGTCGAGCTCCACGGTGGTCAGTCGCGCACGCGGGAACTCCCGCAGGATCCGCTTCTGCGAGGAGCCGGCGCCGAGCCCGATGAAGAGGATGTCGCGCGCGCCCGCGTCGTACGCGAAGCCGAGGTGGAAGAAGTCCGTGTACCGGAAGCGCGTGCGGTATGGATCGTCGAGGTACATCGCGCTTTGCAGGGAGTTGTCGAAACGCAGGTAGCGCGTGTCGTCGTCCTCGACCACGGCGAGCCGGTGGTACTGCGTCTCGTCGGCATGGACGATCCGTAGCGACGGGTCCTCGACCACGGCGGCCGGATCGCGAGGGTCCGAATAGCTGTAACCGCGCTCGCGGTAGATCGGCGACCAGTTGCGGCTCTCCGCCGCCGACAGCCGGCCGGTGTGGTCGGTTCCCAGGGCGACGGCGGCCACCACCGCACAGGCCGTGGCGCCACCTGCGACGACCGCCCACCGCGCCGATCCCGTGGCCAGCGCGAGAAACGCAGACGTCGCGAGGAGCACGGCTGCTCCGAGGACGAGCAGCTGCTCGGTGCCGAAGAGCGGGATGAGCCAGAACGCCGTCGCGAACGTGCCGACGATGCTTCCGGCAGTCGAGATCGCGAACGTGCGACCCGCGGTCGCGCCCGATTTCTCGACCGACGTCGCCTGGAGCCGGACCGCGATCGGCCCGACCGCGGATAGGACGAGGCTCGGCGGGCCGAAGAGTACGAGCGCGCAGAGCAGCGGGTCGAGCCTCGGCCCCGGGTCCCAGTCGAGAACGGCCTCGATCACGGCCGAGTCGATGACGGGAATCAGCCCGACGATCAGGCCTCCGGCCGCGATGGTGGCGACGAGGAGCAGCGGCACCGGTCGGCGGTCACCGGCGACGCCGCCGAGCCAGTAGCCGACCGCAAGGCCGGCGAGGATGACCCCGATGATCGCGCCCCAGACGAACAGCGAATTCCCGAAGTACGGCGCGAGCACGCGGCTTGCCGCGATCTCCACGCCCAGCAGCACTGCGCCCGAGAGGAAGACGGCCGTCAGGACCGCCCACCCGGTCGCGACACGGACGGGGCTGCTGGTCGCCATGTCGGCCACGCGCCGAGGGTATCTCGCGCTGGGGGCTGTTTCTACGCGTCGAGATGGCTCAGCGCCGGCCACAGCTCTCGCCACGGCCTGCGCGGCGCCTCGCAGACGAAGACCGCGCCGCCCTGCTCCTCGTTCTCGAGCGCCACGCCGTTGTCGATCGTCGCGGCTACGCGACAGCCCGTGAAATCGGTGCCCGGGTCCCCGTAGCCGAGCACGATTACCGGTCCCGCCGAGCCCTCCGGGATCCCGAAGCGCGCGTAGGCGTTGTGCCCCGAGTACGCGCGGGGCAGGCCCAGCTCCGGGCCGTAGCGGTCGATCGCACCGGCCTCGCCGTAGTTCCCGGTGAAGACGATCGCCGTCGCCCGCTCCTTTGGGGGGAGCCCGCGGTGGACCTCGGCGACGGTGCGCGCGAGCTCCGGCCAGCCCACGGTCTCGCCGGCGTCCTCGTTCACGTCCGCGACCGGGGTCTCGTGGAGCCGCTCGACAGGGACGACAGGCAGGCCGATCGCGATCGAGACGGCAGCACTCAGCAGGATCGCGGACGCGAGGAGCCCGCGCCGCAAGGTCGTCCGGAGCCACGGCTCGACGACGACAGCGCCGGGCGCGAGCAGGCACAGAACGAGCGGAGCCGCGTAGTACGGCTTCGCGCCGAGCTGGAACAACAGGGCGAGCAGCACCGGATAGGCAAAGCCGAGCGCGCGCCAGGGTCTCAGGCGCGGATTGCGGAATAGGCCCCAGAGCCCGGCGGCGAGCACGGGCACGAGCAGCGGGCCGACGACGAGCAGCTGGAACGGGAGGAGCGTCGCGCGGCCCTCGCCACCCTCGTCCTCGCGAATGTCGGCGGCGAGCTCGAGCTGCGGCCAGCCGTTCGCCGCCTGCCACACGAGGTTCGGGAGCCAGAGCGCGACGGCGACGGCCGCTCCCAGCCAGAGCCACGGCGAGCGAAGCGCTGCCACCAGCCGGCGATCGAGCGCAAGCCCGACCACGAGCGCGAGAACGAGGAGCAGTATCAGGTGCTTGTTCTGGAGCCCGACCCCGACGACCGCTCCGACCGCGACCCACAGGCGCGGGTCTCTCCCGGCGAGGATCATCGCCAGCAGGAGAACGACCGCCACCCACACGAGCAGGTCGATCGTCGACGTGCTCAGGAGGTGACCGACGACGACGAGGTACGCCGAGGCGGCCGCGGACGCAGCTGCGACGAGCTGGCCGCCTGCCCGCGCACCGAGCTCGCGCGCGAGCAGCGCGATGAGCACGACCACGATCGCGACCGCCAGCGCCGACACGACCCGTAGCCCGCGGGGCGTCTCGCCGAAGACGGCCTCGCTGAGCCGCCCTAGGAGCGGCGTCAGCGGCGGCTGGTCGTCGTAGCCGAAGGCGGGGTGCCGGGCTGCGGTGCGGAAGTAGAGCTCGTCGCGGTGGTAGCCGTAGCCGTTCGCGAACGCGAGCTGGAGGACGAGCTCGACCGCCGCGACCGGAAGGACGTACCGGGCCGCGAAAGGCGCCCGTGCCGTCACAGGAGCTCGCCGAGCGCAGCGACGAGCCGGTCGATGTCCTCTTCGTCGTTGTACGGGCCGATGGAGACGCGCAGGAAGCGCCTGGCGTCCCACTCGTAGACGGGTGCCTCGACGCGATGCTCCTCGTACAGCTGCCGCCAAAGCTCGTCCGCGTCGCCGGGGAGAAGCTCGACAGCGCGCATGAACGGGGCAGGCTCGCCCGCGATACGCGGCAGCCCGAGCTCGCCGAGACGGCGCTCCGCCTCGTCCGCGAGCGCGCGCTGGCGCTCGGGGTCGAATGTCGCGTGCACCTCGATCGCCTTCGGCACCGTGAGGTAGGCCGCCGGGTCCCGTGTCCCCGCCCAGGCGTGGCGGTCGGCGAAGGCGGTCTCCCGGTACCCCCAGCTCACGACGAGCGGCTCGATCCAGCCCTGGTGCTCCGGACGGGCCCAGAGGAAGCCCGCCCCCTTCGGCGCGCAGAGCCACTTGTGGCAGTTCCCCGCATAGACGTCCGCACCGAGCGTCGCGAGGTCGAGCGGGAGCTGACCCGGCACGTGAGCCCCGTCCACGATCGTGAGGACGCCTTGCGCACGGGCGGCCGCGCAGATCTCCTGCACCGGGAACACCAGCGCGGTCGGCGAGGTGATGTGCGACACGCACACGGCGCGCGTGCGCGGGCCGATGCTCTCGACTAGCTCGTGCGGCTCACGGACGACGAGGGTCGCTCCGATGGACTCCCAGGTGCGGGTGATCGCGCCGTACTCGTGGGCGGTGGTGAGGATCTCGTCCTCGGGCTCGAGCCGTAGCGACCGGATCGCGGCGTTCAGCCCGGAGGTCGCATTGGGGACGAACACGACATCCTCGACTCGCGCGCCGACGAACCCGGCGAGCGCCGCGCGCGCCTCTGCGAGCCTGCCCGGGCGGAACTCGTCTCCCCAGAACCAGCGGGCGACCTTGCGCGTGAAGAAGTCAGTCGGCCCCGCTTCGAGCTCGCGCTGCAGCCGCTGGTACTCCTCGAAGACCGGCGCCGGGCACGCGCCGAAGCTCCCGTGATTGAGGTGGACGACGCTCGGATCGAGGAGGAACCCGTCCCGCATGCGCGGCTAGTGTCTCACGGTGCGCGGCCTCCTCCGGACGTACTTCCCACCCCTCCCCCGCTCCGTCACGACCCTCCAGGTCGGCGGGCTCGTGAACGCGTTCGGGAACGGGATCACGCTCCCGTTCCTCTTCATCTACCTGCACAACGTGCGCGGGATCGGGCTCGGCGTGGTCGGGCTCGTCGTCGGCGCGCACGCGCTCACCAGCATCGTCGCCGGGCCCGTCTTCGGCGTGCTCATCGACCACTTCGGCGGGAGAAGGATGCTCGCGACGGCGCTCGTGATCCTCGCCGGTGGCTACGCGCTCTATCCGCTCGTGCACGAGACCTGGCAGGGCTTCGCAGTTGCCGCGATCACGGGAGTCGGAGTTGGCGGGTTCTGGCCGTCGCAATCGACGCTCATCGCCGGACTGACCGCCCCCACAGAGCGCACGGCGGCGTTCGCGATGCAGCGCGTCGTCATGAACCTCGGCATCGGCCTCGGTGCGCTCGCAGGCGGCCTCATCGCGACGACGGAATCACCCAGCTCCTTCACGGTCCTGTTCCTGCTGAACTCGGTGACCTTCCTCGCGTACGCCGGCGTGATGCTCGCGCTCGTGCCGTCGCCCGCGACCGGGCGGCGCGCAGCCGAAGCGGGCGAGCGCCCTGGCTCGTACCGGGACGTCCTCCGGCACCGCGCGTTCGTCGCAGTCATCGGGCTCAACGCGCTGTTCATCTTCGCGGGCTTCTCGGGCTTCGAGCTCATCCCGGTGTACGCGAAGAACGAGGCCGCGGTCTCGGAGACGCAGATCGGGCTCGTCTTCCTCGTGAACACGATCGTGATCGTGCTCCTCCAACTGCCCGTCGCCCGGCTGGCGCAGGGGAGGCGCAGGATGCCCGCACTCGGCCTCCTCGGTCTGCTCTGGGCGAGCGCCTGGCTCCTCGTCCCCGTCGCCGGCGCCGAGACCGCGGTCGCCGCGACGCTCGTGCTCATCCTGGCGATGACGATCTTCGCCGTCGGCGAGTGCCTGCACGGCGTGGTGCACACGCCGCTCGTCTCCGATCTCGCGTCGCCGCGCCTGCTCGGACGCTACATGGCGCTGTCGGCCCTTTCGTGGCAGGTCGGGTTCGCGCTCGGGCCGGCCGTCGGAGGCTTCGTCCTCGACTACTCGCCGAACGGCGCCTGGTTCGGCGCCGCGGCGTGCTGCGCGCTCGGCGGCGTGCTCGCGTTCCTCGTCGAGACGACGCTTCCCGCACGCGCACGCCGCACGCCTGCACACGAGGCGGCGCCCGCGTCGGCGTGACGGGAAGGCTCGGGAGCTAGAATCACGAACATGACCGTGGCCCTGACAGCGGACGACCCCCTCAGTACCGGTGCCCAGCCTGCCCCGCATCCGGCGTCTCCGTTCGGCCCGCGGCACGGGTCAGATCGTCCCGCGCCCGGCGCCGGTCGTCTACGAGCTCTCCGCTAGCGGCCTCACCTGGGTCAACGTCGTCTCGCCCGACGTGGAGACGGCACAGGCGCTCGCGGAGCGGTTCGGCTGGCATCCGCTCGACGTCGAGGACATCGTCTCCAAGCGGCAGCGCCCCAAGGTGGACGACTACGAGGACGAGGGCTACCTCTTCGCGGTCCTCCACTTCCCCTTTTACGACAAGCAGGTCCAGCGGCTGAACGCCGCCGAGCTCGACCTCTTCATCGGGCACGACTACGTCGTCACGATCCCGAACCGCGAGCTGCACCCGGTAACGCGCCTGTTCGGCCGCTGCGAGAGCGACGAGCTGCTGCGCGAGCAGCTCTTCGCGCGCGGTTCGGGGCGGCTCCTCTACGAGATCCTCGACGACCTCTTCGACTACTGCTTCCCGATCCTCGACAAGATCGCGCACAAGCTCGACGTGATCGAGGACGAGATGTTCGAGGGCGCCTCCCAGGAGGTCGTCCGCGACATCTCCAACGTGAAGCAGGAGATCATCTCGTACCGCAAGATCGTGAAGCCGGAGCGCTCGACGCTGCGGGTGCTGGAGCGGCGCGTCGAGGGGTTCCTGCCGGAGGAGCTCGAGCTCT
Source organism: uncultured Actinomycetes bacterium (assembly GCA_963717025.1). Classification (GTDB taxonomy): domain Bacteria; phylum Actinomycetota; class Thermoleophilia; order Gaiellales; family Gaiellaceae; genus GMQP-bins7. The sequence continues at coordinate 81,459 of CAVQVJ010000009.1, read as the reverse complement.
ACTTCGACGACATCGTGGACGCCGCCGAGCGCATCTGGGACCTCCTCGACAACTACAAGGAGGTCGTCGAGGGGCTCGAGTCGACGAACGAATCGGTCATCTCGCATCGCCAGAACGACGTTCTCCGACTGCTGACGGTCTTCACCGTGATCGTGCTGCCGCTGACGATGCTCACGGGCGTCTTCGGCATGAACGTCGCGTTCCCGGGCGAGGGCACGCGCGAGGCGTTCTGGGTGATCGTCGCGGTCCTCGTCGCCGTGCTCGTGGGCATGGTCGGCTTCTTCCGCTGGAAACGCTGGTTGTGAGGATTCATGCGGGTTTGCACCCCCTCGGGTGCGCCTGAGACCACACGCGACCACACCACGGTGGCATCTCAACACCGATAGGGTCGAAATCCGTTCGTTTATCGGCCGCTTCGGGAGGCATGACGTGGGTGTACACGTCGTCACGATCACCGATCTCGGGGTCGGCAACAAGATGGCCCTCTCTTGGACGTGTCCTGACAGACTTCGCGGGTCGTGAAACGTCCGGTCGTCGAAGTCGACCTGCGCCCCTACTTCCAGGGTGAGGAGCGCGGCCGTGTCGCGAAGGACATGATCGTCCTGCACGAAACGGTGTCGCACAACCGGCCCGGCGAGGGCGACATTCGCAGTGTCGCGGCGTTCCTGGACGAAACCGGCCTCGAGATTCACGGGATCGTCGACAAGGAGGCGTTCTCCGGGTGGGCCTACGATCGGCAGGCGATCTACGACCATGCCGCGTCCGGGGATGGGAACGTGAACACCCGGTCGGTCGGGTTCGAGCTGGTCTCCGAGATTCCGTCGTTGCCGACGAGGGCGGAGCGGCGAGCGGCGTGGAGGGCGGACGACCGCAAGCGGCAGCTGGACGAGGTTGCGCGGTGGTGCGCGTGGCTTTCGACCGTGGAGCCAATCCCGCTCAGGTTCTCGAAGGGGGCGTCGCCGGGGATCACGACGCACTGGAACGTCTCCGAGTACTGGCTCAACGGGGATGGACATTGGGACTGCTGGCCGATTCACATGGGCGGGCATTTCCCCGCGCTCTACGTCGTCAACAAGGCGCAGCAGATCCTCGCTGAGGCGGAAGCGGTTTAAGTGAGCCTGGCACACGCTTCCGGGGTTCCTGCGGCTCTGTAGTCACCCCGCCGACGGCCGGTAAGCGCGTCGAGCTAGTCCGTTGCTACTCGTCCCAACTGAACACGACAGACGGCGTCGAGCGCTTCGCCGGCCCTGGTTCTAGTCAGGCGACACGCTCGCATGGCCAGCGTCCGCAAACGGCCTTGAGCCCTGCCGTGGTGATGCCCGCCGTAAGACCGAGCGGCGAGGAGGAGACCCGCCGGATCGGGCCTCCTTGTATTTGAGACCGGATGCGCGGGTTCAGGCGCGCTAGGTGTTGTTCATTGGCGGCTGATGAAGCAGAAGCAGAACTCGTCGATGCCGCCGGAGCCGTCGCCGGGGGCGAGGAAGTGCAGCTTGTCGACCATGTGGTTGTGGCCGCCTACGAATGGCTTGTAGATCCCTGTCCCCTCCAGGATCGTCAGTTCGAAGGTTCCTTCCAGGAACCTCCCGCCCTGCCCATCGTCAACAAAATCTGCGTTGCTGTCGGTGAACCGCATCGAAAACGAGCCTCCGGGGATGTGATACGCACACAAGTCCCCGTTGAACTGCACGTAGAAGTCGCCGACAGGCTTGTCGGGGTTCTTGCTACCCGGAGTTCCCTTGACAGGATAGATCCGCGTTGTCGAGTACGACCCGTCGTTGAGGTCGACCATCGAGAGGCCGAGGTTGGGTCCGTGAGTCACGGGCTGGTAGAGCCCCTTCAGGAGGACGACGAAAGAATCGTCGGGCTGTTTCTTCGCTTGTGCTCGCACCTGGCCAGGCAACACCAGGGCAGTCAGTGCGAACAGTCCGCTGCCGATTGCGGTCTTTCGGTTGACCATGGTCTGGTCGGTGATCGACTCGAGCTCCACGACAGTCTCCCTCCGGATCCGATTCCCCGCTTCGGTTGGAGCAGGCTGCCCGCTTTCGCCGCGAGCAGAAGATGGCTGCCTACGATGTTGCGCCACTCAACCCGCTCAGGACGACCGTACCGCGTTCGTATCAGATGTGTCAAGCGCAGTCAGCGGTGGGCCAAGGGGGAACTCTCGCCCCCCAGAGACCCGGGAAGTCGGGCATTCAACTCTGTAGTTGGAGAGGGAACCCTCGCCTGGGTCAGTGGTCGGGAAGGACCCCTGAAGAGGTGAGGCTGGATCTGCCTGGAGCCGATGAGTTCTTGCTGGTCTGCCCGTCTCTAACCGCGAACGGATCCGTAAGCGCCTGGAACGTTCTCGCCTGCAGTAGTGACTTCGGGAGGTGGCATGAAGTTTCTTCTTACGTCCGGGGGCGTCACGAACGCGAGCATCCGCGACGCACTGGTCGACCTGCTCGGCAAGCCGATCGCCCACTCCACTGCCCTCTGCATCCCCACCGCGCAGTGGGGACACCCGATGTGCGGCCCGGCTTCGGTGCGGGGCTTCATCGGCGGCGTGCTCCCGTCGGGTGGCATGACCTCCATGGAGTGGAAGTCGCTGGGCGTCCTCGAGCTGACTGCGCTCCCCACCATCGGCGAGGAACGCTGGGTCCCCTGGGTTCGGGAGGCCGACGTCCTGCTGGTCGACGGCGGCGATGCGACGTACCTGTGCCACTGGATGCGGCAGTCCGGGGTGGCCGACCTCCTGGCATCGCGGCCCGAGACGGTTTGGGTGGGGGTGAGCGCCGGAAGCATGGTGATGACCCCACGGATCGGTGACTACTTCGTGGAGTGGCCGTCCGCGCCAGACGACCGCACCCTCGGGGTTGTCGACTTCTCGATCTTCCCGCACCTGGATCACGAGCTGATGCCGGGGAACACCATGGCCGAGGCAGAGAGATGGGCCGCCGACATCGCGGGTCCGGCGTACGCGATCGACGACGAGACCGCGATCAAGGTGGTCGACGGTGCCGTCGAGGTCGTCTCCGAGGGGCAATGGAGACTGTTCACCCCCAGCCTGGAACCAACCGAATCGGTCTAGGAACAACACGCGCTCGGCCGAGCGAGCGTCCTCTACCCAATTGTCGGAAGTCGGGTATTACCGCTACTCAGTAGTTGGAGGAGAGAACCCTGCGCCAGCGTTCAGGAATGTCCCCCGGAGATCGCGCTCTAAGATAGGAGGGCGTGTCGCTGCCCGTGGCGCTTCCCCTCATCGACCACTTGGCCCTGCGAGTACGTGACCTGAGACGCAGCCGCACCTTCTATGAGCAGGCCCTCGAGCCGTTCGGAGTGAAGGTAGTGGAGAGCTCGCAGGGGCCTGGGTTCGCCATCGAGGGCGGTGGAGATTTCTGGATCGGGGAAGGGGAACCCCCGGCCGCTCCCGTTCATGTGGCCTTCGCCGCAGCCGACCGAGCCACCGTTGACAAGTTCCACCGCGCCGCTGTCGAAGCCGGCGGCCGCGACAACGGCGCGCCGGGTCTTCGCCCGCATTACCACGCCGGGTATTACGCAGCGTTCGTCATTGACCCGGACGGGAACAACGTCGAAGCCGTCTTCCACGGGGACCGCCAGCTGCCAGCCGCGTGACGCTCGCTTGCGCCAGTGTGCGGGAATGTCTCTTGACGAAGCGGGCCCCGTTCCGACCGTGCCGCCTACCGATATCGGATCGCCACCGCGATCGTCAGCACCATGACGATGCCCGCGACGGTGTTTGGAACGATCAGTGCGACGTTCGCGGCAGCGATCCCGTATGCGACCCACAGGCCGAATCCGATGAGCAGGACGACGAAGAACGCGATCGAGACGCCGCGCGAACTGTGTTGGTCGACTATCCGACGTATCTGAAGCACCGGGCCGAGCGCCATGGCGATGGCCCAGGCCGCAGCGGCGAAAGCGAGCGTGGACTCCACATCCTCTCCTTCGAGTCGAGGTCGGTATCACGCCCGTTGAGATGGCGCTCTCGGATCAACGTCCGCGGGCTCGAGAGCGACGGAGCAATCCTAGTCGGCGCGAACTCCTCGCTGTATCGCGCGTAATCGCTCGACGCGCTCGCGATCCTTCGCGCGACGCGGCACGGTCAGCGTCGCGAGGAGGTCCTCGACCGACTCGACCCAGAATGAGACTCCGTCGATGTCGAGGCGCACCGCTCGCGTTATCAGCTCGTCGTAGGTGCCGCTCACCTCTGGCACGACGTCGAGTGCGCCGTGCTTGGACTGCAGGAGATAGTCGAACGAAGTCGGATCTGCAGGGTCCGGCCTCCAGCTCGCCCGCGCCGCGACAGCTTCCGGTGTCGAAGCGGTCTCGACCCAGTGCTGCTCACCATCGTCTCCCCTCTCCCAGTGTCCGAAGGGAGCCTGTGGATCCTCGCGTGCCTCGATCGACTCGAGCACGTGAGCGAGTCGCATCAGGTTGTCGACGTCCAGCGCGGGCGTAATGTCGAGATCGCCCGGCACCAACGGGACACCGTGCAACATGGCGGCCGCGGAACCCGTGACCACGTAATCGACCTCCGCTTCGCCGAGAACACGCAGCAGCGTGGTCACGTCTGGTGTTTCGCGCTTCAGTCCACTCGTGGAGGTCTCGGGCACCGCGAGATCCTAGGTCTGTCTGTCATCCGAGGCCGCGCCTGCCTGGGCCAGCGTTCGGGAATGTCACCTGACACGCGGGCTATGGCGCACCGAGCTGGCGAGGGGGCCCGCCCACGCGGCGAGCTTCGTCGCTAGGGCGGGTTCGGGCGACTTTGGACCCGGATTTGTACCCCGGAGCAGACGCCGCTCGAGCGCGGAGGCCTCATCGCAAATCATCCGAAAGAGTGCTCTTCGCGCTGCTTTCGGAAGCCGATTCCTCATGTATGGCTGCCGAAGCCGAGTCAAGACTTCCCCGTGGCCGCCCAGCCGCCTTCTCGGAGGAGATGCTCGAGCGAGCTGCCCGATTCTCCTATGCCCGACGGGTGCGAACGCGACGTGGTGCCCAGGACCTGGTCTACCGCATGTTCGCGATCGCAGTGCTCGAGCACTATTGCGAGGCGTACCCCGAAAAGGCAAAGACGCTCGACTGGCTGCTCCGACCCAGGCGACGCCACGCGTTGCTGACCGAGCTCGGGCGCATAGCTCAGCCGAGGTCGGATGCAAGCGGAGCCCTGCAATGGAGCGAAGCCGACGTTTCCCAGCTCGTTCAGGTCGGGCTCGACTTGGCAGACCGGCGTCCTTCGACCAAGGAGGGCGTGGCGATGATGCGCGACCTGCGGCGGCACCAACGAGCGCGGCCGGTCGGAGCGTAGTGCAGCCCTGCGACCGCGAGCTGCCTGCAGCCTCACGCGCGAAGACGCGCTCCAACTCGTCCACCTGTACGCCGAGCCCGCCCCGGCGGCGGCGAAAAGCGCCGCGGCTAGTCGCGTTCGAATCGGCCAAGGTCGCCCACGACCCACCGTTTAGTTCGGTAGCGTCGCGACGATGCGGATTGCTGGCGTACGGCTGGGAGCGCCTGTGGCTCGCCTGCTCTCGGAGATCCTTGAGAGTGGGGGTTATCCGGAGACCGCCGGCAAGATCGCGGACGCGATCGAACGGCAGATCACGATCGAAGCGCCGCTGACGCTCGAGGACTACGAGGCGATCTCCGCCGTGCTGGCTCACAACTGCCCCGCATCTCTGTACCGGCTCCGCACCGAACTCCTCGAGGAGCTGCGACGCCTTCGCCGTATCACCGGCGGATGAGACGAGCTCGTCCCGGCAAGTCCCTCGCTGATCCACGAGCAGGCGGCCAAGGGCGGGCGCGTGTCGCCGCCTGGTCGCGATCCGCGCTCAGCGGCGCTTCGCAGGGAGGCGCGTGCTTATAGTCAACAGAGAGTCCGGGTGAGCTGGGCTCAGCTTGAGAGGGGAGACTCATGCGAAAACTCGCCACTTCGGTTGTTGCGGTCGCCGTCGCACTGATCGTCTTCGTGGTCCCGGCCGGGGCGATCACAAACGGCCAACCCGATGGCGGAGAGCATCCCTACGTCGGAGAGCTGATCTTCTTCGATGCCGACTCCATCGACTCTCGTTTCGACGATCCAGGGGGCTGGTTCAGCTGCTCGGCGACGATGCTCAGCCCCACCGTGATCGTCACCGCCGGGCACTGCACGTACGGCGTCGGCCTCGACGGCGAGTCGACGACGACCGGCGGGGGAGACGGCTCCGGCGGAAACGACATCTGGTTCGACTTCAGCGAGGCTGCGCACTTCGACGGCTTCCCGCCGAGCTCCGACTACGGCCGGGACGAGAACGATCAGCGCTACGAGGATCGTGCCGCCTTCTTGAATGCGAGCCCGTTCTGGCATCGGGGGACCGCGCACCCGCACCCGGAGTTCGCGGACGCGCCGTTCTTCGTGCACGACGCGGGCGTCGTCGTCTTGGACGAGCCGATCGAGATGGACACGTACGGAACGATTCCCACTCTCGACTACCTCGATCAATACCAGGGCCAACCCCACCACCTCTTCGAGGTCGTCGGCTACGGACTGACGAAGAGCGGCCCGTTCACGGCAGAAGGCGGCGACACCCGTCGCAAGGGCGACGTGAAGCTCAACACGCTCAAGGCGTCCCCACCGGACACGTTCGTGCTCCTGTCGAACAATCCCGGGAAGCCGCACCAGGGCGGGACGTGCTTCGGGGACTCGGGTGGGCCGGCGTTCGACGACACGAATTCCAACCTCGTGGTCGCGGTGACATCGTTCGGGTTCAGCTCCACGTGCTCAGGGGTCGGCGGTGCGTACCGCCTCGATCAGCCCGACGATCTCGCGTTCCTCGCGAGCTTCGGGATCACGCCCTGACTAGCTGAACGAAAGGCCGGGGGTCCGCGGCGAAGCCACGGGCCTCCGGCCGGTGCTGCACGGGAGCGCACCGCGGGTTCCGTCATCATCCAGACGTGCGATTGCGGAAGCGTCGGCTCTGAGCGCCGTGCGTGAGGCGACGCTCGGGGACTCGGGCTCCGGCCTCGCGCCCGCCGGCGGCGGCTGGTTCCTGGTGAACGTGCGGGAGGCCGAGTGGTGGACGTCGGACAGCACCGGAAAGCAATCACGCGGCTCGATGTGCAGCTTCGAGAGCGAGGAGAGCGAAGAGAGCGAGTTCCCGCAGCTCGGCATCCGTCTACACGTCCTGGAGCCGGGCGAGCCGAGCGGCCTCTACCACGCCGAGTCGGACCAAGAGGCGTTCCTCGTGCTGTCGGGGGAGTGTCGGCTGCTCGTCGAGGGCGAGGAGCGGCTGCTCAGTCGGTGGGACTTCTTCCACTGTCCACCCGAGACCGAGCACATCTTCGTGGGTGCGGGCGACGGGCCGTGCGTGATCCTGATGGCCGGTGCACGGTCGGAGGACATGAGGGTGCTCTACCCGGTGTCAGAGCTTGCAGCACGCTACGGCGCGAGCGCGGAGGAAGAGACGTCCGACTTCGAACAGGCGTCCGCGGGGTTCGAGTGGTTTCGGCGGGCGCGGCCCTCGTACTGGGACCGCCTTCCCTGGGCATAGCCAAAGCGGCCTGGGCCGGGGCCCCCGCCGCATCGGGGTCCGGCCCAGTTGCCCATCCCCCGCCCTAGAGGAGGATTCGAAGCGCGGTGTCCACGGGGCAGCCGCGGTCCGCGAGCCCGGTCGCCTGGTGCAGATCGACCTCGACGTGAGAGGCGAGCACGAGGGCCGAGCCGATGTCGTAACCGGAACGAACGAGCGCTTCGAAGCGCCAGCGAAGGATCGCTTCGGCTTCGGACTCGTCGATTAGCTCGAACTGGGCCGCAGTCATCGAGGCCCTCCCTCTCTTGTCGGCGTTTCGCATCACAGTTGACCCTCATCGGCGCACCATCGCGCCCGCTTGAGGTCCTGAAGTGGCAAGCCGAAAGTCGGGTTGCGGGTCCTGGTCCTACCCCAGGCGGGGGATGACTACCTCCGCCTGGTCTCGACGGCGGCGTCGGGTCTCCAGAAGACCCTGCAAGTACCCCACATACCGCGCTTCGCCGCGCGGGCGGCGGCAACGGCCGTAAGCAGCGATCGAGCATATGTCCCGCGGTCTCCGTCGAAGAAATAGGGCGTCGCTGCACCGCGTCGCACGAGCTCGACGTTCACGTTCCTGCCGGAGACATGCACGTACCGCAGGAGGCGCCCGAAGCGATCGACGCGGTCGAGCTCCGGATCGGCGTCGAGGACGACGCGCGCGCCCGGCGGTGCGAGCCGCGTGAGCTCCCGCGTCGCGGCGCCCGAGTAGCACTCCTCACCCGCCTCGGGCGTGTCGATCTGGACGAGCCGTACCCTTGCGCCGCCACGGACGACGAGCGTGTCACCGTCGATGATCCGCTCGACGACGGCCGTGTGTTGCGCCACCGAGTCGTCCGCCCCCACGCAGGCGGCGGAGGCGACGAGCGCGAGCAGAGAGGCAGCGAGAAGCGATGAGCCCGGCACGCCCGGACATGTCCGCGGCGATGGTGCGCAGGCGGATGGTGGCTAGACCCGCGGGAGCTCGTCGACCCCCGCGCGCGCCTCGCGGCCCTTGCGATCCATGATCCAGGCGAACAGCAGGAGACCACCGAAGACGACCACGATCGCGGCGCCGATGCCGACACGAGCCCAGACGTCCTCGAAGATGACGATCGCGAAGAATCCGGCGCAAAGCAGAAGGATTCCGGCACCAGCGAGCTTGAGGAGGTAGCTCGTCATGGGCGCGAGTCTACGGTAGAAACGTGGCCATGACCAGACCGCTGTGGGCACCGTGGCGACTCGAGTACATCGTCCAGGCGGACGAGCTCCCCGGCTGCATCCTTTGCGCCGAAGCGGCGGGCGAGCTGCCCGAAGCGGACTCGCTGCTCGTACACCGCGGCTCGTGCGCGCTCGCGCTCCTGAACAAATACCCCTATTCGTCGGGACACCTCATGGCAGCGCCACTGCGTCATGTCGGGTCGCTCGGGGAGCTCACGGACGAGGAGGCGCTCGAGTTGCACCGCCTGGCCGTCGCCGGGGTCGAGGCCCTGACCGCCGTCTACGCGCCGGACGGCTTCAACCTCGGCTGGAACCTGGGGCGAGCGGCAGGCGCGGGCATCACCGACCACGTCCATCTGCACATCGTGCCCCGCTGGTCGGGGGACACGAACTTCATGCCCGTTCTCGCCGACGTGAAGGTGCTGCCCGAGCATCTGCTCGAGACCCGCGACCGGCTGCGCGCCGCGTGGCCTACGACGACTTGAGGCGGGCGAGCGCGCGCCACGCGCTCGAGGTCATCGTGTCCCAGTCGTAAAGGCTCACACCGATCGTCACACCATCGTCTTGCACGGCAGCGACGAAGCCGGCGAGCTCCTCGCTGCCCATACGGTTCGCGACTCCTCCGGCCACGTGGATCGGGACGTCGGGGTTCCGCGTGAGCTTGCGGAGGAGCCGCAGCGACCGCGTGACGTAGCCGTACGTGGCCTCGAACCCTCTAAACGCGTTCCCGGTGTAGATCATCGGGGCGATCGCGTCGACCTCCTGTGCCAGTGCTGCCCACGGGAACCGCGGCCACCGCGAGGGGCGGCGCTCGAGTGCGCGGGGGTCGATGGGCACGATCGCGAGGGGGATGTCTCCTGCCTCCGCACGCAGCCCGCGCGTGAGCGCGACCGCGCGTTGCGACCGAACGCTCGCGTTCCTGAGCGACGTGCCCTCGATGTTGAGCGAGACCCCGTCGAAGGAGCCGCCCGTCGGCGTCCGGAACGAGAGCATCGCGGACGCGCGTCGCGCGTCGAGCGCCGGCTTCAGGTGCCCGGGCAGGTACCAGGCGACGGCCCGGATGCCGCGCGTGTGCAGCGCGTCGACGAAGCGGCCGAGCCTCACCCGCTCGACGACGTCGGTGCGCGCGTTGTAGTTCGCCGTCTCGACCCAGACCGTCTCGATGTCACGGGCCGCCATGCGCGCGGCCGTGGCCTCGGGTGCGCGGTAGACCGCGCCGTCGTAGATGTCCACCCACGTGCCGAGCCCCGCGAAGACGGACGGATCGCCCTGCTGCGCGGGGGCCGACGTGGCGCCGGCCGAGGCGACGACGAACGCGAGCGCGAGGACGGTGACGAAGGCGCGCACGTCCGAAACTGTACGCCGCGTCTGTGAAGGGCGTGTCAGCGCGAGGCTAGAATCGGAGCGACGCGGACGTAGCTCAGTTGGTAGAGCACTGGCTTCCCAAGCCAGGTGTCGTGGGTTCGAGTCCCATCGTCCGCTCTCGACGAAAGCCGTGCGTTAGCAGGGCTTTTGTCGTCTCGGGGGATCGTTACCACGGTAACCCGGCTCAGCCCGTGGCCATCTCTTGGCCAGAACGATCGGAAAGCTCGCAGGCGGCAGAGCGTGCCCGTCAGTGGGCGGGAGCGCCTGCGCCTTCGGGCTCGTCGAGGTTCTCGAGCTCGTAGCGAACGATCTTCCCGTCGCGCACGGTGTAGACCAGCCGGCCAGTCGTCACGTACGCGACTTCGCCAGATTCCTTCGACGTGTAAATCAACCGATTGAGCGAGCCGACTCGGCCCTTCCCCAAATCCTCCAGCTCGCCCCGCTCTTCCGAGACGTCGAGACTCTCCGGGTCTCCGAGATCCTCGGGCATTCCTTCGTCGCCGGCCCCTCCACCGGCGTACCACTCGAGAACTGCGTCGATTCCGCGCAGGGTGGTTACTCCGCCGCGTTTCGGGACCACCCACTCCACGTCTTCTGCAAGGACGTCCTCAACCGCTCCACGGTCGAAATTCGATGCTCGCCAGCGGTTGACGACTTCCATCGCGTCGCTCACGACGAGAGCTTACGTCGCTTGATGCTCCTCGGTCATGACTTCGCACCTCCCTCTGCCGACTTCGCGGCGTCTGCATGGAATGCGTCGAGCCGCCGTCTCGCGGCGTCGGCGCTCGACTTGAGCGGAATAGACCCAAACGTGTCCTAGCGGGCGAGGCGAGTACAGGACACGCTTCCTCGCATGACTTACGAGCAGCGCGACTTCCTCCGCAAGCAGATCGACGCTCAGGTGCGCGAGCGCCTTGAGCGTGCCCGGAGTGCGAGGGCACAGGCCGCAAGGACGCACGAAGCAGGCAGGTCAGGTGAAGCAGCAGTTCACGGAAGGAGCGAAGTGACCGACCAGGAGGTCTCTCCGAACGTTCGGGAGGCGCTCGCAGAAGCCGAGCGGGCCGGGTGGGAGGCCGGCAAGGACGACTTCTTCGACGACTGCCCCTGTGGCCAGTGCATCGGCCGGCGCTCCTTCAACGCCTACAAGCGCACCGGCAAGGAGCCGAACTGGGCATACGTGCACCACTGGCAGGCGAGGCAGGAGTGGCTCGCGAACGCGACCCGCACGGAGCGGCGCGGGGCTTCGGAGCGATCCGCCGAAACGCGACGCCATGCCCGAACTGCGCTGAACCCAATTTTCTGCTCACCACACTCTTGACCGTCTTCGTGACTTCTGGGTCGCGCGGTTGCAGCGGGCATGTGACGGGCCCAGGTATCCACGGCGGTCGTCGGTGTGATCGAGATCCCAGGGTTCTCCCGGTTCGATGGGCTGACCGCAGCGGGCGCACGGGGCGCGGCTGGATTGGACGACGGGCTCGAGGATTCGACGCCGTCTCCGGTGGAGGGTTCCGTACCCCCGCGCCTCCCTCGATCTCTTCGGTCGGCTCTGCATGGCTCGATCGCGTTCCACTACGTCAATCGCGCTCGATCGCCGCGCTCGAACCGCCGGGTGGGTTCTCACCGGTCCACAGAGGCCGCCGTTGGGCCTAGACCGATGGAGATGGCGACCTAGCCATCCGTGGGTTGCCTGATGAGAGCGCCGTCTCTACCGTCGTTGTGCCAGGCCTGTCCAGGCGTGAAGTCCAACCGGAGGTATCACATGCGGTTCCCGCGCTTGCAGCACGTATTGGTCGCGTTCCAGCACACGCTGTTCCCCTGGAAGCGGACTCGCAACGTGGCCGGACGGCCGCGCACACCGTTGACGTGTGGCAGCGGGCGCCTCCGGGACCTGTCCTAGCGGCGCCTCGCCGGTCTACATCGTCGAACCCCGAGCGGAAGCTCTGCTGCTGGCTCGCCAAGGACCGCGCGCTGGAGATGCGCGTCTAGATGCCGGACGACGCTACGAGCGCAGCCACGCAGCGACTCGCGGTCGTCGTAGAAACCACCAAAACGCGGCCCAACCTGCAACCGCGAACGGCAACGCGCCTGCGAGATCGACCGACGAAGGCGCCGCGATCGCGCAAGCAATCGGCAGCACGGCGGTGCAGGCAAGCAGCGCCCAGGACGGAAGGAACCCACCCCACAGGCCGCCCGCGGCAAGGATGAGTGGGCACCCGACCAACAACCCGGCCAGTGCATATGTTCCGTCCGGGGGGTCGGGCGAGCCGCAGCACGCGGACACTTGAGTCGCTGCGAGCCCCGCCAGAACGCAAACGACGGCCAGCGCTACGAACCCGCCCGAGACGAGGCTGACGCTCCGGGGGCGGTCGTGCGAATCCACGTCGGTCGAACGATGTCACGTGGGCGCGACGCCGTCCCCTCGGCCCCCACGGCGGCCGGTTTCGACGGCGAGCGCGGCGGGTACCAGCTTCTCGTGCCCAGCGAGGACTTCCCCATCGTCCCGAGCGCCAAGGGCTGGCGGGTCGAGATCGCCCTCGACGGTCAGCCGAGGCCGCGGTCACGGCCGTCGGCCGAGACCCGAGAGCGCGTTCGCATGCCAAGACGTGTCCGCACCGCGCGCAGGACCGAGACACGCCGCGAACGGTCGCCGGCCCGCTCGCGCGACTAGCGCACGAGGAACGAGACGCGCGACGTCACGGCCGCCCTCTGGGCGGACGGTGATGAAGGACGCTCACGCTGACGTTGTCAGCGGGACACGCAGCGCGAGCCCGAGGTGTCAGGCCGCGGACGCGCCCTTCGCGACGTCGCCGATGATCGCGGCGATCTCCTGCGGTCGCGACCACATCGGCCAGTGGCTCGTCGGCAGGTCGATCCAGGTCACGTTGCGCAGCTCGGCGAGGCCGGCGATGAACGAATAGCCCTCCTTCGCCGCCTCCTTGTACTGATCCGACGTGAACCCCGTGGCGATGATGGTGCTCGGGATGTCGCGGCGTGCCTCGTTCGTCAGCTCCACGGCCTCACGCAGGACGCCGCCGGGGACCGGGACCGCCCGCTGCCTGAAGGTCTCCTTCTGCTCCTCGCTGAGCCCGTCGAGGTTCTCGTCCGCTTCGATCTCCGCCCAGACGAGCGGCTTCTCGAGGTCGGCGAAATCGGCGTCCATTGCACCCTTGCCCGGGGCGGAGTCGACGTAGACGATCGCCGCGATCCGGTCCGGGAGCCGGTCGCTCGCCGCGTAGCCGGAGAACCCGGTCGCGCTGTGCAGGGCGAGCACGACCGGGCCGCCCGCCGCCGTCACTGCGTCGCAGATCGCGTCGATGTGGTCCGACAGCGTGATCGAGGATCGATCGGCATCGGCCGACTCGAGACCGGGCAGCGTCAATGCCGTGACCTCGTGCCCGTCGGCGCGCAGGGCGGCGGCGACCTCGTCCCACGCCCACGCGCCGAGCCAGAACCCCGGAACCAGGACGATCGGTGCCGTGTCTGTGTTCATGTCGTGAACTCCCCCTCGTCTCGGCTTGAAGGCCTGAGCGGCGATTCTCTCACCGGCCCGAGGCGACGACAACCGAGAGCCGCAGCCCCGCAACGAGAGAGCCCCCGTCGCCGGGGGCTCTCTCCAGGACGTGTGAGCGAGTTGTCCCTAGTGCTTGTGCTTCTTGCGTGCCTCGACCTTGATCAGCGCACGCATCCAGGGATGGAAGCAGCACAGGAAACGGTGGTTGCCTGCCGGCAGGTCGGAGACCTTGGTCTTCGCGCCCGGTGGCAGTACGGCGAGGTTCGCACACTCGGTTGCGAAGTCCAGCCCTTCGTTGAGCGGTGGCACCACGCCTCCGCCGAAGTCCGCGACCTCCGTGAACGTGTGCGGTCGCCCGCCCACGTTCTTGATGCGAACGTTCTCTCCCTGCTTGATCACCAGGTACGGCGGGTCGTTCCGCCACGCCTGGTGGCCGATCACCGCGTCGGCGAGCGGCGAGTCGAGCTCCTCGTCGAACTCCGCGGTGTCGACGTTCCCCCGCTTCCGCGTGCATCCGCCGACCTCGTCCCATGCCGGGTCGGCAGCGTCGCAGTCGTCACGTATGAGGATCCGAGCATCGGAGTGATGGCCGCGACCTCCTGAGCTGGCCGCCGCAGTCGTTCCGACTAATCCCACAACGAGAACGGCCAAGACCGCGGCTCGCAATCCAGTCATCCTTTCCCCTTCCCGTTCGCCCCAGGGTTCTGGGATCTCGGGCGCGATCATCCTCTGTCAGCCGTTCGCCGGTCAAGCTCCCGCGCGAGCGCGAGCGCTCAGCAACCGAGGCCGTCGCCGTCGGGGTCGAGCCCGTGCGGGTCGCTGCCGACGACCGTCACGGGCACCGGGATTCCCATGGACACGAGATCGGCACAGTCGAGGTCGGGCGGAGCCGGCGGGATGCAGACGCCCTCGTAGCTCGCGTCGCAGTTGGCGACCGGAGGCGTGAACTGGGTGGGGGTCGGGGTGCTGGGGGCCGCACGATCGAAGACACCGTCGATCGTTCCGCCGAAGTACAACATCGCGACGACGACGAGGAGCGCGCCGGAGGCGATGAGCAACCCGTACTCGACGGTCCCCTGCGCGGCCTGCCCGCGTAGGCCCCGGACGTAGCATCCGTCCACATGTCCGGCGCGCCGCTTTCGACGCCGCTCTCCCACGCACTGGTCGCGTTCACGATCGAGCTCGACAACGCGTTCGAGCGCCGCTTCGCCGAGACCGGCCTGGGCCGCCGGTTCGGCATCTCGGTCGTGATGTGGTCGAACTTCCTGCGGTTCGTCGGTGACGGAATCACCGTCCGCGAGCTTCCGGTCGTCGCCGGGCTCCCCAAGTCCAAGATGCTGTCGGCGCTCGGGGGCATGGAGCGGTGGCGCTACGTCTTCGTCACCCCCAACACGGCCGACCCGCCGCCCGAGGCGAAGCGGGACGGGTACGGAAGCGCCCGAGGGCTCCGTGGCGAGTGGGTCGTCCGCCCCACTCCGGCCGGACGCGCCGCACAGGAGATCTGGCCACCGCTCTTCGACGACGTCGAGAGGCGCTGGGACGAGCGGTTCGGGACCGACGTGCTGGACGAGCTCAGGCGATCGCTGAGCGCGCTCCACCGACAGCTCGACGTCGAGCTGCCCGAGTACCTCCCGATCGTCGGCAGCGCCAACGGGATGGCGACAGAGATCGAGCGCCGTGAACGACGAGACACTGCCGCAGAGGAAAGCGGCACCCCGATTCACCTGTCCCCGCTCCTCTCCCAGGTTCTCCTCGCATACACGATAGACCTCGAGCGCAATTTGCGCGATTCGAATTTGTCGCTACCGCTTAGTGCCAACTTCGTGCGCGTCCTAAACCAGGGAGGCATCGACGTACGGGAGGTTCCGCTAGCCGCCGGCGTCTCGCCCGAGGCGACGAGCATGGCGCTCCGGTATCTCACGAAGACGGGCCACGTCGTGGTCGAGAGCAAGGTCGCCCGGCTCACGCCGCAGGGTCGCGAGGCGCAGGAAGCTGCACCTGTTCTCCATGCCCACCTCGAGCAGCGCTGGGGGGAGCGGTTCGGCGCCGACGGCGTCGACCGGCTCCGAGCAGCTCTGCAAGGCGTCCTCGACCAGCGCGACGGAGCGCGAGCGCGGCTCTCGCTCGGACTGGAGCCGCCTCCGGGCGGCTGGCGCGCGACGAAGCCCTATGTCGAGCGGACGAAGGCCGTGCTCGAGGACCCGATCGGCCGGCTACCGCACTACCCGATGGTGCTGCACCGGGGCGGGTGGCCGGACGGCTCATGACGCAAGCAGCACGTATCGTCTACGTCGGCCACGCGACCCTGCTCGTCGACCTCGACGGGGTTCGCCTGCTGACGGATCCGCTCCTACGGCCGCGGCTGATGCACCTTCGCCGTATCGGAAAGGTGAATGCGAGCGTGCTCCGCGGCGTGGACGCCGTTCTCGTCTCGCACGCCCATTTCGACCACCTCGACCTCCCGTCGCTCGAGCGGCTCGGACGCGAGCTTCCGCTGGTCGTGCCACGCGGCGCCGCCGGCCTGGTCCGGCGGCGGGGCTTCCGCGCCGTGACCGAGCTCGGGATCGGCGAAGAGCTGAGCATCGGCGCGCTCTCGATCCGGGGCACTCCGGCGGTCCACCCGGCAGAGCGGATGCCGTTCGGCCTCAAGGCGGAGCCCATGGGGCACGTGATCGCCGGCTCGCGCTCGGTGTACTTCGCCGGGGACACCGATGTGTTCGACGGGATGGCAGAGCTGGGCCCGGTCGACGTCGCGCTCCTGCCGATCACGGGGTGGGGATCGAAGCTCGGCCCCGGTCACATGGACCCGCGCGGAGCCGCAGAGGCCGCGCGGCTGCTCCGGGCCTCGACGGTCATCCCGATCCACTGGGGCACCTACTTCCCGGCGCACACTGCGCTCAGAGGCGCACCCGAGCTCGCCGAACGGCCGACCGAGGAGTTCGTGGAGCACCTCCGCGACCTCGCGCCGGAGGTCGAGGCCCGCGTCCTTCGCCCGGGCGAGGAGACGACCGTCTAGCCGTTGCGCCGCGTCCGCTGACTCAATCGAGCGTATGGATCATGAACGCGATCGTGAAACCGAGCGTCGTCACGACCCCCACCACCTTGCCTCCGTGTTGGAACGCCTCGGGCATCATCGTGTCCGCGAGCATGGTGAGGATCGCGCCTGCCGCAAAGGCGAGAACGAAGCCGACGGTGTCCGGTGAGGAGTTCTGAAAGAGGCCGTAGCCGGCAAGCGACGCGAGCCCGGAGAGCAGCGCAATCACGATCCACATCCCCAGGATTCGCGCCTTCCTCCAGCCGCCGGACAAGAGCCCAGACGTCGAGGAGATTGCCTCGGGCAGGTTGGAGATGAACACCGCAACCAGATAGGCGGCGCCTACAGCCCCGCCTTCGAAGATCGTCAGGCCGATCACGATCGACTCGGGGATCCCGTCGAGCACGGTTCCGAGCACGATTGCGAGCGCCGAGCCGCTCTCCTGGCCGCCGGTGGCGTCCTTGCGGTCGCCCCCACCGGAGCGGTCGATGAGCCAGTCGCCGCCGAAGAAGACCAGGCACCCGGCGAAAAGGCCCGCAATGACGGCGCCGTTTCCGGCCTTGTCGGCGGCCTCCTCGACGAGGTCGAACGCCACGGCGCTGATCAGCACGCCGGCGCCGAAGCCCATGACCAGCCCGATCGCGCGCAGGGGGATGCGAAAGCGGAGAGCGAAGAGGGCGCCGATCACGAGCGAGGAGGCCGCGAGGAGCCCCCAGCCGAAGGCGGCTGCCATCAGCAGCTCATCGCCGAGGCAAGGAGCGCAGCCTCGATCACGAGATCACCTCGAGCCGCTCGATCGGGTTGTCGACGACGACGCCCGGTCGCCCACTACGCGGCGACGGGCTGCTCCAGCTCCGCGCGCCATTCGCCCGCGACCGCGAGCGCGTTCATGCGCGCCCGGTGCACGAAGGCCGCCTGCGCCGCCTCTGCATTCGCCGGGTCTCCGCCCCAGGCCGCGAGCGCGGACGCCTGGAGCGCACGACCGTACGAGAACGAGAGCGCCCACGGCCCGCCGACCCGGTTGATCGCGTTCAGGTTCTCGGTCGCCTGCACCTCGGACTGGCCTCCGGACAGGAACACGATCCCGGGTACGGCTGCGGGGACGACTCCCTTGAAGCACGCAACGGTCGCCTCCGCGATCCGCTCGGACGACGCCTGCTCGGGCGACCCCTTCCCCGCGATGACCATGTTCGGCTTGAGCAGCGTGCCCTCGAGGTCGAGCGCGAGGTCGTACAGCGCGTCGAACGTCTCGTGCAGCGTCCGCGTCGTCACCTCCCAGCAGGTCTCGAGCGAGTTGTCGGCGTCCATCAGCACCTCGGGCTCGACGATCGGGACGAGGCCCGCCTCCTGGCAGAGCGCGGCGTAGCGGGCGAGCGCGTGCGCGTTGGCGGCGATGCACGCGTCGGTCGGGATCCCGTCCCCGATGGTGATCACCGCGCGCCACTTCGCGAAACGGGCGCCGAGCTCCCGGTACTCCTCGAGCCGGGCACGGAGCCCGTCGAGGCCCTCGGTCACCTTCTCGCCCGGGAAGAGCGCCATGTCGTGCGCGCCCGTGTCCACCTTGATCCCCGGGATGACGCCCTTCGAGGCGAGCAGCTCGGGGAACGGCGTGCCGTCGTCGGCCGCCTGGCGGATGGTCTCGTCGTACAGGATCACACCGCCGATGAACTCCTCCATGCCGGGCGCGACGAAGAGGAGCTGACGGTAGAAGCGGCGGTTCTCCTCGGTCGACTCGACGCCGACCGAGTCGAGTCGCTTCGTCATCGTCCCCGTGCTCTCGTCCGCCGCGAGGATGCCCTTGTGGTCGGCGACGATCGCGCGTGCGGTCTCGTGCAGCTGGGACGTCATCGGCGTGCTCCTTTCGTGAGGCTCTGGATCTTCGACAGCGGGTGTGAGGCCGCGATCCGGCGAACGGTGCCGGAGCGCGAGCGCATGACGATCGACTCGGTCTCGACGTGGTCACGGACGACCTGGACGCCACGGAGGAGCGCTCCGGTCGTGACTCCGGTGGCGGCGACGAACACGTCGTCGCCCTGAACGAGGTCGTCGGCGGAGAGGACGCGGTCGATGTCGAAGCCTGCCTCGACAAGGCGCGTGCGCTCGTCGTCGTTCCGCGGCCACAGCTTGCCCTGCATCGCGCCGCCGAGGCACTTGATCGCCGCCGCGGAGATGACTCCCTCGGGCGTTCCCCCGATGCCCATGAGCAGGTCGATTCCTCGCACCGACTGTGCCGCCGCGATCGCGGGAGCGACGTCGCCGTCCCGGATGAGGTTCACACGGGCGCCGGCCTCGCGCAGCTCGGCGATGAGGTCGTCGTGGCGGTCGCGCTCGAGGACGACGACCGTGAGGTCGTTCACGTCGACGTGCTTCGCCTCCGCCACGCGCTCGAGGTTCTCGGTCGGCGACGCGTCGATGTCGATCGCGTCCGCCGCTTCCGGCCCGACCGCGATCTTGTCCATGTACAGCGCCGCGCCTGGGAAGAACATCGTCCCCCGCTCGGCGACGGCGATCACCGAGATCGCGTTCGGCATGCCGAGAGCGGTGAGCCGCGTGCCCTCGAGCGGGTCGACGGCGACGTCGACCTCGGGCCCGGAGCCGTCCCCGACCTCCTCGCCGTTGAAGAGCATCGGCGCCTCGTCCTTCTCACCTTCTCCGATGACGACGATGCCGTGCATCGACACGGTGTCGAGCATGAGCCGCATCGCGTCGACAGCGGCCTGGTCGGCGGCGATCTTGTCGCCGCGGCCGATCCAGCGCGACGCGAAGGTGGCGGCAGACTCGGTGACGCGGACGAGCTCGAGCGCGAGGTTCCGATCAGGAGGGGTCGCACTCACAGCCGAATGCTAACGCCGTATGGGCGTCACATCTGCTCGGGAGCGTCGACACCGATCAGGTCGAGCGAACGCGCGACGACGAGCTGTGTCGCCCGCACGAGCGCGAGCCTGAACGCCTGCTGCTCGGACTCGAGCACGCGGTGGTGGTGGTAGAAGCGGTGGAAGTCGTCGGCAACGCGGATCGCGTAGGTCGGGATGGCGTGCGGGCCGCGCCGCTCGGCGGCCTCTGCGACGACCGCGGGAAACTCGAGCAGGCGCTTCACGAGCTCGCGCTCCTCCGGCGCCAGCGGAGCCGTCAACACCGGGTCGGGCCCCGTGCCCTCGGCGTTGCGGAGGATCCCGGCGATCCGCGCGTGCGCGTACTGGACGTAGTAGACGGGATTCTTCTGCGTCCGCTCCTTCGCGAGGTCGACGTCGAGCTCGATCGTCTGGTCGTGCCCGCGCGAGACGAGGTACCAGCGCGCCGCGTCCACGCCGATCGTGTCGAGGAGCTCGTCGAGGAAGACGACGTCGCCGCGTCGCTTGGACACCTTCTTCGCAGCCCCGCCCTCGACGAGGTGGACGAGCTGGTAGATGAGCACCTCGAGCGAGTCACGCTCGTAGCCGAGCATCTCGGCGAGCGACTGGAGGCGCGCGACGTACCCGTGGTGGTCCGCCCCGAGGACGTAGAGGAGCCGGTCGAAGCCGCGTGCGTACTTCCGCCTGACGTACGCCGCATCCGCGGCGAAGTAGGTCGGCGTGCCGTCCGACCGGACGAGTACACGGTCCTTGTCATCGCCGTGCAGGCTTGTCCGCGCCCACAGCGCCCCGTCCTCCTGAAACGTGTCCAGGAGTGCTACCGCTTCCGGAATCTCCGCCTCGACCTCGCTCTCGCGCGCCCAGGTGTCGAAGCGGACGCGGAACCGCTCGAGCGTCGCCTCGATCTGGCCCAACATCGGCGGAACGGGGTCGCCCGGTTGCGCCGCGAGCTCGGCGACGTAGTCCCCACGGTACCCGTCCTCGGGAGGCTCCTCCCCACGCCGCACGGCCTCCACGGAGGCGTAGAAGCGCTCCATCTGGCGCCCGGCGTCGTTGTAGTAGTACTCGCGCTCGACCTCGTGCCCGGCGAAGGAGAGCAGCCGTGCGACCGAGTCCCCGTAGGCGGCGTTGCGCGCGTGCGCGACGGTGAGCGGGCCGGTCGGGTTCGCCGACACCATCTCCACCTGGATCCGATCGGGCTCGGCCGCAGCGCCCGCGCCGAAGGCATCGCCCGCAGCGAGGATCTCCCGGAGCGCGCCCGCGATCCACTCGTCCGAGACGTGGAGGTTGACGAAGCCGGGGCCCGCCTCCTCGGCGGTCTCGGCCAGGCCGCCCTCTACCGCCGCGGCCGCGATCTCGGCGGCGAGGTCGCGCGGGGGCCGTCGGCGCGTCGCCGCCAGCCTCAGGGCGACGTTCGTCGCGTAGTCACCGTGGTCGGCCTCGGCCGGACGCTCGAGGGCGACGTCGGCGCCGGCGACCTCGGAGAGAGCGTCGGCGAGCCTCGAGACGGGATCCAGGGCGGCCACGATGCCCAATCGTAGGTACGCGATGACCGAAGGCGATGCATCTACTGGCGATCAAGGAAGAAGTCTCGATTGCCGAAGATAAGACCTACTCAACGGTCTGCCGGGGGCACGAATGAGATCGGGACTTCGTCACAGAACGAACGAAGGCTTGGCGACGACGCGGCCGCGAGGCATCGCGGCGTCCTCTGCCGCAGATCCTGGCACCTCGGTTCACGAAAACAGAACTTCCGGCTAGTGACAAACGTGAGAGCTATCACCACAATTCGTCGGGCATCTTGATGGGATCGGGACTTCGTTCACGAATCGGACGGGGGCTTGCGGATGACGAGGTCGTCGGCAAGCCGCGCGTTCGCATGCGCGCGCGCCAGGACGGGCAGGGGCTCGTCGAGTTCGCGCTGATCGCGCCTCTCTTGCTGATGCTCGTCTTCGGGATCATCTACTTCGGGATCGGGCTGAACTACTGGCTCGACATGAACCGCGTCGCCAACCAGGGAGCCCGGCAGGCGGCCGTCAACCACTGGCCGACCCAGTGCCAGCGGGGTGAGACGGCGTGTAACAACTTCACCAGCACGACCCCGTGCGCCACCGTGATGGCCACGAACTCGAAGGCGCGCCTGCAGGAAGTCCTGCGCTGCCAGACACGCAACGATGCGACGGCGACGATCTGCTTCCCGGGTAAGACGCCCGCGACTGCAACCATCGGCGACCCGGTCAAAGTGAAGCTCAGCAAACCCTTCACGTTCTTCTTCATGAACCGGCTGAGCATCACGCTGACCGGTACCGCGACGATGAGACTCGAGCAGCTGCCGACGTTGTTACCAGGCGAGTGCGGGAGGCCCGGTATGCCCATGAGAGGCGACATCTTCCGACGGCAGAAGGAGCGGGAGCGCGGCCAGGTCCTCGTGCTGGTCGCGTTGCTGATGCCGCTGCTTCTCGCCATCGGATCGATCGTCATCGACGTGGGGAACTGGTACGTGCTCAAGCGGCACCTCCAGACGCAGGTCGATGCCGCAGCACTCGCCGGAGGCCCGGCCTTCACGGGCTGCTTCCAGAACCCGATTGCGGCGAGGGACGCGATCGCGCAGCAGGCGCTCGCGTACGCCGGCGACCGCAACCCCTTACGGGACCCGTCGGCGCACAACCCGCTGATGGAGGAGAAGACAGCTGATGTCCATGCCGTCTTGAACAGCAACACCTTCTGGTCCGATGGTGATCCGTCCGATGGCAGCACGCTCGACTGGACGGCCGGGATGCCCTGCGACACGAAGTACCTCGACGTCAAGGCGACGGACGACGATGCGCCACTCCTCTGGAAGTGGATCCCGTTCTTCCCGGACATCAAGACTCGGGCTCGGGTCGAGGTCACCGAGATCCAGAGCTCGAACGGCATGCGGCCCCTCGGCGTGCCCGAGCTCGACCCCGAGGAGGTTGCTGTGCTGGTCGTGGACGAGGACGGTGACCCGGACGTGCTCGGAACGATCCGAGGGAGAGTCGCATCTCGACCCCCAGTCGACTCCTCCGGCCGGGCTCGCAGGCATGTCCGTGTGGTCCAGGGACTTCATCGCCCCCGTCAACCTCAGCGGCAACACGGACTTCGGCGTGATCATCGTCGCGAAGTCGCAGTACGACCCCGATCCCGCCGAACCGAATCCCTCAGCCAGATCTGCAGCCCCGGCCTCGGGGCAGGTGGAGTGCTACGGGGGAGGGACGCCCGACAGTGGCATCTCGTTCATCCATGCGTTCGCGACTGACCCCCGGTACCGGTAGCGCGAGCATGCCGCGATCATCCGTGGGGTCACGCTCGGCAGCGGTTGCCCAGACCCAGACGATCTCTCGAAGCCGTACTTCAACTTCGACGGCGGCTGCCCGGTCACGATCACTGCCGACGATCGACTTCGGCACCGGGAGCAGCAATCCGTACCCGCGCCCGTCGCGCAAGGAGGCGTGTGCGCGCAGGTCTCGTCCCCGCAGGTGCGGGGGGCCAGCTGACCTGGGCGGGCGGGGTCTGGACGGGTTCGTTCACGCCGGCCGCGGATCGGGCGCCAACCCGGTCACCTCTCGTGGTCATACGGATACGAACGGCGAACTGCGGTGGCCAGGAAGACAACGGAGGCGGAAACTTCGACGAGGTTGCGAACCGTACGTGGGCGGACGCCGCCTCAGGCCCCGTCCAGTACCTCACGGTCGAAAGGGCGGGCGGGGCCGGGCTTCGCAAACTCGATCGCCCAGAGCTCGACGGCGAGCCTCAAGGTGACGGTGGGGCTCACCCCGCCGCTGCACAGAGCCCCCCGTGCTGACCGATCCGCCGATCGTGCTGAGAGGCTGGAACCAACCGTCCCAGAGCCAGGCCCTCGACTGCGACGGACCGGCTCGGGCCCGAACGGCTGGGCCGACGCAATGCTGAACGGATGCGCCGACCCCTACCAGATCTACGACGAGAGCAAGCACACGTCGAAGTGCGGCCCATCCGGACGGCTTCCCAGTCCCCCCGGACTGCATCGAGTCGCAGAACGGCAACTTCAAGCGAGAACGCGTCGTCGACAGCTAACGCCGTGCGCTGCCAACCCCAACCGCTGGGACGGCACGAACATCCCGCCGACGTCGGACAAGCGCTGGATGCCGCTCTTCGTCCTCGACCAGATGGCGTTCGAAGTCTCGGGGAAGAGGACGTACCCGGTTCGGCGGTTCGGCATGTTCTACATCACCGCGGTCAGCGGCCTGAACTGCCCAGGAGACGATCCCCGCCCGATAGCCAACAACAAGGAAGAGATCTGGGGACACTTCATGAGCTTCGTCACGCCTGGCTTCGGACACACGATCCCGTCCGACACGCCGTGCTCGTTCGGAAACGGCACGCTGTGCGTGTCGAACCTGGTCGAATAGCCAGCGGCGCAGTCGCTGTACGGCGCCACTGATCTGCCACCTCTATAGCGGCACCGCGCGGCGCCAAGACCCTTGCGCCGGTCGAGTAGCGCGCTGCGGCGCTAGCTACGAGCTCTGGGCCGCGGACGGCGCGGAGGAGATGGGGACGACGACGCCGTCCCGGTGCATCGCGAGCTGGACTTCCTCGCGCGCCTTGTAGATCCGCCACTTGACCGTCGCGAGCGTGATCTCGAGCGACTCGGCGATCTCCGTGTACGAGAGGCCGACGACGTCGCGGAGAAGCAGCGCCATCTTCAGGTCCGGGTTCAGCCGCTCGATCGCGCGCCACACGGCGTCCATCTGTCTCCGCGCGCTCGACCGGCGCGTCCACGACCTCGAGCGGCGGAATGTCCTCGAGCGCGACGACCGCGCGCGGCCGGCGCTCGATCGCGCGCAGCTCGTCGAGCACGCGGTTCTTCGTCACCTGGAAGAGCCAGGTCGTGAACCGCGAGCGGAGCGAGAAGCCGGCAAGCCCCTGGAAGACGCGCAGGAAGACCTCCTGCGTGAGGTCCTCGGCCATGTTCCGGTCGCCCGTCAGCCGGACGATGTAGTTGTAGACCGGCTGCTCGTATGTCCGGACGATGATCGCGAACGCACGTTCGTCGCCGCGTTGCGCTTTGCGCAGGACTCCGAGATCGGGCTGAGGCAGCGACACGAGGAGGCGAGTATAAGGGCGAGAGTTGTAAAGGGAGTATGCGCCCGGCTTTACGCAGGTATTGCGAGAGCGGTTCCCGTCATCTCGTCGGGCACGGGGAGATCCAGTAACCCCAATACGGTCGGCGCAAGATCGCGACAGCTCGCCGCCGTCCCGCAGTCTTAACCCAACGTCAGTGACGACGAGCGGGACCGGGTTCGAGGTGTGCGCGGTGTGCGGGCTCGTGCCATTCGGCTCGAGCATCACCTCCGCATTTCCGTGATCCGCGGTGATCAGGCACACGCCCCCGGCGCGCTCGACACACTCGACGACGCGGCCGAGACACTCTGTCCACGGCCTCCACCGCCGAGACGACAGCGGGGATCGAGCCCGTGTGCCCGACCATGTCCGGGTTCGCGAAGTTGAGGACCGCGAACCGGTATCCAGCCCCGATCTCGGCACAGAAGCGCTCCGCGACCTCGTCGGCGGACATCTCGGGCTTCAGGTCGTAGCTCGCGACGTCGCGGGGCGAGGGGACGAGGACGCGCGTCTCCCCCTCCCACTCGCGTTCCTCGCCGCCGTTGAAGAAGTACGTGACGTGCGCGTACTTCTCGGTCTCGGCGACGTGGAGCTGGCGTGCGCCCGCCTCGGACAAGGCTTCTGCGAGCGTGTTCTCGACCTTCCGCTCCTCGAACGCGACCGGGCACGGGAAGTCCGCGCGGTAGCGCGTCATCGTCGTCAGGTCGACGCCTTCCTCCAGCAGCCTCTGCGAGAGCTGGCGCGCACGGTCGGGTCGGAAGTTGAAGAAGATCGCGGAGTCCTTCCCGTGCTCGAGACGCGGCCTTCCGGCAAGCACGACGGGCTCGACGAACTCGTCGGTGACGTCGCGCTCGTAGCTCGCCCGCACGGCCTCCACCGGGTCGTCGGCCAGGTGACCCTCCCCGCGGCAGATCGCGGCGAACGCCCGATCCGTCCGCTCCCAGCGCTCGTCGCGGTCCATCGCGTAGTAGCGCCCGCAGACGCTGGCGATCCGGTCGCTCGGGAGCTCGGCGAGGTCGTCGGCGGCGGAGTGCGGCGACACGTCGCGGCCGTCGGTGAAGGCGTGGATCCACGTGTGCTCCTCCATGCCCTCGCGCTCGGCGAGCGTGAGCAGCGCGCGCAGATGGTCGACGTGCGAATGGACCCCTCCCGTGGAGACGAGCCCGAGCAGGTGCACGTCGCCGCGGTTGTCGCGTGCACGCTGCACGGCGGAGACGAGCGCGGGGTTCTCGAAGAAGGACCCGTCCGCGATCGCCTGGTTCACACGCACGAGATCCTGGAGGAGGATGCGGCCGGAGCCGATCGTCAGGTGCCCGACCTCGGAGTTCCCCATCTGGCCGGGCGGCAGCCCGACCGCGCCCCCGGACGCCTCGAGCTGCGTGTGCGGGTAGCGCTCCCAGAGCGCATCGAAGACCGGCGTCTCGGCGAGGTCGATCGCGTTTCCCGGCCCCGGTGGCGCGAGCCCCCAGCCGTCGAGGATGACGAGCGCGACGAGCTTGTTCACGTAGCGGCGGCGAGGCAGATCGCCTCGAAGGACGCAGCCTCGAGGGACGCCCCGCCGACGAGCGCGCCGTCGACGTCGGGCTGGGCGAGGAGCACGGCGGCGTTGTCCGGCTTCACCGAGCCGCCGTAGAGGACGCGCGTCGGGTACAGGGACTTGACGAAGGCGTGCGCCTCCTGCGCCGTGTCCGGCGTGGCCGTGCGGCCGGTCCCGATCGCCCACACCGGCTCGTACGCGATCACGAGCGCGTCGTGCCGCGGGAGCGCCGACACCTGGCGCCGGAGCACGGCCTCCGTCTCCTCCGCTTCGCGCTCGGCTTCCGTCTCGCCGACGCACGCGATGACCGAAAGTCCCTGCTCGAGCGCGGTCTCGGCCCGCATCCGCACCGTCTCGTCCGTCTCCCCGAAGTGCTGTCGCCGCTCCGAGTGGCCGACGATGGTGCCCGTGCAACCGACCTCGAGCGCCATCGGCGCCGAGATCTCGCCGGTGAACGCGCCCTCGAGCTCCCAGTGCACGTTCTGCGCGTACACCCGCACCGTGCTCTCCGCGCCGAGGCCCTCGACGGCTGCCGCGAGCGAGACCGCCGGCGGGCACACGACGACCTCGACTCCCTGCGTCCGCTCGCCGAGGTGCCGGATCGTGATGCAAAGACCCGCGCCTCGTGCGGCCCCTTGAACATCTTCCAGTTGCCCGCGATCAGCACGCGGCGATCTTATGCCTGTTAGCCTCGCTGACGGTGAGCGGCGACGGCGCCATGACGACCTGGGAGCAGCGCATCCGCGCGCCTCTGACGTTCCTCCCGGAGTGGTCGCCGGACGCGCCGGATCGCGTCGTGTACGTGTCGAACGAGTCGAGCGTGTGGCAGGTGCACGCCTGGGACGTCGCGCGGGACACGCGCCGGCAGGTCACGGATCACCCGGTCGGCCTGGTCGACGGCACGCCGACGCTCGACGGCGAGGGCGTCCTCTGGTTCCAGGACGAGTCGGGCGACGAGTCCGGGCAGTGGTTCGTCCAGCCGTTCTCGGGCGGCGAGACGAAGCCGTTCCTCGAGGGCGTCCCGCACGGCTGGAGCCAGGGGATCTCGCAGGCGCCGGGGATCGTCGTCGTGGGGATCAGCGACCGAGACGGGTTCGCGGTGCATGTGTCGCTCGACGGAGCCCCAGCGCGCGAGCTGTATCGCTCAGCCCAGTACGTGGGCCTCGGAAGCGCCGAGGAGGGCGGTTTCGCCGCGTGGGGCGCTCTCGGCCGACGGCGCGCTGCTGTGCCTCGAGCACGCCGAGCACGGCGACCTCATCCATCCCGCGCTCCGCGTGGTCGATCCGCGCACCGGTGAGACCGCGGGTGAGCTCCTCGACGAGGGGATGTCACTCGTATCGAAGTGCTGGTCTCCCGTCCGCGGCGATCAGCGCCTCGCCTTCGACCACGAGCGCGCGGGTGAGTCGCGACCGGGAATCTGGAACGTCGAGACCGGCGAACGGACCGACCTCGATCTCGACGTCGAGGGTGAGGTGTTCGTCCACGACTGGTGGCCCGACGCCTCCGCGCTCCTGCTCGTGAACATGTTCGAAGGCCGGTCGCGCCTGTCCCGGTACGACCTCGCGAGCGGCGCTCTCGAGCGGATCCCCTCCGATCCGGGCTACGTCTGGAAGTCGCGCGTCCGGCCGGACGGGCGGGTGTGGCTCCTGCACGAGCAAGGGCACCGGCAGCGACTCGCCGTCGACGACACGGGCGTGGAGCTCGTGCCGCCGGCGAAGCGGGCTCCGGAGAGCCGCCCGTACGAGTCGTGGTACTTCGAGAACCCGCACGGCCAGCGCGTCCACGGCTTCTACGCCACCCCGGACGACTCCGGCGGGCCGTTCCCGGTGATGATGTTCGTCCACGGCGGGCCGACGTGGCTCGACCTCGACCGCTGGCAGCCCGAGGTGCAGGCATACGTCGAAGCCGGGTTCGCAGTGGGCATGGTCAACTACCGCGGCTCGATCGGGTACGGGAGCGAGTGGCGCGACGTCCTGATCGGGGACATCGGAGGGCCGGAGCTCGAGGACGTCAACGCCGGCCTCGCCGATCTCGTCACGCGTGGGATCGCCGACCCGGAGCGAGCGGTCATCGCCGGCTACTCGTGGGGCGGCTACGTCACGCTGCTCGAGGTCGGGAAGCACCCGGAGCTCTGGGTCTGTGGGATGGCCGGAGTCCCGGTGGGCGATTACGAGGACGGGTACGAGGAGCTCTCTCCGATCCTGCAGGCGTACGACCGAGCGCTGCTCGGCGGGCATGAGCCGAAGGATCTCCCCGGAGCTCATGCGCGACCGGAACGCGATCAACTTCGCGGACGACGTGGTGGCGCCGGTGCTCTTCGTCATCGGACGGAACGACAGCCGCTGCCCGTACCGGCAGGCGATGCGCTACGTCGAGAAGCTCGCCGCGCGCGGCCATCCGCACGAGGTCTACGTCTTCGAGACCGGCCACGCGTCCTTCGACGTCGACGAGCGCGTTCGCCAGGTCGGGACGATCCTCGACTTCCTCGGGCGGCACGTCGACGGCGTGGGTGCCGGCACGCTGACCGCTACGCGCTCGGAATAGCCTCGACTCCCGGGAGCTCCTTGCCCTCGAGCAGCTCGAGCGAGGCGCCCCCACCGGTGGAGACCCAGGAGATGCGCTCGGCGAGGCCGAGCTCCTGGATCGCGCGCACGGAGTCGCCGCCCCCGACGACCGCGAAGCCGTCCATCCCGGCGACTGCCTTCGCGACGGCCTCGGTCCCCTCGGCGAACCGCGGCCACTCGAAGACGCCCATCGGGCCGTTCCAGAAGAGGGTCTTCGCGGTGCGGATCGCGGAGTCGAAGCGCTCGCGCGTCTCGGGGCCGATGTCGAGCCCGAGCCAGCCGTCGGGCACGTCGTCGTAGGGAACGATCCGCGCTTCGGCATCGGGCTCGAACACGGCGGCCGCGACGACGTCCACGGGCAGCTCGGCCTCGTACGGCAGCGGGCTCCCGTCGCGGAGCTCCTCGGCCATCTTGCCGCCGACGAGCACCGCATCCGCGCGGCCGCCGAGGTTGACGAGCACGCCGAGCTTGTCCTCGACCTTGGCGCCACCCGCGACGAGGACGAACGGGCGCTCGACCTCCCCGAGCAGACGGCCGAGCATCTCCAGCTCCTGCTCGAGGAGGAGCCCGGCGTAGGCGGGCAGGAGCTCGGCGACGCCGACCGTGGACGCATGCGCCCGGTGCGACGAGCCGAACGCGTCGTTCACGAAGAGGTCGCGTCCCTCGGCGAGGCGCGCGGCCGTGTCCGGTTCGTTCTTCGTCTCACCCGGGTCGAAGCGCGTGTTCTCGAGCACCTCGATGCGCTCGTCGGGGACAAGCTCTCGGAGGCGCTCGGTGACGGGAGCCATCGAGAGCGCGGGGTCCTCCCCCTTCGGCCGCCCGAGGTGGGAGCAGACGGCGACGGTCGCGGCGTCCCGCTCGAGCAGCAGCTCGAGCGTCGGGAGCGACGCCGTGATGCGCGTGTCGTCCGCGACCCGCCCGTCCTCGAGCGGGACGTTGAGATCCGCGCGGACGAGGACGTGCTTCCCGGCGACGTCCGCGTCGCGAACCGACCGCGGGCGGGTCATTGCGTGGGGGAACCCATGGTTCCCCCACGGGCCCCCTCCTTCCGGGCGGCGTCCCGTAGCACGGTGCACCACGCCTCCCGGCCGGGGAACCCGGCCACCGGCCCGGGAGCTGCGCGAGCTTCGCCTGGGCGCCTCACTGGGGCAAGAGCTTCGGGATCACGTTCACGTGCGTGCGCGTTTCGTCAGGGCAGCAGCCGGCCGATCAGGTCGACCAGCCGGCACGAGTAGCCCCACTCGTTGTCGTACCAGCCGAACACCTTGACCATGCTTCCGCGCACCATCGTCAGCTCGCTGTCGTAGATGCACGAGTAGCTGCTCTCGTTGATGTCGGTCGAGACGATCGGGTCCTCGCAGAACTGGAGGATCCCCTGGAGCGGGCCGTCGGCGGCCGCCCGGTAGGCAGCCTGCACCTCGTCCACGGTCGTCTCGCGGCCGAGGGTGACGACGAGGTCGGTGAGCGACCCGGTCGCAACGGGTGCGCGCACGGAGATGCCGTCGACCTTCCCTTGCAGGTCCGGCATCACGAGGCCGATCGCTTTCGCGGCGCCGGTGGACGTCGGGATGAGGTTGATCGCGGCCGCCCGCGCACGGCGGAGATCCTTGTGCGGGTAGTCGAGGATCATCTGGTCGTTCGTGTACGCGTGCGTCGTCGTCATGAAGCCCGCTTGGATCTCGCCGAGCTCGTGCAGCACCTTCGCGAGCGGCGCGACGCAGTTCGTGGTGCAGGACGCGTTCGAGACGATGTGGTGCGTCTCGGGGTCGTACACGCCGTCGTTGACGCCGAGCACGATGGTGACGTCGGGGTCGGTCGCGGGGGCGGAGATGATCACCTTCTTCGCGCCGGCGTCGAGGTGCTTCTGCGCGCCCTCGCGGTCGGTGAAGAAGCCCGTCGACTCGAGCACGACCTCGACCCCGAGGTCCTCCCACGGCAGCGCGGCCGGGTCGCGCTCGGAGAGGATGCGGACGTCCTCGCCGGCGGCATGGAGGACGCCGTCGCCGAGCTCGACCTCGCCCGCGAACGGGCCGAGGTTCGAGTCGTACTTGAGGAGGTGGGCCATCGTCTTCGCGTCCCCGAGGTCGTTCAGCGCGACGATCTCGATGTCGGAGCCGAGAGCGTGCTGGGCGCGGAAGAAGTTCCGGCCGATCCGGCCGAACCCATTGATGCCGACGCGAATCCCCATGTTTCTGCCCTCCGTCCCTCGATTCCTGGTCTTGCGCCGAGTCTAAGCGCCCGCCAGCTCCTCGAGTCGGCGTAGGCGGCGGTGCATCGCGGCCTTCGAGGCAGGCGGGTCGGTGCGGGAGGCGAGCTCGCGGAGCGGGTCGGACGGATGCCTGCGCCGGAGCTCCGCTGCCTCGCGGAGCGTCGGTGGGAGCTTCTCGAGGCGTCCCTCCGCAGCAAGTCGGCGGACGGCCTCGAGCTGGACGCGGGCCGCCGCGCTCGTGCGAACCAGGTTGGCATGGTCGGCGTTCGCCAGCCGGTTCGCGCGCTCGCTCGTCGCCGCCACGACCGCTCGTTCCTCGAGCGCGAGGACGGATTCGGCCGCTCCTGCGAGCGCGAGCACCGACTCGATCGCGTCCCAGCTCTTCGCATAGGCAGCCGCGTGGCTCGGGCGCTCGACTACGGCGAGCGAGACGCCCTCGGCCTGCGCTACAGCGGCGAGGAATGCTGCGGACTCCGGTGTCGCGGTACGCAGCTCGAGGTGCGGCGAGCGCTGGGCGGAAAGTGAGCCGCCGCCCAGGAACGCGCCCCGCAGATAGGCGGCGCGGCAGCAGGCGCGCGCGACGACGCGGCGCGGCGGACGTTCGAGTGGCGCATGGCGCCGGTCGAGGACGCCGGCCGCGACGAACGCCTGAAGCGCCTCGTCCGAGCCCTCGACGTGCAGTTGGTAGCGGGTCGCGCGGTCGAAAGCGCGACGCCGGTAGGTCCGGATCGCCGAGCGGATCCCCTCGTCACGGAGCAGCCGGAAGGCGCGGCGGGCGGCGGCCCCGCTCCCGAGGTCGAGCTGGAGCGACCAGCCGCCCCGGCCGTGGAGGTGCAGGCTGCCCGCGGCGTGGAAGAGCGCGGAGAGCTCGGCGAGCCGGTCGCACGCGCGAGCCGGCGTGATCCGCGAGAGCTCCTCGCGGACGTCCTCGGATGTCACAGACGCACGTCCTCGAGCGCGAGCAGCCGACGCTTGACGCCGAGCCCGGCCGACCCGTAGCCGCCGAGGCCGGTTGCTCCGACGACGCGGTGACACGGGACGAGGATCATCAGCCTGTTCTGTGCGCAGAACGTGCCGGCCGCGCGGGCGGCTCCCGGGTAGCCGGCGAGCGCGGCGAGCTCCCCGTAGCTGACCACCTCGCCGCGCGGCACGGCGCGGAGGGTGACAGCGACGGCGTGCTGGAAAGGCGTCGCCCAGCTCAGGTCGACCGGAACGTCGTCGAGCCTCGGATCCGCGCCCGCGAAGAAGACGGCGAACCGCTCGACGAGGGCGTCCGCGTCGAGGTCGCCGCCGTCACGGGGGCTCCGTTCGGAGCGAGCGCCGGTCTCCCGGCCGCCCTGCCGTGATCGCCGTGGCGAAGTCGGCGCGAAATCGTGATCCACCCGTGCGGACTTGCCGGGTACGGTGCTGGTTGGGGGGGCGTGCGCCCCCTCGAGGGGGGCTGCGCCGACACGGCCGTCGAGCCGGCCGCCTGCGTCGATGTCGAACGCGAACTCGTGCGCGAGGACGACGTCGCGCTCGCCCGCGATCCAGAGCTCTCCGGAGCCCCACCCCGGAACCGCGTACTCGGTCCGCGCCGCTCGCATCCTGCCGACCTTACAATCGGCCCATGAGCGCTCCCGGAATCTTCACGCCACCGCAGCCCGTCAACGAGCCGATCAAGTCGTACGCGCCTGGTACGCCCGAGCGCGTAGAGCTTCAAGCGCGCCTGCGCGCCATGGAAGGCGAGCGAATCTCGATCCCGCTGATCATCGGCGGCAAGGACGTCGAGTCGGGAGAGACCTTCGAGGCGGTCATGCCGCATCGGAAGAGCCACGTCCTCGCCGACGTCGCGAAGGGCGGCCCCGAGCACGTCCAGCAGGCGATCGATGCGGCGCGCGCTGCCCACGGAGAGTGGTCGCGCATGCCCTGGCACGAGCGCGCGGCGATCTTCCTGCGCGCGGCTGAGCTCCTGTCCGGGCCCTGGCGCGCGACCGTGAATGCCGCGACGATGCTGAATCAGTCGAAGACCGCACACCAGGCCGAGATCGACGCCGTCTGCGAGATGATCGACTTCTGGCGCTACAACGCCGAGTTCGTCACCAAGATCTACGCCGAGCAGCCGTACTCGCCAACGGGAACGTGGAACCGCATGGAGTACCGACCGCTCGAGGGGTTCGTGTTCGCAGTCAGCCCGTTCAACTTCACGTGCATCGGCGGCAACCTCTCCTCCTCGCCGGCCCTGATGGGGAACACGATCGTGTGGAAGCCCGCCTCGACGGCCGCGCTCTCCGCGTACTACCTCATGCGCCTGATGCAGGCGGCGGGCCTCCCGGACGGCGTGATCAACCTCGTCCACGGCTCGGGCGCCACGATCGGGGGCGCCGCGCTCGCGAGCCCGGAGCTCGCGGGGATCCACTTCACCGGCTCGACCGAGGTCTTCAACGGCATGTGGGAGACGGTCGGCACGAACGTCGGCTCGTACCGGAACTACCCCCGCATCGTCGGCGAGACCGGCGGCAAGGACTTCATCCTCGCGCACCCGTCCGCCGAGGCGGAGGCGGTCGCGACAGCCGTGGTTCGCGGCTCGTTCGAGTACCAGGGACAGAAGTGCTCGGCGGCGTCACGGCTCTACATCCCGTCGAACATCTGGCCCGAGGTGAAGGAGCGGCTCGTCGAGGACGTCGGCACGATCAAGATGGGCGACGTCTCCGACTTCGAGAACTTCATGGGTGCGGTCATCGACTCGTCCGCGTTCGAGACGCACGCAGGCGCGATTGCGGAGGCGCGCTCGGCCGGAGCCGAGATCGTCACCGGCGGCTCGACGGACGACTCCGAGGGCTACTTCGTCGCGCCGACCGTCATCACGACCGAGGACAAGGGGTTCCGCCTGCTCCGCGACGAGCTCTTCGGCCCGATCGTCACCGCGTACGTGTACGACGAGAAGCGCTGGGACGACACCCTCCAACTCGTCGACGAGACCGCGCCCTACGGCCTCACAGGCGCCGTCTTCGCGACCGAGCGGACGGCGATCGACCAGGCGCAGGACGCGCTCCGCTACGCGGCCGGGAACTTCTACGTCAACGACAAGCCGACCGGGGCGGTCGTGGGCCAGCAGCCGTTCGGCGGATCGCGCGCGAGCGGCACGAACGACAAGGCCGGCTCGATGTGGAACCTCATCCGCTGGGTCTCCCCGCGCACGGTGAAGGAGACCTTCGTCCCGCCGACCGACTACCGGTACCCGTTCCTCGGCCCCGACGGCGACCGGCCTAGCTGAGCAGGCCCCGCGAGGCCGCTGCGCATGGCCCGCGTCCTCGACGGGATCGATGCCTTCCTCGACCAGCTGACGTCGGTCGACCTGCTGCCGGCGCTCCTCGCGATCGCGGCCCACGTGGCGAGGCTCGCGTGCACGAGCATGGCCTGGCGCAACGTCCTCGCCGCGGCCTATCCGGACGAGAAGGTCCGCCGGCTTCCGATCTTCGGCGCGTACCTCGCGGGGGTTGCCGTGAACGCGATCGTCCCGGTGCGCGCGGGTGACGCGGTCCGAGTCGTCCTCGCGCACCGTGCAGTTCCTAAGAGCACGTACACGACCGTCGTTTCGAGCTCGCTCGTGCTCTCGATCTTCGACCTGCTCGCGGCGGCGAGCCTCCTCGCGTGGGCGGCGCTGACGCAGGACGCGCTGCCCGGGTTCGGCGACCTGCCGAATCTGTCGAGCTTCGACTTCGCGTGGCTCCTCGAGCGGCCACTCACGGCGCAACTCGTCCTCGCCGGCTTCCTGCTGCTCCTCTTCGGCGTCGGCTACTGGGTCAGCGGCCATGTCAGGAACTTTCGGGAGCGCGTCCGCCAGGGCTTCGCGGTCCTCAGCACTCCGTCGCGGTATGTGCGCTCGGTCGCGGCGTGGCAGGCGGCAGACTGGGGCCTGCGGCTCGTGACGATCTGGTTCCTGCTCGACGCGTTCGACATCCCGCGGTCGCTCCAGAACGTCCTCCTCGTCCAGGTCTCGTCGAGCGTCGCGACGCTCGTCCCGCTCACTCCTGCCGGAATCGGGACCGAGCAGGCATTCCTGCTCTACGTCTTCCAGGGCACAGTCCCGGCGTCCGACCTGCTCGCGTTCAGCGTCGGCATGAAGCTGACTACGGTCGCGACGAACGTGGTCGTCGGGTTCACGGCGATTGCGCTGACCCTGCGTACGGTCCGCTACTCGCGAGCCCTCGAGCCGCGCGGCGGCCCCTAACTGCCGCCTAGGACGGCCCGGCCTTGTGCAGCTGCGCGTAGAGCGCCCGCGCGGTCTTCTGCGGAAGCCCGGGGACGCCCTCGAGCTCCTCCTGGGTCGCGTCGAGGAAGCGCTCGGCCGACCCGAAGTGCCGCAGTAGCGCCCGCCGCCGCGCGGGGCCGACGCCAACAAGCCCTTCGAAGATCGTCTCCATCGACCGCGACGTCCGGCGCTTGCGGTGGAAGCGGAGCGCGACCCGGTGCGCCTCGTCGCGGATCCGTTGGAGAAGCTGGAGGCCGGGCCCGTGCGGGTCGAGGCGGATCGCCGCGGACGACCCGGGCACGAACACCTCCTCCTCGCGTTTCGCGAGGGCGATGACGGCGACGCGCGGGAGGTCGAGCTCCTCCATCGCCGCAAGCGCCGCGGCAAGCTGCCCCTTGCCGCCGTCCACGACGACGAGGTTCGGGATCTGAGAGAAGCTCTCGTCGACCTCCTCTGCCCGCGCGCGCTGGAATCGGCGCGAAACGACTTCGCGGATGGCGCCCACGTCGTCCTGCCCGTCGAGCCCGCGGATCCCGAACGTCCGGTAGTGCGGGTTCCGCGGCCGCCCGTCCACGAAGACCGTCATCGACGCGACGATCGACTCGCCCTGGATGTTCGACACGTCGAAGCACTCGATCCGCAGCGGCAGGCTCTCGAGGTTGAGGCACTCGCGCAGCTCCTCGAGCGCGGCGACTCGCCGTAGCCGCTGCGCCTCCCGGCTGGCGGTGTCCGCCTCGAGCGCGAGCCGCGCGTTCTCGACGGCGAGCTCGACAAGCCGCCGCTTCTCGCCGCGCGCCGGCGCACGGACCTCCACCCGCGACCCGCGGCGCTCGCTCAGGAACTCCGCGATCGCGCCGGTGTCCGTCATCCCCGCAGGGACAAGCACCTTCGGCGGGACGCTCGGTGCCGAGCCGTAGTACTCGACCACGAACGCCTCCAGCACCGCCAGCGGGTCGTCGTCGACGACGTTCTCGAGGTGGAAGCCATAGCGGTCGATCATCTTCCCGTCTCGCAGCGGGAAGATCTGGACCGCCGCGCAGTCGCCCTCGATCGCGAGGCCGATCACGTCGACCGTCCCGACCGCGCGCTGCTCGGTCGCCTGGCGCTCGGCGAGGTGGCGGATAGAGAACAGCCTGTTCCGGTACCGCGCCGCCTCCTCGAAGCGCTCGTCCTCCGCGGCCTCCCGCATGCGCGTCTCCAGCTCCCGTTGGATCGGCTTCGTGTCGCCGGACAGGAATCCGATCACGTCGTCGATGACCTGCCCGTAATCCTCCTGCGAGATCTCCCCGACGCAAGGAGCGAAGCAGCGGTCGATGTGGAAGTCCAGGCATGGGATGCCCGAGTGCCGGCCCGGCTTCGGCCCCTCGCACGGTCGGAACTTGAACACGCGGTTCAGGACGTCGAGCGTCTCGCGCACCTTCTTCGCGTTCGCGTACGGGCCGAAGTAGACCGTCCCGCGCCGGTGCCGCTCGCGCGTGAACATGACCCGTGGGAACTCGTCCGTCATGGTCACGGCGATGTACGGGAACGACTTGTCGTCCCGGAGCCGGATGTTGAACGGCGGGCGGTAGCGCTTCACGAGGTTCTGCTCGAGGTGGAGCGCCTCTGCCTCGGTCCGGGTCACGATCACTTCGACGTCGGCGATCTTCCCGACGAGCTGGATCATCCCCGCCCGCGTGTCGCCTCGCTGGAAGTAGTTGCGCACGCGCGTGCGCAGCGTCTTCGCCTTGCCGACATAGATCACCTCGCCCTCGCGGTCGCGGAAGAGGTACACCCCCGGCCCGCGCGGGAGCGTCTTCAGCTTCTCCTGGAGCTCCGTTTGCATCTCCGGGGCTAGCGTAGCCCTGCGACTCGGGAGCGCCGGAGCGCGTTCAGTACCGGTGCTCGAGGCGCCACGTGCGGAAGACGACGAACGCGCAGGCCGCGAGCGTCCCGACGAGGGCGAGCGCGTCCCGGTTCCCCGGAAGCCCCCAGCCGATCATCAGGCCGATGGCGACCACCGCGAGGATGATCGCGGCGTAGAAGAGCCGGCGGTTCCAGTCCGACCAGACCTCGAAGTCGCCGCGCCGCTCGCGCCAGAGGAGGAAGAGGAAGAACGCGATCGCGAGGAAGAACGCGATCTGGAGGAGCCCGCCGACCGTCGCCACCACGGGCTGGAGCGAGAGCGCGACGACTACGACCGCGATCAACGCAACGATCCCGAGCCCGCGCGCGAGCGGTGGGATGCGGTCCCAGAAGCGCCTCATCACCCGGTCATGAACGCTCGCACTGCGAGCGCCCCCGCGACGAGCGTCGTTCCCGCGAACCAGAGGAGGCGCCTCGGCCCGTCGCCCGGCGCGTAGAACCAGGGCGACAGCACGACGCCGAGCGCCAGTGCGCCGTACGTGTAGTGGAGCCGGTCCGGCGCACGGCGTCCGTCCGAGAGCAGAAGGAGCCCGACCGCGGCCTGGGCGATCAGCGCCGTCTGCGCGAGTGTCAGGGCGTGTGCGACGAACGGGCTCGCGCCGCCGCTCCGGCGCGATGAGACGAATCCGAGGACAGCGGCGCCGACGCAGATCACTACCACCGCGACGCCGAGCACCACGTGCGTGGACACCATCGCGCGCACCCTACCGAGGAGATGCGCGTGATCGAGGAAGGCAAGCCCGGATGACTCGAGCGGGTCTCGCCCGAGTCCATCCGTGGCAAGGCCGGTCGCCCTCTACTTCTACCCGGGACGACTCGCCCGCAGCCTGAGGTACCGCCTGTCGTCGGTTACTGGTCGGCTTGCTCGTCCTCGGCGATCTCGATCGCGACCTCGAGAGCGTCGACGATCTTGCCCGTGGCGGACGCGATTCGCGCGGTGCCGACGATCGGCGCGATCGCGGCCAAGACGCCGCGGACCTGCTCGGCGTCGATGCCGATCTCGCTCGCCGCGCCGATGTTAAGCAGATAGGAGACCGCCGGCGCGTCGACTGCGGCGAGCGCAGCGATACGAACGAGCATGAGCGTCTCGGCATCGAGACTCGATGCTTCGAGCGAGTCCGCGGTCATGCTTTCCAGCAGTTCGAGAACCGGTGTCTCGCTGGTCGATCCTGCCATGGTTCCTCCCTTTCGTTGGGACGTGTAGATCGGGGGTCGTCTGGGCGACAGGCTCGACAGCCACGCCGGCGACGGCTCGGCGTTGATGTGCCAGGTAGAACCACCCGGCCCCCTCTACGTCCAGGGTATGACGCTGCCGAGGCGATTACAAGTGCAGAGTCGGTCGCCGCTCGAACCATCACGTGCGCGGATACCATCGCGCGGACCCCACCCAGAGGAGTTGCGTGTGATCGAAGAAGGCAAGCTCGTACCGACGTCCTCCGTACCCGAGGCAGAGCTGAAGAAGACCGATGCTGGGCTGATGGTCGAAAGCGAAGGCTGGTTCGTAGTCAACGCGCGCGACGTGTCGTGGATCCGAAGCGAGGAGCGCGGACAGGACACGGACTTCGAAGGGCGGCAGGAGTGGACCGACCTCGGCTTCCGCATCCAGATTCTCTCGCCCGGTCAGCGCGGCCTGTACCACGGCGAGCGGGGCCAGGAAGACTTCCTCGTCGTCTCCGGCGAGTGTGTGCTCGTGATCGAAGGTGAAGAGCGCCACCTGAAGGCCTGGGACTTCGTCCACTGCCCGCCGTGGACGAAGCACACCTTCGTCGGCGTCGGTGACGGGCCGTGCGTGATCGTCATGGTCGGCAGCCGAGCGGGCGGCTTCGAGGTCGTCTACGCCGTGAACGACGTGGCGGCGAAGCACGGTGCGAGCGTGCCCGAGGAGACGTCGAAGCCGGACGACGCCTACGCCCACTTCGGGCCGGAGGAGCGGTCGGCATACCGCGAGGGATGGCTGCCGTCTTGAACGGCCCCGACGGCCCGACGAACGGAGGCACCCTTGGTCGAGGAAGGTAATCCAGCCCCTGACTTCACGCTGACGTCGGACTCCGGCGAGCAGGTCTCGCTCGAGTCTCTCCGCGGCAAGCCCGTCGTTCTCTACTTCTACCCCAGGGACGACACCCCGGGCTGCACGGTCCAGGCATGTGGGATCCGCGACGTCTGGGGCGAGTTCCAGCGGAGCGGCGCGGTCGTCCTCGGCGTGAGCCCGGACAGTGCGGCGAGCCATGTGAAGTTCCGGCACAAGTACAGCCTCCCCTTCACGCTCCTCGCCGACGAGGATCACAGCGTCTCCGAGGTGTACGGCACGTGGGTCGAGAAGAGCATGGCCGGGAAGACGTACATGGGCGTCGAGCGCTCGACGTTCGTCATCGACGCCGACGGCAACGTCGCGAAGGTCATGCGGCGCGTGAAGCCGGACACGCACGCGGACGACGTGCTGGCGGCGCTCGGCGACTGAATCCGAACGCATCAGCCGCCGTCGACAACTGCAGCCGAAAAACCTACGATCGACGGCCTACCCGACACCTCGCTAGGAAGGAGCTACATGGGGTATCCCGTCGTCCACTTCGAGATCAACAGTGCGTCCACGCCCGAGCTCGCGCGGTTCTACGGCGAGGCCTTCGACTGGGACATGCACGAGGACGGCTCGGAGTACACGCAGATTCGGACGAACGGCGTCTGCGCGGGCACTGGCGCACCCGGTATCGACGGCGGCCTTGGCCCGAGCGATCCCGGTGACGACTTCGTCACGTTCTACGTGCAGGTTCCTGACGTCGCACGGGCACTCGAGCGCGTCGCCGAGCTCGGTGGACAGATCGACATGCCGGCGACGGAGGCCGGACGCGTCGTCATCGGGATCTTCCGCGACCCGCGAGGCAACCGCATCGGGCTCGTGCGCGGCTAGACCCGACGACTGCGGCAGTCGTGTGCCACAGGTCTTGTGGCACACGATCGTGGCACAGAGAGGCCCCGAAACGGCCTCTTTGAGCTTCCGTGTAGCAGCACGGGATTCACGTGTTCGAGACGCCGGGATCCCTACACTGATGCGGGATTGTGGCCCGTCCCGACCTCACCAGGCCCCGACGTGGCCCGACCGACTTCGCTATGCGGATGAGAGGACTTGAACCTCCACGCCCTTTCGGGCACACGGACCTGAACCGTGCGCGTCTACCAATTCCGCCACATCCGCGCGGGCTTCCGATTCTAGCTCCGGCACGTCTCACTCCTCGATGACTCGCCTCGCGGCACTGATCGCGCTGGTCCTTGCCGTCCTCGCCCTCGGCGGCACCACCCGCGCCCCCCTTGTCGGTCTCGACGAGGGCAGGAGCGCGCACGTCGTCGTCCAGCTCACTGCACCGCCGCTCGCGCTCGCGCCCCACGGCGAGGCGCAGATCGACGCCGAGCACCGCGCGTTCCGGGCCCAGCTCGCGCGGACCTCCCGCAAGCACACGTCAGATGGAGCTACGAGCTCGTCGCGAACGGCGTCTCGGTCGTACTCCCGGAGGCGCAGGTCCCGCGCTTGCAGAAGCTGGCGGGCGTGCGCGACGTCTTCTCCTCGGGCGGGTACGCCCCACAGCTCGATGCCACCCCGCAGCAGATCGGCGCGGCCGCGCTCTGGGGCGCGGGACTCTCGACGGCGGGCCAGGGCGTGAAGATCGGGATCATCGACAGCGGGGTCGACCAGTCGCACCCGTTCTTCGACCCGACCGGCTACACGATGCCGGCCGGCTTCCCCAAGGGGCAGAAGCAGTTCACGAACGCGAAGGTCATAGTCGCTCGGGCGTTCGCACCGCCGAACGCGCAAACGCAGGCGGCGCGGCTCGCATTCGACGGAGCCAACTCCGACCATGGCACGCACGTCGCGGGCATCGCCGCCGGTAACCCCGGCACTCGAACGGGCGGGCCGACGGTCTCGGGCGTCGCTCCGCGCGCGTACATCGGCAACTACAAGGCGCTCGTGCGCACGGACTCGGGCCTCAGCCCGAACGGGAACTCGCCCGAGCTCGTGGCCGCGATCGAGGCGGCAGTGCGGGACGGGATGGACGTGCTCAACCTCTCGATCGGCGAGCCCGAGATCGAGCCGCGACGGGACGTCGTCGCGCTCGCGCTCGACGCGGCCGCGGCCGCAGGCGTCGTCCCGGTCGTCGCCGCCGGGAACGACTACAACGACCTGGGCGCAGGCTCGGTCTCGTCCCCGGCGAACTCGGCGCGCGCGATCACGGTCGGGGCGGTCGAGATAACCGGATCCCCGGAGAGGAGCTTCCACGCCGACTTCTCGTCGGTCGGGCCGACGGCACTGTCGCTCCGGCTGAAGCCGGATGTCGCCGCGCCTGGCGTCGACGTCATCTCGAGCGTCCCGGACGGCTGGGCGGCCTGGGCGGGGACGAGCATGGCCTCGCCGCACGTCGCCGGAGCCGCCGCGCTCCTCGTGCAGCGTCACCCGGACTGGACGGTGGCGCAGGTCAAGTCGGCGCTCGTCCAGACGGGCGAGGATGCCACGGACGAGGAGGGCAGACGGGCGAGGCCGACGTTCCAGGGCGGCGGCGTCGTCAGCCTGACCGCGGCCGACAGGCCGCTCGTCTTCGCGACACCGAGCGGGATCTCCTTCGGGCTGATCGAGCGCGGGAGCACGGTCCGGCGTCAGGTGCTCCTCGGCGACGCAGGCGGGGGAGCGGGCGCGTGGCAGGTGTCCGCGGTGCGCCTCGCGCCCACGACGGCGCGCGCGACACTGACCGTGCCGGCGACCGTCACCGTCCCGGGAACGCTCGCGTTCGACGTGGCCGTGCCCGAGACGGCGGCGCAGGGCGAGATCACCGGCTACCTCGTGCTGCGGCAGGCAGGCGACGTGCGCCGCGTTCCCTTCTGGGGACGCGTGACGCTGGCGGCGCTCCGCCGTCACCGCGTGCTGACACTCTCACGGCCCGGAGAGTTCACCGGGACGACGAGGGGGCGCCCGGCGCTCGTGACGCGCTACCGCTACCCCGAGGACCCGGGCGGAGTCGGCGTGACCACGGTTCTCCGAGGCCCGGAGACTGTCTACCGCTTCCGCCTTAAGCGGCGCGTCGCCAACTTCGGGGTCGTCATCACGAGTCGCCGGTCGGGAAGCCGCGTCGAGCCGCGCGTCGTCGCCGGCCTCGACGAGAACCGGCTCACGGGCTATGCGGGGCTTCCGATCAACCACAACCCGTACGACAACCGGTTCCGCGTGCCGGTTCTCGCGGCCGGGGCGCTCTCGCCGCGTCCGGGTGAGTACGCGGTGGTCTTCGACAGCGCGACACAGGCGAGCGCGGGGCGGTTCAGATTCCGCTTCTGGGTGCACGACGTCACGGCGCCGAGGTTGCGCGTGCGGTCACGGGTTGTCAGTCGCGCGAGCGGCGCACTCGCGGTCACTGCGACGGACGCAGGAGCAGGCATCGACCCAGGATCGATCTTCGCCTCGATCGACGGCCGGCCGGCCTCAGCGGTCCTCAAGCGCGGCGTGATCCGCGTGCGGACCGGCGACGTCTCCGCGGGGACGCACCGCCTGCGGCTCCGGGTCTCCGACTACCAGGAGACGAAGAACACCGAGAACGTCGCGCGGATCCTCCCGAACACGCGCGTGCTGACCGGCACCTTCACGCTTCGATAAAGCGCCACTCAGGCCGCCTCGGCCACCCAGTGAATGGGGTCTCCTGGTCCGAGATCCGTGATGCCCGCGCTGACGAGGGCGCCGCAGACGAGCGTCCGCCGGTGCGCCGCGAAGGTCAGCACGTGGGCGATCACCCCGCCGTACGTGAAGACCTCCGGGGGACCGCACGAGGCGTCGACGAAGGTCTCGTCCAGCCGATCCTCCCGCACGATGGCGTCGACGTTCTCGAGAAAGGCCGGCCCATCCTCTGCGAGTCGCTTGCGCAGGCACGAGATGCTCTGGCCTTCCTCGCCCGCGAAGTCGTACTCGCGGCCGGACATCGCCGCGTTCCACATCGACAGCTGGCCGACGAGGCGCGCGAGCTGCGAGCGCAGCGTCGGCCGGTCGTCGAGGTCCTCGACGGAGAGCTCGATGGGAGCGTCGAGCACGTCGTCGGGCAGCGTCTCCGCGCGCGTGAGCAGCTCGCCCACGAGCCAGATGTCGTGCTCGACCATGCGACGGAGCAGGTCCATCATCGTCACCTTTCGTCGTGCCGGGACGCGAAGGCTTCCCGGCGGATGGAAGTGCACCTCGCTCGGCGCATCGAGCTGGAAGCGCGAGGGACGCCGGCGCCAACCCGAGGGCGTTCGTCCGTAGTGGCGTCGAAACGCGCGCGTGAACGCCTCGTGCGACGTGTAGCCAGCATCGAGAGCGATGCTCAGAACCGCGTCGTCCGTCGTCGCCAGCCGATACGCGGCTCGCTCGAGGAGAATCCGCCGCCGGAACGCGAGCGGAGGCTCACCGGCAGCCGCCGCGACCAGACGGTCGAAGTGGAAGCGAGAGAGGTGCACGCGCGACGCCAGAGCCTCTCCGGTCGCCTCGTGGTCGTCGAGAGTCGAGGTCAGGACGTCCACGAAGCGCGAGAAGGTGTCGGTCGTCACGCTCATCGCATCGATTCTGTCGAGGCGATACGGCAGTCGCTTGATCGGCCTTGCTGACCTGCTCCGACGAGCTCGTCAAGTTTCGACGACGCCTCGCAGGCGGCTAGGTCTTGCGGTCGTGCTCCTCGATCGTCGGGAGCGCGTCGAGGTCACTCTGGACGGAGCGGATGAACTCGTCGCTCTCCTCGTCCTCCGTCGTGACCACGCGGAGCTTCGCCTTGCGCTGCTTCCGCTCGCGCTCCCGGCGGGCTTCCGCGCCGAACCGGCGCATGAGGCGTGGCGATTCGACCGCGACGACCAGTGCGGCCGCGAGGACGAGCACGACGAGCCACGGCCAGCTCATCGGTCGATTGTAGCCGTGTCGCGGCGCGCGAAGGGCACGTTTCAGGCAGTGAACACCTGCATGGGGAGGCTCGAGAGCGGTTCGCCCCCGTCCGGCGTCACGAGCCAGGTCTCCTGCATGTACAGGCAGTCCGCTCCGTTCGCCGCGATCGCGTGTGGATGCATCGAGAAGACCATGTTCTCCCGGAGCTCCGTCTCGACGCCCTCCCCCACCTTCGGAAACTCGATCATCGTCATCCCGATCGAGTGCCCGGTCACGTGCCCGAGGTGGTACCCGCGCTCGACGAAGCCCGCAGAGACCGCGCGATGGACGTCATGGCAGGTCGCGCC
The DNA here is from genome assembly GCA_963717025.1 of uncultured Actinomycetes bacterium. Lineage (GTDB taxonomy): Bacteria > Actinomycetota > Thermoleophilia > Gaiellales > Gaiellaceae > GMQP-bins7. Next base: position 37,168 of record CAVQVJ010000009.1, on the reverse strand, counting down.
CGCGTGGAGCGCGCCCCGCGCCGCTTCGAAGTACTCGAGGTACGCGTCGAGCATGCGCGCCGTGTCGTCGGAGAGCCTCGTCCCTGAAGCTGCGATTGCGCGCGAGACCTCGACCCAGTGCATCCCCGGGCCGGCGACCTCGAGCGACGGGAGCACGAACTCGCCGAGCGCCGTTTCCCTTCGGGCGATCTTGAACTCCGGCCGCGCGAACGTGTCGGTCCCGGTCAGGACCATGTTCATCGTCAACCGGCCGCAGCCCTCGGCGACGAACCACTCCTCCGCCGCAGCCATGACCTCGGCGGCGGACTTCCCCGGCGCGTACGCATCGAGGAAGACCTCGAACCCGCGCTCGTTGATCCGTACCGAGTCGCGCACGGACTCGAGCTCGGCCTCGCTCTTCACGGCCCTCGCGAGGTCGAACTCGACGTCGAAGGGAACGAGCTCGGCCCCTTCGAGCGCGCGGTAGTCCCGCACCGGCATGACGTAGTCGAGCCCGTACACGCCGACCCGCTTCCACCCTGCGCCCCGGTCGGCGATGTGCTCGCCGGGCCGGTCGTGGAAGACCTGCTCGAGCTGGGCCGTGCCATGCTCGCCGACGTAGCGGGCCTCGCTCGGGAAGACGACGAACGCGTCGCCGTCGGCGGGCAGCACGACGTAGGCGTAGCGGTGGACGATCTGGAACCCGGACAGATACGTGACCGCGCCTTCGAAGCCCGAGTACTCGCTTCCGGACACGACGAGCGCGTCGAGGTCGTGCTCGGCCATGGCCGCGCGGACGTTGGCATGGCGGCGTTCCAGTTCCGGGTTCATGCCCACGCATCCTCCAGCGCCTTGACGAGCTGCGTGACGGCATCGTTGAGCGGCGTCGGAACGCCGAGCTCGCGGCCGAAGCGGCCGATGCCGCCGCTCAAGGCGTCGATCTCGGTCGCGCGGCGGGCCTCGACGTCCTGGAGCATGCTCGCCTTGTGATCGTAGGCGACCTCGGGGCGCGCGGCGTGGTCGATCAACTCCTCCGGGTCGGCGTCGAGGACGATTCCCTGCGCGGCGGCAACCGCCTTTCCCTCGTCGACGAGCGCAGTTACCAGTGCGCGCAGATCGGGCCGCTCGCACACGCGGCCGTGCGTGAGCCCGGTGAGCGCGCCGATCGGGTTCGTCGCGGCGTTGAAGACAACCTTGCGCCACTGTGCCGGGCGCGCGTCGGAGACGGCCGCGGTCGGCATCCCCGCGCGCGTGCACGCGTCGGCGAGGCGCTCGATCTCGGACAGCGGCGTCGGCGCAGGCTCGAACGGGCCGAAAACCGTGTCGCCCTTCACGTCCCACTGCACGACGCCCGGCTCCAGGATCCTTCCCGCCGGGAACGTCGTCCCGCGGATCACGCGGGCGACGTGGTGCGCAAGGACCTCCTCGTTCCCGATGCCGTTCTGCACGGACGCCACCGCGCCCTCCGCGAACGCGCCTGCGGTCGCTGCGATCGCCGAGTCGGTGTGCATCGCCTTCGTCGCGACGATGCCGAAGTCACAGGCCGGAAGCTCGCCCGGGTCGGCGGTCGCGCGCACCCGGCCGACGACGTCCCCCGCCCCCGTCAGCCGCAGCCCATGCGCGTTGATCGCGTCCACGTGCGCACCGTCGAGGTCATACGCCCACACCTCCACGTCCTCGAGCTGCGCGAGGTTTGCGGCGAACAGCGAGCCGACGGCTCCGCACCCGACGACGCAGACCCTCACTCGACGGCCTCCTGTACGGGCCGCAGCCGGCGCGAGCCAGCCGAGCGATACCTCCCGGCCGCCGGTCAGCCCGCTCGGCCGCAGGATGAGCACGAGCGCCATGAGCGCGCTGACGACGACGATCCGCGTCCCCGCCGGGACCTCGATCGTCCGGCCGAGGACGTCGAGACCGTTCTCCGCGTTCGCGAGGACGGAGTCGAGAGCGCTCACGGCGAGCGCGCCCACGACAGCGCCCCACAGGCTCGTGGTGCCGCCGATCACGAGCATCGCGAGCGTGATGAACGTCAGGTCGAGGTACACCGCGTCGACGTTGATGGGCAGGAAGTGGACGTACAGCCCGCCCGCGAGCCCGGCGAGGAAGCCGGAGAGCGCAAACGCACCGAGCCGCTGCCGGTAGATCGAGATCCCGACCGCGCGTGCGGCCGCCGGTTCCTCGCGCGTTGCGCGGAGCTGCCTCCCGAAGCGGCTCTGCTGGTACGCGAACGCGGCCACGATCACGACGAGCGCCCCGATGGCCGCCTGCGTGAGATCGGTCGTCTCGGGGACGGACGAGAACGTGTTCAGGCCAGGGCCGACCTTCTCGTAGTAGCGGAGCACGTTGTTCGTGATCTCGAGCACGGCGAACGTGGCGATGCCCGCCGCGAGCCCCGAGAGGCGCATCAGCGGGAGCCCCACAAGGAGCGCGAACGCCCCGCCCACGAGCGCGGCGATCGCAAGCGAGGGAATGTTCCCCACCGTCGTGTCGCTGAGGAAGTCGAAGAGGAACGGCATGAACGCCGGCTTCTCCTGCTCCGGCACCGAGAGCACGCCTGCCGCCCAGGCGCCGACCGCGACGAAGCTGATTTGACCGAAGGAGAGGACGCCCGAGTTCCCGACGAACACGTACAGGGCGACGACGATCGAGACCGAGACGAGGGCGTTGATGACGTAGATCTCGTTCGAGCGCGAGACCGTCAGCCCGAAGAGGGCGGCGGCAACGACGAGCACGACCGGCCCAGCGAGCTGGACGAGCGCGCGTGGGCTCGTCACACCCGCTCCACGGTCCTGGCACCGCGGATGAACAGGCCCGCCGGCCGCAGAAGAAGCACGAGGATGACGAGCCCGAACACGAGCGAGGGCAGATACTGGCTCTGCGCGGACGGGAGCGCGGCGCCGAGGACGCCCGACACGTACCCGATCAGGAAGCCGCCGAGGGTCGCCGGGAGCAGGCGCGTCATCCCCCCGACGACGACGCCGGCGAGGACGATGATCGTCTCGCGGAGCCCGAACGTCGGCGTGACGGTCGGGAACTGCACCGTGAGGAGCACGGCGACTACGGCTGCCAGGATCCCGGACAGCACGACCGCGACCGCGCTCACGAGGGTCGCTCGAACGCCGACGAGGCGAGCCGTCTGGAAGTCCATCGCCGCCGCGCGCATGTGCAGCCCGATCGAGGTGCGGTTCAGCAGCAGGACGAGGAGTGCGAGGCAGACGGCTGCCGTCACGATCGCGACGATCGTGATCTTCCGGATCTCGACGTCGCCGACGGATATCGGCCGGTTGAGCTGCGCGAGCGAGACGGCGGTCTTCCCGAGCGGGCCGAACCAGAGGAGTGCGATCGACTGGAGCAGGAACGCGACGGCGAAGGTCGCGGTCAGCATCACGGCTGGTGACTGGCCGCGCAGCGGACGGAAGACGACACGCTCCATGGCGAGCGATAGCCCGACGACGACGACGAAACAGAGCGCGATCCCGACTGCGACCGGCCACCCCCGCTCGCTCGCGAACGCGAGCGCGAAGCCGCCGGCCATGATCAGCTGCCCGTAGGCGAAGTTCACGAGCCGGAGCACGCCGAAGACGAGACCGATGCCGACGGCCATCAGCGCGAAGATCGCGCCGAGCCCGATCGCGTCCGCCTGCACCTGGAGGTCGACGGCGTCGCCGATGAAGTCGGTGAGCGCGCTCGCGACCACAACTACGAGAGGTAGGCCGCGATCATGCGGTCGGTGTCGGCGGCGTCGTCGCGGGTCAGGGTCAGCCGCAGCTCGCCGTTCGCGAGCACATGTGTCCGGTCGGCGAGCGCGACCGTGCGCTGCGCGCGCTGCTCGACGAGCAGGATGGCGAGCCCACGCTCCTTGATCGCCTCCAACGTCGAGAAGACGAGGTCGACCATCGTCGGTGCGAGCCCGAGCGACGGTTCGTCGAGGAGGAGCACCGAGGGCCCCGCCACGAGCGCCCGCGCGATCGCGAGTTGCTGCTGCTGTCCGCCGGAGAGCATGCCCGCCTGCCTCCCGCCGAAGTCACGGAGGACCGGGAAGAGCTCGAACACCTCCTCGAGCGCGGCGCCGTTCTCGCGGCCGCGGCGACCCGCGAGGCCCAGCTGGAGGTTCTCCCGGACCGTGAGCTCGCCGAAGAGCCGGCGCCCCTCGGGCACGAGCGCGACGCCGGAGCGTGCGATCGCCTCCGGCGGCTTCCCCTTGATCCCCACGCCGCCGAGCGCGATCTCGCCGCCTCGCGCAGGGACCAGCCCCATGACCGCGTGCAGCGTCGTCGACTTCCCGGCGCCGTTCGGGCCGATGAGCCCGACGATCTCCGAGGCGCCGACCTCGAGCGAGAGGCCACGCACGGCCGCGACGCCACCGTACGAGACGTCGAGCCCCACTACGCGCAGCGCGGGCTCGCTCACGCCGTCTCCTCGTGCACCGCGCTCTCGCCGAGGTAGGCAGCCGCGACGTCGAGGTTCGCGCGGATCTCCGCGGGGACGCCCTCGGCGAGGGTCGCGCCGTGGTCGAGCACCTGGATCCGGTCGCAGACGTCCATGACGAGGGCCATGTTGTGGTCGATGAGCAGCACGCCCGCGTCGTGCTCTTCGCACACCGAACGCACGACGGCCGCGAAGTCGGGCACCTCGGCCTCCGGCAGGCCGGCCGCGGGCTCGTCCATGAGCACGAAACGTGGCTCGCTCGCGAGCGCGCGGGCAACTCCGAGCCGCCGCTCGTCGCCGTGGGCGAGCGACCCGGCGGGGGCGGAGGCGTACTGGGTCAGCGAGAGGCGTTCGAGCAGGTCGTCCGCTCGACGCCGCGCGGCCCGCGGACGCACCCCCACGCCGAGCGCCGCGACCTCGACGTTCTCCCGAACCGACAGCCCCCGAAACGACCGGCTATGTTGGAAGGTCCGCGCGAGGCCGTGCCGCCCGCGGCGGTGCGGGGTCCAAGGGGTGATCTCGCGGCCCTCGAGCTCGACTGTGCCCTCGTCCGGCCGGTCGAAGCCCGTGAGGACGTTGACGAGCGTGGACTTGCCCGCCCCGTTCGGCCCGATCAGCCCGAGGACCTCCCGCCGGTGCAACTCGAGCGTGACGTCGCGGAGCGCCTGCACGCCCGCGAACGCACGAGACACCGAGGCGGCCCGCAGCGTCGCGCTCGCGTCGCTGCTGGGCCGCCTCGACTCCTGCGGATGCTCCGCGTCCGGCAAGGCGTCGGTCAGATCTTCGGAACGACCTTCGCCTTCACCGTCCCGATCACGCGCGGGACGTTGTTCTGCACGCGGATGACGCGGTACTGCCGCCCGAATACCGTGTGCAGCTGCCGCGAGAAGCTCACCTTTCCCGACAGCGTCGTCACGTTCTTGAACTTCTCCATCGCCGCGGCCAGGCGAGCGCCGTTCGTCGAGCCGCCCGTGCGGCGGATCGCCGTGACGATCCCGTCGATCGCGGCCGGGCCGGTGACGAACCCGCCGGTGCTCCCGGCCTTCGCGATCGCCGCCCGGTTCCGCTTCGCGAGGGCGTTCACGGCCTTCACCGGGTCGTTGCCGAACGCCGAGGCGAAGGTCACGTAGTAATAGTTCGTGACTTGCGGGTTCGGCGTGTACCAGTAGTTGCCGTCACCGGCCCACGAATTGAGGACCGGCGTGTTGTTCCCGAGCGTGCGCAGGCCGCTCAGAATCGGCGCCTGAGCCCCGAACGCCGCGGCCGTCGACGTGACGATGACGTCCGCGTCCCGGGCATTCAGCCGCGTGACGACGTTCTGCCACGAAGCCGGGTTGCCGCCGGCCGACTGGTACGTCTCCTCGGTGACGACGCGCCCGCCGAGCTTGCGCCAGCGGGCCTCGAACGCCTGGACGACGTTCCGGAAGTAGACGATGACCGTGTCCGTCGCGAGCGAGGCGCTACGCCAGCCGCGTCGCCACGCGAACTCGGCCATTGCCGAGCCCTCGTCCTGCGCCACGTTGCCGTACGAGAACGCCAGCCGCCCCTTCGCGCCGAAGCGCTTCGGCCCCATCTGGTCGGTGCCGATGCACGGCGCGACCGTCAGCTTGCCCGCGTTGATCGACTCCTGGACGACCGGAGCCGCATAGTCGACATCGCACGTCGTCATGATGATGTCCGCTCCGCGGCCGAGCAGCCGAGCGGCGCACGACTTGGCGACCGCGGGCTTGTTTCCCTGCGTATTGCAGGTGAGAAGCCGGAGGTTCACGCCCGGGCCGCGGTTGACCTGCGCGATCCGGTCACGCGCCGTCGCGAGGGCCGGCCCGTCGAACGGTGCCATCGCGCCGGTCGAGTCGTACGCGTAGCCGATGGTCACGGTGGCTCCCTGCTGTGGTGCCGCGCCACTGCCCGCGACCGCGGCCGCCGCGACGAGCGCGACCGCAAGGAGCGTAAGTACCGCCTTTCCTGCTCGGGTCATTCCGTGCCTCCTGAGGTTGACTGGGTTGCCTGCCTCGATCCTTCCCGTTCGACTGACGGCTCACCACGAGGACTCCTTCGCCTTCACGAGCGCCAGGAGCGCCGTGTGCAGCGGAACCGGAGACGTCGTGCCGTGTCGCCTCGCGCACGACCGCACCCGTGATCAGATCGATCTCCGTCTGCCGGTGCGCGTCGACGTCCTCGAGCATCGACGGATAGTGCGCCGATCCTCGCTTCGTCGCGAGCACGTTCATCTCCCACGGGTCGTCGTGGAGCGCGACCCCGGCCGCCGCCGCGACCGCCTTCCCCTCGTCCACGAGCCCGTGTACGAGGTGCCCGAGGTCGCCCGGCTCCGCCTCCGCCGCGAAGTGGGGATCGTGCGGGAGGCCGGTCAGAGCCGCGACGGGGTTCACCGCGGCGTTGAACAGAAGCTTCGACCACTGCGCCGGGCCGAAGATCCGGGAGCGCCTCCGCCTTGAGCCCGGACGCGACGATCGCGTCCGCGATCTCCCGCACGAGCTCGAACTGCGTTTCCTCGTACGGGCCGAGCCACGTCTCCGTGTCGAGGATGTACTCGACGTGCGTGTCCGAGTGACGCGTCCCGCTCATGAACGTGACGCCGGAGACGATCGGCCAGTCGCCGTGCTCGCGGACGATCTCCTCGGCGCCGAGGCCGTTGAGGACGGTGGTAAGGGCAGCGTCCGTGAAGTGACCCTCGAGCGTGCGCATGGCGCCCCGGAGCCCCGCTGCTTTCGTCGCGACGATGGCGACGTCCGGTGGTGGAAGCACGCCCGGGTCGGTGGAGGCGACGACGTTCGCGTGGAGCTCGCTCTTCCCGCTCACGCGCAGCCCGTCCCGCATCAGAGCCTCGGCGTGCTCGGGCCTGCGCGTGAGGACGGACACCTGCGATACCTGCGCGAGATGCCCCGCGAACAGGCTTCCGATCACGCCGCCCCCGACGATGCAGATCCGCTCGATCACTCGTGCTCGAGAGCGCCTCTCACAGGCAGCCGCAGCCGCAGCCGTCCCCCCGGCGCCAGGCGACCCACCATGCGGACGAGTATCCCGTGCCGCCTCACGTCAGTCAATACTCGCCTCCTTGCGGATCCGGTTCGCGGCCCGGCGGAACTCGGCGTCGTTGACGAGCCCGCGCTTCTTCGTGCCGGACTTCTTGACGGCGTCGAGAAGGGCCGCGTACTGGTCCTCGGGCACGTCCAGGCCGAGCTCCTCGACCTTGATCCGGATCGAGTCGAGGCCGCTCTTCTTGCCGAGGACGATGCCCCGGCTCGCACCGACCACGTCCGAGGAGTAGGGCTCGATCGCCGGCGGATCGTGGAACTGGGCGGCGACGGCGCCCGACTCGCGCGTGAAGAGATTGTCCCCGGTAACCGCCTTCCACGCCGGGAGCGGCGTCCCCGAGAGCCGCTGCACGAGCTGCGCGAGCTCGCGCGCCTGCTCGAGCTTCAGTCGCGTGGGGATCCCGTACAGCGCCTCGAGCGCGAGCGCGACCTCGACGAGGTCGGCGTTCCCCGCCCGCTCCCCCATGCCGTTCACCGTGCCCTGCACCCAGGTCGCGCCCGCCTGGACGGCCGCGACTGCGGCGGCAGTCGCGAGCCCGAAGTCGTTGTGACCGTGCCAGTGGACCGGAATCTCGTAGTGGAGCCGCTCGGCGACCTCGTTCACGAGGAACGCGGCCGCCTCCGGGGCGGCGATCCCGAGTGTGTCAACGACTGCGACCTCCGCTGCGCCGGCCTCCACTGCGGCCTCGTACGCGACACGCACGAACTCGAGGTCGGCGCGCGTCGAGTCGACGCCGAAGAAACACACGGTGATTCCCTGATCGGAGGCGAAGGACACGGCCGAGCGGATGCGCTCGAGCATCGTCTCCCTGGAAACGCGTAGTGCTGCGAGCTTGCCGTCGGAAAGAGGGCTCTCGATCACGGACGCCTGGAGGCCGAGCTCGACGAGCGCCTCGACATCGGCCCTGACGGCGCGCGAGAAGCCCCAGATCTCGGCCTCGAGACCGGCGCCGAGGATGAGCTCGATGGCGCGGGCGTCGTCCTCGGACACGCGCGGGAAGCCGGCCTCGATCCGGTCGATCCCGGCCCGGTCGAGCGCGGTCGCGATCTCGAGCTTGTCGACCGGCGAGAGGACGACGCCGACCGTCTGCTCGCCGTCCCGAAGGGTGGTGTCGTAGAGGCCGATCGTCGCCCGCGGCTGCGGCTCGAGGGCCTTCTCGTTCAGGTCGCCGGTCCAGAGCTTCGAGCGGTCGAGGGTCACGTCTGGACTATCTCATTCTCCGGGCAGATACTCCGCCGCGTGATCTTCGAGCCCGACCTCGAGACGATGCCCCGCGAGCTGCTGCAAGCGCTCCAGCTCGAGCGCTTGCGCAAGCTGGTAGCTGTCGTAAAGGAACGAGTTCCGCTGTACCGCGACCGCCTTTCGGACGTGGACGCCGGAGACATCGACTCCCTCGACGACCTCGCGCGGCTCCCCTTCACGCGCAAGACCGACCTTCGTGACACGTACCCGCTCGGGATGCTCGCCGTCCCGCGCGAGCAGCTCGCGCGCATCCACGGCTCCTCGGGCACGACCGGCAAGGCGACCATCGTCGCGTACACCGCCCGCGACCTCGACCTCTTCGCGAGCGTGAACGCGCGGACGCTCGCGATGGGCGGCGCCGAGCCCGGGATGACGCTGCACAACGCGTACGGCTACGGGCTCTTCACGGGAGGGCTCGGCCTGCACGACGGCGGTGAGCGGCTCGGGCTCAACGTCGTGCCGGTCTCCGGCGGGATGACCGAGCGACAGCTCATGCTCATCGAGGACCTGCGCCCGGAGGTCATCTCCGCCACGCCGAGCTATGCGCTCACGCTCGCGAACGCCTTCCGAGAGCGAGGAGTCGGACCGGACGAGATCAGTCTCCGCTTCGCCGCGGTCGGCGCGGAGCCGTGGAACGAGCGCATGCGGGAGGAGATCGACGCCGGCCTCGGCGTCCGCTGCACGAACATCTTCGGGCTCTCCGAGGTGATCGGGCCGGGTGTCTCGGGCGAGTGCGTCGAGGAGCGCTCGGGGTCGCACGTGAACGAGGACCACTTCCTCCCCGAGATCGTCGATCCCGAGACAGGTGAGCCGGTGGCCGAGGGCGAGAAAGGCGTTCTCGTCTTCACGACGCTGACGAAGGAGGCGCTCCCGCTGGTCCGCTACTGGACGGGTGACATCTGCAGCCTCTCGCGGAAGGAGTGCTCGTGCGGCCGCACGCTCGTGCGCATGGGCCCGATCCTCGGCCGTAGCGACGACATGCTCATCATCCGGGGGGTCAACGTCTACCCGAGCCAGGTCGGTGAGGTGCTCGGCCGGATCGACGAGCTGTCGCCGCACTTCGGCCTCGTCGTCCGCCGCGACGGCACCCTCGACGAGGTGGAGGTGCTCGCAGAGCCGAAGGCCGGCGTTTCGGCCAGTCACGAGCTGGGCGGCCGTGTGGCCGCGCTCATCAAGGACACGATCGGCTGCACGATGGCCGTCACGCTCGTCGGTCCCGGCGAGGCGCCTCGCTCCGACGGCGGCAAGATCCAGCGCGTCCGGGATCTCCGCTAGCGCTCGACTTGGACGATCCCGTCGGGGAACGGGGAGAGCTTCTCCGCGCCCTCCGGCGTGATCAGGAAGTTGTCCTCGACCCGGAGCCCGCCACCACCCGTCGATATAGCATCCTGGCTCGATTGCAAGAACCATGCCCTCGGCGATCTCGCCGCCGCCGGCCTGGTGCGCGTAGGGCGGCTCGTGCGCGCGGGCGCCGACTCCGTGCGCGATCGGATGGGACGGCTGGCCGGGGAAGCCCATCGCCTCGATGCCCGCGCGGATGCGGCGGTCGAGCTCCGCGAGGCTTGCGCCGGGCCGCGAGTACGCGATCGCGTCCTCGTACACCGCCATGAGCCCCTGCTCGAGCTCGCGATACCGGGGCGTCAGCTCTCCGGCGACGAGGTTCTTCGTGTGGTCGCACCAGTAACCGTCCGCGCAGACCCAGATCTCGAACAGTGTCGGCTCGCCCTCTACGACCGGGCGTGACGTCGTGGCCGTGAAGGTCTTGATCCCCGGCCCCGACCACACGAGCGAGAACCCGAGCGCGAGCTCCACCTTCCCTTCCCACCCTGTGCCCTCGCCGTGGACGAAGCCCTCCCACTCCGCCGCGATCTGCGCCTCGGTCATGCCCGGCTCGAGGATCAGGCGGCAGTGCTCCATCGCGGCTGCTGCGATGTCGTTGGCGAGCCGCATGCGCTCGACCTCCTGCTCGGTCTTGAGCGCCCGCGCCTCGGCGAGGAGTGGGGTCGCGTCCTCGGCGTCGGGGAACGCATCGAACCAGCCGCGCGTGTAGGTCGTCGGCTCCCCGACCATGCGGTCGGAGGCTTGGGTCCCGAGAGAGAGCTCGAGCCCGACCTTCCCGAAGCCGGCCGCGGCTTCCTTCGCGAGCTCGAGCACGCGCGCGGTGGGCGGCCGCGGGTCACCGGGGTCGTAGCCCGCGAATAGCCGGACGTCGCGCGTCCACGCCATGACGCGCCGCGTCTTCCTCCGAGGCCTCGAGGCAGATGAGCACCGGCTCGCCTTCGCGCGGAAACACGCAGGCGTCGTAGCCCTTCATCCCCCAGAAGTTCGTCAGGTACAGGACGTTGTCGGGTGCTCGCACGACGAGCGCGTCCAGCCCGCGCTCGCCCATGAGCGCGCGCACGCGCTCGAGCTTCGCGTCGTCCCGCGGCCACGGCATGGAACGCATCTAGAACGGGAGAAACTGGAGCGGGCCGCGGGTTACGTCCGACAGATCGACCTCGACCCTCACCTCCGCGTCCTTCGGAGCCTCGGCACGAACACGGTCGGCCAGCTCGTATGCCTCGTCCTCGCCCACGGCGCCCGCGACGACATACCGCCAGCGCCGCGTCGCCGGGACTCCTTCGGCAGTGAGTCGCTCGGCAAGCTCCGCGGCCGCGTCGCGCGACGGCAGATGCGCGACGACCTCCCAGTCGAACCGGCCCTCGGCGCGGGCCTCGTCCGCCTCGGCGGCCTCGCGCGCAGCCTCCTCCCCCTGTTCCTCCTCCTGCGTTGCCGGAAGCGGGATCGACGCGTCCTTCCAGTCCTCCTCGACCGGGTGCCAACGCGTCACCGCGATCTCGGCCGTCAGGTCGTCGGCATCGACGAGCTCCTGCACCACCCGCTCGGCCTCGCGGGCCTGCGGCTCGGTCGCCGCGTACAAGAACAGGCGCGAGCCGTCGCGCGTGACGAGCACGCTCGAGCCGAGCCGTTCACGCGCGTCGTCGTCGAGGTCGAGCGCACGCAACCGCTCGCCGATCGAGTACCCGTGCTCGTCGTCGTCGAGCTCGACCTCGACGCGGAACTCGTCGTCCATGGGCGCCGACGCTACCAGCGCGCCCGCGGAGGGGCGGGCTCCCCGTGGCCCTCCTCCCAGGAGATCACGGGGTTGCGGAGGACGCCGATCCGTTCGATCTCGGCCTCCATCACGTCGCCCGGCTTCAGGTACAGCGAGGCCGCGTCCGGCGAGAACCCGGCCACTCCGGACACCGTCCCGGTGGACACGACGTCGCCGGCCGAATAGCCGAGCGCCGAGTAGTGGCTGAGGATCTCCGGGATCGTCACGCTCATGCGCCCCGAGTGGGACGTCTGGCGCGGCTCGCCGTTGACGCGGAGCTCCATCGCGAGGTCGTGCGGGTCCGGGACCTCGTCGGGCGTCACGATCCAGGGTCCGAGCGGGCAGAACGTGTCGATCGCCTTGCAGAAGGAGAAGACGCCCGAGCGCATCTCACGGCGCTGGATGTCGCGGGCGGTGATGTCGTTGAAGATCACGTACCCGCCAATGAAGTCGGCGGCCTCGTCCGGCGTGAACCACTTCCCCGGCTTCGAGATCACGACCGCGAGCTCGAGCTCGTAGTCGAGCTCCTCGGTCAGGTGCTCGGGGTACACGACCGGCTCGTCAGGGCCGACGATCGCGTCGACGTTCTGGAAGAAGACGATCCAGGGCGCGATCTCGTGCGTCCAGCCGACCTGCTTCGACTCATCCTCGTGCTCACGGAAGTTCCCCGCGGTGTGGAAGAACTTCTTCGGGACGATCGGCGCGCGCAGGCGGGTCTCCGCGAGCGGAATGCGCTCGCCGGTCCCGTCCGCCCCGCCGCGCTCGAAGTACTCCCGCATCGAGGGCACGTCGAGGACGGCGATCTCGTCCCCGTCGAGAACGCCGACCTGCGGCTCGTCACCGAACGAGACGAGCTTCACGCGGCTGCCTCCGCCCGCTGACGCGCCGCCCGTAGGAACAGGATCCGGATGAGGCCGCTGAAGGGCCTGATGACGAACCAGTAGCGGCGGAACCTGCGTCGGGCGTCCTGGTCGGCCACGTGGACACGGGTCTCGGTCGCCAGGGAGGCCGCGCCGACGCGGAAGTCGATCACCGCCTTGCACATGTCGGGGCGGGCGTATGCGACGAACTCGTCGGCGGTGCTCGGACGCGTGGGGTCGCGGTAGCCGCCGCGGACCTTCCAGAACTGACCGGTGAGGCCGATCACGATCCCCTCGCCGCGGACGTCCTCGAGCACGAGCCCGGGGAGATCGCTGTCGACAAAGGGCGTCGTCGGATCTCCCGACGGCCGGCCGAGCCGTCGCATCCACCAGAGCGCGCGGGCAACGGGCATGTCGGCGAGCGACACCTTGCGGAACGCCGCGTCGATCCGCGCCGGCGGCGCGTCGATCGCGAGCGAATGCCGCTCGACGAACTCGTACGCGGGCAGGAAGTCGTCGAGCTGCCTCATCTACGCGACCTCGCAGATCTTCATGGCCGCCCGCGCGTACACCTCGGCAGTCTTCACGAGATCGTCGATCTCGAGGTTCTCGCCCTTGACCGTGTCGAGAAGACCGCTGGACGTTCCGTAGTTCACCGTCGGGACGCCGTAGCGCGTGAGCGCCGAAGCGTCGGAGAACCAGCGCGTCACGTCGCGCTCGGGCGCCGAGCCGAACACGTCCGCATGCGCCTCGTCGAGCGCCCCGATAAGCGGGTGCGACTCCGCGATCTCGGCGCCTGGCGCGGTGACGTAGATCTCACCTTCGACGCCGTACTCCGGGAACCGGTCCCGGAGGGAGCGCACCAGCTCGAGCACCTGGCCGCGCGCCACGGACATCTCCTTCGTCGGCGGCACGCGCACGTCGAGGAACAGGTCGGTGCGATGCGGCGTCCGCGAGACGCGCCAGCCGAAGCCGCCCTCGATCCCGCCCACGTTCACGATCGCCGGAACGCCGCGGTACGTGTTCTCGGGATCGTCCTCCCACGTCGGGATCCACTCGAGCACCGCGTCGAGCACCTCGCGCATGCGGAGGATCGAGTTCGACTCCCGGTCGCTGAAGGCGGTGTGGACGAACCGACCCTGGGTGGAGATCCTGAGCCAGAGCGAGCCGAAGTGACCGAGCACGACCTTCGACTCAGTCGGCTCGCCGAGGATGCACATGTCCGCGACGCCGCCGTGCGTGACGAGGTGCCGTGTGCCAGCCGCGTAGCCGCGGAACTCGGCGCCCTGCGAGTCGGCCCACTGCGCCTTCTCGATCTCGCCGCAGACCGCTGCGACCAGCACGTCGCCCCGCAACTGCACGCCGGCGTCGTCCAGCGCGCGCAGCGCCTCGACGTAACACGCAAGCGCTCCCTTCATGTTCGAGATCCCCAGCCCGTACAGCCGCCCGTCCTCGACGAATGCCTTCGGCTGAAACCCGGGAACGTGCGCGAGCCACGCTTCACGGCCCGAGTACGAGGTGTCCATGTGCCCGTTGAACATGAGGCTCGGGCCGCCGCCAGCGCCCGGACGCGTCCCGAGCACGTTCGCGCGGCCCTCCTCGACCTGCTGCCACTGCACCTGAAGCCCCATGTCCGCAAACGTCTGTGCCACCAGCTCCGCCATCGCCTGCTCGGAGCCCGTGAAGCTCGGAGTCCCGATCGCGCGGCTCGCCCAGTCGACGAGCCGGTCGCGTTCGATCGCAATCGTCACGCCTTGGTTCCGGCGGCGAGCTTGACCGAGACGGGGACGTCGTACCCGTCCTCCGTGCGGTACGCCTCGAGGAGCTCGTCGTAGCGCTCGCGGATCCGGCGTTGCAGCTCCTCGGACTGGCCGAGGATCATCGGGCCGACCCGCACGGATCCCTGGATGAGACCGTCCCACAGCTCGTCTCGGTCCTCGAGCAGGAGCCCGAATTCGATGGTGCCGACCTCGACGTCGACGAGCCCAGCTCCTTCGAGCAGCGCGGCGAACTCCGCTTCGTCCGCGAGCCTGAAGAAGTTCGGCCCGGCGGGCACCTCGGCCGGAGGGTGCGCTCCCGTCGCCATGAACGCTTCGAAGAAGACGCCGATCCAACGACCGCGCGACGGCTCGTCCCAGACGCTGAACGCGACCCGGCCGCCTGGCCCCAGCACCCTGGCCGCCTCCGCCACCACCCGTTCGGGCGCCCCGACGTGCAGTAGCAGGAACGCAGCGACGACCGCGTCGAAGGACGCGTCCTCGAACGGCAGCGCAGTTGCATCTCCCTGCACGAAGTCGACGCCCGGCACGCGGGAACGCGCATGCGCGAGCATGTTCTCGGAGAGATCGACCCCAACTGGCTCGGCTCCGCGCTCCGCGGCGCTCGCCGCCACATAGCCGGGCCCGGTCGCGACGTCCAGGAGCCTCGTCCCCGGGCCGGCGTGCACCGCGTCCAGGAGGGGCGCGGCGACCCGGGATGTCACGCGGCCCGCGAGCGCGTCGTACGCGGCCGCGTCCTTCGTTGTCCAGCCGACCTCCTCGAACGCGTCGAACGCGGCAGAGTCGTAGTCGCTCACGACCTGAAGTATGAAAGCACTCATTCGCCGAAGAGCCTGTGGTCGTGGCGGCGGTTGACCGAGAGCTCGAGCCGAGGCTCGGTCACACCCCCTCCGGTGCCCCGCTTCGTGACGGTCGCCATCACGGCTTCCGCCCAGAAGCGATCTTGACCGACGCCGGAACGTCGAAAGCTTCTCCGCGTCTCCACTGCGAGAGTCGCTCGCCGAGTGACTTGCGGATGCGCGTGCGTTGGTCGACGTCCGCCTCTCGAAACAGGGCGCCGGTGCGAACGGTCCCCTGCTCGAGCGCGGCGATCACATCGTCGGCCGAGCGAAGGGGGAGCTCGAACGACACTGCGTCCACCCGGACGTCGTCGAACCCCGCGTCGGCGAGAAGCAAGACGAACACGGCGTCCTCAGCGAACTGGAAGAACGAGGGCCCCGCCGGGACTCCGCTCGGAGGAGGCACCTCGGCGTCGGCGACCGCCCCGAGGATCGCGGCGAAGAACGCTGACCGTTCGGGGGCGTCCCAGGTCGACAGCGCGACCCGCCCTCCCGGGACGAGCACGCGCGCGACCTCCCGAGCGGCGCGCTCAGGTTCGCCGATGTGCTGGATGACGATGTTCCCCACCGCTGCGTCGAACGACTCGTCGCCGAATGGAAGCTCGCGTCGCCGACGCCTGAACGAACGTCGCGGCGGGATGGCGAGCTGTCGCGATCTCGACCATGGCCGCGGCGACGTCCACCCCGGTCGCCTGAGCGCCGCGCTCGGCCGCTCGAGCGGCGGCGTCCCCGGGACCGGTCCCGATGTCGACGACCCGCATGCCCGGCACCGACACCCGCTGCGTCGAGCAGTGGGTCGACGGCCCGACTCGTGAGCGAGCTCCAGTGCTCGTCGTAGAGGGTTGCGACGTCCTCCCAGCCCGCGGCCTCGTAGGCGTCGAAGGCCTCGGGGTCGTACTCGGTCACGACCTGAAGTGTGGGAGAACTCTCTCGCCGAAGAGCCTGATCTGGTCGTGCCGGCGGTCGCCCCAGAGCTCGAGCATCACGTGCGTACAGCCTGCCTCGCGGTACTCCTCGATTGCGGCGATGCAGTCCTCGGGCGTGCCGGCGATCGGCTTGCAGCGGTCGAGCAGCGCAGTCCGTCACCTCGGCCTTGGCGGCGAGCCGTCCTCCCCGCTCCATCGCTTCCGCGACAGGCGCGAGCTCGTCCATCTCGATCTCCGCGAGCTCGAGCAGCGTGTCCGCCGCGCCCTTGATGTTCTGAAACTTGTTCGCGAGGTACATCCCCGCGATCTCGCGGGCTCCGTCGCGGCCCGCGTCGCGATCCGACTCGTGGATCGAGGCCACGATCGTGCAGCCGATATCGATGTCCGCGGCGACGTTCTCACGCGTGTAGCGGACGAAGGCAGGCGTGGTAATCGACGGCGTCAGGCAGCCGTCCGCGATCTCGCCCGCGAGCGCCTGCATCTTCGGCGCGGTCGCCGCGACATAAACGGGCGGGACGTCGCGCGGCGTGTCCGCCTCGTCGAGGAGCCCCGGAACGGATGCGCTCCACGTCTCGCCCTCGTACTCGAACGGCCCGCCGCCGAGGACCCCGCGCACGATCTCGACCGCGTCGCGCATCGGGCCGAGCGTCTTCCTGGTCTGCGAGCGGATGTTGTTGAGGAAGATCTTCGAGGTGCCGAAGCCGAGCAGGAACCGACCCGGCCCGGCTGCCTCCTGGACCACCCGCGCGTCCATCGCGACCTGCACCGGATGGCGCGTGAACGGCGAGATGATCCCCCAGCCGATCGTCAGCCGCTCCGTCTCCCGCGCCATGAGCGCTGAGACGACCGTCGACGAGCGCGCCTCCATCCCGTGCTTGCGCCACCACGGGTACGCCTCCGCGAGCCAGATCGTGTCGATCCCGGCCTCGTCCATCACGCGAGCCGACTCGAGCATCTCCTCGAGCGGCTCCATCGTCAGCTGCATGACGCCGATGCGGAACGGCACGGTCACCGGCGTCCCTCGGCGCCTACTCGGGTGCGGCGGGGGCCGCGGTCTCGGTGACCCGCTGCTCGAGCGCGCCGAGCACCTGCTGTACCTGCTGGTTCACGATCGGCTGCAGCACACGCTGGCCCATCGCGCCCACCGGGCCGGCGATCTTCACGTCGGCCTCCCACGCCATCGAGGTCCCCTCACCCGCCTCCGACAGCGTGAAGGACGTCGTCATGTCCATGAGCGCGCCCACTCCCTCGCCCTTCGCCCGCATGGAGGAGAACTCGGGCGCGCGCTCCTCGAGGCGCTCGAAGTTGATCGTCATCTTGAGCCCGCCGAGCCCGAGCGGCACCTTGACCCGCGCCGTCCAGTGGCGGTCGTCGGTGATGTCGAAGCTCTCGACGCCCGGCATGAGCTTGGCCATCTCCGCCGGTTCCGAGATCACCCCCCAGACCGTGTCGCGTGGCGCGGCGAGCTCCTTCGTTCCGGAGACGATCACTTCGACGTCACCGAGACGTTCGCGCGGGTTGCTTCCGGGTCCTGGAGCATCGACCAGACCCTGTGCGGCGGGTTGCAGCTGTCGTAGACGATCGCCTTTCCGGCGGAGGAGAGGGCGTCCTGGATCGCGGCGCAGATGCAGTGGATGCCACCGCCGCCGCCCTCGCCCATGCCCTTGGCGCCGAGCGGCGCCACCGGCGACGGCGACTCCATGGCGCCCGTCTTCAGCGGCGGCATGTCCATCGCGTGCGGCACGTGGTAGTCGTAGAAGTTCGAGGTGAGGAGCGTGCCCTCCTCGTCGTAGACGAAGTTCTCGGAGAGCGCGGCCCCGATCGCGTGCGCGGTCGCGCCGTGCACCTGGCCCTCGACGATCTGCGGGTTGATCCGGACGCCGCAGTCGTCCACCGCTGCGTAGTCGACGAGGTCCACGACCCCGGTCTCCGGGTCGACCTCGACCACGGCCGCGTGGATCTGCGTCGCGTAGGTCAGCGTCAGCTGGCCGGTCTTCTTCTCCGTGTCGACCATCCCGAAGTACGGCCGGCAGACGTAGCGGTGGTTCAGGGTCGGGTTGAAGTCCGGCGGGAGGAAGGCGTTGTTCGCGTTCACGATCGCGCCGAGCGCCATGAACGGGAGCGCGGCCTCCTCCGGCCCGTCCTTGATCCGCGCGAACCCATCGGCCAGCTCGATCGCCTCTTCGGGCGCCTGCAGCACCGCTGCCGCGAGCGCGATCATCTCTCCGCGCAGGAGCTCCGCCGCGCCCTTCACGGCGCCGAGCCCCGTGAACGCGAACTGGCTCGCGTACGTCCCCGAGAAGCCGGCATGCGAGTTGAACCACGTGTCGTGGCCGCGCCGCACGTTCACCTGGTCGGGCGAGCAGCCGACGATGTCGGCCACGACCTGAGCCGCCGTCGTCTCGTGGCCCTGACCCTGGGGCACTGTGCCGAGCGTGACCACGACCTCGCCGAAGATGTCGAGCTTCACCGTCGCCGCCTCGTTGTTCCCCGAGAACTGGAGCTCCGGGTTCAGCAGCGTGGACTGCCCGAAGTTGTTCGTCCCCGAGTCGAGGGTCGAGCCGATCCCGAAGCCGAGGAGCTTGCCGCGCGCCTCGGCGTCCTTCCGCCGCTCCTCGATCGAGCCGTGGTCGATCAGCTCGAGCGCGAGGTCGAGTGCCGCCGCGTAGTCGCCGGAGTCGTACACGCAGCCGTTCGGCGTCTCGTACGGCATCTGCTCGGCCTTCACGTAGTTCTTCTTCCTGATCTCGACCGGATCGAGCCCGAGCTCGGTGGCAACGACGTCGATGATCCGCTCGGTCAGCCAGAGGTGCTGCATGCGCGAGTAGCCCCGATTCGGCGAGACGGGCGACTTGTTCGTGCAGACCTGCGTGAAGTCGACGCGGATGTTCCGCCACGCGTACATCCCCGGCGTCACCTGCGCCCAGATGATGCAGCCGAGCGGCTCGTAGCGCGGGAACGCGCCGCAGTCGTCGAGCGCGCGCACCTTGAAGCCGGTCATCTCCCCGTCCGCCTTCACCGCGACCTCGATGTCGAGGAACGTGCGCTCGTTCCCGTGCGCGTTCGCCGTGTGCTGGTCGGTGCGCCACTCGGTCCACTGCACCGGCCGGCCGAGCTTGCGCGCCAGCAGGCAGAGGACGACGAACTGCGGATGCAGGCAGATCTTGTTCCCGAAGCCGCCGCCGATGTCGTGCGTGACGAAGCGGAGCTTGTCGAGGCCGACCCGCAGCGCCGGCGCCATCCAGATCGCGCCGATGCCGGGCATCTGGTGGTTGCAGGTGAGCGTCCACTCGCCCGTGCCCTTGTCGTACTCGACGAGCGCGCCGGCGCACTCGAGCGGCGTCGAGGAGAAGCGGTGGAAGTGCAGGCGCTCGATCTTCACGACGTGGTCGGCCTCCGCGAGCGCCTGGTCGACGTCGCCCCAGTCGAAGACGCCCGACCAGACGACGTTCGAGCCCGCGTCATCGTGGAGCACGACCTCGTCCTTCAGAGACTCCTCGGCGTCGGTGAGGACCGGCAGCGGCTCGTACTCGACCTCGACGAGGTCGGCCGCGTCGCGCGCGAGCTCGCGAGTGGCGGCGCACACGGCGGCGACCGGCTCTCCCGTGTGCCGCACGCGGCCGACCGCGAGCGCGTAGTCCTTGATGTTCCCGCCCGGCTCGACCGACATCTCGAAGAACGGGTCGGTGTGGATGGCGACCTCGTCGCCGGTGATCGTCCCGTACACGCCCTCGAGCTCGAGCGCCTTGGAGACGTCGATGGAGACGATCTTCGCGTGCCCGTACGGGGAGCGGACGAAGTGGACGTAGCCCATCCCGTGCCGGCGGACGTCGTCGAAGAACGTGCCGAGGCCCTGGACGAGGCGCTTGTCCTCGCGGCGCGGGATCGACTGCCCGATGTAGCCCTTCTCGAGCGTCTTCGCGGGCTGGCCGGTGACCGTGGTGCTCATTTGCCCCCTCCCGTGGAGACGACCGCCTCGACGATGTTCACGTAGCCGGTGCAGCGGCAGATGTTCCCCTGAAGCGCGTAGCGGACCTCTTCCTCGGACGGGCTCGGGTTCCGCGCGAGGAGCGCGCTCGCGCTCATCAGCATCCCCGGCGTGCAGTAGCCGCACTGGAGCGCGTGGTGTGCGTTGAACTGCTGCTGGAGGGGGGTGAGGTCACCGTCGCCGGCGAGGCCCTCGACCGTGGCGACCTTCGCCCCGTCCGCCTGCACGGCGAGCAGCATGCAGCTCTTCACCGCCTCGCCGTCCAGGTGGACCGTGCACGCGCCGCAGTTACCCGTGTCGCAGCCGACGTGCGTGCCGGTCAGGCCGAGGTCGTCGCGCAGGAAGTGGACGAGCAGGCGCCGCGCGGGGACCTCGTACTCGATCTGCTCGCCGTTGACATCGACCGAGATCGTTCGGCTGGACGAGGGACCGGCCACTACGCCCCCTTTCTCCTCGACGCCGCCTGGAGCACCGCGCGGACCGCCGAGACCTCGGCGAGCCGGCGGCGATAGTCGGCCGAGCCATGCGCGTCGGCGGGCGGGTCGAGCGTCGCGCCGAGGCCGTCTGCGGCGGCGCGGACCGCGTCCTCGGAGAGATCGCCTCCGGCGAGCTTCTCCTCCATCGCGGAGGCGCGCACCGGGACCGCGTCGACGCACCCGAGCGCGATCCGTACGCCGTCCTCGGTGACGGTCGCCGCGGCGTTCGCGATGTACGTCCCGTGCACGCCGATCGTGACCCCCGCGAAACCGTCCCCCGCGCCGGACGAGGGCGGCACGGTGACCTTCGTCAGCAGCTCGCCCTCCCCCACGGCAGTCAGGTAGACGCCGACGAAGAACTCCTCCGCGGGAACGGTGCGCTCTCCGTCCTCGCTGCGGATCGTGAAGCTCGCTCCGAGTGCGACGAGCAATGGGGGCAAGTGGTTCGTCGGGTCGGCGACGCACACATTGCCGCCCACCGTGCCGCGGTTTCGCACCTGGACGTCGCCGATCGTCGCGGCGACCTCGCCCAGGATCGGCCGCGCGACCTCGACCTCGGAGGACGCGACGAGCTGTGCGTACGTCACCATCGCCCCGATCTCGAGCATGCCGTCGGAGGAGAAGCCGATCGCGCGGAGCTCCTCGAGGTCCGCGAGGTCGACGAGGACGTCGGGAGCGGCGACTCGCGCCTTCATCACGTTCACGAGCGTCTGCCCGCCGGCGAGCGGTCTCGCGCCGTCGTGGGCCGCGAGGAGCGACAGCGCCTCCTCCACGGTTGCCGGCCGCGCGTAATCGACCTCGCGGAGGAGCATGCGGTGGATTCAATCCCGCATCCGCCTGGCATGTCAAGCGGGACGGTGTGCGCCAGCTGGAGCAAGCATGCGTCCGCTACGCGGACGCGGGGGCAGTGGTAGCGTCGCCGGGCGATGGCGACCTTCGACGCGGTCTTCGTGGGCGCCGGGATCAACTCCCTCGCGGGCGCCGCGCTTCTCTCGAAGGCCGGCTGGAACGTCTGCGTGCTCGAGCGGGAGGATGTGCCCGGCGGCTGCATCCGGACGGTCGACGACCTGACGGCGCCGGGGTTCACCCACGAGCTCCTCGCATCGTGGCACCCGCTCTGGACCGGCTCGCCCGCATACGCGGAGCTGAAGCCCGACCTCGACGCGCGCGGGCTCGAGTACCTGAACACCGAGCTCCCGACGGGATCGGCGTTCGCGGACGGGTCGAGCATCTTCCTCACGACCTCGCTCGAGGAGAACGCCGCCGAGCTCGAGCGCCACGCGGCCGGGGACGGCGCGGCCTGGGAGGCGATGTTCGCGACCTTCATGAAGAACGCGGACCTCTCGTTCGGCGTCCTCGGGACCGAGCTCTGGTCGCCGGCGGGGCTCGGGCTCGGTCGCCAGGCGCTCCGGCGCTTCGGCCGCCGCGGCCTGCTCGCGTACGCCGGCGCCGTCCTCACGAGCTGCCGCGACTGGCTCGGGGACACGTTCGAATCGGACGCTGCGCACGGGCTCCTCGCGCCGTGGGTCCTCCACACCGGCCTCGGGCCGGACCAGGCGACGTCGGGGTTCATGACGCAGGTGATCGCGTGCGCGCTCCAACTCGGCGGGATGCCGGCGCCGAAGGGCGGCGGCGTTCGTCTGGTAGAGAGCCTCGCTGCGATCGTCACCGACGCGGGCGGCGAGGTGCGCACAGGCTGCGCACGTCGAGCGCGTCCTCGTCTCCGAGGGCCGCGCGACGGGGGTGCGTCTCGCGAACGGCGAGACGGTGAAGGGCGAGCGCGCGGTCGTCGCCTCGGTCACGCCCACGCAGCTCTACGGTGCGCTCCTCCGCGAGGGCGAGGTCCCGCCCGGCCTCGCGCGTGCTGCGAGGCGCTACCGCTACGGGCGCGGCGAGATGCAGATCCACGTGGCGATGAGCGAGCCGCCGGACTGGTACGGAGACGAGCGCCTCGCGCGGACGGCGATCGTCCACGTGACCCCGGGGCTCGACGGCGTCTCACGCGCCGTCAACGAAGCCGAGCGCGGCCTCCTCCCGGCCGAGGCGACGATCGTCTGCGGGCAGCCGATGGCCGTCGATCCCTCACGCGGGCCGGAGGCCTCGTGGATCGTCTGGATCCAGCTCCAGGAGCTTCCTGCGGGCGCGATCAAGGGCGACGCGGCCGGCGAGCTCGACGTCGGCGACGGAACCTGGACGGACAAGATCCGCGAGGCGTACGCGGATCGCATCGTCGAGCGCCTCGGCCGGCACCTGCGGAACCTCGAGCGCGCGACCGTCGGTCGCGTGGTGCTGTCCCCGGCGGACGTGGCCGCGACGAACGTCAACCTCGTCGGGGGAGACATCTACGGCGGCTCCTGCGCGCTCGACCAGAACTTCCTCTTCCGCCCGCTCCCCCAGGCGCCGGGGCACAGGACGCCCGTCGACGGCCTCTGGCACATCGGCGCCTCGACCCACCCGGGGCCGGGCCTCGGCGCGGGCTCCGGGTACCTCGTCTACAAGGCGCTGACGAGGGAGCCGCTCCCGCGCCGCCTGCTCGCCAAGGTGCCGGTCCCGGCGGCGATGAAGACACGGTAATGAGGCTCGCGCTCTCCGAGATCTCGACCGTGAACGCCTCGTTCGCCGACGACGTTGCCGCGTACGCCGCGGCCGGGTTCGAGGGGATCGGGATCTGGGAGATGAAGCTGTCCCGAGGACGACGCCGCGAACCGAGGGCTCCTCGGAGATGCGGGGCTCGGCGTCGCAAGTTGCATCCCGGCTGTGCCCTCGATCCTTCCGCTGCGGCTCCCCGGGATGGAAGGCCCGCCCGACCCCGCCGAGCGCGTCGAGGCGCTCTGTTCGAGCGTCCGTCGGCTCGCGACGTACGAGCCCGAATGTGTCCTCTGCCTCACGGGCCCGACGGGCGATCTCGAGGAAGAGCCGGCCCGCGAGCTCGTCGTCGACGGTCTTCAGCGCATCGCCGCGGTCGCCCGCGACGCCGGAGTGCGCTTCGGGCTCGAGCCGTCGCACCCCGCCCAGCACGAGACGGTGTCGTTCGTGAACACGATCGCGGACGCGCTGGCTCTTCTCGACGGCGCAGGGCTCTCGGACGTCGGGCTGCATGGCGGACACGTACAACCTCTGGCACGAGCGCCCCGAGGCTCTCGCAGCCGTCGCCGCCCGCGTCACGGGGCTCCACGTCGCCGACGAGCCGCCCGATCCGGACCGCACCGACCGCGTGCTCCCGGGAGAGGGCGGCACGCGCAGCGCCGACCACGTACGCGCGCTCCGCGACGCAGGCTGGGACGGCTTCCTCGACGTCGAGATCTTCTCGACCCCCGAGCGTTTCTGGAGCCTGCCCGTGGACGAGGCCGCGCGGCATGCCTATGCGGCTGCCGCGCTCCTGCTCGCGGATCAGACCGTGCCGTAGAGCGCGAGCACGATCCGGACGAACTCCTTCGTCTCCCGTACAGCCCTCGCTCCCGCACCGCCCGCGCGCCCTGATACCAGCCCGCGAGCGCGAGCCGCACGTTCCCGTCGAACTGGCCGAGCTGCCAGCGCAGGTAGCGCACGCCCGCGCGCACGTTCCCTTGGTAGTTGCGCGGCGTGGGGACGCCGAGCAGGACGGTATCCACGAACTCCCACGTCTCGGGCAGCAGCTGCATGACCCCGATCGCGCCGACGCTCGAGACGACGTCCTGCTGGAAGCCGGACTCCATCCACGCGAGCGCGCGGACGAGCGTCGGATCGACGCCGTAGTACCGCGACCAGTAGTCCAGTGCCGCTCGCACCGCCTCAGGGCTCGCAGCACCGCCCGCCGCGTGCGCCACCGCGCCCGCCGGGAGGACGAATCGCTGCCCGGGACGATGAGATTTGTCAGCGCGAGGCCGTTCGCGCGCGCGAGCTCCCAGGGGCTCACGGAGTAGCGCGCCGCGATCGAGAAGAAGCTCTCGCCCCGGCGCACGACGTGGATGCGCAGCGGGACTGCGACCGGCGAGTGCCCGGTACGTCTGCGGGCCCGCGATGCCGTCCGACGAGGCCGTGCCGCCGCTGATAGCGCCGGAGCGCGGCCGCCGTGGCCGCTGTGAACCGCCCGTCGAGGGAACGTCCCCGAGCCCCTGTCGGCGGAGCCGGAACTCGAGGACCGCGACGTCCCAGCCGATCGCTCCGACCGCGAGCTCGCGCTTGCCGAGGAGCGGCCGCCCGCGGCGGCCGAGCGCGCGCCGGGTCACCGGCCCGAGCCGGCCGTCGGCCTGGATTCCCTTCGCGCGCTGGAACGCGAGGAGCGCGCTCTTCGTCCGCGGCCCGCGTACTCCGTCGATGGGCCCGGGGTCGAAGCCGTGCGCGCGGAGCCCGACCTGCAAGGCAGCCGTACGGGCGCTGGCGGCGAGCGCCTGGTGGCCGCCTGCGAAGACGCCGAGCAACAGCGTCGCGCCGAAGACGGCGAGGCGACACATGGACCGGTCCCTTTCGCACTCCGCCCGCGCCCTCCTTCCTCGCCGGGAGAGCGCGCACGCGCTCGGTACAATCCGCCCGCTGCCTTCCCCGGTAGCTCAATTGGCAGAGCATCCGGCTGTTAACCGGAGGGTTGTTGGTTCGAGTCCAACCCGGGGAGTTTCGGCCCCTTTAGCCATGCGGGTTTCGCTTACCTATGCGGGTCAGGCATGGCGGAACCGTCCTAGAAACGCATGTGGTGCTCGGTCGGTGCTGGGTCCGGATCTCAGGAAGACGGCGGCGTGGTGGACCGTCTTGCAGGTGACTGGTGCCACGAAAGGAGCGACGCATGTGGGCGGTTCGGATTCTCTTCGCCTTGGTCGTCTTTCTCGCCATCGCCGCCGTGGTGTTTCTGCTCGTAGAGGGCTAGACGGACTGAGGCCCGAGGAAGCCCATCACTCCCAGACATGTCCCGAATAGTCATCTTGTCGCCGTCGTCGGCGTCGGTCATCGTGACCTCGCGGGGCCGGGCCCGTCACCACAGAGTTGTCTTGATCCCGACTGCCTGTCTAGCAACCGCGCTCGCGCACGCGGGGCTCGCCTGCGGATCACGCTGGGATTAGGCTCGGTGCGTGGATGAGCGGCGAACCGTGATTCCCGTGGAGTCGTTGGCGTTGGCGCAGTCACTGGTGGGCCGGTTGGAAGAGATCCGAGGGATGGGCGGGCGTGGACTAAGCGTGGACTTCGATCAGTCTGAGTTCGCGGTGGTGCTGAACGAGTATCCGCGGCGGCCTGAGGACGCGAAGAAGGTGCTCGACGTCGTCGCCGCTTGGCTCGACGAGATAGGCCATCCAGAAGTTACGGTCGAGTTCCGTTGGCCGGTTCGACGATCTCCAACAGAAACCAGCCGCGCTAAGCGAACGGTCATCTACTGGAAGCGCGAGGTCATCTCGGCTGACCCGTCCGATGAAGGAAGACTCAACGACGCCGGGCCGGCATGGCTCCAGACCCAGGATGAACACGGCAACGTGACGTCAGAACCGGTAGCCGACGGCGACTGGATTACGCGAAACGAGGCAATCGGGTACTCCCTGAGATGGGGCTACACGCTGAGCCTCGACGAATAGCGTGAGACACGTCCCGAACGGCCATCGTGTCGGCACCGCCGGCGTCCGTCATCGTCACAGGCGCGGGGCCGGGCCCGATCGGTGGGAACCTCCACTCGGCCGCGCTCGAGCTCGCAGCCAGCTCCGTCGCCCACTGGGTCGAGGCTGGTGTGCCGAATAAGCTGCGCGAGAGACTCAGGTGAGGAGATCGAGTCTCTCGCGCAGTGACGGCGAGTCCGCGCAGGCCCCGCCTGCTACAGGGGTGCGCCGAGAGCGGCAGGCTCCCAGCGCCGGACTCACCTGGCATCACGGTAGGTGCGGGCAGCCAGGCCGTACAGGACACAATCGGGTCAATTCCCGACGGAGCTGAGCCGACCGGTTGCGCCGTCGTTGCGCAAACCGCCAAGGAAATCGCACCTGGCCAGAGAACCGCCGCTGTGGCGCTCGAGCCTAGACGAGATGGGCTCAAACGTGTCTAGCGGATGCCGCCCGCCGACCGGGACACTGAACGACAGCCAGCCCGACGGCCCAGCCCGACGGCATGGGCGCGGGCGAAACATGCGAAGAAGGGAGTCTCTTGGGGATTTCGCACACCGACACTGCAGGCAGGCTGCCGGCCGCACGTACGCGATCGGCGCTCGTTCCGCGCGGTCAGGATGGAGCAGCCGACGACCGGACTCGCGAACCGGTGAACTGGGGCCTGCTGGTCGGTCTACTGGGCTGTCTCGCATTCTGGGGCCTGGTCGGGCTCGGCCTCGTGGTTGCCCTCTAGCAATACGATCTAGCTCAGCCGCCAACTCGGCTAACGATGATGCCCGGCGCGCGGATCGGTCACACTTCCGTGATGGGCACCGGCCTGGGAGTCGGCGGAGACGTCGAGCAGGCTCTGGAGAGCGTCGGCGTCCCGAGCTACGTGCTCGACTCGACGGGAATCGTCCGGTGGATCAATCCGGCAGCCGAGCGGCTTCTCGGCGACTTCCGCGGTCGCCACTTCACCTCCGTCGTCGCGCCCGAGGACAGCCGGCGCGCCCGCGAGTTGTTCTCCCGGAAGGTGCTCGGCACCGCCCCGGCCACGGAGTCGACCGGAGTCTTGGTTTCGACCTCCGGTACGCGCGTGGCCGTGGACATCAGCTCCGGCACCGCTCATGGACGGTGAGTGGGTGGTCGGCGTCTTCGGGCTGTTCGAAGGACACCCCGACGACACGCCCACAGCCCCACCGCATCTCACCCCCCGCCAGGTCGAGGTGCTTCGTCTTCTGGAGCAGGGGCGCTCGACGAAGCAGATCGCCGCCGAGCTCCACCTGAACACCGAGACGGTCAGAAACCATGTCCGGCGCCTCTTTCGCACCCTCGGCGTCAACTCCAGACTCGAAGCCGTCGCCGCCGCCCGGGCCGCATCACCCCACTGATCGAATCACAATGCGTGCCATCGATCGTGACCCGGCCCCCGCGCCTAAACCAGATCGTTGGTTCGAGTCCTACCCTGGGAGTCCGGAACCTCCTGCAAATTGAGATCGGTCCGACGAGGCCGGGAACCCGACGGCTTCCTGCAGCAGGAGGGTCGCTCTTGGGGCGCGTGGAGTCGTGCTAGACGGCTCCCAGCGCGGCCGTGATCTTCTCGATCGCCGCCGTCTCCTCGTCCTTGATCCCGCCCTTCGCCTCCGCGACCGCCGTCGCCACTTCGAGCACGAAGCCACGATAGGCCTCGAGCTCGTCCGGGGCCTTGGCGCCGAGCACGGTCACCGCAGCGCCGAGGGCGTTGATCGTCCCCTCCACGACCTCCTTCGGTGACGCGACCAGGCCGAAGCCGGTGCCGTGCGTCCCCGAAAGCTCGCGGACGAGCTGGCTCTCGCTCTCACGATGCGCAGCGAGTTGCTTCGCGACGGCGCTCGCCTCGCCGAAGCTGTCGGTGAAATCGCGATGGGCCGAGGAGACGAGCAAGCCCGCGCCCGTGACGCCCTGCTGGAGGTCCTTCCATTCGTCCTCGGTGAAGTCCGCCTTGCCAGCCATTTGTCCTCCTTCGCTGACGTGTGCGTGCCGTTGAGTCAAATACTGATACCCGGCCGCACACGGAACCAGTAGCGCACGGCGCGGCGACTTGCGTTCAGATCTCGCTTTGCCGGTCGCTAGGCAACGGCTCGCTCGAGTCGCTCGAGCGTGTCCGTCCACCCCGCTCGGTGGAGCTCGTGCCGGGCTTCGGTCTTGAATGGGCCCTGGTCGAGAACGAGACGAGTGTCTTCGCCCGACCGCTCGAACGTCAGCGTGACCACAGTCTTCTGATCGTCAGGATCGGGCTCTTCCCACTCGAACGTGTAGACGAGACGACGGGGTGCTTCGATCTCGTGGAACTCACCCCGGAGGTGGAACGCTTCTCCCTCCGGTGGCTGCATCGTGATTCGGTACCGCCCTCCTCGGCGTACGTCGAGCTGCACGGTCGGAGACGTGAATCCGGCAGGACCCCACCACTCCGCGAGCTTCTCGGCTTCCACGCAGGCGGCGAACACGCGCCCGGGAGGCGCGGCCAGCGTCTTCTCCAGATGCAGCGTTCGGAATTTGGCGTTCGCCAGGGCTAGCGGACGCGGAACGAGAACCGGGAAGTGACGGCCACGCCTCCCGAGCGGACGGTCATCGAGCCGCCCACGGTGGCGCCCACATTCGGAACCCGCAGCGTGCACTGAGCCCTGCCGCCGCGAATCCGCCCCGTCGCGCGGATCCGCTTGCCGGCGACGACGACGTTGCACGTCACGCTCCCCGTCGCGATCGCCCGGTTGGTATCGGACCGCCGAACCGGGACGCTGATCGTGAACGGGATGCCCGCACGAGGCTGCGTCGGCGCGCCCACCGCCTTGCCCGCGAGGAGTCGCACCGCGGCCGGGTTCGCGAGCTTGTAGCGCCACCAGGAGAGGTTGCTCGGCGCGAAGTCGAAGCCCATGGGCTCGCCCGCCGCCAGGTCGACTTGCACGGAGGTGAGCTTGAACCCGAAGCGCGGGCTGCTTGCGAGCTCGCTTCGGTGGATCTCGACGATGATGACGTTCGGCTGGCTACGCGCGCGTACGCGGGTCGGCGCAGTGTCCGGCCGCCACGCCCGCCTGGCTGAGTTCCACCTCTCGAGCTCGAGCTTGCCGCCGACATCGGTGAGTGACAGGTCCGCCCCGCCGCTCCCGGTCCGGGGCTTGCTGTCCGCGTCGATGGTCATGAGGATCGCCGACTCATCCGAGAGCGACGCGCGGTTGGGGGTCGAGATCGCGAAGCGGATCCAACCGTTCTTCCCGTCGGTGACGCTCACGCGCGTGATGTCCGGCACCGCCCCGTGGTCGTTCGCGGCGTCCGGGACGTTCGCTGGCGTCGGGCTCGTCCACGGCGACCGCCCGGTCTCCGGGGCGAAGTCCGACGAGACGTACGTGTCGCCCGCGAGTGTCTGTCCGCGCGCGCTGACGGCGAGGATCCCCAGCGTCGCGACGGCAAACGGGCCGGCCTTCGGAATGGTGACGGTGACGACACCGGCGTTGAACGCGCCCGTCATTCCAGTCGCAGGCGTCTGCGCCATCACCGTCCCGTTCCAGAGGTAGTGCTCGACCCCGCCCTCGGAGAGGAAGCGAACGAGCGCCTCGTCGCCCGTCGAATCGCCCGTCTGCGAGTTGCGATCGAGGTCGAACCAGAGGTTCAACCAGCTCTCGGCCGGAAGCGCCTGGTAGTTCGCGACGGAGACGGCTACGGACAGCGTGCCGGCGACCGGCTCGGACACGGCTACCGCGGTGATGTCGGGCGCGGCGTTGTCGTCGCCGGCGGGGTCCGAGAACGACGCCGCGCCGGACGCGACGCCCGTCAGGACGAGGACCGCGCACAGCGCGAGACCCACGACGCTCGCCCTCATCGCATGCCTGTTTCGCTGGGTTGCGCCGCGGGTCGTCCCCGTAATCTCAAGCAGTCGACGGCTCGTGTCAATGGGACCCCGCCGCACTGCGAGAATCGCGCCCGTGGCGAGCCTCCTCGAATCGGCCGTTCTCCAGCTACGCGTGGCCAAGCGACTCGCGCCGCGGCGAGGCGCGACGCTGGCCGAGCGGCTCGGCCGGCTCGACGACCGGCTCGTCTTCGTGGTCGGGTCGCCGCGGTCCGGCACGACGTTCCTCGCGGGCGCGATCGGCTCGGTCCCGGGCTTCGTCGACCTCGGGGAGGTCGCGCCCGTCAAGGCCGCGGTCCCGGAGCTCGCTGGCCTCGAGCCGCACGAAGCCGCGCTCCGGCTGCGCCGGATCCTCGCGATCTCGAGACGGGTCGGCCTCGTCGGCTCGGTGCGCGCCGTCGAGCAGACGCCCGAGCTCGCGCACCTCGTCGATGCCCTCCCGCTCGCGTATCCGGAGGCCCGGATCGTCCACATCGTCCGCGACGGCCGCGACGTCGTCTCCTCGCTCCTCGACAAGCCCTGGCTCCGCCCCGCCCAGGCGGAGGCAGACGACGCCGGCGTTCCGTACGGCGCGTACGCCCGCTTCTGGGTCGAGCCCGAGCGGCGACGCGAGTTCGAGGAAGCGAGCGACGCGCGTCGGGCCGCCTGGGCATGGAGGCGCTACGTCTCCGCGGCGCGTTCGGCGCGGCAGACCGTGCACGAGCTGCGCTACGAGGAGGTCTCCGCACGACCCTGCGGCCGTTGCCGAGGAGCTCGCCGCGTTCCTCGACGCCGCCGCCGAGCCGCTCGCTACCGCGCTCGCGGGTGCCCACGCCTCGTCGGTCGGCCGCTACCGGCGCGACCTGGACGACGAGCAGCTCGCGGACGCCGAAGCCGAGGCAGGCGAACTGTTGCGCGAGCTCGGCTACCCCGCGCCCTAGCCGCTAGGTCAGCTCGGCGAGCGCCTGCCGAACCTTGGCGAGATGAGCCTGGAGCTCGGTCGTCCGCGCGAGATCAGCGCCGGCGAGGTCGCGCTTGAGCTTCCGCTCGCGCAGACGGAGCAGCAGTTCCTTTCCGGTTCGCTCGTCGATCGCCTCCCGCGCCGCCCGCGCGTCGAGCTCCGCCCTGAGGGCGGTCAGCTCCGGATCGTCGCGGCCGGAGACGAGGGCCGCGCGAAATCTCGCGTTGACCTCGTCGTCGAAGTACTCGGGGCCGAGCTCGGCGAGGCCCCTCACGAGTGACGGATGGGCGAGGCAGGCCGCGAGCGTGTCGCGCTCGAGCCGTGCGCCGGCGTCGAGCAGGCGCGGGGTCTCGGGCTCTCGCGCGGCGGAGCCTCCGCCACGTGGCGGCGCGAGCCCGGACAGCGTCTCGCGCGGGAGGTCGAGCCGGTCCGCAACGAGCCGAAGCGCCTCCTGGCGCTCCGGCGAGTCCTCCGCTTTCGCGAGCACCTCGCGGGCCCTGACGAAGCCCTCCTGCCGGTCCGCCGAGCGATCGAGCTCGAGGCGGACGCGGTACAGGAGATAGCTCTCGGCGCTGTCGAGGCGCTCCTCGAACCCCTCGGGCGCGTCCGCCGGGTCTTGCCCAGGCGGGAGCGTGACGACTTTGACGTCGAACCCCTGCGCAGCCGCGAGCTCCATCCCGCGCAGGCTCGCGTCCTGCCCCGCCGCGTCCGCGTCGAAGCAGAGAACGACGCGGCGCGTCAGCCGCCCGAGCTCACGCAGCTGCTGCTCGGTGAGCGCCGTGCCCATCGACGCCGCCGCGGGCTCGAAGCCCGCCTGCCGGAGGGCGATCACGTCGGTGTTCCCCTCGACCACGGCCGCCCGATCCTGCTTCGAGATCGACGCCCGCGCGAGATGCAGGCCGTACAGGATGGCGCTCTTCTTGAACAGGTCGCCCTCGGGCGAGTTCACGTACTTCCCGCGCAGCGGGTCATCGTCGTGGAGCTTGCGCGCCTGGAACCCCACCACCCGTCCGCGCGCGTCGCAGAGCGGGAACATGAGCCGCTGCGGGAAGTAGTCGCCCCCGCGCACGGTGGCGAGACCGGCGCCGCGCAGCTCGTCGAGCGTGAAGCCTCTCTCCTTCGCCTTCGCAGCAAGCCCACGACCCGGGGAGAGCCCGAGCCGGAACTCGCGCACGATCTCCTCTCCGAGGCCGCGGCCGGCGAGGTACTCGCGCACCGGCCTCCCCGCGTCACCTTCCCAGAGCAGGCGCTCGAAGTACGCGGTGGTCGACTCGAGGAGCGCGAGGAGCCGCTCGCGCTTCCGCCGCTCGGCCTCGACCCTGGGCGAGGCCTCCTCGTACTCGAGCTGCACGCGGAAGCGCTCGGCGAGCCACTCCATCGCGCCGACGAAGTCGACGTTCTCCGTCTCGCGCACGAATCCGACGAGGTTGCCGCCCTTACCGCAGCCGAAGCAGTAGTAGAGCTTGTCCACAGGGTTCACGGAGAAGCTCGGTGTCCGCTCCTCGTGGAACGGGCACCGACCCATGTACCGCGAGCCGGACGACCGGCGCAGCTGCGTCCTCCCGGAGACGACCTCGATCATGTCGGCCGCCGCGATCACGTCGCTCACCGAAGACTCCTTGATCCGCGCCATGCGGCCAGCCTACTGCCCGCGCATGCCGTTTCTCTCCGGCGTGCTGGAGCCGATTTCGTCGCGAGCGCGATGTGGTCACGTGCGCTTCCGCGACTCGTGCTACCGCGCCGACTCAGAGCGAGTCGGCGTAGCCGAGCGCGAAGCGGTCGGTCATGCCGGCAATGTAGTCGACGATCTCGTCCGGCTCGTCTCCGCGCTCGGCGAGGTGGTCGAAGATCCGCTGGACGACCTCGTGCGCACGCTTGTGCTCCGGCTCCACCTGCGGCCCGAGATAGACGCGCTCGAACATGAAGGCGCGGAGCGAGAGCATCGCGTCGGCCACCCCCGCGGACTGGCGGATCTCCCCCGCGCCCTCCGAGCTCTCGACGATGTCGTTCACCAGCCGGTCGATCCGCACGGATCCGGTCGTCCCGAGCACCGCGATCTCGTCAGCGGGAAGGTTGTCCTCGTCGAGCAGCCCGTACCGCAGCGCGTCGTCGATGTCGTGGTTGATGTACGCGACCCGGTCGACGAGCCGGACGATCCTCCCCTCGAGGGTCGCCGGCTCCTGCTCGCCGGTATGGGTGAGAATCCCGTCGCAGACCTCATGGGTCAGGTTCAGCGAGCGCGCGATGCGCCGCGACTGCTCGTTGTGCCGGAACCGCCTGCCGAAGCGCTCCTCCAGCGCATCGTCGAGCGCGTCCTCGCCCGCGTGACCGAACGGCGTGTGGCCCATGTCGTGCCCGAGCCCGATTGCTTCCACGAGATCCTCGTTGAGGCGCAGAGCCCGGGCGACGACTCGTGAGATCGCCGTCGTCTCGAGCGTGTGCGTCATCCTCGTCCGGTAGTGGTCGCCGTCGGGGTCGATGAAGACCTGCGTCTTCCCCTTCAGCCGCCTGAACGGCTTCGAATGCACGATCCGGTCGCGGTCACGCTGAAACGGCGTGCGCACGCCGGACTCGTCCTCGGGCAGCTCCCGTCCGCGTGTCTCGAACGAGCGGACGGCGAACGGGGACAGCGACTCCTCGAGCGCGCGGATTCGCTCCTCGAAGGCGGTGCGTGCGGAGCCTGCGACCTCCATAGACTCAGGGTAGTGGCGCGGCCGGAGCCTCGATCGGCTCCGGCCAGAGATGCGGGATCGCAGCGCCCACGAAGAGCGCGGCGAACGCGAGCCCGAGTGCGCCGTACCCTCCCGCCGCAAGGGCAGCGCCACCCACGGCCGCACCCACGAAGTATCCGGACTGCAAGGCGGCCGTCCGCACGCCGGTCACACCGAGGCGCAGCTCGGTCGCGAGACCGAGACCGCGCGCGCTCCCCGCGAGCGTCCGCCCTCCAGCGATGAAGCACAGGAGGGAGAACAGCGCGATGCTGAACCAGACCGACGGGCGAACGGCGCCGAGCAGCGCGACGGTCACGGCGGCGGCGAGCGCGAGGGCCACCAGCAAGGTCCGGCCGTGGTCGTCGACCCACCGTCTGAACAGGAGGTTTCCCGGCACGTAGACGAGCGCGCCGAAGCCGAGCGCGAGCCCAGTCGCGGCGAGCGAGAGGTCATACGACTCGACGAGGAGGGCACCCATGTAGACGAGGGCGCCGGCCCACCCCGAGAACGCGAGGAGCTCACCGACCGACCAGCGCGCGACCCCTGGATACGTCAACACGGAGTGCAGGCCGGCACGGTTGCTCGCGGGAGGCGTCGCCGTCCGCCCACGGAGGAGCACGAGCGAGACGGCAGCCAGCGCACTCGGAACGACGAGCCAGGCCAGTCGCCAGCTGACCTCGCCGATCAGCCCGACCAGCGGCATTCCGATGATCCAAGCGAGGGGTGGCCCCAGAAGCGCCAGCGCGAGGACGCGAGATCGCTCCGCTGACGCCGTCCACTCGGCCGCCGCGGCGACGGCTGCAGAGTACGAGACGCCGATCCCGACGCCTGCGAGTCCTTGGGCGGCAACGAGCACCGCGAACGAGGGAGCTGCGCCGCTCAGAAGGGACCCGCACGCGAGAACGGCGACTCCGCCGAGCAGCAGCTCTCTGAGCCCGAGACGCGCGGCCAGTAGCCCGGTCGCCAGCGCCGCCACCCCGGCTGCGAGCCCCGAGACGGTCCGCAGCTGGCCGGCAGCGGCAATCGAGACGCCGAGGTCGTGGGCGACGTCCGGCAGCAACGGGTTGAGGACGACGAGGGCAGCCTGCGACGCAGCGAGAGCCGCCAGGAGCGTGACGCCCACGACCCGCGGTGTATCGCGCATCAGACGATGATCGGCACGGTGCCGCCGTCGGCGCTCCACGCCGCGCCCGTCACGTACGACGCGCGCTCCGAGCAGAGGAAGACGATCACGGCGGCGATCTCGTCCGGTCTCGCGAGCCGGCCCAGCGGGCGGCCCGCGCCGACTCGCGCGAGCACGTCCTCGCGGTCGCCCTGCTGGTCGGCGAGCCCGCCTTCGGCGAGCCAGGCATCGGTCGCGGTCGGCCCGGGTGTGACGGCGTTGCACCGGATCCCGTCCCTTGCATAAAGGTCTGCGACGAGCCGCGACAGCGACAGGACCGCTGCCTTCGTCACCGAGTAGTGCGGCATGCCGGTCGAAGGCCGCTTCCCCGCGGTCGAGGAGACATTCACGATCGAGCCGCCACCGTCCCGAAGCCGTGGCAACGCCGCGCGAGTCGCGCGGACGTAGCTCATGACGTTGAGCTGCCAGTACCCATCCCACTCCTCGTCGGGAACCTCCTCGAAGCGCGCGACGCGCGCCACTCCGACGCTGTTGACGAGCACGTCCAGGCCGCCGAGCGCCGCGACCGCCTCGCCGACGACGCGCTCGGGCTCGCCCGCGTGCGAGAGATCGGCCGCAACGTGAAGAACCTCGCCGATGCCCGGAGCACCGGGGCTCCGGCCGCACGTCGTCACCTGCGCGCCCTCGCGCACGAGCTCCCGGGCTGTCTCGAGCCCGATGCCGCCGGTCGAGCCGGTGACGAGACAGCGCGCGCCTTCGAGCCCGAGGTCCATGCGCGGCTAGCGTATCCCCGGTGGCGACGACCTTCGTCCTCGTGCGGCACGGCGAGACGGACTGGAACCGTGAGCGCCGGTTCCAGGGCCACGCCGACGTCTCGCTCAACGACGAGGGGCGCCGCCAGTCGCTCGTGCTCGCCGACCGGCTCGCGAACGAGAGATTCGCCGCCGCGTACTCGAGCCCCCTCCGGCGCGCTTTGGAGACGGCGGAGATCGTCTGCGCGCGGGTCGAGCTCGCGGTCGAGCCGAGCGAGGCGCTCAAGGAGGTCGACGTCGGCTCGTGGACGGGACTGACGACGGCCGAGGTCGAGGAGCGCTTCCCGGACGGGTTCCACGTGTGGGCCGAGAGTCGCTCGGGCGGCTGGACCGACGGCGAGACCTACGAAGAGCTCGGATCCCGCGTCGTGTCGGAGCTCCGCGAGATCGCCGCGCGGCACCCTGACGAGCGCGTCCTGGCCGTCACGCATGGCGGCGCGATACGGAGCGCGCTGGCAGCCGCAACCGGTCTGCCGTTCGGCTCCGGTCGGTCCGAGATCGGCTTCGTGGAGAACTGCGAGGTGGTCGAGATCACGATCCGGGAGGGCGTGATCGAGGCAGTACACTGACCGCCTCGTGGAGGACTACACGAACAAGTACAAGCTTCGTGTCTCCATGCGGGTTTGCGGCGCACTCTGAGTGTCGAGACCACACCGAGACCACACCAGGGCGACGAAGAAGGCACCTGAAGGTGCCCGTTTTGTTCGGTTGCGTTGCGTCAACCGGCGCGTTCGCGCGGGTGTGGAAACAACGCCTCGTACCCACTCTCCGTGTACGCGACTCGACGCATGAACCACAACCCCCAAGCCGCGATGTAGGTCGCACCCGCAGCCGCCCCCAGGCGCTCAACGCTCGCCTCAACGGTGAAGCGAAGTGTGGGAACATACGTTCGTGACCGCTCGGCCGAACGCGCACGTCCGCTTCCGCCGAGCGATCGAGCGCGGGGCACTGTGGATGGCCGAGGACGCCGCCCGCGAGTTGCCGAAGCTCACGCTCGAAGAGGCGCTCCAGCTCGTCCACCTCTACGCCGAGCGCGGATCACCGAAGTTCGAGCGGGCAGCGATGCGGTGGCTCGAGCGGTGCCTGGTCGAGGGCTCGCCGCGCCTTCAGCACTTCGCCGATGTCACGGCGAGTCTTGCGAAGCTCGAGCCGGATCGAGCGGCCGCGGACTAGGTGACGCTGCTCAGGTGTGGGGGGAGCGCGGGCTCTTCGCCCCGGCGCTCCTAGTTGCGCGGCCCGCGCTAACGGGATTCGTCCCCCTCCCCTTTGCCTGATTTTCGGCACTCGGTCGTCTGAGTCAATCCAGGTAGCGAAAGCGCATCTCCGTCGGGCTGAGGTCGTTCGGACAGCGTCTTGGGGGAGACGCAACACGGCGCGCGTTTATCGCAGCTATGGTGAATGAGCGCGTTGGTTGTCTTTGAAGCGTCGAGGCTTCGCACGTTGCTCTTCGACTGTCGCATCGACCTGAGCGCAGCAGGGAGTTCGTTCGGACTCTCCT
>CAVQVJ010000008.1:0-243153 GCA_963717025.1 uncultured Actinomycetes bacterium | reverse complement strand
CAGATGCACTCGCCGATCACCGGCACGTCATCCGGGCGGCGGGGCGCTTCACACGGCGGCGTCGAGGTGGACACGCAGGGAGACGCCTTTTTCTTCGCCTTCCCGACCGCATCAGGAGCACTCGCTGCTGCTTCCGACCTGACAGAGGCGCTCGCGCCCGGACCGGTCCGAGTGCGCGTCGGTTTGCATACAGGCACGCCACTCGTCGCGGAGGAGGGCGACGTTGGGCATGGACGTCCATCGGGCTTCGCGCATCGCCACCGCCGGCCACGGAGGTCAGGTTCTCGTCTCCGCATCGACCGCTTCGCTCCTCGAGAACGAGCTTCGCGACTTGGGCGAACATCGCTTCAAGGATCTGGCCGCTCCCGAACGCGTCTATCAGCTCGGCGGCGACGAGTTCCCCTCGCTCAAGTCGCTCTACCGCACGAACCTCCCCGTTCCGGCGACGCCCTTCCTTGGACGCGAGCGCGAGCTCGCCGAGGTCGTCACGCTCCTCAACGAGGGCGGTCGAGTGCTAACGCTTACAGGCCCGGGCGGCACCGGCAAGACGCGGCTTGCGCTGCAGGCGGTCGCCGAAGCGTCTGACCACTATCCGGACGGCGTGTACTGGGTGCCGCTGGCGCCTCTTCACGATCCCGGCGCTTCCTGCTTCCCGCGGTTGCCCAGACGCTCGAGGTGAAGGAGGAGCCCGGCACGCCGCTTGCCGAGTGCCTCCAGCGCGCGCTCGCCGGCAAGCAAGCACTCCTGCTGTTGGACAACGTTGAGCATCTCCTGCCGATGGCGGCAGCGGAGGTTGCCGGGCTCCAGCTCGGCCCGGGCCCGGTGCTCGTCGTCACGAGCCGAGAACGCTTGCAGCTTCCCGGCGAGCAGGTCTACCCGGTGCCCACGCTCGCAGACCGAGACGGGGTCGACCTCTTCCTGGCCCGCGCCCGGGCGCTCGCACCCGGCTTCGCAGCCGACGGCGCGGTCGCTGAGCTCTGCTCGCGGCTCGAGAATCTTCCGCTCGCCCTGGAGCTCGCGGCAGCCCGAACCGTCGTCTTCTCGCCCGAGCAGCTGCTCGGGCGTCTCTCGCAGCGTCTCGATCTGCTCAGGGCAGGACGCATCGCGGATCCGCGCCAGCAGACGCTCCGGCGCGACCATTGAGTGGTCGTACGACCTGCTGGATGAGGGCGAGCGACGCCTCTTCTGAGGAGCTGTCGTTCTTCGCCGGCGGCAGTACCTATGAAGCCGCCGAACAGATTCGCGACGCAGATCCGACCTGCTGCAGTCCCTGCTCGACAAGAGCCTTCTGAGACGAAGAGACACCGATCTCGGGCCCCGCTACTTGATGCTCGAG
This sequence comes from uncultured Actinomycetes bacterium, assembly GCA_963717025.1. GTDB lineage: Bacteria > Actinomycetota > Thermoleophilia > Gaiellales > Gaiellaceae > GMQP-bins7. The sequence goes on along the minus strand of CAVQVJ010000008.1, from coordinate 241,817 downwards.
ACGATCCGCGAGTTCGCAAGCGAGCGGCTCACCGCTTCCGGCGAGCTCGACCGCGACTCGGATCCGCCACCTCGAGTGGTTCGCGCAGGCTACCCATGCTCAAAGCCGGGGCTTCGCGGCTGTACGAGGAGGAAGCGCATGGCTTTCTCAGGGCCGACCAGCCCAACATCCGCGAGGCGCTCAGCTGGGCTGTCGAGACGGGTGCCGCAGAACGCGCTCAGCACATCCTCATCGGCGCCTTTTTCCACTGGATCATCAGTGGGCTGGGGGCCTGCGCAGGGCGACGAGTGGGCTTCTCGGGTCGTGGCGCTCGAGTCTCCACCCAGCGAGGATTACGCGTGGGCGCTCGGCATCGCCGGCGATTTCCCGCGCGTCCGTGGCGAGCCCGCGCGCGCTCTGGAGCTGAAGGAGCGTGCCATCGCGACATTCGAGACGATCGGCCTCGATGATCCTCGCGTCGCCAGGAGGGTCGCCTTCGTCTACACGGACGCAAGCGACGTGCTAGCCCAGCTCGGCGACTTCGAGCAGGCGGTGGAGTACGCAGAACGCGCGCTCGCGATTCGCCGAGAGGCTCGGAATCGACTCCGGGATCGCCGCATGCGCTGGGCGGCGCCGGCCTCGTCGCGGAGCAAAGGGGCGCGCCGAGCGAGGCGGTGCCACTCTACGAGGAGGCGATCGCCCTCCTGGAAAGCTGCGGCGAGCCACTCGAGGCGGCGTGGGCGCTAGAGGGGCTCGGATCCGCGAAGCGGGCACTCGGTGACCTCTCGGGAGCCCGAACTGCGCTGGAAGAAGCCCTGCGACGCGCCGAGAAGGCCGGAGACCGAATGCAAGTCGCCTACGTTCTGGGCACGCTTGGACTGGTTGCTGCCGATGCCGAGGAGTGCGCGTGTGCGGTCGGGCTTCTGGCGCGAGCCACCGAGGAGGCGCGGATGCCGCCCTCCTGCTTCCCAAGGCGGGCGAGATCGACGGTGCCCTCGTACGATGTCGCGAGAACCTGGGCGAAGATCGGTATCGCGCTGCGTACGACTCTCGGCGTCGCCGCGGCAGTCGGCGCATCCGGACAAGCCTGACCCCGGCGCGGTCATCTTGAATGTCGGTCGCGCGGCGGGTGTGCATAGCCGACTTAAGGCAGGCCAGATCGCGCCTTCGCGAAAGAAACACTCCTGTGGGACGTTAGACTCGTCTGGTCGTGACAAGACGCACGTTCTGGACGGCAGCGCTTGCATTCACCGAACGAAAACCCCCGCGTTAGCAGGGGCTTCTAGAGTGGAGCGTACCGGGATCGAACCGGTGACCTCCGGCTTGCAAATTCTGTCTCGCGCTGATCAGGCCTAGTCAGGGCACGTCGGAAGGCGGCGCGGTTACGCGAGTTGTGACTGAGCAGATGGTTAGACGTGGTCGACGATGGTCGGCCTGATCTGACACAAATCTGACACGGCGCTCAATCCCGGGCGCCCGAGCCACAGCCGCCACCAGGCCACGAGCCGTCATCGTCCGCCGAGGGGGTGGGCTGGGCAACCGCGTGCGCGCGTGTGCGCGCGAGGCTGAGCACTGATTCTCGCGAGGCGGGGGCACGAAGATCGGCCTAGAGTTCACGGAGCGGCACCAGGGCCGGTCGTGGCCCGACCCCCCGGTCGGACAACAACTGTTGTGTGCTTACCCGTGTCGTTCAGCTCGCCCACGCTTTCGACAACCTCGGACCCACGTGAGGCTGTCGGAGCATGTCCATGACGGGTGAGGATCCCCTTCGGCCAGGAGGAGCTCCTCGACTACTGGGTTAGATCGACGAACCGTCAGACGCCGCAAGCGATATCAGCCAGCAAGTCGGCCACGTCGTCTGGGTGCGAGACGCCGGGTGAATGGTCCCAGGGCCGCTCGATCACGTCCGTAGCCCTATCCGCCCAGTTCCGCTGAGCCGCGGGCTGTATGGCGCGGTCCTCGGTGCACACGATGTAGGTCGAGGGGATGTCCTTCCAGCCGACGTCGTCTAGCGCAACGGATCGATCGCGACCCGGCGACATCGGGCTCCCGTTGCGTCTCCAGACATCGCGATCCTCCTCGGTGGCTTGGGAGAACGCGCATGCGGCGCCGACCTCCGGATCGAGGGCGACTCGACCGTCGTCGAGCAATCGTGCACCGGCGGCGAACTCTGGCGTCCGTGCCGCAGCAGTCGTCTGCTGGAAGGGCTCACCGGGCGCCGGCACCATCGCCGCTATGTAGACGAGGTGCTTAACGGTCGGACAGCCGGCGGTCGCGCCGCTGACCACCGTGCCGCCATACGACTTGCCGGCGACGACGACGGGCCTGTCGATCTTGTCGATCATCTCCCGCACGTAGGTCACGTCGTCGAGGGGGCCAACCGAGGTATCGGTTGCGCGGCACGTCGGAAGATCGGCTCCGATCCACGCGATACGGCGGTCCTCCAAGCACGGCGCGAGCTTCCAGTACACCCAGTCGCCGCACCAGGATCCGTGAACTAGGAGGATCGTCGCGGAACTCATAGCTAGAACTATTACTCTCAGTCCGCCTGAAGTTCGGAGTGAAGATACTCGCCATGCGGGCGGCCGTTAACGCCGTAGTGCGGGGCGGCCGTACTGGCGGCGGACGCCGAGGCTAACTTAGAACTCGACCACTTCCGAGTAGTAGTCGATCTCGTCGGGGTCGTTCCCAACTGGGTCGATCTCCGGGCGTCGGGCTAGGGCCTCCCCGGCCTTCGCCAGGGCCTCCCGGCTCTCGTAGACCACGAACGAGACCGCCTTGCCCGTCTCCGGATCGCGGAGGTGGAAACCAGCGACGTACCCGGGAGTGCCCTTCATGATGCTGCGGAACTCCTCCACGGCGGCCGGGTCGAGCTTGTCGGTATCAAACTGATGAAAGGTCGCGACGCGGGCGATCATCGGATGACCTCCTGACTCCGGATCCTTACCGCGCTGAGGCGTCTGCAATGTCAGTCTAAAGTCTTGCCGTCCCGGTCAACGGCGAACGACACGCCGTCGACGTAATGCGGCCTCTCTAGCGAGCGGCGCAGACGACCTGCGGCGTCACGGTTGTCGACGTGGTGTCATCGTAGTTGGAGGCGTTGATGAAGAACCCCGTGGCGCCGACCATGCTGCCGAAGACCTCGCGAGCAGGCCCCGGCCCGACTAACGCGTTCAGGGGTTGGGTAGCCCCACACCTTCTATTACGTGTGCGCGCGCGTGCGCGCGAAACGGAATCGACTCGCGGACTCGGGGCCGCGGGGCCGCGAACAGGCCCCGACCCGACCAACGCGTCCACGGGGGTGGGGTGCCCTCGACGCCTTATCTATTCCGCGTAAGCGCGCGTGCGCGCGAGAGAAGACCGCTCCCATGCTCCTGGGGCCCGCCACCCACAACGACCCGATCACCCACAAGCTCATCCACGGGGATGGCCGGAGAGGCGCGAGGACGATCCAGGGCGGCCGCAGCGCCGTTTTCCTAGTACGCCTGTCCTGTGACGAGCCACGCGGCCAGGAACGACAGCGTGATGGCCGTCGCGAGGATGAGAACAATGCCAAGGAGGAGGACGACCACCGGCCGCCACGGGAACGACGGATCGTCGTCGCGGATCGGCGCGAAGAGGCGCTGGACGGCGTGTCGCAGGCCGGAGCGCCTTCGGTCGGGGGTCGTCTCCGGGAGGGGCATCCGTTAGGCGGAGTGTGGAGCGTGCAACGTGCGCTAACGAGGCGCGGGGCAATCTGGAGTCAAGCTAAGAAGAAGCGGTAAGCCCATCTCCGGATCATCGCCGCCCCCCGATCCCTCTCCTACTTGCCCAGACGCTGCGCGAGTGGACCGCGAACGCCGAGCGCGCCTCCGCTACCTTGCGGTGTGCTCGGGTGAGACAGTGCTGGGGGCGAACCCGTCGTATCGACGACGAGTGAGCTTCCCGAGCACGGCCCGGCCGACGCTGCACCCTGGAGTCGTGGAATGAAGCGCCACCCCGCCCTGATCCCGCTCTCGCGCGACCATCACAATGGACTCGTGCAGGCAGTGCGCCTGCGCCGTGCTGCAGCGGAGGGAGATGCTTCTGCTCGGCTTGCGGCGGCCAGGGAATTTGGGGAGTTCTTCAGGAACGAAGAGCGTGTCCACCTTCGCGATGAGGAAGAAGAGCTCTTCCCGCTTCTTCTCAGGCACGTCCGCTTGCAGCCTGCTCCCCTCGGCGAGGCACGCGTCCAACACGTGCAGCTCCAGGGGTTCGCTCGCAAACTCGAAATCGCCGTGGCGGCCGGCAGCGTCGATCGAGAGACGCTGGATGCGGTGGGAGCGCTGCTTGACACACACATCCGACTTGAGGAGCGACAGCTCTTTCCGCTGATCGAGGAACTCGTGCCAGACGGTGAGCTCCGGAGGCTCGGGCTCGCCGACAGGGACGCGACCTGCGCCGTTCGGCCGCCCCCGCCCCTCACGAGCTAGTCGTAGCCGAGTTGCAGGGCGCGGCCGTCGAACAACGGGTCGGCTACGTCGGCGCCGAGTCGTTGGGCGATCGCCTCGCGGGCGACGTCGAGCACCGGCAGCCGCCCGGCCCCATGGGCGTCGGACGCGACGAGCGAGACCGTGCCCTCGCCGAGGAGCCACCACGCGATGCGCTCGGCCGTCTGGCCGTGGTCTCCCAGCACCGACGGCCCGTTCACGCACAGCGGCCACCCACGCGCGGCGAACCGAACGGCGGACGCGGGGTCGGCGGCAACTGCGGGACACCGCTCCGGATGGGCGAGCACCGGGACGAGCCCTTCCGCATCGATTCGCTCGCACGCCGCCCAGGTGAGCCCGACCGCGTCCTCGACGTCGAGCCACGACCCCGGAAACTCGACCAGGACGGCGGACGTCCCATCCAGCCGAAGCCCGTCGAGAGCGCCGTGCAACGCCTCGCTCGGGTACACCTCGCGCCCCCGGCGGAGATCGAGCCCCATCCGCTCGGCAGTCGGCTGCATCGCCGCGAATGCTTCCTCGTAGCGCCGCTCGCGCTCCGGCGTCCAGGGGAACGAGTCCAACGGCTCGTGCATGTGCGGCGTCGCAAACAGCACACGCGTCCCCGCCTTGGCGGCGACGCGGCAGAGCTCGAGCCCCTCCTCGACCGACGCCGCACCGTCATCGCCCGACGGCACAACGTGGGAGTGCACGTCGACGAAGCGGGGCGCGATCACCTCCCAACACTGCCGGAGCGCCCGCCCCGGCGGCACAGGCAGACGACGTGCTCCTACCCGCGGGGGGACGGGTATATCCGCGCAGCCGAGCGATGCGTCGGAATCTTGACTGGGTTGCGCGAAGGGCCGGCGCCGGCCCTTTCTCCTGGTTCCTCTCTTTCTCCTGGAGCAGTCGGGTCCCGAGAAGAGCTCGTGCGCGTTCCCGTCGAACTCTTGATCGAAAGCCGGCCGGCTGAGCCGTTTTCGCGTGCTCTGGCGGCCTGTGCCAGGAGCTGAACAGCCCTCACTGAACCGCGCTGAGCGGAATCATTGACGGACGAGAGACGTCCGCAGAACGAGGTTAGAGGCCCGTTGGTGTCCGGATGAGGTAGAGAATCGTCCCGGTGCAGCGGGCAGACGACCAACGGCGATGGCATGGGAGCGAGGCCGGGAGCCCGGCGGCGCGCGGCCGGGTGGTTTCGGCGCTGTTCTTCTTCCCCCGCGGTGGTTCGGCGCAGGTCGCGCGGGCGTTCGCTCGAGCGCTTCCTGCCGTGGGCTGGCAGACGACGCTCGCCGCCGGCTCGCTCGGGCACCAGGGAGAAGAGACGAACGCCGGCAGCTTCTTCAGCGGCCTCGAGGTGAGCCCGGTCGATTACACGCCCGCGCTCGAGCTTCCGGATCCGCTCGCCGCTCTGCTTCCCTTCCAGCCGTCCTACGAGGATCGGCCGGGCGCGCCCGACCGCATCTTCGCGGCTGTCAACGACGCGGCCTACGAGCGGCTGGTCACTGCTTGGAGCGAGGCGCTCGTGCGCGCCGCTGCCGGCGAGGCCGACCTCCTCCATCTCCACCATCTGACGCCGGCGAACGAGGCGGCGATCCGCTGCTTCCCCTCGCTTCCGATCCTCGGCCAGCTGCACGGGACCGAGCTCGCTTTCCTGCGCACGGTCGAGGCCGGGCCGCCAGCGGGTTGGCGCTACGCCGCCCGCTGGGCGGAGCGGATGCGCGGCTGGGCTCAGCAGTGCGAACTCGTGGTCGTGCCGCCGGGGGCCGAGGCGGAGGCGGCGCTGCTGCTCGGCCTCCAGCGCGGAAGGCTGCACAGCTTGCCGGGCGGCGTCGATCTCGCCCGCTTCGCACCCGGGCCGCTCGCCCAGACAGACCGCTTCGCCTTCTGGCGACGCTGGCTCGTCGATGCGCCGCGCGGCTGGGACAAGAGCGGCCGCCCGGGAAGCGTCGCCTACGACGAGCGAGACCTCGCCCCCTTCCAGACTGGCGCGCCCGTCTTGCTCTACGTCGGCCGCTTCACGGCCATGAAGCGACTTCCGCTCCTGATCGCCGCCCACGCCCGCGCGAGCGAGCGACTCGGTACGCCCGCGCCGCTCGTGCTGGTCGGCGGCCACCCCGGCGAGTGGGAAGGGGAGCACCCGCTCGCCACGGTAGCGCGCCTCGGGAACCAGCAAGTGTTCCTCGCCGGCTGGCGAGCGCACGAGCTGCTCCCGCAAGCCCTGAACGCGGCCGATCTCCTCGTCCTCCCCTCCGTCAGCGAGGCGTTCGGCCTCGTGCTCGTCGAGGCGATGGCCTGCGGGCTACCCGTCGTGGCCTGTGCCTCGCACGGACCGGCGGCGATCGTCGCCGACGGCAAGACCGGCTGGCTCGTCCCTCCCGACGGCGTAGACGCGCTCACCGCCGCGCTCCTAGCGGCCGCAAGCGATCGCGAGGAACGACGCGTCCGCGGCGAGCGTGCCTACGCCGAGAGCCGCCGCTACGGTTGGCCGGCGATCGCCCGCCGCCTGGCGTCACTGTACGACGAGCTGCTCGCCCCCGCGCAGGAGCATGCAGCCCGCGCTGGGCGCTGAGGCGATGGAGCCACCCGCGATCGCCCAAGGGGGGGGAGAGTCACCCACATCGACCGCATGCAAGGGCCCCCGGAATCGTCGACATCGACGCGGAGAGCGGAGCGTGATCAAGACGCGGCGACCCGCGCTAGCCTACGGTTGACGAGTCGCATCGCAGGAGGGGCTGAACGGTGGACGCGAGCGTAAAAGACAGGATCGTCGTCGAGTGAGAGCGGGCCGCTCAGTCAGGGCGGGCAGGGCGTCATCGAGGAGGTTCTGGCCCAGGATCCACCGCGCTTCCGCGTCCGGTGGACGACGGGCGCACGAGCATCTTCGCTCCCCCGGCAGGCGTCGCGAGGATCGAGCGGCGCAAGCGAGAGCGCGTGAAGGCCTGACCGACGGGAGGCCGCGCGGCGCTACCAGGAGTGCACCGGCAACGGCGCCGGGTACCTTGAGGGGATCCTGACCTCGCCGTCTCTCCCCGGCAACGCGCCAGACTTCCTGCGCATCTAACGGATCAGTTCACGGCAACGGATCAGTTCATGGCGGATACAGCTCGTCCGTTTTCGCCGCCATGACGAAATCGTTGCGATGCAGGCCTTTGATCTTGTGCGTCCACCAGGTGACCGTCGTCCTGCCCCATTCGGTCAGGAGCGCGGGGTGATGCCCCTCTTCTTCTGCAAGCTCGCCTACTTTCTTCGTGAATTCCAGCGCCTGCGCAAAATCGTCGACCGAAAAGACCCGTCTCAGGCGTTTGATTCCGTCGAGCTCCACGATTTCCCAGCTAGCGACTTGGGGATGAAATTCGCCGATTTCGGCATCCGTCACCGTCGGTGCGTCCTTGCGGCACGCAACGCACTTCATCTGCGTCAGTGTCTCCATGCCCCTGACTCCGCTTGAGTCGGCTCCTCGTACGCGGCTTCTCGTAGGCTCAGAGTACTGCTCGCGGTAGGGGGCGTCCCAACGCCGGGGGCATACAGGAATGTCAAACACTTCTCTGGCGAAGCGTCGGCGAAACCAGGACGAGGCCCGCGGTGTGGAGTCGGATGGTGTGGAGACGATGACGGGCGAGTCGTATAGGCCGACCAGCAGACCGATTCGGTGCAGCAAGAGGGATGCATTGGGCGCGCCGGTCGGGCGAGCTCACGCATGACTCTGCGATAGGCCTCCCTCGTCCGGGGCCGCGGGGGCGTGGCGTGGCTCGACATCTAGACAATCGGGGCATGAGCGAGCAGCGGCTGATCGCGGAGGAGAGCATCGAGCTCGCTTCGGGCACGAAGATGCCGATTCTGGGGCTCGGCACGTGGCAGGCGCGGGGTGGCAGCGCGGTCAATGCGGTCCTTCGCGCGCTCGAGGCTCGGCTACCGGCACATCGACACGGCGACGGCGTACGGCAACGAAGAACAGGTGGGGCGGGCAGTGGCGGAGAGTGGCGTGCCGCGCGAGGAGATCTTCGTCACGACGAAGCTGCCGCCAAGTCGCGCAGGTCGCGAGCGAGCGACACTCGAGGACAGCCTCGACGCGCTCGGGTTCGGGTACGTCGACCTGTGGCTGATCCACTGGCCGCCCAGCGGTGGAGCGCGACCGGATGTATGGGAGCGGTTGCTCGAGTTGCGGGCGGAGGGCCTCGCACGCGAGGTTGGAGTGAGCAACTACAGCGTTCGGCAGCTCGACGAGCTCCAGCGGGCATCTGGCCGCCTGCCGGCCGTCAACCAGATCGAGTGGAGCCCTACCCTGTTCGACCGGAACGTGCTCGAGGAGCACTACAGCCGCGGTGTTCAGCTCGAGGGGTATAGCCCGCTCAAGACGGTGAACCTGCGCGACCCGCAGCTCGTGCGGATCGCAGAAGAACACAGAGTCACACCGGCCCAGGTCGTCCTCCGCTGGCACATCCAGCACCGGATCGTTGCGATCCCGAAGTCGACGAACGCGGAACGGATTGCCGAGAACGCAGCGATCTTCGGCTTCGAGCTACCGCCATCCGAGGTCGAGCAGCTCGACGGGTTCGCCGAGACGCGGCCGGGATGAACATCAGGGGACACGCTTCAGAGGCCAAGAGAAGGCCCGCTCCGCCTCCTTTGACGGTGCGTCAGTTCGGCCTCCAGCTCACGCTCCTCGATCCGCAGGCTCTCCGCGAGCTGCGCCGTGGTGGTAGGCCGTTCTGTCGTCAGGGTCGGTAGTTGGAGAAGTCGATGTCAGTGAGCTGCATTCCGGGAAGGGTCCCGGCGAGACGGGCACTCGATTAGCGCCGCCAGAAGTAGCGCCGCCCCCAGTAGCGCCGTGCCAGGGGCGAGATCGCGCGCATGGCCCGGGAGAAGGGTCGGCGGACGAACTCAAGGCGGGATCGCGTCATCTCTCACTCCCTTCATCGTCTACTCGAACCATGTCGGCGGCCACGACGACTCCAGCATGCGGGCGACCACGGTTGCACAAATCTCTCAACAGAGCATGATTTGATCAAGGGACTAGAGACAGGGAACCGCATGCAGAAGTTGGTCATTGCCGCAATTGCTGTTGTGATCCTTGGGATTCCGGCGGCGTATGCCGCCTCACCGAGCGCACAGAAGCCAAAGTCGGTGCAAGCTCAGGGCGGCGCTGAGGACGACGCGGCAAAGCCGTGCAAGGCAGAACGTCAGCGAGTCGGGCTACAGGCGTTCGAGAATGAGCACGGCACTAACAAGAACAAGCGGAACGCGTTCGGCAAGTGCGTCTCGTCCAAGTCCAAGGACAAGGACGACGCGGAAGACAACAACGATCAGAAGGACGACGCCGCGGCCGCGAAGGCATGCCGTTCGGAGCGAGCGTCGATGCGTGCGGAGGCGTTCGCGAAGAGATACGGCACCAACCACAACCTGAAGAACGCTTTCGGCAAGTGCGTCTCCGGCACGTCGAAGGCGAAGGACTGAGGCAATAAGGACTGGCCAGACCTAACGCCGTCCGATCCCGGCTCGGGGAGCTGCCGATCGCCCGCCGAAGCTACTGCGCGAGGAGCTTACGGGTCCGCGAAACGTGTCCTCGACTTCGCTCCCGCTGCGAAGGCGCACTACGTCGACGGGGAGCGCGTCCGCTGATGCGCGTCCTGTTCGCGGGGGAGGGAGCGTCGCGTTGCAGGTACGGGTCGGCTCTCAGTAGAGTCGGCACGGTCCTAACGAAAGGATCAACGTGCCGACCTGGCTTTGGATCGTCATCATCGTCATTGTCGTGTTAGCCGTCGCCGGCTACTTTGGTCGGGGACGCATCTCCCGGTAACCGCGCCCCATTTACCGTGGCTTCGCAAGTCGTCGACGGCGAGCTCGTTCGCCGCTGGAGGGTGGGCTGGGCGGTCGACCGCCCGTTCGAGCGGCATCAAGAGTCGCGCCCGCGGCGTATGGGCTCCGGTAAGACAGTTCGGATTCCGCCCAGGCCGGAATACTCTCAACCCGATGCCATCCGTGATCGTCGCTTACGACGGTTCCGAGCTCGCGCATCGCGCTCTCGAGCACGCCAGCGATCTAGTCGGCCCCGGCGGGACTGTGAGTGTCATCAACGTCATCAGGTCGCAGTCCGTCGGTTCTCGGCTAGAGACGGTGAGCGACCGACAACGAGCGGCGCAGGATCATGTACTGGTCGAAGCCGAGAGGTTTCTCGCGGGGCGTCGAATTACCGCAGACCTAGTCCGAGCTGTCGGCGACCCGGCGACGGAAATATTCGCGGCAGCTGAATCCATGGATGCCGACGTCATCGTCGTCGGCCGGAACGCACACTTAGCGCCGCACCTCATCCGCAGCTCGCTCAGCGGCACCCTCGTCCGCAAGGCTGCGCGTGACGTCCTCGTCGTTCATTGAACCTCTCCTGGCGCGACCCTCGGCTAGCTCGAGCGGGGCCGGCGGCTACCTGAGACGTGCGGGCCGGGCGGCTTCCTGAACGCCTGAGCTCCACCGATCGGCGCGGCCCTGACCGACTGCGCGATCGCGGCCGCCTCGACGCGGTTCGGCGCGTTGAGCTTGCGCAGGATGTGGGAGACGTGGACGCTCGCGGTCTTGTCGGTGATGTACAAGGCAGCACCGATCTCGCGATTCGTGAAACCGCGTGCGACGAGCTCGAGCACCTCCGCCTCTCGTCTCGTCAATCCGAGGGTGGAGAGCCCTTCTGTCTCCGGCACGGCGGTCTCCCAGACTTCCGCGAGATCGATCCGCGCGCGCTGCGCGAGCAGCTCGATCTGGCGCTGGAGCGGTGTCGCGGCGAGCCCGCGCGCGACCTGGTGTGCGGCGCGCGCGGGAGCAGCCGCCTCCCACGGCGGGAGTGACTCCGCGAGGCGCCAGCGACAGTACGCAGCCGGGTATGGACGTTCGAGCGCGTCCAGCGCGGAGATCGCAGCGCGCCACGCGTCGGGCGACGACCGGCCCTCGAGTCGACCGTGTTCCGCCTGGGCGACTGCGGCCCACGCGCGAGCGTCGGGCGGAACGGCCGACTCTCGCGCCGCGGCGTGCGCGTCGTCGACGAGCCTCTGCGCCCGGCGCCGCGCCTCGTCACGCGCCGCCTCGTCACGTCGGGCAGCTGCGAACCGCGCCCGATCTGCCTCGACACGCAGGCCGATTGCGCACAGCTGCGGGACCTGGTAGCCGAGCTCCGCGCGCGACGCCGCGCGCAGCGCCTCGCGGACGGCGCCATCGGCGTCGTCGAGCCGCCCTTCCCAGAGGGCGAACTCCGCGACGAGCGTCCAGTAGCTCACCGCGGCCCATGGCTTCACGGCGGCCGACGCCGCCGCCTCGAGGTGCCGACCCGCCGACGCAAAGTCTCCGCGGGCGATGTCGAGCCGGGCCTGAAGCATGTGCGGCCAGTGCGCCCAGAAAGGGCCGCCGGTCCGGAACGCCGCCGCGAGCACCTCCTCGGCGCGCGCCCAGTCTCCGGCTCCGAGCAACGCGTCGGCCGCCTTGACCGCGAGCGCGACGCCGTGTCCGCGCTCGAGCCCGTGACGGCGGGCGAAGGCGAGTCCTTCGAGCGCCGTCCGCGCGGCGTCGCGAAGGCGGCCGGACATGATCAGGGCGTCGCAGAGCGAGATGTAGGCGAGCGTGACGTCGGGCGGCGAGCCCTGTCTGGCGGCACGACTGCACGTGTCGAGGAGACCGGCGATCGCCTCTTCGGACTGCCCGAGGTAACAGAGGTCCAGGCCTCGCACAGTCAACGCACGCAGCGCGGGGCGCTCGGCGCCGACTGCATCAGCGACTGCGACTGCCTCGTCGGCGACGACGAGCGACTCTGCATGACGTCCCGGACGCATGAGCACGTTCGCCAGGGCAGCGAGGACTCCGGCCCGCTCGGCGGACGGCGGCTCGACAGGAATGAGATCCAGCGCCTGTCTGAACGCGGCCAGCGCGCCGTCCTCGTCCGCCATGTGCAGGAGGTAGGTGCCGAGCCGCTCCCACGTCAGCGCTGCGCGAACCGCGTCCGCGCCGTCCAGCAGCTCGATCAAGCGCCGCGTGAGCTGCGTCGCGCGCGGCGCGTTCCCGGTCCGATCCGCGAGCTCGGCCGCCCACCCGAGGACCGTCACGAGGTCCAACCCGGCGAGCTCGCGCGCGTCCGGAAGCCGCTCCCAGAGACCGAGCACGCGTTCCAGATGCTGCAGCGCCTCCGCGAGGCCGGACATGTACTCGGCCTCACGCGCAGCTTCCACCGAAAGGGTGAGCGCTTCCCGCGGCCGTCCGGCGATCGTCCAGTGGTGGGCCAGCTGCCCGGCGATACCCCGTCCTCCGGCGAGGCTTCGATCGGAGTCGAGCGCGACGGCGAGTCGCCGATGGACCTCCTCTCGCTCGCCGGGGAGGAGCGTCGTGTACACAGCCTCGGCGAGCAGCGCGTGGCGGAAGCGGAACGTGCTCGCCGAGTGGTCGGCCGCGAGGACGTCGTTCTCCACCGCGTCCCGCAACGCATCCAGGAGCTGCCCGTCCGGAACTCCAGACAGTGCCGCGAGCAATCTGTAGTTCACGTCGCCGCCCGCGGCGGCCGCGAGACGCAGGACCGAGCGGTTCTCAGGATCAATGCGTGCGAGGCGGCGGAGCAGGACGTCACGCAGGGCGTGCGGGAGCGTCTCCTCCCCGCGCGCCGTCGCTGCGAGCAGCTCCTCGGCGAAGAATGCGTTGCCTTCCGATCGGGCGTGGATCGCCGCAGTCAGGTCGCGAGGAAGCCGATTGCCGGCGACGTTCTCGAGCAGGGCGTGGAGCTCGTCGCGGTCGAACGGCCGAAGTACGATGAGCGCCGCCGCACCGGCCCGAACGAGCTCAGCGAGTAGCTTCTGCGGCGGATCGTCGGTCCGCAGCTCGTCGCTGCGATACGTCGCGACGAGGAGGATCGGCAGCTCACGGATCGCGTGCGCGAGGAAGGCGACGAGGTCGAGCGTGGAGCCGTCGGCCCAGTGGAGGTCCTCCAGCACGAGCACGACTGGGCCGGCCGACGTGGCGCGCGCGAGCACGGCGAGCGTCTCCTCGAACAGCCCCAGTTGCGCGTTGGCACCACCCTCGGACGGCGCCGCCAGGCCGCCGACGGGACGGAGCGCCTCGACGAAGGGGAGGTATGGAAGCCCGGCGCCGACGAGGTCGATGCAGCGGCCTGCCAGCACGGTCGCACCTCGCTCGAGGCTGCGATCGGCAAGTTCGGAGACCAGCCGGGTCTTCCCGATGCCCGCCTCACCCGCGACAAGGACCGTCGAGCCGCGTTCGTCCGCGGCGGCGAGCGCCCTTTCGAGGAGCTCGACCTCCTGAACACGTCCCACGAGCCGAGTCGGCGACGAACTGACGTCCATCTCGCCTCCAAAGATAAGGCCGTCGGCGAGAAAGATAAGGCCCTCTGCCCGATGCGCCAGAGGCTCCTTCCAGCCAGCATCGCGACGGCTGGCATTCGACCAAGGAGGTGCACGATGCCGAACACGTTCTACGCGTCGCCGCAGGAGGCGATGCAGGCACCCCCCGAGGAGTTCCTCTACCTCGTGTGCTTGCACGAGGGAACTGGCGTCGAGAAGCCCGACTTCCTCGCCGTAGTCGACGCCGAGCACGGCCGAATCGTCCACGAGCTGCCGATGCCGAACGTCGGCGACGAGCTCCACCACTTCGGCTGGAACCGCTGCTCGTCCGCCTGCCACGGGCCCGACCGCTCGCACCTGATCGTCCCCGGCTTCCGCTCCTCGCGGATCCACATCGTCAACGTCGCGGACGACCCGCGCCGACCGACGATCGAGAAGGTGATCGAGCCGGAGGAGGTCGTCCGCGCGACGGGCTACACGCGGCCGCACACCGTCCACTGCATGCCGGGGGACAACATCGTCGTCTCGATGCTCGGCGACGCCGACGGGAACGGCGCCGGCGGCTTCGCCGTGCTCGACGCGCAGACGTTCGAAGTGAAGGGGCGCTGGGAGAACGGGGGCGAGACGCCGCCCTTCAACTACGACTTCTGGTACCAGCCGCGCAAGAATGTGCTCGTCTCGAGCGAGTTCGGCGAGCCGAACGCCTACGAGAAGGGCTTCGACCTCGCTGACGTCGAGGCCGGCCGCTACGGGCAGCGAATCCACTTTTGGAATCTCGAGACGCGCATCCGCGAACAGACCGTCGACCTCGGCGAGAAGGGCCTCCTTCCGTTCGAGCTGCGGTGGCTTCACGAACCAGACTCGGACGAGGGCTTCGTCGGAGCGGCACTCTCCAGCGTGCTGTGGCACTTCCACCGGGCGAACGGCACCTGGGCCGCCGACCCGATCGTCGAAGTGGAAAGCGTCCCGCTCGAAGGGTGGCCGTTTCCGGTGCCGGGCGTGATGAGCGACCTCGTGCTCTCGATGGACGACCGCTTCCTCTACTTCGCGAACTGGCTACACGGAGACGTCCGGCAGTACGACGTCTCCGACCCGGCCAACCCGAAGCTCGCCGGTCAACTCTGGCTCGGCGGCGTGATCGGAAAGCCGAGCGACGCGGGGCGCGAGCTCCACGGCGGCCCGAACATGGTGCAGCTCTCGTTCGACGGCCGCCGCCTCTACGTCACCAACTCGCTCTACTCGACCTGGGACAACCAGTTCTACCCGGAGCTGCGCTCCTGGCTCTTGCGCGTCAACTGCGACCCCAACGGCGGAATGGAGGTCGACCGCGACTTCTTCATCGACTTCTCGGACCGGCCAGACGGTCCCGCACGCGCACACGAGGTCCGCCTCCAGAACGGCGACTGCACCACGGAGATCTTCCAGTGATCGCGCACATCATGGGGATCCCCATCGAGGAAAGCGTGCTCCAACTCGTGCCGGCCGGCGCGGCCACGGTGACCGCCGTCTGGATCGCCGCCCGCGCCCGGCTCCGCCGGCCACGACGTCGCGGCCCGGGCGAGTGATCATCGAGGAAGAGCGCCCCGCATGGGCGGCAGCTCACCCGCCACCAGGCCCCGACCCGACCAACGCGTTCACGGGGGTGTGTGTGCCCTCGACGCCTTCTGTAGTACGCGTGCGCGCGAGGGACCGACGGGCTTCGCTGGATGCCGGCCACTAGACGCGTTAGCTGCCGGCGGCCGCCTTGCGAGCTCTTCTGACTCTCTCGAGATCCTTCGCGTGTGGCGGTCCAGTGGCTATCGAATAGTCGATCCCGTTGCAGAGGCGGTGGGCAAGGACCGAGTTGTCGGTGGAATGGTCCGTTGCCAGCACAAAAAACGTGTTACCGGCGTGATCTACGTAATCAAGTCAGGGTTGGCGGTTCTTGTGGACACGCCAGTTGTCAAGGTTGACTGACACGGACGCCCCGCCTTGCCGATAGTTGAGCACGGGGCCATCGAGTCTCTCCACGACTAGCCACTGGGGGCGGAGTCGCTCCTCAAAGAACGCGGCCACGTCCCCAGCCTCGACGTCCGCGGGAAGCGTCAGGACGAAGCGCGTTCCGTAGCCAACCACTGGCCCGCTCTCACTCTCACCGTATGGCGTTGACACGTCCTCGATGACCTCCGAAGCGGGGAAGCGAGGGAGTCGATTGAAGATCGCCTCGTTCGCTTTCACGTACTCGTCACGATCGACGCCCGAACTGCGGTCACCTCCACGACGAGTTGCTCGTCGCGGAGCAGCCTCGGGGCGTGAGCCAGAACTGCGACCGGGCAGCCCTCGCGCACGAGGCTCGTACGCTCCTGGGGTCCGAAGACAGCTCGACCGGTCGGCCCTGGGCATCCACGAGACGTTCCGGGTCGCGTCGCTCCCGCCGAACGAGCTGTCGCATGGCCGTGACACTCGCCGTCTGGGCATGGCCGACGTTCGCCGCATCCGCCGTCGTCTGACGCATGCGGCTTTCGCGGCATCGCCGTATCGTCCGGCGTACGGACGACATGGGCATGGATCCGATAGCGGCAGGTCGTGAAGCGCTCCGTCGGGGGGCGATGAGCGAGGCCCACGAGCACTTCGGGCAGGCACTCGAGAAGAGCGAGAGCGTCGAGGCTCTCGAGGGCCTCGGTCTCGCCGCCCGCTGGCTCCAGCGCTCCGAGGAGGCATTCGATGCCCACGAGCGAGCGTACCGGCTCGCGCGTGCGCAGGGAGATCGCTACGGCGCGGGTCGCGTCGCAGTGCAGCTCGCGTACGACGCCTACTCGTTCCGGGGCGCCGCTGAGGCGATTGGGTGGGCGGAGCGCGCCATCCTCCTCCTCTCGGAGACCGCGCCGAGCGCCGAGCTCGCGATCGCCGAGCTGCTGATCGCGCACATCACCTTCCTGCTCCATCACGACGTCGCCGGCGCGCGGCGGCACGCTGCCAGCGCGCTCGAGGTCGCGCGCGCCGCGGGCTCGGTCGACGCGGAGATGCTCGTCCTCGGCTTCGACGGGCTCGTGCTAGTCGCCCAGGGCTCCGTCGAGGACGGAATGCGCCGTCTCGACGCGGCGACGACCGCGGCCGTGGCGGGCGAGATCGAGGACTTGGAGCTCGTGGAGATGGTCTGCTGCTACCTGATCGACGCGTGCAAGCGGGTCCGGGACTACGAGCGCGCGAGCGAGTGGGTGCGGCGTGTCCAGGAGCTCTCGGAGCGCTACGGACACATCGAGATGTTCGCCATCTGCCGCAACCACTACGCGGACATTCTTGTCTGGCGGGGGGAGTGGGTGGGGGCCGAGGCCGAGCTGACGACCGCGGCGCGCGAGCTCTCGTCGTCTCGCCGCCCGAAGGCCGTGGACAGCCTCGTCCGCCTCGCCGAGCTGCGACGGCGGCAGGGGCGCCTCGACGAGGCGGCCGCGCTCGCCGTGGAGTCGGAGGGCCACGGGCTGGCGCCGCTCGTCCGCGGCCTGATCGCCCTCGATCGCCGCAACCCGGACGAGGCGGCCGACGAGGCCGAGCGCTTTCTGCGCCGCGTCGGGGAGATCGACCGCTTCGAGCGCGTCGCAGGGCTCGAACTGCTTGTCCTGGCGCGGCTCGCACTCCGCGACGTCAAGCGGGCCGGCGAGGCCGCCGCCGAGCTTGAGGCCGTCGCCGAGCGCGTGCGCACGCCGCCTCTTCGCGCGAGCGCCGTACTCGCGGCGGGCCGGATCGCGGCCGCGCAGCGCGACTGGATCGTCGCCCAGGCGGCGCTCGAGGACGCCGCCGATTTGTACCTCGCGAGCGGCGCGCCGTACGAGGCGGCGCGCGCGCGACTCGAGCTGGCATCCGTCCTTCGAGCGCTCGGCCACGACGCCGCGGCAGAGCGCGTCGACAACGAGGCGCGCGCGGCTCTCCAAACCCTCGGCGCACCACCGCCGGCGAGCGCACTGACCCAAGACGGCGGGCTGCTGACGCGGCGCGAGCGCGAGGTGCTGAACCTCGTCGCTCAGGGCCGCTCGAACGAGCAGATCGCCGCCGAGCTCGTCATCAGCGTCCGCACAGTCGAGCGCCATGTCGCGAACATCTACGGCAAGATCGGCGCCTCGGGTCGAACCGCGCGCGCGGTCGCGACAGCGTGGGCCCTCGCGCGCGGCCTGAGTAGCTCTCCGGCGTCGTAACAGTCTGTTACGAGACGCGTCGGGAATCTACGCAGTCGCGCCGCCGAAGTTGAGTACCGGCACCGATGCGCGCGCGCCACGCAGCGGTCAGCCTTGTGTTCCTGGAGCACGAACCTCGAGCGATGGAGGAACCCGATGGCGACCCAGGAGATCGACGGAGCCGCAGCGGAGCAGTTCGCCGGGCGGATGGTTGGCGTGCTCAACGACGCGATGTTGGGCCTGCAGATGAGCGTCGGCCAGCAGGTCGGGCTGTACGAGCTCTTGTCGGGCCTGGAGCCCGCGACGGCAGAGGCGGTGCGGATCCAAAGCAAGATCCAGCGCTTCGAGGCCTACTTCGATACGGCCGCATGCGTGGAGGCGCACGGCCCTGTCGCAGCTGCGTGACCGCGGAAGCGAGAAGGGAGCTGACGAGATGACGGAGACACTCGACGCCGCCAGGGCGGACGCGTTCGGAGAACGCATGCTCGGCGCGCTCAACGACGCGGCGCTCATCCTGCTGACCAGCCTCGGGCAGCGAACCGCGCTCTTCGACGCGATGGCCGAGCTTTCTCCTTCGACGAGCGCGCAGATCGCCGATCAGGCGGGCCTGCAAGAGCGTTACGTGCGCGAGTGGCTGGGAGGGATGGTTGCCAGCGGCGTCGTCGAGTACGACCCGGGTGAGGGGACATACCACCTGCCCGCCGAGCACGCGGCCGCCCTGACACGTGCCGCGGGACCGAACAACATGGGCGCCGTCGCGGCGTACGTGCCGGTTCTTGCGAGCGTCGAGGACGAGGTCGCCGAATGCTTCCGCACTGGTGGGGGCGTGCCGTACTCCTCCTACCCGCGCCTCCAAGCGGTGATGGCCGAGGACACGGGCGCAGTGTTCGACTCAACCTTGATCGACGCCACGCTTCCGCTCAGTCCCGGCCTCGTAGACCGGCTGCGCGAGGGAATCGACGTCGCTGACGTCGGCTGTGGCGCCGGCCATGCGATCAACGTGATGGCGAAGGAGTTCCCGAACAGCCGCTTCGTGGGCTACGACGTCTCGGAGGATGGGATCGCCAGGGCCAGGCGCGAGGCTAAGCAGCTCGAGCTCGCGAACGCGCGCTTCGAGGTGCGGGACTTGGCGACACTCGACGAGCCGGGCAGGTACGACCTCATCACCGCATTCGACGCGATCCACGATCAGGCCGAGCCCGCGAAGGTGCTGCGCGCGATCGCCGCGGCGCTCGGACTTGAGGGGACGTTTCTCATGGTCGACTTCGCCGCCTCGAGCAAGCTCGAGGACAACGTCGACCATCCGCTCGGACCCACCCTGTACATGTTCTCTGTCCTGCACTGCATGACCGTGTCGCTCGCCCAGGACGGTGCGGGCCTCGGCACGGTCTGGGGCGAGCAGAAGGCTCTCGAGATGCTCGGTGCTGCCGGTTTCGGCAAAGTCGACGTGAAGCGAATCGACGGAGACCCATTCAACAATTACTACGTCGCTAGGCGTCGCACGCGATGACTGAGGCGAACGCCGGCGCGGTTGACGAGGCGAACCTCGGGTTCCTCTGCGCGGCCAGGCTCCGGCCCGACGAACACGCTCACGGGGGTGGGAGTACCCTCGCCTCCTTGTCGCGCGCGCGCGTGCGCGCGAGAGGGAGTGGCGGGCACGCCCGAGCGGGCCGCCGCGAGCAAAGGCCCACCGACGGAGTGCCTCGCGAGGGGGAGGGGACGAGTAACGGCCTCTTGAAGCCTCGGGCGGTCTTAGTGCGGCAGCACCCGTACGGGTGACGGGTGACGGGGGACGGCGAGGCGCGGGTCATACTCGTTGTCCCCAGGGGTGAGGTTGAGCGGCGGGCTGGGACTCGCCGCTCTTCAACGAGAGATCGGAAGAAGTGATGGGCGCGAAAGCGGTATGGGTGGTCGGGATCGCCACGCTTGTCGCGGTCGTCCTGGTTGCGAGCGCGGCTGGTGCGCTGCCCGGCAAGCTCGTCGCGAAGGGCAGCGCCTCCGGACAGTTCGCCATTGCTTCGGCCCGTGCGACGGTCGCGAGGCCGAAGGCACTCTATGTCCGGACTCGTCGGGCGGATCGAGTCAGGGACGTTCATCGTCGGGTGCAGTCGCGGCCTCAGCATCTGATCGAACAGCTACACGCGGAACCGTCAAGGGCTTTATCAGCTTCCGATCAAGCCCAGGAGGGCGAGGACGTGCAACATCACCGGGTCGATCGGTGGGTCCGGACCGATCCGGTTAGAGATTCGGGTGGTCCGGTATAGCTTGGACAAGCCGTAGCTCCACCATCCCACGCCAGCGTGCGCCAACGTGGAGGTTGACTATCGGTTGACCAGTTCGTCGCCAGTGCTGGCTACGCACTACCCCGCGAGCAGGCCCCGATGCCTGATCGCTTCGCGAGGGGGAGGGTGGTGGCCACGCTCGCGGCGAGTTGCTACGCCTCGGGGATCTCTATTCCGTACGCCTCAAGGGTGATGCTGTCGGGATCAGGGCCGCCGCGCACCCCGGTGTCGAGCGCGTCGATCGCCGCGAGCTCCTCATCCGTTAGGTCGAAGCCGAAGACATCGAAGTTCTCCGCGATGCGTGCGGGTTTGGTGGACTTCGGGATCGCGGAGCGGCCCTGCTGCAAGTGCCAGCGCAGCATGACCTGAGGGACGGACTTGCCGTGGCGATCCCCGATCTCCAGCAGCGTTGGATTCATCGAACGTGCTCTTGGTGCCGCCACGGTAGGCGGTGATACCGCCGAGGGGAGACCACGCCTGAGTCACAATGCCGTGCTCCAGGTGCAGGCGCTGGAGCGCCGTCTGTTGGAAGTACGGGTGCACCTCGATCTGATTTACGGCAGGTACGACGGACCTCGCGGCCAGTAGGCGGTCGAGATGCTCGGGCATGAAGTTACTCACGCCGATGGCGCGGACCTTGCCGTCGGCGAGGAGCGTCTCGAGCGCCCGATAGGCGTCGAGCGTGCGGTCGAAGGCCGAGGACAGTGCGTGATGCAGAAGCAGCAGGTCGACCTGGTCGACGCCCAGTTTGCGAGCGCTCTTGTCGAATCCGCGCAGCGCCCCGTCGTAGCCGTAGTCGCTGATCCAGAGCTTCGTCTCGACGAAGATCTCATTTCGCCCCCGTGTCCGAGGCCGATGCCCTCGCCAGCCTCGCGCTCGTTCATGTACCCGGCTGCGTTGTCGATCAGCCGGTAGCCCACCCCGAGCGCCGCTTCGACGGCGCTGGCCGTGTCCGCGGGCGGGATCATGGAAGACGCCGAAGCCGAGAGCGGGCATCTCGACACCGTTGTTCGGCATCAACGTCGGTACTGCGCTTGCGGGCATGTTCTCCTTTTACGCCTTGATCTGGAACTTCAAGACTTCGCGGTCGTTCATGGCGCGGTAGCCATCCGGCACGTCCTCGATCGACCCGGTGCGGTCGAAGACCCGACCGGGCTCGATGCGGCCTTCAAGCACGTCGGGGAGCAATTCGTCGATGTAGGCGCGTACCGGGGCCGGGCCTCCGCCCATGCTCGCGTTCTTCCAGAAGGCGATGCCGGTCGGCGTCGTGTCGTGCTCCGGCACTCCCACACGACCGATCGCACCCCCGGGCCGTGCGATCTCCAGTGCAGTGACGACCGCTTGTTCAAGCCCGACGCACTCCAGCACCGAATGCGCGCCGAGGTCGGTGGTCAACTCCCGGACGCGCTCGACTGCCGCGTCGCCGCGCTCGCGGACGACATCGGTAGCCCCGAACTCTTCACCAAGCGCGATCCGCTCCGGATTGTTGCCCAGCAGGATGATCTGCTCCGCGCCGAGCCGCTTGGCCGCGATGACGCCACAGAGGCCGACGGCACCGTCGCCGACGACGGCGACCGCTTTCCCCGGCCCGACCTGGGCTGCGACCGCAGCATGATGGCCGGTTCCCATCACGTCGGACAAGGTCAGCAGCGAGGGCATGAGCGCATCGTCCTCGGCGACCGGCAGCACGACGAGCGTGCCGTCCGCCTGCGGGACGCGTACAGCCTCTCCCTGGCCGCCGTCCACGTCGTCCATGCCGTACCTGCCGCCATGCAGGCATTCGCTCTGCAAGCCTTCCCGGCAGAACACGCAGGTGCCGTCCGACCAGAGGAACGGCGAGATGACGAGTTCGCTTTCGCTGATGGTACGGACATCGTTACCGACGGCCTCCACGACGCCGATGAACTCATGCCCCATGCGTCGTCCGATCTCGGTCGGTTCCATCGACTTGTAGGGCCAGAGGTCGCTGCCGCAGATTCCAGCCCGAGTGACGCGAACTAGTGCGTCCGTCGGCTCAATGAGCCGAGCGTCCGGGACGGTCTCAACCCGCACGTCAGTCGCGCCGTACATCACGGTCGCCCGCATACGTCAGCCTCCCCGAGACAACGCTGCCGCTTCCACGGCAGCCAGTGTGGCACGCGGCAGACACCCAGCAACCAGGCCCCCCTGCCCGAGCACCTCGCGAGGGGGAGGGTGGTGGCACGTCCGGGCGAGGAGAACGCTCGGCGATGCCAGTAGCACGCACATAGGCTCCCTTCGTTAGCTGAGCCAAAGCCAGTGAACGGAGGGCGCATGAGCAAATACGCGGTCAAGCCGCTTGACGCCACGAGTTGGGATGCCTAGGCCCGTCTCCTCGACAAGCACAACGGGTGTGGGTTCGGTGGTTGCTGGTGCACGTGGTTCCATACGCGAGAAGGCAGGCCTGAGGGCGAGATGGGCCGCCCCTGGAAGGAGCGTCTCGTTCGCGAGGGGAAGGCTCACGCGGCCCTGGTCTTCGACGGCGACGCCGCGGTGGCGTGGTGTCAATACGGCACTCCGGAGGAGCTTCCGAACATCCACCACCGGAAGGATTACGAGGCGAAGCGAACGGAAGAGCTTCCTGACTATCGCGTCACGTGCATCTTCGTGGACAGGGACTATCGACGGAAAGGCGTCGCAGGTGTGGCGCTTCGTGGTGCCCTCGACCTCATCGGGAAGGCGGGCGGTGGTGTGGTGG
Organism: uncultured Actinomycetes bacterium; assembly: GCA_963717025.1. Classification (GTDB taxonomy): domain Bacteria; phylum Actinomycetota; class Thermoleophilia; order Gaiellales; family Gaiellaceae; genus GMQP-bins7. The sequence continues at coordinate 218,927 of CAVQVJ010000008.1, read as the reverse complement.
AGGGTTATCCGCAAGACACGCAGGGCAAGAAGATCTCGGCCAAGTTTCTCTACAACACCACGCGCAGCCTCTATGAGCAGACCGGCTTCAGCTACGACCGGCCCAAGGGCAAGAACCATTGCGTCATGCGCATGACGGTTGAACCTGTCGCAGCGTCTCGACGCGCTCGCGTCGGGTCGCGGTGACCTCCTACTTGGAGAGTAGGGGGTCAGTTGATATCTCGGATGAATGCAGGGACTGCGGGTGCTGGTCAACCGTTGGTCAACCGAGCCGACGTTCGAGCTAGCCCTCCGTCGCAGTCTTCTCGATCCATTCCACCAGGGTCGCAGGCGCTTCGGGAGCAGTTGGTACGGTGTCGACGAGTCCGTGCCCCGCGTTCGGGAACACGATGATCGTGAAGTTCTTCCCCGCCTGCTTCATTCGCTCCAGGACCTCAACGCTTCGATCGGTCGGGATCGACTTGTCCGCGCCGCCGTAGAGCCACAGTCCCGGCGTCGGCATCTGCTCGATCAAGGGGGCAGGATCGAAGCCAGACGGGCCTGCTTCCTGCAACTTCTGCGTCGCCTCGGCTTTCTTCTCGGCGTTCAGCGGCCCTTCCTCGTCCTCACCGGCTGCATCGGTCCAGACTCTCTCCTCGCCAGTCGTCACTGCCGGAGCATCGACAAGTGCCGTGAAGGCGACTGGCTTGCTAAGTCGTGAATCCGCCAGCGGCACGACCCAACCGGCCTCGCTCGCTCCGTAGAACCCAACCTTGTCGGCGTCGATCTCACGATGCGATCGAACGGCGGCCACCGCACCGTCTGCATCAGCAGCAACCAAGTTGTATGCCCCTGGGCTGGTGCAGCAGTCACCCTCCGACTCACCGACGCCACGCTTGTCGTAGGAGAAGACCGCGATTCCGTCCTCGACGAGGGGAGCGACGACCGACCCATAGTTCAGCCGAGGCTGTTCGCCGCTCCCATGTACCCAGACGACGGCCGGATGGCGTCCTGATCCATTCGGCAAGTAGAGCGTTCCCGCGAGAGCGGTCTCCTCGCAGGTGAAGTGGACAGCGACCTCTCGGTGAGTACCAAGGTCGCTCGCATCCCCGAAGTGGGCGTTCGGACTCGTGCAACGAGCACTCTCTGGATCAGCGTCGCCCCCACCCCCACCACCGCAGCCGCTGACGAGGGCGACGGGCACAACCGCGAGAACCAGCAGTCTCCGAAGCAACGGCTTGACGTTACTCCTGCTTGATCGAGCCGTCCAACCCGCGCCTAGCTCCGTGGCAGTCGAGCGCGGCACGCAACACCTGCCGCTGGCCTTCATCGAGCGCACCCACCCGCTCGCGCAGGGCAGCCTCGCCTCCTTGCTCGGTAACCGCTGAGATCTCATCCGCGAACTGGGTCGCGAAGATCATCTGCATGTCGTCCCAGCTGAGCTTCTCGACGGCTACGGCTGTACGAGGCAGGCGAGGACTCGCTGCTTCCTCGGCCTGAGCCGGACGCCCGAGGCCCTCCCTGAGCAGAAGCTCGATCGCGGCAACTCTCGCGCGTGGTCTACGAGATCAAGTCACGGTTGGCGGTTCTTGTAGAACGCGCTATCGACGGCTACCTCCATCTGGTGGACACGCGAGTTTTCAAGGTTGATTGACACAGCCGCTCCTCCGTGCCGATAGTTGAGCACAGGGCCATCGAGTCTCTCCACGAGTCGCCACTTGAGGCGGAGTCGCTCCTCAAAGAAAGCGGCCACGTCCCCAGCATCGGAGTCAGCGGGAAGCGTTAGTACGAAGCGCGTTCCGTAGCCAGTTACTGGCCCGCTCTCATTCTCACCGTATGGCGTGGACACCTCCTCGATGACCTCCGAAGCGGGGAAGTGAGGGAGCCGATCGAAGATCGCTTCGTTCGCCTTCACGTACTCGTCACGATCGACGCCCGAGCCGATCCCACCGCAGCCTCCAAGGGCACCCAGCAGCACGGCCGTACACGTAGCTACCGCCGTGAGCGCCCGCACACCGCGAGCCTATCTCGCGCGTGCCCTGCCTCCTCCCCCGCGGCGACCGCTTCCCTCGCGGGAGGCCCACCACCGATCTCCGCCACCAGGTCCCAGAACACCCGGTCGTCTTGGAGGGGTGGGAGCCCTCGCGTGCGCGCGCGTGCGCGGGAGGGACTTCGGCGTTCAGCGGCCAGGGCGGCGCTGGCTCGCACCGCTCTGAGTGCGGATGTACGCAGCCGCCACGTCCGGGTAGTAGTAGAGGAAGTGGCCGACGCCGCTGAGGACGTCGGGCGTGGTCTCGCGGACGGCGGCGAGGTGCGCCGCGATATCCCGAAAGATCGGTCGCGTCTCCGTCCCGAAGGAGAACCGGAGGTCGGAGGAGGCGGATGCCAGTTCGGCCCTGTCGATGAGTTCCGCGGTCAGAATCGGGATGTCGTCGCGAAAGAGCGTTTCGGCGTTGCGCTCTTCCCGCTCGTCGTACCACGACCTCGGTTGGCTTGACGTCGTTGTCACGTCTGCGGATATCTCTGGTTCGGGAGCAAGGGAACGCATTACCGCCGCATAGGCTCCAGCCCAGTCGTCCGGATTGCCGGCGAGGTGCTCCGACGCCGCCTCGGTCAGCCTCCGACGGATGTCTTCGGGATCGCGGAGCAGAAGCAGGTATCCCGGCTCGTAGACGAGCGCGCGCCGCACCAGCTGCGCGTGCCGGAGCGCAACCTGCAGCGCGATGTTGCCGCTCGAGCTGTACCCCAACACCAGCGCATCGTCGAGGCCGAGCGCCTCGAGGAGCCCGGCGGCGTCGGCGGCGTGCTGGGCGGAGCCTCCGCCCGGCCAGTCGTCCCGACCGCTGCGGAGGGTGCCGCGCCGGTCATACGTGACCACGGTGAAGCCGGTCAGCCTCTCGGCGATCGGACGCCATCCCTCGGCATCTTCGGCACCAGCGTGGATCAGGAGCACAGCTGGCCCCGAACCTCGTACCTCCGCGTACAGCCTCGTGCCATTGACGGGATACCAACCGATCCGGGGTGGCTCAGCATCGGGCAGCGCGTCCGGGTTCGTCCGAAGATCCGGCTCAGGCACGAAGAGAGCGTACGACGGCATCCGCCCGAGTAACTACGTGGGAGCGACTACGTGGGAGCGACTCTGAGGGCAAGAGCGTCGACTCGGTTCGGGAGTAGCTGTCCCGAGGCCCAAACTGTGCGGAGGTCGAGGGCGGGCTCATCGAAGATGAATGCCGGTCTGGTTGTCGACGTGGGCATCACGTCGACTACCCACGTACTACACAGGCCGTGCCGGGCGGCAGCCGGTCGTAGCCGGTCACAGCCGGTTCGCTCGGCGAGGAAACGCCTGCTCTAGCCCGTCATTCCGGGTCGTAGCCGGTCATAGCCGGGTGCACCGTACCGGTCTGTCACGCTGGAGGTCGCGGGTTCGAGTCCCGTCGCTCCCGCTTCGAAGTCCCTGGGAACTGGACGTGTGTGCGCGAAACGAAGCCTCCGCCGACAGCTGCCGGGGTGACTAGCGGACGAGGCTGAGCGGCGGCGTGATCACCTCGAACACCCGTGGCGACCCGCCGACGATCCGGTAGATCGTGACCGCGCCTGCGGTCGTGTCCCCGTTGCGGTTGAAAGAGAAGCTGCCGAGGATCCCGTTCGAGATCTTGGTCTTGAAGAGCTGCTCCCTCACCGAGGCCCGGCTCCCGTCCGATCTCGCGATCGCGTCGAGGAGCACCTCGGTCGCCTGAGCTGCTACGACGGAGTACGCCTCGACCGGTCTGCCCACCGCCTTTCTGAAATCGGCGACGAACCGCTGTCCTTCACCTCGGAGCCGCTCGGGCGGCGTTGCCGGGAAGCTGACCGTGACCCCCTCTGCCGCCGGGCCTGCCAGCTGGGCGAAGGGCCCGATCGGCGTGAAGCCATCGGGCGTGAGGATGCGGAAGCGCTCGCCGAGTACGGAGCGCAGGCTCTTCACGAGTGCCGCGCCGTTTGAATCGGGTGCGATGCCGCCGAGGAAAACGGCGTCAGCCCGTGACCGCTGGATCTTGCGTGCGATCGCCGTGTACGTCCGTGCCTGAGAGTCCCACCCTTCGAAGCCGGCGACGGCTATGCCGAGCTCCGTCGCGGAGTGCCTCACATTCGACGCGATCCCGAAGCCGTACGGATCAGCATCGTGGAGCACGTACAGCCTCCTCACGCCGAGCCGCTTCGCAAGGAGCGCGTTGGCGGCGCCCTGGAGATCGTCGGCAGCGATGACGCGCGCGAAGTTGCGCACTCTGTGCGGGTAATACATTTGCGGCTCGCCGCGAGACGTGCCGGGGCCGGTGTGCGTCAGTCCGACAGAGGTCGCGGAAAGGCCGATCATCGCAATCGGCCCGCCGCGAGTCCCGGCGAGAACAGCGAGCTGGGCCGCGGCGCAGCTGGAGTGGTAGGCGCCGATGACGCCGATCACGCTCCTGTTCGCGGCGTAGGCGATCGCGTTCCGTTTGCACTTGCCCACGTCGTAGTTGCCCGTCTGCGAGATCGAGTTGTCGCAGGACTGGTAGCCGACGGAGTACGGGCCGGCCCGGAATTGATGCTGGGCGAGAACGAACCTGATGGCATCGCTCATCTGCAGGGTCTCCGCCAGGCTGCTTATGCCCTGAAACGGCATGTCAGACGGGATCAAGTACATGGGCTGTCCCTCGCCCTGGTACTCGATGTCAGAACAGAAAGAGGCGGGCAGGGCGCGAGATCCCACGCTGGAGACCGGGCTACTCGGCAGCGAAATGCTCGCTCTGAAGCCGGGGCGAAGCGTCACCCACACCCGGCCGCCGCCGACGGCGACGTCTGTCGGGCTGCTGCCGACCGGGATGGTCGTGACCTCATTCGTCTCCGAGTCAATCCGCGCCAGCGTGCCGTTGCCGCCGTTCGCGACCCACACCGCTCCCGCGCCCGCCGCGATGCCGCTCGGATTGCGGCCGATGCCGAGCGGGATCGTCGCCGTCACGCCGCCGAGCTCAGGATCGATCTTCGTCACCGTCTGGGTGTTTCCGTTCACGACCCACACCGACCCTTCGCCGACCGTGACCGCGAGCGGAAAGGGGGCCGTGGTGCCGAGCCGGTTCACAATGCTGATGCGAGGCTTCACAGTGCGGGCCTGCGTGTCGATCTGGAACACGGATGCTGCCTGCCCGCTAATCGCCCAGACGGCGCCCGCGCCAAGGGCGACGTCGTCGAGCGGCTCGTGAACGTCGAGCGAGCGGACCCGTCCGCTTTCCGGATCGACCCGTAGCAGCCGCGTGGAGCCGTCGGTCACCCATAGAGCTCCTTCGCCCGTGGCCACACTGAGGCTGCTCCGGCGGTTCGTTGCAGGCGCGGGCGGTGCACGGGGCAGTTCGATTCGCCGCGTCACCGCGCCATATGCGGGATCGATTTTCAGGAGCAAGCGGCGGGTCCCGTCGAGCACCCAGACTGCATCGCCATCCGCGGCGAGCGCGCTCGGCGTCGCATCATTGGGCGCGACCACGTGGGTCACGGCTTGCTTGTCAGCCGAGATGGACGAGATGGTGCGGCTGGCATCGCTCACGACCCAGACGAACGTTCCCCCGGCGGCGACGAGCGAGGGGCCGCCCGGGATCCGCACGTCGCCGCTGATCCTGCTCGTCTTCGGATCAACGACGGCAAGCGAATCGGGCAGGACCGATGATGTGACGGCCGAGCCTCCGCCACCGCCGCCCGCCAGACTCGCGACCGCCACGGTGGCGGCGATCGCAAGAGCGATGGCCCCCGCGATCGCTTGGACGAGTCGACGTCGATGGAAAGGAACGGGCGGCGCAGCCACCGCCGGTAGCCCCTCTCCCGCGCGAAGAGGAGGGAACGAGGCCGGCAGCCCGGGTGCAGCGACCTGGTAGAGCCGGACCGGCCTCTCGATGTCTTTCAGCCGTTGATCTCCTAGGTCTCGGAAGCTGATGGCGAGATCCTCTTCCTCGTCCTCGATCATGCTCTGCGTAGCCTGCGACACCAGGATCTGCCCGCCGTGCGCAGCGGCACCGATCCTGGCGGCACGATGGACAGCAAGCCCTGTGTACCGTCCACCCGACGCCACAGCCTGGCCGGTATGCAGTCCCATTCGCGCCCTGATCTGAACCCCGTTCGGCCAGGGATGCGACAGTAGTGCACGCTCGCCCTCGACCGCTGCAAGGAGCGCTTCGCGCGCACTTGTGAAAGCGACGAAGAAGGAGTCGCCCTGGGTATCGACCTCGTGGCCGTTGTGCCCTTCGAAGGCCGCCCTCAGCAGGCGCTGGTGCTCTTCGAGCACCTCTCCGTAACCGCCGCGAAGCTGCTTGACGAGCCGCGTCGACCCTTCGATGTCGGTGAAGAGGAAGGTGACTGCGCCGCTAGGCAGGTTCGCCATGCCGTCACAGCCTGACACTGTGCATGTCGGCGGCGCAACCAGACGGCGATTGTGGAAGTGCGCCTCCTCAGGCCGGTTGCGCCACGACAATTTATGGAACGGTTATGGAACGCAGCAAGCGCGAGCAGTCGGGCTGTCATCCGAAAGGGCCCCGAGATCGGGCGGTTCTATCCGCCGACGAGAAAATCGATGAGGGCGCGTTCGGCTTCGGGATCCTGAAGCAGATCAGTCCCGTGCTCAAAGCCGGTTGTTACGACCAGAGCTTTGTTATGAGACTTCATGGCTCGGCACAGGCGACGGGCGTCACGAGCGAAGCGCGCGTCTTGCCGTCCGGCGAGAAAGAGCGCCCACCCGCACCAGGCCCCGGCCCGACGACCACGTTCACGGGGGTGGGTATGCCCTCGCACGTGCGCGTGCGCGCGGGGGGAGGAGGTCACACGGCCGAAAGACCGCCGCGAGCTCCGAAACAGTACGGCGAGGACCGCCGACACTCCGATGAGCGGTAACCCGTGACGAAGGTTTCTGCAGTCTCCCGGATGAGCTGGGCGACGCGAGCCGCGACCAGGCCCCGACCCGACTAACGCGTTCACGGGCGTGGGTGGGGGTCAACACCTCTTAGTCGCGTGCGCGCGCGTGCGCGCGGGGGGCATTTTTGACGAGGCCCAGACCGACCGGGTCGAGCTCGTCGCCGGCAACTCGCAGCCCGCCGCCGTGCCGCGCAGGCTGGAAGAAACAGAAGATCTGGCGCTGCCCGACCCGCCATGTCGCTCTCTTCAGCCAGTACACGAGCCCTCGGGTGCGATTCGTTCGCGGCGGCACGCTCGACGACCCGGCGTCGGTCACGCCGGACGTTCACATCTTCACGAGGTCGAAGCTCCCGTGGGTGACGCTCCGGAGTCGGTGCCGGCGTTCGACGTGTACTACGACTCGAAGGAGCTGTGCCGGCCGCAACCTCGAGCGCCTCGCCGCACTCAGCTGAGGCCCGACAGCGTCTGCGCGGCCAGGCTGTCCGCGAAGGCGGCGTCGAGCGGCTCGCCGCTGAGCAGAAGCCTGTAGAAGACCGCCCCGTGCAGGGCGTCGACCGCCAGCTCGAGGTCGGCGTCTGCGCGGACCTCCGCTCGCTCGCAGCCCCGTTCGAGCGCGGCGAGCATCGCCTCGCGACGGGCTGGCACCACGTCACGATGGAACCCCTCGGCCAGATCGGGGTCATGGTGGAGGTCGCCAATGAGCCCCGCGATCACGTGGCCGCCCGTCGGCTCGCCGAGGACGGCGATGAGCCAGCTGAGCAACGCCCGAACGTCCTCGCGCGTCGTCGCATGCTCGGGGGGAGGAGCCACCGCTTCCGCGCCCGTGAGGTACGCCTCGAGCACGAGAGCAGCCTTCGACGGCCACCACCGGTAGATCGTCTGCTTGCCGACCCCCGCGCGGGCCGCGATCCCCTCGATCGTCAGCTCTCGGTAACTGCGCTCGACGAGGAGCTCCTGGGTCGCCGCGAGGATCGCTTCGTGCGAGCGCTCGCTGCGCCGACGCCCACGCGTCGTGACGGCCATGCTCGAACGCTAGCAACTGGACGAGACGTCTCGTCTCGTGGTAGCCTGGAGAATAACGAGACGCATCGTCTAGGAGACGGATTGAGCCTCGCTCCCCACAAGCTCCGCGGCCTCCTCGGCCCGCTCTGGCTCGTCACGCTCTGCGCGGTGCCGCTGGTGTTGTGGGCGGGGTCGGCGCCGATCGGCCCCCGCTTCGAAGGCCGCTATGCGGCAGTGACGAGCGTCGCGGTCCTGTTTGCGCTCGCCGGGACATCGGCCATCGCGCTGAACCTCGTCCTCGGCGCCCGGCTTCGCCCGGTCGAGGCGCTCTTCGGCGGTCTCGAGCAGATGTACAAGGCCCATCGCCTGAACGGCGAGATCGCGTTCGTCCTGCTCCTCGGCCACGTCGTCCTCATCCTCGCGAGTCGCGCGACGATCTCCACCTCGACCGCGCTGGACCTCCTCCGGCCGTCGGCAGGCTGGACGGTCATGGCGGGTGTCCTTGCCTTCGCGGGAATGACTATCGCCATCGTCCTGACGCTCTTCGTCCGCCTCGGTCACGAGCTATTCGTCTATGTGCAGCGGTCGTTCGGCATCGTCTTCCTCGGCGCCACCTATCACGTCTTCACGACCGGCGGCGCGCTCGAGAGCTCGCGGGCGCTGAACCTGTACATGGCGGCGCTCGCGACGCTCGGGATCGCCGCGTACCTCTACCGCTCGGTGCTCGGGAACCTCCTCGTGCGGCGCTCGAAGTTTCGCGTCGCAGGAGTGAACCGGCTCGACGAGTTCGTCACCGAAGTCGTCATGGAGCCGCGCGAGGCGCCTCTGGCCTACGCACCGGGGCAGTTCGTCTTCGTGAACTTCCGGGAGCCGTTCAGCGACCAGTTCCCACGGTTCGCGAGGAACCAGTTCCATCCGTTCTCGATCACGTCGGCTCCGAGCGAGCCGAAGCTGCGGATCACGGTCAAGGCGGTCGGGGACTACACGCGCGCGCTGCGCTCGCTCGAGCCCGGTGTCGCGGCGGTCGTCGAGGGCCCGTACGGCGCGTTCTCGAGCCGTGACGTTGCGAACGACAGCCAGGTCTGGATCGCCGGAGGCATCGGCGTGACACCGTTCCTGAGCATGGCCCGAAGCCTGAACGGCGACGGGCCCGCGGTCGACTTCTACTACTGCGTAGAGCACGAGCCGGAGGCGCACTTCGTCGACGAGCTCCGGTTGATCGAACGGAAGCGCGAGGACTTCCGCGTGGTCGTCGTCCCGCGGGACCGCGAGGGGTTCCTGACGGCGCAGCGGCTCGCCGAGGAGAAGACCGACCTCGAGTCGGCCGACGTGCTCATCTGCGGGCCGCCCGAGATGATCATCAGCCTCCGCTCGCAGCTACGGGACCGAGGCGTTCCCGCGCAGCGGATCCACGCCGAGGAGTTCAGCTTCGCCAAGATCGGCCGCCGGCCTGCCGCGGAGACGGGCGACCTCGCACCGTCTGGGCTTGCAACCGATCCCAAGCTCTTCGCATCGGTGGCCGCCGTCGCTTTCGCAGGGCCGGCGCTGGCACTCGCCGTCCTCGTAGGCTCCTACTTCATCGCGAGGGGCCGATGAGCACGCGCGTGGAGGAACGGCGGCTGACCACGAGCGTCCTTGTCGTCGGCACCGGCGCAGCAGGGCTGCGAGCGGGGATCGAGCTCGCAGAGCGCGGGGTGCAGGTCCTCTGCGTCGGCAAGCGGCGGCGCGACGACGCTCACACCGTCCTGGCCTCGGGTGGTCTCAACGCGGCGCTCGGGACGATGGACCCGGACGACAACTGGGAGCAGCACGCCGCGGACACGCTGCGCGAGGGGTACTGGCTCTCGGATCCCGCCGCCGTGGAGCTGCTCTGTCGTGAGGCGCCGCGGGCGGTCGAGGATCTCGCCCGCTGGGGCATGCGCTTCGCCCGCGAGCCCGATGGGCGGCTGACGCAACGGTTCTTCGGCGCCCATCGCTGGCGCCGCACGTGCTTCGCGGGCGACTATACGGGGCGCGAGATCCAGCGGGTCCTCGTCGAGCGGGCGAGTGCGGTTGGGGTAGACATGCGCGACGACGTCTACCTCACTCGCCTCCTCGTCCACGACGGCCGCGTCTTCGGCGCCTACGGCTTCGATCTAGACGACGGCAGCCGCCGGCTGATCGTCGCCGATGCGGTCGTGCTCGCCGGCGGCGGCCACACGCGCATCTGGCGCAGATCGTCGTCGCGCCGCGACGAGAACACCGGCGACGCGATGCGCCTCGCCGTGGATGCCGGCTGCCGGCTGCAGGACATGGAGCTCGTGCAGTTCCACCCGACGGGCATGGTCTTCCCGGAGGAGTCGGCGGGGACCCTCGTCACCGAGGCCGTGCGAGGAGAAGGCGGCATCCTGCGAAATGAAAGCGGCGAGCGCTTCATGGAGCGATACGACCCGGAGCGGCTCGAGCTCTCGACGCGCGACCGGGTGGCGCTCGCGAACTACACGGAGATCGCGGAGGGCCGCGGAACCGAGCACGGCGGCGTCCTCCTCGACGTCTCGCACCTGGATCGCGCGCAGATCCTCGATCGGCTCCCGCGCATGTACAGGCAATTCGTCGACCTGGCCATGCTAGACATCACGACGACGCCGATGGAGGTCGCGCCAACCGCGCACTACTCCATGGGCGGCGTCCGCGTCGATCCTACGACGCACGCGACCGACGTCGCCGGGCTCTTCGCCGTGGGCGAGTGCGCTGCGGGCGTGCACGGCGCGAACAGACTCGGAGGGAACTCGCTCTCGGAATGCCTCGTCTTCGGTCGAGTCGCCGGGGAGGAGGCGGCGCGCTGGTCCGCCGACCTCGCCGTCCATGTTCGCGACCGGGAAGCGATCGACGAGGCGCGCGAGCAGGTCGATGCGATGCAAGCCCGGCAAGGCGACGAGTTCGCGCGCCCACTGCAGCGCGCGCTGCGCGATCTCATGTCCGAGCACTGCGGCGTCGTCCGTTCGGAGCAGGGGCTGCGTGCCGGGCTCGCAGGCGTCACCGCGATTGGCGAGCGTGCGCTTGCGCTCGAGGTCCGCCCGGACATCGCAGGCTACGCCGATCTCGCGCACACGTTCGACCTCCACGGGTCGCTGCTCGCAGCGCAGGCGACGCTCGAGTGCGCGCTCGAGCGGCGTGAGACGCGCGGCGCACACAACCGCGTCGACTACCCGCAGCAGGATCCCGGGTTGCGCGCGAACCTCGTCTGGAACCCGGATGCCGAGGTCGTCAGCGAGCCGATCGCGGCGCCGTCGGCGGGTATCGCCGCGCTCGCCGGCGGTGAGGTTGAGGTCGCCGGCCGGCTGCTCGAGTAGCCGCCCCGCGACCAGGCCCCGACCTAACCAACAGGTTCGCGAGGGTGGGTGGCGCCCTCACGCCTCAACGTCTTACTAGTACGCGTGCGCGCGCGTGCGCGCGAGGAAGCCGCCCGCCAGCAGGCAGCGCTCTCCCCGCGACCAGGCCCCGACGCGACGAGCATGCTCGCGGGGGTGGGTAGCCTCTCGACGCCTCTTGCTTACGCGTGCGCGCGAGAGGCGTGCGGCGCAGTTGGTCGCGGGCGGCCCGAGAGCGAGGAGGGTTGTAAGCGGAATGAGCGGCGGAAGACTCGAGCGGTGCGAGCTACCGGGCGGCGTACTCCACGAATACACGACCGCCGCATGACCGACGTCTTTCTGGCCCGACAGGGCTCCGCGCGGCGGCAGCGCGGCCGACGGGTCGTTGCGGGACTGTTCTTCTTCCCCCGCGGCGGCTCGGCTCAGGTCGCGCGCGCACTCAGCCACGCGCTTGCGCAGACGGGCTGGGAGGTGACGCTGGCGGCGGGCTCGCTCGGACCGGCGGGGGAGCAGACGCATGCGCCGACCTTCTTCGGCGCTGTCGATCTGGTCACCGTCGGCTATTCGCTCAATCGGCGGGGCGGCGAGGGCGGTGTGCCGTTCCAGCCGTCGTACGAGGACCGGCCGGGCGCGCCCGATCGCGTCTTCGCCACGGTCGATGACGACGCGTACGAGCGGCTGGTCGATGTCTGGGCAGACGCGCTCGATCGTGCCGGCGCGGCGCGCGCCGAGGTGCTTCACCTCCACCATCTGACCCCGGCTAACGAGGCCGCGCTGCGCGCCTTCCCGACGGTCCCGGTCGTTGGGCAGCTGCACGGCACCGAGCTTGCGCTGCTGCGTGCGATCGAAGCAGGTGCGACCTTCCGGCTGGCGGTTCGCGGAGCGCTGGCGGCGGCGCATGCGCAGGTGGGCGCGCGCCTGCGAGCGGCTGATCGTTCCGCCCGGCGCGAGCGCCGAGATCGCACGCCTCCTCGCGCTCCCGCGCGCGGCGATGGTCGAGCTCCCGAGCGGTGTCGAGCTCGACCTGTTCCGGCGTTGGCCGCTCGACCGCAATGAGCGGCTCGCCCACTGGCGCCGCTGGCTGGTGGAGCAGCCGCTCGGCTGGGACGAGAGCGGCATTCCCGGCAGCGTCGCCTACCAGGATGAGGACCTGTGGCCACTCCGGGAGGCGGAGGCGATCCTGCTCTACGTCGGCCGCTTCACGGCGGTCAAGAGGCTACCGCTCCTGCTCAGAGCGCACTCCCAGGCGCTCACCTCGCTGGGCCGCGCGCTGCCGCTCGTGCTCGTCGGCGGCAGCCCCGGCGAGTGGGAGGGCGAACACCCCCTCACGGTCGCCCGTGCGCTCGGACACAGGCAAGTCTTCCTCGCCGGCTGGCGGCCCCATCGAGCTCCCGGAGGCGCTGAATGCCGGCGACCTGCTCGTGCTTCCCTCCGTCGCCGAAGCGTTCGGGCTCGTCCTCGTCGAAGCGATGGCCTGCGGCCTGCCGGTAATCGCCGCCGACGCTCACGGACCCGCCCAGCTCGTCGCCGCGGGAACCGGCTGGCTCGTTCCCGCCGACGACCAGGACGCGCTCGCAGAGACGCTTCGGGCTGTCGCCTCCGACCCGCAGGAGCGGACGCGGCGCGGCAACCGCGCCCACCAGCACAGTCGAGCCAGCTACGGCTGGCCGCTGATCGTCGCCCGCGTCGTCGACATCTACGACCAGCTCGCCGGCCGCCTCGACAGGCAGCGGGCTGCGCGCGCCTGAGCCTCTCGCGTGCGCGCGGATTCACCGAATCGCCGGCAGACGGTTTCCGGAACGCAGCGAGGGACGGAAGGCCTCGGGCGGATCCGATGAGTGCCCGCAGCAGGGGCATCCCAGGCGATGACGGTAAAGTCGTCGCGCAGCGCGTCAATCTGTCGCCGCCACTCGGGTTGTCGGAAAGACCGCCGTGCAACAGCACGACTGGAGTACCCTGACCCGTCCGCTCGAAAGCGATGGTCAGCCCTGCGACATCGATCCGATCCGCTCCACGCTCGACCTCGAGCGTCGACGTGCTCAGCTGCTGAAGAACCCGACTAATTCGCGGGCGACGGGTTCGGGGGCAGTAAGCGGACCAACGTGGCCGGCGCCGGCGATCTCGGCGAAGCGGGCGTCGGCGAGCCGCTCGCTGAGGTCGCGCGCAGCATGCTTGAACTCGATGCGCGTGTGCTCCCCGTGGAGAACGAGCACCCGCATCGAGAGCTTCTGGAGCAAGGCGCCCTCGAACGGCCGGTTCACCTCCGGGAGTTCCTGGACGGCCACTGGAAGGGCGGCTTGGGCGCGTTCTGCCACGCCCGCCGCCATGAAGAGCGCTTGCTCGTCCGCACCGAGGCCGATGATCTCGCCGGTTGCGATTTGCACGGCATCGGCGGGCCTGCCTGCGGCGAGTGCGGCCTTGACCCGCACATACTGCTCGTCGCTCGTGGGCGGCTCCAGCGCTGGGAACGGTGGCTCGTAGAGCGCAAGAGCGCGGACGCGAGCCGGGGAGAGAGCGGCTCCGCCGAGCGCCCAGACGGCCCCGCTCGAGTGGCCGAACACGCCTACCGGTTCGCCGATGCTCGCCACGAACGTGGCGACGTCCTCGAACTGGCGTTCACGCGTGTGGTCAGTGTTGTCACCGCTCAAGCCACGACCTCTCGTGCTCATCAGGTAGCAGGTGAAGTGCTCGACCAGGAATGGGAGCATGAAGAACCACGAGACCTCGCCATCGCCCAACCCGCCGTGAACGAGGACGATCGGCGCCCCTTGTCCCTGAACCCGTCCCGCGATCTTCGTGCCGTCGTTCGAAACCGCCACATGGATCTGATCCTCGTCCACGTCGCCTCCTTAGGCCTCGTCGAGCAGAGGTCGGTAGTTCGATCGGAAGATCCTTCGACCGAAGGCCCGCAGGACCGCGTTTCGGACCGCGGTGGGTAGGTAGCGAGTTCGGTCACGGCGATGCGTCTGGGCTAGGACCCAGTCGGTTCGGGGGCGGCGGCGGGCCTCGAACGCCGACAGGGCGGCTGGAACCACGTCGGATCGCTGCAGGCACTCGGCAAGCACCAGCGCGTCTTCGAGCGCCATCGCGGCGCCCTCAGCCATGTTGGGTGAGGTCGCATGCGCCGCGTCCCCGATCAGCAGCACTCGCCCGCGCACCCACGAGTCGAGCGCGACCTCCTCGATCGCCGCGCGGTGCACAACGTCCCGCTCCGCCACCGAGTCGACGATCTCAGACACGGGCTCCGCGAAACCCGAGAAGAGCTGGCCCAACTCGTCGTGCTCTTCGGTGCTGGACGACGACACGACGTCGCAGTAGCAGTACACCCTGCCGTTCCCGATCGGGATCATGAGAAAGGCCGTGCGGTGGCCCAGCATCACCGACCAGGTCGTGATCGCGGGCGGGCAGGCGGTGATGAAGCGCCATCCCACTTGTCCCACGGGCTCAGCGGCCGCGTCGTCACCGAAGGCGAGCCGGCGAACGGCGCTGCGAACTCCGTCCGCGCCGATCACGAGGTCATACTCGTCGGCGGTCCCATCGCTGAATTCGGCCGTGACGGCTCCGTCTTGCTCGCGGAGCCGACTTACCTCGACTCCCATCCGGATTGGCACGTCGCGAGCCCCGTCGAGCAGGACGGCATGGAGATCTGCGCGATGGAGTGCCAAGCAGGGGCCGACGCTGTCCCATAGCGCCGCCAGATCGACCTCGACGAGCAACCGGCCGCGGTGGTCGCTGACACGCTGCCGCGCGATCACGCTTCCTCGCTCCAAGACCGCCTGCTGGAGGCCGAGCCCTCGCAGCGCACGGGACGCATTCCCGGGCAGGTAGATACCCGTTCCCGCCCCGTCCCACGCGGGCTCCCTTTCGACCACCTCGGCCGCGAAGCTCGCACGGGCGAGCGCTCGCGCCAGAGCGAGCCCAGCGATGCCACCTCCGACGATGAGAATTCGCATCTCGGTTATCTCCGCCGACCCGCCCGCGACAAGAAGTCGAGGATCGCCTCGTTGGCCGCGGCGGGGTTCTCCTCGTTCATGAGGTGCGACGCTGCCGCGATCTCGACCCGTTCCGCGTTCGGCAGCAGCTGCTGCAGGCGGTCGGTCAGCCGTGGCAGATAGGCGGGACTCCGCGCTCCGGTCATGAGCAGCGTCGGAGCCGCGACACTACGCACGTCGTCGTCGCTCAGGGGCGGGAAGCCTGCCCCGAGCACCTGCGCCCGCAGCGAGGGTACGTTCTCAAACGCCTGCTGCTTGCGCTCCTGCGGAAGCCCCTCCCAGGTGTCCTTGCCGAGCAGACCAAGGGCATATGCTTGCATCGCCGCCTCGTCGTCGCCCCGCCGGAAGGCCTTCTCGGCGGGCAAAGCCGTCTTCACGCCAAAGCTCAGGATCACACGCGCGGTCCTCGGCCGCAGAACGAAGAGCCGGAGCAGCTCCGTAGGACGAGGCCGCGTGCTCATGAAGAGCGACAGCACGGGCGGCTCTTGGAGCACAAGACTGCGCACGACCTGAGGGCGCCCAATCGCGGCTAGCAAACAGATGAGCCCGCCCCATGAGTGGCCGACGAGGTGGGCGGGCGTGGCGTCG
Source organism: uncultured Actinomycetes bacterium (assembly GCA_963717025.1). GTDB lineage: Bacteria > Actinomycetota > Thermoleophilia > Gaiellales > Gaiellaceae > GMQP-bins7. Next base: position 203,105 of record CAVQVJ010000008.1, on the reverse strand, counting down.
AGCACCCGCAGGAACGCGACCAGGTCGTCCACATGCGGGCGTGTCTGGTTGTCCGCATCCGGCTCGATGTCCACATTGGGCCGCGCGTAGCGGCGGCTGTAGGCGATCGCGCGGTAGGAGGCGCCGATCGCCGGGAGCTGCTGGACCCACGAGCGGAGATCGTCGGCGCTGCCGTGCACGAAGACAACAGGCTCGCCCCCGCCCTGCTCGCGGTACGCAAGCGCGGCCCCGTTGACATCGGCGGTCCGGACCCCCGCGAACGAGCTCATTGTCGCGTCTCCGCCGGTATGCGTTGTATCGCCTCGCATAGCTGCTCCTTTGGGTTCAGCTGAAGCGGCTGAGGAAGACGCTATGAGGGGGCAGCTGGCCGGGCAATCGGGAGTTCTCCCCATGTCACCAGCCCGTGCTCCATCGCAAACAGGGTCGCCGCCGCGCGTGTCGACACGCCGATCTTGCGGTAGGCGTTCTGAATGTGGCGGTCGGCGGTCTTGGACGAGATCCCGAGCGCGGCGGCGATCTCCTTGGTCTGCAGGCCGCGGGCGAGCATGCCGACAACCATGGCCTCGCGCTCCGTAAGCCCCGCCGGCCTCTCGAGTCGCGGCACTTGCTGCCCGGCCGCATCCAAGACCGCAGTCACCGCGTCGGCGTCGAGCCGGCCGGCGCTTGCTTCCCGCGCGAGCTCGTCCGCCGCCTGCTCGGGCGGCAGTGGCTCGCGATAAGGCCGCCGAGCCGTCATCCCGCAATAGGCGTCAGCCACAGCCAGCACGCGGGCCGGCAGCGTGAGCTCTGCACCGGCGACTCCGCGGTGGTAGCCGGAGCCGTCGAGGCGCTCGTGGTGGGCTCCGGCAACGGGTGCGAGCCATGCGAGGAACTCCGAGCGCGCGAGGACTCGCTCGGTGTAATAGGAATGGAGCCTCACCTGCTCCCACTCATCAGCGTTCAGCGGTCCGGGCTTCTGCCAGATACGCGAGGGGACTGCGACCCGTCCGAGGTCGTGGACGAGGGCCGCTTGTCGGAGCGCAGCGACACCGGCTTCGTCGATCCGGCAGCGCTGGGCAGCCGCTGCAGCCAGCTCCGCCACGGCCGCCGAGTGACCCGCCAGATGCGGCGAGATTAGATCGGCGAAGTTGCCCATCGCCGCGAGCGCGCGATCGAGCGCCTCACCCTCTAGAAACAGCGGCGGGCGTGGCTCGCAGGAGAGCGTTTCTTCCCAGACTGAGGCGTGTTCGTCCCAGGCGAGGATCTCCCTGGCATGGTCGGTGAGGCAGGCGGCGACCTCCGGGTCGAAGGCGTGCCCCGCACGGTCGCGAGCCAGCCGTACGACGCGTTCCTCGCCCCCGAGCAGGTGTTGGAAGGCGGCGTCCACCGCGAGATGGACGATCCGCATCGGCAGCGCGATCTCATCGCCTTTCGCGCGGCCCAGCGGGCCGTGGCCGTCCCAACGCTCAAACCGGTGCGCGAAAAGGCCTTGCACCGAACCTGAGAGACCGAACCCATCGGCAAGCATCCCAGCCACCTCGCACGTGGCTGTGAGATGCGGACGCATCTCCCGCGCCATCCTAGGCAGCCGGCGGGCGACCTGGCCCGCGCGCACCAGCCCTCGGCTCTCCGGGTCGGGAAGTGCGCGGATGAGCCCGGCCAGGACCTCCCGTCCCGACCCGTACCTGACGGGGTGGAAACGGGCCAATAGCGAATCGCCGAAGACCTCCGCGGTGACGTGCGCGTCCGTGGTGCAGCCCGAATGGGAGAGGAGGCACGCGTAGTAGGTCTGCGACACGTTCTCGCCGTCGACGCCGAGCCGGTCGGCGAGCCGCATCGCAATCAGAGTGCTGTGTAGGCCGTGCTCGAAGGGGAACCCCATGCCGAGGTCCGACGCCAGACACAGGGCCGCGACCAGCTCCGCGCTGCGGACCTGTCCGCCCTGCGACGCTCCGGTTGACACGACGCGAGCGTACCCCCGCACGCTCGTGGCCGACCTTCGCCGCGCTATAGCCTTGCCGTGAAGCGGTCGCACGTTGATCGACGCCGGCATTCCGAACTCGCGGGCCGGCACTCACTGCGCGTAGCGCTGTTGTCTGTTTCGTCACCAGTCCAATACACACGTACACGAGCTCTGCTGGGTGGATTGCGGTCATTGCCGGTCACAGCGGGTTCGAGCCGCTTCGAAGTGGCCGCTCCAGTCGGGTAATTCCGCAACGCGCCGCCCGTAGCCGGTTCTACCCGCAGGCGCCTCACCGGTCGCGACAACCGGCGTTCATGTGTGGTGTGTCGCGCTCGCGGGTCAAGACTGCCGACCACCACTACATAGAACGCCTACCGCAAGATCGGCGTGTCGACACGCGCGGCGGCGACCCTGTTCGCGATGGAGCACGGGCTGGTGGCATGGGGAGAATTCCCGATTGCCCGGCGAGAGGACCGCTCCTAGGGTCCACCCTCGCTCGGCAACACCCGACAGAGGAGGGAGTCGAATGCAGACCTACGCGATCCTGCGCCGCCGCGGCTGGAGGACGCCGGAGGAACTCGAGGCGGCGGCGATGCGCTCGAGGCAGGTCGGCGACGAGCAGATGCCCGACGCCCGCTGGATCCGCAGCTACGCGCTGGCCGAGGAGGACGGAACAGTGGGAACCGTCTGCATCTACCAGGCCACCGATGCGGAAAGCGATTCGGCGTCACGCGAAGATCGCCGACCTGCCGGTCGACGAAATCGTTCCCGTCGCCGACACCGTCATCGTTCGTCCGGACCCCGAGCCGGCAGTTGCCTGATAAGGGAACGGACGTCATGAAGCGACTGATCATCGTCGTTCTGAGCGTTGTGCCACTCCTGGGGATCGCCGGTTACGCGGCAGCGTCAAGTGACCGTTCGGCAGCGTCTGCGACGGCCGCGTTCCACGACCTCGAGAAGGCGCACGACGCCGGCTACGTCGTTCACGTCGCCGAGCTCAGCGGCGCGACCTGCATCGCCCAAGGCGCCGACGGCGCGATGGGCGATCACTTCGTCAATCAAGTCCTGCTCCTCGACCAGGGCGTCATCGACGCCACTGCGCCGGAGGCGGTCGTCTACGAGCAGCGAAACAACGGCACTTACAAGCTCGTCGCACTCGAGTACATCGTTTTCAAGGCGGACTGGGAGGCGGCCGGCAACACGGGCAAGCCCTCGCTCTTTGGCCGGGAGTTCGACTTCACCGACGAGCCGAACCGGTACGGGCTTCCACCGTTCTATTCGCTCCACGCGTGGATCTGGAAACCGAACCCGAGTGGACTGCTCACGCCCTGGAATCCGAATGTCAGCTGTTCGTAGATCGTGACCATGGGGAAAGCTGACCCTTCCCTCCGGCTCGCATATTCGTCGCCGAGCACGAGAGCGCCTAAGAACTCGAATCGAAATGAAGGAATGTTCGGTCGAGTAAGCGGTCGCTAGCGGACGTGACCGAGGCGCTCGGCGAGAAGCGTGCGGTTCAGTGCCGGAAAAGGAGACAGAAACGGGGGGCCGGCGCGGAAAGCAGAAGCCTTCGAGTCGCGCGGACGCGAACACCCCGCCAGCGGGCCCCGCCCGACGAACATGCTCACGGGGGTGGGGGGAGCCTGTCGGACCTTCCTATACGTGTGAGCGCGCGTGCGCGCGAGGATGAGTTCGGACTCTCGCCAGCCGGCGCGGCCTCCGGGCCTGGATCGAGCGGCTGCCTTTGCGGCTCAGGGATCGCGTGCTCGCGAAGGCGCACTGGCTGAGCCCGCGCGCTCCGGGCGTTCCACGGCCGTCGATTCGTACAAGACGCCGTGCCGGCTGTCGTCTGAGCTTCGGACGTCACCGAAGCAGGAGGTCCAGAGATGAAGGTGAAGCTCGCGGGGATCGTGGTCGCCGTGGGACTGGCGGTTGCGGGATCGGCCCTCGCTGCCGGCGCTGGTGTCGTCGCCTCGGCCAACGGGGACTACGGGTTCAGCGGCGAGGCCGCCGGCAGCACGTTCGTGATCGGTCCCTTCAGCTGGAACGTGCAGGTGAAGGCCGACGGCACAACGACCGGCAGCTTCGACTACACGCAGGTCCGCGACGGAGTCGCACTCAGCGCGAGCGGCTCGCTCCGGTGCGCGTTTTTCGAGGGCGACCACGTGTGGGTCGGCGGGGTGATCGAGGCGAGTTCGCGGCCGAGCCTGATCGGCCTCGACATGTGGTTCCAGGCCCGTGACAACGGGGAAGGAGCGAACGCCCCGCCGGACATGTCGTCCACTCTCGGGGCGGCTGCGGCTCCGGCCGGACAGCAGTACTGCGACGACCACCCGCCGGTTCAGTTCCCGTTCCTACTCGGCGGGGGGAATCTGCAGGTCCGGAGCGGAAGCTGATCGGACGTCGATGGGCGGGACCGGGCTGCTTGCGGCTCGGTCCCGCCCGGACTCAAGACGATCAGGCTCGTACCAGCTCGCGGTACCGGGCCGGCGTGACGCCGTGATGCCGTCGAAAGCAGCGGGTGAAGTGACTCTGATCCGCGAACCCTGCGTCGAGCGCGATGCGGGCGAGCGGCTCGTCGGTCGAGGTCACGGCGACCGTCGCCCACTCGAGGCGTAGCCAGCGCGCGTACTCGGCGACGCTCGTGCCGTGCGCACGCCGGAAGGCCCGCGCGACCTGCGCGGGATGCCGGCCGACCGCGGCAGCGAGCTCCTGCAGGGTGACCGGGCGCGGGACGGCGGCCTCGAGGAGCTCGCGGACCGTTCGTACCCAGGGCTGCGGGCCGCGGGGCTCGGGCACGGCGACGCGGCCGGCGCGAGCGAGGAGCTCGAGAGTGAGCCCCTCGATCACGAGCGTCGAGGCGGCGTCCCGGCAGCGCAGCTCTCCCGCCAGCTGCCAGCCGAGGACGCACGCAGCGCTCGCAGCGACGTGCAGCGGGCGCTGCAGAAGCGAGCCGAAGAGGCGGCGTCCGTCCTCGTCCTTCGCCCGGACGACCAGTACCTCAAAGCCCTCCGCCCCGAAGGCACACGCGTGCGCGGCGCCGGCGGGGATCGACATGAACGTGCCGTGGGCGAGCAGCGCGCTCCTCCGGAGGAACGTCTTGTGCGCCGCGCCCTGGAGGGCGACCGCGAGGTAGCCGTGCGGTGGATCGACGACGCTGTGTCGGAACGACGGCGGGAACCGGAGGTGGAAGAGCTCGAGCGAGCCGACCGTCGCCTGCGCGACGGCGCGCGGATGCACATGGTCGGGCTCGCCCATCTAGCCCGTCAGACGCACCGGCTGTCGATTCGTTAGATGCTCGTCGGGTGATCGTGCACGCCGCAGCCGAGCCACTCGTGGCCGAAGCGGCGCATCTCGTGGACGATCGGCAGAAGAGCGATGCCCTTGGCCGCGAAGCTCGCCGCTGTAGAACAAGCCCTCCGCACCCGGCATGGGACAAATACAGCCCGGTGCTGGCCCGAGACGTCTCAGACGAAGTATGGGAAGAGTCGTCAGCGTTCTACGGCACCATCACCAACATTCGACCATTCCTGTTAGCCGCAGGCCGCAGCGACCGGGTGACTATCACTCGTGACACTCGGAGAGGGTGGAGGGCGATTCAACAGCAGGGGGTAATGCTCTTAGAGCTGCTTCGGTCGGATTGACTTCGAGCAACTGACGATCAAGGCGACGCGCTCGGCGTGACGTTTGGGGCACTAGTGGGGCACGGCCGCGGTCGCAACGCGAGCGCCGATCAGCTCGCGATCCCGCGTGAATAGAGGGATCGCTGGAAAGTGGAGCGTACCGGGATCGAACCGGTGACCTCCGGCTTGCAAAGCCGGCGCTCTCCCAGCTGAGCTAACGCCCCGAGAGGGTCAAGTGTAGGCGCCCGGCACGCCGTGGGTCAGCCTGGGGGGATGCCGCCGAGGCCGCGGCGCTCGAGGGTTCTCAGCCCGTCGCCGAAGCTCCGGTCGGCGGCAGCCTCGCGTGTCTGCTGCTCGAGGCGGCGGATCCGCTCGTCGAGTTCGTCGAGCTCCGCGCGGCTCATCGCGCCACTCCCGGCCCCGACGCCGCTCAACGCGCGTCCGTGCTCCAGGAGCTGGGCCTCGCGGCGGGCGAGGTCGTCGCTCCGCTCGGCGAGTTCGGCCTGCGTGCGGGAGAACGTCTGCTCCATTTCCTGGAGCGCGGCGACACGCGCCTCGATCCGGTCGAGCATCTCCTGGGGAGTCTTCGCGGCCTCGGCGAGCCGCTGTGAGAGCTCGGCCTCCGTCTTCAGGGTGTCACGCTCGCGCGCGGTGAGATCACGCTCGCGGCGGCTGAGCTCTTGAGCGCGGGCCGCGAGGCCGACCTGTGCGTGCGCGAAGGCCTCGTCGGCGCCGGGCGGGATCCGACCAACGCCGCCGCGGCTGACCTTGGCGAGCGCGTCGGCGAGCTCGCGCTCCTTCTTCTCGACGTTCGCGACGCGCTCGGCGAGCTCCCTGCGCAGCCGGCCCAGCTCCTCCTCGGCGGAGATGCGGATCGCACGTATGCGATCGAGCTCGGCGTCGATGGACGCGGGCTCGACGGTGTCGCGACGGCCGAACAGGGGCATGCGTCGATGATATGCGGGCGCGTGACGGTTTCCTGCTCGCCGCCCTTCCGGTGGTCAGGCGGCGCGCTCGAGGCGCTCTTCGGCGCGGGCGCGACGCACGATGTCCTCGCGCTCGCCGAAGCGGAGTCGCGCCTTCTCCATGCGGAGCGTCTGCCAGAGCTCCTCGAGGTGGGTGTCCAGAGCCTTGATCTCTTCCTTGACGGCGGGATCGTGCCCATCCGAGAGCTGGTGCCAGAGGTCCTGGCGCACCTCGGAGATGCGCTCGATCTCGTCGTGGATTTGGTTCGGAGTCATGTTGGTCGAAACGGCTGACACACGGTCTTCATTCCCCTTGCTGGTAACCGCGCAAACCTCTTTCGATCGGTTTCCGCGCTCGCCTCGACACGTCCATCGGTTGCCCGGTGGGACGTGAGCCCACGCCTAACGCGGCGCCCCTTTCGTTACCGAGTCGACACCCACGGGTTCGCGCTTCGTCGGTAGCGTGATCTCAGGGACACGGGAGTGCCCCTGGGGGGCGTTGGAGCGTTACTCGTAGCCGAGCTCGACGATTCGATCCTCGTCCAGCCCGAAGTAGTGGGCGAGCTCGTGGAGGACGGTGATGCGGATCTCCTCGCGCAGCTCGTCTGGGTCGGAAAAGCTCTCCTCGAGCGGGATCCGGTAGATCGAGATCTTGTCGGGGAGCTGGCCGGCCATGTCCCCGCGGTCGGGGAGCGGAACGCCGTGGTAGAGGCCGAAGAGGTCGGGATCGTCCGGGTGCTCATCCTCGACCACGACGGCGACGTTCTTCAATCCTGCAGCGAGGTCTGTTGGGATCTCGTCGAGCGCGGCGCGAACCTGATCCTCGAAGGTCATCTCAGCGGATGACGAGCGCCATGAGCGCCTTCTGGGTGTGAAGGCGGTTCTCGGCCTGCTCCCAGGCGAGGCAGCGCGGGCCGTAGAGGACGTCCGCGGAGATCTCCTCGCCGACGTGGGCAGGGAGGCAGTGCAGCGCGACGCCTTCCGGGTCCGCGAGCGCGAGCAGTTCGGCGTCGACGCGATATGGGCCGAGATCGCGGAGGCGGCGCTCGCGGTCGTCGTCCTGGCCCATGCTGGCCCAGACGTCGGTGTAGACCGCGTGGGCGCCACGCGCGGCATCGCGCGGGTCGGTCGTGAGCTCGACGCTGCCCCCGGTCGCGCGCGCGTCGTCGGTGGCCGCGGCGACGAACGCGGGGTCGGGCTCGTAGCCCGGAGGCGTCGCGGCCACGAACGTCATCCCGAAACGGCCGGCAATCCGCATCAACGAGTGGCAGACGTTGTTGCCGTCGCCGACGTACCCGAGCCGGACGCCGTCGAGCGTCCCGAAGCGCTCGCGCAGAGTCATCGCGTCGGCGAGCGCCTGAAGCGGATGGCTCTCGTCGGTGAGGCCGTTGATGACCGGGATCGAGGCATGCTCGGCGAACTCGTCGACCTCGTCCTGCTCGAACGTGCGGATCATGAGGGCTGAGAGGAAGCGCGAGAGGACGAGCGCGGTGTCGCGATATGACTCGCCCCTGGCGAGCTGGAGCTCCGCTGCCGGGAGGAAGAGGGCCATGCCGCCGAGCTCGGCGATCCCGACCTCGAACGCGACCCTCGTGCGCGTCGACGGCTTGTGGAAGATGAGCCCGATCGTTCGGCCGGGAAGAACACGCAGCTCGGGACGCCGCGCGCGCTCCGCCTTGAGCTCGTCGGCGAGGTCGAGAAGCGTCTCGAGCTCGTCGCGCGACCAGGCGGCGACGCGCGTGAAGCTCCTGCCCTTCAGGGTCCCGGGGACTCCTGCCATGCGCATGATGCTACGTCTGCGTCAGGGCCGGTGCGCCCCTCGATAGAGTCGCGCCGTGTCCGGCTTTTCCGACGCTCTGAACGGGCAAATCGGCTACGAGTTCGCCGCGTCGCAGCAGTACATCGCGGTCGCGGTCTACTACGACTCCGAGACGCTGCCCGAGCTCGCCGCGCACTTCTACCGGCAGGCGCTCGAGGAGCGAAACCACGCGATGATGATCGTCCAGTACCTGCTCGACTCCGACGAGGCGGTCGTGGTCCCAGGCGTCGAGGCGCCGCAGACGACCTTCACGGACGCCGTCGCCCCCGTTGCGCTCGCGCTCGAGCAGGAGAAGCGCGTCACCGATCAGATCGTCGAGCTCGTGAAGCTCGCGCGCGAGGACGGTGAGCTCGTGGGCGAGCAGTTCTTGCACTGGTTCCTCCAGGAGCAGCGCGAGGAGGTCGCGTCGATGACCGAGCTCCTCGTTGTCGTCGAGCGCGGGCGGGACAACCTGCTCCACGTCGAGGAGTACCTCGCCCGGCAGTCCGGCGGCGACAACCCGCTCGAGTCGGGAGCGCCCCCGGCGGCCGGCGGCGCACTGTAGCTCGTCCTGTGAAGGAGATCTCGGTCCGGACCGAGCGGCGAACGCAGGTCGTCGACGTGACACGCGACGTACGCGAAGCGTTGGCGGGGGCGGCAGGCTCGGCGGTTCTCGTGTACGTGCCGCACACGACGGCGGGCGTGACGATCAACGAAGGGGCCGACCCGGCGGTCGCCCGCGACCTCGAGGCAGCGCTCGAGCGGATCGTCGAGGACGGCTGGCCATGGGAGCACCACGAGCCCGGGGAGGACAACGCTCCGACGCACATCCGGGCGTCGCTCATCGGGCCGAGCGTCGTCGTCCCGCTGCGCGACGACGGGGCGCTGGCGCTGGGAACGTGGCAGGCGATCTTCTTCTGCGAGTTCGACGGGCCGCGCGAGCGGTCGGTGTACGTCTCGGTGCTCCAGTAGCGGCCTGCTCTGGCAACAACGCGGCAGAGCTGAACCCGAGGGGGTCTCGCGATCGCGAACGGCCGCTGTACTCTGGCCGCATGGCCGCTCCGGTACGGCAGGGGGACGAGGTCGAGCTCCACATCGACTCGCTCGCGTACGGCGGGAATGGGGTCGCGCGCGTGAACGGGTTCGTCGTCTTCGTGCGCGGAGCGCTCCCAGGCGACCGGGTGCGTGCGCGGGTGACGAAGGTCAAGCGCGGATTCGCGGAGGCCGGCGCCGAGACGGTTCTCGACCCGAGCGCGCAGCGGGTCGAGGCGCCGTGCCGGCACTTCGGGATCGGAAAGTGCGGAGGCTGTCGCTTCCAGGACCTCTCCTACGACGCGCAGGTCGCGGCGAAGGAGCAGCAGGTGCGCGACGCGCTCACGCGCATCGGCCGCATTCAGGACCCGCCCGTGGAGCCCATAGTCCCGGCGGCTTCGCTTTACGGCTACCGGAACAAGCTCGAGTACTCGTTCTCGTCCGGCGACGACGAGAGCGTCGAGCTCGGGTTCCATCGCGCCGGGCGCTGGGACGAGGTCATCGGGATCGAGGAGTGCCTGCTCACGACCGACCTCGGAAACCGCGTCCGGCTGGCAGTGAGGGACTGGGCGCGTGAAGAGAAGCTCCAGCCGTACGACCAGGCGACCGGCGACGGGTACCTGCGGCACCTCGTCTACCGCGAGGGGAGGAACACGGGCCAGGTGCTCGTCGTCCTCGTGACGGCTCCGGGTGAGAAGTTCGAGACCGGCTATCTCGTCGACGTGCTCCGGCGCTTCCCCGAAGTTCGTTCGATCCACTGGGCGATCAACGACACCCCTGCCGAGCAGACGAACCTCCCCACTCGCCTGCTGTGGGGCGAGGAGGCGATCGAGGAGGAGATCCTCGGGCTCCGCTTCCGGCTGCGACCGAACGCGTTCCTGCAGACGAACACGGAGATGGCGGAGCGGCTGTACGGGATCGCTCGTGAGCTCGCGGCGCTCTCGGGGTCCGAGAACGTCTACGACCTCTACTGCGGCACGGGCACCATCGGGCTCTCGCTCGCGCGCGACGCGAGCCACGTGTGGGGGCTCGAGATCTCCGAGGAGGCCGTGGCCTGCGCCATCGAGAACGCCGAGCTCAACGGCATCGGCAACGCGAGCTTCTTCGCGGGGAACGTCGGGCAGACGCTCGAGGAGCTCGCCGAGAAGGCAGGCCCACCGAACGTCGCCGTCGTCGATCCGCCCCGGGCCGGGCTGGCCGGCAAGGCACTTCGCCGCACCGGCGCGCTCCAGGCACCGCGGATCGTCTACGTCTCGTGCAACCCGACGACGCTCGCCTCCGACGTGAAGGTGCTGCGAGAGGACTTCGGGTACGAGCTACTCCGCTGCCTTCCCGTGGACATGTTCCCGCACACTCCGCACGTCGAGTCGGTCTCGCTGCTCGAGAAGAGCGCGCCGTAGCCCTCACTCCCGGGCGGTCTCGCCGCGCGCCGCCCAGGCCCGACGCCCGTCGCGCCAGAGGAGATCTGCGTTCGGAACGAGGAACCCGAGGCAGACCGCGGGCAGCGCCGGCAACCCGGACGTGTCGGCCCACCAGACGAGGACGAGCGTCGTCGACAGGAACGCGGTCATCGCCAACCAGGTCAGGCCGGTCCGCAGCGCGAATCGCTGCGTGGCCGCGAGGAAGAGCGCGAAGAAGACGATGTCCGGCGGCCCGATGTTCGCGGTCGAGGCCTCGCCGGGCACGTGCAGCGCGACGGAGATGTTCTCGAAGAAGCCTGGCCGCTCCTCCGTGACATACCGGGTCGGACCGAAGAACACCGACCAGAAGTCCACCCACGGCACGAGGATCGCCACGACGATCAACCACCAGAGCTCCTCGAACAGGGAGAGGAACCAGAAGCCGACGAGGACGAAGCAGGCGAGCCTGCACGCGTTCGAGACCACCCCGAGCCCGGCGAAGTAGAGAGTGACCCAGCCGACGCCCGCGGCAGCTGCCGCCCCCAGCAGCGCCAGCTCGTGCACGCGCGCGAGTGGAAGCGCGACCCAGACCAGCGCGGTGAAGGCAGGAAGGACGAGGGTGCTCGCGACCGCGATCGCACCCCCCTGGGAGAGGCCCGGCAGGCTGGCCGCGACTGCGCCGAAGGCGATGACTCCCACCACGAGAGCCCCGAGCCCGAGAGCGCGCCGGCGGCTCAGGGAGCCTAGTACGGGGGCTGCTCCGCCCACCACGGGCCGAGCGCCTTGAAGTCCTTCCAGAACGCGGTCTTCGCGGCCTGGTCGTCGAGCGACTCGTCCACGTCCGGGGTGACGAGCGCCTCGATCGTCGGCGTGAAGCGCTGACGGACGCCGCGCTTCTCCGGATCGATCGGGTCGGAGAGCGGGAACCCGAGCCCGTTGACGAACTCGACCGCCTGCGCGCCCATGACGACGACGAGCTTCGGCTGGACGATGTGAAGCTCACGCGTGAGCCAGCTCGCAGCGTCCGCAGGATCCTCGGTCCCGAACTTGAGGCAGTTCGTCCCGTAGACCGCGAGCGCGTCGACGTGCAGGCGCTGGAGCGACTTGAGAACGGCGGCGCCGGTGCGGCCGAAGAAGGCGACCCCCTCCTGGATCTCCTGCGGCTGCGGGGCGTGCTTCAGGAGAAAGACGTCGGCCAGCGGGTGGCCGGATCCAACCACCGGTACGCGCAACTCGTCGCCCGCGCGAGCGAGCTCGTCGCCGAGCTCGTTGATCTCGGCGATTGCCTTCTTCAGGTAGCGCTCGTAGATCTCGTCGGTGGGCACGGCCGCTGACACGGGGTCAGGCTCACCTTCTCCTTTAGCGGACCTTTTCCTTGACCTGGGCCACCCACTTGAGCGACTGGAGATACGCGAGCGACTTCGGGCGGCGGAGGATCTCGGCCGTGCGCAGCGAGAGGAGGAACTCCTCCGGGCCGTCGAACCTGCGCATGCGCACGGCGCCGGTCCCGACTCCTTGAAGGACATGGGCGTCGGAGCCCGCGCCCTGGAGCAGGCCGTACTTGCGGGCGAAGCGCAGGGCCTCGTCGTTGAACGTGTCGCGCAGGAGGCGCGCGTTGAAGACCTCGAAGACGTCGATCTCGGGGTGGTGGCGGTGCAGGGTCGCCGGGTCCGGGATGGAGTGCAGCCGGTCGAACGGGTGGGGGAGATAGACGAGGCCGCCCTGCTCGCGGATCGCGTCGAGCGTGTCCGCGAACGAGAGCCCGCGCGGGATCTCGTGGTCGAGGAAGAGGCCGATCACCTCGCCCTGGCCGTCCGTCTTGATCTCCTCGCCGGGTATGACGATGAGATCGCGAACGGCTGCGAGGTCGACCGCCTCGAGCGCGCCGCCGAACGCGTTGTGGTCGGTGATCGCGATGCCGCCGAGCCCGATCTCCTCGGCGTGGTCGAGCAGGTCGGCCACCGGGGTCGTGCAGTCTTTCGACCAGTCCGTGTGCATGTGCAGGTCGACCGCGATCCAGTCGCGGCCGGCCAGTGGATCGTCCTCGTCGTGGGTCACGCGGTCGCGGCGCTTGCGCGCAAGCCGCGAGTACAGCGCGTCGAGCTCGCGGGCGACACGCTCGAAGCTCTCGCGCTCGGCCCGCGTCCGCTCCTGCGCGCCGAGCCGCGTGCGGCGCGTCTCGTCGGCCGCCAGCTCGAGGACCTCGGCCGCGACGGCATCGGGGCCGTGCCCGTCCAGCGAAACCAGTACGGCGCCACAGGCCGCCGCTTCGAGGCCGAGCCGTTCCTCGCCGTCGGGCGCCGGCACGAAGATCGCAGCATCGGAGAGCTCGGCGGCACGCAGCTCGGGCTTGCGGACGGAGCGGACGCGGACCCTCTTTCGCAGCGAGCGCGGGATGGTAGGCCGGAAGCCGAGAGGCTTCGTGTGCAGCAACGTCGCCTCCCATTCGGGGAGCTCCCGGAGAGCACGCACGACGGAACGCGTGACACTTCGCCCGCCCGGCTCGAGCTCGATTGCGATCTTGCGGCGCTTCGCCGCCGGGACGTAGCGCGCGGTGTCGACTCCTAGCGGGATGAGCGTGTAGTCGCCCTCGAAGCGCTCGGCGGCGGCTTCGGCGGTCGCCCCGGAGGTCGCGAGGAGTGCGTCGACGCGGGCGCGGAGGCGATCGCGCCGCGAGCGTCGCGGAGGATACGAGAGCCGGTCCGCCGAGAAGAACGTCGCGGCCGTCAGCGCGTGAGCGGAGGTAAGCGCGAGGTACGAGAGGCTGGGAAGTCCCGGCTCGAACCCGTGCACGACGTCGTAGCGGCCGCGTGCGAGCGCGAGCCGAAGATTCGCGCGAACTCCGACGGGGACGCCCATCGATGTGCGCCGCGAGATTTGCACCGACGGCCCGACGGCGATCACCTCGGCGTCGAGCCCGTGCTGGAGCGCACGGCGGCCGGCGAGGAGGTCTCTCGTCCGCGACGAGGGGGCGAGCACGGTCACCTCGTGGCCGAGGCGGCGGAGCGCGGCCGCGGCACCCTCGACGTGGGCGTTCACCTCGTGGGGCTGCGACCACGCGAACGGCGTGACGAAGCAGATGCGGAGGCCCACGGTCGGTCGAGTCTAGCCCCGATCATGCGCAAGCCCAGAATCCGCGAGCGCGGATTCCGGGCGCGCGAAAACCCCTAAAGGCGGCCGCTTCGCGTCCGCGGGCTCGCCCTCTATCCCAGCTTGTACCGTGGCGGCATGGCCGAGGTGACCATCAGGGCGCGCGCGAACGGCCCGTACAAGGTCGAGGGCCCGGTGCGGATCGTCGACTCGGACGGGAACGAGTTCGTGATCCCCGAAGGACGCGGGATCGCACTCTGTCGCTGCGGGAACTCGCGGACGAAGCCCTTCTGCGACAAGAGCCACCGCCGCGTCGGTTTCGTCGCCGACGACTGCTCGCCGCGGGTCGAGACCTAGGGGCTGCGCCGGAGCACGAGCCGCTCGCCTGGCGCGAGCCTCGGCTCGATTCCGTCGTCCGAGCGCGTTGCGACGAGTGAGATGCCGTCGAGCTCGCCGAGGATACGTTCCGCAGTCGCGGGAACGCCGGCCGACGTGAAGCGTTGGAGCACCGGCACGAGGAAGTAGGCGAGCGCGGTGAGGATCCAGAGCGCGGCGATCAGCTTGCCTTCCGTGTCGCCCGGGCTCTCGCGCCAGATGGCCGCGATCGAGGCGGTGGACGCCGCCGCTGCGAGTCCTCCCGCGAGCCAGGCGAGGGCCACGACTCGCTGGTTCCGAGCGAGGAGCTGCGCGGTCGCCGCGACGAGAGCCGCGAGGAGCGCGAGCGCGCCCGACCAGCCCCAGCGCCAGGCATCGCCGTCGCCCTCGAAGACGAAGTCCCAGATCGCGTAGACGAGCAGCGCGAACCCGGGGGCCGAGATCGCGACCGTCAGCCATCCGAGCGCACGCGCGCCGCGATCGACGAGAGCGAGCCCGGAGATCGCAGTCGCGCCGGCGAGCAGCGTCGCGGCGAGCGTGCCGATGATGCGGCCGTCGGTCTCGGAGAACTCGCCCCGGAGGATCGCGATGAGGGCGACCAGGGCGGCGGCGATGAGGATCGCGGCCGCCCCGATCCAGAAGATCCGGCTCAGCCGGAATCCCTTCACGCCTTCTGCGCCGCCGTCTTCGTCGCAGCCTTCGTCTTCGAGACCGCGTTCTTCACGATGAAGCGCTCGATCTGCTCGCGTGCCTCGTCGTCGCGGATCTGCGTCGGCGGCGACTTCATCAGGTACGCGCTCGGCGCCTCCAGCGAGCCGGAGATGCCGTTGTTCATGGCGAGCTTCGCGAGCCGGACCGCGTCGATGACGATGCCGGCCGAGTTCGGCGAATCCCAGACCTCGAGCTTGAGCTCGACGTTGAGCGGGACGTCCCCGAATGACGAGCCCTCCATGCGGATGTACGCCCACTTGCGGTCGGTCAGCCACGGCACGAAGTCGGACGGGCCGACGTGGACGTTGCCCTCGCCGATGTCGTAGTCGAGCATCGACGTGACTGCGTTCGTCTTCGAGATCTTCTTCGACTCGAGACGCTCGCGCTCGAGCATGTTGCGGAAGTCGGAGTTGCCGCCGACGTTCAGCTGCATCGTCCGGTCGAGGTGGACGCCGCGGTCGCCGAAGAGGGTCGTCAGGACGCGGTGCGTGATCGTGGCGCCGACCTGCGACTTGATGTCATCGCCGATGATCGCCACGCCGGCGTCCTCGAAGCGCTTCTGCCAGTACGGCTCGCGCGCGATGAAGACGGGCATGCAGTTCACCATCGCGACACCCGCATCGAGGATCTGCTCCGTGTACCACCTCGTGGCGGCCTCGGAGCCGACGGGCAGGTAGTTCACGACGACGTCGGTGCCGGTCTCCTTGAGGATCCCGACGACATCGGCCGTCTGGCCGGGGGCCTTCTCGACGACCTGCGCCATGTACTTGCCGATGCCGTCGTGCGTCATGCCGCGCGAGACCTTCACGCCGGTCTTCGGCACGTCCGCGAACTTGATCGTGTCGTTCGGGTGCGCCCAGATCGCGTCGGCCAGGTCGACGCCGACCTTGCCCTTCACGACGTCGAACGCGGCCGTGAACTCGATGTCCGAGATGTGGTAGCCGCCGAGGTCGACGTGCATGAGGCCGGGGACCGCGTCCTCGGAAGACGCGTCCTTGTAGTACTCGACTCCCTGCAGGAGCGAGTTGGCGCAGTTCCCCACGCCGATGATCGCGACGCGCACCTTGTCCTTCGCGCGCGCGCCGTTCTTCGAGCCGTTCGTGGTTGCCATCGCTTCCTTTCTGTTGCTCACCGATGGGATGCCGAGCCCGTCGGCGAGCGCGGCGAGGATCACGTCGTTCGCGTTGGCCCCCGAGCGGGCAGCCTCGGCATGGATCTCGTCCTTGAGCTCCTGCGGCACGCGCAGGAGCAGGACGGGGCTGGAGCCTGCTAGCACTTTGCGCCGGCGGCCGCTCGGTTGGTAGGTGACGCCGAAGGTCTCGGCGAGAATCCCAGCCGAGACATCGTTGACGTTGGAGCCGCGGCGGGCTGTCTCGCGGACGAGCGCCTCCTTCAGCGGAGCGGGCATTCTCACGAGGATACTCGCTCTTGGAGATTTGCTAGCAGTCAAAGTGCTAGCACTATACGCGACAGCGCCGCGCGACCGCAAGGTGAGAGTGCTACGGCGTCTCGGCGAGCTCGCGCAGCTGCCGGCGGACGAAGAGCATGCGCTGCGCAACGGTCACCCAGACGATGACCGCCAGGATGTAGATCGGCCACTGGAGCAGACCCCAGGGAGCCAGTCCGAGGCCGACCGAGATCAGGACCACGCGCTCGACTCGCGACCCGAAGCCCGACGTCGCCCCGCAGGCCCAGCGCCTCGGCCTTCGCCCGCGTGTAGCTCACGAGGAACGACCCGATGACGGCGGCGAACGTCGCGACGAGCGCGATCTCGTTCCCGTCGCGCATGAAGACGAGCCCGATCGCAGCGAGCATCGCCGCTTCCCCGAGGCGGTCGAAGGTCGAGTCGAGGAAGGCGCCGAAGACCGTCCCCTTGCTCGCAGCCCGGGCGAGCGCTCCGTCGAGGATGTCGGCGATCGAGCCGACCACGAACAGGGAGCCGCCGAGCCAGAAGAAGAGCTTCTCGTTCCGATCCTCGAAGCCGACGAGGACGGCTCCCGCGAGGCAGAGGGAGACACCCGTCAGCGTGAGCATGTCCGGCGTGAGCTTCGTCTTCGCGACGCCGCGCATCGAGCGCGCGAGGATCTCGCGTGCGGCCTGCGTGTACTCCTGCTTGACGCGGTCGAGTTGGTTGCCGCGGGCCTGCCCGTTCCCGGGCGGCCGATCGGCGTTGCTCATACGTGCCGCAGGCGGAACGTGCGGACGTGCCGAAGCGCGTAGGCCGTGAGGATCGCGAGGACGATCCCGGCGACGACGTCGAGCCAGTAGTGGTTCCCGGTCGAGATCACGGAGAAGGAGACCCACGCCGGCCAGGCGATCCAGAGCGCCTTCGCGATCCGCGAGCGCACGAGCCCGAACATGACGACCCCGACGATGAAGGCGTCCATGGCATGCAGGCTCGGCATCGCCGCATACGGGTTCGACGCGAGCGCTATGAAGCCGCTGTCGTGGTTGACCGAGGAGTACTGGGACAGCGTGTCCACGAAGCCCCACTCCGGGAACATGCGCGGAGGCGCCGTCGGCATGAGGACGTAGCCGACGAGCCCGGCGAGGTTCGCGGCGATGATCCAGTTGCGGAAGCCCGCGAAGCGCTCGTGATGGCGGAAGTAGACCCAGAGGAGCGTGATGCCGACGACCGCGAACTGCGACAGCCAGTACGTGTAGGAGGTCAGCGTGACGAGGATCGACGAGGTGTCGACGACCTGCTGCACGGCGGGCTCGAAGAGCGCCCCGAACCCGCGCTCGGTGCGCAGGACCCACTCACCGTTGTCGAACGCGTCCGCGACGCTGCGGTCGGCCAGCCCGCGGGCGACCTGGTACACGAGGTAGAAGCCCATCCAGATGACGAACTGGAGCGCGAGGTGCGCCCAACCACGTGGCAGGCGTCGCGAAGTCTCGGCGGCAAGGCTCGACACGACCACGGGATTGTAACGTCACGCCGGTCGGTGGCCGCGTGCGGTTACCCGTACTTCCGTCAGTCAGACACGAAAGTCGCGACCGGCCAAGCGCTCGCCGGCTCGCCAGCGTTCGGGATCCACGAGATCGACGATGAGCTCGATCTGGCCCAGCACGTCGAAGCCGCGCGCGTGGAAGAAGCGGATCGCCTCGGCATTGCGTGCCACCGGGCGAACGATGACCTGTCGCAGGCCGCGTTCCCGGGCGTTCGCGATCACGACCTCGGCCAGCGCGCCCCCGATGCCTCGGCCCCGGTGCTCGCTGCTGACGACGATCGGCTCGAGCTCGCCCTGCGCCTCCTTCGAGATCATCGCGGTGAACCCGACGACGCGCTCGTTCTCCTCAGCGACCCAGACGTTCTCGGCGCCCACGAGCTCGAGGTGCTCGTCGAAGTACGAGCCGGGGTCGTCGCCTCCGATTTCCGGTGCCTCGTAGATGTCTCGATGCCTCTGGGTGAGCTCCACCCAGAGCGCCCGGCACGCCTCACGGTCCGCGGGGCGATAGCCGCGAACGGTCATCCGCCGATGTACGACATCTCCACTCTGCGCAGCGCGCCCGTTTCGCTCGTGCGGAGCTCCGAGTAGCGGTCGGTGCGGCGTTCCCAGACCGCCCGGATCGCCGTGTCGAGCTCCTCGTCGGTCGCCCCCGAGCGGAGAACGGCGCGGAGGTCGTGCCCGCGGACGGCGAAGAGGCACGTGTACAGCTTCCCGTCGGCCGAGATCCGCGCGCGCGTGCAGTCGCCGCAGAACGGCTGCGTGACCGACGCGATGACCCCGATCTCGCCCGCGCCGTCGAGGTAGCGGTAGCGCTCGGCGACCTCCCCGCGATATGCAGCGTCGACGGGCTCGAGCGGGAACTCGGCCCCGATCGTCCGCACGACCTCGGCGGCGGGCACGACGTCGTCGAGCCGCCATCCGTTCGTCGCGCCGACATCCATGAACTCGATGAAGCGGACCGTGTGGCCGGTCCCGCGGAAGCGGCGCGCGATGTCGAGGATCGAGCCCTCGTTCTGACCACGCTTGACCACGACGTTGACCTTCACCGGCAGCCCTGCGGCCGCGGCCGCGTCGATCGCGGCGAGCACGCGCGCGACCGGGAAGTCGACATCGTTCATCGCGCGGAAGACCTCGTCGTCGAGCGAGTCGAGGCTTACGGTGACGCGCGTGAGGCCCGCGTCCGCGAGCGCCTTGGCCTTCTTGGCGAGGAGGGCGCCGTTCGTCGTCAGCGTCAGGTCGAGGTCACCGAGGCCGGCGAGCTGCGCGATCAGCAGCTCGAGGTCGCGGCGCAGTAGCGGCTCGCCGCCGGTGATGCGGAGCTTGTGGACGCCGAGGCCGACGAAGACGCGCGCAGCGCGCTCGATCTCCTCGAACGTGAGGAGCTCGCGCCGCGGAAGGAAGCGGTACTCGTGCCCGAACACTTCCTTCGGCATGCAGTAGACGCAGCGGAAGTTGCAGCGGTCCGTGACCGAGACCCGGAGATCGCGAAGCGGCCGCGCGAGAGTGTCGAGCACCTCCACGGGGGACAGCGTAGAGAATCGCCGCGTGGCCGACGTGAGCCAGAGCCGGGTGTTCCCGCTCGTCGCATTGGTCGGCGTCACTGCTGTCTGGGGAATCACCTTCGTGCAGGTGCAGGACGCGCTCGAGCTGTACCCGCTCTTCGCGTTCCTCGCCGTGCGGTTCGCGATCTCGACCGTCGCGCTCGCGCCTTTCGCCTGGCGGCCGCTGCGCGCGCTCCCGCGGGAGGGGTGGCTCGCGGGTGTCGGAGTCGGCGTCCTCCTCGCAGGCGCCTACGGCTTCCAGACCGCCGGGCTCGAGCTCACGACGGTGTCGAGCACGGGCTTCATCACCGGGCTCTACGTCGTGTTCACACCGTTCATTGCGCTCGCGCTCTTCGGAACGCGCGTGCCCGGGGCGGTCTGGATCGGCGTCGGCTGCGCAGTCGTCGGGCTCCTGCTCCTGAACGGTGCGCCCGGCGGGTCGCTCGCCGGGAACGCGCTCGTGCTCGCAGGCGCGCTCGTCGCCGCCCTGCAGATCGCGGCGCTCGAGCGCTACGCGCCACGGCACGACCCGCGCGCGCTGACCTTCCTGCAGATGGCGACCGCGTTCGTCGGATTCGCCGTGATTGCAGTTGCCCTCGGGCAGATGGAAGTGCCGCGCGGATGGACCGTCTGGGCGGCGCTACTCGTGACCGGGCTCTTCGCAGGCGCGCTCGGGTTCCTCGTGGCGACCTGGGTGCAGGCGCGCACGACGGCCGCGCGGGCCGCGCTCCTGTTCACGCTGGAGGCGCCGTTCGCCGCGCTCTTCGGTGTCCTGCTCGCGGACGAGGTGCTCGGGTGGGCCGGCTGGCTCGGGTGCGGAGTGATGATGGCCGGGATCCTGTTGGCCGAGCCCGCGGCGGCGGCCGCGTTGCGGCGCTTCCTGCCCAGGGGCAGGTAGGCGCTGGACGCCGTCCTCCTCGCCGCGACGTCGGCGTTCCTCTTCGGCGCCATGACGGTCGCCATTCGGCTCGCGCTCGGCCGGGGAGCGGGCGCGGAGGCGGGCGCGCTCGTCACGGTCCTGACTGCGCTCGCCGTCACGCTGCCCTTCGCCGTCGCGCAAGGTGACGGCGTTGCCGACATCTGGCCGTTCCTTCTCGCCGGGCTGCTCGGGCCGGGGCTCTCGCAGCTCCTCTTCACGCTCGCCGTACGAGAGGCGGGTCCGGCGCGCACGTCGGTGGTCGTCGGCACCGCGCCGCTCTTCTCGGTCGCGATCGCGATCGCGTTCCTCGACGAGCCGCTCGAGGCAGGGCTCCTCGCCGGCGCGATACTGATCGTCGCGGGCGGACTGCTCCTGGTCGGCGAGCGCGACCGGCCCGGGCACGTTCGCACTCTCGGCCTGGCCCTCGCGCTCGCGGCGACGGTCGTCTTCGCGACGCGCGACAACCTCATCCGTTGGCTGGCGTTGGACACCGAGGTCGCACCGGGGCTCGCTGCGAGCGCGACGCTCGGCGCCGGAGCCGCGGTGATCGCGCTCTTCGTGGTCGGGAGCCGCACGCCGCTGCGTGCCCTGGACGCGCGCGCATTCGCGCCCGCGGGTGTGCTCTTCGGGCTCTCGTACGTGTGCCTGTTCGAGGCCTACTACCGCGGGCTCGTGACGGTCGTGTCGCCGCTCGTCGCGACCGAGTCGCTCTGGGGAGTCGCGCTCTCCGCCGTCGTGCTCGGGCGCTCGGAGCGCGTCGGTCCGCGCCTCGTCGCGGGCGCGCTCCTCGTCGTCGCCGGCGGGATTCTCATCGGGTCGTTCCGCTAGAAGCGCTTCTCGATCTGGTCGAGGCGCCGCTCGATCCGCTCGAGCACGTCGCGAAGCTCGTCCTCCTCCGTCGACGCAGTCTGCAGGCGCTCTTGCGACGAGGCCATGACCACGGAGGTCACGATCGCCGTGAAGAGCGAGACGGTGGCGACGCCGAAGAACATGACGAAGGCCGCGACGAACTTGCTGAAGGCCGTATTCGGGATGATGTCGCCGTACCCGACGGTGGTCACGGTCTGCGCGGCCCACCAGAGCGACTCGCCGAAGCTGTCGAACTCGTTGTGAGCCAGTACGCGAACCACCAGGGCCGAGGCGACAGTGACCAGCAGCGTCACGAACGCGAGGTACGGGAGGATCCGCCCGGAGACGACGGCGCGATTGAGCCTGGCCAGGCGGCGTTCCGAGAGCAGCGGCATCCCGTCTCCAGTTCTCAAGAGTGGGCAGGGTTCCTCCCAGCGGCGATCTGCTATGGTCAGACTCAAGTTTCCGCACACCGCAGACTCAAGACGAAAGGAAGACCGCACATGGCCAAGACCATCGGCATCGACCTCGGCACGACGAACTCCTGCATGGCCGTCCTCGAGGGCTCCGAGCCGTCCGTCATCCCGAACGCGGAGGGTGGGCGCACGACGCCGTCCGTCGTCGCCTTCGGACGCGACGGCCAGCGACTCGTCGGCGCTCCCGCGAAGCGTCAGCAGGTGACGAACCCGACCAACACGATCTTCTCCATCAAGCGCTTCATGGGGCGCAAGTACGAGGAGGTCTCGGAGGAGATGAAGATCGTCCCGTACGAGGTCGAAGAGGGCCCGAACGGCGACGTGCGCGTGAAGGCGGAGGCGACAGAGTACGCGCCGCCGGAGATCTCGGCGATGATCCTCCAGAAGCTGAAGGCGGACGCCGAGGCGTACCTCGGCGAGTCGGTCACCGACGCCGTCGTCACGGTCCCCGCCTACTTCAACAACGCGCAGCGCGAGGCGACGAAGGACGCCGGCAAGATCGCCGGGCTCAACGTCCTCCGGATCATCAACGAGCCCACAGCGGCGGCGCTCGCGTACGGCCTCGACAAGGAGGGCGCCGAGCACACGATCCTCGTCTTCGACCTCGGCGGCGGCACGTTCGACGTGTCCGTGCTCGAGCTCGGCGAGGGCGTCTACCACGTCAAGGCCACGAACGGGGACAACCACCTCGGCGGCGACAACTTCGACAAGGCGATCGTCGACTGGATGATCGCGGAGTTCAAGCGCGACCAGGGCATCGACCTCGGCGCCGATCCGATGGCGCTCCAGCGGCTCTATGAAGCGGGCGAGAAGGCGAAGATCGAGCTCTCCTCGACGATGACGACGCAGATCAACCTGCCGTTCATCACCGCGACGCCCGAGGGGCCGAAGCACCTCGACCTGCAGCTCACGCGCGCGAAGCTGAACGAGCTCGCGCACGACCTGCTCGAGCGCACCGTCGAGCCGACGAAGCAGGCGCTGAAGGACGCGGACCTCACCGCCGCCGACATCGAGCACGTCGTCCTCGTGGGCGGAATGACGCGCATGCCCGCGGTGCAGGAGAAGGTCAAGGAGCTCATCGGGAAGGAGCCGCACAAGGGCGTGAACCCGGACGAGGTCGTCGCCGTGGGCGCGGCCATCCAGGCCGGCGTCCTCAAGGGCGACGTCAAGGACGTGCTCCTGCTCGACGTGACCCCGCTCTCGCTCGGCATCGAGACGAAGGGCGGCGTCTTCACGAAGCTCATCGACCGGAACACGACGATCCCGACCCGCAAGTCCGAGGTGTTCACGACGGCGGAGGACAACCAGCCGTCTGTCGAGATCCACGTCGCGCAGGGCGAGTCGGAGATGATCGACTTCAACAAGACGCTCGGGAAGTTCCAGCTCGTCGGTATCCCGCCGGCTCCGCGGGGCGTCCCGCAGGTCGAGGTCTCGTTCGACATCGACGCGAACGGGATCATCAACGTCTCGGCGAAGGACCTCGGCACCGGCAACGAGCAGCAGATCCGCATCGAGGGCGGCTCGGGCCTGACCGAGGACGACGTCGAGCGGATGATCAAGGACGCGGAGTCGCACGCCGACGAGGCGCACTCGCTCCGCGAGCTCGCGGACGCGCGGAACCTCGGCGAGCAGCTCGCGTACCAGACCGAGCGCACGCTCGCCGAGCACCGCGACAAGCTCGACGAGGCCGAGGCGTCCACCATCGAGGGCCGGGTCATGGAGCTCCGGCAGGCGGTCGAGGGCTCCGACGTCGCCGACATCAAGGCCAAGACCGACGCGCTCCAGGAGGCGTCGCGGTCGCTCGCCGACGCGATCTACGCGCAGGCGTCGGCGGCACAGGCTGCTTCGGCGCAGCCCTCCGGCAACGGTGGCGGCGCGGACGAGGACGAGGTCGTCGAAGACGCCGACTTCGAGGTCATCGACGAGGAAGAGGAGGCGAAGCGGTCGTGACCGAACAGCCTCTGGAGCCCCTCGAGAGGAACGGACCGGAGGCGGCCCCCGAGACCGCCTCCGCGCCACCCGACAGCCTCGCGAAGGTCGAAGCGGAGCGCGACGAGTACCTCGATCTCCTGCAGCGCAAGCAGGCGGAGCTCGAGAACTACCGCAAGCGGGCACTTCGCGACCAGGAGCGCCTCGTCGCGCACGCACACGAGCGGCTGGTGAAGGAGCTCCTCCCGATCCTCGACGACCTGGAACGGACGCTCGAGGCCGCGGAGAAGCACGAAGAGGCGGCTCTCGTAGACGGAGTGAAGCTCGTCGAGCAGTCCCTGCGCAAGGCGCTCCGCAAGGAGGGCCTCGCCGAGATCGAGACCGACGGCGCGTTCGATCCCCATGTCCACGAGGCGCTGCTCACCCGACCCGGCGACGGTGCCGAGCCCGGCTCCGTCGTGGAGGTCGTGCAGCGCGGCTACCGGGTCGGCGACCGGGTCGTGCGCCCGGCGAAGGTGATCGTCGCAGAGTGAGCCCGCAGAGCCCGTACGAGACGCTCGGCGTCGCGAAGAACGCGTCCGAGGACGAGATCAAGAAGGCCTACCGGAAGCTCGCGCGCCAGTACCACCCGGACCGCAATCCCGGCGACAACGGCGCCGAGGATCGGTTCAAGGAGGTGCAGGCGGCGTACGACCTCCTCTCGGATCCCGAGAAGCGGCAGCAGTACGACACGTTCGGCGCGGCCGGTCCGGGCGGCTTCCCCGGAGGCGGCGCTGGTGGCGTCCGATTCGAGGAGTTCGACCTCGGCAATCTCGGCGACCTGTTCGGCGGGATGTTCGGCGGCGGTGCGCGGCGCGGTGGCATGCGCCAGCCGATCCGCGGCGACGACCTCGAGGCGCGCGTGCGCATCTCGTTCGAGGACTCGCTGAACGGCGTCCAGGTGCGCGTCCCCGTCCAGACGGAGTCGGTGTGCTCCGTCTGCCACGGGACGGGCGCAGAGCCCGGCACGTCGCCGGTGGTCTGCCCGCAGTGCCAGGGCCGGGGCGTCGTCTCGGACTCACAGGGCCTCTTCGCGTTCTCGCAGCCGTGCCCGCGCTGCCAGGGCAACGGGACGATCGTCGAGAAGCCGTGCCGGAACTGCCGTGGCACGGGTCGTGAGCGCAGCACGAAGCGATACGCCGTCACGATCCCTGCCGGCGCCAAGACCGGGACGCGCGTCCGGCTCAAGGGCAAGGGCGAGGCAGGTCGCAACGGCGGGCCTCCGGGCGACGTCTACGTGGTCGTCGAGGTCGAGCCCTCGCCGCTCTACGAGCGTCGCGGCTCCGACTTGATCCTCGAGGTGCCCGTGACATACGCGGAGGCCGCGCTCGGCGCCTCGGTCGAGATCCCGACTCCCGACGGCCCGGTCTCGCTGAAGATCCCGGCCGGCACCGAGACGGGAAAGCTCCTTCGCGTGAAGGGTCGCGGCGCGCCGCACGTGAAAGGCGGAGGTCGCGGCGACCTGCTCGCGCGGGTGAAGGTGTCCGTCCCGAAGAAGCTCTCGAAGGTGGAGAAGGAAGCGCTCGAGGGCTACCAGAAGGTCTCTCGGGAGAACCCGAGGGAGCGCTTCGCGGAGGTGAGCTGACGTGCCCGACCGCCCGCGCTACATGATCTCGGTCGCCGCCGACCTCGTCGGGATGCACCCGCAGACACTGCGGCTGTACGAGACGAAGGGGCTCGTCCGGCCTGGGCGCACGCCCGGCGGGACGCGGCTCTACTCCGAGACGGACATCGAGCGCCTGCGACTGATCCAGCGGCTCACGACCGAGCTCGGGCTCAACCTCGCGGGAGTCGAGCACGTGCTCAGGCTCGAGGACGAGCTCCGCAAGATGCAGGCGCGGATGAACCGCCTCGAGCGCGAGCTCCGCGCCGAGATCGCCTCCGTGCACAAGGCCTACAAGCGGGAGCTCGTCGTGTACCGACCCGCGAGCGAGCATCCCGCCCCGAGGAGCTGACATGGACTTCAACAAGCTGACGCTGAAGTCGCAGGAAGCGGTCGCGGCCGCGCAGGAGCTCGCGCGCCGGACGGGCAACCCGGAGCTGACCCCTGACCACCTGACGGTCGCGCTCCTGGAGCAGGAGCTACCGCGAACCCTGGTCGACCGCGCGGGGTCGAGCTCGGACGAGGTGCGCGCGGAAGCGGAGGCACGGCTGCGCAACCTGCCGTCCGTCTCGGGCGAGGCCGCGGCGCAGCCAAGGGCGTCCGGTGCGCTCTCGCGCGTGCTCGACAAGGCGTTCGACGAGATGCGGGCGCTCGGCGACGAGTACGTGTCCGTCGAGCATCTGCTGCTCGCCCTCGACGTGGTTCCGCGCGAAGCGCTGCTCGGCGCGCTCGAGGGCGTGCGCGGCGGGCAGAAGGTCACGTCGCAGGATCCCGAGGGCACGTTCCAAGCGCTCGAGAAGTACGGCCGCGACCTGACCGCGCTCGCCGAGAACGGGAAGCTCGACCCCGTGATCGGGCGTGACGAAGAGATCCGGCGCGTGATCCAGGTCCTCTCCCGCCGAACGAAGAACAACCCCGTGCTCATCGGCGAGCCCGGCGTCGGGAAGACAGCGATCGTCGAGGGGCTCGCGCAGCGCATCGTCGCGGGCGACGTCCCCGAAGGGCTCAAGGGCAAGCGCGTGTGGGCGCTCGATGTCGGCGCGCTCCTCGCCGGGGCGAAGTACCGCGGCGAGTTCGAGGAGCGGCTCAAGGCGGTCCTCGCCGAGATCCAGAATGCGGCCGGCGAGATCGTCCTCTTCATCGACGAGCTGCACACGATCGTGGGTGCCGGCGCGGCGGAGGGCGCGGTCGCCGCGGGAGACCTCCTGAAGCCGATGCTCGCGCGCGGCGAGCTGCGCGCGGTCGGCGCGACGACGCTCGACGAGTACCGCAAGCACATCGAGAAGGACGCCGCGCTCGAGCGGCGCTTCCAGCCGGTCTTCGTCGGCGAGCCCTCGGTCGCGGACACGATCGCGATCCTGCGCGGGCTCAAGGAGCGCTACGAGGCGCACCACGGGGTCGAGATCCGGGACTCTGCGCTTGTCGCGGCGGCCGTGCTCTCGGACCGGTACGTGAGCGACCGTTTCCTCCCCGACAAGGCGATCGACCTCGTGGACGAGGCCGCGTCGCGCCTGCGGATGGAGATCGACTCGTCGCCGGTCCCGCTCGACGAGGCCGAGCGGCGCGTGCGCCAGCTCGAGATCGAGCTCGCGGCGATGGCCAACGAGCCGGAGACGGTGCGGGAGCCGCTCGAGCGCTACCTCGCGGAGGCAAAGGCCGCGAGGGACGAGCTCGCCGCGCGCTGGTCGCGCGAGAAGGAGTCGCTGCAGCGGGTCGCCGAGGTCAAGCGGCAGATCGACGAGCTGCGGATGGACTACGAGCGCGCCGAGCGCGCGGGCGACTTCAATCGTGCGGCGGAGATCCGGCACGGGCTGCTCCCCGAGCTCGAGCGGGAGCTCTCCGAGCGCGAGCAGCCGAGCGAGACGGCGATGGTGAAGGAGGAGGTCGACGAGGACGACATCGCGGCGGTCGTAGCCTCGTGGACCGGGATCCCGGTCTCCCGCCTGCTCGAGGGTGAGGTCGAGAAGCTCATCCACATGGAGGAGCGCCTGCATCAGCGCGTCGTCGGGCAGGACCAGGCCGTCGAAGCCGTGTCCAACGCGCTCCGGCGCGCGCGGTCGGGGCTCCAGGACCCCAACCGGCCGATCGGCTCGTTCGTCTTCCTCGGCCCGACCGGCGTCGGCAAGACCGAGCTCGCACGCGCGCTCGCCGAGTTCATGTTCGACGACGAGAGGGCACTCGTCCGGCTGGACATGTCCGAGTACCAGGAGCGGCACACGGTCGCCAGGCTCGTCGGCGCGCCGCCCGGCTACGTCGGCTACGAGGAGGGCGGCCAGCTCACCGAGGCCGTGCGCCGGCGCCCGTACGCCGTGCTCCTGCTCGACGAGATCGAGAAGGCCCACCCCGAGGTGTTCGACGTGCTGCTCCAGCTGCTCGACGACGGTCGCCTCACCGACGGCCACGGCCGCACGGTCGACTTCCGGAACACCGTCGTGATCATGACCTCGAACATCCGCTCGGAGGAGCAGCTGCGCGACACCTTCCGTCCCGAGTTCCTGAACCGGATCGACGAGGTCGTCCGCTTCGAGCCGCTCACGCGCGAGCAGCTCTCGGAGATCGTCGAGCTGCAGCTCGCCCGGTTGCGCGACGCGGCTCGCGGAACGGAAGCTCGAGCTCGAGGTCACGGACGCGGCGAAGGAGCTCGTCGCCGACGAGGGCTGGGACCCTGCCTACGGCGCCCGACCGCTCAAGCGCGCGATCCAACGCCTGCTCGAGAACCCGCTTGCGCTGGAGCTCCTGGAAGGACGCTTCGCCGAGGGCGACGTCGTGCGCGTGGACGCCCGCGACGGCGAGCTCGTCTTCGAGCGTGCCGAGGTCGCGGCCTCGGTCGTCTAGGGCACGTCTTCGAAGAACTCGGCCTGGCCGGTGACAGGCGGGGCGCCGTAGATGAAGAGGACGAGCTCCTCGTCTCCCGCGTTTCGGAGCTGGAGTGCCGTGCCGGTCTCCACGACGAGGACGCTCCCGCGCGCGAGCTCGTGGCGCTCGGGCGGCTCGCCGAGGTCGACGGTCAGCGTCCCGTCGAGGACGACGAAGACCTCCTCCTGGGCGTGGTCCGCGTGTCGCTTGCCGCGGGTGCCGGGCGGATAGCGCCAGATGTTGGCGCGTGACTGCGTCAGCGCTTCGGAGAGCCTGCCGATCGAGCGCGGGTCGTCTTCTCCGCGCGGCTCCCATTCGAGCTCGGGCTGACGGAAGATCGTGTACGCCACGGGCGGAGTATTGCGGACGCGGGCCTGTTCCCCGCTCGTGCCGAGGCGTACGATCGAGCGCCATGGCATCGGGGATCTTCGGGAGGGAGGCCGAGCTCGAGTCCGTCCACGAGTTCGTCGGGAGCATCGCCGCCGGCGCGGCCGCGCTCGTGCTCGAGGGCGACGCGGGAATGGGGAAGACGACGCTCTGGAGCGCGGCGACGGCCGACGCGGCGGAGCACGGCCTGCGGGTACTGCACGCGCGGCCTGCCGAGAGCGAGACCACGCTCTCCTTCTCCGCGCTCGGCGATCTTCTCCATCCGGTGCTCGAGGAAGCGCTCGAGCCGCTTCCCGACGCACAGAGGAGGGCGCTCGGCCGCGCCCTCGTGCTCGGCGAGGAGGAAGGGCCTCCCCCGGATCCGCACGCCGTCGGGGTCGCAGTGCTGAACGTCCTCCGCGCGCTCGCGGATGCGCAGCCGACGGTCGTGGCGATCGACGACGTCCAGTGGCTCGACAGTGCCTCTTCGGGCGCGCTCGCGTACGCCGCACGGCGGCTCGAGGCCGAGTGCGTCGGCGTCCTCCTCGCGCGCAGGACGCCGCTCGAGAGCGGGCTCGCATTCGAGCTCTCCCGATCGCTTCCAGCCGGCCGGTTCGCCGAGGTCGAGGTCGAGCCGCTCGACGTGACGTGCCTGCACCGTGTGGTCCAGGAGCACCTCGGCGTCGCGCTGCCCCGGCCGCTTCTCGCGGAGGTTCACCAGGCCGCGGGCGGAAACCCCTTCTACGCGCTCGAGATCGTCCGCACGCTCAGACGCTCGGGAGCCCCGGTCGAGGCCGGTCATCCGCTTCCGGTCCCGGAGTCGCTCCACGATCTCGTCCACGGGCGGCTGCTCGCGCTGCCTCTGGAGAGCCGGCAGTTCCTGCTCGCCGCGGCGGCACACGCGCACCCGACCGTCGCGATCACCGAGGCAGCGTCCGGCGTGAGCTGTGACGTAGCACTGGCGCCCGCGCTGGAGGCGCGTGTCGTCGATCTCGAGGGCGATCGCATCCGCTTCACCCACCCTCTGCTGGCCGCCGGAGCGTACGAGACCGCGGATCCCCTGAGCCGGACCGAGGTACACGCTCGGCTCGCGGAACTCCTCGCGGACCCTGAAGCGCGCGCCTGGCAACTGGCGGCGTCCGTCGACCAGCCGGACGAGTCCGTCGCGTCTGTGCTCGAGGACGCCGCAGGGCACGCGCGTGACCGCGGAGGGCTTCGCCCTGCCGCGCTGCTGCTCGAGCGTGCCGAACAGCTCACGCCGCGCGATCGACCGGAAGAGGCGTTGAGGAGGGCAGTGGAGGCTGCAACACTCCATTTCGAGTCCGGCGACGCGCGGAGGGCGGAAAGCAAGCTCGACGATGTCGTCGCTCCACTGGGACCTGGACCGCAGCGTGCGAGCGCATTGGTGGTGCTCGCGCGCATCCGGCTGTACGAGCGGCCCGACGAGGCCAAGGAGCTCTTCACCAGGGTCGTGGCTGAGGCGGGAGACGATCGCCACACGCTCGGAGTTGCGCATGAAGGCGTCGCTGCCTGCAGCATCTGGATGTTCGAGACGTTCGACGACGCGGTTCGGCACACAGGCATCGCGCTGGAACTGGCCGACGAGCTGGGCGATGAGGCACTCGCTGCGGACGCGATCCTCACCCGGCTCAGCGCGGAGACGTTGCTGGGCCTGGACACGGCGGCGGCCACCAGGGAGCGGGCGTTGGCACTTCAGTCCTCAGCGGGAGACCTTCGGGTCATGGATCAGCCGCTGATCTCACTCGCGGAGTGCTGGGGGTGGACCGATTCATTCGAACAGTCGCAAGCCGCCCTCGTCGACCTGATGCAACGCGCACAAGACCACGGCGACGAGAACGCTCGGCCCTGGCTGCTGTTCCTCCTCGGCGATGTCGAGCGTCTACTCGGAAATCTCGAAAAGGCGTACGAGCTCGCACGCGAGGGTCGAGAAGCGGCTGAACAGTCGGGTCAGCCCCTCTTCGGCTGGCTCAACCTCGCACTCGAGAGTCTCGTTCTCGCGCAGCTCGGCCGTGCCCAAGCGGCACAGGAGTCAGCCCTGCGTGCCATGGACCTAGGTACGGACAGATTCGTGGGCCTCGTCGGGTCGGCGGCAC
The DNA here is from genome assembly GCA_963717025.1 of uncultured Actinomycetes bacterium. Lineage (GTDB taxonomy): Bacteria > Actinomycetota > Thermoleophilia > Gaiellales > Gaiellaceae > GMQP-bins7. The sequence goes on along the minus strand of CAVQVJ010000008.1, from coordinate 172,529 downwards.
TTGGCCACCTTGCGTTGTCGCTCGGGATGCCGAGCGAGACGGTGCGTCAGCTCGAGCCCTGTGTCGTCTTCGTGCGCGAGCAGGGCATCGTCGAGCCCGGCGCGGCCCGGTTCATTGCCGACCAGGTCGAGGCGCTCGTCGAGCTCGGACGGCGCGACGAGGCGAGCGTGCTCCTCGACTGGTACGAGGGGAACGCGCGTCGGTTCGAGCGCGCGACGGCGCTGGCCAACTGCATGCGCTGCAGGGGCCTGCTCGCCGCGCAGGCCGGCGATCTCGAGGGCGCGGACGCCGCGTTCGAGGAAGCCCTGACCTGGCATGCGCAGGTCGAGCTGCCGCTCGACCGCGGTCGCACGCTGATCGCGCTCGGCGCGGCCCAGCGGCGGGCGAAGCGCCGGCGCGAGGCGCGCGAGACGCTACAGGAGGCGCTCGCGACCTTCGAGCGGATCGGCGCCGAGGTCTGGGCCGAGCGGACGCGCGCCGAGCTGAAGCGAATCAGCGGGCGCGCGGCGACTCCCGGCGCCCTCACTCCCGCCGAGCAGAAAGTCGCCGCCCTCGTCGCCCAAGGGAAGACGAATCGCGAGGTCGCCGCTGCGCTCTTCCTCTCCGACCGCACGGTGGAGGGCCACCTCTCGCACATCTTCGGGAAGCTCGGGATACGGCATCGCGCGGAGCTCGCAACGGCCCTGGCGTTGCGTCAAGCACAGGAGGTCTCGGCCTCAGACTCGGGGGATTCGCCCGTTTCGGGCGTGCCCTCCGCTCCCTAGCCTCGCAGCAGGTGGTCACAGGGCCACCGGGGACAGGAAGAGGAGGACACATGACCCCCAAGCTCTCACTCATCACCGTCGTCGCCGGTGCAGCCCTGCTGCTCGCAGCCCCCGCCTGGGGAAGCGCTCAGCCGGCAGTTTCGCCCGACGACACGAGCGTGCAGAGTGCGACGGCGCAGCAGCAGGCGCTCGACGCAGTGAAGGCTCGCAGCGACGCGTTGAACCGCCAGTACGGGCTCGGCGAGTACGCGCCTGTCACGGAGGATCGCAGCGAGGCGTTGAACCGCCGGTACGGGCTCGGCGAGTACGCGCCGCCCGCGCCCGACGCGCTCGAGCGTGCGGTTGCGAACCGCGGCACGGGCTCTGACGGCTTCCTTTCCGGCGACGATCACGTCCGGCTCGCGCCGGCCGACCTGCCGACCATCGTGGTTGCGACCTCTCCCTCGGGACGCGAGGTCGAGTGGCCGCAGATCGGAGTCGGGTTCGGCATCGGGCTCCTCCTGATGCTGGGCCTCGTGTTCGCTCTGCGCGTCACGCGGGTCCGCCCGCTGGCGCACTGACCTGGGTCATCCGACCCATAGCCGCGGCCGCCTCTGGGGAAGGCGGCCGCGGCGCGTTTGTGCGGTCAGCCTGCAGCGTCGAGCTGCCCGCGGGTCGCGTCAATCACAGGGGGTCTCGGCTTCAAACCCGGGGGATTCGCCCGTTTCGGGCGTGCCCTCTGCTCCCTAGCCTCGACTCAGGTGGTCAGCAGGGCCACCGGGACAAAGGAGAGGTAGCGATGACCCGCAGGATCTCATTCTTCGTCGGAACCGCTCTCGTAGCGCTGGCCGTCGCGGCTCCCGCGTTCGGCGAGGGGCGGCTCGCAGGCTCCATCGAGCCCCAGGACTCGGTGACCCAGGTGAGCCGGCCCGACTCCCACGACATCTTCAGGGCGCCCGAGACGACCTACCTCGACGCTGCCGACCGTGCGCAGCGCATCGACGTCGTCGTCCCCACCGCGTACACCGACGCGTTCGACCGAGCAGCACCGCCGAAGGGGACGCAGCCCACGCTGACCGTCGGCGCAGTCTCGGATGACGGCATCGAGTGGTCGCAGCTCGGCTTCGGGTTCGGCCTCGGGATCCTCCTCGTCGCGGGGCTGTGGCTCGCGATGCGGATGACCCGCGTCCGCCCGCTCGCTCACTGATCGGGGTCATCGCACCCGGCAACGCCGAGACCGCCCCAGGGGAAGGGCGGTTTCGGTGTGTGCCGGTTTACTTCGCGGAGTGGCGACCGTGCCGAGGCCCTACCGCAAGAGCTACTGGCGGCGCGGCCTGAACGCGGTCGTCCGCCCCTTGGCGCGGCTCGGGCTGACCGGGCCGCGCACGCATCTGCTCACCGTTCACGGACGAAAGAGCGGGAAGCCCTGGTCGACACCGGTGTCGATCGTGGCCGAGGGAGGGAAGCGCTGGCTCGTGGCGCCGTACGGCGATCGGAACTGGGTCCTGAACGCGCGAACGGCCGGCTGGGTCGAGCTCCGGCGTGGTCGACGCAGCGAACGCCTCGCCGTCGAGGAGCTGTCGCCGGAAGACGCCGTCCCGGTGCTGCGGCGCTACTACGAGCTTAGCCGCGTCACGCGCCCGTTCTTCGACGTGACCCTGGATGCGTCGGAGGCGGACTGGCTCGCCGAAGCCCCTAGGCACCCCGTTTTCCGGCTCCGCGAGGACGCGAGGAAGGCGCGGAGTTCCCACGAGCCTGCTCCCGGTCCGTAGGATTCCGTGAAATCTTGGTCATGGCGACTTCCGAGAGCGGCGTTCTGCTGGTCGGCGCGACGGACCTGGAGCTCTGCGGGCATCCAGGTCTGATCTGCGGCATCGGGCCGGTGGAGGCTGCCGCTGCGACCGCGGCGGAGCTTGCGATCTCGCGCCCGGCGGCGATCCTGCACGTGGGCTTCGGCGGCGGGCGCGGTGTCACACCAGGGTCGCTGGCGATCGGCACCGAGGCGGTCTATGCGGACCTCTCGGCGGAGATCGCCGTCGTCGAGCGGGTCGAAGCCGACCCTGCGCTCCTCGCGGCCGCCCGGCTCGCGATGCCGGCGGCGATCGCGCTCCCGATCGCGACGAGCGCCGCGGTGTCGCAGGGTGAGGCGCAGCACGAGTTCCGGGTCGAGGCCATGGAGGGCTTCGGCGTGCTCAGGGCCTGCTCGCGGGCGGGCGTGCCGGCTGTCGAGGTCCGCGCGATCTCGAACCACCTCGGCGAGAGCGACCGCTCGCGCTGGAGGATCCCACGCGCGCTCGAGGTTCTCGACGAGGCGATCCCGCAGCTGCTCGAGGCGATCGCGTCGATTAGCGTTCCGCCGGATGGCGCGGCGAGCGACGTCGGGCGCACGTGGGCTCCCTCCACCGCTTCCGCCTGAGCAGCGGACGGTCGGCCAGCTCGTCGCCGAGTCGATCCGGCTCTACGGGGCGACGTTCGTGCGCGCGCTCCCGCTGGGGCTCGTCGTTGCGGTCGTCGACCAGCTCACGGTCGGGACCGAGAGGGTCCAGTCCGGGCTCGTGCTTCTCGCCGCCGCGCCGGCCTTCACACTCGCCTACGCGTACGCGACGCAGCTCGCGACGAAGACGCGCGCCCCGCTGGGAGCCTGGGGGGTCGCGCTCGTCGCCGGCATCGTGATCTGGATCCCGGCGGCGCTTCTGTTTCCCTGGTTCTCGCTCGCGGGCGTCCTCTGGCTCGCGCTCATCGGCCTCGCCGTCCCGGTCGCGCTCGTCGAGCGGACGTCGGTCTCGGACGCGCTCCGCCGCGGGGTCGAGCTCGGCCGAGCCGGCTACATCCACGCCGCGGGCTCGCTCGCGACGCTCGTGATCCTCTTCGCGCTCAGCCGGTACGCGCTCGCGCTCCTGCTCGAGTCGCAGGCCGACAACACCGTGCGGGTTGCGATCTTCCTCGCCGACGTCGTCCTCTCGCCGCTGCTCTTCCTTGGGGGTGCGCTGCTGTACGTCGACCAGGAGGCTCGGTTACGCTCGCGCGGAGAGCCACGAAAGGAGCGAGATGCCGACCTACCTGATGCTGACCACGCTGACCGAGAAGGGCGTACAGACCCTGCACGCGAACCCGGCGCGCCTGCGTGAGGTGAACCGTGATGTCGAGGAGATGGGCGCGAAGGTCCTCCACCAATGGGCCTCGCTCGGCGAGTACGACTTCGTGAACATCGTCGAGGCGCCCGACGACGTCACGATCGCCAAGGTGTCGGTCGCGCTCGGCGCGCGCGGCAGCGCGAAGCTCGAGTCGCTCCCGCTGATCGCGGTCGACGACTTCCTGGGCACGCTCGAGTAGCGGCCGAGGCAGCGGCTCCGCCTCGGAGGGTGGGGTGGGGCGTGTGGCGGCGTTCACCATGTAGTCTCATCCGCGAAGATCGTGGCTGCCGTGTCCTTCGAGGGGGTCGGCAAGGTCTACGCCGACGGAACCAGAGCGGTGTCGGGGATGGAGCTCGAGATCCGCGACGGGGAGTTCATGGTGCTCGTGGGGCCGTCCGGCTGTGGCAAGACAACGGCCCTGCGCATGGTCGCGGGGCTCGAGGACATCAGCGAAGGCGTCCTGCGGATCGGCGAGCGCGTCGTCAACCACGTCGCCGCGCGCGACCGCGACATCGCGATGGTGTTCCAGAGCTACGCGCTCTACCCGCACCTGACCGTGTACGACAACATCGCCTTCGGCCTGCGCCTGCGAAAGCTGCCGAAGGACGAGATCGACGGCCGCGTGCGCGAGGCGGCACGCGTCCTCGGCCTCGAGGAGTTCCTCGAGCGGAAGCCGCGTGCTCTCTCCGGCGGCCAGCGCCAGCGGGTCGCGATGGGCCGCGCAATCGTGCGGCAGCCGCAGGCCTACCTCATGGACGAGCCGCTCTCGAACCTCGACGCGAAGCTGCGCGTGCACATGCGCGCGGAGATCTCGAGCCTCCAGAGCGACCTCGGTGTGACGACGATCTACGTCACGCACGACCAGGTCGAGGCGATGACGATGGGTGACCGGGTCGCGGTGATGCGGAAGGGCGAGCTCCAGCAGGTCGCCGGGCCGCAGGAGCTGTACGAGCGTCCCGTCAACCTCTTCGTCGGCGGCTTCATCGGTTCGCCGGCGATGAACCTCGCGGAGGCGATCGTGGAACGGCGAAACGGCACGCTCGTCGCGCAGGTCGGCAGCCAGTCGCTGACGCTCGACGACGAGGTCCTGCGGCGGCGCCCGGCGCTGGAGAAGTACGTCGGGAAGAAAGTCGTGCTCGGGATCCGGCCCGAGGGCCTCGAGGACGCGGCGCTCGAGCCCGAGATCCCGCAGGACCGGCACATCAAGGGCGTCCTCGTCCTGCGCGAGCCGCTCGGCTCGGAGATCGTCGCCCACTTCGAGGTCGACGCTCCGCCCGCGCTGACCGAGGACGTCCGCGAGCTCGCGCGGGACGTCGGCCAGGAGAGCACGGTCCAGGCGGCCGCGAGCGAGCCCTCGAAGACGATGTTCGTCGGTCGCTTCGGACCGCGCTCGCGCGTCAAGACCGGAGACGTCGTCGACGTCGCAGTCGATATGAGCACGGTGCACGCGTTCGACCTGGACACGGGACTGGGTATCTACGACCAAAGCTGAAGCGAGCGAAAGGAGCAGGACATGCAGAAACGGCGACGACCACTCCTAGCCCTCCTCGCAGGGCTCGTCCTCGCACTCGCGGTCGTCGCCGCGGGCTGCGGTGGAGGCGACGACGACGGCGGCACGGTGGAGGGCAGCGAAGACGTCAGCGGCTCGATCACGTTGATGGGCATCTGGGTGGGGACGGAGCAAGACGCGATCCAGAACGTCCTCGACGGCTTCCAGGAGGCCTATCCGAACGTCGACGTCACGTATCAGCCGGCCGGGGACGAGCTCGTCACGCGCCTCTCGACCGCGCTCGAGGGCGGCAACCCGCCGGATCTCGCGACGGTCGCCCAGCCGGGGACGATCGCCGACTTCGCCGAGAGCGGAGACATCCAGCCGCTCGAGTTCGCGAAAGAGACCGCGACGGAGAACCTCGGGGAGGACGTCGTCGCGACGGGGTCGGTCGACGGCACGCTCTACGGCGTCTACGTCAAGGCCATCAACAAGTCGACCGTTTGGTACAACGTCGCCGCGTTCGAGGAAGCCGGCGTCGAGCCGCCCGAGACGTGGGACGACTTCCTGGCCGCCGCCGAGACCCTGAACGCCTCCGGCATCCCGGCCTACTCGCTCGCCGGCGCGGACGGCTGGACCCTGACCGACCTGTTCGAGAACATCTACATCCGGACCGCCGGCCCGGAAAAGTACGACCAGCTGGCGAAACACGAAATCCCGTGGACCGACCAGTCCGTCAAGGACGCTCTTGCGGAGATGGCAAAGATCTACAACGACACCGACAACATCGCCGGCGGTCGGCAGGGAGCGCTGCAGACGGACAACCCTAACTCGATCTCCCAGGTGCTCACCGACGCCCCCGAGGGCTCGATGGTAATCGAGGGCGACTTCGTGCCGACCGCGGTCGAGACGACGCTGGAGCCGGAAACCGGCTACAACGTCTTCACCTTCCCGGCGATCAACGACTCGCCGACGGCGGTGATCGGCGCCGGGGACTTCGTGTCGATGTTCAAGGACAGCCCGGCCGCGCAGGCGCTCGTCGAGTACCTCGCGACCGTCGAGGCCGGGGACGAGTGGGCGTCGCTCGGCATCGCGACGCCCAACAAGAACGTGGACCCGTCCCTCTACCCGAACGACCTCGTCCGGACCACGGCCGCGGCCGTCGGTGAGGCGGAGATCTTCCGCTTCGACCTCTCCGACTTGCAGCCGTCGGCGTTCGGCGGCACCGTCGGTCAGGGGCTGTTCAAGCTCTTCCAGGACTTCCTCGCGAATCCGGAGGACATCGACGGGATCACCCAGGAGATGGAGGACGCCGCCAACGAGGCCTTCGGGTCGTAGATGTCCGACGCCTCCGGCGCAGCAGCTGACGCGGGGCGCCTGACCGGCGCCCCGCCCGGCCGAGAGCGCGGAGCCCGCGGGGAGCGTTGGCGGTCGTACGGGATCGCGGCCGCGTTCCTCGCGCCCGCGGTCCTCCTGCTCGTCGTCTGGATCGTCTATCCGACCTTCCACACGATCTACCGGAGCTTCTTCGACCGGTCGGGCGACGGGTTCGTGGGGCTCGACAACTACAGCGAGATCTTCAGCGAGGACACGCTCGTCACGGCGCTCAAGAACAACCTCTTGTGGGTGCTCTTCGTGCCGGCGTTCGTGACCGCGATCGGGCTGGTGTTCGCGGTCCTCGTGGAGCGCGTGCGCTTCTCGGTCGCGTTCAAGACGATCGTGTTCATGCCGATGGCGATCTCGCTCTTCGCCGCCGGCGTGATCTGGCGGGTGATGTACGAGAAGGACCCCGACCAGGGAGCGGTCAACGCGTCGATCGGCGTCGTAAAGGACTCCTTCAGCAATCCGGGGACGATCTCGGACGCCAGGCCCTCGACCGAGGCCGTGGAAGCCGAGCCCGACGGCACCCTCGTCCTGGTCGACCCGGTCGAGCCCGGCGCGGTCGCGGCTCTCGGCCTCACCGCCATTTCGACGTCGGAGATCCCCGCGGACGCGGAGCAGGCCGTCCGGCCCGAGGCGCTCCAAGGCGGGATCACCGGCGTCGTCTGGCGAGATTTCAAGCCGGGCGGAGGAGAGGAAGGCGTGGTCGAGGAGGAGGAGCTCGGGATTCCGGGACTCTCCGTCGAGCTCCGTGACGACTCGGGCTCCACCGTCGCCAGCGCGAGCACCGAGCCCAACGGCCAGTTTGTCTTCGACAGCGTCGACCCTGGCAGCTACCGGGTCGCCATCCCCGGGAGCACGTTCGCCGCGCCCTTCGAGGGCTACTCGTGGCTCGGGCCGAGCCTGATCACGCCGGCGATCATGATCGCGTACATCTGGGTGTGGGCGGGCTTCTCGATGGTCGTCATCGCCGCGGGCCTCTCGGCCATCCCGCGCGACCTGCTCGAGGCGGCGCGAACGGACGGTGCCAACGAGTGGCAGGTCTTCCGGCGCGTGACCGTGCCGCTGCTCGCCCCGGTGCTCGTGGTCGTCTTCATCACGATGCTGATCTACGTCCTCAAGGTCTTCGACATCGTGATCGCGGTCGCGCCCGGGTCGGTCCAGGACGACGCGAACGTCATCGCGCTCGCGATGTGGCGGACGTCGTTCGGGGGAGTGCGTGACTTCGGCCTCGGCTCCGCGATCGCGGTCTTCCTCTTCCTGCTCGTCATTCCCATCCTCGCGTTGAACATCCGGCGCTTCCGGAGGGAGGTGTAACCGTGGCGTCCGTCGCAGCCGAGGTCGAAGGCCCGGTCGTCGTCGAGGAGAGCACCGCGACGAAGATCGTCCGCTTCCTCGGAAAGACCCCGGTCTACGTCATCATCATCGTCCTCGGCCTGCTCTGGCTCGTCCCGACTCTGGGCCTCCTGTTCACGTCGCTCCTCGCCCCAGGGGAGGTCGGGACCACCGGGTGGTGGGAGGTGATCTCCGCGCCGAGCAAGATCACGCTCGAGAACTACACCGACGTCCTCGGGAACGAGGCGATCACGGGCGCGCTCTGGACGACGCTCTGGATATCGCTCGGCGGGACGATCCTCCCGATCGTGATCGCGTCGCTCGCCGGCTATGCGTTCGCCTGGCTCGAGTTTCCCGGGCGCGACTGGTGGTTCCTCTTCGTCGTCGCGCTGCTCGTCGTTCCCATCCAGATGGCGCTGATCCCGATCTTCTCGCTCTACAACGATCTCGGGCTCTTCGACACCATCGCCGGGCTCATCCTCTTCCACACGGCCTTCGGGCTCCCGTTCGCGATCTTCCTGCTGCGGAACTTCTTCCTCGGGATCCCGAAGGACCTCATCGAGGCGGCGCGCATCGACGGGGCATCCGAGTTGGTGATCTTCACGCGGCTGATCCTTCCGCTCGGGCTGCCCGCGATCGCGGCGCTCGCGATCTTCCAGTTTCTCTGGGTCTGGAACGACCTGCTCGTCGCGCTGACCTTCGGCCAGTCGACCCAGCCGATCACGGTCGCGATCTTCTCCCAGCTCCGGCAGTTCGGGGCCAATATCGAGCTGATCGCGCCGGCCGCGTTCCTCTCGCTCGCGATCCCGCTCGCCGTGTTCTTCGCGTTCCAGCGCTACTTCGTGCAGGGGCTGCTCGCGGGGTCGGTGAAGTAGCCGTGGAGCGGTCCTGCGCGATCGTCGGCGGCGGCCTCGCGGGGTTCGTCGCGTACGTGACGCTGCGCCGCGGGCTCGAGCCGGGTGAGATCGTGGTCTTCGGCACGGATCCCGACCCCGTCGCAGCCTGGAGGCCGCGCGCCGAGGCGATCCGCCAGCGGCGGATGCGCTCAGAGAGCGACGGTCACTGCTACCCGCGTTCGTTCCCAGGCCTTGCGCCACGGCAGGCGCTGCGAACGCGCTCGGCCGCGCCGCTCGTGGAGACCGTGACCAACCGCTACCGCCCGAGCGTGCAGGAGTTCCTCCGCCACGTCGAGGAGCTGCGCGAGCGCTCGGGTTGGGACCGGAGCTTTCGAGCTCACCGGGCGCGTCGCGTCTCCGCCTCGGAGGGCGGGTTCGACGTCGACGACGAGGGACGCTTCCGGCACGTGCTGCTCGCGCCCGGGCATCCGGGCCTCGCACTGCCTCTCGAGCTCGCGGACGACCCGCGCACCGTGCACGCGTACGAGCCGCACGACTACGCCGACCGCGTCGCGGTCGTCGGAGCCGGGATGGCCGCCGCGACCGAGTGGCTGAACGCGCTCGCCGCCGGCGCCGAAGTCGTGTCAGTTCGACGCCGTGAACCCGCGCGCCGACCGCTCAACGTCCCGCGGCCGCTGTTCTCGAAGGCGGGGCTCGCCTCTTTCCACGCTGCTGGGCGCGCTTCGAAGGTCGAGCTGCTCGCAAGCTTCGGCGAGCCGTCGTATCCGCCGGGTCGCGAATGGGACGAGCCGGTCGAGTGGGCGCAGCGCGAAGGCCGCTTCCGCGTGTCGGCCTCGGTCGACGGCGAGGCGCAGGTCATCTGCGCGACAGGCTTCCGGCGAGGGTTCGAGCACGACGCGTTGCTGCGCCGTCTCGTCGAGGAGCACGACCTCGACACGGCGGAGCGCTGGGTCGTCCTCGCCCCGGACGGGACGGTGCCGGCGCTCAGCGACGCAACGCGCACGCTTGCTCTCGCCGGCATCCCGGCCCAGTGGGCGTATCCGGCCGCGGACACGCTCGTCGGGATGAAATACGTGGCGCGGAGGTTCCTGCGGAAGGTCGAGGCGTGTCGTACACGCTGAGAGGCCGAGTCGAGTCGCGCCTGGCGGCCACGGTGCTCCCGTTCCTCGTCGCGTGCGCGCTCGCGCTCGCGCTGCGGGACTGGTGGCCGGTCGAGCTCGTGGGCGCGATGCTCGCGGTCGGGCTCGCTCTCGACGTCTTCGTCTACCACCGCTTCCTGCGGTACCAGCCCGGTTGGGCCGCCCTTCCTCTCGGTGTCCTCGAGCTCGGAGGCACGATGGCGCTCGTACGCGCTGTCGCGATCGAAGCGCCGCTCCGGCCCGCGATCTGGTTCTTCGTCGGGGCGTGGATCGTGACGCAGGTGGTTGGGCACGCGCTGCTGCCCTACACGCGTCTCACGTACGCCGAGGACGGAGGCGAGCTCGGCACGTCGGGCTCGGGGCTCGTGCTCGCGGCGTCGACCGCGGTCCTCGCCGTGCTCGGGACGGCTGCCGCGACGCAGCCGCCGACGTACGTCCTCGAGTCGGGCCTGCACCGCGGGCCGCTCGTTCTCGACCGCCCTCAGACGCTCGAAGGCGAGCCGGGCACGGTCGTGCGCGGCGGCATCGTCATCACGTCCGACGGCGTGACGGTGCGTAATCTCGTCGTCGTCGGCGGCAGGAACGGCATCGAGGTGCACGACTCGACGAACGTGCGCCTCGAGAACGTCACGATCTCGGAGGCGAAGATGGACGGCGTCCACGCGCGTCGCAGCTCGCTCGCGATCGACGGCTGCAGCATCCGTCAGAAGGGCAAGTACACGCAGGCGATCGACATCTCGTTCGCGTTCGACCTCCCGATGAGCCGCGTCGAGCGGTGCACCGTCATCGGGGGGCAGGAAGGGATCGTCTCGCACATGGCACACGTCGACTTCCGGCGAAACCACGTGCGCGAGACGACTCTGCGAGCGATTGCCGTGACCGAGATGTCGATGGGCACCGTGAGCCGGAACGTCGTCGAGGACGCACTCGGCGTCGGGATCTACTGCGGCGACTACGCCCATTGCGATATCCGCCAGAACGTCGTGCGCGACACGCGCGCGAACCCGAGGTCGAGCGACCGCATGACGCACGGGCACGCGATCCTCTCGCACTTCTACGCCCAGGCCACCGTCGACGCGAACGTGCTGGAACGCAACGCGAACGACATGCGGGCGGCGGCGTCGGGCCGCATCCACTACCGCTAGAGCGCGAGGAAGCCGGTCTCGCGCGGGGTGACCTCGAGCGGGCTCGTCGGGAGGCCCGCTGTCGGCTCGAGGTTGAACGCGCGCGGCGCGACGTCGTTCGGCGTCGACGGGTGCTCGAGCGCCGCGAGGAGCTGGATCTGGCCGCGGCCCGGGCCGAGCTCCCACTGCCCTCCGCCGTACGCGCCGATCCCCTCGGCCGTGCAGTAGTCGTAGGCCGCGAACAGGCGCTCCACCGACCCGAACCGTGACGGCTTCACGTTGACCGTTCGGGGCGCCCAGATGAGCGACTGGATGTCCTCGACCGCGTGGATGATCGCGTCCCACGTCACGCGGTCTCGGTGCGGCTCGAGCACCGCGATCGTCTCCTCGGTCAGCGCCGGGTCCTCAAGCCACGCGCGCGGCAGCCCTTCGGCGACCCGGCCGTACAGCCCCGGGTCGGGCGGCGTGTCGACGACCGTGCCGCGGTACTGGCCCTTGAAGTCGATCGAGTCGACCGCTCCCGTCTCGGCCAGCTCCACGATCAGCTCCTCGCTCCACTCGGGGTTCGCGTCGAGCTTGAAGTGGAGGTCGGGGTAGAGCTCGAGCCAGGCGTGCACCCGCTCGGTCCGAGGTGGCGATCCCAGGCTCATCGAGACGACGAACGAGATCGGGCGCGCCGCCCGCCCGAGCGCTCCGCCGAGCGACGTTCCCGCCTGGCGGAGAGCGAGGTCGAGCGCCGCGCTCTCGTAGGCCCACCGACGGTAGTCGCGGTACGCATGCTGCTCGGGCTCGCGGTCGAACAGCGGCTGCTCGGCGAGGTGCTCGGAGAACGTGTGCAGCGTCCACGAGCCGGCCAGCGGGAGATCGGGGCCTCGTTGCCGGACGCGGTCGTGCTCCTCCGCGTGGTAGGTGACGTCCTCGCCGATCCCCTCCTCGCCGCCGCCGTGGAGATGGACGACGGTGGTCTTCCGCAGGAAGTCGGCCCGCGCCTGGAGCTCGAGTGGCTCGAGCTCGTAGCTCTCGATCTCGAGGGGAAGGTCGCGAACCGTGTCGTAGAGGCTCAAAGCGCGGCGAACGCTACAGCGACCTCGGCGACGAGCCGCGCGTTGGCGACGATCAGCGCACGGTTGACCTCCAACGTCTTGCCCCCGCTCCGCTCGTGCAGGAACGCGAGGACGAACGGGGTCACGGCCTGGCCGGAGATGCCCTGGCGCCCGGCCTCGGCAAGCGCCTCCTCGACGAGGTCGTCCACGTCGATGCTCTCCGGCGGCGGGCTCGCCAGGAGGAGTCCGCAGCCGCCGAGCCGCCAGTGCGCCTCGGCAACGCGGGCTGCCTCGCCCGGATCCTCGACCCGCTGCGGAACCGGCGGCCCGCCCTGCGCCGAGTAGAAGAGCGGCAGCGTGCCCGTGCGAAACCCGAGCACGGGGACGCCCAGGGTCTCGAGGTATTCCATCGTCGCCGGGACGTCGAGGAGCGACTTCGCGCCCGAGCACACGACGAGGACGGGGGACTGGACGAGGGCGAGGAGATCCGCCGAGACGTCGGGCGGCGACGGGAAGCCGCGATGGACGCCGCCGATCCCGCCGGTCCCGAGGAAGCGAATCCCCACCGCTCGCGCGACCGTGAGCGCACCGCCCACGGTCGTCGCGCCGACCGCGCCCTGCACGGCGCACGAGGCGAGATCGCGTGGTCCGGCCTTACGCGCCTCTGGCGTGAAGCGCTCCAGCTCATCGCGTGCGAGGCCGACGTGGACACTGCCGTCGAGGACGCCGATCGTCGCCGGCACCGCGCCCGCCGCGCGCACCGCGGTCTCGCTCTCGAGCCCGACCTCGACCCCGTCCGGAGACGGAAACCCGTGCGCCACGAGCGTCGTCTCGAGGGCGACGACGGCCCGGCCCGCGTCGAGCGCCTCCTGCACCTCGGGCGCGACCGCCAGCACCTCCCTCACGGCATCGACCCCAGCCGGGAGACACAGCGCGCCGCGGCCTCGAGCGCGAGGTCGGGCCCGCCGACGATCCAGCCCGCGGCAAGCGCGTCGCCCGCCCCGGTCGAGTCGACGACAGTCTCCACCGAGGCGGCTGCGCGCTCGACCCCGTCGAACGAGACTCCAGCTGCGCCGCGCTTGAGGATCCAGGTCACGCCAGGAAGCATGCCGCCGAAGATCCGCTCCTCGTCCTCGTTGGCGAAGACGACGTCCGGAGCGAGCTCGGTGACAACGGCTCGGAGCTCGGCCGGCCCCGTGTCGCGGATCGCGCTCCAGGTGGCGAGGTCGACGCTGACCGCGGCGCCGTTTCCGCGCGCGAGGTCGGCCGCGCGGAACGCGGCGCTGCGCGCTGGCTCACGCAGGAGCGCGTAGCCGGAGACGAACAGGTGGTCGCAGTCATCGAGCCAGGCGGGCTCGAGCTCGTCGGGCCGGAGGTCGACCGCGGCACCGCGATCTGCTGCCATCGAGCGCTCGGCGCCTGGCGACACGAGCGAGCAGATGACGCCGTTTTGCCCGCTCTCCGGACCGAGCACATCCACTCCGACGGAGTCGAGCCGCGCACGGACGAGCCGTCCTGTGTCGTCCGCGCCGCGCTTGCCGATGAAGCGAGCGGTCGCGCCGAGCGTCGAGGCCCAGGCCGCGACGTTCGCTGCCTGCCCTCCGGCCGAGAGGACGATCTCGGCATCGGTGTCGCCGCCCGCCGCGAGCGGGCCTGCGAGTCGAACGAGAACGTCGAGGGTGAGGTCTCCGATCGTGCAGACGAGCACGGCGAGAATCGTAAGATCTGGGAATGGACGGCGAGGAGCGGCGAGGCAACTTCCGGACGTTCGCGCTCGGCAGTGTCGTCGGCGCGTCCGCGGCCCTCGCCGCCATGGCCCGCCGCCGCCGCATCGCGCGCCGTCGCGGTCGCCCGCGCGGCCTGAGCGCCTTCGAGAGCGCGCCGTGCTACCAGGAGCTTCTCGACCAGGAGCGCGAGGGATCCGAGGTCGGGTCCGCGCGCTAGCCTTTCCGCGCACGTGCCCATCTACGAGTACCGTTGCCCCAACGGGCACACGTTCGAGGTCTTCCAGAAGATGTCGGACGCGCCCTCGGAGACCTGCACGACCTGCGGCGCCGGCCCGGTCGAGAAGATCCTCTTCCCGGTCGCGGTGCACTTCAAGGGCTCCGGCTTCTACTCGACCGACTACGGCCGCGGCGGGCGGAAGAGCACGACCAAGGAAGGCGAGGCCTCCGCGTCCGAGAAGAGCGCCGACAAGCCGGCGGAAAAGTCGTCGGGAGAAAAGAAGAGCGACAAGAAGCCGTCCTCGGACAGCGGCTAGCCGGGTCGCCGCCTGCAGCCGGCTCCGTAGACCGACCCCTTCTCCGGCGCGAGCGGCGCCGACCGGCGCAAGAACATCGCGATCACCTCGACGTTGTCCTCGCTCCCGAGGAGAACCGACTCTCCTCCCAGCGATGCAGGCTCTCCACCGAGCCGGCAGTGCAGCGAGCGGCTCTCGTCCGCACGGAACCGGACCCAGCCGAGCTTCATCAGCTCGGAGGCCGAGAGATCGGTGGTGAGCGGGGCCGCGAGCGAGTCGCCGATGAAGGGGAGCCTGAGGAAGGTCCCGAAGCTCGCGATCTCGTCCCCGAGCGCGGCTGCGACGGCTTGCTGGCGCCCGCCGCGCGTCACGTCGTTGTCGGACGGGTCGAGCTGGTTCGTGCGGATCCGCGAGTACACGAGCGCCCGCCGCCCGTCCATCGTCTGCGTCCCCTTCTCGAAGCGCCACCCGTCCCACTCCGCGCAGCGCGCGGCCTTGTATGGGCAGTCGAACTTGTTCGAGAGGATCTTCTTCGGCACGTCGACCTCCACGCCGCCGAGCGCGTCGATCAGCTCCTTGAAGCCGTCGAAGTCGAGCACGATGACGTGGTGGATGGGGAGGCCGGTGAAGGCCCTCACGGTCGCGATCGTGAGGGCCGGACCGCCGAACTGGTTCGCGGCGTTGATCTTCGCCGAGCCGAAGCCGGGGATGTCGACGCGGAGATCGCGCGGGATCGAGAGGTACGCGAGCCGGTGCCGGTCCGGGTCCGTGCGCATGAGCAGGAGTGAGTCCGAGCGGTTCGAGTCGCCGCGTCCGGGCGCGCTACCGCCGTCCGTTCCGATCACGAGGATCGTCGCCGGCTCCGAGAGGATCGAGCCACTCGGTTCCGCCAGGCGCGCGTACGCGCGGCGCGGGAGCCGCTCGTTCGCCTCGTCCACCCCACGTGAGAACGACAGGTAGCCGAGGAAGCCCCAGACGAGGAAGAACAGCACGAGCGCGCCGAGGCCGAGCGCGACCCAGCGACCCCACCGGCGCCGGCCCTTGGTCGCCGGGCTCGCAGGGGGCTTCGTGGGCGCGCGCTTGGCTCCGTCGAGAGGGACTCGGCCCTTGACACGGCCACCGCGGTAGCGCCGGTAGGGCTTGACTCCCTCGGCCATCCGGGGCGCTATGGTAGCCCGCGGCCGTGGACGCGCCTCTCGTCATCGGAGTCGACGTCGGCGGGACGAAGATCCTCGCAGGTGTCGTCGACCGGGACGGGACGGTGCTGTCGCGGCATCTCGTGGAGAGCCCGGAGGGCTCGGAGTCGAACGTGCTGGAGGCGCTCGACTCGTCGATCGAGGAGCTTCTCGACGAGCGCATCGCGGCGATCGGTCTTGGCGTGCCCTCGAACCTCGATCGCGAGACCAGGAAGGTGCTCCAGGCGACGAACCTGCCCCTCGAAGACCTCGACCTCATCGGGCACATCCGCTCTCGCTACGGGCTCCCCGTGGGGATCGAGAACGACGCGAGCGCCGCGACGCTGGCGGAGTGGAAGCTCGGCTCGGGGAGGGGAGTGTCGAACCTCGTGGTGCTCACGCTCGGGACGGGAGTCGGCGGCGGGATCGTTCTCGACGGCGCGCTCTACCGCGGCTGGGCCGAGATCGGGCACGTGGTCGTGCAGGCGGGAGGCCCTCCCTGCCCCGGGAGCTGCCACGGGCGCGGCCATCTCGAGGCGCTGGCCTCCGGGACCGCGGCCGACCGGGCCGCGCAGGAGCTGTTCGGCCCGGAGTCGGACGCGCGCGAGCTCGTGGAGCGCGCGCGCGAGGGGGACGATGACGCAGGCGCGAAGCTGGACGAGATCGCCGGGTTCCTCGGCGCCGCGATCGGCTCGCTCGCGAACCTCTTCGACCCGGAGCTCGTCGTCGTGGGCGGCGGCTTCGGCGAGGCTGCGGGGGACCTTCTCCTCGAGCGCGCGCAGGCGGCGGCGCGAGCGCAGGCGCTGCCGCCGGCGGACGAGACCCTGCGGGTCGTCTCCGCGGAGCTCGGCACGGACGCCGGGCTGATCGGAGCGGGGCTCGTGGGACTTGCCGCGCTCGACGGGGTGGAGTGAGTGCCGCTCGCGGTCTGCGCGACCCCGATCGGAAACCTCGACGACGTGACCCGCCGCGTGCTCGCGGAGCTCGGAGAGGCAGATGTCGTCCTATGCGAAGACACCCGGCGGACCCGGATCCTGCTCGACCGACACGGCATCGAGGCGCGGCTCGTCAGCTACCACAGGCACAACGAGGCGGGGCGTACGGAGGAGGCGCTCGCGCGCCTGTCACGCGCCGAGCGCGTCGCGCTCGTCTCGGACGCGGGCTTGCCCGGGGTCAACGATCCGGGTGCGCGCCTGATCGCCGCAGCGGTGTCGGCCGGAGTGCCCGTGACCGTGTTACCGGGACCTTCGGCGGTCGAGACGGCTCTCGTCGCCAGCGGCCTCGTGGGCGAGCGCTACCAGTTCGTGGGCTACCTGCCGCGTCGGGCGGGGGAGCTGCGGGCGTTGTCGGCGGAGCTCGCGCGCTGGCCGCATCCGATCGTCGCGTTCGAGTCGCCGCGCCGGCTTCCGGCCTCTCTGGGAGTGCTCGCCGAGGAGTTGCCGGAGCGGGCGGCGGCTGTCTGTCGTGAGCTGACCAAGCGCTTCGAGGAGGTCGTCCGCGGCACGGTCGCGGAGCTGGCCGCGCGCTTTGCGGATCCGCCGCGCGGCGAGATCACGCTCGTGCTCGGTGGGACAGCGGTGGCCGTGTCCGAGGCTTCGGAGGCGGACGCCTTCGCCGCCGTGGCCGAGCTCGTCGCGGCCGGCGTGGGGCGGCGCCAAGCAGCCGACGTGGTCGCGCGCCTCACCGGGCGGCCCCGGAACGCCCTCTATCGCGCCTCTCTGTAACAAGACAGTCAATTGCGTTGCGACACTGGCGGACCGGCCGCTACCTTCGACGTCATGTTCCTGGAGCGGGCAACGAGGACGTTCGCCGCGCTTCTCGTGATGCTCGCCTGGGTGCTCGCGACGGCGCCCGCCGCCCAGGCGTGGGCGTGGCCCGCGGACGGAGAGGTGCTACGCGGCTACTCGGTCGTCGACGACCCGTACGCCGGAGGTCAGCATCGCGGTATCGATCTCGCGCTCGGCGACTCGGACGTCGTCCGTGCGCCGGCGGGAGGTCAGGTGACCTTCGCGGGAACCGTGCCGACCCACGGGCTCACGATCACGATCGCGACGGCCGGCGGGCACAAGGCCTCGCTGACCCATCTCGGCACGCTGCTCGTGGAGCGTGGGGTTTCCGTCTCGGAGGGTGACCCGATCGCAGAGCCTGGGCCGTCCGGGACACCCGAGCACGACGTCCCGTACTTCCACATCGGGATCCGTACGACCGACGAGACCTACGTCGACCCGCTGTCGCTGCTCCCGTCACGGAGTGCCACCACCCTTCCCCCGGCGCCCGTGGCGCCGCCCGCACCTGTTCCTCACCCGCCCGAGTCCCCTGAGCCTGGGCCTCCGCTCGTCGTGCCCGCCGTCGCACCCGAGGAAACCCCGTCGCCGGTGGCCGGCCGGCAGGTTGCTCCTGCGGTTCCGTCACCAGGGCGTGCGCGGCGCGGTGCCGAGGCTGCGCGGCGCGAGCCCGTGCGCGAGCGTGCGTCCTCGTCCGCAGGCTCGACGGCCACCGCTGGCACGCAGCCCCGCACCGGAGCTCCGCCGAGCGTCGCGCCGAACGGGCGCGCGCCGGTAAAGCCCGTGCCACGCGACGTCCTTGGAACAACGAGGACGCCTGCGCCGCACGCGGTGACGCCGACCGTCGCTCTGCCGCTGAGGAACGTTCTCCCGCGCGCTCTGGCGGCACCGAGGATCAATACGCATCACGTGCGCGCGAAAGACGAACGTGAGCCAGGCGAGCCCCGCGAGAGCCCTCGCCGGCGCGCCCTCGCCGTCGCGCTCGGCGCGCTTCTCGCGCTCGGCCTCGCCGTGTCGGGACGGCGCCTCGCCCGACGGGCCGGCGAACACCCACTCCATATGATTGACGGCCGTGAGCACGCCCGAATCACCGAGGAAGATCCTGGTTGCGGTGGCCTGGCCGTACGCCGCTGGGCCGCGGCACATCGGCCACGTGGCCGGGTTCGGAGTCCCCTCCGACACGTTCGCCCGCTACCACCGGCTTCGAGGCAACGACGTCCTCATGGTCAGCGGGTCGGACGAGCACGGCACGCCGGTCATGGTCGCGGCGGACGCCGCGGGCGAGTCCCCGCGTGAGACGGCCGACCGCTACAGCGAGCTCATCCGCGAGGACCTGCGCGACCTCGGCCTCTCGTACGACCTCTTCACTCGAACGACGACCCCGAACCACTACCGCGTCACGCGGGATCTCTTCCGCACGCTCTACGACAAGGGCTACATCTTCGAGCAGGAGACGCTCGGCGCGTTCTCCGCCGCGACAGGGCACACGCTCCCGGATCGCTACATCGAGGGGACGTGCCCGATCTGCGGCTTCGAGAGCGCACGCGGCGACCAGTGCGACAACTGCGGGAACCAGCTCGATCCCGTCGACCTGATCGAGCCCCGCTCGAGGGTCGACGGGGCGACGCCTATGTTCCGGGAGACGAAGCACCTGTTGCTCGACCTCCCGGCGTTCAAGGAGCAGCTGACCGACTGGATCGAGTCCCAGGAGCATTGGCGGCCGAACGTCCGGCGCTTCTCACTCAACTTCGCGAAGGACGTGAAGCCACGGGCGATCACGCGCGACCTCGACTGGGGCGTGCCGATCCCGGTCGAAGGCTACGACGAGCGCGACGACAAGCGGATCTACGTCTGGTTCGACGCCGTCATCGGCTATCTGTCCGCGTCGATCGAATGGGCGGCAGTGCGCGGCGAGCCCGATGCCTGGCGTAAGTGGTGGCAGAGCCCGGAGGCCGAGCACGTCTACTTCATGGGGAAGGACAACATCGTCTTCCACACGGTCATCTGGCCGAGCATCCTCCTCGGCTACGGGGACAGCGGCGAGTTCGGCGCGGGTCGCGGCCCGCTCGAGCTCCCGGACAACGTCGCGTCGAGCGAGTTCCTCACGATGGAGGGGAAGCAGTTCAGCACGAGCCGGGGCGTGCAGATCCTCATACGCGACTTCCTGAGCCGGTACGAGCCGGACGCCCTCCGCTACTTCCTCTCGATCGCCGGCCCCGAGACCCAGGACACGGACTTCACCTGGACCGAGTTCGTGCGTCGGAACAACGACGAGCTCGTTGCGACGTGGGGCAACCTCGTCAACCGGACGCTGCAGAGCGCCTACAAGAACTTCGGCGCCGTTCCCGAGCCCGGCACCCTCACCGACGCGGACGAGGCGCTGCTCGCGGATGTTGCTCGGGGGTTCGAGACCGTCGGCTCCCTGATCGAGGCGACCCGGTTCAAGGCCGCGCTCCAGGAGGCGATGCGGATCGCCGCGCTCGGGAATCAGTACCTCGCCGAGCAAGCGCCGTGGACACTTCTCGAGTCGGATCGCGAACGGGCGGGGACGATCCTCAACGTCGCCCTGCGCGCCGTCGACAGCCTGAAGGTCCTCCTCGCGCCGTACCTGCCGTTCTCCGCGCAACACCTCCACGAGCTCCTCGGCTACGACGACGTCATTGCCGGGCCGCTCGAGTTCCGCACCGTCGACGACGGCGACGGGCAAGAGCATGTCGTGCTCACCGGCGACTACGGAAGCTGGACGGGCCGGTGGGAGCCGAGTGCGCTCCCCGCAGGCCAGGCTCTGCGTGAGCCCCGGCCGCTCTTCACCAAGCTCGATCCCGACACGGTCGTCGCCGAGGAGATTGCGCGGATGGAGGCCGCCGCGCCTGCGTGATCAGCCTCGGCCCGATCCACCTGGCGTGACCGACTCTCACGCGCACCTCGATGCGTGCGACGAGCCCGCCGCGACTCTCGTGGAGCGGGCTCACGCGGTCGGCGTGACCCGGATCGTGACCATCGGCAGTGGGATCGACTCCTGCCGGCGGGCCCTCGCCATCGCGGAGGCCAACGAAGGTGTGTTCGCCTCTCTCGGGATCCACCCGCACCAGGCCTCCTCGGCCGAGGCAGGCCGCATCGACGAGCTCCGCGAGCTGCTCGCGCACGACCAGGTGGTGGCCGTAGGGGAGACGGGGCTCGACACCGTGAGACAGCACGCGACCCCGGTCGACCAGCGACGGCTCCTCGACATGCAGCTCACGCTCGCGGACGAGCTCGGTCTGCCGGTCGTGATCCACAGCCGCGACGCGGCGGCGGAGACGGCTGCAGCACTCGAAGGCTTCGGCGGCACCGTGATCCTCCACTGCTTCTCTTCGCCGGAGCTACTCCCGGCGGCCCTCGAGCGTGGCTACTACGTGTCGTTCGCGGGCAACTCGACCTACCCCAAGGCGCCCGAGCTGCGCGAGGCTGCAACCGCTGTGCCGCGGGACCGGGTCCTCGTCGAGACCGACAGCCCGTACCTCGCCGCGCAGCCCGTTCGCGGCCGCCGCAACGAGCCCGCGTACGTCGTCCACACGGTCTCCGCGCTGGCCGAGGCACGCGGCGAGGACGAGGAGGCGCTCGCCGCCCTCACGCATGCGAACGCCGCCGCCGCCTTCGGCCTCGTATGAAGTTCACCCCGAAGAAGTCTCTCGGGCAGCACTTCCTCGTGGACGAGAACCTGCTCGGCGTCATCGGGCGCCTCGCCGATCTCCGCTCCGAGGACGTCGTGCTCGAGATCGGCCCCGGCCTCGGCGTGCTCACCCGCTATCTCGCGGACCGCGTCGAGCTCGTCCACGCGGTCGAGCTCGACCGCTCGCTCGAGCCTGTGCTTCGCGAGACGCTCGGCGACAGAGCGAACGTTCATCTTGTCTTCGGCGACGCGCTCTCGTTCGACCTCGGCTCGCTTGCTCCCGCACCGTCGAGGCTCGTCGCGAACCTCCCGTACAACGTCGCGACGCCGATCGTCGTCGAGAGCCTCACCGGAATGCCGTCGCTCGAGGGCTGGTGCGTGATGGTGCAGCGCGAGGTCGCCGACCGCTTCTTCGCCGAGCCGCGCACCAAGGCCTACGGCGCCGTATCGGTGCTCGTCCAGCTCGCGACCCGGAAGGTCGGCTTCCACCCGGTGCCGCCTTCCGTCTTCCGGCCGCGACCGCGCGTCGACTCCGCACTCGTCGCCTTCGTCCGTGTCGACGGGCCTCCGCTCGAGCGCATCAAGCCGGTCGTCGAGGCCGCCTTCGCGCATCGGCGAAAGACGCTCGCGAACTCGATCGCTCTATCCGCGCTCGCCCGCCGCGAGGAGGTCGAGGCGGCGCTCGCGGTGATCGGCAAGCCCGCGAACGCCCGCGCCGAGGAGCTGTCGCCGGGGGACTTCGTCACCTTCGCCGAAGCACTCCGATGAGTCGCGCGAAGGCGTACGCGAAGCTGAACCTCGCGCTCGTCGTCGGGCCGTTGCGCGCCGACGGGAAGCACGAGGTCGCGACCGTGCTGCAGGCCATCGACCTGCACGACGACATCGAGCTCGAGCCGTCGGACGAGCTCGCCGTCGAAGGTTTCGCGGAAGACACGCTCGTCCGCGTGACGCTCGAGTCACTGGCCGCCTCTGCGGGAGTCGAGCCGCGTTGGCGCGCGCGGATCGACAAGCGGATCCCGGTCGCTGCGGGGGTCGGAGGCGGAAGCTCAGACGCCGCGGCGGCGCTTCGGCTCGCGAACGAGCTTCTTCCCGAGCCCCTGCCCGCCGAGGTGCTGCACGAGATCGCCGCCGGGATCGGCGTGGACGTGCCGTTCTTCCTCCACGATGGCCCGCGACTCGGGACAGGCGACGGCACCGAGCTCGCGCCCCTCGAGCTCCCGACCGACTACGCGATCCTTCTCCTGCTTGCCGACGACGAGCAGAAGGAGTCGACCGCTGCGGTCTACGAGCGCTTCGACGAGCGCGCAGGCGCGGACGGCTTCCGGGTCGCGCCGCGCGGACCTGCTCGACGCTCTCGGCCGGATCGAGCACTCGCGGGACCTCGCGCTGCTCCCGCCGAACGACCTCGCGTCGTCGCCCCTCGTCGACAGGCTTCGCGATGTGGGGGCCTTCCGCGCCGACGTGACCGGCGCAGGCCCGACCGTCTACGGCCTCTTCGAGCGCGACGACCGGGCCTCGGCCGCGCAGCAAGCGCTCGCGACGCTGGGCGACACATGGCTCGCCCGCCCCCTCTCGCCTGCGTGACGCGAATGGCAAGATGACCTCGCTCTGGGGCGTGGCCAAGTGGTAAGGCAACGGGTTTTGGTCCCGTGATCCCAGGTTCGAATCCTGGCGCCCCAGCCTCGATGCCGCCGACTGACGAGAGGGAGCTCGGCGCGGTCGTCATGGCCGCCGGACTCGGCACGCGCATGCGTTCCGAGGTGCCCAAGCACCTCCACCCGCTGCTCGGCCGGCGGATGGTCGACTGGGTGCTCGCGACAGCGCGTGAGCTCGAGGCCGAGCCGCTCGTGGTGGTCGCTGCGCCCGCGACCGCCGGCGCGTTCGACGGCGTCGAAGTCGCGGTCCAAGAGCAGCCGCTCGGAACCGGCGATGCGGTCCGCAGCGCGCGAGACACACTCGAGGGCCGGGCGCGGGACGTGCTCGTGCTCTCGGGCGACACACCACTCCTCACGTCCGCGCTCCTCCGCGACCTGCTCGACACCCATCGCCGGGCCGAGGCTTGGGCGACCGTTCTCTCCTTCGAGCCGGACGAGCCGGGGGAGTACGGCCGCGTGCTCCGCAACGGCGACGGCAGGCTCGAGGCCATCGTCGAAGCGAGGGACGCGACACGGGAACAACTCGCCGTCCGCGAGGTCAACTCGTCGATCTACGTCTTCAGGGCCGAGCGGCTGTGGCCCGTGCTCGAGCGGCTGACACCGCAGAATGCGCAGGGCGAGCTCTACCTGACCGACTCGGTCGCCCTTCTCGTGCAGGAGGGCGGCCCGGTCGCGGTGCACAAGGGAGGTGATCCGATGGAGACCGAAGGCGTCAACACTCGCGTGGAGCTCGCCGAGGCGGCGGCGGCGCTGCGCGACCGCGTCAACCGCGAGCACATGCTCGCCGGCGTGACGATCGTCGACCCGCAAGCGACGTGGATCGACGCCGACGTGACGATCGAGCCGGACGCGGTCATCCACCCGTTCACCGTCGTTCGCGGCTCCTCGCGCATCGGCGCCGGTGCCCAGATCGGCCCCCATGCGGTCGTCGTCGACGCCGCCGTCGGTGCGAAGGCGTTGGTCGGTCCGTTCTGTTACCTTCGCCCCGGCACGGTGCTCGAGGCAGGGGCCAAGGCGGGCACGTTCGTGGAGATCAAGAACTCGCGCATCGGAGAGAGGACGAAAGTTCCCCATCTGTCGTACCTCGGCGATACCGACGTGGGCGCCGACTCGAACATCGCCGCCGGCAACATCTCCGTCAACCAGGACCACGAGACGAGGCAGAAGCAGCGGACCGTGATCGGGAGCAACGTCAGGACCGGAGTCGACAATGCCTTCGTCGCACCAGTGACGATCGGCGACGACGCATGGATTGCAGCCGGATCGGTGATAACCGAAGACGTGCCCCCGAACGCGCTCGCGATCGCGCGCGCTCGGCAGGTGACCAAGGAGGGACGGGGTGGAAAGCGGAACGATTGAGCAGGCGCTTCCCGGGCTCGACGTCAGCCGTGTGCGTCCCGAGGTGACCAGCGGACACGCCATCCCGCTGACACCGCAGAAGCGGTTGATGGTCTTCGCCGGGCGCTCGCACGGCGAGCTCGCGCAGCGGATCGCGGAGAAGCTCGACCTGGAGCTCGGCGAGATCGAGCTGAAGACGTTCGCAAACGGCGAGACGTACTGCCGCTACGGCGAGTCCATCCGCGGCGCGGACGTCTTCATACTGCAGACCGGCTGCGAGCCCGTCGATCGCAACCTCATGGAGCTCGTGTTCATGATCCAGGGGGCGAAGCTCGCCTCGGCGAAGCGGATCACGGCCGTCATGCCGCTCTTCCCGTACGCGCGCCAGGATCGTAAGGCGAAGCCGCGCGAGCCGATCTCTGCGCGCCTCGTCGCGGACATGCTGCAGCTCGCCGGCGCGGACCGCGTGCTGACGATGGACCTGCACGCGGGGCAGATCCAGGGCTTCTTCACGATCCCCGTCGACCACATGACCGCCCTTCCGCTCTTCGCGCGCCACTTCCGCGACATGGGCCTGACCGGGTCGGGGGTCGTGTCGGTGTCGCCTGACGCCGGCCGCGCCCGGCTCGCGGTGCGTTTCGGGGAGATGATCGAGGCCGAGTTCGCGCTCATTCACAAGACGAGGCCCGCGCACGAGGAAGTCTCCGTCACGGCGATCACGGGCGACGTCAAGGACAAGGTCGCCATCGTCGGGGACGACGTCATCATGACCGGAGGGACGCTGCTCGCGAACGTCGATGCGTTGAGGAAGCACGGCGCCAAGGACGTCTGGGTGTTCGCGACGCACGGCCTCTTCTCCGACGGAGCCCTCCATCGTTTCGCGGACAGCGACATCACCGGGATCGTCGTGACCGACACGGTGCCGATCGACGTCCGCCTGCGCCCCGAGAACCTCACCGTCCTCACGGTCTCGGGGCTCCTCGCGGAGACGATCATGAACGTGTTCGCAGACGATTCGGTCTCGGCGATCTTCGGCGGCGAGAACCAGCTCTTCTAGCGTTTTCCGCTCAACCAGACCGTTTGGGGCGGTTTCCACCGGCCTCCAACGTTGGTGGACGGTAGAATCTGAACCCCCGGCGCGTTTTGCACGTTTTGGCACGTCTGACCCTCTCGAGACGATGACTTCGAGGCGGCGGTACTGACCACCTCCGATCGCGCCCACTGGGAAGGGTGTGCCTTGCAAGCGGCGAAGCCCTCACTCGGCCGGGTCGGTCTGTAGCGTCCCCCTCTTCCCTGATCCCCGGGGACGTTGGTGTCCTGCCGGCTCGGCCACTCACGCCTGAAGGCCTGGCGCCGCTAGACGAACGGGTAGCGCGGGGCCGCGCGCTTGCGGCTACAACGGCAAAGGCGCGGTCCCGCTGCGTCATGCGGCCCTCGACGGGGGAGCGGGGAAAGCGCGGCGGGACCGGCCCTTTCCGCGGTACGCCAATGGACGGGAGCCCGGGTCTGGCTGATGTGGCGAACGTCTTCTGCTACCGGCGATCGAGGTTCGTCCGCGCGCTCCGCCGCCGGCGGAAACGGAGTACACTCGGCCTCGGAGTATTGCTCTCTCCTTCCGCCGCTGCGCGCTTCATGGGTCGCGCCTGGTCTGAGCCCTACCGGAAGGAGAACGCCGTGGCAACCTCGGACGGCGCCACCGATCTCAAGAGCCAAGCGACGTCGATCTCGAACGGCATCGCGTCGCTTCACCGCGAGCACTACGGACGTGGCGCGGACCGGACCCGCACCCTCATCCATCAGGACGTCGTCATGACGAGGCTCGAAGATTGCTTCACGACGGTCGAGAAGCTGATGATCGCCGAGGGTGCTTTCATCCAGGTGCGCGAGACGCGGACGATGTTCCAGGACTGGATGCGACCTCAGTTCACCGAGATCGTCGAGGGTGCGACCGGCCGGAGGGTCAATGCATTCTTCTCGCAGGTCACACACGACCCGGACATCGCGCTCGAGACCTTCCTGCTTGCCCCGAGCGCCGACGACGGCGCGGCGGCCGCTTGACCTCGGGCAGCAAGTCGGATAGACTCTCCCGCGACGGCGTTCGGGTTCTCGTCAGGGTCGGAACGTCGAGCATAAGTCGTGCGCCTCGGCCGAGGCTCTGTTCGGGTCTCGCGCTTGCGCCGGTGACAGGAGCTGTTTACGTACCGGAGAGAGGTACATCGTGCGCCGACGCATCACGGGACTGCGAGTAGCTGACTTCGACGTCGTCGGCATCCCACGAGCGTTGCCGTACCGGTCAACGGAGAACCCCCTTTTCCTCCCCGGTTCTCCGCTGGCAGCCGCCCCGCGAGGCCCAAGGGTCCCCGCTCCCCGCTTCGCGGGGCGGCTGCATCTCTTTCCCTGACGCCTGACGACTGAATTCTCTCGGCGTCGTTGTCGCCTTGCGCACGCGGCGCGTCCGCCGGACGTACACGCGGCGCCCCGGCGCGGTCTGTGCCTGGAGTCGAGGATCCGCAGGGAAAAGCGGCGCGCCGCTACAATCCGCCGCCGATGTCCGGAGACCGGATCAAGCTCGAAGTGCGCGAACGGGACGAGCTCGGCTCGCGCCAAACGAGGCGCCTGCGTAGGCAGGGGCTCATCCCTGGCGTGCTCTACGGCAAGGGCCACGCGCGAGCGGTCGTCGTCCCGGAGCGCGACCTTCGTGCGGCGATGACCGGGCCGTCCGGCCTGCACGCGATCCTCGACGTCGTCCTCGAAGGACAGAAGACGACGCACCCGTCGATCCTCTCGGACTACCAGCGCGATCCGATCCGGGGGACGCTCACGCACTTCGATCTGCGCGAGGTGCGCCTCGACCAGCCGATCCATGCGACCGTCGCACTGAATCTGGTCGGCGAGGCAGCTGGTGTGAAGACGGGCGGAGTGCTCTCGCTGATCACGCGCGAGATCCACGTCGAGGCGCTTCCGACCAACGTTCCCGAGCACATCGACGTGGACGTCAGCTTGCTCGAGGTGGGCGACGTTCTTCGCCTCGAGGACGTCACCACGATCGCGGACGTCACCTTCCTCGACGACCCGCACGAGACGGTCATCGCGACGGTCTCGGTCCCGCGCGGGTTCGCGGAGCTCGAAGAGGCCGAGGCGGCCGCGGCTGCGGAGGCGGAGGCGGAGGCCGCAGCAGAGGCCGGGGTCGAGGGCGCTCCCGAGGAGGCCGAGGAGGCCGAGCCGGCGTCCGAAGAGTCGGACGAGGAGTAACCCTTGCGCCTGTTTCGTCGGGGCACCGGAGCCTCGACGCTCGACCTGCTCGTCGCGGGTCTCGGGAACCCCGGCCGCGAGCACGCGCGCGATCGGCACAACGCAGGCTGGATGGTCGTCGACGAGCTCGCGCGCCGGCACTCCGGGTCGTTCAAGTCCAAGTTCAGCGGGCGACTCGCGGAGACGCGGGTCGAGGAGGCGCGCGTCGCGCTGCTCGAGCCGGAGACGTACATGAACGAGTCCGGGCGCTCGATTGCGGCCGCCGCGCGCTTCTTCAAGGTCGAGCCGGAGAGTGTTCTCGTCGTCCACGACGACGTCGACCTGCCGGTAGGGCGGCTCCAGGTTCGGCTCGGCGGCGGGCTCGCCGGGCACAACGGGCTGCGCTCGATCTCGCAGGCGCTGGGGTCGGCGGAGTTCATGCGCGTGCGGATCGGAGTGGGGCGGCCCGAACGCGGTGATCGGCGGCCCGTGGCGGATTACGTGCTCTCAGCGTTCGAGCCAGAAGACGACGTCGAGGCGTTGATCTCGCGCGCTGCGGACGCGGTCGAGTCGCTGCTCGCCGACGGGCTCGTCGAGACGCAGCAACGTTTCAACTGAGTCGCGCGAAACGTCCGTGGCTGCGGCGAACCCTCGACGCGGCGACCCGGACGGCACCGCAACGCCCTGGACGAAGTCGGCACACAATCGTGACCCACGCGTGACCCCGACCCCGCTAGCGTCTGTGTAGGGACACGGGAGTGCCCCTGGGGGTGGTTGGTGGTTTGGGCCGCTGGCCGTGCGGGCCCACCGCGAGCCGCTCTCGGCGCAGAGGAGAGCTCCAGGCGATCGGGTTACGATGGCCGCGCGGGACGCGATTCCCGCCAGACGTATGGACCCGGCGCCTTCACCCTCACCGCTCCACGGCCTCGTCACGATCCTCGCGGAGAGCGAGCAGTTCGTCGCGTTCGCCGCCGACTTCCCGGCGTCCGCGCGCGTGTCCGAGTCCGCGCTCCCCCTCGTCCTCGCGGCGCTCCGCGACACGCGCGAGGGACCGCTGCTCTGTGTCCTTCCCGAGGACGAGCACGCGCGCGACGCCGCCGAAGCCGTCGGCTGGTACGCCGATCCGCTCCGCGTGGCGTTGCTTCCGAGTCGCGGCGTCGCCATCGCATCAGGGCTGGAGCCACCGGCGCACCTCGTCGGTGAGCGTGCCCGCGCGCTTGTGGTCCTCGCTGGCGGTGGGCTCGTGTGCGCGTCGGCGAGGGCGCTCGCCGAACGACTTCCTCCACCGACCGCCCGCCCGGACCCGATCCGACTCGCAGTGGGAGACGAAATCGGGCTCGACACGCTCGTCGAGCGATTGACGCTCGCGGGGTACGCGCGTACCGACCGCGCCGACGAGCGCGGCCAGATCGCGGTTCGCGGCGGACTCGTCGACGTGTTCCCGAGCACGGGCC
The DNA here is from genome assembly GCA_963717025.1 of uncultured Actinomycetes bacterium. Classification (GTDB taxonomy): domain Bacteria; phylum Actinomycetota; class Thermoleophilia; order Gaiellales; family Gaiellaceae; genus GMQP-bins7. The sequence continues at coordinate 143,757 of CAVQVJ010000008.1, read as the reverse complement.
GTGAGCCGCTCCGCATCGAGCTCTTCGGCGACGAGGTCGAGCAGGTAAGGGCCTTCTCGCCGTTCACGCAACGTGCGCTCCACCCTGTCGACGACGCGGTGATCTACCCCGCAGCCGAGCGCCGAGCGGACCTCATGGCGCCCGCGCTCGACGCGGAGGAACCGCCCGCCGACCTCGTCCCGCCCGTCGATCGTCCGCCCGATCTCGTCTGGCAGCCTGACGACGTCCGCGCGATCTGGGAGGAGGAGGGTGTCCCCGCTCCCGTGCTCGAGCGCGCCGCCGAGCTCGACCCCTTCCCGCGCGCCCAGCGTCATTCCTTCGACGCGCAGCGGCCGGCCATCGCGGCGCGCGGACTGGCGGAGGCCGAGAACGAGCTCTCGGGAATGCTCCGGCAGGGCCGGCGCGTGCTCGTCGCGTTTCCGCACCGTGGCGAAGCGCTTCGCACACAGCGCGTCCTGCGGAAAGTAGAGCCCGACGTCGTCGAGGAGGACCTTCCGCTCCCCGACGACCCGGTGCTGCGCTTTGTCGTCAGCCCAGCCCGTCGCGGCTTCGTCTGGCGCGACCTCGGGATCGCGCTCCTCCCCGACGTCCAGGTCTTCCGGAAGCGGCCGCCGCGCGCGGACGCGAGGCTCGGGCGTGCGCTCCAGTCGTTCGCCGACCTTCGCACCGGCGACTACGTCGTGCACGAGGACCACGGCGTCGGGAGGCTGATCGGTTTCGAGACGAAGGAGGTCGCGGACGTCACGCGCGACTACCTCCACCTCGCGTTCAGGGGCGACGACCGGCTGTACGTCCCGCACGAGCAGTTGCCGAAGGTGAGCCGCTACATCGGCGCCGACGCCGCTGCGCCCGCGCTCTCGAAGCTCGGCGGCAAGGCCTGGCAGAACCTGAAGACGCGCGCCCGCGCATCCGTGCAGGAGCTGGCAGGTGAGTTGCTCGCGCTGTACGCGCGCCGCCAGCAGGCGCCGGGGTTCGCCTTCGACCTCGACCAGGACTGGCTCGAGCGGCTCGAGGCGGCGTTCCCCTACCGCGAGACCGACGACCAGAGGCAGGCGATCGAGGCCGTGAAGGAGGACCTCGAGGCGCCGAGGCCGATGGACCGGCTCGTCTGCGGCGACGTCGGCTTCGGCAAGACCGAGGTTGCGGTGCGTGCCGCCTTCGCCGCCGCGCTGAACGGAAAGCAGACGCTGGTCCTCTGCCCGACCACGATCCTCGCCGAGCAGCACTGGAACACGTTCCGCGAGCGCTACCGCGACTTCCCGGTCCGCGTCGAGATGGTCTCGCGCTTCCGCACGAAGGCCGACCAGACGCGGATCCTGCGCGAGTTCCAGGAGGGCAAGGTCGAGGTGCTGATCGGGACGCACCGCGTTCTTTCGCGGGACGTGATCCCGAAGGAGCTGGGGCTCGTCGTCCTCGACGAAGAGCAGCGGTTCGGAGTGGCGCAGAAGGAGCTGCTGCGTTCGCTTCGCCTCGAGGTCGACGTGCTCGCCCTCTCGGCGACCCCGATCCCGCGCACGCTGCACATGTCGCTCTCCGGCCTCCGCGACATCTCGATCATCGAGACGCCACCGGAGGGGCGGAGGCCCGTGCGCACGACCGTCGGCGAATACGACGACGAGCTCGTGAAGCTCGCGCTCGAGCGCGAGCACGTGCGCGGCGGGCAGTCGTTCTACCTGCACAACCGCGTCGAGTCGATCGACGACGCGGCCGAGCGGCTCCGGGACCTGGTCCCCGGCTTGCGCCTGCTCGTCGCACACGGCCAGATGCCCGAGCGCGAGCTCGAGGAGCGGATGCACGCCTTCCTCGCCGGTGACGCGGACGTACTCGTCTCGACCACGATCATCGAGTCGGGGATCGACATCCCGCAGGCGAACACGCTCGTCGTCGAGCGCGCGGACATGCTCGGGCTCGCGCAGCTGTACCAGATCCGTGGCCGCGTAGGGCGCTCGGACGTCCTCGCGCACGCGTACCTCTTCTACCCGGAAGCCTCCGAGCTGACACCCGAGGCGCGGGCCCGCCTCGCGACGCTCGCGGACCACACCGAGCTCGGTGCGGGGTTTCAGATCGCAATGCGCGACCTGGAGATCAGGGGCGCAGGCGATCTCCTCGGCCCCGAGCAGTCGGGCCACGTGGCCGCGCTCGGGTTCGAGCTGTACGTCGAGATGCTGAACGAAGCAGTCGCCGAGCTCTCCGGCGAGCGGCGGATCGCGGTTCGCCCGGTGCGCGTGGACGCGCGTGTCGACGCATACGTGCCGGCGAGCTACGTCGCCGCCGAAGCGCTGAAGATCGACCTCCATCGCCGTATCGCGCTTGCGGAGAGCGAGGACGAGCTGCGCGAGCTCGTCGCGTCCATCGAAGACCGTTACGGGCCGGTCCCGGAGCCGGTCGCGAACCTGTTCGCGATCCAGGAGTCGAAGCTGAAGCTCGCCCGGCTCGGCGCGGACTACCTCGTCTACCGCGGTGGGCGGGCGACGGTGGGGCCGGTGGCGCTCGGCTCCGTCGAGCTCCAGCTCCTGCGCGAAGCGGCTCCGACGGCGATCTACTCGACCTCGAAGCGCGAGGTCTCGCTTCGGGTCGAGACGCTCGAGGCCGCCCTCGAGCTTCCAGCTACCATCGTCGGGGCGCGGCTCGCCGCCTGAGGGTGGCAAACCGTTCGGGGCAACGGCCCGAACCAGTTCACAACCCGTGCCTAACACCCCCTCGGCTATAACCACCCAGCCCGCATGAAGCCTCTGCATCTCACGCTCGTCGCCGCTCTGGCAGCGTTCTCGCTGGCCGTCACCGCGTGCGGCGGCGACACCGCAGTGCCCACCGGCGCCGTCGCCGTCGTCGGCGACACCGAGATCACGCGCGAGGACCTCGACGCGTACCTCGAGCAGGCGAAGCGGCAATACGAGGCGCAGCAGCAGGCGTTCCCGAGTGTCGGCACGCCCGAGTACCAGAACATCGAGAGGCAGTACGTCGCCGGCCTCGTACAGCGCGAACAGTTCGCGCAGAAGGCCGAGGATCTCGGGATCGAAGTCGCCGAGAAGGACGTCGACACGGAGGTCAGGGCGTTCATCAAGGCGCGCTTCGAGGGGAAGCAGGCCGACTTCCAGAAGGCGCTGAAGGAGCAGGGCTTCACACTCGAGCTCCTCCGCGACAGCCTCCGGAACTCGCTGATCGGGCAGAAGCTCTTCGACGAGGTGACGAGGGACGTCATCGTGGCGCCCTCCGAGGTTGCCGAGTACTACCAACAGAACCAGGCGCAGTACTCGACGCCCGAGTCGCGAGACGTGAGGCACATCCTCATCGCCGAGATGGGTGCGAACCAGAAGGTCGACTTCGCCGCGAGCAAGGCCGAGGCGGACCGGATCTATACGGAGCTCCAGAACGGCGGCGACTTCGCGGCGCTCGTGAGGCAGTACTCCGCCGACACGGGCTCCAAGGCGTCCGGCGGCAAGCTCACGATCTCGCGCGGTCAGACCGTCCCCGAGTTCGACAAGACCGCGTTCGAGATCGAGCAGGGCGTCGTCTCGAAGCCTGTCAAGACGACGTACGGCTACCACGTGATCGAGGCGCTGTCGCCCGTGCGCGAAGCGACGTCGACGCCGCTCGCGAAGGTGCGGCCCTCGATCAGGGCAACGCTGCTCCAGGAGAAGAAGTCGGCGTTCATGCGAGAGTGGGCAGCCGACCTGGGCGACGAGTACGACGGCAGGACCCAGTACGCCAGCGGGCTCGAGCCGCCCGAGCTCCCGGAAGAGCCGACCGGGACCGACACCACAGCGCCCTCGACCGAGTAGGTTCTCGGTCCATGGCGCTCTCGGAGGCTCTCCTCGACCTCCAGGAGCTGACCAGGCGACTTCGCCGCGACTGCCCGTGGGATCGCGAGCAGACAGCGCGGACGATCGTGCCGCACACCGTCGAGGAAGCGTACGAGGTTGCAGACGCGGCGATCTCGGAGGACGAAGCAGAGCTCGTGGGCGAGCTCGGCGACCTCCTGTTCCAGGTCTACTTCCTGTCCCTCCTGCTCGAGGAACGCGGCGTGGGCGACCTCGAGGCCGTTGCCCGCGGCGTCCACGAGAAGCTCGTTCGACGGCACCCGCACGTCTTCGGCGACGCGGAGGCGAGGACCGCCGGTCGCGTGCGCGAGCGGTGGGACGAGATCAAGTCGGCCGAGGAGGGGCGGGACGGCGTCTTCCACCATGTGGCCGAGTCGCTCCCGGCGCTCCTGTACGCGCGCAAGGTGCAGCGCCGGGCGGCCGCGGTCGGATACGACTGGCCAGACCTCGCGGGGCCACTCGCAAAGGTCACCGAGGAGCTGGACGAGCTCGGGACGGCCGTCGGCGCTGCCGGTGTGCCCGAGCCCGAGACCGAGCCCGATCCCCAGGTCTTCCACGAGCTCGGCGACGTCCTGTTCACCGTCGTCAACGTCTCGCGCCGCCTGAACGTCGACCCCGAGCTCGCGTTGCGCGCGACGACCCGGCGCTTCGTCGCGCGTGTCGAGCGAGCGGCGGAGCTCGCGGGAGCGGCGGGCGAGGACTGGCGCGACGCTCGGCCTCGAGGCCCAGGACCGCGTACTACGAGCGCGCGAAGGAGGAGGGACTGTGAGCGCGATCGCGGAGGTCCGCGGGCGGCAGATCCTCGACTCGCGCGGGAATCCCACGGTCGAGGTGGACGTGCGGCTCGCGTCGGGCGCGGTGGGTCGCGCGGCCGTGCCCTCCGGGGCGTCGACGGGCGAGCACGAGGCCGTCGAGCTCCGCGACAGCGACCCCGGCGCTTTCCTCGGAAAGGGCGTCACACGGGCGGTTGCGAACGTCAACGGCGAGCTCGCGCAGGCTCTCGCAGGCGCCGACGCGGCCGACCAACCCGCGCTCGATCGGCTCCTGATCGACCTCGACGGCACGCCGAACAAGAGCCGGCTCGGCGCGAACGCGGTTCTCGGCTGCTCGCTCGCAGCGGCGAAGGCGGCCGCCGCGGACGCGGGGCTGCCGCTCTACCGCTGGCTCGGGGGCGAGGACGCCCGCACGCTGCCGGTGCCGCTGATGAACGTGGTCAACGGCGGCGCGCACGCGCAGAACCGTCTCGATCTGCAGGAGTTCATGGTCGTGCCGGCAGGCGCGGAGACCTTCTCGGAGGGGCTTCGGATCGGGGCCGAGGTGTACCACCACCTGAAGGCCGTGCTGCACGAGCGCGGGCTCTCGACCGGTGTTGGCGACGAGGGCGGATTCGCGCCGGACTTCGAGTCGAGCGAGCACGCGATCGAAGCGATCCTCGAGGCCGCTGAGCGCGCCGGGCACCGCGAGCGGATCGCGCTCGCCCTCGACCCGGCCGCGAGCGAGCTCTTCGACGACGGCCGGTATGTGTTCGCGGACGAAGGGCGGACACTCGAGCCGGACGCGATGATCGAGTTCTGGTCGGCGCTCGCCGGGAGCTACCCGCTGGTCTCGATCGAGGACGGGCTCGACGAGAACGCGTGGGAGGGCTGGCGGACGATGACCGAGCGGCTCGGCGACCGTGTCCAGCTCGTGGGCGACGACCTCTTCGTCACCAACGTCGAGTTCCTCGAGCGCGGCATCGCCGAGGGGGTCGCGAACGCGATCCTCGTGAAGGTCAACCAGATCGGGACGCTCACCGAGACGCTCGACACGATCTCGGTCGCACGGCGCGCCGGGTACGCACCGTCATCTCCCATCGCTCGGGCGAGACCGAGGACGTGACCATCGCCGACCTCGCGGTCGCGGTCAACGCCGGTCAGATCAAGACCGGGGCGCCCTCGCGCAGCGACCGCGTCGCGAAGTACAACCAGCTCCTTCGGATCGAGGAGGAGCTCGGCGCGGACGCCCGCTATCCGGGGTGGAGCGCGTTCCCGCGCTCGTTGTAGCCTGCGAAGACCGATGCCCACCTCCGACCGCCGCACGAAGATCGTCGCGACGATCGGCCCGTCGTCGAGCGACGAGCGGATGCTCGCGCGGCTCATCGCGGCCGGCATGGACGGCGCGCGCCTCAACTTCTCGCACGGAACGCACGAGGAGCACGCCGTGAACGCCGCGCGCGTCCGAGACGCGCAGGCCGCCGCTGGGAGGCCGCTCGCCCTTATCGCCGACCTCCAGGGGCCGAAGCTCCGCATCGGCAAGCTCTCCCAGCCGGTGGAGCTCGAGGTCGGAGAGACGGTGGTCGTCGCCGGCGACGATGTGATGCGCGAAGGGGATCTGCCGGTCGCACCCGCCGTCCTCGGGTCGGTGCTCGCCCCCGACCAGGACGTGCTCGTCGACGACGGCCACGTCCGTTTGCGCGTGCTCGAAGTCGATGCCGGGCGCGTTCTCTGCCGCGTCATCACGGGCGGCGCGGTCGCGCCGCACAAGGGCGTGAACGTGCCGGGCGTCACCCTGCCCGTGCCGTCGCTCACGGAGAAGGACCTCGCGGACCTCGAGTTCGCACTCGGGCTGGGCGTCGACTACGTCGCGCAGTCCTTCGTCCGCTCGCGGGCCGACGTGGCGGCTCTGAAGGGACGGATCGAGGCAGCCGGCTCGCAGGCGTGGGTCATCGCCAAGATCGAGCTCCAGGAGGCCGTCGGCGCGGTCGACGAGATCATCGACGAAGCCGACGCGGTGATGATCGCGCGCGGCGACCTCGGTGTCGAGGTAGGCGCCGCCGAGGTCCCGCTCCTCCAGAAACGGATCATTCGCGAGGCGCTGGAGCGAGGGAAGCCCGCGATCACGGCGACGCAGATGCTCGAGTCCATGGTGCAGCGGCCGGAGCCGACGCGAGCCGAGGCCTCCGACGTCGCAAATGCGATTCTCGACGGGACCTCCGCCGTCATGCTCTCCGCGGAGACCGCGATCGGCGCCTATCCGCTGGCCGCCGTCGAGACGATGGCCAGCATCGCGCGCGCGGTCGAGCCGAGCCTCGGGTACCGGCACCAGTTGCCCGGCGCCGCCGACGCGCCGACCGTCGGGCAGGCGATGTCGAACGCGGCCTGCGACCTCGCCGAGGCGCTCGCGGCGAAGGCGATCCTCGTCCCGACGTTCACCGGGCGCACCGCCTCGGCCGTTGCCCGCCTGCGCCCACGTAGGCCGGTTGTCGCACTCACGCATGTCGTGACCTCGCTGCAGCACATGGCCATCGAGTGGGGCGTGACCCCGCTCGAGATCCCCGAGTCGAAGGATGTGGACGATCTCTGGCGGCACTCCATCGGCGCCGCGCGGGACGCTGGGATCGTGAGCGCAGGCGACCGCGTCGTCCTCACCGCCGGCACGGCCGTGAACATCCCTGGCTCCACGAACGTGATCAAGGTCGACACGGCCTGAAAGGTCGAGCTACACGTTGTAACTTCGGCCGGGCGTCCGGGAGGGGCCGGGTGCCCGGCGTGGAACCTGTGCGCGTGGCCGGGTCCGCAACGAGAGCGAGGAAGAAGCGTCCGTCGGGAGCGACGCCGCGTTTGCGCCGGAGGCTACGGCTCCTGTGGGCGGTCGCGCTTGTCGGCCTCGTCGCGTATCTGTACTACCACCCGCTCTCGTCGTACCTCGACACCCGTGGTGATCTGGCGGCGGAGCGGGCGCAGCTCGAGTCGCTCCGGGTCACGAAGGCGGAGCTGGAGCTACGGCTCGCAAACGCGACGAGCCTCGAGGCGACCCAGCGCGAGGCGCGCCGGATCGGCTTTGTGCTGCCGACCGAGCAGCTGTTCGTCGTCAAGGGCATCCCGGAGTGGCGGCGCGCCGCCCGTAATCTGCGGAGAGATGGATGACGACGCGATCGTCGCGCGCCAGCTCGGCAGGTCGCCGCGCGCCTTCCGGCGCGTCGCCGCGCGGTGTCGGCACGGCCTCCCCGCCGTAACGGAGCAGGACCCGTACGACCGCGACGGCGAGCCCTTCCCGACAACCTACTACCTGACCTGCCTCCACGTCGTCGCCGCGCTCGCGCGCATCGAGGCTGCCGGGGGCGTCGAACGCTGGGGTCTGGCCGCGCAGGACGATCCCGCGCTCGTGGCCTCTCTCCTCGCCGCGACGGAGGAACAGCGTGCCGTACGCCGCCGGCTCGCCGGCAGCGCGCGTCGGCCGAGACGGCGGCGCCTCCCTCGAGCTCGGGATCGGCGGCTCGGGCAACCCCAGCCGCCTGAAGTGCCTGCACGCGCACGCTGCGTTCGCGCTCGCTCGGCCCGGGTACGAGCTCGGGGAACGGATCCTCGCCGAGGTCGATCCGCTTTGGCCCGCCCGCTGCTGCTCCGAGGCGCTCGTCGCCGATCTCTAGGATCGCGGGCGTGACTCTCGATGTCGAGAGCGCGAGGCGCGACTGGGAGGACGCCTACCGCCGCCTCGAGGAGGCGTCGCGTGACCCGGCGCGCGCGGACGGGCTGCGGCTCCAGCTCCTCGCGGTGACGGACGAGCTCCGAAGGCGCGTCGGCTCGGTCTTCACGCTCCGCGAGCTCGCGGTCGAGTACGAGCGGGCGGACGGATGGGCCCGAGAGGCGGTCGCCGCGAACACGCTCGGCCCGCAGTGGCTCGCGACGCTGACGATCGTCGAGGGGGCGGCGTTCCGCCTCTACGCTCGCGGCGCGGTCGACTACGAGCCGTGAGCGCGATCTCGCCCAGCCCACGCCGGCGCGAGCGCAAGAAGAGCAGCCGCCGCCCGCTCCTGCGCGTGCTCCTCGCGATCGGCGTGCTCGCGCTCGCGTTCCTGCTCGGGATCGCGTTCGCGCGAACGCTCGACGAGCGGCCGGAGCAGGGTGAGCCGGTCACGGACGTCCGGACGCTGACGCCGCTCCCGCAACAGCCTCCAGCGCGGACGGTGACCGTCACCGTGACGACGCCCTAGGGCGCTGTCTGCCGTGCCCTAGAGCTCTTCCGACGCCTCGAGCAGCCCGGCGACGATGATGCCCAGCGCGCACACGAGGCTCAGCCAGATCCCGATCCCGCGGTGTGTGAAGAAGAACTCCTCCGGAATGGAGATGAGCCGAACGAGCACAAGGACCGTGGCGATCGAGCCGATCGCGATCGCGACGAGGCTCTCCGGGATCGCGGCGGGGAGAGCGACGCCTACCTCGCGCAACACGACCAGTAGGACGGCGGCCAGCCCGAGGAATAGCACGACCTTGCCGAGCGTCCCCGTGTGCCAGCCGGTCACCGAGACGGTCGTTCCCACGCCCTCGCCGGTGTACCAACCGGTCAGCGCCGAGACGGCGAGCAGCAGGCCGAAGAGGAAGGTCAGGCGTCCCCCGAGCCCGGGCGCGTTGCCGGCACCGGAGAATGGCAGCCGACCGCGACGGCGCTCGTGGGAGCCTTCCATCGGGAGAAGAGTATGGGTTCAGCCTCGGCTGGAACCGCCTGTAGCGGCCGATCGGCTGCGTGCCGCGACCTACAATCTCCGCGTGGCCAAGGTGGAGCCCACTGTTGCCGCGGAGGAGGAGGAGGCGCCGCCACTCGACCCGCACGCCGTCGAGCGGGCGTACCGACTCCAACGTGCCCGTAGGGCGGCACGCGACCGCTGGCACAGGGAGAAGCGCTGGGCGAGCTTCCGCTTCTGGCTCGTGCTCCTGCTCGTCCTCGCCGCGGCGGTGGTCCTGGCGTTGCGGACGCTCGGCGAGATCGAGCGCGTTTTTGGCCTTTGATGGTTGATCGGAAATTCACGCGGGCCGGATGACGGCCACGACACGGCGCCGGATCGCCACCCGCGCGCGTCGCACAGGCCTCCAGCCTGCACGACGCGTACGTGCGTCGCCCGGCTTGGTCGTGACCGCCCCCGACTGCGCGCCAATTTCCGATCAACCATCCCAGGGGCGACCCTTGCCTCGCCCGTCAAGGACGAGTACCTCGTGATCGGGACGCGCGGCCGCCTCGGCGCGCTCGTCTTCGGCGCGGGAATCGGCGCGCTCGCCACCGAGATCACCGCCTCGCGGCTGCTGGCGCCCTACTTCGGCTCGTCCACGATTGTCTGGGCGAACCTGATCGGCATCGTGCTCGCGGCGCTTGCGCTCGGCTACTGGCTCGGCGGCCGTATCGCCGACCGCAGGCCCGAGCCGTCTCTCCTCGGCTTCATCGTGCTCGCGGCGTCCGTCTGCGTCGCGGCGATCCCGTTCGTCGCAGACCCGTTCCTCGAGCTCACCGTCGAAGGCCTCGACGAGGCCTCGGTCGGAGCAGTCGCCGGGAGCTTCCTCGCCGTCCTCCTCCTGTGCGCGCCCCCGGTCGTGCTGCTCGGGATGGTGTCGCCGTTCGCGATCCGGCTCGCGGTATCGAGCGTCGAGACGGCGGGGGCGGTTGCCGGTCGCCTGTACGCGCTCTCGACGGCTGGGTCGCTCGTCGGCACCTTCCTCCCGGCGCTCGTGCTCATCCCCGCGATCGGTACGCAGCGGACGTTCCTCGTCGTCGCGGCCCTGCTCGCTCTCTCCGCGTGCTTCCTCCTCGGTGTGCGCTATCTCGTCGTCGCGGCCCTGCTCGCCGCGCTCCTGCTCGTACCGCCCGGGATCGTGAAGCCGACCCAGGGCCTCCTCCACGAGGAGACGTCGTACCACCAGTACATCCAGGTCGTCGAGCGCGAGGACGGGCGGCGCCTGCTGCATCTGAACGAGGGCATCGCGGTGCACTCGGTGTGGCGACGCGACACCGTGCTCACGGGCGGTGTGTGGGACGCGTTCCTCGCCGTGCCGCCGCTGCTCGGGCGTCCGCTCGAGCGGGTCGCGATCCTCGGCAACGCGGCCGGGACGACCGCGCGCGCCCTGGGCGTCTACTACCCGGAGGCCAAGGTGGACGGCGTCGAGCTCGATCCGGCGGTCAGCGCGGTGGGCCGGCGCTACTTCGGGCTGGAAGACAACGCGCGCCTCACTGTCCACGACGCCGATGCGCGGCCGTTCCTGCGCTCGACCGACGAGCGCTACGACCTCGTCATCGTGGACGCGTATCACCAGCCGTACGTGCCGTTCTATCTCGCCACGCGCGAGTTCTTCGCGCTGGTGCGCGAGCGCCTGACACCGGGTGGCATCGTCGCGCTGAACGTCGCCGCCGTCCCCGACGACGAGCGCCTCGTGCGTGCGATCGGGACCACCGTGGCGGCAGAGCTCCCGCAAGTGCTCGAGTGGCCGGCGCTCCGCTTCAACACGATCGTGCTCGGGCTGACCGAGCCGCTGGCCGAGGACGAGCTCCGCCGCCGTCTGCGCACGGGGCCGGCCGATCTCGCCGTCCTGCGCGACCTCCTCGCAGACGACGTCGTCCCGATCGAGCCGGAAGGGACACCGTGGACAGACGATCGCGCGCCGGTCGAGTGGATCACCGACCGGATGATCGTCTCGTACGCCGCAGAGGGCGGACGGCTCGACGAGGACTACCTGCCCACGCGGCCGCCGCCGTGATCGCCCTCGGGCGGCGAGACGGGAGGCCGCTGCGGATCGGGCATCGCGGCGCCGCCGCCCTTGCGCCGGAGAACACCATCGGCTCGTTCCGAGCAGCGGTCTCCGCCGGTGTCGACCTCGTCGAGCTCGACGTGCTCCGAAGAGGAGCGGCGACCTCGTCGTGGCGCATTCCGAGGACCTCCACGAGGTCAGCCATGGCGCCGCCCGCGGGAAGATCGGTGCGCTGGGCCTCGCCGAGCTGCGCGCGATCTGCCCGGAGCTGCTGACGCTCGACGAGGCCCTCTCGTTCTTCGCCGTGGAATCCCCTCGAGACCGGCGTGCACCTGGATATCAAGTCGGCGGGCGCGGTCGACGCCGTGGAGGCGGTCACCGGATTCGGGCTTGCCGAGAGGAGCTTCGTGAGCTCGTTCCACGCGGGCGCGCTGCGTCGGTTCCGCCGGGGCGAGCCGCGGGTTCGCACGGGCATCTCCTTCCCGCGCGACCGGCTCGGCGTCGGGCGGCGGCAGAGGCTTGCGCCGGTCTGCGGATCGGTCTTCGCGGCCTGCGCCCGCGTGGCGCCCGCGCTCGTCCGCATCCTGCTCGCGCGCGCGCGCGGCTCCGCGCTCGTGCTCCACTACGAGCTCGTAACACCCGCGGTCGTCGAGCGGGCGCATGCGCTCGGAGCGCCCGTGGTCGCATGGACGGTCGACACGCGCGAGGACCTCGAACGCGTCGACCAGGCAGGTGTCGACGCGGTTGTGACGAACGATCCGTCGATCTTCGTATCTACACTGACGTCGTGACCAGAGCGGGAAAGGCAATCGGGATCGGGTTTCTGGCAGCCTGTGCTTCGGTGGGGGTCGCCGCCGCGTTCCTGCTCGCTTCCGTGGCCGGCGCCGGGACCAGCTCCGCGCAGCAGACCACCGAGCCGCCGACGACCACCGAGCCGCCCCACGACGACCGACCCGATCCCTTCGCCGAGGAACCCGGGCATTCCGAGCGGGGTCACGATCGGAAGCGTCGACGTCGGCGGGCTCCTGCCGTACGAGGCATCGGCGCCTGGTGCGCAAGACCTTCGCGCGACCGCTGATCCTCGTCGCGACGCCGACGCGGCATTCCGCGTTCGGCCGTGGGCCCTCCGCGCCGAGCCGTATGTCCAGAAGGCCGTCAGCCGCGCGCGTTGGGCACGCCCCGGCGCTGCGATCCCCCTCGACGTCCAGGTCTCTCGGAAGCACGTCCGCGCATACGTCGCGCGGCTCGCGCGCGAGCTCTACGTCGCGGCCGTGAACGCCCGTCTCATCCTGCGCGGCGCGACCGTACATGCCACCTCCTCGGTCGACGGGCGCCGCCTCCCGCTCCTCGTGAACGCGCGCATGATTCGATCCGCGCTGGCGCGGAACAGCCGCGGGCCGATCTCGCTCGAGCTCGATGTCGTGAAGCCGAAGGTCACGAAGGGCGACCTCGGCACCGCGATCGTGATCATGCGCGAGTCGAAGCAGCTGCGCTATTTCAACCGCGCGAGGCTCGTTCGGACGTTCGGTGTGGCCACGGGCCAGTCCCAGTTCCCGACGCCGACCGGCAACTTCGAGATCGTCACACTGCAGCGGAACCCGTGGTGGTATCCGCCGCCGTCCGACTGGGCTGCCGACGCGGATCCGGTCCCGCCCGGCCCGGGCAACCCGCTCGGGACTCGCTGGATGGGGCTCTCGGCGCCGTACGTCGGGATCCACGGAACTCCAGACGCGGCCTCGATCGGCTACTCCGCCTCGCACGGGTGCATCCGTATGCGGATCCCCGAGGCCGAGTGGCTGTTCAACCACGTCGAGCTCGGGACGCCGGTCTTCATCGTCTCCCGGTAGTGGCGCACCGCGCGAAGCTCGTCGCCCAGGGCCTCGCGATCGGTCTCGTGGGCCTCCTGTTCGTCTTGCTCGTGTCGGCGCTCGTCACCGACGAGGGCGGCGACCTCGCGAACCAGGCCGCGCGCGGCGAGCTTCCGAAAGCGCCCGAGTTCGCGCTCGAGCACCTCGACGAGGAGGGCGAGCTCACGCTCGAGTCGCTTCGCGGCAAGGCCGTGGTCCTCAACTTCTGGGCGTCCTGGTGCCTCCCGTGCAAGGACGAGGCTCCATACCTCGAGCAGGTCTGGCGCGACGAGCGCGCGCGGGGAGTGGTCGTCGTAGGGCTCGACTCGAAGGACTTCCGCGAGGACGGACGCAGGTTCGCACGGAGATTCGACCTGACGTTCCCGATCGCGTTCGACGGCGAGGGCGGTGTCTGGGAGGATTACGGCGGAACGGGCTTCCCCGAGACATTCGTGATCGACCGCGAGGGGCGCGTCGTGGACGCGATCGTCGGTGAGGTCAACTCCGAAGAGGATCGCGTCCGCCTGCGGGAGGCGATCGACGCCGCCCTCGCGACCGACACGTGATTCTCCGAACGCTCCTCGTCGCGACGACGGCAGCGCTGGTCTCCGCGGGCGTCGCCTCCGGGGCTGACGCGCCGCGCGCCGCCGACCTCGAGGCCGAGCTCGTCTGCCCGGTCTGCGAGACGACGCTCGACCAGTCGAACGCGCCGGTCGCCGAGCGCATGAAGCTCTACATCCGCGAGCGCATCGCGGCCGGCGACACGGAGGACGAGATCAAGGACGCGCTCGTCGCGGACTTCGGCCCGGGCGTGCTCGCGAAGCCTCCGGGGGGCCGGTTCGGCCTGCTCGCGTGGCTCCTCCCGCTAGCCGGGCTCGTCGCGGGGGCGGTGGCTATCGCTGTCCTCGTGCGCATGTGGAGCCGAGGACGCGCTCCGGTCTCGGAGGAGCCGCTCGACCCCGAGCTCGAGCGGCGGGTCGACGAGGAGCTTGCGCGCTTCGAGCGCTGACCGTGAGCCTGACGTCGATCCCCGTCGCGTTCCTCGCCGGGCTCATCTCGTTCCTCGCGCCGTGCGTGCTCCCGCTCGTCCCCGGCTACCTCTCGGCGGTGTCGGCCGTCGATGCCGACCGCCTCGGGCAGCCGGGCACCGCGCGCCGCGTCGTCGTCTCGAGCGTGCCGTTCGTGCTCGGGTTCACCGCGTTCTTCGTCCTGCTCGGCGTGGGGGCCGCGCTCGTCGGCGGCCGTCTCTTCGCCAACCAGTTCCTGCTCGAGAAGGTCTCCGGCTTCGTCCTCGTCGTCTTCGGCCTCGCCTTCATGGGCCTGCTTCCGTGGCCGGAGCGGCTCCTCGGCGCAGGGCTCGTGCAGGGGGCGCGGAGCCGCGGGTCACGCTTCTTCCTCGGCGGCGCTTTCGCGGTCTGCGCCGCTCCGTGCATCGGCCCCGTGCTGGCATCGATCCTCGTCCTCGCGGGGTCGTCCGAGTCGGCGCTCGAGGGCGCGCTCCTGCTCGGGGTCTACTCGCTCGGGCTCGCGGTGCCGTTCGTCCTCGCAGGAGCGGTGTTCTCGCGCGCGATGGGCGCGTTCCGCTGGCTCCGCGACCACTACCGCACGATCCAGATCGCTGGCGGCGCGGTGCTCGTCGCGCTCGGGCTCCTGCTCTTCTTCGAGCGCTTCTACGTGCTGCGCGTGTACCTGAACCGCTTCCTCGAGTGGCTCGGGCTCGAGCCTGCGTTCTGACAGCGCTGCCTAGACGTCCACCGGACCGAGCGCCAGCTCGTCCGCGCCGACCTTCCGCTGTGCCGCGCGGACCTGACGGAGGACGTTCGCGACGTCGACTCCGCGGTGCGCCGGTGAATACGGCCCGAGGCGCCGCGCGGCCTTCTCGAGCTGACGTTCGCACCCCGGGCGGTTGCCGCGACCGGCGTGCAGCCAGGCAACCGAGACGTGGACGAGCCCCTGGAGGAAGTCGCGCTCGTCGGCGGGCGCCTCGCGCCACTCGTCCTCGAGCTCCTCGTGCGCTTCGAAGTACGCGCCGCGGCGGATGAGCTCGAGCCCTTCGGCCAGTCCCATCGCACGATTATCGGCGTCCGCGAAGGGTGCTAGATTCGCGGGCGTGGCCACGATCCTGCTCGTTGGGGTCGACCTCTTCTTTCGGAGCAAGCTCGAAGGGCTGTGCCCGACGCATCGTTTTGTGACGACCGACAGCGTCGACCCGCCCGAGCTCGTGATCGCGGACATCTCCCGGGTCGACGCGGAGGAGGTCGCCGACGCCTGGCCGGACGTGCCGATCATGGGCTTCACGAACCACACCGACCGTGCCGGCCTCCAGCGGGCTCACACCGCCGGCTTCGACCAGGTGGTCGTGAAGTCGGCGCTCGTGGAGCGCGCTCCCGGGCTCGTCGACGAGCTCACCGGGGCGACCGAGCCGGGTCTGGAGGGCTAACCGGGCTGGCTAGACTCGGCGGCGTGACATACATCATCGCCGAGCCCTGCATCGACATCAAAGACCTCTCGTGCGTCGATGTCTGCCCGGTCGACTGCATCCACGAGTTCGAGCGGATCCTGATCATCGACCCCGAGGAGTGCATCGATTGCGGGGCCTGCGAACCGGAATGCCCGGTGGAGGCGATCTTCCCCGAGGACGCGCTTCCGGACAAGTGGAACGCCTTCGTCGAGATCAACTACGCGTTCCCCGATCCGGCGAACATCAACGCGCTCACGCAGAAGTACGCCGACGACAACGACGTCCAGAACCCGCCGCTCGAGTAGTCAGGCCGGGAGCAGGTACGCGCAGGGCCGCGAGTCCCCGGGCAGCGGCGACGGCGCGATCTTCGTCACGCGAAAGCGGCTCCCGTCGTCCTCGACCTCCGCGCCGACCTCCGGCGGATCGCCCGGCCGCTCCACGAGCGTGTAGCCCGACGGCGACCAGCGGAAGAGGAGGTGCGCGCCGCGGCCGTTCTCGTCCATCGCGCGGCTGATGCTAGCGACGGGCGGCAGTCGGAGGCAGCTCCACGCGCACCGTCGAGCCTCGCGGGTAGCGGATCTCGGAGCTGAAGCGGGCGTTCAGAGTCGCCGCGCGCTCGGCCAGGGCCTCGAGCACCGCGCTCCGCCGCTCGGGAGGGCCGTCGTCGGAGACGACGAGCGCCGCGCCGCCGCCTGCGGTCGCGGTGAGCCCGATCTCGATCCGGGTGGGAGCGCCCCGGCGAACCGACTGGTCGATCGCCTCGCGGAGGATCTGGTAGAGGGCCGTCTGCGCGTGCTCGCCGAGCTCGTCCCCGTGGTCGACGTCGAGCTCGATCTCCACGTCGTGCCGGGTCGCGTACCGCCTTGCGAGCGCCGCAACCGCAGCAGCGAACCCGAGCTCGCGGAGCACCTTCGGCTCGAGGTCGTCGCAGAGCGCGCGCAGCTCGCGGCTGGCGTCGCGCGAGAGCTCGAGGCCGCGCGCGAGGATCTCCTCGGCTCGCTCGCCATCGCCCTCCCGAAGAGCCGCGAGCCCTGCGTCGACGATCTGCGCGATCGCGGCGAGATGCTGCACGGGGCCGTCGTGGAGCAGCTCGGCGAGGCGGCGGCGCTCCTCCTGCTCGGCGAGGATCCGCTCGGCGAAGAGCGCGCGCTCGGCTTCCGACGCGCTCCGGGACTCGGCGCTCAATCGATCATCGCCTCGCGGAGCGCGATGGCGACGGCCTGTGTGCGCGTGTCCGCCTCGAGCTTCGCGAGGATGTGCCGGACGTGGCTCTTCACGGTCTCCTGGCTGATGAAGAGCTTGTCCGCGACGTCGACGTTCGACATGCCGTCGGCGAGCAGCTGGAGGATCTCGCGCTCGCGCGGCGTGAGGATGTCGACGTTGTTCTTGCCGGAGACGAATTCGGCCATGAGCCCCGGATCGACGAAGGTCTCGCCCGCCGCAACCTTCTCGATCGCGCGGAGGAGGGTCTCGTGCGGCGTCTCCTTGAGGATGTACCCGCGCGCGCCCGATTCCAGTCCTCGCTGGAGCAGCGACCGCTCGCCGTAGGCGGTGAAGATGAGAACGGCCGTCCCGGGAACGCGCTCGAGGAGGAGCTCGGTCGCCTCGAGGCCGTCCATGTCCGGCATCCGCAGGTCCATGACGACGACGTCCGGATGACGTCTCTCCGTGAGCGCGACCGCGGCCGCGCCGTCGGACGCCTCGCCAATGACGCGGATCCGCGGCGACCGCGAGAGCGCAAGGCGGAGCCCCTCGCGGACGACCTCGTGATCGTCCACGAGCAGGCACGTGATCTCGTCGGCCACGCCACGATGTACGAGGCTTTCCGGGCGGTTCCTTCCTCGCGCTCGCATATGTTCGAGCCGTACTCACGACGACGACAGGGGAGGATCGGGTCCGGATGCAGGACGCCGCGGCGCGCATAGCTGCCGAGCTCGACCCGCGACGCGGTGCACGTTGGGTCCGCGCGCCCGGTCGAGTAAACCTCGTCGGCGACCACACCGACTACAACCAGGGCTTCGTCCTACCATTTGCCGTCGACCGATACTGCGTGGTCGCCGGTCACGCGGCGGACGTCGTTCGCGTGCGCTCCCTCGACCTCGGCGGTGTCGTCGAGCTCGAGGTGGACGGGTCCACGGATCCGAGGACGGTCGAGCCCGCGTGGGGCCGCTACGTCGCAGGCGTCGTGCGCGAGCTCGCGAGGCTCGGTCGCCCCGCGGTCGGCATCGACGCGCTGCTCGCGTCGGACGTCCCGCTCGGGTCGGGGCTCTCCTCGAGCGCGGCGCTCGAGGTCGCGTGCGCGGTCGCACTGGCCGACGTCGCGGAGTGGGAAGCCGATCCGACGGCACTCGCGGAGGCATGCCGGGCGGCCGAGGAGCTGGCGACGGGAGTGCCGTGCGGGATCATGGACCAGCTCGCATCCATCGCCGGCCGGGCGGACGAGGCCCTGCTGATCGACTGTAGGTCGCTCGAGATCCGGCCGGTCCCGCTTCCCGAGCGCCTCGCCGTCGTCGTCGTGCACTCGGGCGTGCGACGGTCGCTCGACGAGACGCCGTACGCCGAGCGCCGGCAAGCATGTGAGCGCCTGGCCGAGGAGCTCGGGCTCCGTGCTCTCCGGGATGCCGACGAGAGCCAGGTCCTCACCGAGCCTCTGGGACGTCATGTCGTCTCCGAGAACCGTCGCGTGCTCCAGGTCGCGGACGCACTTGCCGAGAGCGATCTCCCGCGGGTGGGGTTGCTCCTCGTCGAGAGCCACGCGAGCCTGCGCGACGACTTCGACGTCTCGACGCCCGAGCTCGACGTGCTCGTCGACGAGCTCGTCGCGGCCGGCGCGCTCGGCGCCCGGCTGACCGGCGCGGGCTTCGGCGGGTGCGTCGTCGCCGCCTGCGATGCCGCGAACGCGCAGGCGGTGGCAGCGACAGCCGCGTCACGCTACCGGGTGCGGACCGGGCTCGAGCCCAGGGCCTTCGCCTGCCGGGCGGTGGAAGGTGCGGGAGCGGTCGGCGCACCCTCCTGAGATTCCGCTCGCCCGAGTGGGAGAAAGTGATTGACTTCTGCCCGTCGATGCACTTGACTCGACAGTTTCCGCCTAACGATCGAGGAGGATGCAATGCCGAATAGGGAGAGGCGACGCCTTACGCGTGCGATGTCGCTGAAGGGGTTGCTCTTGGGGCTGCTCGTTGTCGCGCTCGTCGTACCGGCCGCGGGCTACAGCGGAAAGAGCAGCACCGCGCAGTCCAGTGAGCTCGAGGTGTTCTCGTGGTGGACAGGTGGCGGCGAGGCGGCCGGCCTCACGAAGGTCATCGGGATCTGGAAGAAGCAGAACCCGAACATCAAGTTCATCAACTCCGCCGTCGCGGGCGGCGCCGGCACGAACGCGCAGGCAGTGCTCGCCCAGCGGCTCGCGGCCAACGACCCGCCGGACTCGTTCCAGGGTCACGCGGGCTCGGAGCTGCAGGACTACATCAAGGCAGGTGACCTGGAGCCGATCAACTTCCTGTACAAGCAGGCCGGCTTCGGCAAGGTCATGCCCGCGCAGCTCATCAACCAGATCACCTACCGCGGGAAGCTGTACTCGGTTCCCGTGAACATCCACCGCGCGAACGTCCTCTGGTTCAACCCGAAGGTCCTCAGGCAGGCGGGGATCAACGGCGCTCCGAAGACGTGGGCGCAGTTCATGGCCGCGCTGAAGAAGGCCGACGACGCGGGCGTCATCCCGCTCGTCGTGGGCGAGCAGTGGACGAACATGCACCTGTTCGAGACCATCCTGCTCTCGACGGTCGGGTCCAGGACGTACAACTCCCTGTGGAAGGGGAAGGCCAGCTGGTCGAGCCCGGGCGTGAAGAGGGCGGTAGAGCGGTACGCGCAGGTCCTCGAGTACACGAACTCCGACGCCGCTTCGCTGACGTGGCAGGAGGCCTCGAAGCTCATGATCGACGGCAAGGCCGCGTTCAACATCATGGGCGACTGGGCGAACGGGTACTTCACCGAGCTCAAGAAGCGCCCGAACGTGCACTACGGCTGGGCGCCCGTGCCGGGGACGGCCGGCGTCTACGAGTGGCTCTCGGACAGCTTCACGCTGCCCAAGGGCGCGCCGAACCGCGCAGCCGCGATCAAGTGGCTGACGCTCCTCGGGTCGAAGAAGGCGCAGGACGCGTTCAACCCGGTCAAGGGATCGATTCCCGCCCGGCAGGACGCGAACCCGAGGCTCTACAACACGTACCTCAAGTCGGCGCTCAGGGACTGGAAGACGAACAAGCTCGCCGGCTCCCTGGCCCACGGTGTCGTTGCAGGGAACGCCTGGAAGGCCGCCATCAACACCTCTCTGGGGCAGTTCCTCCAGAGCAAGAACACGGCGAAGTTCCAGACGGGTCTCGCCGCGGCGGCCAAGAAGTACCGGTAATCCGACGAAGCGAGTCGATCGCGGCCGCATGCCTTTCGAGCGTGCGGCCGCGATCGTCGCTCCAGCGGAGGTGGTGGCGCTGACTCCGGACGAGCTCCCGGGCGCGACGGGCCGATGAAGGGCATCCGGAGGTGGGGGCCAGGGCTGCTCATGCTCCTCCCCTCGATCTTCCTGATCGCCGTCTTCGTGTACGGGCTCATCGGCTGGAACGTCAAGGTGTCGCTCTCCGACTGGCGCCAGGCGCAGGAGACGACGGGGTTCTCGACGGCTGCGTACTCGGAGCTCTTCCCGCCGGACACCGACCCGGCCTGGTCCGAGGCCGTCAAGCACGTCCTGCTCTTCACCGGTGCCTTCATGGTCGGCACGCTCGTGCTCGGCGCGTTCCTCGCGCTTCTGCTCGACAAGGGCGTGAAGGGCGAGGGGTTCTTCCGCGCGATCTACCTCTTCCCGATGGCGGTCTCGTTCATCGCCGCCGGCGTCGTCTGGCGCTGGCTGATGAACCCTGCGCCGGCCGACCGCGGCACGGGTCTGAACCTGCTCTTCGACAAGCTCGGCCTCGACTTCCTCGCGAGCGAGTGGTACCTGAACCCGGACTGGGGGGCCGCCGCTCTGGCGCTGCCCGCGATCTGGGCGCTCACCGGCTACATCATGGCGCTCTACCTCGCCGGGTTCCGTGGCGTCCCGGAGGAGCTGCGCGAGGCGGCGCGCATGGACGGCGCGTCCGAGTGGCGCGTGTACAGGCACGTCGTCTTCCCGCACCTGACCCCGGTGACGCTGTCCGCCCTGATCATCCTCGGGCACATCTCGATCAAGGTCTTCGACCTGATCGTCGCGATCGGCGGCAAGCAGTTCATCACGATGACGCCGGCCGTCTACATGTGGATCCTGATCTTCGATGCGCGCGACTACGCGAAAGGCGCGGCGATCGCGACGATCCTGCTCGTCGGGATCTCGTTCCTCGTGATCCCGTACATGGTCTACACCGTGCGCTCGGAGCGGCGCACATGAGCACCACGACCTCGGCGGCGCCTCCCGTCCCGCTCCCCGCGCGGAGAGCAGGACGCCCGCGCGCGCGGCGCGCGGCGGCGCTCTCGTTCAAGTACCTCGCGCTGATCTTTTTCGTCGCGCTCGTCCTGATGCCGCTCTACATCCTCCTCGTCGGGAGCTTCAAGGGCGTGGCCGAGGCGGACCCGAGCAACGCGTGGGCGCTGCCGGAGGTGTGGACGTGGGACGCCTGGCGCGACGCGTGGAACCAGCTCCGCCCGAACCTCCTGAACAGCCTCTACCTCGTCATCCCGGCGACGCTGATCTCGACCGTCATCGGCTCGCTGAACGGGTTCGTGCTCTCGCGCTGGCGCTTCCCGGGATCCGACGCCGTCTTCCTCTTCATCCTCTTCGGCCTCTTCATCCCGTACCAGGCGGTGATGATCCCGCTCGCGCAGCTCTTCGCGAACGTGGACTTCCCGACCGGGATCCCGCGGCTCACGTTCGCGCACATCGTCTACGGCATCCCGATCACGACGCTCATCTTCCGGAGCTACTACGCGACCATCCCGGAGGAGCTCATCGAGGCGGCACGCATGGACCGCGCAGGGATGCTCCGGACCTACTGGTCCGTGGTCCTGCCGCTCTCGGCCCCGGCCTTCGTCGTGACCGCGATCTGGCAGTTCACCTCGATCTGGAACGACTTCCTGTTCGCGGTGTTCCTGATCACGAACCCGGAGAGCTGGCCGGTCACGGTGGCGCTGAACAACACCACCGGCTCGATCGTCACGCCCTACAACCTGCAGATGTCCGCGGCGTTGCTCGCGTCGATCCCGACCCTCGTCGTCTACATCCTGCTCGGCCGCTACTTCATCCGCGGGCTGATGGCAGGATCGCTCAAGGGGTAGCCCACATGGCCGAGATCGTTCTCCAGCACCTCTTCAAGCGCTTCCCGAACGGGTTCGAGGCCGTGAAGGACCTCTCGCTCGAGATCGCCGAAGGGGAGCTCCTGGTCCTCGTCGGCCCGTCCGGGTGCGGGAAGACGACCGCGCTCCGGATGATCGCCGGGCTCGAGGACATCAGCTCGGGCGACCTCTACATCGGCGGGCGACGGATGAACGACGTCCCGGAAAAGGACCGCGACATCGCGATGGTGTTCCAGAACTACGCGCTCTACCCGCACATGACCGTCGCCCAGAACATCGCGTTCACCCTCAAGCTCTCGAAGCGGCCGAAGAGCGAGGTCAAGAAGCGGGTCGCCGAGACCGCCACGCTCCTCGGGCTCGAGGAGCTCCTCGATCGCCGCCCGAAGCAGCTCTCCGGCGGGCAGCGCCAGCGCGTGGCGATGGGGCGAGCGATCGTGCGCGAGCCGCAGGCGTTCCTGATGGACGAGCCGCTCTCGAACCTCGACGCGCAGCTCCGCGTCCACATGCGCGGCGAGATCGAGGCGCTGCAGAAGCGGCTCGGCGTCACGACGGTGTACGTGACGCACGACCAGGTCGAGGCGATGACGATGGGCGACCGCGTCGCGGTGCTCCGCTCCGGCGATCTCCAGCAGATCGGCACGCCGACCGAGGTCTACGACCGCCCCGTGAACCTCTTCGTCGCCGGCTTCATGGGCTCGCCGCCGATGAACCTCGCGCGGGGCACGATCGAGCGGGTCGACGGTGGGCATGCAGCTCGGCTCGGGAGCGCGACGATCCCGATTCCGGCCGAGCTGGTTGCGGAGCGGAAGCTCGACGCCTGGGAGGGCCGTGGCGTCGTCGTGGGCATCCGCCCGGAGGACCTCGAAGGCCCTCGCGAGGACGGCTCGCGAGCGGGCGACGTGAAGCTCCCCGTCACCGTCGATCGCGTCGAGGCCGTCGGCGCCCACCTACTCGGCTTCTTCACCGTGGACGCCCCGCCTGCGACGAGCGAGGCGGTGGCCGAGGCGACGGGAGGAGGTCTCGAGGAGGTCGCCCTGATCACCCGTGAGGGCACGCCGTTCTGCGCGACTTTCGAGCCACGAGCGGCGATCCGACTGGGGGACAGCGTCGAGGTCGACGTCGACGTGCGGCACCTGCACTTCTTCGATCCCGAGACGGAAGCCGCCATCGCGGGCTAGCGCCGCGCTCTCAGACGGCGAGCGTCAACTGCTCCGCCCGCCCCGGCCGCTCACGGCTGCGGGTCGGTCGGCGGCGCGGGGAGGCGATCGAGCGCGAGCTCTCGCGTACGTGCTCGATCGTGGGACGCGTGAGCGCGGCCGGTAGGTATGCGCGCGACGCGAAGAGCGCCTCGTAGTGCTCGACCTCCTCCGGCCAGTCCCGCGCGAGCGCCTCGAGGAAGTGCTCACGGACTCCGGGTCGCAGGTGGACGACGCTTGCCCAGATCCCCCTCGCGCCGGCGGCGCGCGCGGCGCGGACGACCTCCTCGAGCTGCTCCGGGCGGTCGGAGAGCCCCGGCAGGATCGGCGCCATCCCGACCCCTACGTCGATCCCTGCCTGCGAGAGCCGCCGGACTGCCTCGAGCCTGCTCCGCGGAGGAGCTGTGCCGGGCTCGGTCGTCCGCCACACGCGCTCGTCGAGCGTCGGCACCGAGAAGTACACGCTTACGTCGACCAACTCCGACGCTTCGTGGAGCACGTCGATGTCACGCACGACGAGCGGCCCGCGGGTGACGATCGAGAACGGCGTGCCGCTGCGGGCGAGCTCGATGAGGCAGGCGCGGGTCAGCCGGAACCGTCCCTCCGCAGGCTGATACGGGTCGGTCGCGGTCCCGAGAGCGACCTCGTCCCGCTCCCAGGACGGCCGGGCGAGCTCGCGGCGCAGCACGTCGGCGACGTTCGTCTTCACGCGGATCGATTGCCCGTAGCGATCGCCCGACGGTCGGTCCGCTCGCTGCTCGAAGTGCCGGACGTAGCAGAACGTGCACCGGTGGACACAGCCCATGTACGGGTTCAGCGACCAGCGGAAGGGCATCCTGCGGACGGGGTTGAGGGCGGACTTGCAGGGCTCGAGCCGATACTCGGCGCGCATCCTGTGAGGATAGAACATACGTTCGACCGACGAAAGGACGTAGCGTTCGGCGGATGGAAGAGCTCGAGGACGGGATCCGCCGCGTCACGCTGCCGCTGCCGACGCGGCCCGGGCACGTGCACGCGTACCTGCTCCCGGGGGAGGACGGCTGGATCGTCGTCGACACCGGCGTCGGGCTTCCGGAGGCGAAGGCGACGTGGGCCGCCGAGCTCGCTCAGGTCGAGGGGCCGGTGTCCGCGGTCTTCGTCACGCACTTCCACCCGGACCACATCGGGGCCGCGGCCGACCTGCACGAGCTGACCGGCGCGCCCGTCCACCAGGGGGCGCTCGACTATGCGCAGTGCGAGCTCGTGTGGGGGAACCCGGCGTGGTCGGAGCGGCTCGTCGACTGGTTCCGGCTCCACGGCGCGCCCGATGACGTCACCGAGGAGCTCGTCGGGCAGAGCTCGCTCTACCGGCCGTACATCCGCTACCAGCGCGACCCGTTGCTCATGCGGGAGGGCGAGCACGTCGACGGCTGGGAGCTCGTGGCGGCCGCAGGGCACGCGGACGGCCAGCTCTGTCTGCTGAAGGACGGGGTGCTGATCGCCGCCGACCATCTCCTCGACCGCATCACGCCGACGGTCGGGCTCTGGCCCGCGAGCCGGCCCGATCCCCTCGGCGACTACCTGTCGGCGCTCGAGCGCACGGTCGAGCTCGACCCGCGGATCGCGTTCTCCGGCCACGGCCAGCCGATCCCCGATCCCGCGGGCCGCGCCCGCGAACTGCAGGAGCACCACCGGCTTCGCCTCGAGGAGACCGTTGCCGCCCTCCGCCCCGAGCCGCAGTCGGGATACGAGCTCTCGTTCGCGCTCTTCGGGGACGACCTCAAGCCCGCGAGCAGGCGTTTTGCGATCGCGGAGACCCTCTCGCACGCCGAGCGCCTCGTGCTCGAGGGGGCGGCGCGGCGGCACGAGGCCGACGGGACCGTCGCCTATACTGCGGCCTGATCGATGGTGGACGACCACCCGCCTAGTACCGGCGCCCCTTCAGGGGCGTCTCTTGTCAGCGAGCAGGTTCTCGAAGCCGGATGAGCACGCCTCTCCGGATCCTGATCGTGTTCGTGCTCGTGCTCGGGAACGCGATCTTCGTCGCGGCCGAGTACGCGCTCGTCACCTCGCGGCGCGGCCGGCTCGAGGAGCGGGCGGAGCGCGGCGGCCGCGGAGCGCAAACGGCGCTCCGCCTCATGGACGACCCCGTCCGCTTCATCTCGACCGTGCAGGTCGGGATCACCGTGTCCGCGATCCTTCTCGGCGCGATCGGCGAGCCGCTGCTCTCCGATCTCATCGAGCCGCCGCTCTCGACGACGGTCTCGTTCCTGATCGCGTTCGCGATCCTGACGTACCTCTCGGTCGTGCTCGGTGAGCTCGTTCCCAAGGCCGTCGCTCTCCAGAGAGCCGAGGTGCTCGCGATCTCGCTCGCCGTGCCGCTCGACGTGCTCGCGCGCATCACGTACCCGATCGTGTGGACCCTCCAGAAGTCGGCGAACGTCGTCCTGCGCCTGCTGCGCGTCAAGCCGGCACCCGCGGGGATGCTCGCCTACACGCGCGAGGACATCCGGCACAGCGTCGCGGCCGCCGAGGACGTCGGCGAGTTCGAGCAGGCCGAAGAGGAGATGCTCTACAAGGTCTTCGACTTCGCCTCGAAGGAGGTCTCTGCGGTCATGGTGCCACGGCCGGACGTCGTCGCCATCTCGGCTGACATGCCGCCGGAGGACGCCCTCGCGACCGTCGTCGACTCGCCGTACACGCGCTATCCCCTCTACCGCGAGTCGCTGGACGAGGTCGTGGGCATCCTCCACGTGCGCGACCTCTTCGCTGCGATGCACGACCTCGGGATATCGGCCGTGAAGCTCGAGTCGATCGCGCGACTTCCCTACGTCGTGCCGGAGACGAAGGACCTCGCTGCGCTCCTCGGTGACTTCCGGCGGGAGAAGCAGCACATGGCGATCGTGGTCGACGAGTACGGGGATATGGACGGGATCGTCACGCTCGAAGACGTGCTCGAAGAGATCGTCGGCGAGATCGAGGACGAGTTCGACCTTCCCGATACGTCGATCGAGCGGATCGACGAGCAGCGCATCCGGATCGAGGGCACGTACACGATCGACGACTTCAACGAGGCGTTCGGGACCGAGCTCGAGCAGGACGGCTTCCACACCATGGCCGGGCTCGTCTTCGGCGCGCTCGGGCGCGCGCCGGAGGTCGGGGACGAGGTAGCCGCCGACGGCCTCCTGCTAACCGTGCTCGAGGTCGAGGGCTCCAGGATCCTGAGGCTCGAGGTCGAGTTCGGCGTCGAGGAGCCGCCGACCGGCGAGCCCGAAGCTGCGTAACGTCCGGCCGTGAGCCGCGGTAGCCAATCGCCCTTCGGGCACCGCGACTTCTCCCTGTATTTCGCCGCCCAGGTCACCGAGGGGTTTGCGCTGACGATGGCGACGGTCGCCATCGGCTGGCAGGTGTACTCGGTGCGGGAGAACCCTCTCGACCTCGCGCTCGTCGCGCTGGCCGAGTTCATCCCCCTGCCGCTACTGGCACTTCCCGCGGGACACCTCGCGGACCGGTTGCCGCGACGGCGTTTGTGGGCATCGATGATCGCGCTGGACGGGCTCGTCCTCGGCGCGCTCCTCGTCGTGACGCTTTCGGGCGCCGAGCAGGTCTGGCCGTTCTTCGTGCTCGCGTTCGTGCAGGGGGTCGGGAGCGCGATGGGTGCGCCCGCGAGCCGCGCCCTCATGCCCTCGCTCGTGCCGCAGGAGATCCTCGTGAACGCGCTTGCGCAGCGCTCGATCGGCGTCCAGCTGACGGTCGTCGCGGGGCCGGCGGTCGGTGGAGTCCTGTTCGCGATCGAGGACGCGCTCGTCTACATCGTCGGCATCGGGCTCTCGCTGATCGCGCTTACGCTCGCCCTCTCGGTTCGTTCGGGCCGGGTGCCGGCGGGGGACGACTCCGCGGATTTCGGCGAGGTGCTCGCGGGGGTTCGGCTCATCAGGAGGACGCGGGTGCTGTTCGGTGCGATCTCGCTCGACCTCTTCGCCGTGCTCCTCGGCGGCGCGGTCGCGTTGCTGCCGATCTTCGCGAAGGACATCCTCGAGGTAGGCCCGACGGGCTTGGGCATCCTGCGCGCCTCGGCCCCGGCCGGCGCGTTTCTCTGCGCGCTCACCCTCGCCCGCTTCCCGATCCGCAGGCGCGCCGGCCCGATCCTCTTCTTCGTCGTCACCGGGTTCGGCGCGTCGATGGTCGTGTTCGGGCTGTCGCAGCAGATGTGGCTGTCGATGCTCGCGCTCGCGTTCGGGGGCGCCTTCGACCTCGTGAGCATGGTCCTGCGCTCGACGATCTTGCCGCTCGTGACCCCCGACGAGCTGCGAGGGCGCGTGAACGCCGTCGAGATGGTCTTCATCAGCGCGTCGAACGAGCTCGGGGCGTTCGAGTCCGGGGTCGCGGCGGCGCTCGTCGGGGCGGTGCCGGCGGTCGTGATCGGCGGCATCGCGACGATCGTCGTAGCTGGGGTCTGGTGGAAGCTCTTCCCGGCGCTCGCCCGCGTCGACCGGCTCGACGAGCTGGCACCGGTGGCGCTGGAGCCGACCTGACCCTACCGCCGCGCGCCCGTCAGCAGGCGCTCTGCGCCGACGCTCCGGATCGAGGCGTCCACGAGCTCGATCGGGTGGAGGGCCGGGAGTGGTTGCTTCGCCCGGCCGAGCGCCTGCGAGATCTGCACGAGGCAGCCCGGGTTCGCGCTCGCGTACGCCTGCGCGCCCGTCGCGAGGACGTGCGCGGCCTTGCGGTCGCCGAGCTCGCGCGCAGCGTCGGGCTCGGTGACGTTGTAGATCCCGGCCGACCCGCAGCAAAGGTCCTGGTCGCCGGGCTCGACCGGCTCGAGGCCCGGGATGCGCGCGAGCATGTCGAGCGCGGCGAGTGGGATCCGCTGGGCGTGTCGGATGTGGCAGGGATCCTGGAGCGCGACGCGGAGCGACAGCGGGTGCCGCGGCGCGCGCGGGCGGGTCTCCCGAAGGAGCTCGCCGACGTCGCGCACCTTTTCCGCGAAAGCCGCGCCCTGCTCGTCTCCGAGCAGCCAGCCGAGCTCCTTGAGGTGCGAGCCGCAGCCGGACGCGTTCACGACGACGAGCTCCACGTTCCGGAACCTGGAGACGAGCCGGCGTGCGAACGCCTTCCCCTCGTCGAGCCGGCCGGCGTGGACCGAGAGCGCCCCGCAGCAGCCCTGCGGCGGCGCGACGACCTCGAATCCATCGGCCGCGAGCACGCGGACGGTGGCCGCGTTGACGTCGGGGAAGACCGCGCTCTGGACGCAGCCTGTGAGGACGCCGACGCGCGCCCGCACCGGTCCCAGGGCGGGCGTCACGGCGGGGATCTCCGCGCGCGCCTGCCACCGTGGCGCCATCTCGACGAGTGGCCGGAGGTTCCATGGCAGCGGCACGACCCGTCCGAGCGGCGCCAGCCGCATCGCCGTGCGCATGCGCCCGGGGTACGGGAGAACGCGGAAGAGAAGACCGCGGGTGAGACGGTCGCTCCAGCTCCGCTCGTGCTCCCGCTCAACGGCCGCCCGCGTCGTCTCGATCAGCCGGTCGTAGCGGACGCCCGACGGGCACGAGCTGAGGCACGCCATGCAGCCGAGGCAGCGGTCGAAGTGCGTCGTGACCGTCGCGTTGAGCGTGATCGTCCCGTCGAGCCGCGCGTCCATGAGGTGAATGCGCCCGCGCGGCGAGTCCATCTCCTCGCGCCAGAGGACGTACGTCGGGCAGGTCGGTAGACAGAACCCGCAGTGCACGCAGTCCGAGGTCAGCTCGCGGATCACCCGGCGAGGACTCCGTCCGGGTCGAGCTCGCGGGCGATTCGCTCGACGAGCCCGCGAGTGCCTTCGTTCGCCGGCGGCCTCGAGTCGTCGGGCGTGTAGGCGACGCCGGCCGCGGGACGCACGACTGCCTCCGGAAGATCGGCGAGGACGTCGGCGAGGCGGCCCGGCTCGAAGAGGACCCGGCCCTTCGCTTCGCCTTGCCGGGCACGCGACTCCTGCCAGGTCTCGGCCGCGGCGTCTCCCCCGACGAGCGAGCGCGCCGTCTCGAACTGCGCCTCGACCGCACGTTCCGACCCCTCGAACAGCACGGCGACGCGGCCGGGATGGAGGAGGTCGAGCGCGCTCGGCTGGAGCTGCGAGCGGAGGAGCGTCGCCACCGCGCTCGGCGTGTCCTCGCTCTCGACGACGAGCGTCCGCGCCGCCTTCGGCAGCGGGTGGAGCCGGAGGCTCGCCCGTGCGATGAGGGCGAGTCGCCCTCGAGAGCCGCAGACCAGCCGCGCGAGGTCGTAGCCGGCGACGTTCTTGACGACCTTGCCTCCTGCGCTCGCGATCGTGCCGTCGGCAAGGACGAGGGTCACGCCGAGGATGAGGTCACGGGGCGCGCCGAAGCGGTGCCGGAGCGGGCCGGAGACGTTCTCGGCAATGAGCGCCCCGATCGTCGGGTCCCCCGGCGGGTCGAGCGAGAGTCGCTGGCCGTGTCGCGCGAGCTCGGCGTTCAGCGCCGACAGCCGCACGCCGGCTTCGACCGTGCACGTGAGGTCTCCCGCCTCGTGCTCGAGGATCCGGCCCAGCCCGGCGGTCGTCAGGTCGTCCCCGATCCTGAGCTTGCGGCCCTCGGCGCCGGCCGCTCGTAGCGCCTCGCTCGCTTCCTCGATGCTAGAGACGCTCGGCAACGCCGATCCTCTCAAGCGGGTGGAGGCGGTACGGCCCCGGCACCTCGCCGCAGAGACGGGGAGTGGGCACGACCTTGCCGGGATTGCAGAGCCCGTCCGGATCGAACGCGCGCCGCACTCGCCCGAACGTCTCGAGGTCGCGCTCGGAGAACATCCGCGGCATCGAGCATGCCTTGTCCATACCGACGCCGTGCTCGCCGGTCAGCGACCCGCCCGCGTCGAGGCACGCGTCGAGGATCGCCTCGGCGAGCTCACGCGCGCGGTCGGTCTCGCCGGCGCCGGCGTCGTAGAGGACGAGCGGATGCAGGTTCCCGTCGCCGGCGTGGAACACGTTCCCGACGCGCAGGCCGTGTTTCTCCGAAAGCGCCTCGATCTGTCGTAAGACCGCCGGAAGACGCGTGCGCGGGACGACGCCGTCCTGGACGTAGTAGTCGGTCGCGATCCGGCCCATCGCCGCGAAGGCCGACTTGCGGCCCTTCCAGAGAAGCGCGCGGGCCGTGTCGTCGGCGGCGACGCGAAGCTCGAACGCGCCGCGCTCGAGGCAGATCCGTTCGACCTCCGTGGCGTCCTCCTCGACCTGGGCCGAGACTCCATCGAGCTCGACGAGGAGCACGGCGCCCGCGCCGACCGGGTAGCCGGGTGCGACTGCCAGCTCCGCCGCCTCGATCGTGAGCCGGTCCATCATCTCGATCGCAGCGGGCAGGATCCCGGCCGCGACGATCTCCGAGACCGCCCCGCCGGCGGCGTCGGTCGTCTCGAATCCGGCGAGGAGGGTACGGACGGTCTCGGGCACGCGGACGATCCGGAGCGTGATGCGGGTCGCGATCCCGAGGGTGCCTTCCGACCCGATGACGAGCCCGAGCAGGTCCGGCCCGCCCGGATCGAGCGCCTTCCCGCCGAGCTCGACGACCTCGCCGTCGGGAAGAACCAGCGTGAGGCCGGTCACGTGGTGCACCGTGAAGCCGTTCTTCGGGCAGTGCGCTCCGCCCGAGTTCTCGGCCACGTTGCCGCCGATCGTGCACACCTGCTGGCTCGACGGGTCCGGCGCGTAGAAGAACCCATGGGCTGCCACAGCCCGCGTCACGTCGAGGTTCGCGACGCCCGGCTCGACGACGACGCGTTGGCTGTCGAGGTCGATCTCGAGAATCCGGTTCATCCGCGCGAGCGACACGACGACGCCACCGGCGAACGGGGTCGCGCCGCCGGAGAGCCCGGTCCCGGCCCCGCGGGCGACAAACGGCACCTGCTCGCGGTGACACGCGCGGACGACTGCCTGTACCTCCTCGGTCGATGCCGGGAGCGCGACGAGCTCCGGAACCGCGCGGTGGCCCGTCAGGCCGTCGCATTCGTAGACGCGAAGCTGCTCGGGCTCGGTGAGGACGTTCTCGCTCCCGAGCGCCTCGCGCAGCTCGGCCGCGAACCTCGTCGGAAGGGCCATGTGCCGAGTCTAGTTCTGAGCCGCGTGGCTCCTGAATCGGGAACGAGCCTCGCGCAGCCGGAACGTCTCGACTGCGAGCGCGACGGCGACCACCACGACCGAAAGCGTGAGGAGGACGAGCGCGTCGGCGTCGTCGAGCACGACGACGAGGATCAGGACCACGAGTGCGGCCCCGATCCGCTCCCACGCGACGTGCCGGACGACCCGGAGCCGTATGAGCACGAAGCCGAGCAGGAAGAGCGCGAGCCCGACGCCGAGCGCGGCGCGTCCCCCGTCCGTCAGGGGCTCCGTCGGCGCGGACAGGGTCTTCTTGGCCGCGACGGCGAGGAAGACGATTCCGAGCACGATCGGGTAGTGGAAGTACGTGTAGACGTCGCGGGCGAGCGGGCCGCGGAGCTGCGGCCCAGCACGGGCGAGCGCGTGCTCCGCGGCGATCTGGATCCAGTCGAAGTACGCCCACCACGCGACAGCCGCCCCTGCGAACGACACTGCCACCGCGAGCGCGTACGTGCTGTCCTCGGTCAGTCCCTCCGCGGCGAGCCCGATGGCCACGATCGACTCGCCGAGGGCGATGATGACGATGAGCGCGTAGCGGTCGGCGAAGTGCGACGGCGCTACCCGAAAGCCCGAGGCCGATCGGTTCGCCGCGAGCGTGCCGACGACGTCCACGACGAGCGAGACGACCCAGAGCGTCGTCCGCGCGGGGTCGTCCACCAGGCCGCCGGCGACCGCGATCATCGGCGCGACGAGGAACCAAGGCGCGAGCCGGGCGACGGCGCTTAGGTGGGAGGGATCGTTCCGCACGCCCCAGAGGTAGAGCGCGACGTGCAGCACGCGGACGACGAAGTACGCGGCCACGAACCACCGGGCTTCGTCGCCGTACGCGTTGGGCACGGCGAGCGCCATGAAGAACGCGGCGAGCATCGCGCCGAAGATGAAGAGTCGCGTCGGGATGTTCTCGACGTCGATCGCGTCGGTCAGCCATGCGTACGCCGACCACGCCCACCAGATGAGCGCGAACACGACCGCTGCGCGCGCGAACCCGGCGGCGGACGTGTCTTCGAGGACGAGCGTCGTGACCTGCGTGAACGCGAACACGAACACGAGGTCGAAGAAGAGCTCGATGAACTCGGTGCGCTTCTCCTCCTCTTCCGGGGTCTCGGGGGTGTTGAGGATGCTGTCCTCGGCGCTCGTCACCGGGACCAGAACTCCTCGAACACCTCCGGGTCGCTCGGCAGGGCGAGCACCTCGCGGACGAGGCCTTCCTCGACGCGGAAGAGCAGGACCTGGTCGAGCTCGATCGTCCTCCCGCGCCGCGTTCCCCGTGCCGTGTACAGCACGGCCGCGCGGTCATCGCTCGCCAGCACGTCCCGAACGGAAGACCCGTACGTCCCGTCGGTCTCCTGCGGGAGCCGCGCGAGGAAGCGGAAGATCTCCTCGCGGCCTCGGAAGACGCCCGCCATGACGCCGTGCCCGGGCACGGTCCACACCGCGTCCTCGGCGAACAGCCCGCGCAGCGCGAAACCCTCGTTGCGCGCAAAGGCGTCGAAGATCACGCGGACGAGCGCCTCGTTAGCGGTCGCTCCCATGGGCCTCCTCCCAGCGTGCGAGGAGGCCGTCGACGTGGCGGCGCTGCGCGTCGGTGAACGGAACTCGCTCGACCAGCCGGCGCGCCTCGGCGGGATCGTCGTTCTCGACCGCGGCCTCGAGATGCTCCCGGAGCGGAGTCGGCTGCCGTAGCTGGCGCCGGAGCCACCGCAGCAGGCTCACGGTTGCCTGGTCGGTCACGCGCCGGACGCTAGACGATTCGGTGAGAGCTAGTCGTCCACCCGCTCGCCTGCGGCAGCCTCGTCCTCGGTGCTCGCCGCTTCCTCCTCGGCGAGGCTATAGGCGCTGAGGCGTGACGACAGGCCGTCCATCCACCCCGTGTCGTCCTCTACGTCTCCCGGCTCGCCCGCCGACCGGCCGTGCTTGCGCTTCTTCTCGGGCTCGGGCGTTCCCGGATCTGCCGTACGGCGCTCCGGCTGCCGCGTGCGCTTCGGCGAAGGATCGTCGCGCGTCCGGTCAGGGAACTCGGTGAGGGGTGGTAGTCCGAGGTTCTCGAGCGACGGCTCGGGCTCGGCGCTCGTCTCGTCGCTCACCTGGAACGTCGGCGCCTGCGGGTCGGGGGTCGGCGGCGGCGGCGGCGGCTCCGGTTTCGTGGGCGCCTCGGCTTCCGCGTCGGGGACGACGACATAGTCGGGGAGCGGGCCGGGGGCGGGCTCGGGCTCGAGGATCTCGCTCGCGGTCCTCGCGGCGGGCCGGACGACCTCGGATGGCGCCTCGGGCACTTCCGCTTCCTCGATCACGAAGTCGGGCAGCGAGTCGGGCGCGGTTGCGTCGGTCGGCTCGGTATCGAGCTGACCCTCGGCGCCCGGCACCGGCGTCCAGACCGCCTCGGGGGTGGGCTCCGCCTCCGGCTCGGCGACGCTCGGCTCCTCGGGGTCGACGTCGTGAAGCGACTCGAGGCTCGGGAGGGGCGTCCAGACCGCCTCGAGGGCAAGGTCCGGTTCCGCTTCCGGCTCCAACTCGGGCTCGGGCTCGACCTGCGGCTCGGGCTCGGGCAGCGCCTCGAGCGCGGGCGGCTCCGGCTCCGGTTCCGGTTCCAACTCGACCTCGGGCTCCGGCTCGGGCAGTGCCTCGAGGGTGGGCGGCTCGATCTCCACCTCCGGTTCCGGTTCCGGCAGAGCCTCGAGCGCCGGCGGCGCGGGCTCGGCGTGGGCGAGCGGCTCCGACGTGAAGTCGCCGGCCAGCCCGAACTCCGCCACGTGCTCCGGCTCGGGCTCCTCTTCCGGCTGGGGTGCGGGCGCAGCTTCGAGCATCGGTGTCTCCGGCTCGGGCTCCACCTCGGGCGCCGGCTCCGGAACAGCGGCGAGGGCAGGCGGGGGCTCGACCTCGCGCTCCGGCTCGGGCTCGGCCTCCGGAACTGTCTCCAGCGCCGGCGAGCTCTCGGCCTCGACGACCTGCTCCGGCTCCGCGGCCGGAGCAACGATGTAGTCCGGCAGGTCCTCCTCGACCTGATCGGCCGCCGACGCATTCTCGGCCTCCGGCGGCGACCAGGGCGCGAGCATGGAGCCCCACGGGTCATGCTCGGGCTCGTCGTCCTCGGTCGCCGCGACGTCCCAGAGCGAACGGCCGACACCAGCGCGCTCGCGGAGCTCGAGCCGCCGGACCTTGCCGCCGGTGGCGGTCGGCAAGGCGTCGACGAACTCGATCTCGCGCGGGACGGCGTGCTCGGGAAGCACCTGGCTCACCTCGTGCCGAAGCTCGGCCTCGAGCTGCTCCGAGCCCTCGACTCCCTCGGCCGGGACGACGAATGCGCGCACGAACTGCCCGCCGCGCTCGAGGTCGCGGACGCCGACGACGGCGGCGGCGGCGACGAGCTCCTGGCTGCTGAGCACGCGCTCGGTCTCGTGCGGCCGGAACCGCTCCCCGTGGCTGGTGATCATGTCCGCGGCGCGCGCGACGAACCAGAGGAAGCCGTCCTCGTCCACCGTCGCGATGTCTCCCGTCACGTACCAGTCCCCGCGGAAGGCCTGCTTCGTCTCCTCGGGAGACTCCCAGTAGCCGGCGAAGAGCGTCGGCGGCCGTCCGCGCACCGCGAGCTCGCCCTCGATCCCCGGCGGGAGCTCGTTCCCGTGATCGTCGATCACCGCGACCTGATGGCCCGCGAGCGGGAGCCCGATCGATCCCGGCTTGAAGCCTGCCTCGCCGCTGTTGGCGACGACGATGCCCGTCTCGGCCTGGCCGTATCCGTCGTGGACGGTCAGACCCCACGCCTCCTCGAATACCGCGCTCACGTCCGGGTCGAGGTAGTCGCCCGTCGATACGAGGCGGCGGAGCCGGGGAGGCCGGAAGCGTCCGACCTCGGGGAGCTCTGCGATCGCCGTGTACTCGGCCGGGCTCATGCAGAGGATGGTCGTGCCGAGCCGGTAGACGAGGTCGAGCCGCTCGAGCGGGTCGAACGGGCCGTCGTGCAGGAGCGTCTCCGCGCCGCGCGACCAGGGGCCGACGAGCGCGTGCCAGATCGAGGCGGCGGAGCCCGTGTCGGCCGTCGCCCACACCGCATCGCCGCGGCCGGCATCCAGCCAGTGCTCGGCGGCGACGCGCGCGGCGAAGACCGAGCCGTGCGAGTGACCGACGAGCCTCGTGCCGCTGGCCGTGCCGGATGTCGCGAGCACGAATGCGATGTCCCGGGAAGACGAGTCGTGCGACGACCCGTGCGCGCCGACCGTGTCGAGCAGGCCGCGCCCCTCGTCCACGTACAACACCTGCGGGCGCTCCAGCATCCTCGCGATCTCGGGGGCGACCACCGGCTCGGCGATCACGAGCTCCGCGCCGGTCCTGGAAACGCGCACGTCGAGAGCCTCGGCGGTCATCGCCGGAGAGCACGGGACGACGACTGCCCCGACCTTCATGCAGGCGAGGACGATCTCGAGCCAGTCCACGTTCGAGCCGGTGAGGACGAGTACGGGGTCGCCGGGCCGCACGCCCCGCTCGCGGAGCAGCGACGACCAGCGCGCGCTCCGGTCCACGATCCGCTGGAACGTGAGCGGCTCGATGATCCCGTCCTTGCCGATGAACGTGACGGCGCGGCGCTTCGGGTCGTCGGCGAGCGCCTCGACGACGTCACGTGCGAAGTTGAAGCTATCCGGGACCTGCCAGCGGCCGTCCACGAGGGCCGGATGCAGAGCGTGCTCGAGCGGCGAGAGCGCGGGCTCGCCGCCTTTTCTGCGGTCGCGGCCTTTTCGAAGCTTTCTCACAGCTCACCCATTATCGACGCGGATCGGCTGGAGGCTGAGCGAGCTCGCCCCTCGTTCGCGGAGCTCGTCGCAGCTCTAGACGAGGCTGTGCTCGATTCCGAACGGGACATCGGCGCCCAGGGTAGCGGGAGTGCGGAACCCGCCCGCCTCCTCGAGCGCGGCAATGCGGTCGCCCAGCGGCGGATGCGTGTTGAACCAGCTCGTGAGCGCGAGCACGCCCGCTCTCTCACTGTCGACGCGATCGGTAGGGCTCTCGACCCACAGGTGCGCGGTCGAGGCGTCCGCGTAGCGGACCGTCGTCTGATCCTGCGCAAGACGACGGAGCGCGAGCGCCATCGCCTCGGGGTCGTTGAGGATCTCGGCAGCGCTCGCGTCCGCGAGGAACTCGCGGCGGCGAGAGAGGCTCAGCCGCAGGAGCAGCGCCGCATACGGGGCGAGGATGAAGCCGACGATTGCGAGGATCGCGACGAGGGCGTTACCGCTCCGGGAGCGCCCGCCACCCCACGCGAGCGAGCGGAAGCCGATGTCCGCGATGAGCGCGATGACGCCCGCGAACACCGTGGCCACGGTCATCAGGTAGGTGTCGCGGTTGCGGATGTGCGCCACCTCGTGGGCGAGGACGGCCTCGAGCTCGCGCTCCGGCATGGTCGCCAGCAGCCCCGTCGTTACCCCGACATAGCTCCGCTCGGGTCTAAGTCCCGCCGCGTGCGCGTTCGGCGCCGGGTCGTCGACGATTCGCACCTCAGGCGTCACCGGCAGCCCCGCGGCGATGGAGACGTTCTCGACGAGTCGGCGCAGCTGGCGCGCGGCCTCCTCCGGGACCTCGTGCGCGTGCGTCAGTCCGGAGACCATGCTCCGCGACCGCAAGACCGCGAAGATCCCGTAGGCGAGGGCGCCTGCGAGTGCGATCACACCGAGGGAGAGGTCGAGCACGAGCCCGATCGCGCCGGCGAGCAAGAGCAGGAGGAGCACGAACCCGAGCACCGCGATGACGCTCCGCATGCGGTTGGAGCGGATCTGCTCCTGGAGCGTCACGTAGCGGGAGCGTCGCCCGTGAACGCGACCTCGGGCACCGAGGTGTCGCCCTGTGCGGAGAAGAACTCGCGCTCGCGGAAGCCGAGTGGTGTCGCGAGGAGGAGCCACGGAAACGTCTGGACGGCCGTGTTGAAGCGCATCACCGTGGCGTTGTAGTAGCGGCGCGCGGCGCTGATCTTGTCCTCGGTGTCCGTCAGGTCGTCCTGGAGGGAGAGGAAGCTCTCCGACGCTTTCAGGTCCGGGTACGCCTCGGCGACGGCGAAGAGCCGCCCGATGGCGGCGGTGAGGCCCTCGTTCGCGTCTGCCGCGCTGCCCGGTGTCGTGGCGTGCTGCAGCGCCGTGCGCGCACGCGTCACCTCGTCGAACACCGCGCGCTCGTGCGCCGCGTAGCCGCGGACGGCCTCGACGAGGTTCGGGATCAGGTCGGCGCGCCGCTGAAGCTGGACGTCGATGTTCGCCCAGCCCGTGTCGACCTCGTTTCGCAGCCGGACGAGCCGGTTGTAGCCGTAGATCGCGACGAGCGCGAGCAGTGCGAGAACGCCGATGAGGATCCAGAGCCAGGGCACCGCTGGGCGCGGAGTCTACGGCTCGCGTAGGGCGGCCGCGAGGGCCGCGCTTGCGTCGGTGAGCACGGGCGCGCCGTGCGACACGAGGACGCGCTCGACAGGCAGGTCGAGGAGCGGGCGCAGCGAGTCCGCGAGCTTCGCGACGCTCGTGCTCTCTGGGAGCCACGTCGGCGGGCAGAGGCGGAGGCCGCCGCTCTCGTCGCCGAGGAGCACGTCGCCGGGCACGAGAGCGCGGTGCTTCGGGATCCAGAAGACCACTTCCGCCGCCCGCGCCGTGCGGAGCGCCTCGGTGCCTCCGGGAAGCCGGTCGTCCGGGCGGTACGCGTCGGTCACCACGCCGGCGCGGCGTTCGATTGCGCCTCTGCCGCGGGTCGGGGCCCACACGCGCGCGCCGTACCTCTCGACCATCGCTGCGGTGCTGCGCGTGTGCCAGAAGACGGTGACGAGGACGTGGACGTCTCCACCGACGCGCTCGACGTCGGGGTCGAGGGCGGCCCAGAAGCGCTCGGCCTCGTCAGCGGGGACGAGCGGATCGACGAGCACGACTCCGTCCTCCGTCTCGTAGTAGACGCAGCCGACCTCTTCCTTCCACTCCTCGTGGTACGCCGACCAGCACCAGAGGCCCGTTTCGACCTGCGTGACCGTCACGGCCGCGATTGTCGCCGAAACCGACTTGGGCACGGCCGCGTATCGTCCCTATCGAGATCAGAGAGGAGAAGCCCATGAAGCCCATTTGGCTCACGCTCGTCGCGCTGCTCGCCGCAATCGCTCTCGTCGGCGCCGCATGTGGAGGCGACGACGACGCGGGCGGCACGACCACCGAGACCACCGACACCGACACGACCGAGACGGACACGACGACCGAGACGACCGAGACCGGCACCGCGCTCAAGGGCAGCGTCGGCCCGGGCTTCACGATCAGCCTCTCGACGGAGGCAGGAGATCCGGTCGACACGCTCCCGGCGGGGAGCTACGAGCTCGAGATCGAGGACCTCGGGACGTCCCACAACTTCCACCTCTCGGGGCCGGGAGGCGTCGACGTCTCGACGGACGTCGCGGGAACGGGGACGACGAACGAGACCGTGGACCTGCAGTCGGGGACGTACACGTTCGTCTGCGACCCGCACGCGTCAACGATGAACGGGAGCTTCGAGGTCCAGTAGTTCGTCGTCGAGAATGACAGCCGTGATCAGGCTCGGCCTGCTCTCGACGGCGAGAATCAACGCCGAGATCCTTGCGGGCGCCGCGTTCGCCGACCGCGTCGAGATCGTCGCCGTCGCGAGCCGCGACGCCCGCCGGGCGGAGGCGTACGCCCGCGAGCACGGGCTCGCGCGGGCGCACGCGTCGTACGACGCCCTGCTCGCGCGCCGAGGTCGACGCGATCTACGTCCCGCTTCCGAACGGTCTCCACCACGAGTGGACGATGCGTGCCCTTCGCGCCGGCAAGCACGTCCTCTGCGAGAAGCCGTACTCACGCCATCCGGGCGAGGTGGACGAGGCGTTCGGCTTGGCCGAGGAGTCGGGTCTCGTTCTCATGGAGGCCTTCATGTACCGACACCATCCGCAGACGGCGATCGTCGCGGACCTGGTCGCGAGCGGTGCGGTCGGGACGCTGCGGACGATCCGGGCGACCTTCACGTTCCGTCTCGAGCGGGCAGACGATCCACGCCTGGAGCCGGAGCTCGACGGCGGGTCGCTCATGGACGTGGGGTGCTACTGCGTGAGCGGGTCGCGGCTGCTCGGCGGCGAGCCCGTCAGCGCCCGCGGCGAGGCAGTCTGGGGAGAGACCGGCGTCGACCTCGCCTTCCACGGGACACTCAGGTTCGCCGACGACGTCGTCGCGCAGTTCGACAGCTCGTTCACGCTGCCGCGATTCCAACGGCTCGAGGCCGTCGGCGAAGACGGCTCCCTGCTCGTCGAGTCGCCATGGCGGCCGGACTGGGGCGGCGCCGTACTCCTGCGGCGCGGAACGGAGTCCACCCGAATCGAGGTACCCGAGGCGGACATGTTCGCGCTGGAGCTCGAGAACTTCGGTGCAGCGGTCGCCGGAGACGCGCCGCCACTCCTCGTTCGCGCCGACGCGCTCGGCCAGGCGCGGGCGATCGAGGCGCTCTACCGCTCGGCGGCAGAGGGACGAGCGGTCACGTTGTAGGGCGGAGCTCGAGCGGCTCGATCGCGCCGTTCTCGATCCGCCAGCCGGCGAGCTCGTCGGTTCGCAGGGTGTAGATCAGGTACGGCCGCCCCGCCCACAGGCCGATGTTCTCGACGTCGGTTCTCGAAGGCCGTGGCGGCGACGAGACATGCGAGTGGAAGACGGCGAGCTCGTAGCCCTCGTCCTCGAGGAACCACGTCTCGGGCGCGACGTCGAGCTCGAACCGGAAGGGCGATGCGGCAGCGTTCCGGCCTGGGACGTAGCGGATCGCGACGCCGTCCTCGAGCACCACGAGCCCGCACGCCTCGTTCGGCTCTTCGGCACGCGCGTGCTCGGCGAGCTCGGCGCGGACCTCGGCGGCGACTACCACCAGACGGAGCGCTCCATCGCGGACTCGACGTCCTCGGCCTCCCAGAAGCCGGCCGACAGGTACTTCCAGCCGCCGTCGGCGAGCACGCACACGACGACGCCGTCCTCGAGCTCGTCCGCGAGCCGGCGGGCGGCGTGGATCACCGCTCCCGACGAGATGCCGCCGAAGATCCCCTCCTGCGCCAGCAGGAGCCGTACCCCTGCGACCGACTCCGCGTTGGACACGAGGAGCTTCCGGTCGAGCTTCGACACGTCGAGGATCGGGGGGACGTAGCCGTCCGCCAGCGAGCGGAGACCCATCACCTCGTCACCGGGGAGCGGCTCCGCGGCCGCGACTGTGACCTCCGGAAACGCCTCGCGCAGCCGGTCTCCCGCGCCCATGAGCGTTCCACCGGTCCCGAGCCCGGCGACGAGGAGGTCGATGCGGTCCAGGGCGCCGGCGATCTCCGCCCCCGTTCCCTCGTAGTGCGCGCGCGGGTTCGCCTCGTTGGCGTACTGGAACGGCATGAAGAGCGAGGGGTCGCGCTCCGCGAGCTCGAGCGCGAGCCGGACGGCGCCGTTCGAACCCTCCTCGCCGGGCGAGTCGACGATCTCGGCGTCGTACAAGCGGAGGAGCCGGCGGCGCTCCTCGGTGACGTTGGCGGGGAGGACGCACGTGAGTGGATAGCCGCGGAGCTTGGCCACGAGCGCGAGCGAGATGCCCGTGTTCCCGCTCGTCGGCTCGAGCAGACGCCGTCCCGGCGCGAGCTCACCCGAGGCCTCGGCGGCGTCGATCATCGCCTTCGCGACCCGGTCCTTGATCGACCCGGTCGGGTTCTGCCCCTCGAGCTTCGCGTACATGCGAACCGAGGGCTTCGGCGAGAGGCGCGGAAGCTCGACGAGCGGCGTCGAGCCGATCAGGTCGAGGAGCGAGGGGGCGAGCGAGCTACGCACCGCCGCCGGCCATGGCCGGCAGGAGGATGATGGTCTCGCCGTCGTAGACCGGCGTATCGAGGCCGTCGAGCGTCCGGATGTCCTCGCCGCCGAGGTAGACGTTCACGAAGGACGCGAGCTGGCCGTCTGCAAGCAGCTGTGGGGTGAGCGCCGGGTAGCGCTCGACGAGGTCGTCGATCAACGCGCCCACGGTTTCCCCGCGCGCCTCGAGCTCGCGCACTCCGCCGACTTCGGCACGCAGCGTGGGAGGGATGCGAACGGCAGCCATCAGATCTGGAGCGGTGCGTTGCAGAACTCGACGTAGTCGACGTATTCCGTGATGGTGGGACTGTCTCCGCAAACCGGGCACTCCGGGTCGCGTCGGACGGTCACCTCGTCGAGTGTCGTACCGAGGGCGTCGAAGAGGAGGAGCCGCCCGGCGAGCGTGTCGCCGCGGTCGAGGATCAGCTTCAGCGTCTCGTTCGCCTGGATCGACCCGATGATCCCGGGCAGCACGCCGAGGACGCCGCCCTCGGCGCAGCTCGGCGCGAGCTCGGGCGGCGGCGGCTGTGGGAAGAGGCAGCGGTAGCAGGGGCCGGCTCCCGGCGCGAACACCGTCACCTGCCCCTCGAAGCGGAAGATCGAGCCGTGCACGACCGGGATCCCTTGCCAGACGGAGGCGTCGTTCACGAGGTAGCGCGTGGGGAAGTTGTCCGCGCCGTCCACGATCACGTCCCAGCCGTCCCCGAGGATCCGGTCGATGTTCTCCGAGGTCAGCCGCTCCTGGAACGGCACCACGCGCACATCCGGGTTCAGCGCCTCGACCGTCCGCTTGGCGGAGATCACCTTCGGCTCGCCGATGCGATCGGTCGCGTGGACGATCTGGCGCTGGAGATTCGACTCGTCGACGACGTCCGCGTCGACGATCCCGAGCTTTCCGATCCCCGCGGCGGCGAGGTAGAGCGAAGCGGGGGACCCAAGCCCGCCCGCGCCGACCAGGAGGACGCGCGCGTCGAGCAGGCGCTGTTGCCCGTCCTCGCCGACCTCGGGGATCAGAAGGTGGCGGCTGTAGCGCGAACGCTGCTCGCTCGAGAGGACGCGCGGGATCGTGACCTCGAACCCGTTCCGCTTCCAGTCGCTGAACCCGCCCGCGAGGTTGACGACGTTCTCGTAGCCGAGGTCGCCCAGCGCCTTGGCAGCGAACGCCGAGCGCGAGCCGGCAGAGCAGTAGACGACGAGTGCGCGCTCCTTGTCGGGGACGAGGCCTTCGATCCGCTGCTCCAGCCTGCCGCGGCCGGTGTAGATCGCGCCCGGGATGTGGCCCTCCTCCCACTCGTCCACCTCGCGGACGTCGACGAAGAGCGGGCTCTCGGACGACTCGAGGCGCTCCTTCGCCTCGATCGACGAGATCTCCTCGATCTCCTCCTTCACCCGTGCGAGCAGCTCGCGGTAGCCAGGCATTACTTTCCGAACTATAGCGGTGGTGGCGTGGGGGAACCCCATGGTTCCCCCACGTGCCCCCTCCTCAGCGCGGGGGAACCCCTTGGTTCCCCCGCGGGCACCCTCCTTGTGCTCCGGGCTGGGACACCGCTGCGTCAGCCTCCCGGCCGGCGGAGCCGGCCTCCGGCTTCGGGCGATGCGGCTCTTTCTTGCGCTCTCCAGGCGTACAGCCCGGCCCCAAGCCCGGGCCGCACATCCGAGGGTGGCTATCGTCGCCCCGTGAGCGCACGCCGGCGCATGATGCTCCTCGTCGGCCTCGTGGCCGCTGCTGCCGTGGCGGTCGTGGCGGCCGCGGTCGTGTCCTCGGACGGAGGCTCGGCGACGAGCACCGGCCTGCCGGAGCCGCGGCCGGGACGTCCGCCGCTCTCGCTCGCTCTCGGGTTCCGCGCCGACCCGGAGGCGCGCGATCTTAGGCGCGGCGCGACTCTCTACGCGCGTGGTCGCCTGGACGAGGCGGAAGAGCTCTTCGCGAAACACGACTCGCTCGAGGCGAAGATCGGTGCCGAGTTCGCCTCCTGGCCCGCCGGGACCTACGACCGCCTCGAGCAACTCGCGAAGCTCTATCCGGAGAACGCAGCCGTCCAGCTCCACCTCGGGCTCGCGCGGCTCTGGGCGCAGCGCGGCGACCCGGTCGAGGCCTGGCGTGCGGCGACCGACGCCGAGCCCGATACGCCCTACGCGATCCTTGCGGGAAACGTCCTGCACCCGAAGCTCCCGCGCGGGCTGCCCGCGTTCATCCCCTCGTTCTCCGCGCCCGCCGAGGTGACAGAGCTCCCGCCGGAGCGCCAGCTCGAGGCGCTTCGCCGGCGCGCGGCGCGCGGAGGCGTCCGTGAGCTGCTCCTCTACGGGGTCGGTCTCCAGCGAGTCGGCCGGCCCGTGTCCGCCGCGAGCGCGTTCACCCGCGCCGCCCGCGCCGCCCCCGAGAACGTCGAAGCACGCGTCGCCGCCGCGGTCGGAAAGTTCGACAAGGACACGCCCGCGCTCGCGTTCGGGAGTCTCGGCCCGCTGACGAGGACGTTCCCCGAAGAGCCGAGCGTGCGCTTCCACCTCGGCGTGCTCCTCCTCTGGACGGGCCGCGTGCAGGCCGCCGAGCGCCAGTTCCGCCTCGCGTCACGCACGAAGCCTGGGTCCCCGCTTGCCCGCGAGGCCGCTCGCTACCTGGAGACGATCCGCCGAGCCAGGTCCTGACGGGGCGAGTCCGGGTGTTTTGACGCCGACCGCTGCTGTGATTACCGTGTGACCCGCCGACGAGCAAGGGGGCGGTCTGGCAGGAGCAAAACCCGAGAGAACGGCACCCCGCGCGCCGGTCGACGACGTTCTCGCGACCGACGAAGCGCAACGGCTCCTCGAGAGTGGGCTCCGCGATGGGCGCCTCGATGCCGACGAGATCGCGCTCGCGCTCGACGAGCTCGACCTCGAGCCGAGCCAGCTCGACGAGTTCTATGCGGCGCTCGACGAGGCTCAGATCGCTGTCGTCCACGCGGGCGCGGACGAGGCCGAGCCCGCCGTCGAGATCGAGCCCGAGACCGAGATCACGACGGACTCGCTCCAGCTCTTTCTGAAGGACATCGGCAAGGTCCCGCTCCTCACTGCCGCCCAGGAGGTCGAGCTCGCGAAGCGGATCGAGCGCGGCGAGCACAGCGCCAAGCAGGCGATGGTGGAGGCGAACCTTCGCCTCGTCGTCTCGATCGCGAAGCGCTACCGCAACCAGGGCCTGCCGTTTCTCGACCTCATCCAGGAAGGGACCATCGGGCTCGTCCGCGCTGCCGAGAAGTTCGATTACCGCAAGGGGTTCAAGTTCTCGACGTACGCGACTTGGTGGATCCGGCAGGCGGTCGCGCGTGCGATCGCCGACAAGGGCCGCACGATCCGCATGCCGGTCCATGTCGTCGAGAAGCTGAACAGGATTCTCCGCTCGGAGCGCAAGCTGCGCGCGGAGCGAGGACGCGAGCCGTCGATCGAGGAGATTGCGCGCGATGTCGACATGTCGCCCGACGAGGTCGAGCACATCCGGCGGAGCGCGCAGACTCCCGTCTC
The DNA here is from genome assembly GCA_963717025.1 of uncultured Actinomycetes bacterium. Lineage (GTDB taxonomy): Bacteria > Actinomycetota > Thermoleophilia > Gaiellales > Gaiellaceae > GMQP-bins7. Next base: position 99,189 of record CAVQVJ010000008.1, on the reverse strand, counting down.
CCTCGAGAAGCCGGTCGGCGACGACGACGAGTCCGAGTTCGGCCACTTCCTCGCCGACGACTCGACGCCGCTGCCCGACGAGCTTGCGGAGACGACGCTCCAGCGCGAGGCGCTGCGGACGATCCTGTCGGCGCTGTCCGAGCGCGAGCGCAAGGTGCTCGAGCTCCGGTACGGGCTCGACGGCAACCAGCCGCGGACGCTCGACGAGGTCGGCCGCGCCTTCAACGTCACGCGCGAGCGCATCCGGCAGATCGAGCACCAGGGGCTGAAGAAGCTCCGCGCGCTCGCGGACGCCGCCCGCGTCCGCGACGTCGCCTGACCTCGTAGCCGTACAGTCGGGTCGTGCTCTACCGGCCCGAGGCGTTCGAGCCGTTGTCCGACACCCCGTGGGACGCCGCGCGTGCGCACGACGCGATCCGCGCGATCGTCGAGGACACGGACGGTGCGTATCGCGGGAGGAGGCTCTTCTGGCCGGCCGAGGAGTGGGACCGGTGGCAGGCCACGAGCCCGATGAAGAACCTCTACGTCGGCACGGCCGGGGTGCTGTTCGCGCTCGACGAGCTCCGCCGCCGCGGCCTCGCCGAGACGCGGCACGACCTGGCGGAGCTCGCGCTCTGCAACCTCGAGCTCTTCCGGGAGCGGCCGGACTTCATGAAGATCAAGCTGCCGGAGCCGAAGGAGTCGTCCCTCCTCTGCGGTGAGACCGGGATCCTCCTCGTCGCGTGGAGGCTCGCGCCCTCGGCCGTGCTCACCGACGAGCTCCTCGCACGCGTCCGGGAGAACGGGTCAAACGAGGCAACGAGCGTCATGTGGGGGACACCGGGGACGCTGCTCGCCGCGTACACGATGCTCGAGTGGACCGGCGACGAGCGCTGGCGCGAGGCGTGGAACGACGGCGCCGTAGCGTTCCTCGCGCGCCGGGGCGACGACGGTCTCTGGACCGGGCGCCCGAACGGCGAGGAGTTCCGCAGCCTCACGCCGCCGCACGGTCTCGTCGGGAACGTGCAGGCGCTCCGGCTGCTGCTCGACGACGAAAGCCGGGAGCAGATCGAGCGCGAGACCGCGGCGGTTCTCGAGCGGACGGCGGTCGTCGAAGACGGCCTCGCGAACTGGCCGCCCCGCGACCGTCCGACGCTCCCGGCGCCGGACGGCCAGATTCGCGTCCAGTGGTGCGCGGGCGCTCCCGGCATCGTGGTCGGCGCGCACGAGTACCTCGACGAGGAGCTTCTCCTCGCCGGCGCCGAGCTCGTGTGGCAGATCGGTCCGCCCGGCCTCGAGAAGGGCCCGTGCATCTGTCACGGCACGGCTGGGAACGGGCACGCGTTCCTCGCTGCGTTCGAGCGGACCGGCGACGAGCGCTGGCTCGAGCGCGCTAGGCGCTTCGCGATCCACGCGCTCGAGCAGGTCGAGCGACTGCGTGCGGACCGGGGACGCGGCCGCTACTCCCTCTGGACCGGCGACGTCGGCGTGGCGCTCTTCGTCGCCGACTGCCTCGGGGCCGAAAGCGCGTACCCCTTCTTCGACTCGATCCAGCGTCACTAGACTCCCCTGCCGTGGCGCCGTCACACGAGGAGCTTCGCGACCAGCTCGCCGAGCTGGTCGCCATCCCGTCCGTCAGCGCTGACCCCGCGCACGCGAAGGACGTCCAGGCCGCGGCCGACTGGGTCGCACAGCGGATCCGCGGCGCGGGCGGGACGGCCGAGGTCGTACCGTGGAACGGCGGCCGGCCGCTCGTCATCGGCGAGGTCGTGGCCTCCGAACGCGCCGACTCCGCGCCGACCGTTATCTGCTACGCGCACTTCGACGTGCAACCGCCCGACCCACTCGACCTCTGGGAGTCTCCGCCGTTCGAGCTCGCCGAGCGCGACGGCTGGCTCTACGCGCGCGGTGTCGCCGACGACAAGGCGCACCTGTTCATGCTCGTCGAGGCAGCACGCCAGCTCGCCGAGGCGGGTGAGCTCCCGGTCAACCTCCGCTTCGCCCTCGACTCCGAGGAGGAGGTCGGCGGGCAGTCGGTCGGGGAGTGGGTCACCGCCGACGAGCGCGGAGCGGACGCGGCCATCGTGTTCGACGGGGACATGCTGGACGGCGACGTCCCGACCTTCTACACCGCGCTTCGCGGGCTCTGCTACTTCCACGTCACGGTTCGTACCGGCGAGCGAGACCTCCACTCCGGCCTCTTCGGCGGTGTGGGGATGAACGCGATGCACGCGCTCATGCAGACGCTCTCGGGTGTCCTCCCGCGCGACGGTCGGGTGCCGGAGCCGCTGCGGGTCGGGATCGCGCCTCCGACCGCGGATGAGCTCGAAGCCTGGAAGGCGCTCATGCCGGGCGCCGAGGTCGTCGCCGCGGCCGGCGTCCAGCCCATGGATGACTCCGCTGCCGACGATTTCTACCCCCGCACCTGGGCCGAGCCCTCGGTGGACGTGCACGGGCTCGCGGGCGGCTCGCCGGATCTCGTCAAGACGGTGCTCCCGGTCGAGGCGCGCGCGAACGTCTCCATCCGGATCGCGCCCGGCCAGAAGGTCGCCGAGGTCAGCCAAGCATTCGAGCGCCTCCTCCGCGAGGCGGCTCCCGCAGGCGCCGAGGTCTCGGTCGAGCTCCACTCGCACGGCGAGCCGGCGCTTGTCTCGCCGGACGCGCCCGCGCTCACGCTCGCTCGCGGCGCGTTCGAGTCGGTGTTCGGGAACGAGTCGGTGCTCGTGCGCGTCGGAGGCTCGATCCCGGTCGCGGAGCGGATCGTCGCGCGAGGTATTCCCGCGATCATCACGGGCATCGCAACGCGCGACGCCAACGCGCACTCGCCGAACGAGAAGTTCCCGGCGGCGTCTCTCATCCGTGGCGTCGACGTCGTGCGCGAGACCTACCGCCGTCTCGGAGAGCTTGGCTAGGGCGAAGGCAGCGTACGCGAGCGCTCTCGCTGAGGAGCTCGCGGGTGACGTCCTCGAGCGGCTCCTGCGCTATGTCGCGGTAGACACGCAGGGCGCGTACCGCGAGCCGGAGCGACCGAGCACGGAGAAGCAGCTGGACCTTTCGCGACTACTGGTGGATGAGCTGCAAGAGCTCGGCCTCGAGGCGGAGCTGACGGAAGAGGCGAACGTGTTCTCGGGCGTGTCCGGCGCCGAGGGCATGCCGGTCGTGGGCCTCATCGCGCACGTCGACACCTCGCCGGACGTGAAGGGCACGGGCGTCTCCCCGATCGTGCACGAGGCCTGGGACGGGACGCCGATCGAGCTCCCGGGCGACGCGGGCCAGGTGCTCGACCCGGACCTTCTCCCCGAGCTGGCCGCGCGCGTGGGTCACGACCTCGTGACGAGTGACGGCACGACGCTCCTCGGCGCCGACGACAAGGCCGGCGTCGCGGAGATCATGGCCGCGGCGGCGTACCTCGTCCGGCACCCGGAGCGTCCACGCTGCCCGATCCGGATCGCCTTCACCGTGGACGAGGAGGTCGGGCGCGGCGCGGAGGACTTCGACCTCGCTCGCTTCGGCGCCGACGTCGCGTACACGCTCGACGGCTCCGGTCTCGGCGACCTCGATGTGGAGACGTTCTCGGCGAGGTCGATGCGGGTGATCATCCGCGGCGTTGCGGTGCACCCCGGCAGCGCGAAAGGCAAGCTCGTGAATGCGGTGAAGCTCGCGTCCGAGCTCGTCGCATCGCTCCCGTCCGACCGGCTGTCGCCGGAGACGACGGAGGGCCGCGAGGGATACGTCCACCCGAACCGGATCTCTGGCGGCGTCGAGGAGACGATCGTGGACTTCATCATCCGCGACCACGAGGACGATCTGCTCGAGCAGCACACCGAGCTCCTGCGGGAGCTCGCCGGCCGCCTTACGGAGCGCGAGCCGCGCGCGAAGGTCGAGATCGAGGAGCTCGACTCGTACCGGAACATGCGCCCGGTCATCGACGAGACCCCGCGAGTCGTTGAGGCCGCGCTCGAGGCGATCCGCCGCGCCGGCGTCGAGCCGAGGCTCGCGATCACACGCGGCGGGACGGACGGCGCCGTTCTCTCGGCCATGGGCCTCCCGACGCCGAACATCTTCACGGGCGGCCAGGAGTACCACTCGATGCGGGAGTGGGCGAGCGTGCAGGACATGGCCGCCGCGGCCGCGACCATCGTCGAGCTCGTGGGAGTCTGGGCCGAGCCTGCCTGATCCCCCCTCGGGGGAATGCCGGGCCGGAGGCGGGGGTTAGGCTTTGGCGTATGGCCAGGCTCGTCGGCGTCAACCACATCGCGGTCGAGGTCGGGGACGTGAACGAGGCGGTCGCGTTCTTCGAGCGCGTCTTCGACGGCGTGAAGCTCCGGGGCCGCAGCTCGTCGATGGCCTTCGTGGACATGGGCGACCAGTTCATCGCGCTTGCGCGCGGAGTGACGCACGTCGCCGACCACGACCGGCACATCGGGCTCGTCGTCGACGACCTCGACGAGACCGTCCGCCGCCTGCGCGAGGCCGGTGTGGAGATCATCGGCTCGCACGACTTCCGCGACCCGTGGGGGAACCGCTGGCAGCTCGTCGACTACCGCGAGGTGCAGTTCACGAAGACGCAGCGCGTCCTCGAGGGCATGAGCCTCGACGGGCTCGAGAAGTCCGAGCACGCGCTCGAGGAGCTGCGCGCCAAGGGCCTCGCCGACTAGCTAGGTCTGATGGACGCCGCAGCCGAGCCACTCGTGGCCGAAGCGGCGCATCTCGTGCACGACCGGTAGGAGTGCGCGGCCCTTGTCCGTCAGCGCGTACTCGACGCGCGGCGGCGACTCCGGGTAGCTCTGGCGGGCCACGACGCCCTCGGACTCGAGCCAGCGCAGGCGCTCCGCGAGCGTCCGCGGGCTGATCCCCGCGCACGAGCGCTCGAGCTCCGTGAAGCGGCGTGGCCCCTCGGAGAGGTCGTGGACGATGAGCACGGTCCACTTCGAGCCGACGATCTCGGCGGCGCCGGCGACCGAGCAGGTCGGCGCCTCGTGGATCGGGAGCATCGTGCGGCTCGTGATTTCGCTTGCCACGCTCGGATTGTAGGCTCGTTGCGCTAGATCGGTTTACGGGCCGTGTACAGCGAGGTCGTCAGCGTCCGCTCGACCCGACCGCCGAAGTCGCGCTCCGCGATCCGTGCGATCTCGTCCAGGAACGGCTCTCGCCGCTCTTCGTCCAGCCGGCGTATCGGCGAGAACGTCGCGTAGAGCCCGCGGATGCCTGCCGTGTCCCAGCTCGCGGGCCAGCGGAACAGCTCGTGGCCGAAGTCGCGGAACCCGGATCCACGGAGCGCCGCCGTCCTGGCCTCCACGTCGAGCGCGAACGCGGGCCGGCCGGTATCCCGCCCCGACGTCGGGCTCTGCGGCATGTCGACGAAGAGGTGATCGATCGCCTGCATGAACGCGTCCTTCCGCCGGCCCTCGCCGAAGAGCGTCCACCACAGCGCGATCCAGCCGCCGGGCCTCAGGGCGTCGTGAAGTCCGGCGAGCCCGGCGGCCTCGTCGACCCAGTGGAACGACGATGCCGCGACCGCGAGGTCGAACGAGCTCGGCTCGAGCTCCGCGTCCTCGAGCGCAGTCATTCGCACCTGAACGCGGTCGCCGAGCGCCGCCGTCAGGTAGTGGGCGAGAGCCGGGTTGGGCTCGATCGCGACGAGCGGGTCGGCCCCGACCTCGAGTAGCGGACGCGTCGCCTGCCCCGTTCCCGGCCCGACCTCGATCACGCCCGTGCCCGCCGCGAGCCCGCAGCGCTCGACGAGCACCTCGTAGACCTCGCCCGCGTGGCCGGGCCGCGCGGCGTCGTAGCCTGCGGGATCGAAACCGAAGAGCCGGCGCCCCTCGCTTGGGTCGATCCGCTCCATCTCAGTCCCAGGGTGGGGGGTTGTGCACCCAGCGGCCGCCGACCATCGTCGCGACGACCTCGACCGACTCCAGCTCGTCCGGAGGGCATTCGATCGGATCGCCCGAGAGCACTGCGAGGTCGGCGAGGTAGCCGGGCACGAGCTTCCCGCGCGTCCGCTCGTCGCCCGCGAGCCAGGCGGGCGCGACCGTCGTCGCGTGCAGCGCCTCCTCGGCCGTGAGCGCCTCCTGCATCCGCCAACCCGGGCGCTCGTCGATCGTCCGCGTGACAGCGGCGCGGATGCCCGCGAGTGGGTCGAGCTCCTCGATCGGCGCGTCGGAGCCGTTCGCGACGACCGCTCCGGACTCGAGGAGCGAGCGGAAGGCGTAGGCACCGTCGAGGAGATCGGGCCAGAAGCGCTCGGCGAGGTCGCGATCCGATGGAGCGTGTGAGAACTGCACCGAGCACGCGACTCCGAGGGCGGCGAAGCGGGGGAGATCCTCCGGCGCCAGGCACTGAGCGTGCTCGATCCGTGGCCGGAGACCGCGCGGCTGCCACTCGTCCTTCGTCGCCTCGAAGGCATCGAGCGCCTCTCGGTTCGCCCGATCCCCGATCGCGTGGACGCCGACCGGCCAGCCGGCGCGCGCGCCGTTGCGCACGATCTCCGCGAGCTCCTCGCCGCTCGTGATGCGAACTCCCGAGCCGTCGAGCATCCACGCCGTCTGCGACCCGAGCGTCCCGTCCATGAAGACCTTCAGGTACCCGAGCCGGAGGAACTCGTTCCCGAAGCGGGAGCGCAGGCCGAGCGCCTCGAGCTCGGGCAGCTTCCGCCACGGAAGCGACTGCCAGATTCTCAACGACAGCCCATCCCGCTCCGCAAGGCGCTGGAAGATCTCCGGCGCGCCGATCCAGCCGTCCTTGTCGTGGACCGCGGTGACGCCGCGGCTGTGTGCGAGCTTCACGCCCGCGCGCACGACTTCGACCCACTCGTCCTCGGGCACGGACGGGAAGCGCTCGCGGAAGCGCCACGCGGCTTCCTCGCGGAGCACGCCGGTCGGCTCGCCCTGCTCGTCGCGCTCGACGACGCCGCCCTCGACCTCGAGGTCGCCCTCCGCGAGAGCGAGGGCCGCCGAGTTCAGCCACAGCGAGTGGAGGTCCTTCGCCCACAGCGCGGCGGGCGTCCCGCCCGCAACCTCGTCGAGCGCCTCCTTCGTCGGCTCCGCCTCCCAGTCCGCGGAGCGCCAGCCGTGCCCGCGGATCCAGCCCGCGTGCTCGGACGCCCCGCGGACCCGCTCCAGCGCCTCTGCGAGGGTGGCTGCCCCGTCGAGCCCGAGGTCACGCTGCCCGAGCGACCAGGTCGGGAAGTGCACGTGCGAGTCCGTGAAGCCCGGGACGACGCAGCGCCCGCCGAGGTCGACGACGTCCGGGGTCGGGAGCGCGGTCTCGTGCACGCCCACACCACCCGCGACGCGGTCGCCCGCGATGGCGAGCGCGCGCGCCACCGGGAGCACCGCGTCCATGGTGCGAACGAGGCCGTTTTCGAGGATCATGGGCGGCGACTGTATCGACCGACGGGAGGCGGAATGCTCGCGCACGTCGCGGTCAACGTGGGCGACTGGGAGCGTGCCAAGCCCTTCTACGACGAGGTGCTCGCGCTGTTCGGCTACCGCGTCGTCTACGAGGAGGCCGCTGCGCTCGCCTACTACGCGGACGCGCGCGGCCTCGACTTCGGCATCGGCCGGCGCGATCCCGTCGGAGGCGTGCATGTCGCGTTCGGCGCAGAGGATCGCGCGGGTGTGGACCGCTTCTACGAGACGGCGCTTGCGGCGGGCGGCACGGACAACGGCGCTCCCGGGATCCGCGCGCAGTACGCACCCGACTACTACGCCGCCTACGTCCTCGATCCCGACGGCAACAACATCGAGGCCGTGTACCACGGAGCGTGATGGACGAGCTCCGCCCGGGACTCTGGACGTGGTCGGCGCCGCACCCGTCGTGGACTCCGGACGAGGGCGGGCCCGAGGGTTGGGACCGTCAGGTGCGCTCGTACGCGCTCGACGCCGGCGACGCGCTCGTCCTCTTCGACCCGATCGAGCCACCCGCGGAGGCGCTCGAGCTGGTCGCGGGGCGGTCGCTCGAGATCGTGCTCACGGTCTTCTGGCACCGGCGCAGCTCGCTCGCGCTCATCAACGAACGCGGGGCGACCGTGCGCGCGTTCGCGACGGGCATCGAGCAGATCGAGATGCCCGCGGCTCCTTTCCAGCTCGGCGACACGCTTCCCGGCGGCATCGAGGCGAAGCCCGGTGGGTACGCGGAGGAGGCGGTCTTCTGGATTCCGTCCCACCGCGCCCTCGTCGCGGGCGACGTGCTCCTCGGCGGGAAGCAGGGCATCCGCGTCCAGCCGGACTCGTGGATCGCCGAGGGCCAGACACCGGAGATGATCCGCGCCCAGCTTCGACCCCTGCTCGACCTCCCCGTCGAGCTCCTCCTGCCGGCACACGGCGACCCGGTTACCGAGGACGCGCACGCGACTCTCGCACGCGCGCTCGAGACCTAGACTTCGCGCGTGCCCTGGGAGCCGCTGACCGACGAGCAGGTCGAGGTTCGCGACCTCGTCCGCACGCTCGCGGGCGAACGCATTGCGCCACGCGCTGCCGAGATCGACGCGTCGCACGAGTTCCCCTGGGACGTCGTCGAGCTCTTCCGCGAGCACGGCATCTTCGGACTCTTCTTCGACGAGGCCGTCGGCGGCACGGGAACCGGGACGCTCCTCTCGCTCGTCGCGATCGAGGAGGTCTCGAAGGTGTGCGCGACGAGCGGGCTCATCCTCGCGGTGCAGGAGCTCGGCTCGCTCGGGCTCAAGCTCGCCGGTTCCGACGAGCAGAAGGCGCGCTTTCTCCCGTTGCTCGCGTCGGGTGAGGTGCTCGCCGCCTACGCACTGACCGAAGCGGGCTCCGGCTCCGACTCGGCGGCCATGCGCACGACAGCGCGCCGGGACGGGGACGAGTACGTGCTCGACGGCTCGAAGCGCTTCATCACGAACGCGTCCGTCGCGGGCCTGTACACGGTCTTCGCGAAGACCGACCCGGAAGCGGGCCACCCTGGGATCTCGGCCTTCGTCGTCGAGGCGGGCACGCCCGGCTTCGAGGTCGCGCGCCTCGAGCCGAAGATGGGGATCGCGGGCTCGACGACCGGCGAGCTCGTCTTCGACGGCGCGCGCATCCCTGCGGCCAATCTCCTCGGCGACGAGGGCGAGGGCTTCAGGATCGCGATGCGGATCCTCGACCGCTCCCGGCCGGGGGTCGCGGCGCAGGGCCTCGGGATCGCCCAGGGCGCGACCGACTACGCGCTCGAGTACGCCCGCACGCGCGAGACGATGGGGAAGCCGATCGCCGAGCATCAGCTCGTCGCTGCCAAGCTCGCGGACATGGAAACGCGGACCGAGGCCGCGCGCGGGCTCCTCTACCGCTTCGGGCGCATGGTCGACGAGGGCGCCTCCGACTCCGAGCTGACCAAGGCCTCGGCGATGGCGAAGCTCGCCTGCACGGACACGGCCATGTGGGTCACGACCGAGGCCGTGCAGGTGCTCGGCGGCTACGGCTACATCAAGGAATACCCGGTCGAGCGCATGATGCGCGACGCGAAGATCACGCAGATCTACGAGGGCACCAACGAGATCCAGCGGCTCGTGATCGCGCGCGAGATGCTGAAGGAGTCACGCGCCTTCCTCCTCGCCGGCGTGGCCTGACGCTCCGTGGCATAGTCGCGCGCGTGGAGTTCCACCGTGGCCGCCTGCTCGACCACGTCCACCTCCGCGTCCGCGACCTCGAATGGAGCAGGCGCTTCTACCAGGCCGCGCTCGGCGCGCTCGGCCTCGAGATCCAGAGCCGTGAGGACGCCTTCTGGTCGGACGAGCTCTACGTCAGCGCAGACGGACCGCCGACCGAGAACCTCCATCTCGCATTCGCAGCGGAGGACGAAGAGGCGGTCAAGCGCTTCCACGCCGCCGCGATCGCGGCAGGCGGGAAGGACAACGGCGCCCCCGGCGAGCGCGACGTACCACCCGGGCTACTACTCCGCGTACGTCCTCGACCCGGACGGGAGCAACGTCGAGGCGGTGTACCACGGCCCCGCCCGGCGCTCGGCTCCGTCCGTCGTCATCACGCCGCTCGACTAGCCTCCCCGGGCGGAGTCGCGCGCGGGTAGCGGGCTCGGACGCCGTCGATATAGGCAGCGAGCTCGTCGGCGACCGCTGCGTCGCGGATCTCGAGGACGTTCTCCGCGTTCCGCTCGCCCGAGCGGGAGAAGTTGAAGCTGCCGAGGAACGACATGTCGTCCGCGACCACCACCTTCGCGTGCATGAAGTCGTGCACCGAGTCGGGCCTCCACGGGATCGACGTCTTCCCGCTGAAGTCGCCGCCGTCGAGGACGCGGTGCAACAACGGGATCTTCCACTCGCTGACCCCGTTCGTCCGCCACTGCCCGAAGACCTGGTCGACCTGCGTGTCGTCGACGATGCCTGCGACCGGGCAGCGGCCCTCGTTCACGACCTCGACGAGCGTCCCGAGAATCGGGCCCGAGGTGAGGACCGGGGAGGCGATCCGTACGCGCTCGCTCGCCTTGCCGATGTGCTTCGCGACGCGGTGCGAGAGCGCCTCGCCGTGCTCGGGGCAGAACCACGCCCGCACGCGCGCGCCGTCGAGCGACTCCGGCCGTGGGTCGACGTCGCCCGAGCGCGCGACCGTTCCGCTCTGCCACAGCTGGTCGAAAGCGAGCGTGTACGCGTACGCGAGCTCCGGCGAGCGGAGCGCGGCGATGATGTTCTCCTGCCTCGTCCACGAGTCGTCGGTCCAGTTGGTCGACCCGGTCCAGACCGCGGCCCGGTCGCTGACGACGAATTTGTGGTGCATGAGATCCGGGATCCCGGCGACGCCGCGGGTCGGGATGGGCAGCGCCTCGATCGCCTCGGGCGTCGTCTCGGGAGGGGGAGGGACCGCAATGGGCCCGGGGTGGGCGACGTTGTAGAGCAGTCGGATCTCGACTCCGCGCTGCGCCGCGGCCAGGAGCGAGGCGAGTACGAGCCCGCCGGCGTCCGTCTCGAAACGGACGTCGTAAACCGCGATGTCGAGGGTCTTCTCGGCTCGCGCGAGGAAGGCGGCGATTCCGCGGGCGACCTCGGCGGCGCGCTGACCTCCGTCCGTGAGCGTTGTGATCTCGATCGCGCCGGTGCCGGTGACGGCCGTCGAGCCTGGATCCTCGTCCGACAGCGTCACGATCGCACCGGGGACGAGAGCAGCTTCGTGTAGCGCCGGCACGGCACGGCGATCGTCCGGTCTTCGGCGGCCGCCTGGTAGTCGAAGGGCCCCTCGTCGACCCACCCCGCCCGCTCGTAGAATGCGCGGGCGCGCGCGTTGCCGGCGACGACCGCCAGCCACGCCGTGTCGTGGCCGTTCGCCCCCACCTGGCGCTCGGCCTCACGGATGAGGACCTGCGCGACACCCTTTCCGCGGTGTGCGGACGAGACATACACCTGCTCGACCTCGTCGCCCACGACCATGACGAACCCTGCGACGGCGCCGTCGATCGTCGCGACGGTCGTGTCCGAGACGCGCTCCGAGGCGCGTGTCCGGAACGAGGCGGCGGTCCGGACGTCGACGAGCTCCTGCGGCACGAGCCCGCGATGGCCGTCCAGCCACCCGAGACGCCAGATCTCGGCGACCTCGGCCGCGTCCGTCGCTCGTGCCGGGCGAATCTCGACGTGTGGGCCGTCCGGGGCCATCGACGACAGCCTAGGTCGAGAGGCAGCGACGCGCCGCCCTTCCGATGATGCCGTCTGGGTAGAGTCGGAGATCTGCGCACTCGGAGGAGGTCATGAGCGTGTCGCGGGAAGGTGGCTGCGCGTGCGGCGCGGTTCGGTACCGGCTCACGTCCGACCCGCTGTTCGTCCACTGCTGCCACTGCCTGAACTGCCAGCGCCAGACAGGGAGCGCGTTCGTCGTCAACGTGCTGATCGAGGCCGAGCGCGTGCAGCTCCTCGCCGGCGAGCCGGAGCCGGTCGCTGTGCCTCGCTCCGGCGGGAAAAAGCAGAAGATCTGGCGGTGCCCGAACTGCCAGGTGGCGGTCTTCAGCGAGTACACGAGCCGCCAGGTCCGGTTCGTCCGGGCGGGCACGCTCGACGACCCGGCCTCGGTCGAGCCCGACGTTCACATCTTCACGCGCTCGAAGCTGCCGTGGGTCACACTCCCCGACTCGGTGCCCGCGTTCAACGTCTACTACGACGCGAAGAAGCTGTGGCCGGCCGCGAGCCTCGAGCGGTTCGAGGCGATCACCGCGTCGGCGGCCACCGACGCCTGAGGCGAGACAGGTCGCCTAGCGCGACGCAGTGGGCGCGGCGGCCTTCGCGGCGCGCAGCGAGGCCTTGTGGGCGCGCTTCTGCGCCTGGTACTCCGCGAGCGCGTCGGCGGAGTCGACCCCGCCGAGGCAGGGGTAGTCCGGGACGAGCTCCTGCGCGTTCTCGACGCCGAACCGGAGCGCGAGCACGGAGCCGAAGCCCGTGATCTTCATCTTGCCGAAGCCGGGGAGCGCCCCGATTCGCTTCTTCAGGTCGGCCGTGTCCTCCGCCTCGGTCCAGATCCGCTGCGCGTCGCCCCCGTACTCGTCCACGACGACCTGGCAGAGCTCCTGCACGCGCTGCGCCATCGCGCGCGGGAAGCGGTGGATCGCGGGCCGTTCGCGGAACGCGTCCTCGAGAGCTTGCGGATCCATCCCCGCGATTGCAGCCGCGTCGAGTGTCCCGATCCGCTGACGCAGCCGGAGAGGCCCCGAGAACGCCTGCTGCACGGTCACCTGCTGGTCGATCGCGAACCCGATGAGCAGCGCGAGCGGGTCGCGGGCGATGAGCTCGTTCGCCTCGTCCGAGTCGGTGAAGTACAGCGCCTCGGGCATCTGCTCGATTCTAGATGCGCGAGCCTCGCGCCAGGCGTCCTGGGAGACTCAGCGCGTGATGCGGCGCCTGCATCTGCTCCGGCACGCGAAGTCGTCCTGGGGCGATCCGACGCTCCGCGACCGCGACCGGCCGCTCGCGCCGCGCGGGCAGAAGGCCGTCGCGCGCATCGCGGACTGGGCGCGCCAGCACGACGTGCGACCGCAGCTCGTTCTCTGCTCGGACGCACGGCGGGCACGAGACACGCTCGAGGGCGTCATGCCGGGTCTGGGCACGCCCGAGGTCCGGTTCGAGGAGGGCCTCTACCACGCGGCTTCGGAGGTGCTCCTCGAGCGCTTACGCTCGCTGTCCGACGACGTGGACGAAGCGATGCTCGTCGGGCACAACCCCGGCCTCGCCGACGTTCTCCTCCTGCTCGCGGGGCCGGGGGAGCTCCGTGAGCGCGCCGAGTCGAAGGTGCCGACCGGGGCGCTCGCGACGCTCGAGGCGGACATCGCGAGCTGGTCGCAGCTCGAGCCGGGTCGCGCGCGGCTCGTCGCCTTCGTCGTTCCGCGCGAGCTGAAGTAGCGACTCCCCGAACGAGGGCGCCGAGCAGGGACGCCGGGCACTCCCGCGCCGCGGTCGGCATCCATCGGCCGCGTGGGGGCGGGGCGTGCCCGGCCGAGAGCGCAGCTGATTGCGGCCCCGTGTGATGCTCCCGGGATGCAAGAGCTGCGCGTCGAGCACGAGGGAGTGACGCTCGCCGCGAGCTACTCGCCGGGCGGTGACACGGCAGTCGTCGCTCTCCACGGCGCGGGGGAGGGGACGAGGGACGGTCTCCTCTACGAGCACCTGCACCGCGTCCTGCCTCCGGCCGGGATCGGCGTCGTCACCTTCGACCGCCGGGGCGAGGGCGAATCGAGCGGTGACGCGTCTCGCGGCCGTTTCGACGTGCAGGCCCGCGACGCGCTCGCGATCCTGGACGCGGTCGGCACCGAGCGGGTCGGGCTCTGGGGCTACAGCCAGGGCGGCTGGGTCGCCCCTCTCGCGGCCACCATGTCCGGCCGCGTGGCGTTCCTCGTCCTCGTCGCCTCGACGGGAGTCACGCCGTCCGAGCAGATGCGGTACGCGACGGCCGCGCAGTTGCGTCTCGCCGGGTTCGGGGAGGACGCGGTCTCGCAAGCCCTCGAGCTGCGGCGGAGGTTCGAGGACCACGTGCACGGAATCGGTCGCGACCACGAGGACGAGCTGCGGGCCGATCTGCGAGCTGCGCTCGACGAGGAGTGGTTCGGGGCGCTTTTCATCCCGCCGGTGCCGCTCGACGAGGAGGGCTGCGCGCTCTGGATCGAGGAGATGGACTTCGACCCCCGGCCCGTGTTCGCTCAGGTGCGCGTCCCGACGCTCGCGTTCTTCGGCGCCGCAGACTCGTGGACGCCGGTCCAGCCGAGCGTAGAGGTGTGGCGGCAAGCGCGGGGAGACGAGGTCGAGATCGTCGTCATCCCCGAGGCCGAGCACGAGCTGACGCTGCCGGACGGGACGCTGTCGCCGGAGTACGAACGCCGGCTCGTCGACTGGCTCTCCGCTCGCTTCGTGGACCTGAGGCGCGCAGCGTCGTTACCCTGGCGGCATGGACCCGCTCGACGCTTTCTCGACGCCGACTCGGGCCTGGTTCGAGCGCGTGTTCGAGGAGCCCACGCCCGCGCAGGCACTGGGATGGCCGGCGATCGCGCGCGGAGGGCATGTGCTGATCCAGGCGCCGACCGGCTCCGGGAAGACGCTCGCGGCCTTCCTCATCGGGATCGACCGGCTGAACGCCTCACCCGGAGACGGGCTCCGGCTCCTCTATGTGTCCCCACTCAAGGCGCTCAACTACGACATCGAGCGCAATCTGCGGAGCCCTCTCGCAGGCCTCGAGTCGGAGCTCGCCGTCGGCGTCCGAACCGGCGACACGCCCGCCGACGAGCGCCGGCGGATGCTGAGGACGCCGCCCGACATCCTCATCACGACCCCCGAGTCGCTCTTCCTGCTCCTCACCTCGCAGGCGCGCGAGACGCTGCGCGGGGTCGAGACGGTGATCCTCGACGAGGTGCACGCGGTCGCCGGCTCGAAGCGTGGATCGCATCTCGCACTATCGCTGGAGCGTCTCGAGCAGCTCGTCGAGCGGCCGTTCCAACGCATCGGCCTGTCCGCGACCCAGCGCCCGCTCGCCGAGATCGGCCGCTTTGTCGCGGGCACCGAGCGCGAGATCGAGCTCGTCGACGCCGGCGTGCGCAAGGAGCTCGACCTCGAGGTCGTGATCCCGGTCGAGGACCTGCGGGAGCTCGCCTCCACGTCGGACCTCTCGGTGCCGCCGCTCGCCGACGGCGTACAGATGGGCTCCGGCGTCGAGCAGTCGAGCCGCTCGATCTGGCCTTCGATCTACCCCGCGATCCTCGAGCTCGTCCGACAGCACCGCTCGACGATCGTTTTCGTCAACAACCGGCGGCTCGCCGAGCGGCTCGCGCTGCGCCTGAACGAGCTCGCGGAGGAGGAGATCGCCCGCGCTCACCATGGGTCGCTAGCACGCGAGCAGCGCTTCGTCGTCGAGGAGCTGCTGAAGGCTGGGCAGATCCCGTGTCTCGTCGCGACCTCCTCGCTCGAGCTCGGGATCGACATGGGCGCGGTCGACCTCGTGATCCAGGTGGAGAGCCCGAAATCGGTCGCGCGCGGGCTCCAGCGCGTCGGGCGGGCGGGGCACGACCTGCACTCGGTCTCGCGCGGTCGGATCTTCCCGAAGTTCCGGGCGGACCTCCTGGAGTCCGCAGTCGTGGCGCGGGCAATGCGGGAGGGCGCGATCGAGGAGACCAAGATCCCGCGGAACCCGCTCGACGTGCTCGCACAGCAGATCGTCGCCATCTGCGCCGACGAGGAGGTGTCGGTGGACAACCTCCACGACCTCGTCCGGCGCGCGTATCCCTTCGCGGAGCTGTCGCGCGTGCAGCTCGAGAACGTCCTCGACATGCTCGCCGGCCGCTACCCGTCCGACGAGTTCGCGGAGCTGCGACCCCGGATCGTCTGGGATCGAACCGCGGGTGTCGTTCGCGGCCGGACCGGCGCGCGGCGGCTGGCGGTCACGAACGCGGGGACGATCCCCGACCGCGGCCTCTTCGGCGTGCACCTCGTCGACGGAGGCGGGCGTGTCGGTGAGCTCGACGAGGAGATGGTCTACGAGGCACGTGAGGGACAGACGTTCCTCCTGGGTGCCTCGACGTGGCGGATCGAGGACATCACGCGCGACCGCGTTCTCGTGTCGCCGGCGCCGGGGGTGCCGGGAGTCGCGCCGTTCTGGAAAGGCGAGGGCGTCGGTCGGCCGGCGGAGCTCGGCGAGAGGGTCGGCAAGACCACACGTGAGCTCGTTGCTCTCGGCGACGATGCCATGGGCCGGCTCGAGGGGGAGTACGGGCTGGACGAGCGCGCCGCGAAGAACCTCCTCACCTTTCTGCGCGAGCAGGAGGCCGCGACCGGTGTCGTCCCGTCGGATCGGTCCATCGTCGTCGAGCGCTTCCGCGACGAGATCGGCGACTGGAGGGTGTGCGTACTCACGCCCTTCGGCGGCCGCGTCCACGCGCCGTGGGGGCTGGCCCTCGCGGCTCGGCTCCGCGACTCGCTCGACCTCGACGCGCACTCGCTCTGGTCGGACGACGGGATTGCGCTGCACTTCCCCGACGCGGATGCGCCGCCGCCGCTCGCCGACCTGCTGCTCGACCCGGACGAGGTCGAGGAGCTCGTCCTCGCAGAGCTCGCGCAGTCGGCGCTCTTCGGTGCGCGCTTCCGCGAGAACGCCTCGCGCGCCCTCCTCATCCCGCGCCGGCGCCCCGGTCAGCGGACACCGCTCTGGCAGCAGCGGCTGAAGGCGCAGTCGCTCCTCCAGGTCGCGCGCCGCTACCCCCAGTTCCCGATCGTGCTCGAGACCTACCGCGAAGTGCTCCAGGACGTGTTCGACCTGCCTGCGCTCAAGAAGATCCTGCGCGGGGTCTCGACTCGCGAGCTCGACCTCGTCGAGGTGGAGACGGTCTCCGCGTCGCCCTTCGCGTCCTCGCTCCTCTTCGACTACGTCGCGACGTACATGTACGAGGACGACACGCCCGCGGAGGAGCGCCGCGCGCAGGCGCTCTCGCTCGATCGCGGTCTCCTGCGCGAGCTCATGGGGGTCGAGGAGCTGCGCGAGCTGCTCGACGCAGGTGCGATCGCGGATGTCGAAGCTTCGCTGAGACGGCCGGCGCGGAACGTCGACGAGCTGCACGACTTGCTCCGACGGGCGGGGCCGCTCGTCGAGGGCGAGTACGACGCCGGCTTCGCGGAGACGCTCTTGCGCGAGCGACGGGCGATCCGGGTGCGGCTCGGCGCGCGCGAGCTCGTCGTGGCGGCGGAGGACGCGGGGCTCGTCCGCGACGCATTCGGGGCGGTGCCTCCCGGTGGGGTTCCGCAAGCGTTCCTCGAGCCGGTGCCGGATGCTCTCGCGGCAGTTCTACGGCGCCACGCGCGGACGAGCGGGCCCTTCACGACCGGCGAGGTTGCCGAGCGCTTCGAGCTGGAGCGCGAGCGGGTCGAGCCCGAGCTGACGGCGCTCGAGCGCGAGGAGAAGCTCGTGCGCGGAGAGCTCCGGCCGGGCGGAAGCGAGCGCGAGTGGTGCGACCCGGACGTCCTGCGGCGGATCCGGCGCGCGACGCTTGCCGTGCTCCGGCGCGAGGTCGAGCCTGCGGAGCAGGCGTCGTTCGGGCGCTTCCTTCCGGCCTGGCACGGCATCGGGCGGAGGCAGACGCTGAGGGAGGCGCTCGTCCCGCTGCAGGCGCTGGCATTACCCGTGTCGCTGTGGGAGAGCGACGTACTGCCGCGGCGCGTTCCCGGGTACCGGCCCGTGGATCTCGACGCGCTCTGTGGTTCGGGTGACGTCGTGTGGGTGGGCGCGGGCCTCGACCGTGTCGCCGTGTACTTCCGCGAGGATGCGCAACTACTCGGGCCGCCCGCCGCCGAAGCGGCGCCGGAGGGTTCAGCGCACGTGGCTATCCGCGCCGCGCTCGGGCAGGGCGCGCTCTTCTGGGCGGATCTCCTCGACGCCGCGGAGCTCGAGCCGGGCGACGCGCTCGCCGCGCTCTGGGATCTCGTCTGGGCGGGCGAAGTGACCAACGACTCGTGGGCGCCACTCCGCGCGAGCCGCCGCTACGAGGCTCCGCGTCCCGAGCGCGGGCGCCGCCGCTTCATGCGGTCCCGGGCTGCGGCGCCTTCCCCGACGCAGGGCCGCTGGTCGCTCGCCGCGCGGCTGTTCGCCGGCGAGGCGGGCCGCGACCGGCGCGCGCTCGCCGAGCTCTTGCTCGAGCGGCAGGGGATCGTGACCCGGGACGGCGTGCGCGGAGAGGGGATCCGCGGCGGGTACGGAACGGTCTACGCCGAGTTGCGCGCACTCGAGACGCTCGGGGTCTGCCGGCGCGGGTACTTCGTCGAGGGACTCGGGGGCGCGCAATTCGCGCTGCCCGGAGCGGTCGAGCGGCTACGCGAGCTGCGTTCCGAAGACGAGTTGTCGGACGCTCTCGTGCTGGCCGCAGCGGACCCGGCGCAGCCGTACGGGGCAGCGGTGCCGTGGCCGCGAAGAGCGGGGGCACGGGCGGCGCGTGTCGCCGGTGCCTGGGTCGTCCTCCTCGGCGGCGAGGCGGTGCTTTTCGTCGAGCGTGGAGGGCGGTCGCTCGTTCCCCTGCGCGAGCCGTCTCCCGACTGGCTCCGCCCGGCCGTGGCCGCGCTCGTGGCGCATGTCCGCGCAGGCGGCGCGAAGCGGCTGGCGGTCGAGCGCTTCGACGGGTCTCCGGTCGTCGAGTCGGATGTTCTGGCGCTTCTCGTCGAGTCCGGCTTTCTCGCCGGCCCGCGTCGCGCGGTTCTGCGCCCGTAGGCCGGATCTCAGAGAGGAGAGGCGGCGTCGGGGGCGTAGGGGAAGCTGTGCCCGTGCGCGCGCCCCATCTGTATCCGCTGCTCCGGGGATTCGCCCTCGGCGCGTTCGTCGTCCTCGGCCGTGAGCTCGAGGAGGGCGCCGAGCTGCCGTTCGCATTCGAAGAGCACGTCCAGCGGCGCGGCCCGGCGCTGTACGAGCTCCGGCCGCTCGTGCGCGCGTTCATCGAGGAGCGGGAGCCGCTCCTCCGCGGGCGGGAGGATGCGCGGCTGGCCGTCGAGGAGCTTCGGCGCGAGCCGGCGGCCGCGATCTTCGCGCGCGCCCACGCAGGCGCGCGGGCGACCGAGGAGCAGGCGCTCTTCCGGACGGTCCTGCTCGGCCTTCTGATCTCCACCGCCGAGTCGTGCGGCGGGTTCGACTGGGACGACGAGGCGTTCGAGCGGTCGTACGCGGCCCTCGAGTCCTCGCTCTTCGGCGAGCACCGGCGGTACGCCGTCGTCGCGCCGCTCGTGGGGCTGTCGGTCGCGAAGCCGGTCGACCTCGCACCGGGGCTCGCAGTGCGGCTCTGCGCGCCCGCGGAGCTCTCGACCCACTGGCCGGAGTCGCGCGGCCTTCTACCTCCGGGCTTCGGCAGTGAGCCCGACCGCTGCTGCGTGCTCGAGCTCCGGGCCGAGCTCGACGCCGCCGACGAGCCGCCCGACGCGCCCGCCGAGATCGCGGACGCGGTGAGCGCGATCAGGCTGACGACTGCGGCGGCGCTCGCCGCGGGGCCTGTGCTGTTCGAGACGTTGGACGGGCGCCCGTTCGGCATCCGGCCCGTGCTTCCGATCGCCGCCACTCAGCCTCCCGGTGAGCCGTCGCGGCTCGACGCCTTCCGCACGCCGATCGCCGTCGAGGTGCTCACGGCCCTCGGCCTCGCGGACGGCGACCCGGCTCTCGCCGAGGCTCTCGACCGCTGGGAGCTCTCGCTCTTCCAGAACGAGCCCTTCCGCGCCGAACAGCTGCGGGCGGCTCTCTCGGCGCTGCTGGGGGAGACATGGCCGTTGCGCTGCTCGGTCCTGCTGGCCGAGGACGGGGCGGGGAGGGAGGAGCTGTACGCGCAGCTCGGTGCGCTCGCCGGCGGCGAGCCGGCCGCTCCTGGTGTCGTCGATGCCGTGCGCCGCGCGCTGGTCGCTGTGCTTCGCGGCGGGAACCGGGCGGATCTCGTACACGATCTCGATCGCGAGCTGCTCGGCCTTCCCAGGCGTTCCGCGGCCTGGGCGCACGCAGTCTGAGCCGGCCCCGCGCTCGCGAAGCGGGCCGGCACGAATCTGGCACGAACTCGTCACCCGCGGGTGAGCGTTGTCCGGCTACCTTCGATCTCATGGACGAGGCGCAGGCAGTGCTGGAGAGGCTGGAGCGAATCGAAGTGCTCGACCGGGTGGGCGCCGACCGGCCGGCGCTCCTGACCGAGCTCCGCGCATTGCTTGCCGCTGCCGAGGCGTGGTCGAAGGTCGAGGGAGGTGATGCCGGAGAGTGCGCCGTCGACAACCTACGGGCGGCGCTCGCCCGTGACATGATCGCCGCGTGACCTCGACCGGACCGGTCTTGCACTGGGACGACGCACGGATGTGGCGTGGCGAGCGCGGTCACATCGCGGGCACCTGGAGCAGCCTGAGCGGACGCGCGTCACAGACCCTCGGCGTCAAGCGGATACAGGTCGACGCCGGGATGTGGTCGACGCCCCTTCACCTCGAGGGCGCGGAGGAGGAGATCTTCTACGTGCTCGGAGGGAGCGGCGTGTCCGTCCAGTGGGAGGGCGAGGACGATCCGGTCGGTTATGAGGTGCGAGCGGGCGACTGTCTCGTACACCTTGCGCTCGAGAACGCGCACACGCTTCAGGCGGGCGACGACGGGCTGGACGTGCTCGCGTTCGGACAACGGACCCATGCGCCCGGCGTGACCTGGCTTCCCAGGGCGGGCGTCGCGTGGCTCGGCGAGACCTGGGCGCCTGTCGGGGCCGAGGAGGATCACCCCTGGACCCGCGAGGCCGCCGCCGGGCCGCCCGAGGTCGGCGAGCTCTCGCCGCGGCCGACGAGCATCGTCAACGTGGACGACGTCGAGCCGGTCGAGCGGGACGGGGCGACAGTCGGGAGGCGGATCCGGAGGCTCGGCCAGGCGGCCGGGTCGCAGCGAACCGGGCTCAGCTTCAGCGAAGTGCTTCCGGGGAAGCTCAACAATGCGCCGCATTGCCACTTCGTGGACGAGGAGATCTTCGTCGTCCTCGATGGAGACGGTCAGCTTCTGTTGTGGGAGGACGACGGTGTCGTCGAGCACCCGGTTCGACGCGGTTCGGTGGTCGCAAGGCCTTCGGGAACCAGTGTCGCGCATGCGTTTCGCGCCGGGAACGAGCCGCTGTCCGTCCTCATGTACGGCACGCGGGAGCCGCACGACATCTGCTTCTATCCCAGGTCCGGCAGGGTCGCCCTCGCCGGCCTGGGCACGATCGTCCGCATCGAGCGGGACGACGACTGGGCGGACGAGGACTAGCTCGATCGCCGCTCGCCGCTACCGGCGGGCTGTCGCATCCGGCCGGCGAAGGGCCGCGCGCCGAGGGGTCGGCTACCGTTGATCCGCGACGTGGCCCGGGCTTGAAGGAGTTTCGCGGATGGACTTGAAGGTGAGGCGGTCATGGGGCTCTCACGCATCCTGCCTCGGTCCCAGCCGCGGCCGGAACCCGTCGCCGACGAGCACGAGCCTGGGCTGGAGCCCGAGCTCGAGGCCGCCCCGGCGCCCGAGCCGGAACTCGAGCCCGGCACCCACCTCCATGCGGTCCCCGCCAGCGAACGCGAGACGCCGCCCGAGACGGTGCCCGAGCCGCCGCCGACTCCCAGGGAGCGCGTGATGGCGAACGTCATCGTGTTCGCGAACCAGAAGGGCGGCGTGGCGAAGACGACCACGACGCTGAACCTCGGTGTCGCCATGCGCGAGCTGGGGCACCGGATCCTCGTCATCGACCTCGATCCCCAGGGCAACCTGACCATGAGCCAGGGCATGAACCCCGACGCGATCGAGCGCTCGATGTTCGACGTCCTCGTGCACCGCATCCCGATCTCGGACGTCATCCACACCGTCGAGGTGGACATCGCGGTCGCGTCGATCGACCTCGCCGGCGCCGAGCTCGCGCTGTCCGCGATGATCGGTCGCGAGCGCGCGCTCGAGAAGGCGCTCGTCGAGGTGCGCGGCAAGTACGACTACATCCTGATCGACACACCTCCGTCGCTCGGCCTGCTGACGATCAACGCGTTCGTCGCGGCCGACGGCGTGATCGTCCCGGTCCAGTGCGAGTACCTCTCGCTGCGCGGCCTCGTCCAGCTCGAGAACACGCTGGCCATGGTGCGCGAGAACCTCAACCCCGGCGTGCGGGTGCAAGGCATCGTCCCCACGATGTACGACGGTCGCACCCTGCACGCGCGCGAGGCGATCGAGATCCTCGAGGAGCATTTCGGCGACCTCGTGTACGACACCCGCATCCGCAAGACTGTCCGCTATGCAGAGGCGCCCGTGAAGGGGAGCTCCGTGCTCCGCTACGAGCCCACCGGCCCGGCGGCGCAGGCGTACCGCGACCTGGCGAAGGAGGTGCTCGATGGCGCGAAAGCGCGCGAGCATGCGTGAGGGCCCGCTCGCAGAGCTCTTCCGCAAGACGGAGGCTGCGCAGCGCCAGCAGGAGGCGTCGCCCGCCGACGAGCCCACCGCGCCCGCGGAGATCTCGGAGGAGGACGCCCGCCGCAGCCAAGCCGCGCTCGAGGAGACCGTCGAGCACGTCCACGACTTCGCCGAGCCGGAGCCCTCCGAGCCGACGCCGATCCGGACGGCCACGACGGCGCCTGCACCTGCCTTCGAGCCCGAGATTCCGTCCGAGGCCGCTGCCTCGCGCGCCGCCGCGCGCTACTTCCAGACGATCCTCGAGCCGGCCCCGCGGCTCCACCGCGTGCCGCCGCCGAAGGGCAGCGCATACATCGCGGCGATTCGAGTCGTCGGTGTCGGCGGAGCCGGGCTGAACGCGCTCCACCGCATGATGGATGCCGGAATCGCGCAGGTGGACTTCGTCGCAGTCAACACCGACGTACAGGCGCTCGCCGTCTCGGACTCCCCGGTGAAGATCCCGATCGGCGAAGGGGTCACGTACGGCCTCGGTTCGGGTGCCGACCCCCTGGTCGGCCGCAAAGCCGCGGAGGACGCCGCCGACCAGCTCCGGGCCGCGCTTCGAGGCTCCGACATGGTCTTCGTCACCGCGGGTGAGGGCGGTGGGACCGGGACCGGCGCCGCTCCCGTGGTCGCCCGTCTCGCGCGTGAGGTCGGCGCGCTCACCGTCGGAATCGTCACTACGCCCTTCCGCTTTGAAGGCACGCGCCGCCGTTCGGCCGCCGAGCGGGGAGTCGAGGAGCTCCGCGCCGCGTGCGACACGGTCATCGTCATCCCGAACGACCGGCTGCTCGAGGTACTCGACCGCGGGACCTCGATGGTCGACGCGTTCCGGATCGCGGACGACGTCCTGCGCCAGGGCGTGCAGGGGATCTGCGACCTGATCACGACTCCGGGACTGATCAACCTCGACTTCGCCGACATTCGCACCGTGATGCAGGAGGCGGGCTCGGCGCTCATGGGCATCGGCTACGCGACCGGGCCGAACCGCGCTCGCGAGGCCGCCGAGCGCGCACTCGGCTCACCGCTGATCGACGCCGAGATCGTGAGCGCGCGCGGCATCCTGCTCTCGATCGCGGGCGGCGACGACCTCTCGCTCGTCGAGGTGAACGACGCCGCCGAGGTCGTGCGCGCCACGGCCACGGACGATACGAACATCATCTTCGGCGCGAACGTCGACCCGCGCCTGACTGGGTCGGTGTGGGTGACCGTCGTGGCCACGGGCCTCGGTGCGCCACGCCGTCGGATGGAACGTGCCGGCCTCGACCGCGGAGCGCCCAGGCCGGAAGACGACGAGCTGCCGGCCTTCCTGAACTCGCACTGAGCCCGCGGGCGCCGGCCCGAGTACCCTCCGCCGATGCGAGGAGCGATCGCAGCCGGGCATCCGCTTACCGCGCAGGCAGGCGCGCGGATCCTCGAGGAAGGCGGAAATGCCGTCGACGCGTTGCTTGCCGCCGCGTTCACGGCGTTCGTCGCCGAGGGGCCGCTGACCGGACCGGCGGGAGGGGGCTTCCTGCTCGTCCACGATCCCGACGGCGAGACGACGCTCCTCGACTGCTTCTTCGCGGTGCCGACGACACCGCTCGGTGAGCTGGAAGAGGTCGTCATCGACTTCGCCGACTCCGGAACGCAGCACTTCCACATCGGCGAAGGATCGGTTGCGGTCCCGGGGCTCCTCGCCGGGCTCGACGAGGCGCACCGGCGGTTCGCGCGGCGGGAATGGGGCGAGCTCCTCGCGCCCGCGCTCGAGCTGGCGGAGGTCGGAGTCGCATGCGACGAGCCGCGCGCGTTCCTGCACGGGATCCTCGAGGGAGTGCTGCTCCGCTCGGACGCGGGCAGGAGGATCTACGGCGACCGCGAGCGCGTTCGCACAGCCGAGCTCGTCCCGACCCTCGAGCGCATCCGGGACGCCGGTCCGGCCGCAGCGGCGGACCTCCTGCCGGAGCTCGCCGACGACATCGCGGCGTACGACGTCGCCGAGCGGACGCCGCTCGAAGCGCACGTCCTCGCGCACCGCGTGCTGACCCCACCCGAGCCCTCGCGTGGTGGGCGGATCGTGGCCGAGATTCTCGAGCGACTGTCTGCAGCGGGAGACCCGTCCCTCGACGACGAGGCACGAGCGCTTCAGCTCGCGTACGGCGCTTCGGCGTCCGGGCCGCTGACCGGCACGACGCACGTCTCCGTCGTCGACGCGTCGGGAGTCGCAGCCGCTCTCTCGTCGACGCTCGGATCCGGCTCCGGCATCTTTCGCGGTGGCGCGCAGCTGAACAACATGCTCGGGGAGCTGGACGTCATCGGCCGCGAGCCGCGAGCTCCCGGAACGCGTCTGCCGACGATGCTCGCGCCGACGCTCGCGCTCGAAGACGGACGGCCTCGGCTCGTGGTGGGCAGCGCGGGCTCGGTGCGTCTCGCCGGCGCGATTGCGCAGGTCGCGTGGCGCGTGCTCTCCAGCGGGATGGGCGTCGGAGAGGCGATCGACGCCCCGCGCATGCACGTCGAGGGCTCGACGCTGAATCTCGAGGGCGGCTGGGAGGGGGACTTCGGGGCTCTCGGAGCCGACTGGGACGTCGTGCGCTGGTCCGGACGCAACCTCTACTTCGGCGGCGTGCAAGCCGTCGAGCTGCGGGCGGACGGCACACTCGCGGCTGCCGGCGACCCACGTCGCGGGGGCGCCGGCGTGGTGGTCGCGTGATCGAGATCCGGAAGGCCGAGCCGGGCGACGCTGCCGCGCTCGTCACCCTTGCCGAGTCCGTCGGCTCGGAGGCGGAGCAGTGGATCCTCTCGACCGACACCTGGCGCACGATCGCGGACGAGCGGAGGTACGTGAAGAGCGTCTACCGGCATCCCGACGCCGCCGTGTACGTCGCCGAAGAGGAGGGTCGCGTGCTCGCGCGGATGTCGCTCGCCCGCGACCCGCATCCGGCGAGCCGCCACGTCGCCGATCTCGGGCTGATGGTCGCCGCCGAGCATCGCCGGCGCGGGATCGGGACGATGCTGCTCGACACGGCCGTGGCTTGGGCGGAGGTGTCCGGGGTCACGAAGCTCGAGCTCCACGTCTTCCCCTGGAACGAGCCGGCGCTGCGCCTGTACGAGTCGTTCGGCTTCGAGCGCGAGGGCTTCCGGAAGCAGCACTACGAGCGCGACGGCCAGCACGTCGACGCCATCCTGATGGCGCTCGTGCTCGAGTAGCGCGCCGGCTAGCGGCGCTGCCGGACGACTCTCGGCGGTGAGAGCGTGTGAACGGTCACCGGTCGCGCTTCCGCCCGCTCGAGCACGGCGATGCTGAGGAGCAGCCGGTAGGCGCGACGCGCGCGAGGGCTGCGGGTACCGAGGAGGCGATCGAGGACCCGCATCGTCTAGTCCGTGGTGCCGCGGATCGGCACGACCTGCGCTCCGACGACCACGGGGTCGGAGTACGGCTCCTCCGCCAGGGCCTCGAGCTGCTGAAGGCGCCACTCGACGCGGGAGGCGAGCCTCTCGAGCTGCGTCAGGACGGCCTCGCGGTTCTCCCGCGACGCGGCCTCTGTGTGCTCCATGCGCAGCTCGAGGGCGCGGAACTCGATCCGGAAGCGACCGTCGCCGGCTGGGAGCTCGTCGGCGTCGGGCAGGATCGTGACTGGAGCTGCCCGCTCGATGGACTCGAGCCGACGCGCCAGCTCGTCGATCCGCGCGCCGGCGTCCCGCGCACTCTCGACCGCGGCGAGCTCCTTCTCCCGCGAGGCGAGCGTGTTGCTCAGCTCGTCGACGCGCGCGCGGAGCTCTACGACGTGATCGTGCGGCGTGCCGGCGGCTGCAACCGCCGCAGCTGCGGCCGCGCTCTGAGCGGCCGAGCCGACCCGGGCGAGGTTTGACGGACAGGTCCTCGATCCGCGCGGAGAGCGACTCGCGCTCCGAGGCCCAGGTCGCCGCTGCGTGGGTGAGCTCGGAGGCTGCCTCGGCCCGCTCGCGCTCGGCCGCGTCGAGTCGTGCGGCGAGCGTGCGAACGAGCGTGTCCTCCCGGCCGGCGGCGATCCTGTCGAGACGCTCGCCGAGGGCGGCGATCTCGGACGTCCAGACCGTCGTCGTGCGCGCGAGCTCGGAGGCGCCCGCCGTCTCCCTGTGCTCGAGGTCGTCGATTCGGCCAATGAGAGCGGCGAGTTGGTCGCTACGCTCCTCGTCCCGGGCGACCGCGGCCACCGTCGCCGCCAGGCGGTCGAGTTGCTCCTGGACGGAGCTATGCTCGGAGTCGCGGGCATGCGAAAGGCGCCTGACCTCGGACGCGACAGCGTCGCGGGCTGCCTCGGTGTCGTCGAGCCGCGTCCGGAGCTCGGCGAGCTCGGGGCCGACGTTCTTCGCGTTCTCGGTTGCCTCGTCGTGTGCCGCGGCCAGCCGCTGGAGCCGGCGACGTACCCAGTCTCGTTCCTCGAGCCACTTCTCGTCCGTGCGACGCAGCAGTGCGGCCGCGTCCTCACGCTCCTGTTCGATTGCGTCGAGCCTGTTCGAGACGGTCGCGAGGGCGGTCTCGAGCCCGGCCGCACGCGACGCCGAGGCTGCGGCGCCCAAAGTGGTGTCCGCCGCGAACCTCCTCGAGCTTCGTCTGCGATGACGATCGAGGCGGGCATCGAGCTCCGGGACGCGCGCGCCGCTCTCGACGAGCTCGGCTCTGAGGGCTGCCACGACTGTGTCGACGTGCGTGCGATTCGATTCCGAGCTCGCGAAGGGCGGACTCGACCTCTCCCGCGACGGCGTCGACTTGCTCGCCGAGGGCGTCGAGAGAACCGCGGAGCTCTGCCGTTCGGCTGTCGAGTGCCGCGCTCGTCGACTCCGGAAGAGTCTCGAGCGCGGCAACCTGCGTCGCGAGCCTTCCGAGGCCGCGCTGGAGGTCTGTCACGACCGTCCCGACCTGGGAGTACGCCTCGTCGATGCGCCCACGAAGCCGCGCGGCCTCCTCCTTGCGGGCCGCGACCCCACCGTTGGCGGCCGCCACAGCGGCGTCGAGCGCCTCGAGCCGCCGCACGAGGTCGCCGTCGCGTTGAAGCCGCCGGAGCTCGGCGGTCAGGGCTTCGACCTGCAGGGCGCCTGAGTCGAGCCGGTCGCGAAGGTCCGCGAGATCGGTCTCGCGGCGTCCGACGGTGGCGGCGGCGATCCCGACGGTCGCGCCCAGCGAATCGATCCGATCGGCGAGGAAACGGATCTTGCCGGCGAGCTCGTCGACGCGCGCGTCGGATGCGCGCACCGTGCGCTGCGCCGCCACGGCGTCGATCATGCTGCGCAGCCGCGCGATCTCCCGCGGATCGACACCGCGGCCAGGGTCGCTGCCAACGGCCTCGATCCGCTTCTCGGCCGCCTCGAGCTCCCGGCGCAGGCCCGCGATCTCGCCGTCCCTGCGTGGCCTGCGAGGCGGCGGCCTGCGCGATGGTCGAGGCGAGGGTCTCGAGCCTGTCGGAGAGCACGGCGACGCGATCGGTGACCCGCTGCTCGAGCTTCGGGTCGAGTTTCGCGTGCGCCTCGATCGCCTTCCGGAGCTCCCTCGCCGTCTTCTCGTCGCCCGTCGCGGCCTCGGTGGCACGCAGGCGAGCGTCGATCTCGTTCACCCACGCTGCGAGCGAGTCGACGCGCTCGCCGAAGTCGGCGGCTCCCTCGGGGTCGACGTTCGTGCGGCTCGGCTCAGGGAAGTCCATGGGCGGCTCCGTGGACGTTCCTGGGCAGGGTCTCGCTGCGTCCCCTCGACGCGGGTCGCGCGCAGACCACGAAGCTGGCCGACATGCTCAGGACGCCTATCGGAGCGACGGCCCGGTCCCTCGCTCACTCGTCTCAGGGAACAGCGATGTGCGCGATCCGGCGCCCGCCGGATGCCGTCGTACGTGCCACAAGAGAGCGGCAGAAGCGCGGTGCGAACCCGGTGCGAATCGGTGCGAAGTCGTCACCCACGCGTGACGAGTTCACCGATAGTGTGTTCTCAGGGACACGGGAGTGCCCCTGGGGGCGTGTGGGGTGGTGCTTCCCGGGTGGACCGTGGTTGGTCGAGGCCTGCCGTGAGAAGCCGCCGGACGACGTCAGTCGCCAGGCTGCCAGGCGAGGATCGCGAGCCGCTGCTCCAGTGTCTGCGGGCAGCCGGGGCCGCGCGTCGCGGCCACCCGCGCCAGCGCCTCCGACGGCTCGAGCCCGTGCCGGACGAGCCAGCAGCCGAGCACCACCCCCGTTCGACCGCACCCTGCCCAGCAGTGCAGATAGACGAGCCCACCCGCGTCGAGCTCCGCGTCGATCGCGTCGAGCGTCGCCACGAGCTCGGCGCGTGGCGGCACTCCGAGGTCGCGCACCGGTCGCGTGATCCGTCGTGCGGAAGCGGGTACGAGGTGCGCATATGGTTCGAGCTCCCCGTCTTCGGTCAGGTCGACGAAGAGGGTGACGCCCTGCAGAACGAGGCCCGCGACAGCCTGTGCGGCGTCGTCGGCGCCCATGGCACACGGATGGCGGCCCGCGACGAGGCCGCGCTCGATGGTCGTCGGGGGTCGCATCTCCGACGGCAGTTTGCCCGCGGCTGTTGCGGGCGGGTCTGTTGCGGGCGGGTCTGTTGCAGGTGAGTCGGTTGCAGGCGCTCACGTCCGCTTCGCAGGAGCTGGGGGAACCTCCCGGCTTCCCCCAGACCCCCTCCACTGGTCCGCTTCGCGGACAAGTCGCTTCGCGACTTCCCCCAGACCCCCTCCACTGGTCCGCCTTGCGGACAAGCCGCTTCGCGGCTTCCCCCGTCCGAGGGCACCGTCTCAAGTCGGCCGTTCGCGACTGCCGATATCCGACGTATGTCACGCCTCGAGATCCCGGACGACACGGTCCGCGACCGCGCGCTCGTCCTTGCGGCCGAGCTCGAGATCGACCCCGACGCCTGGTATCTGCGCGTTCTCGAGTACGGCCGCACGGGTGGCGAGGAGCCCGATCTCGGAGCGCTCGTCCGCGCCTACTGGGAGCTCCAGCGCGTGACCGGACGGACCGACCTGCACACGGAGTGGCGTCGGCTCGCCGACCTCCTCTGGGCGGCGTAGCGCCTCTCGCCGGATCCGAGTAGGCCCGTTTCGAGGAGAAAGCGGCGGCGAGAGTGCCGTCCCGCGAGCGCAGTACGATGGCCCTCCCGTGAGTCGCTCCGCGTCGCCGCCGTTCGTCCACCTGCATGTCCACTCGGAGTACTCGATCCTCGACGGCGCGTGCCGGATCCCGGCCCTCGTGGACAAGGCCGCGCGCCTCGAGATGCCCGCGGTCGCGCTGACCGATCACGGCTCGCTCGCGGGCGCGGTCGAGCTCTACCGCGCGGCCCGCGAAACGGGCGTCCGCCCGGTCCTCGGCTGCGAGGCGTACGTCGCGGACGACAGGACGAAGCTGACGAAGGGCTACGCGCACCTGACGCTCCTCGCCGAGACGAACGAGGGCTACGCGAACCTGATCAAGCTCTCCTCGCTCGGCTACCTCGAGGGCTACTACTACAAGCCGCGCGTCGACTGGGAGCTCCTCGAGCGGCACTCCCAGGGGCTCATCGCGCTGTCCGGCTGCCTCGCCGGCCGCGTGTCGCGCGCGCTCTCGGAGGACCGCGACCGAGACGCCGCGGCCGACCTGGATCGCCTCGTTCAGGTATTCGGCCGCGACTCGACCTACGTCGAGCTCCAGAACGCGGGCCTCGAGGAGCAGCAGAAGCTCAACCCGAAGCTCGTCGCGCTCGCCGAGCAGACAGGTCTCCCGCTCGTGGCAACGGGCGACGTCCACTACCTCGACGCCGAGGACGCGTACGCGCACGAGGCGCTCCTTTGCATCCAGTCGGGAGACACGCTCAAGAACCCGAACCACTGGCGCTTCGACACGAACGAGTACTTCTTCAAGTCGCAGGAGGAGATGGCGGGCGACTTCCCCGGCCTGGAGCACGCGGTCGCACGGACGCTCGAGGTCGCGGAGCGCTGCTCGGTCGAGCTCGAGCTCGGGCGCATTCTCCTGCCCACCTTCCCGGTGCCCGAGGGAAGAGACGCGTTCGACTACCTCGTCGAGCTCTGCGAGAAGGGGCTCACGCGCCGCTACGGGAAGGCGACCCCCGAGCTCACGGAGCGGCTCCGCTTCGAGCTGAAGACGATCAAGGAGATGGGGTTCGCGGACTACTTCCTGATCGTCTGGGACTTCATCCACTTCGCGAAGCAGAACGGCGTGAGCGTCGGACCAGGCCGCGGGTCGGCGGCAGGCTCGCTCGCGGCGTACTGCCTCGAGATCACGGACGTCGACCCGATCCGGTACGGCCTCCTCTTCGAGCGCTTCCTGAACCCGGCCCGCAAGGACCTCCCGGACATGGACATCGACTTCTCGGTCGCCGGACGCGACAGCGTCATCAACTACGTCGCCGAGAAGTACGGCCGCGACCGAGTCGCGCAGATAATCACCTTCTCGACGATGGCGGCGCGCGCCGCGATCCGCGATGCCGGCCGCGTGCTCGACATCCCCTATGGCGTCGTCGACAAGATCGCGAAGCTCGTGCCCGAGGGCCCGGGCCAGACGCTCGAGGACTCGCTGAAGCGCGGCAGCGAGCTCGCGCAGGCGGTCGAGGCCGACCCGGTCGCGAAGGAGATCATCGACCTCGCCCGCCCGCTCGAAGGGCTCACTCGCGCAGACTCGATCCACGCCGCCGGCGTCGTCATCGGCGCGCAGCCGCTGATCGAGGTCGTCCCGCTGCAGCAGAAGGGGACCGACCAGGAGGTCGTCACCCAGCTCGGGATGAACGACGTCGTCGAGATGGGCCTGCTGAAGATGGACTTCCTGGGGCTCCGCAACCTCGACGTCATCGACAAGGCGGTCGAGCTCGTCGGCGGCATCGACATCGGCGGGCTGCCCCTCGACGACCGCCCGACATACGAGATGCTCGCCCGCGGCGACTCGATGGGCGTCTTCCAGTTCGAGTCGTCCGGGATGCGTGAGGCGCTCCGCCAGGTGAAACCGACCGAGTTCGAGGACCTGATCGCGCTCGTCGCGCTCTATCGCCCGGGCCCGATGGGCTACATCCCGACCTACGCGTCGCGCAAGCACGGGCGCGAGCCCGTCTCGTACCCGGACCCGCGCCTCGAGGCGATCACCGGCCTCACGTACGCGATCTGCATCTACCAGGAGCAGTACATGCAGATCGCGAAGGAGCTCGCCGGGTTCTCGCCGGCCGAGGCGGAGACCCTGCGGAAGGCGATCGGCAAGAAGATCCACACGCTGATGGCGTCCCTGAAGGACAAGTTCCTCGAGGGATGCGCAGAGAACGACGTCACGCCCGCCGTCGCGCAGCAGCTCTGGAAGGACATGGAGTCCTCGCAGGACTACTCGTTCAACAAGGCGCACGCCGCGTGTTACGCGCTCATCGCCTACCGCACCGCCTGGCTCAAGGCCAACCACCCGCGCGCGTACATGGCTGCGCTCATCTCGTCGGTGATGAACACGAAGGACCGCGTCCCGGTGTACGTCAACGCGTGCCGCGAGATGGGGATCGAGGTGCTGCCACCGGACGTGAACTACTCGCAGACCGACTTCGCGGTCGTGGAGGGAAAGATCCGCTTCGGCCTGAACGCGGTCAAGAACGTCGGCGGGCCCGCGGCCGACGCCATCGTGCGTGCGCGCGGCGAGGGCGAGCCCTTCGCCTCGATCTGGGACTTCACCGAGCGAGCCGACCCGCAGGCGGTGAACAAGCGCGCGCTCGAGTCCCTGGTCAAGTGCGGCGCGCTCGACTCGGTCGGCGCGACGCGCCTGGGGATGCTCGCCGTCCTCGACCAGGCGCTCGCGTTCGGCTCCAAGCAGGCGCAGGACCGGCTCGCGGGACAGGCCTCGATCTTCGACGGCATCCTCGGCGACACGGAGGTCGCGCGCGAGCAGCACCATCCGCCGGTGCCCGCCGGCGAGTTCGACGACCGCGAGCTGCTCCGGCTCGAGAAGGAGACGCTTGGGCTGTACGTCTCGGAGCACCCGCTCGAAAGCGTGCGTGGCGAGCTCCGGCGGAAGACCGACTGCGCGCTCGCCGAGGTGGAGCGACGCCGCGACGGCGAGATCGTGGTCGTCGCGGGCATCGTCTCGGGGCTCAAGCAGGTCACGACGAAACGCGGTGACCCGATGGTGTTCGCGACGCTCGACGACCTGACGGGGAGTGCGGAGGTCGTCGTCTTCAACTCGACGTATGCCGCAGCGCGGGACCATCTCGAGCCCGATCGCGTGCTCGTCGTCAAGGGACGCGTCGACCACAAGCAGGCGGGGGAGACGAAGGTCATCGCCTTGGAGGTGACGCCGTTCGAGGCGACGCCGGTCCGCCGGGAGGTGCGCCTCCGGATCGACGCCAGGCGTGCCCGCGCCGGCCTCATCGGCGAGCTCGCGATGCTGGTCAAGGACTTCCCCGGCGAGGCGCCGGTGTATCTCGCGCTCGAGACCTCGGTCGGGGAGCGCACGCTCGCCCTCGGCCCCGAGTACCGCGTGAAGCCCGACTCCGACTTTCTCGCCGAGGCGCGCGCGCTCCTCGGCGAAGCCGCACTCGTTTGACCAAGGTCAGCTCCGGGCGTCTCGCTCGAGCCGCTGCGCCACGCTCGCGAGCACCTTGAGGGCGATCCGGGGCGTCGTCTCGACGACTCGCCGGAAGTCGCGGTCCGTCATCGCGAGCACGCGAACGGGCGACGTCGCCGTCACCGTCGCCGTGCGCCGCTTGTAGGTGAGGAGCGCGATCTCGCCGAACCAGTCCCCGGGGCCGAGATCCGCGACCTTCCTACCGTTGCGGATCACCCGGGCCGTGCCCTCGACCAGGACGAAGAACTCCCGTCCGGGCTTGCCCTCGCGCGTCAACACGTGGCCTTCGCGGAGATCGAGCTCCTCCGCGCTCAGGGCCACCTCCCGGAGCTCGGCCTTCGAGCAGCCGGCGAACAGCGGAACTTCTTCAGGAGCTCGATCTTCGCGTTCTTGCCGAGAGCCACGCGCGATCCGGCCAGGTGGCGCGCTCCTAGGCCCGTTGCTCGGCTGCGTCGTGCGCGAGGCGCTGGCCGACTCGCTCGAGCATCTTGACCGCGATCGACGGCGTCGTCTCGATCACCTGGCGAAACGCGCGGTCGGTGATGACGAGCACCCGTACCGGCGATGTCGCCGTCACCGTCGCGGTTCGAGGAGCGTTCGTGAGCAGGGCGATCTCGCCGATCCAGTCGCCGCTACTCAGCTCGGCCACCCGCTCTCCTTCCTGTGTCACCGCGACCGTGCCGTCGATGAGCACGAAGAACTCGCGGCCGGGTCGTCCTTCGCGCGTCAGCTCGGTGCCGTCACGGAGGTCGATCTCGTCGGCGATCGTCGCGAGCTTCTGGAGCTCGGCCTTCGAGCAACCGGCGAAGAGGGGCACTCCCTTCAGGAGCTCGATCTTCGTGTTCCGTCCAAGCGCCACAGCGGGATCCTAACCCCACCATGGGCGAGAAACGCAAGCGCACGACAGCCGATGACTGCATGCGTGTCCGCCTCTATGAATTTCGCGCTCCTGAGGGTAGGATGCCGCCGCGAGCTGGACCTCATGGTCAGCTAGCCGCCTTGTGTCGTTCGACACGAGGCACTGCGGACATAGGAGGACGGGGATGGGGCGGTACGTACGTCCGGGCGACCGGAAGCATCAGAGAACGACCGTATGGGCGGCGGGGATACTCGTCGTCCTCGTGACGGCTGCGCTCGCTGTCGTGCTGCCGGCGGTGGGCAGCGATACGTCGCCTCCCGACGGGAGCGGCGGCGTCGCGCCGGCGAGTACTCTTCAGAAAGTTCTTCCGTCGATCGCCAACGTCGGCGGGAGCAACTTCAGCTGCAATTCGGCAGGAACATCGTACGTAGCTGGGTCTGCCACGCCTCCCGGGATGGAGGAGTTCCAGATCGTGAAGGCGACACCCGGGATGGTGGTGACCGACCCCGACACCGGTGTCACATTCAAGATCCTCTCGCCCAGCGCGGGCAAGGACCCGAAGACGACCTTCAGCTTCGAGGTGAGCGGCGGCGCAGCCGTCGTCTACCACGTCGGGGTCAAGGGCGGGACGAAGGTCTCGTGGTACGACTACTTCAACAACGCGCCCTTCGTTCCCGCGGATGGCGTCAGCCGCGGCGTGTCGTCCGACACGAACCTCCATTCGTCACCGGACTCGCAGTACAACGCGAGCGCGGTGCCGCCGAAGTTCACGTTCAACGTGGCCTCGATCACGACGTTCTGCTATCGAGCCCTTGGGGGCGTGACTCCTTCGTGCGACGAGTCCTTCGACGGGCACTCGCTCGACGACGGCTTGGAGTACTCGGCGCAGCTGCAGAGGAACGCAGCAGGACAGTGCAAGTCCGAGGGCGTCGTCATGTTCACGGCGTTCGACGACAACGGTGAACGTTTCGCGACGCTGCATCCGGTCGCGCCGGGAGGCGAGCTGTTCAAGGTCGTCGAGCACATCGCGTGGCGAGGCTACGGAGCCGTGCAGAACCCTGAGGAACTCTGGTACGACGACACCTCTCCATTCGACGGAGCGGACAAGAGAACGATGCTCCTGTGCGAGACGGATCCGCGGCCGGATCCCGTTGGCAACCCGTTCGACTTGCCGGCGGTGCCGTGGGATGACGCGGGCGTGATGCCTGCCCCGTTGCCGGGTGACCTGAAGGGACCGCACACCACCTGCATGCTCGAGAGCACCGACTCCGCCCCTGCGGCCGGAGATCCGGATAGCTCGCGGAAGTTCAGCGCCTGGCTCTATTCCAAGATCGACGGAAGCCGCGGAGGCTTCGGCCCCGGCTAGGTCACGGCCTCGATGCGCTGCATGAGGCGCTCCGCCTCGTGCAGCGCATCGTCTGCTTCCTCGTCGCGGCCCTGTAAGCGGGCAAGCGCCGCTGTCGAGCGTAGGATCTGCGCCTCCTCGTACGCCAGCTTCTGAGCACGCGCGAGAGTCAACGCGGACTCGAGCTCGTCGGCAGCCGTGGCCAGATCTCCTCGCTTGATGAGCGCTGTCGCCCGGGTTCGGGAGAGCGGGGCATGGAGAGGCGATGCGTCGTGCTCGACGAGCTGAGCCGCTCGGGCGAGCTCCTCGAGTGCGCGTTCGGGCTCCTCGCTCATGATGAACGCTTCCGCCAGATGGATCGACGCTCCGACGGCATAGCCGACGTTCCCGAGAGACCTCGCCTCGTCCACGCTCCGGGTCAAGTCGGTGATCGCGGTCGCGACGTCGGCTCTCGCGATCGCAAGTCGCGCCAGCTGGACCTCGCAGAAGATCGCCGCAAAGAAGAACTCGGACGCCCGAAGTGTGCGCTGCGCCTCGGTCAACACGCTCTCGGCCTCGTCCAGGACGCCCCGGCTGACCAGCACCTCGCCGAGGTTGGCGGCGGCATGCGCGGCCTGTGTCGAATCGCCGACCCTCTCGAACTCGTCGCGGGCGTGGCCGTACAGCTGCGTTGCATCGTGCCAGCGACCCTCCCCGTAGGCCTTCACGCCCAGGTTCATCTCCACGACGGCGGCCGGGCGCGCGGCGCCGATCTTGCGGAGAATCTCCAAGGCCCGTTCTTCGTAGACGGCGTTGTCGTGCTCGCCGATGTCGAGGTAGGCGCCCTCGAGCACGGAGTAGGCACGGGCGAGAGCCATGCTCGGGCCGAGTGCCTCGGCCTCGCCGACGACCTCCGTGGCGATCGTGATCGCATCGCGCGGTCGTTCCTGGAAGAGGCGTACCTGGGCGCGCAGTGACAGGAGACTGCTCGCGGCACGCCGGGCGTCTGGTGTCCCGAGGGAAGTGACACGATCCAGACCTGCCGTCGTCTCCCTGAGCGCATCGCGGAAGCTGCCGAGCCGAATGCGAGTGACGGTGCGAGCTTCGTAGATCTCCGCCTGTGCGACCGGATCGCTCTTCAGCTGCTTCACCGCTGCTTTGAAGGCATCCAACGCTCCGCGGTAGTCACCCGCCGCATCGCGGACCTCTCCGAGCGCCCGCCACGTGTTCGCGATCTCGCCCTCCTCCCGGTCCGTGACGTAAGCACTCGCCTCGAGCGCCCGCTCGTAGAAGCGTGCGGCATCGACGTTCGCATACACCTCCCGCGCGAGGTCTCCGGCGAGCCGTGAGTACTGCCATGCCTCGCCCCAGCGGCCGGCGTTGAAGTAGTGGAGCGACAGCAGCTCCGCCGCCTCCTCGGGCCGCTCCCCTTGCTGCCGCTCGATGACATCGGCGACGCGCCCGTGCAGCTCCCGGCGCCGCTTGTACGACAGCCCTTCGTACGCGGCGTCGCGGATCAGTGCGTGCCGGAAGCGGAAGGCGCCGGGCACGTCCGGGTCGCGCTCGACGAACTCGCCGAGTCGCTCCCAGGCCTCGGAGGCGGCGCCGACCTCGGCATCGTCCTCCAGGACCTCCGCGATGAGCGATCCGGAGAACGACACGCCGAGAACGGACGCCCAGCGCAGGAGCGCGCGGTCGCCCGGGCCGAGTTGGTCGATGCGCGTCGCCACGAGCGCTTCGACCGTCTCCGGCAGCTCCTCGGCCTCGTCGGTTTTCTCCCCGACGCTCGCGAGGCGTTGGAGGAACAGCGGGTTGCCGGCGGCGCGCTCCATGAGCGCGTCGACCTCGTCATCGGTGAGGCGACGGTCGCCCGCCGCTGCCACGGCGAGCGCTCGTCGCGTCAACCTCGGGAAGGGGCTCGAGGCGCAACGTCAGGGCGGGCAGCGGCGGAGTCCCCGTAGCTGCTGCGAAACCGTCTTCTCCCGGCCGCCTGGTCGTGCACGCGAGCCACGGATGCGTAGGGAGCTGCGTTCCGAGGTACCGCAGCAGCTCCGACGACGCGTCGTCCATCCAGTGCACGTCGTCGAACACCAGGAGGGTCGGCGAGTCGAGCAGTTGGCCGAGGAGCGTCCCCATGACGCCGTGCAGGCGCGCTCGCCAGAAGGAAGGGTCGAGGGCTTCGACCTCCGGCGTGGACTCGACCTCGACGTCGAGTGGAGCGGCCAGCAACGGCGCCCAGGGCACGAGCTCGTCGTCGATCTGCTGCAGGCGCTCGCCGAGGACCGTGCGATTGTGCTCACCCCCGCCGTTCAGCTGTACGTCGAGCAGCGACCGGAGGAACGGGCGGAACGGGTAGTACGGAGTCGACGCCTCGTACTGCGCGCATCGCAGGTCGATCTGACGCATGTCGGCGCAGTTCTCCCTCAGCTCCTGTGCGAGGCGTGACTTTCCGATGCCAGGCTCTCCGACGAGCTCGACGAGCGTTCCGAAACCCATCCGGACGGGAGCGACGGATGCGCCGAGGACCGCCCGTTCGCGCTCCCGGTCGACGAACGGCAGCTCGTCCCGAGCAGCAGACGGCTCGGGTTCTCGGGCTCGGCGAGGAGCTCGCCGAGAACGAACGCCTGAACTGGCTCGGCCTTGCCTTTGAGCGAGAGCGGCTCGAGCTCTGTCGCCTCGAACGATCCCCCTCCGCGCGCGAGCGCGCCGGAAGAGACCCAGATCTCGTCCTCGCCCGCCCGCGCCATCAGGCGCGCGGCGAGCGCGGCCGTGTCGCCGAGCACGGTGTACGTCCTGCGGAAGCTCGCGCCGACCTGACCGGTGAAGACGCGTCCCTCGCTGACGCCGATCCGAACCGGAAGCGGCAAGCCGGCATCCACGACGGCCCGCACGGTTCGGAGCATGCGCTCCTCGTCGTCACCGAACGTCTGCGGCGCGCCTGACACGAGGACGATCCGTCCGCCGTCTTGATCGATGTCGCTCTCGAGGAACGTGACCTGGTGCTCCTCGGCGGCGGCTTGAACGTTCCGAACGACGATCTCGAGCACTTCGGCTGCCGCCTCGACGCCTTCGGTGGCGATGATCTCGTCGGTTCCTGAGAAACGGACGAACGCGATGGCCGCATGGCGATGCTCACCCTCGAGCGGGCCTACCTCCAGCAACTGCGCGCGCAACGGCGCCGGGACGGCAACTTCGAGCGAGATGCCCTCGACGGGAGGGAGGGGCTCGACGGCCCCGTGGACCCCAGGCGACGCCCGGAGGAGCCGTCCGGTCCCCTTCTCCTCCCCGACGGCGTCGCCGTCGAGGAGGGCGGCCGTCTCCGTGCTGACGAGGATCTCACCGGCCTCCGACGCCGCCTCCATCTCCACCGTGCGTGTCGCGGACGGCCCCGTGACGAGGAGCTCGCGGTGGGAATCGCCGACGAGGAAGAACTGGAAGCGCCCGCTGTGCAGCCCGGCGTGCATCCTGAGCTGGATTGCGCCGGCCGACGTACGCGGCCGTCCGATCGCGCGAAGCGTTCGGCGCATCTCGAACGTCGCCCGCGCCGCCCGCGGTGCATGGTCGTCGCCGTCGTACAGCAGCAGGAGCGCGTCGCCGCCGAACTTCAGAAGCCCGCCGCCTTGCGCATAGGCGACGCCGAGAAGTGCCGCGAACGTCGCGTTCATCACCTCGGTGACCTCCTCCGCACCGGCTCGCCCGAGGCTGGAGAGTCGCTCTGACATCGCCGTGAAGCCCGAGATGTCGACGAACGCGAGCGTGCCGTCCACCTCGAGCCAGGGTTGCGTCGGGTGGTCGCGCAACCACTCGAGCGTCAGCCGGGGGACGAAGGAGACGAGCTCGGTGGGCAACGCCGTACGAGCAGGAGCCTGGGTCATCCGGCCATTCTCTGTTAGCGGGCTGCCGGAGCCAAGCCGTGGGTGTGCGTCGTCCCACGGGGCGGCTTCACGGAACGTTTACGGACCCTCAACGCAATCCCCCCGTAAAGGGGACGTCCGCGACGTCGTACTGGACGAATAGGCGAGGTACAGATCACGACCGAGCATCGATCCGATGCGCGGCGATATGCGAATCACCACCATGCGGAAGGGCGGCGTAATGTCTGCGGCAGAACTAGAGCTCACCTACTTCTCCGAGATCGAGCGAATCGAGCGCTGGCGTCACGACGAGCTCGAGCGCGCCGGGTACGACCCCGAGAGCGCCCTCGTGCTCGCCGCGAGCCACGACGTGGATCTCCACGCGGCGGTCGAGCTGCTGAAGCGCGGCTGCTCGGTCGACCTCGCGCTCCAGATCCTCCTGTAGTCGGTTGGAGTAGCTGAGGGAACCTCCCGGTTCCCCCAGACCCCCTCCACTGGTCCGGTTCCCGGACAAGTCGCTTCGCGACTTCGGCAGAATGTCGCGGCCATGCGACTGGACCTGCTCGCTTCCATCCCGTCGCCCGAGTCGAGCACCATCGACGTCGGGCCGCTCTCGATCCATTTCTACGGGCTGACGCTGCTCGTCGCGATCGCTGGGGCGGTGCTCGTGACCGGGATCCGCTGGACGCGGCGGGGCGGGGACTGGGACCTCATCTTCCGCCTCGCGGTCTGGGGCGTCGCCGCCGGGATCGTCGGAGCGCGGCTCTACCACGTCATCACGAGCTGGAACGAGCTTCCCGACGAGTGGTGGGGG
The DNA here is from genome assembly GCA_963717025.1 of uncultured Actinomycetes bacterium. GTDB lineage: Bacteria > Actinomycetota > Thermoleophilia > Gaiellales > Gaiellaceae > GMQP-bins7. The sequence goes on along the minus strand of CAVQVJ010000008.1, from coordinate 59,480 downwards.
CCGTTTGCGATCTGGCGGGGCGGCCTCGGGGTCTGGGGCGGCATCGGGCTCGGGGTCATCGTGGGCGCGATCGTCGCGAAGCGCTCCGGCGCCGATGTCCCGCGCCTCCTGGATTGCGTCGCGCCGGGGCTGCTCGTCGCGCAGGGCATCGGCCGCTTCGGCAACTGGTGGAACCAGGAGCTCTACGGCAAGCCCACCGACCTGCCGTGGGGCCTCGAGATCTCGCCCGAGAACCGTCCGCTCGACTTCATCGACCGCGAGCTGTTCCACCCGACCTTCCTGTACGAGGCGCTCTGGTGCTTCGCCGCGGCCGGCTTGCTCCTGATCCTCGAACGGCGCTTCAAGATCAGGCCTGGGGGGTTGTTCGCGCTTTACGTGCTGATCTACAGCATCGGGCGGCTCTGGATCGAGACGCTGCGCGTCGACCCGTCGCACGAGCTCGGCGGCATCCGCCTGAACGTCTTCGTGGCCGGTCTGGCGATCGTTCTCTCGGCCGCGTTCTTCGTCTGGTGGCAGCGCACGTGGCACCGGCCGGGCGAGGGCGCCCCGCCTCCCAAGGTGGAGGCGATGGCGGTCCCCAAGGAGCGCTGAGCCCGGGACCTCTCTGGTCGCCTGCGGTGTAAGAGCGGCAGGCAACCAAGGAGGCACCGTGCGCTACCTGATCACGCTCGCCGTCCTCGTCGTCGCCCTGACGGCGTCGTCGGCAGCATCCGCTGGGGGCTGGGCGACCGTCGAGCTCTCTGCGCTTCCGACCGGCATCGACGCGGGCGACACCTGGACCGCCCGGTTCACCGTTCTCCGGCACGGCGTCACGCCGACCGACGGCGCGGAGCCGAGCCTCACAATCGTCCACCCCGAGACCTCCGAGAGGTCGACGTTCGAGGCGGTCCCGGCAGGCGAGACGGGCGTCTACGAGGCCGCAGTCGTCTTTCCGGAGGCGGGGACGTGGCGGTTCGAGATCGACAACGGGCTCGTCGCGACGGGGGACGGCATGTCGCAGACGACGACGTTCGACCCCGTGACCATCAGCGCGGCGTCAGATGGCGGCGGCTCGGACGGCGGCGACGGTCTGCTCTTCCCGGGTGCGCTCGCCGGGCTGCTGCTCGCGCTGGCGGCGATCCTCGGCATCCGACGCCTGAGGAGGCTGACTCCGGCGAGCCGCTGACCACGTCCATCTCCGCGGCGGAACCTCCGCCGCCCCCAAGGTGTAGAAGAGGGCGGTGGAGGGCCGGCCGCCGGAGGATGCAGCGCTCGCGGAGCGCGCCAGACGTGGCGACGAGCGCGCGTTCGAGGAGCTCGTACGCATGCACCAGGGAATCGCCTTCCGGACGGCCTTCCTCCTCACCGGCTCGTCGACCGAGGCGGAGGAGGCGGCGCAGACGGCCTTCGTCAAGGCCTGGAGCGCGTTGCCACGATTTCGTGCGGGTGCGCCGTTCAAGCCGTGGCTTCTCAGGATCGTCGCGAACGAGGCGCACAACCGGCGCCGGGCAGCGGGGCGCCGGAGTGCTCTCGAGCTGCGCTCGACCGCGGCCCATCCTCCCGGGGACGCGGCCCCGTCGCCGGAGGGGGCCGCGATCGGGCGTGAGCTCCGCGACGAGCTGCTCGCCGCGGTCGCACGGCTCGACGAGCTCCACCGCGACGTCCTCACCTGCCGCTACTTCCTCGAGCTCTCCGAGGACGAGACCGCGGCCGTGCTCGGGATCCGACGCGGGACGGTGAAGTCGCGGACGGCTCGCGCGCTCGCTCGTCTGAGGGCGGAGGTGGGGGAATGAGCGAGCTCGAGCGCTCGCTCGTCGCCCTTGGGCGCGATCTCGATGTGCCGGAGACGCCGGATCTCGCTCACTCGGTGCTTGCGCGGATCGGCCCCCGGCGGGCGCCCCTCCTCACGCGACGCCGGCTCGTCGTCGCGGTCGCCGTCCTCGCGCTCGCCGCGCTCGGGGCGACCCTCGCAATACCCGAGGCGCGCTCTGCGTTCCTGCGCATCTTCGACATCGGCGGAGAGCGCATCGAGGTCGTCGACGAGCTGCCCGAGGTCCCCCTCGTTCACGATCTCGAGCGGACGCTCGGCGAGCGCGTGAGTCTCGAGGACGCGAGGCGGCGGAGCGGCTTCGAGCTCCGCGGCCTCGAGCAGGCGCCCGACCGCGTGTACCTCGGCGCGCGCGGGACCGTGTGGTTCCTGTACGGGACGCCCGAGCGGCCGCGCTTGCTCGTGGCTCAGACGCCACTGCTCGACGTGGACGCGCCGGCGCTGCAGAAGAAGCTCTTGGAGGCCGGGACGGCCGTCGACCTCGTCGACGTCGACGGCGCCCAGGGTGCCTTCCTGAGCGGAGATCCACACTTCCTCTTCCTCGTCGACGAGCACGGGGACGCGGTCGGGGAGAGCGCGCGCCTCGCCGGGAACGTGCTCCTCTGGGACGAGGGCGGCGTCGCCTATCGGCTCGAGGGGGACTTCGGCCGCGCAGAGGCGCTCAGGCTCGCCGATGCCCTCCGATCGGGCATGGCTAGCCTGCCCCCGTGCCTGCGACACCCGTGCGCGAGCTCGCGCTCGACCTCGACGCGTTCGAAGGGCCGTTCGACCTCCTGCTGACGCTCCTGCTCGCGGAGGAGCTCGAGCCGCGCGACGTGGACATGGCCGGGATCGTGCTGTCGTTTCTCGACGTGCTCGCCGAACGCGAAGAGGCCGACCTCGAGGCCTGCGGCGAGTTCCTCGTCCTGATCGCGGCGCTGCTCGAGCTGAAGGCGCGGGCGCTCTTCCCGGACGAGGCCGCCGAGCTCGACGCGCTCGAGCCGGAGGAGGCCGCAGAGGAGCTCGCACGGCGTCTCGCCGAGTACCGCCGCATGAAGGAAGCCGCCGCCTGGCTCGCCGAGCGGCTCGTCGCCGAGCGCGACCGCTGGTTCCGGCTCGGCCCGGCACCGCTCGCGCCGCAAACGGAGCGACGGCTCGCAGCCCAGGATCCCGCCGGGCTCGGAGCCGCGCTCCGCCTGCTCGCCGCACCACCGCCGAGCGTGTCGCTCACACACATGGCGCTCCGCTTCCCGCCGGTCTCGCAGTTCCTCGAGCGCTTCCGCCTGCTCCTCACACGCAGGCGGCTCTTCGACTTCGACGCGGAGGTGCACGGGCTCTCGCGCGTCGAGCAGGCCGTCGCCTTCCTCGCCTTGCTCGAGCTACGCAAGGCCGGCGAGGTGGGAATCGCTCAAGCTGCGCCGTTTGCGCCGATAAGGGTTTCCAGATCCGATGGAGAAAGGAACGAGACGTGGACAGCACGCTCCGCCTGATCGCCGCCAACCCCGTCGACCAGCTCGCCCGCACGGTCGAGGCGCTCCTCGTCGTCGCGTCGGCGCCGCTGACGGTGTCCGACCTCGCCGAAGCCGCCGACGACGACCCGGAGCGTGTCGAGACCGCGCTCGGGCTCTTGCGCGAGCGGTACTCGGAGGGTCGGAGCGGGATCGTCGTGGAGGAGGTCGCAAGCGGCTACGCGTTCCGCGCGAGCCGGGAGGCCGCCGATGCGTGCGCGCGGCTGTTCGAGCGGCCGGTCGAGCGCGGGCTCTCGCAGGCCGCCCTCGAGACGCTCGCGATCGTCGCCTACCTCGGCCCGTGCTCGCGGCCGGAGGTGGCGCGCATCCGCGGGGTCGCGGCCGACTCCGCCGTCGCGAGCCTGGTCGAACGCGGGCTCATCTTCGAGGCGGGACGTGAGAGCGGACCGGGCGGCGCAGTCCGCTACCGGACGACACCGCTCTTCGAGCGCGTGTTCGGGCTCGAGAGCCTCGCGGCACTGCCGAGGCTCGACGACCTGGGCGCCGACGCGGACGAGCTCCGCGAGCGGCTGCTCGAGGTCGCAGAGAGCCGCGCGTCGTAGCCGGCTCAGGTCAGATCTGCCACGCGCCTTCGCGGAGCACGGGGACGGCGTCGCCGTCGCGCGTGATCCCGTCGACCGCGAGCGCCGGGCTTCCGATCATGAAGTCGATGTGGACGCGGCTCATGTTGATCCGCTTCTTCTCGTCGGCATCGACGACCGGGTGGTCGTAGCCGCGCCCGAGCGCGATGTGCGTGGCGGCGTTCTCGTCGATCAACGTGTCGAAGAAGACGGTTCCGAGAGGGCCGATCCGACCGGCTCCGTCCACGAGCGCGATCTCTCCGAGCCGGCGGGCGCCCTCGTCGGACGACGCTGCGGCACGTAGGGCCTCGCCGCCGAGGTCGGCGTCGATCGCGACCGCCCGCCCGCCCGAGAACTCGACGCGGATCCCTGAGATCACGGAGCCGGCGAGCTCGAGCGGCATCGTCGCGCTCACGTAGCCGTCGACGCGCTCCGGGTCGGGCGTCGTGAAGGTCTCCTCCGTCGGGAGGTTCGGGAAGTGGCGGAGCCCGTCCACGGTCTCGCTGTCGCCCGCTTGCCAGCGCGCCGAGGGCAGGACACCGATCGTCAGGTCGGTGCCCGGCCCGTGGAGGCGGAAGGCGTCGAAGCCGCGCTCGTTGAGCCTGTGGGCGCTCGCCTTCAGCTCCGTCACCCGCGCGGTCCACGCGGCACCCGGGTCGTCCGCGTCGAGGCGGCAGACGTGCGCAACGTGCTCCCAGAGCCGCGCGTAGGCCGCGTCCGGCTCGAGGTTGGGATACACAGCTTCCGCCCAGTCTCGCGTCGGAACCGGGACGATGGTCCAGTTCGTCGTCATGCGGTTCACGACCTCGCCGGTCTCCGGGAGGTACGGGAGGAGATCGCGACCCGCCCGCGCCGGGTCGACGTCGTCGAGCGCGGTCGGCGCGTGTGGGCCCGAGAGCGAGATGCGGGCCCCGTGCTCCTCGGAGAGATGGAGAAGCCGCTGCGACATCCAGGGAGGCACATAGGAGAGCGTGTCTGCGGCGGCGTGCAGCAGTCGCTCACGCTTGACCCACTGGTCGAACGTCACGACGTCGACGTACTTCGCGCCGCGCCGATAGGCGGAGGACGCGACCTTGCGAGCGACGTACTCCTTCCCGACGAAGCTCGTGACCGCGACGAGCTGACCGGGCTGGACGTTCGCGCCGAAGACGGCGAGGTCCGCGAGCTTGTCCGTCCACTCCTCGATCTGGCCGTGCTCGGGCACCGGCGGCACCCTACCGGCGGGAGAATGCCCCGGTGCGGCTGAACGCCTTCCTCGCGCGGGCAGGCGTCGCGTCGCGGCGCGGCGCCGACGAGCTCATCCGTGGCGGCCGCGTGCTCGTGAACGGCGCGCCGGGGGAGCTGAGCACCGTCGTCGGCGTACACGACGTCGTCGAGGTCGACGGTCGGCGCGTCGACCGCCAGCCGCTCGCGTACGTGCTCTTGCACAAGCCGGGCGGCGTCGTCACGACCGCCCGCGACCCGCACGGGCGACCCACCGTCCTCGACCTCGTCGCACACGCCGCGCGCGTCGTGCCGGTCGGGCGGCTCGATGCCGACACGACCGGCGTGCTCGTGCTGACGAACGACGGCCGTCTTGCGCATCGCCTGGCCCACCCGCGCTACGGCGTGCCGAAGGTGTACGAGGCCGAGGTCGAGGGCTCGCCGGGAGCCGGCGCGCTCGCCGCGCTCCGCGAAGGCGTCGAGCTCGAGGACGGGCGGACGGCGCCGGCCGAAGCGCGGCTGCTTGCTCCGGGGCTCGTCGAGCTGACGCTGCACCAAGGCCGGAAGCGTCAGGTCAAGCGCATGCTCGAGGCGGTCGGGCACCCCGTGAAGCGCCTCCACCGAAGCCGGTACGCGGGTCTCCGCGTCGAGGAGCTCGCGCCGGGGGAGTGGCGTGAGCTGACGCCCGACGAGGTGGCGGAGCTCAGACGAGTGGCCGGGGTCTGAAGTCGCGGGGAACCATGGGGTTCCCTGCGCTACCGCGCGAACCCCATCCGGTCGTAGATCGTCTCGAGCGTCGGAGCCGACGCCTGTCGCGCCTTCTCCGCTCCGAGCTCGAGCACCCGCCGAAGCTCGCCGGGATCCCCGCGCAGCTCGCGGAAGCGTTGCTGGAACGGCTCGAGCAGCGCGATGACCGAGTCGGCGACCTCTGTCTTGAACGTCCCGTACCCCTGGCCGTCGTAGCGGTCCTGGATCGCCGCGATCGACTCGCCGGTCGCGACGGTCATGACCTCGATGAGGTTCGAGATCCCCGGCTTGTCGGGCGCGTGCACGATCTCGCTGCCCGAGTCCGTGACCGCGGTCTTGAACTTGCGCCGGATCGTGTCCGCATCGTCGAGCATGTAGACCGTGCCCTGCTCGGTGCCGCCGGTCGTCGACATCTTCTTGTCGGGCTCCTGGAGGTCCATCACCTTCGCGCCGGTCTCGGGGTAGACGCCCCGCGGGACCGTGAACGTCTCGCCGTAGCGGGAGTTGAATCGCTCGGCGATGTCGCGGGTGAGCTCGACGTGCTGACGCTGGTCGACGCCGACCGGGACGATCTCGGTCTGGTAGAGCAGGATGTCCCCGGCCATGAGCACCGGGTAGCTGAAGAGGCCGGCCGAGACGAACTCGCGCTGCTCGGTCTTGTCCTTGAACTGCGTCATGCGGCCGAGCTGCCCGTAGCTCGCGACGGCCGACAGCAGCCAAGCCGCCTCGGCGTGAGCCGTCACGTGGCTCTGGGCGAAGATCGTCGTCCGCTCCGGGTCGAGCCCGGTAGCGATCAGGATCGCGAGCAGGTCGAGCGTTCGCTCGCGGAGGTCGGCGGGGTCGTACTCGACCGTGATCGAGTGCAGGTCGACGATGCAGAAGAACGACTCCTCGCTCTGGGTGGCTGCGTACTGGCGAAAGCCGCCCGCGTAGTTCCCGAGGTGCTTGGCCCCGGTGGGCTGGATTCCCGAGAAGACCCTCATCGCTCGATTCTCTCCTTTCGTGGCAGGGGACACGTGGACGCCGAAGGCGTCATGGAGAGCGAGGCGAGGGTCTCGCGCCGGCTAGCCGACGCGCAGGCTCCCGCCCCGCGTGGGCCACGACCAGGGCTCGCTGCGATGGGCGGAAGGCATGAGGCGGGAAGGATACCGGCCTTCCGGGGCCTCGCCACTAGACTCGCTCGACCATGCGCGTCGAGCCGGTGCCGGCCCTCGTGGGGCACGTGGCCGTGCCTGGGGACAAGTCGATCTCGCACCGCGCCGTGCTGGTCGGCGCGATCTGCGAGGGCGAGACTCGCGTCTCGGGCTTCGGGCGGTCGGCCGACACGGAGGCGACGATCGCGGCCGTGCGCGCGCTCGGGGCGTCCGTGGACGAGCACGACGTGGACACGCTGACGGTTCGCGGAGTCGGCCTACGGGGCCTCTCCGAGCCGGATGCGCCAATCGACTGCGGGAATGCGGGGACGCTCATGCGGCTCCTGCCCGGGATCCTCGCGGGACAACGCGGGCGCTTCGAGCTCGTCGGCGACGAGTCGCTGTCGTCGAGACCGATGGAGCGCGTCGCGGAGCCGCTCCGGCGAATGGGCGCGACGGTCGAGACGACCGAAGGGCACGCGCCGCTCGTCGTCGGAGGCGCTTCGCTCAGCGCGATCGACTACGAGCTGCCCGTTCCGTCGGCGCAGGTGAAGTCGGCCGTGCTCCTCGCGGGGCTCCTCGCCGACGGCGACACGACGGTCGTCGAGCCGCTTCCGACCCGTGACCACACCGAGCGGATGCTCGAGCTCGCGGGAGCGCGCGTCACCCGCCGCCCGCAGAGCGTCACCGTGAGCGGTGCCGAGCGCCTCGCGCTCGACAGCCTCGACGTCCCCGGCGACTTCTCGTCCGCGGCGCCCTTCCTCGTTGCGGCGGCGATCGTCCCCGGCTCGAGCGTCACCGCGCACGGCGTCGGCCTCAACCCGCGGCGCACGGGGCTGCTCGACGTGCTCGAGCGCATGGGCGCGCGGGTCGCGGTCTACAACCGCCGCTCGATCGGCGGCGAGCCCGCCGGCGACGTCGAGGTGCGCGCGTCCGAGCTCGTCGGCGCGACGGTGACCGCGTCCGAGGTCCCGGCGCTCGTCGACGAGCTGCCGCTCTTCGCGCTCGCGGCGTGTCACGCGCGCGGGGACAGCGTCGTTCGCGGCGCGGCCGAGCTCCGTGTGAAGGAGTCGGACCGGATCGAAGGCGTCGTCGAGGAGCTCCGCCGGCTCGGTGCCCACATCCGCGCGACGCGGGACGGCTACCGCGTGCGCGGAGTCCCGGCCCGGCTCCGCGGAGGCGTACTCGACACCCGTGGCGACCACCGCCTCGCGATGCTGGGGGCGGTCGCCGGCGTCTCGTCGAGGGAGGGAGTGGAGCTGCAGGGCGCGGAAGCGGTCGAGACGAGCTTTCCCGGCTTCTTCGAGCTCCTGTCGCAGCTCGAGGCGGCCTGATCGCGTACAAAGGCCGCTGTCATGATCGTCGCCATCGACGGGCCGGCGGGGTCCGGCAAGAGCACGGTTGCGCGCGTGCTGGCCGAGCGGCTCGGGTTCCGCTACCTCGACACCGGCGCGATGTACCGCGCGCTCACCTGGCTCGCGCTCAGGGAGGGCGTCGCCGCTCGAGGACGGCGATGCGCTCGCGCGGCTCGCCCGCGAACACCCCGTCTCGTTCCAGGACGACGGCGGCGTGGAGGTGGCGGGCGTGGACGTCTCGGCACGGATCCGCGAGGCCGAGATCGACCGGCAGGTTCCCGTGGTCGCACGCCACCCCGCGGTGCGGGAGATCATGCGTGAGCGCCAGCGCGCGCTTGGCTCCGAGGGAGACGTCGTGATCGAGGGCCGCGACATCGGCATCGGTCGTCGCCCCGGATGCAGAGGTGAAGGTCTTCCTCGTCGCCGACGAGGCCGAGCGTGCGCGTCGTCGGGGGACGGAGCGCCCGGGCGAGGAGGCGGAGTTGCTTGCGGCCGATCTGCGCCGCGGGACGAGCGAGACGCAGTCAACACGCAGACCCGCCGCCGACGCCGTTCTTCTCGACACGACCGATCTGAACGTGGCCGAGGTCGTCGCGCGCATCGCCGAGCTCGTCGAGGCACGCGTCCGATGAACAAGACGGACGCCATCTGGAGCGTCGGCCGCCTCACCATCGGAACGGCGACGAAGCTGGTCGCGCCGCACCGCGTCTACGGCGTCGAGCGGGTGCCTCTCGAGGGCGGGCTCGTTGTGGCTTCGAACCACTTCAGCTGGATCGACCCGCCGGCTCTCGGGGCGGCGATGCCCGCGCACGCTCTACTTCATGGCGAAGGTGGAGGCGCACCGCATCCCCGGGCTCGGCCAGCTGATGAGGACGTTCGGTGCGTTTGCGGTGAGGCGCGGAGAGTCGGACCGCGACGCCGTCCGGACGATGCGCCAGATCGTGCGCGACGGGCACGCGCTCGGGATGTTCGTGGAAGGGACGAGGCAGCGCAGCGGCGTTCCGGGCGTGGTGCAGCCAGGAGCGGCCATGGTGGCGGTCACCGAGGGCGTGCCGCTGATCCCCGTGGCGATCCACGGGAGCCAGGAGTGGCAGCTCGGAAACTTCGCGCCCGTCTCCCTTGCGTGGGGCGAGCCAATGTCGTTCGGCGGTCTTCCACGCGGCGGGCGAGGCTACAAGGAAGCCTCGCTCCAGGTCGAGGAGAAGCTGCGCGAGCTCTGGGAGTGGCTCGTCGACGTGCACGAGCTCGGCCGGCCGCGCGACGCGACGCCGCCGCGATGAGCAGGTCGCGGACGAGGCCGCGCGCGGCTCAGGTCGAGAGCGAGCCGGTCGAGGTCGCCGGCACGGTCGCGATCGTCGGCTTCCCGAACGTCGGCAAGTCGACGCTCGTGAACCGACTGACCGAGACCCGCGCAGCGGTTGTCCACGAGACGCCAGGCGTCACACGCGACCGCAAGGAGCTCCTCTGCGACTGGTCGGGGACGACCTTTCTGCTCATCGACACCGGCGGCGTCGACCGGGCAGACACGGGGCCGTTCGGGCCCAAGATCGTCGACCAGGCGAGACAGGCGATCGAGGAGGCCGACCTCGTGCTCCTCGTCGTCGACGCGCGCGCAGGGATCACTCCGGGCGACGAGGAGCTGGCCGACATCGTGCGCAGGTCGCGACGCGACGTCATCGTCATAGCGAACAAGCTCGACGACCCGCGCCGTGACGCCGAGGCGCTCGACCTGCACCGCCTCGGCCTCGGCGACCCCTTCCCGCTCTCGGCGCTCCACGGCCACGGCACGGGCGATCTCCTCGACGAGGTCGTCCGACGGCTTCCCGGGAAAGGGGAGCGGCCGGTGGGCGAGGAGGCGATCCGCGTGGCCATCCTCGGCCGGCCGAACGTCGGCAAGTCTTCGCTCCTGAACGCGCTCCTCGGGCGGGATCGCGTGATCGTGTCGGAGGTGCCGGGCACGACCCGAGACGCGATCGACACCGTCCTGCGCCGCGAGGACTCGACCTTCGTGCTCGTGGACACGGCCGGGCTCCGCCGGAAGCGCCGGCAGCGGCAGGGAATCGAGTACTACTCGGAGCTGCGCGCACTCGAGGCCGCGGAGCGAGCGGACGTCGCGATCGTGCTGGTCGACGCGTCCGAGGGCGTCGTGGACCAGGACCTCTCGGTGGCGGACGTCGCGAGGAAGGCCGGGTGCGGGACCGTGGTCGCGCTCTCGAAGTGGGACATCTCCGAGGTGCGGATCGAGGACGTGCGCCCTGAGCTCGAGCCGAGGCTGCGGCAACGACCTCCGATCCTCGCGGTCTCCGCCGCGACGGGCCGCGGCCTCGAGCGGCTGCTCGACACGGTCGAGGACGTATTCTCACGCTACTCCGGCCGAGTTCCCACCGCCGAGCTCAACCGGGCGCTCAAGGAGCTGCGCGAGGCGCGGCAGCCGCCCGGGCGGCGCGGGCGCCGGCTCAACCTCATGTACGGGACGCAGGTGAGCTCGCGGCCCCCGCGCTTCCGGCTCTTCGTGAACGATCGCCGGCTCGTGACGCGCGACTACGGCTACTGGGTGGAAAACCAGCTCCGGAAACGTTTTAGGCTCGAAGGCGTGCCCGTCTCCATCGACTTCGTCACGAGCGAGTGAAGGTTGTCGTCGTCGGCGCGGGCTCATGGGGCTCGGCGTTCGCGTGCGTGCTCCGCGATCACGGTCACGAGGTCACGCTCGCTGCCCGCGACCCCGACCAGGTCGTCGCCATCCGCGAGACGGGCCGGAATCCGCGCTATGTCACCTCGGCCGATCTCACTCGCGTCTCGGCGATCACGATCGCTGACGCTCCCATCGAAGCGGCTGACCTCGTCGTCGTCGCTGTGCCGAGCCGGGTCTTCGGCGAGGTCGTTGCCTCGCTCCCAGGGTCCGCGCCGCTGCTGAGCCTGACGAAGGGGCTCGATCCTGCGACCGGGGAGCGACTCTCGACCCTCGTCCGCGGCCGTCCCGTCGCCGTCCTCTCCGGCCCGAACATCGCGGAGGAGATCGTGCGTGGGCTGCCCGCGGCGGCGGTGGTCGCGAGCGACGAGCTCGAGCTCGCCGTCAGGCTCCAGATCGCCGTGAACTCCACGATCTTCCGCGTCTACGTGAACGAGGACGTCGTCGGCGTCGAGCTCTGTGCCGCCGCGAAGAACGTGATCGCGCTCGCGGCGGGCGGCGCGGACGGTCTCGGGCTCGGCGACAACGCGAAGGCGGCGCTCGTCGCACGCGGCCTCGCCGAGATGCGACGGCTCGCCGAGGTCGCTGGTGCACGGCCGGACACGTTCGCGGGCCTTGCGGGCATGGGCGACCTCATCGTCACGTGCTGGGCGCCGACGGGCCGGAACAGGCGGGCGGGCGAGCTGATCGCGCGGGGCTCCACGGCAGAGGAGGCGCAGGCCGAGATCGGCATGGTCGTCGAGGGCCTGACCACCGCACCAGCACTGCGCGACCTCTCGCACCGGCTCGGCATCGAGCTCCCCATCACTGAAGGGGTCTGCGCGGTTTTGGACGGCGTCTTGCTGACCGATCTCGTGGAGCAACTCATGCGCCGCGACCCGACCACGGAATGAGCTTCACGGTCCCCCAGGGGCACTCCCGTGTCCCTGAAGACACGCTATCGGGGATTCGTTCACGGGTGGGTGACGAATCAGCGCCAGATTCGCACCAGGGAGACACGAGGCGCCGGGCGGTGCGTCCATTCGACAGCGGTCTCTCCGCTCACACATGCGGGCCGACTGCTCGCGCGTGAGCGTCACTCCCCCGCGTGTAGCCTTCCGACCCATGGGAGCGCGCTCGTTCTCCTTCACCTCCGAGTCGGTCACGGAAGGGCACCCCGACAAGGTCGCCGACCAGATCTCGGATTCCGTCCTCGACGCCATCCTCGCCGACGACAAGAACGGCCGGGTCGCGTGCGAGACGCTCATCACCACCGGGCTCGTCGTCGTCGCGGGCGAGATCACGACCGACACGTACGTCGACATCCGGGCGGTCGTTCGCGACCGGATCGCCGAGATCGGCTACACGCGCGCGAAGTACGGCTTCGACTTCGAGACCTGTGGCGTCGTCGTCGCTATCGACGAGCAGTCCGCCGACATCGCGCAGGGCGTGGACGAGTCGTACGAGGCGCAGCACGGCGACACCGACCCGATCGACCTCCTGGGCGCGGGGGACCAGGGGATGATGTTCGGATACGCGACGAGCGAGACCGACGAGCTCATGCCGCTCCCGATCACACTCGCACACAAGCTTGCAAAACGGCTCGCGGAGGTACGCAAGATCGACGTCCTGCCGTACCTGCGGCCCGACGGCAAGACGCAGGTCACGGTCCGCTACGAGGTCGACGAACACGGCATCCAACGCCCGGTCGAGATCGAGCGCCTCCTCATCTCGACGCAGCATCGCGACGGGCTCGATATCGAAACCCTGCTCAAGCCCGATCTCCTCGAGCACGTCGTCGAGCCGATCATGCACGCGTCCGCGCGCGGGCTCTACGACCCCGACCAGCTCGGCGCGAAGGACTTTCTGTACGTGAACCCGACCGGCAAGTTCGTCATCGGCGGCCCTATGGGGGACACCGGCGTGACGGGCCGGAAGATCGTCGTCGACACGTATGGCGGCGCCGCTCCGCACGGTGGCGGCGCGTTCTCGGGCAAGGACCCGACGAAGGTCGACCGCTCGGCGGCCTACGCCGCTCGCTACGTCGCGAAGAACCTCGTCGCGGCCGGCCTCGCCGACCGCTGCCAGCTCCAGGTCGCCTACGCGATCGGCGTCGCGCACCCGATGAGCATCAACGTCGACTGCTTCGGCACCGAGGCCGTGCCGCTCGCGACGATCGAGGAGCTCGTCTCCGAGCACTTCGACCTCCGCCCCGGAGCGATCATCCGCGACCTCGATCTGCAGCGGCCGATCTACGCGAAGACCGCTGCGTACGGCCACTTCGGCCGGGACGACCGCGACTTCACGTGGGAGCGCACCGACAAGGCGGACGCGCTGCGCGCGGCGGCCGGGCTTCTCGCCGAGACGCCCGCCTGACTCAGTCCAGCTCGCCGCGGCGGTAGCGCACGACTGCGACCAACCAGCCCACGACTCCGACGGCAGCGAGCACGACGAACCCTGTCGCTGCGTCGCCCGCGCTCACCTCCGACGGGCTCCCGGGAGCCGAGTCGAGGATCGCGCCGGACCAGCCGACGACCGTGAAGCGGGCGAGACCCTCGGCGGAGTGCGCGACGGCGTTCTCCCACACGAGCACGAATGCGAGCCCCCACCAGGCTGCTCTCCGGAACCAGAGGCCGGCGGCGACGAAGACGCCCGCATAGGCGAAGCACGCCATCGTTGCTGCGAGGAAGGCTTCGACGGCGATCTCGTCGGCCCCGGCGATAACGGCCGCAAGCCCCACCGGCACAGCGGTGAGCGGGATCGCGAGCGTCGTCGTCGCGGCGACGGCTGCGGCCGGAAGCTGCCAGCGTGGAACGGGCCTCAGCCAGAGGTAGACGAGCAGACGGTCCTCGACGAAGTCCCCGAGGGCCGACGTCCCGAGCCAGAGCGTCGCGAGCGGCACGACGAGCCCAAGCGCGAAGGTCGCGATGACCGAGATCGCTTCGGCCGGATCGGAGTCCCGGCTCGCGAACACGCCGAGCAGGATCGTCAGCGCGCCGAGCGCGCCGATGCCGAGGAGGCGCGCAAGTGTGACCTGCGTCCGCAGCACCAGCCGGTACAGCGCCGGCAACGTCGTCCAGGCGCGTGGCGCGGTCGCGGTTGTCGCGTCGACGGCGCTCATCTCTCGACCACGTAGCGGAAGACTCCCTCGAGGTCGGCGTCGAGCGGGCGCACCTCGTACAGGTGCGCGTCACGATCACGCGCGACCGGGGCAAGCACGTGTGCCAGCGCCCGCGCGTCGGCCGTGTCCAGCTCGAGCACGTCGTCGCCGTCGAGGCGGGCGCCGACGACCGCTCCGTTCTCGAGCAGCGACCCCGCGAGCTCGCGCGGCCGATCGGTCCGGACGCGCACTCGCATCGGCCGGTCGTCCATGAGCGCGCGCAGCTCGCGAAAGTCCCCGGTGGCGGCCAGCCGGCCCCGCGACATCACGAGGACACGCGAGCCGAGGCGCTCGACCTCGGCGAGGACGTGGCTCGAGACGATCACGCACCGGCCCTCGTCACCGAGGCGTGTGAAGAGATCCACGAGATCCGCTCGCTGGCGGGGATCGAGGCCGGTCAGCGGCTCGTCGAGGACGAGCACGGCAGGGTCGTGGACGATCGCCTGCGCGACCTTCACGCGCTGGCGCATCCCCTTCGAATACGTCGGGAGCGGGCGCGGGTCGGCGGGGTCGAGGTCGACCGTCCCGAGTGCGCGCTCGGCCGCCTGCACCGGGTCGCGGAGCCCGTGCAGCTTGGCCGCGAGCCCGACGAACCCGCTGGCGGTCAGTCGCTCGAACACGTTCTCCTGCTGCGGGACCAGGCCGATCGCTCGCGTGACCGAGAGGTCCGCCCTCGGGTCGCGGCCGAGCACGCGCACCGTCCCCTTCGACGGTCGAGCCAGGCCGCAGAGCATCCGGAACATCGTCGATTTGCCTGCCCCGTTCGGGCCGAGCAGCGCGGTCACGCCGGGCCCGACGTCGAAGCTGACGTCCGAGACCGCGACGAGCGCCCCGAACCACTTGGACACGCCGTCCGCGACGACGCGGGGCTCCGCCGGGCTCACCGGAACGCCTCGATCCGCCGGTACCGGAGCCAGCAAACGAGGAGCGCGGCCGCGCTCGCTGCGAGCAGGCCGCCCGCGACGAGCCCGGTCGAGAGCTCCTGGATCGGCTCACTCTCCTCGGGGGTCTCGCCGAAGAGCCGGTACGAGAGGTCCGCCGCGACGAACGGGAAGCTCATGAGGTCGAGCTCGTTCGGCGCGCCGGCGCTGTCGATTGCCGACCGGGCGACTGTCACGGGCACGAAGAGCACGAGCACCGTCGCGACTGCCGCGGCCGCGCGGCGGGTCGTGAAGCTCGAGACGGCAAGAGACAGCGACGCGTAGAGGAGCGCGGTGGCGAGGCCTGAGGCGAGGATGCGCAGCAGGAGGCCGGGGATCTCTCCGGCGGGCGGCGCGTAGCCGGCGAGCACGAACGCGAGGAGCATGAAAAGGAGCGGGCCGATGGTGATCAGGGTCATGACGCCGAAGACCGCAAGCGCCTTGGCGGCGAGGTAGCGCGAGCGGTCGAGCGGGCCGGCCAGGTAGAGGCCGAGCATCCCCGATCGCCGGTCCGGGCAGAGTGCCTCGGGCGCGACGAGCGCGGCGAAGAGCGCGAGCGCGCTCCCGATGAAGAACGTGTACTCGCCGTACGTGATGAGCTCGTCCTCGAGCAGGTTGTCGGTCACCACCGACACGACAACGGAGACGAGGGCTGGGAGGAAGGCGATGACGAGCGTGACCACCGGCAGCACCTTGTGCCGTGCGCCGCGCCCGAGCCCGAGCACGCGTTTCGCCGTGAACCACGCGAGCGTGAGGATCGCGAGCGCCGGGCGGTGCCGCTCTCCCTCGTAGCCCCGGTAGCCGAGGTCGAAGAGCCGTGCCTCGCTCATGTGCCGGCCCCCAGGTAGACGTCCTCCAGAGAGCGTCCGCGGGGCTCCAGCCGACGGAGCCCGAGCGCGAGCTCGGCGACGCCGTCGCGCACGGCGTCGTGGACGCCCTCGGTGGCGTCCAGCAGGATCAACGCTCCGTCGACGGTGGCCTTGTGCCCGCGCTCGACGAGGAGCGCTGCGAGCTCCTCCGCGCGGTCGTCGACCTCGACCACGAGCCCCTCGGGGCCCCGCCGTACATCCGCGAGCGCGCCCGCGCGCACGACCTCGCCGCCCTCGACGATCACGACCGCGTCGCAGATCCTCTCGACCTCCTCGAGGTGGTGCGACGAGACGACGATGTGCAGCCCGAACTCGGTCCCGATCCGGCGGATGAGGTCGAGCATCGTCGTGCGCTGGAGCGGGTCGAGCCCGTCCGTGGGCTCGTCGAGAAGGACGAGCTCGGGGTCGTGCGCGATCGCGGACGCGAGCTTCACACGCTGGCGCTGGCCCGTCGACATCGTCCCGACGGGCCGGAACCGCTCTTCGCCGAGCCCTACGAGCCAGAGCGCCTCGTTCGCGCGTTGCATGGCCGCCCGGCGGGGCAGCAGGTGCATCTCGGCGAGGTGGCGGACGAAGTCGCTCGCCGCGAGCTCGGACGGGAGCTCGTGGTGCTCGGGCGCGTAGCCGATGCGGGCGCGCATGTCGATGCCGGCGGTCGCGGGGTCGTGGCCGAGGACGGTCAGGTCGCCGGCGTCGCGCGTGCGGAGCCCGAGCATGAGCGACATGAACGTCGTCTTGCCCGCGCCGTTCGACCCCAAGAGCCCCGTGATGCCGGGCCCGATGTCCGCGGAGAGGCCGGCGAGCGCGACGGTGCGGCCGAAGCGCTTGGCCACGTCGCGCGCTGAGACGACATGCTCGAACGCGGGCTCGGGATCGGGAGAGACGGACACGACTGGTCCGGCGTCATTCTTCCCGTCGGCGCTCACCACGCGCCGGAGAAGCAACAGACCCGCTTCCGCGGGCCTGGTGCCGGAGGGTCGTTCACTTCGGAGGGAATACAGGCTTCATCCAAACGCAACCATCTGAGACGCGTCTGTGAGTTCCCTAAGAAACGTGTAAGAGAGAAGGAGGCCCGCACGCGGCGGGCCTCCTTCTCTTCCGGCCGTTGTGACGGGCTTGGGGACGTGGCCCGGCCGGAGTCAGGTGACCGGATGGTCCCAGAGTCGTGTGAGGCAGCTCTGAGACTCGGTTGAGCGTTTTTGTAAAGCTTTGCCGCTCAGGCGGCACGGACGTAGACGCCGTCCGCCGCCTTCTCGCTGAGCGCGCGCTCGGCTCCGTCCACGACAACGGTCAGCTGTCCGGCCGCGGGCTGCGCGCCGCGCATCGAGACCTGCGTCCCGGGGACAAGCCCCTGGTCGTAGAACCAGTGCAGGAGGTCGCCGTCGTGCTCGGCGAGCCGGACGATCTCGGCGTCCGCGCCTTCCTCGAGCTCCGCGAGCGAGACGAGAACCGCGTTTTCCGCCTGTTCTACTTCCGGCTCGACCGGCCACCCGTGCGGGCAGCGGTCGGGATGGCCGAGGCGGTCGTTGATGCGCTCGATCATCTCGTCCGTGAATGTGTCGCCGAGCTCGTCGGCGTGGACGTGCGACTCGGCGGCCGTGTAGCCCATGAAGTCGGTGAGGAAGCGCTCGATGATCCGATGCTTGCGGACGACCCGCTTCGCGCGCTCGGCGCCGGCCTCGGTGAGGATCGCCTCCTTCTGGTCGCCACGCTCGACGAGCCCGTCGGCCTCGAGCCGCTTCAGCATCTCGCCGGCGGACGCGCGCGACACGCCGAGCATTTCGGCGACGCGCGACGCGATCGCGGTCGAGCCGGCCGCGGGCCGGTACTCGCCGATCGGGAAGGCGAGGAAGTAGATCGTCTCCAGGTACTCGTCGACCGAGTGGCCGTGCGTCGGGGCCATGCCCGGGATCCTAGTCGGGCAAGCGCTAGGTGCTGTCGTCGCCGGCGGCCGTGCGGACTGCCGCTCGGGCGTCTTCGGCAGCTTGCTCCACCTCCGCCGCCGGTGCGCTTGCAGCGACGAGCGACGAGAGCTCTTCGATCGCAGTGTGCGCGGCGCGGGTGCCCGACGGATTCACGAGCGCGAGCTCGTCCTCGATCCGCCCGAAGGCTGCCTCGGCGCGGTCGAGCTGTGTCTGCGCCGCCTCGCGGGTGACGTCGTTGGCCGCGCCGTAGTGGATGGCGACGAGCTCGAACCCGTCGCCCGCCTCGCGGGCCTCCTCGCGCAGGTCGTCGACTCGAGCCTCGAGCGCCGGTTCCGGCGCGGTTGCGCGGCCGGCAGCGAACCCGATCGCCACGAGGGCCACCGCTCCGAGCAGGGCAGCAGCGACGGCCTTCCTGCTCCGGCCCGACGCCTCGCGGTAGAGCGACATCAGCGCGCGATGACGGCGACCGCAGGCTCCGCCTCCTCGGCGAGAAGCCGTTCGGCCGCAGCCGCGATCTCGTCGATCGTGTGCGCACCGGAGAGATCGAGCATGCGAGAGCCCGCCAGGATCGAGACGCGTGGAAGCAACGTGGCGACGCCGAGCTGCGTGGACGCGGCCGTGACGGCGCCGTGTAGATCGTCGAGGAACGCCGGCGCAGCACCGCTCACGACCTGGGCGTGCTCCGCGAGCGCAATCGCGCCGAAGCGGTCGACGACGGCGACGCCGCCGGCGCCGTTGCCGGAGTAGACGCGGTAGAACTCGCTCTCCGCGACCGTACGCAGCTGATCGCGTCCGATGTCGAGCGCTGTCGCGGCGACGAGATCGCGTTCGTCGTCGCTCGCATCGTGGTGCTCGGCGGCGCCGGCCTGGAGAGCGACCGAGCCGGTTGCGGCAGCGCGGATCAGATTGGTCGCGTTGTCCACCTTCGTCTCGACGGTCACCGTGCTCGGCGCAGCGCCCGCATCGATGCACTGGCGCTCGGCAGCATGGGCGAGGTCGATCAGGTCGATGTCGGGACCGATCGTTCGAGCGACTTCGGCTCGGACGAGGGAGACCGCGGCGCCCACCGCCGACAGGACGTCCGCGTCGTCCGGCAGCACCGTGGGCCTGTCGAGCCTCCGAGCGACTTCGGGAACGAGCGCAGCACCTGCGCCTCCGAGGGCGACGAGCGGGACCTCCGCCGGGAGCCGGTACTGCTTCGCGGCCTCCGACGCGGCCGCCGCGATCTTCCGCGCGGCGACGTCGAGCAGCGCACGCGCCGCGCCGGCCGGCGTCCCGCCGAGCCGCTCGGCCAGCGGAGCGAAGGCTGCGAGAGCCGCCTCGGCGGAGCTCTCGGCGTAGGCAAGGGGCGGCACGAGGCCGAGGGCGTTCGCCGCGCACGTCGTCGTGAGGGCGAAGCGCGCGCCGTCCGCCTCGATACAGGCGTACGCCTCGGGATCGCCGGGGCGGGGAGCGACGAGGACGAGCTCGGCTCCGCGGAGCTGGTCGGGACTCGCGAACGACGCGTAGGGGAGCCCTGCGATGTGAGCGCTCCGGGGACCGACCTCGGAGATGCCACGGCGTCCCAGGAGCGCCATGCTGCCCCCGGCGACGCCGACCACCCAGCTGTCGACGGCTCGGATGAAGGTGGGCTGGCGCATCACGCGGAGGGAGCGCAGCTGCGCTCGCCCGCCGCGCACGACGGAGACGTTCGTGCTCGTCCCGCCGCACTCGATGACGATGCCGTCGGTGAGTCGCAGCTCGTGCAGCACGGCCGCCACGCCCGCCGCCGGGGCCGAGCCGATGGTGAGCGAGGGCTGATCGCGGAACCGCTCGTTGCTCATCGAGCCGCCGTCTCCACGCAGGACGAGCAGCGGAACATCGAGCTGCGCCTCCGCGAGAGCCTCCTCCACCATGGCGGCCGTCCTCTCGACGATTGGCAGGATGCTCGCGTTGATAGCCGCCGTCAGCGTCCGGGTTTCCAGCCCGTACGCACCCGTGAGGTCGTGCCCGGCACACACCGGCAGGTGACGGGCGTGCGCGGCGCGCACGAAGCGATCCTCGTCTTCGGGGGTATCGACGGCGAACGCGCCGCTGACCGCCAGCGCGGTTGCGCCTCGGTCGACGAGGTCGCCGAGCGTCTCCTCGACCACGGAGCCGCGGATTCCGACGCTCGCGTCGACAAAGACATGCAAGGTGGCGAGCCTCCGACCGGGCGCGAGCGCGATGTCGCCGACGCGCGTGCGTTTCCGCGCCACTCGAAGCTCCGGCTTGTAGCCGATCCCGACGACTCCGACCGTGCCGACGTCACCCTCGAGCAAGGCGTTCATCGCCTGGGTCGTCGAGAACGCGACCAGTTCGACGCGGGCGCGATCCTCGCCCAGTTGTGCAAGCAGCCCTCGCAGCGCGGCGGTCACGCCATCGGCGACACCTGCTCGAGCCCGATGCGTGGTCGGAACGCTCGTGCGGGCGTGGACGGCGAGCGGCGACGAGGACACGGCGACCGCCTTGGTGAAGGTGCCGCCGACGTCGACGCCGATTCGCAGGCGGTGGCTCACGCCCGGGCGACTTCGCTGCCGCGGCGCATCGCCGGGCGTACGACGAACATGAGCAGTCCGCCCACGACGTAGACGCACAGCAACGTGGCCTGGGTGAGCAGGCCCTCCTTGGTCGGATGGATCCCGGTCAGCTCTGCGACGTAGATCGGGAGACGTGCCCAGTCGCCGTCGACGGGGGTGACGCCGATCCAGTCACCCTCCTGCAGCGAGCGAACCGCATTTCCGACGAACGCGAGCGAGAGCGCCAGGAGGAGCATGGCGGCCGTCATCAGCATCGGCTTCAACGGCAGCCGCTTGCCCAGCTTGAGGATGGCATACCCCACGACGACGAGTGCGACTGTCGCCGTGATCGCTCCGAGGACGATCCAGAGCATCAGGCCCTCCGCGAAGAGCGCCAGCGCCTGGTAGAAGAGCGCGGTCTCGAAGCCCTCGCGATAGACGGCCGTGAAGCCGAGCCCCGCGAACGCCAGGGCCGTGCCGGAGGCGATGGCCGACGAGACTCGGGCACGCATGAACTCCATCCAGTGTCGATGCTCGAGCCTCGCGACGAGCCAGAACGTGATCACGAACAGCACGACGACCGCCGCGAACGCCGTGATCCCCTCGATGAGCTCCCGCTGGAACGGCGCGATCTCGATGACGAACGCCGCGAGCAGCCAGGTCGCGATCGTCGCGAGGATCGCCGCGGCGATCCCACCCATGAGCGGCCGCCGGTAGTTCGTCGCACGGCCGGCCTTGAGGGAGCCGAGGAGGATCGCGACCAGCAGCACCGCCTCCAGGCCCTCGCGGAACAGGATCGTGAACGAGAAGGCGAACGCGATCAGCGGCGCCGCAAGCCCCTTGTCGGCCAGGGAGCGATCGACCTGGCGCAGGCCCTGCTGGACCGCGACTGCGTCGGCACGTACCTGAGCGAGCGAGTCGCCGTCGCGGATTCCGTTCCGAAGCTCGGCGAACTTGAACTCCAGGTCGAGGACGAGGTTCGGGTTGCGGAGCCGCAGCGGAACCTCGGCGAGCTCGAAGTGATCCAGATACGCGGTCCGGGCGATGTCGTAGGCCTCGTCGCGCTTTCCGGACACAGCTGCGGCCACCGCTTCGTCGACGAGCACGGACGCCTCGGCGACCTTGGCGCGGACGTCCGCGAACTGGTCCTCGGCGGCCGCCTTCGCGGTCCCCGTCCCGGCGACGAGCGCGAGCGCCGTGACGAGGAGAGCGGCGAGAGCGAGCCGTTGCATCTAGGCGAGCTCCTGCTCCGCCTGGTCGAGTCCTGACGTGATCTCCGCGACGAGCGCGTCGATCTCCGACTGATCGGCGCCGTCCTCCATCGAGGTCCTGAGCTCCGTGGAGAGCTTCTCCTCGATCTCCTCCATCAGATCGTGGTTCACGTCGCCGAGAGGTCCCTCGACCTGCTCGTAGTGCTCGAGGTAGATGTCGCCCACGGCATCCGCGGCGCCCTCGTGGTCGCCGGACTGGTACTGGGCGACCGCGTCGTCGAGCAGCGAGCGGATCGTGGCGATCTCGGCCAGCGCCTGCTCCGGGGTGGACTCCTCCTCGGTCTCCTCGACCGTCGTCTCCGCGGACGAGGACTCTGAGTCGCCGCCGCACCCTGCGACGGCGAGCACACCACAGATGAGAGCGAGAAGCGCAAGGGCTCGAAGCATGAACTCTCCCGTTCTGGATCGTATTACGTTTGGTGTAAGGGTTGCCTTACACGGCGGACGCTACCACGTCATTCGACGCCGTACGGCCATGAGCGCGCGCCTGGCTTCGCGGAGAGTCGCGCTCCGGAAGGGTGGCTAGGCTCGGCTGGAGTGACTCTCGCCGAGATCTACCCGCTCGTGACGGCACGCGCGCTCGCGCGGCCGTTCACGTACGAGGTGCCCGAGGACGTCGAGAGCGGAGCGGTGGTCTCGGTCCGGCTGGGCGGTCGCACTCTGCGCGGGGTCGTCGTGGAGGTCGGGGTGGACGCGCCCGATGGGGTCGAGCCCGCCGCCGCCGGGCCGGTCGTCGACCGCGTCCCGCCGGCGCTCGTCGAGCTCGCGCTCTGGGTCGCCGAGTACTACGGCTCGACCCCGGCGCGGGCGCTCGCGCTCGTCGCGCCGCGCATGCGGGCTCGCCGCGGCGAGCGGCGCGCTCCGGCGCACCACGATGCGCTTGTCGCAGAGCCCGCGCCCGAGCGGTTGACGACGGCTCAGCAGGACGCGATCGGCCGGATCGTCGACACGCTCGACCACGGAGGCGGGCACGTGCTGCTCCACGGCCCGACCGGGAGCGGGAAGACGGAGGTCTACCTCCGGGCCTGCGCGGCGGTGCTCGAGCGCGGGCGGGGCGCGATCGTGCTCGTGCCGGAGATCGCGCTCACGCCCCAGACCGTCGGTCGCTTCGCGGCGCGCTTCGGCGACGGAGTGGCCGTGCTGCACTCGGCGCTGACGGAGGCCGAGCGGCGCGACGAGCGCGAGCGGATCGCATCGGGCGAGGCGCGGATCGTCGTCGGAGCACGGTCGGCGGTGTTCGCACCGGTCGCAGACCTCGGCCTGGTGGTCGTCGACGAGGAGCACGATTCGTCGTTCAAGCAGGAGTCGGACCCGCGCTACGACGCGCGCACCGTCGCCGCCAAGCGCGGGGCCATCGAGGGTGCGGTCGCGGTCTACGGCAGCGCGACGCCCCGCGTCGAGAGCTGGGCTCGGCTGGATCGGCTCGAGCTCCCCTCTCGCATCGGCGCTCCGATGCCGACCGTGCGCATCGTCGATCTTCGCCGCGAGGCCGGGTACCCGCTGTCGGCCCCGCTCCTCGCGGAGCTCGCAGGCGTCGAGGAGCGTGGCGGCCGCGCGATCCTCCTGCTCAACCGGCGCGGCGTCTCGGGGGCGATCCACTGCCGCGCGTGCGGAGTGTCGCGCCGCTGCCGTAGCTGCGACGTCGCGCTCACCCTTCATCGGGACGAGCGGCTGCACTGCCACCACTGCGGCTTCTCGAAGGAGCTTCCGAAGACCTGTCCCGAGTGCGGCTCCGTCGAGCTCGCGCGCGTCGGCGCGGGCACGCAGCGGCTCGAGGCGGAGCTCGAGAAGCGTGTTCCCGGCCTCGAGCGGATACGGCTCGACGCCGACACCGCGTCGAAGCCGGGAGCTCTCCGCGAGGCTCTCGAACGGTTCGCCTCCTCCCCTGCGGCCGCTCTCATCGGGACGCAGATGGTCGCAAAGGGACATCACTTTCCCGGCGTCGCCGTGGCCGCGGTCGTGGATGCGGACACCGGGCTCGCGTTCCCCGACTTCCGTGCCGAGGAGCGGACGTTCCAGCTCGTCACGCAGCTCGCCGGGCGCAGCGGCCGCGATGCACCCGGAAAGGTGCTCGTCCAGACTTTCCAGCCCGACGCGACCCCGCTGGCGTACGCGGCACGGCACGACGTCGCCGGCTTTCTCGCGCACGAGCTGGCACGCCGGGAAGAGCTCGCATACCCGCCCTTCCGGCACCTCGTCTCGATCGTCGTCTCGGGCCCCGAGCCGTCCGCCCCTACGCGCGTGCTCGCGGAGCTTCGCGATGCCCTGGGCGGTCCGGACGTCCACGTGCTCGGGCCGGCGCCGCTTCTCCGCCTACGCGGCCGCCACCGCGTGCAGCTCGTGGCGAAGACGACGTCGCCGCGGGCGCTCGCCCGGCGCGCGGCGGCCCTGCTCGTGGCGGCTGCCCCGGCCATGCGCCGCGACGGGCTCGCGGTCGTCGTCGACGTCGATCCGCAGTCGCTCTGAGCGGGCGGATCGGCTCGGCTAGACTCGCCGCGCCCATGGGCGACCACGAGCACGATCACGACCCCGAGCACGAGCACGAAGCCCGCGAGGAGGACGAGCGCGAGCTCGAGCTCCAGGCGCGGCGCTTGCTCGCGCTCTCGCGCATCCGCCAGTACGGCGATCCCGCGCTGCGGATGAAGGCGCGCGAGATCGAGGAGGTCGACGACGACGTGCGACGCCTCGTGGAGCGGATGACCGCGTTGATGCACGAGGCGCAGGGCGTCGGGCTCGCGGCGACCCAGGTCGGCGTGCTGCGCCGCCTGTTCGTGTTCGTCGACGAGGGCGAGGACCGCGTGCTGATCAACCCGGTGATCACCAAGCGCTCCGACGAGGCCGAGATGGACGACGAGGGCTGCCTGTCTCTGCGCGAGGTGCTCGTGCCCGTAGAGCGCGCAGTAGCCGTGACCATCGAGGGCCTCGACGCGTCAGGCGAGACGGTCGCATACGAGCTCGAGCTGCCGTCGGCGCGGATCGTCCAGCACGAGCTCGACCACCTGGACGGTGTGCTCATCCTCGATCGCACCGACGACGAGTCGCGCCGCGGCGCGCTCGCGAAGCTCCGGCCGCAGCCCGTTCTCGGCGCGCGGTGAGCCCCAAGATCGCCGTCGCAGCCACAGCGCCGTTCGGCGCCGACGTGCTCGAACGCCTCGCCGGAAGGCACGAGATCAGCGCAGTCCTCACCCGGCCTGACGCGCCCGCGGGCCGGGGACGGAAGCTCGTCGCACCGCCGGCCAAGGCAGCTGCCGATCGGCTCGGGATCCCGGTCCTCCAGCCCGAGCGACTCGAGCCCGGCCTCGATCCCGGCGCGCCGAGGGTGGTCGTTGTCGCGTACGGGCGAATCGTCCCGGACGAGCTGCTCGCGGAGCGGCTCTGGCTGAACGTCCACCCGTCCCTGCTCCCGCGCTGGCGAGGCGCCGCGCCGGTCGAGCGGGCGCTCATGGCGGGCGACGTGGAGACGGGCGTCACGATCCACCGGACCGTCAAAGAGCTCGATGCGGGGCCGATCGCCGCGCAGGCCGCGTTCCTCGTGGAGGAGGACGACGACGCCGGCGACGTCTACGCACGGGCCGCGGAGGTCGCCGTGGACCTCCTCGACGACGTGTTCGACGACGACCCCGTCTTTCGCCCTCAGCCGGACGAAGGCGTGACGTACGCGGCCAAGATCGAGCCCGACGACCGGATCCTCGATCTCGAACGGCCCGCCCGGGAGCTCGTCGACGTCGTCCGCGCCCTCTCGCCACACATCGGTGCGCGGGCGGAGCTGCAGGGCAGGCCGGTGACGGTCTGGAGCGCCCGTGTGGCCGAGGACGGCTCGTTCGAGCCGGTCGACGTGCAGCCCGCCGGCGGCCGGCGGATGGAGTACGACGCGTGGCTTCGCGGGCTCAGGTAAGCCCGGCGCGCCGCGCAGCGTACGACGTTCTCCGGCGCGTGTTCGACGACGGCGCCTACGCGGACCACGCGCTCAGATCGGCGGCGAGCGGGCTCCAGGCGCGCGACCGGGCGCTGGCTCAGCGCCTCGCGTTCGGGTCGGTGCAGCGCGTGCGCACGCTCGACCATGCGATCGAGGAGCTCGGGCGGCGCCCGGTGCGGAAGCTCGACCCGCCGGTACGCGCGGCGCTCCGTCTCGGCGCGTACCAGCTCGGGTTCGTGGCCGGAGTCCCGCGCTACGCGGCCGTGAACGAGTCGGTGGAGCTCGTTCGCGGCGCCCGTCTCGAGCGCGCGGTCGCGTTCACGAACGCGGTCCTCCGCCGGCTCGCGGACGGGATCGAGCCGGTGCTCGCGGCACTCACCGACGAGACCGCAGGCGAGGCCGCGCTCGCGCACTCGTACCCGGACTGGATCGCGGAGGCCTGGTGGCGCGACCTCGGCGCCGACGACGCGCGTGCGCTCATGCGCACGCTGAACGAGCCTGCCGAGCTCGTCGTGCGGCTCGTCCGCGGCGAGATCGAAGGCGAGCCGACCGACGTGCCCGGCGCGTGGCGCGTCGAGCGCATCGACGAGGACGCGCTCGCGGAGGGCCGCATCTGGCCGCAGAGCCGCGCGTCGCAGCTCGTCGGCCTCGCGGTCGGCGCCCTCGAGGGACACAGGACGCTCGACGTGTGCGCGGCGCCAGGCGGCAAGGCGACGATGCTCGCCGGTGAGGTCGTCGCGGTGGACGTGAACAAGGCTCGGGCGAGCGAGCTCGAGCGGACGGCACAGCGGCTCGGCGCCTCGAACGTGCAGGTCGTCGTCGCCGACGGCCGCGAGCTTCCGTCCGAGCTCACCGGCTTCGATCGCGCCCTCGTGGACGCACCCTGCTCCGGCCTCGGCGTACTCAACAGCCGGCCGGACCTCCGCTGGCGCGCCGAGCCGC
Organism: uncultured Actinomycetes bacterium; assembly: GCA_963717025.1. Lineage (GTDB taxonomy): Bacteria > Actinomycetota > Thermoleophilia > Gaiellales > Gaiellaceae > GMQP-bins7. Next base: position 32,959 of record CAVQVJ010000008.1, on the reverse strand, counting down.
TGCCGGAGCTCCAGCTCGACCTGCTGCGCGCGGCCGCCGGGCGTGTGCGGTCGGGCGGGGCGATCGTCTATTCCGTCTGCACGATCAACGCAGACGAGGCGGAGGCCGTCGTCGAAGCGTCCGGGCTCGGGGTCGACGTGACGCTCGGCGACGAATGGCCGCAATTCCGGCACGCGCGGCGTCCCGAGTTCCTCCAGACGCTCCCGCACGTGCACGGGACCGCAGGCTTCTTCGTCGCGCGGCTCACCGTGCGTTGAAGATCCGCCGCGCCTCGTCGACCTGCTCCGACAACCACACGCGGCGGTTCTCGTCCCAGCTCCACGCGAGGTTGTGTGCCACTCCCCAGCCGCGTGCCCGCTCCCGGTCGAGATCGAGGTCGGCGAGGACGTCGAGCCACCGCGTGGCCGAATCGGCGTTCCGCAGGAGCGCGCTCGCCTCGAGCTCGCGCTCTCCCACGAGCGGCTTCGGGTCGATGACCAGCCACGGCTCCCGCTCGGCATTGAGGATGTTCCCCCCGTGCAGGTCCTGGTTGACGAGGCGCGTCGCCGAGCGGTCTGCGCTCCGGTAGACGTCGACCGCGAAGTCGAGCAGCGACCGTTCGAACGGCTCGCCCGCCTCGGCGTACCAGCACGGAACCTCGTCGGCCCAGCGCTCCGCCTCGTCGGCGAGGAGCCGGAACGGATGCGCGTCCCGAACCTCGACTTGGAGGCGCGGCAACACGCCCGCGACGACCGCCGTCTCGTCGACGTCCGCGTCCCAGAGCCGCGTGCCCGGCACGCACCGCTCCATCAGGAACGCGCGCCGCTCGTCGTCACGCGCGAGCACGCGCACGGCGCCGCGGCCGTCCCAGTGTTCGAGCGCGTCGGCCTCGTTGTCGGCGTCGAAGTGCGAAGGGGCGTTCAGCTTGAGCACCACGTCGCCGGCGGGCACGACGAGTGAGTGCGGCGTGTCGACCGGATCCTCGAGCCGGAGCTCCCACGCCTCCGCGCACTCGCTCACGAGCCTCGGGAGCGACGCGAGCCACTCGGGCTCGTGCGCCCACGTCCCGAGGAAGGATGCGGGAAGACGCATCGCGCGAGATTACGCCGCTCTACGATCGGCCCGTGAACGAGACTGATCTCGCATTCCTCGAGCAGGCGCTCTCGGTTGCTGCCGACGCCGATGCACGCGCGTACCCGAAGCCGACCGTCGGCGCGGTCGTCGTCGCTGACGGCGACGTCGTGGGGGAGGGCGCGACCGAAGGCGGGCGCGCGGGCCGGCACGGAGAGCGCGTCGCGCTCGAGGCGTCAGCCGAGCGTAGCCGCGGAGGAACGCTCTACGTGACGATGGAGCCCTGCGCGCACTCGGGCTCGACGCCCCCGTGCGTCGATGCGGTGCTCGAAAGTGGCATCGTGCGGGTCGTCGCCGGCCAGCGGGACCCGAACCCGAGGGTCGAGGGCGAGGGTCTGGAGAAGCTCGGAGCCGCGGGCGTCGAGGTCACTCTCGCGGACGGCGAGCTCGCGTTCCGCGCGCGCCAGCAGCTCGAGGAGTGGCGGACGTGGGTCGCAAAGGGCCGCCCGTTCGTGACGTTCAAGGTTGCGATCACGCTCGACGGCCGCGTCACCGTTCCCGGCGAGCGGTGGGTGACGGGGGACGCGTCCCGCCGGCTCGTCCACCTGCTCCGAGCATCCTCGGACGCTGTCGCGGTCGGGATGGGGACCGTGCGCTGGGACAATCCGCGCCTCGACGCGCGCGACGTTCCGACGCCGCGCGGCCAGCCGCGGCGCATTGCGTTCGGCCGCGGCCCGTTGCCCGACGACTCGGAGCTCGAGCTTCGGTCCGGCCCGCTCCGCGAGGAGCTCGAGGCGCTCGCCGCGGACGGCGTCCAGTCCCTGCTGCTCGAAGGCGGTCCCACGCTCGCGGCCGCCTTCCTCGAGCAGGATCTCGTCGACAAGCTGCTCGTCTTCGTGGCGCCGAAGCTCTCGGGCGAGGGGCCGGGGATGCTCTCCGGCCTGCCCGGGAAGCGCGAGCTCGTACGCCTCGAGGCACGCTCGGTCGGCGAGGACGTCCTGCTCCAGGGCTACCTACGCGAGCCGTAGCCCATGCCCGCCAGGATGCACGCCGACGAAGTGGATACGGATGCGGCGCTCGTCCGCGAGCTGCTCGCTGCGCAGTTCCCGCTGTGGTCGGACCTTCCTATCGCGTCCGTCCTCCCCCGCGGGACCGACAACGCGCTGTATCGGCTGGGAAACGACATGGTCGTACGTCTTCCTCGGCGGGAGCAGGACCGCGTGAGGCTGAAGAAGGAGCTCCAATGGCTGCCGAGGCTCGCCCCATTGGTGCCGCTCACCGTTCCCGCTCCGCTCGCGGAGGGGCTGCCGGCTGAGGGCTATCCCTTCGAATGGGCGGTGTATCGGTGGTTGGAGGGCAGGAACGCGATCGAAGATCCCTTCACCGACGTGCAAGGGGCGGCGGCAGATCTGGCCGGCTTCGTGGCCGCGTTGCAACGGATCGATCCCACGTGCGGGCCGGAGCCGGGGCCGCACAACGGCTTCCGCGGCGAGCCGCTGGCGAGGCGAGACGAGGCGACACGCGCTGCGATCGACGCACTGGGAACAGAGATCGACGGCAACGCGGCGATCGCGATCTGGGAAGCGGCGCTCCGAGCCGCAGGCTGGGAGCGAGGACGAGTGTGGATCCATGGCGATCTCGACGCTCGAAACCTCGTCGTCGAGGAGGGACGGCTGAGCGCCGTGATCGACTTCGGATGTCTCGGCGTGGGGGACCCGGCGTGCGACGTGATGTCGGCGTGGAAGCTCTTCGTCGTCGAGGCTCGCGAAGTGTTCCGAGCTGCGCTCGCAGTCGACGAGGCGACCTGGGCGCGGGCTCGAGGGTGGGCGCTCTCCCAGGCGGTGATGGCCCTTACCTACTACACCCTCGAGACGAACCCGGTGCTCGTCCTGGAAGCAAGACGATGGCTGGCCGAAGTGCTCGCAGACGTCGAGAATCCCTAGCCAGAGACAGCTACCGTCCCGACATGTTCACCGGGATCGTGCGCGAGCTCGGCCGCGTCGTCTCCGCGGAGGCGAGGGGAGGCGGCCTCGCGCTCGTCGTCGAGGCGCGCGAGACGGTCGCCGCGCTCTCGATGGGCGACTCGATCTCGATCAACGGCGTCTGCCTGACAGCCGAGACGATCGAGGCCGGTCGCGTGTCCACCCACGCGGTCCCGGAGACCCTCGCGCGCTCGACGCTCGGTTCCCTCGGGCAGGGTGACCCCGTCAACGTCGAGCCGGCGCTCCGTGCCGGCGAGCCGCTCGGCGGGCACTACGTCCAGGGTCATGTGGACGGCGTCGGGCGCATTCAATCCGTCGAGGCCGAGGGCGACGGCCTCCGGGTGTTCGTCGAGGCGCCCGCCCAGGTGCTGCGCTACCTCGTCGAGAAGGGCTCGGTCACGGTCGACGGCGTCTCGCTCACCGTCGCGGAGCTCTCGGACGACGCCTTCGCGGTCGCGCTCGTCCCACACACGCTCGAAGCGACGACCCTCTCGGCGCTCGAGCCCGGCCGGCGCGTGAACCTCGAGGTGGACGTGCTCGCGAAGTACGTCGAGCGCCTGCTGCCGAAGGGGTGAGGGCTACGATCCCGGGATGCGGATGGAGGTGAGCAGCCGGCCTTTTGCCGAGATCGAGGCGGCCCTCGACGACTTTCGGTCGGGCAAGTTCGTGATCGTCGTCGACGACGCAGACCGCGAGAACGAGGGTGACCTCACGATCGCGGCGCAGTTCGTCACGCCCGAGGCGATCAACTTCATGGCGACGCACGCGCGCGGCCTCATCTGCCTGTGCCTGAGCCCCGACCGCTGCGACGAGCTCGAGCTGCGCCCGATGACCGAGCACAACGAGACGCCGCTCGGGACGGCGTTCACGGTCTCGATCGAGGCACGCGAGGGCGTCTCGACGGGCATCTCGGCGGCCGACCGAGCTCGGACGATCCAGGTGGCGATCGACCCGGGCTCGACGCCGCACGACCTCGTCCAGCCAGGTCATGTCTTCCCGCTCCGCGCGAAGCCCGGCGGCGTGCTCCAGCGGGCCGGCCAGACCGAGGCGTCGGTCGATTTGGCACGCCTCTCGGGCCTGAACCCCGCCGGCGTCGTCTGCGAGATCATGAACGAGGACGGGACGATGGCCCGCGTGCCCGACCTCACCGAGTTCGCGGAGAGGCACGACCTGAAGCTCGTCACCGTCGCCGACCTCATCGAGTATCGACGGCGCACGGAGAAGCTCATCGAGCGCGTGGTCTCGGTGCGGCTCCCGACCGAGCACGGGGAGTTCGAGGCGATCGCGTACCGCGAGCTCGTCGACGACGGCAAGCGCCACGTCGCGCTCGTCAAGGGCGACGTCGAGGGCGCGGAGAACGTGCTCGTCCGCGTCCACTCCGAATGCCTCACGGGCGACGTCTTCCACTCGCAGCTCTGCGACTGCGGCGAGCAGCTCGCGCAGTCGCTCGAGCGGATCGAGGCGGAGGGCCGCGGCGTGCTTCTGTACATGGCCCAGGAGGGGCGAGGGATCGGGCTCCTCAACAAGCTGAAGGCGTACGAGCTCCAGCAGCGGGGGCTGGACACCGTCGAGGCGAACCTCGAGCTCGGCTTTCCGGCCGACGCGCGCGAGTGGGGAATCGGGAACCAGATCCTCGCCGACCTCGGCCTATCGACGATCAGGATCCTCACGAACAACCCGGCGAAGCTCTCCGGGCTCGACGGATTCGGCCTCACGGTCGTCGAGCAGGTGCCGATCGAGGTCGAGCCGCAGCCCGAGAACGAGCGCTATCTGGCCGCCAAGCGTGAGAAGCTTGGGCACACGATCACGAAGCTGCACCACCAGGGCGTGCGCTTCCAACCGGAGCCCGAAACGGAGACCGACGCGTGAGCAATCCCGACATCGACGACTCGAGCGAGAACGTGCTTTCGAACTGGCCCCGCGAGGCCGAGCCGCCGTCCGCCGACGAACCGGACGACGCGGCCGACGACCTCGACGACGCTGCTCCTGCATGGGGCTCGAGCGCGGCTCCCGCACACGACGAGCCGGAGCTCGTCGCCCAACCGGAGTCCGAGCCAGAGCCAGAGCCAGAGCTGGAGCCCGAGGAGCCGGAGGAAGCGCCGGACGAGGTGGCCGAGGCGGAGGACGACGCCACGTTCGCGGTCCCGCCCTCGCTCGAGCACGCCGCCGGCGACCTGGAGATCCCCGAGGGCTACGCGGTGCTCGAAGGCGTTCCCGACGGGGGCCGGCGCGCGGTCGGCGTCGTCGTCGCCCGCTTCAACGGCGAGGTGACCTCGCGGCTCCTCGCTCGCGCGCTCGAGGAGCTCGAGGGGGCCGGAGTCGGGCGTGACGCGATCACGATCATGGTCGTCCCGGGCGCGTTCGAGCTACCGGTCGCGTCGACTGCGCTCGCCAAGACGCGCCGCTTTGCCTGCATCGTCGCCCTGGGCTGCGTCATCCGCGGCGACACGCCGCACTTCGACTACGTCGCGAGCGAGGCCGCGAGCGGGATCCAGCTCGCCGCGCTCGAGACGGGGGTCCCGGTCTCCTTCGGCGTCCTCACGCTCGACCGGATCGAGCAGGCCGAGCCGCGGATCGAGAAGGCCGGCGAGGCCGTGCGGAGCGCGCTCGAGATGGCCGACGTCTTCTCGCACCTGCGCGCCGCAGCGGCCCGCTGACGGCGCGCATGGCCGAGTCCGACTACGCGCTCGAGGACGGCCTGGCCCGTGGCTCGCGCGCGCGTCTCGGCTGGGTGAGCATCGGACTTGCACTTGTCGCGATTCCGGCAATGCTCGGACTCCGCTGGTTCGCCGTTCTCGCCCCGCTTGCGCTCGCGGCGATCTTCGTCGGCGTCGTCGGCGTCATTCGTCGGAGCGCGACGGTGCCCGCGCTGCTCGGGATCGTGCTCGGACTGACCGAGCTCATCCTCGTCGTCGGGCTGATCTGGCTCTTCTCGCTGGCCCCGGCGGTCTGAGTTCAACCATCGGGCATTGGGTACACTGCTCGGCCGCATGTCCAAGGTTTGCGCCATCTGCGGGAAGAAGCCGGGCTTCGGCAACAGCCGGAGCCACTCCATGGTCGCGACCAAGCGCCGCTTCAACCCGAACCTCCAGCGCGTGCGCGTGCTTCTCGAGGGCCGCGCGACCCGCGCGTACGTCTGCACGCGCTGCCTCAAGGCCGGCAAGGTCCAGAAGGCGCCCTAGCCCGCGCGTTCGCAGTCAGGACGCATAAGCTCGCGCGAGTGGAACGCGAGCACTACGACGTCGTGCCGTCGCCGCTCGGCCGGATCGAGATCGCGAACGAGGCGATCGCCCAGATCGTCGGGTACGCAGCGGCCGAGAGCTACGGGGTCGTCGCGCTCGCGGGCCGCCGCCGCTGGTCGCGGATCCTCCCGTGGGGCATCAAGAAGGGCGTCGACGTCTCTCGTCGGGCGGACGGGCTCGTGATCGAGCTCCGGGTCGTGATCGAGAACGGCCTGAAGCTCGCCGAGGTCGCGACCGCGGTGCGTGCACGCATCCTGTACGAGGTCGAGCGGATGGTCGGGATCCCGGTCGCCTCGCTCGACGTCCACATCGAAGGCGTCCGGGGGCGCTGATGGAGCTCGAGATCGTCCGCGCGCTGGCGCGCGCCGCGCTCACGAACCTCGAAGCGCACCGCCGCCGGATCGACGACCTCAACGTCTATCCCGTGCCGGACGGCGACACGGGCACGAACCTCGTGCTCACGCTTCGCTCGATCGTGGAGGCGCTCGACAAGTCGACTGCGCAGGGAAGCGCAGCCGTCGCGAAAGAGCTCTCGCGCGCCGCGCTCATGGGCGCGCGCGGGAACTCGGGCGTCATCTTCTCCCAGATCGTGCGCGGCTTCGTCGACGTCCTCGGCGAGCACGCGGACGCGAGCACACCCCGGCTGCGGCGCGCCTTCCGCGGCGCGAGCGACGCGGCGTACCGGGCCGTCAAGCGCCCGGTCGAAGGGACGATGCTGACGGTGATCAGGGAGATGGCCGAGGAGGGCGAGCGCCGGGAGAACCGCCGTCTCGAGCCCCATGCGTTCCTCGCGGCCGTTCTTGCCCGCGGCGAGGACGCTCTTGCGCGCACGCCCGAGATGCTCGACGTACTCGGCGACGCGGGAGTGGTCGACGCGGGCGGCGCCGGGCTCGTCGAGATCACCCGCGGTCTCGCGCTCGAGCTGGCCGGGCAGCCGCTGCCCGAGGTGCCTGTCGAAGGGGAGGCCCTGACGTTCGACGCGATCCACCAGGAGCTCTCGAAGTACCGCTACTGCACGGTGTTCGTGGTCGAGGGCGAGACGCTCGACCAGGCAAGCCTCGAGGCGGAGCTCGAGCAGATCGGAGACTCGCTGCTCGTCGTCGGCGACGCCTCGGCGCTCAAGGTGCACGTCCACACCGACGACCCGGGCCTCGCGCTGACCGCCGGGACCGCGCTCGGCGTCGTCGAGGGCGTCGAGATCGCGAACATGCACGCGCAGACGGCGCAGCGCGAGGAGCGCCTTCTGGAGACGCCCTCGAGCTCGCTTCCCACGCTCGAGACCGGCCTCGTGGCCGTGTGCCCGGGCCAGGGGAACCGGCGGCTGTTCGAGAGCTTCGGCGCGACGAAGGTCATCGAGGGCGGCCAGACGATGAACCCGTCCACGGCGGAGATCGTCGCCGCGATCCATGCGACGCCTGCCGAGGAGGTGCTCGTCCTCCCGAACAACTCGAACGTCGTGCTCACCGCGGAGCAGGCGGCCGCGCTCTCCACGAAGCCCGTGCGGGTCATCCCGTCGCGCTCGGTGCAGGCAGGGCTTGCGGCGATCGGACGCTACATCCCGACGAACACGCCCGAGCAGAACGAGGCGGACATGCTCGACGCGATTGCCTCTGTCCGCACCGGCGAGGTCACGGTCGCCTCGCGCGACGCCGAGCTCGACGGCGTGAAGATCGCGAAGGGCGCGTACCTCGGGCTTGTCGAGGACGAGGCGGTGGTCGCGGCGGAGGACCTCAACACCGTCGCGCTCGAGGTCGTCGGGCGGGTGCTCGGCGACGATCGCGGCTGGCTCGGGATTCTCACGGGCGAGGGCGCGCCGCCGGTCGAGGAGCTCCTCGCGGCCGTCAACGCCGCGCACCCGGGGATCGACGTCGAGGTGCACGACGGCGGCCAGCCCCACTACCCGCTGCTCGTCGTGGCGGAATAGCGGGCGGATGGGGTCGATCCGCGTGCTGCTGGTCGAGGACAACGACGTCTACCGGGACTCGCTCGCCTTTCTCCTCGCGCGCTACGAGGGGCTCGAAGTCGTCGCTGCGGTCGGGACCGCGGAAGCCGCGCCTCCGGCCTGCGCGGAGCACGAAGTCGACGTTGCGGTCGTCGACTACCGTCTGCCCGACCACGACGGCGGCGAGGCGGCTGCGGGGATCCGCCAGCGCCGCCCCGAGACCGAAGTGGTGTTCCTCAGCGCGTCCGCGGGCGAGGAAGAGCAAGCAGCGGCACGCGGCGCCGGCGTCGAGCTGATTCGGAAGGACGCGGGAGTCGACACGCTCGTAGGCGCGGTGCGCGCCGCGGCGGGAAGGAGAGGGGTGTGAACCTGACCACGGAGAACACCGCGATCGTGCTCGACTCGACCTCGGACTACCCGGAGGCGCCCGAGCGCTTCCCCAACATGCGCTTCGTCCCGCTGTACGTGCGTTTCGGGGATGAGACCTTCCGCGACTACGTGGAGCTCGGTCCGGATGCGTTCTTCGAGAAGCTGCGGGCGTCGGAGGTCCTGCCGGCGACCTCGCAGCCGACACCTCAGGACTTCCTCGCCGCGTACGAAGGGCTCTCGGCCTACGAGCGGATCTACTCGATCCACGTCTCGTCGAAGGTCTCCGGGACCTACGCGAGCGCAGAGTTGGCGGCAGAAGAGCTGTCGGGTGAAAAGGTGCGGCTCGTCGACTCGCTCTCGGCCTCGCTCGCGATCGCGATGCTCGCCCACGCGATCCAGCGCCGCCTCGCGCGCGGGACCACCGACGACGAGATCGACGCGCTCGTCGAGCGGTTCCACCGCGACTGCGGCGTAGTCTTCACCGTCGAGACGCTCGAGTACCTGCAGAAGGGCGGCCGGATCGGGCGCGCAGCTGCGCTTGCCGGCTCGCTTCTCAACGTCAGGCCGATCCTCGCGATCGAGGACGGCGAGGTGGTCGCCGTCTCGCGGGTCCGGGGACGCGCGAAGGCGCTCGCCGAGTTCGAGCGCCGTTTCGAGGCTGCGACCGAGGACAAGCCGGGGCTGCGCGTCGCCGTCGCGCACGCGGACGCAGCGGAGTGGGTCGGGACGCTCTCGGAGCTCGTCTGGCGGGTACGACCGAAGTCCGAGATCGAGTTCACCGCGAACTTCGGCGCCGTCGTCTCGACGCACGCCGGCCCCGGCGCGGTCGGCTTCTTCTGGTTCCACGACGACTAGGGCCAAGACTGGCCGGCGGCCTGTCCGGACCCGGGACCTATAGTGACGCCCAGTCGTGAAAGGGACGAAAACTGCCGTTCTGCTCCCGGTCGGCTTCGCCGAGCTGGACCAGCGTGACGCCTGGCCGCGCCCGGCCAGCGTGCCACGTCCGGAGCGCCTCGAAGCCACGCTCGACACCCTTGACGGCGTCGGCCCGACGATCGCGCGGCGCCTTCGCCGCATCGGCCTCGAGCAGGTCGGCGACCTCCTCTGGCAGCGGCCGCGGCGGTACGAGCAGCCGGTGCCGGCAAAGACGATCAGCGAGCTCTTCGGCGACGAGGAAGCAGTTCTCGAGGTCGTCGTCCGAGCGGTGTCGAGCCGCCGGCGCGGGCGGCTCACGATCCTGACCGCGCGGGTCTCCGACGCTACGGGCGAGATCAAGGCGACGTGGTTCAACCAGCCCTGGCTGGAGTCGAAACTCGTCCCCGGCACGCGACTCCGGGTGCGCGGGCGCGCGAACAAGTTCGGGTTCGCCGTCGCCTCGTACGACCTCGAGGGCGAGGTCGAGACGGCCGACTTCGCACCCGTCTACCCCGCGGGCGAGGACATCTCGCAGAAGAAGCTGCGGGACCTCCGCGCGCAGGCGCTCGAGCTCGTGCGCGACGCGGGCGAGCCCCTTCCTGCGGCGCTCCGCGAGAGCGAGCAGCTCCCTCTTCGTGCCGATGCTCTTGGTGCACTGCACCGGCCGCGCGCCCTCGACGAGGCCGAGCGAGGCAGGCGGCGGCTCGCCTTCGACGAGCTGCTCGTTCTCCAGATCGCCCTTGCCCGCACGGCCGGCGCGCGCGAACAGGCGTCCGCGCAGTCGCTCCCCGAGCCCGGGGAGCTCATCGAGCGCTACCGCACGTCGCTGCCGTTCACCCTCACGCCCGACCAGGAGCGCACCCTCGTCGAGATCGACGGAGACCTAGCGCGGTCGACGCCGATGCAGCGTCTGCTCCAGGGCGACGTCGGCTCCGGGAAGACGGTCGTCGCGCTGTACGCTCTCCTGCGCGCGGTCGAGGCCGGGCGACAGGGCGCGCTGATGGCGCCGACGGAGACGCTCGCCGAGCAGCACTTCCTCACGATCGACGAGCTCTGCCAGCCGCTCGGCGTGCGCGTCTCGCTGCTCACGAGCTCGATCCGTGCGCGGGAGCACGCGGCCGCGCGGCAGCTCATCGCGTCGGGCGACGCCCATGTCGTCGTCGGGACGCACGCGCTCATCCAGAAGGAGGTCGACTTCCACGACCTCGCCGTCGCGGTGGTCGACGAGCAGCACCGCTTCGGCGTCGGACAGCGGAGCGCGCTCGTCGAGGGCCGCAGCCCGCACGTCCTCCACCTGACCGCGACGCCGATCCCGCGCACGCTCGCGCTCACCGTCTACGGCGATCTCGACGTGAGCGAGCTCTCGTCGCTGCCCGCGGAGCGGAAGCCGATCGTCACCGCCTGGGTCACCGAGGATCGGAGCGCCGAGGCGTATCGCCGGCTCTGCCGGCACCTGGACGAAGAGCGACAGGCGTACGTCGTCTGCCCGCTCATCGAGGAGTCGGAGACGAAGGTCGCGCGCGCCGCCGAGGCGGAGGCCGAGCGCCTGCGCACGGCCGAGCTCTTGGGCTACCGAGTCGGCTGCCTGCACGGGCGTCTCAAGCCCGGCGACCGGCGCGCGGTGATGGCGAGCTTCAAGGCGGGGGAGCTCGACGTCCTCGTCGCGACGACCGTGATCGAGGTCGGCGTGGACGTCCCGAACGCGACGATCATGATCGTGCAGGAGGCCGACCGCTTCGGGCTGGCTCAGCTCCATCAGCTCCGCGGGCGCGTCGGCCGCGGCGCCGAGCAGTCGTACTGCCTGCTCGTCTCGCGGCCGCGCGAGGAGCTCACGGAAGGAGCGCAGGAGCGGCTCGAGGCGATGGTGGCGACGACGGACGGCTTCGAGCTCGCCGAGCGCGACCTCGAGATCCGGGGCGAGGGCCAGCTTCTCGGAGCGCGCCAGTCCGGGCTCTCCGACCTTCGCTTCGTGTGGCTGCGGAAAGATCGCGACCTCCTCGAGCGCGCCCGCGAGGTCGCGCGCGAGCTCGAGGACGAGGGGCTCCTCGCGGAGGCCGCCGACCGGCTGCTCGGCGAGTCCGAGCACGTTGGCGAGTCGTAGCCTCGAAGTACGGATAACCGCACCCCCGCGCTCGTGCCTCCCCGACGACGCACGTTACGCCGGCGTGCGAGCCTGGGCGCATGGCTCGTGAGAACCACCAACCTGGCTGCCACAGCGGCCTGATCTCGACCTGGAACCTCCGCGCGGGTGACCGGGAAGCCGTACGCGAGGTCTTCGACGGCCTCTCGGACCGCTCCCGGCGTCTCCGCTTCCACGGCGCGAAGCCCGTGCTGCCGGACAACGAGATCGAGACGCTCGCCGACGTCGGCTGCTGCGGCAGGGAGGCCGTCGGCGCGATCGACCTCGTGACCGGAGAGGTCGTCGGGATCGCGCGCTACGTCCAGTCGAGCGACGACCCGAGCACGGCAGAGGTCGCGTTCGAGGTCGTCGACACGTGCCAGGGAAACGGCGTCGGCAGCCGGCTTCTCGGCGAGCTCACCTCCCTTGCGAAGCAGGAAGGCGTCGACCGATTCGTCGCGTACGTCGCTGCCGGCAACGAGGGCGCGCTCGCACTCCTGCGGCGGGTCGGACACGTCGCGAGCGCGTCGTTCGCCGACGGCGCCCACGAGGTCGTCGTCGAGCTCTAGCGTTCCGTGCGTGAGGATCGTCGCCGGCTCGCGCAAGGGCCACCGGATCTCCGCTCCGAAGGGCGTCGTCACGCGGCCGACCGGTGACCGCGTACGCGAAGCGGTCTTCAACATCGTCGGCCCGGTCGACGAAGCGCGTGTCCTCGACGTCTTCGCGGGGTCGGGGGCGATGGGCCTAGAGGCGCTCTCCCGCGGTGCCGTGCGGGCCGTCTTCGTCGAGCGCGACCGCGACGCGTGCCGCGTGATCGAGGAGAACCTCCGCAAGCTCCGCCTTACCGGCGCGGTGGTCCTCTGCCGCGACGCCGTCCACGCCTTGCGCGAGGAGACTGCACGAGGGCACCGCTACGACCTCGTTCTCGTGGACGCGCCGTACGAGGAGTGGGACCGCTACCGAGACCCCATCGCGGATGCCCTCCCGGCCCTCCTCGAGGAGTACGGCCTGGCGGTCGTCGAGACCAGTTCGCGTGTGGAGCCGGAGCTTCCCCTTCCCGTCGTGACCAGCCGCCGCTACGGTTCCGCTCGCATCACGGTCTTCTCCCGATGATCACGGCGATCTGCCCAGGCTCCTACGACCCGGTGACGAACGGTCACGTCGACGTCATCCGCCGCGCCGCAGAGATCTTCGACCGCGTTGTCATCGGCGTCGTCCGCGACCCGTTGCACAAGGAGCCGCTGTTCACGGTCGAAGAGCGGGTGAAGTTCCTCGAGGATGCACTGGCCGGCTGCGACAACGTTGTCGTCGATGTCTTCTCCGAGCTCGTCGTGGACTTCGCGAGAAAGCACGACGCGCAGACGATGGTGAAGGGCCTGCGCGTGATCTCGGACTTCGAGTGGGAGTTCCAGATGAACCACCTGAACCGCCAGCTCGCGCCCGAGGTCGAGACCGTCTACGTCATGGCGAGCCCGCTGTACAGCTTCGTCTCCTCGAGCGGCGTCAAGGAGATCGCGTCGTTCGGCGGACGCGTCGACGAGTTCGTTCCGAAGGCCGTAGCGCAGCGGTTCGCGGAGCTGTACCCGGACGGGCGTCCCGGTGCTCCTCTCTCACCTCAGGAGTGACCGTCTCACCCCGCAAGTAGACTTTTCGCCCCATGGACGTAATCGTTCTCATCGACAAGCTCGACGACCTCGTGCACAACGCCAAGGCGGTGCCGCTGACCGACCAGGTACGCCTCGACCGCGAGGAGGTCTACGAGATCCTCGACCAGATGCGCGCGACCATCCCGGAGGAGGTCAAGCAGGCGCGCTGGATCGTGAAGGAGCGCCAGGAGATGCTCGCCGAGGCGAAGCGCGAGTGCGACCGGATCATCCAGGAGGCGCGCGAGCAGGCGATCCGGGAGGCGTCGCAGACGGAGATCGTCAAGCTCGCCGAGCGGCAGGCCGACGACATCGTCGACGAGGCAAAGCGCTCCGCCCGCGAGACCCGCCTCGAGATGGAGGACTGGGCCGACAGCATCCTCTCGACGCTCGAGGTGAACCTCGACAAGTTCCTCGGCGCCGTGAAGCGCGGGCGAGAGCGCCTGCACGAGCGCTCGCAGGAGACGGTCGTCGCCGGCGTCGGCCCCTCGGAGCCGCTGGAGCCCGAGGAAGTCGACCGCTTCGCCTGAGTAGCGTCGGCGCGCGCTAGCGGACGGAGACCATGCTGGCTGACTCGTCCATGACGAACCGGCCGCTGAAACGCAGCCAGCCGCCCGTGTCGGCCGCAGGGGAGACGAGGAAGTCGGCTGCCCGCTCGACCCGGTGGTACGTGTGGCCTCTCTCGGGGTCCGAGAGCGCGACCCCGAACCGATAGCGGCCATCGAGGACGGGTAGACGGTCCAGCTCGAAGCGGAACACGCGCTCACCCGGCGAGCCGTCCCAGCCGAGCTCGGCCGTCGACTGCACGTGCGTGCCGACGAGCCCGCCGTTCGAGTCGCGAAGCTCGACGGCGATCGCAGGCGGCGCCAGCTTGGTCTCGGAGGCGATCCAGATGCGCAGGCCAACGGGCTCGTCCGCGACCAGCTCGTTCCGCTCCATGCCACCAGGTCCCTCGAGGCTGGCCCGGGTGACGCGAACCTCGCCGCTTCCGAGATCGGCCGGCTGGGGGCCCGGCTCCGTCGCCGACTCCTGGTCCGCGAGCAGCGTCGAGTACTGACGCAGGACGTCGTGTGCCTCGCCGTCGTACACGACCCGGCCGTCGCGGAGGAGCACTGCGCGGTCGCACATGCGCTCGACGGCCGACGCGGAGTGGGAGACGAACACGGTCGTCCCGCCCGCTCGCTTGAACGAGAGCACCCGGTCGACGCACTTGCGCTGGAATGCCTCGTCCCCGACGGCGAACACCTCGTCGAGCAGCAGGACGTCGGCGTCGATGTGCACCGCGACCGCGAAGCCGAGGCGCATGTACATGCCGGACGAGTACGTGCGGACGGGCAGGTCGATGAAGCGCTCGAGCTCGGTGAACTCGACGATGTCGTCGAGCGACTCGCGGATCCTCGCGCGCTTCATCCCGTAGATCGCGCCGCTCATGAAGATGTTCTCCCGCCCGGTGAAGTCCGGGTGGAACCCGGCTCCGAGCGAGAGCAGCGACCCGACGGAGCCTCCGACCGCGATCCGCCCGTCCGTCGGCTTGAAGATGCCGGCTAGAAGGCGCAGGAGGGTCGTCTTGCCAGAGCCGTTTCGGCCGACGACGCCTACGGCCTCACCCGGATCGATCTCCAGCGAGATGTCGCGGAGCGCCCAGATTTCCGACGGGCGATCGTGGCGCCGGCGCACGATCGCCTCCTTCAGCGTGATGCCCCGCGTCGTATAGATGCGGAAACGCCTGCTGACGTTCTCGATCGAGATCGCGCCCGGCTCCACGCCGGTGAGCGTACCGGGAGCGTCTCAGAGCGTTGCGGCCATCCGGTCTTCGAGGCGGGAGAAGACCCAGGCCCCCAACGCCAACGAGCCGAGCGCGACCCCGAAGACGTAGATCACGTCCCCCATGGCCGGCAGCTCGCCGAAGAAGATCGGATCGCGGATCGCCTCCACCGTCGGAGCCATGACGTTCCCGTAGTAGAGGACCTTCGCGACCACCTCGTTGTCCGCGACGCCCGGAAGTAGGTCGAAGGTGTAGAAGATCGGCGTCAGGATGAACCACGGGACGAGGATGGTTGCGAGGAGGTGCTCCACGTCCCGGAAGATCACCGTCGCACCGGCGACGGCGATCGCGAGCCCGCTGGAGAGTGCGATCAGCGGGACGAGCAGAGGAATCACGGCCCAGAACGTCGTCCGTGTCTCGGGCCGAATGATGAGATTGAGGGGCACGATGATGGCCAGCATCACGAGCAGCGTCGTCAGGTTGGTGGCGACGACCGAGAGCGGCAGGAGCTGGCGCGGGAACCGAACCTGCTTCACGAGGTTCGCCTGCCCGAGCAGGCTCGTCGAGGACATCTGGACAGCCGACTGGAAGAACGTCCAGCTGATCAGCCCCGAGATCACGAACAACGGGTAGTTCTCGATTGCTACTGCCTTGAGCAGGACCGAGAAGAGCAGCCAGTACGAGATCATCAGCCCGATCGGGTAGATGAGCGTCCAGGCGAGGCCCAGCGTCGATCCGCGATAACGGACACGGAGCTCGCGTCGAGTCAAGCTGCGAAAGAGCTCGCCCTGCCGAAAGACCTCCGTGTAGAAGCTCAAAGGACGCCCAGTCTAGGCCTCACGCCGGTCGGGTGATCAGCAGCCCGACCGAAGTGGATACCGACTCGCCGATCGCCAGCTTGAGGTGCGCCGGATCGTCGTGTGGGTACGGCGGCAGCGAGACCCATCGGTCGGCCGGGCTGTCCATCGACACGTACCAGTTCGTCGACATCTCGAAGCCCATGCCTCGAACCCGTTGGGCGAGTCGCTCGAGGTCGTCGAGCCTGTAGATCGCTGTCTCGAACAGATACTCGGTCTCCGCGCGAGGCGTCAGCTCGAGCTCCGTCGTATGAACGGCGACGCCACCGGGCTCCAGCAGGTCGAGCGTGCGCACGACGAACTCCAGGCCGGCGTCGGGACTGCCGAGATGCTCGAACGCGCACGAGGACCAGACGAAGTCGAACCGGCCCAGGTCGTCCGGAACGGCGTTCATGTCGACGAACTGCGTCCGCACTTGGCGCTCCAGCACCGAGTCCGGGACGATCTCCGGCCGTGAGAGCGCACCTAGGCCGCTCATGTGCTGTCCCGCAGCCGCCCATCCCGCAGACATGTCCGAACCGGCGTCGAGGTCGGTCGCCAGCACCGACAGCCCGAACTGCGCGAGCGCGGCGGGGATCGGCTCCTGACCCACGCCGAAGCCGACTGCGCGCGACCCGCCCTCGAGCTTCGCATGCTGCTCGGCGGCGCGGAGGATGTAGCAGAACTCCCACAGCTTCCTGTGCGGGACGGTTACCGAAGCCTGTGTCGTGCCCCACGGGATCGTCACCGCGCCCGGGAACATCACCCGACGCAGCCGCTCGAAGCGCGGGTCCGCGAACTGCTCGGCGGACACCACCTGAGAGACGACGTCCTCGAACGTCGGCGGATTACCACCGGCGTTGTGGCGGGAGACGTCGACCCGCGCCAGAGCCCTCGCCCGGTTGATCGTCGGCGCAGCCGCCGCCGTGGGCACGAGCTCGTCCATGCGGTGATTGATCTGTGCGAATTGCGGATCGAAGTACCGGCGGAGCGGCGCGGCCAGCCGACTGCGCACTCCGCTCATGCCGGGACCTCGTGCATGGCGAGCAAGATCAACGGTGTCGGAGGCTCCATCCCGGTGCCAACATTAGCCTCGACCCCGATCTCGTAGTGGGGCCAGCGCCGGCTCGGGAACGTTGGGACTGTCGCATCGCCACTAGACTGCTCGCGGCTCAGCCTGGCCGCTTCGACGATGCCCGGGAATCCACTAAAGAGACTCACAAGGCCGATCTGGTGGCCCTTCATCAGGAGGCTCGAGGCGATCGAGCAGTCCGTCGTGCGTCTCGAGCTTGCCCAGGGAACGTCGCCCAGTGCCGCGCCCCTGCCGGACTCGCTTCGCGACGAGCTCGCGTCGCTCCGCGAAGACGTCTGGCATTCGAAGGCCGTCAACCTCGGTGATCGACTGCTGGTCGGAGCCCGCCCGTTCGGGCTCGTGTTCCTGATCGAGCCCGACGATCGGCTGCTCGGACCGCGCTTCGTGCTGGACGGTGAGTACGAGACCGACACCACTGCTTTCCTCATGCGCACGGTCGAGACCGAGGACGTGTGCATCGACGTCGGTGCGAACTTCGGCTACTTCACCTGTCTGATGGCCCGGCGGGCGTGGCAAGGACGAACGATCGCGTTCGAGCCCGACCCGAGGGTGTTCGAGCTCCTTCGGGAGAACGTGTTCGTCAACTGGTCCCAGCATGTCGTGGAGACGATCAACGCCGCGGTAGGGGACGTGAACGGAACGATCACGCTCCATCGCCGGATCGGGCGCTCGGCCAACACGAGCCTGATCGCCGCGGCGCTGGACGAAGAGGACCCCACAGGCCGGCCTCGGACCGAGGAGCTCGTCGTCGACTGTGTCACGCTCGACTCGCTCTCCGACCGGCTCCAGCGGGTCGATCTCGTCAAGATCGACGTGGAGGGCGCCGAGACGCTGGTGGTCGAGGGGATGCAAGAGCTCGTGCGCCGCCATCGCCCGACGATCCTGATGGAGTGGAGTCCCGGCCAGGCCGCAGGAGGCGGCTACGACCTGGACGAGCTGGCCAAGCTGCTTCAGTCTCTCGACCTCTCGCCGAAAGTGATCCTGCCGGGTGGCGAGACCCGCGCGATCGGATTCGGCGAGCTCGCGGGCTTGACCTACCAGAACGTCGTGTTCAGCCCGCGCGACTGACTACGCGGTCGGAACTCTCCCGCAGTAAGCCCGCGTAGAAGCGCTCGTAACCCTCGGCCATGCGCTCCGACGTGAACTTCTCGACGAAGAGCTCGCGTGAGCGCCGCCCGTACCGGGCTCGGAGGGACGGTGACTCGACGAGGCGCTCGATGGCCTCGGCGAGCGCTTGCGCGTCACCCGCGGGGACGAGCAGCCCATTCCCCTCGTGCTCGACCACCTCGCGCATTCCGCCGACTTCGCCCGCGATGACCGGCTTGGCCTCGCGCATGGCCTCCAGCAGGATGAGGCCGAACGACTCGTGGCGCGACGGCGCGACGAAGACGTCGCAGCCCGCGTAGTAGCGATCCAGCTCCTCGTCCGGCACGACACCTCGGAAGAAGACTCTCCCCTTGCGCTTGTCGGCGTCGGTCGCCAGCTCGAACTCCTCTCGGTAGGTGCGGCGGTTCTCGTTGACGATGTCGTCCCTCCCGACGAGCGTGAACGTGACGTCGGGCAGCTCGGGGAGGAGAAGCGCAACCGCCTCGAGGAACGTGTCAGCGCCCTTCCGGGACTCCAGGCGCCCTACAAAGAGCACGTTCACGCGTTCGGAGAGCACGAGGGGATCCGGGCTGCGCCGATCGCTGATCCCATGCGGGACGAAACCGACTCGAGATCGCGGCAGCTCGCTGCTGTATGCCTTCTCGGCTTGAGCGAGGCTTGACGGGCCCCACGCGACGAAGGCCGACGCACGCTCGTAGCAGCGGCGCTCGAGGGCCAGGAACTGCTTCGTCGCCACGGCGTGCTGGTCGATCGACGGCTCGATGCGAGCGATGGTTTCCAGCGGCGTGTGCAGCCCGAGTACCGTCCTGAAGCCGGCGTCCTCGAGGACGGCGATGCCCTCCGAGTTCCAGTTGGGGAGCTGCACGACGTCGACCGGGCGTGCGTCGTCGATCCGGCACAGCTCCTCGAGGACGCGCGTCGAGAAGTTCCAGATCCAGGGCGGCGCCTCCAGGCCCGGGGGCGGAGTCACGGGCCGCGGCACCACGCGGTGCACCCACACGTCTCCTTCGAGCGAGACGCCGTCGTGACCCACACCCTCAGTCAGGACCCTTACGATATGCCCCTTCTCTGCGAGCGCGACGGCCAGCTCGTGGCTGTAGCGACCGATCCCGTTGAGCGGTTTGGGGAGGTACTCGTGGCTGACGATGCAGACGTGTAGGCGGCGAGCCGGAAGCGCGCGCCTGAAAGGCAAGAACGGAGCCTCGGCCTCCTCGAACCACGAGGGTGTGCGCGTGAGCGGGCCGCGCCGAGCACTCGCGAGGGCGTCGTCGACAGCCCGGGCCGCGTCGAACTCGAGGGTCTCGAGATCGGTCGACTCGAGCAAGCCGCGGTCCACCTCGAAGCGACGATCGGTTCGGTAGCGCTCGACGGTCTGCTCGTAACGACGCATGACTTCGAGAATGCCGTCGCGGGGTAGAGCGTGTCGAAGAGCGAAGTACAGACGGCTCCTGAGAAGCGGGTAGATGTCGCGTATCACGCGATCCTTTGTCCGCACCGCACTCGCAGAGCGGAGGTGTTGCACGAAACCCCGCTCTTGCGCCTCCACCACCCAACCTCTGTCCACAAGACGACGACAGACCTCGGTCTCGTCGAAGTAGTGGCTGAAGTCCTCGTCGAACCCACCGACCGCGACCAGCGCACTACGTCGAAACGCAGAGTTCGTTCCTAGGGGCGTCACGATGAGATCCGAGCACGGGGCCGCAGCGAGCTTGGAGGGGTTGGGACCGTCTGTCTCGACCCAAGCCTCGCCGTGAATGTCCGCGAGGGCGTGCGTCGAGAACAGGCTGCCGTCGTAGTCGTAGATCGGCCCGCCTGCGGCCGCCACTTCAGGATCGTCGAAAGCAGGGACGATGCCGTCGAGCCACCACGGATCCGGCACGGAGTCGTCGTCGATGAACGCCACGATCTCGCCGGCGGCGTACCGGATGCCGATGTTTCGCGAGACGGACAGGTTGGCGGCGTCGCATCGAGCGACCTTGATCGTCTTGGCGAACTCGGCCACCACGCTATCCGTGTGGTCCTTCGAGGGACCCACGACCACGACGATCTCGAGCTCGGGATAGTCGAGCCTGACCAGCGACAGCAGCGTCCGCCGCAGGCTTTCAGCCCGATCAATGGTGTTCACGACGACCGAGACGCGCGGAGTCATGCTGCGTGAAGCGCCAAGTCGTCGGACGGGAGATCGACGCCGATGCCACGAAGGAGCTCGCGGAACGATCGCTGGTACAGCTCCAACGAGTGCTTCGCGAGGTGCTCGCGTACACCGTCGAGCCACTTGGTCAGCTCGAGATCCCCATCGGTCGTCGGGACGTTCCGAGGCTCGCGCCCGTGGGACGCACGAGCAGCCGCGACCGCTCGCCGCAGCGCCTGCGCCAGCCCCTGGACGTCACCGGTATCGACGACCTGTCCGAGCCCGCCGACGACGGAAGGAAGATTTCCCGCGTCATACGTGACGACCTGGCAGCCGGCGTGGAGAGCTTCCAGCACCGGCAGGCAATAGCCCTCGTGGTACGAGGGAAGCGCCAGTACTGACGAGGCGCGGTACAACGACTCCAGGGTGCGGTCGTCCGGATCGGAGATCAGCCTCATGCACGCCGGGTCGGACCCAGCTGCGGTGCCAATGGACTCGACCACTTCCTCGTCGGAGAACAGGGCACCGCCGGCAAAGGTCACGCGAAAGTCTGTTCCGGCCTCGGCGCGGAGCAGCGCCGCGGCGTCAAGGAGATCGTGGACGCCCTTGGCTCGTACGAGACGTCCGACGAAGAGGATCTCGACCGGATCGTCAGTCCAGTTCGGCGTCTCGACGCGTGGCAGGGAGACCCGTGGCGGAAGCCCAAGGACGCTCAGGCGCTCGTCTGGGAGGCCGCAGTCGAGCAGATCCTGCATGTTGAACTCGCTGTCACAGGCAACGTGATCGAGGAGACCCAGGTTGTGACGCACGAGGAGCCCGCGCTCGACATCGCCCGGGCTTGGGGCAGGTCAATGAGCGCAGGAGGCGTCAGGTTGTGGTAGATGCCGACGCTTCGCTGTCCATCCTGTAGTAGGAACAGGCTGTCGAAGAGTTCGTAGTCGATACCGAACTCGTAGACGAAGAGGTTCGACCGCGCGAACAAGGGGTCGACCACGAGTTCAGCGAGCGACCGGACGCTTGATGTCCGGATCGTCGAGGTCCGTGCCCTGGACGAACGCCCTCACCTCGACTTCGTGACCTGTGTCCCTGAGCGAACGCAGCAGTTCGAGCTTGAGCCGCAGGCTGTACGAGATCGCGTCGTGCCGCACGCAAACGCCGTTCAGGAGGGCCACCCGGATCGGCGCCATAGGCTGTCGGACTCATCCCTCGGGACGATGCCGCTGCGGAGGGGCGCTCCGCCTGGATCTCGAACTCGTAGCAAAGCCCGTTGCGACGTCCCCGCTCGACGATCTCGACAGCCGTGAAGCCCGCTTCGGAGAGGAGGTCGGCAAGGGAGTCGGGCGTGAACATGGCGAAGTGGAAGTCGCCGTCGTACTCCTGGTCGCCGAACGTCACACGCTGCAAGTCCTCGAAAGGCATTCGAGCCCGCGGCCGTCTCCTCGATCATGGTTTCCGCGTCTGGTGTCACGGCGACGAGCTTTCCGCCGGGACGCAATAGCTCGAACCAGTGCGGCAAGACGACCCGCCGAAGCTCCTCGATCGGGAAGTGCTCCACGAGGTGGGACGCGTAGACCTCATCCACAGATCCGTGGTCGAATGGCAGGCGGCGGATGTCACAGACGACATCGACACCATCCAGCTCCCGACCGTCGACGTTTACGAATCCGTCGCGTGGAACGTGACCGCTGCCGAGATTGAGGCGCAACACTTGATCCACCTCGATGGCGGTGAGGTCGACTTCTCGCGGCTCGACCTGTTCGACGCCACGGCTTCGTGAGCCATACCGCGCTTCGTACATTGCCTCGCGACGGATGAACTCTCCGCGCCGTTCCACGTAGGTCATCGTCTCGCCAAGCGTGGTCAGGCGAGCCTCGTGATCGGCGAGTCGGGGATAAACCTCAGTCTGAAGCTCCGCGAGCTTCGTGTCGAAAGTCTGTCGCGCACGCTCGAACTCGCGGGCCGTCGCGTTTTGGGTCGAGATCGCGTTCAGAACGATCGGCAGATGGTGAGTGAGATGATCGATCTGCTCCTGCTGCGCACTCAGCCGGTTCAGCAATGGCTTGGCGAACGGCCGCAAGACCCGCTTGGCAGCGTTCTTCAGCCATGTCCGGATCGATCCCACGGTGCAGACCTTATCGTCGGCCGATGAGCTCGAGATTGCGTCTTGCGTTCGCGTGTGCGAGACGTGCTAGCGCTGACGTCTACGGTCCCGAGATCGTTTCTCGACTAGCATCGCTAGCCGATGGCGGACGAGCCCGTTGACGCAGAGAAGCTTGTCGCGGACCTGAAGACGCGCACCGAGCACGACCGCGCCAAGGGTGGTTACGCCGATGCCGACGAGCTTGTAGCGCTCGACCTCGAGGTGCCGTCGGAGCCCACTAAGCTCGCCGAGGGCTTCGACCTCACCGGCACCACCGGTCGCATCCGATTCCGCCCCGAGCTCGGGTTCTCGTCCAAGCCTGTGGTCGGACCGCTCATCACAGGCGTCAAGAAGGCCAACCTGCGCCTGCTCTTCTTCGTGCTCGACGATTTCGCGCGCCAGGTCGACGCCGCCGTTGCTCGACTGGAGGCCGCGCTCGCGGCCGAGATTGCCGCACGCGAGGCAGCTGCCGAGCGCCAGGCAGAGGCGCTCCAGGCGACGAGTGACAAGCGCGACGCGCTCGAGCTGAAGCTACAGGCGCTCGCAGCACGAAGCGCCGAGCTCGAGAACATAGAGCGCACGCGAACGGCGGAATGACGCCCAGCGTTTCGGTCGTCGTCAACACATTGAACCGGGCGGACAGCCTGCGGCGGACGCTTCGCTCGCTGCTACAGCTCGACTACCCAGAGATCGAACTCGTCGTCGTCGTGGGCCCTTCGACCGACTACACCGACGCGGTTTTGACCGAGTTCGCAGGGCAAATCAAAGTTGGGCGCTGCGAGGAGCCCAATCTCTCGACCTCGCGAAATGTCGGTCTGCGACTCGCAGGCGGAGAGCTCGTTGCGTTCATCGACGACGACTCGGTGCCGGAACCTTGGTGGCTGGACGAAGTCGTGCCTGCCTTCGAGAACCCCGAGGTTGCTGCAGCGGGCGGGCCCGTCTACGACTTCGACGGGGTCACCGTGTTCTCGCGCTACTCGCTTGTCGACGTCCACGGCGATACCGTGATCGGGACGGACGGTCGGAATCTGTCGAGGCTGCTCTCAGCTCCACTGTCCGAAACCGTCGTGTACCCGATCGGAACCAACGCGGTCTTTCGCCGGAGCGTGCTCGTCGATCTCGGAGGTTTCGACGAGGAATATGGTCACTACTTCGACGACGCCGACATCGGCCGTCGACTCGCCGACAACGGGTGGCTCGTCCAGGCGTCCGAGGGTGGCTTCGTCTACCACCTCCGGTTGCCGAGTGCGAGTCGCACCTCGGCACGGGTGACCCGCGACTTGTACCCCTATCTTCGTAGCCGCGCGTACTTCGCTTTCCGCCATGGACAGCCGCGAGCCGGTCTCGTCGAGGTTTCACGGCGCTACCAGGCTTGCGTCGGCCGATACCGGCAAGATCGCATTTGGTGCATCGAGAACGGCCTTCTCGCGCCGGAGGACCTGGAGAGCTTCGAAAGCGCTGCCTCACGCGCCATAGACGACGCGTTCGAGAGTGCAGACAACGCACCGAAATTGCGCGCTCCCGCGTGGTTCGCGGAGCGAGACGCGTACTTTCTGCGGCCACAACGCCGCCGGCCCGACCGGCGGCTCCACATGTGCATCGTGTCGCAGGAGTACCTGCCGAAACAGCTGAACGGCATCGGTCGCTTCAGCTACGAGCTAGGGGTTGCCCTCGCGGAGCGCGGGCACGTCGTGCGAATCATCACCGAAGCGGACGGCGGCGCGAGCGTCGCCTTCGAGCACGACGTTTGGGTTCACCGCGTTGTTCCGTCGCCTGAATTCGCCCCACCCGACATCGACGCCCCGGAGCGAATCTTGGGTTTCTCCGCCGGCGCACTCGCCGAGCTCCGCCGGATCGATGACGGTCACGCAGTTGACGTCGTCGAAGTACCGAATTGGAACTCCGAGGGCATCGCGATCCTGGAGGACGGCGCCTTCACAACGGTTCTCGGCTTGCACACCCCTCTTGCGACGATCGCTCGCATGGACTCTCGGATCGGGCCCGATGCGCTCGAAACCGCGCAACTGCTCGCCCTCGAGAGGCGCTGCTATGACCTTGCCAATGCGTTCGTGGCCTGGGGGCAGTCGAGCCTGGCACAGGTGGAAGAGGAGTACGGCATCACGCTCGCACGAGATCGAGTCGGCTTCATTCCACACGGGATCTCCAATCGAGGCACCGTCAACGTGCTCCGCTCCAACCGGGACCTGAACGTGCTCTTCGTCGGACGCTTGGAAGCACGCAAGGGAATCGACACTCTGCTCGAGGCGATCGCACTACTCCTTCCCGAGCTTCCTGGAGTCACGTTCACGATCGCGGGCAACGATGCGATACCGAGCGAGACCGGGAGGACATACCGCGAGCGCTTCGAGCTCGCGACGGACGCCGTGCTGCGTGAGGGACGAGTCTTGTTCCGCGGCGTCGTGTCCGACGACGAGTTGGACCGTCTCTACGCCAACTGCGACATGCTCGTCGCTCCGTCACGCCACGAATCATTCGGTCTGATTCTGCTCGAGGCGATGCGCGAGGGGAAACCTGTTGTGGCGGCAGACGTGGGAGGGATGCGCGAGGTCGTCGAGCACGAGCGCAATGGTCTGCTCGTTCGGCCCGCCGATGCGCGGGCGCTCGCGCGGGCCGTGAAGGCTCTTGCGGAGTCACCCGAGCAGCGCGAGGCGTACGGGCGTCGCTCGCGTGAGCTGTTCGAGGAGCGGTTCACGGCTGCACGCATGGCCGTGGGCCACGAGCGCTTCTGCACATCGCTCCTCGAAGCGACCGTGGTCTGCTAGCCCTTCCGGGGAGCGGATGTGGGTCGGCTCGCCTGGCTCTGGCACTACGGGTGCTGAGAAAGCAGAGGCGGTAGTTTTCTTCTGTGGAAGGAGCATCGACAGCAAGCGGTTCGGCGTCCGTGCCCTGGGATGCGATCAACGATGCTCCCGCCTGGATGATCGCCCCCGAGCGGATCCTCCTTCACGCTCTGGTACGAGCGTTGCGTCCCAGAGCGACTCTCGAGATCGGGACCTTCAAAGGGGGATCGACGATTATCATGTGCGCCGCGCTCGACGCAATCGGGGAAGGCGTCATTGCTTGTATCGACCCCAATCCGGCCGTCGAGAAGCTCGATTGGGATCGAGTAGCGCATCGAGCGACCATGATCGTGGGCTCGTCGCCGAATGCGATTCCCGAGGCGTCGAAGGTGGTCGGTGGGGCGTTCGATTTCGCCCTGATCGACGGCGATCACAGCTACGAAGGGGTCCGCCGCGACCTCGACGGAGTACTCCCGTTTCTGCAGCCCGACAGCTACGTCGTACTGCACGACTCGCACTACTGGCAGGTGTCGGCAGCCATCGATGATGCCCTCCGCGAACAGCCAGACACCCTCATGGACTGTGGAACCTTGTCTCGCGAAGAGGGACGCACTAATGAGGAGGAAGAGGGCCACTCGGTAGTCTGGGGTGGCCTTCGGATCATTCGTTTTCTCGGCCTTGGTACGAATCGGGCGACCGGGGTCGACGCCTCGCTTTCGCCCGCAGTCCTCAGGCTTGAGGAGCTGCCGCGTGAGCCCACGATGCTCGCCGAGGGCTTCGATCTCACCCGCACCACCGGCCGCATCCGCTTTCGCCCCGAACTCGGGTTCTCTTCCAAGCCTGTGGTCGGACCGCTCATCACGGGCATCAAGAAGGCCAACCTGCGCTTGCTCTTCTTTGTGCTCGACGACCTCGCGCGCCAGGCCGACGCCGCCGTCGCTCGTCTCGAGGCCGCGCTCGCGGCCGAGATTGCCGCCAGAGAGGCAACCGCCGAGCGCTTGACAGAAGGGCTCCGATCGGCGAGTGACCCGAGTGAGGCGTTGGAGCAGGAGCTGCGTGCGCTCTCGGCGCGAATCGCCGCGCTCGAGGAGCGCGGGAAGAACGACTCCTGACTGCTAGGTCGCACGGCCCGGGACACTCAGCCGCTCCGCTGACCTGCGTAGAGCTGCGATCCTGCGGATGGTGTCCGCCGGACAAGACGTGACGCACACTGCAGCGTTGCGCTCGGACGAGGATTCAGCCCTCCGTCCTCGGCAGTGGCTCGAGCCCCTCGCGATCCTCGTCGCTTTCGCCGGGTTTGCTGCGCTCGTCTCCCTCATCTTCTGGCCTGGACACATGGACCCAGACACCCTGGCTCAGAGGGAGCAGGCGGCTACTGGCGACTACACCGACTGGTACGCGCCGATCCTCTCCGCCCTCTGGCGGGGACCGTATGCACTCGGGCTGCAGAGCACCGGCTGGATTCTCGCTCTCGGTGCCTTCACGTTGCTGGTGGGGTTGTACCTCGTGCTCAGAGTGCGATTGTCGCGCCCAAGCTCCGCCATCGTCGCGATGCTCATCGTCGCGTATCCGCCGGTGCTCGCGTGGGCGGTTCATGTCGGTCGCGACGCGTGGTTTGCGGCTCTTCTCCTCTGCGCGTTCGGTTCCGCGGCTCGGGCAGCGCGCACACAGGGCCGGGCACGCACGGTCTCCATAGCCGCCGCCCTGGTGTTCGCGTTTTTTGCTGGAGCGGCGCGCCAGAATGCGCTGCCGGCGCTTCTGGTCTTGTTCACGGTTCTTGCTGCGCTCCTACTCCCTCACCGTGTTCGGCGCCGATCAGTTCTGGCCGTCGGTGCCGGAGTGGCTGCGACTCTCATCCTCTTCGTTGGGCAGACCGCGATCGTCCGTTGGGTGTTGGATGCAACCCCTCTCCATGGGGAGCAAGCGACCTTCATATACGACCTCGCACTCATGTCCAAAGATCAGAACAGAGTGCTCTTACCGAGGGACGTGTATCTCCAACAGGACATCTCGCAGATCGAGAAGCTCGCGACTCCGCAGACCGTCGATCACCTATTATTTTCGGCGGACCCGATCGTTCGCATTCCTTTGACCGGTCGCGCGTATGAATCGCTACGGGATGCATGGGGGTCGGCGATCCTCGACGACCCAGTCGGTTATCTGCGTGTCCGGTTACGAGCAGGGGCGGGGCTAATGGCCATCGACCGCCCTTCCTTCTGGGTGTACCAGCACCCTCCCGCTCCGCCGGAATACAGTCCGGCGTTTCCCATGCTGCACCAGAAGGCGACGGACTACCTCAACCTATCCACCGTTGAGAGGAACAACTTGAACGGTGGACCCCTCTACACCGTCTGGATTTATGTCCTGGCGCTCATAGGAATGGCTTTCGTTCTGGCTCGACGCGCAGGCCCTGATCGCATCGTCGCTGGTCTCGCCGTTGGGGCTGTTCTCTATCTAGCCGTTCTGGTGTTCGTCGCGCCTGGGTGGGTCTATCGATACGCCTACCCGGTCGTCGTCGTTGGAACGGTCATTGCGCTGATGCTCGTCCCGGCTGCGATCGCCAAACTCAGGGTGGCCGGCGCGCAAGCCGGTCGAGCAACGCGCCAGACTGTCGCACGTCGCCGCGCGACCGAAGCCAGATGAGTCAACTGCATTCGCGGCCTGCTTACCCGGTTCCGGTCGTGCGCGTTCGCCCGCTCGCACACGGCGAGCGGTGTCGCAGCGATGTCATCCCGCGTGATCGCTAGCCCGGCGGGTGGCGAGTATCGGGGCATGCCCGCGCTCAGTGGCGCCACATTCGACGGCGTACGCGCGCCGGGTGGGATCTCGTCATCTCGAGCGAGCCGGTCGCGCCTGAGCGGCCAGCGGCGTGGGCGAAGATCCCGCTCCTACAGCAGCTGCTCGAAATGTACGAGCTCGTGTCGTGGCTCGATGCGGACGGCGTCATCGTCGACCTCGAGCGCGATATCAGCGCGGTCGTCCACCCGGACGCCGGCGTGCCAGGTGTTCTACGAGGGTGTGGAGCGCTGCCGGTCGGGCAGGTCCGGTCCGACCTAGTGCCGGCTAGCCCGTTCGCACCCGGCCGGCTGCCGGGTTTGCCGGTGGCGCTCGCTTGGGTCCTCGGCACGGTGGCGCCGGCCGGCTGCTCGTTCGGGATGAAGCGTGCTCGGCGAGACTAGGTGTTGCGCCAGACGGGCACCCGCGCAGCTTCCCCTTCGAACTGAGCCGCGACGGAGAACGTCACGCGGATGGCTCCGGCGGCGTGGTTCGCGGCTCCCGAGCACGAGTGCGTAGGCCCTCGGCGCCGGACGCGACCACGAAGACGGCGGCGCCGGCAAGCATCATCGCCCCTGCGCTCAGCAGTGAGAGCAACGTGGGCTTGGGCTGCGTCAACGTCCGCCTATCCTTCGAGCCGCAGAACCCCTTCGCGCACGCCGAGCCCTCCGATCGAGATCGGGATCAGCATCGCGATGAGGATGACGGTGAGCGAGACCGCCATCAGGGAGAAGGACATCTCCAGCCCGACTGAGCGGGTCAGGGCGGACGGCTCGGGGGTCGGCAATCGTCTTCTCGAACGGTCGATCCAAGTTGAGGCTTCTCGTCGACGTCGTGCGGCGCACGTCCACACCACGTGCGCCATCACGATTCGTCTTTGAGCTCCTGGGGTCCCACTCCGCTCCGCTATCGGGTGTAGAGGAGCACGCCATCGTCCTCCGCCCGACGACGGTAGCCCAGTCCAACGAGAAACGGGAGAACGTTGCGGTCCGCTTCTGTCCAAACCACGATCCAGTGAGCGTCGAGGCGCCCGGCGTCCCGCATCAGATCGTGTTTACTCGGCGATTGCAGACCTGGTGGGACCAGGCCGTAGTTCTGCCTCAGAAAGAGAGATCTGTACAACGGGGCAGCTAGGAGTCGGTCGAACATCGGACCGTCGGACCTCCCGATAACGCCGGACGCGATGGCCTTCCCGTGAATTGTCTGGCGCGCCATCGCGCGAGCCGATAAGGCCCAATCCCCGAATAGACCGGAAGCGCTGGCCCAGCCGAGAGGCACGTCCACCACGATTCCTGATCGTGCGTCGTCGGCGATAACGCGGGCGAGTCGTTCGCCCTCGGGCGGTTCGGGATGCAGGGCGACAGCACCCTCCACGACCGCCATCGCGCAGAGGCTCGCGACCACCGCGGTTCCTGCGACGCGGCGACGACCTGTCAACGCCTTCGATCCGAGACCTGCCAGAAGCACAAGCGGCAACGCGCCAAGTTGCATGTAACGCACGGGGGCTCTGAGATCGTTGACACCGGGAACAACCAGTAGCCAGGTCCCGGGCGCTAGCAGCGAGGCTTGCCGGCCCGTCGAGGCCGCCTGGCCGGGGATGTTGACGCCGAGCGGGACATGCGTCCGGCCGAACAGCTTGAAATTCGGGCCGAGCGCAAGAACGATGCATATGGCGACTGCACCGGCGAGCCACCAGGTTCGCCGGGAGCGCAGGTTGGCGATGATGCCGATGATCGCGAGGGCCGTCGTCGCCCATCCGAGCGCCACGGAGCTATCGATGGGTTGGTCGGACAGGCTTCCCAGTCTGTCCGCGGCGTACCTGTATTCGGTTGCGAGGAATCTGCTCGACGGACTCGGTAGCAGGAACTGTGCAAGGTCAGCGTTGTGCGTGGTCGCGGAATCGACCCGAACCCACGTCGGCGTTCGATAGTTGCCGTTCGCCTCGGCACGCAGGGTCATCACGATTACGGGGGACCCGACGACGAGGAACGCGCCGGTGACGGCCGCGATCCTCGCTACAGCCGCCCGCGAGCGCCAGATCGGGCTCGTCACTACGCCGTAGATGCCGACGGCGGCGATCGCAAGGAGGAGATATGCGGTGACCGAAACGTCGGTCGTGAAGCATGCTCCGAGGAATGCGCCAAGAATGAGCGCGCTCGGAAACGAGAAGTCGTGTAGCAGGCGCCGTGCGAGGAGCAGCCCGGCGGGCAGCAGGGCGGCTAGAAGGAGCAACATGTAATGGCCGACAGTGGTGTTGTGGACCACGATCGATGACGACGCCCAGAGGGCTCCGGTCACCAACGATCCCACGCGGCCAAGCCCCATCGAAAGGCCGAGACGCCATGCAAGCAGGCCTGCGGCGGAGAGGGTAGCGAGGACGAGAAGCCCGTACGTGACCATCGGGCTTGTAAGAGCGGTAATGGGCGAGACCAGGACCATGAGCAGCGTCTCGAGAGGATGTGCGGTGAGATAAGTGCCTACCGGGGCGAAAATGTCGCTTGTCCACCACGGGTTGTGGAGAGCAAACACGCGCTCCTGCACCCACCACGCATCCCAGAGGAACACGGCGGCGTCTCCGCCCACCGTGCCGCCCCACATCTCCGTCACCCACGGCCAGGTGACAACGATCGCTAGCAACGTAAAAAAGACGCCAGCGCCAACCCACCGTGCCACCCCGTGACGCGCCCGCACGGCCGCGAGGTGAGCCCGCCTGGGCGTGTCGGCGGTCGCCGACGTCACGGTTCGTGAGCATACTCAGTGCCGGGCGCACCTGGGATCGAACCAAGGCGCCGAATCCTCGTCGCCGGGATGAAGCGTGCTCAGCGAGACACGGCGGTGCGTTTGAAATCGAACTGAGCAACGTTGCCAGGGCTCGTGCGAACAGCGTCGCCATCGAGCCATGCATCTGCACGATTCGAGCTCCTACTTCACAGCGACCGCCCAGAGCGAGAGCCCGAACGGCAGGTGCAGACGGTCGAGCTGCCGAAAGACTGGAACCGCCCGGTCGTAGAGCGCGAGCGAGTCCTCGCCCAGATACGGTCGGCGGAGGATCCTCCCCGAGATCAGCCAGCCCACCGCGCCGACAGGGTTCACGTGCCGGAGCTCGCGCAAGGTGAATCCGGCGTCACGGAGCTTCGAGCCGAGCTCGTCCTTGCCGTAGCGTCGGACGTGTCCTGTCGCCGCGTCGTAGGCCCCGAAGAGCGCGACGTGTGCTGGCGTCAGGATGAGCAGGCAGGCGCCGGGCGCTGAGAGACCGTGGATTCGCTCGAGCGCCTTCCGATCGTCCTCGATGTGCTCGATGACGTTGATGCAGATGATCGAGTCGAAGTCACGGTCGTCGCCCAGGTCCTCGACCACCTGCACGACGGAGCCTGCGAATCGATCGCGGAGGAGAGCGGCGTGCTCGGGATGGGGCTCGTAGGCGACGACCGACCGCGCATCGTCCTCGGCCAGGAGCGACGTGAAGGTTCCGGTCCCCGCCCCGAAGTCGAGAACCCTGTCGCCCAGATAAGGAGCGCAGCGTTCGAAGACCCAGGCGTTGTAACGCCCCGCCCGTTCCGCGAGTAGGTCCAGGCGTTCCTCGAGGTTTGGCCCAACGCTTCCCCACTCCGTCACGGACGGCCGAGGATAGCGCCCCCCAGCGGCGCCGGGTCGCCGAGTGCCCTCGCGTACTCTTGGCCGTCGCCGTGACCGGGATCCACCAGCTTCTTCGGCGACTGCGCCGCACGCCGCCACGACCGAGCAGGCGCTCATCTGGCGCGGCCTGCTCCGCGAGTGGGGCCAGGAGAGCGAGCTCGTCGCCGAGCACGTCCACCCGGATCTCATGGTTCATAGACGGTGACGTCGTCCCTGCCTCGAGCGCGCGGTTGGTCAGCCAGCCGCCGACGTAGCCGCACCGCCGACGATCAGTACGCGCGTCACGAAACTGCCACTACCTCGACGGGTCCCAAGCGGAGGCGAAGGATACCGTGCTTGGTCGTGATGCCAATTGGCTCGTAGCACCTCTCGCATCCTGTCTCGTCGCAACAAAATCAGTCTGGCTGTCGGCGCAGCCGTGTCCGCGATCTTCACCTATCTCGCGGTTCGGCTCATCGATGTTGATCTGCTCTGGGAGGCGCTGGCGGAGAGCAACTACTGGTGGCTGGTCCCAGCGGCGGCGCTCATGGCGGTCGGAGTCGCGATCCGTGCGGTGCGCTGGCAGCTGCTCTTCCTGCCCGAGGGCCGGCCGCCGTTTCGGCCCACGCTGCGCGCACTCCTGATCGGGCAGTTCGGCAACTGCATCCTTCCAGCCCGCGCCGGCGAGGCCGCGCGGATCGTCGTCATCTGCCGTGAGACGACCGTGCCCTGGCCGCAAGCCGCCGGCACCGCGGTCGTCGAGCGCATCTACGACGTCGTGGGACTTCTGATCCTGCTCTTCGCCTTCGTCCCGTTCTTTCCGCAGATCGACTGGCTTCGCCGCGCGGCCGTCGTCGCGGCGATCGTCGGCGGCCTGGCCCTCGTCGGCGTCATCGTGCTGGCCCTCTTCGGCTCGCGAGCCGTTCGGCTGTTGCTTCGCCCGCTCGAGTGGCTGCCCCGCGTCCGCCCCGAACAGCTCGAATCGGTGGCCGACCGGCTGACCTACGGACTCGCAGGTCTCCACCGTCCCGGGATGGCTGCGATTGCCTTCAGCCTGACCATGGCATCCTGGCTCGTTTACGCGGCCTCCTTCTGGCTCGTCTCGATCGGCTTCGACCTGGAAATCGGTTACGCGGGCGCGATGCTGGTTCTCATCGCCACGAGTCTCGTCCTGGTCATTCCAGCCCTGCCGGGCGCTATCGGCACGTTCGAGGCCGCCGCTGTCGTAGCGTTGAGTGCGTATGGGATCGAGGACTCGGAGGCGCTCGCGTATGCGGTTGTCCTGCACGCACTCAACGTCATCCCGTACATCGTGGTCGGCTACATCCTCCTGCACGGCCATATCCGAAGAGGCCTTGCCCAGCCGGCCGCGCCTGCCGACGAGAGGGGCCTAGCCTCTCCGCGCTGAGAGCGACCATCGCGGCTCGTACTAGT
>CAVQVJ010000007.1:0-96193 GCA_963717025.1 uncultured Actinomycetes bacterium | reverse complement strand
GGAATCGTTTTCCGGGGGACGATGAGCGCGAGTGGAAGCTGGATGTGGCGCCATTGTGTCTCTCCTCCGCGTGGGGTTGCCCAGACCCTAGACCGCAATAGCGGCTGCGACGTCCTGATGACGCCGCGGCTACGTCGCCTCGACCGTCTGCCAGATCCCGCGCCCGACGTGGATCTCGACGAACTGCGAGGCGAGCTGCTTCGCGAGCACGAGTGGCGACTGCGCGTGGGGCTCAAGTGAGCGATTCGCAGGCACTAGTTACAGAAGCCACGAACTGATGCAAATGCATGGTAGGTTGGGAGTGCTCTCTGGCTCAGACTCCTCGCCCTCGAAGGAGGTCGGCTCGGCCAAGAGCATCCACACGAAGGAGGTCTTTCATGGCCGTCGTCTACATCACGGAGTTCGCATACACGGACTCGTCGACTGCGAACTACGACTGGGCCAAGGAACAGATAGGTGACGACCCCTTTGACGGTCTGATCGTCCACACGGCCGGCTTCGACGAGGACGCGAAGGTCTTCCGGATCATGGACGTCTGGGAGTCGCGGGAACAGGCGGACCGCTTCATCCAGGAACGCATCAAGCCGGTGATGGAACAGGGCGTCGAGGCGCTCCCGAATCCGAATCGAACACCCTCGATGCCCACGCGCGAGACGATCTACGAGCTTCACGACGTGAGAGTCCCGAGCGCGATCGCTTCCGCGCTATCCACCGCGTAATCCGCCCAAACGTGGGAGCGGGTCGCCGCGGAACGCTCCGGTGGCCCGTAGGGTGACCGCGTGACTGTCATCGACGGCGAGATCGTGATCGAGCGTGGCGTCGAGGACGTGTTCGACTTCGCCGCGGATGAGCGAAACGAGCCACGGTTCAACTTCGCCCACATCATCAGTGGAACTGAGCACGCCCAGCCGCGAAGTTGGAGCAGGTCCGCGGTTTGCCTCGCGGAGAGCAGGATGATGGGCCGCGCCTTGGACTCGGCGATAACGATCCCACCGCTCGATCAGCGAGATAACACGTGGCCGACGTCCAGCTCAATCCTCCGTCTCCTCGAGCCAGCGAGAGGGGCGTACGGCTCATGGCCGTGCGCCCCCCAAGCTGAGACCGAAGCGACGATGCTGACGCTCCGCGCTTGTGGACCCTTCGGGCCCTGCTCGACCTCGTACTCCACTTTCGCACCCTCAGCGAGGCTCTTGAATCCCTCGCCGCCGATCGCGCTGTGGTGGACAAAGACGTCCTTGCTCCCATCGTCAGGCGATACGAAGCCGTAGCCCTTGTCGTCGTTGAACCACTTCACCGTTCCGGTCGGCATATCTTCACCTCCCCTCGGCTGCTTCATGAACGTGCAGCGGAAGGCATAAAGCCGAAACCGGCATCGCTCTAACTCCTGTGGTCGTCGCCACACTACCAGCGCGCGAAGCGCGATGGTTGAGCCGGGCTGCCGGAGTTCGAGGAGCCGCGCGATAGTGCGGCGGCGGTCGGTGCTCTCCCGCGGTTGCTGCCACCCCCTGGGTTCAGACCCTCCCGCCTTTTCGAAAGCGGAGCTGCGAGCTAGGGTGGCCGCGTGTACGAGGAGAGCAAGCCCGACGCCGATGACGACCGCCCGCCGATCTGCCCGGCCTGCGGCGTCACGATGGGGATCATCGTCGAGGAGGACGGAGCGACGCGCTATGGCTGCCTCGAGCGCGGATTCTCCGACGAGAGACCCTCCTTTTGGTGTCTGACGGCCGACTGAGGGACATCGAAGGCTGATGGGCACCAATGGGCATCGGAGAGTCGTGATTACGGGGCTGGGCGCGGTGACGCCGCTGGGTAACGACGTGCGGTTGAGTTGGGAGAACCTCGTCGCAGGCAGAGCGGCGGCCCGCCCGATCACGGCGTTCGACACCACCGGCTTCGCGGTCACATTCGCCTGCGAGGCGAAGGACTTCGAGCCGACGCAGTGGACGAGCGCAAGCAGGCGAGGCGTATGGACCGGTGCGCGCAGATGATCGTGGCTGCGGCGCATCAGGCGCGGGAGGACGCCGGGCTGGAGGTCGAGCAAGAGTGCGACCGGGTCGGCGTCTCCGTCGCGACCGCGATGGGCGGCCTCGAGTCGTTCGAAGATGCCTGCGAAACGCTGATCACGCGGGGCCCCGATCGGGTCAACCCCTTCTCGATCCCCGCGATCATCCCGAACATGGGCGCCGCCCGGGTCTCGATCGAACTCGGCACGAAGGGCCCGCTCTCCTCCCAGTGCACCGCCTGCGCCGCCTCGACGATGGCGATCGGCGACGGCCTCGACGCGATCCGCCTTGGCCGGGCGGACGTCATGCTTGCCGGCGGCAGCGAGGCGCCGATCACGCGGGTTGGGATCGCCGGCTTCAGCGCCATGCGCGCGCTTCGCAGCGAAACGACGATCCAGAGCACGCGAGCCGGCCGTTCGACGCCGATCGCGACGGCTTCGTCATGGGCGAGGCCGGCGCCGTTCTCGTGCTCGAGGAGCTCGGGCACGCAACGCAGCGCGGGGCGAGGATCTACGCTGAGCTGGTCGGTTACGGAGTCTCCTCCGACGCGCAGCACCTTACCGAGCCCGATCCGACGGGCCGGAGCCCGGCCCGTGCCATGCTCATGGCGTTCGCGGATGCAGGAGTCTCGCCCGACCAGATCGACTACATCAACGCGCACGGCACCTCGACTCCGCTTGGCGACACGAGCGAGACGCGGGTCATCAAACGCGCCCTTGGAGAGCACAGCGCCCGGAAGGTCCCGATCTCATCGACCAAGGGTGCGACCGGGCACTGCCTCGGTGCCGCGGGCGCGGTCGAGGCGGTTTTCTGCACGCTCGCGATCCACGAAGGCGTGGTGCCGCCGACCATCAACTACGAGACGCCCGATCCCGAGTGCGACCTCGACTACGTCCCGAACGAGGCACGCGAAGCCGACATCGGCGTCGCCGTCTCGAACTCGTCCGGCTTCGGGGGGCACAACGCATCGATCGTGCTCCGCCGCTTCGCAGGATAGGCAGCAGGGCTCCTGGACGCGCACGACGACGGCACAGTCCGAACCCCATCTCCGTCCCGCTGACGCGTGACGCGTGACGGGTACCCACCCCCGTCAGCGCGTTCTCGGGGTGGGGCCTTCTGGCCGGCGGCCCCGCCCGCTGAACGCCTACGGGACTGCTTCGCGCGCACGCGCGCGCACGCGGATAGATAAAGCGTGGAGGGGCTACCCACCCCCGCGAACGCCTTCGTCGGGTCGGGGCCTGGTCACGGGGGTCAAGGTTAGGCGCTCGCGGCGTCGGGCGGTTCGGCGATCGCGATCCGGTTCCCATCCGGATCGGGGATGGTCACGTGGCGCACGCCGTTCGAGTAGGTCTCGGTCGGTCCATGCTCGATGCGCTCGGCAGCGAGGCGCTCGAGGAGCGCGTCGAGCCCAGCGACGGCCAGAGTGATCCGACCCGCGCCCGCCTGCGCCGCGTTCGGCTCGATGAAGAGCGTGGCATGCTCGTCGATGTCCCACAGCACCTCGTCCCCGACGCGAGCATCTGCAGGTCGGCCGAAGAACCGCGTGTACCAGTCGATGCTGGCGTCTAGATCGGATACAGGCACTCCGGCAAGAGTTGGGTGATCGCGCTCATCCAGACGAGTTACGGCTCGAGCGACTCTAGTTTGAGGGTGAGTTCGACGTTGTAACTCTCACCGTCTCCGGCGTGGTGCACGCGGCGGTGACAAGCAGGGCACAGCGCGATTACGTGGTGGTAGTCGTCCGGCCCGCCGTCGGAGAGACGCCTCGTATGGTGCGGCTCGAGGTAGGGGTGCCCGTGTCGCGTAATGAACGGCGCCGGTGAGCCGCATCCCTCGCACCGGCCGTCAGCGCGTCTGCGTAGAAGCCGAGAACCGCAACGAGGATTCCGAGAAACAGCGCCGCAACCTTGGCGAACACGGCCGATTCGGTCTCAACAGGCGGTGAGCGGTGGTGCCTAGATGGGCGGTACGAAGACATGGCAGGGAACCCCTTCGACTTGGTGAGAACGTCTACTGCGCGGGCGCGAGCGGCATGGTCGCTGACGATAGGGCACTGCTCGCCGCTTCCTGCTTTCGCAGCGAGATCAGTCGGTGAGGCGAAGCGACGGGGTGTCGGCCAGGTAGCTCGCGAGGGGTCGCCGCGAGCCGTACTTCGCCTGCTTCCGCCTAGGCACGCCTCCGCCTGGCTACAGCTCCGGCTTCCATCG
Organism: uncultured Actinomycetes bacterium; assembly: GCA_963717025.1. GTDB lineage: Bacteria > Actinomycetota > Thermoleophilia > Gaiellales > Gaiellaceae > GMQP-bins7. The sequence goes on along the minus strand of CAVQVJ010000007.1, from coordinate 91,983 downwards.
CTTACCTTCGGGGGCGATACGAGTCAATCGGAGGTGGGGCGATGAAGGGCAGAAGAGTCTGGGAGATCGGCGGGTTCATCTCGGGCGCGGTGCTGATCGTGTTCGGCGCCGTCGCCCTCTCCGAGATGCGCGAGCGTCCTCTCACCGGAGCCGTGCTGGCCCGGCCGGAAAACGCCCCGGTCAGCGGCGAACGAGCTACCCGTCGCCGTAGTGCTCCCCCGGCTCGGAAGCGTGGTCGATGACCGGAAGCTTCTTCTCGGGGCGACGAGGCGGCGCCACGACACACCTCCTGACAGCGGCCGCCGACGCCTGCGACACGGCGCACCGCACGTAGGTCGAAAGCGGCATCTGCGACAGCCCCCGGCCGCCGCCGCAATCTGCCCGCGCTCAAGCGGCTAGGTGGAATCCGAGCCAGGCCCTGGGCGTAGGACCCGGCGTGATGTCGCCCACGGATGGAATGAACCTCCGAGCAAGGTGGTGGGCGATCCCAGGAAACTAGCTAGGAGGCAAAGATGCCGGAGGCGAGTCTGTACGAAAGGCTCGGTGGCGCATTCGCCATCGCAGCGGTGGTTGACCACTTCAGCGATGCGATCGTGCAGAACCCAATCGTCGGCCAGACATCCGAGAACCCCCTTCTCCGGGAATGGCATACGAACAATCTGGGGAGACTTCCGGGCCTCAAGTTCATGCGCACCCTGTGGGTATGCAACGTCGCCGGTGGGCCCCAGCAATACGCGGCTACGAAACCGGGAAACACTCCTCTTGGTCTAGAAGAGGCCCACCGCGAGCTGAAAATCTCTCCCGCCGAGTTCGATGAAGTCGCAGCCGAGCTTGGGCGAACGCTTGACTTCTTCAAGGTGCCCGAGACGGAGAAGGAGGAGGTCCTGGCCGCATTTGCCGCACATAAGGGCGAGGTGACGGAGGGATACTCGGAGTAGTCCCAGCGGCAAAGTTTCTGCGGATCGAGGAGCGCGAGCTCGAGGCCGGCGGGCTGAACTAGCTGCACGCAGGTTGTTCGCTTCTCGGAAGGACTGCAATTGACGCGTGGCAAGGATCGCTCGCGTCCGACGGCGGGGTTATGCCAGCACGCCTTGCGTGAGCTCGATTGCCTTCTCGAACGACATCGCGGCGCCGTCATCGTGTGCAGCTGCGTAGCGCTCTCGCCCCAGCTCTTGTTCGAGTGTCTGGAAGGGGTGCGCGTACATGTCTTCAAGGAGTGCGGGGCGACCGAGCCGCTGGCGTGTCGCGCTCGCCGCGCCGACCAATCGAGCTGCGTCGTCGAGACGTCCGCGGCCTGCGGAGATGAGGGCGGCGACGAACATGCATCGCGCGGAGTCGAGCGACGCGGCGATTCGCACGTAGGTCGGAAGCACTTCGCGGACTAGCTGAGCGGCGTCTTCATACGAGTGCTCGAAACAGGCGATCCAAGCGAGTTGAAGACGTATGTCCGCAACGGCAAGAGCGTCATTCTCGCGCACAGCGCCGGCTAAGACCTCTTGGAAGAGGCCCCGAGCTTTAGCGAACTCACGCCTGCGAACAAGCGCTTCTGCGAGGTTGCTGCGAGGCGCGAGCGACATGTCTGCGTCGAGCTGCTCGAAGCATTCGATCGAGTCCTCGAGGAGCGACTTCGCCCGTTCCAAGTCACCTTGTTCGAGGGCGAACCTGCCCAGATTATTGAGACAAGCTGCAATGCCCTCCCGATCACCGATCTCGCGGTACAAGCCGAGGGCCTCCTCCTCGAGCTCCTGTCCACGGGCAGGATCACCGAGCCCATCGACCACGACGCCCAAACCTCGGAGCACCTCGGCGCGGAGCGGCGCTGGTCCACTTTCGCCGTTCACGTTCGCCTCCTCGAGCCACATGCGCGCCTCTTCGTCCTGGTCCCGAATCCACCAGAACCGCCACAACGCGCCTGCGAGCCGCAGCGCGAGGTCAGGGTCCCGACCCCCGCCAGCGAATGCAAGCGCGGCCCGGAAGTTGCCCTCATCCCCGGCAAGCTCGACCACCAGGTCCGCCTTCCTCATCCGCGGCTGCGCCTCGATAACTCGGGTGAAGAATTCGGCATGCCGCTTGCCGAGTTCTGCTCGCTCGCCGGTCTCATCGAGCCGCTCCGCCGCGTACTCCCGGATCGTCTCCAGCATCCAGTAGCGGCCGCCGGAGAAGCGGAGGAGGCTCTTCTCGACGAGCGACTGGAGGGTCTCCAGATCCGCGTCGCAGACCTCCTCGGCCGCGTCCAGCGTGCAGCCGCCGGCGAAGATGGAGAGCCGCGTGAAGAGCCGCCGCTCCTCGGCGGAGAGGAGTTCGCGGCTCCACTCGATCGTCGCTCGGAGCGTCTGCTGGCGCGGGTCAGCGTCGCGCCCGCCCCGCAGGAGATCGAGGCGCTGGGAGAGGCGCTCGAGGACCTGGCCGGGGGTCAGCGCCCTCGTACGTGCTGCGGCGAGCTCGACCGCGAGCGGGAGGTTGTCGAGGCGGGCGCACAGCTCGACGATCTCTTCGCTCGGCTCCGTCTGCGCGCGTTCGCAGAAGAGCGAGACTGCCTCGGGCTCGGCGAGTGGCGGCACCGGGTACTCGACCTCGCCCCGCACGCGCAAGAGCTCGCGGCTCGTGATGAGCAGGGTCAGGTTAGGGGCGCGCTCGAGGAGTGATACGAGCTCGGGTGCCGCCTCGACGACCTGCTCCAGGTTGTCGAGCAGGAGCAGCAGCTCGCGCTCGCCGACGTGCTCGGCGATGCCGTCCTTCGCACCGAGCGTCTGCGCGATCGTCTCCGTCACGAGCGACGGGTCGCGAAGAGCGGCGAGCCCGACCCAGAAGACGCCCGCCTTGTACTCGGACACGAGGGTCGAGGCGGCCTCGATCGCAAGCCGCGTCTTGCCCGAACCGCCCGGGCCTGTGAGCGTGAGGAGACGCGCACCCCCTTCGATCCGGGCCAGAATCTCGGCGAGCTCTCGCTCGCGGCCGACGAAGGAGCTCGCCGGCCGCGGCAGGTTTGTGTTCGAGATCGTTTTCAGCGGCGGGAAGCTCCCGTCCCCGAGCTGGAGGATCGACGCAGGCTCGGCGACGTCCTTGAGTCGGTGCTCGCCGAGGTCGGTGAGCGCAAGCTCGACCAGCTCGGCCGTCGACGAAGAGAGGATTACCTGGCCGCCGTGGCCCGATGCCGCGATACGGGCAGCGACGTGGACGTCGTCTCCGACGTAACCCTCATTCGTGACCAGCGGCGTCCCCGTATGCAGCCCTACCCGCACGTGGATCGGTCCAGCCGCGAGCGCCGCTGTCAGCTCCTGTGCTGCGGCGAGCGCGCCCGGGGCAGAGGGGAAGGCGAAGAAGAAGGCGTCCCCCTGCGTGTCTACCTCGACGCCGCCCTCACGAGCGCAGGCCTCGCGGATGAGCCGGCGGTGCTCGGCGAGCGCTTCGGCGTAGGCCTCCGGGCCTAGGTCGTGCAGCAGCCTCGTCGAACCCTCCACGTCGGTGAAGAGGAAGGTGACGGTGCCCGTTGGGAGATCGGGCATCTCCCAAGACTACGACGCAAATCTCACAAGAGGCTCTGCCTCCTGAGGCCCGTGGAGTGGAGGCCGGGCGTGTGAAAGCGCCTACGACCCTGCGCTATCTGACCCACAACAAGTGGCTGACGGTCAAGGAGAAGGGGCAGCTCACGATCCGTCTGGGCGAGAGGGCGAAGAAGCTACGCGAGAGAACGCCCACGGCAACAACGCTGCGCGGGGCCGCACGGCGGCGACCCCAGCGAGCGTGAACTCGGCGAGCCACTACCGCCGTGGTCACAGGCGCGGTGATCGTCTACGACGTTGTCGACGAGAACTCGCTCTCGTCAACGTCGCCGCTCGGCGACGCCGTCGAGACGTTCATCCGCGAGGAGGACGCGGAGCGCTTCATCGACGAAGTGCGCGGCGACGAGCCTGAGCTCGCCACAAGTCTGAGGATTGAGGAGCGCGAGCTAGAGGCGGGCGGGCTGAACTAGCTGATCGCCCTCCCGCCCAGGATCGGACCAAGCGTCTCGAGTATCTCGCTGTGCGCAGAACCTTCGACGAGATGTTCGATGCCGCTCCGCATCAGCCCCATTGCTTCCGCGTCCGCCCCCGACTCCTCGCGGACACGCTCGAACGTAGTCAGGTCCGGATAGTCGATCTCGCCGATGAACTCGTTCGCCATACCTGCGGTCGGGACCCAGAAGTTCGTCTCCGGCCACCCGCGTTTCCTCGCAAGCTCATTCAGTGCCTCGAGGTTCGCGAGATGTTCCTTAAAATGGCCCACGCGAACTTGCACGCGATACCGATAGCGGTACATGGACTCTCCTCTCCGGAGCCGGGACCAATGTCGAGCGCGGCATCCTCTCACTGCGACGGGGTCAATGCCGTCGGCGTACTAACACCTTGAGCCGAGAGGCGTTGAGGCGCGACGCTTCGCGACCCGCGCGAGCTACCTGCGGATCGAGCGGGAGCTCGAGGCGGGAGGGCTGAACTAAGGGTCAGGACCCGAGAGTTTCAGGAATTCAGGCGAGAGCCCTCATCGTTTCTGCTTGTGGGAGACGTTACGAGGAGGTGTGCCTTGACCGCGCTGGTCGCACTCGCGTTCTTCGTCCTGATCGGGCCGCTTGCAGTGCTCTACGGAGCGGACTCCCGACTGCCGAACGACGGGTGGAAGGGCTGGCCGGCGAGTCGCCGCTAGTTGGGCAACACTCGCAGGACGCCGAGCGCTTCACCGAGGAGGTACGCGGAGACGATCCCGAGTTAGCCGCGAGTCTGCGGATCCAGGAAAGCGGGAGCTGGAGGCTGGCGGACTGAACTAGCCTGGGGTCTCAGCGACGAGGCACGCGCTCTCTCTGCGGATTCGACGCTTCCACCTCGCCGAGGAGGGCGACGCGCAGCTGCGCCGCCCTCCTTGACAGCGCCCGCCTATGGGAGGGTGAGAAAGCCCTCCTGCTGCGCGAGCCACTGGGGGCTGCCCTGGTGGCCACTCCGTCCGCCACCGGTGACCTGGGCGTACGCGCCCGTCCCGCCCACGACCTTCCAGGTGCCGATGGCGACACCCGGGATGAAGTCGAAGCCCGGGGCCTTCTCGTTCGAGACGTTGACCCACTCGGTCCGCTCTCGAATCGACATGCTCCCTCGCTTGCCCTTCAGCGTGAACGTGTTGCGAGCCACGTAGACCTGCTGCCCCTGGCGCATCACGCCAGGGAGGTCCGTGTAGACGACGCTCACCGTGCCCGAGTCGCGCTTGAGCGTCCCGACCCGCAGTGGCGTGAACACGAACGTGCCGCCGTCCGGGTTCTTCATTGAGATCCTCACACGCTGTTTCGCTGCCTCAGGTCCGGCAGACGCCACAGCTGTCATCGTCACCGCCGCAACCAGCGCAGCGACACACAGACTGAATGTCTTCATGTCTCTCCTCTTGCTCGTAGGTGTGACAACAGGCGCGCCTCGCGGGGCGCTTGCTTCCCACCTCGTAGCTACAAGGAAGTGCTGCTAGCGGCTCGGGTTCGAGGTGGTACTGCGAAGCGGAATGAAGTTCATGCGCTACCACCTCCTCTGACCGAGACGACCTAGTGAGTATTGCAACAGACAGCGAGCACTTCAAGAGCTCGTTCGGCGAGCGGAAGCTCGGGCCTAGAACCTGAAGTCCCGACCGGCCAGGCGCTCACCGGACACCCATACCTCGCGGTCGCGGTCGACGAGATCCATGCCGAGGCCCAGGTGGAAGAGGATGTCGAAGCCCAGCTTGTGGAAGAAGCGAATCGCCTCGGCGTTGCGGCCGACCGGGCTGACGGTGATGGTTCGTGCGCCGCGTTCACGAGCCGCGGCGACGACGACTGCCACGAGCAGCCTCCCGATCCCTTCACTTCGATGCTGCTCCGCGACCACGACTGGCTCAAGCTCGAAGTCATCTCCTTGGATCAGCCCCGCGAGTCCGACGACTTGCCCGTCGACCTCCGCCACCCACATGTTCTCGGCTCCGACCTTCGCCAAGTGCTCGTCGAAGGCTGCTCCCGGATCGTCGCCGCCGATCTCCGGACTGTCGAAGATCTGCCGGTGCCACTCGGTGAGCTCCTCCCACAGCCGCCGACACGCGACGGCGTCGCGCGACTCGAACACGCGGACGGTGGCCACGGCTGCAACGTAGCGAGCAAGGTGCGCAACCTGCGCGGTACTCGCCAGATCCGCATGAGAACATACGTTCGTGACCTCCCAGCCGAACGCTCGAGTTCGCTTCCGCCGAGCGATCGAGCGCCGAGCCGTCTGGATGGCCGAAGACGCCGCCCGCGAGCTCCCGAACCTGCCGCTCGAGGACGCCCTACAGCTCGTCCATCTCTACGCCGAGCGCGACTCTCCGAAGTTCGAGCCGGCCGCGAGACGCTGGCTCGTGCGCTATCTCACCGAGGGCACACCGGGCCTGCAGGACGTCGCCATGGTCGCCGCCAGCCTCGCGACGCGCGAGCCTGGACGCGGGGACCTGTCATCCCGAGAGTAGAAATACGAGGACGCGGCGGACCCACAGTCTGCGCAGCCGACTAAGTCAGGAGGCTTATCCAATGATTGCGCGCGTCGCGACCTTTCACGAGCTGGACACGAGCAAGCTTGATCCGGCCGCCGTGGAGCAGTTCCGCAGCATCTTCAAAAGCACTCCCGGGTTCGTCGCCGGTTATCACCTACGCGACCCGAAGACGGGAAGAGCAGTCTCGTTCACGGTCTTCGAAAGCCCGGAGGGGCTGAGGAAAGTCGGCGAGGCTCTCGCTCAACGCCCGGACGTCGATCCCGACGAGATTGAACCCGACGAGGTCGACTACTACTCGGAAGTGATTGTGTTCTGAGACGGACTGCTCACCAGATCCTCGACGTGGCATCCCACGCCGCAGGCTCACGGCCACGATTGGTCGCCCGATTGCAACGAGCGTGAGACGGGCCTAAGTAGCCGCGGCCGTCATCGCGATGATCGAGATCCCATGCTTCGCCGGGACGAATGGGCTCGCCACACCGCGGGCAGATCACGTCACCGCGAGCGACCCGTGACCGCCACATGGGCGAGTCTGGCGATGGACGGTCCCGTACTTGAGGTCGTGCAGCGGGTCACGCGGCTTGCGCCGGCGGTGACGGAGGCAGTACCGATTACGGCGCGATACCCGGGGGAAAGAACAGTTCGCAGACGCCGGCGAGGATCCCCTCGAGATCGGCGTCCAGCTCACGGACACGCCGAGCACCGCCTCGAGCCGTTCGGGTAGCGCGGCTGCCGTTCGCGCTCGTCGGCCTCCAGCAATGGCGACCACAACGCCCGCCGTGATCTTGCGGAGTCTCAGCGTGACGTGTTTGGAGACCGCTTCTCTTGGGGAAGTTGAGAGTCATGGCTGCAAAGCAGGCAGACGGCTCCAACTATCGCGACGACTCGAAGACAATCGACGAAAGCGCCGACGGCTCTAACTACCGCGACGACGAGGAAAACGAAGAAGGCGAACTCGCGGACGGTTCCAGTCTCCGTGATGACAGCAAGGGGATTTCCGAGGTCGCCGACGGCTCCAACTATCGAGAGCCCCGGCCTAAGTAAAGCCGGATTGAGCGTCGCTGGCCGGCCGGGTGGCTACCTGAACGCCTGAGCTCCACCGATCGGACCGGCCCCGCGCTGATCACGATGACCGACGTCGACGGCGGCGACAAGATGGCCGTTCGGGACATGCCGTCGGTCAGTCCAGCCAAGAACTAGCCGTACGTCCAGACCACTAACAGATCGTTTCGTCTTGTATGTGTGTTGGTGAGCAAGAAATACGAGATCTACTCGGGCAAGAGCAGGGTTTCGATCCAGTACTCGGTCAGTCCGCTTCAAGCCGCGGTCGATTATGCGCGGCACTTCGGCAGCGCTGACAACGAGATCCAGAGGATCGGTGTGGACTGCGTCTCCTGGCGAGGCGCTCAGTTCAAGGCCGTGCTCGCTCCTGAGCTAGATCCTGCGGCGTAAGACCAGAGCCGACGACGTGCTGCGTGCTGGCACGCGGCGAGCTCGAGCGGCTGAACGCCTAGAGGTTGCCCGGTGTCGGCGACGACACGGGCCAACTCACAGTAGAGTCAGCACGCTCTTTAGAGGAAAGGATCCAACATGCCGGCGTGGCTTTGGGCCATCATCATCGTCATTGTCGTGTTAGCCGGCCTGGGCTATCTTCTTGGCCGGGCACTACGCGCCTCCCGGTAACCGCGCACGAGCTCGAGCGGAAGCGGCCGTGTCCCTTCCGGCCATCTAGGCAGGGCGCCGCGAACGCCGTAGGGTTACTCGGTCGACGGGCGCTGCCAGGTTCGCCCGAGAGTCCCCCTCGGAAGCCACCAGCGCCCCCCTTTGCTCGTCGCCTCTATCGCCAACAGTTTCGAGACCACACCGGGACCACACCAGCACCGCATTTCACGGCCCCTACGGCAGGGACGACCGCGTAACGATGCGGGGTCGCTAGGCTGCGCGGATCGTGGAGGACTACACGAACAAGTACAAGGGCGAGCAGGTCGAGGTCGCCCTGTTCGGCGGGGAGTACCAGGAAGGCGTTCTGACGGCGTACTGCTCGATCGAGGACGTCCCGCACGTCGAGCTCAACGGGCACATCTTGATCCCGCTCCAGAACGTCGCGTCGCTCCACTGCTCGAGCCGGTGCGACGCACCCGAGCCCGACTGGCCTCCACGAGGACTCGCCGAGGACGACCTCGGCGACTCCTAGCGCGCTCGGATGCCGCGCGGCGCGGCAGCGCTCAATCTCGCGAAGACCTGGTTCCTCGTCGGAGCCCTGGCGACGGTCTTCGGCAGCCTCGGCTGGGCGATCGGGGGAGCGACGACCGCGCTGCTCTTCGTGTTCTGCTCGCTTCTCGCGGCGAGCGGCTTCTACCGCTACGGCGACGCGGCCCTCCTCGGAATGCTCGGCGCCAGGCCGTTCGCGCTTGCGGAGGATCCCGGGCTGCGTTCCACGGCCGACACCGTCGCGGCCAAGCTCGGCGTCCGCCCGCCACGGCTGTATCTCGTCGACGACGGCTTCCCCCGGATCTTCGCCGTCGGCCGCGGTCCCATGAGCTCGACGCTCACGTTCTCGACCGGGGCGCTCGAGGCGCTGCGGCGCGAGGAGCTCGAGGCCGCCGTCGCCCACGAGCTCGCGCACGTGCGCCGCCGCGACGTCCTCGTCCATACCTACGTCGTGCTCTTCGCCGCCACGCTCGTCGAGGCAAGCCGGCTCGGCGGCTGGCTCTCGCGCGCGCTGCTGTACGTCTTCGCCCCGATCGCGGCGGCTTTCGTGCACGTCCTCCTCTCGCCGAAGCGCGAGCTCGCCGCGGACGAGCTCGCCGCGCGCGCGACGGGCGCCGCGAACGACCTCGCGGACGCTCTGCTCCGGCTCGACCGTGCGTCCGAGCTCGTCACGTTCGCCGCGTCGGCCGCCACGGAGCCCCTCTACGCGGTCGATCCGTTCGCAGACGAAGGCGTCGCGCGCATGTTCAAGACGCATCCTCCGCTCGCGGGCGCGCATCAACCGGCTCCGCGAGCTCGGCGCCGGCCAGAACGGCCGCGGGCCCACGGCCGGGCCGCTGCCGCGGCCCTAGTCGAGCAGCTCGCCGGGCAGCAGCGAGAACAGCACCGAGTCGCGAATGCGGCCGTCCAGATGGCGGAGGTGCGCCCGCATGACGCCCTCACGGCGATACCCGACCTTCTCCGCGACCCGCTGCGAGGCGACGTTCGCCGGATCGGTGATCAGCTCGACGCGCTGGAGGTCGAGCTCCTCGAGCGCGAAGCGCGAGAGCACGCGAAGCGCCCGTGTGCACACGCCGCGCCCGCGGGCCGGCGCCGCCACCCAGTACCCGACATGTCCCGCGGTAGCCGTGCGAGTTCAGCCCGAGGTCGATCGACCCAGCACCCCGCCGCGCTCTCGCGTCGGCGATCGCGAACGGATACCGCTCGTCGCCGGCCTCCAAGACACTGCTGCACGTACGCCTCGGCGTGCCGCGCGCGTGTACGGGACGGGAACCCAGGGAATCCAGCGCGGGATCTCCGGATCGCTGCAAGCAGCACGACTGCGTCCGACGTCCTCCAGCCGCCACTCCCGAAGCACGATCTCACTGTCGCGAAGCTCCATGAAGGCAGTCTAGGAGCGTCGGACGCAGCTAGCCGCGAAACGGTCGACCCGTAATCGACTTCACACCCCGAGACAACGCGTGTCGGGCTCCCCATAAAGGGGTCTTGCAGTGCGCGACCAGAATCCGCCGCTAGGCGGATTCTGGTCTTGCGAGAAAGACTGGGCGGCGTCCTACTCTCCCGGGGGCTTGCGCCCCGAGTACCATCGGCGCTGGCGGGCTTAACTTCTCTGTTCGGAATGGGAAGAGGTGTACCCCCGCCGCTATGACCGCCCAAATTGTCGAGTGTGGGCGCGGCAACGAGCTCGCGCGCGCACCCTCAAAACTCCATAGCGGCATCGACGTGTTCAAAGTCAAGACCTCGGGCGATTAGTACGGGTCCGCTGAACGCATTGCTGCGCTTGCACGTCCCGCCTATCAACGTGGTGGTCTACCACGGCCCTTACTCCCTCGAGGGGATGGGAGGTCTCATCTCGAGGTGGGCTTCCCGCTTAGATGCTTTCAGCGGTTATCCCATCCAGGCGTGGCTAATCAGCAGTGCCCTTGGCAGGACAACTGATACACCAGAGGCCTGTTCGTCTCGGTCCTCTCGTACTAGAGACGACTCCTCTCAAACCTCCAACGCCCATGGCGGATAGGGACCGAACTGTCTCACGACGTTCTGAACCCAGCTCGCGTGCCGCTTTAATGGGCGGACAGCCCAACCCTTGGGACCTGCTTCAGCCCCAGGATGCGACGAGCCGACATCGAGGTGCCAGACCCTTCCGTCGATGTGAACTCTTGGGAAGGATGAGCCTGTTATCCCCGGAGTACCTTTTATCCGTTGAGCGACGGCGATTCCACTCTCCACCGCCGGATCACTAAGGCCGACTTTCGTCCCTGCTCGACTTGTCAGTCTCGCAGTCAAGCTCCCTTATGCCTTTGCGCTCTACGCACGATTTCCAACCGTGCTGAGGGAACCTTTGCGCGCCTCCGTTACATTTTAGGAGGCGACCGCCCCAGTCAAACTGCCCACCTCACGCTGTCCCCGGCCCGGATCACGGCGCCGGGTTAGAAGCCCAGAACACGAAGGGTGGTATCCCAAGGGTGGCTCCACAGAAGCTAGCGCTCCTGCTTCACAGCCTCCCACCTATCCTGGACGACGAATCCCAGACTTCAACGCAAAGCTGCAGTAAAGGTTCACGGGGTCTTTCCGTCCAGCCACGGGTACTCGGCATCTTCACCGAGACTACAATTTCACCGGATCCCTCGTTGAGACAGCGCCCAAGTCGTTACGCCATTCGTGCAGGTCGGAACTTACCCGACAAGGAATTTCGCTACCTTAGGACGGTTATAGTTACCGCCGCCGTTTACCGGGGCTTGGATTCAAGGCTTCGCCCGAAAGCTAACCTCTCCTCGTGACCTTCCGGCACCGGGCAGGCGTCAGCCCCTATACGTCGTCTTGCGACTTAGCAGAGACCTGTGTTTTTGGTAAACAGTCGCTTGGGCCGTTTCACTGCGGCCCCCTCGGGCTTCCGAAGTAAATTCGGTCACCCTACTGGGGCGCCCCTTCTCCCGAAGTTACGGGGCCATTTTGCCGAGTTCCTTAACGAGGGTTCTTCCGATCGCCTTGGTATTCTCTACCTGCCCACCTGTGTCGGTTTTGGTACGGGCACGCCCCACCTCCCTAGACGCTTTTCTAGGAGGCATGGATTCAGGGACTTCCCCCATCTCTGGGGTGGGCCTCCCGTCTCAGGCTTGATGGACGACGGATTTGCCTATCGTCCGCCCTACGCGGTTGCCCCAGGTCGACCAGCGCCTGGGATCCCTTATCCTACCCCGTCCCGCCATCGGTGATAGCGGTGGGTGACGTGGTACCGGAATATCAACCGGTTGGCCATCGCCTACGCCTTTCGGCCTCGGCTTAGGTCCCGACTAACCCTGAGCAGATTAGCTTTACTCAGGAACCCTTGGGCATTCGGCGGAGGAGTTTCTCACTCCTCTTTCGTTACTCATGCCAGCATTCTCACTTCCCATGCCTCCACGGCTGGCTTACGCCGCCGCTTCGCGGGCATGGGAACGCTCCCCTACCACTCCTCTCAAGTAAGAGAAGTCCGTAGCTTCGGCTCCCGACTTGAGCCCCGTTGAATTGTCCGCGCTCGACCACTTGACCAGTGCGCTGTTACGCAGTCTTTAAATGATGGCTGCTTCTAAGCCAACATCCTGGTTGTCTGGGCAATCGAACATCGTTTCCCACTTAGCCGGGAATTAGGGGCCTTAGCTGACGGTCTGGGCTGTTTCCCTTTCGACCATGGAGCTTATCCCCCACAGTCTGACTGCCACGCTCTGAACTGCCGGCATTCGGAGTTTGCCTGATTTCGGTAAGCTGGTGGGCCCCCTAGACCAAGCAGTGCTCTACAACCGGCAGTGAACACGTGACGCTATACCTAAATATATTTCGGGGAGAACCAGATATCTCTGAGTTTGATTAGCCTTTCACTCCGACCCACAGGTCATCCGCGCCGTTTTCAACCGACGTCGGTTCGGTCCTCCACGGAGTCTTACCTCCGCTTCAACCTGCCCATGGGTAGATCACTCAGTTTCGGGTCTGCCTCCAACGACTGAACGCCCTATTCAGACTCGCTTTCGCTACGGCTCCGTTTCCTTAACCTTGCCGTTGAAGAGCAACTCGCTGGCTCATTATGCAAAAGGCACGCCGTCACAGGACAAGCCTGCTCCGACCGCTTGTAAGCACACGGTTTCAGGTACTATTTCACTCCCCTTCCGGGGTGCTTTTCACCTTTCCCTCACGGTACTAGTTCACTATCGGTCGCCAAGGAGTACTTAGCCTTGCGGGGTGGTCCCCGCGGGTTCCGACCAGGTTTCCCGTGCCCGGCCGTACTCAGGAGCTCGTCCAGGAAGGCTGCGCGCTTTCGTCTACGGGACTGTTACCCGCTGTGGTTCGACGTTCCAGTCGATTCGGCTAACGCGCAACTTTGTAACTTCCCGACCCGCCGGCAGACGGATCAAGACGAGCCCTACAACCCCTGCACGACAACGGCTGCCGCCTATCACGTCGCACAGGTTTGGGCTAGATCCCTTTTCGCTCGCCACTACTCAGGGAGTCGAGGTTTCTTTCCTTTCCTCCGGGTACTAAGATGTTTCAGTTCCCCGGCTTGCCTCTACGCTGCCCTATTTTATTCAGGCAGGAGTACGCGCGCATTACCACGCGCAGGTTTCCCCATTCGGAAATCCTCGGATCAACGGATGGTCAGCTCCTTCCCGAGGCTTATCGCAGCCGCCCACGTCCTTCATCGGCTCTTGGCGCCAAGGCATCCACCGTGTGCCCTTCGTCACTTGACTCGAAAGAACACGTTTTACTGCCGCTATGGAGTTTTCAAGGTGCACGCGGGCCGGCTGAACGAGCAGACGCCCACGAGAAGACCCGCCCCGAACGGACGGTCTCTCAAAACTCAACAGCGTGAACGCCGAGCTCGACGTTGTTCCAGGCGAGTCGGCTTCCCGGACGGCCTCGAGAGCCATCGACGAGTTCCGACGCCTTCGGAGCGATCAGCTCCGGTTTCCCTAGAAAGGAGGTGATCCAGCCGCACCTTCCGGTACGGCTACCTTGTTACGACTTCACCCCAATCATCAACCCTACCTTCGACGGCTGCCTCCTCCGAGGGGTTAGCTCACCGGCTTCGGGTATTGCCGACTTTCGTGGTGTGACGGGCGGTGTGTACAAGACCCGTGTACGTATTCACCGCGGCGTTGCTGATCCGCGATTACTAGCAACTCCGCCTTCATGAAGGCGAGTTTCAGCCTTCAATCCGAACCGGGACCGGCTTTTTGGGATTCGCTCACCCTCGCAGTTTGCAGCCCTTTGTACCGGCCAATGTAGCACGTGTGTAGCCCAGGACATAAGGGGCATGATGACTTGACTTCATCCCCACCTTCCTCCGATTTGTCACCGGCAGTCTCCCATGAGTCCCCGACATTACTCGCTGGCAACATGGGACAGGGGTTGCGCTCGTTGCGGGACTTAACCCAACATCTCACGACACGAGCTGACGACAGCCATGCACCACCTGTGCACTGGTCCCGAAGGAGGGCCGTATTTCTACGGATTTCCAGTGCATGTCAAGCCCTGGTAAGGTTCTTCGCGTTGCATCGAATTGAACCACATGCTCCGCTGCTTGTGCGGGCCCCCGTCAATTCCTTTGAGTTTTAGCCTTGCGGCCGTACTCCCCAGGCGGGGTGCTTAATGCGTTAGCTGCGGCACGGAAGGAGTCGACACCTCCCACACCTAGCACCCATCGTTTACGGCGTGGACTACCAGGGTATCTAATCCTGTTCGCTCCCCACGCTTTCGCGTCTCAGCGTCAGTACCGTCCCAGAGAGCTGCCTTCGCCATTGGTGTTCTTCCTGATATCTGCGCATTTCACCGCTACACCAGGAATTCCACTCTCCTCTTCCGGACTCTAGCCAAGACGGTTTCTGTCGACGTCTGGAGGTTAAGCCTCCAGTTTTCACAACAGACCTGCCTGGCCGCCTACACGCTCTTTACGCCCAGTAAATCCGGACAACGCTTGCCCCCTACGTATTACCGCGGCTGCTGGCACGTAGTTAGCCGGGGCTTCTTCTGGAGGTACCGTCACCCTCTGGGCTATTAACCCGAGTGGCTTCGTCCCTCCTGAAAGAGGTTTACAACCCGAAGGCCTTCTTCCCTCACGCGGCGTCGCTGCGTCAGGCTTTCGCCCATTGCGCAAGATTCCCCACTGCTGCCTCCCGTAGGAGTCTGGGCCGTGTCTCAGTCCCAGTGTGGCTGATCGTCCTCTCAGACCAGCTACGGATCGTCGCCTTGGTAGGCCATTACCCCACCAACAAGCTAATCCGCCGCGGGCTCATCCTCGGCCAGAGGCCGAAGCTACCTTTTCCAACCGCCTCGAAAGGCGGGCGGGCTATCCGGCATTAATCCGGGTTTCCCCGGGCTATTCCGGTGCCGAGGGCAGATTACCCACGTGTTACTCACCCGTTCGCCGCTGTCCCCAGGGCCGAAGCCCTGGTTCTCGCTCGACTTGCATGTGTTAAGCGCGCCGCCAGCGTTCGTCCTGAGCCAGGATCAAACTCTCCGTGAAGAGATCGTTCGCCCTCGAGAGCTCTGCGAACAGAGCCCCGAAGACGGATCTTCAGTTCGAGCTTGATGCTCGATTCGTCTGCTCCCCAAAGGGGTTCAACGGCGATCGATACGTTCATGCCTCCCGCGGACAAGCCGAAGCGCGACCGTCCGAGAGGTCTCGACGTTACGCTGTTGAGTTTTCAAAGACCGAGCCGCTGGGCGGCAACAAAAAGCCTCCGACTCGCGCCAGAGGCCTTCGATGAAACGGAACAAAAGTCGTATCCGCTCGGGTCGAAGGCTCTCCGTTCGTCGAGTTACAGGCTTCTCGCGCCTCCCTCTCGGGCGGCTCGGGGATCGTAGCACACCCGTTTCTCCTGTCAACGACGCCGTTTGGCGTCAGTCGTGACCGTCCGAGAGGCGCACGAAGCGCCGCTTCCCCGCCTGCACGAGAGATCCGACGAGCCGGCCACGAGGCACGTCCAGGTCGGTGACCGCCTCGCCGTCGACCTTGACGGCGCCCTGCACGATCAGACGCCTCGCCTCGCTCGTCGAGATCGCGAACTGCTCGGCGAGGATGCCCGGCAGGTGCACGGGGTCGCCCGCGGGCAACACCGCCTCGGCGACGTCCTCCGGCGCCTGGCCCTCACGAACGACGCGTGTGAAGTGAGCCTCCGCGGCCTGCGCCGCTTCCGCGCCGTGGTACCGCTCGACGATGCCGCGCGCGAGCGCGAGCTTCGCGTCCATCGGCTCGCCCACCGGTGGGATCGAGTCGAGGCAGAGCCGGTACCACTGGTCGAGCGCGCCGTCCGGGATCGACATGATCTTGCCGAACTGCTCTTCCGGCGTCTCGTCGACGGCGATGTAGTTGCCGACCGACTTCGACATCTTCTCTACCCCGTCCGTGCCGACGAGGAGCTCGTAGGTGATGACGGCCTGCGGCTCGAGGCCGTAGTGCGCCATCACGTCCCGGCCCATCAGCAGGTTGTAGAGCTGGTCGGTGCCCCCGACCTCGATGTCGGCCTCGACCGCGACCGAGTCGTAGCCCTGCGCGAACGGGTAGAGGAGCTCCGAGACCGAGATCGGCGCCCCGTCCGCGAACCGCTCGCGGAAGTCGTTCCGCTCCAGGAGCTGCGCGACCGTGCCGGTGCGGGTCAGGCGAACGAGCTCCGCGTAGTCGAGCTTGCCGAGCCACTCGCCGTTGAAGCGGATCTCGGTGCGCTTCTCGTCGAGGATCCGATACGCCTGCGCGGCGAAGAGCTTCGCGTTCTCGTCGAGTACCTCGTCCGGGAGGACAACCCGCTCCTTCGAGCGTCCAGAAGGGTCGCCGATGCGCGCCGTGTAGTCGCCGACGATCAGTACCGCTGTGTGCCCCGCGTCCTGAAACGCTCGCAGTCGTCTCAGCACGACCGCGAATCCGAGGTGGATGTCCGGCCCCGTCGGGTCGATGCCGAGCTTGACCCGGAGCGGCCGGCCGAGGCGGAGCTTGGCCTCGAGCGCGCCCTCCGGGAGGAGGTCGACCGCGTTGCGGGTGAGCTCGGCAGCGCTCACGGAGGGAAGCCGGTCACAACGTGGCTGCGCGTCACCGCTTCCGGCGAGCTGCAGCCGAGGAGCGCGAGAGCGTTCTCCGTCTCTTCGCGCAGGATCCCGAGCACCTGCTCGACGCCCTTCGCCCCTCCGAACGCGAGGCCGTACATGACCGGCCTGCCCAGGAGGACGGCGCGCGCGCCGAGCGCGAGGGCGGTGACGACGTCGCTGCCGCGGCGAACGCCGCCGTCGAGGTAGACCTCCGCCCTTCCGTCCACGGCCTCGACGACCTCCGGCAGCGCCTCGAGCGACGCAATGGCGCCGTCGAGTTGGCGTCCACCATGGTTCGAGACGACCACGCCGGCCGCGCCGTGCTCGCACGCGAGCACGGCGTCCTCGGCCGTTACCAGGCCTTTGACGACGACCGGGACCTTCCACCGCTCGCGAAGCTCGGTCACGTAGTCCCACTCGAGGCCCGGACTCGAGCATGGTGAGCGCGTGGTCGCCTTCCTCGGCGCCCCGGGCGCGGGCAGCGACGATCGGAGCCACGTCGTCCTCGGGAGACTGGAATCCGGTTCGAGTCTCCCGGTGTCGGATTCCGTAGACGGGGAGGTCGGCGGTCAGCACGAGCGCCGAGAATCCGGCCTCGAGCGCCTCCTCGATGACCGCATCGCTCACCTCGCGGTCACGGAAGACGTAGATCTGGAGCCAGCGGCTCGCGGCGGGCGCGGCTGCGGCGACCTCGGTCGGAGTGGCCGTCGCGACCGTCGAGAGGCACATCACGGTCTCGGCCGCTGCCGCGCCGCGAGCGGTCCCGAGCTCGTGCTCCTCGTGCGCGATCTGCTGGAACGCCATCGGAGCGACGAGCACCGGCATCGACACGGGCGTCCCGAGCACGGTGGTCTCGGTGCTGACCGACGAGACGTCGACGAGGACGCGCGGTCGGAGGCGGCAACGCGAGAACGCCTCCCGGTTCCAGCCAAGCGTCCGCTCGTCGCCCGCTCCGCCATGGATGTAGCTCCACGCATCCGGCGAGACGACCTGCTCCGCGAGCCGCTCGGCGTCGTCGAGGGTCAGAAGCTGCACGTCCACGCGCGTGAGCCTAACCACGTCCGAGCCGCCGGTTGTGCGCGACGACTCAGAACGGATAGGTCGCGAGGCTCCAGGCTGCTGCCGCGTACCAGAGGCCGAACGCGAGGCTCGCGACTCCGAGCACCGGGACGACGACGTTCGGCGCGGCGGCGATGCGACGCGCGGAGAGCGTCAGCCCGAAGCCGGCGGTCACGACCGCCATGGAGACGGCCGTGAAGAGCGCGAGTAGCAGCAGCGATGCGACGGCGAGCGTCTCCGACGGGATCGCCGCGAGCAGCAGCACGCCGACGCCCGCGCTTCCCCCGATTCCGTGGACGAGGCCGATTCCGAGCGCGCCGAGCGGCGTGCGCACGGCATGCCGGTGGTCTCGGTCGGAGTGCGGATGAGCGTGCAGGTCGAAGTAACCGTGCCGCCACCGCACGAGCAGCCGGACGGCGAGAAAGACGATGAGGGCAGCGACGGCGGTCTCGGCGCCCTGCTGGACGCGCTCGGGCACGAATCGCTCCGCGAGCAGGATCGGTACGCCGAAGACGACGAGCGTCACTCCGTGCCCGATCCCCCACCACGCGCCGAGCACAGCGGCGGAGCGTGCCGCGCGCTCACGCCCCGAGGCGACGAGAGTCGTCATCGCTGCGATGTGGTCGGGATCGGTCGCGTGGCGCAGGCCGAGAAGGACGCCGACGAGGAGGACGACGGCGACCGAAGCTCCGTCCGAGAGGCCTGCGATCCAGTCGTCGAGCCCGAACACGCCCGTGATTCGCGAGGCCTGCTCGTTCGGTTCGAGCGACTAGAGAACGCCCGGGAGGGCGCGGACGGTGATCGCGATCCCGACGACGAGGATGAGCGCAGCGCTCACGGAGGGCAGAGCTCGGAGCACCGGCCCGTCGAGGGAGAGGCGGCCGAACGCACGACGCGCGTAGACGGCCACGAGCCCGATCCCCGTGATCGTCGCCGCGAGGCCGACGCTGAACGCGACGATGAGCGTCAGTCCCAGCCCCACCCGGTGCAGCGCGATCGCGGAGAGGAGCACGACGAGCGCGGAGGGGCAGGGCAGTAGGCCCGCTGCGACCCCGACGCCGAGGATCCCTTTCGACGTGAGGCCGTCGTGGTGGTGGTGCGGGTGGTGGTGCGAGTGATCGTGATTGTGGTCGTGTCCGTGTTGGGGGCCGTGCGCGCGCCGCCCGCGGAGCCTCTGGCGGAGGACGGCTGCCCCGACGGCGACGACGAGCAGCCCCGAGGCGAGCGTGAGCCACGGGTAGAGCTGCTCGGGCAGGAGGAACTGCGAGAGGCCGAGCGTCACGAGCCCGATTGCGAACACCCCGGCCGTGTGGGCGACCGTGACCGTGCCGCCTAGCATGAACGCATGCCTCGGCGTCCCTTTCGTTCCGACGAGATATGCGGCAACGAGAGCCTTCCCGTGCCCGGGCGTCAGCGCGTGGGCGGCCCCCCAGAACGCGGCTATCAGGAGCGAGAGGGCGAGCACGCCGAGCGACAGGTCGCGCTGCTCGATCAGCGCCTCGAAGCCTCCGAAGTCGCGCGCCGGCGCCTCGAGCGCGTCGATCGTCGGCGCACGACCCGGATCTCGCCCCTGACGAATCGTGGCTTCGGCACTCGCGACGTCGAGCGGCGAACGGAGGAGATCCTGCGGATAGGCGCGCAGCGCACCGCTCTCGCTGTCGGCAGGCACGCTCGACTCGAGCACGCGGGCGCCGTCGCGTGCCGCGACCGTCACCTCGCGCCAGCCGATGCGCCCTGGGAACGCACGATCCCGGAACCGCACCTTCGTGCCGCTGCCGTCCGCCTCGTAGACCACGTCGAGCCGCATCGTTTTCAGCCCACCGGCGCCGGGCCTCGTCACGACTCGGCGTTCGAGCACCTGGAGCGGTACCGGTCGGCCGTCGAGGGTGAGGTCGAGGTCTCGAGCGACGCGGGCCGCGAACGCAGGCGTCCGGATCTCGTCGCCGAGCTGGAAAGCCGGAATCTCGGCCAGATCGAGCGCGTACCGGACGTAGATCGAGCTCCCGGCCAGCTCGATCCCGGCGTACCGGTTGACCGTGAAGTTGCCGAGCGGATGGGCGGCAGCGGTGCCGGGCACGGTGAGCGCCGCCGCGGCGACGACCACGACGACCACCCGCCGCAGGCGTCTCGACTTCGAGCTCATGCAGCCCATTCGCCGCCTCCGGTCCATCGGTTCGACGTAACGGCGAACCGAACGCGACGCTTGTACGAAGAAGAGCAGAGCGATGGGTGCCTCTGCCCACACCTTGCTAGCGTTCGGCTCCCAGCCCCGCTCCGCCATGCGACGGCAGCACGCTCATCTCTCTGACGAGGCCCTGGTCGCTCTCGTTGCGCGGGGCGACGAAGGCGCGCTCGGCGAGCTGTACGACCGTATCGGGCGCATTGCCTACGGCCTCGCTCTGCGCGTCCTCCGGGACGAACAGCTCGCGGAGGACGCCGTACAGGAAGGGTTTCTCGCCGTCTGGCGGAGCGCCGCCGGCTTCCGCGCGGAGCGGGCGAAGGCGAGCACCTGGATCCTGACGCTCGTTCACCGCCGTGCGGTCGACACCGTGCGCCGCGAGGAGCGGCGCCGGGCCGAGCCGCTCGTCGACGAGGCCGCCGCTTCCGTCCGCGATCCCGCGGCATCCACCGAGGAGGCCGCGTGGCTCCGCTTCGAGCGTGAGCGCGTCCAGGAGGCGCTCGGGCAGCTTCCGGACGTACAACGCGAGGCGCTCGAGCTGGCGTACTACGGCGGGTTCACGCAGTCGGAGCTCGCAGAGCGGCTGGGAGTCCCCCTCGGAACGATCAAGAGCAGGATGTTCGCGGGCCTGTCGCGGCTGCGCGAGCTCCTCGACGACTCCTCGCAGGAGAGGTCATGGAAGCTCACGAGCTGACGGCCCCCTACGCTCTCGATGCTCTCGATCCGGACGAGCGCCGGGCATACGAGGAGCACCTCGCCGGCTGCTCGCGCTGCCAGGACGAGCTGGCGTCGTTCTGGCAGACGACGGAGGCGCTCGCCGTAGCCGCGACCGGTGCGGAGCCGAGCGCGGAGCTCCGCGAGCGGATCCTCGCGGACGCGCGCTCGGAGCGCCAGGTCGTCGTGCCGTTCGAGCCCCGCCGCCGATCGCTCGCGCCGGTGCTCGGCGCGGCGGCGGCCGTTGCGGCCGTGATCGCGCTCGCCGTCGGCCTCTGGGCGATGCAGGTCTCCTCGGACCTCGACGACGCGCGAAGCGCACTCGACCGCGAGCGGGCCGCCGCGGCCGTCCTTGCCGACCCGTCGGCGCGGACCGTCGCTCTGCAGACGGGTGACGGGCAGCTCGTCGTCGCGGACGACGGGCGCGCGGCCCTCGTGCTCCACGAGCTCGGGCCGGCGCCCGCGGGCAAGACCTACGAGCTCTGGGTCGTCGCAGACGGCACGCCCACTCCGGCGGGGCTCTTCCCCGGCCGGGACGGCCCGGACGTCGTTGCGCTCGAGGACGTGGTCGACTCCGGCGAAGCGGTCGCGGTGACGGTCGAAGACGAGGGCGGCGTCGAGGCGCCGTCGACCCAACCGATAGTGGTCTCGGAGCCCGCGTAGCTCAACCGTCTCTTTGCGGGGCATTCCCCGCTCGGTGGTTAGACTCGGGGACTTGCGAGTTCGGAAGGAGAAGGGAAGGCCGCGCAGGCCGCGGCGCCGGGTTCGCAAGTTGCGCCTGGCGGCGTTGCTGTGCGTGCTCCTCGCCCTCGCGATGCTGGCGTTCACGTTCGGTCTCGTGCGTGCTGTCGCGAGCGAGATCCCCAACCTCGATCCGGCGGCGCATCGCTCGGACGTCGACACGGTCGTGTACGCGTCGAACGGGCGGACGGTGCTCGCGGTGCTCCGGGGCGACGAGAGCCGCGTGCTCGTCAAGAGCGACGACATCGCCCCGATGATGAAACAGGCGATCGTGTCGGTCGAGGACCAGCGCTTCTTCGAGCACCATGGCATCGACGTCCGCGGGGTGGGGCGCGCGCTCTGGGCGGACATCCGCAGCCAGGCGATCGTCGAGGGCGGGTCGACGATCACCCAGCAGTTCGTGAAGAACGCGTACATCCGGAACGAGCGCACGCTCGCGCGCAAGGTGCGAGAGGCCGCGCTCGCGTGGCAGCTCGAGCAGCGCTGGTCGAAGGACCGGATCCTCACTGCGTACCTGAACACGATCTACTTCGGGAACGGCGCCTACGGGATCCAGCAGGCGGCCAAGGCGTACTTCCAAAAGAGCGCGAGGTACCTCGACCTGCCCGAGGCCGCGCTCCTCGCCGGGCTCCCTGCCGATCCGTCGAGCTACGACCCGGCCACGAGACCGCGCAAGGCGAAGGAGCGGCGCCGGCACGTGCTCTCGCTGATGCTCGACCAGGGGAAGATCACGCGAGCCGCCTACGCGCGCGCCGACCGCGCGGAGCTGCCGAATCCGGAGGACATCCACCTCCCGGGGACGGGCGGACGCGCGCCGTACTTCGTCAACTACGTCAAGGATCAGCTCGTCTCGCACTACCGTGCGGGTCGGGTCTTCGGCGGCGGCCTCAAGGTCACGACGACGATCGACCTCGATCTCCAGGCACGCGCACGGGTCGCGATCGAGCAGGTGCTGAAGAACCCGAACGGCCCCGAGGCCGCGCTCGTCGCGATCGACCCGCGGACGGGCGCCGTCAAGGCGATGTACGGCGGCCGGAACTTCCGGGAGAGCCAGTTCAACCTCGCGGCGCAGGCGGAGCGGCAACCGGGCTCGTCGTTCAAGCCGATCGTCCTCGCGACCGCGATGCGCGAGGGGATCTCCCCGCTCACGGAGCTCGAGTCCAAGAAGGTCTCCATCGACGCGGGCGACCGGATCTGGACCGTGACGAACTACGACCACACGTACCTCGGGCGTGTACGGCTCGACGAGGCGATGGTGACATCGGACAACTCCGTTTACGCCCAGCTGACGGACATCGTGGGCCCGAAGGCGATCGTGGAGACAGCCCACGACCTCGGCATCAAGAGCCCGCTCGACGCGTACTTCGCGATCGGGCTCGGGTACGTCGCGGTCAACCCGCTCGAGATGGCGCGGGCCTACGCCACGATCGCAAACGGAGGGCTGCGCGTCGACGGGTCTGTGCTGGGAGACCGGCCTCGAGTCGTCGAGCAAGTCGAGTTCAGTCGCGCGGGCCGCGTCGAGGCGAACCTCGCGCAACCGAAGCGGGTGCTCGACTCGGGCCAGGCGGCGGTGCTCACCGACATCCTCGAAGACGTCGTCCGCTCCGGCACGGGCAAGCGCGCGAGCCTCGCGGGCAGGAGCATCGCGGGCAAGACGGGCACCAATGACAACTACGCGGACGCGTGGTTCATCGGCTACACGCCGAAGCTCGTGGTGGCAGTCTGGGTGGGGTATCCCGACGGCCTCCGCCCCATGCTCACGGAGTTCGGGGGTGATCCCGTTGCCGGCGGCACCCTGCCTGCACAGATCTGGCGCGAGTTCATGGCTCGGGCGACGAAGGCCGACGACAACGCCGACTTCGACTACCCGCCGTACCTCGGCTCCACGGCCTCGTGGGTCGTGAAGCGTGGAGGCCGCTGGAGCCTCGACAACGGGTACTGCCGCGGCGCGCGGCGCCTGATCTATTTCTCGGACGAGACTCCCGACCGAACGGCCGACTGCAAGCCGAACGAGGTGTCGGTGCCGCTCGTCGTGGGCATGTCGGAGGACGCCGCCACCGCGCAGCTCGCGGCGCAGCCGCTCGGCGCGGACGCCGTCTACGTCCCGGCCAAGGCGGGGCGGCGACCGGGAGTTGTCGTCGATCAGGAGCCGCGAGGCGGCGGGCTCTCGGCGAACGACACCGTGCGCCTCTCGGTCACGAAGGCCCGCTACGGGCTCGTCCCGAACTTCGTCGGCTCGAGCCTCGAGGCCGCGAGCGGGGAGGTGCGGCGACTGAAGCTCGACGTGCGGGTCGCGAGCGCCGCCGGCCCGATGGGGACGATCCTTCGACAGAGCCTCGAGCCCGGCGTCGCGACCGCTCCGGGCCTCCGCGTCAGGCTCGTGGTCGGGGACGGCTCACAAAAGTAGAGCTCCTGAGCGAGTAGCGCCAAGGCAGGTCGACCGCACGCGAGATGCCGACGCGCGGCCCGGCGACGACCTCCGGCCGCTCGCGAGGCGCCAGCAACCGAAACGGAGGACGGTCGAGCGCGAGCCCGTCGTGCGCTCCCGAGATACCGAGAGCCTGAGTGAGGCGTCCCGGCCCAGAGCAGAGCAGGCGTTCGTCGTCGAGCCCTCTGCGCTCACGCATCGTGTCGATCCCGTGGGTCGGCTCGAGCGCGCGCAGGAGCACCGCCGCGCCCGTCCCCGCCTCGCAGCAGACGACGTTCGCGCACCAGTGGACGCCGTAGGAGCGGTAGACATAGAGGTGTCCCGGCAGGCCGAACATCGCAGCGTTCCCGCGCGTCTCACCGCGGTAGGAATGGCTCGCGGGGTCGTCAGGCGCGTATGCCTCGGCCTCGACGATCATCCCGCCGACCCCATCCACGAGGAGAGTCGCGCCGATGAGATCCCGCGCGACCTCGACGACCGCGCGCGCGAAGAACGTGCGCTCGAGCCCGCTCAGAAGAGCTGTTCGTCCTCCGCGGGCCGCGCGGTCGAGGCGAGGACGCGCCGCGCACGCCGCCCGAGATCGCCCAGGTCGACGCGGCCCTCCTCGGCGGCTGCAGCCAGGCGCTCGGCCAGGTCGAGCGCCTGGTCGAGAACCGCGGAGTCGGCTCCCTCGTGGCCCATGTCGTGCAGGATCGTCCGCTCGGTGCGGGAGGCGACGATCGGGCCGTCGACGCCGTCGACCCAGACTCGCGTCCGCTGCCCGCCGCCACGGTCGTCGCCGGTGATGGGCTCGAGCGCGTAGATCTTGTCCGCACGGGCGTACTTCCCGAAGCCGAGGAAGATCATCCTCTCCGCGCTCACGGCCTGGAGTATGACGGCGCCCGCGCGCCGGCGAACAGTCGCACGAGCACCGCGTCGAGCTGCGCGAGGCCGCGCACGTCGGAGGGTGAGACCGTGGGCACGACGTGCGAGAGCGCGTCGAGAACCGTGAGCCGGGCGCGCGGGCACGCGATGGAGAAGCGGTAGCTATCGGCGAGCGGCAGGTACTTGTCCCGGCGCGGCACGACGACCTCGACGGGGGCGCGGACGTCGGCGGCATGTGCCACCGGCGACAGGAGCTCGACGTTCGCCCGCAGCTCGTCGGGCAGCGCCGCGACGAGCTCGTCGAACCGGTCCGGGTCCTCGTTCGCGATCAGCTCGACGAGCGCGCGGGCGCCGCCGCCGAGACCTTCGCGCGGCCAGGATCGCAGACCGGCGAGCGGCTCTGGCCCGTAGTCCTCGAGCGCGAGGAGATGGGCGCGCAGCCTCGAGCGGTCGGCTCCCGGCGGGAGCCAGGCGACAACGGAGCGGGCGATCACGAGCCGGAAGAAGTCACCGGAGCCGAACGGGAAGGGCTTGCCCCGTACCCGGTACTGACCCGTCGTCACCATGCGCAGCGACTCCCCGATGTCGCAGCACGGCGCGACCGCGGTCGCGCGCCGCACGTGCGGCCCGACGCGCGGGTCGGCGGCGACGAGCAGGGAGAGGGTGGCGCCACCGGAGACGCCGGCGAGCGTGACGCCGTGTCCGAGAGCCTCGTTCGAGCCCGCGGCTGCATCGACCGCCGCCCGCGCCTGGGCGACCGTCGTCGGCGTGAGCTCGCCGTCTGCCAGCCCCTCGGGCTCGGCGATGACGGCGACGTGGCCCGTCGCAGCGAAGCAGCGCCCGATCGCCCGGAGCCCGGGATGCCCTCGACCCTGTCTCGTGACTCCCGGCAGTACGACGACACACGGCCAGGGCCCGGAGCCGCGCCCTGGACGGTAGACCGTCGCCGGCACGCCGCCGACGAGCGTCTCCTCCGCACGCGTCACTCCCGCAAGCGAGCGCGCGATGCCGCCGAGGATGCGGCCGTCGTGGGCTGCCGCGAGCCCGAGGGGGAGCCGTGCCTGCGCGGCGGCCAGGCTAGCGAGCTGCCGCGGGCTCGGCACGTCCCTCCTTCGCCAACGCGATCGCCGAGAGCGCGGCGAGCGCGAGGATGACCGCCCAGATCGGGCGAAGACCGGGCAGGAGCGCCGCCGGGATGGCCACGTCGGTCCAACCCCGCTTGACGATCTGCTCGGTCCAGAGGTCCTGTACGAGGTTCACGGCGCCGTAGGCGAGCATGAGCCCGAGATAGCCGGTCAGCGCGAGACGAAGGCGTCGCTCCGGGACACGAACGCGCGAGACGAGGAGCGCGGTCAGGACGAGAAGCGCGCCGTCCGTCCCGTGGTGACGACCGAGATGCACGGCGGCGAGGAGCGAGCCGTCGTCCTCGGCACGCAATTCCTCTCCCATGAACATGTCGCCCGGGAAGTGGAAGCCGAGCTCGGCCGTCAGCCAGGGCAGCGAGAGCAGGACGACGACCGCCGCGACGGCGATGCGCGCACGGTCGCCCGGGAGGCGCGGAGCGAACGACGTGCCGGCCCGCCGGGCGGCTGCGAACGTCAACCCGAGCGCGACGGCGACGCCGAGCGCCGGAATCGCGTTCGCGGGGCGCGCGTCGAGGTCGTCCTGGTCGACGACGAACGGCACGAGCGCGAAGCTGGCGAGCGCCGGTGCAGCGAGGAGCCACGCCGCCCGCGGCAGCACCGCCATCGCGACGAGGACGAGCGCGACGGCCACGACCCCGACCGGGAAGTTGAGCAGGACGAGGGCGCGGCCGAGCCCGCCCGCGAGCCCATCGCGGGAGACGTGGTACAGCTCGGCGGGCTCGACGCGGCTGTACGTGACGAGGACGGCGAGCGCCGTAACGCCCCAGATCGTCCACGCGGCCAGCGCCTCGCCCTGGCCGGGGCGCTCCATCAAGCGAGCGCGGCGGCGAGCGTCTCGACGACGAACTCCTGGTCGCCGGTGTCGATCCGGGTGTGGAACGGGAGCGCGAGCGTGCGGTCGCTGATCTCCTCGGCGACCGGGCACAACCCCTCGGTGAACCCGAAGCGCTCGCGCATGTACGGCTGGAGGTGCACGCAGGGCACGTACTCGGCCGTCGCGACGCCCCGATCCCGCAGCTCCGACATCACGTACGCGCGGTTCACGGTCGGATCGAGCGCAACGACGTAGACGAACCACGAGCGGCGGTGGTCGTCGTCGTCGGCTGCCAGCGGCGTGACCTGCTCGAACGCCGAGAGGAGCGAGTTGTAGCGCTCGGCCGCCTTCCGCCGGAGCTCGAGGATCCGCTCGAGCTTCTCGAGCTGGCCGAGCCCGATCGCGGCCTGTATGTCCGTCCAGCGGTAGTTGAAGCCGAGCCTGGCGTGGTTGAACCAGCCGCCACTCTCGTAGTCGCGACCCTGGTTGCGGAGGCTCACGAGCAGCCGATGTTCGTCCTCCGAGTGCGTCGTGACGACCCCGCCCTCACCGGCGGTCATCTGCTTGTTCGGGTAGAAGCCGAACACCGCCGGCGGCCCGTGCGAGCCGATCGGCCGCCCCTTGTACTCGGCGCCGAGCGCCTCCGCCGAGTCCTCGATCAGGACGAGGCCGTGGCGTTCCGCGATCGCGCGCAGCTCTTCGAGCTCGCACGGATAGCCGAACATGTCCACGGCGACGATCCCGCGCGTGCGCGGCGTGATCGCGGCCTCGACCGCGGCCGGGTCGAGGTTGAACGTGCGCGGATCGACGTCGGCGAAGACCGGGCTCGCGCCCTCGAAGAGGAAGCAGTTGGCGGAAGCGACGAACGAGATCGGGGACGTGATCACCTCGTCCCCGGGCCCGAACCCCGCCATATGACAGAGCATGTGCAGCCCGGCCGTGCCACTCGAGACGGCGGCCGCGAACGGCGCGTCCACGGCCTCCGCGAACGCCTCCTCGAAGCGGTCGATCGTCGGGCCGAGCGACAGCCGGCCGGAACGCAGCACCTCGAGGACGAGCTCCTCCTCCCGCTCGTCGAGCCACGCGCCCGAGAGCGGGATCTGGCGTGTGACGCTCAAACCTCCGCGGTCATGCGCGACGTCTCGACGAGGTCGAGCCAGTCGCTCCAGCGGGCGTCACGGCCGTAGACGACGTCGAGGTACGCCTTCTGCAGCTCGAGCGTCACCGGGCCCACGCCGATCTCGCGACCGTCGATCGCACGCACGGGCGCGACCTCCGTCGCGGTCCCGACCATGAAGACCTCGTCCGCGAGGTAGAGGTCGGTCCGGATGATGAGCTTCTCCTCGACCGGGTAGCCGAGCGCGCCCGCGATGTGCATGATCGTGTCACGCGTGATCCCCGGGAGGATCGACATCGAGAGCGGCGGCGTGATGAGCCGACCGTCCTTGACGACGAAGATGTTCTCGCCCGGCCCGTCGGCGACGTAACCGTCGCGCGTGAGCATGATCGCCTCGTCGTAGCCCGCCCGCTTCGCCTCGGTGGTCGCAAGCATGGAGTTCAGGTAGATCCCCGTCGCCTTGGCGACGTGCGGGATCACGTTCGGGCCGACCCGCTCCCAGCTGGAGACGGTCGTGGTGATCCCGGCGCGCTGGCCTTCCTCGCCGAGGTACGCGCCCCACGGGTAGCCCATGATCACGACGTCGACAGGGTTGTCGGCGGCCGCGACGCCGAGCTCTCCGTAGCCGAAGAACGCGATCGGGCGCAGGTAGCAAGTCGCCAAGCCGTTCACCGCGACGAGCTCGTGGGTCGCCTCGCGGATCTCCGCGATGGTGTACGGAAGGTCAATGAAGAGCAGCTTCGCGGAGTCGTCGAATCGCCTCAGGTGGTCGTGCAGGCGGAAGACCGCGGGGCCCTTCTCGGTCTCGTAGCAGCGGATCCCCTCGAATACCCCGGATCCGTAGTGGAGCCCGTGCGAGCCTACGTGGATCTTCGCGTCGGCCCAGTCGACGAGCTCGCCGTTCATCCAGATCTTGTCGGTCTCATGCATCGAGTCAGCTCTCCTTGGATTTGGTCGAATGGTAGTCCGTCACGACGTCGGTGGGCTGTGCGCGGGCGAGTCGTCCGAGCTCCGCCGGCGCGATGCCGACCAGGTGATTCGGCGAGCCGGCGCCGGCCCACACGAGCGGATGGCGGAGGAGCGTCCGCTCCATCAACACCGTCTGGATCGCGGGCAACGGGAAGGGCGCCACCGCTCCGGGCGTGAACCCGGTCGCCCGTTCGACTTCGTCTGCCTGCGCCACGCGCGCCTTGTCCGCGCCGGCGGCGCGGGCGATCTTCTCCGGATCGGCCCGCCGGTCGCCGGGCACGAGTGCGACCACCGGCTTCCCGTCGCACAGCAACACGAGCGACTTGACGATCTGGTCGAGCTCGCATCCGACTGCGGCTGCCGCCTCCGAGGCCGTCGGCGCGCCGGCCGAGAACTCCTCGATGCGAGCCTCCGCCCCGGCGTCGCGGAGGAACGAGGAAACCCGCTGAACGGGCTCCGGCCAGGCCGCTACCACGGGCGGAAATCTAGCCGAGCGTGAGGAAGCGGGCGTCGTCGAAGCCGGACGCGAGGACGCGCTCGACGAGATCAGGCGGCGCGGGAGTGTCGATGGAGAACGCCATGAGTGCCCTCCCGCCCTCCTTCGTCCGCGAGACCGCCATGTTCGCGATGTTCACGCCCGCCTCGCCGAACATCGTCCCGACCCGGCCGATGACTCCCGGCATGTCGTTGTAGACGAGGAACGCCATGTGCGGCGCGAGCTCGATGTCGATGGCGAACCCGAGCGCGCCGGCGAGGAAGACGCGGTGCTCCGGGCCGACCGTCGTCCCCGAGACCTCGACCTCCTCCCCGTTCGAGCTCACGACCACCCGGACGAGGTTCGTGTAGTGACGGGAGGACGCGAAGCGCTGCTCGGACACCTCGATCCCGCGCTCGGCGGCGATCACGGGCGCATTCACGTAGTTCACGGTCTGGTCTACGCGATCCCGGAACGCGCCGTTGAGCGCCGCCACCGTGAGCAGCCGCGTGTCGGATTCCGAGAGCGGCCCGTGCACGGCGACGACGATGCGCGACGGCCGTCCCGCCACGAGCGCCGTCGCGAGCTGCCCGAGGCGGGCGGCGAGCGGGATGAACGGCCCCAGCACCTCCAGATCTGTCTGGTCGACGACGGGGATGTTTACCGCGGTCTGCACGAGCTCGCCCTCGAGCGCCGCAGCGACCTGCTCCGCGATGATCAGCCCCGCGCGGTCCTGAGCCTCGGTCGTCGAGCCCGCGAGGTGCGGCGTGACGACGACCTGCTCGAGCTCGAGGAGCGATCCCGACGTACGGCTCCGACTCGAACACGTCGAGCGCAGCGCCGGCGACCTGTCCTGAGCGGATGGCAGCCTCCAACGCGACTTCGTCGACGAGCCCACCCCGCGCCGCGTTGACGATGCGCACACCCTTCCGCATGAGCGCGAAGGCGT
Organism: uncultured Actinomycetes bacterium; assembly: GCA_963717025.1. Classification (GTDB taxonomy): domain Bacteria; phylum Actinomycetota; class Thermoleophilia; order Gaiellales; family Gaiellaceae; genus GMQP-bins7. The sequence goes on along the minus strand of CAVQVJ010000007.1, from coordinate 61,762 downwards.
CCGCGCCGAGGACGCCGCGCGTCTCCTCGTTCAGGGGCAGGTGGAGGGTGATGAAGTCGGCCTGGGCGTAGATGTCCTCGAGCGCTGCGGTCGGCTCGATCCCGAGCTCGCGGAAGCGCTCTGGCGAGACATACGGGTCGTATGCGAGAACCCGCAGCCCGAGCGCGGCAGCACGGCGGGCGACCTGCCAGCCGATGCGGCCGAGGCCCAGCACGCCGAGGGTCTTGCCGGCGAGCTCGATCCCGGCGAACCGCTCCCGCTCCCAGCTCCCCGCTCTGAGCGCAGCATGCGCCTGGGGAACGTTGCGCGCGACCGCCAGGAGGAGCGCGATCGTGTGCTCCGCGGCCGAGACGACGGTCGCCTCGGGCGCGTTCGCGACGACGATGCCCCGCCTCGTGGCGGCGTCGACGTCGACGTTGTCGAGCCCCACGCCCGCGCGCCCGATCACTTTGAGTCGCCGCGCCTGCGCGATCACGTCCGCGTCGAGTCGCGTCCCCGAGCGGACGACGACGGCGTCGAACTCTCCGATGATCGAGCCGAGCTCGCTCTCCGAGTCCTCGACGACGTCGAACCGCTCGCGGAGGAGGGCGAGCCCGGACTCGGCGATCGGCTCGCGGACGAGAACCCGCTGGCGACGTTCAGACACGGAGAGCCGCGCGGTACGCCTCGACCGCGCTCGCAACCGCCGCGCCACGCTCGATGTCCGCGCCGCGCTCGGCAAGGATGACCTCAACCGCGGCGAGCGCGGTCGTGATGTCGAACACGTCGTAGTACCCGATGTGGCCGATCCGGAACATCCGCGCGCCGAGCTCGCCGTGCGCGCCGGCGACCGTGATCCCGAACCGCTCGCGGAGAGTGAGGACGAGCTCGCGCGCGTCGACGCCCTCAGGCGTGAGGATCGCCGTGACGACCGCGGAGCGCTCCTCGTCCGGCGAGAAGAGCGAGAGGCCCATCGCCTTCGCCCCCTCCCGGCACGCGCGGCCGAGCGCCGCGTGCCGGGCGAACGCGGCCTCGAGCCCCTCGTCCAAGAGAAGTGCGAGCGCGCGGTCGAGCGCCGCGACCAGGGTGACAGCGGGCGTGAACGGCGTCGTCCCCGCGGCGAGTGAGTCGCGCAGCTTCACCCAGTCGAAGTAGAACCGCGGAAGCGTCGCGCGGGCGCTCCGCTCCCAGGCCTGGGCCGACACTGTCGCGAGCGAGAGCCCCGGAGGCGTCATCAACGCCTTCTGCGAGCCCGAGATCACGACGTCCAGGCCCCACGCATCGGTCTCGAGCGGCACCGCCCCGAGGCTCGAGACCGCGTCGACGACCGGGAGTGCACCCGCGTGATGCGCGGCTTGCGCGAGCGCCTGGATGTCCGCGACGACGCCGGTCGAGGTCTCGGAGTGGACGAGGAACGCGACCTCCGCACCGGTCTCCTCGAGGCGCGCACGGACGTCGTCCGGCTCGGGCGTCTCGCCCCACGCGTAGCGGAGCTCGTGCACGTCCGCTCCGAACGCGCGGGCCAGGTTCGCCCAGCGATCGCCGAACTCGCCCGCCGTGACCGCGAGCACGCGCTCCCCCGGCGAGAGCAGGTTCACGATCGCCGACTCGAACGCGCCCGACCCGGACGCGGTGAACAGGAGCACGTCGTTCTTCGTCCGACAGACTTCCTGCAGGCGCGCGAGGCAGCGCAGCATCAGCTCGCGGAAGTCCGGCCCGCGGTGGTGGATGACCGGCTCGGCGCCGGCGGCGAGCACCTCGGGCGGGACGGGCGTGGGCCCAGGCGCCATCAGATACCGCTTGCCCGCCATCGCTCGGAGCCTAGCTTGACATCGTCGAACCCACGACTCGACGCTTCCTTCTCGGACAGACTCCAGGCTTAGATCGATGGTCGATCTGGTATCGGAACCCCGCGCACGGGCCGCAGGCCGGCTTCGCCGGCCGGGAGGCCTGGCGGCGCAAGCCGGGAGCCTCGACGCTGAAGGAGGAGGCACGTGGGGGAACCATGGGTTCCCCCACGAGTAGCCGTGGAGGCCCTCCTCGCGTTCGCGGCGGCGCTGATCACGCTCCGGCTCTCCGCCGAGCTGTTCCGGCGGTACCGGAGGCTGCGAGCGCGCGAGCTCCTCGCGTGGGCGGCCGCCCTCGCCGCCTACGCGGTTTCCGCCGGAGCGCTCGCCTGGGGCGCCGCGGCCGGGTGGAGCGAGGCCCCGTTTCGCGTGTACTACCTGGGAGGCGCGCTCCTCACTGCCCCGCTTCTCGGCGCCGGCTCGCTGCTGCTCGTGGGACGCCGGTGGGCCGGCCCGGCCGCGCTCCTCTTCTCCGGCCTCGCGGTCGGAGTCGCGCTCGCGATGCCGCTCGAATCCGGGCTCGGCGGCTCCGACGTCCCCGAGGCCCAGGACGTCCTCGAGCTGTGGCCTGCGCGAGTGCTCGCGATCGTCGGGAACTCGCTCGGCACGCTCGCGGTCGTCGCCATCGCGCTGCTCACGATCCGCCGCAGGCCGCTCGGGAACGCGCTCATCCTCGCCGGCGTGGCCGTCGCCGCCGTGGGGAGCGGCCTCGCCGGCCTCGGTGTCGGCGCGCTCGCACCGATCCTCGCCGCGGCGGCGCTCCTGCTCTACGCCGGCTTCGTCGCGCCTACTCCTCGTCGCGATCGGTGAGCAAGGCCGGCCCGTCGTGGGAGTGCTCGCGTCGGGCGCGGCGCTCGCGGATCCACACCGCGACGAAGACGCCCGCAACCGCGACGACGACGAACGACTCCGCGATCGCGCCGAGGACGCCACCGTGGGCGATCAACCCTGGGAGAGCAGCCACAACCCTCCGACGGTGTAGAGCACCATCAGCGCGAGCATCGGGTACTGAGAGCGTAGAGCGTCCCCGCGGTTCTGGAACAGGGACACCGCTCGATCGTGGGCGATCGCGAGCCCCGCGACGTGCCCGACCGTGAGTGCGATCACCTGCGCGTACCAGACCGTCTCGGGAGCGACGATCGCGAGGTTCGGCGCGAAGTCGACCGTCCCGAAGAGGTCCCAGCCACGCCCGAACGGGTCCGAGATCAACGCGAGGATGAACTGGCCCTGGATCAGGAACAGCGAGAAGTAATGCGCCACGAGGTACGCGAACGCGATCGGGACGAGCGAGAGCACGAAGTCGGGGACGAGTGAGCGCGGCGCGTCCACCAGGCGGCGCGCGGTCTCCGTGGCCGCCGCGTACGTCAGCACGACCGCGCCGACGAATGCCGCCAGACCCGCCACGTTGACGAACGTCGTCACGAGATCCACGACCCAGCCCGGCTGGTCGACGAGACGCGCGCGGAGATCCGCCTGCATGTTCGCCCACGTGCTCGTCCGGCTGAACCCGTCGAAGCTCGTCGAGCCGAGCAGCACCGCGACGAAGACAAGCGTCCCGCTCAGTGCGGTCGGGGCCCGCGAGGCCCGCGAACGGCCAGCGGACGACGACGTGGCCCTCCCGGACCGCGAACGGCGCCATCCGCGCCAGGAGCCCGAACGCGACGGCGAACCCCTCGCCGCAGCGCGTCCACGTGTCGCGGCCGTAGATCGCCATCCCGGCGAGAGCCCAGTAGCTGTAGAGGGCGGCGGCGACCCCGAGCGTGCGCGGGAAGTCCGGGCGCGGGTGGGCGAGCTCGAGCGCAACGAACGCGAAGAGCGCCGCCGCCGCGGGATAGCGGCCGAAGCGTTCCGTCGGCTCGAGGAGCGGACGAGCCTCGCGCCCGCCGCGCTCGAGCACCCACACCGTGGCGTCCGCGAGCGCGCGCCACGGGCTGAGCACCCTCCACACGTTCCCGAGCGTCACCGACAGCAGCGGGATCCCGAGCCAGAAGATCACGTAGACGAACGTGGGAGCGAAGTTGAGGAGCGAGAGCGACGTCCCGAAGAGCGCGGTCGCCAACGTGAGCACGAGGAGCCCGATCGAGATGGCGCCGAGCACGATCCGGACGGCGCGCGAGAGCACGATCGCCCCCAGCACGCCCGGTAGCCCGCGACCGCCTGCCGCGCGCTCGAGCACCGGTCGCTTCCAGAGGGCGCCGAGCAGCACGAACGAGACGACGAGGACGACTGCGGCGGTCGTGAAGAAGAACGTCTCGGGGACCGGGAGGTCCCGAACGCCGCCGATGCCGTGGGCAAGAACGCTCACGTCAGGGCTGCACCGTGATGTCGGCGATCTGCAGCTCGCGGTCCTCGAGCTCGACCTCGAACCGCCCCGGCACCGTCGCCCGGAAGAAGATGCGCGCGGGCTTTCCCGGGGCGACGTCGCGCATGAGGTCGTACCCGTGCAGGTGGACCTCGTCCGAGACGTCCGCCGTTACGACGATGGCGACTCGGTCTCCCTGGGAGACGGTCTCGCGCACGATGCCGCCCTGCGGGACGCCGCCGACGACTCGCACGCGGACGACGGTCGGGCCCGCAGGCGGCGGTGGCGACGTGGTCGTCGTGGTGGTCGGGGGCTCGGTCGTCGTCGTCGTGTCGGTCGTGGTCGTCGAGGTCGCCTCGTCGTCCCCACCACAGGCTGCGAGCGGGAGAGCAAGGACGAGCGCGACGAGAAGTGGGATCAGTCTCATGCCGTTCCTCCACAGAGTCGTGCCGCGGGCTCCCGCGGCGAGGTCTCAGGATCTGCGGAAGAACGGAGGCCCGCGTGCCGGATGCGCGAGCATCGGAGCACCCCGGACGGCCAGCGTGCTCGGGACGAGCACTTCGAGGAGATGCCTGGGAAGTCGCGTCCTCCGCATCGGAGCGACCGCGAGAGCTCGAAGAAGCCGGCGCGCGAGCGCCCACACGAGGAGCGCGACGGGCACCTGCAGCAGCAGCCCGACGAGGAAGACCGGCGACCCGAGGAGCCAGGGCAGCTGTCCCGTGTGCAGGAACCGCTCGGCGTGCTCCTGCAGCGCGAAGGTCGCAAGCGCGGCGGCCGGGAACGGCCACGCGGCGACGGCCGACCGGCGCGCGGTGAGGCCTGCGGCGATGCCGACGAGCGCGGCGACGGCCAGCACTTGCGGCGCGTGGTCGAGATAGGCGTGGAGCGGGGCGGTGGGCGTCCCGGTCAGACGGTAGGCGAGCGCGTGCGCGAGGAGCACTCCGGCCACGGCGATCGGCGAGACGGCGAGCCACACCCGCAAGCGGTCCACGGGCCGATCATACGGCCCGGCCGGGCACGGAACGCGTTCAGGATCAGGAACGAAGCACCGCGCGGGCGAAAGGCGCCCAGCGCACGGAGAAGCCCGGATTGCGCTCGAGAGCGCGCGCATACCACCCGCGCATCGCCGCCCGGTCGCCTGCGCACCCCTCCGCGTAGCCGCGGTGGAAATAGAGGAGCGGGTCTTTGGTCCCGAGGCGGAGCGCACGCTCGGCGAGCGGACGCGCCTCGGCGCAGCGACCCGCACGGGCCAGAGCCCAGGCGAGCGCGTCGTCCCCGTAGATCGACGGCCGTGCCGCTCGCGCACGACGTGCCAGCCGGACAGTCTCGGCGGGGCGAATGCCCCGGTCGGCGCGGTAGACCGCCGACTCGAGATCGACCTGTACGCCGTTGGCGGCGAGCAGCTGCTGGATGACCGCGCCGGTCTTCCGCTGTTGCCGCGACTCGGACTTCTTGCCCGCGCGTTCGAGCAGGTCCGCGAGAAGAGCCACGCTCTCGAGCGTGGGAACGGACTCCACCGCCCGCCGCGCCGCCGCGATTGCGCGGTCGCTACGGCCCCGAGCCGCCTCGATGCGAGCGAGCACGAGCCGCGCCGCCGGGTATCCCGGGAAGGCCCGAAGCGCCTCGCGCGCTTGCCGCGATGCCGCACTGAATCGGCCCGACCCGAGCTGCAGCTTCGCGAGCTCGACGTGAGCCCACGCGGTCGACTCCGGCTGTCCCGCTGCCGCCTCGAGTGCAAGCCGCATCGCCGCGATCGCACCCTCGGGATCGCCGGTGAGCTCGCGCGCGTACGCCACGCGCGCGTACGAGGCGAGTCCCGGGAGACGCTTGACCATGCGCTCGAAGGCGCGGAAGGCCTCGTCGTAGCGGCCGAGCTCGACGAGCGCGTCCCCGATCACGCCCTGCGGCCTGCCCGAGTCGACGAGCAGGCGCTGTGCGCGCCGTCCATACGTGAGGGCGGCGCGGAACTCGTGGCGGATGAGCGCCAGCGATCCGAGGCCGAGCACCGCGTTCGGGTAGTCCGGGTCGCGCCGAAGCGCCCGCCGGAGCGCCGTCTCGGAGCGGGGCAGGAAGGAAGAGTCCGCGGTCTCGCGCCAGCGCAGCTGGTACGCGAACCCGAGTTGGGTCAGCGTCTGCGGATCTCCCGGGCGAGCGCGGATCGCGGCCTCGAGCTTGGCGACGCTCGCCGCCGTCCCGCCGCCGGCCGGCCCCGCGGACGTCCCATCCGGGACGATCCGCGGAGCCGCGGCCGGCAGCGAGGAGGAAGACTCGGCAAGAACGCCGCCGACGAGGCTGCCGAGGACGAGCGCGACCGCAAGCGCGCTCCCTACGAGCAGAGTCGTCCGCCGTCTCATGCCGAGCAGTCCCCTGTCCCCTCTACCTGTGCCCCGTGTGCTCGTAGCCGCGGTTAGGCGCGGCGACGTACGGGAACGTGGACAGGAACGTGTTCTCGTTCGCGTCCACGCCGTCGCCGATCATGTTGTTCGGCGACAGGTTGCAGAGCCTGAGAGCTCCTTGCAGGATCGCCCCGTAGCCGCACGCGACGGCGCGGAGCTCGATGTCCGTCACGTCGTCGGCGAGCCGGCGTCCGTTCGGGAAGCCCTGGAAGTCACCCGCAAGCACGCCGAGCCGGTTCGGGCTCGCCGTCGGCGCGATGGCCGTGTTGAGCCTGAGCAGGTCGGCCTTCCGGTCTCCGGTGAAGTTCAGCCCCGGGACGCCCGTGAGCAGCACCGCGACGAGGTCGGCGCGGTTCGTCGTCGGCGCATCCGGAAGCGTCGGATACAGGAAGTTCACGAGCCCCGCGAGCTCCGGAGTCGTGTACCGGTCCAGGAACTGCGAGTCGTTCCGCGGAGAGGACCCGTTCCAGCGGTCCTTGAGCCCCAGCGGGATCACGACCTCGTTGATCAGCGGGTTCGCGAGTCGTGAGACCTGCACCCAGTCCCCACGCGAGTCGACCCTGCCGTTCCCGCGCAGGACGCTGAGCTCGCGCCGGCTCGTGCTCGCGTAGACGCCGATCGTCCCATCCGCAGCCGGTGCGCGAAGCAGGTCCGTCTTCGGGACCTGGATCGCGACCGAGTGCGTGTTGTAGTTGAGGACGCCGTCCTGGCCCGCCTCCATCGGAAGCGGGATCACGTGCGCCGGGTTGAACGGCCGGAGCCCGCCGAGGTCGAAGATCGAGCCGAGGTCGACGAAGAACGGATCGTCGCGCGGCCCGGCGAAGACCTGGCGGCCTCCACCGAGGTCGACGACGCCGTCGGTCGCCCCGTACGTCGGGTTCGACCGCGGGCCGATGTTCGCGGGCGGCACCGGGGCGTTCGCCACGAGCACCTTCCGCTTGCCCCAGCTCCAACGATCGTCGTCATCGTCCCCAGGACCCGCGTGACCGAGAACGTCTGCTTGACGTTCAGGTCGGGGTCGGTCGGCGAGGTGACCTGGTTCGTGTTGTAGAGGAACGTGTTCGGGTTCGAGACCGAGGTCTTGAACCGGAACTCGTACGTGACGTCGTCCTTCGCGTCCCCGTCGTTGTCGACGTGGAGCTCGTAGAGCGCCGTGGGGTCGAACTTGTAGTAGTTCGGCCCGCCCGCTGGATCCTCGAACGGGATGTAGTTCGCGATGATCGTGACGGTGTTCGGCTTGTCCGGGCTCACGAACGCGTAGACGTCCGTGTTGTCGGCGGCCGGGTCGTCCGCGATCAGTGGCGCTTCCCGATGGCTCGAGGCCGTGGCGCCGGGTGGGCCGGTCGCGCCGACGAACGCCGCAGCCGCAACGGCGGCTGCAACGGCGCCTACGAGCGCGAGCAGCAGTGCACCCCTCTGCATGTGCGTCTCCTTTCGAACGAGGGCAGTCGGCGCTCATTCGGCGCCGGCGGCCGCCCGGTTCGAATCGACGCAGCTAGGAGTCGAGCTTCGCCTTGACGAGCTCGGAGACGACGCGCGGGTTCGCCTTCCCGCCCGTCTCCTTCATCACCTGGCCGACGAAGAAGCCGAGAAGGCCGTCCTTGCCGCCGCGGTAGGCCTCGACCTGGCCGGGGTTCGCCTCGAGGACGCGCGCGATCACGGGCTCGAGCTCCGCCTCGTCGGACACCGCCTCCTGCGCGAGGTAGGAGTCGGCCGAGAAGCCGGGCTCGCCGAGCTTCGAGATGGCCTCGTCGAAGGCCGCCCTCGGGATCCGATCCCGGGCCTCGACGAGCCGTGCCAGCTCCTTTCCGTCGACAGCTCCGGGATCGACGCCTGCCCCGACGAGCGCGTTCGCGATGACGTTCGCGGCTGCGACCCGGTCCGCGCCCTCCGCGACCGTCTCCTCCCAGAGCCGATCGAGCCCGCCGGTGACGAGAACGGACGCGCGCTCGAGGTCGAGCTCGCTCTCGATCCGCCTGATCCGCGCGGCGGGCAGCTCCGGCAGCTCCGCCCGGAGCCGCTCGACGAGCTCTGGGGGCGGCTCGACCGGGACGAGGTCCGGCTCGGGGAAGTAGCGGTAGTCGTCCGCCTCCTCCTTCTCGCGATGCGGCGTCAGGGCGCCGGTCGCCGCGTCGAAGTCGTACGTCTCCTGCTTGATCTCGCCGCCGGACTCCCACACGCCGATCTGCCGCGCGATCTCGGCGTCGATCCCGCGCGCGACGAAGTTGAACGAGTTCATGTTCTTGAGCTCGGTGCGGGTCCGCAGCTCGTCCGAGCCCGTCGGCCGGACGGAGACGTTCGCGTCCACGCGCAGCGTGCCCTTCTCCATCTCCGCGTCCGAGATCCCGAGCTCGACGATGGTCTGGCGCAGGAGCTGGAGGAAGCGCTTCGCGTCCTCGGCGGAGCGGACATCGGGCTCGGTGACGATCTCGACCAGCGGCGTCCCGCCGCGGTTGAAGTCGACGAGCGAGTAGTCGGCGCCCCTGATCCTCCCCGTGCGCCCGCCGACATGGACGGTCTTCGCCGCGTCCTCCTCGAGGTGCGCGCGCACGATCCCGATCTCCTGGTCGCCGTCCGCGGCTGGAACTAGCACCTTGCCACTTGTGCAAAGCGGCAGATCGTACTGTGAGATCTGATAGCCCTTCGGGTTGTCGAAGTAGAAGTAGTTCTTGCGCGAGAAGACCGCCTGCGGCGCGACCTCGCAGCCGAGCGCGAGACCGAGCAAGATCGTCCACTCGACAGCCGTGCGGTTCACCACAGGCAGCGCGCCCGGGAACGCGAGACAGACGGGGCAGGTCTGCGTGTTCGGCTCGCCGCCGAACCCGACCGGGCAGCGGCAGAACATCTTCGACCGCGTCTTCAGGTGGACGTGGATCTCGAGCCCGATCACCGGCTCCCAGGCGCTCATGTCCGCCACCTCTCCGGAACCGTGTCGAACGCGAGCGCCCGCTCGAGCGCGTGGCCGACGCGGAAGAGCGTGTTCTCGCCGAACTGCGGGCCGATGAGCTGGAGCCCCACCGGCAGCCCCTCCGACAGGCCGCACGGGATCGAGAGCCCGGGCAGGCCGGCGAGGCAGGACGGGATCGTGAGCAGGTCGCTCGCGTACATCGCGAGCGGGTCGGCGGCGCGCTCCCCGATCGGGAACGCGACCGTGGGCGACGTCGGCGAGACGAGGACGTCGAACCGCTCGAGCGCCTCGCGATGCTCGCGGATGATGAGCGTCCGGACCCGCTGCGCCTGCCCGTAGAACGCGTCGTAGTAGCCGGCCGAGAGCGCGTACGTGCCGAGCATGATCCGGCGCTTCGGCTCCGCGCCGAAGCCCTCGTCGCGCGTCCGCTCGACGAGCTCCTGGTAGCTGGACCCCTCTGCGCGCGGCCCGTAGCGGACGCCGTCGTAGCGCGAGAGGTTCGACGACGCCTCCGCCGGCGCGATGAGGTAGTAGCAGGGGAGCCCGTAGCGGACCGAGCGCGGGAGCGAGCACTCCCCCACCTCCGCGCCGAGCCCCTCTGCGAGCGCAATCGTCTTCGCGACCGCCTCGCTCACTCCGGGCTCGATCCCCTCCGCCTCGTTCAGCTCGGTCGGGACGCCGATCCGGACGCCCGCGAGCGACTCGCCCTCGGGAAGCCGAACCGGCTCCGGCAGCTCCGTCGAGGTCGAGTCGAGCGGGTCGCGGCCGGAGATGATCGAGTACAGGAGCGCGACGTCGCGCACGGTCTTCGCGACGGGTCCGATCTGGTCGAGGCTCGACGCGAACGCGACGACGCCGTAGCGCGAGACGCTGCCGTAAGTCGGCCGCAGCCCCACGTTCCCGCACAGGGCCGAGGGCTGCTTGATCGAGCCGCCCGTGTCCGAGCCGAGCGCCCACGGCGCCAGGCCCGCGGTGACCGCCGCGGCCGAGCCGCCGCCCGAGCCGCCGGGCACGCGTGAGGGATCCCACGGGTTCCGCGACGGCCCGTAGGCCGAGTTCTCGGTCGAGGAGCCCATCGCGAACTCGTCCGTGTTCGTCTTGCCGAGGAGCGGAAGGCCTGCCGCCTTCACGCGCGCGGCGACGGTCGCGTCGAAGACCGGGACGTAGCCCGCGAGGATCTTGGAGCCCGCGGTCGTCTCCACGCCCTTCGTCGAGATGACGTCCTTGAGCGCGATCGGCACGCCGTCGCCCTCGGCGTCCTCGGTCGTCCGCAGGAAGCAGTGGAGCTCGCCGTCGCGCTCCGCGATCGCGTCGCGGTACGCGCCGCGAAGCTCGTCGGCCGAGAGCTCCTTCCGCTCGAGGAGGCCCTTCGCCTCCTCCGCGGTCAGCCGGAGGGTGTCGACTACTCCCGCCACGGTGGGACCCGGAACAGGCCGTCGTCGGTGTCGGGAGCGTTCGCGAGGACGTCCTCGAGCGGCAGCGGCTCGCGGGGGACGTCCTCGTCCCATACGTTGACGAGGTCGAGCGGATGCGAGGTCGGAGGCACGTCCGCAAGGTCGAGCTCCGAGACGACGCCGACCGCCTCGAGGATCGCGTCGAGCTCGCCGGTGAGCCGCTCGACCTCCTCGTCGGTCAGCGCGAGCCAGGCGAGTCCTGCGACGTGGAGCACCTCATCTCGTGAAATCGCCATCCACTTGATCCTTTCAAAGAGACGGGCCCCCTTTCGGGGGCCCGTCCGCTACGTCGATACGAGTCCGGTCAGCTAGCTGCTGCCGTGACGTTCGCGGCCTGGGCACCCTTGGGTCCCTGGACGACCTCGAACTCCACACGCTGGCCTTCGGTGAGGGTCTTGAAGCCGTCCATCGCGATCGCGGAGAAGTGGACGAACACGTCGTCTCCCCCCTCGCGCTCGATGAAGCCGTAGCCCTTCTCGTTCGAAAACCACTTGACGGTGCCCTGCTCCACGTACGTCCTCCTACAACGAATGACGCCGACCCGTGATGCGGCCGACGTCGGTGATCACAACGGGTCGAACCGTAGCGCTTACGAGCCAGGCGCCGCAACCCCAGCGCGCCGATGTTGGCGGCGATGTTGCGCTGCTGCGAGCGTGTTGCGAAGAAGCATCGCGATCGTCATCGGCCCTACGCCGCCCGGAACCGGGGTCAGGAACCCGGCCACGTCGGCCACGGTCGGGTCGACGTCGCCGACGATCCCGCTCTCAGTCCGGTTGACGCCGATGTCCACGACCGCCGCGCCCGGCTTGACCATGTCCGGCGTCACGATCCCCGGCCGGCCCACGGCGGCGACGAGCACGTCGGCCCGGCGGGCGTGCTCCGCGAGGTCGACGGTGCGCGAGTGGCAGATCGTCACGGTCGCGTTCTCCGCGAGGAGGAGCATCGCCATCGGCTTCCCCGCGAGCTCGCTCCGCCCGATCACGACTGCCTCCTTGCCCTCGAGCTCGATCCCGTGCTCGTCGAGCATGACCATCACTCCGAGCGGCGTCGCGGGCACGTGCAGCGGCCGCCCGAGGAAGAGGCGGCCGGAGTTGAGCGGATGCAAGCCGTCCACGTCCTTCTCCGGGTCGACCGCTCCGATCACCCGAGCCTCGTCCATGTGCGCGGGCAGCGGCAGCTGGACGAGGATCCCGTCCACGGCCTCGTCCGCATTCAGCTCCGCGAGGAGCTCGAGCACCTCGCTCTCCGGCGTCGACTCCGGGAGCCGGTGGTCACGCGTCTCGATGCCGGCCTCCTCCGCCGCCGTGTGCTTCCAGCCGACGTAGATGTGTGACGCCGGGTCCTCGCCGACGAGGATCGTCGCAAGGCAGACCGGGTCGCCGAACGCCGCCACGTCCTTCGTGACCTGGGCGCGGACCTTCGCGGCAAGCGCCTTGCCGTCGATCGTGACCGCCGTCATCGCGGCGAAGCCTACTTTTCCGCGCGAAGCCCGACGCCGCACGTCGGGCCTCGCGCGTGCAGTCGCGCTTAGCGCGCGAGCGTATGGTTCAGCAGCCGCAGGCCGCTCGCCTTCACGATCAGGGTCTTCGAGATCTGGGCCTTGGCTGCCGCTTTCGAGACCTGAGCCTTCGACGCCTGGGCCTTGGAGACCTGGGCCTTCGAAACCTGGGCCCTGGAAGTCTGCGCCTTGGAAGTCTGCGGCTTCGAGACCAGCATCTTGGAAGCCTGCGCCCTTGCCGCGGGACTCACCGCCTGAGCTCGCGACGAGGCGGTCGAGACCTGCGCCTTCGCCGCGGCCGTCGATATCAGCGGGTTCGACGCGGCCGACACCAGATTCGCCGCGTTCCCCGCCGGAGCCGCGATAGCACCTGCCACGACCGCGACGGCGAGCGCGCCGCGGAACCCGTGCGCCTCGACCTCGGCGTCGTCGAACAGGCCGTGCAATGCGTAGCCGTCGAGCGCAAGCACCACGTCGTCCCCGGTCGAGCGGCCGAGGATCTCCTCGAGGTCTGAAGTCGTCAGGTCGACCGAAACCAACCGGATGTCTTCGGCGTCTTCACGGCCGATCTCGAGCCAGAGCTGCGCCCACTCGCCCGCGGACAGCATCGAGTCGAGCTCCCGACGAGGGAGCACGGCCACGGGGTTCCCGTTCTCGAAGGCATCGATGAGGTTCGCCTTCGTTCTCAGCTCCTGCATCGCCACTCCTTCCCCTTGGGGGCTCACCCCCACCAGACGCCTGCAGGAGCCCGGATCTTCCCTCGACACGCGAGGCCGGCGGAGGCCCCGCACGCGCGGGACCTCCGCACCGAGATCGCCTCAGAAGCCCTGGCCGGTCTCGAGCAGGGTCTTCAGGTCGCTGAGGATCATCGGCCAGCCGCCGCCGCCCTCGGTCAGGCGGTTGTCGGTCAGCCCGACCTGCGCGGCGGTGATCGGCGTGCCCTCGACGTCGTGCGTCACGGTCAGCCGGGTGACGCCGTTGTCGTCCTCCTCGATGTCATACGTCACGCGGGAGGTCTCGGCCGCGATGTCCTCCGCCCACAGCGGATGCCAGGTCTGGACGAGCCTGCGCGGCGGATCGGCCTCGACGACCTCCCCGTCGACCACGACCTCGGGCATCCCCATCGCCTGCATGTCCGGCGGAGCGATGAAGCGGATCTTGCCGCCGCGCTCGAACGAGTCGAACTCGACAGCGCCCCGGTAGCCGTAGCGCTTCGTCCACTCGGGCTTCGTGATCGCGTCCCAGATCGCTTCCGGGGACGCCTTGATGTAGACGCGGTAGACCTGCGTGGTCACCGCCGTCTCGACTTGCGTGCTCATGCGGTTGCCTCCAGTTCCGTCTTGAGTTCCGCGAGCGCCGACACCTGGCGCTCCGTGTACTTGTCGATCCAGCGGTCGTGCACGAGCCGGATCGGCACCGGGTTCAGGAAGTGCAGCTTCTCTCTCCCCGACCGCTGCGTGACCACGAGGTTCGCGTCTTCGAGAACGCGCAGATGCTTCATGACGCCGAAGCGGGTCATGTCCAGCTCGGACTCGAGCTCCGTCAGCGTGCGGCCGTCACGCGCGAAGAGCCGGTCGAGCAGGAACCGCCGCGTCGGGTCGGCGAGCGCCTTGAACACACGGTCGTCGTCGGTCACTCTGTGAGGATACGTGACCAAAGAGTCACATGTCAAGTGGCCGTGAAGCTCATGACAACGCCGACTCGGGTCAGCGTCGGCTGCGCGCGGCCGCGGTGATTGCGAGCGCGGAGCCTGCGGCGAAGAGGGCACCGGCCCCGAGCAGTCCGATGCCGATCCAGAGGATCGAGTCCAGCTCGGCGCCGATGCTCAGCTCGGCGGAGACCCCGCGCGACGCGTCCTCGTTCATCACGACCGCCTGCCAGTCGCCGTCCTCCGGCTCCCATTCGAGCGTCCGCTCGCCGGCACCCGCCGTCGACGCGACCCAGAACGTCTCGTCTCCCGGCGGGCCGGTCGGCGCGCCGCCCGAACGTCGCGTGTACTCCGGGTCACCGCTGTTGTCGAGGTCGTCGACCTCGTCGCGCTCGACGCTCTCGAGGTACCGCGTGACGTCGTCGGCCGGCCCGATCCCGACGAACACCGGGCGCTCGCTCTCGCTGCGAATCCGGACCGTGCCGAGGAAGGTGTCGAGCGCCCACTCGGCTCCTTCGGTGTCGAGGTCGGCGCTCTCGGACACGATCGCGTAGGTCGGCGTCGAGAAGTCCTGCGTCGGGGACATGAGGTACCCGTCGTCGTCTCGTTGTGTCTGGTCGACGGCGGCGAGCGCACAGCCGCCGGCCAGGAGCCCGAGCGCGAGCAGGCCCGCGATGGTGCCGACGACCACGAGCGCGATTCGTCCCACGGTCCAGCCTCTGCGGGCAGGAGGCTCGGCCGGCGCAGCCGGCTCGCCGGCGACTGCGGCGGCCGGGGACACGGAAGCCGGCTCCGCGAGCCCCTCCCCCTCGGTACCTCCCTGGTCGAGCCGGAACGGCGGGTACTCGTCCCGCATGAGCAGCACGTACGCGGCGACGCGCGCGACCCACCGGTCGAGCCCGACGACGAGGTCGAAGAGCCCGCCCGGATACCGCGTGGTGAAGAGCAGCGCCACACCGGCGAAGAGCACGAGGATGCCGATCAGCCCGGTTTCGAAGCCGATGCCCCAGAACCACTCGTCGACCCGGGCCGCCGCGTAGCTGCCGCCTCCCAGGAAGATGCCCGTGACGATGTACTGCGGTATCGCGAGGAGCCACCACTTCACCAGCACGAGGCCGCGGGAGAGCCGCTCCGGGTACGCGACCTCCAGGCGCGCCGGGTAGTCGGGCACGTCGTCGAGCGTGAACGGCGGATAGCGATCGGTGCCCAGCGCGCCGTAGGAGTAGAACGCGACCCGCCACGTCCAGCGGAGAACACCGACGTTGAAGTCGAAGATGCCCCGCGGGTAGCGGCCGGTGAAGAGGATCGCGAAGAACGCGACGATCGTCAGAACGAGCAGCGTCAGCCAGAGGAACGCAAGCACGATGTAGTGCGGGATCGCCAGGATCCACTTCACGAGCCAGAGCCAGCGGCTCAGCTCCGCGTCGCGCTCTCCCTCGATGCGAACTGGATACGGCTGCGGTCCGTCCATCCCCTCGCCTTCGCGCTGGCTCGACCCTACGTGATCTTGCATGCCGAGAGCCGGCGGCGGCGGTGTGGCAATGCAGGACTGACCCAGAGCCCCGCCTCCGCCGGGCATGACGCGCGCGCTTGTTAGGTTTGGGCCGGCGAGCCGATGGCAGTTACTCGTGAGGCGCGAAGCTGGAACGACCTCTTTGCCGCGCGAACGCGCGCCGAGGTCGGCGCGGGGCTGGTGGACATCCTCGCCCTCGCCGGCGACACGACGCTGATTCCGTTCGCGGGCGGCTTCCCGGACGCGCAGACGTTCCCCGGCGCCGCGGCCGCGACGCTGCTCGGCGAGCTCGTGGCCGGCGGGGACTCGAGCGCCCTCCAGTACGCGCCGACGCAGGGCCTCCCCGGCCCACGGGAGGTCGTCGCCGACCGGCTCGCTGCCCACCAGGGGCGGCGCGCGGCCGACGACGAGGTGCTGATCACGAGCGGCACCGTCGAGGCGCTCGAGCTGATCGGCAAGTCGTTCCTGGACGCAGGGGATGTCGTGGTCGTCGAGGGCCCGACCTACCTGGGCGCGATCATGGCGTTCCGCAGCTTCGAGGCCGACGTCGTCGCGGTGCCGATGGACGGTGAGGGTCTGCGGGTCGACGATCTCGAAGGCCGGCTCGCGGCCGGACTCCGGCCCAAGCTGCTCTACACGATCCCCGACTACCAGAACCCGGCGGGCCTGACCCTGGCACAGGACCGCAGAGCGGAGCTCGTCGAGCTGGCGCGTCGCTACGGCTTCCTGATCGTCGAAGACGTCGCCTACCGCGAGCTCGGCTTCGGGCGCGAGCCGCCGCCGAGTATCTGGAGCCTCGCGCCGGATGTCGTCGTCCAGGCCGGTACCACCTCGAAGACGTTCTTCCCCGGCGTCCGGCTTGGCTGGGCCGTTGGCCCGGCGACCGTCATCGCCCAGCTGGTCGCAGCAAAGCAGAACACCGACCAGTGCGCAGGCGCGCTGGGCCAGCGGCTGTTCGAGGAGTACGCCCGCCGCGGCTGGATGGACGAGCAGCTCGAGCGTTCGCGCGAGCTCTACCGGCGGCGCTGCGAGCAGATGCTGGGCGCGCTCGAGCGACACATGCCGTCCGAGGTCGCCTGGACCCGGCCCGAAGGCGGGTTCTTCTCATGGCTGACCCTGCCGGGAGGCATCGAGTCGGCCGGATTCACGAAGAGCGCCGCAGCGCGGGGAGTCGCGGTCGTCCCGGGCATCCCCTTCTTTCCGGACGGGCGTGGAGGAGCGAACGTGCGCCTGTCGTTCAGCAGAGTCGCGGACGAGCTCATCGACGAGGGCATCGGACGACTCGCCGCTCTCGTCGCCGACGAGACGGGACGGTAGACGTCGAAGCTTCGACGATCGCGCCGAACGTGCCCTTGATGAGGTCGCTGACGAACCGCGGGAAGTCGACCTACCGCTTCCGCGGCTGCTTGCACGCCGCGTGAGGTCGTGCGTCAGCCGCCGGTGACGACGAACGTGCGCGAGCCGAGCAGCTTCCCGTACGTGCCCGTGGTGCGCTTCCCGAAGCCCGGCCAGACGTACCAGCGGTAGCTGCCCGGCTCCAGGCGCTGCACCTGCCCGCCGAACCTCCACGACCGCTCGAGCCGGAGCGAGGTGGCGGCGAGCCAGACTGTGAGGACCTTCTTGCCGTCGCGGAAGAGCTGGACGTTGTAGTACGTCGCCTTTGGGACGGCCTCCCAGTCGAGGAGCGGGGGAACCGAGACGCGCGCGCCCTGCGCGGGTCGGGTGAGTGTCGGCGCCGCGGACGTAACTCGCGTGCGCTTCGCTGTCGACACGACCAGGTCGTGCGCCGTCGAGTTGCCGGCCTCGTCCGAGGCCGTGACTATGTACCGGTACTTGACGCCCGCGGTCACTTCGCGATCGACCAGGCTGTGCTCCCGGCCGGTGTACACCGTCGAGAAGCGGGCGCCCTCGCGACCCGGCCGGCGAACGACGACGAACGTGCTCGCGTCGTCCGAGGCCCAGCGCAGGAGGATGCCTCGACCGCGGAGCTTGCCGCGGCGCAGGTGCGTGAGCTCCGGCGCCGTCGTGTCGTACTTCAGCTGGAACCGTGCCTCGCCGCTGACGTTCGCGGCCCTGTCGCGACAGGTGCCCGAGACGGCGGCGTGCTTCGCGTCCGGGCCGTCGTAGGTCGCCGCGGGCGCACACGACTCGACGCCCGAGATCGCATCCGTGCCGACGAAGCTGACGCGGACCTTGCGGTTGTACCAGCCCTTCGCGTTCGGCTTGCGATCGGGCCTCGCCTCGGCGTCCGGCGGCGTCGCGTCGTACTTGAAGCTCACGGAAGCGGCACTCGGGTTGCCGGCCTGGTCGGAGCAGCTGCCGTTGATCGTGACCGAGCCGGAGTCCGGCCCGGTGTAGTTCCTATCGGCGGTGCAGGCGGCGAGCCCGGACAGCCCGTCACCGCCCGAGAAGTCGATCGTGAGCCCCTGGTTGTACCACCCGTTGCTGTCGGGCTCCCGCGTGATGCGGGCGTCGGCTGACGGCGCCGTCGCGTCGTACCGGAAGGTGAAGGGCGCGCTTCCGGCGTTGCCGGCGACGTCGGTGCAGCTGCCGTTGAGCGTGATCGAGGGGGAGTCGGGCCCCGCGTAGGTCCGAGGGGCGGTGCAGGCGACCTCCGATGGCCCGTCGCCGACGAAGTCGATCGTGAGCTCGTGGTTGTACCAGCCGTTGCTGTCCGGCCCACGGCTCGCGCTCCCACTCGCCGACGGAGCCGTCGCGTCGTACTTGAAGGCGAAGGACACACCGTTCGTGTTGCCCGCGACATCCGAGCAGCTGCCGGTGAGGGCGCCGGAAGCGGTGTCCGGCCCCGTGTAGCTGCGATCAGCGCTGCAGCCCGCAAGCCCCGAAAGCCCGTCACTACCCGAGAAAGCGACCGAAAGGCCGTGGTTGTACCAACCGTTGCTGTCCGGCCCCCGACTCGGGCTCGCACTGACAGCCGGCGCAGTCGCGTCGTACTTGAAGCTCACCGAAGCGCCGCGCGGGTTCCCCGCCTGGTCGGAGCAGCTGCCGTTGACCGTCACCGAACCGGAGTCAGGCCCGGTGTAGTTGCGATCGCCGGTGCAGGCGACAGGCCCGGAGATCCCGTCACTACCGGAGAAAGCGACGGTGACTGCGTGGTTGTACCAGCCGTTGCTGTCCGGCCCACGGCTCGCGCTCCCACTCGCCGACGGAGCCGTCGCGTCGTACTTGAAGGCGAAGGACACCCCGTTCGAGTTGCCCGCCACATCCGAGCAGCTGCCGGTGAGGGCGCCGGAAGCGGTGTCCGGCCCCGTGTAGCTGCGATCAGCGCTGCAGCCCGCAAGCCCCGAAAGCCCATCACTACCCGAGAAAGCGACCGAAAGGCCGTGGTTGTACCAACCGTTGCTGTCCGGCCCCCGACTCGGGCTCGCACTCACAGCCGGCGCAGTCGCGTCGTACTTGAAGCTCACCGAAGCGCCGCGCGGGTTCCCCGCCTGGTCGGAGCAGCTGCCGTTGACCGTCACCGAACCGGAGTCAGGCCCGGTGTAGTTGCGATCGCCGGTGCAGGCGACAGGCCCGGAGATCCCGTCACTACCGGAGAAAGCGACGGTGACTGCGTGGTTGTACCAGCCGTTGCTGTCCGGCCCACGGCTCGCGCTCCCACTCGCCGACGGAGCCGTCGCGTCGTACTTGAAGGCGAAGGACACCCCGTTCGAGTTGCCCGCCACATCCGAGCAGCTGCCGGTGAGGGCGCCGGAAGCGGTGTCCGGCCCCGTGTAGCTGCGATCAGCGCTGCAGCCCGCAAGCCCCGAAAGCCCGTCACTACCCGAGAAAGCGACCGAAAGGCCGTGGTTGTACCAACCGTTGCTGTCCGGCCCCCGACTCGGGCTCGCACTCACAGCCGGCGCAGTCGCGTCGTACTTGAAGCTCACCGAAGCGCCGCGCGGGTTCCCCGCCTGGTCGGAGCAGCTGCCGTTGACCGTCACCGAACCGGAGTCAGGCCCGGTGTAGTTGCGATCGCCGGTGCAGGCGACAGGCCCGGAGATCCCGTCACTACCGGAGAAAGCGACGGTGACTGCGTGGTTGTACCAGCCGTTGCTGTCCGGCCCCCGGCTCGCGCTCCCACTCGCCGACGGAGCCGTCGCGTCGTACTTGAAGGCGAAGGACACCCCGTTCGTGTTGCCCGCGACATCCGAGCAGCTGCCGGTGAGGGCGCCGGAAGCGGTGTCCGGCCCCGTGTAGCTGCGATCAGCGCTGCAGCCCGCAAGCCCCGAAAGCCCGTCACTACCCGAGAAAGCGACCGAAAGGCCGTGGTTGTACCAACCGTTGCTGTCCGGCCCCCGACTCGGGCTCGCACTCACAGCCGGCGCAGTCGCGTCGTACTTGAAGCTCACCGAAGCGCCGCGCGGGTTCCCCGCCTGGTCGGAGCAGCTGCCGTTGACCGTCACCGAACCGGAGTCAGGCCCGGTGTAGTTGCGATCGCCGGTGCAGGCGACAGGCCCGGAGATCCCGTCACTACCGGAGAAAGCGACGGTGACTGCGTGGTTGTACCAGCCGTTGCTGTCCGGCCCCCGGCTCGCGCTCCCACTCGCCGACGGAGCCGTCGCGTCGTACTTGAAGGCGAAGGACACCCCGTTCGTGTTGCCCGCGACATCCGAGCAGCTGCCGGTGAGGGCGCCGGAAGCGGTGTCCGGCCCCGTGTAGCTGCGATCAGCGCTGCAGCCCGCAAGCCCCGAAAGCCCATCACTACCCGAGAAAGCGACCGAAAGGCCGTGGTTGTACCAACCGTTGCTGTCCGGCCCCCGACTCGGGCTCGCACTCACAGCCGGCGCAGTCGCGTCGTACTTGAAGCTCACCGAAGCGCCGCGCGGGTTCCCCGCCTGGTCGGAGCAGCTGCCGTTGACCGTCACCGAACCGGAGTCAGGCCCGGTGTAGTTGCGATCGCCGGTGCAGGCGACAGGCCCGGAGATCCCGTCACTACCGGAGAAAGCGACGGTGACTGCGTGGTTGTACCAGCCGTTGCTGTCCGGCCCCCGGCTCGCGCTCCCACTCGCCGACGGAGCCGTCGCGTCGTACTTGAAGGCGAAGGACACCCCGTTCGAGTTGCCCGCCACATCCGAGCAGCTGCCGGTGAGGGCGCCGGAAGCGGTGTCCGGCCCCGTGTAGCTGCGATCAGCGCTGCAGCCCGCAAGCCCCGAAAGCCCATCACTACCCGAGAAAGCGACCGAAAGGCCGTGGTTGTACCAACCGTTGCTGTCCGGCCCCCGACTCGGGCTCGCACTCACAGCCGGCGCAGTCGCGTCACGACGGACGTTGACAGACGTCGTACGCGATCCGTCGCTGTTCCACCACGTGCAGGAGGCAGGCGCTCCCGCGGTGTCGATAGTGATCGTGGATGTCGCGCACCCGTCAGTCTGAACGCCGGGCGGAGGCGACGCCCAGGTGACGGTGACCGTCTGCGCCGTGTGCCACGCGCTGCAGTCCGCGGGACCGGGCGAGCATGTCGGATCCGGCGGAGCGGGTGGTGTAGCCGAGCCTGCGGAGCCCGAAACTCCCAGCATGCCAACGATCACGACGGCGACGACCACCGCGAGCCGCCGCGCACGAGCCGCACAGCCTCGAACCGGCGGCGCCGGCCGGCGGCAGGGCCGCAGAAGCCTCCCGAATTCGGCTCTCACGAGCCCCCCCAGACTCGTCGGTTTCGTCCACTTCAAGCTACTCCACGTCGCCGAGACCGTCAACCGCGCCCACACACCGCACGCGGACTTCAACGGCTCCGATTCGTTCACCTACAAAGTGACCGACGACGGCGGCCCGGACTCGAACGTCTCGACGGTTCTGATCACGGTCGTTCGCGAGCGCGGCCGAGCTCGCACTGATCGAGAGCGACGCGCGAAACCCCCAGCAGCGAATCCGCATGGCTCCGGGACTCAAGGCGCCGAGCGGACTCGTCCGACCGACGAGCAGGTCGTTCTGCACAAGGGCTCATACGCCCGCCCGTAGACTCCGCTTGACCTGTCGGCGTGGAGAGGAGACTGACATGCGCCTCGAGATCGGCCTTCGCGTCCGCTGCACCGACGGGGTGTATGGCGAGCTGGCGGACATCGTCATCGACCCGCTCGAGAAGCGCGTGACGCATCTCGTGGTCCACCCGGAGCAAGGCGAGGGAGTGGCGCGGCTGGTGCCCATCCAGCTGGCGAGAGGTCGAGGCGACGAGCAGCGCGAGATCGAGCTGGAGTGCACCATGGACGAGGCACAGGGGTTCGAGTCCGTGCACGAGGGCGCCTACCTCCGACTCGGAGAGCTCCCCGCCGAGGATCCCGACTGGGACGTCGGCGTCCAGGACTTCCTCGCGATGCCGTACTACCCCGGTCTCGACGTAGGCGCGTATCCGGGGGGCGAGCTCGACTCCCACGTGACCATGTACTACGACCGTGTGCCGAAGGGCGAGGTCGAGGTCCGGCGGGCGAGCGCCGTCATCTCTGCGGACGGCCAGTCACTGGGCGAGGTCGACGGCTTCGTGGTCGACGCGGACGAGCACATCACACACTTCGTCCTCGAGCGCGGCCACCTCTGGGGACGGAAGGAGGTCACCATCCCGATCGGGGCAGTCGCCAGGATCGAGAGCGACGCGGTGCACGTCGCCCTGTCCAAGGACGAGGTCGGCGCCCTCCCCGCCGTTCGCGTCGGCCGACACGGCTGACGCTCTTGCGCGACCTGTTAGTCCGCTACTTCGACGATGCGAACCCAGGATCGCCTGAACAGGTGCGCCGCCCGCGGCACGCTCACTTCGACGCCGTCCTTTCCTCGATGGCATCGGCGCCAGGTTGCTCTCGGAGAGTGACTTCGTAGGCGAGGTTCACATGGGTTCGATGATGGATGTCCGCTACGGCGGGACGAGCATGGCGCTGGTGTCCGCACCTTTCGCAGAACACGATCGAACCGGCCGAGTCGGTGACCGTCTCCCATCGATGCCCACCGCGTGCGACACAGGCAAATCGCGACAGCATGTACCCGAACCATACGACGACGGCGAGGACGAGTTCGGGCTCGAGCGGACGCCGATCGGGTCCGACTACCTGTGGTACGGCGTCTGGAAGATGGACGAGCGCGTGATCGCCTCGAGCCGGAACGGCTCGATGCGCCGAGCGGACTCGAACCGCTGTACTCGTCAAACCGCCGGCTAGCAGGGTATTTCGGAGGCGGATCTCGGCCGTGAGATGAAGAGCAGAAGCGGCTCGTTCGGATCAAGGCTGCGCGGAGGGCGAATCGAAGTCCTCTTAGGGTCGGATCTCTCGGTCGGTCTTCGTCGGTGCGTCGACCCAAGAGACGTGCGCGGCGCGGTCACTCACCGCGCGCTAGTGCTCCCAACCGCTCGTGGTCGATGGCATGCACCAGCGCGTCCGCATGACGATGTACGAGCTCCCAGTCCGGTTCTGCTGTGCGCCGGAAGACCCACGTCACGCGCAGCGACCAGTCCTGCTCCGGCAGATCCCCGATCGTCCCGTGCTGGCGCTCGATGACGACGAGCACCGCCAAGTCGCCGGAGGTGTAGGTCTCCACGACCTCGACCTTCGCCTCGCCGCCGCGAAAGAACTGCGCTAGAGCATCCAACGCCCTGTCTGAGTCGTCGAATCCTCGCACCGGGTCGCCACCGTACGGCGACATGAGTGTGTAGTCGTGCGCATGCTTGATCCGGGCGGCGTAGCCCTCGATGTCGCCCGAAATCAGGGCTTGCGCCGCCTCAGTTACCCGTTGAACAAGTGCGGCTAGCTCTTCGTCGGTCACTGTGAGAGACAAGGGCGCACACCTCCCTGGCTTCGGATCGTGCGCATGCTACGGACACACGACAGCGACAACTCGAGCTTGCGCCGTCGCGCCGACGAGGATGTGAACGTGTAGCTACAGTCCCGGCCGCTGAATAGGGACGGGGGGACAACCAACAGAACGGGAGATCAGCAATGAAGCGTGTAATCGCGCTTAGCGCACTTGCGCTGCTCGTAGCAGGGTCGATGCTGTCGAGCGCATCGGCTCAGGAGGCTCCGCTATGCGGCCCTCCAGGGGAGGAAGTACCGGCAACGATTGTTGGTGCCGGGACGATCGTAGGGACGGCCGGTGACGACGTGATCGTCGGCAGCGACGGCGTGGACACGATCAACGGCGGTAGCGGCAACGACCTCATCTGCGGCGAAGGCGGCAACGATGTCATCGACGGCGGCAATGGCAACGACCTGCTCATCGGCGACAGCACCGAGCTCCCGCCGTTCCTGCCCTCAAACGGGTCGAACAACGACCATCTGATTGGCGGCAACGGTGCTGACGTACTCGCCGGCGTCGGCGGTAACGATCTGCTGGAGGGCGGCAACGGCGATGATGAGCTGACCGGATTCGGCGGCATCGACACCATCTCCGGTGGCGGCGGGGCCGACACTGCCTTCGGCGGGCCGCTCAACGACAACGTGGACGGCGGCTCGGGCGACGACACGCTGTGGGGTAACTTCGGCAGCGACACCATTACGGGCGGCAATGGGGCCGACTTCATTGATGGTGACAACCCGTTCTCGGATCCGCCTCCGTTCGACCCCGGCACGAACAACGACAACTGCAGCGGCGGCAGCGGCTCCGACCAGATCGCCAACTGCGAGACGACCGTCCAGTAGCACGCACCGGCTGGCGGGGAGCTGAACCAGCACTCCGAGTACTCGTGGGGGCCTGCCACTGGCAGGTAGGCCCCCACGTTCATCTGTCACGACTAGCCTTTAACCGCGAGGAAGAGGGGTAGAAACCCCTGCAAATCGGCCACTTCAAGGCGCCGAGCAGATTCGAACTGCTGTACGAGGCTTTGCAGGCCTCTGCCTAACCTCTCGGCCACGGCGCCGCGCCGGGGCATCGTAGCCGTCCACTCTCGCGGATACGGTTGGCCGATGGGCACGCGGGTTGCCGAGGTCGTGGTCGAGATCTGCCTCCGCTGCGGCGCCACGATGGAGTGGCGGCACGGGACGTGGCAGTGCCCGCGCTGCCGGTTCAAGATCGGCTGCTGCGAGGGCGAGACCGGCGACTGCCTGCCCGCACCACCCTGATAGCGTCGCGGGGTGGTCGCGACCGAGAGCCTCGTGCGCGAGAAGCTCGACCAGGCCGTCGGGATCCTCGGCGAACAGGACGTCGACGTCTGGCTCACGTTCGTCCGCGAGACGCTGCTCACGTCCGACCCCTGCCTCGACCTGATCGCGGGGACGTACTGCGCGTGGCAGGGGGCGTTCCTCGTCTCGCGCACCGGCGAGCACACGGCGATCGTCGGGCGCTTCGACTCTCCCAGCGTTGTCGGGATCGGCGTCTACGACGAGGTCGTCGCGTACGACGAGAGCATCCGGCCGCCGCTCCGCGAGGCGATCTCGCGACTCGACCCGCGGTCGATCGCCGTCAACTACTCCGAGAGCGACCCCGCGGCCGACGGCCTCACGCACGGGCTCTGGCTCGTTCTCCAGGAGACCCTGGCCGAGACGCCGTACGCGGACCGGCTCACCTCCTCCGAGGCAATCGTCAACGCGCTCCGCGGCCGCAAGTCCCCCGCCGAGATCGAGCGCATCCGCGGCGCGGTCGCCGAGACCGAAGAGATCTTCGACGTCGTGACCCGGATCCTCGCACCCGACCTCACCGAGCTCGAGATCGCGGCCGCGATGCACGAGGAGGTCGCGCGGTCGCGGGCTCGGCTACTCGTGGGAGCGAGAGCACTGCCCCGCGGTCAACGCCGGGCCCGACAAGGAGGTCGGCCACAGCGGCCCGAGCGAGCTGCGGACGAAGCGCGGTGAGCTCCTCCACATCGACTTCGGCGTCGAGAGTGCCGACTACCGCAGCGACCTCCAGCGCGTCTGGTACCTCCTCGACGAGGGCGAGACGGAGGCGCCGCCGGATGTCACCGCAGCCTGGGACGCGGTCTGGGCCGCGGTCGACGCCGGCGTAGAGGCGCTGCGTCCGGGCGCCGTCGGCTGGAAGGTCGACGAAGCCGCGCGCTCGAGCCTCGTCGCGGCCGGCTATCCCGAGCCGAAGTACGCACTCGGCCACCAGCTCGGCCGGGCCACGCACGACGGCGGGACACTCCTCGGGCCGCGCTGGGACCGCTACGGGACGGCGCCCCTGGGCGTGGTCGAGGAGGGGAACGTCTACACGCTCGAGTTCGGGACCGCCGTCCCGGGCCGCGGCTACGTCGGGCTCGAGGAGGACGTCCTCGTGACCGCCGACGGCGTCGAGTGGCTCTCGAAGCCGCAGCGCGAGCTCTGGCTCGTGAGCTAACGGGGCGCGGCGATGCCGCAGTTCGTCGCGCCCCGTTCTTTGGGATCAGTTCAACTGTCTCGTGAAACGCGCGGGGCGTGTGGCTGAGTCGAAGTAGACCCGGAGCCCGGTCGCATTTGCGTGGCTTCCGCCGGGCCCGGGGCACTTTGCGCCCGCCGGCGTCGTCCCGATGCGGGTCGAGAGCTTGAGCGTGAGACCGTGCGAGGCGCCGAGAGCAAAGGCGGCGAATGGGTTGAAGCCGACGGTTACTTCCTTCGCCTGCGACTCGTTTCGGGTGATACCCGTGATGCAAAGGGTTGTCCCACTTGCTTTCAGGACGCCGTTCGCGTAGATCTCTGCGCGCAGGTCGAACTGTGTCCCTTGGTCGTCACTGTTCTTGAGGCCGAGCCAGGCGTGCAGGTCCCCCAGCGAACTGATCGTCACCGGACTCCCTGGGGCTGCCGCGTTCCAGCTCCCGATGTCCTTCCAGGGGTTCCCGCCGGCGAAGTTGACGCCAGCCGAATCCCTGAACTTCGCAGTCGATCCGACCGGAGCGACTCCGTCGAGCGTGAGAACTGACGGATTGGCCTGAGCGCCCGTGCCATGCAGGTACAACGGCGAGCGCAGGCTCAGTGTGGCGTGGGCCGTCGACGGCGCGTACCCCGGGCTGTCCGGCGGGAGCACGATCACGCCGCTGATGCTCACTCCGTTGAAGTACGCGTCGACGTCGTAGTTTCCGACCGGCAGGGCCGAGAGGAACGCGCTCGGGACATCGATCCGTCCCTGCGGATCGGTCTTGCCCGCGAACACCCGTGTGATGGTGGTATTCGTGGGCCCTGTCCCCTTGAAGATCACGACGACCGAGCGCTGGTGGAGCGGCGTCGAGGGGTCCGTCGCCACGAGGATCGCGTGGACCGCCCCGACGTCCGCGGTTCCGCCGAGCGTCCCGCCGAGCGTGAGCGTCGTCGTCCTCGGGACGACGAGGATCTGCTCGGAGACGTCAGCGAACGCGTGGGTCGCGTCTCCGGAGAAGCTCGCCGTGACGTCGTACGGGCTGGAGCGGGGAGCGAGCGACGCTTGCAACTGGATCGTGGCCAGGCCGTTCGCATTGGTCTTCACGGGAATGCCGTTCGCCCCGATGCCGATGCTGACGAACCTGTTCGCCAACGGCGCGCCGGCCGAGGTCAGCTCCGCCGTGACCTGGAAGCTCTTGCCGTACTGGACGGACGCCGGCGGCGGGGTCGTGAACGTCAGCTGCGTGGCCGCCGGAGGCGGGCCGGGCGGCGTCGTCGCGTTCCCCGGAATCGAGCCGGGTATGTAGAAGGCGCCCACGTTGTGGTCGATCGTGACGAGCCCGACGCCGTTGAGCGCCTGAACGGCGAAGTGGACGTCGCCGGGATCCACGCCCGGATCGAGATGAAGGACTCCTGTCCAGAGCGATTCCTCATCGGCGTCCCGCACGAGATCGACCGGCGCCCAGTGGCCTACCTGGCCAGCAAGCACCGGCGGGATCGTCCAGGTCACCCAGACCGCCTGGATGCCCGCGGTCGGATCCCCGACGACACGCGCACTGAACGTCAGCTCGTCGGTCGTGTCGTCGAAGGACGTCTCGACGCCCGAGATCGTGGGCGGCGCCGCGAGCGCCGGCGTCACCGCGGTCACGGGCCGCCCGTCGATGGGCGGGCACCCGCCGGGTAGTGGCGGTGGCAACGGCACGGGCAGGCCCGTGTCCGGGCAGTACGACGTGACGTTGCCGCTGTAGAACAGCTGTAGGCCGAGGTTCGAGAACACGCGTCGCGTCATCGTCGGCGACTCCGACCGATGCTGCACCGGGGTCACGTGGAGAAGCGTCCGGCCGCCCCCGAGGGCGTCGAAGTAGTTCACCGACCACGGTTGCGTCGGGAAGAAGACGTCCGCGAAGAACGGCGCATGGATGCCTCGAAGCTCCGTCGCGGGAGCCGCCGTGAGCGGCGTGGTACCGGCCGTGTCGACGTATGTCCCGCTCCGGAACCCCACCCCTCGCAGGGCGGAGCTCGAATCGGGGGAGGTCACGTCGAAGCTCTGCAGCGGGAGGATCGGCTGGGTCGGCCGCACGGCAACGCCGTTCGGGCCTTCGAGCCAGGTGGCGAGCGGCCCGTTGGGCGGGAGGATCTCCCCTTCCTTGAGCTGCTTCGGCGGCGGCGCCGTGAGCGTCGGACCGAGTTGCACCTCTTTGAACCTGAGTCCGAGGGCCTGCCCGGGGCCCGGGCCTACCGGCTCGGTCGTCGTGACGATCGACTGCTTCGGCGGCTCGAGGATGCGGCCCTGCGGCATGTTTACGCTCAGCATCGGGAGGCCGAAGAGCGTCGTCTGGAGGAGCGACTTCTCATCGAGCGAGGTGAGGCCGGGAGTCTCCTTGAGGAACGCCTGCTTCGCGCGCAGGAGAGCGCGCCCGACCGCGACCGCCTCGCGCACAGGTGCGCCGCCTGGGCTTTGCAGGGTCGTCACCCGGAGCTGCCGCGCGAACTCCGCGTAGATCCGCTCGCCGTGGGCGAGGAAGTCGGTGTCGCCGAACTGGTAGCCCGTTCCCGAGATGAGCGTCGCCCGCTTGCGCGCGAACGCCTGCGCCCAGTCGAGCGGCTCCGTCCCTATCGTCGCGTGGCCGTTGATGATGTTGTAGCCCGTGTGGCAGCCGATGCTGAAGACGATCGTGTTCACGAAGTTCGTGGAGGCAGCCGTGAGCTCCGTCGTGAGGATGTTCGTCTTGAAGTCGGCGGCAAGGGCGTCGTTCGCGCTGAAGTGGCCGGCGAGGAAGACCAGGTCGTTCCTGGCGGGACCGAGCAGCGCACTTCGAAGGTTGTCGGCGGTCCAGCTCTTGGTACGGGAACGGCGCCGCACCGGGCGCATTCGTAACTCCCGGCGAGATCCCCTGGTTGGTGATCAGCGTGCGGTTGCCCGTGCCGCCGATCCCGGCACTCAGCTGACCGGCGATCTTGTCGGCGGCATCCGTCAGGAAGTCATAGCCCGTCGTGAGTGAGGTCGTCGGCGTCGGTACGACGCCTGCCGTGGTGCCGAGGTAGGCGTCGAGCATGCCCGCGATGTCCTGCGGCGTCTCGACAAGCCTCCCGACCGAGAGATCGATAACCGGCAGCTCTTTCCCGCCACGCTTGACAGTCGTCGACGACGCGATGAAGTCGTCGCTCAGGATGTAGCCGAGCCGGAGGCTTGCCTGCGAGGTCGTGTCGTCGGCCACCGGAGGCACGTACAGGGTCTCGTTCCCCATCAGCGCGGGATCGGGATAGCGGAAGAACGGGATCACCGTGTCGTCGCCGACGACGACCGCGTACTGGATCGACGGGTAGGCGTTGCGGTAGGCGGCGACGATGCGCTTGATCGCCGACGCCACGAGGTTCTTCGCGAAGGGACAGCTTCTGAACTGCGGCAAATCCGCCTGCGCGTTGAGCGAGCGCACCGTGAGGTCGGCATCGACGTCGACGACGACGCCGCCCACGTCGGACCGGTTCTTGAGCGTCGTGAGCCTGCTGTTGAGCGTGCTCCCACCGACGACCGTGTTCAGGTCGAGCCGGCGGCTGTCGGTGAGGATCAGCGTCTTGGGCGTGCCGAGCCCGCTCGGAGCGACCGGCGTGCTCCCCACCACCTGGTCGACGACGCCTGCGCACTGGCTCCCCTGCCGGCTGACCGAGATCGAGAACTCGCTGTCCGGGTCGAACGACCCGTTCTTGCCCTGGACGCGGAAGTAGAAGTCGCCGGTGTTGTTCCACGTGTTCACTGACACGGACTCGTCGCCCGTGCCCGGCTTCGCGGAGACCGCCAGCAGGCTCGCGGTCTGCGCGCCGGAGAATGCACGCGGGTCGGAGGGGTTCGAGCTCGACCACTGCGAGGGCGACCACTGGGACGCGCTCCACTGGGAAGCCGACCACTGGGACGCGCTCCACTGCGAAGCCGACCACTGGGACGGGCTCCACTGCGAAGCCGACCATTGCGACGCGGACCACTGGGACGCGCTCCACTGCGAGGCCGACCACTGCGAGGCCGACCACTGGGACGCGCTGAACATCGCATTGTTGAGGTTCGGGTCCCAGTTCGTCGGGTCCCACGAGGACGAGTCGTACTGAGAGGTGTTGAAAACGTCGTCCTGGGTCTGGGCGCCCTGCCGCTCGAGATCCTTCACTGCGAGATTCGGCCCGATCTGCGGGTCGACGTCCGTTCCGACGAGCTCCTCGTACGCCTTCTGGATGTCGCTGAACGCAATGAGGTCGTAGTCGGCGGGAAGACCGCTGATGTCCACGTTCACGCGGCTGTTCGGGAGGACCGGCACCTTGAACCAGCGACCCTCGCCCGCGGCGCGCAGCGCCCCCGTCTGCGAGTCCGTGGGCGCAAGCAGGCGGGCCGTGTGCCACGACGTGTTGTTGAAGTCCGCGACGACGCAGTTCGAGATCACCGACGGCGGACCGCCGGGACGGGTCGCAGTCGCGAACACGATGGTCCCGATGGGGACGTTCGTGAGCCCGTCTTTCGCGAATCCGGCGATCCCGGTCTGATTCGTCAAGAAGTCGTCGCCCACGCCGAGCGAGGTTCTCGGAGCGATCGGGTCGCACGACGGCGCCGAGTAGAACTGGACGTCGAAGAGCTGGCCGGCCTGCGGTTCCCCGCTGTCCACGAGCCCCGCCACGCCGAGCGTCCCGGGCGTTGCGTCGCGGACGGCGCCGAAGAGGACGGGAGCGGGCGGCGGCGCGGCGTCGGCAACCGTGACGCAGTTCGAGAACTCGGACGTGTCCTCGGGAAGGGCGTTGCGCGTCAGCGTTGCCGTCAGGATGTCGCCCGAGGCGACGCCGGGGAACGTCGGGGCCGTGAACGTCCGACTCGCGTTGTTGAGGATCTCGACCGTCGTGAAGCCGCGGTAGGTCTCGCCCTCGCCACTCCCGAGCGCGTCGCAGGCGGTGTTCTCGAAGAACTCCACGAAGTACGAGCCGTTCAGGCCGAAGACCTCGCCGGAGACGGTCGCCGTGCCGTCGGCGACCGCGACCGCCGCGGACAGCGTCGGCGCCTCGAGGTCATTGTTCGAACTGTTCAGCGAGATGCCCTCGCCGGCGTTCGAGTGGATGGAGTTCGCGACGATCCGGTTGCCGATCGAGTGATCGATCCGGATCCCATGCCTGGAGACGGGGTTCGCCAGGACGCCGTTGTAGGCGATCCGGTTGCCCGGGCCGATCTGATTGCCGTCGGAGCTCGAGATCTCGAGACCGTTTCCGCCCGCGCCGAGGTTCGTTGCGACTCCGGTGCGCGCGAGGCCGATGAAGTTCCCGGCGAGGACGGAGCCCGTCACGTCGCTCTCGAAGAAGATGCCCGTCCCCGTGCGGACGATCACGTTGCCGCGGTTGCCCGTGGCCAGCCCGAGATCGCCGGGGCCGACGTTGTGCCCGATGACGAGATCGGCGGTCCCAGCCGCAAAGATGCCGACGCTCCCGGACTGGAGCGTCTGCGGCGTTCCGTTCGCGTCGATCCCGATCGTGTTGCCGGCGAGCTCGTTGTTCGCGCCCGCCTCTTCCACAGCGATCGCGTAATGCGAGAAGTCCCAGATCACGTTTCCCGCACCGCCGTCGAACGCGCCGCCGACGAGGTTCGCGCCGGCGCCGTCCTCGAGCACGATCCCGTCGTCGACGTTCCAAATCTGGAAGCCCTGAACGATGCTGCCGTTCGACTGGATTCGGATTCCGGCCGCGCCGAAGTCGTGCAGCCAGAGCTCCTCGGCGAACGAGCCGCCCGAGCCCGGTGCGAAGACGAGGCCGCTGCCTCCGCTTGTTGTTCCGTCGATCGAGACCGTGCCGGGTCCCTGGCTCGTTCCGTCGAGCGTCACCGGCGCGATGATCGCGGGGAGCGGCCCCGCCAGGAGGATGTCCGTGTCGGTCAGGTCGAACTCGATCCGGCTCTCCGTGCCGTCGCCGTTCGCAGCCTCGATCGCCTCGCGGAGCGTGCAGTGGATCGCCGTGCATGTGTCGGGCGAGTCGTCGTTGTTCGTGTTGACGGTGTAGACCGTCTCAGGCGCCACCGTGACGTCCGTGCAGTGCGAGAACTCCGACGTGTCCCCGGTCGTCAGGTCGATCGCGATCGCGGTCACTACCTCGCCCGCTTCGAGCTCGAACGCGAATACATGCTCGAACGAGACGTCGCCGCCCGCGTCCGTCGTGACGTTGGTCCCCGCGATCGAGTCGCGTCCTTCGCCGAAGTCGCTCGGGTCGCACTCCGCGCTTGCGCTTCTGTAGTACTCGATCCTGAACGTCCGCGCGGCGGTGCTGTTCAGAGTGCCGGTGAACGTCGTCTCACCCGCGTCCACGGTGACCGACGTGAGCTCCGGGAAGTTCTGGAACCGATTCGCGCCGCCGTCGGTGTCGCCTGGGTCGTTCTCCGTGACGCCTGCCACATCGACCTCGTCCGCGAGATCGATGCCGAGCCCGCCGTTGTCCCGGATGCCGTTGTTCGTGATCCTGTTCCCGTTGGCCGTCCCACTGGCCGCGTCGACTCGGACTCCTGCGTCACCGGAGTCGACGACGATGTTCGCCGAGATGACGTTGTTCGAGCTGGCGCCGCTTGAGCCGTCGATCAGAACCCCGTGACCGGTGTTCCCGAGGAGCTCCTCGGTGAAGCTGAGGCCGATGCGGTTGAGCTCGACGACCTGCGACGACGCACCCAGGTCGATCCCACCGAGCACGACTCCGTGGGCGTTGAGCGAGATCCAGTTGTCACGGACCGTGTTCGCCGCGACGGGACCGACGATCTCGACGCCGGGGCCCTCGTTGCCGGGGCCGTCGAGGCCCGTGGCGCCGAGCCCGATGAAGTTGAACTCGACGACGTTCCCGGCGGTGGCGCTGCCGAAGATCTCGACGCCGGTTCCGACGTTTCCGGCGATGAAGTTCCCGAGCGCGGGATCGTTCCCGCCGATGGTGTTGTCCGACGCCCCGTCCCTGATCGAGATCCCGTCGCCGCCCAGCGGGCCGAGCCCGGTCGCGGTCAGCCCGACGTAGTTCCCGGCGACGTCGTTCCCGAATGCGCCGTCGGCGTCGATGACGACGTTCTCGCTCTCGTTGCCCGAGATCACGTTCCGCGCGGCGTCCGTCGCCCCCCCGACCGTGTTGTCCGCGCCCAGGATCTGGACCCCGTTGAAGTTCGGCAGGGCGCCGGTCCCGGCGGTGTTCGTCCCGACGAAGCTGCCCTCGACCAGGTTGCCTGCGCTCTCGATGACGATCCCTGCTCCGTTGGAGAAGCGGTTGATCACGAGGCCGCGCACGACACTGTCGTCCGCCTCGACCCGGAGCCCGTCGTACGGGCCGCTCGCGCCGCCGGACACGACCGTGCCGTCGATCTCGACGACCGGCGTGTCGAGGAACTCCGGCTCGGTCTCGCCGTCGATGGTCAGGGTCTCGAGGATCGGCGGCAGCGCGGTGGCGGGCGTGATCGTGTGCGCCACGCCCGGGAAGTCGAACGCGATCGCGTTTGCGCCCGCCTGGGTGTTCGCGGCGACGATGGCCTCCCGCAGCGTGCAGTCGGTCGGCGAGCACCCCGAGTCGGCGGCTGCGTCGGCCGTCGTGTTCACCGTGAACGTGGGGCCTGGCTGCTGCGGTCCGCTCGCGACGTCGAAGCACGCCGAGAATTCGGACGTACTCCCCGCCAAGTCGGTCGCAGTCGCCGTGACCACGCCGTCCGGGAACGGGAGGGTCGGGGCGGTCGAGAAGTTCGCGTGCCCCGAGCCGTTCGTGGTGACGCTCAGCGACTCGACGAACGCCTGCCCTTCGCCGTTCCCGCCGCCGTCGCACGCCGGGCTCGAGTAGAGATCGATCGAGTAGTTCTGATTCGGCGCCGAGTCCAGCTCGCCGGCGAGCGTCCCGTTGACCATGATCTGAAGAACCGGGAAGTTCTGGAGGCCGTTCGCACCGCCGTCGGCATCGAGCGCGTCGTTCGTATTCACCCCAGCGACACCGAGATCGATCCCGAGACTGCCATTCGAGTGGATCGCGTTCCCGCGGATGGCGTTCCCGACGTTCTCGGGGCTCGGGCCGTTCGTCTCGATGAAGACGCCGCGCGACGCGTTGAACGCGATCGTGTTGCCCTCGCCCGCCGCCGTGCCGCCGATCTGTGTTCCCGTCGTGGGGCCGTTCCCGAAGCCGCGGATCTGGATGCCGAAATTCCCGTTCGCGAGCGCCGAGCCGCCCGACACATCGGTGCCGATCCGATTGCCCTTGATCGTTGTACCGGTGACGGGACGACCGGTGCTCGGCCAGAAGCGGATCCCTTCCGTGCTGTTGCCGGAGACGAGGTTCCCCTGGCCGGCGCCAACACCGCCGATGGCGATGCCCGACGCGCCGACTGACGTCGGGGTGATCTCGATGCCGACCGAGTTCGCGCGGGCTGCGGTCCCGGCCGCGTTCGTGCCGATCCGATTGCCCCGGACGGTGGTGCCCGTGACGTCCTGGATCCGCAGGCCCGCCTGCATGTTGCCCGAGATCAGGTTCCCGTCGACGATGTGATTGGACCCTCCGAGGAACGTGATCCCGGTCTGGTTGGGCCGCGCGGTCACGCCGTCGGGGCTCATGCCGAGGTAGTTGTTCACGAGGACCACCGTCGTGGAGGCCTGCGTGAGGACGCCCGCCCCCTCCCAGCTCGTGAGCGCCATGCCTCGGACGGTCGACGTCGCTGTCCCGAGGTTGAACCACAGGCCGTTGGCTCCGGGCACTCCGGTGCCGCGAAACTCGATCAGGGGCGAGCCCGCGTACCCCGGTTCGGTCGCGGCGTCGATCGTGACCGGGCTGTCGATGATCGGCGGCGCGGACGAGGCGATGATCGTGTGGACGCCGGCGCCGGGGATGTTGAACACGATCGTGTCGTGCCCCGGTGCGGCGTTCGCGGCGGTGATTGCCTCGCGGAGGCTGCAGTGCTCTACATCGCAGACGCCGATAGTGGCGTCGTCCTGGTTCCTCACGGTGAACGTCAGGCCCGCGGCATGCGCGGCCGATCCAGACAGTGCGACGACGCATCCGAGTGCAACCGCCACAACAGCGAGTCCCCGCCAGGTCATCCCTATGCCCCCATTCAGTCCCTCACGCCGGTGAGTTGCCGCCTGCGCCGACGCGACTTTATTCCCAACCGCGCACCGTGTCTACCCTGCGGCCGCAGCCGATCCTCCAGACGCTGCACCACTCTCCCCTTGTCGACCGGAGTGCACCCTATGCGTCATTCGCTACGAATACAAGACGCCCGCGGGGGCGGTTATCTTCGCTCGCAGAGCCGCAGCGCGGTGCGAATCGCCTCGTCCAGCCCGCCCAGCCTTCCCGCCTCCCAGAGCGCGTCCGCCCGCTCGCCGAGCGCCTCGCGTGCCGGCGCGAGCTGCGCGTCGAGCTCCTGCTGGTCCGTCTCGCCGCGTGGGGATCCCGTCTCCTCCCGCACCGCGGCGCCCGCACCACCGAGCCGTAGCGCGACCGCGGGCTCGTCGACGAGCACCGCGAGCACGGCGACGTCCTCGAGAATGAAGGCGAGCGCCCACTTGTCGCCGTGGTCGCGGAAGGTCTTCAGGGCGCCGTCGAA
The DNA here is from genome assembly GCA_963717025.1 of uncultured Actinomycetes bacterium. GTDB lineage: Bacteria > Actinomycetota > Thermoleophilia > Gaiellales > Gaiellaceae > GMQP-bins7. The sequence goes on along the minus strand of CAVQVJ010000007.1, from coordinate 26,414 downwards.
CAGCTCGCGCGTCGTGTCGTAATCGCCTTCCGCGCGCGTGAGGATGCCGAGGTTGTGCTCGCCGAGGGCGATCATCCACGGATCACCCGTCTCGCGCCGGAGGCGCAGGCTCTCCTCCTGACACGCACGCGCCTCGTCGTTCCGCCCGAGCAGAAGTAGCACGTTGCCCAGGTTCATCTGCGAGATCGCGATCGCGCCCTTGTCGCCCGCCTCGATCCGGAGCGCGAGGCCCTCCTCGTGGAGCGCGCGCGAGCGCTCGTAGTCGGCCTCGTACTCCGCCATGACGCCGAGGTTAGAGAGCAGAGCGCCGGCGCCCGCGGCGTCACCGAGATCGCGCCGGATGGCGAGGCTCGCCTCGAGCTCGCCCCTCGCCGTGTCGAAGTCGCCGCGCGTCGCCGCGACCGTGCCCGAGAGCTGGAGCACCCGCCCGAGGCCGATCTTGTCGTCCAGCGTCTCGAAGTTCCGCCGCGCTGTCTCGAGCCAACGCAGGGCCTCGTCGTACTCCCCGCGCTTGCGGGCCAGTTCGGCGAGCGACGTGTGAGTCCACGCGGAGAGGTCCTCCGCCTGCTCCGCAAGCTCGAGGGTCTCGCGATACGTGCTCTCGGCTCCGGGCCAGTCGCCGATCACCTCGCGCACCTCCCCGACCTCCCGCTTCACACGCCAGCGATCGGCCGTCTCGAGCAGGGGCACTGCCCGTTCGAGGTAATCGATCGCCGCCTCGTTCGCGTAGTTCGCCTTCGCCGCCTCGCCCGCGCGAACGAGGTACTCCCGCTTCTTGTCGGCGTTCTCACTGAGCCAGTAGTGGTGCGCGAGGAGGTCGAGGCTGAGATCGACTTGATCGGGAGCCGTCGCCTCGAGGTCGGCCCCCACGCGCTCGTGGAGCATCGCCCGGAAGCTGAACGGCATGCTCTCGTACGTCACCTCCTGCGTGACGGCGTGCTTGAAGAGGTAAGAGTCGTCTCCGCGGTCGGGCGTCACGAGGTCGAGCGTCTTCAGCCTCCGCAGCTGCCCGCCGACCTCGCTCTCCGAGCCGAGATCGGGGTAGACACGGACGAGGGTCGCCACGTCGAACGCGCGGCCCACCACGCTCGCGACCTTGATCGTGCGCCGGGGCGCCTCGGGCAGCGTGTCGACACGGCTGAGGACGAGGCTGTGGAGGCTCTCGGGAAGCTCGACGGCCGCGAGCGCACCGGTGTCCTCCACGTCGATCCCCTGGCCGCCCATGTAGTTGAGGAGCTCCTCGAGGTAGAACGCGTTCCCCTCCGCGCGCGCAGTGACGAGCTCGACGAGCGCGGGGAGCGCGGCCGTCTTCTTCTCGCTCTCCTGCGTCAGCTTCGCGCGGATCAGCTCCTCGGCCTCCTCGGGGCCGAGCGGCGCGAGCACGAGCTCGGAGAAGTAGGGAAGGTCCTCGAGACCGAGCCCACCGCCGGGGTCTTCGGCAGGCCGGTAGGCGAGCACGAAGACCACGCGGAGAGACGCGGCTGCGCGGGCGAGGACGCGGAGGAGGTCGCGTGAGAGCGGGTCGATCCAGTGGCAGTCCTCGAGGACGAGGACGAGCGGCTCCTCGGCCGCACGCGCGCGCAGGCAGTCGGCGAGTAGCGCCTCGAGCGAGGACTTGCGCACCTCCGCATCGAGCGAGCGCGTCAGCTCGTTGTCGGGAATCGTGAGCCCGAGAACCGGCTCCAACAGCGGCGCCCGGGGAACGAGTGCGGGGTCGACGGCAGCCAGCTCGCGCTCGAGCGTCGCTCGCTGCTCCGCCTCCGGACGATCGTCGTCGATCCGGAGGAGCGCCCGCCAGATCTCCTGCCAGATGCCGTAGCTGGTCCGCGTGCCGAAGGACTCGGTCTCGCCGAACGCGACGACTTCGCCATGGTCCCGGGCGCCCCTGACGAACTCGGCCACGAGGCGCGACTTGCCGACACCCGCGTCGGCCGCGATCCCGACCACGGATCCCTGGCCCTGCTCCGCGCGCTCGAGGGCGGTGTTCAGCGCGGCGAGCTCCTCTCGCCGCCCGACCATCGGGAGCTCGTAGCGAACATGGCGCGCGCTCGCAGCTTGCGACCTGCCCGTGAGCGCGAACGCGGGGACCGGCTCCTCCTTGCCCTTGACCGTGAGCGCGTCCATCTCCTCCCACGTGAACGCCTCGCCCGCCTCGCTCCGGATGACGTCGGTCGTGACCACCTGCCCAGGCCACGCATGGGACATCAGGCGCGCGGCGAGGTTCACGGCGTCGCCGAGGCAGACGAAGGTGCGCCGCGTCGCGTGCCCGTAGGTGCCGCTGCGCAGGCGGCCGTTCGCGATGCCGACCTGGATCTCACGTGCGGCCGTGGCGCCGTCGAGCTCGAGCAGCCCGAGCGCGGCCGCCGAGGCGCGGGCGGCGTCATCCTCGTGCGCCTCGGGCGAGCCGAAGACGCCGTAGAGATACGCCCCCTTGTCGCCGAGCGTGAGCTGGAGCAGGTGTCCGCCGTTCTCCTCGAACACCGCCTGCGAGCGCCGGATGAACTCGTCGAGCTTCTCGATCGCCTCGTCGTCCTCGTCGTAGTCGATCCCGGTGAAGCGGACGAACACCGGCGTCGCGGGGCGCAGCTCCGCGAGGAACTCCCCGCGCCCCGTGCTCAGGCGCTCGAAGACCGCGGGCAGAAGCCAGGGGCGCACGAGGTCGAGCGCGAGGGCGGAGTGGGCCACCACGTCCGGCACCTCGGGGACCTGCCCCGTGAGCGCCTGGAGGACGCCGGCCCTCCGTCCGCTCTCCTCGTCCACGCGCGCCTCCGCGATCTCGACGCGACCCTCGAGCGACTCGAGCGCGGACTGCTCGAGCACGACCTCGCCCTTCTCGGTGAGGTGCTCGGCCGCAGCGAGCTGGTCGATTATCCGACCCGCGAGCACGTCGATGAGCTGGATCTGCGGATCGCCGACGACGAAGCGGCGCGCTGGGCCGACGGCGACGGCGACCTTCATCGCCAGCCGCAGCACCTGCCCGGCCGGCGTCCGCACCTCGCCGACGCGCGCGAGTACTTCCTGCATCGCGAGCCCGCAGGCGACCGCCCGCATCCCGTCGTCACCGTCGATCCAGCACGTGATCGCGTCACCGCTGAAGTAGATGACGTCGCCGTCGAACGCGTCGAGCTCCTCGATGATCGCGTGGAAGATGCGGTTCAGGTTCGCGGTCAGCTCCTCGGGGCCGCGCTGCGCCCCGAGCTCGGCCACGAGCGCCTCCGTCATCGGCGTGAAGCCCGAGATGTCGGCGAAGATCGCCGCGCCCTGAACACGGTCCGGCAGCTCTCGCCCTTCAGCGAGCGCACGCCGCCGATCGCGCGGCATGTACGCCTCCGGGTTGTCGAAGGCGAACGTGTGACTAGCCGTGCTGGATAGACCCTGTGCCACTACACCTCCCGCCCAAATGAACTAGAGCGCGACCATGGCACCGACGGGCCGGTCGGTCAAGCTCGGCTCTGCGAGATCGTCACCACGCTACGTCCAGCTCCGCGTCCGCAACGGCTAGCTCGCCGACCGCCACTCGACGAGCGGAGCGGCGACCCACGTCGGAGCCGGCGCTTCGTACAGCTCCGCGGCGTCGGTGTACGCCATGTCGAGGATCGAGCCGTCGAGCTCCCCGCGGAGGTGACGAAAGACGACCCCCGCGTCGCGCGCGTCGCTCTTCGCCTCGAGGCAGTGCGCGTCGTAGCCGGAGTAGTCGCCGCGACCGAGCAACGCGATGCCCTCCTCGATCGTCGCTCGGGCGAGCTCGAGCCCGCCTTCGTCGGGAGCCAGCGCGCGTTCCGGTGGATCGCCGTAACCGATTCCATGGTGGAACGGGTCGGCAGTGGAGACGATCGCCGCGTCCTCGGCGAGCGCGGCGAGCTCGTCGATCCCCGGGAGCCGCTCGGGGTGTCCACCGGCGAGGTACGGATACCGCTCGACGACTTCCGGGCCGCGAATCCCGCGTCGCTTCGTCTCGGCCGCCCAGAAGTGCCGGAAGCTGATCAACGCGTGGTCCTCGCGCCATTCGTCACGCCCCTCGATTCCGGGCCCCTGGATCCCCCAGAACGGCCACGGGGAGGGATCCTCGCCGGCCGAGACGCGTCTCCGAGCCTCCTCCATCTCGTCGGTGAACGCGTGCAGGACGCTGATCACGATCACGCGGTCGGCGCCGCTGTCGAGGCACCCGTGGACTGCGGCCGCTACCTGATGACCGCAGTCCAGCACACCGGCGTGCGGAAAGACGACGACGCCTCCGGAAGCGAGCGTCGGCGCGAGATCCCATTCGCGCCCGCGCTCCAGGCGCTCGAGGGTTCCGCGCTCTCCCATCTCGTCGTGCTCGGAGCGATAGAGGGCGTGGATCTGCTCCTTGAGCTTCTGACGAGCGAGAGTCATTGGCTCCGTTCTGGTTCGGTCCGCGCTGGACGCCGCGGCACGAACTCTTTGCAGCTCGCTGAGCCCTTGATCACGCCGCGAACCAATCGGCACCCGCCGAGCGCGAGCGGCGGGAACATGTACTTGCACGTATCGCAGCGCACGTCAGGCGTTGGCGCGGGCCTGTAGTTCGCGTCTCGCTTGGAGAGGCCCCAGATCGTCGTCATGACCACCCCCTTCGGGGCCGATCCTACTCCGCGCCGACTTGCACGACATACGGGTGGTGAGATGACTGCGGTGACCCAGAGACGACGGATGCTGGGAGTGGTCACCGCATGCTCGGGGTTCTCCTGTGTCAGGACCTGCAGGCGGGAAGCAACCCGACCTTCGTCCGGTCCCGATCCGAGCGACGCACCATAGGCTCTTTCTCGGTTTGAACTTCGGTTAGGGGAGAAGTCAGTTGCAGAGGCTCGGGCTCTTGGCGGCCGCAGTAGTTGCGGCCGCTTTTTCGGCGTTCGAAGTCGGTCCCGGTGCTGCCGAGGCAGCCCCCGCCGCGCCGATCGCACAGTCCGGCGTCGTCGCCTCGGTCTACGACGGCGACACACTGACGCTCACGAGCGGTCAGCGTGTGCGCCTGCTCCAGATCGACACGCCGGAGCTCGGCTCGGGCGAGTGCTACTCGCGGGCCGCCCGGACTGCGCTCCTCGGTCTCGTGCCGATCGGCAGCCGCGTCATGCTCGAGGCCGACGCGCGGCTCGATCGAGTCGATCGCTACGGGCGTCTCCTTCGCTACGTCCATCGCGGCTCGCTGAACGTGAACCTCGTGCTCGTCAAGCGGGGCGCTGCGTCTCCCTACTTCTATGGAGGCGACAAGGGGAAGTACGCCAACCGCCTGCTGACGGAGACACAGCAGGCGCGGGCAGCGAAGCGAGGCCTTTGGAAGGCTTGCCCGGGCACGCGGCTCGACCCCTACCGTGCGGTGGACACCGGTCGGAGCGGTCCACGCTCGACAATGTCGCCAGCGACCGGAAAGTGTGATCCGAACTACTCCGGCTGCGTCCCGACGGTCGCCTACGACCTCGACTGCGCCGATATCGACGGTCCCGTGCGGGTCGTCGGCGTCGACATCCATCGCTTCGACGGTGACGGCGACGGCTGGGGCTGCGAGTAGATGGCTCGGCGGTAAAACGCGAGAGCTTTCAGGAGACTGCTGCTGGTGCTCCGAGTCCGAGTCTATGGAAGCCCGTCAGCCGATTTATGCTTCTGAGGCAATGGCTGGGGTTGTCGTCTTTCACCACGCGCTCGGGCTTACCGATCCGGTCCGCCGGTTCGCCGACGTGCTGCGCGACGCCGGCCACACCGTGCACACGCCTGATCTCTACGAGGGGAGGACGTTCGCGACGATCGAAGACGGTATGGCGCACTCCGAGGAGCTGGGCGGCCCAATGGCGATCGTCGAGCGTGCGCGTGCAGCCGTCGAGTCGCTGCCGAGTGAAGTCGTGTACATCGGCTTCTCCCTAGGTGTGCTACCGGCGCAGTCGCTTGCTCAGACGCGGCCGGGCGCAGACGGCGCCGTGCTCTGCTACTCCGCCCTGCCGCTCGGCCAGTGGGGCGACAACTGGCCGGCGACATGGCCTGAAGGTATGCGGCTACAGCTGCACATCCTCGACGGCGACGAGGACTTCGAGATCACGCAGGGGCTCGCCGCGACTGTGCCCGGTGCGGAGCTGTTCGTCTATCTCGGCAACGACCACTACTTCGCCGAACACGACGACGAGGCGGCTGCGCTACTCACGCAGCGCGTGCTCGACTTCCTCGCCCCGCGGTAGCTCGCCAGCCTGCCACGCTCGGCCGCCCGTGAGGGCAAGGAACGTACCGCCATGCGGGAGCTGCTGGATCGCGGCTGGGGGAAGGCGCCCGAGCTCGCGAGCATCGACGGCGCGGATCTCCTCGACGACGAAGTAACCGCAGAGATCAGGGCCATCGCTGAAGCGCTGCGCAAGGAAGACCAGTTGAAGTGACGATCCCCGTGTAGTGCTCGTCTTGCGCGATTGTCGACGTCCGCTGGAGCCCTACTCAATCCGCTTCGGGCGCCGCTGCCCGGCTAGCCTGTCTCCAGGTCCCGTGCTGAGCCGGGCAATGGTGAAAGGAGCAGTCGGTGGAGAAGAGGCTCGTAACCCGCTACAGGATGCGCTCGGCCGATGCTGCCGACGAAAACCAGCGCCGAGTCGAAGGCGTCTTTGAAGAGTTGGCCGCTGCCACCCCTGACAACGTGAGCGACCTCGTCCTCCGACTCGCGGACGACTCGTTCGTCCATGTCTCGTTCCATGACCACGACGATGACGAGGTGAACCCCATCGCTTCGACCGCGGCGTTTGCGCATTTCCAGGACGGGCACGCCGACCGCCGCGATGGTGCTGTCGACCAGCAGACCGCGCAGTTGGTCGGTGCCTACATCACGACGATCGAGTGAGGCCTCGTCATCGGTGATGCGCGTCTACGCGATCGTCGACACCCAGCTCGAGCCCCGACAACCCGCTCGGCGACCCCGTCGAGACGTTCATCCGCCGCGAGGACGCGAGCGTTTCATCGAGGAGGTTCGCGGCAACTATCCGGAGCTCGCGAGCTACCTGACGTGCGCGGGATCGGGCCCGATCGGTGAGAACCTAGGCGTCGACGGCGCGCTCGAAGTCGATGTCCACACCTGGGCGTGGGCCTGTTGGTCTTCCCTCATCCCTACTGCCGCGCCATCGCGACCCGGAGGAGCTCGTCCGGGTCGATCTGGTGGTCGGAGTCGGCCGCGGCCTTGCCCACGTCGATCTCGACCCAGTTCACTTCTCCCGTGAACGTGTTCGGGGTCGGATAGTCCTCGGCCACCAGAGCGCCGTTTTCCCGCCCCACGTCGCAGGTGTCGTCGGCGGAGAAGATCATGGCGGCGGTCGCCGCGACGTCTCCCTGACCGACCTCGACACCATCGAGGTAGAGCGTCACATGACCGCCCTTGCCGAGCTCGGGGCCGGCGTAGTCGAACTCCATCCGAACCTGGTGGGTGCCCGGCGGCACTTCCGTGTCGCTGTCGACGTAGAAGCGCTGGACTCCGAGGAGGTTGTAGCAGTACCGCGGCTTTCCCTCCCTCAGGTACAGGCTCCAACCGCCGATGCTCCCGCCCTGGGCGATGACGACGCCCTGCGCACCGCCGTCGGGAACCTCGATCTCCGCTGTGACGGCGTGCGACTTGTTCTTGACCGCCATCCACAGTGCGCGGCGTTCGACCGCTCGGCGGAAGCGGACGTGGGCGTTCGGTTGAGCCGTCACCGAACGTATGTTCCCACGTTTCCGCCTAAGAAGGTGCGCGAGAGACTCGGGGGATGGGGATGGGGGTTGAGTCTCTCGCGCAGTGACGCGGGCCCGTCAGGCTCCCGGCCTGTCCAGGGGTGCGCCGTTGCCGCCCCGAATGCGGCTTGGCACCGGGCTCGCATGGGTCACGGTAGGCGCGGACTTCGGGTTCGCCAATGACACAAATGAGTCCATTGCGTCTGAGTCCATTGCGTCGCGACCTCGGTCGGCTCGAGCGACCTCAGTCGACTCGAGCGCGACTAGCTGCTGCGGCGGCACTTGCGGAGCGGCTGCTACGAATACCGCGAGGGGTCTGCGGTGCCGTACACCAGTGACTGGGACGAGTTCCACCTCGCAGCGCGTCGCCTTCGGCAACTTCTCTTCGGGGATGAAGTGGACATGCCGGGGAAGCTGAAGGGCGAGGATGCACGTGCACAGGCCAAGCGAGATCTTCGTCGTATGCGAGACGCATTCGACGCCGTCGTCGCGAGGAACGAAGAAGGCCGCACAGAGAAGGCCGACGTCGAAGCCCGCGTCGCTGATCTGCAAGAGGAGCTCAAGCGGATTGCTGCATCTAGGGCAGAGGCGGCGAGAGGGGCCACGCCGGCACCGAACCAACTGAAATCGGGTGGAAGGGCACACACCTCGAAGACAAGGACTGTCACCTCGAAGACGAGGCCGCGTTCACCGAAGCGGAAGCGGAAGGCATGACACGCTCGAGCTCGCGCTCCTTCGAAGTGAACCGCCCTAGGTCCCGCGGGTGACTCGCCGATTGGCCTTGATCCAGCGCGTCTTGGCTCGCTTGACGAGCGGGGTGAGGCGGCGGACCTCGCCCTCATCTCCTTCGAGTCTGGCCGCGTCGATCTGCCCCTCGAGCGTCAGATACTTCTGATGGAGGGCGATCTCCTCGGCCCGTGGCTCATGACCATGGTGGAACTCGCTCATTACGGGCGGACTCTAATCTCGCCCGCCTCAAGCTCGCGCTCCTCGATCCGCAAGTCCGCCGCGAACTCCGGATCGTCGCCGCGAACCTCCTCCACGAACCGCTCCGCGTCCTCGCGACGGATGAACGTCTCGACGGCGTCGCCGAGCGGGTTGTCGGGACTCGAGCGGGCATCGACGATCACGTACACGCGCACGCGCCGAACCTTGCCACTGCGGCGGATCCGCGGTCTGGCTTCGCTGGCTAAACCTTCGCGTCCCTGGCCCGAAGCTCCTCACTGATGGCTCTGATCTCTGCGGTCACCTTGTCCAGTTCGAGCGGATCCGCGCTATCGATCGGCACGAAGGCGGCGGGCTTACCCCAGCCATATGCGAGTACGAGCTCAGCGGCGCGAATCTGGTCGGCCGCGCGGGCAGGCTTGCCGTTCGTGCTCTCCCCTCGTGCGATCGCGAGCAGTGTTTGTATGAGTGTTTCGGGGTCGCCGCCGCAGGCTTTCCGGACTGTGGATGCGATGCCTTTGGGTCGGCCTTTTGGGTTGCCGCTGTGGCCGGGCATGAAGCCACGTCTGGTGACGCCGCCGAGTTGCGTTGTTTCTCCGTTGTTTTCAACGAGTTTCATGCTTTCAAGTATCGCGGTTGGTGCGGTCGTCACTGGAGGCCTCCCCTCTCAGAGTCTGCGTGAGGTCGAATTCGCGATCAGTCAATCGTTCTTAGAGTGACGAAGCTGATTCGAGATGAGACTGAAGGGGGCGGGTCATGATCACCGGAGTTCACGCAATCGTCTACAGCAAGGACGCGGAGGGATCCTGCCGCGAGAGCGCTCACCGGCTACCTGCTCGTTCGCGGAGGCGTCCACCAGGTCGCGTACGCACGGGCACTCGAGTGCCTGACGGGAGCTGATCTCATGAAGCTCTTCCCGTCGCCACGAATCCCGACGGAGAAGATCCCGGATTGCAAGCCGCACATCGAGCGTGGCGAGCACCTGCGGCTGTATCGCTTCTCGCCGTCCGACTACCTCGAGCTTGGTGCCGTCTTCAACGGTCCGCATCCCGAGACCGGCGAGGATTTCGTTGTCATCGACAAAGCCCCCGAGGGTGTGCCCGCTTTTGACCTACCTGCACAGCCCGCAGTCTTCGCTCCCGACTACGCGCCGGAAGAAATCGCCGAGATCGCGGCCAAGCTTCGTGCCAAGGCGGGTCTGCCGAAAGCCGCCACGGGTGAGGTCGCGAATGGCAAGGCGCCTCTTGCGAAGACTCGTCGGCGAACTCCCGCTCGAGCGAAGGCGGCCACAAAGAAGAAGGTGGCCGCGAAGAAGTAGGTATCGCCCGGCCAGGCCGCGACCCTAACTCCGTAGGTTTCGCGAATCCCCCTCGGGGAACGCTGGTTCCACTTCAATCAAGGGAGCACACGTGAACGAGGATCAGGTCGAGGGAAAGGCAAAGCAGGCCGAAGGACAGGCGCAGGAGACATGGGGCGACACGAAGGAGAAGGCCGGCGACGTCTTCGAGGGCGCGAAGGAGAAGGCCGGCGAATTGAAGGACAAGGCCGGCGACGTGTTGGACGGCGACGACGACAAGGACGAGGCGGGGCAAGGCACCCGCACGTCCTGATCTAGAGGCCCCAGCGGGGCGCCCTGACTAGCGCGGGCGCCCCGCAAGACTTCAGCGTCACTCAGATGGCGATCCGCCCCTCCGATCATCGTGGCAGCGGTCCTGCACGGATGGCCGGTCTCGGAAGTTAGCCTCTCCGCCCAGCTCATGAGCCTTGGCCGTGAACTGCTCCTGGGCCGCGGAGACGAGCTCCTCGCCCTTGTCCTTCACTACTGCAGCCCCACTCGGGTGACTGCCACTCGTTTCAATCGCCATGTGCCTGCTCCTTTTCGTATGAGGTGTGGACATCGCTTTCCACCCACCGTGCTTCGTCGTGCGGCAACTCGCCGCCGGCGTGGCAGTGGCAAAGAAGGCCTGCGCTCGGGCGGGTGCCCCGAGCGCAGCGTTGACTGTCGTGCGTCTAGCGGTTGTTGAGCGGGTCTTCGCCGCCGGCGTACTTGGTGCCAGACTTGGCGAGGCCGCGGCTGATCATGTAGCCGATCCCGACCGCGGCGACGAGTGTCCAGGCGCGGACATCGTCGAGTGAGTCAGAGATGGCCGAGGCAGTCAGGATGGCCACGATGAGGCCGGCCATCGCCCAGAACTCGGTGGTCTTCAGCGAATGCTTCGTCTCGTCGGTCGTGCGATCGCCGACGTAGACGGGAGTCGTCGTGCGCGCCCGCTCAGTTGTTTCCATTGTTGCCATTGTTGTTCCTCCTATTGAGGGTCGTATGAGGCGGAGGACTCAGACCCAGTCCTCTCGCTACTTGTCGTGCATGGAACGCTGTTTCTTGGTTCGTCGTCCACTCGCCTGATTGCGAGGAGACGATCGAAGCCGGTTGCCTCGAACGCAGTCATCGGCGTCTGCGGCCCGACGAGGACGAGTAGCTCGCCCCCGTGCGCCTGCTGGCGTCGGCTCGCGCCGAGGAGCAGGACGAGCGTGGTCACGTCGATGAAAGTGACCAAGCGAAGGTCGACGGTCAGGTGGCGCACTTCTGCCAACGCGTCTTCGATCGCCGGGGCGCGAAAAAGGTCGAGCTCGCCAGCGAGGACGAGAACCGCTGATTCGCTCCCATACCGCTCGAGGGCCAGCGAAAAGTCGGCTTGCACGGTTCGGGCTTGCGGCAATTCGCTCTCGAGGGCCTCAGTTGGCCCCCAGCCCGCAGCTGCTTCGGGCGGAGCGGTGTTGATCTGTTCATGTCTCATCACGCTGCCACCTTAGCGCAGTTCTGATGAACTATGAGCCAGCATCATGAGGGTATTTGATGAGGTATTTGGGAACTTGTGATAGAATAAACTCCATGGCATTGGAAGTGCTGATGAAGTAAGATAGTCGTCATGGAGCACGGCGAGCTCGCGATCTACAGCATTGGCGCCGTTGAGCGCATGCTCGACATCCCGGCCGCGACGATCCGAAACTGGGAAGAGCGCTATGGGCTCGTGAAGCCCGAGCGCAGCAACGGCGGCCATCGGCTCTACACACGCGGACAGGTCGAGCAGCTCCGCTTCGTCAAGGAGGGACTCGATCGAGGGCTACAGCCGGCCGAGGCCCATCGCCTGCTCGGCGAGCAGCTCGCGCGCCGCAGCGGCGTCCGTTCAACGGATGCGAGCGAGCAGGCGCCTCGCCTTCTGATCCTGCTCGCAGAGCGTGATCCGTACGCGGCGGAGTTCGCCGAGTTCTTCCTCCAGACCGAGGGCTACGAGGTGGCTCTCGCCCTCGATGCCGATGACGCAGCGCTCAAGCTCGAGCAACGCCTACCCCAGCTCGCGGTGATCGAGCTGCTCATCTCCGGCGGTACGGGCGCCGATCTGTGCCAGCGTCTGAAGGAAGCCGGAGTGCCTGCGTGCCTGGTGATCTCCACGCTCGACGCGCGCGACCAGGCGCTCGCAGCGGGCGCCGACGCCTTTCTGCGGAAGCCGCTCGATCCGCTGCAGTTCGTCTCGACCGTCAAGGACTTGCTCGGGAAGAGCGCTTTCCTGCAAGGCGCGACATCGCTATGAGCGAGCGTCTCCTGAGCGGCCATTCCCGCCTCGACGGCGTGCTCGGGGGCGGCCTCCCGGTGGACGCAATCAACATGCTCATCGGGCTTCCGGGAACCGGCAAGACGATCCTCGCCCAGCAATACCTGTTCGCGAACGCGACGATCGAGCGGCCCGCCTTGTACCTCGCCACGGTGTCGGAGCCATTCGACAAGATCCTCCGCTACGGCCAGAGCCTCCGTTTCTTCGACCCTGGAGCGGTCGGCAACTCGGTCTTCTACGAGGACCTCGGCCCGGCTCTCAACGAGCGCGGCCTCGCCGGCGTCCTCGAGCAGGTGACCGCGCTGATCAAGGAGCGCCGCCCGGGAATCATCGTGATCGACAGCTTCAAGGCACTCTCTGCCTACGCGGAGGCCGCCGAGTTTCGCCGCTTCCTCCACGATTTCGCCGGCCACCTATCCGCCTTCCCGGCCTCGTCGTTTTGGATCGGCGAGTACGGCGAAGAGGAGATCGCCGTGGCACCCGAATTCGCGGTCGCCGACGCCATCATCAGCCTCTCCACGACGCGAGCGTCCGAGCGCGAGACGCGTTCCCTCCGCGTCCTCAAGCTACGGGGAAGCGAATTCGCTCCCGGCCAGCACGCCTACCGCCTCTCGGCCAACGGGATCGACGTCTTCCCGCGGCTGGCCGACCAGATCGACATGACCAGCTACCCGCTCGACGGAGCCAGGCACTCATCCGGGATCGCCGCCCTCGACGACATGCTCGCCGACGGTTACTGGCCCGGCGCCTCCACGCTCTGCGCCGGCCCCTCGGGCTGCGGCAAGACCCTGATGGGCCTGCACTTCATCTTCAACGGCGTCCGTCAGGGCGAACCCGGTGTGCTGGCGACGCTCCAGGAACACCCGACCCAGCTCGCGCGGATCGTCGAGGGGTTCGGGTGGTCGGTTGACGAGGAGGGCGTCGAGCTGATGTATCGCTCGCCTGTCGACATGTACATCGACGAGTGGGTCTATGACCTCCTCGAGACGGTGGAGCGCGCCGGAGCACGCCGTGTCCTCATCGATAGCCTCACCGATCTCAAGCTCGCCTCGCCGGACGAGATCCGGTTCCGCGAATACATGTACTCGCTCGTCCAGCGCTTCTCCCGCCAGGGAGTCAGCGTGTTCATGACCTCGGAGCTACCAGACCTCTTCCACGTGAGGCGACTCTCCGAGTTCGGCGTCTCACACCTCTCCGACAACGTCGTGCTCCTCCAATACACCCGCGACCAAGCAACCGTTCGGCGCGCCCTCACCGTCTTGAAGACGCGCGCGAGCCGACACGAACCGGAAACCCGCGAGTTCAGAATCACTCCCGAAGGGATCGTGCTCGGTGACCCGGTCATCCCCGCACAAGGATTCGACTAGCACGAACCGCGTGACAGGTAGGCGGACGAGCGCGCTCGTTGACGTCACCGACCTGCGCCTGCTGGAGGAACTCCACGCCCACTTGCCGGTCGGCTTGCTCGTCAACGACGCCGACACGCTCGAGATCCTCCACGCCAACCCCCCACTTCCGGGTTTCGCCGATCATGACTTGCCGCTCGATCAGCTGATCCAATCGCACAACGACGAACGCCAGGCGCACGGCCAAGCAGATGAACTGGCGGCACTCGTCGCAGACGTAGCCGCGACCGGAAGGCCGCGTCACCTACGCGAGTTCCGTCGCGACTCCCCAAATCAGGAGCCGAACTGGTGGAGCGCAACCCTCCGTCGCATCGACACCGACCGCTGGGGCCCTGTCGTCGTCACGCTTGCGGTCGACACCACCGACCAGGTTCGCGCCCGGCATCTCCTGGCGGAGCGCGAACGGCGGCGCGTGGCCCTGCTGCAAGAGATCGCCGCCGCTCCCGGCCACAACCTCGTCTCCTCTCTCCAGCAGGTTGCCGATGCCCTTGTCCCGGCCCTACAGGCCGACGTAGCCACGATCCGACTGCTCGGCGCAGACGCCCAGCTCCACCTCGTCGCGGCTAGCGGCCTTCGCCCCGCCGAGACTCGACGCCTCGCCCTGGACCCGATCGCCCTACGCCGGCGCGAGACGATGATCGAGAGCGGGCCGCCGACAGCCCTCGGATCGCTCGGCCTCCACTGGGTCGAGGTGCGGTGGCTCGAAGCCGGCGGCAAGCGGATCGGGATTCTGACGATCGGTGCGCGCAGCAAGCGGCGTCCGCCCGAGGACGACCTCACACTGCTCAACGCCGCATCAGTGCAGCTCGGCCACGCCCTGGAGGACATCGAGCGGAGCCCGCAGTTCCTTCGAAGCCGTTCTCTCGAGGTGGCCCGAGTGAACGCGGACGTAGGCGAGGCCGCGCAAGCCCGGAGCGCCGACCTCCGCCCACGCGAGCTCGCGATTCTCCGCCTCTACGGCGAAGGACTCCGAACAGATCAAGTCGCTGAACTACTCGTTCTCTCCCCGCACACAGTCCGTACACACGTGAGAAACGCCCGCCGCCGCCTTGGCGTCAGCTCCCGAGCCAAGGCACTCGACCTTCTCAAAGCTGCCGAGGCCGACCCCTCTGTGTGACCGACGGAAGACTCGAGCAGTCCGTGCTGCCTCTCGCTGGAAGCCCTTCATTAGCCGGGCGGCTAAGCGAGGGCGGGTCATGACCTGCTCTAGCGTCACGCCGAGGCGCTCGCCAAGCTGCCCCGGCAACTGGTCCGACCCGCGTGTGGCCGGCCGGGTGGCGTCTCATCTCACTATGCGAGCGGGGACGACCAGCAAACTCCGATCGACCGTAGCGAGCCGATTTTCCCGAATTCGACGTCTTTACTCGACCGGATCGGCGTCGAGGCCCGCCTGAACAGCGGGTGAAAGCTGGAGCGATGCCTCACGACGCCAGCGAACGAGCTCACGCGCAACGACCGATATCGACCCGGCGACCGGGATCGCAGCCAACGCCCCGAGGATGCCTGCGATCTCCGCCCCGATGAGAAGTGCGACGAGCACGGCGAGTGGCGAGAGGTCGACGGTCCGTCCATAGACGACCGGCAGGAGCACGTGGTTCTCGATCTGCTGGTAAACGAGCAAGGCGACTACCACAATCACGCACTGCACGACACCCTCCGAGAGCGCGGCGACTCCGCAAACGGCGAGCGCGACGGTCGCGCCGACGAGCGGAACGAGGTCGAGAATCGCGACGATCACCGCGAGCGGGAGTGCGTAGGGAACTCCTGCAGCCATCAGTGTCACGAGCGCGACAACTCCCGCCACGAGGCTGATCAGAAGGTTGCCCGTGACGTACCCACCCACCGTACGGTTGATTCCGTCAAAGACACGCTCCCAGCGTGGACGCGCGCTTGGCGGCATGACATCCAGCACTCCGTCCACCCAGCGCCTGCCGTCCAGGAGCATGAAGAACGTGAGAAACGGAACGGCGATGAGGGCCAGAGCGGTGTCGGCAGCGGCTCGCGCGGTCGACGCTCCGGGGCGTTCGAGGCCGAACAGACCAGCGATGCCGCCGCGCTCGTAGATGTCGACGAGTTGTTCGCCGAGATGGAAGCGACGCTCGAGGAACGCGAGCGGGCCGCGCCCGGCGTCGAGATCTTGCAGGTAACCAGGGAGGGCCTCGACGAACTCTGTGGTCGCGGTCACGAGCGGAGGGATGACAAGGAATCCGAGGAGTCCGAGCGCGGCGAACGCGATCACGAAGACGATCGCGGCTGCTCGGGCACGGCCGAGCCCTCGTCGAACAAGGGCTTCCACGGCGGGGTTGAGCGCCATGGCGAAGAAGGCGGCGACGAGCACCCACGTGATTGCGTCCAGCGCGAGGTACACGAACATCAGCCCGAGGACCGCGGCCGCGGTGATCGCCACCCAGACGAGCATTGACTTCGTCGAAAGCGTGACCCGCACGGGATCGTCCCTTGAGCGGCCGTCAGCCGAAGGCTCGGGGCTAGGCCGATACTCGGTCAGATCCACTGGCACACCCTGGCGATCACGAGCGTCACGATCGCGTCGTCACTATGAGTTCGCTGGAGGGTGCGGATCTTGAGGCGGAAGTTCCGGCGGTCGGGGATCCGGTGGTATCTGCGGATCCGGTGATGGCTGCACGTCCGGAGGCTGTGGCTCCGGACCGGGCTCTGGCTCCGGAATCAGATCCGGACCGGGTGGCTCGGGTACCGGAGTAGGAACACCCGGTCCGGGGCCAGTTGTGCTCGGATCATCCATGTTAGGTAATGCTCGATCCGGGGTCTCGGTCAACTGACGTAGCCGATTCGCCGGCGTCCGATGTCTCTTGCGCCGGCAACGAGCTCCTCGAATCGTCAGCCTCCTGCTTCGACCTTGCTCGCTCTGCCATTTTGTCGAGGAATTCAGCAACATCCTTTGCCTTTGCGGCAAGCGCGCCAAGCACCTCCGGGGAGCGCTGTTCAGCCTCATCCTTGAGCGACGCGAGCCACTCCTCGACCCGCTTGTCGTAGCGCTTGAGGCGCGAAACCTGGTCGGCTTCCGCCGTCGAGTCGTCAGTAGCGTTGCTCGGTTCCATGTCTGCCGGTGCTGCCATTGCGGTCTCCCTTCCGACCAGAAGCCCCGCTCATTGGCGAGGCTTCTGAATCGACGCGTGTTTTTGGTCTTAGGTTCGGAGAGCTTCGTGCCCGCCCCGGCGATTCATGACGAGGCGGTAGAGCGCGAGCAGGATGATCGAGCCCACAATTGCCGTTAGCCAGGTCGAGATGTCAAAGAACTCATCCATCGGATCTGCGCCGAAGAGCGCCCCAGCCAAGAACCCGCCAAGAATCGCCCCCACCACGCCGATGACCGCGGTAATGATCCACCCGCCCGGATCGTCGCCGGGCATGAGCGCTTTGGCGATCGCGCCAGCGAGGAGTCCGAGAATGATGAACGCGATGATCCCCATTGCCGCCCTTTCTCTCGATTAGTGCGGATGGTTCCCTGAGCACGGCGAGGTAAAACGCTTACGGCGCGATGGTGCAGATGGAGTACGACCCCGAGGGCACGAAGGAGACGGTCGGCAGCGCACTCGGCTTGGATAGTCACCGCGTCAAGGGCGATCTCGAGTCGTTCAAGGAGTTCATCGAGGGTCGCGCACACGAGACTAGCGCCTGGCGCGGCAACATCGACGAGAAGTAGGACAGGGCCTCGTCTGGCACGTGGCCACTGGCGTTTCACGGCTGCAACGCTGTGGAATGGCACGGCTGTACCGGACGCTGTCCGCGAGAGAACTCGCCGAGTGGGCGACGACTTCGATGACCGGCAGCGTCCGGATATCAGACGCGATCGTAAGGCGCTTGTTCCCGCTTCGCTCGCGCTCCGCAGAACTCGCCGCGACCTTCGCGGATGTCCCGCAAGCTGGTTAAGCCTTAGCTGAGTTAGCGCGCGAGCCACCGTCTCGGCGCCTGAGGGACGTGGCTCGAGTAGCCGCCTAGCGACTTGCCCACGGAGCAGGGTTGGAGCTACTCCATCAAGGGTACGTCTCGATTCGTCAACGAAAGAAAGGAAGTTAGGCATGACCGAGATCAGCAACCCGAAGGACCTCTTCCTGCACGAACTCGGCGACATCCTGTACGTCGAGCGCAAGCTGGCCGAAGAGGTGCTGCCGAAGCTCATCGACGAAGTCACAGACGAGGAGTTCAAGTCGGGACTCGAGAACCACCTTGCGCAGACCCGCAAGCATGTCTCGAACGTCGAGAAGGTCTTTGAGATCGTCGGTGAGGAGCCGCACGCCGAGCCGTGCGTGGGATTCGAAGGCCTCAAGAAGGAGCACGACGAGCTGATCGAGAAGTCGTCGAGCTCGCTCATCGATCACATCGACCTGGGTGCAGCCGCCCGTACGGAGAACTATGAGATCGCGGCCTACGAAGGCCTCCGTCGGATGGCGAAGGCTTTCGGCGAGGACGAAGCGGTGACGCTTCTGGATACCAACCTGAAGCAGGAGAAGGAAGCGCTTCGAGAGGTTGAGAAGATCGCGACCCGGCTGAGCAACGAGTCGGTGACCGCATCGGCGACGAGGTAGCGGGGCTGCGCTCCGCCGCCGGGTGAGGCGCCCCCCACCCCCCGCGGTCGCAGCAGAGTTTCTGTGACGGGAAAACGGCACGTCCGCGCGAGATAGGGGCCGCCCTACTGGGCGGCCCCTATTAGATCGACCTGATCAGGCGCTCGGAATGAGCACGCGATTGATGACGTGAATCACGCCATTTGATGCCATCACATCCGCTTTGGTCACTTTCGAGCTGTTCGCGAAGACGTTCGAGCCGGCGACCCGAATGCGAATGCGCTCACCGTTTGCCGTCCTCGCCGAGGCGAGCTTGACGACCTTCGCAGCCGTCACCTTTCCGACGACCACGTGATAGAGGAGCACTGCCCGCAGCTTGGCTTTGTCGTTCAGCAATGCCTTCAGCGTGGACTTCGGCACCCTCTTGAAGGCAGCGTCCGTCGGCGCGAACACGGTGTACGGCCCTGCCTGCCGCAAGGTCGACACCAGGCCTGCGCGCTTCAGCAGCGCGGCGAGCGTCTTGAACTGGCCGGCCGCGACCGCGGTCTCGACGATCGTGCCTTGCTCGCGGGGTTGAGCCGATGCGGCCGGTCCGAGAGCCGCGATCGCGACGGTCGCCATTGCGACAAGAGCGAGGAGCGTCGTCATTCGGTGCATGTCGGTGTCCTTTCTCGGTTTGGGTGGATGAACATCAGCGAGATGCCGATGCAGCGTTTCGGGGCTCGGCGAGGGCGCGGCCGCGGCTCGCAATGAGCGCCCAGAGGCCGTACGCGCCGGCGAGTCCGACGAGGCCGTAGACCAGGCGCGTCGCAGCGTTCGTCTCTCCGAACTCGAGTCCGAAGATCTCGGCCACGAGATCGAACTCCGCGAGTGCCACGAACCCCCAGTTGAGGGCGCCCACAATGACCAGCGTCGCGGCGAGGGCGTTAAAGACTCTCATGCTGTACACCTCCTGTAGAAGGGTTGTCGAGATCGACCGTACACCCCGCTACGCGCTCTTGTCAAGGTTTCGTATAAAAGCTGTATAGTGCGCGCATGTCGGAGGGCGGTCTTCTTCGCATCGGCGAGCTGAGTCGTCGCTCCGGTGTGAGCCCGGAGCTCCTGCGGGCGTGGGAGAGGCGCTACGGACTCCTCCGCCCGACGCGCTCACCCGGTGGGCTACGTCTGTACTCCGCTAACGACTTGAATCGCGTACGCGAGATGCAGCAGCACCTCGCAGGCGGGTTGGCAGCGGCAGAAGCGGCAGCGTTAGCCGCTCGCTCCACAGAGGAGCTCGTGCCATCGCCCCGCCTGCCAACGACGGCGCGCGACGAGCTCGCCGCCGCCCTCGACGCCTTCGACGAGCCGCGAGCACAGTCGGCTCTCGATCAACTCCTCTCCGAGGCGACAGTCGAGAGGGTGCTGACCGACGTGATCCTGCCGTACCTCGAGGAGCTCGGCGAGCGCTGGGAGCGAGGCGAGGCATCGGTCGCCCACGAGCACTTCTCGACCAGCGTCCTGCGGGGGCGACTGCTCGGCTTGGCCCGGGGCTGGGGCCGAGGCCTCGGCCCAGTGGCACTGTTAGCCTGCCTTCCGGGTGAGCGGCACGAGCTGGGTCTGATCGCGTTCGGGCTAGCTTTGCGTTCTCACGGGTGGCGTATCGCCTTTCTTGGGAGCGACACACCCCTCGACACCGTCGACGGGGCCGCGGACGCCCTTCAGCCGAGCCTCGTTGTGTTCTCTACGGTAACGCCAGACCTCGCACACGCAGCTTTACCGCAGCTACAGACGCTCGCGAGCCGCTATCGCGTCACCCTCGGAGGAGCGGGCGCGGTCGGCCTCGACTCGTCGGGTCTCGTGCTCGTCCTTGCGGGCGACCCAGTCGCTGAAGCAGAGCGCGTGACTGGGCTCGTGGACGTGACGGGCCGGGTGGCTCAGGCTTGAGCGGAGGTCGATCGGCCGCTCGCTCCCGTGCGCTCTTGCATCACAGTTGGTACACGACTGAGCGGGTGCTCGACTCCGGAGGTTTCGAGTCGACGCAGCGCGTGCTCGCCTCCGAGCCGCTCGTCGAAAGCTCCGAGTCGGGTGCACGCTGGCTTGGGATCGCGTATTGGCAGGCGGTCAACCGCATTACCCGCGGTGGGGTGCGCGCACGCTGGACGGACGATGGCGGCCGCCTCACCCTGCTGGGTGGGGCGAGCCTCCTCTCCTTTGGGCCTCCCGAGCTCGCATTCTCCGACAAGGCCGTCTCATGCCGGTACGCAATCAGAGGAGGCCTGCTCGCCTTGCGGGCGGGCGGGTCGGTCACGCTCGCACAGCGGCGCGCCGATGAGGAGGTCGAGCTGAGCGTTTTCGTCGAGGAGTACCTTCCGCGCCTTGCGGCGCGGCTCGGCGCGCCCAGATGGACAGGAGCGCTCTACGCGAAGGGTCAGAGTCCCTTACACGCCGCCATCAGCCGCGGCTACTTCGAGCTGCTTGCCTCGAGGGCGGGTATATGAAGATCACGGTCTTTGGCGCGACCGGAGTCGTTGGGCGCGCGCTGCTCCCCCTCCTCGTCTCCGACCACGAGCTCGTCGCCGTCTCGCGCTCAGCACGGGCAGCCGAGAGGGGTGTCGTTTGGGTCGAGGGCGACGCCACCTCCGAAGATGACGTCAGGCGAGCCGTCGAGGGCGCTGAAGTCGTCTACTACCTTGTCCATTCTCTCGGCAGACGTGACTTCGAACGGCACGATCGAGTAGCGGCAGAGACCGTCGCGGCAGCGTGCGAGCACGCCCGCGTGCAGCAGATCGTCTACCTCGGCGGACTCGGCGACGACGACCCCACAGCGTCACCGCATCTGCGAAGCCGCCAAGAGACGGGGGAACGCCTCTCCGCCGGAGTAGTTCCGGTGACGACGCTGCGCGCCGCAATGATCGTGGGCAAGAGGAGCGCCGCCTTCGAGACCATCGTCGCCCTCGTCGACCGCCTGCCGGCGATGATCACCCCGACCTGGGTGTCGACGCCCACCCAACCGATCGCGCTCGACGACATCAGCCGCTACCTCGCCGGTGTATGCGGCAATCAGGGTGCGCTCGGAGAGAGCTTCGATGCCGGCGGGCCTGAGCTGATGACCTACCGCCAGATGATGGAGCGGATCGCCGTCCTGCGCGGTCGGCGGCCGTGGATCCTCGAAGTGCCGATACTGACGCCGAAACTGTCGTCGCTATGGCTTCATCTCGTAACCCCCGTTGATGCCTCCGTCGCCCGCCCACTGATCGAAGGGCTCAAGAATCCGACCATTGCGCGCGAGGAGCGGCTGCGAACGCTCGTCCCCTTCGAACTCACCTCATTCGACGATGCCGCGAGGATGGCGTTCACGCGATGACCTGGTGGTGCCGAAAGGCATGCGCTCCTCATGAGTCGAGCAGCGAGATGCTCGACTCCGACTCCTGAAAACTGATGTATGCAGTCTTCGGGTTTGCACGGCTCCCACCGCTAGACGACGCGCAGTGGTCCCGTCTCGTCTGCGCTAGTCCGTGGGCGACGGCCCCCGCGCATGCCGTGTGAGGCGCGGAATGCTCTCGCGGTCCACCTCAAGTCCATGCTCCGCCGCGATCGTGCCGAGCTCGCTCGGATCAGGAGGACCTGCGGACCTCTCGAGAAGGTCGACCATCTGCTCGAAGCACCGCTCGAGCAAGAACGTCGCGGGCAAGAAGCTCACGCAGCTGTCGCGCGAGGTGAAGGGGTATCGGGCAGGCGGGAGCGGGGGCGCGATCCGGGGAGCGATCCGGCGGCGGCGCTGCTTCGGAAAGAGGCGCGCGGCGAGCTCCGTCGCTGAATTGGTCGCTCCACATGGTTCGCAAGTGGCACGACGAGGAAACAACACCAAGATGCTCGCGCTCTTCCTGTTCGACGAACGAGAGTCCAGGCGAGAGGAGGACTTGGAAGCCGCACTCGACCGGCTCGCCGACGACGCGCTGCTCTGGATCGCTTTGTGCGATCCGACCGAGGAGGAGGTGGCGGCCGTGCAGGAGGCACTCGAACTCAGCGACGAGCAGGCACACAGGCTGCTCGAGCAGCCGAGCCGCGCGTCGCTCGTGGACGCCGGCGAGCACCTGCATGTGACGCTGTACGTGGCTAGCGGCGAGGGAGGTGACCCTCTCCTCCGTCCCGTCGAATGCGTGCTTGGCCCTAACTGGGTCGTGACAGCTCATGAAGCGGAGATCGAGGTGCTCGAGGAGTTCCGCCAGCGCGCCGAAGGGGGAGGTCAGGTCGGCTCGCTCGACTCGCCTTCGTTTGTCGCAGCGGTCGTCGAGTGGGTCGTCGCCAGCTACTTCCGCGCCTTTGAGGCTGTCGAGAGCGAGCTTGAGGAGCTGGACACGAAGGTCATGGCCAACATCCCGCAGAGCGTCTCCGACGACCTGGCGCGGCTGGTCGAGCTCCGGCGCAGCATCGGGACGCTGCGACGTGCGCTCTCTCCGCACCGCGAGGTCGTCGTCGCTCTGGCACACCCCGAGCTCGATCTCTTGTCGACCGAGAGCTCGGCGGAGCGCTTCGCGGCCCTCGAAAGTCGCGTCACCCAGGCATTGGACTCCGCACGCGAAGCGAAGGAGTCGACCCGCGGCTCGTTCGACCTCCTCGTCGCCCGAATCGGACAGCGGACGAACGACATCATGAAGGTGCTCACCCTCGCCACCGTGATTCTCCTGCCCGCGACTGTGCTCGCAGGGATCATGGGCATGAACTTCCAGCTCGGCCTCTTCGACCTGGTCTGGATGTTCTGGGGGGTGATCGCCGCGATGCTCGGCATCGCCGTGCTCGTACTCACGGTCGCCCGCACCCGACGCTGGATCTAACGGGCGCAACGCGGATGCGAGGTCTGCAACTCGACGCGAGCTCGGAGTCTCGCGCGGCGGCCAGCGGCCCCGGAGGGGAGGTACCGCCCTACCCGGGCGAGCGTCTCGAGATCGACGAGCCGCGCGCGGTTCGCCTGTTCGGCGCGACCGGCGAGTCGGTCGTGAGGCTGGACGAGACGGGCGACTCGTGGGTCGTCGAGGTCGCGCTCGCCGCGAGCCCCGTGCTCTGGCTCGCGGTGGATTCCTTTCGCCGCCGGCGAGGATCGCTCCACTACAAACGCACCGGCTCGCTCGCCGAGGTCGCCGAGCTCCTCGGCGACTCCAAGCGGGTCGCCGCGGACCACTACGTCTACGCGCTGACGGACTACCGGGAGATCGATCGGTCAATCGCACCCGCGCGAAGCCGAGCCTGAGGCAGCGCGAGGTCGAGGACAGCACGGAGGACAGCACCTGATCGCACGCCCGGCATTGACTGCACGTCGGACGCGCCGGTATATGCGGGTTGCCGACGATGATCACGCTGTGAATGGGCGCACCTGGGATCGAACCCGAGTCTGAGATCTGATGTATGCAGGCTGCGGGTTTAGCCAGCCCGGGCGACGATGTGCTTGACGACGTGCTCTGCGTCCCTTCCGACACCGGGGAGGAACCCGGACGACATCGCGTAGAGGAAGAAGAGTCCGACGAAGTACAGCCCTGGTTCGTGGGGGACGATGCCGCGGCGATGGATCGGCTCGATCGGCTTGTCTTCGTCGCCGAAAACAGGCAGGTCTATCCACGAGAAGTCGGGCCGGAACCCCGTGCACCAGATGACGTTCGCAGCCTCGAGGACGCGGCCGTCCTCGAGCAGCGGCATGCCGCCCCGCACGCCGACGACGCGAGGAACGCGCTCGATGCCTGCGGCCACGATGTCCTTGGGCTTGACGCGGACGAGCGGCGCGCCGTGAGAGAGGAGCTTTGGGCGCATCCTGCGGCCGATCGGCGTGCGCACCGTGAGCACCCGGTGGCCGACGCACCGGAACAACAACGGCAGGAAAACGAACCGCGCCGGCGCACGCTCGATGCGGAATGGGACGTGACCGCTCTCCTTCCCCGCGAGCCAGGTCGGGTGCTGCTTCACGACTTCGATGGCGATCTCGCCGCCCGAGTTTCCGGCTCCGACGACGAGCACCGACCCTTCTTGGAGCTGTGCGGGCTTCCGGTACTCGCTGGAGTGGAGCTGGACGATGCCTGGGTCGAGCTGATGGGCGAATGCGGGCATCCGGGGGACCTGGTCGCTTCCCATCGCTACAACGACGTTGTCCGCCTCCAAGCGCCGGCCCCCCGCCTCGACTAGGAAGGCGGTGCCGTTTCTCGATAGCCGGTCGACACGGATGCCGGTCCGAAGGGGTAGCTCGAACCGTGCCGCGTACGCGGCCAGGTAGTCGGCTACCTCGTCCTTGGTGGAGAACACGCGCGCCGGACCGGGGAAGGCCATCCCCGGCAGGGCGTTGTAGCGGGCGGGCGTGAAGAGGCGGAGCGAGTCCCAGCGCCTGCGCCAAGAGTCGCCGATTCGCTCATTCGCGTCTAGGATCAGGAAGGGAAGGTCCCGCCGGGCGAGGTGGTACCCGACCGCGAGGCCTGCTTGTCCGGCCCCCAGGATCAGCGTCTGCACGCGCTCCGATGTGGGTCGATCCGTGGACGCATCGAACACAGCTGCCTCCTCCTGGTCGGTCTCGGGGAGAACGCTAGGAGCGCGAGGCAATGGCCGCTATTGGGAATTCTCCCAATGTTGTGAGCCCGTGCTCCATCGCGAAGAGCGCAGCGGCCGCACGTGTCGATACGCCGATCTTCCGATAGGCGTGCTCGATATGGCGGTCGGCCGTCTTGGCTGAGATCCCGAGCGCCCCTGCGATCTGTTTCGTCTGCAGCCCACGCGCGAGCAGAGCGATGACTGCCGCCTCGCGCTCGGTCAGTCCGGCTGGCCGCTCGATTCGCGGGACAGGCTGTCCGGCGGCCTCGAGTACCGCGGCCGCAGCGGCGGCGTCGAGTCTCCCCGCTCGGACCTCCTCATTCAGACTCTCAGCGGCTTGCTCTGGTGCGAAGGCGGGGCGATGAGGTCGTGGCTCCGTCATTGCGTGATACACGTCCGCAGCGGCGAGCAACCGGGCAGGCGGTGCAAGCGATGCAGCGCCTGTTCCGCGGTGGTAACCCGAGCCATCGAGACGCTCGTGGTGGAAAGTGGCGATCGGCCCGAGCGCAGTC
Source organism: uncultured Actinomycetes bacterium (assembly GCA_963717025.1). Classification (GTDB taxonomy): domain Bacteria; phylum Actinomycetota; class Thermoleophilia; order Gaiellales; family Gaiellaceae; genus GMQP-bins7. The sequence continues at coordinate 1,164 of CAVQVJ010000007.1, read as the reverse complement.
AAGAACGGGGAATGGGCGAGGACGCGCTCGGTGTAATACGCGTGCAGTCTCACCTTTTCCCACTCGTCCGCGGTCAACGGTCCGCGCTTCTGCCAGATGCCGGTAGGCACCGCAACGCGCCCCACATCGTGGACAAGAGCTGCCCTACGAACCGCCGTTTGGGTGTCAGCAGCAAGGCCCGAACACTTGGCCGCCGCCGTCGCCAGGGCTGCCACTCCGCTTGAGTGGCCAACGAGGAATGGAGACGCCAGGTCGGCGAAGTCGGCTATTGCGGCCAGCGCTCGATCGATCTGATCGCCTTCGAGGGTTAGCCAGGGGGTCGGTTCGCAATCCAAGGTGTCCTTCCACACCGACGCATCGACATCGGGCGCAAGGAGTTCCGCCGCGTCATCCGCCAGTCGAATTGCTATTGCGGGATCGAATGCATGCCCGGCGCGCTCGCGAAGTACACGCGCTGCGAACTCCTCACCGCCCAGCATGTGCTGGAAGGCGGCATCCCGGGCGACGTGAATGATGCGCACGGGCAACGGGATCTCGTCGCGTTGCGAATGGCCGGGTTGGCCCTTGCCATCCCACCGCTCTGCGGCGTAGTTGAAGAGTGCTCCCACCGTCGAGGGAAGGCCTAGCCGGTCGATCAGCATCTGAGCCACTTCGCACAGAGCAGCGATCTGAACTTTGAAGAGCTTCGCCAACTTCGGGAGGCCTTGCGCGAGCTCCGCGCCGCGCACGAGCGGCCCGTTGCCGGGTGGGGCGATTGCCCGCATGAGGCCCCTGACCATCTCCGGCCGCGACCCGAACCTTGCTGGCATCCCATACGTGGTGAGTGACTCGTGGTCGCCGAAGATTTCTGCAGCGACATCTGCATTGGCGGTACAGCCGACGTAGAAGAGGAGACAGGCGTAGTAGGTCTGCGAGGCGGTTTCCGAGTCGACGCCCATCTGATCGGCAAGTCGCATCGCAAGCAACGTGCTCTGGAGGCCGTGCTCGAGCGGCACCACGATGCCGAGGTCGGTCGCTAGCGAAAGCGAAGCGATCACCTCTGCGGTACGAACCTGCTCCGCGGTCGCCCACGAATGGTCTGCCACTCCGCGACCGTAACCGAGCGGGAGCTGTAGATACGCCTCCTGAGACATCGTCGCCCCGAACCTGAAAATTGATGTATGC
>CAVQVJ010000006.1:0-85521 GCA_963717025.1 uncultured Actinomycetes bacterium | reverse complement strand
CACGAGGACCAAAAGGGCGAGGGCCCGTGGCTGCACGGCCCGGACAAACCAGGCGGCCGGATCTTCTGCTACTTCGACGGCAACGATGCGGTCGCCTACTGGACCCACGAACGTCTCGGCCAGCCGACGCACCGTGACATCCTCATGATCGCCCGCGAAGGCGGCAGCGATCATGCAGGGCTCGCGCGCTGGTGGCGTCCATGGCACCACGTCATCGGTAAGGCTCAGTAGGCGAACGCGGGTAACCGAAGACGGAGGCGCCGGGAACCGAGCCCGCGCAAGACTTCAATCGGCCGATCCTCGATCGGATCTGCGATCGAAGGATCGTGATCAGGTCGCCCCTCGCGGGCGACTCCGTTGCTCCGACGCGGTCGTGTTCGACGGTTAGGGCGCGACGGTGGTGTTGCCGCTCGCGGCCTTGGCGACGTTGTACGTCTTCTGCGCGTAGGCGCCAAGGTACGGGCCGAACATGTACTTGGTGAACTTGCCGGCGGTGTACTTGAAGCTGTTCACCGAGGTGAGCGAGCCCGTACTGCCGCCCGACGCGAAGTTCACGAACCACGGCCCGCCCGACGAGCCGCCCGTCATGTTGCAGTTCAGCCCGTAGTCCGTCGTTCCGCCCCAGGTGTCCTTGATGTCCGCCCCGGAGCAGTAGATGAGCTTCTGGCCGTTGTACGGTGAGCCTGCCGGATAGCCGAAGGACGAGACCTGGGTCGGGTGCGCCGCGTTGAACGTGACCTGGTTTGCACCGACGGTCGTATCGAGCTGGAGGCTCTGACCTGGCTTCCCTCCCGCGCCGACGACCGCGAACGCATAGTCGTTGTTGAAGGCTGCGAGACTGCCGCCGCCGTTCGCCCAGGCAGTGGTCGTCACGAGCGCCGACGCTGTCCAGCAGCCGTGCGGTGTCGTGTTGCAGGTGAAGCTGTGCGAGCCGTCGGGGTTGGTGACGATGGCGCCACCGGTCTCGTAATCGGGCACGAACACCCAGTTGGTGGCAAAACCGCTGCCCGACTCGTCGTAGACGCAGTGTCCGGCGGTCAGGATCAGGGACGTCGATGCATTCGAGTCCTGGGCCACCGACCCCGAGCAGACGTAGTCCTCGCCGTCCATGGTGAAGAGCACCTTGCCGGTGGTCGCCTTCACCTTGCCTCCGCCCGTCCACGCAGTGCCGGTGACCGTCGAGCCACCGCCACCTCCGCCACCGCCCGGCTGCTGAGGCTTCGCCATTTCGCGTGGCTTGAACGACGGCTTGCGATCGGGCGAGACGTCGCGCGGGACGGCTCCGGCGACGCGCTCGGGCGTCCAGTACGCGAGGACGGCGTCGCGATCGTGCTTTCCAGCAGCCTGCGGCGGCGCAGCGAAGCTTCCGGCCGCAACGACGAGTACGACGAACGCCGCGACCGCGCCGATCACAGCGGCGGGCGCGAACTGACGCCTCGTCTGACCGCGAGTCATGCGCCGCAGTGTAGGAACGAGCGCGGGTCGTGTCTCCCCCCCAGTCGGCTAGTTCGCGCGATCACGAAAGTTCGCTCCACGGGGGCGTCATGGCGGCGACTCGCCGAGGCACGCTCATGCGCTCGAGCGAGGATGCGGCTGCAGCGGCCGCTCGACCTGCACCCTCTCGGGCTCGGCGAGTCGCGACGCCGCCCTTCGACGCTCGTCGGCCAGGCGGCTGGCCGGGGCGAACGCGCTCCATGCGAACCAGCGCCCGAAGGCGCGCTGGAGCGCCCTCGGGCCGCTCAGCGTCAGCATGCGCGACCGCATCGCGCCGCCAAGCTCGGCGCGCCCGAGGTAGACGCGGTAGAGGGTCGCGGTGTCGACCTGGACCTCGAGGTCGACGTCGAACCCGGGATGCTGAAGACAAACCGAGACCTCCGAGGGCTCGAGCACCATCCAGTAGCGCTTCGCCGGATCGCGAAAGTCGAACTTGACGACGGTGCGATCCGCGGGAAGCTGCTCGCGATCGACGTGTCGGGCCATCCAGACGATCAGGAGGTCGGGGTCGAGCTCCTCGGGGCGGGGATCAGTGAACGACCAGGTGACCCCCCATTCCCCCATCGCCTGCACGACCGCTTCCAGATCGCGGCCGGCGCGCGTCAGACGATATTCCAGCGTCCTGCCCTTGGGACCGGTGCGCCGCTGCATGATCTCGGCCCGCTCGAGCGAGCGCAGGCGGTCTGTCAGGACCGAGCGCGAGATCCCCGGCAGGCCACGCTGAAGCTCGTTGAACCCGCGCGCGCCACCCAGCATCTCACGCACGATCAGGAGCGTCCAGCGGTCGCCGAGGATCTCGCTCGCCTTCGCGATCGGGCAGTACTGGGCGTAGCCACGCATGCTCCTGGGATGCTAACCCCGGATTGGCGTTAGGTTCGAAGTTCGAACTGCTTGGTTCGAAACTCGAACCGCTTGGTTCGTAGTTCGGTCTAGTCGATCGCGACGCATCCCGCGTACCGTCGTCGCATGGCTACCAAGACGGCAAGGGTGGCGAGGGCCACCGACGACGAGCGTCTACGCAACTCCGTACACGGCCCGGTGATCGGCCCGGAAGACGAAGGCTACGGGGAGGCCCGCTCGATCTGGAACGGTGCGATCGACCGCCGCCCGGCCTGGATCGCCCGCTGCACCGGCGTCGCCGACGTCGTCGGCGCGGTGCAATTCGCACGCGAGCGTGATCTGCTCGTGGCGGTCCGCTCAGGAGGCCACGGGGTCGGCGGTCACGCGCTGTGCGACGGCGGCCTCGTGATCGACCTGTCGCCGATGAAAGGCATTCACGTCGACCCACAAGCCAGGACGGCGCGCGCCGAAGCAGGCGTGTTGTGGGGCGAACTCGACCGCGAGACCCAGCTCTTCGGGCTTGCGACGGTGGGTGGAATCGTGAGCCACACGGGCGTTTCGGGACTGACCCTGGGGGGCGGGATCGGCTGGTTGATGCGCAAGTACGGGGCGACGGTCGACAACCTGCTCTCCGTCGACCTCGTCACGGCGGATGGCGAGCTGGTCACCGCCAACGAGAACGAGAACCCCGATCTGTTCTGGGGAGTGCGCGGCGGCGGCGGTAACTTCGGCATCGTCACGTCGTTCGAGTACCGCCTGCATCCGGTCGGGCCGATCGTGCTCGCCGGGCCGATCTTCCACCCGCTCGAGGACGCGCCGGAGGTACTGCGGTTCTATCGCGAGTTCGCGGCTGCCGCGCCCGACGAGCTGACGACGATCTTCGAGCTCGAACTCGCGCCGCCACTGCCGTTCCTGCCCGAGAACGTGCACGGCAAGCCGATAGTCCTGGTGGGCGCGTGCTACGCCGGGGCGCCTGAGGACGGGGCCGAGGTCGTCCGTCCGTTGAAAGAGTTCGGCAGCCCGATCGTCGATCGGCTCGAGCCCAAGCCGTACGTGACCCTGCAGTCGATGTTCGACCCGTTGGTGCCGCACGGCTGGCACCGCTACTGGAAGTCCGTCGAGCTGCCGCCGCTCACCGACGGGGCGATCGACACGCTCATCGACCACACCTCGCGGATCACGTCGCCACGCTCATACACCATCATCCTCCAGCTCGGCGGGGCGCTCGGTCGCGTGCCAGAGGACGCAACCGCCTTCGGCCAGCGCGACGCCGCGCACAACGTCGTCATCAACGCCGTCTGGACCGATGACGACCCAGAGGGCAACCGGCATGCCGCGTGGGCGCGCGATTTCTTCCACGCGATGCAGCCGCACGCGCGCGACCGCGTCTACGTCAACTTCCTGGGCGACGAGGGGCCCGAGCGTGTCCGACAGGCCTACGGCGCCGCGAAGTACGACCGGCTGGTCGAGCTCAAGCGCGCCTACGACCCGACCAACCTCTTCAGGCTCAACCAGAACATCGAGCCCTGAGCGCCCGGAGGGCTGCACTCGTAGTGCTTCGGTCGACCGAGCGGGTGTTCCCTTCGGGATGAATGCGAGCAGGCTGAGGCGTTCACCCTGCCTTAAGCTCGACACGACAGAGAGCCGCACAGGAGGGAGCGATGAGCGCAAAGAAGGCCACGCAGAAGTCCACCAAGAGCGCCACTGCGAGCGGCAAGACGTCCAAGGGATTCACGGACGAGGAACGGGCTGCGATGAAAGCTCGCGCACAAGAGCTGAAGGCGGAAGCGCGCGCGAACAAGAACCGGGCGGAGGGGGAACGCGACGTGCTTGCGGCGATCGCCGAGATGCAGGCATCGGATCGTGCCCTGGCCAAGCGGCTCCATGCGATCGTCCAAGCCAGCGCGCCAGACCTCTGGCCGAAGACCTGGTACGGAATGCCCGCGTATGCCAGGGACGGCAAGGTCGTCTGTTTCTTCAAGAGCGCGGGGAAGTTCAAGTCGAGGTACGCGACGTTCGGCTTCGAAGAAGCGGCGAACCTCGACGAAGGCGCCATGTGGCCGACCTCCTTCGCGCTGAAGAAGCTGACCGCCGCCGACGAGAAGAGGATCAGCGCGCTCGTGAAGAAGGCGGTGAGCTGAGGACTGAGCTCGCCTGAGCAGTGACCCGGCAGCTACCTCGACGCACGATCGCCTGGCCGGTAGACGAGGATGTGGATTCCGTCGCCGACCGTCTTCGCCTCGACGAGCTGCAGGCGCTTCGTGCCGCTCGTCTCCGCGAAGAGGCGCTTCCCCGCGCCGACGATGATCGGGTAGACCATGAGGCGCAGCTCGTCGACGAGCCCGTGCTCGATCAATGTCTGCGCGAGCCGCGGACTGCCGTGGACGACGATGTCGCCGTCGTGCTGCGCCTTGAGCTTTCCGACCTCCTCGATCACGTCACCCCACAGCACGGTCGTGTTGTTCCACTCCGGATCCTCCAGGGTGGAAGAGACGACGTACTTGGGCATCGCGTTGAACTTGTCCGCGAACGCGCCTTCGACGTGCGGCCAGACCGGGGCGAAACCTTCGTAGGTCACGCGACCGAGCAGAAGCGCGTCTGATGCCATCGTCTCGTCGACCTTGAATTCGTCGCCCTCCGGCCCCCTCCGGAAGTCGTCGACCCAGCCGACACGCTCAAAGTCCTCGGTTCCGCTTGGTGCCTCGACGACACCGTCGACGGAGATGTACTCGGTTACGACGATTCTTCCCATTCGATCCTCCTCGACTCGTTCGATGTGATTCCCTCGGGAGTGACTGCCGGGCGAGGCGAAAGTCATCGCGGTCGTTCGGCAGAGCTCGTTGCGCGCAACGTGCAGCGGTTCAGATCGTTTCGGCGATGCGCTCCGCGATGGCCGCGGTCGTCAGGTTCGTGTTCGCCCGCGGAATCGTCGGCATGATCGAAGCGTCTGCGACGAACAAGCCGTCGACCCCGAGGACGTCGCCGCGCCGACCGACGACGGTGCCGATGGGGCAGGTGCCGGCCGGATGGAAGTAGTTACGAATCGTGTCCCGAAGGTAGCGCTCGGGATCGGTCGCTCCCGGCGTGAGCTCGGCGCCGATCATGCCTCGCAGCGGCTCTGTCGCACCGATGCGTCGAGCGAGCTCGATCCCCTCGAGCAGCGGGAGCACGTCCTCGGGTCGGGTCAGAAAGCCGCGCTCGACGAGCGGCGCATCCAGTGGGTCGATGGAGCGAAGCCGGACTCGCCCTGACGAGAGCGGCTTCATATGGAAGACGATCGAGCTCGCTTGGTACTCGCCGACGCTACCGGTGGGATAGATCCAGGGCAACAGGTGGAGGTCCCAGCTTCCGCTCTCGCACATCGTGCTCGCAGCCTTTGCCACGGCGTGGGCTTCGAAGAGACCCGTAGCGTGCGCGTGCCCCGCGGCCTCGCTCTGTGCCTCTCGAGTGAGCTCCCATGCGACGTCGGTCCCGCAGTGGTCGAGTAACCGCTCACCGACTGGGAGTGGCTGGGCGACGGGAATTCGGAGCTTGCGCAGCTCCGCCTCGGGCCCGATGCCGCTACGCAGGAGGATCGTCGGGGAGAAGTACGCCCCTGCCGCCAGGATCACATTGTCTCCGTCGAAGTGTCGTCCATCGGCGCATGTCACACCGGTCGCTCGTCCGTCTGCGAGCTCCACGCGATCGACGAGCGTGCCTGGCTCGATCGTGAGGTTTGGGCGCTCCCGCGCCGCCTCGAGGTAGGCGAGGGCGGCACTCCAGCGCCGTCCCTCCACGACGTTCGCGGGAAACGGCGCGACACCGACAGGAGTGCTCGGATCATTGGGATCGCCGAGATGTGCCAGGCCCGCCGCCTGTGCAGCTTCGATGAACGCGGTCTGAAACCGCGCCGGCCTGTCCGTGTTCGATGGCGCGGTGAGGAACGTCGCCTGTGCGCGTTCGAGGTAGGGCCGCAGATGTTCATACGTCCAGCCTTCCCCCCACTCGTCGTAGTCGGCCGGGGCACCCGTGACCGCCATGCAGGCGTTGACCGCGGACGAACCGCCGAGGAGCCGCCCGCCCAGGCTGCGGCCGTCCTCGCCACCGGGACCCCAGTCGTGTGTCCGTGCGAGCGTGCGCGGATCGAGGATCTCCGAAGGCCAGCCGCCCTCGCTCAGCGGACCGTCGTCGGGACCGGCCTCGATCAGGCAGACGTGTCGCTCGGGGGTCTCGCTCAGCCGCGCGGCAAGGATGCAGCCGGCGGTTCCGCCGCCGGCGACGACGACGTCGGAGCGCATCTGCCGAGACTAGTAGGCCAGATCGGTCGATGCGATTCGAGGCTCTGACCGGAGCGCGTCGCCTGGCCGGCGTTCGGTGCTGAACATCGGCCGCCGCAGTGAGCTACTAGGCAAGGCCCCTCCGGATGCTCTAGCGTTGAGAGCGTCGACGAGAGGGGGCGCGAGATGCGCATCGAGTCATCAGTCACGGCGATCTCCTGGATTCCGTCGGATGCGATCGAAGGGATGCCGAAGCTTCCGTTCGAGCTCGGGGTCGCGCGCTACGACGAGCCGCCGCCCGAGCACCTCGAGGAAGACGACCTCGAGCGCCTGCGCGCCGAGGATCGCTTTCGGGAGGCCAATCGCCTGGTCGCCTGGATCGACGTCGAGGACGGGGGAATCGTCGGCCACGGGTACGAGGGCACCGGACTGGTCGGCTCGACGACCTTCAGCCTGGGCATCACGGACATCACGATTCCCGGCGTCGTCTTCGAGGTCCTGCAGCACGAGCCGGAGGTTCAGGGCAACGCCGTCCGCTTCGTGCAGTCGGTCGGCGGCCGCGCTGGGTTCCCGGCTCCGCGCAGGGTGACCGGGAAGCCGTTCGTCCGGATCCATTCCGCGAACGCCTGGACGACGCTGGCACTCACGATCCGAACGGACGGCTCCTCGGAGCACGAGCTGGTCGGAGCGAGCACCTTCCCCAGGCACTGGGTCTACGACCGGGACGGAAACCTGGTCGCGAAGTCGGGAACGATCGACTTCAAGGCCTGGTACCGCGGGGCGCACGGCGAGCGAACGCCATGGGGCGACGAGGAGTCCGATGCGTTCGTCACGGCCGCAGAGAGCGCACTCGAGCGAGAGATCGCGCGCGAGCTGATGGCGGGCAAGATGATCCCCGAGCGGCGCATGCTCGAGCCGGACGAGACGCTCGTGGAGCAGGGCGCGCCCGGCAATGAGCTCTATCTGATCCTCGACGGCGTGCTCGCCGTGGAGATCGACGGCGAAGAGGTTGCCGAGATCGGCCCCGGCGCGATCGTCGGCGAGCGGGCGCTGCTCGAGGGCGGCACGCGAACGGCGACCCTGAGCGCGCAAACGCGCTGCCGCATCGCGGTGATCCCCGGAGAGCTGATCGACCGGCAGGAGTTGGAGGACCTCGCGACGACGCGCCAGGCGTAGAGACGGAGCGCTCGTAGCGAGCGCAAATCGGCCGGCTAGACCCGGCTTCATGCTCGCCGTCCGCTGAGCTACCTACGTTGCGTGAGCCTTGTTCTTCTCGCTGAGCAGCTGGGAGCTCGGGCTACTCGTTTTCGCGGTGGTCGGTGGCGCGTCCGCGCTCGGCGTGCTCGCCGGCCGCTACCTGCGGCGGCAACTCCGACAGGTATCGCGAGCCCATCGGCGCACTTCAAGGAGCGTTGCTCGGAGTCGTCGGCCTGATCCTGGCCTTCGGCCTCTCCCTCGCCGTCGGCCGCTACCAAGACCGCCGTGCGGACGTGGTGGCCGACGCAAATACGATCGGAACGACGTACCTTCGAGCGCAGACGATCGCCGAGCCGCAGCGCAGTCGCTCACTCGCGCTGCTGCGTACCTACAACGATCTCGCGATCCGCGTGACATCCGAAATCCCCGGGACCGCGGCAATTCGCGCGACTTCGGCGCAGCAGGGACAGGTGCAGCGTGCGCTCTGGCGCCTTGCCGGCGAGACGCTCAATGCGCATCCGAGGGATAGCGCACCGAGGCTCTACGTGGAAAGCCTGAACGAGATGATCGACCAGCAGACCGTTCGACTCTCGGGGCTGAACAACCGCGTGCCCGACCCGGTGCTCTGGCTCGAGCTGCTCGGGGCCGCACTCGCCCTGGGCTTGCTCGCTCTCTACCTTTCGGTGCTCGGCAGGGGCCTCTTCCCGATCATCGCGGCTGCAGTGATCGTCAGCTTCCTCGTCCTCATCACCTTCGATCTCGACCGGCCGACGCGAGGTCTCATCCAGATTCCGGCGACACCGCTCTTGGCGGTGAAGGCGGCGATGAGCCTGCCGCCTGCAGCCCCACCACCCCGCTGAGCAGGAAGAACGCGCTCCGAGCGGCGTTCGGAGCGCAGGCAACACGTGAGGCGCCGCCCCTACACCAGGCAGACGGTCTCGGTGTAGCTGCGCGTGTTGTTCGTCTCGTCGGTCTCGGCGACCTGCCCGAGTGAATCGGCGATCGCCTGCTGCGTCGCGACCTTGCACATGGTCCGGAACGTCCTGGTCGCCGATGCGCCGGGCGCAAGGCCGGGGATCGGGAACGATCCCTCCCCTGGGACGTCGACCGTGAACGGGCCGGCGGCGCCGGCGCCCTGGTTGGTGACGGTGAAGAAGTACTTCACGGTCGGGTCGTAGCTCATCGCGCTGATCACGAGGTCGGGCTTCGGAGGCGGCGGCGGGGGCGGCTCGACGATCGGCGGCAGCGGTGGGGCGGGCTTCGGCGTGAGCGTCTCGATCGTGTAGGTCACCGACGCCCTGTCACCGTCGCCGATGCGGCCGCTGAGGAAGCTGCCCCCCGTCGCCCGGTCGCGAACGACCGAGTCGGGGAGATAGGCGAGCGCGAGGCGGCGGCGCTTGTCATAGCGGTTGAGGTCGCCGTGGTCGTCGCCGCCGTAGACGTTCGAGTCCTCGTCCCACAGGTCCAGCGTGATCGGCAGCGCCGCGCCGATCGGCCCGCTCTGGGTGAAGTCGGGGGCCCGCCAGGTGCGGTGGTCGTCCTCGAGCCAGCGCTCGATGCCATCGCGGCTGTACAGCGTCCGGCCGTTGACGACGAGCTTCACGCCACGCAGGCGCCAGCCGCCGCCGACGCCGTCGCGCGACTTCTCGATCTGCACGCGCGAGATGTCACCGACTTTCAGCCCGGCCAGGACCGCGGCGTCGATCGGCACGCTGTACGTGTCGCGATCGCCCCGCTCGAAGTCGTCGTAGAGCGTCTTGTCGAGCAGGAAGCGCAGGTTCGGCCCGATGCGCAGGTAGACGTTGTCGTCCGTGCCTGCGAACGCCTTCGAGCTCGTGCGGATCTCGACGGTCATCGTCGTCACCGGCTCGGCATAGCGGCCCCCGGCAGGGATCGCCTTGATGAATGTGAACGGAGCGTACGGCCGCGGGAAGCCGAAGCTGTCGCGACCGTTGATCTCGCCGGACTGGAAGCTCTGGCCGGCGATGGTCGCGCGCGAGTACATGTCGGCGCGGTCGATCGGCGTCGGGTCGCCCAGCGCCCGGAGCCCGACGCCCTTCATCGAGGTGACTCGCATCCGCACGAAGCGCGTGGTGGCCTGCAGGTTCTGGCTCGAGGTGATGGGAAGGAGGTCACCGTTCGGGGTCGGCTGTCCGAACAACGGGATGAGCGCCTGGAACGTGCCGCGGAAGCGCGTGCGGCCGCGGTCCTCGAAGTACGAGTTGACGGCGCTGCGCGCGCCGATGAGGTCGCCGCCGAGCCCGTTCCGCGATCCGCAGATGGCCAACGAGAATGACGGGTCGCACGGCTCGCCCTGACCCTGCCAGTGCCCGGTCATCATCCCGATGCCGAGCGCGCCCTTGAGGTCGTGGGCGAGCTCGCCTCCGCGCCGGTCGGCGTAGCGCAGCGCCCGCTGCCAGAGCGCCTCGTCGCCGAGTGCAGCGTGGATCGCCCGCACCCACTGGCGGGTTGCGAAGTACGCCGTCGTGTACGCGTTCGTGTATCCGGGGCGCCCCGGCCAGTCCTTGTTGACACCCTTCTTCATGGACCTGTTGCGGTCGGTGTTCCACGCGCCGTGCGGCCGGTCCTTATGCCCGGTCGAAGCGCCGATGTAGACGTTGAGCTTGTCGCGCTCGGCCTTCGGGACGTCGAACCACGTCGGGGTGAGCCCGAACGGCAGCTTCGACCAGTCGGTGCCGTCGACCCCGGTGACGCCCTGCTCCTCGATCCAGTTGGAGTGCGAGTAGAAGTCCTGAATCGAATGCAGGCCGATGCCGATCGTGGAGAGCAGCTGGATCTCCTTGTTCGCTCCACCGGCCGATTTGATGCTGCGCAGCAGCTGCGTGGTGGAGCGCTGGAGCCGGTCCCACTCGGCCTGCGCCTTGCCGACGTTCGCGACGTCCCAGATCGACGCGTCGAAATGCATGCGGTTCGCGCCGTCGAGCACGGCCTGCGGCCAGTTCTCGTCGTTCTCGAAGAACGCGCCGAGGACCGACACGGCAGTGTCCGCGTGCCCCGACTGCGGGATCTTCGACGAGTTCGAGTAGAGGTCGACGAACCAGTTGTTGACCACGACGACGTCCGTGGCGGTGGAGCCGAAGCCCTCGGCTGTGAGTGCGTCGCGCGTTATGTCCGTGTGCGGGCCGGTGTCGAACGCCTTGGCGCCGGCAGGTGCGGCCAGAAACGTGATGGCCGCTACGGCGGCAACCGCCCAGGACCGCTGTGACCATGGCGCCCGCAGGCGGTGCGGACTCATCCGAGTCGGCCGTACATCAGAGGCAGGTCGGAAGCGAGGCGCCGGGCCACCCTCACCGCTCGTCGATCATGAGACTCGACTCGGAGATGCCGCTAGTTCGCTTCGGCGAACGCAGGCTCTCTGGGCGCCCGGAGCCGATGTAGACCGCGAATGATGCCGACATGCCTCGCAAGCCGCTGACGTTCATCGCTCAGCGTCCTGAGTTCTCTCATCTCCATCTTGCTCAGCGACGGCCAGCGCCGGAAGAGAATCGTCATGCGCGCATCGCGAAGGTCCCTCGCACCTCGAAGTTGCTCGGAGTCGAGAGCGGACAGATTCCCGGGAAGGCTGTCGATCACGATCGCAACCACGTGCGGATCCTTGCGCGCACACTACGCGTGACCTGCATCACACCCCGCTTCCGCCGCTCTTGGCGCAGTGGCCAGGGCGGTCAAGGCGGTAAGAGAGGCTAGTGGTACAGCGATCCTAGCTGTTCCCCAGCGACGGTGAGGTTCGCGGGGCAAGCACGGCAGCCTGGATCGAGGAGTCGACGGCTGCCGCGCGGCCTCTCTCAGACCAGATCGACTTCGCCGATTACCGTTCGCGGCGGCACCGGCAGCAACAGGAGATGGCTCTCGACGACCGCCTCCGCCACGTCGATCAGCTTGCGTCCATTGCGTTGCGAATGGGAGCGGAGCAGCTCGAACGCACGCTCTTGGTCGATCGCGTGGCACGCCATCAGGATGCCCTTGGCCTGCTCGATCACCGCGCGGCGGCCGAACGCTCCCTGCAGCTTGTGATATTCGGCGAAGCGTTGCAGCGTGATGTCGATCGCACTCTGCAGCTCCTCGGCGTCGGCGTCCACGATGTAGGCGAAAACGCCGCGTCTCGCGGCCTCGTGAATGTATGTGGGATCCCTGGCGGAGAGCAGGGCGATCACGGGGCATGCCGAGGTGTGGACGATCTCGGCGATCAGCTCGAGCGCATGCTGTGAGCTCAGCCCGAGGCCGACGAGCGCGACGTCGGGGTGCTCCCGCGCGGTCACCGGCCCGACCTCCTTGACGTCGATCTCGCGGGCGATCACCTCGTGGCCGAGTCCCGTCACGACCCGGGCGAGTAGTTCCAGTCGGTCCCTCCGCTCGTTCGCGATCAGCACCCGGAGCGGCAAGATCTCCGCGTCGCCAACCAGCTGAGGAGCAAGAGCCAGAAGGTCGATTCTAGCGCCGTCAGGCCTTCAACAGGTGATGTCCCTGACTGCGTTCTTGGGCGTGTTAGACTCGCTTGTGCGAGTCCTAACGATCGGCTCGCAAGAGTAGGCGGAGGCTCAATGAGATCGCCTCCGCCGAGACCCACCCTCAGCACCCGGGTCGGAACCGCTTCAGTCGGCTGTTGCCCTGGCCGGCGGGCCCGCGAATGCGAGGGAGGTTCTGTATGGAGTTGCGGATTGTCGTTCCGGATGCCACGAGCGCGAACGTGCTCGCCGATCAGCTGATCGTCGCTTTCGGCGCCGAGTGTGTGTCGCTTCGAGATGGGCGGCGGGAAGTCGACGTGCGGATCGATCGGGAACCGGACTCGGCGATCCTGCGCGCCTTGGACGCGGTCGAGCGTTGGCTCGATCAGGCGCGCTCCGGGTCCGTGGAAGTGTGGCTTGGAGAGCGCTCGTACAGGTTCGCCAGGTGAGCTCAGACCTGGCACTGATCACCGAGGGATGAGAGAGGCGCTCCGGTGGAACACGTTGTCGTCGTCGAGGATCTGCCGTGGACGGCGGTCGGACCGGCAGCGGAGCCGCTTCTGCTAGTCGCGATCTCCCCGTGGATCGCGTCGTGCGCCGTCCGCGATCCCGGCGCGGCCGACTGTTGCTCGGTGCAGGGTCGGGGGTTGGCGCAATGGTGCTCGCGGTCGTCGCTGCGTGGCATGTCGCCCGGACCCCTTGGCCGCTGACTCTCGGCCCTCTGACGCTTCTCGGTGCGGCGGCACTTCTCTCGCTGCTCGGCTACGTGTTCAAGGCGTACGGATGGCGACGGCTCTTCGCGACACACGAGCGTCCGACGGCGCTCGCGCTCGCGGCTGCGAACGGCGGCGCGTCCATCACAGCGCTTGCGCTTCCGGGGAGGTTCGACGACATCGTGCGAGTTGCGATCGTTCGCCGCTTCAGGAGCTGTCCGGCAGACGTGCGGTCGATCTGCCTCTCGCTGTTCATGCTCAGCCTGATCGACAGTGTCGCGTTGGCCCCGTTCGCCCTCGCAGGCGCCAGCCTTCCAGGCCAATCACTCGGCGTGCGCCTTGGCCTCGCCTTCGTCGCCGTCGTCGGCTTCACAGCGGGAGGACTGATGCTCGCGCTGCCGCGGGTGACCCGGAGCACGAGGCTTGCGCGCTTCCGGCTCAGCCGCTGGCTGTGTCCGCGCACTGCATCGTTGCGGGACGCATCGCAGGCGTGGGCACTCGTGTCAGCCACCTGGGTGACCCGGGTCCTGGGGCTTCTCCTCGTCCTTGGCGCGTTCGGGGTCGGCTTCTCGTTCACGCTCGCGCTCGTCTTTCTCTGTACGAGCTCGGCAGCAGCGGCGCTGCCGATCGGCCCAGGAGGGGCGGCAATGCAGGTGGGCGCCGGAGCTGCCGTGCTCATTGCGTCGGGAGCCGGAGTCTCCGAGGCCGTTGGCGTCGCCGTCGCGGTCCAGACGCTGGCGATGCTCGTCGGCGGGTCGATCTTCGTCTACGCCGCGTCCTCGCGCACCGCCGTGGCGCTGGCGGGGCGGTATCGGTCGGTCCGCGTTCGGCCGTTACGCGTGAGGGTCGCGGGAGAGGTCTCGTCGTGACCGGAACGCTGGCCTCCGCCGGTGTGGACGCCGGGGCGCTCGATTGGGAGGAATTCTGTGCCGCCCGCTATCCGCACCGACGCCGGCACGACTTCGAAGCCATCGTGGCGTACGGCGCGTACAGAAGCTCACACGCGAGCGACGAGCGGTCGGCTGACGAGGCCGTCGCGATCGAGAAGGCGAACGGCCGGGCAGGATCGACCGCGCTGCAAGGCTGGGAGGACGAGGGCGGCGCTGTATAAGGCGCCGAAATACGGCGAGCCGGGATTGCGGCTATGCTGGTGCAAGCGCGTTGGTTGTCTTTGAAGCCGTCGGGGCTAGGCACTTTTCCTCTTCGACTGTGGCACCGACCTGAGCGCAGCAGGGAGTTCGTTCGGACTCTCCTGTCCTGACCGGAACGAAGGAGCATCACATGCATGCGACCATTCGCCGCTATGACGGTGTGGACCAGAATCGCGCGGCCGAGCTGACCCGCAAGGTGAACGAGACGCTCGTCCCGAAGCTGAGCGAGCTGCCCGGCTTCGAAGGCTATTACCTCATCGATGCCGGCGACGGCGTCTTCAGCTCGCTCGGTCTCTTCGAGACTCCGGAGCAGGGCATGGAGTCCACGAAGTTCGTCGCGACGTGGATCCGCGACGAGAAGCTCGAGACGTTGATCCCCAACGAGCCCAAGATCACGAGCGGCCAGGTCGTCGCTCACGGCAACGGCGTCGTCGTCGCGTAGTTCTCGACCCGACGCATTCGACGGAGGGCTCGGCTTGCCGGGCCCTCACGCGTTTGGCGCTCGGGGCTACGCCACGTGCGAAACTCCCTAACCCGCGGTGTCGTCCCGCTCGGACGAGGTCTCCGGATCAACGATTTTCTGCACGGCGCATTGCGTCGTACACGGCATTCCAGTGACGCGAGACCTCACCGAGGGCCCGGGCGGTGGTCAAGGCAGCCTCCTCGAGCCGCGCGTTCACCCTCTCGACCTCGGCCAAACGCTCCTCGATGCCGCGAATCTTCTCGCCGAGATTGCTCAGTTCCTGGGCGATCACTTCGTAGTCGTCCATGGGTGGATGATCCCGTCGCGGAACACAAGTCGTCAACTCACGTGCTTCACAGTGAGTTCGGCGGAACAGCACGACGACGAACGTCTGGCGTCCAGGGCTCGTCTGCTGACTTGAGTTCTGATCGACACCCCGGGTAGGTTTCCGGTCGGTCAGCGAACGGTCGCTTTTGACGAGTTGCTCCTCGAGCCGGATCGGAGATCCCAAAATAGGCGAGCCAGCGGCGCATGGCGCCTACCTCCGTTCCGCAGCACCGGGCGGTCTCGTTGGGATGCTCTGCACCAGGAACAGCGCGACGACGGCGAGCAGGGCGAGGATCGCGAGCGCCGAGCGGAGCCCGTCGATACGGGCGTCGGCGTAGGCGTCGAGCGTCGCGTCGGTCGCCTCGGGGTCGACATCTCTCTCCTCGAGAGCAGTCTCGAGGTCGGCATCGGAGATGAAGGGCACGCCGCCTGCGAGCTCGACCTCCGCCTGCTGAGTGATCTCGGCCGGTATCGCAGGGCTCTGCGCGACGTTCGTCAGGAACGCCGCGGTCATGGTCGCGATCAGCAGCGAGCCTGCAAGCGCGGTGCCGAGCGAGGCGCCGAGGTTCGTCATCGTGTTCTGGAGTCCGCCGACCTCGGGGCTCTCGTCGTCCGGCACCGCAGAGACGGTCACCGCACCGAGCTGCGAGGCGAGCGCGCCGATCCCGAGCCCGATCAGGAGCATCGGCACGAAGACGATCTCGGGCCCTGCATCCGGGTCGAGCGCCCCGAGCAGCACGACGGTGCCGGCGAGCAGTGCGAGCAAGCCCGCGCGGACGACGAGCCGTGGCGAGACGTTCGGCAAGAGACGCGGGATCCCGATTGCGGCGGCGAGGAGGGTGACCGAGAGTGGCAGCAGCCGGACGCCGGTTTCGATCGCCGACAGGCCGAGAGCAACTGAGAGATAGAGCGGAACGACGAAGAAGAACCCCGCCTGCACGAGGAACTGGAAGAAGAACATGGTGAGACCGCCGGTCAGCTGGCGGTTGCGGAGCATCGCCGGCTTCACGAGCGGCTCCTCGCCGCGCGACTCGCGGCGGGCCTGCCAGCGGAAGAAGACCCAGATCACGAAGAGGCCGCCGAGGATGAGCCAGATCGTCGGCGAGAGACCGGCCCACTCCGGCCCGCCGGCCTTCGGCTGGATCCAGCCCCACTCGGCCGAGCGGAGCACGCCGAACACGAGCAGTCCCAGGCCGACGGCCGAGAGCACCGCGCCCACGATGTCCAGCTGCGGACGCTTCTCGACAGGGGCGTCGGCGATCCGGCGCGTCAGGAGCAGGATCGCAAGCACGATGACGACCTCGCCCGCGAACACCCAGCGCCACGAGAAGTAGGTCGTGCAGAAGCCGCCGATCAGCGGGCCGACGGCAACGGCAATCGCGCCCGCGGCCGCCACGAGCCCGTAGGCGGCGGGCCGGCGCTCGGCCGGGAAGTTACTGGCAACGAGGGCGACGATGGCTGGCAGGATCAGCGCCGCGCCGATGCCCTCGAGCAGCGACCAACCGAACAGCAATACGGGCAGGCTCTGCGCGAGCGAGGTCGTGAGCGACCCGCACCCATAGATCACGCACCCGATCGCGAACGCGCGCTTCCGGCCGATCATCGCGCCGACCTTGGCCCCGGTGATCATCAGCGCGGCCATCACGAGCGTGTAGGCGGTGATCGCTCCCTGGATGCCGGTCACCGTCGTGCCCACGTCCTTGGCGACCGTGGCGATCGACACGTTCATCACCGAGCTGTCGAGCGTCATCAGGAACTGGCCCGACGCGAGCGTGAGCAGCACGACGCTTGCGCCGGCGGCGGCGGCCGGCCGCATCTCGACCGAGGTGTTCACGACGACGGCGTTGGCTGCGCTTCGGCAGTGGAAGGCGGGGGCTCCTGTCGCACGCGCTTCCACACGACATCGAGCAGCACCGCCAGAAGGGCGATCGCGACGATGGCCACGAAGGTCTCGGGTGCGTTGCGGAGCGTGTCGACCGCGAAGAAGACGAGCACGACCGCCGTCGCGGCCAATGCGACGAGGACGATCGCGACGTGCGCGCCGATCTCGGCCCGCAGCCGGTACGCGCTGATCCCGACCAGGAGGAAGATCACGAGAGAGCAGGCGCTGCCGACGGACGCGATCGCTGAGAGGTCGACCGTGTTCGAAACGACGAGGACGATCGCGGCGGTGATGAGCATCCCGGCGTTCGGCCCGAGCCGCGAGCCCGGCCCGAAGAAGGGCGGAAACTGGCCGGCTCCCGCCAGCATCCTGGTGAGGCCGCCCGAGGCGTAGAGCGTGGCGAGCACCGAGGAAGCGGTCGCGAGCATGGCGGCGATCGCCATGATCGTGAACCCCGCGTCGCCGAGTGCCGGCCGCGCGGCCTCGGCGATAGCCGTCTCCCCGTAGCCGATCACCTCGGTGACGGTCAGCGTCCCGAAGACGCCGAGCGCGATCAGCACGTACAGCACGGTGGTAACGCCGAGCGCGCCGTACATCGCCCTCGGCAGCTCACGGGTCGGGTCGCGGAGATCGCCGGCAGCGAAGGTGATCACGCTGAATCCGAGATACGCGAAGAACGTGAGGGCGACGCTCGCGACGATGGCGGAGAAGGACGGGTAGGTGTCGAACGCGAGCAGGTCGAGGTCGATGTCGACGATCGTGACCGCGATGAACACCGCGAAGACGCCGAGCAGCACGACCACGATCAGCGACTGGGCGCGATCGACGAGACGAGAGCCGACGAGATTCACGAGCACCATCGCGAGCACGATCGCCGTCGTGAAGACGTTGTCCCAGATCGCCGAGGCGTCGTCTCCGACGAACAGCGACGTCGCGTACGCCCCGAACGAGACGGCGACCATGGAGCAGACGATCACGATCGCGGCGAAGTAGCCGAGCCAGGAGGCGATGCCGACCAAGCGCCCGTTCCCGAACCCCGCCATGAGGTAGGCGATCAGCCCGCCTGAAGAGGGATACCGGACACCGAGCTTGACGACGGTGTAGCCGAGAAGCGCAGCCACGATCCCGGCGAGCAGGAACGAGAGCCAGACTGCCGATCCGGCGACGGTCCCGGCCTCGCCCAGCAGCGCGAAGATGCCCGCGCCGACCATGGCACCGATGCCGAGGAAGGCGGCGCCGCGGACGCTCAACTCATTGAACCGCTGTCGGCACCGGCGGCGCGGGCGTGTGGCCGCCGAAGAAGAGCCAGACGATCACGATGCCGACGAGAGCGGTCACGATCCAGCAGATCTGCAGTGGCAGCTGGAAGGAGTGGTCGATGACGCGCTTGCCGAGAGTTGTCGTACCCGTCGTGTCGGCCTCGGCCGCTGCGATCTGCGTGCCGTTGGCGGGGAGGAGGAGCACGCCCACCACCGCTGTCCACATGGCGATCATGTAGCCGGCACCTATCCCCAGAGCGAGTCCCAGCGGGACCATCGTGCGCGTCGATGCCGACTGGCTCGTCGTCAGCGCGGCGACGAGGAAGATGGCGACCGCGATCATGAACGGCCAGTTCTCGGCGAGGCCACCCAGCGCGGTCACGATCGCGTCCTCGTTGTTGGCGATGAACGTGTCCGCCATCCAGGCGATCCCGAAGAGGGCGATCATCGAGATCATCCCCGACCTGAAGATGGGAGTGCCCGGGATGTCACTCGCCTTCACGTGGCAGAAGAGGAGGATGAGCGCTGCGGCCGTGAGCATGAACATCTGGATCAGCGGCGTCACCGACATCGGCTCGACGCCGCCGCCTTCTGCGGCCACCGTCGGGCGGATGCTCTCGACGAATCCGAAGACGCAAATCGCGGCGACACCCGCAAGAAAGATGGCGACGCTGCGCTTCGCGTAGGGCAGAAGGGTGATCTCGGCCGGTGGAGCGGGGGGCTGCACTTCGCCGGCGGCCAGTCGCCGCTGGTATTCCGCATCGTCCTCGAGATCTCTTCCATGGCGGCTCATCACGAGCGACATCGCGAAGATGCCCACGATGCTCGCCGGGACCGTGATCAGCAGGACGTCGATCAGGTCGTAGTCGTAGACCTCGACCAGCGGTAGGAGAGTGGCCATCGCCGCTGCGACCGGGCTCGAAGAGATCCCGAGCGCGTTCGCCACCGTCGAGCCCGCGAGCGCGCGCTCTGGTCGGATCTTGTTCGCGTACGCGACCTCGTTGATCACGGGGATGATCGAGAAGAACGTATTGCTCGTGCCCGTGAGGATCGTGAGCAGGTAGGAGACGTACGGCGCAATGAAATTGAGGGCTTTCGGCCTGGCCCGCAGCGCCGCGCTCGCGACCTGGACCATGTAGTCGACGCCGCCCGCCGCCTGCATCGCCGCCGCCGCCGAGATGACGGCGATGATGATCAGGATCGCGCTGATCGGCGGCTCGCCGGGGTCGAGCCCGAAGACGAAGACGAGAACGAGCGTGCCGACGCCGCCCCAGAGGCCGAGCCCGATGCCGCCCGAGCGGACGCCGAGAGCGATGAAGCCGATCACGACGAGCCCCTGCACCACGAGGAGGATCCAGTCGGTAGTGCTCATCGCTAGCCCGTCTCCTCCCGAAGCTGCTGACACGTGCTCGATTCCTGCAGTGCTTGCGCGAGCTCGGGATCAGCCTGCGCGACGTCCGCAATCGTCTGTACGCCGCTCGCGAGCGCTGCTCCGATCGCGCGGGCGGCGTCGCCCAGCTGCGTGATCGACTCCTCGATGCTGTCCGCCTCCTCGTCGAGGGAGTCCTGCGCGTCCTCGAGATCGTCGAGGGCGGCGTCGGACCAGTCGGAGACGAGCCTCGCGGCCTCCGCCCCCTCGGGCGTGTCGGGAGTCCCGGCGTTGTCGATTCCCTCGACCATCGTGTCGGTCGCTTGCACCGCGCGCTCGAGCCCGACTCGGATGAAGCCAGTCCTTCCCTGCGGGGTCTCCGACTGGGGTTCCTCGCTACCGGCTGCCGGGAACTCGCTAGGTGTCCGGAGGTCCTCGACGATGTCCTCCATCTCACCGCGCCAGACGCCGACTGCACCGCACGCGCTCTGCGCCCACTCTCCCGCCGGGACCGTCTCGCCCGACTTGTCGCGGCCTCCGATCGCCGCCGTCGCGACTATCACCAGCACGATGCCCCCGGCGACGGCGATCCACGTGAGCAGAGCGCGCATGGCTACCGCTCCGGCACCGACATCTCGTCGACGAAGGCGACGAGCAGCTTCCAGAAGCGCTCGACCGTCGGGATGCTCACGCGCTCGTCCGGCGAGTGCGGAAACTCGATCTGCGGCCCGAACGAGAGCATGTCGAGACCAGGCACCTTACTGCCGACGACGGCTGTCTCGAGCCCGGCGTGGACCGCCGTGACGATCGGAGGCTCACCGAACAGGCGCTCGTAGACGGACTTCGCCGCGGCCAGTGCAGCAGAGTCGAGATCCGGGCGCCAGCCGTTGTAGTTGTGCTTGACCTGGAGCTCGCCGCCCGCCAGCCGGGCGACTGCGTCGAGCGCGCCGATCACCTCGGGAAGCGCCGAGTCGTTCGACGAGCGCGAGAGGCTGTGCAGCGTGAGCTGATCCCCTTCCGTGATCGCCTCCCCGAGCGACGTGCTCGTCTCGACGAGATCGTCGAAGTCCGGGCTCAGTGCGAGCGGCCCTGTCGGTACCAGGGCGATCGCATCGAGAAGGCGGGTCGTCGCCTCCTCCGTCCAAGGATGCTCCGGGGACTCGACTGACGAGACCGCGACCGAGGTGCTCGCATCGGTCTTGGAGAAGGCGTCGCGAATAGTCTCGGTGACGGCGGCGAGCGCCTCGCGAAGCCGTGGCTCGTTCGCCGAGCCGACCGAGATCACCGCAGCGGCGTCACGCGGGATCGCGTTCCTGCTCTTGCCGCCGCTCAGCGTCACCAACCTGAAAGGCGCGATCGCGTGCACCTCGCGCAGCGCGCGGCCGAGAACCTTGATCGCGTTGGAGCGGCCGAACGCGATCCCCGATCCCGAATGACCGCCCTGCCCGCCGCTGACTGTGACTCCGAGGGTCACGGCTTCGGGCGACGGTGCCTCCCGCGGCGCAGCAATCCGAATCCATGTGTCGGTGCTCCCGGCGCACCCCACGGTCAGCCGTCCGTCCTCCTCGCTGTCGAGGTTGACGAAGGTCGAGCCGGTGACGAGTGCGGGGTCGAGCGCATTCGCGCCCTCGAGCCCGACCTCCTCCGCCACCGTCATGAGCAGCTCGAGAGGGCCGTGGGGCAGCGACTCGTCCTCGACCAGCGCCATCATGGCCGCGATCGCGACCCCGTCGTCGGCGCCGAGCGTCGTCCCGTCCGCCTTCAGCCACTCGCCGTCGCGAACGAGCGCGATCCGTCCCTCAGCCGGGTCGTTCGGGCTCGAGGGGTCGCGCTCGCACACCATGTCCAGGTGCCCCTGGAGAGTCACGGTCGGCGCCGACTCGCGCCCTTCGGTCGCGGGGACCCGAACCACGAGGTTTCGCCCCGCGTCCTGCTGAACTTCGAAGCCGCGCTCGTCCGCCCACTTCCGAACATGCTCGATCACCGGCTCCTCGGCGCGCGACGGGCGCGGGATCTTCGTCAGCAGCTCGAAGTGCTCCCAAAAAGAGCGCGGCTCGAGTCCCGCTAGCACTGATGTCTCGGTCGCCATCGCTCCTAGCGCACGACCTTAATTCTCGGGGTTGTGCCCTGCAAGCCGAGGAGCGCGGCGTGCGAGCGGAATAATCGCCTGGTACCGGCAGCGATTCGAGACGGAGGAGCCATGCACCGCTTGAACTTCCTGGCCGACGAACCCTGGGATGAGGTGTACGACGACGGTCGTATGCGCGCCCGGTGGTTCGGGCACCCGTTTGGAGCCGACATCCTCGGAGCCTCTCTGCGCGAGCTTCTGCCTGGCTCGCCGGGAAGCCCGTTGCACATGCACTACGGCGTGGAGGAGATGTTCTTCGTCCTCGCCGGTACACCGACCGTGCGAACTTCGGAGGGCGAACACCAGCTTTCGCCCGGAGA
The DNA here is from genome assembly GCA_963717025.1 of uncultured Actinomycetes bacterium. Classification (GTDB taxonomy): domain Bacteria; phylum Actinomycetota; class Thermoleophilia; order Gaiellales; family Gaiellaceae; genus GMQP-bins7. The sequence goes on along the minus strand of CAVQVJ010000006.1, from coordinate 63,656 downwards.
TGTCGTGTACTTCCCCGAGGGCCCCGACGGGCTGCACGACTTCTCGAACCCAACCGACGAGCCGGCTCGGCTGCTCGCCATCTCCTCGAAGCGATTCCCCGACGTTGTCGCCTACCCCGAGCGGGGATACGCATGGGTGGCGACCCGCCATCCCGAACGTCCGGTGCCCGAAGACGGCGACGACGGGATCATCGCTCGCTTTGACCTACCTCGGAGTCACTGACTCGTACGTCGGGTGAGATCACCGGGCGACATGTGACTCACGTTTGACCTCCTTCGTCACCGTCGCCCGGTAAGCGCATTCGAGAACCAGCTCAAGCCGCAGCTTCTTCTCGGACTTCCGATGCTCGAACGACGAGGGCGCTCCACTGACACCACTCCGATCCTCTGGATCAACTTCGCTGTCGACGTCGTGCTTGCCGTCGGCCGCTCTCGCGCTGACGTTCCCGGGGCCGGTGTATGCCGGAGTGAGTAACAGGGCACGCGATGTAGCGGTTGGCAAAACTTCTAGGTGCTGGCTTCGGTGCCCAGACGCTTGAGGTCGTACGAGCCACGAACTGAACTAAGGGAGAGGAAGCCCGCCGCGGCCGTCCAGACAGTCCGCGAGGTAGAGCGCGGTGCCCGGATCGCCAGTCCAGAGCGTGTGACGGCCGCGTCCGCGCTCGCTGCGCGCACGGATGACCTGCGCTATGGCGTGCATCGCGAAGGCTCGAGCGCGCTCTAGCCATAACTCGTCGCCGGTCCGCTCGAAGAGCGCGAGGAACGCGTAGCCGTTTCCAGCGGTGCCGTGACACAGATTCGAGCCTTTCGCCAACGGGCCAGCCCGCCAGGTCAGCTCACCGCCGGCGACGAGCAGTCTCTCGTGCTCGTCGTCAGTTGGCGCAACCGAGGAGAGGGAGGCGACGATGCCCGGCGCGCCGTGACACCACTGCACGCGGATCTGCCCGCGAGCGGACGTCAGCCCCTCTGAGACCGCAGGCGCCCAGTTCGCGAGTCCGTCCTCCTCGACGGCATGACGGCGCATGGCGTCGGCCGCACGGCGGTGAAAGTGCTCGTCCGCCTCCGGAGCGAGCGCGAGCACGCATCCTGCGAAGCCATGCGCCGGGCCTAGGATCTGCTCCGTTCTTCCGTAGAGGTGCTGCGTCCAGAGATTCGTCTCTCGATCCCACTCCCCAAGTAGCCACTCTGCGCTCTCCCGCCAGAGACGCAGCCAACGCGGCTCGCCGGTCAGCGTGTACATCTCGCGGGCAGCGAGCATTGTCCCCGGGCTCCCCCACATGAGCTCGCGTCGCTCGTCGCGTGCATTCGCGGCGACGAGCTCGGCCAGACGGTCGGCGTTATCGGCGGATGGGGCAAGTCGCTGCAAGACGAGGCGGATACCGGTCTGACCATTCCAGAGACTCCGTTCCTGATCGAAGTCGGGAAAGTCAGGCTCGTATGTCTGCTTGAGGTAAGCGACATAGTCGCGGCGAAGTTCCACAAGTCCCCGTTGCTGGAGGAGGTCGAGAGCCTGCACGACGCCCGCGCCCCCGAGGTAGACCGTCCGATACCGACGGTTTTCGTCACCCTCTTCGTTCATGTCCTGGGGGTGGGTCTGCCAGCCATCGTCGAATGCGTCCTCCGCGTCGTCGACGATCTGCCCAATTGCCTGACGGACACGCTCAGGATCCCACGCCTCCTGGACGAGTGGCTCGTGAGCGTCTGCTTGGAATAACACGCCGCGAGACTAGATCACCTCGCCGTGGGAACAATGGGAGCACTTGGCGTTCGTTCGGGTTCGGACGAGTTCGGTGACACTCGGTGCAACCCCGACGAGATCCGCGCCTCGGTGCGGTCATACGAGAAAGACCACAAGAGAAAGGACGAACCCATGAAACTGACGACCATGACGCAAGTCACCGTCGATGGAGTGATGCAGGGAAACGGCGGCGCGTCGGATGAGGACCGCAGGAACGGATTCGAGCGCGGCGGATGGGCCCTGGGGGTCGCCGACAACGAGACCATGACGTTCATCAACCAGACCTACCAGCGCGCCGACGCGTTCCTTTTTGGCCGGCGGACCTACGAGCTCTTCGCCGGCTACTGGGGCGCAGAGGAGCGGGCTCGCGCCGCGGCCGAAGATCCGGGCAACCACCCACAGATGCCTTGAACACAAAGCCCAAGTACCTCGCATCGACCACGCACACCGAACCGCGCTGGGTGAACACGACCCTCCTCTCCGGCGACGTCGCGGCGGCCATCGGGGAGCTGAAAGCCAAGCCGGGGGGTGAGCTGCAGGTGCACGGCAGCGGTGCCCTGATCCGTTGGCTGCTCGAAAACGACCTCGTCGACGAGATCAACCTGCTCATCGTCCCCGTAGTCCTCGGCCAGGGCACGCGGCTATTCCCCGACGCCGGCCCGGACATTGCGCTAGACCTGGTCGACTCGCGAGCCGACTCGAAGGGCGTAACGATCCAGGTCTACCGGCCCGCCGGACGCCCGCAGTACGCAACCGCCACGGCCGACTGAAGCACGAGACATGAGTGCCGCATTCAGCGAGAGTGGCTCGTTGGTGGGTGCGGGTTGCAGCCTAGACAGCTGGCGCCTGGTGCCGAGCGCGTGTCGCCGCCGTCGACGGTCGTCGTGACGACGGGGCCGGGGTCATGTGCTGAGAGCCGAAACTGCAGTGTTCAGGCAGCGACGCGGCGCCAGCTTCCGGCGCCGAGATGATGCTCAAGGGCCGCCCGTGTCTTGTCCGGAAGCGGGAACAGCATCTCAACCGTTGTGCCGTCAGCTGCGGCCGTGAACGTGCAGCCGGCGGTCAACCGCGTCATGAACGCAAGACCGAAGCCGCCCTCGTCTAAGCGCGTCACATGTTGCACTCGGCCGCCGCCGTGGTCTGCGACGACCACTGCGAGCTTGCCGCCGGCTTCATGCGCGCTCACCTCGACCGAGCCCGGCTCGCCTTCTGGGTAGGCGTGCTTCACCACGTTGGCAACGGCTTCGCCGACGCAGAACTTCACGGCATAGACCTGCACGCTCGAGAGACCAGCCTCACTCGCAACGCTCCCGGCAATGTCGCGAAGCGGACGGACAGACTCGGGTCGGGCCTCGGCGCTCATGTGCAGCGTGGTCGACATAGAAACCACCTCCGCTCACGTCTTCCCCATCTCTCCACGGCCGAAACACGGGCACCGCGTTCAGGTAGCCATCAGGCGTCGCTGACCATGCGCCTGTAGCCGCGGGACACGTCGCAAACGGCCATCTTGTCGCCGGTGCCCGATCGGTGGAACTCAGGCGTTCATGAAGCCACCCCGCCCCGCCCGAGTGCGTTCCGTTGCTCCCGGAGCCCGCGTGTAGCCGCGCGACCTGAGCTGGTCGTTCGTGTTAGGTTCACCTGGCAGCCGCGTGCGACTGCCTCAGCCGTCAGAAGGGAGGTAGCTATGAAGCTGCTGGCCTGCGCTGGAATCTTGGCTGCTGCCTTGCTCGGCAGCGCTCTCGGCACAACAGCTTCAGCTCAAGGGGTGCCGGACAAAGTCGCGATCTGCCACGTTCCGCCCGGCAACCCGAGCAATGTCCACTCCAATGCCGTCGGCGCCGCTTCCGTGGTTGAAGCATCTGAGCGAGCACAGTGACTACTACGACCTCGACGGCACCTGGTCGGGCCTGTTCTCCCAACCGCCACTTCAGCCCTATCCGATCGTCGTGGAGTTTCGCGACACCTGCAGCCCACCGGGGTCAGTCGTCGCGTCGGTCGGCTATCCGACCTTCGCCTGTTCCGGGACGTGGACGCTCGAGTCGGCCGCCAGCACCACGTTCGTCGTAGAGGAAAGACTCCCGGGCTCCGTGTGCATTCAGGACTGCAGATATGCGTTGACCTTCGATGCCGTCGCGGGCAACATCAATCTCGTCGGGCTCGTAAGCTGCCCATTCAACCCCACGACCTGGACAGCCGTGCTGACGCGCACGCCCTGACAGTCGGGATTCGCAGGGCCAGTACCTGAAACGTGCCGCTTCGCGGCGTCTTTTCGACGACCGCGATCTAGGGGCACTACGTGAGCGAATTGGAGCGGGCGATGGATGCGCTCGCGCGGGCTCGCCGCGAACGAGCAGGGCCGGCCGACTGAGAGCTTCAATCGACCGGCCCGGAGAGCGGCGTGGTTGAGCCGAAAGTGGAGGCGGCGGGAATCGAACCCGCGTTTTGTGCCCGCCCCTGTTTTCAGGGCGGCGTCGTGATGGCTGGGCCGCCGCATCTGACATGGATCCGCCCCCCGCTTGAATGGAGAAAGAGAGAACGGGTCGCGGATGGCCGCTCTTCTCCGCGCCCTGGCCGGAAGCGGCAGAAACGTCCAGAGCACGGCCGTACCCGTTCGCTCTCTCCGTGCCGCAACGCTACCCCGGGGTGGGCGGGGGTCAAACATGGCTCGGCGCACATTCGGAGTTCTCGGGGCACGTGCCGCGAGCGCCCTTCAGCGGCGGGGGCCAGCGAGGGGGTGATGCGGCGTAAGCACTCACCAGAACCAGCCCCCGCCACTTCTCACCTTACGACGAAGCCCGCTTTCGCGGGCCTCTGCGATGCTCCTGCTGCGGATCTGCCTAACAGCTTCAGACCGCGATCACTGCGACCAGCTGACCAGCTTCAGCCAGCGACGCTCATCCGGCGCCTCACTTATGCCGGGGCTCTCGATAGTTGGAGCCGTCGGCGACCTCGGAAATCCTCTTGCTGTCATCACGGAGACTGGAACCGTCCGCGAGTTCGCCTTCTTCGTGTTCCTCGTCTTCGCGGTAGTTAGACCCGTCGGCGCTTTCGTCGATTGTCTTCGAGTCGTCGCGATAGTTGGAGCCGTCTGCTTTCTCTGCAGCCATGACTCTCACTTTCCCAAGAGAAGCGGTCTCCAAACACGTCGCGTTGTGGAGCGCGACGCCTGCCCACTGTTTGCGGCCTAGCTCAAGCGGGCATCGCCCGTGCATGGACGAACCGAACCCCACTTCACCTGGCCCCGGAGTTCCTGTACCGATTCCCGAAACTCCTGGCCCGGACCTACCTCCGGACCCGACGCCCGATCCGGAGCCGCCAGATGTGGAGCCGTCCCCCGATCCGCAAGTACCGCCAGACCCGCGACCGCCGGAACTTCCGCCTGAAGACCCGCGTCTGCCCGACGACAAATAGAAGTCCTCTAGCGTGACGAGGAGCTAGCCTGGGGTCTCAGCGACGAGGCGCGAGCTTTGCGGAGTCGACGCTTCCCAACCTTCCACAAAGAGTGCATATCGCCGGTTCAGCATCCTCCTGAGTGTTCCCGCTGCGGGCTAGCTGCGAAACGAGGCGCGGGAACTGGAGGCGGTGACGCCCCAAGACGGCGATGCCTAACGACTGATCGGTCGAATGGGTGGGAACTGGGCGCCGGGCGCGTTCAGGAAGCCGCCCGGCTCCGGGGGCTACTGAGACACGTCCCGAACGGCCATCTTGCCGCCGCCGTCGGCGCCCGTCATCGTGACGTGCGCGGGGCCGGCCCGATCGGTGGGAACCTCGGCGTCGAGGCGTTCAGTAGCCGCCCGGCCCCGCGGCCGACCGATGGTGTTTGACGCGACACGCAGCGGGGCAGACATCGCCCACGTCAGCGGGGAGTGAGGCTGGCATGGAGACGCGGGATCGCCGGCAGGTCTGGCCCACCGGCGATCCCGGCTCCATAGTCGTGGCCAGTGCAGGTCGATCGGTCGAAACTCGTCGAGGCGCCGCCCGGCACCGGTCGAGTTGCAGACGTCGCATCCGCGTTACGCCCGTTAGATCCAGCGTCGAGTGCGGGCGACCGTGAGTACGAGCACGGCGATGCCGAGCATCGCGGCGATCACCCCCCAGAACATCCAGACCAGGTCGAAGAGGCCGAGCTGGAAGTTCATGCCCATGATCCCTGCGAGCACAGTCGCGGGCAGGAGAATCACGGTGGCGAGGGTGAGCACCTTCATGATGTCGTTCGTCCGCTGTCCGATTCGGGCGACGAGGAGGTCGAACGAGCCGCGGGTCGACTCCTTCGCTTCGCGTGCGGAGTCCAATGCCTGGGTGACGCGACTTTCGAGGGCCGCGAAGCGCTCCGCCGAGCTCTCGGTCGACAAGAGATCGAGCTCGGGGTGTGCCAGAGCGACGACGACCTCGCGGTGCGGAGAGAGCGCACGTCGCAGCGTCCCGATGCTGCGCCGGAGCTCGACCAGCCGCGCCAGGTCGTCGGAGACGCTCTGCGGGATGTTGGACATGACCTTCGTGTCCAGCTCCTCAAGCTCGCTCTCGACAGCCTCAAAGGCGCGGAAGTAGCTGGCGACGACCCACTCGACGACCGCTGCGACAAACGAAGGCGAGTCGAGCGCGCCGACCTGACCTCCCCCTTCGGCGCGCTCGCGGAACTCCTCGAGCACCTCGATCTCCGCTTCATGAGCTGTCACGACCCAGTTAGGGCCAAGCACGCATTCGACGGGACGGAGGAGAGGGTCACCTCCCTCGCCGCTGGCCACGTACAGCGTCACATGCACATGCTCGCCGGCGTCCACGAGCGACGCGCAGCTCGGCTGCTCGAGCAGCCTGTGTGCCTGCTCGTCGCTGAGTTCGAGTGCCTCCTGCACGGCCGCCACCTCCTCCTCGGTCGGATCGCGCAAAGCGATCCAGAGCAGCGCGTCGTCGGCGAGCCGGTTGAGTGCGGCTTCCAAGTCCTCCTCTCGCCTGGACTCTCGTTCGTCGAACAGGAAGAGCGCGAGCATCTCGGGTTGTTTCCTCGTCGTGCCACTTGCGAACCATGCGGAGCGAGCGATTCAGCGACGGAACAGGTTTCGCGACTCTGCCGACGCGGTAGCAGTCGCATGTGGGGGAACAATTCTCGGGGAAGCTCGCACGACTGCCGGAGCGAGAACTTCGCGCGGCGGCACGTGCACACGACGATCGAATCGCTCCCCTCTTTCGGCGCTGGCCGCATCTCAAAGGTCACGAGCTCTCCGAGCTTGCGCGGCTCTATGGCGAACGCATCCGCCTCGCCACGCATCTTGGTCAGCGGCGGCGCACCCAGGACTTTCGGTAGGTCAGAGGCCACGCCGAGCCGCGCTCACTCGGATGGGTTTAACGCGGCACGCGGTCGGGCAGTTATCCGCCACGTCAGTGGGGAGTCAGGGGGCTCTCGGGACTGACGGCACGGAGGTCCTTACCCCTGCACGGCTGACGTCATCTGGTCAGCGTCGCAGCCACCGCCCGCGGGAATCCCGGGAAAGTACTGCGGATTCACGGTCCAAGGCCCCGGTGTCTTGTTCGACGTGTCAGCGTTCGTCGGGCTGGGGCTTGCCCGCGGGGAGGCGGTCATCGCGTGAACGCCATCCTCGCGGCATCGTCGAATGAGGTGAGTTCGAAGGGGACGAGCGTCCGCAGCCGCTCCTCGCGCGCAATGGTCGGATTCTTGAGCCCTTCGATCAGTGGGCGGGCGACGGAGGCATCAACGGGGGTTACGAGATGAAGCCATAGCGACGACAGTCTCGGCGTCAGTATCGGCACTTCGAGGATCCATGGCCGCCGACCGCGCAGAACGGCGATCCGCTCCATCATCTGGCGGTAGGTCATCAGCTCAGGCCCGCCGGCATCGAAGCTCTCTCCGAGCGCACCCTGATTGCCGCATACACCGGCGAGGTAGCGGCTGATGTCGTCGAGCGCGATCGGTTGGGTGGGCGTCGACACCCAGGTCGGGGTGATCATCGCCGGCAGGCGGTCGACGAGGGCGACGATCGTCTCGAAGGCGGCGCTCCCCTTGCCCACGATCATCGCGGCGCGCAGCGTCGTCACCGGAACCGCTCCGGCGGAGAGGCGTTCCCCCGTCTCTTGCCGGCTTCGCAGATGCGGTGACGCTGTGGGGTCGTCGTCGCCGAGTCCGCCGAGGTAGACGATCTGCTGCACGCGGGCGTGCTCGCACGCTGCCGCGACGGTCTCCGCCGCTACTCGATCCTGCCGTTCGAAGTCACGTCTGCCGAGAGAATGGACAAGGTAGTACACGACTTCAGCGCCCTCGACGGCTCGCCTGACGTCATCTTCGGAGGTGGCGTCGCCCTCGACCCAAACAACACCCTTCTCGGCTGCCCGTGCTGAGCGCGAGACGGCGACAAGCTCGTGGTCGGAGACGAGGAGGGGGAGCAGCGCGCGCCCAACGACTCCGGTCGCGCCAAAGACCGTGATCTTCATACGCCCGCCCTCGAGGCAAGCAGCTCGAAGTAGCCGCGGCTGATGGCGGCGTGCAAGGGACTCTGACCCTTCGCGTAGAGCGCTCCTGTCCATCTGGGCGCGCCCAGCCGCGCCGCAAGGCGCGGAAGGTACTCCTCGACGAAAACGCTCAGCTCGACCTCGTCGTCGGCGAACCGCTGTGCGAGCGTGACCGACCCGCCCGCCCGCAAGGCGAGCAGGCCTCCTCTGATTGCGTACCGGCATGAGACGGCCTTGTCGGAGAATGCGAGCTCGGGAGGCCCAAAGGAGAGGAGGCTCGCCCCACCCAGCAGGGTGAGGCGGCCGCCATCGTCCGTCCAGCGTGCGCGCACGCCCCCGCGGGTAAAGCGGTTGACCGCCTGCCAATACGCGATCCCAAGCCAGCGTGCACCCGATTCGGAGCTTTCGACGAGCGGCTCGGAGGCGAGCACGCGCTGCGTCGACTCGAAACCTCCGGAGTCGAGCACCCGCTCAGTCGTGTACCAACAGTGAAGCAAGGGCGCGGCGGATCAGTCGCAAGCAAGCTGTCCTACCTCGTCGCCGATGCGGTCACCGACTCGTTGCTCAGCCGGGTCGCGATCTTCTCAACCTCTCGAAGCGCTTCCTTCTCCTGCTTCAGGTTGGTATCCAGAAGCGTCACCGCTTCGTCCTCGCCGAAAGCCTTCGCCATCCGACGGAGGCCTTCGTAGGCCGCGATCTCATAGTTCTCCGTACGGGCGGCTGCACCCAGGTCGATGTGATCGATGAGCGAGCTCGACGACTTCTCGATCAGCTCGTCGTGCTCCTTCTTGAGGCCTTCGAATCCCACGCACGGCTCGGCGTGCGGCTCCTCACCGACGATCTCAAAGACCTTCTCGACGTTCGAGACATGCTTGCGGGTCTGCGCAAGGTGGTTCTCGAGTCCCGACTTGAACTCCTCGTCTGTGACTTCGTCGATGAGCTTCGGCAGCACCTCTTCGGCCAGCTTGCGCTCGACGTACAGGATGTCGCCGAGCTCGTGCAGAAACAGGTCCTTTGGGTCGCTGATCTCCGGCATGCCTAACTTCCTTTCTTTCGTTGACGAATCGAGACGTACCCGTGATGGAGTAGCTCCAACCTGCTCCGTAGGCAAGTCGCTAGGCGGCTATCGAGCCAGGACTTCCCTGACGCCTCAGGCTCCAAACGAGTGACGCCTTCCACCTCGCGCGTAAGCGTTTTACCTCGCCGTGCTCAGGGAACCATCCGCACTAATCGAGAGAAAGGGCGGCAATGGGGATCATCGCGTTCATCATTCTCGGACTCCTCGCTGGCGCGATCGCCAAAGCGCTCATGCCCGGCGACGATCCGGGCGGGTGGATCATTACCGCGGTCATCGGCGTGGTGGGGGCGATTCTTGGCGGGTTCTTGGCTGGGGCGCTCTTCGGCGCAGATCCGATGGATGAGTTCTTTGACATCTCGACCTGGCTGACGGCAATCGTGGGCTCGATCATCCTGCTCGCGCTCTACCGCCTCGTCATGAATCGCCGGGGCGGGCACGAAGCTCTCCGAACCTGAGACCAAAGGCACGCGTCGATTCAGAAGCCTCGCCAATGAGCGGGGCTTCTGGTCAGAAGGGAGCCAGTAATGGCAGCACCGCGCGAAACCGAACCCACGAACACTGTCGACGAATCTGCGGCGGATAGCGACCAGGAGTCGCGACTCAAGCGCTACGACCAACGGATCGAAGAGTGGCTCACGTCGTTGAAGGAAGGGGCGGAGCAGCGCTCACCGGAGGTACTGAGTGCTCTGGCAACCAAGGCGAAGGACGTCGGGGATTACTTGGACAAGCTGGCAGACAAGGCGCGATCACGGAACGAGCCTTCGGCGTCCGTGGCAAAGGAACCGCAGAGTTTCGACGAAGTCCCCGTTGGCAGCGACCAAGGTCAAGGAGCGCGCGGCTACCGCGGGCCCGACCCGGAAAGCGATGCCAAGGGCGACGGAGACAACGAGGATCAGGGCACGTAGTCCTAGCCTGAGTGGCGCTTAACACCGGAGTGCTCTCCAGTGCGTGACTGCCCAAGGGACGCGGCTCGGCGAATGGGCGCGGCCGCGCGGTTCTGGGCAACGCGTCCCGGTACCCTCGCCTCATGGAGACCGCGGGCAAGGTTCTGCTCGTCTGCGCGGTCGTCCTCGCGACGCTCGGGCTGGGTGCGCTCGGCCTCGCCAAGCTCGGCGTCGATCGCGTCCCAGGGACGGTGTCGTGGAGGTCCGACAACCTGACGGTGTTCGTCCCGATCGGACTCATGCTCCTTGTGTCGATCGTCGGGACAATCGTGGTGAACGTCTTCCTGCGGCGATGACCATGCGACGAACCAGCGCGGGTGGATGAAGGTCAAGAACCCGCTGTACCTGCGTCCTGCGCAGAACTAGAGGCAGTCGTCCGCTCGCAGGAGCGGCGGGCGCGAACTCACGTGTAGCGCGCTCCGGGTTCACCTCCAACACCCGTAGCGAGCGCCCATCGGCGGCGTTTCGGACGACGCTCAAGAAGGGAAACTTGGAGCGTGCATGTGACGCTCGGCTGTGCCAGTTACACCAATTCGCCGCTCGGGCAGCCGCGGTGCATGCGATGGCAAGGCGCCGCAGCCTCGGAGCACTCTCGTGGCAGCCCCTGAGGCCGACGGGCCGCTTGATTCTCGCGACGAGTCGCTTCCCCATGTCGCGCTGCTCACGCTTGTCGGCGGCGTCGTCGTTCTCGCCGTAACCGCGGCGACGCTCGCCCTGTGGGAGGGCCGAGCGGTGGTGCTCCTGCTCTTCCTCGCGTACACGCTTGGAGCCGCAATGCGACCAGGAGTGGAGAGCCTTGTGCGTCGTGGGGATCCCTCGAGCGTTTGGGCTCGTGGGGCACTTCGCGCTGTTCTTCGGGTTGGTTGCGCTCCTGCTCTGGCTTATCGTCCCCGTCGCCTTCGAGCAAGCGCAGCAAGCGTTGGCCGACGTGCCGCGACACGACGCGGCTACGGATCATGGGCTTTTGTACTCCGTCCGTGAGCAGGCGCTGAGCTCGCTCGAGTCAAAACTCGCGAAAATCTCGGAGCCCAGCACGGCGTTGTCGACACTCGTCGGGACCCTCGCGGCCCTCGCTGGGGTCGCATTCACGCTTGCAGCTGCCGCCTACTGGGTCGTAGAGCGCGATCGGCTGGTCAACGTCGTTCTCGCCGTCGTCCCACACGAGAAGCGGACGACCGTCCGCGACACCTGGCTACTCATCGATCTCAAGCTCGGAGCGGTCATCCGCACGAAGCTGCTCCTCGTCGTCATGACCGCGAGCATCCTCTCTTTCGCGTTCTGGGTGATCGGACTTCCGTACTTCCTGCTCGTGGGCGTGTTCGCCGGGATCATCGAGATTCTGCCCGTCATCGGGCCCCTGATTGCTGGCCTCACCGCTGTCACCGCTGGGCTGACCGTTTCGTGGCAGCTCGGTCTCGCCGCCGCGCTCATCGTCTACGGCCTGCGCATCGTGCAGGACTACGTGATCAATCCACGGCTCTTTGGCCGAGCTGTTCACCTGCCTCCTCTGGCTGTCCTGCTAGCCGTCTCGGCTGTCGCGCTCCTCCTTGGTCCCTGGTGGGTTCCGCTCGCGATCCCTCTAACGGCGGTGGTCTCCACCCTGCTCGACGTCCTCGTGTGGAAGACCGACCCAGCCGAGGAAGTGGTGCCGACCGTCCTCGCGCCGACAGACGACACCGTGCAGGACCGCCGCCGGCGGCCCTGGCGGGGTCTCCGGCGACGTTTCGAAGGACTCCGGAGATGCCTAGCGATGCACCCCGCGAGTTGACGGCGCACAAGATGGCGCGGCGCGCGCTCGTCTCGTCGCTCGTCCTGCTCCTCCTAGTGATTCTTACTCTGGCTTTGTGGGAGATCAGGCTCGTCGTCCTGCTCTTCTTGCTCGCGGTTGTGATCGCATCGGCAATGCGGCCGGGTGTAGAGGGGCTCCGGCAGCGTGGGATCCCGCGCGGCGTTGGGATCGCCGTGCACTACGCCGGCGCTGGCTGCACTTGTCGGGGCGCTGCTCTTGTTCGCGGTTCCGCGAGCTTTGTCCGAGGTACAAGGTGCGATTTCCTCGCTGCCCGAGACGAGGAGCGAGATCCACGGGGAGGCGGCGCAATCGACTGGGCTGAAGCGTGACGTACTCACCGGGCTCGAGCGTCGCCTCTCCGAGCTGCCCTCGCGCGACAAGCTTGTCGAACCCGGCGTCGCGGTGACCCTGGGGGCAGTGGAAGTGTTCGTCGCCGTCTTCTTCGTCTTCGCGGCGGCCGCCTACTGGATATCGGAGCGAGACCGCGTCGAGCAGGTGTTCCTTCACCTTGCTTCCGAAGCGCAACGAGGGGCACGGCGCAGAAGACGTGGCAGCTGATCGACCTCAAGCTCGGCGCCTTCGTGCGCGGGCAGCTCCTCCTCATGCTGCTCGTTGGAACGGTGCTCTCACTCGCGTTCTGGGCGATGGGCCTGCCCTACTGGCTCCTCGTCGGAGCGTTCGCCGGGATCGTCGAGGTCGTCCCGGTAATCGGCCCGCTCGCCGCTGGCGTGCTCGCAGTCGGCGTCGGCCTGACCGTGTCGGTGACAACTGCCGTCTGGGCGGGAACCGCTGTGCTCATCGTCCGCCTCGTCGAGGACTACCTCGTGATGCCGCGCGTCCTCGGCGACGCCGTGGGGCTCTCCCCTCTTCTCGCCCTGGTTGCGGTCACCGCCTGCGGCGTCGTGCTCGGCGGGCTGGCCGTGCTCTTGGCCATTCCGGTCGCAGCGGTCCTCGTCACGCTGCTCGACGTACTCGTACTGAAAAAGGACCCGGCAGAGGAGGACGTCCCCCCTGTGGTCTTCCCGGCGAAAGACGCTCAGAAGGCATAGATGCCTGGAGAGAGTCCGGCGTCGGACCGGCGTGGCAGGTGGTGTCTACCACCGCACCTGACGCCGATCGAGCGTCGCGCGAATTGGCCAGTGCTTTGGCTAGGTCTGGTTGACGGTTGCAGTCAGCTCCTGTCACTCGCCTGAATCGAGAGGCGCGTCAACAGAGCCGAGTGTCTGCCCAGGTCGTCTAGGTCGAGCGCGCGATGAGCTCGCGGTAGTCGGCTACGCGTGCTCGAGGGGCCTGCCGCCGTTGCAACGCGCACTAGCAACGAACACGTTGCTACGCGAGCGCGGTGACGGACGGCTGGACGCGACCGGCTAGCGCGGGCGTCGCCGCTCCGACATGTCGGACAGGTTCGGCGCATGCCGTTCGAGCGCCATCATGCCGCGGTGGATCCGGTCCCGCGCCGAGGACGTGCTGACCCCGATCAGACGACGCGACCTGTCCGTAGCCGCACCCGAGGTCGTAGAGGACGAGCGCGTCAATCTGAGGCTGGTGAGCACCCGATCGGCCAGGTCCTCGACCTCATCGGGGAGCGCCTGCCCAGCCGCGGTCCCAACCTATGCTTATACGTCGCGGGTTCCGTATAAGCTGAAGTCATGCCCGCGTTCACCGAGCGCAGAGCGATCATCTCGGCGGAAGTCCCCCTCGAGCACAAGCGGCAGCTCATGCGAATGGCCGCCGAAGGCGACCGCAGCCTGTCGCATGAGATCCGCCGCGCGGTGCGCGAGCATGTCCAGCGCGAGACCGACGACGCCCAGGACGATGCCGACCGCGGAGGCCCTGAAGCGCGCCGCAAACCCGCATGGTTAGGCGGTTTTTGTGCTGGCAACGAGCCGTTCCACCCCGCCCTGGGAGATCTCTCCCCGAAATCCAATGTTGCTGATTGAACGCCGAAAGGGCGCGGAAGGGCTGCGAAATCCATTTCATCCCGATGAGCTCAAGAAATCGGTTCTGTCCTCGTCATCGCCGGCGCAAGCCGCGTGACCCGATGCACGACCTCAAGTACGGCACCGTCCATCGCCAGCTTCGCGCCATGTGGCGTTCGCGAGTCGCCCGTGGTGATGTGCCCTGCCGGAGGTGTGGCGAGCCCATTCGTCCCGGCGAGCCGTGGGATCTCGATCACCGCGATGACGGCCGCGGGTATGTAGGCCCGAGTCATTCTCGTTGCAACCGGGCGACGAATCGTGGCCGTGAGCCTGCAGCGTGGGATTCCACGTCAAGGATCTGGTGAGGGATCGCCCGAGACCTGCAGGGTGTGCGGCTCGACCTATCTCGGCGGCGGGCTATGGGGAGACGGCAGTCGGCGAACGGCTCGGGCCAGACCTAACCGCGCGATAGGAGCGTCGGAGCTCGATATTGGGGTGCTGCTCGAGCTCGACGATCGCGAAGAGTCGCTCAATCGACGGCGTTGGGTCGAGGAGGACAACCGGCCCGTTCCCATTTCGTGAGCCGGCAAGGCTGACAAGCACGGCAAGACCCGAGCTGTCCATGAAGGTCAGCTCGCTCAGATCCAGCACCACCTCCGACGCGCTTGCGACGGCTGCCAACGCTTCACGGAGCTGCTGAGCAGTAGCGAGATCGAGTTCGCCTGTGAGCTTCATGCCGGCTCCGTTGACCAGGGGCGAGAGCTCGAGCGTCGGTGCCACGAGAGTGCCTCCTTCCGCGAGTGAGATATCCTCTTGTGGTAACATACGCTAAGAATATCCGGTATGTCAAGTCCTGAAAATAAGAGCTGGCACTTTCTGACAAGCCACACTCAGGCCCTCCTTTGCGTTCAGCGCAACCCGAACGTGCGACTGCGGGACATCGCCGAGACAGTGGGCGTCACCGAGCGGGCAGCGCAGCGAATCGTCACCGACCTCGTCGAGGCGGGCTACGTGACTCGCACGCGCATTGGGAGGCGCAACCAGTACACGATCGACCGAAGCGTCCCCATGCGCCATCGTTCACAGCTTGATCACGAGATAGGCGAACTCCTGGATCTGCTGCGGCTCGGCGAAGGAGATGACGCGCAGTAACGGCAGAAGCGACAGTCCGGGCGTTGGTCAAGCCCGTCTGACCGGCACCAGTAGACGCGCCCGCGCATCGGGCGCTCTGACCGCCCGCTTCGAGCTCGCGCCCCTCGATCCGCAGTTAGCTGCCCGACGTCAGGCGAGCGGATGCACAAGGCGCGCCACACAGCTGGGCAACGCATGCTCGACAAGACCGGAAACCTCAAGGCGGTGCAAGAGTTCCTCGGTCATGCGTCGATCCAGACGACCGGCGACATCTACACCGATTGGGACGTGGAGCAGCTCGCCGAGTCACTCCTCGAGGCGGTCCAAGATGACGAAATCGGAATCGTTCCCCAGGCAGCGCCGGGAAACCCGCATGGTTAAGCGAAAAATGGAGGCGGCGGGAATCGAACCCGCGTCCGCGGTCGCACCGAGCAGAGCGTCTACGAGCGTAGTCCGTGCTTCGTCTCACCCGCCGGAAGGTTCACGGACGACCTGCCGACGGGCCAGCCATCCTTCGGTGTCGCACCTCAGGCGATTGGCTCTCCTTCGGTGCCGAGCCCGATCGTTGGCGCCGGCTCCCGGGTCTCGGGCCGAACCCGGGTCGACGTCGCCTTACCTAGCGTTAACTAGGCGGCGAGTGCGAGTTGGTTCTTCTTCGCACTTGCTTTGGTGCCGGTTGATTTACGAGGCCAACCGGCGACCTCGGCTCGCAACTCTGCCGGAGAACCGACCACGTCGAGACCTGGTCGCCCCCGTATGTGACTTCAGCCATCTACCATACCTGCCGATAAGCGGAGCGTCAGGGCGGGATGCACGCTGAACTAGGAGAGGACTCGGGCGAAAGGACGCTGCTGTGGCTTTGATGCTTGAAGAGAAGTACGACGATCTCGCTGGGCTCCGCGACAGAGCGAAGGCCGAGGTCGGGAAGGTCGTCGTCGGTCAGGGCCGGACGGTCGAGCTGCTGCTCGTTGCGGCACTCGCGCACGGGCACGTGCTCCTCGAGGGCCCGCCCGGAAGCGCGAAGACGCTGCTCGGGCGCGCCGTCGCACACATGTTCGGCGCGACTTTCAAGCGCATCCAGTTCACGCCCGACACGACTCCCGCGGAGCTCAACGGCATCAACGTGGTCAAGGCCGGCGAGCACGTCTTCCTGCCGGGGGCCGTTTTCACGAACGTCCTTCTCGCCGACGAGATCAACCGCACGCCGCCGCGCACGCAGGCCGCTCTCTTCGAGCCCATGCAGGAGCGCCAGGTCACGATCGACGGCAAAGTGCACCGCCTCCCCGACCCGTTCCTCGTCATCGCCACGCAGAACCCGTACGAGCACTCCGGCGTGTTCGAGCTGCCGGAGTCCCAGCTCGACCGGTTCCTCTTCAAGATCAACCTCGAGTACGCGGACCCGGATGCGGAGCTCGCGATGCTCAACCTCCCGCACAACGGGATCGCCCCGGACATGCTCGGCGAGGTGCGGCCGCTGCTCGGCGTCGTCGGCCTCGACAAGGCGCGCAAGGAGCTCGAGACGACCGAGGTCTCGGACGCGGTCGGGCGCTACATCGTCGCGCTCGGGCGGCGCACGCGGGACATGCCTGGCGTCGAGCTCGGCGTCAGCTCACGGGCGATGATCCACCTCATGAGCGCGTCGAAGGCGAACGCCAGGCTCAACGGCCGTCACGTGGTGACGCTCGAGGACGTGCAGGAGATGGCTCCTCACGTTCTGCGCCACCGCCTGATCCTCGAGCCGGGCGCCGACGCGACCGAGGTGCTCGAACGGGCGATGGCAGCCATACCATCGCCTGCACCGACCGCGGTCTAGCTTTCGCGCCGCAGCGGCGCGTCCTCGACGAATTCTCACCTCGAGACCTGAGGCCGCGCTACTCTTTCCTGCCTGTAGGAGCCGACCTGGGAAGGCGGGGAGCCATGGCACTGATCGTCGAGGCGCCGTACGAGAATCTCATCGACCTGCGCGAGCGGGCGAAGCAAGAAGTCGCCAAAGTCGTGATCGGCCAGGAACGGGCGGTCGAGCTCCTGCTCGTCGCGGCCCTCGCACGCGGGCACGTGCTCCTCGAGGGCCCGCCGGGTAGCGCGAAGACCCTTCTCGGACGTGCCGCCGCGCACATGCTCGGGGCGTCCTTCAAGCGCGTCCAGTTCACACCCGACACGACGCCGGCGGAGCTCACCGGCCAGTACACGATCCGTGCCGGCGAGCAGGTGTTCCTTCCGGGAGTCGTGTTCACGAACGTGCTCCTCGCGGACGAGATCAACCGCACGCCGCCGCGCACCCAGGCCGCGCTGCTCGAGGCCATGCAGGAGCACCAGGTGACGATCGAAGGCAAGCCGCACCGGCTGCCGGACCCGTTCCTCGTGATCGCGACCCAGAACCCGTATGAACACCGAGATGTCTTCGAATTGCCAGAGTCGCAGCTCGACCGCTTTCTCTTCAAGATCGAGATCGGGTACTCCGACGCGCAGAGCGAGTACTTGATGCTCGACCTTCCGCACAAGGGCGTGGCGCCGGACATGCTCGGCGAGGTGCAACCGCTCCTCGGCGTCGTGGGTCTGGACAAGGCGCGGATCGAGCTCGACAGCACGGACATTCCCGAGGAGGTCGGGCGATACATGGTCGCGATCGCCCGAGCGACCCGCTCACACCCCGGCGTCGAGCTCGGCGTCAGCTCCCGCGGGATCATCCACCTGGCCGGCGCGGCGAAGGCCAACGCGCGACTCAACGGGCGCGACTACGTGAACGCCGAGGACGTGCGCGACATCGCGTCATATGTGCTCCTTCACCGGCTCATCTGCGAGGAGGGCACCACTCCCGAGCAGGCGCTCGCAGCGGTGCTCGAGCAGGTGCCGGTGCCCGAGGCCGCGCAGTCGCTCGTCTACGCGGGACCCTCGACCTGATGTGAAACCGGAGCTCGGCTCCGGCCGGGCTCCGGTCTCGGTCTCTCAGCCCGCCGCCGCCTCCTCGAGCGCCCGTCGCCCGAGGACACCGGCGAGATGCCGTCGGAAGTCCGAGCTCGCCGCCTGGTCGGATCGCGGGCTCGTGCCGTCCGCGATCAGCCCCGCGGCGTCCTCGATCCCGGCGCCGCCCGCGATCGCCTCTTCGGCGGCCGCGGCTCGGAGCGGGGTCGCGCCCATGTTCACGAGCGCTATCGAGGCCTTCCCGAGCGAGCCGTTCGACTTCTCGACGACAGCTGCCACGGCCACCGTCGCCCAGTCCTGCGCGCGGCGGCTCAGCCGCTGGTACGACCAGCCGGTCGAGGCGCCGAGCTTCGGCACACGCACTTCCACGAGCATCTCCGAGGCGTCTACCGCGGTCGTGAAGATGCCGGTGAAGAACTCGGAGGCGGCGATCGTCCGCTCGCCCCCGGTCCCGCGCACGACGAGCTCGGCATCGAGGGCGAGGATGACTGCCGGCATGTCGGATGCCGGATCCCCATGTGCGAGCGTCCCGCCGATCGTCCCGCGGTGTCGCACCTGCGGATCGCCGATGAGTCCCGCAGTGTGCGCGACGATCGGGCAGTGCTCCTGGAGGACTTTGTCGTCGCGGACGTCCTGGTGGCGCGTGAGCGCCCCGATCGCGATCGCGTCGCCCACGTCCCTCACGTACGAGAGGTCGGCAAGCCTGCCGATGTCCACGAGCCGCCCGGGGCGGGCGACTCGCAGCTTCATCGCTGGGAGGAGCGAGTGCCCGCCTGCGAGCAGCTTCGCCTCCTTCCCCTCGCCGAGGAGCGCGATCGCGTGCTCTGCGCTCTCGGCGACCTCGTAGTCGAACGCGGCCGGGATCATGACGTCGCCTCCTGAATCGCGGTCCACACTCGCTCCGGCGTCGCCGGCATCTGCACGTCCGTCACGCCGAGGTGCGAGAGCGCGTCGACGACGGCATTGATCACGGCCGGCGCGGCCGCGATCGTGCCCGTCTCCCCCACCCCCTTCACACCCAGTGGGTTGTCGGCGCGGCTCTCCGTGCGATCCGTCTCGAAAGACGGAAGCTCGGCCGCCGACGGCACGAGGTAGTTGGTCATCGTGGTCGTCAGCAGGTTGCCGTTCTCGTCGTAGGCACCCTCCTCGTAGAGCGCCGCAGCGATGCCCTGCGTGATGCCGCCGTGCACCTGCCCGTCGATGATCATCGGGTTGACGGGCTGCCCGACGTCGTCGACCGCGACGTAGCGGACGAGCCGCGTGTCCCCGGTCTCGGTGTCGACCTCGACCACCGCGGCGTGCGCGCCCGCGGGCCACGAGAAGTTCGGCGGGTCGAACACCGCCGTCTCCTCGAGGCCGGGCTCCATCCCGTCCGGGAGGTTGTGCGCCGCGTGCGCGGCGAACGCGACCTCCTGGATCGTCATCGAGCGATCCGGCGAGCCCTTCACGCCGAATGCGCCGTTCGCGAACTCGAGGTCGTCCTCGGACACCTCGAGCTGATGGGCGACGATCGCGCGTGCCTTGTTGAGGATCTTCTCGCCCGCGTGGTAGAGGGCGATCCCGCCGACGGTGAGCGAGCGGCTGCCGTACGTGTCCATCCCGAGCTGCGAGACGGCAGTGTCACCGTGTAACACCTCCACGTCGTCCACCGACACGCCCAGCTGGTCGGCGGCGATCTGTGCCCACGTCGTCTCGTGGCTCTGGCCGTGTGGCGACGTCCCCGTCACGACCTGCACCGAGCCGAGCGGCTGGAAGCGGATCGTGGCGCTGTCCCAGCCGCCGACGGCATAACGGATGGCGCCGAGGATCCGGGAGGGGGCGAGGCCGCACATCTCGTTGTAGGTCGAGAAGCCGACCCCGATCTGCTTCGCGTCGCCGCTCGCGCGCCTCGCCTGCTGCTCACTCCGGATCGAGCCGAGGTCGAGCAGCTCGAGGAGCTTGTCGAGCGAGGCGTGGTAGTCCCCTGCGTCGATGGTCAAGCCAGACGCCATCGTGTGCGGGAACTCCGTCACGAAGTTCTTGCGGCGGAGCTCGACCGGGTCGATCCCGAGCTCGGCCGCGAGTGCGTCCATCGTCCGCTCGAGGACGTAGGTCGCCTCCGGGCGACCGGCGCCTCGATATGCGTCGGTGGGCGTCGTGTTCGTGAAGACACCCGTGAAAGTGACGCTGTAGTTCGGAATCTCGTACGGGCCCGAGTAGATCCACGCACCGAGCAGTGGGATACCCGGGGTCACGAGCTGGAGATATGCGCCCATCGCGCACTTCGCCTGCGATTTGACGGCGGTGATCTTGCCGTCCTTCGTCGCCCCGAACGTCAGCTCGTGGACGACGTCCCGCCCGTGGATCGTCGCCTGGTAGTTCTCGGAGCGCTCTTCGATCCACTTCACGGGTCGCCCCAACCGCTTGGCGAGAACGACCGCAAGGTACTCCTCCGCGTAGACGTTGAGCTTCGAGCCGAAGCCTCCGCCGACGTCGGGCGCGATTACCCGCACCTTCGACTCGGGGATACCGAGAACGAGCGGCATCGTGAAGCGGAGGATGTGCGGGACCTGCGTCGCCGACCAGAGCGTGACGTCCCCCGCCGGGCCGACCTGCGCGATCAGGCCGCGCGGCTCGATCGCGTTCGGGATCAGGCGCGGCTGGACGTACTGCCTCGTGACGACGACCTCGGCGGCGTCGAGGCCGGCCTGGAAGGCGTCGGACTCGAGCTTCCACACGTAGCACTCGTTCGTCCCGAGGTCGGAGTGCACGAGCGGCGCGCCGTCGTCGAGCGCCTTCTCGAGGTCCGCGACTGCGGGCAGCTCCTCGTACTCGATCTCGACGAGATCGGCTGCGTCCTTCGCGAGCGCGCGGGTCTCGGCGATCACGACCGCAACTCCGTCGCCCTGGTAGCGAGCTTCCTCGGCAGCCAACGGATAGTGCGTCGGCATCTTGATGTCCTCGGTGACGGGCCACGCGCACGGCATGCCGCCCGCCCAGTCCTCGGCAAGATCGGCCCCGCTGAACGCCACGACCACACCCTCGGCGGCACGGGCCTTGTCGAGGTTCACGCTCGTGATGCGCGCATGCGCGTACGGGCTCCGGACGACGACCATCGCGACCGTCCCGGGGATGGAGAGGTTCTCGACGAACGTCCCGCGCCCGCGGAGGAGCGCCGCGTCCTCCTTGCGCTTGACGGACGTGCCAATGACGGTCTCGGTCGACTCGGCGACGGCCATCTAGCTCACCCCCGCTGCGGCGGAGACCGCCTCGACGATGTTGTGGTACCCGGTGCAGCGGCAGAGGTTGCCCTCCAGACCCTCGCGGATCGCGGCCTCGTCGGTCGCCTCCCCGCTCTCGATCAGGCTCACGGCCGCGAGCACCATGCCCGGCGTGCAGTAGCCGCACTGGAGGGCGTGGTGGTCGTGGAACGCCTGTTGAACCGGGTGCAGGTCGCCGTTCTGGGCAAGGCCTTCGATCGTGGTGATCTCGAGCTCGTCGGCCTGGACTCCGAGCATCGTGCAGGACTTGACCGACTCGCCGTTCACGAGGACGGTGCAGGCTCCGCAGGACGAGGTGTCGCAGCCGACGTTGGTACCGGTCAGCCCGAGGCGCTCCCGGAGCACGTAGACGAGCAGCTCCCGGGGCTCCAACTCGAGCTCGTACCGCGTTCCGTTGACGGACAGCGCTACGGGTCGCAAGTCTCTCCCCTCCTCTCGACGTGGGGCGAAACCCGAGCGTAACGCCTCGGCAAAGCCGCTGCGATGTCAGCGACGGCGCTTGAGGGCGCGCTCTATCTGCCGTTTGGCGTCGCGTTCTGCGACCACGCGCCGCTTGTCGGCCCGCTCGCGGCCGCGTGCGAGCGCAAGCTCGACCTTCACGCGGCCGTCCTTGAAGTACATCCGCGTCGGGACGAGTGTGAGGCCCTTCTCGCGCACCTTGCTGTACAGCGAGTCGATCTCGCGGCGGTGGAGAAGGAGCTTGCGGTCGCGGTCGGCTCCGTGGCCGAAGGCGCCTCCCTGCGCGTACTCCGCGATCGAGGCGCCGACGAGCCAGGCCTCTCCCGCACGGATGTCCGCGTATGCCTGCCCGAGCTGGACGTGCCCCCCACGCGCGGACTTGACCTCGCTCCCAGTCAGTGCGACACCAGCCTCGACCTTCTCGAGGAACTCGTAGTCGCGCCGCGCGCGGCGGTTCTCGGCGATGAGCTTCGTTTCGGCCACGCGCGGAGTGTAGGGAGCGGCCGGTCGACTCAGTCGATCGCGTCTGCGAGCCGGCGCGCGAGCTCGCGCAGCATCGTGAGAGCGAGAGCGGGCTCGGATTCGATGAGGGCGAGTGCCACCTCGCGCGGGATCGCGATGCAGCGGACGTCGGTGGCCGCCCGCACTCGCGCCACTCGATCTGTCTCCGGATTCAGGAGCGAGAGCTCTCCGAAGAAGTCGCCGCTGCGAAGAGCGTACGACGATCCGCGCGCCTCGACCGTCACGTCGCCCTCGAGGATGACGAACATGCCCGAGCCGGGGTCGCCCGAGAGCGCGAGGACTTGCCCGGGCTCGGACTCGAGCACAGCGCATGCGGCGAGCCGCTCGAGCCCGGCGTCGCTCAGGCCGTCGAACAGCGCAATCGAGCGGAGGTTCTCCGGAGTCACGAGCGCTTCATATCAGGACCGCGCCGCGATCCCAGCGCAGCGCTCGCAGAGCGGGAACCACGGCGCACACGACCGCCCGCACGAGCGGCAACGGCCGATCGTGGGGGACTCGACTTCGACACGCAGGCGCGCGACGACGCGCGCCGCAGCCGCCTCCTCGAGCGCAGCCGCGCGCTCGATGGTCACCCCGCCGACTCCGGGGTACTGGAGCGCGAACCAGCGGAGGATGCTCGCCTCACGACCCGCCTGCTCCGCGTCCTCGAGCGATGCGTCGCGGAGCCGCGCGGTGTCGAGGAGGAACGTGAGATGCGGCCGTGCGACGCGATCCCCGGCGATCGCGAGCGCGAGCGTCGAGAGCAAGTCGAGGTTGTCCTCGTCGACCGGCGCGTTGACGAGCTTCCACGTCTCCTCGAGATCGAGCCGGCGGCCGCGCTCGCGCAACCGCTTCTGGACCGCGCCGAGCCTCGTCCGAAGCGGCTGGAGCGACTCGACCGCGAGCCAGCTCTCGTGCGCCCATTCTCGGAGTGCGACCCGGTGCCAGGCCTCGAGCGCGGCGTCGAGGTCGCGCGGGTCGTCGACGCCGAGGTCGGAGAGCCGCGGTCGGATTCGCGCCTCGTCGACGACCCTGTACCCCCGATGGCTGTCGCTGACGAACACATGAGGTTCGAGCGCGGACTCCACGAGGCGCGGGTCCGACGTCCCCCAACCGAGACCGGCGAGGACGCCGACGTGGCCGCGCTCGACGAGGCCGAAGCGACCGGCTCGGCCCGCGATCTGGGCCATCTCCCACGGCAGGAGGTTCCGCCGCGACTCCCCGTCGTACTTCGTCGTCTCCGCGAAGAGCAGCGTCTCGCAGGGAAGGTTGACCCCGTGCCCGAGGACATCCGTGGCGACGCAGACGTCCGCCGCGCCCGAGAGAAAACGGTCGATCTCCTCGCGACGCGACGAGAGCGGCATCGCTCCGTAGAGGACCGCCACGCGGCCGGGATGCAGCCGGTTCACCTCGCCGGCGAGCGCGAGCACGGCCTTCCGGCTGAAGGAGACGACGACCGTGCCCTTCCCGAGCGAGCGGAGCGTCCGCTCCCCGACGAACTCGAGCGGAAGCTTGCGCTCGAAGACCTTGAGCTCGGCGTCGGGGAACGCGCGCTCCACGAGCGGCAACGCGTCGAGTGCGCCGAGGAGGCGGATCTCGCGGAAGTCGCCCGCGAGGAGGAGCCGCGTCCAGGCCGAGCCGCGCTCCTCGTCGTCCGCCCACTGGATCTCGTCGAGGACGAGGAGGTCGCCTGCCTGCGGGGCCATCTCGACCGTCGTGGTGAGAATCGGCGCGCGCTCGTTCACGCGCTCCTCCCCCGTGATCAATCCGACGTTCTCCGCCCCGACCCGGTCGCCGAGGCGGCGGTGCGCCTCCTGCGCGAGCATTCGCAACGGCCCGGCGTAGACGCCCGCGCCCGCCTCGGCGAGCTCCTCGAGCGCCGCGTGTGTCTTTCCGGAGTTGGTCGGGCCGAGATGCGCGACGACGCGCTCGGGCTCACGCTCGCGCGTCGGGAGCGAGATCTCGATCCGCCGCTCCGCCTGGCGGACGACGGCTGCGGGACGGCGCCGCTCGGCGCGTTGCGAGCGGCTCGGCCGCTTCTGGCGGCCACGAGGAGGTCGGCGCTGGTGCATCCGCGGCACCGTAGCGGGAGGCGAGGGCGAGAGCAGGCCTTCCCCGACGATCGGATTCGGGAAGGCGACCCTCGAGTCGCCGTCTGGACGTCAGACCTTGAGGAAGCGCCTGAGCGTGAGACCCGAGCCGAGCGCGCCGATCGCGAGCCCGACGGCGATGAGCAAAGCGGCGGTGTACGAGAAGGCCAGCGCCCGAACGTCGGGATCGTCCTGGATGTGGCCGACGATCGACGGGACGGCGATCTCACGTCCAAGGAAGAGCAGCACCACGGCGGCGAGCGAGCCGGCGAGGCCGGTGAGGACGCCCTCGAGCATGAACGGGCCGCGGACGAACCAGTTCGTGGCCCCGACGAGCTTCATCACCTCGATCTCCCTCCGGCGGGCGAAGATCGAGAGCCGGATCGTGTTCGAGATGAGGATGGTCGACGCGCCGAGCAGGACGATCACGACGATCAGGAAGACCACCTGGATCGCGCGCGCGATGTGGAGGATCCGGCGCGAGACCTCCTCCCCGTGCGTCACGTCGTCGACCGCGGGGAGCTTCGACTTCTTGATCTCGGCGGCGAGCGCGGCCGTCTCCTCGCCGCGCCTCGGGACGACGTCGAACGATGCCGGCAGCGGGTTCGAGGCGAGGTTCGCGGTGAGCTCGGGGGCCCGTTTCTTCATGATCTCGAGCGCCTCCGCCTTCGTGACGAAGCCGACGCCGCCGGGCTTGACCCGCGGATCCGACTCGATGAACACGCGCAGCTCGTTGACCTGCTTCTGCGTCGCCGAGTCGCTGACGAAGACGTGCACGGCAAGCTCGCGCTTCTTGTCGTCCGACCACGAGACGAGCCACGTGCCGATGCCGATGAAGACGCCGATCAGGAACATCCCGACGAGCACGGACACGGCGGAGGCGAACGTCGTGGCGAGGTTCGCGCCGATCGACCGCAGTGCTTCCGAGAGGAGCAGTCGGATCCTGGTCACTCTTCCGCGTATCCCCCGCGGCGCTCGTCGCGGACGAGGCGGCCGTTCTCGAGCGCAATGACGCGCCGGCGCATCTTGTCCACCATCTCGCGGTCGTGCGTGACCATGAGGATGGTCGTCCCGGTGCGGCTGATGCGGTAGAGGAGCTGCATGATCCCGACGGACGTGTCGGGATCGAGGTTCCCGGTCGGCTCGTCGCAGACGAGTAGTGGCGGGTGGTTGACGAACGCGCGCGCGATCGAGACGCGCTGCTGCTCGCCGCCCGAGAGCTCCTCGGGGCGCGAGTTCATCTTGTGCGGGAGCCCGACGAGATTGAGCACCTCGGGCACCTTCTTGCGGACCTCCGAGCTCGACTGGCCCTGCACCCGCAGTGCGTACCCGATGTTCTCCGCGGCGGTGCGGTTCGGGAGGAGCTTGAAGTCCTGGAAGACGCAGCCGACGTTGCGGCGGAGAAGCGGTACCTTCGAGCGCTTGAGCCGGTTGAGGTCACGCCCCCCGACGACGATCCGGCCCTGCGTCGGCTCGAGCTCCTTGAGGATCAGCCGGATCACCGTCGACTTGCCCGATCCGGACGCGCCGACGACGAAGACGAACTCCCCCTTGTCGATCGTGAACGAGACCTGATCGAGCGCCGTGACACCCGGCTCGTAGACCTTCTGGACGTCCTCGAAGACGATCATCGCCGAGCCGCTCGAGTCGGGCTCGACCGGGGCCGGCACCAGGAACTTCTGGTTTTCGGCGCTTTCGGGTTCTGCTAGCGCAGTCATGGACGCATCTGAGGGAGAGTCATCGAGCACAAGGCGCAGTGGAATTGCAGCCTCGACGGGCTGCTCCGGCTCGTTGGAGGCGCCGATTGTAGCTGACATACCGGCGGCCTACAGGACCTTCCCCGCGGCTTTCGCCAGGAGATACGAGTGGACGAAGCCGTCGAGAGCCCCGTCGAGGACGGACTGGGCGTTCCCTACCTCGTGGTCGGTGCGGTGGTCCTTCACCAGCTGGTAGGGATGGAGCACGTACGACCGGATTTGGCTCCCGAAGCCGATGTCCTGCGCTGCCCCGCGCTCCTTCGCGAGCTCTGCCTCCCTCTTCTCCTCCTCGAGCTCGGCGAGGCGGGAGCGGAGGATGCGCATGGCGGTCCGCTTGTTGGACGTCTGCGAGCGCTCGTTCTGGCACTGGACGACGATGCCGGTGGGGAGGTGCGTGATCCGGACCGCCGAGTCGGTCTTGTTCACGTGCTGGCCGCCCGCGCCGCTCGAGCGATACGTGTCGACCCTGAGCTCCGACTCGTCGAGCTCGACCTCGACGTCGTCCGGGAGCAACGGCGCGACGACGACCTGCGCGAACGCCGTGTGCCGCCGGTGTGACGCGTCGAAGGGCGAGAGCCGCACGAGCCGGTGCACGCCTCGCTCGGCCTTGAGAATCCCGTACGCGTTCTCGCCCCGGACCGTGAGGGTGGACGACTTGAGGCCGGCCTCCTCCCCCGGGCTCGCCTCGAGGATCTCGGTCTCGAACCCGCGGTCGGCCATCCAGCGCGAGTACATGCGGAGCAGCATCTCGGCCCAGTCCTGCGCGTCGGTGCCGCCCGTGCCGGCGTGGATCTCGAGAATCGCGTCGCCCGCGTCGTACTCCCCGGTGAAGAGCGCGTCCTCCTGTACTCGCTCGAGCTCGCGTTCGAGCGAATGCAGGCTCTCTCCGATCTCGTCCCCGAGCTCCTCGCCGAGCGAGAGGAGCTCGCGTGCGTCCTCGTACTCCTGCTGCAGCCGCTCGTAGCGCTCGAGCTTCCGCGTCGCGCGAGAGTGCTCGGTCGAGATCCGCGCCGCCCCGGCCTGGTCGTCCCAGAAGCCGGGCGCGCCCATGGCCTCCTCGAGCTCGGCGCGGCGCGTCGCTAGGCGGTCCGGGTCAAAGGTAATCACGGACCCAGGCGAGCTGGGCCCCGATCTCCTCGAGGCGCTGATCGAGGCTCTGCGTCGTCTCGGCCACGTGGGAGAGGGTAGCGTGCTGCGGGGTCGGACTCTGCGCCCGACCCCGCGAGGTCAGCTCCTTGCGACGGAGACCGTCAGCACATCGGGAGGCCGGGCTTCCCGTTGACGTAGATCACGTAGGTCTCGGACCCACAAAAACCCGAACCGAGCGAGCGGACCGTGTACGTGCGCTGCACCCGCGAGGGCTTGGCGGGCTTCGAGGGCATGAGGCCGCCGAGCTCCGGAATCCCCGTCCTCGCGTTCAGCTTCCGTGCGTGCGTTCGAGTGACCTTGCTCATGGCGGTCTGCGCCTTTGTCGCCTTCGACACTTGCGTCGTGACGTTCCCGGCGGCCGCGACAGAGGGAACGGCGAGTGCGGTCAGGACTCCGAGAATGGTGACCGTGCGCTTCATCGGGTGCTCCTTTCTCGTCGGCTGCGTCATTGATCGAGCGTAGGCGGCGCACGGCGCCGTGTCGTTCGCGGGCATGACGCCCCGAACGTCACGCTCGTGACACGCGGTACAAGCATTGGTCCCGAACGGCACCGTACGACCGTCCACCCCGAGCAGACGCCAAGCCGACGGCGCCCGGCATAGAGCCGGACGCCGCCGATGCTTCGAGACTAGGTCAGCTCGTCCAGGAAGGCGTCCGCGATGACCCCGTATCCGTCGCTGTTCGCGTGGATGTCGGGGCCGTGAGGCGCCCCTGCGCATATCCACGTCCACTCGCAGACCCGCAGCACGTTCCGCGGCGTACCGCCGACGAGTGTCGAGTCCAACGTCGAGAACGCTCCGAACACGTCTGCGACGGGGATCCCGAAGCCGCCGTAGATCGTCCCGAGGAATCCGTTGAGCGCCGCTGAAAGGGCCGCCTCGGCCTGCACCGCGGCGACGCTCTGCGTGGAGAACCACACGCTCGCAAGCAGTGGGTCGTAGTAGTTCATTCCGATGATCGGCACGTCCGGAGCCGCCGCTTTGAGCGTTCCGAGGATGACAGGCAGGTTGGCGGCGACCGCCGGCACGCCGCCCCCGCTGAGGATGTCGTTCGCGCCGAGGTCGATCGTGACGAACGCGACGTCGTCACGATTCTCCCGGAGGAACGCGACGGCCTCGGCGAGCTGCGAGCCATGCTCGTACGTGCAGAGCGCACCGGTCCGAAAGGTCACCGTCGACTCGCCGCCGCAGCCGAGCTTGACCTCCCGGAGCTGCGTGTAGTTGCCGCGCACGAGCTTGAAGAGCTGGTCGGCATAGCCCTGGTTGTAGCCGGGGGACGCCCTCCGGCTCACCGGCCCGCCGATCGGTTGGAAGCCCTGCGCGAGCGAGTCGCCCAGGGAGACGTAGTAGGTCGCCTTGCTACCGCCCGCGGGAGCCCCCGGTACAGCGAGCAGGGCAGCGGCGAGCACGGCCAGCAGAAACGAGACTCGGACTCTCATCGATCGACCTCCCCCTCGTTTGACCGTTCTGCAGTCGAGCCTTGCGGAACCCTAGCGCGCGACCGCGGTGACCCGAGCCGCGGGCTCAACCCGACGCCTGGCCCACCGCCTTGCGCCGCACGGAAGCCGGCTCCGCCCTCTTCCGCGGCTTCGCGACGCCGGCGCGCACGGCCTCGAGCTGGGCGATGACCGCGCCCCCGTAGAGGATCGTGCACGCTGAGAGGAGCGTCCAGACCTGGAGGGCGACGATTCCGGCGAGTGGCCCGTACGTCTCGCCGAAGTTGGTGCTGAGCCGGAAGGCGAGGGCGAGCAGGAGCGTCGCGAGCGTCCACAGAGCGACGGCGATCCCGGAGCCGAAGACGAGCCACGACCACGCAGGCTGCCGGCGGTTCGGCGCGTAGTTGAAGAGGACGCCGAGCGCGGCGCCGGCGAGGAGGACGGCGAGCGGCCACTGGAGCACCCTGCCGGCCGCCGTCTCCGTGAGCCCGCGCCCGAAGGCGAGCAGGACGAACGAGACGGCGATCACGGCTCCCGCGCTCACGGCGAGGAGGAACGCCCGGGCGTACTTCTCCTGCGTGGGCCGGTCGGCCTCGATGCCGTACAGGCGGTTCAGCCCGCGCTCGAGCTGGCCCATCGCCGTGGTCGCGGTGACGAGCAACCCGACGAGCCCGAGCGTGAGGGCGAGGTAACGCCCCTCGCCTCCGACCCGGCTGGCCTGCTCGACGGCGTTCGTGAGGACGTTGCTCGCAGGTCCGGGGACGGTCGACTGGATCGCGTCGATCACCGCCCGGATCACGCCCTTCGTGCCGACCGCCGAGGCGAGGCCGACGAGGACGATCAGGCCCTGGACGAGGACGAGCGAGACCGTGAACGCGAGCGAGCGCGCGTGGCTGAATCCGTCCGCGGCCCGCAGGCGTGTGTACGAGTCACGGAGGAGCGCGAGCCGGCCCGTGCTCGCGAGCAGCTTGCGCGCGTCGTCGCCGGTAAGCCCTCGGGTCTCGGGGACGCGGGTGGCGGTGCTCATGCTGCGTCCTTCTCCGGCACACGCACGACGATCGCGGCAGGATCGACGTCGATCTTGAAGCGCTTCACCGGATCGCGCGCGCCTCCGTCCAGCTCGTAGAGCACCTTCCGGTCGAGCTCGGCGCGGACCGAGCGCGCCCGCACCTGCTGGACGAACGGCGAAGCGCTCGGCGTCCCTGTCGCCGCACGTGCCACCGTCCGCGTCCACTCGACGAGACCGTCGGCGCGGACGACGCCGAGCTCTAGCTTTCCGTCGTCGGGCCTCGCGCTCTCGAACGCCTCGACGCCCGCGAACAGCTGGCCGAGGTTGCCGGCGAGGACGAGGCTCGCCTCCCCCTCGTACCAGTGCGTGCCGTCCACCTCGAGCTTCGCCCCGAACGTCGGCGCGCGAGCGCTCTTCATGCCCGTCCAGAGGTAGGCGAGCCGGCCGATCCGATCCTTGAGCGTCCCGTCGGCGTCGCGGATCATGCGCGCGTCGAGGCCGGCGCCGGCCATCACGCCGAAGCGCTCGCCTTTCATCTTCCCGACATCGAGCTTGCGCGAGGCGCCGTGGAGCCCTATCCGCACCGCTTCGGCGATGTCGTCCGGGATGCCGAGGTTGGACGCGAACAGGTTCGCGGTGCCCGCGGGCACGACCGCGAGGGTCGCGTCGGTTCCCGCCATGACGTCGAGGCAGCGCTGCACGGTGCCGTCGCCGCCCCAGGCGAAGACGAGCTCCGCGCCCTCCTCGAGCGCGTGCTGCACGCGCTTCGGCGCCTTCCGGCTCTTCGGAACCTCGTACCAGAGCGGCTGCTCGACTCCCTGGCGCGCGAGCTCCTGGCGAAGCTCGGGGAGCCCGCCGCCGACCGTCTTCCCGGTATGTGCGACCACGGCGACCTTCGTCACATGCACTCCTCTCGCCGCTGCTCGCGATTCGCGACGGCGACACCGACGACACGGCTGACCATGACCGCGAGGGCGACCGCGAGGGCGCCCATCAGCAGTCCGGCGAACGCGTCGGTCGGGTTGTGCATGCCGCGGTACATGCGCGAGGCGGCCACGAAGAACGGGATGCCGAGCCCGAGGGCGTAGGCGGCGAAGCGCCAGCGCGAGTCGCGGAGATACCAGCCGAGGACGAGCGCCAGCCCTCCGTACACGGCCACCGACGCGGCCACGTGTCCGGACGGGAAGCTGTGCAGGAGCGGGAGGTTCTCGAGCCGGTCGACGTCCGGCCGCTCGCGCGGGACGAGCGCGACGATCGCGCGGTAGGCAGTGACCTCGACGAGGATCGCGGTCAGGAAGAAGGCGGCAAGGCGCCAGCGCCGCTTGACCGCGAGCGAGATGCACGTGACCGCGACGACAAGCGGGATGACGAGGCCGCCGGAGAGCGTCGAGCCGATCCAGGAGATGTCCTCGCGCAGCGGCCCGCGGTGGTCCTCGAGCCAGTCGTTGTAGCTCCGCTCTGCCAGGCCGACGCCGAAGTGCGGGATGAGAACCTCCGTCAACAGTCGCCCGAGCAGGGCCATGACCGCGACGAGCCCGAGCCAAAGGACCACCGTGACGGCGACGTGCACGACCGCGGGGTGCCGGTCGTACAGCGGTCGGAGGTTCGCGACTCGCTCGGCGGGCCCACCCCGCCGGGCCTCGAGCAGGTCGCAACCGGCGCCGCTCGACGCGAGCTCGGGGCGCTTCTCCGCAGTCGCGATCGACTCGGTGTATGAAGGCGGCTCCGGAAAACTCTCAGGCGGCCGCGTAGGGACAGTCGTCACTCAGAAGTGTTTACCACTCGCGCCCCGAAGGGAAACCGGAGACCCAGGCCCGCGTGCCCTTTTCTGAGCAAACGATGCCTTTCTTACTCCTGCTTCTCGTCGCGTTGACCATCGGCTCCCTGGTCATGGTGCTTGCGGCGCACTACCCGCACACCGCGGGCGTCTCGCAGCCGGGCGACACGGCCGCCACCCGTGCCGGCCACGTCATCGCCGAGCATCGATCCCTTGGACGGCTGCTTCGCGATCGCCTGGATCCGGCCGCCGCGACCGGCCTCGCGTTGACGCTCGCCCTCGGCGTCATTCTCGTCGGCGGGCTGGTTATCGCCGTGCTCGCGCATCTCATCCGGTCGAACTCCGAGCTTGCGGCGATCGACAAGAGCGTTGGCCAGTGGGGCGTCGACCACCGGCTCGAGTGGTCGACCGACGCGCTCCAGCTCTTCACGCTGCTCGGGGACACGCGCTTCCTGATCGGGCTGGCGGTGGTCGTCGGCCTCGTCGAGTACCGGCGCCGGCCGAGCCACTGGATCTTTCCGTTCCTCGCCGTCGTCATCGTCGGCGAGGTGTTGCTCACCAACGGGATCAAGGCGGTGCTGGACCGCGTGCGGCCGGAGTTCAACCCGATCGCCGAGACCCTCGGCCCCTCCTTTCCGAGCGGGCACTCGGCGGGTGCCGCGGCGTTCTTGGGCGCCGCTGCGCTGCTCATGAGCCGCGGGCGCTCGCCGCACGAGCGCGCGATCGTCTTCGGACTCGCCGCCGGCCTTGCGGCGGGAGTGGCGTGCAGCCGCGTCATGATCGGCGTGCACTGGCTCTCGGACGTCGTCGCCGGCGTGCTCTTCGGCTGGGCCTGGCTCTCAGCCTGCAGCATCGCGTTCGGCGGCCGTCGGCTGCAGTTCGGCAGACCCGTCGAGAAGGCCGTCGAGGTGGCGGAGGAGCACCTGCACGCGCACCCACGTGCGCGGGCGCATGCGCCGACCTACGGGTCGTAGATGTGACCGAGGATGGGCCCGAGCACGCGGCGGTGACCGCGTGAGACACCCGGCAGCTTCACGAGCCGGTGCGTGAGCGGCTGATCCGTCTCGATGCGCTCGAGCTGCTCCTCCGAAATCGGCTCCCAGAAGCGCTCGAAGACCTCGGTCGGGTCGCCGTCGATCTCCTCGACCGGCAGCTCGAGGTGCTCGGACCACAGCCGGAGGCGGGTCTCGCGCGCGAGGCGTGTATCGAGCGTGACGACGTTCACTTCCGTGTCGTTGAAGAGCGAGTGCGAGTTGAGGTTGGCCGAGCCGAGAGTCAGCCAGCGGTCGTCGACGATCCCGATCTTCGAGTGCACGTAGACGTTGTCGCGGAGCGTCCCGGAGCGGGCATAGAGCGTGCAGGCGAGGAACCGCGCATTGCCGTCGTCGGCGTCGATGAGCGCCGCGACCTGGCCGCACGACACGTCCGCGCCGTCGTTCGCGCGCGCCGGCAGCAGGAGCAGGATCCGGAAGCCGTCGCTCGGCGGGTCGCGCAGCTTGTCGGCGAGGATCTCGACGACCTCGGGCGACCAAAGGAACTGGTTCTCGAGGTAGACGAACCGGTCCGCCGAGCGCAGAGCCGCCGTGTAGGCCTCGAGCAGCGAGTAGTCGCCGCGAGGGACCTTCTCGAAGACGCCGTCGCGGACGGTGCGCACCACCTGCACCTCCACGTCGCCCTGCGCTGCAGCCGGGTCGGCCGGTGGCAGCGGCTCGTCGGCAGCGGCCTCCCAGCGCATACGGAAGTGCTCGGCGACGTCGGCCACCGCCGGCCCGCGTAGGCGCACCGCCGCATCGTGCCAGCCGATCCTGCCGCGCGCGACGTGCTCCGGCGAGTCGTACGGGTCGCCGGCGTCGAGCGTGAGGTCGATCCCGCCGACGAACGCCACGCGGTCGTCGATCACGATCATCTTCTCGTGATGGCAGTGCAACGGCCCGACGCACGAGTCGATCTCGCACTTCACCTTCGTCTGCCGGCACAGCTCGTCGACCATTCGTCGGACGTCGGACCGGGATGGACGAAAGAGCCTGATGGGAGCCCCGCCCCAGAGCAGGACGCGCACGTCGACCCGCTCCGCGAGCTCGCCGAGGAGATTGCGGACAACGACGGGGTCGTCGCCGCGCGTCAGCTGCAGGTGCGGCGACAGGTACCAGCCCGTGAGATGGACGTGCGACTCGGCCCGCTGCAACTCCTCCGCCATCGCGGGCAGCGCCGTCGAGCCGTCGATCAGGACCTCGAGGTCGTTGCCCGCCCTCGGCGGCGGCCCGCTCTCCGAGTAGCCGCGGCCGGTCGCATCGAGCGCGTGCTCCCACCCGACGGTGCGCAGCCGGCGCCGATGTCGCCCGCGCACGGTGTCCTCGATCCGCTCGGCGGCCCTGTGACCCAGGGAGGTCGCGATCCGTCCCGTCCGCCGAGAGCCCAAGACCGTGAGGCTAGTTCAAACGTCCACCTTGCTTCCGCATCTCAATGCTGCCCTCGACTGCGACCTCGAAGTGCGACTCCGACCGAGGGCGTAAAGCCAGCGCAACCCGGCTCAGCCGCGCGTGCGGGTGGCCTCCGGCTGCGGACGGGCGGGCGGGTCAAGGTCCTCCTCAGCGACGCGCGCCGCCTCCTCCGCGGCGGCGCCGAAGCGAAGCATGCGACCGCCGAACGCGATGCTGCAGGCCGCGAACCACGCCAAGCCGAACAGCACGCCTGCGACGACGTCGGTAAGCCAATGCACGCCGAGCAGGACACGGCTGCACGCGACGCCGACGACAACAGCGGCCCCGACGCCCGCGATGATCGCCCGCTGATTCGGCGGGCGCCCGCGGCTCATGAGCAGCGCGACCGCGCAGAAGAACGCCGCCGCGGCGGCGGAGTGTCCGCTCGGAAACGAGGGATTGAGCGTCGCGGCCACAGGGTTGAACTCGGGCCGCGCCCGGTCGACCAGATCCTTGAGCTGTCCGGTGAGGAAGACCTGGCCGCTGATGACGACGGCGAGGAACGGCGCGATCCAGCGACTCGGCCGGCGCACATACTCCGCGATCCCCACGACCACGGCGAGGCCGACTACGACGCGCGTGTCGCCTAGCCAGGTGACGAGCTCGATCGCTTCTGTGGACCAGTCGCTTCCGTGGTCGACTCCCCACTGGCCGGCGCTCTGATCGATGCCCACGAGCAGCGAGCTCGACCGGATCAGGTAGGTGAGAGCCGCCACGACTACACCGGCGAGGAAAATGACGCCGAGCGCGAGCGACAGCGCGAGCCCGGTCGCCGCCGCCGGGTTGAGCCTGCCGCGCACGAGCCGGCGGAGGCCACGGTGCTCGGCGATCGTGTGACCGACCAGCTGCGCGGCCCGGTCGCTCGGCTGGGAGACGCCGACCGTGTGGGGATAGTGCGCGACGAGCACCGAGACGAGCGAGCCTGCGGCCAGAGCGACGAGAAGCAGCAGGACGAAGGGCATCACTCTCGTCTACATCATTTAGCGCCCGGACGGATCGCGAGCTCGCGACTGAGAAAGCGCTCCGGGCTCGGCGCGCGGCGGGTCGATCGCGGCTCGGTCGCCGTGCGCAGCGGCCTCGAGGCGGTGGCGGCGTTCGACCTGCTCTCCAGGTCGAACGCCGTCACCGATGCCCCGGAAGCGTCGACCGCGCGGCCGCAACGAACGCCGTCGCGATCACGCCCTTCCCGCAGGAACGCAGACAGTCACCGCGCCCGGCTGGATGTCGACGCGGAATGTCTTCTTCTTCACGCGGTCGCCGCCGTCGAGCTCGTACAGGACCTTCCGGCTCAGCTTCACCGCGACCGATTGACCTTTGGTCACATGGACGAAGGGAGACTTCTTCACGTCGCTGAGCGCGCTGCGGGCGAGCGTGCGTCCCCACTCCATGACGCCGTCCGCGCTCGCCACGCCGATGTCGAGCAGGCCGTCGTCTGGGTGAGCGTCCTTGAACGCCTTGACTCCGGCGAACGCCTCTCCGACATTGCCGAACAGCACGCAGCTCGCCAGGCCCTCGTACCACTCTTTCCCGTCGACCTCGACCGCCGCCTCGAACGGCTCGGAGCGGAGGTTCTTCGCCGCCGCCCACACGTACGCCGAGCGTCCGAGAACACGCTTCAGGTGGCTGTCCGCGGCATGGATCACCAACGCGTCGAACCCCACGCCGGCCATGACCGCGAACTTCTCGCCGTTCATGTCGCCGACGTCGAGCTTGCGGCGCTCGCCTTCGAGCCCGGCCTCGACGGCGCCCTCGATCTTCTTCGGTATGCCGAGGTTCGAGGCGAACAGGTTCGCGGTGCCGGCAGGCACGATCGCCAGCGTCGCGTCGGATCCGGCGAGGACGTCGACGCCGCGCTGGACCATGCCGTCGCCGCCCCAGACGAAGATCAGCTCCGCCCCCTGGTCGAGTGCCGACCGGATCTGCTTGGGAGCCTTGCGACTCTTGTCCACCTCGATCCAGAGCGGATCGATGACGCCGTGGCGCTTGAGGGACTTCCGTAGCTCGGGCAAGCCGCCGTCGAGGGTCTTGCCCGAATGTGCGACCACCGCCACGGAGCTCATGCCCGTGCCTCCGCCCTCGACGGGAAGCTCTGCGGGAATCTCGTCGGGAATGTCGGCCTCGCCCGCGAGATCCGCCTCCCACGCGGCCTCGGCGTGCGTGTGCTTCTCCTTGCGGATCTCGGCGACCCTGCGAGCCGTTCGCCCCGCGAAGAGCGCGACCACTAGCGCGCCGGCACCCATCAATGCCCCGGCGATGACGTCGCTGGGATGGTGCTCGCCGCGGTAGATCCGCGAGGCGGCGACGACGAGCGGGAACAGGGCGCCGAAGGTCCAGACGAACACCCGCATCCGTATGTCCCTGAAGTGCGCTGCCACAAGCAGCGTCAGAGCGCCGTAGATCGCGACCGACGCGGCCACGTGCCCCGACGGGTAGCTGTGTGTCAGGTTGAACGGGTCCATCTGCACGACGGGCGGGCGGGGGCGACTCACGAAGTAGGTCACGATCGCGTAACAGAGCACCTCCGCCAGCGCTGCCTGGAGCACGAAGCTGGCCATCCTCCAGCGCCGCCGCGCGATGAGGAAGATTCCGACCACGCCGATCAGCGGGATCAGGACGTAGCGGTCCGCGAGATTCGAGGCAACGTATGACGCGTCGTCCCAGAACGCCGTTCGCTCGCCCTCGAGCCTGATCGGCAGCCACTCGTCGGCGGTGACCACCGCGTCGACCGAGAGCAGGACCTTGGTGACGAAGAACCCGATCGCGACCATGATGACCGCCATGACGACCACGCCCGCGTTCGCAACGAGCCACGACACGAAGAGGGACGGGAAGAGGCGCATCCGGACGGCCAGATGCTCGGCCCAGCCGCCTTCCCCCGCTTTGAGACGTCGCCCCGCGCGCGAATCGAGCGGGACGCCGGACACATGCACAGGAGGCGTTGCCTCGGTCATGAGTCCTCCTTTCCGACGCGCAGCCTCGTCCGACCGTCGCCGGCAAGCGAGGGCTCGTCTCTGCTGCA
The DNA here is from genome assembly GCA_963717025.1 of uncultured Actinomycetes bacterium. Taxonomy (GTDB): domain Bacteria; phylum Actinomycetota; class Thermoleophilia; order Gaiellales; family Gaiellaceae; genus GMQP-bins7. Next base: position 26,737 of record CAVQVJ010000006.1, on the reverse strand, counting down.
AGCGTCTGGTCCAGGCCGCGGGCCGGTCGGTCGAACGGTCCGGCGAAAGAGTCATGAGCGGCTCCTGACGCTTGCGTTTTCGCGCGACCACGGCGGCCACGCGCTACGCCGGCCGAGTGTCGGAGCCGGAAGAGATCTGCCCGCCTAAGGCTGGGGCAAGGCAGGTCCACACTAGCACCGTGGGTCGAAAGGTGTCGAGACGGTGATCGGGTGCGCTACGTCACGTCCGTGGTTGAGCAGCGCCCTCCAGCCGGCGAGAACCGTATGCACGTGCGCCGCGCCCACGATCGGCTGCTCGGGCAGCGGCAGCTCGACGGGCGCGAGGATGAAAGCGCGCGTCTGGGAACCGCCCATGCCTCCGTGGAACGAGATCAGCTCCTCGAAGGCGCAGCCCTCGTCGAGCTGCCGATCGTAGAAGCTGTTGACGAAGAGGTCGGGCGCGTGCGCGAAGGCACTCGAGCGCGCGAGGTGCGACGCGGCGCTCTCCGAGAACGCGGCCAGCGGATCGTCGCCCGACACGAGATCCTCCTCGAGATAGCGCGTGCCCCGAGCCCCGAGCACCACGGGCCCACGCTCGGCGGAGCTCGCGAGGACGAAGCCGACGTGCGGATGCTCGCGCAGGGCGGTCACGAGACGCGGATGCCGCGCCTCGATCTCCTCCAGGCTGAGGCGACGACGGTCCTCCATCAGGTAGATGAGGCCGAGGTTGCCGGAGCCGAGCACGACGACGGCCTGCTCTTCCAGCTTCTTGCTTCTCTTGCCACCCGTCACGGCCGGCTCGGCGTCCGCGTCGTGCGCCTCCTCGAACGCGAGGCCGACTGCGGTGTCGTTCTCGTCGCCTCCGAGGAGCGTCTGCACCGGCCGCGCCTCGATCGACCTGCGGACGAGGTCGTCCAGCCCGTACCCGTTGCGCTGCCTGAACGTGGCGCCCTGTGTCTGACCGTGGTCGGAGAGCACGACGATCTCGTACGGGCGCGGTGCATACCGGCCCGCGCGTGCGATCCGGCCGAGCTGCTTGTCGAGCTTGCGGAGCGTCTCGAGCGTGTCGTGCCGCTCGAGGCCCGAGTGGTGCGCCACCTCGTCGTACCCGGAGAGCGTCGCGTAGACCGCGGGGCGGCCGCGAAGCATGTCCGAGATGACGGAGAAGACGATCAGGTCGCGCACGACGACGCACATCGCCGCCCGCAGGAGCGGGTACGTGCCGCCTCTGTGCCCTCGCGGCTGGACGTCGCGCCGGCGCTGGCGGGCGGCCGCCCAGAGCTCGAGGACGACCTCGCCCACGAACAGGGCTGCCGCCCTTGCGACGTTGTGGCCGTTCGCGAAGAACGCCCGGTACCCCGGGTTGGCCTTTCTCTCGGCGCCGATCCGGCTCACGGTGAGGATGACGTCCTCCGCCCCTCCCGAGAGCAGATTCCCGCGGCTCGTGCCTCCGTCGACGAGCAAGCCCGAGCCGTTCGTATGGCGGCGCTCGATCTCCTCGCAGTCGCGGGGCGCCGAGCACGTCATCAGCACGCCGGTGTCCTTCTCGACCCAGCGGAAGGCGGGAATGTCGTCGTTCGAGCCGAGCAGGATCCCCGCCTGGCTCGCGCCCGTCTGCGACGAGAGATCGGTCTCCCACTCGACGAGCTGGTGCGTGCCCGCGCGCGAGCCAGCGGGACATCTCCGGAGCGTGCCCGTCGCGGAGCGCCCGCTGCAGCACGGGAAAGGCGAGGCCGTCGATCTCGACGAAGACGATGCCCGGCCGGTCGGTGTGCACCTGCTTGCCCGAGCGTCTGCGCCATGCGCTCGATCACGCGCAGCGAGTACGTGTCGTCGTTGTTGACCCCGAGCGCGATCTGGAAGACGAGCGTGGCGGCGGCAGCGACAAGAGCGCCCGCGAACGCCCAGCCGAAGTTGTCCACAGAGACGGAGTTCTCGATCGCCTGCGCGGCGACCCAGAGGACCGCGGCGTCGAGGACGAGCACGACGAGGAACCCGCTCAGGACCGTGAACGGCAGTCGGATCCGGGCGATGGCCGGGACGATCAGCGCGTTCAGGATGCCGACGACCGCCGCGACGCCGAACGCTCCCACGATGCCGTCGAGCCGGAGCCCCGGCAGGAGCACGGCCGCGGCGAGGAGCCCGGCGGTCGCGAGCGTCCAGCCGGCCAGGAGGGCGCGAACGCCGAACCGTGGGCGACGAGACACCCAGGCGGGCCCGGCACCCGGTGCGGTGACGGGATCCTGCGCTCCGCCGGAGGCGAGCTCGCTCATCGCAGCGCGCTTACGGTGAACGTTCCCGGCGCTCGGCTTCGGTCTTCAGATGCCGGAGCCCACTCTGCAGCGCGCCGTCGAGCATCTTCTGGAGCCGGCCGCTGAAGAGGCGGGCGACGAGCCCGTGGTACGACTCCTCCGTCCTGACGATCGTCCCGCCGTTCGTGCCGCTCGAACGTGTGGACGTGGATCGCCTTCAGACCGAGCGACGTGCCGGTCCACGCGATCCGCCAGGGCGGGTCGAGGTCCCTGATCGTGGATCTGATCGTGCCCGGCCCGGCCTTCCAGCGGAACTCCGATCCCTCTTCGAGCCCGCCCTCGAAGGAGACGGACTTGATCGCAGGGTTCCAGCTCGGCCAGCGCTCGATCTGCGTGAGAACCGCCCAGGCGGCCTCGGGGTCGGCAGCAACCTCGATCTCGCACGATCCGACGACCGGAGCCTGCACGTCGATCTCCTGCAAGGTCGTGTCCTCCGAGATCATCGCGTCGCTCCTCGTCTCAGCTCGCGGGGACGGTCTTGTCGGAGCGCAGTGTCAGGAAGCTTGTGAAGCGCTTGTTCGCGAGCGCGGCGCCCGGGCGGCGCGTCAACGAGTGCCCGCCGAGGCTCCAGAGCGTGAGGACCACCGCGCTCCCGGTCGCGCCCATCGTGTCCCAGATCAGGTCGGTCGCGGTGTCCGTCTCGTCCCCGACGAGGTTGGCTCCCGCCCACTCGTCGAGCGACCATTCGACGATCTCCCAGCCGGCGCCGATCGCCATCCCCAGCATCACCGCCGTCAGGAAGAAGCCGAACTTCTGGTGAACCTGCTTGAGGTCGCTGAGCTCGGGAAGGACGCCGAGTCGGACCAGGAGCACGTAGAACATCCCCGTCACGAGGAACGGCACGGTGAAGTGGACGACGTTGTCGTAGCCCTTCCACGAGTCGTAGAGGCCGAGCACCTCGCCCCAAGCGATGAGGACCATGACGACGAGGAGGCTGAAGTCGTAGAAGCGCGGAAGGTTCAGAAACCGCGCGAGCACCAGTATGGCCGAGGCGGCGACGAGCACGGTGACGGGCCTGCCCGAGAGCCCCCAGACGACGGTGCCGGCGACGAAGAGGATGCGGCAGACGTCCAGCGGATCGCGTACCCAGCGCGACCAGTCACCGAGGAACACCTTCTGCCACGTGAGGCCCCGTGCCTCTGCAGGGGCCTCGGGGGCCAGGGTTCCGGACACTTCAGCCTCCTTCTCTCGAGTTCCCGCGGGAGCGGCCGCTCGGCGCTGCTCGTTGGCGCTCACTTGACGGCCACCTTGAACCCGACGATGACGAGCCCGACGGCGGCGTTGAGAGACGCGGCGATCAAGATTCCCGTGAGGCCGTGACCCTCCTTGCGGGAGAAGACGATGCCCCAGCCCACGAGAGCCGCCACGCCGCCCAACCAGGCGAGGTCGAACGCGACGCCGTCGCTCAAGACGCCGATCGCGCCGAGTGCGAGCGGGATGGCCAGGACGAAGCTCGACTGGAGAAGCGGCCACTCCCGACCCATGACCCCGATCACGGCGTGCCGCCCCATGCGGTGATGCCCCTTGATGCGGTCGGCGAGCAGGTCCGCGTACACGTGGGCCACCCAGAAGAAGGTCCCGGTGGCGACGAGGATCCAGAACCCGCGTAGCGGCGACACGTTGTCGCTCTCGTCCATCCCCGCGACGACGGCCGTCGCGATGATCGTTCCCTCGATGGCGCCGACGAGGCTCGGTGACCGTTTACCGGCCACCCGGCTCGGCAGGTGCTTCTCCTTGATCCGCGCCGAGACCGCCACGGTGTCAGGCAGCGGCGGGCGCCGGCTCCGCCTGCGGAACGGCCTTCCAGGCCGAATTGAGCCCGCTCTGCATGTAGCCGTAGAGCGCGGGGATGATCACGATCGCGAGGACGAGCCCCAGCCAGCCGTTGATCGGCGTCTGGCCGTTCAGCCGCTGCGCCGCCTGGATGCGCTGGAACGTCGTGATCGTCGTCCAGATGGCGGGAACGACGATGAGCGCCCCCGGGAACAGGGCGAGAGTCGACCTCGTCGGGTTGTCCCCGAGCTCCTTCGTACCCTTCGCGCGGCCGTAGTCGGCCATCTCGCGGTTGACGAAGTACCACCAGAAGACCTGGTAGATCCCGAGGGTGAGGACCACGAAGATCGCGACCAGGATCGGGTTGCGAAGCTTCGCGACCGAGTCGGGTGCGAGCTGAACAGACGTCTGCGAGGTCTGCGGCACGCTTGCCGCGGCCGGCGGAGGAGATGGAGAGACGGACATTGCGACTCCAATCGGTTGCGTCACGCGTCGACGAGACTCGACGCTACGCCGGCCGAGTGTCGGAGCCGGAAAAGGCCCGCCGAGGGCTGAGGCGAGCACATCGACCTTATCACCGCCCGGCCGCGAAGCCCAGCTGCTCGTGTTCCGAGCCGAGGCAGAGGGGGTAACCTGAAGAAGGTCGGATGGTGGATGAATGAGCTACCGCGAGACCGAGCATCTACGTGTCCTCATCGCCAACGAGCGCAAGGATCGCCTGGCGCTCGTCGCCCCTATCGTGGCCGCGCTCGGGCACGAGGTGATCGCCCGCGAGATCGACGTCGAGGACGTCGGGCCGGTAACTGCCAGAGAGCGACCCGACGTCGCGCTCGTCGGGCTCGGAGCAAGCTCGAACCACGCGCTCGGTCTGATCGAGAAGATCGTCCAGGAGGCGGCGTGCCCGGTGATCGTCCTGCTCCACGCGCCTGATCCGGCCTTCGTGAAGGAGGCGTCCAAGCGGGGCGTCTTCGCCTACATCACCGACGCCGACGCGAAGGAGTGGCAGAGCTCGATCGACATCGTGCTGCGCCGCTTCGCCGAGTACCACGACCTCGAAGGCGCTTTCGGTCGTCGCGCCCTCACCGAGCGAGCGAAGGGAATCCTCATGGAACGGCACTCGGTCGACGAGTCCGCAGCCTTCGACATGCTGCGCGCGCATTCGCGCTCGACGAACCGGAAGCTCGTCGATGTCGCGTCCGCGGTGGTCGACGGCCATCGGCTGCTGCCGAAGCGGCCCGCCGCGCCCCCCATCCCCTCCTAGCTGCCGTAGGCGCGCCGGGCATGTGGCGCGGCTCCACCCCGGCCGGAGCGGTGGTAGGGTGGTCGTGCCCCCGCCCCAGAGCTCGGCGGGCTGAATCTCCGGCTCCAGCACCCCGGTCGGCGTGGACGTCACCCGTAGGAGCCGCGCATGTCGTCGCTGGAGCACTCTCCGCAGTCCGACCAGACGGGCAGCAGGCCGCGCAAGCACCGGCGCTCGCAGCTCGCGGCGGTCGGCGCGCTGATCGCAGCGGTCTTCGTTTTCTGGCTCGCCGTCTCGATGATCGCGAACGATCCCGTCGGCCTCGTGGTCGCGTTCGCGTCCGTGTTCGGGCTCGTGTGGTGCGCGTGGTACTTCATGATCCGGCAGGGCCTCAAGCGCTTCCTCGTCCTCCCCCTTGCGCTCCTCGCGCTCGTCGCGCTCGTCACGTACGGCTATGACCAGAAGTACCAGCTGGGTGTCGTGGTCCTGACGCTGGTTCTCTTCGGCCTCGCCGCCCGCTACGCGGTGCGCAACCACCCCGAGTCTGCGCCGTCCCTCCACCGCTACGCGCAGCCGTCCGATCCCGCCGAGCGCGGTGTGCTGATCATCAATCCGAAGTCCGGCGGCGGGAAGGCCGAGCGCTTCAAGCTCGCCGACGAGGCGAAGAAACGCAGGATCGAGCCGCTGGTGCTCGGTCCCGACGACGACCTCTGCCGACTGGCGAAGCGGGCGGTGACCGGGGGCGCGGACGTCATCGGGATGGCCGGGGGCGACGGTTCGCAGGCCCTGGTCGCGAGCGTCGCCATGGAGCACGACGTTGCCCACGTCTGCGTCCCGTCGGGGACCCGCAACCACTTCGCGCTCGACCTCGGGCTCGACCGGGACGACGTCGTCGGCGCCCTCGACGCGTTCATCGACGGGATCGAGCGGCGGATCGACCTCGCGCGCCTGAACGGTCGCATCTTCGTCAATAACGCCTCGCTCGGCATCTACGCGACGGTCGTGCAGTCCGACGCGTACCGCGACGCGAAGCTGGGGACCTGGAGGCAGATGCTTCCGGAGATCCTGGGGCGTGAAGGGATCTGCTGCAACCTCATGTTCGACGTTCCGCACGCCAAGCAAGACTGGGGTGATGCGTCGCTCGTGATCGTGTCCAACAACCCGTATCAGCTGCGACGTTTTCGCGGCGCGGGCACCAGGCCGCATCTCGACACCGGCCAGCTCGGGATCTTCGCGACCCGCGCGCGTGGCGCCGCCGCAGTCGCGAAGCTGGTCACGCTGGGAACGATCGCCCAGCACCGGCGCTTCGGCGCCGTGCGCCAATGGGCGTCGCTCGAGTTCGAGGTGCACGCGGACGCGCCGGTCGCGGTCGGCCTCGACGGCGAGGCGCTCACGCTCCACCCGCCGCTGCGCTTCGACTCGCTACCGGGCGCGCTGCGCGTGCGAGTGCCGCGCCATTCGGCCGGGGCCTCACCTGCGTGGGGCACGGTCCCGCTCACTCGCAAGAACCTCGGGGCGCTGATACAGATCGCGGCGGGCAAGCCGGCCGCGGCGAAGTCGGGAAAGGTCTAACGCGGCGGGGAGAGCCGGGGTGAAGGAGGACCGTGCAAATTGATGCAAGCGCCTGGCCAACCGTCGGGCGGGAGCCAGAGCTCGAGCTGCTCGAGGCGGCACTCGACGCCCTTGCCGACGAGGGCTCGGTCTGCGTGGCGGTCGAGGGCGAGCCCGGCATCGGCAAGACGCGCCTGCTCGCCGAGCTGAGCAATCGCGCCGAGGGACGCGGCTGTCTCGTCCTTGCCGGTGCGGCGACAGAGTTCGAGCGCGATCTGCCGTTCAGCGTCTGGGTCGATGCTCTCGACGCACATGTCGCCTCGCAAGAGCTGCGCTTGCACGTCGCCTGGGATGCCGAGGCGATTGGCGAGCTCGCGGATGTGCTCCCGTCCGTCCAATCCGCAGCAGGGCCGGCCGTCAATTCGGTTGCTGACGAGCGTTACCGCGCTCATCGTGCGGTCCGGATGCTGCTCGAGCTGCTCGCGGTCGATCGGCCGCTGGTGGTGCTGCTCGACGATCTGCATTGGAGCGACGGGGCGTCGATCGAGCTGCTGGGGGCGCTGCTTCGGCGCGGGCCGGATGCCAGGGTCCTGTTGGCGCTTGCTTTGCGACCGACTCAGGCGTCGACGCGTTTGTCGGCCACGCTGGGGGTGGCGTCGGTGCGGCGGATCGGGCTCGGCCAGCTCAGCGAGGCGCATGCGACGCAGCTGCTGGGCGAGTTCGATCCGCGATCGGCGGCGGCGATCTACGAGCACGGCGGCGGCAATCCGTTCTATCTCGAGCAACTCGCACGCGTCGGCGGCAGCGTGACGCTCACGGCGCCGGTGAGCGGCGCTGGGGTCGACGGAGGCGGCGTCCCGCGAGCCGTCGCGGCGTCGCTTGCCGACGAGCTGACGTCGCTTTCCGCGACCGAGCGCGGGCTCCTCGAGGCCGCTGCGGTGGCCGGTGAGCCGTTCGAGCCCGATCTGGCAGCGACGATTGCCGAGCTGTCGGTTGCGGATGGGCTCGCTGCGCTCGATGCGCTGCTCGCGCGTGATCTTCTTCGCCCGACCACGGTCCCGCGGCGGTTTGTCTTCCGCCACCCGCTCGTACGCACAGCGGTCTATGAGTCCGCACCGGGCGGCTGGAGGCTCGCGGCGCACGCGCGGGCGGCGGCAGAGCTGGCGGCAAGGGGCGCCGCGCCGGGCGAGCGGGCGCATCACGTCGAGCAATCGGCCGAGCAGGGAAACGAGGAGGCGATCCAGCTCCTGCTCGAAGCGGGGGCCGCTGCTGCGACGCGCGCTCCCGCCGTCGCGGCTCGTTGGTTCCGCGCGACGCTGCGACTGCTGCGCGCAGCGGACGGCGAACGGCAGGTTGACGTCCGCGTGGCGCTCGCCTCGGCGCTCCGCGCCGTCGGCGAGCTGGAGCAGTGTCGGGCGACGCTGCTGGAAGCGATCGAGCTGCTCCCGGCCGGCACGAGGGAGCGCTCCGTCGAGCTGACGGCGTTCTGCGCGGCGACCGAGCACTGGCTCGGGCGCCACGAAGACGCTCATCAGCGGCTCACCCGGGCGTGGGACGACCTCCCCGATCGCTCCACGGCCGCCGCTGTCGTCCTGCAGATCGAGCTCGCCGTCGACGGTCTCTACGAGCAGGACTTCGAGCGGACCGCCGTGATGGGTCGCGAAGCTGTGGCGACCGCACGGGCACTCGGTGACCGGGCGCTGATCGCGGCGGCCGCGTCGGCGCTCTGCCTCGGTGAGACCTTGGCTGGGCGCATCGCAGTGGCGCGCGAGCTCCGTGAAGAGGCGCGGTCAGAGGTCGACGGGCTTACGGACGCGGAGCTGGCCCCGCGTCTGGAGGCGCTCTACTACCTCGGCTGGGCCGAGACGTACCTCGAGCGCTATGACGAGGCCGTCGCGCATCTCGAGCGCGGGATGGAGATCACACGCACGACCGGTGACGGGCGGTTGCTGGTCCCGATGATGCTCGCGAAGAACTTCCCTTTCGAGATGCAGGGCCGCCTGGCCGAGGCGACCGAGTGCTGCGAGAGGGCGCTCGAGGCCTCACGGCTGGCCGCAAGCCCGCACGAGCTCTACCGAGCGCTGTTCGAGCTGGGCTGGACGCTCTACTACTCAGGCGATCTCGACGGCGCCATCGCAGCCTTCGAAGAGAGCCTGGAGTTCGATCGTCGCCTGGCGGGCGGCACCATCCCCAACGGCGGCGGTGGCCCAGGCTGGGGGCTCGGCGTCGCCTGGTTCGATGCCGGAGACGTCGAGCGTGGGCGGAAGATCCTACTCGAGCTCGTGGGCGAGGACGTCGCGCGCACGATGCCGGTGGAGCGCTGCTTCGACTGGGAGAGCCTGACGCTCGTGGAGCTGGCGGTCGGGCAGACTCAAGCGGCCGACGCCTACGCCCGCCGTGCCGAGGAGGATGCCGCGCAGCTCGGGCTGCAGCTACCGGAGGCGCTGGCCGGCCGCGCGCGTGCGGCGGTGTTGCTCGCGGGTGGCGAGCCGGCCGAGGCGGCACGTGTGGCGGCGCGATCGGCGGAGGCGGCAGCTGCTGTCGACGCACGGCTGCATGCGGCGTTCTCGCGCAGTCTGCAGGGGCGCGCGCTCGCGGCCGCGGGTGAGCGTCAGGAAGCGATCGCGGTGCTGCGCCAGGCCGAGCGCGAGCTCGACACGTGCGGCGAGGTGCGCGTCCGTGACGAGACACGCCGCGAGTTGCGTCGGATGGGAGCCCGGGCCGAGCCGCGTGGACCGGCGGCCGCGGGCGACAGCGGGCTCGCGTCTTTGACCAAGCGTGAGCTCGAGATCGCCTCGCTCGCGACCGACCGCAAGACGAATCGCGAGATCGCGGCTGCGCTGTACCTGAGCGGCAAGACCGTGGAGTCGCACATGCGGAACATCTTCCACAAGCTGGGTGTCTCCTCCCGTGTCGAAGTGGCACGCGCCGTCGAGCACCAGCGGCGCGAGCTCGAGGCGGCGCAGCGGACATGAGTTCGGCAGCCGCGCCGCCGCTCGATCCGGACGCGGCGCGACTCGCAGAACTGGGGTACCGGCAGGAGCTCGCCCGCAGGCTTCGCTTCGTCGACAACGCTGCGATGGGCTTCGCCACGATCTCACCGGTCGTCGGGCTCTACGCGGTCGTGCTGGTGGGCACTGTCGTGGCTGGCCCAGCGTGGGTCTGGGTGCTTCCGATCGCGCTCGCCGGGCAGTGTCTGCTGCTCGCCGTGTACGCGGAGCTTGCCTCCGAGTTCCCGATCGCCGGCGGTGCCTACCAGTGGACGCGTCGCCTGATGGGCGGGGCCTACGGCTGGCTGAGTGGATGGGTCGCGATCTGCGCCTATACGGCGGCGAATACGACGATCGCGTACCTTGCCGCGCCCTGGGCGCTGACCCTTCTGGGGATCACACCAACGCCCAACGCGATCGTGGCGACGGCGATCCTCCTCGTCCTCGTGTGCGCGACCGTCGGTGCGCTGGGCATCGAAGTGCTGGGCAGGGCGATCAAGGCCGGGATTGCGGCCGAGGCCGTCGCATCAGTCGGGATCGGGCTGGCTCTGCTGCTCGTCTTCCGGACCCAGGACTTCTCCATCCTCACCCAAACGCTCGGCGCCGAAGAGCTCTCGGGCGGATCGGTCGGGGCCGGCATGCTCGCCGCACTCGCCGTCGGCGGCTGGGTGTTCATCGGCTTCGACGCCTGCGTGGGGGCTTCTGAGGAGACGCAGCGTGCGGCGCGTCACGTCCCGCGGGCGATCTGGATCGCGCTGCTCAGCGTCGCAGCCGTCGTCATTCTCAACGCCTTCGCTGCCGCGCTTGCGCATCCAAACCCGGCTGACATCGTCGCCGGGCGCGACCTCGATCCGGTCTCGACCGCGGTGGTCAGCTCATTCGGCTCGTGGTCGGCCAAGCCGTTCGCAGCCGTCGTGCTCACCGCGTTTCTCGCGTGCGGCATTGCCGCACAGGCCTTGACGGCACGAACCGTCTACTCGATCGCCCGCGACGGCGTGCTTCCGGCCTCCCGGTTCCTCCGTCGCGTCGATCGACGCCGGGCGCCGATCGGCGCAATCGCAGCCACGACCGTCGCCTCCTGCCTCGCCTTGCTGCTGGGCCTGAACTCCGCCGCTTTCGGCAGCCTGATCGCCTTCGGCACCGCGGCCATCTACGTCGCCTTCCTGCTCGTCGCGGTCGCCGCACTGATAGCGCGCCTGCGCGGGACCTGGATCCCGGCCGGGGGGTTCCGACTCGGCCGCGCCGCCCTGCCCATCAACGCGCTCGCCGTCGTGTGGCTCGCCTTCGAGACCGTCAACATCGCCTGGCCGCGCGCAGCGCTTGCTCCCCCCGGTGCGCCTGCGTACCAGATCTGGGCAGCTCCGATCGTGCTCGCCGTGATCGGCGTGGCCGGGCTGTCATACCTGTTCGTCGCCAAGCCGCACCGCAGGCTCGGCAACCGCTAGCACCGTCCGGTCGGGCCCGTCGGCCTGATCGCGGACTGCGGAGCGCGTGACGCCCCGAGCTCCTCGGCCTGCCCGGAAAAGGGGCTTGTCGAGGGCCGTCTTGGCCCGTAGCCCGCCCTAGATCAGGGCATCCGGATCGAAAGATCAGGGTGCCGGATCAGGGTGTGCGCCTGATGTCGGCGCGGCGCGTCGGCGGGACGATCAACCCATGTTCCGCAACGCCCTCCAGCACCTCCACAAGCCGCTCCAGAGCAGCGTCGTGGGTGCCTCTTTCAAGAAGCACGCGACGGGATGGACGGTGCTCGCGGTTCTCTCCTTCGCCGCGCTGATCATCGGTCTGGACAACACGATCCTGAACGGTGCAGTGCTGTCGTTCCCCGGTCAGCTGGATGCCGAAGGCTCGACGCTCCAGTGGATCGCTCGTGCGAAGGCGATCACCGGCTGGTCAGGGACAGCGTCAGAGGCGCTCGGTCTCGCCCCACTCGCGAGCGGCGGCCTGCTCTTCGTGGCTTGGGGCGGCAAGCGGTTCTCTAGCTAAGCGCCATGGCACTTCTTGAACTTCTTACCGCTCCCGCACCAGCAGGGGTCGTTGCGGCCGAGATCCTTGTGCTCGTTGACGACCTGGGCCTGCGGTTGCATCGTGGCGGCCTCGACGGGAGGCTCGGCGACGGCGGTGGCAGCTCCGGCCGCAGCGATGGCGTCCGAGCCCGCGGAGACGTCGTGCTCGTACGTGAGGGGGCCGCCGCGAGCCGGCGCGGGCTCGAGCGCCGGCTGCTCGACCGAGACGGCGACGTGGAACAGGGTGAACACGACCTCCTCGCGGATCGTCACCCCGAGCTCCTCGAACATCACGTGGCCCTCGCCGCGATACTCGACGAGCGGGTCCTTCTGCGCGAAGGCCCGGAGATGGACGCCCTCCCGGAGGTAGTCCATCGTCTCCAGGTGCTCGCGCCAGCGGTGGTCGACGACCTGGAGGATCACGTAACGCTCGACCTCGCGCGCGATCTCCGGCCCAAGCGCCTCCTCGCGCTCGGCGTACGTCTCGAGGGCGTCCTCGACGAACTCCTCGATCAGCGCGTCGCGGCTCGTGACGTCGACCTCCTCGCGCAGCTCGTCGGCCGTGATGTCCGTCCCGGAGAGCGACTGCATGTGCGTGACGAGGCCGTCCAGGTCCCACTCCTCGGAGAACTCCGAGTCCGTGAACTGCCGGACGCCCGTCTCGACCGCGTCCCTGATCCACTCCCGCACGTCGTCCGAGAGGTCCTCGCCCTCGAGCACGCGCCGCCGCTGGTCGTAGATGACGAGCCGCTGCGTGTTCATGACGTCGTCGTACTTGAGGACGTTCTTGCGCGCGACGAAGTTCTGCTCCTCGACCTTCTTCTGCGCGTTCTCGATCTGTTTCGAGAGGATCCCCGCCTCCATCGGCTGGTCCTCCGGGATCTTGAAGCGGTTCATGATCCCGTGGATCCGGTCGCCCGCGAAGATGCGGACGAGGTCGTCCTGCGCGGAGAGGTAGAAGCGCGACTCGCCGGGGTCGCCCTGGCGGCCGGAGCGGCCGCGAAGCTGGTTGTCGATCCGCCGCGCCTCGTGCCGCTCGGTGCCGAGGACGTAGAGGCCGCCGGCCTCGATGACGCCCTCGCCGAGCTTGATGTCGACGCCGCGGCCGGCCATGTTCGTCGCGATCGTGACCGCGCCCGGCTGGCCCGCGTCCTTGATGATCTCGCCCTCCCGCTCGTGCTCCTTCGCGTTCAGGACGTTGTGCGGGATGCCGCGGCGTTGGAGGACCTGCGAGAGGTACTCGGAGGTCTCGACCGCGATCGTCCCGACGAGCACGGGCTGCCCGGCCTCGTGGCGCTCGACGATGTCCTCGAGGGCGGCGTTGAACTTCGCCTCGACGGTCTTGAAGATGTAGTCGTTCTCGTCGAGCCGTGCCACGGGCACGTTCGTCGGAATCTCGACGACGTGCAGGTCGTAGATCTCGACGAACTCCTTCTCCTCGGTCTTCGCCGTGCCGGTCATGCCCCCGAGCTTCTCGTACAAGCGGAAGTAGTTCTGGAGCGTGATCGTCGCGAGCGTGACGTTCTCCTCGCGGATGCGGACGCCCTCCTTGGCCTCGATCGCCTGGTGCAGGCCCTCGCTCCAGCGGCGCCCCTCCATGATGCGGCCCGTGTACTCGTCGACGATCTTGACCTCGCCCTCCTGCACGACGTAGTCGACGTCGCGCTTGTACAGCGACTGCGCTTTGAGCGCCTGCGTCAGGTGGTTCACGAGGAGGACGTGGCTCGGCTCGTAGAGGTTGTCGAGGCCGAGGGCGTCCTCGACCGCGTGGATCGCGGACTGCGCGGGTGAGACGGTCTTGAACTTCTCGTCGTAGAGGTAGTCCGCGCCCGAGGCCTCGGTCTCGTCCTCCCCCTTCGCGGACTTCCGAGTCGCCGCCTGCCCTTCGAGGCTCTTCACGACGCGAGCGAACTGGTAGTACGTCTGCGCCGCCGTCTCCGGCTCGCCGGAGATGATGAGCGGTGTCCGCGCCTCGTCGACCAGGATCGAGTCGACCTCGTCCACGATCGCGTACGCGTGGCTTCGCTGGACGGTGCCGTCGAGCGTGACGGCCATGTTGTCGCGCAGATAGTCGAAGCCGAACTCCGAGTTCGTCCCGTAGGTGACGTCGCAGCCGTAGGCCTCGCGCCGCTCGGCGAAGGGCATCAGGTTCTGGATGAAGCCGACGGTCATGCCGAGCTTCTCGTAGACCGGCTGCGTCCATTCGGCGTCGCGCTTGGCGAGGTAGTCGTTGACGGTGACGAGATGGACGCCGCGATCCGCGAGCGCGTTCAGGTAGAGCGGCTGGACGGCGACGAAGGTCTTCCCCTCGCCCGTCTTCATCTCTGCGATGTCGCCCTCGTGGAGGACGATCCCGCCCATCAGCTGGACGTCGAAGAGACGCACGCCGATCGTGCGCTTGAATGCCTCCCGCACGGCCGCGTAGGCCTCGAAGATCAGCTCCTCGAGCGACTCGCCGTTCTCGAGGCGCTCCCTGAACTCCGCGGTCTTGCCGGCGAGCTCCTCGTCGGAGAGCCCCTCGAAGTCCGGCTCGAGGCTTCCCATGTACACCGCCTGGTCGCGGAGTCGCTTGAGCCGCCGCCCCTCGCCCACGCGGAGGACGCGCTCGAACTTGCCGAACGACTGGGTCGACACGCGCCTAGCGTAGCGCCTCGCGTGCTCGGTCCGGCTTCAGCCGCGACTGCCCGCCGAGGCGGTCGTTCACCACCTCGATACCCAACCCTCGGCCGGAGGTTGTTAGCTTCGCCGCGTGGACGGCGCGAGCATCAGCGCGATCTCGGTGTTCGCCGATCTCGACGAGGCGCAGCGCGACTGCGTTGCCGGAGCGTGCCGTGAGCTCGACGTCGAGGCTGGGACAACGCTCACGGAAGAGGGTGAGTTCGGGTACGCGATGTTCGCGGTCGTCTCGGGGGCCGCAGAGGTCTACAAGGGCGCCGCGCTCATCCGGACGCTCGAGGCGGGCGACGTCTTCGGAGAGATCGCGGTCTTCTACGGCAGCGTCCGCACGGCGACCGTCGTCGCGAAGACTCCCATGAAGCTCGCCATGCTCTTCAACGGCGAGCTCTGGCGGCTGGACCGCGAGGTTCCCGAGGTTGCGGACAAGCTCCGCCTGACCGTCGCGGACCGACTCGGCGTCGCGTAGCTAGGCCGCCCCGCCCTTGTCCGCCGAGAGCTCCTGCTCGATCTGCTCGACCGACGCAGGCGGCGGCTCCGCACGTTGGCGGGCGTCGCGACGCGGCTTCTCGACGAGCTTGTCGCGGTAGCGCTCGACCTGTCGCTCGAGCTTCTCGACGAGCGTGTCGATCGCGGCCTCGTACGTCGTCGCGGCCTCGCGAGCGACGATGTTCGGGCCCTTGGTGTAGACGATCGCCTCGGCCCAGTGGTCGTCCGCGATGGACGGATTCTTCTCCTTCCCGAGCGTTACCTCCACGAGTGTTCCCGAGTACAGGCGGCGTTCGAGCTTTGCGAGCCTCTTGTCGACGTACTCCCTGACGGAGGCGGGGACGTGGTCGTGTACGGCCTTGACCTGGAGTCGCATACGGCGCCCCTTCCGGATCGACGGCGACGAAGACCTCGGACTCCAATCTAACGAACCTGCCTAACGAACCGCTCTCGCCAGGGTGACGACCTCGACGCGACGCGCACCCGCACGGCGCAGCGCGGAGGCGCAGGCGTCGGCGGTCGCGCCCGATGTGTAGACGTCGTCGACGAGACAGACCGAGAGCGGGACGGCGCTCTCGGCGATGACGCTCCCGCGCACGTTCCGGCGCCGCTCGGCGAGGCCGAGGCCGCGCTGTCGGCGGAGACTCCTCGTTCGGCATAGGAGCTCGCCGGTCGAGATCGCCCAGACGGCGCCGAGCGCCTCGGTGAGGCTCGCGGGCGCGATGCGGCCGCGCGCGAGTGCCCGCTCGGGGTCTCCCGGGACGAACGTGACGAGGTCTACGTCCGGCCGGGCTACGACCTCGGCGACGAGCTCCGCGGCCTCCGCTGCCAGGCGGCTCCGGCCGTGCTCCTTCCAGACCCGCACGAGAGTGCGCGCGTTCCCGTCGTACACGATCGCCGAGCGTGCGCGGGCGAAGGCGAGCCGCCTCCCCGAGCACTCCGCGCAGCGCCGCACCGGCCACGGTCCGGGCGCGCCGCAGCGCTCGCACACCGGCGGGAGCAGCCGGACCAGCCCGCCTCGGCAGGGCGCACAGAGCGCCGGGCCAGCGCGCGAGCAGATCGCGCACCGCTCCGGAAGGAGGAGCTCGAGCACGCCTCGATTGTCGGCGGCTACTCGCTACGTCTCTGTGAAAAGACGCGGTCGGCTTCGTGAAGAGTCTCGGCCGACCCGATGTCGTACCACTCGCCGGGGATCTGCCACGTGTAGACCGCGGTGCGCGTGTAGAGCCACTCCGGGAGACGGCCCGGTTGGTCGGGGTTGTTCCCGTCGGCGAGGTACTGGAGGATCAGCGGGAGCGCAGCGCGCGGGTAGTAGTAGAGCGCGATCCCCGCGAGGGTCGTCCGCGCGTCCTGCGGCTTTTCCTCCATGAAGACGACCCGGCCGCCGTCGTCCACCTCGACCTGGTTGTACTCCTTCATCAGATCGAGGTCACCGACGTCGTGTACCGCGAGGACGGGCGCGTTCACCTCCCGCCCGTAGACGGTGAAGCCGGACACGTCTCCGCCGAACAGGTTGTCGCCCGCGACCACGACGAGGTCGTCGTCGAGCTCCAGCTCGTCGATCACGAACCCGATGTCGCCGATCGCGCCCAGCCGGTCGTCGTTCGAGGTCGTCCCGTCGTTCACGATGCGAACGCGCTCCTTGTCGCGTGCCCACTCCTCGAAGTGCGGCGTGAACTTCGCGTTCGTCACGACGATGGTCTCGTCCACGCCCATCGCCTCGAGCCGCTCGAGGACGTAGTCGAGCATCGGCCTCCCGCCGACCTCGAGGAGCGCCTTGGGCCGGTCGAGCGTCAGCGGATACAGCCGCGTGGCGTACCCGGCCGCGATGACCAGGCCCTTCACTCGCCCCCCTGGCCGGCCTCGGCTCCCGCCGGGCGAAGCCCGGCTCCGCCGCGGCCTCGCGTCGCGCCAGGAGCGCGAGACGCATGCACCGGCCCTGGGAGCGACCCGGCGTACGGCGCGCGGTGGACGCCCTCCTCGGTCACGACCGCGGCGATGAGCTCGGCGGGTGTCACGTCGAACGCATCATTCCGCGCAGGGAAGCGGGGCGAAACCTCTTCCGGGTCGCGCACTTCGACCCGGATGTCGGCTCCGGTGGCGGTCTCGGGGTCGAGAGTGGACGTCGGGGCGACGACGTAGAGCGGGATCTCGTGGTAGCGGGCTGCGACCGCGAGCCCGTACGTGCCGATCTTGTTCGCGGTGTCGCCGTTCGCCGCGATCCGGTCCGCGCCGGTGAAGACGCAGTCGACGTCACCGGAGGCCATCAGCGACGCGGCCGCGCCGTCGGCGATCACGGAGAATTCGATCCCGAGCTTCTCCAGCTCCCACGCGGTCAGCCTCGCACCCTGGAGCAGCGGACGCGTCTCGCCGACCCAGACGTGGTCGACGAGCCCCCGCTCCCAGGCGACGCGAATCGCGCCGAGCGCGGAGCCGTGGCCACCGGTCGCCAACGCGCCGGTGTTGCAATGGGTGAGGACGCGCGATCCCGCCGTGAGTAGGCCGGCTGCGTGCGCCGCCATACGGCGGCAGCGCTCGACCTCGGCCTCGTGGAGCGCGTGGGCGCGCGCGGGCGTGGGGTCCGCGCGCATCTCGTCGAGCGCCCAGCGGAGGTTCACAGCAGTTGGACGGGACGACGCGAGTACGTCGTACGCCGCGTCGAGGTCTTCGTCGTGCGTCGCCGCGAGCGCGTAGCCGTACGCGGCCGCAACTCCGATCGCCGGCGCGCCGCGGATGGCGAGCGTGCTGATGGCCTCGGCAACCTCCGCAGCCGACCGGCAGCGAAGCTCCATCTCCTCGTCGGGCAGCCGCCGCTGGTCGAGCAGCACGACCGCGTCCTCTTCCATCCGCACCACGCGTTCGGGAGAAAGAGGGCTCGGGCCCGACGGGCCCGAGCCCTGATCGATCACGTTCCCTCGTCCCACGAGGCGAGGTACTTCGCCTGCTCCTCGGTGAGCTGGTCGATCTCGATGCCCATCGTCGCTAGCTTGAGCCGCGCGATCTCGGTATCGATCTCCTTCGGCACGTCGTACACGCGCCGCTCGAGGCTGGCCCCGTTGGCGACCACCCACTCCGCGGAGAGCGCCTGGTTGGCGAAGGACATGTCCATGACGATCGCCGGATGCCCCTCGGCGGCTGCGAGGTTCACGAGCCGACCGTCGCCGATGAGGTAGATCCGCCGGCCGTCGGACATCGTGTACTCGTCCACCATCGCCCGCGCCTCGCGCGTCTCGACCGCGAGCTCCTTCAGCGCCGAGATCTCGATCTCGACGTTGAAGTGACCGGTGTTCGCGAGGATCGCACCGTCCTTCATCCGCTCGAAGTGCCCGCGGCTGATGACGTTCTTGTCGCCGGTCGCAGTGCAGAAGAGGTTTCCGAGCTCCGCAGCCCGCTCCATGGTCACGACCTCGAACCCGTCCATCGCGGCCTCGAGCGCACGCACCGGATCGACCTCGGTGATGAGGACGTGCGCACCCATGCCCCGCGCGCGCTGCGCGACGCCGCGGCCGACCCAGCCGTAGCCGGCGACGACGAAGCGACCGCCTGCGAGGAGGACGTTCGTCGCCCGGATGATCCCGTCGATCGTCGACTGGCCCGTGCCGTAGCGGTTGTCGAACATGTGCTTCGTCTGGGCCTCGTTGACGGCGATGACCGGGAAGCCGAGCTTGCCCTCGCGCTCGAGCGCCTTCAGCCGGATGACGCCGGTGGTCGTCTCTTCCGTCCCGGCGATCACGTCGCCGAGCTGCTCGCGCCGGTGCGAGTGGAGGACGCCGATGACATCGGCGCCGTCGTCCATCGTCAGATGCGGGCGGTGGTCGACGGCCGCCTCGATGTGCTTGTAGTAGGTGTCGTTGTCCTCGCCCTTGATCGCGAAGACGGCGATCTCGAACTCCTCCACGAGCGCCGCGGCGACGTCGTCCTGTGTGGAGAGCGGGTTGGAGGCGCAGAGAACGACGTCCGCGCCGCCGGCCTTGAGCGCGCGGGCGAGGTTCGCCGTCTCGGTCGTCACGTGCAGGCAGGCCGAGACCCGGAGCCCGGAGAGAGGCTGCTCGGACTCGAAGCGGTCGCGGATCGCGGCGAGCACCGGCATCTGCCGGTCGGCCCACTCGATCCGCCGCAGGCCCTCCGCGGCGAGCGCCAGGTCCTTCACGTCGTATCGTCTCGTTGCGGCCATGGATCCTTTCGGTCGGTATCAGGGGCGGTCGGTCAGGCGGCGTCCTGGGCTTCGAGCAGGCGCTCGTGCTTGCGCTGCTCCCACTCCACCCAGGCGGGCGCCAGATGCTCGTGCTCAGGGACGTTCGTGCCGGCGAGCCAGGTCTCGACCGCGCCGCGGAGCTCCGGCTCGCGCCGGAGCCGGAGCGAGAAGGCAAGCTCGGTCAGCTCGACGCCGAAGCGCCGGCGCAGCTCGGCGAGTGCGTTCAGCTGGTTCAGCTCGCGGATGCCGTAACGGCGGTAGCCGGCGGCCGTGCGGCTCGGGACGACGAGGCGCTCCTGCTCCAGATAGCGAAGCATGCGCGGCGACCAGCCGGAGCGCCGGCTCGCCTCGCCGATCGTCACGTCGCGCATGCGCACGACCTTATCACAGTCGTGTGAAGGTTGCTCAGGCCTCGGACGTGCCCTCGCGCCCGTAGCGGTCCTCGAGTCGGACGACGTCCTCGAGGTGGGGCGTCGAGACCTCTAGCACGAGAACGTCTTCGATCGCGGTCACGCGATGGACCGTCCCCGGGCGGAAGCGGAAGGCGTCGCCGGGCTCGATCTCTACTGATTCCAGATCCTCACCGACGCTGCCGAGCTCGAGTCGCGCGCGCCCCTCCCGCACGAGCCACGACTCGTCCTTCACCTCGTGGTACTGGAGGCTCAGCGCCTCGCCGGCGCGGACGAAGAGGAGCTTGCCGACGTAGGCCTCGGTCTCGGCCCAGACGAGCTCCCACCCCCACGGCTTCTCGACGCGACGCGGCGAGGTCCCGAAGCGCTCGCGCGCGCTCACGAGAAGCGGAGCGCCTTGTCCGGGATCTGCTGGTCGGCCGCGAGGCGGAGGCCGTGGTCGAGCTCGTTGGAGGTCCCGAGCGACGCGCCGGGGCCGACGACGGAGAGGCCTCGCACCTCGCAGCCGGCTCCGATCGAGGCGTCGTCTCCGACGATCGAGCCGGCGACGATAGCGCCCTCCCCGACGACAGTGCGCGCGCCCACGACCGCGTTCTCGACGGTCGCGCTCTCGCCGAGCTCCGACTGCTCGCCGAGCACGGCGAGGCTGCCGACTCGGGCTCCCGCCTCGACGACCGCGCCCGGGCCGACGTACACCGGCGGCACGAGCCGCGCCTCCGGGTGCACTTCGGCGCTCGGGTCGACGAGCGTGAAGTCGCTACCGAGCGCCTCGCCGACCGCGGTCGGGAACGTCCGCTCGAGCACGTCGCGGTGCGCCTGGAGAAAGCTCTCGGGCGTGCCGACGTCGAGCCAGTAGCCGGGGAGCGCGATGCCGTACACGGAGCCCTCCTCGGCGAGCCGCGGAAAGACCTCGCGCTCGATCGACACCGCGCGACCCTGGGGCACGAGCTCGAGCACCTCGGGCTCGAGCACGTACAGCCCGGCGTTGATGAGGTCGGTGTCGATGTCCTCGGGCCGCGGCTTCTCGAGGAAGCTCTCGACGCGGCCGTCGTCGGCGACGCGGACGAGCCCGTACCGGCTCGGGTCGGCCACCGGGGTGAGGAGGATGGACGCCTTCGCGCCGGTCGAGCGATGGAACTCGACGAGCCGCGAGAGGTCGGCCTCGCGCAGCGAATCGCCGTTCAGCGCGAAGAACGTGCCCTCGAGCTCGCGACCGGCAAACCCGATCGCGCCCCCGGTGCCGAGCGGCTGGGTCTCCACTGCGTACTCGAGCGCGAGGCCGCCGTACTCACCGCCGAACGCGGAACCGATCTGGTGCGGGAGGTAGCCGCAGGAGACGATCGCGCGCTCGACGCCGTAGCGCGCGAGGTGCTCGAACGTGTACGCGAGGAGCGGCCGGTCCACCAGCGGGAGCATGTCCTTGCGCGTGCGGTCGGTCAGCGGCCGCAATCGCGTCCCCTGCCCGCCCACGAGGATGACTGCGGGTAGCGTCACTGCTCGTTCGGCCGACCGATGCCGTCGTACGCGAAGCCATGGGCGCGCAGGGCGGCCGGGTCGAGCATGTTGCGGCCGTCGACGAGGACCCGGTTCCGCATGCGGGCGCCCGCTTCGGCCCAGTCGAGCTCGCCGAGCTCGGGCCACGCGGTGACGACCACGGCGGCGTCCGCGCCATCGAGCGCCTCGAGCGGGGAGCTCGCGATCTGGGCGCCGTTCAGGTGCGCACTGCCGTCCGCGATCGGGTCCCAGGCGCTCACCTCCGCTCCCTCCGCCTGGAGGCGGCTCGCGAGGACGAGGCTGGGCGCCTCGCGCATGTCGTCGGTCCCCGGCTTGAAGGCGAGCCCGAGCAGCGCGATCTTCTTGCCCCGGAGCGAGCCGAGCTGCTTCTCGAGCTTCGTGATCACGCGTCGCTTCTGGAGCTCGTTCACCTCGATGACGGCTGCGAGAAGCTGGAAGTGGTAGCCGGAGTTGGCGGCGAGCTGCTTGAGCGCGAGCGAGTCCTTGGGGAAGCAGCTCCCGCCGTAGCCGATGCCGGCACGGAGGAAGTGCGGTCCGACTCGATGGTCGAGGCCGACGCCCTCGGCCACCTTGAGCACGTCCGCGCCGGTGGCCTCGCAGACGTTCGCGATCTCGTTGATGAACGACACTCGCATCATCAAGGCCGCGTTCGCGGCGAGCTTGATCATCTCCGCGGAGGCGACGTCGCCCCGGATGACCGGCGCGTCGATTCCAGCGTGCAGCTGCTCCACCGTGTCGCCGTCGGCCTCGTCGAAGGCGCCGACGACGATCCGGTCGGGATGCATGAAGTCGTGAACGGCGGTCCCCTCGGCCGTGAACTCGGGGTTCGACACGTAGCCGACGTTCTCGAGGCCGCGCTCGTCGAGGCGGTGCCGCACTGCACGCCCGGTCCCGACAGGCACCGTGCTCTTCATTGCGAGCACGATGCGCCGATCGACGCGCGGAAGCTCGTCGACGACGGTCCAGACCGCGGTCAGGTCGGCGTCCCCGGAGACCGTGGGCGGCGTGCCCACGGCGATGAACACGACGTCCGCGTCCTCGATCGCCTCACCGACGTCGGTCGTGAAGCGGAGGCGGTCGCGATTCAGCTCGAGGAGCTCCACGAGGCCCTGCTCGTGGATGGGCACCTCGCCGCGCCGGAGCGCGTCGATCCGCGCCTCGAGGATGTCGCGCACGACGACGTCGTGCCCGAGGTCCGCGAGGCAGGCGCCCGTGACGAGGCCGACATAGCCGGCGCCGAAGACTGCGACGCGCATCGGCCTAACCTATCGCCGCTGCCGCGGGAACGGGAGCGGGTTCAGGCCCTTCGCGATCGCGAGCATCGTCTCGTTCGAGAGCGAGTCGAGGAGCGTGTTGACGACCCAGTAGCGGGCGTATTTCGTGCGCAGGACGACCATGTGCAGCTTCGGGCCGTTGTAATAGAGGTCGTACGATCGGCCCTTGATCCGCCGGGATTGGCTCGCGTCCGCGAGCACCGGGGCGCCGTCCCAGTCCGACATCTGGACGCCCCAGTACTCGTTCGAGCCCATTCGGTAGACGAGCCGGACGGCCTTGTGCTTCCCGTCGGGATCGATCTCGTACCTGCGGATCGGCCGCTCCGAGTCCGTCCACGAGCTCCGCTCGATGATCGACGGGACCATGAGCGGGAACGTGACGCGCCGCCGGTGCTTGAGGAGGAGGTCGCGCGACGCGCGCGGCGCGAAGATGACGTTCGGCCGCTGGCGCTTCGGCGTCTGGTCGATGGGCGCGGCTGCAAGCTTGCCGTGGAACGTCTGGCCGACGACCACGGTCAGCATCGCGTCGTTCGCGAGCTGGGAGACGTTCGCGGGCAGCCTCTTCACCTCTGCCGACCCGAAGAGGTTCGAGACCTTCTGCGCCGCGTCGCGCGAGCGGCGCTTGCGCGGGTCGTAGTAGACCTCGGTCCGGAAGTAGTCGAATCGCGGCGCGTTCGCAGGAAGCCCGTTCGGCGGCGTGAAGAGCTGGTAGCCCCGCTCGCTCAGGAGGAATCCCGCGGTCGACGCGGAGCCGGTGATCCCGTTTCCGTTGAGCACGGTGATCGACGTGTCGCGCGGTGCGGGCGCAGCCCGCTTGATCTTCTCCCCGAGAGCGACGGCGGTGGCCTTCTCCGACGACTCGACATCCGGGTGCGTGAAGGTCTGAACGGCGCGCGTCACGTTCTCGTGCGCGGTCGTGAGCTCGGCGAAGCCCTCGATTCCCTCGATCTTCGTCTGGAAGACGCGCCCGCGCGGAAGCCCGTAGGCGAAGAGCGCGTACGAGAGGACCGTGCGTGCGTCGACGTTCTTGCCACCGCCCTGCGCGACCTCGACGTTGTTCGTGATCGCGTTGACGACCTTCGGGAGCGCGGTCGGGCCGAAGCTCTCCTGGATCTGGCCCTTGAGCGCCTTCACGAACTGCTGCTGGCGCGCGACCCGGTAGAGGTCGGAGTCCGTGTGCCGGAAGCGCACGTAGTCGAGCGCCTTGCGGCCGGAAAGCCGCTGGTAGCCCGGCCAGAGGTTGATCGTCGCATAGCCGAACGGGCCTCCCTGATCGTTGAAGTAGCGGCGGTCGACGTCCATCCAGGCGCCGCCGAGCCGGTCGACGATCTGGCGGAAGCCGCGGAAGTTGACGGTGATGAGGTAGTTGATCGGAAGGCCGGTGAGGCCCCGGACCGTGTCCAGCGAGCCCTGCGGGCCGCACGCCATGTAGGCGTGGGCGATCTTGTCGGTGTACGGCAGCCGGCCGGGACAGCGGACCTCGACCTGGAGGTCGCGCGGGAACGACATGAGCGAGATCGAGTCGGTGCCGGGATCCGCCCGGACGAGCATGAGCGTGTCCGAGCGCGAGGGTGCACCCTCGCCGTCCGTCCTGCGGTGGTCGTAGCCGATCACGAGCGCGACCGCGGGCTGGCCGGGCAGCGGGATCGCAAGCTTCTTCGCCGCGCGCTTGACGGCTGGAGTGTTCGCCGCGACCGCGGCGACCGACTCGTGGAAGTACAGGTACGCGCCCCCCGCGGCTCCGGCGACGAGGATCAGAGAGGCAACACCGAGCCAGAGCATGACGTGGCCGAAGATCGCCAGGCGTGACCGGCGCGGACGAGGCGGCTGCCGGTAGACGCTCATCGGAGTCACGGCATCCGGCGGCAGAACGGCTCTCCCGTTCCCGTTCGGGGACGCGCCGCGCCCCAGTCCTCTCTTCAGAGTTGTTCGCATACGTAGACGAGCGCCGCCTGGCGCCCGGCTGACCAGGATACCGGAGCCTCCTGTTTTGCGTGGGGGACGGCCCGGAAAGCGGCTAGGAGCGCGAGGGCGCGAGCGCGGCGAGGGCGTCGGCCAGGAAGGCGATCTCGTCGCGGGTTCCCGCCGTGATGCGGAGCGCGTCCGGCGCGCCGAATGGGCCCATCGGGCGCACGATCACGCCGCGCCTGAGGAGGGCGTCGTTCAGGGCCTCGGCGTCCCCCACGCGGACGAAGACGAAGTTCGCGACGGCAGGGCCGACGGCTTCGTAGCCGTGCTCGCGAAGCGCGCTCTCCAGCAGCGCCCGCGCGTCGCGGTTGGCGGCGCGGCGTCGCGCGACCTCGGCCTCGTCGTCGAGGCTCGCGAGCGCGGCCTCCTGGCCCGCGGACGTGACGTCGAACGCCCGCCGCACCTTCCCGATCGCGGTCACGAGCTCCGCCGGCCCGACCCCGTAGCCGACGCGCAGCCCGGCGAGGCCGTAGATCTTGGAGAACGTCCGTAGGACGAGGACGCGGTGCCCGACCTTCGCGTACTCCTCGATCGCGTCCGGGTAGTCAGGATCGTCGATGTACTCGAAGTACGCCTGGTCGAGGACGGTGAGGACGTGCGGCGGGACTGCCGCGAAGTACGCGTCCAGCTCCGCGCGCGTGCTCGTCGTCCCGGTCGGATTGTTCGGCGCGGCGATGAAGACGAGCTTCGTCCTGGTCGTGATCGCCTCGAGGAGTGCATCCAGGTCGAATCGGTCGTCGCGCAGCGGGACGCGGACGGGGACGCCGCCGACCTTGAGCGGGTCGAGGACGTAGCTCGGGAACGACGGCCAGCCGGTGACCGCCTCGTCGCCGGGGTCGAGCGTCGCGAGCACCGTGTAGCCGATGACCGCGTCGGCGCCGGCGCAGACCGTGACCTCCTCGAAGCGGACGCCGTGCCGCTCCGCGAGCGCCTGCCGGAGGCGATACGCCCCGCCGTCCGGATACCGGTTGAGCTCGAGAGCCACGCGCTCGAGAGCGTCCTGCGCGACGGGGAACGGCCCATAGGGGCCCTCGTTGGACGCGAGCTTGACGACGCGCTCGAGGCCGAGCTCGCGTTGGACCTCCTCGACGGGCTTTCCGGGCTCGTACGGGACGAGCCCGTCGAGGGCCGGGCGAATCAACGGCCGCTGCCCTCGAACGGCCAGCGACTCACGTCGCCGGGATCGGCTCCGGGCCTGCCATGACGTACTCGCCGACGATCTCCTCCTCGGAGTCGCCTCCGAGCTCGAGCTCCTCGACCTCGCCTTCGGTGCCGTGTCGGCGGTACATGACTGCACCGACTCCGGCAAGGATGCCGGCTGAGACGAGCCCCAAGGCGATGAAGAGGGCGATCTTCCCGCTCTTTCTTCGTCTACGGCGGCGTTTGAGCCTCTGGATCGTCAGATAGCCGACGATTGCGTTCCGCTTGTTGAAGACGTTCACCCCGGCAGGGTAACAACCCTGCCTCGGGCCGTCAGGCGGTTGCTTTCCGGCGCGGCGGAAGGTGGATGGGGCGGCCCAGCGCGACGAGGCCCGCCTCCTTGATGCCCTCCGAGAGCGTCGGATGCGCGGTCATGCCGTCGGCGACGGTCTCCACGGTGGCTTCGGCGTCGAGCGCCACGACCGCCGCCTCGATGAGATCGGTTGCGTGCGCACCGACGATGACGACTTCCAATAGCTCTCCGTACGTCGTCTCGTGGATCCACTTGACCCAGCCGCCGGTTTCACCCGACATGACGGAGCGGGCGTTAGCCACCCACGGGAAGCGTCCGACCGCGACATCGGACCCGTGCTTCTCGCGCGCCTCGGCTTCCGTGAGGCCGACTCCCGCGATCTCGGGGTCGGTGTAGATCGGCCGCGGCACGGCCGGGCTCTCGGGGATCGCGGCGTCGTGGCCCATCGCGTTCTCCGCGGCGACTTCGCCCTCGCGGAAGCCCGTGTGCGCGAGCTGCCAGTACCCCGCGACGTCGCCCGCGGCGTAGATGTGCGGGACCGAGGTTCCGTCGGTGCTCGTCCGTGCCGATCCCGGTCTTCTCGCTCGAAGGCGACGCCCGACCGCCTCGAGCCCGATGCCGTCGACGAGCGGCGCGCGGCCCCACCGAGACGAGCATGAGGTCGCACTCGACCGTGTCACCCTCGCCGAAGTGCACCGTCAGAGCGCTGGCCCGTGTCTTCGACCTTGGTGCACTGCTTACCGAGGTGGAGAGGCGATCTCGCGCTTCTTGAAGGCCTTGGCGAGCTCCTTCGTCGCGTCCTCGTCTTCCTGCGGGATGAGCGACTCGAGCATCTCGACGATCGTCACCTCGGAGCCGAAGCGCTGGAAGATGGACGCGAACTCGCTGGGGATGATCCCGCCGCCGAGGATG
>CAVQVJ010000005.1:0-78806 GCA_963717025.1 uncultured Actinomycetes bacterium | reverse complement strand
CAGCTCGGTGATTCGAGGGCGGTTCGTCCCGGCGACCCGGTCGTCGCGCTCGGGAGCCCGTTCGGGCTCGAGGGCTCGATCACGAGCGGCATCGTGAGCGCCCTGCATCGCCAGATGGAGGCACCGAACGGCTTCAACATCCTGGACTCGATTCAGACCGACGCCGCGATCAACCACGGCAACTCGGGCGGGCCGCTGCTCGACAGCACGGGGCGCGTCGTCGGCGTGAACGCACAGATCCGGAGCGACGGCGGTGGCTCGGACGGCGTCGGGTTCGCGATCCCGTCCGACACCGTGCGCTCGATTGTCGCGCAGCTCCTCGAAACCGGACGGGCGGAGCACGCCTATCTCGGCGTCGGGCTCTTGACGGTCGAGGACGGCGTCGCCGTCACCGAGGTCGCCGCGAACACGCCCGCGGAGGACGCCGAGCTGCGCCCGGCGACGGGGACCGAGGTCGTGAACGGCGAGGAGGTCCCGACGGGCGGCGACGTGATCGTCGCGTTCGACGGCGACGAGGTGTCGACGGCGGACGAGCTCCAGAGCGCCGTCGACGGAAAGCGCCCCGGCGACGACGTCTCGATCACAGTGCTGCGAGACGGCGAGCGCCGGACGATCGAGGTAACGCTGGCGACGCGTCCTTCCTAGACCTGTTCGTTGGCCACGTAGGGCCGGCTCAGACCCCTGGTTCGACGGCGCGACGAGCGCAGAGCCCTCGAGGACGAAAGAAGGTCGATGTAGAGATCCCGGCAAGGCACGGCATCGAGACTCCTCCGGAGGCCGCCTCAGGCGGCCTCCGGCGTGTCGGGGGTAGAGTCGGCGGCATGAGCGAGCGCTGGCAGAGCGTGCGGATCGACGACATCGAGTCCGTCGCGGTCGTCGACGGCACCCTGCTCTGGCGCCCGATCAGGCGGACGCTCGACATCGGCGCGTTCGGGATCAACGCCTACGTGGCACCGAACGCCGGCGACGACGTGGTCGAGGAGCACACGGAGCGCTCGCTCGGGCATGAGGAGGCGTACGTCGTGCTCTCGGGCCGCGCGACCTTCACGCTCGACGACGAGACGTTGGACGCGCCGGCGGGAACCCTCGTCTTCATCCGCGACGTTGACGTGAGACGACATGCACGCGCCGAGGAGCCGGGGACGTCCGTGCTCGCGATCGGCGGGCCACGGGGCGCCGCCTACGAGCCATCGGCCTGGGAGGACTATTTCGCGGCGGAGCGACACCGCACTGCGGGCGACTACGACGCGTACCTGGCTGAGCTGGAGGACGCTCTCGAGCGTCGACCGGATCACCCGGGTGCCCTGTACCACGTCGCGTGCGCCGAGGCCCTGGCGGGACGGGCTGACGATGCGGTCGAGCACCTGCGGCGAGCCCTCGAGTTGAGACCTGAGCTCGCCGAGCATGCGCGTACCGACGAGGACTTCACCGCGTTGCGCGACCGCCCGGACTGGCCGCTCTAGGGCGCGTCAGCTCGGCGTGACGCGGTACGCGTCGAATACGGCGTCGAGGTTGCGAAGCGCGGAGAGGAGCGATCGGAGCTCCTTCACATCGCCGACCTCGGCCGTGTACCAGTTGCGCGCCATACCGTCCTCGACCACGCCTCCGTAGGAGACGATGTTCGCGCCGTGCTCGGCGAAGGTGCGCGCGACGTCCTCGAGCAGGCGCGAGCGGTCCCACGCGTCGACCGAGATCTGGACGAGGAAGCCGGCCGACGCGCCGCCCTCCCACTCCACGGGCGTGAAGCGCTCGGGCTGCCGCTTGAGCGCCTTCACGTTCGGGCAGTCGTCGCGGTGGACGGTGATGCCTCGCCCTAGCGAGATGTACCCGACGACGGGGTCGCCGGGCACCGGCGTACAGCACTTCGCGAGCCGCACGAGGACGTCCTCGACTCCGGGGACGGTGATGCCGAGCTTGTCGCTCGAGACCGCGGTCCTCGCACGGGCCGGCTTCTGGGTGACGAGCGGCTCGGCCGCGACCTCGTCGGTCTTGAGCCGCTGGATCACCTTGTTGACGATCTGCCCTGGCTGGAGCTTCCCCGCGCCGAGCGCGACGTAGAAGTCCTCCGCCTTCTTGAAGCCGGTCTCGCGGATGACCTGCGCGAGGACGGAGGAGCCCTGGATCTTGCGGTACGGGAGCTTCTGCGCCTTCAGCGCCTGGTCGAGGAGCTCGCGACCCTTCGCCTCGGTCTCTCCGCGTGTCTCACGCTGGTACCACTGGCGGATCTTGTTGCGGGCGCGCGATGACCGGGCGAGCGCGAGCCAGTCGCGCGACGGGCCGCGGCCCGACTTCGACGTGAGGATCTCCACGAAGTCACCGTTCGTCAGCCGGTAGTGGAGCGGGACGATGCGGCCGTTGACCTTCGCGCCGACCGTTCGGTGGCCGACGTCGGTGTGGACCGCGTACGCGAAGTCGATCGGCGTCGCGCCGGAGGGGAGCACCTTGACCTCGCCCTTCGGCGTGAAGACGTAGACCTCGTCCGCGAAGAGATCGGTCCGGAGCGTACGCATGTACTCGCTCGGGTCCTGCTCCTCCTGCTGCGAGTCCATGAGCGACTTCACCCAGGTAAGCCACTCGTCGTCGGCCTTCCCGCCGCGCCCGCGCTTGTACACCCAGTGCGCCGCGACGCCGTACTCCGCCTCCTCGTGCATTTCGCGCGTCCGCACCTGGATCTCGAGCGGCCGCCCCTCGGGCCCGATCACGGTCGTGTGCAACGAGCGGTAGCGGTTCAGCTTCGGCATCGCGATGAAGTCCTTGAACCGCCCGGGCATGGGCTTCCATAGCGAGTGCACGAGGCCGAGGGCGGCGTAGCAGTCGCGCGTCCCCTCTTCCCCGTTCCGCTCGCAGATGACGCGCATCGCGGTCAGGTCGTAGATCTCGTTGAACTCGCGGCCGCGCTTGGCCATCTTGTCGTAGATCGAGTAGAAGTGCTTCGCGCGGGCGGCGATCTCGGCGGGGACCTCCGCGTTCTGCAGCTCGGCATTGAGAATCCCCGCGGCCTTGTCCGCCTGTCCGTCCCGCACGGCACGCTGGTCGGCCACCATCGCCTTGATCTCCGCGTACTTGCGCGGGTGGAGCGTCTGGAAGGCGAGGTCCTCGAGCTCCCACTTGAGCGCGTGGATCCCGAGCCGGTGCGCGAGCGGCGCGTACACCTCGAGCGTCTCGCGCGCCTTCTGCGCCTGCTTCTGCTTCGTCTGGTACTCGATCGTCCGCATGTTGTGCAGGCGGTCGGCGAGCTTGATGAGGATGACGCGAACGTCCTGCGCCATCGCGACGATCATCTTGCGGTAGTTCTCCGCCTCGGCCTGCTCGCGGCTCTGGAACGAGATCCTCGTCAGCTTCGTGACGCCCTCGACGAGCTGCGCGATCTCGTCGCCGAACTCGGTGCGGAGATCCTCGAGCTCCGCCCCGGTGTCCTCGACGACGTCGTGCATGAGCGCGGCCGCGATCGTCTGCTCGTCGAGGTGGAGCTCCGCGCAGATCCGGGCGACGCCGAGCGGGTGGTGGATGAACTCCTCGCCGGAGCGGCGCGTCTGGCCCTCGTGAGCCCGCTCGGCGACCTCGAACGCACGGCGGAGAAGAGTCTTGTCGACCTCCGGGTTGTAGGCCTCGACCTCGGCGATCAGCTCGTCGACGAGGTGCTCGTCATGCCGTTTGGCGTCGAGGACGCTCATCGACTCAGTGTACTGCGAGGCCCTTCCAGCCCCTCCTTCGGGCGAGGAAAGGCCACGCGGACGGCGAAGTCGAGACGCCTATGGCTTCCGGTACGACGCTGGTTGCGGCGGCGCCACGCGCGCCGGCTCGCGATGGCGATGCGCGACGCGCTCGTCCCCCTCGCGTAGGCCTCGGTCACGCCGCCCGCGGTAGCACCTCCGTCTCGCGCGCGAGGAGGGCCCTGAACGTCTCCGATTCGAGCAGCTGGCGGCGACGTCCGTTCTGCTCGAGCCCCAGCTCGGCGAAGATGCTGCGTGCCTCGTGCGTCCATGCGTCCTCCCCTGCACGCCAGAGCTCGGCGAGGCTGAGCCGAAGCGACTCGTACCCGTCCGGCGTGTCGAACAGGCGACGCACGACGAGCTGCGGCGCGACCGTCCCGTTCCAGCGGTTCTCCTGGAGCCGGCAGGCGACGTCGAAGAGGCCCTCGGCCCGCAGCCGGTCGAGCTGCGAGCCCAGTCCGAACGCGATGGCGCTCCCCGCGTCCCGCTCGTCCTGGCGCACCCTGAACCGGAGGTGCTTCCCGTCCCCCACGGTCGTCGGCGCGACGGCGCGCGTTCCGGGAACGAGGAGCGTGACGTCCGGGTTGCCGAGACCGAACGGCGCCAGCCGGTCGAGCTCCTGCGCGAGTGCGAGAGTGAGATCCTCGGCCGAGGCTACGGCGTCGACCACCGTGACCGGGTGGAGATCCCCTTCTTCGAGCGTCGCATCCGCATGCGCCGCGAACGCCTCCGTGAAGGCGGGGATCGAGCTCTGGTCGATCGATAGCCCGGCTGCCGCCCGGTGCCCTCCGAAGCGCAGCAGGTGCTCCGAGCAGGCCCCGAGCGCGCCGTGCAGGTCGAACCCCGCGATCGAGCGGCCGGATCCCCGCCAGCCGTCCTGCTGGCCGGTGACGAGCACGACCGGACGATGGAAACGCTCCGCGAGCCGCGAGGCGACGATGCCGATGACGCCGACGTGCCAGTCCTCGCTCGCGAGGACGTACCCGCGGCGACGTCGCGCCCGCTCCGGCAGCGCGTCGATGGCGGCGATCGCCTCGCGCAGGATCCGGTCCTCGACCGCCTGGCGATCGCGATTCAGCTCCTCGAGCGTCTGCGCCAGCCGTTGCGCCTTGTCGGCATCGTCCGTGAGGATGAGCTCGAGTGCGACGTCCGGGCGGCCGAGCCGTCCCGCGGCGTTGATCCGGGGGGCGAGCCGGAAGCCGACCGACCCCGCGTCCGCGGCCGCCGGATCCACACGGGCACTGCGCATGAGCGCCTGGAGCCCGGCCCGCCGCGTGCAGGCGAGCGCGCGCAGGCCGGCCGCCGCGAGACCGCGGTTCTCGTCGACGAGCGGCACGACGTCGGCGATCGTCGCGAGCGCGACGAGATCGAGGCTCTTGCGCAGCGCAGGGTGCTCGGATCCGAGCAGCGCCTCGCCGAGCTTGTAGACGACACCTGTGCCACAGAGCCCGGCAAATGGATACCGCAACGGGTGCGAGGACGGCAGCAGTGTCGCGACGATCGGGCAGTCCGGAAGCTCGTCGCCCGGGCGATGGTGGTCGGTGACCACGACTTCGAGACCGAGAGTCTTCGCCTCGGCGACCTCGGCGACCGCCGTGATCCCGCAATCGACCGTGAGGACGAGCCCGGTTCCCTCCTCGGCGAGCTTCGCGAGCGTGTGGCTCGAGACGCCGTACCCTTCCTCGAACCGGCTCGGCAGGTGCCACGAGGCGTCCGCACCGAGCTCGCGCAGCAGCAGGACCGCGAGCGCCGTCGCGCAGATCCCGTCCACGTCGTAGTCGCCGTGCACGCATATACGCGTGCCGGCGCTCACGGCGCCGCGGATGCGCTCGACGGCGCCGGCCATGTCACCGAGGAGAAGTGGGTCGTGCCCGGGTAGCTCCGCCTCGAGGAAGCGGCGTGCGGCGTCCGGATCGTCGTACCCGCGGCGCACGAGGACGGACGCGACGACCTCGCTCACCCCGAGCTCGTGTACGAGCGCGTCGGTCGCCGCCGCATCCCGAGGAGCGATCGTCCACACGAGAGTGACGGTACGGAGGCCGCCGGACGGCCTCGCGGTGCCCCCGGGCCGCCGTACCAATCCTGTCGCCGAACCGTCTCTAACTCGTCACTTCGGGCTCAAGGCTCGCCGCGGCGGCGGCGCACGGAATCGAGCACGACCTTCACCCAGAGCAAGACCAGACCGAGCGTGGCGCCGACGACGACCACCGCGATCGGCGTGTAGTACGCCATCTGCTCGAGCGAGTACTTCGTCACGGCAGCGCCGACGAGCCAGATGGCCAGCACCACGGCAGCCATGACGATCCACGTTCGGCGGTCACCCACGTCGCGAAGCGTAGTTACGCTGAGAGCCGATGCTTGCCGCCAACTACCGCTCCGGCGACGACTTCGTCGTGGAGTTCCTGGGACACCGGTTCCAGTTCAACGCGGACGACTTCGAAGAGCGCGTCACAGCCGCCGGGGTGAAGCTCGGCCTCATCGGGTCGAACGACCTCGATGCCGAGGAGACGAGTGACCTCGTCGAGCTCGTGGCCGACGGTCGGATCGTCGACCCGCGTAGCGGGCTGGGCCTCTATCTCGTACGGCACTGGGAGCGGCTGTCGCTCGTGAACGGTGAATCGCTCGTCTACTGGCTGCGCAAGCTCGTCTTCCGCGGCGCCTGGCTCGACCATCGCGTGAAGGAGGGTCTGCTCGACGTCTCGTGGGAGGACGACACCGGAGACTTCGGCTATGCCGAGCCGGAGGGAGGGCGCACGCTCCTCGAGCTCGCCCCCGTGCCTTCCTGGCGCGAGCTCCAGTACCGCGGCTGAGCCCGGACGGTCGATGTCCGCTGTCGCGAACCGCGATCGAGTACGCGAGCACGTCCTCGGGCTCGCAGAGTCCGACCCGAGTGTTGTCGCAGCCGCGGTGATCGGCTCGCTCGCGCACGGGAACGGAGACCGCTGGTCGGATCTCGATCTCACGTTCGGAGTCGCCGCGGAGTCCTCCGTGGCCGACGTGCTCGACGACTGGACTCGCGAGCTGGCGGACGTGTTCGACGCCGTGCCGCTCCTCGACCTCTCTCGCGGCGACCTCGTCTATCGCGTGTTCCTGTTCCCGGACTGGTTGCAGGTCGACCTCTCGTTCGCGCCCGAGAGCGTTCGGCAGACCGGCCCTGCGTTCAACGTGCTCTTCGGCCCGCACAGCGTCGAGATCGCGCCGCGTACCGTCGGCCGAGGAGCTGCTCGGATGGGCCGTTCTGTACGCGCGCCACGCGATGGTCGGCGTCGCCCGTGGCCAATGGTGGCACGCGGAGTACTGCATCAGTTGCGTTCGCGACCACGCGCTCACGCTCGCGTGCCTGCGGCGGGATCTCCCGACGGGCTACGGGAAGGGATTCGACCAGCTGCCTCCGGATGTGCGCCACGGCTTCGAAGCCGCTCTCGTCCGCTCGCTGGAACGCGAGGAGCTCCTTCGAGCATTGGGCGTTGCGGTGACCGGGCTCCTACGGGAAGCGTCGAACCTCGAGGTCGCCGGCAAGCTCGAGCGCCAGCTACATGGATTGACGATCCCTCGGATCTAGGAGCTACGGGTCGGCTCGTACCGAAGCGGAAACGTTGGCGGCGTCATCCCGGCTCGGTCGTAGACTGGCGCGACTCGTGCTCGAGCCCGACTCGACCCGCATCACTCCGGGCCAGGCCGGTACGCCGACCGGCGAGCTCGGCCCCCACGCGCTCCAGATCCTGATGACCGAGCACTGGAGCCTGCTCGCCGCGCGCAGCCTCGTCTACACGGAGTCGATGAGCCGGACCTCGATCTTCGTCGCGGCTCTCACGGGCTCGGTAGTCGCGCTCGCGCTCGTCGCGCAGGCGGCCGAGCTTCGGGACCGGCTTCGTCGCCTTCGCGCTCGTGCTGCTGCCGGTCGTGTACTTCCTCGGCGTCGCCACGTTCGTTCGGCTCGCCCAGGTGAACTGGGAAGACGCGCGCTGGACCCAGGGAATGAACCGCATCCGAAACGCGTACGTGCAGCTCGCCCCCGAGCTCGAGCCGTACTTCGTCACGAGCCGCTACGACGACGATCTCGGCATCCTCCAGTCCTCAGTGGCAATGCCCGGCCGGCCACCGCGGACCCAGGCGTTCGTGGCCGTTCCCGGCGTCGTGGCGGTCATCGACTCAGTGGTCGCAGGAGCCGCCGCGGGTATCGCCGGCATCGGGCTCGACCTGGGGCTGGCCGGAGTGCTCGTCCTCGGCGGGGCGTTCTTCCTCCTCTCGCTCGCCGGCTTCGCGGTGTGGGCGGGGAGGCAGATAGAACGCGTCAGGGGCGAGCTCCACCCGATCTTTCCCTCCCCGCATCGCGTCGACGCCGACTGAGCGCTACTCGCTCGCGACGAAGCCGAACGCCCGCTGGGGATCCGGCGCGGAGATCTCGATCGACTTGACCGCGCCGACGGGCACGATCACGCGCCGCGGCTCGCTCTCGTCCTCCGCGTGAGGGACGAACGAGAAGAACCCGTAGCCGGGCTCGGCGGTCGCGGCGGCGAGCAGGTAGCGGGAGCCGTCCGCGAGCTCGACGCGCACCTCCGCCTGCTCGAGCCCGTGCTCCTCGGCGAACTCCGCGACCATGCCGCTGATGCGCGCCACGAGCTCGTCGAGCGGGCCCGCCGATCCCGGTATCCAGATGTGCGGCGTGCTCACGCGCTCAGAAGAGCCCGTCCGGGGTCGCGGCCGCGTCGATGTGCTCGCGGCCGAGCGCGGTGATCACGCGACCTCGCGGAGTCCGCTGGAGGAAACCGAGCTGGAGGAGGTACGGCTCGTACACGTCCTCGATCGTGTCCGGCTCCTCGCCGAGGGAGACGGCCAGTGTCGAGAGCCCGACCGGCCCTCCGCCGAACTTGTGCGCGATCGCTGCGAGAAGCTCGCGGTCGGTGCGCTCGAGCCCGGACTCGTCCACCTCGAGCAGCTCGAGCGCCTCGCGGGCGACGGCGAGCGTGACGACGCCGTCATGCCGCACCTGCGCGACGTCGCGGACGCGCCGGAGGATGCGGTTCGCCACACGCGGCGTCCCGCGAGCGCGGCCAGCGATCTCGTCCGCCGCCGCGTCGTCGATCTCGACCCCGAGGATCCCGGCCGACCGGCGCACGATCCAGGCGAGCTCCGCGGGCTCGTAGTAGCCGAGGCGGAACGTCATCCCGAAGCGGTCGCGGAGCGGCGTCGTCAGGAGGCCGGTGCGCGTGGTGGCGCCGATCAGCGTGAACGGCGGCAGGTCGAGCGTCAGCGTCCTCGCGCCCGCACCCTGGCCGACGATGATGTCGAGCCGGAAGTCCTCGAGCGCCGGGTACAGGATCTCCTCGATCGCGCGGTTCATGCGGTGGATCTCGTCGATGAACAGCACGTCGCGCGGCTCGAGCCCCGTGAGGATCGCGGCCATGTCGCCCTTCCGTTCGAGCGCCGGGCCGGCGACCGTACGCAGGCCGACGCCGAGCTCCTCGCGCACGATCGTCGCGAGCGTCGTCTTCCCGAGGCCCGGCGGCCCGACGAGGAGGACGTGGTCGAGCGCGTCTCCCCGAGCACCGGCCGCCTCGAGTGCGATCTCGAGCTGCTGTTTCGTGCGCTCCTGGCCGACGAAGTCCGCGAGCCTCCGCGGGCGCAGCGTCTGCTCGACCTCCTCGTCGCCCTCCTGGAGCGCGGGTGCGAGGAACTGGGAGCTCATAGGCCGCTCCGCGGTCTATGAGCGTGGAGGGGTGTGGGGAACCGGGAGGTTCCCCACGCTTTCAAGAAGAAGGGGGCACGCGGGGGAAACATGGTTTCCCCCGCGAACGCGAGCCGAAGGCGAGCGTTGGTCACGCGGCAGCGCTCCGGAGGGCCTCGCGCACGCGCTCCTCGGGTGGGAGCTCCGGATCGACGGGAGCGAGCGCGGCCTCGGCCTCGATCACCGAGTAGCCAAGCTCGACGAGCGCGTCGCGCGCGACGACGTGAGCGGACGTCGGCGCGCCGGGCAGCGACGGTAGGGCGACGACATCGTCGCTCCCCAACTTCTCCTTGAGCTCGAGGACGATCCGCTCCGCGGTCTTCTTGCCGATCCCCGGGATCGCCTGGAAGCGGGCCGGGTCCTCGAGCGCGATCGCGCGACGAAGCTCGGATGGCGGCGCGCTCGACACGACGGCGAGCGCAACTTTGGGGCCGATCCCGCTGACGCCGAGGAGATGCAGGAAGAGCTCTCGCTCGGCGTTATCTGCGAATCCGTAGAGCTGAAGCGCGTCCTCGCGCACGTGCAGGTACGTCTCGACGGTGGCTTCCGCGGCGCTATCGCAAAGGCGCAGCGCGCTCGGCGTCGCGGCGACGAGGTACCCGACGCCACCGACGTCGAGCACGAGGCCGTCGGGCGTCCGACCCACAGGCTTCCCGCGCAGTCGCGAGATCATCCGGCGGCCTCCAGGAGCGGCGGCGCGAGCGCGTGGCAAATCGCCACCGCGAGGGCGTCTGCCGCGTGCGTCGAGCCGGGCTCGGCGTCGAGGCCGAGAATGATCTTCACCATCCGCTGCATCTGCCCTTTCTCCGCGCGGCCGTAGCCGCAGACCGTCTGCTTGACACGTGCCGGCGCGTACTCGGCGCACTCGACGCCGGCGGACGCGGCCGCGACGAGAACGGCGCCGCGCGCCTGTCCGACGAAGAGCGCGATGCGGGCGTCGGCACCCACGAAGGACTCCTCGAGCGCGACGGCGTCCGGCGCGTGCTCCGCAATGAGCCCCTGGACGCCCTCGAAGATCGCGAGCAGCCTCGCGTCCGGCCGCTCGCGCGCGGACGTCCGCCAGTCGCCCGACACCACCGCCCGGAGGCGGCCGTCGCTTCCGTGGACGATCCCGTACCCGCACGTTGCCGTCCCTGGGTCGATTCCGAGTACCTTCACGGAAGGAAGGTATTGATGCCCTCGGACGTCGTCACGGCGGCCTCGGGACCGAGCGCGGCGCTCGGCCCCGAAACGTGATTCAGCCTCGACCTAGCAGTTTGCGGTCGTCCATGCGTTGACGTTCGCTGCTGCCTCGGTGACCTCCACCTGGTCGATCGAGGCGATCGCCGCCTGGATCTCCTGGAGGGTCTCGGCGTCAGGCACCTGGCCTGGGTCGATGTCCACGTCCGCGAGCGCTTCCGCGTACTCCTCGTACGCCCCCACGAGCACCTGGAGATCGTCACGGATCTCGTCCGGCGCGCTCTCCGCGAACTCCTCGAACTCGGCCCGCGTCTCGTCGGCGTCGTCCGTGGTCCCGGTGCCGGAGAACGCCGTCGCGACGGACGCGGCCGCGGCGACGAGCGACGAGCACTCGCTCGTGGCGAAGCTGCCGTCGTCGGTTGTCTCGTCGGTCGTCGTCTCCTCGGTGGTGATGCCCTCGGTCGTTGTCTCCGTCGCAGTGGTGTCGGTGTCGGCCGCCGTGTCGTCGCCGCCTCCGCAACCCGCCCCCAGGAGGGCCAGGACCAGCACGACGGCGATGGTCATCGCACGCACGTTGGTCTCCTCTCGCTCGAACGGCCCCTCAGCGGCGCCAGGCTAACAGCGTCAGGCGAGGTGCTCGGAGAAGAAGCCGGTGATCGCCTCGTAGCAGCGCACGCGATTCGGGAGCTTGAGGACGTCGTGGCCCTCGTCCTCGAAGACGAGATAGTCGACGTCGCGCCCCTCGCCGCGCAACTCCTCGACGAGGTCGTGCGACTCCTGCTCGACGACGCGCGGGTCGTTCTTGCCCTGAATCACGAGGAGCGGAGCCGAGATGTCGTGGATGTGCGTCTGCGGCGAGCGGTCGAGGAGCAAGTCGCGGTCCTTCTCGGCATCGCCGACGGCGAGCGCGAAGTACGTCTTCCACGTCTCCGGGATGCGCTCGAGGAACGTGAACAGGTCGTACGGCCCGAACATGTCGACGGCGCCGCGCCAGAGCTCGGGGTGCCGAGACGCGAGCATCAGCGTCATGTAGCCGCCGTACGAGCGGCCGACGACGCCGGCGCGCGACACGTCGATGCGCTCGTCGCCCGGCAGGACCTCGGTCATCGCGTGGACGTGGTCGAGCCGGTCGAGGCCTCCCCAGTCCTTGTCGACGCGCTTCATGTACGAGAGCCCGTAGCCGCTCGACCCGCGCACGTTCGGAACGAACACCGCGAAGCCCTCGAGCGCGAGGATCTGGATCAGCGGCATCGAGAACCAGGCGAAGTTCGGGCGCTCCTGGCCCTGCGGGCCGCCGTGGACGTAGTAGACGAGCGGCCGCGGCCCCTCGAAGCCGAGCTCCTCCGACGGGAGGTAGAGGCGCGCCGAGACCCGGAGCCCGTCGTGCGACTCGAAGGACGCGTCCTCGCCCGCGGACAGGAGAGCAGGGTCGAGGCCGAGTGCGCGTTCCCGCGTCTTCCGCGCCGGCGGAGTGGCTTCTTCTTCGAGCACGAAGAGCTGGGTGGGCTCAGTGGCTGTGCAGAAGGAGAGCGCGAAGTGCCCGCTTCCCTCGTCGTAGTCGAGGCCGTGCAGGACGCCTCCCGCGAGCTCGCCTTCGCCGACGAGGGTGCGCTCGGCCGTGAGCGTGCGAGAGCCCTCGTCGAAGCGCGCGTCATATGCCCACGAGCAGCCGTCGATGTTGTAGATCACCGCGTAGCGGTCGCCCTCGAGGTGCTTGATGTCCTCGAGCTCCCCGACGCCCTCGTGGACGAGCCCTTCGATCGCGACCGGATCGAGCTCTCCGGGACGGTCGAAGGCGAGGAACGCGATCGAGCCGGCGTCGTCTCCGTGGAGCGTGGTGCCGAGCAGCAGGCCGTTCCCGCTCACGACCCCGTGGCCACCGTCGCGGAAGCCGCTCGGCGGATACTCGACGCCCTCCTCCCGCTCGTCGATCGGCGTGCCGTGGAGCATTCGCCGACCGCCGTCGCCGTCCGGCTCGTACAGGATCGTGTCGCCGGCGGTGTAGCCGTCCGCGAGCACGACCCGCGAGTGATCCGGGGTCCAGGCGGCGGGAAAGGCGCCGTAAGGGGACTGGCCGAGCTGCTCGGTCGCGCCCGTCTCGAGGTCGGCGCGCAGTGCGTAGATCATCGACTCCTCGCGCGATTCGGCCGCGAAGTAGCCGATGCCCGCGGTCGGGTCGACGGTGATCAGGTGCGACCGGCGCCCCTCGAACGTAGCCGCGTCGAGCGGCTCCGGGAAGCCGCCCTCGAGCGGGATCACGAGCGGCTGGTAGTTCTCGTCGCCGTCGCTGTCCATCATCACGACGATCCGTCCGAGCTCCGGCAGCACCTGGAACGCGTGCCCGCCGACGAGCTCGGGGTTCTGGAGCGCGATCTGCGGCGGCAGGAGCGGCTGCGGGACGCCACCCGCGGCGTCCATCGAGAACAGGCTCAGGTGGCCGGACAGGCTCGAGATGAAGTAGAGGCGCCCGTCGGAGAGCTGAGGCTCGACGAAGAGCCGCGCCGAGAGGAGCGACTCGATTCTCCGGGCAGTCAGAGGTGTTCCGACGGTCGTCGCCACGACCTAGGAGGCTACAGCTTCGAGCACGGTCTCGGGGATGTCGAAGTTCGCGTACACGTCCTGGACGTCGTCCGCGTCTTCGAGCCCCTCGATCAGCCGCATCACCTTGCGCGCGGTCGACTCGTCCGCGATCGCCACCGTGCCCTTCGGGATCATCGAGAGCTCGGCCGACTCGACGCCGAATCCCGCGGCCTCCAGCGCCTCGCGCACGGGCACGAGCGTCTCGGGCGGCGTCGAGACGACGAAGCTGGCCCCGTCGGGCTCGACGTCGTCGGCGCCCGCCTCCGCCGCGACCAGGAGCAGCGACTCCTCGTCGACCTCCTCGGCCGCCACGAGCACGACCCCCGTGCGCTCGAACTGCCACGCGACCGCGCCGGTCGTCCCGAGGTTGCCGCCGTGCTTCGCGAAGAGATGCCGCACGTCCGAGGCGGTGCGGTTGCGGTTGTCCGTGAGAGCCTCGACGAGGACGGCGACACCCTCGGGCCCGTACCCCTCGTACACGACAGTCTCGTAGCTCGAGCTCTCCGAGTCGGTGCCAGAGCCCTTCGCGACCGCGCGCTCGATGTTGTCCTTCGGCATCGAGTACGAGCGCGCTTTCTCGATCGCGTTCTGGAGCGCGAGGTTCGCGGAGGGGTCCGGGCCGCCTTCGCGCGCCGCGACGATGATCGCCCGCGAGAGCTTCGAGAAGAGCTTGCCGCGCTTCGCGTCGGCCGCGCCCTTCTTGTGCTTGATCGACGACCACTTGCTATGCCCTGACACCGGCCTCCTCCCGAACGATCTCCAGGAACCGCTCGTGGACGCGGGTGTCGTCCGTGAGCTCCGGATGGAACGACGCGAGCAGCAGGCGCCCGTCGCGCACGAGCACCGGCTCGCCGTCGAGCTCGCCGAGCACCTCGACGCCGGGACCGAGCTCGCGGATCCGCGGGGCGCGGATGAAGACGCCCGCGAGCGGCCGCTCGTCGCCCTCGAGCGCGACTTCGGCTTCGAAGCTCCGCACCTGGCGGCCGTACGCGTTCCGGTCGACGACGAGGTCGGCGAGGCCGAGATGCTCTCGGTCGAGGACGATCATGCCGGCGCAGGTTCCGAAAACGGGGCCGGGGTACGCGCGGATCGCCTCGTCGAGGCCGTACAGCGCCGCGAGGCGCACGATCGTGGTCGACTCGCCGCCGGGGATGACGAGCCCGTCGAGCCCGTCGAGCTCCTCGGGGAGCCGTACTTCGACGACCTCGGCGCCGAGCGCACGGAGCACGCGCGCGTGCTCGCGGAAGGCCCCCTGCAAGGCGAGAACTCCAATCCTCACGGGCTGGATTCTAGATTCCCGGGTCTGGAGTCAGGCTCTGGCGGCTACCAGCCGCGGACTTCCAACCGCTCCTCGAGCGGGATCGAGGAGGCCGAGATCCCGACCATCGGCTCGCCCAGCCCCGCCGAGACCTCCGCGAGCACGTTGGGATCGTGGAAGTGCGTCGTCGCTTCGACGATCGCCTTCGCCCGGAGCTCCGGATCGCTCGGACTTGAAGATCCCGGAGCCGACGAACACGCCGTCCGCGCCGAGCTGCATGCAGAGCGAGGCGTCCGCAGGGGTGGCGATGCCACCCGCGGTGAACGTGACGACGGGCAGCCGGCCGTTCTCGGCGACCCAGCGGACCAGCTCGTACGGCGCCCGATGCTCCTTCGCGGACGCGTGGAGCTCGTCCGGCCGCAAGGACTGGAGCTGCCGGATCGCGCCGAAGACCGCGCGCATGTGAGTCACGGCGTTGACGATGTCGCCCGTCCCCGCCTCGCCCTTCGTGCGGATCATCGCGGCGCCCTCGGAGATACGGCGCAGCGCCTCGCCGAGGTTCGTGGCGCCGCAGACGAACGGGACGGTGAAGCCCCACTTGTCGACGTGGTGCTCGACGTCGGCCGGTGTCAGGACCTCCGACTCGTCGATGTAGTCGACCTCGAGCGCCTCGAGGATCTGAGCCTCTGCGAAGTGACCGATGCGGCACTTGGCCATGACCGGGACCGAGACGGCGTCCTGGATCTCCTTGATCTTGAGCGGGTCGGCCATGCGCGCGACGCCTCCGTCGCGGCGGATGTCCGCCGGTACGCGCTCCAGCGCCATGACCGCACATGCCCCAGCCTCCTCCGCGATCCGCGCCTGGTCGGCGTCGACGACGTCCATGATCACGCCGCCCTTGAGCATCTCCGCGAGACCGGTCTTGACTCTGAGCGTGCCGTGCTCGTGCTCGGCCATGAGCGGAGTCTAGCCGCCGTCGGCTTCCCCGAGCTTCCCCAGACCCTGTGGATGGACCCGAAGTTCTTCATCGAAATTGCGGCATTCGGCCTGTGGAAACTTGCTGGTAAAGCTCGCACTTCTGCGCGCGATGTGGAACAGATACGCACTACCGGCGCGACTCCTCTCCCCGCAGGCGCGAGCCTGGCCCGAAGTTGCGCCGTTGGAGCAAGGGGCCCACCCACCTGGGCCCCTTGCTGATCTTGGGGCCGTTGGCAGGAGCCCGGCGTGCTCGGGCTCGGGCTCGTCGCTCAGACGGAGCTCGGGCTCTCCGGGTCCGCGTCCTCTCCGGTCGGGAGCTTCCCGCGGCTCGACTTCATCTCGGAGGCCTTGACCTTGGCCTCGTCGTAGGACTCGCCGACGAGCTTCTTCCCGCCGCTCCAGCCGAACACGACACAGACGAGGACGATCGCGAAGCCGATGTTGAACGCCGTCGTGACGAGCTGCTGGGAGGTGGAGTAGGCGGCCGCGGTCGTGTCGTCCGTGTAGCTCCCGAGCGCGAAGGTGTTGAAGGCCTGGTTGACGCCGACGCCGCCCGGCGTGAGCGACAGCAGGTTCGCCAGCTGGTTCGAGCCGAGCACGCTCATGACCGAGCCGAACGTCACCGGGATCCCGTACGCGGCGAGGAAGACGATGATGACCCCGACCTTCGCGACGTAGCCGCCCATCTGTGGGAGCAACACGCGCAGGACGTAGGCCCTGCCGTCGCTCAGGATCGCCGCGCCCTGCTTCGCCTTGACCCAAAGCTCCTTCACCTTCCGCCAGAAGACGCGCAGCAGCAGCGCGATGAGGAAGATCGCGCCCCCGACGATCGCGAGCGTCAGCACTGGATGGTTCAGGAGCGCATCCTTCTCGTCGCCGAACTGGAACTCGAACGAGCCGGCGACCTGGCTGAAGAGGTAGATGTAGATGAGAGTGCCGATCACCACGTAGAAGATCTTCTGGACGACGTACCCGGCGAGGATCCCCGCGAAGGTCGCGCCGGCGATGACGGCGGTGTACATCACGAGCGTGACGAACGTCCCCAGGTTCGCGGGCAGGACGTTGTTCAACGCGACGCCGACCGCGTACGACGCGAGCACGGGCATGAAGG
Source organism: uncultured Actinomycetes bacterium (assembly GCA_963717025.1). GTDB lineage: Bacteria > Actinomycetota > Thermoleophilia > Gaiellales > Gaiellaceae > GMQP-bins7. The sequence continues at coordinate 62,259 of CAVQVJ010000005.1, read as the reverse complement.
TCGCGGCGGGGTACGCGTAGTGGAGGATCCCGTACCAGCCGAGCGCTGTGAGCAACGTCTGCACGCCCTGGAACAGGCAGCCGAGAACGAGGTACCCGATCGAGACGTCCTTCATCGAGTCCCAGAGGTCCCCGAGCCATCCGAGCACGTCGACGCCGATGAGCTGGAGGAGCGCGTTGAGGATCAGGAGCCCGGCGATCCAGACGACGATCCGCGTGATTCGCCGCCGAAGCGAGACCTCTGTCGTGATGACCGCCTCGGACATCGGTTCGAGCCTAACGTCAGCCGGCGACGGAAGCCGGCTTACCGCCTACATCGTCTCGTAGCGCGCCTTCGCCGACCGCGAGCTGTACGTCGCGATGTCGAGTGCGAACCCCAGCGCGACGAACAGCCACTCCCAACCGCTGACGCCCCCGATCGCCGACCAGACGATGACGTAGAAGAGCGTCGTCCAGGGCAGGATCAGCAGCCCGAGCAACGGCCAGACCCAGGTGTCGAAGGCGACGTCCACCTTGTCGCCGAAGATCCACCAGGCGAGGAGCGCGATGCGCGGGCCGAGGCCGCTCGCGAGGAGGATGAGACAGCACATGCGCCTACCCTCTCACACCGCTCATTGGCGCGCCATCGCAACCCGCAGGCGCTCCTCGGGCGAGATCAGGTGGTCGAGGTCCTCCGCGGCCTCGTCGACGTCGATCTGCACCCAGCGCACGCTCCCCGTGAACTCGCTGTCCTTCGGGCCGTAGTCGTCGCTCACCGGCGTCGCCGTGTCGCTACCCGACATCGGTCGTCTCGTCGGCCGAGAAGAGCATCGGAACTGTTCCGTCGACGCGGCCCTCGCCGACCTGCTCGCCGTCGACGTAGAGCTTGACGTCGCCGCCCTTCCCGAGCCCGCCGCCGTCGTAGGTGAACTCCATCCGGACCTGGTGCTCGCCCGCCGGGATGGGATCCTCCCCGTAGACCTTGAACTGCTGGAGGCCGAAGAGGTTGTAGCAGTACGCCGGCCTGCCGTCTTTGGCATAGAGCGCGAAGCCGCCGAACGCGCCGCCCTGGGAGATGATCACACCGTTGGCGCCCGTCTCCGGGACGTCGATCTGCGCCGTGATCGAATGCGACTTGTTCTTCAGCCCGACGACCGAGTTCTCGGACAGCCGTCCCATGCGGCCGAACAGGAGCTGAGACGTTCCCGCGGACGAGCTGCGGCCGCCCCGCGAGGTCGGGGTTGAAGCGCTCGAAGCGCCGGTCGTCGAGCGGGAGGACGTTGTACTTCCGCGCCTCGATCAGGAACAGCTCCTGCAGCTCCTGCAGCTTCTCGGGCTGGTCCGCCGGCGAGGTCGTGTGCCTGCGTCCAGTCGTCCGGGGCCGTAGAGCTCCCACACGTCGTCGTCGAAGGCCGGCATCTCGGTCGACACCCAGGGGATGCTGTGCCGCGTCACCGCGGTCCAGCCCTCGTGGTAGATGCCGCGGTTGCAGAACATCTCGAAGTACTGCGTCGTCCTCCGCTCCTCGGCGCCCGCGTCGTCGAACGTGTACGCCATCGAGACCCCGTGCGAGCGGCTCCTGCCGGACGCCGTTGACGCTCTCGGGCTCGGGGAGCCCGGCGGCGTCGAGCACCGTCGCCGCCACGTCGATCACGTGGTGGAACTGTGAGCGGATTTCGCCCTTCGCCTCGATCCCGCTCGGCCAGTGCACGATCGTCCCGTTGCGGGTACCGCCCCAGTGCGAGGCGATCTGCTTCGTCCACTGGTAGGGCGTGTCCATGGCGTGTGCCCAGCCGACGGCGTAGTGGTTGTAGGCGTCCGGCGTGCCGAAGTCGTCGATCCGGGAGACCATGAACTCGGTCGTCTCGAGCCCGAACGCCCCGTTCAGGATCGACGAGCTCGTTGAAGCACCCGTTCGGCGTACCTTCGGCCGACGCGCCGTTGTCGCCGATGATGTAGTAGACGAGCGTGTTCTCGAGGATCTCGAGATCGCCGAGCGCGTCGATCAGCCGGCCGACGTGGTGGTCGGTGTGCTCGAGGAAGCCGGCGTAGACCTCCATCTGGCGCGCGAGCACGGGCTTCAGGTCATCGGGCATGTCCTCCCAGGCCGGGATCTCCTCGGGGCGCTCCGTGAGCTCCGCGTCGGCCGGGATCACGCCGAGCTCCTTCTGCCGGGCGAACGTCCGCTCGCGCAGCGCGTCCCATCCGTCGTCGAACCGCCCCTTGTACTTGTCCGACCACTCGGGCCGCACGTGATGCGGCGCATGCGTGGCGCCGGGCGCGAAGTAGACGAAGAAGGGCTTGTCCGGCATCAACGCCTTCTGCTGGCTGATCCAGTCGATCGCCTGGTCGGTCATGTCCTCCGTGAAGTGGTAGCCCTCCTCCGCCGTCTTCGTCCTGCTCGACCGGGACCGTGTCGCGGTAGATCGCCGGCGCGTACTGGTTCGTCTCGCCGCCGATGAAGCCGTAGAAGTGCTCGAATCCCGAGCCGGTCGGCCAGGCCTGGAACGGCCCCATCGGACTGGTCTCCCAGACCGGCACCTCGTGGCACTTGCCGAACTGCGCGGTCGCGTAGCCGTTCAGCTTCAGGGTCTCGGCCAGCGGAGCGCACGTGTTCGGGCGGATCGAGTTGTAGCCCGGCGCCGAGGTCGCGATCTCGGTGATCCCGCCCATCCCGACCGCATGGTGGTTCCGTCCGGTGAGCAGGGCTTGTCGCGTCGGCGAGCAGAGCGCCGTCGTGTGGAAGCGGTTGTACTTGAGACCGTTCGCTGCGAGCCGCTCGGCGGTCGGGGTCGAGCACGGCCCGCCGAACGCGCTCGAGGCCGCGAAGCCGGCGTCGTCGATGAGGACGACGAGGACGTTCGGCGCGCCCTCCGGCGGCGCAACGGCTCGATCGGCGGGAACTTCGCGTCGGGGTCCTTCGCGTCGAGGGGAAGCTCGCCCTCGTACGGTCGATCAGCGATCGGGAGGTGCCGGCGGTCGTCACTCATCGCGCGCCCATCCTTTCGTTGTTCGGAGCTCAGGGGTCACCAGAGCACGTCGAGAGATGGCGGCTTCCGTCTGGATTCCTAGCAGGATGGCGGCCGCTCGTCCGGGCTGAGGCGAAGACCCGGACCCCTCATCGCGCAGTTCTGAACCGGCGCGCGCTCAGATGGAGATGCTCACCGGGGAGGTTGCGATCCAGACGACCGTGGCGAGGAACACGATCACGCCCAAACCTACGGCGACCTTCTGCATCCGCGGATCACCGAGCTTCGTGCTCATGCCCGCGAAGAAGAGCGAGACCGCGAAGAGCACGACCGCGAGGACGTAGTTCGACGCATGCTGGATGCTGGTCCTGACCAGCTCGGCGGACACTTCGGCCTGGGCGTCGAACCGCTTCGTCTCGGCGGTGGCAGCGAGTCGGTACTGCGGCATCGCGAACGGCGTCAGCGGCGCGTTCGGGTTCCGGAGCGGCCTCGTAGCGAGCCACGCGTTCACGGCCGGCTTGAACTCGGCCCGGAATCGCCTGAAGTAGAAGTCGGCAAGCTCGGCGTCGTTGTGGGAGTACGCATCCACCCACTGCGTGAACGTGGCCACGTCGATCTCCGTCTGCGCCTCGGCGAGACCCTGCGCGCGAGCAGCGTCGATCCGGATCGCGTTCGTCCGGCTCGAGGCCTTTGCCTGCTCGCCGTTCCAACGCGTCGCCTGGTAGCTGCTCCACGCCGTCGCGACCGCGGCGCAGGCGAGCAGGACCGTCGCGACGAGCTCGACCCGGTCAGTCACGCGCGATCCCGTCTTCGGCGCAGGGGACCGGCGAGGCGTCGTCGATGAGTACACGCGCCTCGTCGATGATTCGCAGCGATCGCTCCATCGCCCTGGGTTCGATGCTTCCGACGCCCGATGCGTACGGGTTGTCGAGTGCGTGGATCACGAGCAGCAGGGCGACCATCACCGCCGTCGCCGATCCCATGAGCATCGCCTGCGACCGCGCGCGCTCCGCGCTGTCCGCGAAGAAGAGCATGTAGGCGAAGACGACGGCCGCAGTGAGAAACAGCACGATCCAGACGGAGGTCGTGATGATCCCGGCGGCGCCGTGGACGCGGTCGCGTCGCGCCTCCTCGCGCGCCGATGTCTGGTCGAGCCACTTGTCGAACGCGGACTGCTGGGTCGCGGTCGAAGGGTCCGCGAGCTCGAGACTCTTGAAGAGCGCGACGCCCCACGGATTGACCGCGTCACCCAGTCCGCCGCTCTCCATTAGCGGCCATTCCTGGTGGACGACCGAGCGCCCGTAGCAGACGAGCTCACCCGTCAAGCGGTGGCGGACGTTGGCTGGGAAAAGCTGCGCGGTCTCGTACTGCTGCACGACCGTGAGCGCCTCCGTCTCCGCGCCGGTCAGCGACTGGTCGTAGCTCGTGAACGCGAGGAAGATGACGAAGCCGGCGAGGATCGCGAAGCCGGTCGCGAGGACGCCGAAGACACCTGAGGCACGGTCTCCGTCCGAGAAGAAGCTGCCTTCCGGAGCTCGGCGCCGCACGAGCAGCATCACTCCGATCGCCGCCGCGACGGCGAGGACGAGGATCACCGCCCCCCAGACGACGTTCATCGACCGTCACCGCCTAGCCGCGACCGGCACACACGCGGAACTCTCCTGTGCGACGAGGCCTGGCGCAAGTCCGTGCCGGCCAACCGACGATTACCTTCGCGTCGCGCGCGTACCTGTGAAAGGCTGAAGGCGTACCGACCCGACCTAGGAGGTCCGAGTGATCGCTGCCGACTACCCGTTTCTCGAAGTCCTCTGGACGATGCTCATCTTCTTCGCGTGGGTGATCTGGTTCTGGCTCCTGATCACCATCTTCGCGGACCTGTTCCGGCGCGACGACACGTCTGGGTTCGCGAAGGTCGCCTGGATCATCTTCGTGATCGTGCTGCCGTTCCTCGGCGTGTTCATCTACCTGATCGTCAACCACGACGGCATGACCGAGCGAAACATCGCCCGTGCGCAGGCGCAGCAGTCGCAGTTCGACGACTACGTGCGTCAGACCGCGGGCGGCAGCGGCGGCGCGGCCGCCGAGATCGAGAAGGCGAAGGCGCTCCTCGACTCGGGCGCAATCACGCAGACGGAGTTCGACGCGATCAAGCAGAAGGCACTGTCCACGGCGTAGGGAGGAGAGAGCATGGAAGAGATCGGACCCGTCGACTACGCGATCATCGCCTTCCCGGGGAACCGCTTCCGGGGCGAGATCGCTCCCGCGATCGCGGAGCTCGTCGAGAACGGGACCGTACGCATCATCGACATCGCGTTCGTCGCCAAGGACGAGGCCGGCGACGCCGTCGCCATGGAGCTCATGGAGCTCGACCCGGATGTCCAGAAAGCACTGGACAGCATCGGCGTCGAGATCAGCGGCCTCCTCAACGATGACGACCTGATCGACGCCGCCGAGGCGCTCGAGCCCAACTCATCGGCGGCGATGCTCGTGTGGGAGAACGTCTGGGCGCGAAAGGTCGCCCAGGCGATGAGGGACGCCGGAGGCGAGCTGGTGGCGTTCGAGCGGCTCCCGCACGATGTGGTCCAGGCTGCCCGCGAGTGGGCGCTCGAGCAGGCGAAAGCCTAGGAGGAGGAGACGATGTTCAGGAGACGAGGGCCCGGGCTCGTTCGGGCGGCCGCGACGACGGCGGTCGTCGCGGGAACGGCCGGGGCGGTCCGGCACCGTCAGGATGAGAAGTACGCCCGGCAGGATCAGGAGGCATACGACCAGCAGGTCGCAGCGCAGCAGGCGGCACCGATGGAGCAGCCCGCGGCCGCGCCGGCGGCGGAGCCGGACTACACCGCGGAGCTCCAGAAGCTCGCCGAGCTGAAGGCTGCGGGCATCCTGACCGAGGAGGAGTTCGAGGCGAAGAAGCGCCAGATCCTCGGAATCTGAGCCTGCAGTTCGAAGTCGACCGCCTGGAATCGGACGTCCGGGCGGGACGGGAGCCCGCGTCGTCCTCGTGGCGGAGAGGCGACCGCCTGAAGCGCCGCAGAGGGGCCGCGAAGTGAAGACGCAGCCCCTCATCTCGGCGTCCGGTCTAGAACGGAGGCGGGGGAACTCCGCAGAAGACCGCGCCCGCTGCCCTCTCGGGTAGGTTCGCAAACAGCTCCCCAGGAGCGTGGGCCTGATGGGCCCCTGGTACGTCAGTCGTGCGGTGGTGCCTGTGTTGCGCAAGGCAAAGGGGGCGATCACCAACGTGGGACCGGTCGCGGGGATCGTCGCGAGCGGCAGCTCGCTCCGTACGCTGTCTCAAAGGCGGCGCTGGACGAAGGAGTAGCGTCCGGTGTGCAACTCGAGCAACGACACGATGCCGCCCCCTACACCCGACTCCACAGCTCCAGAGACTCTGCCTTCCAGCCTCCGAGTGCACATAGTCGGCGCAGGACCCGTCGGTCTCCTGCTGACAGCGTTGCTGCAGTCGGTCGACGGCCTCTCGGTTCGCCTCTATGAGAAGCGCCGCGAGTACACGCGCACCCGGATGGTCCAGCTCGCGCCCTACCTCGTGGCGGATTCAGTCGAGAGCTACCGAACCGATGACATCGACGGAGATAGCGTCGAGGCCATCTTTGATCCACCAGAGCTCGACCAGGGCCTTGCGTTCAGACAGTCCATTCCTTCGGACCTGATGGCACTTCTAAACAGCTGGGCGCTGGGCTTCTGCCCGCTCAACTCCATCGAGCGCTCCATCAGCAACCTGATCGATACGCGCGGATCGAACGCGGTTGAGCGCACTGCAGTCGTCGTTACGGCGGAGGACGCGATCGCGATGCTCGAGCCTGGAGACGTTCTGATCGACTCCACAGGCAGCAGCTCTCTGCTTCGAGATCACCTGGTGCCCGGCTCCGGCGGCGTGGATGGAGGCGCGAACACCTTCAAGCTCCGGCTCGAATACGCGCTCGTCATCACATTCCTGTACGGCCAGACGTATGACTGCAACGAGTACTGCAAGTACTACAAGAACATCGAGAACGCGCACTACAAGTTCATTCCGATGGTGCATCGCACGCACTACGACGGCAGCGTCAGCCATGTGACCGGCATCGTCAACATCAGCGCCGAGGACTACGAGGCGATGCCGTCCCGATTCGACGGCGAGTGGCTTCGCAGCAACTTTCCCGACGTCGCGCAGTCGATGGACCGTTTCATCGACAAGATCAAGCAGGAAACGCACGGCGAGATACTCGGTGACCTCGAGATCGTCCGGATTCCGCTCGATCTGTATCGGGCACGCAATGCGACCAGCCGGCAGTGTCTTACGGCGGGGCCGCGCGACCACCCCTTCGCCAGCTCACCGGTGTTCCTCGCAGGCGACTCGGCCGTTGGCTCTCCGTACTTTCAGTCGATTTCGCTTGGTTTCGAGTGTGCGATGTACTTAGCGGGCCTCGTCGCGCAGCGTGAGCTACCGCTCAGAGACATGCTTGATCGCTACGAGCTGTACATCTACAAGCAGTGGCTTCGGGTCTACATGCGCAGCAAGATGATCAAGCACAACAAAGACCTCTTCGAGTCGCTCGACGACCCGCTCGCGCTCCTGGAGAAGTTGCACATCTACTGAGTCTCGTGCGCAAGCTCATGCGGTCCGGCCGGGTCGGTGGGTTCACACGGCGGCAGCTCGCGTCGGCAACGAGGTCGTTCTCGACCGAGCGCCAGGATCAGTGACACCCACAGACCGCACCGGGTCGTCGCCAGTTCGGCGGACGAAGTCGCACGGCACGGACGGCTTGACCGCAACACGGGCATCTCTCTCTGCGTAAGCGCGCGACCCGGGCGACGGGTGTCGCAGACGAGCCCGCTCCTCTCGACCCATCTACGGCGCTCCCCGTGAGGCCAGGCCCAGATGCGCGAGCTGACGAGAAGCGTGGGCCAGCGTTCGGGAGTGTCCCCTAAGGGTGTCTGGACTAGAATCGCCCCTGTGGCGTTTCCGGCGTAGCTGATCCCGCCTGCATCTGACCGTCGGCCGCACATCCGTGCCGGCTGACGTGGACTGCCTGACACGCACCGGCGTCGGTGACGTGTTGCGGCGGCTGATAGCGAGATCAACTAGGAGGAAACCGTGGTCACTGAAGCCCCCCTTGGACGAGTCATGGAGAAGGCGATCCTGGTCGAAGGCATCACCGACGCCGCCGCGTTGCGGGCGATGGCGAGCCGCGCCGGACGCGACCTCGGCGCGGAGGGAGTCGCGGTGGTGTGGCTGGGCGGCGGAGGCGGGCTCGAGGCGCACCTGAGGCGTCTCGGCCCCGACGGCCTGGGCCTCGAGCTGCTCGGTCTCTGCGACGTGGACCACGAGGCGCGCTGGGCGCGCCGGCTCGAGCGGGCCGGTCTCGGCTCCGGCCTCGACCGCAGGGCCATGGAGACCCTCGGCTTCTTCGTCTGCGACCGCGACCTCGAGGACGAGCTGATCAAGGCGCTCGGCGTCGACGCGGTCGAGAGCCTGATCGCGGAGCAGGGAGACCTGCACGCATTCCAGACCCTCACGAAGCAGCCGTATCACCGCGACGGGAATCGCGTCGACCAGCTCCGCAGGTTCCTCACGAGCAAATCGGGGCGGAAGCGCTACATCCCGCTGCTCGTCAAGTCGCTCGAGCCAGGCGCCGAGCCGCATCCGCTCCGCGAGTTGCTCGCGCGAGCGTGACGCTCCGGCTTCACGACCTTGTGCTCGGTAGCGGTGCGCTCATGAGGAAATCTTATACATAGGAGATGACGCATAAGCGTAGACTCGGGTTGGTGGCGCAGCTCCTCCCGCGCTTCCGGCGCACGCAGCTCAAGGGCGTGCCGTCGACCGCGCGGTAGATCAGGGCATCTGGCCCGAAAGATCAGGGTGCCGGATCAGGGTGTGCGCCTGATGTCGGCGCGGCGCGTCGGCGGGACGATCAACCCATGTTCCGCAACGCCCTCCAGCACCTCCACAAGCCGCTCCAGAGCAGCGTCGTGGGTGCCTCTTTCAAGAAGCACGCGACGGGATGGACGGTGCTCGCGGTTCTCTCCTTCGCCGCGCTGATCATCGGTCTGGACAACACGATCCTGAACGGTGCAGTGCTGTCGTTCCCCGGTCAGCTGGATGCCGAAGGCTCGACGCTCCAGTGGATCGCTCGTGCGAAGGCGATCACCGGCTGGTCAGGGACAGCGTCAGAGGCGCTCGGTCTCGCCCCACTCGCGAGCGGCGGCCTGCTCTTCGTGGCTTGGGGCGGCAAGCGGTTCTCTAGCTAAGCGCCATGGCACTTCTTGAGCCGGCCACATTGGCGAGGAGGCCGCGGGGCCGGGTCGCTACCTGAACGCCTGAGCTCCACCGATCGGGCGTCGGCCCCGCGTTCGTCACGATGACGGACGCTGGCACCGGCGACAAGATGGCTGTTCGGGACGTTGTCCGACGGCGTCCCCGACTGCCGCCTAACGCTTCGCGTTGCGGGCTGCTACGCGAGGCGTGCGGCGCGCTTCCGCCGATTTTCAAGACTGGCGGCCCTGCGAGCCCGCTCATCAGGAGTCGAGCTTGCCTCGACCTTCGTACGTTGAGCGTCCCACGTCGCAAGTTCTGTTAGTGACATCTGGCGAGTCACGAGCTCCCCGGAGGCAATCTGTTCACGGACGTGTTCGAGCTTCGCCTCGTGCCTTTCGCGATCCCGCTCGAGTTTCGTCTTCGCCACCGTCAGAGTCTACTCGCCGGGCCGTCGAGCGTAGCGCCCGGTCCTCGGCTGGGCGGGGCGGGCACGCCGGCTCGATCAAACTGGAAGGCTCGCGGCGCCCGTTCTCGAGGTGTGCACCGGGGTGTGCAGCGCACGCGCTTTCCCGGCATCACCGGCACACCTGACCCGCTCAACCATGCGGATTCGGCTTGCCTACAGGAGTTCAGATGGGCCCGCCTGGACTCGAACCAGGGACCAACCGATTATGAGTCGGCTGCTCTAACCAGCTGAGCTACGGGCCCGCGGCGTCCAGCGTAACGGACGGTTCCGGCGGGCCTGGCGCGCCGAGTGCTGACACAATGTGACGTGGCCGTGAAGACGTTCCAGTCCGAGACGCGACTCCGCACCGCCGGCGGTCTGACGGTCACCGACATCACCGAGGACGTCCGCGAGGCCGTTCGCCTGAGCGAGATCACAGACGGCATCTGCGCGGTCTACTCCCCGCACACGACGTGCGCCGTGCGCGTGAACGAGTGGGAGAACGGCTTCCTCGAGGACTTCGCGGTGCTCCTCAAGCGCCTCGTGCCGAGCGAGCACTACTACGCGCACGACGACTGGGACCGCCGGACGGAGAACGTCTGCGAGGAGGACATGGAGGTGGGCAACGGGCACGCCCACTGCATGTCGATGCTCCTCGGCCCCGCCGGCGAGTCGATCCCCGTGCGGGACGGCGAGCTCGCACTCGGTCAGTGGCAGCGGGTGCTCTTCCTCGAGCTCGACCGCGCGCGCGACCGGCGCTGGCTCGTCCAGGTCGTCGGCGTCTAGGGCCGGCGCTAATCGGGCGTGACGTACGCGGCCGTCAGGCCGCCGTCGACCACGAACGCCGCGCCGTTCACGAACGACGACTCGTCGCTCGCGAGGAAGAGCGCCGCGTTGACGATCTCGCGGGGCTTCCCGAGGCGTCCAGTAGGCCAGTGCACCTGCCGACGCTCAAATGCCCCCGGATCGTCGCCGTAGATTGCGAGCAGGAGCGGCGTCTCCACCGGTCCAGGGCAGAGCGCGTTGACACGTACTCCCTCCCGCGCGAACTGCACCGCCAGCTCGCGACTCATCGCGAGCACGGCACCCTTTGACGCCGTGTACGAGATCTGCGACGTCGCGGCGCCGAGGATCGCCACGAACGACGCCACGTTGATCACCGAGCCCCCTCCCCCTTCCAGCAGGTACGGGATCCCGTGCTTGCAGCAGAGGAAGACGCCTTTCGCGTTGACGTCCTGGACGCGCTCCCAGGCCTCGACACTCGTGTCGAGGACGGACGCGTCGTCGGCGGGCGAGATGCCGGCGTTGTTGTAGAGGACGTCAATCCCGCCGAAGCGCTCGGCGGTCGCCGCGCACATCGCGCGCACCTCGACCTCGTCCGCGACGTTCACGCGGTGCGCGAAGGCGTCACCGGAGCAGAGCGAGACCGTCTCCCCCGCAAGCTTCTCGTCCACGTCGGCGACGCAGACCTTGGCGCCCTCGCCGGTGAAGACGATCGCGGCCTCCCGACCCATGCCACCGCCGGCACCCGTGATGACGCACACCTTCCCGTCGAGCCTGCCCATGCCTACCCCTCCGTGGAGACGAAGACGCTCTTGACCTCGGAGTAGCCCTCCAGCGCGTTCATCCCGAGCTCGCGGCCGAACCCCGACTGCTTGAACCCGCCGAACGGCGTCTGGACGCGGACCGAGGTGTTCGCGTTGACCGAGAGGACGCCCGACTCGATCGCGCGCGCTACGCGGAGCGCCCGCGCTCCGTCTCGCGTCCAGATCGAGCCCGAGAGCCCGTACGGCGTGTCGTTCGCGATCCGGATCCCGTCCGCCTCGTCGTCGAACGGGATCACGGCCGCGACCGGGCCGAACACCTCCTCGCGCGCGACGCGGTCGTCGTTCGTCGCCTCGACGATCGTGCACGGGAACCAGAACCCCCTCCCGTCCGGCACCTCGCCCTGGAAGCGCGAGCCGTCGACGAACGACGCGACCGTCTCGCGGTGCTGCGCCGAGATCAGCGGGCCCATCTCAGTCGTCTCGTCGGCGGGGTCGCCGACCTTCACATGCCGCGTCGCCTCGACGAACCGCTCCAGAAACTCGTCGTAGACCGATCTCTGGACGAGGATGCGCGAGCGGGCGCAGCAGTCCTGGCCGGCGTTGTCGAAGACCGCGTACGGTGCCGACGCGGCCGCCTTCTCGAGGTCGGCGTCCTCGAAGATCACGTTCGCGGACTTGCCTCCGAGCTCGAGGGTGACCCGCTTGATCGTCTCCGCGGCACCTTGCATGACGAGCCGCCCGACCTCGGTCGAGCCCGTGAAGCCGATCTTCGCGACGTCGGGATGCTCGATCAGCCGCTGCCCGACCACGGAGCCCTTGCCGACGAGCACGTTCACGACTCCCTCCGGGACTCCCGCGTCGAGCACGAGCTCCGCGAGCCGCAGCGCGGACAGGGGTGTCAGCTCGGCGGGCTTCAGGACGACGGTGTTCCCGCACGCGAGCGCAGGACCGAGCTTCCAGCTCGAGATGTTGAGCGGGAAGTTCCACGGGACGATGAGCCCGACGACGCCGAGCGGCTCGCGGAAGGTCATTGCCTCGCCGCCCGTCGCCGGGATCGTCTCGCCGAAGTGCTTGTCGACCGCGCCCGCGTAGAAGTGGAACACCTGAGCGACCATCCCGACCTCGCCGCGCGCGCCCGCGATCGGCTTTCCCACGTTGCCCGACTCGATGCGCGCGAGCTCCTCGGCGTGCTCCTCGACGAGCCCGGCGAGCCGACGGAGGAGCCGGGCCCGGTCGGCAGGAGCCACCGCACGCCAGGCGGGATATGCGGCCTTCGCCCTCGCGACCGCTTCGTCGGCCTCGTCCACCCCGGCCTGCTCGAGCTCGGCAATCGGCACCTCGGTCGCGGGGTCGATGACCGTGAGGGTCATCTCAGAGGCCGCGGCTCTGGCGGAGGCGCACGATCCCGTACAGAACCCACGCGAACACGGGCACGAGGATCAGCGCGACGATCCAGAGGGTCTTCCCCACACCGCTCAGCGCCGGGTTCCGCAAGACGTCCGCGACGAACGCGACGGTCAGCACGATGTAGATGATTCCCAGAGTCCAGTACACGTGGCGCCCTCCCGGCTCGTGCCGCTGTCGTCAGTTTCCGTCGCGGGACGCGCGGTATGCGCGCGCCTCCTCGACGAGCGTCTCGAACAATGCCTTGTCCTCGCCCGCCTCCGGGTGCCACTGCACGCCCACGGCGAAGCGGAGCGACGGGTCCTCGAAGCCCTCGAGCGTGCCGTCGCCCGCCCACGCAGCCTCGACCAGCCCTTCGCCGAGCCGCCCGACGCTCTGGTGGTGGTGCGAGGTGACGTCGGACCGCGCGCCGACGATCCCGGCCAGCCGCGTGCCCTCCTTCACCTCGACCGGATGCTCGACGAAGGTGCCCGGAACCTGCTTGTGCTCGTCGTTCCCGACCTTCTCGGGCAGGTGTTGGACGAGGTCGCCGCCGCGGGCGACGTTCAGGAGCTGGAAGCCGCGACAGATCGCGAGCGTGGGCATGTCGCGCTCGAGGGCGGCGGTGAGCAACGCCAGTTCCCCGGCGTCGCGCCGCGCCTGCGGCGAGTCGGTCTCGGGGTGGGCCTCGGCGCCGTACATCGAGGGGTCGACGTCGGCTCCGCCGGAGAACACGATCCCGTCGACGGCGTCGAGCGTCTCCGCAACGCCGTCGTCGCTCGGCGGGATCAGCAGCGGTCGCCCGCCGGCACGCTCGACGGCGTCGACGTAGTCGAGCGGGATGAGCGCTGCCGGCATCCGCCATGCGTCCGAACCTCGCCTCCTCGGCATAGGTCGTGATCCCGATCACGGGTCTCACGCGGGCTCGGTCTCCACGATCCAGATCTTGCCCTTTCCGCAGCCCATCTCGCGACCCTCCGCCGGCTCGAGGCTGACCTTCAGCACTCGCAGCGTCTGACCGTCGAGCTCCGCGAGCGCGCCGGGCGGGAAGCCGGTCGCCGATGCGAAGCGCCACGAACGTACCTGCCGGTAGATCTCGGTTGCGGTCCTCGACCAGTCGATCCAGACGTACTCCTCCTCGAAGAACGGCTCGTACGCCCCTTCGCCCTCCTGCGGGTCGCCAGGGTCTCCAGCCTCCACCCGCGCGAGCGCGACGGGGAAGAGCTCGCCGACGAGCCCGATCAACTTCGATGTCAACTCGTCCCACGAGTGCTCGTCGTCGAGCGGCGCCGTCCCGCGGGCGAGGATCGGCCCGGTATCGAGCTCCGCGTCCATGCGGTGGAAGGTGAATCCGGCCTCGCTCTCGCCGTTTCGGATCGCCCAGGCCATAGGACTCGGGCCGCGGTGCTGCGGGAGCAGGCCTGGATGCGCATTCATCGCGCCGAGCCGCGGCACGTCTAGGGCATCGGCCGGGATCTTCCACGGGAAGCCCGCACAGAGCAGGAGGTCGGGCTCGTACCGGCGCAGCAGCGGCGCGATTCCTGCGCGCCGGGCGGGAACGAGGACGTCGAGCCCGTCCGGCGCGTTCCGGACGAGCTCGTCGAAGGCGTTCCCGTAGCGCTCGGCGTGCTCGCGCGTGCACAGGAGCGCGACCGGCTCGTGGCCGAGGTCGCGCAGCATTCGCGTGAAGCCCTCGACCGCAGGCGGAATCTGCGCTACCAGGACGACCTTCATCCGCGCTCGAAGTAGCGGAAGCGCTCCCAGTCGGTAACGGCCTTGTCGAAGAGCCGCTGCTCGGTGCGCGCGTAGTTCAGGTAGTGGTCGACGACCTGGTCACCGAACGCGGCCCGCGCGATGCCACCGGACTCGAGCGCGGCAATCGCTTCGCGCAGCGTCGACGGAAAGCGCTTCGCGTCCGACTCGTACGCGTTCCCTTCGAGCGCCGGCGGCAGCTCGACGCCTGCCTCGATCCCGTGCAGGCCGGCCGCCACGATCGCCGCGAAGGCGAGATACGGGTTCACATCGCCGCCTGGAATCCTCGTTTCGACCCGCTTCGAGCCGCCATGGCCGACGATCCGAAAGCCGCAGGTCCGGTTGTCGTGGCCCCAGGCGAGCGTCGTCGGCGCCCAGCTTCCGGCGGCGTAGCGCTTGTACGAGTTGACAGTCGGGGCGAGGAAGACCGCGAGCTCCTCGAAGCATGCGATCTGCCCCGCCAGCCAGCCGTCGAAGAGCGCCTGATCGTCGCCGAAGAGTGGCTCGCCGTCGCGGAAGAGCGACGAGTGGACGTGGCAGGAGCTCCCGATCCAGCTCTCGAACGGCTTGGCCATGAACGTGATCGCACAGCCGTTCAGGTGCGCGATCTCCTTGGCCCCGTTCTTGTAGACGACATGGTTGTCGGCCATGGTCAGCGCGTCGGCGAAGCGGAAGTTGATCTCGTGCTGGCCCGGCCACGCCTCGCCCTTCGAGGTCTCGACCTTGATCCCCGCGCCGTGCATCCCGTTCCGGATCTGCCGGATGAGATCCTCGTCGTAGGTCGTCGCGAGGACGTGGTAGTCGAGGATGTACGGGACGGACGGCGTCAGGTCCTCGTAGCGCTGCGCCCACGCCTGCTCGTAGCTCTCGCGTAGGAGATAGAACTCGAGCTCGGAGCCGGCCATCGGCGTGAAGCCGAGCGCCGCGGCCCGCTCCATCTGCGCCTTCAGCACCTGCCGGGGAGAGGGCGCGACCGGCGAGCCGTCGTGCCACTGCACGTCGCAGAGGACGAGCGCGGTCGCCTCGAGCCACGGAATCCGCCGCAGCGTCGTGAGATCGGGCGCGAGCGCGAAGTCGCCGTACCCGCGCTCCCAGCTCGCGATCTCGTACCCGGGGATCGGGTCCATCTCCATGTCGAGCGCGAGCAGGTAGTTGCAGCCCTCGACCTCGTGCTCGGCCTCGATCTCCTCGCAGAAGAACTCGCCGTGCAGCCGCTTCCCCATGAGCCGACCCTGCATGTCGGTGAAGGCGACGACGACGGTGTCGAGCTGCCCGCCCTCGACCTCCGCCTTCAGCTCCCCGAAGCTCAGCACCGGCGGATCCTATGCCCGGTTGACACCGGCCGACGCGAGTGCACGTAATACCTGCCTCAGTCACCCGCGATCCCTGGGAGGTCGAATGAGCACAGGTCCCGCGCCCGGCTACCACACCTCGGAGGACGAGCAGACCCTCCACCGGCTGGGCTACGCGCAGGAGCTCTTCCGCGCGATGGGAGGGTTCCAGAACTTCGCGATCAGCTTCACGATCATCTCGATCCTCGCGGGTTGCCTCACCTCCTACTCGATCGCGTACCTGCAAGGAGGCCCGGTTGCGGTGAGCTGGGGGTGGCTGATCGTCGGCCTCATGAGCACGCTCGTGGCGCTCTCGATGGCGGAGATCGCGTCTGCCTATCCGACCGCCGGCGGCCTCTACTACTGGGCCTCCAAGCTAGGCAGCCCCGCCTGGGGCTGGTTCACGGGCTGGTTCAACCTCGTCGGCCAGATCGCGGTGACCGCCGCGATCGGGTATGGGCTTGCGATCTTCTCGACGGCGCTCATGAACTACTGGTTCGAGTATCCGAACACGAAGGAGTACGTGTACCTGGCTTACGCCGTGGTGCTCACCATCGCACTGCTGATCAACCTGTTCAAGGTCAGCATCACAGCCATGCTGAACACGATCTCCGCCTACTGGCACATGATCGGCGTGGGCGTGATCGTGGTCGTCCTCTTCTTCGTCCCCGACACGCACCGCTCGTTCAGCTCCGTCTTCACCGACACGGTGAACGCAACCGGCTGGGGGGGCGACGCGACCGGCTTCGGGAACATCGTCTTCTGGTACGTGTTCCTCACGGGCCTGCTCATGGCCCAGTACACGATCACCGGCTTCGACGCATCGGCGCACGTCGCCGAGGAGACGCACGAAGCGTCCCGCTCGGCCGCGGTGGGCATGTACATGTCGGTCGTCGCCTCGGTCGTCTTCGGCTTCATCCTGCTCGTGGCCGTGACCCGAGCGCTGCCGGTCGAGCCGCAGCTCGACCTCTACATCGTCCCCGCGGGGTGGGTGGCCGCCATGGGCCAGAGCTGGGGGACGTTCATCCTCTTCATCTGCTGCGTCGCGCAGATGTTCTGCCTGACAGCGTCGGTGACTTCGGCGTCCCGGATGATGTTCGCCTTCTCCCGCGACCGGGCGGTCCCGGGTCACCAGCTGTGGCGGCGCGTGGGACGCAACCGCGTTCCGCACTTCGCAGTGATCGCGATCTGCGTTCTCGCCGCCGCGCTCATGCTGCCGACGCTCTACAACTTCTTCATCGGGTACTACGTGGGCACCGGGATCGCGGTCATCGGCCTCTACATCGCGTTCATCCTCCCTGTGATCCTGCGCTACCGGATGAAGGACAGCTTCGAGCCGGGAGCCTGGTCGCTCGGCAAGCACTACCGGTGGATCGACCCGATCGCGATCGTGTGGGTCTTCTTCATCTCCATCATCTTCCTCATGCCGCCGTTCTCCATCAGCGCGCCTTGGAAGGACGGATTCACGTGGGAAGCCGTGAACTACGCGCCGATCCTCGTCGGTGGGGCGTTGCTGCTCTTCGGCGGCTGGTGGATCCTGTCCGCCAGGAACTGGTTCAAGGGCCCCGTCCGCATGGGCACCGAGGAAGAGCTCGAGCGGATGGAGGAGGAGCAGCTCGGCAGGTACGAGATTCCGACCGAGCGCGCCTGACGCGTCTCGGACTCGACTCGAGAGAGGGGCGTTGCGGCGGCCCCTCTCTCGTTCAGCCTTCGAGCGCGGCCCGGAAGGGCGGCTCGGCGGCTGTGCGCTCGAGCCGGTCGAAGTGCTCCCGCGCGTAGGCGGCGAAGTCGAAGTCGAGCTCGGAGATGGCCGTCTGCACCACGCCCCACATCGCCTCGCGGAAGTCGGACATGAAGCGCATGAGCTCGAGGGCGCGCTCGTGCTCGGCGAGTACGTCTCCGAAGTACGCCTCGAGCAGCGCGTGCCGCTCGTCCTCACCGAGCTCGTGGTTGATCGAGAAGTTCGCGAGGTCGAAGAAGCGGTCCCCCATCCCGGCGTACTCCCAGTCGACGATCCGGAGCCGCTCGTCGTCGTCGAGGAAGTTCGCGTTCAGGAGGTCGTTGTGGCACGGCCGCGGTGGCTCGCTCCCTCTGATCTCCTCGATGCGGCTCGCGACCTCGTGCGCGCGCTCGTACGCGTCGGGTACCCGACCCCCGCGCGCGAGTGCCGTCTTCCGATAGGTCTCGACGACGCGGAACGAGTCGAACGCGCCGGGGAGCGGCAGGCTGTCGTGGAAAGCCTTCAGCGCCGCGGCGACCCGGCGCAGCAGCTCGGGCGAGCGCATGCGCTCGAGCGGTGGGATCTCGCCGGGGACGAAGCGCGTGACGAGCCAGCCCTCCGGCTCGACGAACGCGACCACCTCCGGGCCGATGCCGAGCTCGGCGGCCCTTCTCGTCGCCTCGAGCTCGACCGTGCGGTCGATGCCGAGCAGGCCCGTGTCCTTGCCCGCGACGCGGAGAACGAACACCTCGCCTCCCACCTCGACCTTCAGGTTGTGGTTCGTGATGCCGCCGCCGAGGACCTCGACGCGCGCTTCGCGCCGGGGCCACACGCGCTCGACTGCGGCCTCGAGCTCGCTCACGACCGGATCCTCTCGCCGTCCGGGTCGAAGAGCGGCTCCTGGGCGATCTCGCCGTCGACCCACTCGCCGAAGATCTCGACCTCGACCTTGGTCCCGACATCGTGCTCGGCGGGGACGTACGCGTAGGCGATCGACCTGTCGACCGTGTAGCCGTAGCCGCCGCTCGTCACCCGCCCGACGAGCTCGCCACCGATCCGGACCGGCTCCGAGCCGAGCGCGACCGCCCGTGGGTCCTCCAGCGTGAGACAGCGGAGAAGCCGTTCCGGCTCGGTGCGCTCGACCAGCGCATCACGCCCGACGAAGGCGCCCTTGTCGAGCTTGACCGCGAACCCGAGGCCCGCCTCGAACGGCGAGTCTTCCGGGGTGATGTCCGCTCCCCAGACGCGATAACCCTTCTCGAGCCGGAGCGAGTCGATCGCCTTGTAGCCGCCGGCAACGAGGCCGTGCGGCTCGCCGGCCTCCCACACCGTGTCCCAGAGGGCGAGCCCGAGGTCGGTCGGGCAGTAGAGCTCCCAGCCGAGCTCGCCGACGTACGTGACGCGTAGCGCGAGGCACGGCACGCGTCCGACGGCCAGCTCGCGCGCGTGCATGTACGGGAACGCCTCGTTCGCGAGGTCGGAGGTCGTCAGCGGCTGGAGGATCTCGCGTGCGCTCGGCCCCCAGAGCCCGAAACACGCGAGCTGCGACGTGACATCGGTGACGCGCACGGACCCGTCCTCGGGTGCGTGCTGGCGGAGCCAGGCGAGATCGTGCTGGCCGAACGCGGTGCCCGTGACGATGCGGAAGCGGTCCTCGGCGAGCCGGGTCACGGTGAAGTCGCACTCGATCCCACCGCGGTCGTTGAGCATCTGCGTGTAGGTGACCCGGCCGACGTCGCGCGCAACCCGGTTCGCGCACAGGCGCTCGAGGAAGTCGCCGGCGCCCTCGCCGGCTACGTCGAGCTTCGCGAACGACGTCTCGTCGAAGAGCGCGGCTGCCTCACGGGTGGCGGCGTGCTCGGCTCCGATCGCCGACGACCACAGCTTTCCGGCCCAGCCACGGGGACGCAGGAACTCGTCGCCCCGGGCGCCGTTGGGATCGAACCAGTTCGCGCGCTCCCACCCGGACTTCTCGCCGAACGCCGCGCCGAGCTGCTGCAGCCGCCCGTAGGCCGGAGACACGCGGAGGGGGCGGCCGGCTGCCCGCTCGTGCCCGGGGTACTTCACGTCGTAGTAGGTCTCGTAGATCTCCTTCGTACGCGCGACCGTGTACTCGCGGCTCCCGTACGCAGTCCCGAAGCGCCGCGAGTCCATGTGCCAGACGTCGAGGGACGGAGTGCCCTCGACGATCCACTCGGCGACGAGCTTCCCCATTCCGCCGGCGCCCGCGAGCCCGTGCGCGCAGAACCCGGCGGCGACCCAGAATCCGCGCACGTCGGACGGCCCGAGGATGAACTCACCGTCGGGAGTGAAGGCTTCCGGCCCGTTGATCAGCCGGATCACCTCCATCTCCGCGAGCCCGGGCACTCGCACGACGGCGTTCTCCATGAGCTCCTCGAAGCGCGGCCAGTCCTCGTCGAGCAGCCGCGAGTTGAAGTCGGCGGGGATGCCGTCGAGGCCCCACGGTGCGCAGTTGCGCTCGTAGCCGCCCATGACGAGACCGCCCGACTCCGGCCGGAAGTAGACGAGCAGCGAGGGGTCGCGCATCGTCGGCATCTCGAGCGCCAGGCCACTCGGCTTCGTGACGAGATACTCGTGCGCCATCGGGACGATCGGGACGTTCACGCCGGCAAGCGCGCCGATCTCGCGCGCGTACATGCCGCCCGCGTTGACGACCACCTCGGTCTCGATCTCCCCGTGGTCCGTCGCGACCGCCTCGACGCGCCCGTGCCGGGTGCGGATCGCCGTGACCCGCGTCCGCTGCTCGATCTCGGCGCCTCGGCGTCGCGCGCCCTCCGCGAGCGCGAACGTGAGCTGGCTCGGGTCGATGTAGCCGTCGGTCGGGATGTAGGCGGCGCCGTGCACGCCGTCCGTCGTGAGCGGGGGGAAAAGCTCCTGAGCCTGCTCCGGGGACACGAGCTCGAGCGGAAGGCCGAACGTCCGTGCCCAGCCCGCCTGGCGCGAAATCTCCTCCATGCGCTCCTCGGAGGACGCGAGCCGCAGCGATCCCACCTCGTGCCAGCCCGTCTCGAGCCCTACCTCCGCCTCGAGCGAGCGGTACAGGTCGACGCTCTCCATCATCATCTTCGTGAGCGAGAGCGAGCTTCGGAGCTGGCCGACCAGCCCGGCCGAGTGGAAGGTCGAGCCGCTCGTCAGCTCGGCGCGCTCGACGAGAACGACGTCCTCCCACCCGAGCCGAGCGAGCCAGTAGAGGATGCTGCAGCCGCCGACGCCGCCGCCGATCACCACAGCCCGCGTTCTCGCCCGCATGCGCGGACCCTATTGCGGCGGCCTGCACGACGTTGGCCGGACCTGCGACGCCGAACGCCTCGCAAATTCCGCCGAATTTCTTTCGCAGGTGCCTTGTCGGACCTGTCCGAGATGCGTAATCTCCTGCCTGCGCCGAGCACGGGGCGCCGGTAGGACGAAGCCCCCCGAGGAGCACTACGCGGAAGCGGAAGGTTCGTCGGGAAGGTGGACGAAAGCGTTCCCGGCTCGGCGAATCTTTCTGCGGCTGGGCCTCCGGGGCCTGGCCCTTTTTCTTTCTGGCACGTAGAGCAAGCGGGACGAAGCGCAGTTCAGCCTGTGCGAAAAGAAAACTTCGCAAATTGCGAAGAGTTCGCTCGTAGGGAGCTTGACGCCCTCCGGAAGCGCACCTAGAGTCCTGTGTGCACCGAGTACGGAGCGCCCGAGGTTGATGGCTCTCCGAGTGGCAGCCGTTTCGGCGGCGGTCAGTCGGGAAGTTGGACGAAGGCGTCACCGGCTCGGTGCATTTCTTTGTGGACCGGGCGGCCTCGAGGTCGGGGCTCTTCGGACGGAGGTGCGCGCGAGCCCCTTCGACGTCGCGGGCGGCGACGGTCGAGCTGTGGATCGATCGTCATCTCCCCGACCCCCCACGTCCGCTTCGGGCATGACCGGGGGCCGGACCCGGGGGATCTGGCCGTTGGCGGACGATCGGCGCAGAGTCGTCACATGTCGGTGCCAAGGCGCGGTCGAAAAGCCGGGGCCGGAATTTGCGCGAAATTCGTTCACGCGGGTGCTTGACCCCGCCTTGCGCCTCACTTAGTGTCGGCGCTGCACCGAGTACGGAGCGCCGGAGGTTGATGGCTCTCCGAGTGGCAGTCGCTTCGGCGGAGGTCAGTCGGATTGCCGGACGAAGGCGTCACCGGCTCGGTGCATTTTTGTGCGCCGGTGTGGCGGCGAACCGCACATATCCTGGCGTCCGTGCGCAGGCTCGTCGCTCTCGTCAGCTCGATCATCTTCGTCGATGCGCTCCTCTTCACGGCGCTGACGCCGCTCGTCCCCGACTACGCCGACGAGTTCGGCCTCTCGAAATCCGGAGCGGGCCTACTCCTGGCCGCATTCGGCGCCGGCGCTCTGCTCGGAGGGGTCCCGGGCGGGATCGCCGCAGCGCGATTCGGCCCGAAGCACGCCGTCGTCTTCGGCCTCGTCCTTCTCGGCGTCGCCAGCATCGCTTTCGCCCTCGCGGACGGGGCGACTGCGCTCGGGCTCGCGCGCTTCGTCCAGGGCTTCTCGAGCACGGTCACCTGGGCCGGTGCTCTGGCGTGGGTGGCGAGCGTCGTCCCGAAGGAGCAGCGGGGCCAGATGCTCGGGACCGCGTTCGGGGCCGCCGTCGCCGGCGCGATCACAGGGCCGCTCTTCGGCGGGATCGCGGAAGCGGTCGGCATCCGCGTCTCGTTCACGACCGTCGGCGTCGTCGCGTTCGCGTTCGCCGGACTCGCGCTCCTCGGCCGCTCGGCCCCGTGCGAGCCGCTTACCGGCGCGGGCCTTCGCCGGGCGTTCGCGGACCTGCGCTTCGTCGGTGGCCTCTGGCTGAACGCGCTCCCGGCGTTCCTCTTCGGGACGCTCGTCGTCCTTGCTCCGCTCGCGCTCGACGACGCAGGCTGGACGACGCTCGCGATCGGGGTCGTCTTCTTCGGCGCCGGCGCAGTCGAGGTCGTGATCAACCCGCTGCTCGGCCGAGTCACCGACCGCCACGGCAGGCTGCTCCCGATCCGCGTCGCCCTCGCCGGCTCGACCGTCGTCGCCGTCGCGCTCGCCGTGTCGTCGACTCCCGCGGTGATCGCGGTCCTCGTCGCCGCAGCCGCGATCACGTTCGGGAGCATGTACACGCCGGGGATGGCGCTCACCTCCCATCGTGCGGAGTCGGCCGGGCTCGCCCAGGGGCTCGCCTTCGGGATCATGAACAGCTCGTGGGCCGTCGGCGCGCTCGTCGGACCGGCGCTCGGCGGGGCGCTCGCCGATGCGCGAGGAGATGCCGCGCCCTACCTCGTCGGTGGGGTCCTCTGCGCGGTCACGCTCTTCGCGACGCAGCGCGTCGCCCGGCTTCAGGTGCGTGCGCGTGAGGCGTGAGGACTGGGACCGGAAGTACGGCGAAGCCGAGCACCTCTGGAGCGCCAACCCGAACCGTTTTCTGGTCGCCGAGGTCGAGCGCCTCCCGCCCGGTCGTGCTCTCGACCTCGCATGCGGCGAGGGCCAGAACGCGATCTGGCTAGCAGGGCTCGGCTGGGACGTCGTCGGAGTCGACTTCTCCGAAGTCGCCATCTCCAGAGCGCGAACGCGGGCCGAGCGCGACGGCGTCGCTGTCGACTTCTCGGTCGCCGACCTGCTCGTGTACAAGCCCGAGCCCGGCGCGCACGATCTCGTCCTCCTGCTCTACCTCCATCTCGCGCCACACGAGCGCCGGCGGGTACTCGAGCGCGCGTCGGCCGCGCTCGCACCCGGTGGCACGCTGCTCCTCATCGGTCACGACCTCCTGAACATGACCGACGGCGTCGGCGGCCCGAGCGATCCGACCATCCACGTCACGCCGGACGACGTCGCCGGCGAGCTCCCAGGTCTCGAGATCGAGAAGGCCGAGCGCGTGTACCGCGACGTCGCCGGCAACGACCGCCCTGCGATCGACGCGTTGGTCAGAGCGCGTCGGTCGTAGCTAGGGCTCGAACGGACCTTCGGCGAGGAGACGGCGGAACTTCGAGAACTGGCCCGCCTTGCCCACCGCGACGAGCGTGTCCCCCTGCTGGATCACGTCCTCGGGCTGTGCACCGCTGACCGGCTCGGGCTCACGCAGGATCGCGATCACGGTCACTCCCGTCTGCGCCCGGAGCTTGCACTCGGCGAGCGTCCGGCCGATCGCCGGGCTCGAGTCGGGCACCGGCACCCACTCGATCTGGAGCTCCCCGAGCGCCATCTCGAGCTCCTCGACGATCCGCGGGCGCTCGTAGGCTCCACCGAGGATCGCCCCGAGTTGGCGGGCCTCGTCGTCGTGCAGCTCGATGACGGCCGTCGGGTCCTCGTCGGACGTGCGCCGGTAGTAGTAGATGTCGCGCTGGCCGTCGTTGTGCATGATCACCGACAATCGGCCGCCCTGGGCCGTCGGGAACGCGTACTTGACGCCGACGCCGGGCAGGCGGGTTTCTCGCAGGTCTACTGGCATCAGGCCTCCTGATTCAGTCTACGGACAGGGAAGAGAACACGGCCGAGACGCTTCGACTCCTTCATGAGCACGATGCCGACGGTCGCGGTCGCGAGAACGTAGAGCCCGGCGAAGGCGACGAGATCGGTGCGGACGCCCGGGTCGAGCGCCTCGTTCTCGGAAGCGAGCTGCGCGAGGATGATCGTAAACTCGCCGTGCGCGACGAGCGCGATGCCCGCGTTGAAGCTCTGCCGCTGGGTGAAGCCTCCGACGCGCCCCGCGACCATCCCGCCACCGATCTTGCCGACGAGCGTCAGGAGCACGGCGAAGGCGACCAGCCATCCCACGTCTCCTATCGCCGACAAGTCGATCGAGAGCCCGAACACGAAGAAGAACAGCGCCGCGAAGATGTCGCGGAAGCTGAAGAATCGGTCCTCGATCTGCTCGCGGATGCTCGTTTCCGACAGCACGATCCCAGCCATGAGAGCGCCGATCGCCTCCGAGAGCCCGAGCTCCTCCGCGATCGCGGCCATACCGACGAGGAAGCCGAACACGGCGAGCAGGAAGAACTCGAGGGGAAGCCGGTCGAGCAGCCGGTCGAGCGGTTGCGTGAGCCAGCGCGACGCCGCGAGGCCTGCGGTGATGAAGCCGAGCGCCTTCGCGACGAGGATCAGCGTGTCCGACACTTCTCCGCCCCCGGCCGCCGCGTAGCCGAGCATGAGGGCTACGATGATGTCCTCGAAGACGAGGATCGCGAGCACGAGGTCGGTCTCGTCGTCGCCGAGACGTCGGAAGTCGGAGAGGCCCTTGATCGCGATCGCGCTCGACGAGACGTAGATGCACGCGGCGAGGACGAGCGCGGCCGACGTGAGGCCGAAGGCGGCGACTCCGATGATGAGCCCGAGCCCCGCGTTGGCGACCAGGTCGACGAGGCCGCCGAGCCCTATGTGCCGCCCCGTCCTCGTCAGGCGATCGAAGGTGAACTCGAGGCCGAGGAAGAAGAGGAGGAAGACGACGCCCAGCTGCGCCACGAACTCCGTGACCTCGGACGGGCGGATGAGCGCGAACTCCTCCGGCTCGTTCGGCCCGAGCAGGAGGCCGGCGAGGAGGTAGGCGGGGATGGCCGAGAGCCCGAGCCGGCGGGCGACGAGCCCGAGCGCACCGAGCATCGCGACCGTGATGGCGAGCTCGGCGAGACTCATCGACGCCATTCTCGCCGCTCGGGCGGCGACTGCTGCCTAACGAGGCGCCTGCGTGCGGTCCGGTACCGCGGGGAACCGCTCGAGGACCCACTGGGCGTCGAGCGGAGAGAGCCGGTAGTCGCGCCCGTTGACTAGGGCGTAGTCGCCCGTTTGCGGGTCCATCGGAAGTCGGGACTCGATCGGATACCAGCGGTTGTGGCGTTCGACGAGCTCGTTGACCTCGGCGAACGTCCAGTTGCTCGCGACCGCGCGCCAGCGGCGGGCAAAGTGCTCGGCGTCGTCGCCGCACTCCTCGACGAGGGCGCGCCACGCCTCGGCCAGCCGCTCCTCGTGCTCGGCGGTCTGCTGCTCGATGACGCGCAGCCGGAGCATGTACGGAAGCGGGCCGCGTGCGGCAGCGAGGTACGCGGCCGCCGACGAGCGGAAGTTGCGCAGTCGGAGCCGGATCGGCCTACCGCGCTCCGGAATGGAGAGCAGGTCCTCCTCGAGCCCGGCAAGCTCGCGCCGGTCACGGGACGTTTCGGGCTTGACCACGCCCTGGCGCAGGATCGCTTCGCGCACGGCTTTCTCCATGGCCCTATTACAGCGGCCCGACGCTCGCTAGCGGCCGAGCAGGCGATCGAGCCACGAGCGGCGAGTGGGCGCCTCCTCGGCGGGCTCGACGTCGGCGACAGGCGCGGCCTCGAGCTCCTGAGGCTCGGGCTCGGGCTCGGGCTCGGGCTCGGGCTCGGGCTCGGGCTCGGGCTCGGGCCCGCGGGACCTTCGGGAGATCCCGACTCCGCACCCGCAACGTCCTCGGGCGCGGCGATCGGGTCGTCCGCCGGAGGAGGCGGAGGGGGATCGGGCTCGTCGGAGGTGAGCTCGGGATCGACCATGAGCTCCTGCTCCCCGCGTCGTTCCTTCAGACGCTCGAAGTCGCCGCGAATCGCCTTGCGCATGTCGTCGAGATGGCTCTCGTCGCGCACGAGAAGGCGTTTCCCGACTCGCCCCGCGAGTCCTTCCTCGATCTCGAGCCGGCTACCGCGGTGACGCGAATGTCGGCGGTCCACACGACGGAGACGCCCTGGCCGAGGAGGCCTTTCGCACGCACCGGAGCTGCACCGACGTGCCGGAAGCCCGGCCGGAGGATGTTCGCGCGGTGGCCGGACGACTTGAGCCAGGCGGCAACGACGTCGCGCGCAGTGACCCGGCCCCACGGCCCGGCGTAGAGGTTCTCGCCCGCGCTCGAGTACCGGTACCCCGCCCGCCGGATCGTCTCCGTGAACTCGTCGCCACACGGCGTGTGCGAGAACTGCAGGCACGACGCGACCCCGTGCCCTTTCAGCGCCGCCGCGCGGACGAGTGCCGGGGACTGGACTAGCTGGGAGCGTCGGTCCTGGGAACGCGCCCAGTTCACGAGGCAGGTCACCGCGCGGATCTGCGTGGAAGCCGAGGCACTGACGTCGGCAGCACCCTCGCAGGCGCCGGCCGGAGCGAGGTACGCGTTCCACGCGCGCGCTCCTCCGTCCGCGGAGCCCGCAACCGCCAACGCTGCGAGGGCGGCCGCGACGAGGGCCGCAAGGCCGGTCCGAGCAGGTGTCACCGCCGCCGTAGAGCGCACCGACCAACCGTACGAGCCGTCGTGAGCCGGAACCCTGCCCTCAACGGGGGATACGGGGTACCTAACTCTGGTGAACCTGCCCCTCGCCAGGGTCACTCGACGACTCTAACGCCTCATGGGGATGATGCGTACGCCAGGTCGCTGCCGCGAGCAGCCCGAGGGCGAGCGTCGGCAGGACCGTGAGTGCCCGGTAGAGCAGCGTCGCGGCGACTGCGTCGGCGTTCGGCGCTCCGAAGGCGACGAGGGCCCCGGAGAGTCCGACCTCGACGATGCCGACGCCTCCGGGCGTGAGTGGGAGCGCGCCCAGTATCCGGACGAGCGCCCACGCGGCGAAGGCCTCGATCCAGGTGATCTCCGAGGCGCCGACCCCCACGACCCGCAGGCACACGAGGAGGATGAGAAAGACGGTCAGGTGCCCGACGAGCGTCGCGACCGTGAGCACGTGCCACCGCCGCCGGAGAAGGCCCAGCGCGCGCGACCGGAAGCGCACGAGGCCCTCCCCGGTCCAGAGGACCTTTCTCCGAACGAGCCGGCCCGCCCGCCGAGCGAGCCTTGCCGCGAGATCGCCGACCTGGCGCGCCCGCGCGGCGCTCGAGAGCGCGAGCGCGAACGCGGCGAGCGAGACGACGAGGACCGCGAGGCCGACGAGCGCCGCCGTCCGCAGAGCGGGATGATCCTCGCCCTGCCCCGTAAGAAGCATGAGGGCGACGACGGGGAACGCGAGGTTCGCGAACTGGTTCCAGATGCCGGTCACCGCCACCGCGAGCGCGACACGCTCGCTCGCGAAGCCCCACGAGCGAAGCATCGAGTAGGAACCCGCCATGCCCACGGCTGCGCCGGCCGGCGAGACGAGCGCGAGCGCGGTCGAGGCCTGTGTCATCACGAACGCCTGCCGGAAACCGAGGCCGGGCAGGGCGACCATCCACGCAGGCGGGAAGGTCGCGAGGTTCAGCACGGTCGCCCCGACGAGGAGGAGCCAGTCCTCCCAGCCGAGATCTTTGACCACGTCCCAGACGTCGCGGTAGTCGGCGATCCGGGGAAGGACGAACACGAAGACGGCCGCGACGACGAGCACCGTCGCGGTCCCGCCGAGCAAGCGCCGCTCCGTCCTTCCGAACCGGGAGGGCATGCGCGGAACCTAACGCTCCGAGACCCAGCGCAGACGCGGAGGGGTTCGCGCATGCGACTTCATACGCCGGCGAGACCGCCTTTCGGGCTCCCCCGTGAAGGGGTCTGCTCTCGCGCGACCGGAACCTCGCGCTAGCGAGTTTCCGGTCTGGCGCACAAATCAAGGCAAGCGCGGCGCGACGAACGTCGCGAGCACGCCCGCGACGATCAGCAGGCCGGCGGCGATGGCGACGAAGAGGAACGTGACCTCGCTCTCGCCGGGCTCGCGACCGAGCTGCGAGCCGAGCTTCGAGTACGCCTTCTCGAGCGAGTCCGCCGTCCGCGCCTCCGAGAACTCGCCGCCCGTCTCCTCGGCGATCTCGCGCAGCGTGATGGGGTCCGGCGGGACGGGGATGAAGCGCGGGCCCGTGTCGCCCGGGAAGCCGCCGCCGAAGCTGCCGCGGTCGATCACGCCCTCGGGCGTCCCGAGCGCGACCGTGAACACGGGAATGCATGCGTCCCGGGCGAGCGCCGCGCCCTCGAGCGGCTGGAGGATCCCCCGCGTCTGCGCGCCGTCGGAGAGGAAGAGGATCGAGACCGGCCCGTTCTCGTCGCAGGTCGTGAGCTGCACGAGGTGGTACGTGTCCGATCCTGCGGCGATCTGCCCATCGGACGGCTGCTCGGGCGCCTCCATGACCCGCTTGCCGAGCTGCACCGCCCGCTCGAGCGCGTCGCCGATCGCGGTCCCTCCGAAGCTCGAGTACGTGTCGATCAGGTCCACGGCGTCGCGGACGAGCTGGCGGTTCTTCGTCGGCGGCGTGGCCACCTGCGCGTCGCCGGCAAATGCGACGACACCGACGTTCACGCGCTCGGGGACGATGTCGAGGAACGTGCGGATCGCCTCCTGCGCCGCCCCGAGCCGCGTCGGCTCGACGTCCTCCGCCTGCATGGAGCGGGACGTGTCGACGACGAGGATCACCGTCGCGCGTTCGTGCACGAACATCCGCTGCACGTGCGGCCGCGCGAGCGCCACGAGCAGGAAGGCGAGCGCCGCGGCCACGAGCGCGGGCGGGACGAGTCGCAGCCACGACCTCCCCGAGACGACCGTTGCCAGCACGTCGACGTTGGGGAAGTCGACCGCGTAGCGCATGCGCCGCCGCTCGGCGAGCAGCCACAGGCCGACGGCCGCGGCGAGGACGACGAGCGAGAGCAGGAGCCACGGGCTCTGGAAGCTCATAGGCCGACCTTTGGCCTATGAGCGGGGAGGGGTGTGGGGAAGGCGCGTAGCGCCTTGTCCGCGAAGCGGACCAGTGGAGAGGGTCTGGGAGAACCGGGAGGTTCTCCCAGCTTCCGGGTGCGCTTCCCGCCATCGTTTTCCGAAGGCGCGCGTTGCTCATCATCGCTCCCTCGAGCAGACGGCGTGGACCTGGACGAGGACGCGAACTTCCTCGAGCTCGGCGTCGCCCCTCACTCGGACGACGACCCGCCCGGCGCGGACCGACCTCGTGCCGCTGACCGTGGAGAGGAGGCTCGCGCTCGGCGGCGTGCGCGTGTCGAAGCCGAAGGCGTGGGAGGCTCCCACCAGGCGCTCGTCGGGCCGGCAACCTTGCGCGACGGTCGCGAGGCCCGGCCGCACGCGGACGGTCTTCACTCGTCGCGTCGTCGGCTGGCCGGGCGGGAACGCCGAGGCCGACGTCGGGACCCGCGGGCCGCCTCCGGCCGCCGGCATGCAGCCCACGTACGGCTTGAAGGTCGGGCCGCGCGGGGTCACTCCGACGAACATCCCGAGAAAGACGACCGAACGCGCCGTCGAGATCCCCGGATTGACAGGGCTCCCGAGCGTCCCGAGGAAGTTGACGTCGATCGCGCGCTGGCTGAGCTCAGCATCGAGCCCGCCCGCGACGTGCCGACGTGGGCACGTGACCTGGTACTCGACCTTCGGCCGCCGAGCCCCGGTCCCCGTCGGGACGACGACCCACGGGCCGGCGACCGGAATGCACACCTGGAGCCCGTCGCATTCCCTGGCGCCGCCGGCGGGGGCGGCCGCGGCGAGCGCGGCCACGAGCACGAGACCCGCTACGAGAAGCGCGCGGAGACTCACGGAACTCTCCGGAAGAGGAAGGCCGAGAGCGCGCCGCCCACGAGGAGCAGCGCCGCCGCGCCGGCCGCGACGACATCGGTGATCTCGCGCTGCACCTCGCGCTCGCCGAGACGGGAGCCGAGCTCCTCGTAGACCGACTGCAGGCCCTCCTCGTCGTACGCGGTGAAGAACGTGCCACCGGTCGCCGCCGCGAGCTGCTCGAGCGTCTCGGGGCTCGGCGGGACCCGGATGAGGCGGCGGAAGCCGCCGGGGAGCGTCTCTTCGACGACGCCTTCCGGTGTCCCGACCAGCACGGTGTGGACGGGCACGCCCTGCTTCCTTGCCTCTGCGGCTGCGTCCGCCGGCTCGACCTGCCCGCCGTCACGCAACCCGTCCGAGATCAGCAGGATCGTCCGCGGAGGCGGAACCTCGCCCTGGGCAAGCTCACGCTGGCCGACCTGCAGCGAGAGCGCGACCGCGTCGCCGATCGCGGTTCCTTCGCCGGGAGCCAGCGTGTCGAGCGCGGTCTCCACGAGCGCCCGGTCCTCCGTCGGCGCCACGCCCACGATGGCGCGGGACGCGAACGAGACGACGCCAACACGGAACTTCTCCGGCACGTGGGCGAGGAACGCCAGCGCGGCGCCGCGGGCGGCGTCGAGGCGCGTCGGAGAGACGTCGGTCGCCTTCATCGAGCGGGAGACGTCCATGGCGAGGATCACGGTCGCCTCCTCGCGTGGCACGGTCACGGTCGCATGCGGCCGCGCGACGCCGACGATCATCGCCGCGAGCGCGAGCAAGCAGCAGCACGAGAGGGAGGTAGCGGAGCCGCCCGGGCCTCCGCTCGATCACGTTCGGAAGCAGATCCGGGTTGCCGAACGCGGCCTGCGAGCGCACCCGGCGCCGCTCCGACCAGAGGTACAGCACCACGAGCACGGGCAGGGCCGCGAGACCGACGAGGACGATCGGCCACTCGAAGGTCACGAGCCGTTCTCCGGCTCGGGAGCGTGGAGGCGTGTGGGGAAGGCGCGCAGCGCCTTGTCCGCGGAGCGGACCAGTGGAGAGGGTCTGGGAGAACCGGGAGGTTCTCCCAACATGTGCAAGGGGCTTCCCGCGAACGCTTGCCGAAGGCGAGCGTTGGTCATGGCCGGCTCCGGCGCAGGAAGGCTACGAGCACGCGCAGCCAGTCGCCCGAGGTCGAGAGCACGACGTGGCGGACACCGACGGCGACGAGTGCGCGCGAGACCTGGGCGCGCTCGGCCGCGGCCGCGGCGGCGAAGCGCTCCCGGAGCCGGCGACTACGGGTGTCCACGCGCAGCTGGCGACCCGTCTCGGGGTCGACGAGCCAGAGCAGGCCGACGTTCGAGAGTTGCTGCTCACGCGGATCGCGCACCTCGACCGCGATGACGTCGTGCCGCCCGGCGAGCTCGAGCAGCGGCCCGCGCCAGTCTCGCTCCCCGCGGAAGTCCGAGACGACGACCACGAGCGAGCGCTGCCGCGCGAGAGCGCCGACGCGCGAGATGCCCTCGCCCAGCGAGGTCGCTCCCAGCCGCCCGCGCGGGTTCAGCCTCGGGCTCTCCCCGGAGCGTGGCCAGCAGGCCGACGAGCCCCGCCCGACCTTGCGTCGGCGGGAGCGCCTGCGGGCCAGGACCGCCGAACGTGACGATCCCGAGCCTGTTCCCCCGGCGGGTGGCCAGATGGCCGAGCGCAATCGCCACGCCTTCCGCGACGTCGGCCTTGCGACGCTCGGCGGTGCCGAACTGCATGGAAGGAGAGGTGTCGAGCGCGAGCCAGGTCACGAGCACGCGTTCCGCGAGGTCGACACGGACGTGGGGCTCGTTCGTCCGCGCCGTCACGTTCCAGTCGATCCGCCGCACGTCGTCGCCCGGCGCGTACGGCCGGATCATCGCGAGCTCGGAACCGGTGCCCAACAGGTTCGAGCGGAAATCGCCCGCGAGGAGGCCCTCCATCCTCCGCGTGATCGAGACGTCGAGGGCCCGCAGCAGGCCTTCCGGCATCGCGCCGGGCCCAGGGCGGGCCGGCGACGAGCCGGGGAGGAGCGCGCTCGCGGAGCTCGAGCTCATGGATCAGGCGGCGCTCATGCGCGCCAGGTCGAGCTGCGGCGCGGGGACCGCCGCGAGAACCTGGTCGAGCAAGGCGTCCGGGCTCACCTCCTCGGCGAGAGCCTGGTAGGAGAGGACGAGTCGGTGCCGGAGCGCGTCCTTGGCGAGGGCCTGCAGGTCCTCGACGAGCGCGTACTCCCGGCCGCGGACGAGGGCGAGCGCGCGGGCGCCTTGAACGAGGCTGATGGGCCCTCGTGGGCTCGCGCCGTACGAGATGTACGGCGCGAGATCGGGGAGGCCGTGCTCGGCGGGCTCGCGCGTCACCGTCGCCAGGTCGACCGCGTAGCTCACGAGCGACGGGTCCACGTAGATGGCGCGGGCGGCCCGCTGGAGCGCCTGCAGCTCGTCGAGCGAGAGCGCCTGACGGAGCTCGGGGTGATCCACGAGCTGGCGCTGGACGACGGTGAGCTCCTCGTCGTGCTGCGGATACCCGATGACGACCTTGAGCATGAAGCGGTCGATCTGGGCCTCTGGCAGCGGGTACGTGCCTTCGGATTCGATGGGGTTCTGCGTCGCCATGACGAGGAACGGCTCGGGAACGGGGTGCGTCTCGTGCCCGATCGTCACCTGGCGCTCCTGCATCACCTCGAGGAGCGCCGACTGCACCTTCGCCGGGGCGCGGTTGATCTCGTCGGCGAGCAGGAAGTTGCAGAAGACGGGGCCGAGCTCGGTGTCGAACGTGCCGTCACCCGGGCGATAGATCCTCGTCCCGACGAGATCCGACGGAACGAGATCCGGCGTGAACTGGACGCGCGCGAACGTGCCTCCGAGCACGCCCGCGGTGGTCTTGATGGTCAGCGTCTTCGCGAGCCCGGGAACGCCCTCGATGAGCAGGTGCCCCTCCGCGAGGAGGCACACGAGCACCCGCTCGAGCATCGCGTCCTGCCCGGCGATGACGCGCCTGATCTCGAAGAGCGCCTGCTCGAGCTGGATCTTGGCGTCCCGCGGGGTCGGCGTCTCTGCGTCCGTGGTCTGCTCGCTCACTTCGGCTCCTCTCTCCGCTGGCGTCAGATAGGAAAGCAGACCACCCTGAGTATTGGCTGAAAAGGTGGTGAAGCGGAGCGACGACGGTACCGAGTTGCACCGGAAAAGCGCTGCTAGTCGGCAAGACGTGCTTGACCAGCGCTGTTCCGGAAGGCACTCTGGAGAGGTCGCCGTCCGTGCCGCCGCGAGGGGGTGCACGGGCAGCACGGTCGGTAGCCGTCAGCCACTCGACGCCGCGTTGCGCGCGCGATGGGCGGGCGCAGACAACGTGACATGGCCCGTCACAGGAAGGGAGGGCATCGCGCCCTCCCTTCTTCCTTCTCTCACTCGTCCCAGCCGGCCTCGGTCGTCAGCTTGCGGTTGATGATCCAGCCGGCGTCCTCGGCCCGAGTGAGCCAGTACGTGAACTCGTCGATCTCCACGTAGCGGTAGGGGTAGCCCTTGTAGCGGCGGACCTTCCCGTGTGCCTGCACGTGCTCGACGAATGCCGTGAGCTCGGGCCCGGCGTGCTTCCTCTCGACGATGTAGTGATGCGGGTTCTCGGGCATCGTCTTCGCGAAGACGAACGGTTGGGCCACGACCCACACTCTTAGGGAATGAGGCACGCGCTCTTCGTCCATGCGGTCACGAGCGCTGGACTCCCATCGCGATCGAGCCGACGTAGCCCGTTCCGCTCCGCCGGAGCCTGAGCGTCGAGCGCCTGCCGCCGTTCCGGTAGACGCCGTCGGCCGCGTTCCGCGTGCTGCGGCGAGGCCTCCGCGAGTACGGCGAGCGCCGGTAGACCGCGTCCGTGAGGGTGTCGGGGAAATACAGCTGCCCTGTGTGCACGACGTTTCCGCCGATGTGCACGGTCACGTGGACGTGCACCGTCCGGCCGGGATACCAGCCAGGGTAGATCGTCCTGAAAAGCGCGAGCCCGTTCGCGTCGGTGCGCTGGATTCCACGCAGGAAGCGAGCTGTGCTACGCGCACCGGTCCCCGAGTACGCGCCAGCGGCGTCGCAATGCCACACGTCGACCGCGGCGCCCTTGATCGGCTTGCACGTCGAGACGTCGAGAACGGTTAGCCGCAGCGCCAGAGGCGCGCCGGCCTTGCCCTCCCGGATGTCGCGGCGGACCTTCTGGTCGTCCAGGTAGAACGGCCCCTCGGTCTGCTCGGGCGCGAGCACGCAGCTCACGAGGCCGGAGGCGACTGCTTCGGGGCCGGAGGTCGCGCCGACGGCGTCGGCGACGTTCCAGCCGCCGACCGCGGCCGCCCCGACGAGGAGCCCGCCGAGCTCGAGCAGCGAGTCGCGGCGTGAGATGCGAGGTTCGTCGGTCACGCGTCGAGCGTAGCGGCCGCTCCTGAAAGCACGCGAAGAGCTCCCTTGGAAGTGTCTGAGAAGGGCGTACATAAGATCGCCGGTGTGACGCCGTCCGCGGCCATCGAGGCGAAAGGGCTCTCGAAGACGTACACGGGCGACGTCCGCGCGGTCGTCGACCTCGACCTGCGCGTCGAGCGCGGCGAGGTGTTCGGGTACCTCGGCCCGAACGGGGCCGGCAAGTCGACGACGATCCGGCTGCTCCTGGGCCTGATTCACCCGACGGCAGGGAGCGCGTCCGTCTTGGGGCTCGACCCGTGGTCACGCGAAGCTTCCATCCGGAAGAGCGTCGGCTACCTGCCGGGCGACCTCCGGCTCTCGGACCGCCTCACCGCCCGCGAGGAGCTGGCGTCGTTCGGCCGCCTCCGCAGCGGGGTCGACGAGGCGTTTCGAGATGAGCTCTGCGAGCGCTTCGGCGTCGTTCTCGACCGCGAGATCCGTCACCTCTCCAAGGGGAACCGCCAGAAGGTCGGGCTCGTCCAGGCGTTCATGCACCGTCCCGAGCTCGTCGTCCTCGACGAGCCGACAGGCGGCCTCGACCCGCTCCTCCAGAAGGAGGTGCGCGCGCTGCTGCGCGAGACCGCGGCCGACGACCGAACCGTCTTCCTGTCGTCCCACTCGCTGGACGAGGTGCAGGACACGGCCGATCGCGTAGGGATCATCCGCTCCGGTCGCCTCATCGACGTGGATGCGGTCGCGAGCCTCCGTTCGCGCTCTCTCAGGCACGTCGTCGTCCGCTTCGCCGAGCCGGTGGACCCGAGCACGTTGGCCGGCATCGCAGGGGTCCGGCTCGTGAGCGCGGCGGACTCGACCGTTCGTCTCTCGGCGCCCGAGACGGCCATGGACGCGCTCGTGAAGGCGATCGCACAACACCCTGTCGTGGATCTCGTCTCCGAGCCCGCCGACCTCGAGGAGATCTTCCTCGAGCTGTACCGGGAGGCCGACCCTGCCCGTTGAGCTGGCCTGGCGCGGCCTGCGCGACTACCGGCGGGCGCTCGTCGGCTGGTGCGTCGGGATCGGCGCGTATGTGGCGCTCGTCGCCGCGATCTTCCCGTCGGTGGAGGGCTCGCCCGAGTTCGACGAGCTGATCAGGAGGTACCCGGACGTCCTCAAGAACCTCTTCGGGATCGCGGAAGGAGCGAGCATCACGTCGGGAGCCGGCTTCCTCGATGTCGAGCTCTTCGCGCTCGTCCTCCCGCTGCTCGTCCTCGTGCAGGCGATCGGCAGGGGAGCGCGCACGTTCGCGGGCGAGGAGGAGGCGGGGCGGCTCGAGCTCGTCCTGGCCTACCCGGTGCGGCGCCGCGACGCGGTGCTCGCAAAGGGCGCGGCCGCCGCTGTCCACGTCGTCCTCCTATGCGTCGTGGCTGGGATCGTCATCCTTGCGTTCGACCCCCTCGTCGGCCTCGACCTCTCGTTCGGAAAGCTCGCGCAGGCGATCGCGGCGCTCGTCGTCCTCGGTGTCTTCTACGGCTGGCTGGCTCTCGGCGTCGGCGCCGCGGTGCCGAACCGCGCGCTCGCGATCGCCGTCCCCGCGGCCGTCGCTGCGGTCGGGTACCTCATCAACGGCCTCTACCAGCAGGCGGCTTGGCTCGAGCCCTTCCGGTTCCTGTCGCCCTTCTGGCTCGTCGGAACTTCGCCGCTCCAGAGCGGGATCAACTCGTGGGGAGCCCTTGTCGTCGCCGCGGCCGCGGTCGTTGCCCTGGTCGCCGGCTCGCTCCTCGTCGAGCGGCGCGACCTCCAGACGCCCTAAGCGACCTGCTCCACGACGGCGACCGCCCTCGTCTCCCCTGCGACCTGGAAGGCGACGGTCACGGTCGCATCGCCCGCCGCCTCGACGAGCTCCACCTCGTCGCCGGCATCGAGCGGGTGCTGGTAGTCGAGTCGCGTGCGGAAGGGGCGGCGCGTGACGATGCCCGTCACCGCGAGCCGTTGCTCGACGGCGTGCCAATACGCGGCGTTGTTCACGTGCCCGAGCACGTCGAGGTCGGTCGCGCGGACCGGCCACGCCGTCCGCTGTCCGCCCGTTGGAGCCACGAGCTCGAGCCGCGTCGAGACGGCGCGGCTTCCCGCCGACTCCGCGTACGGGCCGAAGTCCTCGATCCGCGCCGGCCTCCCGTTGCTCGCGAGGTGGACCCACACGCTGTCCAGCTCGACGCGGCCCCCGCGGTCGCCCTCGAGTGACATGCGGCGCGCGGCAGCGATCGCCGCGCGCCCGCTCGACCACGTCGTCAGCTCGACGTTGTCGTCCTCGACCGGCGGCGCGAGGACGTCGATCCGAATGGCCCGCACCACCCAGAGGTGCTCGGGCGCGCCCCACCCCGTCTCGTCGACGTCGTCGCTCGCGACGTCCTGGAGGTAGCGCGCAATCGCGTCCAGCCGGAGCCGACCGTCGGGATCGCGGTCGGAGAGCCGGATGCGGCGGCTCGAGCGGAAGATCCTTCCTGCCGTCGGAAGCGGGACGAGCGGTTCGATGAGGCGGCAGCCTACGTCGTCAGGCGAGCTCGAGGACCATCCGCCCGTCTTCGTCGCCGGGCGGGTGCTCTACGTAGCCGAGCGCCGCGTAGAGGTGCTTCGCCGGGTTGTCCGTGTCCACGCTCAGCGACACCTGTCGGAGGCCGAGCTCTCGGCCGCGGACGTGCATCGCCTCCATCAGCGCGCGGCCGATCCCGCGCCCGCGGAACCCGTCGACGACGGCGATCGCGAGCTCGGGCGTTTCGGCGTCGACATACCCCTCACCGTGTGTCTCCTCGGTGAAGAGCCGCCACCAGACGGCGCCGACCGGCCGACCGCCCTCCTCGGCCACGAGGCCGGCGTCCCCTTGGCGGCCCCAGCCCTCGTGGAAGATGACGACCTGCGGATGCGCAAGGACCAGCTCGCGCGGCGGCAGCTCCACGGCCGGGCGCCAGTCGAGCGCGGCGTAGAGCATCTCCTGAAGGAACGGCAGGTCGTCGGCGACGAGCTCACGAATGTGCACGGTTAATCCTCCTCCGGAACGGGGGCGAGGACTCCGAGGACGCCGTAGCGGCGGGCGTCCGGAGTCGTCTCCCTGACGTCCTCGTACTCGGCGATCACGCCGCGCAGCCGCTCCTCGAGCTCGCGCGCCGTCTCGGGCGAGAGCGTGACGAGGTGGTACGAGACGGAGCCAGGGCCGTCCTCCGCGGGGGCCGCCTCCCGGAGACCCTCGTCGAGCTCGTCCGCGATCCCGCGGAGGAGGCCGCCCTCGTACAGGTCGAGGTCGCCCGAGAAGCGGATCCGCTCGGCCGTGCGGCCGTAGATCCTCTCCGTATGACGGCCGGACGCGCGCGTGTCCACCTGCCGGACCACGCCGCAGTCGACGAGGCGTTTGACGTGGTAGTAGAGCCGGTTCGCGGGCAGGCCGAGCGCCTCGCCGAGCTCGGCCACCGACCGCGGTGCCTCGAGCAGCCGGTAGATCCGGTACCGGAACGGGTCGTACAGCGCCGCCACCACTGCCGGGTCTTCGAGCCGCAGCTCCTGCGCCACGAGTGGAAGTTTCTACAACGGTTGGAATTCTGTCAACTGACGAGCGTCCCGTGGAGCCAGGCGATCGCCGCGGGAAGGTGCGCCGGGTCGATCTCGTGCGCGGCGTCGGACTCGTGGTACTCGACGTCGAGCCCGCCCGCCTCGAGGAACTCCCGCGCACGGCGCGCGAAGCCGATCTCCATGATCGGGTCGTTGCGCCCGTGCGCGATGAACGCGCGCAACTCCGGCCTGCTCGCGAGATCCGGCCCCCAACCGTCGACCGTCGGGACGAAGCCCGAGAACGCGAGGATCCCCGCCGGCGCCGGCCGCTCGCCCGCGAGCCCGAGCGAGTAACTCATCACCGAGCCCATCGAGAAGCCGCCGAGCACCGTTCGCGCCGGCGCGATACCGGTTCTCTCCCAGAGCTCGTCGTGGAGCTCCGCGAGACCGCGATACGCCGCGTGGAACGTCTCCGGATCCGGGTAGCCGACGCGCGGGACGACGTACCAG
Source organism: uncultured Actinomycetes bacterium (assembly GCA_963717025.1). Lineage (GTDB taxonomy): Bacteria > Actinomycetota > Thermoleophilia > Gaiellales > Gaiellaceae > GMQP-bins7. The sequence continues at coordinate 24,000 of CAVQVJ010000005.1, read as the reverse complement.
TGGTAGCCCGGCCAGCCGGGAAGCTGGAGCGGCGCTCGCGGCGTGACGACGTGCAGGCGGCGCTCGGGATCGAGGACGTCCGCGAGCGGGAGCAGGTCGCGCTCGTCCGCCCCGCGACCGTGATGGAGGACGAGCAGGCCGACGGGCTCCCCCGTCGGCAGGACGCTCGAGGACGCTCACGCGAGCCTCAGCCGGCGACCGCCACGTCGACTCGAACGTCCGGCGTCGCAACTGCGACGCTCCCGTAGAGCGGTCACCTGCGCTCGAAGGCCTCGACGAGCTCGGCTCCCTGCGCCTCGGTCACGCCCGTCAGCTCGAACGACAGGGTCACCGAGTTGAAGACATTGAGGTCCTCACGCACCGGGTTCGCCGGATCGAGCTCGCCTGCGATCTCGACCCGAGCCGTCTTCAACGGAACGTCTTTGGCGCGCGCGATCACCTGCAGGAGCTCGACGCCGCAGGACGCGATGCCCGCGAGGAAGAGCTCCGCGGGCGTGACCGCCTCGCCGGGGCACCCGTTCTGCACCGGCCCGTCGGCCACGAAGTGCTGGTCACGGCAGCTCCAGAGCACGCGGCCGAACGTCTCGGTCGAGCGCGCGCTCACTCCGTACCGCCGTGGTTCGACCGAGCTCATCGTCCGGACGCTAACCGATCGCCCGGTACTCGAGTGACCGGCTCGAGTGACCGGGCGGGCGCGACCAGGTAGCGTTGCTCCGTCACTCGGACGAGGAGGTAGCGATGACCACCTTGCGCGACGACGAGATCGTGACGCTCGCGACTGACGACCGGCTGGAGCCCTCGGCCGATGCCGACGGTGACGACACGGACTCGACCGACGGAGACGCGGACGACTCGGACTCGACCGACTCGGACTCGACCGACGCGGACGCCGACGATACAGACGCCGACGCAGACGCTGACGATACGGACGCCGCGTAGGGCGGCCGAGGCGGCGCTCGCGCGCTGCCTCGAGCCTGTCGACGCCGCGACGTTCCACACCGGGCACTGGGAGCAGCGCCCGCTCGTCGTGCCTCGCGACGAGCCGGGCCGCTTCGACGATCTGCTGTCGGAAGCGGACGTCGAGCGACTCGTCTGCTCCACGGCGATCCGGTATCCGGGCTTCAGGCTCGTGCGCGAAGGCCGGCAGCTCGCGGTCGACGAGTACACGAGCGACATCTCGTGGCGCCCGGCGTTCACCAGGACAGTCGACGTCCCCAGCCTGCTCGCCGAGTGGGAGGCCGGCGCGACGATCGTCCTCCAGGCGCTCCACGTGAACTGGCACCCGCTCGCGGTGTTCTGCCGGCTGCTCGAAGAGGCGCTCGGCCACGCGGTGCAGGCAAACGCGTACTACACACCACGCGGGTCGCAGGGCTTCGCGGTCCATCACGACACGCACGACGTGCTCGTCCTCCAGGTCGCCGGCGAGAAGCGCTGGCTCCTGTACGAGCCCCTGCTCGAGCTACCGCTCAAGCACCAGCGCTACTCAGCGGCGCTCGGCGAGCACGGCGATCCGACCGACGACCTCGTACTTAGACCCGGAGACACGCTCTACCTCCCCCGCGGATGGCTCCACCAGGCCGAGACGTCGGCAAGCGACTCGCTCCACCTGACGATCGGGATCACGGCGCACACCTGGCTCGACGGCGCGAAGGGCGCGGTCGACGCCCTGGAGGACGAGCTCGCCTTCAGGCGCGGCGCCGGGTTCGGCACGAGCGACGGCCTCGTCCACATCCTGGCCGAGGAGCTCGAGCCGGAGCGGGTTGCAGCACGTCAGAGGAGGGGCTTCGTCGACTCGCGCCGACCCATCCGCGAGGACGGGCTCACGCAGCTCCGAGCGCTCGAACGACTGGGCACCGAGACGCTGCTGGAGCGGCGCGAGACCGTGATCGCCGACCTCGAAGAGGGGGCGGGCGGCCTCGCCCTGCACTTCGAAGGGAAGGAAGTTCGCTTCCCGGCGCACGCCACGCCCGAGCTCCGAGCGTGCTTCGAGAGTGAGGCGCCATTCCGCCTCACGGACCTCGCCGGCGAGCTCGACGCCGAAGGACGGCTCGTGCTCGCCCACCGACTCGTTCGCGAAGGCTTCCTCCGGATCAGCGACTGACGCGGTGCGCCGTCGCCAGGTGGCGGCGAGCTCGCTTGGGCTCGGCCGCGTCACAGGTGAGGTACGTGGGCTCGTCAGCAGCGACCTCGACCACGTCGACCTCGTGGACCGCCTCGTCCGGCGTCCGGAAACGGACGCGCCACTCGCCGTCCCCCTGCGACCTGGAGCCGAGAAAGGCAAGATCGCCGATCCCCAGGAGCCCCTCCGACTCCCGGATCGCCCGCTCCGCCGCCTGCACCGGGAACGACCAGGCGCTGCGCCCGCGATAGCAGTCGAGGTCGACATCGCCCGCCGCGTGCGCCGCGAGCAGCGTGCCCGCGTCGACCGGGCCGACGCGCCCGTAGTAGAGGCCGTGCGGGAGCACCACGACGTTCCCGGCGAAGCGGTCGCCGCCCACGTGCGTCGACTGCCAGACGCGATCGGTCTCTGTCTCGCCTCGTAGCGCGTCGTAGAGCGGACGACCCTGTTTCGCGCAGCACCGATCCCGCTTGCCGTGCGTGCAGACGACGTAGAGCGGCCCCTCGACCGGGCGCGCCGACCCACCGCCCGCTCCGAGGGCGGAAGCGAAGTCGAATCCGACGAGATCGTTCTGGTGCTCGACCTCCAGCTCGAAGAACCGCTCCTGTCCGGGCTTCGACGTGCCGAAGAACACCCGGCGACCGGTCTGCGAGCGAAGCTCGGGCTTCTTGACGAACAGGAGGCGCGAGCGCTCGAGGGCCGCGAGCTGTCGCGCGCAGATGCTCCTTCAGCTCCGGGGTGAACAGGCAATCGCCGAGAACGTCCCGCGCCCAAGCTCCGCGGTACTCGACCAGGAGCCAGTGGTCGATGCGGCTGGCCGTCGCAGCGAGCGGCTCCTCGCTCGCGCTCGAGACGGCCGCGCAGAACGCACGCCGTTCCACTCGGGCGCTCGGGTTCTCGCTCACGACAGTCACGAACCTACGGTACCCGATCTGTAAGGGAAGCCTTACACCCCGTGTGAGGTTGTGCGCCAGAACGGGAACGGACGCCTCAGCGTCGAACGCCTGAGACATGAGGCGCCTGGTCCTCCTGACCCTGCTCGGTGCGGGCGCGCTCGCGCTGGCGCCGGCCGCCGCAGCCCAGCTCGCGGACGAGACCGCGCTCGCCGAGAAGTACGCGCCGGTCGTGCGCGTCGTCGAGCAGCCGCGCGAGTGCGAGTACGGCGAGCGGTACGGGCCGGTCGACGTCGACATCGTCTTCGACGAGCCGACGGTCGCGCTGCGCGGGCCGTGGACCACTGCCGACCTCGTCGAGATCGCACCGAGCGCGACCGATCTCGCGAACCGCTTCGAGTACCACCTCGACTTCCCGGGCAACGCGCTGGAGCCGAAGTGCGACTACGAGCGCTGGGTCCGCCGGATCGGGGCGGGACGCGAGCCGGCCGTCTACGCGCACGTCGTGACCGACCCCGGCCACCCCGGGCAGCTCGCGCTCCAGTACTGGCTCTTCTACGTCTTCAACCAGTTCAACAACCTGCACGAGGGCGACTGGGAGATGATCCAGCTCGTCTTCGACGCCTCCGATGCAGCCGAGGCGCTCGAGGAGGATCCTGTCGCCGTCGGCTACAGCTCGCACGAGGGCGCCGAGCGCGCCGACTGGGGCGACGACAAGCTCGAGATCGTGGACGAGACGCACCCGGTCGTGTACCCGGCGGCCGGCTCGCATGCGAACAAGTACACGGAGGCCCTCTACCTCGGGAGCTCCGCAGAGGCCGGCGTCGGGTGTGACGACACGCGCGGCCCGCACGTCGAACTGCAGCCGGTCGTGAAGACGATCCCGAGCGACCCAGCAGCCGCCGCAGCGGCCTTCCCGTGGATCCAGTTCGAGGGCCGCTGGGGCGAGCTCCAGCCGGCGTTCTTCAACGGGCCGACCGGGCCGAACCTCAAGCGGCAGTGGACCGAGCCGATCGCCTGGTCGGAGGGGTGGCACGACCGGAGCTACGCCGTGCCGACGAGCGGGATCTTCGGCACGGGCGCAACCGACTTCTTCTGCACGGCCGTCGAGAAGGGCTCGAAGGCGCTCATCTCGCTCCTCCGCAGCCCCGGCGCCACCGTCTTCGTGCTCGCGGTGTTGCTTGCGCTCGCGATCTTCGCGATCACGCGGACGACCTGGCATCCGGCGCCTCCGCTTCGCGTGGCGCACCGCAGGAAGTGGGGCCAGATCCTCACCGCGGCGGGGCGCATGTACGTCGGGCGACCCACACTGTTCCTCGGGATCGGCCTGATCCTCATCCCGCTCAGCATCGTGATCACGTTCATACAGGCGGCTCTCTTCGGCAGTCTGGGCTGGGCCGGAGTCGACGTCACCGGCGAAGGCGCGGGCTGGCTTGCGGTCGTGACGATCACGATCGGGACGACACTTGCGCTGCTCGGTCTCGTGCTCGTTCAGGCGGCGACCGCACGCGCGCTCGTGGAGGTCGACGCGGGTCGGCCGATCGGCCCGGTCCACGCGTACCGGCTCGCGCTCCCGCTCCGCCCCCTCCTCGGCGGGCTCGGCATCGCTGTCGGCGTCTGGGCGCTGCTGAGCGCCACGACGATCCTGGCGCCGGTCGCCGTCTGGCTCGCCATCCGCTGGTCGCTGCTCGCGCAGGTGGTCGAGGTCGAAGAGCGCCGCGCGGTCGCGTCTCTCCGCCGCAGCGGAGAGCTCGTCCGGAGGCGCTGGATCCGCGTCGCGTCGCTCGTGGGCGCGGGCGCGCTGCTCGCGCTCGGTGCGGGCCCGCTCATCGGCGCACTCCTGATCTTCGCTACCGACGCACCGCTCGCCCTGTTGAACGTCGTCGCGGGAATCGTCTACGCGCTCGCGATGCCGTTCGTCGCGCTCATAACCTCGTATGTGTACTTCGACGCCCGAGTGAGGCACGAGCTCGAGCCGGAAGACCGGCCCGACGAGCTTCCGGCGGAGATCTCGCTCGCCGCGGGGGACTAGGCTTCGACGCATGAGCGCGTTCGGCGACCTCGCCGACATCGGCCCGCTCGGGATCTGGGACGGCGTCCTCGCCCGCACGCTCGAGGGCGAGCGGTGCTCCGTGGCCGTGGTCGAGCTCGACCCAGGCGCGGTCGTCGCGGAGCACAGTCACCCGAACGAGCAGCTCGGGATGGTCGTGACCGGCTCGGTCAGCTTCCGCGTCGCGAATGAGACACGCGAGCTCGCGCCGGGCGGCACCTGGCGTATTCCGGCGAGCGTGCCGCACGAGGTCCACGTCGGCGAGGACGGAGCAGTCGTCATCGACGTCTTCGCGCCTGCGCGCGACGACTGGCAGGCACTCGACCGCCTCGAGCCGCGACCGACGCGCTGGCCGTAGCACGCGGGCCTTCGGGCGCGCATGCGAGCATTCCGGGATCGACACGTCCGCCGATCGCAGGGTTGAGCGCCGTCAGCGAAGAGCGATCAGGCTTCGGCGCCTCGTCGCGACCGTGGCGTTCGCCGCGGCCGTTGCCGCGGTCGCGATCGTCGCGTGGCTGACGGTCCGCGAGGATGTCCGCCAGCCGACCCTCGTCCCGCGCGAGACGACGAGCGTCAGCGATCTGCTTGCCTACGATGACGCGCAGGCGGAGGACCTCTCGCATGCCGCCGCGCTCGGGCTTAGCCACCCGCTGTACACGCGCAGCCCGGGCGGTGTCGTCGCGGCCGCACGCCGCACCGACTCGTTCCGACCGATGATCGAAGCGGCCGTCGAGGGCACCGAGTTCGACGCCGACCTCATCGAGGCGATGGTGTTCCTCGAGAGCGGAGGACGCCCCGAGGTCATCGCCGGCGACGACCCGATCGCCGCCTCCGGCCTGACCCAGATCCTCGCCGAGACCGGCCGCAACTTCCTCGGCATGAAGGTCGATCTCGAGGCGAGCCGCCGGTTGACCGTGCAGATCGAGCGCGCCCTCGAGGGCGAGGACCTCGCCTTGGCCAGACGGCTACGCGCCGAGCGACGCGCGATCGACCACCGCTTCGCCCCGCGCCGCGCGCTCGCGGGCACCGTGCGCTACCTGCGGACGGCGATGGAGCGGCTGGGCCGTGAGGACCTGGCCGTCGTCTCGTACCACATGGGCATCGGGAACCTGACGAACGTGATCCACGCGTACACCGGCGCCACCCCCGACCGCTATGTGCCCGACCTCGTCGAGGAGGAGGAGCTCTCGTGGCCGAAGCTCTTCTTCGATACCAGCCCCGACCGGTTCAGCCTCGCGCACGGCCTGCTCGCCGACCTCGGCGACGACTCGCCGACCTACTACTGGCGTGTCCTCGCAGCCCGCGAGATCATGCGGCTCTATCGCGACGACCCCGAGCAGCTCGAGGCGCTCAGCCGCCTGTACCGCGCGAAGTCGAGCCACGAGGAAGTGCTTCACCCGCCGGCCGAGACGGAGCGGATCGCCGACGGCGCCGCCCTGCGCCGCGAGTGGGCCGAGGTCTCGCTCCACCCCGTTCCCGACGACCCCGCGCTCGGTTTCGCACACGACCCGATGCTCGCGGAGCTCGCATCGCGGCTCGACCGGCCGGAGACCCTCTACCACGGCCTTCGCGCGGAGGCGCTCGCCGTCCTCACCTACATCGGCCGTCGCGTGCAGGAGATCAGTGGCGCGACCCGGCCGCTTCGCGTGACGAGTGCAGTCCGCGACGACGAGTATCAGGAGCTCCTGCGCCGCGGGAACCCCGAGGCGGCGCACGACTACTCGCTGCACACGACGGGGTACGCGTTCGACATCCGCCGTCGCTACCAGTCGGGCGACCAAGCGCAGGCGTTCCAGTTCGTCCTCGACGACCTGACCGCCCGCAACCTGATCGCCTGGATCCGCGAGCCGGGTGCGATCCACGTCACGGTCGCGAAGGAGGCCGAGGACTTGATCGACGACCTGCTCGTGGAGACGGCGACTCCGCCGCCCGCCGAGTGAACGTCACGGAAAGCTCGACTCGCCCGGGTCGAGGTCGAGGCGGCCGCCGTCGCGACATTCGGGCGGAACGCGGTACTCGAAGCTGCCGGCACCGCGCAACGCGTTCTCGGTGAGCTGCTGGCGCATGAGCTGCCGCGCACGGTCCTCCGAGAGCCCGAGCCTGTGTCCCAGCTCGACTCCGGACTGGAGCGCGTAGCACTCGGTCGTCGCCTCGTCGCTCTCCCCGTGTAGATGCCAGGCCTCGTGGGCAAGCACGGCGATCGCCCGGCCGGTGCGGCTCCCGGTCACCTCGCCCTCGAACGCGACGCGGTAGAGGTCCAGACAGCGCTCCGGCGTCAGGTACGCGTGGTCGCCTCCGACGATCGCGACGCCGTCCGTGTGCTGTACCGCGCCGACGAAGTCGTGAGACTCGTCGCAGAAGATCGTCACTGGCTTCCCGGCGATCGCCGAGGCCTCGTCCGCGAAGCGGTCCGTCGCCTCGATCCTCGTCTCCCGGTCGAGCGAGTCCCAGCCCGTCCGACTCTCGACGAGCCAGATCGTCGCGACGAGCGCTGCGATGACGCCGAGGCCGACGAAAAAGCGGCGGACGGGTGCGGCGGACCGGTGCGGCTCCGGCTCCTCGACGTCGGCTTCGTCGTCTACTTCCGGCTCGTCGGATCCCTCGGAGACCGCGAGCCAGACCTCCTCCCCGCCTTCCCCCACGACGACGAGCTCGTCGGGCTCGCGCTCGAAGCCGAACCGGTCGCGGTCGATCTCCTGCGGTGTTCGGTCCGGCCGCCGGGCGGGGCCGGCGCGCAGCGCGCCGACGAGGAACTGGATCTCCAGGGCGAGTGCGACGAGGAACACGAGAACGAGCGGGACGAGCGACCGGAGCTCGCTCGGACCGAGGATCCAGGCAAGGACGAAGACGACGAGCGCGACGCGCACCACGACCCACGGGCTCACGCCGCGACGGTAGCTGTGAGCCGGTGGGGCGGCCGCGACGCGCGCGGACCGCCCCGAACTGGCGAAGGTCAGGCGACCCGGAAGCTGCCCCGCATGAACGAAGCGTGCGGGTCGCAGACGAACCGGTAGGTGCCCTTCTTCAGCGAGACGACTACGGACTTCGTCCCGGTGTAGCCCACGCCCGTGATGACCTTCTTGACGCCGGGGCCGGTGAGATGGAAGTCGTGCGCGGACGACTTGTCGCTGATCGTGAAGCGGTACGCGCCGGGCTTGAGCGTCGTGACTTTCTTGCCGTTCTGCTTCAGGCTGATCGTGAAGCCAGGCCCGACCGTGCCGGTGACGTTCTTCGTCCCTGCCGACGCAGTCGCGACGAGCACGATGGAGATCGCCACGATCGCAAGAGCTGAGACGGGTAGGAAGAGGCGTGCCATGCGATCCCTCCTTGCGGTTGCTTTCTCTCGTTCGAGGTGAGAGACGTTCGCCCGCGGCGCCTACGGGGCCGTTACCGCCCGGTTACGGCGGAAGGAACCGGTGCACGAGACCGGGGCCCTCACGGGCCCCGGTCTGCGCGGCTGGACGGCGTTCGGGGTCAGTCGTTGACCGTCACCCCGATGAGCGCCGCCACCCCCGCCCCCACGGTCACCTGGTCGAGCCCGGCGAGCGTGTTCAGGACGAGCTCGTCGAGCGCTGGATCCGCGTTCGCGATCCGCACGGTGGCCGCGAGCCCGCTGAGCCGCGTCGTGCGCTGCACGGCCTGGATGTCGACGGCGTCGACGCCGGCCGTGGCGTTCACGGTCACGGTGTCCGCGGCGCCGTCCGGCATGTGACCTCCGATGACACCGGCGAGGTCGACGTTCACGTCCTCGAGATCGGTGCCCGAGAGGTCGTTCACGTTCGTCTGGTCGGTGCCGCCGAGCGCGTTCAGGTCGATGCGCTCGACGTCGTTCAGGTCCATGTCGATGTTGCCGAGGTTCCGCAGGAACTCGACCCGGCCTCCGACAGCGTTGGCGGTGAAGATCTCGTTGCCGCTCGAGCCGTTGAAGATCATCCGGTCGCTTCCGTTCCCGCCCTCGACGACGTCGCTGCCGTCACCCGGATCCCAGGTGAAGCTGTCGTCGTCCAAGCCCAGGGAAGCGGAGTCCGCGCCCTGGTTCCCGTCGACGTCGTCGTCGCCGAAGCTGCCCGCCAGGGCGTCGTTCCCTGCGCCTCCGCGCAGGTCGTCGTCGCCCTCGCCGCCGTCGAGCGCGAGCTTGATCCCCGACGCTGCGAGAGCGCTGGCGTCGACCTCGTCGTCGCCGCCGAGCGTCCTCACGTCGAGCAGGTCGAGCGCGGGCTCGGCGTGCGCGATCCGGACGAAGGCCGAAAGGCCGTCCACCGACACGCTTCCGTCGGCTCCGACGATCCTGACCTCGTCGTCCGTGCCCCGCCTGTCGTCGTCGTCTGACCAGCCGCCGTCGTTACCGAAGAGCGTGACCGTGTCGGCGGCCAGATCGCCCGCGGTGCCGCCGATCGCGGACGCGAGGTCGATGTCGAGCTCCTCGAGGTCGGTCCTCGAGACGTCGTTCATGACGGTGTTGTCGGCGCCGCCGAGAGCACGCAGGTCGACGCGCTCGGTGTCGTCGACGTCCATGACGATGTTGCCGAGGTTCCGGAAGAAGCGGAGGCGCTCGCCGTTCGCGGAGACGTCGAAGTTCTCCGCCCCGCCGGCGCCGTTGAAGACGAGCGTGTCGTCTCCGCGAGAGCCCTCGACGACGTCGCTGCCGTCACCCGGATCCCAGGTGAAGCTGTCGTTGCCGCGACCGAGGAGCCCGATGTCCGCGCCCTGGTTCCCGTCCGCCGCGTCGTCCCCGGAGCCGCCCTTCAGCGTCTCAGGCCCGGAGCCGCCCCGCAAGTCGTCCTCGTCGCCCTCGCCGTCGAGAGTCGTCGCTTCGGTGTCCGTGAACACTCCGTTCGCCTGGTCGATCCGGATCAGGTCGTCGCCTTTCCCGGCCTCGACGTCGATCTTCGTGAACTGGTCGCGCGGAAATGCAAGGACGCCGCTCGGCGTCACGATCTCGAGAATCGTCGGATCGCCCATGCGAAGACGGAGCACGATCTCCTCTCCCGCCTTCGTCCCCTCGACTTCCAGGGTCCCGCGCTTGATCTTGGCCTCGACTTCGGCCTTGGACGATGCGGCCGCGTCCACCGCCAAGACTACGGGCAGCAGGGCGGCCGCGGCGAGCACCAGCCAGGTCCTCAACGTGTACTGGTTCATCGATCTCACCTCCGTGTCGCGAATGTGCGACGGAGGGTCGCGCCGAACGGCTACGGGGCTGTTACCGGGGCGTTACCGCAGGCGAGTCGCCCGCCGGGACGTACTCCCCGCGGCCCTGAGCGACCTCGGCCTCGAAGCGCTCATCGCCGAGCAGGTCGCGCAGACGGGCGGCAACGCGCACGAGGTCGGCGCTCTCCGCTTCCGGGAGCTCGACCTTCACGCCGGCCCTGGTCGCCTCGGCCAGCCCGAGCAGCCTTGCGGCCTCGTCTGCTCTGTCTCCGAGCGAGAGAGCGCCGGCAACTCCCTCGAGCGTTCTCGCGACCAGCCTCGGCTCCCCCACCCGCCGCGCCCAGTCCAGACTCTCCTCCTGGAACGCGCGGGCGACGTCGACCTCGCCCCGTTCCTCCGCGAGATGCCCGAGCTCGCGCAGCGTGACGACCATCGCGACACGGACGGTGCGGTTGTCGAGGCCGTCACCGACCGCCTCACGGACAAGCGCGAGCGCGGCGTCGAAGCGCTCGGTCGCGTCCGCGGCATCGTCCCTACGACGCGCCAGCTGCGCGCCGCCCATCGCGGCGTGCCAGCGCATGAACGGCGACCCGCGCTCCGCCAGCCGGTCGCACTCCGTGAAGAGCCGTGTCGCCGCCTCGGCGTCGCCGGCGCGCAGGCGAGAGAGCCCGTAGTGGTAGAGGAGCGGCACGGTCTCCTCCTGGAGATCGCGAACCCCAGCCGCAAGCGCGCGCTCGTAGACCTGCATCGCACCCTCGTAATCCCCGACGGCCGCGAGCGAGTGCGCGAGGATGTCACTCGCGTTCACGATTCCCCACAGGTCGCCGCTCGCCGCGAACGCGTCGAGCGCCCGCTCCGCGCGCCGCCGCGCCTCGTGGACATCGCCGGCCGTGAACGCTGCGACCCCGCGGTAGTGGTGCAGCATCCCCTCGTACCAGCGCTCGCCGTTTCGAATGGCGTACTCCTCGACCGGCGCCAGCTCCTCGGGCTCGATGCTGGGGTCGCCCGCGGCGAGCCGGGCCTGGAAGATCACCGTGCGCATGCGGGCGGTCTCGGCCTCGTCCGAGGCCTGCTCGGCAAGCGCGAGCCCGGTCACGCCGACCTCGATCGCCTCGGCCGGCCGCCCCTCCCTGATCAGAAGGACGGCCAGCGCACGCATGCAGCGCAGTCGGCGCTCGAGGGCTCCTCCTGGGAGCGCGAGCGCGGCTTCGACCCGGGCGCGATCGTCCGCGCCGCAGGTGAAGAGGAAGCCGAGCGTCCCGAGCGCGGAGGCGAGCGCCAGCGCGAGATCGGCGTCGCGCACCTCGAAGGCGAGGTCGGCGCCGGCTTCGAAGTCCGCGCGTCTCGGCACGAACGAGCGCGTCCCGGCCTCGAGGCCGTCGGTCCACACCCGGGCGTGGCCTTCCTCGGCGATCCGAGCGGCCCAGACGGCGTGCCGGCGCGCGACGTCCACGCGCTCGTCCAGCGCCTCCGTCTGCGCGCGCCCGAACTCGCGAAGCGTCTCGAGGAGGCGGAATCGGTCCTGGCCGCCGCCCGTTGTAGCGACGACCGAGCGGTCGACGAGCGACGCGAGGAGATCGGCAACCTCGGCCGCGTCGATGTCGCCGCCCGCGCAGACCTCCTCGGCCGCCCCCAACCCGAACGACGACGGGAAGACCGATATCCGCCGGAAGAGCGACTGCTCGCGCTCGTCCAGCAACTGGTAGCTCCACTCGACGACGCCCGCGAGCGTGCGCTGTCGCTCCGAGAGCCGCTCCGGCCCGCGGCCGAGCAGCGCGAAGCGGTCGGCGAGACGCGCGGCGATCTCCTCGAGCGACAGCGTCCGCGTCCGGGCGGCGGCAAGCTCGAGCGCAAGCGGCAGTCCGTCGAGGCGGCGGCAGATCTCGCCGATCGCGCGCAGCGCGTTGGCATCCAGCTCGAGATCGCCCTGCACCGCCTGCGCGCGCTCGACGAAGAGCCTGACCGCGGCCGACTCGCCGAGCTCGTCGGCCGCGGCCGCGCGTCCGGGCAGGCCGAGCGGCGCGAGTTCGAACACGGCCTCGCCGGGGACCGCGAGGCGCTCGCGGCTCGTCGCGAGTACCCGGACCCCGGGGCACGCCGCGAGGAGCGAGAGAGCGAGCTCGCCGGCTGCTGCCGCGAGGTGCTCGCAGTTGTCGAGGACGAGAAGCAGCTCTCGGCGTCGGAGGTGGCTCTGGAGGAAGACGAGTGGCGAGACCGCATGGCCCTCGAGCTCCGACGTCCGCATGCCGAGGGCTTCCACGACGACCTCCGCCACGCGTGCGGGCTCCCGCTGCGCAGCGAGCTCGACCATCCACACACCGTCCGCGTACTCCTGCGTGAGCGTCCGCGCGACCTCTGCCGCCAGGCTCGTTTTCCCCACTCCACCCGGGCCTGTGAGCGTGACCAGCCGGTGCTCGGACAGGCGTGCGACCAGATCCGCGCGATCCGCCTCGCGGCCGACGAAGCTCGTGAGCCGAGCGCCGATGTTCGTCCGCAGCGGCTCGACGCGCGCGAGCCCCGGCGCGCGCTGGAGCATCTGCCGCTCGAGCCGGCGCGAGTCCTCGTCGGGCTCCAGCCCGAGCGCTCTGAGCCTCTCTGACAGCTGTCGGAAGGAGGCGAGCGCGTCCTCCTGGCGGCCGCTTCGATAGAGGGCGAGCATGAGGTTGCGCGCGAGCGGCTCGCGCAGCGGGTTCTGCTCGACGAGCCGCTCGAGCTCGGGGAGCGCCTCGTCCTCGCGCCCGAGCGCGAGGAGCGCCGCGCCGCGGAGCTCCTGCGCCTGGAGCTCGAGCTCCTTGAGACGGCGGATCTCGGCCTGCGCGAAGTCGAGGTAGAGGAACTCCCCGAACGGTTCGCCGCGGACGAGCGCAAGAGCTTGGCTCGCCTGCGCCAGCGACTCGCGCGGGCCGGCGTCGCGCGCGGCGGCGACCAGCCGCGCGAACCGCCCCGCGTCGACGTCGGCATCGTCTATGAGAAGCCGGTAACCGGCGCCGTCGCGTGTGATGATCGACGTGGACGTGGCGGCTCGCTCGGGCTCGAGCGCTCGGCGCAGGTGCGAGATGCGCACGTGCAGAGAGCGCGCCGCAGATGCGGGGGTCTGGTCGCCCCACACCGCGTCCACGATCTCGTCAGCCGAGACCGAGCGCCCGAGATTCGCGAGCAGGTACGCGAGCACCGCTCGTTCCTTGGCGCCGGGTAGCTCGAGCAGACCGTCCTCGCTCACGACCTCGAGCGAGCCGAGCACGTGGAACTCCACCTGCGCAATGCTACGCGCCGAACTGTGAAGGTCTAGTTCCCGGCTCGGGTTAAGGCTTCAGCCCGATCCCGCTCGTCACTCTTGCCTAGCGCCCGTTGTGCGAGAAGTGCATGTAGTCCTTCGTCTCGCCCGACCACTCGCCGCCCCAGCCCCAGCCGATCGAACGGAACGCGCGCACGACCGCCGGCGTCACCATGCCCTTGCGCAGGCGGGAGCGGTCCATGTACTGCCTGGCCCGCGCGTCGCGCGACATGCCGCAGCCGACGTACGGGTTCTCGACGGGATTGAGGTCGATCGCGAGGCCGTAGGCGTGGTTCGACCACCGCCCGCTGGCAGACCCGCCGACGCACGGCGACGGAACGGACTGGCGGCACCTGAACGAGCCGGTGACGTCACCGTCCCGCGGGTACGCCCGCTTCGGGCCGTACATGTGGCCGAGACGCATGTGCCGGATCGGGAACTTCAGCTGGTACAGCCTCCGGAATACCTTCGCGAGCGGCGCGGCCGCGGCCTCGTGCACGACGAGCTGACCCGTGCTCGGGCGGCCGTCCCAGCCCCACGTCGTCACGGTGAGGAGCCGGAGGCCGGAAGGCGAAACGGGGCAACCGGCACGCCACGAGTTGGTGTCGACAAGACTGGCCTTCAGCGGGCCGGGGAGCGGTCGGATCGACGACTCGTACTGCTGGAGCGCGACGACCGCGAGCGGCAAGGCGAGGATCCGAAGCACGGCGACTCGTCCAAGGGTGCCGCCTTCGCCGTCCGCTCGTCAAGCTGCGCCGGCGCAACGCGACGCCGCGGACGAGCGGTAGCGTTGGCGCGTGGCGCCGCTCCACGTCGGCCTGATCCTGCCGAACTACGGCGAAGCGCTCGACGCGGAGCGCCTCGCCGGGGTCGCCGTCGCCGCGGAGGACGCGGGCTTCGACTCGGGCTGGGTGACCGACCACGTGATCGTCCCGCCCGAGCACGCGCACATCTACGGGAGGATCTCGGAGGCGCTCGTCACGCTCGGCTTCCTCGCGGGCCGCACGACCCGCCTCCAGCTCGGCGTCTCCGCCCTCGTCGTCCCGCAGCGCAACCCGCTCGTCGCGCTGAAGCAGCTGACGTCCCTCGACTTCCTCTCCGGTGGCCGGATCGTCGTGGCGGTCGCCGCGGGCTGGATGGAGGGCGAGTTCGAGCTCCTGGGCGCCGACTTCGAGCGGCGTGGCCGAATGTTGAACGATTGGCTGGCGGCCGCTGCCTCGGCGTTCGAGCAGATGCCGGGGCCTGTCCGCCTCGACTCCGGAGAGGGCTGGCTCGCGCCGGAGCTCGCACGAGCGGGTGGACCGGAGCTCTGGGTCGCCGGCGTCTCGCGTGCGACTCTGCGGCGGGCGGCGCTGACCGGCGTCTGGCATCCGGTCGCGTTACCGCCCGAGAAGCTGCAGTCCATGGCCGGGGAGCTGCGCGAGCGTCGATCCGACAGCCGGGTGATTCTGCGGATCGGGGTCTCCCTCCAGGACGAGCCGAAGCGAGGGACGGACGAGCGGGGCCGCCACGCGGTCGCCGGTCCGCCGGATTGGGTCACCGAGCGCCTGAACGAGTACGTCGAGGCAGGCTGCGACGGGTTCGTCGTGAATCTCGAGTACGACGCTCCCGGCCTCGAGGATCGTGTTCGGCGCTTCGCCGAGGAGGTCCGGCCGCTGCTTGCGTAGGAAAACCGACTGCTTCGGCTGGGCCGTAGGACCGTGCAGACCTCAAGAGGGAGGATCCCGTGAAGAAGCCCGCCGTAGTGACAGGTAGTGCCACAGTCTTTGCCCTCGCGCTGATCGTCGCCGGAGCCGCGATTGCCCGCCCGGAGGCCACGTCGATCAGAGTGAGCACGCTGATGAACGCAGCACAGGAGGTGCCCGCGCCGGGAGGCAACGTCGCCGCAGCGCGCGGGACCTTCACCGCGACGGTCAGAAAGTCCGGCACCGGCGCAACGGTGCAGTGGTCGATGACGTTCAGCGGGCTGACCGGGGCTGCTGGGCAGGCTCACATCCACACCGCGCGGACCGGCCAGCCTGGCCCGGTCGCGTTGGCGTTGTGCGGACCGTGCTCGAGCCCGGCGAGCGGAACCGGGAACTATCGATGCGGCGACGCTCGCCGCCCTGCAGAACGGCGGCGCGTACGTGAACGTCCACACCGGTGCGAACCAGGCCGGCGAGATCCGCGGCCAGATCGGCGTCACCGCCGTCACCACCACGAAGCTGACCTCCCGCCAGGAGGTTCCGAAGCCGACCGGCAACGTTCGCCGTGCCAGCGGTGCCTTCACGGCAACCGTCACGAAATCCGGGAAGAACGTGCGGCTGAGCTGGCGGCTCACCTTCGCACGTCTGTCGGGTCCGGCCGCCGCTGCGCACATCCACGTCGGCGCGCGCGGACGGTCGGGACCGGTCGTCGTCGCGCTGTGCGGCCCGTGCAGGAACGGCGTCCGGAGACAGAACGTGGCGCTACGACCCAATGTCGTCGCGGCACTCGAAGCCGGTCGCGCCTACGTGAACGTGCACACAGGCCAGAACCCGGCCGGCGAGATCCGAGGGCAGATCGCGGCCGTGCCGCTCACCGTGAAGTAACCCCTAGGGTCAGCGGCGCGTCCCGAGCACGAGGAGGTACTCCCGCGTGTGGGCGACCTCGTCGCCCGATCGGTAGTTCGTCTCGAAGAAGTCGACCCAGTCGCGGTGCAAGTCCTCTCGACGGTCGCCGAGGGAGTCGGCGAGCACCTTCGTCGGGCCGTAGCTCGTCGAGAAGAGATCCCAGTAGTCCTCCCCCGAGGGGACCTTCAGCGTGGAGACGTGTTCCTCGATGTCGAGCTCGAACGAGTCGCCGAGCAACTCGCGGACTCGGTTCTCGTCACCCCAGTCGAACGGGCTGCTCGGCGGCGGGGCCGGCTGGTACGGCGCCATCACCTTGAACATCTGCCCGAGGCCGCCCGCGGGAGTCCAGTTGGCGAGCGCGATCCGCCCGCCCGGCTGCGTGACCCGTGCGAGCTCACCCGCGGTCGCCTCGTGATCGGGCGTGAACATGATCCCGAACGTCGAGGAGACCTTGTCGAAGCTCGCGTCGGGGAGCTCGAGCCGCTCCGCGTCGCCGACGACGTACTCGATCCCGAGGCCGAGCTCCGCCGCCCGCTCCTTCGCCGTCTCGATGAGAGCGGGCGCGAGGTCGAGCCCGGTCACCTCCGCGCCGGCGGCGGCAGCTCGCTCGGAGACCGCGCCCGTCCCGCACGCGAGATCGAGCCAGCGGTCGCCTGGCGCGGGCGCCAACGACTCGATGACGCGCTCATGGATGTCGGTCAGCGTCTCGGTGATCCGCTGGTACGGCCCTGTGCCCCACATCACGCTCTGCCGCTCCTTCAGCTCCTCGTACGCCATGACGTCCCCTTTCGCAAAGTGCTCCAACTCTCAGAACCGAGCACGGGCGATCGAGCTTCCGTGCCCAACGCGGCAAGACTAGACCCCGCCACACAAGTACCCTGCCCTCGCCCGGCGATAGAGTCGCTTCGGTGCTCCGTATCGGCTCGGTTGTTCTGCGCGTCGACGATCTTCAGCGTCAGGTCGAGTTCTGGGAGGCGGCTCTCGGCTATGTCCGGAGCGACGTGTCGAGTGACGACTTCGTGTTGCTCCGGCCGAGGGACGGTGTCGGGCCGAACCTGGCGCTCGACCAGGTTCCCTCGAAGGTGCAAGTGCCGCCGCGCCTTCACCTCGATCTGTACACGGAGGACCAGGCCGGCGAAGTGGAGCGGCTGAAGGCACTGGGCGCGACCGAAGTGCACTGGGACAAACGACCGCCGGACGCGGACTACGTCATCCTCTCCGACCGCGAAGGCAACCGCTTCTGCGTCGTGGACATCACGCACGCCTGACCACGCTCGCGAGCGGTGACGGAGGCTCGGCGTCAGGCGAGCGCGCGCTCCAGGGCAGCTCGGTCGGTGGGCCCGCCGTGCGTCGCGAGCACGAGCTCGACCGGCAGCTCGAGCAGCGGACGCAACCCCTTGAGAATCTGCTGGGGCGGCACGCCCCGCTCGGCGATCGCGGGTCCCTGTTCAGCCCAGTCGGCCCTGAACTCGAGGCCGTTTCCGCGGTCGACGAGCGTGTCGCCGGCGACAAGCGCCCGGCTGCTCTCGACCCAGAGCATGAGGTCGTTCGGCTCCATCCCCGGGAACGCCTCGACCCCGACCGGCAGCCGGTCGCCGGCACCGAACACCTGCCCGTCCACCGGCTCCGGGTCACCCTCGTCCGGTGGCGGCACGTAGAGCGGGGCGCCCAGCCGGGCCGCCAGGCCGAGGGCGTCGCGCCGGTGCCAGGGGCAGGTCAGCACGATCGCCGTCTCGCGGCCGGCCGCGAGCTCCTCGATCTCGCTCGGCACGGCCAGCGGGTCGAACAGCAGCAGGCGGTCGCCGTCGCCGATCGCGTAGGACGACACCACCTTGAGCCACTCCTCTCCCGACTCCAATTCCGGGTGCGGTGCCTCCCAGTGCCACACGCCTGCCTGCACCTCGCGCACGGCGTCATGCTAGAGGCATGGACGACGTCGACGCGCCGCCCACACAGCAAGAGCTCGAGGCCGTCCACTGCTGGCAAGCCGACGACCACGTGCCTCGACAACCGGCAATGACCGAGTTCCGTCGGCGGCTGCGCTACCACCAGGCGCTGTGGCGCGAGGCGAAGGGCTACCCGATCGGCTCGCAACCGATCGTCCCACGAGAAGGGAAGCCGTCCCGCCCCGTCGGAAGCCGTCTCCCGCTCGAGTACGCGAAGGAGACCGGCGCGAACTTCCTCACCGCGGGTGCGCTCGACGCGGCGCGGGACCGCAGCTCGTTCACCGAGCCGCGCCAGAGCTTCGATCACCAGCGCCTGTGGGCGGACCTCCTGTGGTCGCCGACGCTCGCTTTCAACCTCTTCGGCGACCTGGCCGCTGACATCGCGCTGGCCGACCGAGCCGTCCACGCCTGGTGGCCGGACGCGCCGGGCACGGTCGCCGACGTTCGCTTCGCCCACTCCCCCGGCCGCTTCGATCCCGACTACCTGAACAGCCTCCGCGCGTTCGATGCGGCGTTCGTGCTCGATCTCGGCGACGGAGCGAATGCGATCTTCGGCGTCGGCATCAGGTACCACGAGTGGACGAAGCCCGAGACCCCGAAGCCGAGCAACCTGTGGCGGACGCTGGCGGTGGCCGAGCGGTCGGGCGCCTTCGCGCCGGGGGCGATCGACGCGGTCAAGGGGAGGTCGGAGCTCTGCGTGATGTGGCTCGAGCATCTGTTGCTCCTCTCGATGCTCCAGCACCCGAGCGGCACGTGGACTCGGGGCCGCTACGTGGTCGTCTACCCCGCCGGCAACTCGGACTTCGCCGAAGCGTGCGACCGCTATCGAGGGCTGCTCGTCGACCAGTCGACCTTTTCGTCCACGACCTTCGAGGAGCTCCTCGACGCCGAAGCGCTCCCGGTGAAGACGACCGCAGCCCTGCGCGATCGGTACCTGCCGGGCTGAGAGACTTGGGGTCATGGGTTCCGAGGCGAAGCTGGAGAAGACCGAGCACGGGCTCGTCCCGACAGGCGGGGGCTGGTACGTCCTCAACATGCGCGATGCCGAGTGGCGCCACGCCGCAGGCCGCGGCGCCGTCTGCGTCGTCTCCGACGACTTCGAAGGCTGGCGCCGCGAGGCCGACCAACTCGGCGTCAACCCGTTCGTGCTCATGCCGGGCGAACCGATGTCCATGTACCACCGGGAGGCCGATCAGGAGGACTTCCTCGTCGTCTCGGGCGAAGCGGTCCTGGTCGTCGAGGGCGAGGAGCGGCAGCTTCGCGCGTGGGACTTCGTGCACTGCCCGCCCGGCACGAAGCACGTGATCGCCGGGGCGGGCCACGGTCCTTGCCTCGTGATCTCGGTGGGCGCTCGCGAGCACGACGGTCAGCCCGACTCTCTCGGCTTCGCCGCCGACGAGGTCGCGAAGCGCCACGGCGCGAGCGTCGAGGAGGACACGACGGACGGCGACGTCGCCTACGGCTCCCTACCGCCCCGCGAGCCCACGGCCTACCGCGACGGCTGGCTTCCCCAGTAGCGCCTCACTGCGGACGCCGAGCCAGGAAGACGAACTCCCGTCCGGGTCGGTCTGGCGCGTCCCGGACGTCGTCGACGACGTACCCGTGCGCGACAAGTGCCTCCTCGACCTCGTCGCGCTCTCGGAAGCGCAGGGTCGAATCGGATGTGAGCACCTCCCCGTCGACCGCGAAGACGCAGGTCGCGCGGAAGCTCACCAGCGGGCCGCTCACGTCGGTCACCTCGTACCAGCTCTCGACGGCACCTACGCCCTCGATCTCGGTGACGCCATAGGACATGGAGGGGTTCCACTCCTCCCATGCCCTGCAAGCCGGATCACGGGTCTCGAAGACGAGCAGGCCTCCGGGACGCAGCGCCTCGAACGCACCGCGCAACGTTCCCTCCCAGTCCACACCCTCGACGATCGCCTGCGCGACGTTCGCGGTCATCGTCACGAGGTCGACCTGCAGCGCGGGAAGCGCTGTCGCGTCACCGTGGATCCAGCGCACGCGCTCCGCGCCGGGCTTGGCGCGCGCGACGCTTAGCGACCCGGATGCCGGGTCGACGCCTGTCACCTCGAGGCCGCGGTCCGCCAGGAAGAGCGCGAACGTGCCCGTTCCACAGCCGATGTCCAACACGCGTCGAGCGCCGACGTCCTCCGCGATCGCAAGGTAGGCATCGAGATCGCTGCGATCGGGGTCGAGTGCGTCGTAGATGGCGACGAGCCGCGGGTGCTCGAAGATGTCGTCCGCCACTCCGACACGCTATCCGCGCGCTTTCGGAAGCGGGGCGGCCCGCTCCAGCTCGGCCCCCCTACCCGCGCGACGAGAAGCGGACGTGCATGTGGTTCTCGTGGTTCGGATAGGGGATGACAACCCTCGCAGGCCCGTGGAGCCCGGTCGCGTAGCCGACGAACACCATCCTCGCTCCGGCCGCGAGGAAGCGATTCAGAAGATCCTGCGCGAGCCTCCGATCGATCGCGTCGGGCAGACGCGGCTCTCGCAAGCTGTGGTCGAGCCGCGGGTAGTAGATGTCGACGTCGAGCCCGTTCTGGTGGGACACGTGTGCGTCCATCGGCCCGCCGCCTTTGAAACTGATGTCGCCGACGACGACGCGTGGCGCGCGCGGATTCGAAAGGCGGTACTCCTCGATGACGGAGACGATGGCGCGGATCGTGCGCTCGTTCCCGTACAGCCGGTTGGGCGCATTCGGGGCCTCGTCGGTAATCGGGTTCCACGTGACCCAGTTCGGGCCCTCGACGGGAAGCTGGGTGCCGCCGATCAGGCTGCCGCTCCACGGCAGGCCGACCGACGTCGCGTCGCGCCAGTCGATCTTTGGAAGCGCATCGGAGCGGGCCGCGGCTTTCTGCGACGGCTTCGGGTCGGGGGCGGCACGCACGGCATCTTCTGCCTCGAGGGTCCGCGTGGTGACCGGGAGCGTCAGGCTGGGCGGGTCTTCGAGGATGACCTCGGCCCCTGGGACGCCGCCGCTTCGAAAGACAGCAGGCGGGACCAGGACGGCCGGCAAGACCATCAGGACAGTCGCGCGTGCCCTCCGACGCCGCTTCCACGCTTCCCGGCGCTGGCGGGAGGCGGCCAGCCCGACCGGCCCGAAGCTCGGAAGAGGCGGAAGCACGAAGCCGGCGACAGCGGGCGCGCCTGCTGCCTCACCGAACCAGACGACATCCGCATCGAGCCATTCCTCTCCGCGTCGCCAGCCCATGGAGAGATTGCGTTCGGCGACGGTTGGAGGTGTCCTCCGGCGATCAAGAGCCGGAGCCCACGGCTCGCCGGTACGAGAACCCTCCACGGGCGCGCCGCAAGGTCGTCGACGCGTACTTCCCGCTATGACTGGTCGCCCAGGTGGCTCGACGCGCATACTGATGGGTCATGAGCGAGCATCCGTCCGCGCTTCGCACCTTCCTCATCGCCGACATCCGGGGTTACACGCGGTACACGGAGGAGTACGGCGACGAAGCGGCGGCCGACCTCACGGCCAATTTCGCCGAGCTCGTCGCCGACGGCGTCCAGGCCCACGATGGACGACTTGTCGACCTGCGCGGAGATGAAGCCCTGGCGGTCTTCACGTCGGCTCGGCAGGCTATTCGCGCCGCAGTCGACCTCCAGGCGAGGTTCGGGGACGAGACAGGAGCCAACTCCGACGTGCCGCTCAAGGTCGGCATGGGCATCGACTCGGGAGAGGCAGTCGAGGTCGAAGGCGGGGGTTTTCGCGGCGCGTCGCTCAACGTGGCAGCGCGCCTCTGCGGGCGTGCCCACGGCGGGGACGTCCTCGTGAGCGCGTCGACCGTCCGGCTCGCCGGCAGGCTCGGTGGCCTCCAGTACAGCGACCGAGGTCGCGTACGCCTGAAGGGCGTGCCGGAACCGGTTCACATCTACCAGGTCTACGCGGAGTTGGACGCGCCCCGTAGCAGCAACTGGGTCCTGATGTTCTTCGGCAAGCCGGGACGCGGTGTGGGATGGAAGGTGGGCGCTGCGATCGTGGGGCTCGCGGCGCTCACCGCAGCCGGAGTCGTCTACCTGACGTCCGGCAATTCGGGCGACGTCGGGACCGCAGCGCCGGACCAGGACACATTCCCAGTGGAAACCACCCCCGAGGAGCTCCCGGCCGATGCCGGACTGGACGCGATCGTTCCGGCCGCACTTTGGAAGGACTGCAGGCTGCAGACGGTCGCGCAGCCGGGCGCGCGGCAAACGGCGGTCTGCCTGCCCTCCGGCGGCATCCCGGACCGTTGGGAGATCTCGTGGTATCCCAACGGCGACGCCCTCGATGACGCCTACGAAAGCGCGCTCCGCAACCGCCCCGAAATCCACCGTGACTCCGGGAAGTGCACCGCGTTCTCGTGGGGAGGCGAGGGCCCGTGGCTGCACGGCCCGGACAAACCAGGCGGCCGGATCTTCTGCTACTTCGACGGCAACGATGCGGTCGCCTACTGGACCCACGAACGTCTCGGCCAGCCGACGCACCGTGACATCCTCATGATCGCCCGCGAAGGCGGCAGCGATCATGCAGGGCTCGCGCGCTGGTGGCGTCCATGGCACCACGTCATCGGTAAGGCTCAGTAGGCGAACGCGGGTAACCGAAGACGGAGGCGCCGGGAACCGAGCCCGCGCAAGACTTCAATCGGCCGATCCTCGATCGGATCTGCGATCGAAGGATCGTGATCAGGTCGCCCCTCGCGGGCGACTCCGTTGCTCCGACGCGGTCGTGTTCGACGGTTAGGGCGCGACGGTGGTGTTGCCGCTCGCGGCCTTGGCGACGTTGTACGTCTTCTGCGCGTAGGCGCCAAGGTACGGGCCGAACATGTACTTGGTGAACTTGCCGGCGGTGTACTTGAAGCTGTTCACCGAGGTGAGCGAGCCCGTACTGCCGCCCGACGCGAAGTTCACGAACCACGGCCCGCCCGACGAGCCGCCCGTCATGTTGCAGTTCAGCCCGTAGTCCGTCGTTCCGCCCCAGGTGTCCTTGATGTCCGCCCCGGAGCAGTAGATGAGCTTCTGGCCGTTGTACGGTGAGCCTGCCGGATAGCCGAAGGACGAGACCTGGGTCGGGTGCGCCGCGTTGAACGTGACCTGGTTTGCACCGACGGTCGTATCGAGCTGGAGGCTCTGACCTGGCTTCCCTCCCGCGCCGACAACCGCGAACGCATAGTCGTTGTTGAAGGCTGCGAGACTGCCGCCGCCGTTCGCCCAGGCAGTGGTCGTCACGAGCGCCGACGCTGTCCAGCAGCCGTGCGGTGTCGTGTTGCAGGTGAAGCTGTGCGAGCCGTCGGGGTTGGTGACGATGGCGCCACCGGTCTCGTAATCGGGCACGAACACCCAGTTGGTGGCAAAACCGCTGCCCGACTCGTCGTAGACGCAGTGTCCGGCGGTCAGGATCAGGGACGTCGATGCATTCGAGTCCTGGGCCACCGACCCCGAGCAGACGTAGTCCTCGCCGTCCATGGTGAAGAGCACCTTGCCGGTGGTCGCCTTCACCTTGCCTCCGCCCGTCCACGCAGTGCCGGTGACCGTCGAGCCACCGCCACCTCCGCCACCGCCCGGCTGCTGAGGCTTCGCCATTTCGCGTGGCTTGAACGACGGCTTGCGATCGGGCGAGACGTCGCGCGGGACGGCTCCGGCGACGCGCTCGGGCGTCCAGTACGCGAGGACGGCGTCGCGATCGTGCTTTCCAGCAGCCTGCGGCGGCGCAGCGAAGCTTCCGGCCGCAACGACGAGTACGACGAACGCCGCGACCGCGCCGATCACAGCGGCGGGCGCGAACTGACGCCTCGTCTGACCGCGAGTCATGCGCCGCAGTGTAGGAACGAGCGCGGGTCGTGTCTCCCCCCCAGTCGGCTAGTTCGCGCGATCACGAAAGTTCGCTCCACGGGGGCGTCATGGCGGCGACTCACCGAGGCACGCTCATGCGCTCGAGCGAGGATGCGGCTGCAGCGGCCGCTCGACCTGCACCCTCTCGGGCTCGGC
>CAVQVJ010000004.1:0-497169 GCA_963717025.1 uncultured Actinomycetes bacterium | reverse complement strand
CGACGAACGTGCAGAAGCTCCATCGGAGTACCTGGGCGCGGATACCCTCCCCCAGCCCCGCACGAACGCCCGCCTCCTCGATGCCCCGCCCCGGCCGTGGATGCGCCCGCCTAGTCTCGCGCGCACGCGCGCGCACGCGTAATAGGAAGGTGTTAGCGAGCCTACCCCCCACCCCCTCGAACGTGTTCGAAAGGTCGGGGCCTGGTCGCGGGGCGGGCGGAACATCGTGGCCTCCCCGCGGAAAGGGACGTGCGCCTGTCACGACGTGGCGGCCGGGACCACCGCGCTCATCACGCAGTTGCCCTTGCCCTTGGAGCGCTCGTAGCTGAACCCGAGCCGCTCGTACATGGTCCAGGGTGGCGTTGTCGAGGAACGATGCCGAGGTCTTCTTGCCCTCGGGCAGGTCGTGCGGGTACGCCTCGACGAGGCCGCCTCCCGCCGCGGCGATCAGCGCCAGCGCACCCCGTACTGCGACCGCGGCCATTCCCGCGCGCCGGTATCCGCGGTCCACGAACAGGCACGTGATCCGGTAGTCCGGCATCCGGGCGACGCCCTGCTCCCACTCCTTGCGGTGGTGGATGTTCCATAGCTCTGGGACCGTCCCAAACTGGGCCCATGCGACCGCGACATGGCCGTCGAATACCAACGCGGCGTGCGCACGTCCGGCCTCGACGAGACGCCGCTTGAACTCGCGATGGCCGAGCGCCCTGCGCTCCTCAACGGTGTCCGGGTGGCGGTGGAAGTTCGTGCACCAGCAACCGCCCCACACACCGTTGTGCCGCTCGGCCAGATCCGCGAACGCATCCCACGTCCCCGCACGCTCAGGGGCTCGATCCGGTAGCCGTCCACCATCAGGGCGCCCATGCGCAGACGGTATCGGCTGGTTGACACCCCCGCTGCGTAGGTGTGTGTGAGGCGCGGCGGGTGTGTGCTCACCGAGCCGTTTGACAGGTGCACAGCCTGCCTCGCGCGCACACGCGCGCACGCGGAGTAGAGATTCAAGAAAAGGGCGCTGGGAGCGGGCCGCATACGAGGGGCGCCCGACCCCTAGAGTCCGCGCATGGTCGTCGAGCTCACCGGAGCGAGCCTGACGCTCGACGAGGTCGTTCGGGTTGTCGCGCTCCGGCGAGGGCCGTCGCGCTGGCGGACGATGCGCTCGTGCGTATGCGGGAACGCCGCGCGGTCGTCGAGCAGGCGGCCCGCGACGGGAACACAGACGTACGGGGTCACCACCGGCGTAGGATCGCGGCGCGACGCAGACGTCAGCCGCGAGGACGACGCGCCCGCCTTCAACCGGTCGGCGATCTCCGGCCATCTCGTCGGACTCGGACCACCTTCCGCGGGCGTCGTGCGCGCGTCGCTGCTACGGCTCGCCAACGGCCTCGGCTGGGGGGCGCCAAGGTGTACGACCCGAAGTGGCGCAGGCGCCTCGTCGACGTGCTCAACCGCTGGCCGGCTGCCGGTCGTGCGTTCGCTCGGCACGGTCGGGCAGGCCGACCTCGCGCAGAACGCCGATCTGGCGCACGGATCGCTCCCAGAGCCTTGCGCTCCAGAAGCGGCGAGGCCGTCGGCCTCCTCGTCGGTAACGCCTTTTCGACAGGACAGGCCGCGCTCTCCGTCGCCGATACGCGGTCGCTGCTCGACTGGTGCGATGCGGCGAGCGCACTCGACTTCGAGGCATTCCGTGCCAACGTCGGCGCACTGCACCCCGAAGTTGCGGTGGTCCGACCGTACGCCGGAATCCGCGAGACGCTCGATCGGATGGGCGAGCTGCTCGACGGAAGCGAACTCTGGGAAGCGGACGCAGCGCGCTACCTGCAGGACCCGCTCACGTTTCGATGCGTCCCACAGGTTCACGGCGCAGCACGTGACGCACTGAGCTTCATCGAGCAACAACTCGCGATCGAATTGAACGCGCACCAGGGCAACCCGCTGGTCGTTGAGGCCGAGGAGCAGCGGCTTGTGTCGGTGGGCAACTTTGACTCGCAGCCGCTCGCGGCCGCGCTCGACCTCCTACGTATCGGGCTCGCGCCGGTGCTGGCCGCAGCAGTCGAGCGGACCTGGAAGCTGCTGAGCCCACGGTTCAGCGGGCTTAGCGAGGGCTTGGCCGCGGGCGTGTAGCCCGTGGCAGGACGGTCTTTCAGAGCTCGGCGTTGCCAGCCAGGCAGTCGCAGCCGAGGCACCGCCTTCTGGCACAGCCGGTCTCGTTCGAGTTCGTGTCGACCATGCAGGAGTCGGGCGTCGAGGACCGGGCCGCGCTCAGCCTCGCTTGGGCGCGCGGAGACTCGCCGCAGATGCTTGACCTCGACGTCCCGTGCGCTGGCAATAGAGCTCACCGTGGCCGCTCAGGCGGTCGATCTTCGAGGGGACCTGACACTAGGAGCCGGCGCGGCTGCTACGCAGACGTTCGTTCGCGAGATCGTGCCGTTCCTCGACTCCGCCGAGCGAATGCCGCTCCCGCTCGAGGAGATCGCGACGCTCATCCGGTCGGGCGCCGCACCGGCGTGACGACGTACGACGTCCACCAGCACCTGTGGCCGCCCGGCATTCCTGGACGCGTTACGAGGCAAGGAGCTCTCCGCCACTGCTCGACGGCGACAGCTCGTTACACGCGAGGGGCGTTACGCGATCGACCTCGGCGGAAGCACGATCCGCATGCGCGGCTGCGAGCACTCGATCGCGACAGGATCGACGTCGCCGTGCTCTCGCTGCAGCCGAGCCTAGGGCCTCGACGATCTCCCTGTCGAGGAGCGGCGAGCAAGCTGCCAGTCCCATCTGGGTCGAGGGCATCGCCGAGCTGACGGCTGGATCGGCCGGCCGCTTCACCCGCCTTCCGACCCTCTCTCGTACGGGAAGGCTTCAGCGGGCATCTCGCTCGGATCGTCGTCGTTCGCGGACTTCGGCTCGCTCAACACCCGTGCTCAACGCTGCGACGGCCGCCGGGACCGTGGTCTTCGTCCACCCCGACGCCGGCTCGCCGTCTGATGCGTCGCGGATAAACTGGTGGGAATGGGTGGTCGGCTACCCGGCTCGCATGCAGGAGGCGTACCTGGCCTGGCTTGCCCTCCGGGCGAGCCGGTGGCCGACGCTGCAGGTCCTGTTCGCGATGCTTGGAGGCGGTCGAGGGCCGGTTTCAGCTCGAGCGGCTCGCCCGGCGTGGTGTCGACGTCCGCTCGGCACTTGCTGCGAACACATTCTTCGAGGTGTCCACTCACGGACGGAGGGCGATCCAGCATCTGCGTCGAGACCTTCGGCGTCGGGCAGCTGGCCTACGGCAGCGACACGCCCGTCGTCGACCCCCGTCCGACACTGGATGCCGTCCGCGGTTTCGGCGATGCTGTGATGCACGTTCTCCAGTCCGATACACCCTCCCGTCTCTTGACGTGAGCGCAGCCCCTTGACGTGGGTCAGCTCGCCATGCGTGGCTTCGCGAGCGCGTACCTGCAGACATGGATCTGGACCGTCCGTCGATGTCGTCCCTGGCCGGCGAACTCGTCGCTGCGGAGCACCTCTGGCGCGCCCCACGTCCGACACGACGCCGAGGCGCGCTTCTACCAGCAGCTCTATCGAGATCCGAACCTCGACGTCTGGCTGATCTGCTGGGTGGACGGTCAGAGCACGGGCTACCACGACCACGACCGCTCGTCCGGTGCCGTGTGCGTCAGCGAGGGAATCCTGCTCGAGGACTGGTTCCGCGTCGAGGAGGACGGCTGGGTGCGCGAGCGGACGACAGACCACGGGCCGGGAGGGCGATTCGATTTCGACGCACCGGACATCCACGGTGTGCGCCACCCCGGCCACGGAGACCCGCGTGCGACCTCGATCCACCTCTACTCACCGGCGCTCTGGCGAATGGGCCACTACGAATCCGGTCCGCGCGGCATGCGGCGGGTCGGCATGACCTATGCGGACGACTCCTTGGCGCGGCCGAGCAGCCGCCGACCGCCTGAGGGCCAGCGCGCAGTCTCAACGCCCTGGCTCGAGCGCCGCGGAAAGCCGAGAGCGCGCCGCCACCGCGTTCTCATCGCGCCGACGGCTGTACCCGTTCGCTTGCGGCTGGCCGCTGGCAGATTCGCGACCCCACGTGTATTTGAAGAAGCGAGAGGCACCCACCCCCGTGGAACTGTTCGTCGGGTTGCGGCCTGATGGTCGGGCCGGCTCGCGAGCGCCCGCCACTTTCTCTCGCGCGCACGCGTAGAGAATAGAGGTATGACGGTACCCCACCCCCTCGCGCGCGTTCACCGAGTCGGGGCCTGGTCGCGGCGGCGGGCCGGCTCGCGAGCGCCCGCCACTTTTCTCTCGCGCGCACGCGCGCGCACGCGCAGTAGAAAGGTGTCGAGGGCCTACCCCACCCCTCAACGTCATTCTCGGGGCGGGGCCTGGTCGCGGGGCCGACCATCTACCTGCGGATCTAGGAGCGTACGGGCACGCGGGCGGACTACCGAACCCAGAGCTGGTCGAGCAGCACACGGGAGTACACGTGGTACTGCCAGTTTCCGACTCGCTCGGAGACGAAGTACGGCGGCTTGGGATTGAGCAGCGGCACCCACGGCGCCTGGTGGACGGGCTGACAGTCGAGCCGGGCCCAGATCTTGGCCGCCGCTTCCGGGTCGGTTGCAGAGACCTTCAGCGCCTGCGCGGCCTCGTTGTCGATCCGGCGGTCGCAAAACCGTGCGAGGTTTTCGTCGGAGCCGCACTCCAAAGAATTCACCACCGACCCGTCCGATATTCCGAAGAAGCCGACGACACCGCTCTGCTCGCGCGTCCTCGGGTCGAAGATCGTGCGGATGGCGACGTCGAAGCCGCGCAGCTCCTTGAGGTGCGCGCGGTATCCGAGCCGGCGGAGAAGCGAGACGATTACCGCGAAAGTTTCGAGAAGGGTCCCCGCCACGACCACACCGTCACCGTCTGGCCTTTCGTGCCCGACGCCACGATCAGCTGCTGCGCCCTTGCGAGGTCCGGCGCCGTCCACTCGCCGGTTGGGCGGGGGTTGAGCGTATACGGGCAGTAGCGGACGTAGCCTGGAACATCGGGAACGATCAACTGGCAGGTCGGCTGCAGCAGGTCCGGACCACCCCGACTCGACGATCCGGCCCCGGTCGATCGCGTAGTTGACGGCGCGGCGGACGCGGACATCCGTGAACGGCGCCTGCGTCGTGTCGAGGAAGAGGTACACGGTTGCCCTGTCCGGCTCGACATGGAGCTGGTGCGAATATCGCGCCCTCACCTCCCCAATCCGTTCCGGCGGCACCGTCGACACGTCGAGGCCGCCTTGCGCTACCTCTGTGACGTCTTTCCCTGATTCGGCGCCGATCCTGAACACGATCTCATCGGCATACCCGTCTGGCCGCGCCGCCTCGGACCGGACACGGAAGTGCGGGTTGCGGACAAGCTTGAGCTGCCGACCGGGCACGTAGCTCTCGATCGCGTACGGGCCGGTTCCCGAAATGGGCTTGGTGCCAGTGTCTCTCCGCGGCGCCTGCGGCGGGATCGGAAGCAGATCCGCGACGGTCGACACGAAGCGCGGATCGGGCTCGCTCAGGCGAAATGTCACGCTGTCTTTCTCCGGCTCGATTCCCTTCGAGAGATCGCAAGGACGGCCCTCGGTGCACGCGTCCGTACCGACGACGTTCGACAACACCGACGCTTGGGCGAGATGGCCGTTCAACTCGTAGGCGCGCTCGAGCGCCCGGCGGAAGTCCCCCGGCCGCAGGCGTCGGCCGTCCGAGTAGCGAATGCCCGGGCGCAGGCGGAAGGTGTACGACCTGCCCCCGTCGCGCGCCTCCGGAATCGCCGCGGCCAGGTTCGGGACGAGCTGCGTGCCTTCGCTTCCGCCCACCCGCCGGGATCCGGTAAGCCCGTCGTAGACGAGGGTCGCCGCGGCGTAGAAGGCGGTGTCGCCGAAGATCGTGGGATCGATCGAGTCCAAGGACGGACTGGACACTATGAGCCGGCCTCCGCGGTGGCCGCTCCCGGATGCCTGAACCGCGACCCAGAGACCTTCGTCGGCAACCACGACGCCCTTCGGCCGGTTGCCGATCGCGACCTCGCCGACGACGCGCGGGTCGGCAGGGTCCGGGTCGATCCGTACGAGCCGCTGGCCGAACTCCGCGCTCACCCAGACCGCTCCGCCGCGGGCCGCAATGGCCGCCGGACCGCCTGCGACGGGGAGCGTTGCAGTGACGACCGCGGTCTCGGGATCGATCCGGGAGACGGTCTCGTCGATCGAGTTCGCGACCCACACGCCCTTCTCGCCGAAGGCGATGCCGGTCGGGCCGTTCCCGACGCTGATCGTCTCCGCGATGCGGTTGGCTTCGGGGTCGACGCGCATGACGCTCCGAGACGACTCATCCGTCACCCAGACGGAGCCGCCACCGACGGCGATCCCGCGCCCGACGGCGTCCGTCGTGAACGTCTTGGCAACCCGCCCGCTCTCGGGATCGATGCGCGAGACGCTTCGGTCGAAAGAGTTCGTCACCCAGATCGACCCTTCGCCGAATGCGACGGCGGTCGCGCCGTTGCCGACGCGGACGGTGTCGACGACATTGTTCGTTTGGGGATCGATCCGTGACACGGTGCCGTCGTCGTGATTGGCGACCCAGACCGCGCCCGCGACCACGGCGATCCCGCTCGGACTGGTGCCGACGGGGATCGTCTGCCGGACGGAGCGGGTCAGCAGATCGATCCGCGAGACGGTGCCCTCGGTCGAGTTCGTGACCCAGAGCGCATCTTCGCCGAGCGCGACGTTCGTCGGCGAAGCGTCAGTGGGGATCTCGGCATCGATCGCGGTGTCGTCGGCATCGATCAGCCCGAGCGCGTTTGCACTCACGCTCGTCGGCCCGCCGTCGGACCCGCCCCGGAGTAGGGCCAGCACGCCCACTATCACCGCCAGGGCCGCGACTCCGGCCAGCGGGACGAGGAGCCGCCGCCGCTGACGCAACCACGACGGCTCCAGCACGGCCTGCGCAGCCTCGGCCAGCTCCTGCTCCTCGACGGTCTTGAGCGGCGGAAACTCGGCCGGCAAGCCTTCGGCGACGAGCTGGAAGACGTGCTCGGGACGCGGGACGTCTTTCAGGCGGCTCTCGCCGAGGTCAACGAGCCGCTCCCCCGATGGAAGATCGTCCTCGACCACGTCGCGCGTCGAGCTGAGAGGAGGATCTGGCCCCCGTGGCCCGCAGCCGAGATGCGAGCGGCGCGGTGCACCGCAAGGCCGACGTAGCGCCCGTCGGCGACGGCCGCCTCGCCGGTGTGCATGCCGATTCGAACCCGCACCTGCCGCCCGTCCGGCCACGGATGCTCCGCAAGTGCGCGCTGGCCGGTTACAGCGGCCACAACAGCGTCGCGTGCACGGGGAAAGACGAAGAAGAAGGAGTCGCCCTGAGTATCGACTTCCCGCCCGCCGTACCGCGCGAATGCGCCCCGCAGCAAGCGACGATGTTCGGCGAGCACATCGCCGTACTGCTCGCGAAACTCGCGCTCGAGGCGGGTGGAGCCCTCGATGTCCGTGAACAGGAAGGTGACGGTCCCGCTAGGGAGCTCGTCCACGCCTAGACCCTACTCTCCTCTTCGACCCCGCGGACAGCACCAGCCGTCGCAGGCGCTCGCGGTCGAACGTGGCGAACACCCCCACGAGAGGCGCGTTCAGCAACTCCACGACCAACTCGTCGACGAGTACCAAGTCGCCGTGTAGGCGCCTGCTCGGAATGGGATCACTCATGGTGGAACGATACGACCGAGTGAGCACGGCGAGGCCACGCCTGAGGGCCTCGCGGGGCGAGAGAGTCCGACCCCAATGTTCCTCGCGCGCACACGCGCGCACGCGGGATCGAGAGGTGCGAGGTACCCCCACCCCCGCGAACGCGTTAGCCGAGCTGGGACCTGGTCGGGGGAGGCACGGGCGCCCACGTCCGGAACCCGATCCTCGCGCGCACGCGCGCGCAAGCGAGTAGCCGCCGACCCATTACCGACGAACTCTCCCACGGCAGGCGTCCTTCGCCTGTGCCAGCGTCCTTTCCCTTGAGCGCCTGTGCGTGTCAGATTTGTGTCAGATCAGGCTGACCATCGTCGCTCGCTCGCGACGCACGCCGTCGTTCCAAATGGCGTAACCGTCACGTATTGACTGGCGTTGACTTACGCTGATGGACGCCAGACCGAATTTGCAAGTCGGCGGTCGCCTCGTTCGAGCTCCATAGATGCGAAACATGCGACGGCGTGCTGTCCTTGGTGCTGTCCCAACTCCTCGACATTCGCCGATTTGCGGCGATGTTCGATCCCAGGTGCGCCCACCTGAAACCAACTCCCCGAGCCGACTTCGCTTTGCCATGCGGGTCAAGTGTGCGGGAGTGTCGCGATTGCTCGTGGGATGCACACCCCGTGCACACCCGGAACGGATCCCCTATGTAATTGCGCCATGAGCAAAGCGCGCGATCTCCTCGTGGCTCCGTCCTACGGCGACGCCCACCCAATGGCCACGCGAGCCACGGGTGTCGGCGCCTTCCTCGTCGAGCGCAGCTTCCTCCATGGACCGCGTTGACGCAGTCGTGATCGGCGCCGGCGTGGTGGGCCTCGCGGTGGCCCGCGCCTTGGCGACGGCCGGACGCGAGGTCGTGATCCTCGAGGCCGAGGACGCGATCGGCACGCATGCGAGCTCGCGCAACTCGGAGGTCATCCACGCCGGGATCTACTACCCGCAGGATTCGCTCAAGGCGCGCACCTGCGTGGAGGGTCGGCAGCGCCTATACGCCTACTGCGACGAGCGCGGGGTGCCGCACCGGCGCTGCGGCAAGCTGATCGTCGCCACCGACGCCGCGCAATTGGAGGAGCTGGAGGGCATCCGCCGGAAAGCGCACGCCAACGGCGTCACCGATGTCGTGCCCGTGAGCCCAGTGGAGGCTCTGGCGATGGAACCGGAGTTGCATTGCGTGGCGGCTCTGCACTCGCCCTCGACGGGAATCATCGACAGCCACGCGCTGATGCTCGCCTACCTCGGCGATGCGGAACGCGCCGGTGCGATGCTCGCGTTGAAGAGTCCGCTCACGCAGGGGGTGGTGCGCGCCGACGGCATCGAGCTGCACGTCGCGGGCGCCGAGCCGATCCTTGCCACGCAGGTGGTGAACAGCGCAGGCCTGCGGGCGCCGAGCCTCGCGCGCCGCATCAACGGCTACCCCGCCGAGCTCGCGCCGCCGGAGCTCTACGCCAAGGGCAACTACTACACGCTCGCGACAGGCTCGCCGTTCTCGCGCCTCGTCTACCCGGTGCCCGAGCCCGGAGGCCTCGGCGTGCACGTGACGCTCGACCTCGGCGGGCGGGCGCGCTTCGGCCCGGACGTGGAATGGGTGGACAGGATCGACTACGCGGTGGATCCGCGGCGCGCCGAGCGCTTCTACGGGGCGATCCGGCGCTACTGGCCCGGGCTCCCGGATGGGGCGCTGGAGCCGGACTACGCGGGCATCCGCCCCAAGATCTCGGGGAGGGGCGCACCCGCGGCGGACTTCCTCGTGCAAGGCCCGCGGGAGCACGGTGTACCGGGCCTGGTGCACCTCTTCGGCATCGAATCGCCCGGGCTCACCGCCTCGCTGCCGCTCGCGGACGCGGTGATCGGGCAACTACGGTGACCGAACGCTTCGTCGAAGTGGTTCGGGGCGACGTCCCGAGCTCGTAGCTCTGCGGACCGAGGAGCGGGAGCTCGAGGCGGGCGGGCCCAACTAGCGATCGCAAGCGCAGATCACGCGGCCCCTTCGTACGCATCGTGGTAGTTCCACCACTGGTAGGGCGGCGTCTGCGGATAGCCCTCCGGCGAGTCCTCCCACTCCTCCTGGCGGCCGAGCGCCGTGATGTCGAGGTAGCTCCAGGTGCTACCCATGGCCTCGTCGCCGCGGCTATCGACGAAGTAGGTACGGAAGATTCGGTCGCCGTCCCGCAAGAAGGCGTTGGTGCCATGCCACTCGTCGACGCCGAAGTCGGCGTCGAAGTCGTCGGTGACGGTGTACCAGGGAATGGCTTCCCATCCCATCCGTTTCTGCAGGCCCTGGATCTCTGCCTGCGGCGCGCGCGAGACGAACGCGAGGGTCGTGTCGCGGGCATTCAGGTGTGCAGGGTGTGCCACCTGGTCGGCGACCATCGAACAGCCCACACACGCTCGCTCCGGGTACGCGCCACCCGCGGCATAGGTGGTGACGTCCGGCGCGTAGAACGCGCGATAGACGATCAGCTGGCGACGGCCCTCGAACAGATCGGCGAGGCTCGCCGAGCCCTTCGGGCCCTCGAACTGGTAACTCTTCTCGACCGCCATCCATGGCATCCGCCGCCGCTCGGCGGCGAGCGCGTCGCGGGCGCGGGTGAGCTCTTTCTCCTTCACCAAGAGCTTCTCGCGGGCGGCTTGCCACTCCTGCGGCGAGACGATCGGCGGCGTGTTCATCAGGCGCTCCCTTCTGAGGCTTCTCGACAATCAACAAGGTGACATAGACCGGGCACGCCGGCGAAAGTCATCGCCGGCTGGCGACAGAACAGGTGCTCGCAAGATCCGCCGGAGGCGACATGTGCTTCGGATCGGCGCTGGCGTAGAGTGCGCACCATGGCCAAGGTCGCTGCTCAGGCCTCGTTCGGCCCGGAGCTCTTCACGTTTCTCACCGACCTGCGCGCGAACAACGATCGCGACTGGTTCGCGGCGAACAAGGCCCGCTACGAGGAGCAACTGCTCGAGCCTGCACTCACCTTCGTCGAAGACTTTGCGCCGCGGCTGGAGAAGATCAGCCCGCACCTCCGAGCCGACCCGCGGCCCAGCGGCGGCTCGCTGTTTCGGATCTACCGGGACACGCGCTTCTCGAAGGACAAGTCGCCGTACAAGACCAATGTCGGGATCCACTTCCGGCACGAGCTCGCGAAGGACGCCCACGCGCCCGGCTTCTACCTCCATCTCGGGCCCGGCGAAGTCTTCGCCGGCGGCGGGATCTGGCATCCGGGCACAGATGGGGCCACGCTCATTCGCGAGGCGATCGTCGCGGACCCGGAGCGCTGGAAGCGTACGACCCGCACCGGTGCCTTCGTCAAGCGACTCGAGCTCGGTGGCGACACGCTCAAGCGCGTCCCGCCCTGGGCGGACGCGGAGCATCCGTTCGCCGAAGACCTGAAGCGGAAGGACTTCTTCGGCTGGGCCCAGCTCAGCGAGGAGGACGTCGTCGCGCCCGGTTTCGTCGACGAGTACGCAGGAATCTGCCGCGCAGCGACGCCGCTCATGCGGTTCCTGTGCGACGCGCTCGACGTGCCGTTCTAGTCACCAACACAGCCCGCGAGATCCGAGAGCGAGGCACCGCCGCTCGGGAGGCGAGCGGGTGCCTACGCCGACACGTGCTCTCTCGCCTCGCCCGCCCCTGACCTGTCGGAGGCGCCGATCGGCACGGCTGCGCGCCGCCAGACGGCGTCCTGGCCGAGCGGAGCTCGCTCGGCGCGGCCGTCGGCAACGAGCTCGACGAGCGAACGCTCGGCCGCCGCGTGATCCGGCACCGGGTCCGGGCCGCCGGCGAGGAGCAGCGCGACCTCGGCCGTCGTCAGCCCGTCCGCGAAGTGCTCGAGAAGCGGCTCCGGGGTGTCCGGCGGCGGCGTCCGCTCGAGCGTCGGGTCGAGGTTCGCGAGCAGGACGTCGTACGCGAGCACCGGCTGCCAGCCGCCCGCGACGAGGCGCATGCCGTCCCGCTCGAAGACGAGCGACGGCGCTGTGAACCGCACGGGGCCGTCCGAGCTCGAAGTCTTGCCTTGCGCCTCGGCGGGGGAGCCGGCGGCGGAACGTGCCTCTGCCTTGTCGGCCTCGTACGCCTCCACGACCTCGGGATCGTCGAGGCGGTCGACGATCGCGTCCGCATCGAGCCCTGGCACCCCGCGGAGCACCTCGCGCATCTGGTCGTCGTCGTCGATCAGGAATCCCGTCGAGAAGGCGGCGAGCTGGAGTGCGCGGAGCACGCGCCACTCGCTCCCCGGCTCGGCAAGCCGCGCGGCCACGACCGCACGGCACCCGCGACCGCTTGCCGCCGCCCGCGCCTTCGGAACGAGCCCGAACGGCATCCCGTACCGGTCGCGGAAGAGGGCCTGTGACTGCGTGCGGCGGGCGGGGTCGTATGCCGCTGCTGCGCTCGCGGTCACCTCGTCCCGTAGGCCGATCGTCACCAACCGCCACTCGAGCTGCCCGCCGTAGCGCCACTCGAGGACGCGAAGCGCCGGGTTCGCCGAGTACGCCCACGGGCACGCGGCATCGGTATAGAGCGTCGTTCGGATCACGGTCACAAGGCGATGGTAGTCACCGGTGGTACCCTGCCGACTGCCCGGCCGCGCTAGGTGGGGAGTCAGCGGTTCCCTGAACCCGAAATCCGCTCCATGCGGGGCCGAACGCCGTCCGAGGGACGGCTCGTCGGGACTGGGTCTGCGAACGAGGTGTTGACAGGTCGGGTTCCGCGCACTGGGAGCGTCCGAACCGCGTCAGGTCCGGAAGGAAGCAGCGCTAAGGACTCCCTCCCAGGTGCCGCGGCTCCGCCCGATCCGAGCCGGCGACGCAGGTACCTCCGGTGAGCTCGATCTCGAAGGCGGAGCGCGCAGCCGGGCATTTCTTCCTTGCCACACCTGATTGAATCCGAGAGGTGAGCGCCCTCTACCGCAAGTACCGGCCGCAGGGCTTCGACGAGGTCGTGGGGCAGGAGGCGGTGGTGCGGACGCTGACCAACGCGATCGAGAACGACCAGGTCCGGCAGGCGTACCTCTTCGCGGGGCCGCGCGGGACCGGGAAGACCTCGATGGCGCGGATTCTCGCGAAGGCGCTCAACTGCACGGGGACGCCCGAGCCGACGCCGAATCCGGACAAGACGTGCCACGTGTGCGTCGCGATCGCGAACGGCACTTCCCTCGACGTCGTCGAGATGGACGCCGCCTCTCAACGCGGCATCGACGACATTCGCGAGATCCGCGAGCGGGTCGTGCTCCAGCCAGTCGAAGGGCGGTTCAAGGTCTACATCCTCGACGAGGCGCACCAGCTCACGCAGGCAGCGTGGAACGCGCTCCTGAAGCTCATCGAGGAGCCTCCGCCTCACCTCGTCTTCGTCTTCTGCACGACCGAGCTCGTCCAGGTCATCCCCACCGTCCGCTCGCGGTGCCAGACGTTCGTCTTCCAACGGCCGCGGCTCGCGGAGCTCGTGACGCTCCTGCGGCGGGTCGCCGACGGCGAGGGGATCGAAGCGCAGGACTCGGCGCTCTCCCTCATCGCCCGCAGCGCGCGTGGCTCGTTCCGCGACGCGGTGTCGACGCTCGACCAGCTGGCGGCTGCGACGTCGAACTCCGTCGACGCGCAGGCCGTGTTGCAGCTCGTGGGGGCCGTGGACGAGGAGTCGCTCCTCCGCCTGTGCGACATGGTCGTCGACCGCGACACGGCCGGCGCGCTCGTCTTCATCGAAGAGCTCGCGGAGCGCGGACAGGATCTCGGGCGGCTCGTCACGGACCTGCTCGAGCACCTTCGCCACCTGCTGCTCGTGCAGCACATGGGCCACGTCCCGGACTCGCTGCCGGTCACGGAGGAGACGAAGGAGCTCCTGCGCGAGCAGGCGAACCAGCTCCCGGAGCCGACCGTCCTGCGGCTGATCGACCTGCTCGCGGTCGCAGTCGAGGACACGCGCCAGGGCGGCGACCCCCGGCTCCCGCTCGAGCTCGCGCTCGTCAAGGTGACGCGCCCGCACGCCGACCTCTCGCGCGAGTCACTGGCGCATCGCGTGGAGCTGCTCGAGAGCCGCTCGCCCTCGGCGGCAGCCCCGACGAGGCCTCAGCCGAGCGAGCGTCCGGCCACGGAGACAGCCGTCACCGCGGTCGCCGAACCCGCCCCCGCTCCCGACGAGCCTGCAGACGCACCGCAGGCACCAGACCTCCGGCTCGAGCAGGTCGCGGACGCGTGGCAGCGGACGATCGTCGAGGCCGTGCGCGACCGCTCGATCTCCGTTGCCAGCCTCCTCACCGATGCCACACCGAAGGAGCTCGCGGGCGACACGCTCACGGTCGAGTTCCCGCCCGGCAACGACTTCCACCGCAAGCAGCTCGACGAGCCGAAGAACATCGGTCTGCTTCGCGAGGCGCTCTACGAGGTGACGGGCCGTCGCCTGGCAGTGGTGCTGGAGGCGGGCGAGCCGGTGGCCGAGACGGGAGCCGACGACGACGAGCCGCAGTCGGAGGAGGACTGGATCGAGTCCCTCAAGCAGACCTTCGACGCCCGAGACGTGGAGGACGACGAATGAGCTTCGACATGAACAAGATGCTGAAAGAGGCCCAGCGGATGCAGGAGGAGCTCGCCAAGGCGCAGGACGAGGCGGCGAACGAGGTCGTCGAGGCGTCCGCCGGCGGCGGGATGGTGACCGTGAAGGCGAACGGCGCGGGAGAAGTGCTCGAGATCAGGATCGACCCGAAAGCGATCGATCCCGACGACCCGGAGCTCCTTGCCGACATGATCCTGGCCGCGGTGAACGAGGCGCTCCGGTCGGCCCGGGGGCTGATGGAGTCGAAGATGTCCGGGCTGATCCCGGGCGGCCTCGGCGACCTCGGGCTGCCGGGCCTCTAGCGCTCGCGATCGCGCCAGCGCAGCGTCTCGTCCAGGCTGCCGGCCTCGACGAGCCGCTTGAGCTGCGCGAGCCGCGTGTAGCGCCCCTCCTCCAGGAACTCCGCGTGGCTCAAGCCGACTTCCGCGTAGGCTCGGACGAGCTCATCGGCGCCGCGTTCCGCGGTCCACTCGCACTGGAACCCTGGCAGGGCGCGGCGGAGCTTCGAGAAGTCGACGCGGTAGCTCCGCGGATCCGGTGTCGCGTCGGAGCTCATCTCGACCTCGCAGCCAAGAAGGCCGTGCAACGTCTCGGCGAGCTCGCGGATACGCACGTTCTGCTCCTCCGAGCCGATGTTGAACGCCTGGTCGTGCACCGTCTCCCGGGGAGCCTCGAGCAGGGCGTGGGTCGCAGCGGCGATGTCGCGAACGTGAACCAGCGGCCTCCAGGCCGACCCGTCGGAGAGCAGCCGGATCCGGCCCGTCGTGTGCGCCCAGGCGGCGAGGTTGTTGAGCACGATGTCGAGCCGAAGCCGGGGAGACACGCCGAACGCCGTCGCGTTCCGCATGAAGATCGGCGAGAAGTCGGATCGTCGCGAGCTCGTGCAATGCCTGCTCCGCGCGAACCTTCGACTCGGCGTACGGCGTCAGCGGACGGAGCGGCGCTTCCTCGGTGAGCAGCTCGTCGCCCTCGGCCGCCCCGTACATCGAGCAGGAGGACGCGAACACGAACCGTTCGACGCCAGCGTCTCTCGCCGCACGGGCGAGGGCGACGGATCCGTCGAGGTTGATGTCGTACGTCCAATCGGGGTTGAGATCGCCGATCGGGTCGTTCGAGAGCGCCGCCAGGTGCACGACCGCGTCGAAGCCGGCGAGCTCCTCGGGACCGAGATCGCGCACGTCGCCGGTGAGAGACGCGACGCCACCGGTGTCCGCGCCGAAGTCGCAGCCGCGGTAGTAGAACGTGTCGATCCCCACGACGTCGTGGCCCGCCTCCCGGAGCGCCGGCGCGGTGATCGAGCCGATGTAGCCGTGGTGGCCGGTGACGAGGACCCTCATCGTCTCCATTCCGACATCCTCGTGGTCGAGCCGTCGTTCATGCGACGAGAAGCGACAGCTTTCGGCTCGTGAACGCCTCCGCGTAGCCCGTCGCAGAGCGCGCCTCCATCCCGCGAACACGCATGAGGCCGAGGAAGAGCTCCTCGTCGAACCAGTGCTTCTCGCGCTGGGTGACGAACGACGCCTGGATCAGCTCGGCCTTCTCGCGCACGACCTCGCCGGGGACGGGAACGAAGACGTTCGGGTTTCCGAGGTCGCCGTCGAACTTCGGGATCTCGTACTCGAGAATCAAGTGGTCGCGCCACGTGTTCCAGGTCAGCTCGCACGTCAGCCGGTGATCCTGGTGCAGGTCGTGCCGCGAGTGCGTGAAGACGAGGTCGGGCTCGAAGCGACGCTTCAGGTCCTCGAACACGTCCTTCACCTCGCCGCCGACATACGGGAAGTAGCCGTCTCGAAACCCGTGCACTTCGACGTCGGCTCGAGCAGCCGCCGCGAGGAACGACTCCGCGCTCGCCCGCGCCTCGCGCTCGCGCTCGCCTTCGGCGCCGAGCACGACCCAGGTCACCTCGACGTCGGGAAGAGCCCGCGTGGCGAGGAGCATCGTCGCACCGCACCCGATCTCGATGTCGTCCGAGTGGGAGCCGAGAGCGAGGATGCGGCGGATGGGCTGCTCGGCGCTACCGAACGGGAAGCCGACCACTACGGCCGGACGCTCCTGACCGCCGGTCCGCCTTTCTGCCAGGGAGCGTGGCCGGTGTTCACGAGCGCGTCGAGGCGCTGCTTGTCCTTGATCGTGTCCATCGGCTCCCAGAAGCCGTCGTACCGGTACGCGACGAGCTCGCCCGCCTCGATGAGCCGCTTGAACGGCTCGACGACGAGCTCCTCGCCGGGGTTGACCCAGTCGAGGATGTCGCGCCGGAACACGAAGAAGCCTCCGTTGATCCGCACGTCGGCGTCCCGGATGTCCTCGACCGAGCGGACGACCCCGTCTTCGTCGCCGTCGACGACGTGGGCGTTGAACATCGGCTTCACGGAGATGAAGAGCCCGATCTTGCCGGTCGATCGGAGCCGCTCGATCATGTCCGGGAGCGGAGCGTCCGTGAGGCCGTCTCCGTACGTGGCGAGGAAGTACTCGTCGTCCTCGAGGTGGGGCGCGACGGCGAGGAGCCGCTCCGCGATGGTCGACTGCATTCCGGTGTCCACGAAGGTGATCCGCCAGCTCGAGATGTCGCTCCCGAGGAGCTGGACGTCGCGCCCGCCGTTCGAGAGGATGAAGTCGTTCGAGAGCGCTTCCTTGTAGTCGAGGAAGTACTCCTTCACGCTCTCGCCCTTGTACCCGAGACAGAGCACGAAGTCGTCGTGCCCCCATGACGCGTACCAGTTCATGATGTGCCAGAGGATCGGGCGGCTTCCGACCGTGATCATCGGCTTCGGGATCTTCTGGGTCTCCTCCCCCATGCGGACGCCCAGGCCGCCGCAGAAGATGACGACCTTCATGTCTCGATCACGCGCATGCGCTCACTTTTCCCGAGTCCCTTTCGACAACATCGCCCCCACCCGTTCGAGTCTCATTTCGCCTGATCCGGAAGTTACTGTCAACCGAGCGGGGTCGCGCCGGGTCAGGCTGCGACGAGCAGGCGCTCCTCCAGCCACGCGTCGTCGCGGAAGTGCCGGTACTGCTCCGCACGAAGCGCGTCCGCCCGGCGGCCCGCCGGCAGGTCGACGTCGTCGTAGGTGAGGACCTCGTCCTGGGCGACGTCGCGACGCAGCCGACAGCCCTCGACGAGCCCCTCGGGTAGGTACCTGCGCTCGCACATCTCGTCCGCGCTCACCGCCTCGCCGTACGTCGTGAACATGCCGTACTCGTCCAGCACCTCGCCCGCCTGCAGGTCGCGCTTGGCGACCGCGCAGACCTCGACGACCGGGCCGCCGAGTGGCGTCGCGAGCCCGTCTCCGAAGAGGACGACACGGGCGATCGCGTTCGGCGCCTCGAAGTGCGGCAGGTGGTACGGGACCCAGAACGGGTACAGCGGGCCGTCGCCCATCTTGTAGAGGCTCAGGTAGTGCTGCTGCTTGGGATCGGCGTGTTCCGCGAGGCAGAAGATCTTCACACCCGGAGGCCCGACCGTGTAGTCGACGATCCCACCGAGCTCGCGCACCTCGTCGACGTCGTAGAGCGACGGCAGCTCGAGCGGTGAGCCGTCGAAAGCCACGCCCCGAGACATGCCTCGCGACTGAACAGTGAACCCCGTGGCGTTGGCGAGGATCGCCTGCTCGAAGCTGATCTTCGAGCCGTCCGCGAAGGACGTGACCATGGCGGGGTTCTGGCCCCACTGCTCGGCGAATGCCTTCTGCGTGTCGGGGTTCCGGTACGGATCCTGAAGCCCCTTGACGTTCCCGAGCACGCGCGGCGTGAGCCCGAGCCCCTTCACCCACCGGTACAGGTTCATCTGGAGGCCTGGCTCGTCGCCGTCGCACGCAGAGAAGATCACACTGTTGCGCCGCGCATAGACCTGGAGGATCGGCCCGACGGTCGCGTCGACCTCGGCGTTCATGGCGATCACGTGCTTGCCGTGCTCGAACGCGTCCAGTGCGACGCGCGCGCCGAAGTCGACGGACCCCGTCACGTCGACGATCGCGTCGATGTGCTCGGACCGGCACAGGAGCATCGCGTCGTCGGTCACGACCGGTCGGCGTGCGCGTGCTGCGTCCTCGAGCTCCTCCTGCGTCTTCGCCTCGTGAATCTCGGGGAGCCCGGCGTACCGGTAGACCTCCGCAGCGCGCTCGACGTTCCGCCCGTAGACCGCGACCATCTCCATTCCCGGCACGGAGTTGACGATCTGGTTCGCGAGCCCCTGGGCCATGAACCCCGCGCCGATCATCCCGACGCGGATCGGCCTGCCCTCGAGCTCGCGGGCCTCCAGTGCCTTGTCGACGATGATCACGTGGGCGCCACCTCCGGGACCGCCATCCGTCGGCGCAGCTCGTCCTCGGCGTCCGAGAGGAACGCCCACGCGCGATCCTTGTCCGAGATCTCGGCCACCGGGAGCGGCCAGCTCAGGCCGAGCGCGGGATCGTCGTGGCGGAGGCCACCCTCCGCCTCGGGTGTGTAGAACTCGCCGACCTGGTAGCTCGTCTCCGTCGCGTCCTCGAGCACCTGGTAGCCGTGCGCGAACCGCTCGGGCACGTAGAGCGCCCGCCCGTTTTCCGCCGTGAGCTCGACGGAAACGTGCTCGAGGTACGTCGCGCTCTCGGGCCGAAGATCGACGATGACGTCGAGGATCGCGCCGCGCGTGCAACGCACGAGCTTCGTCTCGGCGGCCGGCGGAAACTGGAAGTGCATCCCCCGGAGCGTGCCCTTGTAGCGGTTGAAGGCGACGTTCGCCTGCGCGATCACGGGATTGAGGCCGTGCTCTTCGAACTCGTGCTGGCAGAAGGCCCGCGCGAAATAGCCGCGGTCGTCCTCTCTGCGCTCGAGGTCGATGACGTACGCGCCGTCGAGCTTCGTCTCGGTGAAGATCATCGGTGGTTCGAGTCGGTCGTCGTGGGTGCGCTCAGCATAGCCAGGCCCTTCCCGAGGCTCGTGCGGGAAGACGCTGCGTCAGTAGGCCGCTCGTGACCGCGCGAGCGCAGGCACGGTGAGCATGATCAGACGCAGATCCTCGCGCAGCGACCAGTTCGTGACGTAAAGGTAGTCGAGCTTCGTCATCTCGTCGAACGGGATGTCGCTCGCTCCGAGGACCTGCCAGAGGCCCGTCATCCCGGGCCTGAGATTGAGCCGGCGCCTCGCCCAGTGCTCGACGTGCTGGTCCTCGTCGAGGATCAGCGGGCGCGGCCCCACGAGAGACATCTCGCCGATGAAGACGTTGAGAGCTGCGGGAGCTCGTCCAGCCGCCACCGCCTGAGGAAGCAGCCGACCCGGGTCACGCGCGGGTCGTCCGTGACCTTGAACATGCGGGGGTCGTCCTCGAGGTGGATGTTCAGATGGGCAACGTCGGACTTCCGGCTCTCGGCGTCGCGCACCATCGTCCGGAACTTGAATACGCGGAAGGTCCGCCCGCGCTCACCCATCCGGACCTGCCGGAAGAACACCGGCCCCCGCGAGTCGAGCTTGATGCAGACGGCGACGACTGCGAAGAGCGGTGCCAACAGGGCGAGTCCGATGACGGCGCCGACCACGTCGAGCGTCCGCTTGAGGAACCGGGACGACCCCGACAGCCGTGGGGTCGGCAGGCCGACGAGCGGAATCCCCTGGACCGTGTGCAGCTGGGCGTTCGTCCCTAGCACCTCGAACATGCGCGGGACGATGTCGACCTGCACGTCGAGGTCTTGCATATCCCTGATCACGTCGAGCGTCTCCTCGTGCGAGTCGGTCGAGAACGCGATCACGACCCGATGGACGCAGTGACGCGCGCACGATCTCGCGCAGCTCCTCGCGTCCTGCCGAGCAGCGTGAGCGGCGCCGAGCCGTTCGTCGACGCGCCATCGTCGCTGTCCACGAACCCGACGACGTCGAGACCGTACTCCGGATGCGTCAGCATCTTGGTGCCGAGCAGGCGCGCGACGGGACCCGACCCGACGATGACGACGTTCTGGACATACGCGTCGTGCCTGCGGGCGAGCGACGCGGGTCACGACCCGAAGCATCGGCACCAGCAAGACGGCCAAGAGCCAGAACTGGACCAGGCGCGTGAGCGTCGGATGCGGAAGCCCCGTCAGGTGCGTGGCGACGAGGAAGCACCACGTCCCGAGGGTAACCAGCTGGACGATCCCGACCACGTCGTCGACCGTCGAGTGGTCGCTGCGCTCCTCGTCGCGGTCGTACAGCCCGTGAATCCGCGCGAGCAGCGCCCAGAGCGGCAGGGTGCAGGCGAAGAGTGCGAACTCCCACCTCATCCCGACCGTGTCCGTCGCGGAGATCGGCGCGAGCGTGAGCGCGGCGGCGTATGCCACCGTGAGCCCGATCAGGTCGGCGAGCGAGCAGCATCCGCCGCATGAGCCAGCCGCGCGGCCGCTCGACCCTGACGTGTTGTGTTATCTCAGCGAGTTGGGTGCCTGGAG
This sequence comes from uncultured Actinomycetes bacterium, assembly GCA_963717025.1. Lineage (GTDB taxonomy): Bacteria > Actinomycetota > Thermoleophilia > Gaiellales > Gaiellaceae > GMQP-bins7. The sequence goes on along the minus strand of CAVQVJ010000004.1, from coordinate 476,492 downwards.
CGACGGCAACCATCTCGTCCGCAGTAGAACCCACCCCGAATCCCCTTTATCCCCGTTGCCCTGATCCCCCCGACGGGCCTCCCCCACAGCGACCCAGGAAGAGAAAGCCCCTACACCCTCTCGTCCCGTCCTGAACAATAGCGGCAGCCGCGGCACTTTCCTAGGGTGCGCTACCGAATGACTTCCATTGTGTTGCCACGCCGATGACGATCCGAGTGCTCTACAGCCATCCGCACGTTCTCGGGCGGCCGATGGGAATCCAGACGGCCGCGCTCGAACAGATACGTGCGCTCGTCGAGGCTGGGGCGAATGTCAGCGTCGCCTGCGCGCACACGCTGGTGGAGCTGGAGGGTGCGACCGACGTCTTCGAGACGCTTACGATTGCAGGCCAGCGCGTGCCGCACCGAGCATTTGGCGTCGACCGCGCGTATCGGCTGCACGACCGCCGCACGGCGCGTTATCTCGGTCGTAACGCCGATCGCTTCGACGTCGTCCACACGTGGCCGCTCGGCGCAGCCTCCACACTCGCCAGGGCGCGGGGGCTCGGAGTCGTCGGCGTCCGGGAGGCTCCGAACACCCACACGGCGCACGCCTACGAGATCGACGCGAGGGTGCGCAGCGAACTCGGGCTCCCGCAAGCACGAGGGCACTCCCACGAGTTCAACGCGAAGCGACTCGCGCTCGAGCAGCGGGAGTACGAGCTCGCCGACAGGATCGTGGTCCCCTCCGACTTCGTGTATGAGACGTTCCGCACGCAGGGTGTCGCCGCCGAGAAGCTCGCGCTACGCGCCTACGGCTTCACGGCCGCACCCGGAGCCCCGCCGACGGAGCGGCCTCCCGCTCCCGGGCCGTTCACCGCGGCGTTCGTGGGCCGCGGCGAGCCGCGCAAGGGGTTGCACGTGGCGCTCGAGGCGTGGCATGAGTCGGGCGTCGCGCAGACCGGGTCTCTGCTCATAGTCGGTGCGATCGAGGCCGAGTACCGAGCTCGTCTCGCCGGCTCCCTCGACCACGCGAGCATCGAGGAGCTCGGGTTCGTCGATGACCTGAACGATGTCTACCGGCGAGCCGACGCCCTCCTCCTGCCGACGTTCGAGGAGGGCAGCGCGCTCGTCACGTACCAGGCGCAGGGGTGCGGCTGCGCGCTGCTCGTCTCACGCGCCGCCGGTGCCCGAATGACCGACGGCATCGAGGGGCTCGTCCACGAACCGGGCGACGTCGAGACCCTCGCACGTCAGCTCCGCATGCTCGCCCACGACCCGGGCAGGCTGACGGCAATGCAGGCGGCGGCTCAGGACAACTCGCGACACTTCATCTGGCCGAGCGCCATCGCGCGCCAGCTCGAGATCTACGAGGACGCGCTCGCCCAGCGTCGAGATCTTATGGCGCAGGCGAGCTCCGTAAATGGGTCGTGAAGAGGACCTCGAGAGCGAAGCTGTGTCTCCGACCCGGACGACGCGCGCGGGTGCGCGCCGCCTTCGGGCGTGGGTCGGACTCGAGAGATCTCCGCAGCCCGGGCCGGCAGCCGACCGGGGCCGCACTATGCCGTGCCCGTGGGCCGCGCGCTCGCCGGCCGGAACACGATGTACGACTTCGTCAGCCCGAGGAATCGCTCTCGCTCGATCGCGCAGTCGGGGAAGAGCTCGCGCAGCTCAGTAGCCGCGAGGAGCCGGTACTCGCCGGCGCGCGCGTCCACCTGGACCTGAGAGGGTCGGTGCACGAGGCCCCAGAGCGTGAAGTTCCGAGCCAGTCGCCGCTGCCAGCGCTCGGGAAGCCAGTGGATGCCGACGCCGAGCCAATGCGGCTCGAACGGAAAGCTGCGCGCGGGGGTCTGAAGCCAGATTCCCCTTCCGACGCGCCTCATCTCTTTCGCAAAGACGCGCTGCCGCTCGAAGGTCGAGACGTGCTCGATCGCCGAGTTGGAGAAGCAGATGTCGAACGCTCCGGGCTCGTACGGCAGCTCGGTCGCATCACCCTGGACGTAGCTCAGTCGGGAAGGGAGGCCACTCTGGTCGGAAGGGACGACGAGGTGCAGAAGGACGACCTCCGCGGGCTGCTCGACAAGTGACCAGTTCGCATCGGTTCCGCCCACGTCGAGGATCCTGGTCGAGCTCGTAAGATCGAACCTCTCCACGAACCGACGCATTCGGCGCCTGCGGAAGCCTTGCGTAGGCAGGTAGAGCCGACTGCGAAAGCGGTCGCCCAGGGTGCGGCGGGGCGGTATCGCACCCGACCGCAGTTCCGACGACCTCCCGAGTGCTTCCCGTCTGCGGCGGAGCAACTGCGCGATACTCTGGTCCGAGCGCAGCACCGCTCGCGCTCCGGCGTCGTCGAGACGCTCCGATCGGCGCACACGCGCCGACGCATACCCGACCACGAGCCCGAACGCGGCTGGATCCCGTCGAATCTGGTGGGCGGCTCGTGCAAGCAGGTACCACGGTCGATATCCGAGGAAGTACGCGGTGTCGCCGTTTGCCCGCCAGTGCGCCCAGCGTGACCCGTCACGGTGCCCCTCGGAGCGATGGTGCTGGAATCCGAGATCGATGAACGTCCGGGTCGTCCAGCCGCGGGCTCGGGCCTTCAGCTCATCCACGCCGTCCCAACCGTGACGCGCCTCGAGCGGCAGCACGTCCTGCAGGCACGCCCAGCGATACGCGCGCGTCGCACCCCATACCGTGCCACCCGTGACGAACCTTTGGCGCCACCGGCCGTTCTCCAGCTCCCAGGCGCTCCCACTCGCGATCCCGAGTGTCTCGTCCCGCTCGAACTCGAGCAAGAGCCGCTCGAAGTAGTCCGGACCCATGGTCACGTCGGCGTCGACGGTGACCAGGACGTCCGGCAGCACGCCAAGGGCGCCGAGACCGGCTTCGAGTGCACGGACGATCGGACCCCCGCGCTCGGCACGCCCCTCGACCGTCTGCGTGACGAGCACCGTCCTCGGGTCCATCCGTTCGAGCTCTCGCGCTATCTCAGGCGTTCCGTCGGTCGACCCGTTCTCGACGATCACCCATCGGTGCGGTGGCAGGGTCTGCCGTCGGATGGCAGACGCGAGCTGTGGAAGCGTCGCGGCCTCGTCCCTGGCGGGTGTGATGATCGCGTAGGTTTGGGTCACAGCCCGATCCTCCGGTTGCGCTCACGCTGTGCACGTGGTCGGCGCTCTACATCGTCGGAAGGCGCGTGGGGATCCACTGCACCCCCGTTCACGCCCGCCCCAGGGTACCGTCGACTCGAGTCGGCCTCACTGCGATCCCTTCGCGAGCGCACGTCCTCGAGGTGGGCGGACGAGACGGTGAACGTCCACGTACACGGGCGCGTGGTGTGGCCAGGAGAGCGCCTCCTCGACCCGGGTCCGTCCTGCCTTCCCCATTCGATCCCTCCGCGACGGGTCGTCGAGGAGCTCGAGGATCGCCTGTGCGAACGCATCCGGCTCGTTGGGGGGCACGTAGACGGCCGCCGGCCCGGCCGAAACCCTCGTCTCCCTGAGATCGAAGGCTGACGACCGGAAGCTCGAACGCCATGTACTCCATCGTCTTGTTCATCGTGGACACGTCGTTCAGCGGGTTGAGTGGATCGGGGCAAAGACCGACATCCGCGGTGGACAGCACGCTCACGATCGTCTCGTCGTCCGCCCGCCCCGTGAAGGTGACCCACTCGGAGACTCCGAGCTCGTGTGCGAGCGCGACGAGGTCCTCGTAGCAGTCGCCGTTCCCCATGAGCACGAAGTGGACGTCGTCGCGGCCGAGGCTCGCGACGAGCCCATGGCGCTCGAGCGCCAAGTCGACACCGTCCTGCGGCCCCATCACGCCCGAGGTAGGCGCACAGGTGTCGCCGGCCGGAGCGCCAGCGCGGCTCCGGCGTACCCTTGCGCAAGCGGCTCGGGTCCGGGCCGGTCCGGACGACGGTCACCTTCCCGGGGTGCAGCTTGCCGCGCTCGATCGCCGTCCGCCGGTACGACTCGTTTGTGACGATCACATGGTCGGCGTAGCCCGTACGAGGCCCGCTCCAGCAGTAGCAGAGCCGACCGGAGCCGGCCGCGACTCCACGAAACGGGACTCGTAGACCTCCGGGCACAGGTCGTGCTGGTCGAAGACGAACCGCTTGCCGAAGAGCTTGAAGGGCAGCGGCGAGAGCCCAGTACGTGTCGGGCGGGTTGCACGCCTGGATCACGTCGAAGCCCTCGCGCGAGCGCCGCGCGCGCGACCACGCCGCGGTGCGCATCCAGCAGTACGCGAACTCCGCGGCATATGAGACCAAGCCGCTTGCCGGAGGAGGAGGCGAGTATTTCCGGAGCCGGATGCCCTCCAGCACCTCGAACGACGGGTCGCCCGGCCCCTTCGGCGATACAACGGACACCTGGAACCCTGCATCGCGGAGCGCGCAGGCCTCCAGCCACACGCGGCGGTCGGACGGCACCGGCAGGTTTTGCACGATGATCAGCACACGGCCCCCGACGCCCGACTGAACGCCGGCCGCTCCGGCAACCGGCTCGACGACCCTGGCAGTCACAAGCCTCACCCACTCCCTCGATCCGAAGCCCCTCGCGACCGGAACACTAGCTCGGCGTCGTCACATCGTCTCGCCGCACGCCTCGCCGCGTTCGCGGCGATTCGCTCGCGGCTCACATGCGAGTTACCGCTTCGGCTTCTTCCGCTTCGGCTTCGGGATGCGGCGCTCGTCGGCACCGGCATCCGGAAGCGCACCCGACGGACGCTTCGTGCCGCCGGCGTCCGTCCGTGGGTACTCGTTCGGGTTGCCCCTCCCGATCGCAGCCGCGCCCGGGAGTAAGCGAAGATCGTGCGTCCCGACGACCCTGAGCGCGCTTGCCGTCCTGTCGGTCGAAGCGCACCGGTGCGCGCCTCTTCCGACCCAGACGTTGTGCGAATAGCGGACGTTCGCCTGGCCGCACACACTCTGCGACTGCTGGGTCGCGTAGTTGCCGACGACGTGCGTGGTGCGGTTGCCGCCGTCGCAGTTGAAGAAGACCGCCCCCTTGACGAGCGTGTTGTAACGGAACACGAAGCCCTCGATGCACAGGGAGGCCTGCACGTCGTAGTAGGGCTCGTCGATGCTGTCGCCAGCCTCGAACATGTTGTTCTCGATGACGAAGTTCGTCATCGGAGCGGATCCGAGCGGGGACACCGACGTGCAACGAGCCCGTGCCGTCGCAGTTGCGGAAGCGGTTGCGCCGGATCGTGACTCCTTGCCCGGCGTAGATCTGCAGGCATTCGGTGTGGACACCCGAGCTGGATCGTGTGAAGTCGCGGAAGTAGACACCTTCGATCAGGATGTTCGTGGGCGCGTATGCGTTCCCTGGGTTCCAGACCTTGATCTGCGGCTTCGTGTTCACCGAAGGCCCGTACGCACCGCCGATCACGCTCACGTTGCGCGCGTTGGTGATGAAGAAGTAGGGGCCCCGCGTCCGGCGGAAGACGACGTCCACCGCAGGGGCGCCGCCGTCGCTCGGCCCGACGTCCCAGCCGTTGCGGAAGGTCATCCGCTCGAATGCGACGTGCCCGGCGCCGGCCTCGACGACCGTCTCTCCGACGCTCACGCTAGCCCGAGGAGCTGGCACGAAGCGGACTCGCCCCGTGCCGACGTCCTTGGACGAATCCGGTCGGATCCTCTGGTCGGGATAGTCACCTGCGGCGACCTGGACCGTCTGCCCGCGGTTGGCCACCCGGTAGGCCCTGGCGAAGCTGGCGCAGGGCGACCGCCGGTTGCACGCGCTCGAGTCGCTTCCGCCCGGCGCGACGAATACCCGCGGCGCGGGTGGCGCGGCCGTCGCACCACTCAAGCAGCAAAGAACCGACGCGACGATAACCGCGGCTGCCATCGCTATACGGCTGGCAAGCACGCGGCCCCTTCTACCACGTCGCGCGGCGCGGCGCGTCGCCTAGCCGAGCTCGTCCGCGCCGGCGTCGGGCGCCGAGCCCCTCGGAGGAGCGCCGTCCACGTCCAATTCCGGATGGTTGCCTGCATCGCCGGCATCGATGGCCGCCGAGCCGCTCACCAGGTGGGCGTACCCGCTGTGGTGAGCGTCGGCATCAGCCGGCGATGTACGTCGGGCCGACGAGCGAGACGGGAAGAACACCGTTGTACCAGGAGTTTTGTGCCGTGCCGTTAGCCGAGTAGATGGTGGGCCTGATGAACCCGGCCTGGTCGGGGTAGATCATGTAGTAGCCGCCGCCACGCGACCACACCCCCGTTGACGGTGTGTAGTTGCCGAACACGCAGTCGGTGAACGTGCCGTTGCCGCTGCCGATGTGGATGACAGCAGTAACGGTGTTGTTCGTCACCGGGTTCTGCGAGAACGCAGACCGGGTGAAGTCGGCGGTTGCCCCTGACAGCATCTGCATCGCCTCGGTATGAACACCGTCGGCTGCCTGACCAAACGACCGGAACCACGAGTCAACCGCATGGATCGTCCCCGGCCCACTCGGACGGATCGCCTGCTTCGGACTGTACTCAAACAGACAATGATCCAACCACACGTTGTTGTGCCCGCCGTCCTCGAACCACCAGCCGTGCCGGTTCGTGCAGTTGCTCAGCGTGATCTTCCCGTGGTTCGGGTAGGTGGTCTCGATGCCGCCGGCGAACTCGCAGTTGTTACACGTCACATCACCCGCGCCGAACGTGACCTTGCCGATGAAGCGGCGGTTGCTCAGCGACACGTTGGAGAGGACGCCGCCCGGATGGTCGGTGAGCGGCCCCTTCGCGCCCACTTCCGAGTAGGCGGGGATCGCGCCGAGTGTCGGCGGCGGCGGCGGCGGCGTCGTCGTGCACGCCGAGGTCGAGGTGGTCAGAACGGCGCGGCTCGAGCGGTTGCCGGCAACGTCGCCGGCGTCGACCTCGAACGTGTACGACGTGCCGCAAGAAAGGCCCGTCTGGCCTGCGGAGGCGGACGTCGGCGACGCGACTTTCGCTCCGTTGCGGTAGACGTCGTATCCCGTCACGCCGACGTTGTCGGTCGACGCAGTCCAGGTGAGGGTGAGGCCTGTCCGCGTCACGTTCGTGGCGGCGAAGTTGCTCGGCTTGGAGGGCGCAGCGGTGTCTGGGCAGGCCATCGTCGCGACCATGACCGTCGCCGCCGGCGAGCGGTTGCCGGCGGCATCGAAGGCGTCGACGGAGAGCGTGTGGTTCGCGTTGCAGGCGAGCCCGGAGAAGATCCCGGTCGTCCCGGTTGCCGTTCCGACGAGCGAGCCCGCCCGGTAGAGCCCGTAACCGGTGACGCCGACGTTGTCCGAGGACGCCGACCAGGAGAGCGCGATGCTCGTCGTCGTGCGCGAAGTCGCCGTCACGTTCGCCGGAACCGTAGGCGCCTGCGTGTCAGCACAAGCCGAAGTCGAGGAGGTGACAGCTGCACGCGTCGAGCGGTTGCCCGCGGCGTCGAACGCGTCGACCTCGAACGTGTAGCCGGTACCGCACGCGAGAGCGGACACCGTTGTTCCCGGCTGGCTCACACTCTTGACGAAGGTCCCGTTCCTGTACACGCCGTAGCCCGTCACGCCCACGGCGTCGCTCGCGGATGTCCATGTCAGGGACACGCTGGTCGCGGCCGCCGCGCCGACCGCGAGGCTGCCCGGCTGCGTGGGCGGGGTCGTGTCCCCGACCGGCAGCGAGGGAGCCGGCGGCGGCACGCAGTCGAGTGTCCGCGCCGGATACCAGATCGCCTCCGCAAGCAGAGACTTGTTGCCCGCCGCGTCGGCGACCTCCAGCGCGAGCGAGTAGTCGGTGCCGCACGTCAGCCCAGTGAAGGTGTGGCTGAGTGTCGTCGTCTCGGCGACCTTCACCTGACCAGCGACCGCCGGCGACGCCCCACGGAAGACGTTGTAGTGGTGGACGCCGACGTTGTCGATACCCGGCTGCCACTGGAGGACGAGCGACGTCGCCGTCCTCGCGCCGAGGGACAGCAGCGGCTTCGACGGAGGTTGCGTGTCCGAAGACTGCGGACAAGCGGCGGTCGCCGCGGCGACGGTGGCCGCAGCCGACCGATTTCCGGCAGCGTCATACGCATCCACGCCGAACGCGTAGGCCGTGCCGCAACCGAGCCCCGAGACGACCGTGCCCGGCTGGTCGACCGTGTGAACGCGCGTCCCGTCCACCGAGACGCCGTAGCCCTGGACGGCGACGTCGTCGGTCGACGCCGCCCAGGCGAGCGACACGCTGGTCGTCGTCGACTCGCGGACGGCGAGCCCGGAGGGTGTGGACGGTGGGTTCGAGTCGCGGGCCGGCGGTGGCGCGGGACAGCTGGCCGTGGTCACCCAGTACGGCGACACGGATCGAGCGGTTGCCGGCCGCGTCGACGGCATCGACTGCGTACTCGTACGTCGACGCGCACGTGAGCCCTGAGAGGGTCACGGCCGGCTCGCGACTCAAGGCGATCGGGAGCCCACCCCGGTAGATGCCATAGCCGACCACCCCGATGTCGTCGCTCGCCGGATCCCAGGCAAGTACCACCGCGTCGACCGCCGTCGCGGCCTGGCGCAACCCCGTCGGCGGGCTCGGCGGCGAGGTGTCCGGACAGGCCGCCGTCGATGCGATCGTCTCGGAACGCGACGAGCGGTTCCCAGCGCGGTCGAAGGCCACGACCGCGAGCGCGACGCTCTCCCCGCAGTCGAGGCGCTCCACCGTGTACTGCGTGCTCGAGACGGTGCTGCGATTTCCGTTGGCGTAGACGTAGTAGCCCCGCACACGGACGTTGTCCACCGACGGATCCCAGTCGATGGAGACCGACCTCGGAGTTGCGGCCGTGACCTGGAGGTTGCCGGGTGTCGTCGGCGGCTGCTGGTCGCGAGAGCGGTTCGTCGAGCTTCGCCTGCCGGCCCCCGCTCGCACCGCTCGCGAGGGCGAGCAGCGCGAAAGCGGCAACCGATACGGACCGTGAGTGCCTTTGTGGCGGCGGCTGGCACAGCCCTCCTTAGGTCGTCGCGCGACCTCACGCGCCTAGACCCCCGTTTAGGTGATCTCCGACCTTCGTCTGGGTTGAACCTGGCCCGAGCATGCGGGCAACACCCCCTCTGGGTGATTCGGAACCTGCGGATTTCCCTCCGCCGGGTCGATCGCCGCCCCCTCGTGATCGTGACCATCAGGCGCAGGTCAACGATCTGGCTACGAGCCTTGACCGCCACGCTGTGCGCTTCTGCGAGGCGGCCGGTCTAACGTCGCGCGGGACGCTAGCGAGTCGACATGACGGATGCGCCGGTCAAACGTCCACTTTCCGGGGATCGGAACTCCGGCCTACGTCGATCCGGCAGGCGCTGTACAACGAGAGCGTCGCCCGTTGTCGCATCGGAGCGAGGTCAGGGTTCGCCGACGACGAGCTTCGCCTGCACGACGGCCTTCGCCGACCGTCGACCCGCGACGACCGGCCAGACGTACCAGCGATACTCGTCCGGCTCGAGACGGTACGTTCGCTCTTCGAACGTCCACGCCCGGGGAATCGTGATCTCCGGGCGGGCGGTGTCCGACGCGAAGACGCGCGTCGGGCCCCGATAGAGCTCGACGTGGTACGCGGACGCGTCCGGAACCGGCGCCCAGGCGAAGCGCTGCGGGGCGGGTGACGTCGGCGGGCTCGAGGGAGTGGTGGACGACGGCTCGCTCGTGCCCGGGCCCGGGCCATCTCCCGGCTCGGCGCCGGGGGACGACCCTGCCGTCTCGCTGCCGCCTTGCGAGGGGAGCTCCGTGGACGCGGCGGGGTCCGCGGCCTGCGTCTCGCGCGGCCCGAGCTGACTTTCGGTCACGAGGAAGGCGAGAGCCAGTCCGGCGCACGTCAGGGCGACGGCGGCGAGTACCCGCCGAAACCGCCGCGGCGGAGGCGGCTCGGATGCCTCAGCGGCAAGCGCGTCGAGGCGGCGGACGGCCGCGTCCGGGGCCCCGAAGACGTCGGCAGCGACGGGGACGACGACAGCCTCGGGAACGTCCGGGGTCGACGACGACAGGTGCGGTGGCGATCCGGCGTCCGCGACGTCGGCGGGGACGACGCCAGCCTCGGGAGCATTCGTGGTGGCGACGACAGCTGAGGCAGCGACGACCTCTGAGGTGACCGGGACGTGTGCCGGGGTCGAGACGACGACAGCTTCGGGAACGTCGGTTGTGGCGGCGACGGCGGTGGCGGCGTCGACCTCGACCGTATCCGGAACGTACGCCGGGGCGGACACGACAACGGCTTCGGCGGCGACATCGCCGGGACTCGGCCGAGCGTCGCGCCGGACGAGACGCGTGCTGTCCGCCGGGTCGGCGAGACGGTGCCGCGCACGCGCTGCCAGGTCCGGATCGACGAGCGCGAGCTCGGGGCTCACGAGGTCCTCCCGCGGCGCTTCCATCGTCGGGGTCGAAGGTGGCGGCACGAAGACCTCATCGGCTTTCCGGGTCGGTGGCTGAACTCGCGGCTTCACGGCGTCGTTCCTGGACGTGCGGCAAGCGCGAGCGCGTGAATCTCGCGGAACGGGGGCGCCCGGAAGCCGAGCAGCGTAGCCAAGGACGCGCGCGCGCTCGACCTTCGTGCGGGGTCACGCGAGAGCACCGCCCGGAGCGCGTACCCGAAGGCGAGCGCCCCGGTCGCGGCGACCCGCTCAGGGCGAGAGAAGTGCTTCTCCATGTACTGACGCTTCGCGAACGCGGCCTGGGCGTCGAAGCGCGGGTTGTGGCCGGCCTTGTCCGCGTGATGGAGGATGGTGAGGTCGGGCAGATGCCGGACCTCCCAGCCCGCACGCTTGATCCGGAGGCAGAGATCCGTCTCCTCACAGTAGAGGAAGAAGCGCTCGTCGAGAACGCCGACCTGCCGCAGCGCCTCGGAGCGAATGAGCATGAACGAGCCGCTCGTCCAGTCGCACGAGACGTCGCGCTCGTACACATCGAGGTCGAGCTCTCGCTCTCCCAACCACGGAGCGTGAAACGGGAATCGCTCGGAGCCGAGCGACTCGAAGAGCTGGCGGCTCACGCTCGGGAAACGGCGGATCGTCGGGAAGAGCCGGCCGTCGGCAGTGACCTGGCGCACCCCCACGAGCCCTACCGACGGGCGCGATCGCACTGCTTCGAGAAGACCGGCCAACGTGCCCTCGCGGACCTCGGTGTCGGGGTTCAGGAGCAGCACCCACTCGGCGTCGACCGTCTCGAGACCGCGGTTGTTCCCGAAGGCGAAGCCACCGTTCTCGCACTCGATCGTTCTCGCCGCCCGGTACTCCGTCCGGACGAGGTCTACCGTGTCGTCCGTGCACCCCGCTGCCACGACGACGACGTCGAGGTCGACGTCGCCCGCATGCTCGTACAGCGTGCTGAGGCACGGTCGCAGCCACCCGGCGCTGTTCGCCGACACGATGACGACCGCAAGACCCTCCGCCGCGTCCCCCCGCATGGCCCTGCTCTAGCACACGACGCCGGGAGTCGGGAGCCACCACGAGACATGGACAGCTACCCTCTCCGTCGGGCCAAGGCGACGTCACACCGGTCAAGGGGCTGATATGTGCGGAATTTGCGGCGTCGTTCAGATCGACGGAGAGCCACGCGACGTCGTCGCTCCCGAGCTGCTCGACGTCATGACGGACGTGATGACGCATCGCGGCCCCGATGACCGGGGGACCTACATGGCTCCCGGGATCGCCCTCGGCGTCCGGCGGCTCTCGATCGTCGACGTCGCGGGTGGCCATCAGCCAGTCCTGAACGAGGACGGATCGGTCGTCGCGATCCAGAACGGCGAGCTCTACAACCACGACGACCTGCGGCGCGAGCTCGAGAGCGAGAGGCACAGGTTCACGAGCCGCTGCGACACCGAGATCCTCCCACACCTGTACGAGCGGTACGGGGTGAGCTTCCCGCAGAGCCTGCGGGGGAAGTTCGGAGTCGCCGTCTGGGACGAGCGCGGCAAGCGCGCCGTCCTGGCGCGCGACAGGCTCGGCGTCAAACCGCTCTACTGGGCGCGCTCGGGCGATCTCGTCGTCTTCGCCTCGGAGCTCAAGTCGGTCCTCGCGAGCGGGCTGGTCGAGACCGAGCTCGATCTCGAGGCCGTCGACCTCTACTTCACGCTTAGGCTACGTGCCCGGCCCGCGGACGCTCCTTCGCGGCGTCCGCAAGCTCGCGCCGGGCTCGATCCTCGACGTCGGCTACGACGGGGTTCGCGAGCAGGCGTACTGGACGTTTCCGGAGCCTGCGCCCGAGCCCGAGCCGCGGTCGATCGACGAGTACGCGGACGAGCTTCTCGACCTCCTTCGGGCTGCGGTTCGCGACCGGCTGATGTCCGACGTCCCGCTCGGAGCGATGCTCTCGGGCGGAATCGACTCGAGCCTGATCGTCGCGCTGATGGCCGAGGCCTCGAGCCGTCCCGTGGTCACGTTCTCCGTGGGCTTCCGCGAGGACGAGGCGAGCGAGCTCGCGGACGCGCGACGCGTCGCCGAGGCATTCGGCTGCGAGCACCACGAGCTCGAGCTGTCGGTCGCCGAGGAGGCGCTCGACCTCGACGAGCTCGTCTGGCATCTCGACGAGCCGGTCGCCGACCTCTCCGCCCTCGGCTTCGACGTGCTCTCGCGGCTGGCCGCCGAGCACGTCACGGTCGCGCTTGCTGGCCAGGGGGCGGACGAGCTCTTCGGCGGCTATCCGAAGCACCGCGCGGCGGCGGCATTACAGACGGCCGACGCGGTGCCCGCGGTCTTGCGGCGCACGCTGGCCGCCGTGCCGTGGCCGAGCGCGAAGCTCCGGCGCGCGACGAGGGCGTTCGCCGGGCGGGACGCGTCCGAACGGCTTCTCGCAATGAGCGGGCGCCTCGGTAGCACCACACGGTCGTCCCTCTACCGAGGCTCCTTGGCCGACGTCGACCCACGGACTGCGTACTCGGCGATCGAAAACGTCCGCGGAGATGTCGACGGGGACGCCCTTTCGACGCTCCTCTACCTCGACGCCCGGCTCGCCCTCGTCGACCACATGCTCCTCTACTTCGACAAGTGCTCGATGGCCCATTCGCTCGAGGTGCGCGTGCCGTTTCTCGACCATCGTCTGGTCGAGTGGGCGTCCACGCTACCGCCGGAGATGAAGGTGAAGGGCAGTACCACGAAACGCGTCCTCAAACACGCCGCGGGCACCCTCCTCCCTGCGGAGACGGTGCGGAAGCGCAAGGTCGGGTTTCTCCGGTTCGCTCTCGACCCCTGGCTCCGCGCACAGCTCGACGGGGAGGCCGGCGAGCGGCTTCGCTCCCCCGAAGCCGCGTACCGCGCGTTCCTGGCCGACGACGCCGTCGAGGACCTCGTCACGGCATACCGGCGCGGACCGACCGAGGATCGTGCACGCCTCGTCCTCGCGATCCTGTTGCTCGAGTCCTGGCTGTCGACGTTCACGACCCGTGGCAGGCCCGCGCACGTCGTGAGCCGTCACTCCTGAGGCGGCTCTTTGCCTCTCACGGAGTACCTACCGACACGCTGAAGCTGAGCGCCGACCCTGCGCCGATGCCTCACCGTCGCAACGGCCACGCGGGCACGCAGCCGCTCTCTCTTGTCTCTCGCCGGAGCGACGATCGGCTCCGGGAGCGCATCGAAGATCCGGCCCTCTGCCAGGGCGAGAGAGCACCCCGCCGCCAGCACTAAGAAGAACACGAGTGTCGCCTGCGTGAATGCAAATGCATCGTAGAAGAACATGCTTACCGCGTACCCGAGCGCGCTGCTCGCCAAGGCGACGAGCAAGACGGCGTCTCGCGGGGGAGCGTTCGCGCTCGCACGGGTGAGCCGGCCGATGAAGCGCGCAAAGAGCCAGATGAGGGCCAGGACTCCCACGAGCCCCGTATCGAGAAGCGTCCCCAGCCACTGGTTGTCGAGAAGGCGCGTGTTGGCCTTCTCGCCGACGGCGATCCGCGTGCCCTGTCCGTACCCGAGGATCGGCTTGTCGCTGAACTCCCGGAACGATGGACCCAGATCGGCCAGACGTCCCGCCGACGTCTCCGAATCCTTGCTCGAGTGCTGCTCTTCGATTGCATTGGAAGGCATGAGACTGACCCGAAGCGATCCCATGGCTCCTGGCATAAGGACGTGCGTGAAGGCGACCACTGCGAGAACGACCGGCAGAAAGCGCTTCGCCTCGTGCCAGCGGAGCGCCGCGAAGAACACGAACGAGACGACGAGCATCACGACGGCGGTTCGGGAGACGGTGGACATCGCTCCGAGCACGATGAAGCCGAGGGCGACCCACCAGATGGCCGAGCGCCTTCGCACGGCGAAGGCGACGGCGATCGGCGCGAGCAGCGCGAGCATGGCCCCGAGCGCGATCGGGTGCTGCGCCGACCCGAAGGCCCTCAGGAGCCCGTCTCGCTGTAGCGCATCCTCGAGCGGGAGCGGCCTGAGAATCGGGATGTACCGCTCGAGATTCGTGAACGGCGACCAGCCGGTGCGCGTCTCGATGATCGAAAGCGCAGCGACGACCGCCCCTCCCAGCACCAGTGTCCCGAGCGCGACCTCGACGGCATCGAAGCGTCTCAGCACGCCGACCGCGAGGTAGAACGTGAGCAGAAAGCTGAGGAGGACACTTAGCTCCCTGATGACCTCTCCCTGGTAGAGGGAGAGTCGCTCGGGATTCGCGAGCAGTGACCCGGCCACCGCGACGACGAAGAGCGCGAGAGGGCCTTCGAGCCCGCTCGCGCGCGCGCGCACCCGATCATCCGAAAGGAGTGAGAAGACCCAGGCTAGAAGGAGGCCCGCGAGGAGAGCTCGGTAGGGATCGAGCTCGAACGGCAGCGTGACGGGAAGGGCGTACCGGCGCGCCGGAATGAAGAGAACGCAGATGCCCAGGAGGGCGACCAGCCATCTCCAGTCGACGCGTAGGCCCGTCGTCACCCGCCCCTCGTCCCGCGTCGACGATGCTGGCGCTGGTCGTCGTCGCCAGCCTGGTCGTCCTCGTTGGCGGCCGTCGTCAGGTGATGGACGCGCTGTTCGGGCTCGGGCACGTCGCCCACCTCCTCGGCCAGCCACCGCTGACGCCGCACGTTGTCGACGGTGAACGCGGCGAAGAGCGTCGCGACGAAGCCGAGGAGCGCGATCATGAAGGGGCCGGTGAGCTTGACGCCCTCGAAGACCTCGGGCGCGTCGGCTCGTGTGATCACGGGAAGCGAGATTCGCGTCTTCTCCGGGATGCCGTTCTCTCGCTGAAGTCGGGAGACGTATCTCTGTAGATCGGAGGCAACACGGTTCGCGAGCTTGACCGACCGGGGACCGGAATCGCTGAAGGCGACGACCTCGATCAGGGGAAGCGCGGTACCGTCCTCGGTGAGCGCGGCCACGTCGTACTCGTCCTCTCCGACGATCCCCCGCTTCTTCTTCACCAGATCGCGAACGACGTCGCTCTTCGCCAGGGTCGCGTAGAGCGTCGCAATCTCGACCATGCGCCCCGCATCCGCGAAACGCGGGACGGCGTCTTCGCTGTCAGACGTGCCACGTGCACGCACGTACTCCGTCAACGCCGACCTCCCCTCCGGAAAGCCGCTCTGCGTGACGAAGAGCGTCGACTTGCCCATGTAGGTCGGAGGAGAGCGAAGAGCAACGCCCGACGGCGACACCTTCACGAGCATGAACAGGGCGAGCACGCCTGTCAGCGCGAGCCCCCAGATGACAATCTTCTGCTGACGGCGCACGACGCGCCAGTACGTCACAAGATCCACCACTCCACCCCAGCTTCCCCGTTGCGCGTCCCGCAGACGCCGGTTTCCGCTCCTCAGTTTAGGCGAAGCTCGGCCTATACGAAAGACCTGTTTTCGGCGTACGAGGTCGCAACTTCGTCTCTACATCAGCCGGCCACGACCTCTGCGATACGCTCGGCCGCGCGCCCGTCCCAGTACGGCGGAAGCTCCAGTGGCACCCGCTCGTCACATGGCAGCTGCGGGATCTCGCGAACGCGAGTGGGATCCAACCCCAAGGATCGTGTTCAGTCCCCAGCCGTGCGGTCACCTGACGCTCCATCGTGTCTTCGAGCGCGAAGCAGGGACGTCGATTGACGTCGCCGGGGCGAGCGCGAGGTTCAGACGCTCGTACCGCACGACCCGCTCGAAGGCCCCCATGACTCGTGCCGTCTGCTCGGCGCGTGTTCTCGACCCGACGGCGAGCCGATGATCGGGCTCCGGCACGCCGAGCTCGTCCAGGAAGAGCTGCGACATCTCGACGTCATAGTGTGCGCCATGCGCACGAGCACGTGCTGCGCCTCGGAAAGCCGACGATGCGCGGCCACGACCGGGGCAATCTTGAGGACGCTCGGCCGCGCGCCGACGATGTATGCGAGCCTCATGGCCCGGCTTCACCTCCGACCGCAGCCCGGCAGCATGGCCCGCGCCCGCGGATACGTCGACGGGATACCGTGGGGACGGCGATAGTTCCCGGCGCGATGGCCGCACGACGACTCCGATGAGCTCGGGGCCCGAGACTTCCGACCGGGACACACCCGGAGACGCGCTGGGCGACCGGGCTCCGAGCGGCACCTTCGACGCCAGGGTGACGCCCGACGAGCTGAAGCGGCGGACTTTCGCCGGCCCGCTGATCGTCCTCTCGTGGACGTACGCCGGCCTCGTCGTGGGGTTCGTCGCGAACGTCGTCCTCGCCCGGCTCCTGACGCCACACGACTTCGGCGTGGTCGCGATCGGGGCCACGGTGCTGCTGCTCGTCGAGGCGGTGACGGAGGGAGGCCTCGGCGCCGGGCTCATCAGGCGACCGGAGCATCCGGCGATCGAGGAGCTGCGAACGCTCACCGGGCTCCAGCTCGTGATCGGAGTGATCGCGGCGGTCGTCATCGCCGCGTGCGCGCTGCCGTTCGGGACGACAGGCGCGGTGACGGCCCTGATGGCCCTCGCTCCCTGTCTTCAGCCTGCAGACCGCGAGCCGGGTCGTGTTCAACCGCAGCCTCCACCTGCGGGCGATCACGACGATCGACGCGACCGGTCTCCTCGTCGGCTACACCTGCTCGATCGCGCTCGTCCTCGCAGGGCTCGGCGTCTGGGGGCTCGCGCTCGGCGCGGTTGCGCGCTCGTTCGCCGGCACGCTCGTCATCCCGCTGCTCGCCGGCGGGCACATCTATCGCCCCTCGCTCGAGCGGGCGCGGGAGTTCCGCGAGATCGTCGCTTTCGGGATTCGTTTCCAGGCGAACTGGGTCGTGGTCGTGGTGCGCGGGCAGGCGCTGAACTTCCTGACGGCGATCGTCGCGGGAGTCTCGACGCTCGGGCTGTGGTCGCTCGCCAGCCGACTGCTCGTCGCTCCGAACTCGCTGTCCGACGCGACGCATCGGGTGATGTTCCCGGCGATGGCGCATCGCCTCGCCGAGGGCAGGGACATTGCGCCAGTCCTCGAGCGGACTGGACGCCTCAGCGCGTCGTCGTCCGCGATCCTGCTGGCACCGATCGCGGCGTCGACCCCGGGCCTGGTTCCTGCCGTCTTCGGCGAGCAGTGGACAGAGGTCGTGGAGGTCTTCCCCGGTGCCTGCCTCGGGATCATGATCTACGGGACGATCGCCGTCTCGTCGGTCGGCTACCTCTTCGCCGCCGACCGGCCGGACGTCGTCCTCCGTGCCTCGATCGCCCACGGCATCTGCCTCGTGGGCGTGAGCGCGCTCCTCTTGAGGCCGCTCGGCCTGGCGGGGATCGGCATGGGCCTGTTGGCAGCGGCGGTCGCGGAGAGCATCGTGCTCGCTCCTGCCGTGAGGAGGCTGACCGGAGCCCGGATCGCGCGACCCGTCTTCCGACCGCTCGTAGCGGCCGCTGCCGGGGCGACGGCAGGTTGGCTCGTCGCCTCTTCGCGACCGGACCTCCTCGGCGGTGTCGCGGGCGGGACACTCGCCCTCGGGCTGACCTTGCTCGGACTGGCACTCCTCACCCGCGACGAACTGAGGGATGTCGGTGGAGTTCTGGCACAGGCGCTGCGAAGCCTGCGTCGCCCCTCGGCCGACCAGCCACCGGCGTCCATGCCATAGCCACCCTTGTGTCCCGCCGACCGCAAGCGCATCATTGAGTCCTGGGATGGCGTCGACGATGGCGAGGACGGACGAGTGGCGCGCTTGAAGCACGGAGACACCGTCGAGGTACGCTCGGAGGCCGAGATCCTCGCGACTCTGGATGACGACGCGACGGTCGCCGGCATGCCGTTCATGCCGGAAATGCTCTCCTTCGTCGGCAAGCGCTTCACCGTTTCGCAGAGAGTCGAGAAGATCTGCGACACGATCAGTGGGGACCACGGCAGTCGCAGGATGCGCGACACCGTGCTCCTCGAGGACCTTCGCTGCGACGGCTCGGCGCATGGAGGTTGCCAGGCGGGCTGTCGTCTCTACTGGAAAGAGTCGTGGCTTCGTCGCGTGGACGACCAAGTCGATGCTGAGTCGCCTCCACAGGATGGCTCTTCCGAGCTCACGCGCGTCACGCAGGACGCCGCGCGGACGGATCAGGGCACCGGTGAACGGACACCGACGTACCGCTGCCAAGCGACCGAAGCGCTACGAGCAAGCGAGCCGCTGGCCCCCCGCGACGTTCGTCAGTACGTGCGTGAGGTCTCGTCCGGCAACGTCGGGCCCAGGCGTCTGTTGCGCGTCGCGGCTCGCGGTCTCGGCGTCGAGATACGCCGGCTGCTGGGCCGACTCGCGTACCAACCACTGCCCAACCACAGTCCTCCCGATCCGAGCTCCGTGACTTCGCGCATGAAGGCGGGCGACCTCGTGGAGGTGCGGACTCCGGACGAGATCGTCAGAACGCTCGACGACACGGGGAAGACCCGGGTCTCTGGTTCGACTTCGAGATGCTCCCGTACTGCGGCGGCCAGTATCAGGTCCAGAGCCGGGTCGAGCGCATCATCGACGAGAGGAACGGCCGGATGATCGAGCTGTCCAGCGACTGCCTCATCCTCGAGGGCGTCGTGTGCAGCGGCGACCACAGCCGCGGACGCTGGTTCTGTCCGCGGCAGATCTACCCGTACTGGCGGGAGGCGTGGTTGCGCCCGGTGGACGACGAGGCGCCCCGGTCTGCGGGCGCCGCGGAGAGCGCCCGCTAGTCGCGCCCGACGGCCTGGTCCAGCACGCACGCCACCTCGCCGACGATCTCGCCGTACTCGAACCGCGATACCACGCGCAGATCGGCGTGAGGCGGCTCGTCGCCGCGCGACCAGCGCGCGTGCGCTTCCGCGATCGCAACCTCCATGCCGGCGACGTCGTCCGGTGCGACGATCGTCGCCGATCCCAGCTCGGCGAGGAAGTCGCGCGCGTCGCCTGGCGGAACGGCAGCCAGGATCGGCCGGCCGGAAGCAGCATACTCGTACGTCTTCGTCGGGACCAGCCCGGCGCGAACTCCGTGCGGAAGGTTGTGCATCGGCAGAAAGAGAAGGTGCGCGGAGCGGATCAGCTGAATCGTCTCCGAATGCGACTTGAACCCGTGCAGTCGCACGACGGGCGAGTCGTCTGCAATCGCTCGATCCGTGTCCGTCAGCGATCCGACCAGATGAACCTCGAGCGTCTCCGCGAGCGCAGGGCTTTTCCGCAGGAGTCGGTCGATCGCCTTGAGCAGAAAGAGGTGCGAGCGCGTGAGCAGGTCGACACCCGGCACGGGCATGCCCATCGAAATCCTCCGGAGCCAGGCCGTCTGCCGGTGACGAAGGCCGTGCTCGGTGTGCAGCGACCCGGTGTGGACGATCCGGAACGCGCTCCCTCGCTCTGGGTCACTGGCCTCGCCGAACTCCTCGGCGCTGTAGCCGTTCGTGATCACGTGCACGCGTTCGTCCCCGAGCTCGGGGAACGCCTCTCGCACCCTCCGAGACGCCTCGGCCGTGTTCATGATCACCGCGGTCGCGTCGCCGAGGGTTCGCCTCATCCGTCTCCGGTCGGCCATCCGATGCAGGCCGGTCGGATAGAGCCACATTTCGTCGAGCGCCCATGGATCCTGCAAGTCCGCGACCCACGGGACGCCGAGCTCGCCGGCCAGCCGCAGAGCCGCAGAAGCGAGGTCGTAGCGGCCGAAAACGCAGATCATCGCATCGACAGTTCCGCGGAGCTCACGCGCGATGCGCGAGCACTCCTCCTCGAACACGCCCCCAACCAGGCTCGGGTATCCCAGCAGGCGTTCCGCCCGGGACCGGCGCTGCCCCGTGACCGGCACCGGAACGCGCTCGACTCGCAGTCCGAGCGAGAGCCGCTCCTCCGAGGACGAGTCGTGTGGAGACCAGAACTCGGGCGGCGACGCGCCGGTCAGCACGATGGGCTCGTAGCCGTGCTCCGGCAGCTGGCGGGCGAGCTGGAGGGCGCGCTCCCCGGTCGGCCCTCCGATTGGCGGAAAGTGATACGCGAACAGAACGACGGTCTTCGCCACGATGCGGATCTAGGGTGTGCCCCTGCGCCCGACGCGGCGCCTGGCAGAGAGGCTCCGTCGCTGCCTGCCTCTCCACCAGCCCGCGAGCTGAGCCGTGTTGCGCCAGTACGGAAGAACGAGGTAGATGACCGGGAGCGCCCGGACACGCTCCCACGTCGACAGGCGAACGCCGTTGGCCGCGAGCCATTCCTCGTCGGGCCCAAGCACCGAGATCCCGTGGCGCACTCGCGAGCGAACTACGCCGGCGACGGGCACCCAGTTCCGGAACTTCAGCCCTTCCACCCGTTTGCCATCGCGCGCCGCACGCTCCGCGTAGCTCGTGCAGTAGATCCAGTGGGCGCGCAGCACGGCCGCACGGGTCTGGCGAACCGGATGCGCCACCCGCGCGCGCGAGCTGAACGCGAGCCGGGCGCCGCGACCAACACAGCGCTCGACGAAGTCGTAGTCGCCGTTCGAGGCGATCGAGCCGTCGAAGCCGTGGAGCTCGTCGAGCAGCGCCCGCCGCACGAAGAGGTTCGCGGTCTCAGCGAGCCCGAGCTGCACGAGCCGCTCCTGGTTCTTGGAGGTCTCCATGTCGATGAACGCCCAGGTCGAACGTCGCTCCGGCGCGAGGAACCGGATCCGTCCGGCCACGACATCGGCCTGCGCGAGGGCGGCGAGGCCCTCGGCCAGCCACTCCGGCTCCGGGACGCAGTCCGCGTCACTGAATGCGATCACCGGCGCCCGTGCCGCCGCGAGGCCACGGTTGCGCGCGGCGTACGAGGTCGTGGGCGGGCCCAAGACGACTCGGATCCAGCCGTCGTCCGTGGCGAGGCGCTGCGGGTCGTCGGTCGAGCCGTCGTCGGCGACGATCACCTCGAAGGACTCGCGCGGCAATGTCTGCCGCTCGAGCGCCGTGATCAGCGCCGTGAGGTCGCGCATTCCGTTGCGGGCAGGGACGACGACGCTAACCTGCGGGACGGCCTGCAATGCGTTCGTCATCCTGCACTCCGCGTCCCGCTCGACCCCCGAGCAAGCCGCTCGGCGACGACGCCGCGCCGTAGGAGGAGATCGACGAGCGACAGCGCACGCTCGACGTCCCGGTCGCCGTCCGCCTCGCGCCTGATAGCCGAGACGACGTCCGAGTGGAACGTGAAGAATTCCGGCTCTCGCATGCGGGACAGCCTCGCCGTCTGCGTCATGTGGAACCGGACGAGACGCATCAGCTCGCGGCGGATGACCTTCCGGTACTCGCCGTCGTCGAGCACGAGCGGCCCGTACCGGACGAGGAAGAGGACGTCCTCGGCCATCCCCGTGACGATGCGCTCGGACCAATGCCTCCGGGAACCGGGCTGGCGCCGCGCGTACGTGAGCACCTCGTGGACGAAGCCGAGGTCGTGCCGCGCGAGGATGCGATAGGCCGCCTCGGTATCGGCATGGACGAGGCTCTCGTCCCAGAACGTCTCCGACCCGCGGATGAGGTCCGAGCGGATGAGGACCGCGGTCGGCCCGCCCGTGACGTTCGGCCCGCCGGTGAGGCTCTGGCGCAGGATCGTCCGGCCGGAGAACACCGTGTCGTCGTAGGGGACGCCGACGAGATGGACGGCGTCGCCCCGACGCTGGTAGGCGCTCACGATGCCGATCGAGTCGGAGCGCGACGCGGCCTCCACCATGCGTTCGATGCAAGTCGGATAGATCCAGTCGTCGGCTTGCACCATCTTGCAGTAAGCACTCGCGGAGTCGACAGTTCCGAAGGCGCGATTGTGGTTCTCGATCGCACCCACGAACTCCTCGAAGCGAAGGAGGGTGATGCGGGAATCGCGGCTCGCGAATCGCTCCACGAGTTCGGGCGTCGCGTCCGTGCTCCTGTTGTCGACGACGGTATGCACCCAGTGCTCGTATGTCTGGCGGAGCACGCTGGTCATGCACTCCTCGATGTACGCCCCACCGTTGTAGACGGGCGTCACGACGCTGACGAGAGGTAGTTCGCCCGCCACCCGCTAACCCCTCGACGACGAATGGCCCTGCAAGAGTTCCTCCCCACCAAGACGACGAAAGCGGTCGCACTGTATCTCGGCCGGGGATTTCCCCTTCGCCGCGAAATTTGTGCGAGGATGCCGACGGGCACGGGAAGCGGGGAAGGGTGCGGGAATTGAACTCGGCGACTGCGGCGGGGAGATCGAGCACGAACGGGATGCCACGAGGCGTGGCCGGACGGTCCCTGCGCGACACACGGATTAGGCGTTGGTCGCTCGTCGTGCTTCTCGCGGCCGTGCTCCTCGCCTTCCCGTCGGGGGCTGTTCGAGCCCAGGAGTCGCCGGTCGCGGACAACGGCGTGCTCGATCTACCCGGTGAGGTCGTGGACGGCGTGCCGGCTCAACCGAGCTTCCAGGAGATCTCATATTTCGGCGGCACGGGGCTCGTCAACCCGGTCGCGGTGCGCTTCGTCTCGGACGGACGGATCTTCGTGGCTCAGAAGGACGGCGTCATCAAGGTCTTCGACAACCTCGGCGACACGACGCCGACCACGTTCGCCGACCTCTCCGCGAACGTCCACAACTTCTGGGACCGCGGCCTGCTCGGCTTCGCGCTCGACCCAGGATTCACGACCGGGAGGCCGTTCGTCTACGTCCTCTATGCGTACGACGCCCCGATCGGCGGCAACCCGCCGACCTGGGGGGACGCCTGCGCCAGCCCGCCTGGTGCGACGGCGGACGGCTGCGTCATAAGCGGCCGGCTCTCGAAGCTCACTCCGAACGGCAACGGCGTGACCGAGCAGGTGCTGATCAACGACTGGTGTCAGCAGTACCCGAGCCACTCCGTCGGCTCGCTCGCGTTCGGCTCCGACGGAGCGCTCTACGTCTCGGGGGGCGACGGCGCGAGCTTCAACTTCGCCGACTACGGCCAGGACGGGAGCCCGCTCAATCCCTGCGGCGATCCACCGGGCGGAGTCGGCGCGACGCTGACTCCGCCGACGGCCGAGGGCGGAGCGCTCAGAAGCCAGGATCTGCGTACGACATCCGACGCGACGAGCCTCGACGGCGCGATCCTGCGGGTCAATCCGGACACCGGCGCAGCAGCCGCCGGAAACCCGCTCTCGGCGAGCCAGGACGTGAATGCGCGCCGGATAATCGCACATGGGGTGCGCAACCCGTTCCGCTTCACGATCCGGCCCGGCACGAGCGAGGTCTGGCTCGGTGACGTTGGCTGGAACACCTGGGAAGAGATCAACCGCATCCAGGATCCACTTGGGACGGTCGAGAACTTCGGCTGGCCTTGCTACGAGGGTGCCGCACGGCAATCCGGCTACGACAGCGCGAACCTCAACATCTGCGAGAACCTCTATGCGGCCGGTGCTGGGGCGGTCGTCTCCCCGTACTACACCTACAACCACTCGGCGCAGGTCGTCGCCGGAGAGACGTGCCCCACCGGAGGCTCGTCGACCGCAGGCCTGGCCTTCTATCAGGGCGGAAGCTACCCCAGCGCGTACAACGGTGCGCTCTTCTTTGCGGACTACTCGCGCAAGTGCATCTGGGTCATGTTCCCCGGAGGAAACGGGCTTCCCGAGCCGACCAACCCGAGCAACCGTGCGACCTTCGCCACGCAGGCGGCGGCCGTGGATCTGCAGATCGGCCCCGGTGGCGATCTCTTCTACGCGGACTTCGACGGCGGATCGATCCGTCGCATTCAGTACGTGGGCCAGCCCCCGGCGACTCCCGGGCTCGTCGCCGCCTACGCCTTCAACGAGGGCTCCGGCACGACGGTCACCGACGCTTCCGGGAACGGCAACGGGGGGACGATCGGGACGGCCACCTGGTCGACGCAAGGCCGCTACGGGAACGCGCTCTCCTTCAACGGCACCAACGCCCGGGTGACCGTCGCCGACTCACCCTCGCTCGACCTCACCACCGGAATGACACTCGAAGCGTGGGTGTTCCCGACCGCCGGCGGCGGCTGGCGAGACGTCGTGTACAAGGGCCAAAACGACATCTACTACCTCATGAGCTCGTCCTACGGGCGGGGCGCCGGCCACGGGCGGCACCTTCGCCAGCCCCCTCTTCGGCCCCTCGGCGCTGCCGCTGAACACCTGGTCGCACCTGGCCGCCACCTACGACGGGCAGACACTACGCCTCTTCCGCGACGGCGTACAAGTCGCAAGCCGAGCGCAAACAGGCCCCATCAACACCTCCACAGGCACCCTCACCATCGGCGGCGACGCCTTCTACGGACAACACTTCGCCGGCCGCATCGACGAAGTCCGCGTATACAACACCGCACTCACCGCCACACAGATCCAGACGGACATGGGAGTCGGCGTGGGGCCGCAGGACACGCAGCTGCCGACCGCCCCCACGAACCTGGCCGCGACCGTCGTCAGCTCCAGCCGCATCGACCTCGGCTGGGGCGCAGCCGGGGACAACGTCGGGGTGACGGGGTACAGGCTCGAGCGCTGCGAAGGCGTCGGCTGCACCACCTTCGCGCAGGTCGCGACCCCCACGGGCACCACCCACAACGACAGCGGCCTGGCCGCCAACACCAGCTACCGCTACCGCGTGCGAGCAGTCGACGCCGCCGGCAACCTCGGGCCTTACTCCAACATCGCGACGGCGACGACGCCGCCGAACAGCGCGCCATCAGCGGTGATCTCGACTCCGGCCGAGGGAACGACGTGGAGGGTCGACAACACGATTTCGTTCTCCGGCTCTGCAACCGACGCCGAGGACGGAGGCACGCTCCCCGCCTCGTCGCTGACCTGGACGCTGGTCCAGCAGCATTGCTGGCAGTACGACACGTCGAGTTGCCATGGGCACACGATCCAGACCTGGAACGGAGTCGCTGGCGGCTCGTTCGTCGCGCCGGACCACGAGTACCCGGCGCACCTGGAGCTGCGCCTGACCGCAACCGACTCCGGCGGGCAGACCGACATCGAGACTCGCCGACTCGACCCCAGAACGGTCTCGCTGACCTTCCAGAGCGCGCCCGCGGGGCTCCAGCTCGCGGTAGGCAGTTCGAGCTCAACGACGTCGTTCACACGGACAGTGATCGAGGGCTCGACGAACTCGGTCAGCGCAGCCTCGCAATCGCTCGCAGGCACGACTTACCAGTTCGTTTCCTGGTCGGACGGCGGGGCGGCGACTCACAACATCGTTGCCAATACATCGGCGACGTATACGGCCACGTTCCAGGCCCTCATCGGACCAACTCCGGTGGCTGCCTACGGGTTCAACGAGGCAACCGGGCCGAGCACCGCCGACGCCTCCGGGAACGGCAACGTGGGGACGATCGGGACCGCCACCTGGTCGACGCAGGGCCGCTACGGGAACGCGCTCTCCTTCAATGGCACCAACGCCCGGGTGACCGTCGCCGACTCGCCCTCGCTCGACCTCACCACCGGGATGACACTCGAAGCGTGGGTGTTCCCGACCGCCGGCGGGATCTGGCGAGACGTCGTGTACAAGGGCCAAGACGACATCTACTACCTGATGAGCAGCACCCATACCGGGGCGCCAGCCACGGGCGGCACCTTCGCCAGCCCCCTCTTCGGCCCCTCGGCGCTACCCCTCAACACCTGGTCGCACCTGGCCGCCACCTACGACGGGCAGACACTACGCCTCTTCCGCGACGGCGTGCTGATCGCAACCCGACCGCAAACAGGCCCCATCAACACCTCCACAGGCACCCTCACCATCGGCGGCGACGCCCTCTACGGACAACACTTCGCCGGCCGCATCGACGAAGTCCGCATCTACAACAGGGCGCTGACACCGGCCGAGGTCCAGGCGGACATGAACACGCCGGTCCCCGGAGGCACCGGTGAGACGACACCGCCGACGGTTGCGATCACCTCGCCCGCCAGCAGCGCCCAGGTGTCTGGCATCGTGAATGTCACCGCGGACGCGAGTGACAACGTCGGTGTCGCCGGTGTGCAGTTTCTGGTGGACGGGGTCGACGCCGGAGTCGAAGATGCCAATCCTCCGTACGCGCTGGCGTGGGATACGCGCACTGTCTCGAACGGTGCGCACACGTTGACCGCGCGTGCGCGCGATGCGGCGGGCAACTCGACGCTCTCTGCTGCGGTGCCCGTGAACGTGGCCAACTCGAGCTCGTTCCAGAACGAGATCCTCGCGACCGGCCTGAACCTCCCGACAAGCATGCTGTTCCTTCCCGATGGCCGCCTGCTGGTCGCCGAGCTTCCCGGCGCGATCAAAGTGCTAGGCCCGCCGTATACAAGCGTGAGCCCGACACCCTTCTTGCAGCTGACCAACGTCGGCAACGACGGCTACGCCGGGCTCCAGCAGGGCATCTTCTCGATCGCCCTCGACCCGAACTTCGCGACCAACCACTACTACTACGTCTTCTATACGACGAGGACGCCGAACCGTGACCGGCTCTCGCGGTTCACCGCCGACGCCACGCTGACGACGACGAACCTCAACACCGAGGTCGTCCTCTATCAGGATCCACAGGACGCCGACACCGAGCACCACGGCGGCGCGATCGTGTTCGGCAATGACGGGAAGCTCTATTTCACGACGGGGGATCACTTTCAGGGCTCGCCGTCCCAATCGCTGACGAGTCCGCGGGGGAAGATCCATCGCATCAATCTGGACGGGACGGTTCCGACCGACAACCCGTTCTACGACGGCAACGGGCCGAACGTCGACTCGATCTGGGCGCGCGGCCTACGCAACCCCTTCCGCGCCTATTACGACGCTCCCACCGGCAGGTTGTATGTCGGCGACGTCGGCGGCAACGACGCCGCCACCGCCAAGGAGGAGGTCAACCTCGGCGCTGCCGGCGCCAATTACGGCTGGCCGAACAGCGAAGGCCCGTGCGCCAGCCCCTGCACGAGCCCGCTCTATTGGTACCAGCACGAAGGGCGCGACGCCTCCGTCAGCGGCGGCTTCGTCTACCACGGGACGCAGTTTCCGAGTAGCTACCAGGGCAGCTATTTCTTTGCGGACTACGCGCAGAACTGGATCAAGCGGTTGACGTTCGACGCGAGCGGGAACGTCAGCGGCGTTCTCAACTTCGAGCCGCTGGACGGCTCCTCCGACGGCCCCTACGGCGACATCGTGTACCTCACGGAGGGGCCCGACGGAGCGGTGTACTACATCGATCTCGGCTACTCCGACACCAGCGGCACCTTCGGCGTCAGCAAGATCCGCCGGATTCGCTTCTCGAGCGGCAATCAGGCGCCGATCGCGGTCGCGGCGGCGAATCCGACTGCTGGGCCGGCGCCGCTTGCCGTCGGCTTCTCGAGCGTGGGCTCGTCGGATCCCGAGGGCCAGGCGCTCTCTTACGCCTGGACGTTCGGCGACGGCGGCACGGCGACGGCGGCGAACCCGAGCCATACGTACTCGCAGCCGGGTCAGTACTCGGCGCGGCTGTCGGTCTCAGACGGTGTCAACACGACGTT
Source organism: uncultured Actinomycetes bacterium (assembly GCA_963717025.1). Classification (GTDB taxonomy): domain Bacteria; phylum Actinomycetota; class Thermoleophilia; order Gaiellales; family Gaiellaceae; genus GMQP-bins7. Next base: position 448,803 of record CAVQVJ010000004.1, on the reverse strand, counting down.
CTCGACACCGATCTCGATCCGCGTCGGCAGCCCGCCGACGGCGACGATCCTGTCCCCGCAGGACGGCAGCTTCTTCGTTGCCGGTGAGGTGATCTCCTATGCGGGGGACGGCACCGACCCCGACGTGGGGACGCTTCCCGCCAGCGCCTTCACCTGGACGATCGACTTCCTACACGAAGGCCATGTCCACCCCGGCGCCCCGCAGACAGGCGTCAAGAGCGGCACCTTCACCATCCCCACCAGCGGTCACGACTTCGCCGGCAACACCCGCTACCGGATCACGCTCACCGTCACCGACTCGACCGGTCTCACCGACACCCGCTCCGTGCTCGTCTACCCCCGCAAGGTGAACCTCACCTTCAGCACCCAACCGGCGGGCCTGACCGTGTATCTCGACGGCATCGCCAAGACAACACCGCTCGTCTACGACACACTCAGCGGCTTCAACCACACAATCGAGGCCCGCAACCAAACCTCCGGCGGAACCTCGTACACGTTCGGGTCATGGTCAGACGGCGGCGCCCAAACCCACACAATCAGCGTGCCAACCTCCGCTCAGAGCTACATCGCCACCTTCCAGGCCGCGGCCGGGCCTACCCCGGTGGCCGCCTACGCCTTCAACGAGGGCACCGGCACCACGGTCGCCGACGCCTCCGGGAACGGCAACGGGGGGACGATCGGGACCGCCACCTGGTCGACGCAGGGCCGCTACGGGAACGCGCTCTCCTTCAACGGCACCAACGCCCGGGTGACCGTCGCCGACTCACCCTCGCTCGACCTCACCACCGGGATGACACTCGAAGCGTGGGTGTTCCCCACCGCCGGCGGCAACTGGCGAGACGTCGTGTACAAAGGCCAAAACGACATCTACTACCTCATGAGCTCGTCTACGGGCGGGGCGCCGGCCACGGGCGGCACCTTCGCCAGCCCCCTCTTCGGCCCCTCGGCGCTACCCCTCAACACCTGGTCGCACCTGGCCGCCACCTACGACGGGCAGACACTACGCCTCTTCCGCGACGGCGTACAAGTCGCAAGCCGAGCGCAAACAGGCCCCATCAACACCTCCACAGGCACCCTCACCATCGGCGGCGACGCCCTCTACGGACAACACTTCGCCGGCCGCATCGACGAAGTCCGCGTATACAACACCGCACTCACCGCCACACAGATCCAGACGGACATGGGAGTCGGCGTGGGGCCGCAGGACACGCAGCTGCCGACCGCCCCCACGAACCTGGCCGCGACCGCGACCAGCCCCACCCAGGTCAACCTGGCCTGGACTGCCGCCAGCGACGACGTGGGCATCCTCCAGTACCGGATCGAGCGCTGCCAGGGCACCGGCTGCAGCACCTACACCGAGATCGCCACCGCCACCGGCACCACGTACGCCGACGGCGGCCGCTCCCCCTCCACCTCCTACACATACCGGGTGCGAGCCCAGGACACCGCCCTCAACCTCGGCCCCTACTCCGGCACCGCCACCGCCCAGACACCCGCACCGCCGGACCAGCCGCCGACCGCTCCCACCGGGCTGGCCGCGACCGCGACCAGCCCCACCCAGGTCAACCTCTCCTGGACTGCCGCCAGCGACGACGTGGGCATCCTCCAGTACCGGATCGAGCGCTGCCAGGGCACCGGCTGCACGACCTTCGCGCAGATCGCGACCGCCACCGGCACCACTTACAACGACACCGGGCGCTCGCCCTCCACGAGCTACAGCTACCGCGTCCGCGCCGAGGACACCGCCCTCAACCTCGGGCCCTACTCCGGTACCGCCACCGCCAGCACACCCGCACTCCCGCTTTCGAGGCCCCTCTACCTCTCACTCACCTCCGACGGCAGCGTCGGAGGGGTCGCGACCGCCAACGAAGACGTCATCTTCTTCGACGGGGTCGCCGCATTCAGCCTGTCAGCCGACGGCTCCGACGTCGGACTCTCCAGCCTTCGCATCGACGCCATCAGCTGGCTCGACGCCGACACCCTGCTCTTCTCGCTGGACACGGACGGCGCCGTCCTGCCCGGGGTGGCGGAGACCGTCGACGACTCCGACGTCATCCGCTTCGACGCCTCCTCCCTCGGCGCGACGACCAGCGGGACGTTCTCCATGTACGTCGACGGGTCCGACGTCGGCCTCACCACCACCGCGGAGGACGTCGACGCCCTCGAGCTGCTGACGAACGGGAACCTCCTGCTCTCGACCGAGGGCGCCGTCGCTGTGACCGGCGTCACCGGCGACGACGAGGACCTGCTCTCGTTCATTCCAGGCTCGCTCGGGTCGACGACGAATGGCACATTCGGTCTGTACTTCGACGGGTCGGACGTCGGCCTGACCGCCACCGGCGAGGACGTCGACGCGATCGCTGTCGACGCTGCGGGACGGATCTACCTCTCGACCCTCAACAGCTTCAGCGTCGCCGGCATCGCCGGTACGGACGAGGACGTGTTCGTCTTCAACCCATCCGCGCTCGGCACGACGACGACCGGAACCTTCGACTCGACGCTGTACTTCGACGGATCGGCGTTCGGACTGGACGCCAACGACCTCAACGCGATCGATCTTCCTCCAGGCGTCTGACGAGATCCCCGGGGTCGCGCGCAGCCATGGGCACGCGTGCGCCGCACCGTGCCCGTCCGAAACGGACGGTTACGCTCCCGCAGTGCTCAGCCCTGCGGTCGAGAACCTCGTCACCCAGCTCACGAAACTGCCCGGAATCGGCCGCCGCACTGCGCAACGCCTCACGTTCCACCTTCTCTCCGCACGGCCCGATGACGCGCTCGAGCTCGCGCGGGCGATCGAGGACGTCAAGACGCGGGTCCGGTTCTGCCGCGAGTGCGGCAACCTGACCGAGGAGGACGTCTGCGCCATCTGCGCGGATACGCGGCGCGATCGCTCGCTGATCTGCGTCGTCGAGCAGCCGGTCGACGTCGTCTCGCTCGAGCGCACCGCCGAGTTCCGCGGGCTCTATCACGTCCTCGGCGGGGCGCTCTCGCCGATCGACGGCGTCGAGCCGTCCGATCTCCGGATCGACGGTCTGCTCGCCCGCCTCGAGGGCGGTGAGGTCGAGGAGATCGTGCTCGCGACGAACCCGACCATGACGGGTGAGGCGACCGCCGCATACCTCGCCGACCGGATTCGCGACCGCGTGCGGGTCACGCGGCTCGCGAGCGGGCTGCCGGTGGGCGGGGACCTCGAGTACGCGGACGAGGTCACGCTCGGTCGTGCGCTCGCCGGCCGGCGAGAGATGTAGCCGCGGCGGCGAACGCCGAAAGAATTCTGCGCAAAGTCCGCGTTTCTGGTTAACGACCCACTTGTATCCTGTGCGCGTCCTTCGTAGGGTGCACCTACTGAACCGGCGGGCCTTCGGGTCAGCCGGTTCAGTGTTTTGTGGGGACGTTTTCTCGCGTGACTCCTCCGCGGCCGTCCGTACACTGACCGTCGATGCCTGACGGCCCCCGCATCGGTGTCGTCGGTGCGACCGGCGCCGTCGGCCGCGTCACGGTCGCACTCCTCCGCGAGCGCGGCCACGAGCAGGTTCGCGCCTTTGCATCCTCACGCTCGGCCGGGACCCGGATCGACGGGCTCGAGGTGGAGCACGCGACTCCCGACACGCTCGGCGCCGGCGACCTCGATGTCTGTCTCTTCTCCGTCGGTACGTCGGCGAGCCGCGAGCTCGTGCCGTACGCCGCCGACGCGGGCGCGCTCTGCGTGGACAAGTCCTCGGCGTACCGACTTCAGGACGGCGTGCCGCTCGTCGTGCCCGAGGTGAACGGCGATCGTGCAAAGGATCACGGCGGAATCGTCGCCAACCCGAACTGCTGCTCGATCCCGCTCGCGCTCGTCCTCGGGCCATTCCGCGATGCCGTCGGGCTCAAGCGGGTCCGGGTCGCGACGTACCAGTCCGCGTCGGGCGCCGGAAGCCAGGCGATGCAGCGGCTACGGGACGAGCCATCGGATGGGCACGACCTGCGCATGGACTGGAAGTTCGACGGCGTCGAGTTCGACGAGGAGGAGAAGATCCGCGCTGAGACGCGAAAGATCCTCGAGGAGCCCGACCTTCCGATCGGGGCGACGTGCGTCCGTGTACCGGTGCTCGTCGGGCATGCGGAGGCAGTCTGGATCGAGACGGAAGATGCGCTCTCGCCGGACCACGCCGAGCAGATCCTGGGCGAGGCGCCGAGCGTCGTCCTCGATCCTTTTCCCACTCCCGCGACGGCGGTCGGCGGCGACGACGTGCTCGTGGGCCGGATCCGCCGCGATCCGGCGGACCCGAAGGCGCTCGCCCTCTTCCTCGCGTGCGACAACCTGCGCAAGGGCGCGGCACTGAACGCGATCCAGATCGTCGAGCTCGTGCTCGGCGCGCGCGCCGCGGCCGCCTAGTCAAGGACCCGGCGGAGCCGGCGCGGGGCTCGGTTGCAGGGCCTCTTGCACCTTGCGGAAAACTCGTTCGCGCGTGCCCTCCTCGACGGTCAGGAGGCCGCCGAGCTCGAGGCGCACGAGCTCGATCCGCCCGACGGAGCGGACGGTCCGGAAGCCGAAGTCGGCGAGGAAGTCACGCGGGAACACGGTCCGGTGGACGAGGAACCGCTCCGTAGGCGGCGTGCCCTCGCGGTACCGGTACGCAAAGGCCTCGAGCGCCTTGGCGCCCTTGTCGCGCGCTTCCCCGATGGCCGCCAGGAAGAGCGACTGCTCCACCCACGGCTGCGACTCGGAGAGCAGGTAAGCGCATGTCACGAGCACGGCGTCGCCCGACGGCGGCCCGGCCGGAAGGTCCGCAGCCCGCGGAAAGAGCTCCGACGGCCCGTACTGCATCGAGCCGAGCACGCGACCGTCGTCGTCGCGATAGATCGTCCCCCAGGCACCCCACTCCGTCTCCGCGCGCTCGATCCACTTCCGCTTGTCCGTCTCGCGATTGCCCCGCGACTGCCAGAAGACGCACGCATGGCACACGACAGGAGCGCTTTCGAGCGTCGCGCCCGTGAGCCCCGCGAGGCGGGAGGTCATCGCTTCGGCGGCGGGGCGCTGACCGCGTCGAAGACGACGTCGACGGACGCGGGCGTCATGCTCGCCATCCTCGCGAGGTACTCGGAGACGCGCCTCTGGACCTCGGCCCCCACCTCCGCCGAGCTCCGGCCCCACGCGAGCTCGAGGCTGAGCCCGACTGCGAGCCTCTCCTCGTCTCCGGAGACCGCGACGGCCTTTCCGCGATGAAGGGCACGCTCGGCGAGGCCCGCCACCCCGTCGACCTCTCGTGCCGCGTCCCCCGCGTACCGCGCCAGCACCTCGGACGAGATCAGGGGCTGGTCGGTCATCACGCCGATCGTACAACCAGCTCCGTCACCTCGGGCCGCGCGAAAAAGCGGAACGGGACGAAGGTCGTCCCCACTCCCGGCGAGACGTGCAGGACGGTCGCCCCGTGTCTGAACGCGCCCTCGGGCTCGCGGACGCGGGGATGCGCGAGCCGGAGCTTCCCGCCCGGGAACGGGATCGCGATCTGGCCGCCGTGGAGGTGTCCGGCGAGCACGAGATGGAACGCGTCCTCGGGCATGCGCCGAACGATCCCTGGGAAGTGGCAGAGCAGGATGCGGAGAGCGGCGGCCGGGTCGGCGAGCTCCGCCGGCCGGGCCGTGCGACGTGCGTAGCTGCGGGGCTCGACGCCCACGACCTGCACCGGAAAGCCGCGCAGCTCGAGCTCGACGGCCTCGTCCGCGAGAACCGTGACTCACCTCGATCGCGGCGAAGACCGCTGGGTCGATCCGCTGCGAGAACGGGTCGCGGCTATCCGCGAAGTCGTGGTTCCCGAGCACGACGAGGCACGGCCCGAGCTCGCGCAGAAGCCGCTCGAGGAGCGGCGCGCCACGACGTCGCGAGACGAGGTCGCCGGTGACGCAGACGAGGTCGGGCTTGCGCTCCGCGATCCAGGCCACCGCGTCCGCCGCGGCGCGCTGCCCCCGCGACGGGACGCCCAGATGGAGGTCGGAGAGGTGCGCGATCCGCAAGCCGTCGAGCGCCGCCGGGACGCCGGCGAGCTCGACTTCGAGCACTCGCTTCCGCAGCCAACCCGCCTCGAACCAGCCCCAGGCGAGCGCGCCTAGGCCGAAAGCTCCCGCCGTGACCAGCGCTATCCGCAACGAGCCCCTAAGCGGCGGTCGAGAGAAGCAGCACCCCGTGCTCGCAGTCGTACGCCGGGTTCGGCCTGTGATCGAGGACCTCGGGAACCTGTCCGTACGATCGCAGCAGGTCCGTCAGGCGGTCGAGCGTGAAGTCGCCGTGGCACTCGACCGCGATCGCTCCGACATCCTCGATCCATGCGCTGCTCGCTTCGAAGAGCTCCTTCTCCGCTCCTTCGATGTCGCACTTGAGGAGGTCGATCCTGCCGGTGCCTAGCACGTCGACGACCGCTTGCATCGTCACCACCCGGACGTCGCCATTCGGATCGTCGACCATCGCGAACGCGGACTCGGCTCCGGGAGAGCCGACCATCGTCACCAGTCGATCACGTGCACCGACGCACGCCTCTAAGATCTCGGCTCGCGACTCTAACCCCGCGAGGTTCTCGCGAAGGACGACGACGTTCCCGGACTGAGGCTCGACGCAGACGACTCTCGCGTCCGGGAACCGATGGAGCAGCCAGCGCGCAGCAAGGCCGGTATTGGCGCCGAGGTCGACGATGGTCCGCGTCTTTGGCCCGGCGGCCCGGGCTGCGACTCCGTAGATCTTCGAGACGATGACCTCCCCGAGAACCGAGATGTCGCTCGTGTGGCTTCGCAGGAGCACCTCGCCGCCCAGGCTGCGCAGCCGCACTCGAGCGACGATCGGACGGGGGCATGCGACGTGTCCCAGCTTGCTCAGGCTGAGACGCACGCGCATGACGGCTGCGAAGTCGCGGACGCCTTCGGCCTCCCTTGCGTAGACGAGCACTTCGTGCGCGTAGCTTCGAAGTCGGGAGATGGCTTGGCGCATGACGCCGCGGCGCAGGGTCCCGCGCACCTTCTCAGACGGCGAGCTTGTCGGTCACCGGCTCGACCGAGACGATGTGGCGCTTGAACTTCAGCTCCGAGCCATGGAGCCCCGCAGCGACGCCGATGAGCTGCGACAGGTGCAGGATGGGCATCTGGAAGTCCTTCCCGGTCTGCTCCCGGAGCTTCGACTGCCAGGCGTCGAGCGAGAGGTGGCAGAGCGGGCACGGGGTCACCATCGCGTCCGCGCCGGCCTCCTTCGCCTGCTCGATCGGCTGGATGAGCTCGGCGAGCGCGACGTCCTCGCGTGCCTGGATGATCGGGAACCCGCAGCACTTGATCTTCGCCGGGTAGTCGATCGGCTCCCCGCCGCAGGCCTCGATGATCCGTTCGAGCGACGACGGCTTGTCCGGGTCCTCGAACCCGAGGAGCTTCGACGGGCGCAGGATCTGGCAGCCGTAGAAAGGCGCGATCTTGAGCCCTTGGAGGCCCTTGTGCGCCGCGCTCTTCAGCAGCTCGTACCCGTCACCGGCCGCGACGAGCCAGAGGAAGTGCTGAACGTCGACGGCTGCCCGAGTACGCGGGAGCCCCGACCTTCAGGAGATTCCCGTTCACGCGCTCGAGCAGGGCGGCGTCACCCTTGAGCGCGTGGTTCGCCTGTCGAAGGTTGAGCGTGCAGACGTTGCAGACGGTCATGAGCGTGTCCGCGCCCGTGTCCTCGGCGTAGGCGAGGATCCGCGCGTTCAGGTGGAGGTAGTAGTCGGGCTCCGCCTCGTGGATGTCGCCGGCGCCGCAGCAGGTCACCGCCTCGAGGTCGATCAGCTCGAGACCGACCTTCGGCGCGAGCGCCTGCGTCGAGGTGTCGAGCTCCTTCGCGGAGAGAGACGCCAGGCAGCCTTTGTAGTACGCGACGGTCCTCACGTCTGCGCCTCCTCGCCCTCGACCGGCTTCGGCGCCGGGAACGAGCCCTCGCCGTACGGCTCCCGCTCGCCACCCTCGGCCTCGAACTCGAGCCGTCCGAGCGCGTGCTCGACCTGGACGATGCCCTTCGCGCCCGGCTCGCCCTCGTGCTTGACCAGGTCGTAGAGCGCACGGGCCTCGTCGACGTGCTTCGCCACGTGCGGCGGCACCGGCGGCGGCACCTTTCCGTGCTTGAGCAGCCCCATCGCGAACTTGACCTCCTTGAGCGAACGCGCGACGCCCTGCGTCTTCGGGACGAGCTCCGTCTCGCGGAGCCAGCCGGTCGTCTTCGCCGAGGTCACGAACCACTTCGCGTGCTTCGCGCCCATATCGGAGTCGATGCCCTCCTCGATCGCCTCCGCGCCGAGCTTCGCGATCGCGTCGCGCGGGTCGACGCCCTTCGGGCAGCGCTCCTGGCAGAAGTAACAGCGCGTGCAATCCCAGATCCCGTGCTCGTCGGAGTACGACTGGAGCCGCTCGACCTTCGACCGGTCGCGCGCGTCCCCGACGAAGCGCATGCCTTTCGCGAGCGCCGCCGGACCGAGGAAGTCCGGGTCCGCCTCCATCGAGTTGCACTCGGAGACGCAGCAGCCGCACATGATGCAGAGCGACTCCTTGTGGATCACGTCCATCTCGTGCTGGGAGACGACGTGCTCCGTCTCGCCGGGGTCCGAGTAGCCGGGATCGAGCCACGGGGAGACCGCGCGGATCTTCCCCCAGAAGGGCTGCATGTCGACGACGAGGTCCTTCACGACGGGGAGGTTCCCCATCGGCGAGATCACGGGGACGTGGCCGTCCTGGACCATGTCGTACATCCGCGTCTTGCACGCGAGCACCGCGGCGCCGTCCATCCGCATTCCGCAGGAGCCGCAGATCATCATCCGGCAGCTCTTCCGGTACGCGAGCGTTCCGTCCACCTTGTCCTTCACGAGGTCGAGGACGTCGAGCAGCGTGACCCAGTCGGGCGCGTCGACCTCGTAGTCGACGAGCTTCCGGCGCCCGGCGACCGGGTCGTAACGCTGGATCTTGAGCGCGACCTTCATCTCAGTGCTGTCTCCGTTCACAGTCGGTGCTCGCTGGCGCGCGAAAAGCAAGCCAGGCTAGGACGCAGGGAGCGTTCGTACTTGAAAAGTACGGGCGCGACTGAGGACGACGCATGGCGCAGCTTTGCAGCCGCCAGCGAGCGCCGAATGTGGACGGAGCCAGCACCTAATACTTCCGCTCCTCGGGCTGCCACTTCGTCATCGTCACAGGCTTCCAGTCGAGCTTCGGCGCGCCGTCCTCCCAGGTCACGATCGTGTGCTTCAGGTAGCTCTCGTCGTCACGGTCCGGGTAGTCGTGCGGGCGCGCGTGCGCGCCGCGGCTCTCCTTCCGGGCGAGCCCGGAGACGACCATGCACTCGGCGAGCTCGAGCAGGAAGCCGAGCTCGAGCGCCTGCGTGAGGTCGCTGTTGAAGACGTCGCCCTTGTCGTCGACGACGACCCGCTCGTAGCGCTCGCGGAGCGCCTGCACGATCTCGCCCTGCTCGAGCATCTGCTCCTCGCGCCGGAACACGCCGAAGTTCTCGTGCATCGTCTCGGCGAGCTCGTCCCGGATCTGCCACGGGCGCTCGCCCTCGGTACGGTCGAGGAGCGCCTGGAGCTCGCGCTCGGCGTCGGCCTCGACCGACGGCGGGACGGTGACCGTCGTGTTGGACAGCGCCCAGTCCGCGGCGTGCGCGCCGACACGCTTGCCGTACGTGATCGTCTCCATGAGCGCGTTGCCACCGAGGCGGTTCGCGCCGTGGACGGAGACGCACGCGACCTCTCCCGCGGCGTACAGCCCCTCCATCCCGGTGCGGCCCCAGACGTCCGTGTCCACGCCGCCCATGTGGTAGTGGGCGCCGGGTCTGACCGGAATGGGCTCGTAGATGGGATCCACGCCGGCAAAGGTCATCGAGAGCTCGCGCGTGCCGTGCAGGCGCTCGAGGATCTTCTCCGCGCCGAGGTGGCGGAGGTCGAGCATCACGTTGCCGTCGATGCCGCGGCCCTCGTCGATCTCGGTCTGCTCGGCGCGCGAGATCACGTCGCGGGAGGCGAGCTCCATCGCGTTCGGCGCGTAGCGGACGAGGAAGCGCTCGGCCTGGGCGTTCAGGAGATAGGCACCCTCGCCGCGACAGCCCTCGGTGATGAGCACCCCGGTCGGCGCGAGCGTCGTCGGGTGGAACTGCATCATCTCCATGTCCTCGAGCGCGACCCCTGCGCGGAGCGCCATCGTCATCCCGTCGCCCGTGCACGCATACGCGTTCGTCGTGCCCGTGTAGAGCCGGCCGGCGCCGCCGGTCGCGAGGATCACCGTCTTGGCGCCGATCGACTTCAGGCCGCCGTCGAGGAGATCCCAGGCGATGACACCCTGGCAGCGGCCGTCGTCGACGACGAGGTGCCACGCGAAGAACTCCTCGTACGTCCTGATGTCCCGCTTCATCACCTGCTCGTACAGGACGTGGATGAGCACGTGCCCGGTGATGTCCGCCGCGTAGGCGGTGCGCGGCTCGCCCGCGGCGCCGAACGGTCGCTGGGCGATCCTCCCGTCGGGTGTTCGGGAGAAGACCGCGCCCCAGTGCTCGAGCTGGTACACGTCGTCCGGCGCCTCGTCGCAGAGGATCTCGATCGCGTCCTGGTCGCCGAGGTAGTCGGAGCCCTTGACGGTGTCGAACGCGTGCTTCTCGGGATCGTCCTCGGACGCGTTCCCGAGCGCTGCGTTGATGCCGCCCTCGGCCGCCCCGGAGTGGCTGCGAACCGGGTGGATCTTGGAGATCATGGCGACGTCCGCACCGGCGTCGAAAGCCTCGATCGCGGCGCGCATTCCGGCGCAGCCGGCTCCGACGACGACCACGTCGTGCTTCGCCTCCACGCGAAGGACGCTACCTGATCGGAAGGCGCTTTCGGCCCGCTACCCGGCGCGCTTCGCGGCCCTCACGAAGACGGCGCGCGCGCTCGTCGCCCCGCTCATCGGGACCGTGCACGTGCGCTTCCTCCCGCGACAGGCTCCGGTCCACGAGCGAAGCCTCCACCCCGTCGCCGGCGTCGCGGTGAGACGCACCGGGACGTACGACGGGAGCGACGCCGAGCAGCGTGGGCGACAGGCGATCGAGCGCGCCGACGTGCTCACCGAGCCGCGTCCCGCGACGCCGACCGCCAGCCGGTAGGCGCGCGGCGCGAAGAGAGCGCTCACCGTCGCCCCGGCGTTCAGGTCGACGCGGCACGTACCAGCTGCCCGGCACGCTCCGTTCCAGCGGACGAGCTTCGACGCTCGGATGGGCGTCGGGGTCAGCCGCAGGCGTGTGTCCGCGTTCCAGGTGGTCGTGCAGCTCTGTGCGCACAGAAGGCCGGGAACGTCGGCAGCCACGCGGCCGGGCCCGATGACGTTTACGCGCAGCCGCACCTGACGGTCGAGGTGCACGAGCCAGGGAGCGTCCTGGATGTCGGTGAACCGCCCGGAGTGGCCGTAGTAGTCGTCACGGCCCGGATCGAGCAGCTTCGCCTCGAGCGGCCCGCCGCCGAGGCTCGGGAACATGATGTCGCTCTCGTCCCCTGCTCCGCACACGTGGCCCTGACAGTTGCCCGGAGCTTCGTCGGGCACGGCGCCGAGCGTGTGCAGGAGCTCGTGCGCGGCGACCGCGGACGTCGAGACGCCGAGGCAGGCCCGCAGGTAGACGACTGCAAGCCCGATCCCCGAGCCGTCGCTCGCGCCGCGCCCGCAGACGTCCGGGCTCGACACGGGGCCGTCGTAGTACACGACGTACTTCGTGAATGCCGAGGAGAACCCGTCGTCCTGGAGCAGCCCGAAGATCTGGCCGAAGCCGAAGTCGTCGTCGAGCTGCGATGCCGGCACCTGGAAGCGGATCGAGGTCAAGTCGAGCTGCGCCCCGCACGTGAGCTGCGCGAGATCGTGCCGCGGCGTGCGCGTGGGATCCTCCCGCCGCCACCATGCGTCGATCGCCTCGGCGTCGGTCTGCATGACGCTCGCGTACACGCCGAACCGGTCCGGCTCGTTGAGCGGGAGCACGTAGAGCCAATGCGCCGGGTTGCCCGCCACGACGTTCGGCTGCCGGTCCTCCTCCGTCGGCCTGCCACACCAGGTGGCCGCTGCGCCGGCGGGCGTGCGAATCGGCGGGAGCGAGGCGGTGGAGTCGGACGTCACCTCATGGACGACCAGGTGCGGCCCGAGACCGCTCCCCGGCGCTCGCGAGCAGGACGATGACGAGCGCGACCAGCACGCCCGGGATGCGACGGCTCCAGACGAGACGCACGAGGGCCAGAGACCCGAGCTACCCGCTCAGGGGGTCGAGAGCGTGATCGTGATGCGACCGGGAGAACGGTTCGGAAGCACGCGCACGAAGAGCGAGCGTTGCCCGCACACGTTCGTCGTCGTCCGCTTGAGGCGCTGGCTCACCCACTGCGCGCGCTTGAGCACGGCCCGGCGGTTCGCGGAGACGAGCGCGACCTCGTGCTGGCTTCGTCGCGGCAGGACGGCCGAGAGCCTGAGCTCGCCGTCGAGCGGTGTCTGCACGGGTATCCACCAGGCGTTCCTCGTCCCCCTCCGGAAGGTACGGCCGAACGTCTTGACCCGGTTCTTCGTCCATGGATGCAGCACGTCCTGCTCCGCCGCGACGAGAGCGGCCTCGCTCGGGAAGAAGCTCGGCGCGATGATGAGCCACGACGCGGTCGTGATCCCCGCCTTCCGCTCGTCCATCAGGCGGTAGACCTCCGCCCAGGCCTCGCCCGGGTTCTGCGCGTAGTTCCGGCCCCCGTCGCCGGGAAACGCCTCACTCCGTGAGACCTTGGGGCAGACCGCCGCCGCACTCGCCCAACGTTTCGGACCCCAGTCGATCGCATCCCAAGGCGTGTTCCGCCGGTAAAAGGCGACATGGTGCCCGTACTCGTGCCGGACGACCTCTTCGGGCGTCGTCCCGTCCACCGTCGGCTCGCCGAGCGCGATCATCTCGTTCCCCCTGTAGCACCCGAGGGCCTGCTCCCCACAGATGTCCTGCACCTCGGCGAGCGATGCGATGCTCGTCGTCAGCCGGGAGATCTCGGGCCCGTGGACGAGCCCGACCATGAACTCCGCCCACTTCTCCGGCGTCTCGAGCGGAAGCGAGTCGGACACGAGGACGCTCACGACCTCGCCCGTCGACGTCGTGATCGCCCCACCCCGCCACGTCGCCGAGAGGCGCGCGAGCCGGTCGAGCCGGAGCGGGCCTGCGCCGACCTGCCCGTCGAGCGAGCGCGCGTACGCACCGTCGCCGCCGGTCGAGGTGGCGGCGGACGGGGACGCGGCCCCTCCCAGCGCGACCGCGACGAGCACTCCGCCGAGGAGTGCCGCGAGCCGAGTTCCCGCGGACGGCATCACACGGTTATAGCCGCGATGGCTGAGAGCAGTGTGAGAACTAGACGCGCGGGCCTGCCGCGGCAACGCCGGGGGACACGCGCTCGAAGCGCTCGAAGTTGTCCCGGAACATGCGGGCGAGCTCGCGCGCCTTGACGTCGTACGCGTTCGGGTCCGCCCAGGTGAGCCTCGGCTCGAGCAGGCTCGCCTCGACCCCCGGGACCGTCACCGGGACCTCGAAGCCGAAGACCTCGTCGACGCGGTAGGAGACGCCGGCGAGCTCGCCTTCCAGCGCCGCCCGCAGCAGCGCGCGCGTCGCGTCGATCGGCATCCGGTGGCCCTCGCCGTGCGGCCCTCCCGTCCAGCCCGTGTTCACGAGCCAGACCGTGGCGCCATGTCGGTCGAGGCGCTCGCCCAGCATGCGTGCGTAGACCGACGGCGGCTGCGGCAGGAACGGCGCCCCGAAGCAGGCGGAGAACGTCGGCTGCGGCTCCTGCACGCCGATCTCCGTGCCCGCGAGCTTCGACGTGAACCCGGAGAGGAACCAGTACAGCGCCTGGTCGCGGGTGAGCCGCGCGATCGGCGGCAAGATGCCAAAGGCATCCGCAGTCAGGAAGAGCACTGCGCTCGGATGGCCGGCCCGCTTCTCCGGCAAGGCGTTCGCGATCTGCTCGAGCTTGTAGGCGGCGCGGGTGTTCTCGGTCTTCGAGTCGTCGTCGAGGTCGAGAACGCCACGCTCATCGGCGACGACGTTCTCGAGGACGGTGCCGAAGCTCTGCGTCGTCCGGTAGATCTCGGGCTCGGCCTCCGGCGAGAGCCTGATCACCTTCGCGTAGCAGCCGCCCTCGAAGTTGAAGATGCCGGAATCCGCCCAGCCGTGCTCGTCGTCGCCGACGAGGTGCCGCGCGGGATCGGCCGAGAGCGTCGTCTTGCCGGTTCCGGAGAGCCCGAAGAACACGGCGACCGAGCCGTCGTCCCCGACGTTCGCCGAGCAGTGCATCGGGAAGACGCCCTCGAGCGGCAACCGGTCGTTCAGCAGCGTGAAGATCGACTTCTTGATCTCGCCCGCGTAGAAGGTGCCCCCGATCAGCACCTCCGCACGCGACGGGTGGAGGACGACGAAGGTGCCGCTCCGGGTCCCGTCCTCCTCCGGTGATGCGACGAGCGACGGCCCGTGCAGGACGAGCGCGTCGACCTCCATCGCGCCGAGCTCCTCCGGCTCCGGGTCGATGAACAGGGTCTTCGCGAAGAGTGCGTGCCAGGGGCTCTCTGTGATCACCCGGACCGCGATCCGGTGCTCCGGGTCGGCTCCTGCGTACGCGTCGACGACGTACACGTCGCCCTGCTCGAGGTGCGCGGTCAGCTTGTCCCTTAGCCGCTCGAACGCTGCCTCCGGGATCTCCGCGTTCACGTCTCCCCACCAGATCCGGTCCTCGGAGCCGGGCTCCCGGACGACGAGCTTGTCCTTCGGAGAGCGCCCCGTGTGCTCGCCGGTGTCGACGACGAGCGGGCCGCCCTCCGCAAGCTGCGCCTCGCCGCGCGCGAGCGCGTGCGAGTAGAGCTGAGACGTCGTCGGGTGCCAGATGACGCGGCCGCTGACGTCGAGCCCGTGCTCGGCGAGCCCACCGCGGTTCGGAACGGTCGCAATCATCGGCTGTACGTGGTGTTCATCGGTCGATGCGGAACCGGCTAATCGTATGCGCGCGACGCCTGCTTCGTCTCAATCCGTCCCCGAGAAGCGGGCAAGCGAGCTCGATACCGGCTCGAGCCACCGCCCGGCGCGGGGAAGCTCGATGAGACGTCCGCGTCGCGAGCGCACCGCGACGCCGTGCAGGCCGCCGCGGATCAGCGTGTAGGTCCCGGTTGCGCCCGCGGCGAGCGCCCGCTCGAAGCCGTCGCGCGAGTGGCGCGGGCTCACGCCGGGGATCCCGGCGAAGCTGCGATCCCACGCTCCGTGCACGACGTCGAAGCGCCTGCCGGCGAGAGTTTCGAGCTCGAGCTCGGGCGGGATCCAGGGCGCGAGCCCGAGGATCGGCCCAGCATGCTCATGAGACGCGGCCGCGATCGCCACCGCGCCGCCCATCGAGAAGCCGACGAGCAGGCTCGGCCGGTCCAGCAGGTCGAGCGCGGCTCTCGCGTCCTCCGTGCACGACGGGAGCTCGCGCCAGCTCTTCGTCCGGTAGCGAACCTCGACAAACGCGATCCCGGGGAACTGCCGGGACAGGCGCAGCGCGAGCCACTCGCTCGTCGCGCTCCACGTCCCCGGCACGCGCCTGGCGCTCCCTCCGTTCACGAGCACGGCCGCCACGGACGCGTCCTCGTTGCGGATGCGCGCGTCGGCGCCGGTCGCGAGCGTCAGCGTGCGCACGCCCCTCACTCGTCGGCCGCCGCCAGGGCGGACAGGAGGCGCCGCGTCGTCGTCGCGCGCCGCGAGCTCGGCGAAGCGCCCGCCGCGCTCGATCAGCTCGCCGTACGTCCCCACCTCGACGATGCGGCCGCGATCGAGCACGACGATCTGGTCCGCATCGCGAACGGTGGAGAGCCGGTGCGCGATCGCGATCGTCGTCCGGCCCTCCGAAAGGCGCTCGAGCGCTTCCTGCACGAGGCGCTCGGTCTGCGTGTCGAGGGAGGACGTGGCCTCGTCGAGGACGAGCACCGGCGGGTTGCGGAGGATCGTCCGCGCGATAGCGATCCGCTGCTTCTCGCCTCCCGAGAACCGGTACCCGCGCTCGCCGACGACCGTCTCGTACCCGTCGGGCAGAGTCGCGACGAGCTCGTGGATCTGCGCCGCGCGGGCTGCCTCCTCGATCTCCTCGTCAGTCGCTGTAGGACTGGCGAAGCGGAGGTTCTCTCTGACGGTCGCGTGGAAGAGGTAGGTCTCCTGCGAGACGACGCCGACGGCGGCCGTGAGCGACTCGAAGGTCAGGTCGCGCACGTCGACGCCGTCGATGGACACAATGCCTTCCGTCGCGTCGTACAGGCGCGCGACGAGGTACGCGCAGGTGGTCTTTCCCGACCCCGTCTCACCGACGAGCGCGGTCTTCGTCCCCGCCGGCACCGCGAACGACACGTCCTCGAGCGTCCAGGCCGCGTCGTCGTAGCGGAACCAGACGGATTCGAGGCGCACCTCGCCGCGCGGGGCCTCGAGCGTGCGCGCCCCCTCCTCGACGTCGACCTTCTCGTCGAGGTACTCGAAGATCCGGTCGAAGAGCGCGAGCGAGCTCTGCACGTCGAGCTGGACGCCGAGCAGGCTCCCGATCGGGAAGAAGAGACGCGTCTGGAGCGTCGTGAATGCGACGATCGTCCCGATCGTGATCGCCTCGCTGCCGCGCGCGATGGTGAACCCCGCGAACCAGTACACGAGCGCCGGCATGACGGCGAACGAGGTCTGGATCGCGGCCATCATCCAGCGCCCCGTCATCCGGCTCCGCACCTCCAGCGCCGCGAGCCGCTCCGACTCGGTCTCGAAGCGCAGCGCGAGGTCCTGGGTCCGCCCCATCGTCTTCCCGAGCAGGATCCCGGAGACCGAGAGCGACTCCTGCACGATCGAGGATACGTCCGCGAGAGACGCCTGACGCTCGGCCGTCACCTTCTTCCGCTGCGCTCCGACGCGCTTCGTGAGCCAGACGAAGAGCGGGAGCAGCGCGAGTGAGAATGCGGCGAGACGCCAGTCGAGGAGCACCATCGCGACGACGGTCGCGAGGACGGTCGTGACGTTCGCGAGCACGGACGTAGCGGTGGACGTGACGACGGTCTCGATCCCGCCGATGTCGTTCGCGATCCGGCTCTGCACCTCTCCCGTGCGCGTGCGCGTGAAGAACGCGAGCGAGAGCCGCTGGAGGTGCCGGTAGACCTGCGTGCGCAGGTCGTGCATCACGCTCTGACCGACCTGATTCGAGAGGAGCGTCTGCCACACCCCGACGACGCCGGTCACGATCGGGATCGCGACCATCCCCGCGACGAGCATCGTCAGCAGCCCGACGTCCTCCTCCGGGATGGCGACGTCGAGCACCTCGCGGAGGAGGAACGGTGAGACGACGCCGAGCGCGGCCGAGAAGACGATGAGCCCGGAGACCGCCGCGAGCCGCGCCTTGTACGGCCGGAAGAGCCGCACGATGCGCCGGAAGTTCGCCTTCCGCACGGCGGGATCGGCCGGCCGCACGGGCGGATCCTGCGAGGCGAACGAGTCGAAGCGGCGTCCCGGCACGCCCTAAGCCTGCCTGCCGGGAGGCGAGCCGTGCCGCGTGGCGAAAGCCGCTTCGTGGACACCAGGGCGGCTACCGAACGCTTCCTCGAGAACGGCGGGCTCTCCGAGGCGACGCAGCGGGCATACGGCACCGATCTCGCCGCGTTCGCGCGCTGGCTCGACCACCACGCCGTCGACCTCGACGAGGTCGACGCTCGGGTGCTGGCGGAGTGGGTCGGCGACCTCGGACGCGGCCATCGCCGCCTTGCTCCCACCACCATCGCGCGCCGCCTCGCCGCGGTCCGCGCGCTCCTCCGCTTCACCTTCGGCCCCGAACGGGTACCGGACGCGGCTCTCGCGCCCCGCCGACCTCGCCGCCTCCCCGACGCGCCGAAGGAGCAGGAGATCGACGCCCTCCTCGAAGCCGAGAACGGCGACTCGTCTCTCGCGCTCCGCAACCGCGCGCTCCTCGAGCTCCTCTATTCCGGGGGCCTCCGAAGCGCCGAAGCCGTCGGCCTGAACCTCGCAGACGTCGACTTCGAGCGCGAGGCCGTGCACGTGCACGGGAAGGGCGGGAAGGAGCGGGTCGTCCCGCTCGGGGAAGAGGCCGCGCACCACCTCGCCCGCTACCTGCGTGACGGGCGCCCCGAGCTCGCCCGCGGCGCGAACGACGCGTTCTTCCTTTCGGCGCGTGGCCGCCGCCTCGACACGAGCACGGTCCGGCGACTGCTACGGAATCCGCACCGACTCAGACATGCGTTCGCGACGCATCTCCTCGAGGGCGGCGCCGACCTACGCACGATCCAGGAGCTGCTCGGCCACTCGTCGCTCTCCACCACGCAGATCTACAGCCACGTAGACGCGAAGCGCCTCCGCCGCGTCTACGATCGCTCGCACCCGCGCTCGTAGCGGTCTACTCGTGGCAGCCCTTGGACTGCCCCATCATCCGGCGCTGGAGCGCGTTCATCTCGGTCTCGTGCGCGAGGTCCTCGGCGCTCCCACGCCGAAAGTCGTGCAGCCCGGGCCCTTCCCACGTGACGTCGGGCGTCACGCCCGGTCCGCTCGTCGCGAGCCGGTAGCGCTTGCCGTTCGCCGGCGGCCGGTTGCCGTGCGGGACGAACCCGTAGCAGAAGGTGCCGTCCGGACGCCTGGCGAGGAACGCGTTCTCGCGCCGCCACCCCGGTCCGTATGCGGAGTTGAACGTGTCGAGGTTGATGACACGCCCGTACGTGTCGGTCGGAGCGCCGACGGTGCTCGCCGAGTAGCCGTGCACAGGGTGCCCGCGGTACGTCAGCCGCCCGAAGATGTGGTGCCAGCGACTGCTGTAGCTCCAGTCGAGCCACGCCTCGATCCGAGCGACGTCGCCGCTCCAGTGCGAGAGCCGGAGCTCGTAGGCGCCGTGACCCGGCTTGAACGGCGGCATGCCGAGGTTCGCCTGCGAACGCTGCCACTTCTGGAGCGCCCAGTGCGTGCCGTCCGGCATGGTGCACGCGGTCACGAGCCAGGCGAGCGCCGGGCCTCGGTACGGCCCGCACGCATTGCGTAGCGTCTTCCAGACCGGCGTCCCGAAGCGCCCATACCCGCCCGAGTAGTCGATCTCGAACGCCACCTGTCGGGTCGCCCTCGACGGATGACGTGCGTTCACTGCGCCCCACGCGAGGACTCGCTTGACGCCACCGGACGCGCGGAACGTGACGAGCGCCTTCCCGTCCGCCGAGACCTGAAGCCGCTCGCTCGAGGTGTTCCTCGAGATCAGCTCCGAGGCCAGCGCTGGCGCTGGGAGCAGCGTCAGCACCCCGACGACGACGCCTGCCGCGACCACGGTCCCCTTCAACATCGAGTGCCTACGCTAATCCGCGAGAGGAGCCGGCGCAATGCTCCCGAATCCGATCCGGGCCGGTCGTGACTGCGCTCCCCGATACCAAGCTCGACGCCGACGTCGAGCGGTACCTGCTGCTCCTCGCGGCCAGACGCTCCCCGCGCACGGTCGACGCGTACCGCCGCGACCTCGCCTCGCTCGCCGCATTCCGCGGCGGGCCGGTCGGTGAGGCGACGCTCGACGAGCTCGAGCGCTGGCTCGCGGGGATGCGCGCGGACGGGCTCGCTCCCGCGACGCTGTCCCGGCGCGCATCCGCAGTTCGCACCTACTTTCGCCATCTCATGCATATCGGCATCCGGGACGACAATCCGGCTGCCGCGATCCAGCTACCGCGCCGGGCCCAGCGTCTTCCCCGCGTGCTGTCCGCAGCCGAGATGGAGCGGCTCATCAGCGCCGCTGCCGGCACGCAGCCGCGGGCGCTCCGCGACCACGCGCTTGTCGAGCTCCTGTACGGGGCGGGGCTACGCGTCTCGGAGGCCGTCGGCCTCGAGAAGGGCGCCATCGACCTCGACGACCGCCTCGTGCGCGTCCTCGGGAAAGGCGGGAAGGAGCGGCTCGTCCCCCTCGGCCGCCCGGCGGCGGAGGCCGTGCGCCGGTATCTCGCGCTCGGTCGCCCTCACCTCGATCGCCGCTACCGGCCGGAGCTGTTCCTCAATGCGCGCGGTGGGGCGCTGACGCGTGCGGGCGCGTTCCTCGTCCTGCGCAAGCTCGCGGACAAGGCGGGCCTCGACCCCGAGCGCGTGCACCCGCACCTCCTCCGCCACTCGTTCGCGACCCACCTGCTCGAAGGTGGCGCCGACCTCCGCTCGGTGCAGGAGATGCTCGGCCATGCCGACCTCGGGACGACCGAGCGGTACACGCACATCTTGGACCGGCGCCGGCGCGAGGTCTATTTCGAGGCACACCCGCACGCACGCCGCAAGAAGTCCGGGACGGACAGGACCGCGTGACAACTTCGTGACGACGAACGGGAACGTCCGGCCGCCGCTCGTATACTCGCCCGCCTGACCGACGTCGCAACACCTCTCCACGAGCTCTTCGGCTTCGACGCGTTCCTGCCCGGGCAGGAGGCCGTCGTGCGCGCCGCGATCGAGGGCCGCGACACGCTGGCTCTCATGCCGACCGGCTCCGGGAAGTCACTGACCTACCAGCTCGCGGCGATGCTGCGGCCGCAGCCGACGCTCGTCCTCTCGCCGCTCATCGCGCTGATGAAGGATCAGGTGGACAAGCTCCCGCCGCGGGTGGCTCCGACGGCGACGTTCGTCAACTCGTCGCTCACTGCGGAAGACACCGCCGCACGGCTCGAGGAGGTCCGTGCGGGTCGCAAGCGCCTCGTGTACGCAGCGCCCGAGCGGCTTCGCCAGGCCCGATTCCTCGAGATGCTCCGCTCGATCGGCATCGGTCTCGTCGTCGTCGACGAGGTGCACTGCGTGAGCATGTGGGGGCACGACTTCCGCCCCGACTACCTCTTCATCCGTCGCGCGCTCGCGGAGCTCGGCGAGCCGACGCTCCTCGGGATGACGGCGACTGCGACCCCGGAGACGGCGAAGGAGATCAGCCGCGCGCTCGGCCGCGAGCCGGAGGTCGTGGCGACGAGCGTGGTCCGCTCGAATCTTCGCTACGACGTCCAGGAGGTCGCGAACGAGGAGGATCGCGTCCGCGTCCTCGTCGACCGGCTCCGCGGGCTCGATGGTGGATCGGCGATCGTCTACGCGCGATCCCGGCGCTCGACGGAGAGCCTCGCGCGCGTCCTCAGCGGCCACGGCTTCCGGGCGGAGCACTACCACGCGGGCCTCGAACCGCACGAGCGCACGCGCGTCCAGGACGACTTCGTCGGCGGCCGCGCGCAGGCCGTCGTCGCGACGACCGCCTTCGGGATGGGCATCGACAAGCCGGACGTGCGGCTCGTGTGCCTCGTCAACTACCCCGGCTCGCTCGAGGAGTACGTCCAGATGGTCGGGCGCGCGGGGCGCGACGGCGTGCCGAGCGACACGCTGCTTCTCGCAAGCCCGAGCGACGCGAGCACGCTTCGGCGCTTCGTGACCTCCGACGTCCCGACGGCACCGGAGCTCCGCGCGGTCTACCGCGCGCTACGCGCCTCGGACGGCGCAGTCGACCCGGGCGAGCTCGCGGCCGCCGCACCCGAACGCGACGCGCGCGTCCTCGTCGGAATGCTCGAGCAGGCCGGGCTCGTCGCGCGAGGCTTCGACGAAGGCCGGCGCATGCGCGTCGAGCTCCCTCCGGCGCCCGAGGACGCCGCCGAACGCGTGGAGGCGCTGCTCGTGCGCGCGCAGCTCCTCGCCGAGTCGCGTGCGGACCGCATCGTCGCATTCGCCGAGTCGCGCACCTGCCGCCACGCAGCAGGTCGCCGAGCACTTCGGCGAGGCGTTCGCGGCACCGTGCGGCTCCTGCGACGTCTGCGCTCCTCCCGTGGCTCACTCGGTGATCTCGGAGCCGCCGCCTGCTCTGCCCGAGGACGTCGGCACGGCGATCGTCGAGGCAGTCGCTGGGCTCACGTGGCCGCTCGGCCGTCGCAGCCTCGTGCTCACGCTCCGCGGGTCGCTGAAGGCACCGCCCTCCGGACGCCGCTCGCTCGCCTACCGCCTGCTCGCCGCGGCGTCCGAGTCCGAGGTCAAGCGCTGGGTGCAGCTTCTCGAGCAGTCGGGTGCGCTCGTCGAGATGGCGACGCCCGATGGCTTCCGCGTCCTCCATGCCGACCTCGCCGCGCCGCGGCCGCAGATCAGGACCGCCGCCTCACCCGAGGACGCGGACGAAGGCCTGGTCGACCGCCTCCGCGACTGGCGCCTCGAGCGCTCCCGCGAGGACGCCGTCCCGGCGTACGTCGTCCTGCACGACGCGACGCTCCGCGAGCTCGCCTCCGTTCACCCGCAGTCGCACGAGGAGCTGGCGGGGATCAAGGGCCTCGGCCCCGTCAAGATCGAGCGCTACGGCGACGACCTGCTCGCCGTGCTCACGGAGCCGTAGCCCGCGTCAGACGTTCGGGTCCGGCGCGGAGAGGATCTTGTCCGTCTGCGCGTCGCGGAACGTGCGCAGACGCGCCGCGACCGCTTCGTCGTCGAGCGCGAGGATCGCGGCTGCAAGAAGGGCCGCGTTGACCGCACCCGCACGCCCGATCGCGAGTGTCCCCACCGGCACGCCCGCAGGCATCTGGACGGTCGAGAGCAGGGAGTCGAGACCGCCGAGCTGCGTCCCCATCGGGATTCCGAGCACGGGCTTGAGCGTCTTCGAGGCGACCACGCCGGCGAGGTGAGCTGCGCCGCCGGCTGCAGCAACGAATACCTTCGCCCCGCGGGACTCGACGTCCGAGACGTAGTCCTCGAGCGCCGCCGGCGTCCGGTGCGCCGAGAGCACCTTCACCTCGAAGGGGATCTCGAGCTCGCGCAGGGTCGTCACGCACTGGGCCATCGTGTCCAGGTCCGACTGGGACCCCATGACCACCGCGACCGACGGTGTCACTTCGCCGCCTTTCTCCGGAGCGCCGTGTGCACGACGCGGGCGGTCTTGCGGAGCTCCGCATCGGACTCGTCCGACTCGGCGATCCCCTCGAGCAGCTGGAGCGTGTCGCGGTTCGCGGTGCCGTTCTTCAGGCAGATCACCGCGAGCCGGCGCACGGCGACGTTCGAGTCGCGCGCGGCGAGCTCGTGCAGAAGCGGCCGGTAGCCGTTCACGTCACCGGGATGATCCCGGGAGAACGCCTCGAGCGCGATCAGCGCCGACCCGCGCGCAGCCGGGCTGTCGTCCTCGAGCCCGCGGCGCAGGAGCTGGATCTTCTGGCGGAAGTGGAACTGCGCGAGAGCGCGGTAGCCCTGCGCCCGCACCCGATAGTCGGAGTCGCGGACCGCGAACTCGATCTCCTCGTCCCACTGCACGCGGAGCGCCGCGAGCGAGCGCTCGTCGCCGGCCTGGGCGAGCTCGTCCGCCTTGGCGGCAGCCTCGGCGAGGCTCATGGGCCGTGGGGCCTATGAGCGGGGAGGGGTGTGGGGAACCGGGAGGTTCCCCACACTCTCAGGAAGAAGGGGGCACGCTGAGTTTTCGCAAGGTCGGACTTCGCTAGCGCGAACTCCGACCGCGAGAACGCGTGGGGAAACATGGTTTCCACCGCGAACGCAAGCCGGAGGCGTGCGTTGCTCACGTTAGTTCTGAGAGCGAGCGGGCGCCCGGGCCGACGTACCGCGCGGCCGGCCTGATCAACCGCCCGACGCGCTTCTGCTCGAGAATGTGCGCCGACCACCCTGCTACGCGCGCGCACGCAAACATCGCAGGCGTGAGCTTGGCCGGAATCCGCGCGACGTCGAGGACGATCGCGGCCCAGTATTCGACGTTGGTGGCAAGTACGCGCTCAGGGTGGCGTCGCTGAAGCTCGGCGAGAGCCACCTCCTCGAGCGCCTTGGCGGTCTCGACTCGTGCAGAGCCGAGCTCCTCGGCCGTGCGTGCGAGCAGCCGCGCCCGCGGGTCCTCGGCTCGATACACGCGATGGCCGAAGCCCATGATCCGGTCTCCCCGATCGAGCAGGTCCCTCACCCAGGCCTCGGGGTCTCCCGACGCAGCGACCTCGTCGATCATCGGGATCACGTGCGCGGGAGCGCCGCCGTGCAGCGGGCCGGAGAGCGTCCCGATCGCGGCCGACATCGCCGCGCCCGCGTCCGCGCCCGTGGAGGCGGCGATACGCGCGGTGAAGGTGGACGCGTTCAGGCCGTGCTCGGCCGTGCTGATCCAGTACGTGTCGATCGCCTTCACGTGAGCGGTGTCGGCCTCTCCGCGCCAGCGCAGGAGGAACTTCTCTGCGGCCGTCTTTCCACGCGCGACAACGTCGTCCGGGACGGGATCCGTGCTCCCGTCGGCGACCCGCGCCGACCTCGCGACGATCGCCATCACCTGCGCCGACACACGGGCGAGGTCGTCCCGAGCCTGCCCGTCGGAGATCTCGTGGACCTTTCCGAGGCCCCAGACGCCCGACAGACGGGCGATTCCGGCCTGCGCATCCGCCGGCGCGCTACCCGTCAGGCCGGGCGGCTCGTACGGCTCCGGCTCGGGCATGCCCGGCTCCAACGACTCGTCGACGAGCAGCCCCCAGACCTTCTCGTACGGCACGCGGCCGACGAGCTCTTCGATGTCCACACCGCGATATCGGAGCGAACCTCCCTCACGGTCCGGCTCGGCGATCTCGGTCTCGACCGCGACGACGCCCTCGAGCCCCGGCTTGAAGTCCGCCACCTCGCTCATACGGCGAGAGACGCTACCTGACACGAATTGAGACCGTACTTCCACAGGTACGATGCCCCGCGCGGATGGGCCATCGCGTGACCCTCATTCCCGGGGACGGGACCGGCCCCGAGCTGACAGAAGCGACACGGCGTGTTCTCGAGGCGACGGGCGTCGCGTTCGACTGGGACGTGCGAAACGCGGGCGTCGAGGTGATGGAGGCGGAAGGCACGCCACTGCCCGACGACACGCTCGCGTCGGTCCGTGAGAGCCGCGTCGCACTCAAGGGCCCGATCTCGACGCCGATCGGCACGGGGTTCCGGTCGGTGAACGTCGCCCTACGCCACGAGCTCGAGCTCTATGCCTGTCTCCGCCCCTGCAAGACGTTCAGGGGCGTCCGGACGCGCTACGAGGACGTCGACCTCGTCATCGTCCGCGAGAACACCGAGGATCTGTACGCCGGGATCGAGTACGAGGCCGGCAGTGAGGCCGCCGAGACCGCCATCGCGGCGCTGAACCGTCTCCAGAAGAAGCAGATCGCAGGCGGATCAGGCATCTCGGTCAAGCCGATCAGCGCCGAAGCGTCGCGGCGGATCGTCCGCTTCGCGTTCGACTACGCGCGCGCGAACGGCCGCCGTGAGGTCGCCTGCGTCACGAAGGCGAACATCATGAAGTTCACGGACGGGCTCTTCCTCAACGCGTACCGCGACGTGTGTGGCGAGTACCCGGACATCGCGGCGCGCGAGGTGCTCGTCGACGCGACCTGCATGCAGCTCGTCCAGCGTCCGGAGGAGTTCGACGTGCTCGTGCTCCCGAACCTGTACGGCGACATCGTGAGCGACCTCACAGCGGGGCTCGTCGGCGGGCTCGGGGTGGCTCCGGGAGCGAACATCGGCGAGCAAGCGGCCGTCTTCGAGGCCACCCACGGATCGGCCCCGAAGTACAAGGGAATGAACCGGGCCAACCCGACCGCGATGATCCTGTCGGGGAAGCTCATGCTCGACCATCTCGGCGAGCGCGAGGCGGCGCAGCGCCTCGAGGATGCCGTCGCCGCCGTCATCGAGGAGGGTGAGAGCGTCACCTACGACCTGAAACCGACGCGTGACGACCCCGCCGCCGTCGGCACGGCCCAGTACGCGGACGCCATCATCGACAGGCTGCGTGATGGATAAGGGGCGCCACGGCCGCGAAGCGGCCGCCTTTAGGGATCTTCGCGCGAGCAGGATCCGCGCGAGCGGATCCTGCTCTTGCGCACAATCGAGCTTGGAGGAGACGCAGTGAGAACGAAGGTCACCATCGTCGGCGCCGGCCTGACCGGCCGGACGATCGCCCAGGAGGTCGCGCGGCGCGATTACGCCAACGTCGTGCTCGTGGACATCGTCGACAACCTCCCGCAGGGGATCGCGCTCGATCTGAACGAGGCTGCGCCCGTGCTCGGGTACGAGGCGACGATCACGGGCTCGAACTCGTACGAGGCGACCGCTGGCTCGGACGTCGTCGTCGTCACGGCCGGAGTGCCCCGGAAGCCGGGCATGAGCCGCGACGACCTCGTGACGACGAACGAGAAGATCGTCGGCTCGGTTACTGAGCAAGCCCTCACGCATTCGCCTGAAGCGACGGTGATCATCCTCTCGAACCCGCTCGACGCGATGTGCCACGTCGCGAAGAGCGCCTCGGCGCTGCCGAAGGAGCGCGTCTTCGGCCAGGCGGGAATCCTCGACACCGCGCGCTTCCGGACGTTCATCGCGTGGGAGACGGGCGCGTCCGTGAAGGACGTGCAGGCACTCGTCCTCGGTGGTCACGGCGACCAGATGGTCCCCGTCGTGTCGGCGACGACGGTCGGCGGCGTGCCACTCGAGAAGCTCGTGTCGCAGGAACGGATCGACGCGATGGTCGAGCGCACGCGCAAGGGCGGCGGCGAGGTCGTCGAGCTCCTCGGGACGTCCGCGTGGTACGCGCCGGGCGCATCGGTCGCGCAGATGGTCGATGCGGTCCTGCTCGACCAGAAGCGCGTCCTCCCCTGCACCGCCCTCCTCGACGGCGAGTACGGCATCGACGGGCTGTACATGGGCGTGCCGGTCTCACTCGGCGCGGCTGGGATCGAGGAGATCGTCGAGCTCGACCTCACCGAGCAGGAGCGCGGGTGGCTCGACGAGTCGGCCGCGGCCGTCCGCGACGTGGTCGGCGTCCTCGGGAAGGCGTAGATGGACCTCCGGCTCACAGGTCGCACCGCCATCGTCTGCGGAGCCTCTGCCGGGATCGGGCTCGGCGTCGCGGAGGCGCTCGTCGCGGAGGGCGTGAACGTCGTCATGCTCGCGCGCAACGCCGAGCCACTCGAGCGCGAGGCGTCGCGGCTCGGTGCGCTGGCCGTGCCGGGGGACGTCACCGTCCATGAGGACCTCGAGCGTCTCGTGAAGACCACGGTGGAGGCCCATGGCGGCATCGACATCCTCGTCAACAACTCCGGCGGACCGCCGCGAACGCCGACCGTCGGGCTCACGGCGGAGCAGATCGAGGCGACGGTCCGCCTCCTGCTCGTCTCGGTCGTCCACCTCACCGGGCTCTGCCTCCCCCACCTCGAAGGCAGCCCCGCGGGCCGGATCGTGAACATCACCTCGAGCACCGTGAGGGAGACGACCGACAACCTCGCGCTGTCGAACGCCGTGCGTCCGGCCGTCGTCGGCTGGGCGAAGTCGCTCGCCCGCGAGCTCGGCGAGCGCGGGATCACCGTCAACTCGATCGCGCCGGGGTGGATCGACACAGAGCGGATCCGCGAGGTGCACCCCGACGGGCCGAGCGAGGCGGATCTCCTAGCGATCCCGCTGCGCCGGCTCGGCAAGCCGCGCGAGATCGGCGACCTCGTCGCGTTCCTCTGCTCGGACCGCGCGTCGTATGTCACGGGCACGGTCGTGCCGGTCGACGGCGGCCTGCTCCGCGGGCTCGCCTAGATGGTTGAGGCCGCGAGATCGCCCGCTCCGGGGCGTGAGCTGGCCGCTCGGGGGCGTGGGCGGAGAGCGGCGGCGAGGCTTGATGCCTCGGTGCCGCTCTCCGGACGCGAAGCGCACGCTCGGCGGGGAGCCGCGAAGCGGCTTCTCGACGAGCGGAAGCGGCCTCGACGCGCCAGATCGCGCATCCGGGCGTGCGAGATCGTGGATTCAGCCATCTGCATGCAGAACACGTGAAGCGCTTCGCCGGCATCCTCGTCGCGCTCGGCGCCGTCGGGCTGGCCATCGCCCTTGCGCTCTGGGCGCTTCCCGCCAACGAGTTCGTGTTCGAGCCGGGGAACGCGAAGCCGCTCGCCGACCGGGTCGAGGTCGAGGGCGCGCACCCGGCGGCGGGAGACGTCTACTACGTCGACGTGCTCGTCCGGCGGACATCGCGGCTCGAGGAGCTGCTTCCGTTCCTGCTTCCCGACGGTACGACGGTCGTCCCCGAGCAGGAGCTGCTTCCCCCTGGAACGACCGAGGCCGATCGCGACCGGCAGACCGCTGCCGACATGCAGCGCTCGGAGCTCGTGGCCTCGGCGGTCGCGCTCCAGACGCTCGGCTACGACGTCCGGGCACGGCCGAATGGAGCGCTCGTCGTCTCGGTCGCGAACGACGTGCCCGCGGCTGGAGAGGTCGAGCCCGGCGACGTCATCGTGGCGGTCGACGGCGTCCCCGTCCGCACACCCGACGACCTCCGCGCCGAGATCGGCAAGCGGAAGCCGGGCGATCCGGTCGAGCTCACCATCCGCCGCGCGGGAAAGACGGTCGAGGTCCAGACGAAGACGGTTCCGACCCCCGGCGAGCCGAGGCGGCCGATCGTCGGCATTCGCGTCGACCAGGAGGCGGACATCAAGCTCCCGATCGACGTCGAGATCGACCTCGGACGCGTCGGGGGCCCGTCCGCGGGGCTCGCGTTCGCGCTCGAGGTCGCCCGCATGCTCGGCCGCGACGTGACGAAGGGGTGCAGGGTCGCGGCAACGGGCGAGCTCGCCCTCGACGGCTCCGTCCTCCCCGTCGGCGGCCTGGAGCAGAAGACGATCGGGGCGCGCAAGACGGGTGTGGATGTCTTCCTCGTTCCGGCTGGGGAGAATGCGGCCGAAGCGCGTAGCAATGCGGACGGTCTCGAGATCGTCCCTGTGGAGAGTTTTCAACAGGCGTTGCGGACGCTGGCAACCTCTGACCGGAAGTGCTGAGTTTCCAGGGCTTTCTTAACGCGCGAGAACACGCGCAAATTGCGCTCGATTCGAGCCCAGCCCGGACCTTTGGGGGGTTGTAAGGGCCGGGCCCGGCCACGAGAATCGTCCGTGGTCGACGAGGGGCGACCCACTGGAAATGGGACAAGCTCGCGTATCGACCACCTGCGACAACTGCTACTTCCGGCGCGAAGGGCTCTGCGCCCTCGCCGGGAACACGCCGTGCCCGACGTTCCGGGCGGCAACGAACGGAACGCTGACGCCCCCGCCCCAGCCTCGGCTCGTCCCGAGGCCGGAGCAGCGGGTGGCCGTCACCCAAGCGGCGTAGGATTCGCGCCGTGGAAGGGCAAAGCCCGACGCCCAAGAAGGGCGGGACATCGACAGTGTCCCTCGTTCTCTTCGGCGCGCTTGCGGTCTACGCGCTCCTGCTCATCGTCCTGAACGACGACAAGGTGGACGTCAGCTTCGTGTTCTTCACCGCGGAGATCTCGCTGCTCGTCCTCATCGTCCTTTGCCTCGGCATCGGCTTCGCGGCCGGATATCTGGCCGACCGCATCCGCGAGCGCCGCAAGAGCTCGTCGAGCGCGTGACGCCTACAGCGCCGCCGCCAGCCGCCTGATTCCCTCGGCGATCCGCTCGGGCGGCTCGTAGCTGTACGCGAGCCGGGCGGACGAGCGGCCGAGGCCGGAGCCCGGCGGGAAGAAGTCCGCGCCCTTGACGATCGCGACACCTTCGGCAGCGCGAGCCGCAAGCTCCGATGAGTCGAGCCCTTCCGGCAGGTCGAGCCACACGAAGTAGCCGCCGTCGGGATGGCTCCACGCAGCACCTTCGGGAAAGTGCTCCTCGAGCGCCGCAAGCATGGCATCCCGGCGCGCGCGCAGCTCCGCACGCACGCGCTCGAGGTTGGGCTCGAAACGGCCGCGGCGGACGAACTCGTGGACGACGGCCTGTCCGAGGAACGGAGGCGAGATGTACGTCGACGTCGCGCGCTCCTCGAACGCGTCGGCGGCCCCGGCCGGGAGCACGAAATAGCCCGTGCGGAGCCCGGGCGCGACCGTCTTCGAGAACGACGACGTGTAGGTGACGAGCTCGTCGCCCGCGAGCTCGAGGAGCGTCGGCGGCGCAGCTCCTTCGAAGCGCACGAGGCCGTACGGATCGTCCTCGAGCACCGGCAGCCCGTGCGCCCCGGCGATCTCCGCGACGGCGCGTCGCCGTTCGGTCGAGAGCGTCCTCCCGCTCGGGTTCTGGAAGGTCGGGATCGTGTACAGGAACGAAGGAGACTCGGGCCTCCGCTCCAGCTCGGCTCGGAGCGCGTCTGGATCGAGCCCCTCGTCGTCCATCGCGAGCGCAACCACCTCCGCGCCCTCCCGCGCGAGGATCTTGAGCGGGCGGTCGTAGCTCGGCCCCTCGACGAGCACGCGGCCCGGCCGTCGCGCGAGCAGCTCGGCGGCGTAGAGGACGAACCCGAGGAGGCCTCCGATCGTCAGGACGACGCGCTCCGCCTCGACCCCGTGGCGCTCCGCGACCCACCCCCGCAGCGGCGCGTACCCGCCTCCTGGGCCATACGAGAAGATGCGCGCCCCGTCCCGGAGGCCGACGTCGCGCGCACACTCGGCGAGCTCGTCCGACGGGATCAGCTCCGGCGCCGGAGCGCCGCGGGCGAAGGAGATCGGGGGCTCGCCGGGCATGCCGCGAGCCTAGCCTGTGGTCAGGCCGACGCGGAGACCAGCTCGGCCACGATCTCCGCGGTCTCGGTCGGCGTGGTACCGACCCGGATCCCGCGGGACTCGAGCGCCTCCTTCTTCCCCTGCGCCGTCCCGGCGGAGCCCGAGATGATCGCGCCTGCGTGGCCCATCGTCTTGCCGGGCGGCGCGGTGAACCCCGCGATGTACGCGAGCACCGGCTTCGTCATCTCCGACTCGATGAACGCGGCGGCCTTCTCCTCCTCGTCGCCGCCGATCTCACCCACCATGACGACCTGCTCGGTCTCGGGATCGACCTCGAACCGGCGGAGGATGTCGACGAACGACGAGCCCACGATCGGATCACCGCCGATCCCGACGATCGTCGAGTTGCCGAGCCCGAGCTGGGCGAGCTCGTGCCCGATCTGGTAGGTGAGCGTCCCCGATCTGGACACGAGACCGACGGAGCCCTCGCGGAAGATCTCGGCCGGGATGATCCCCACGTTCGCCTTGCCGGGTGAGAGCGCCCCCGGGCAGTTCGGCCCGATCAGCGTGACGTCACGCCGCTGGATGTACGCGTGTATCCGGAGCATCTCGTGCGCCGGCACGCCCTCGGTGATGCAGACGATCCTCGCGACGCCCGCGTCGATCGCCTCGTACATTGCGTCCGCCGCGAACGGCGCCGGCACGAACACCATGGCGGTGTTCGCTCTGGTCTCCCCGACAGCGGCTGCGACGGTGTCGAAGACCGGGATCCCCTCGACGTCCTGGCCGCCCTTCCCGGGCGTCACGCCCGCGACGACGGCAGTGCCGTGCGAGCGGTTCCGCAGGCCGTGGAAGCGGCCCTCGGAGCCCGTCAGCCCCTGGACGACGAGGCGCGTGTCGGTGTCGACGAGGATCGCCATCAGCTCGCCGCCAGCTCCACCGCACGCCGGGCCCCGTCGAGCATCGTCGCCTCGGCGTGGACGTTCGCCGCGCCCGCCTCCCGGAGCAGACGCCGCCCCTCCTCCGCGTTCGTGCCGTCGAGGCGAACGACGATCGGATGCTCGAGGCGCATCCGCTCGAGCGCCTGCAGGATGCCCTTCGCGACCTCGTCGCAGCGCGTGATCCCGCCGAAGATGTTGAAGTAGATCGAGCGCACCTGCGAATCGCGCGTGATGACCTCGAGCGCGTCCACGACGCCTTGCGCGTCTCCGCCGCCCCCGAGGTCGCAGAAGTCCGCCGGGCGGCCACCGACGAACGTCACGACGTCCACCGTTGCCATCGTCAGACCGGCGCCGTTCCCGAGCACGCCGACGTCGCCGTCCAGCTTCACGTAGGTGACGTCCTTCTCGCGCGCTAGCGCCTCCAGCGGATCCGCCGCGTCGACGTCGCGCAGCTCGGCGAGGTCCGGATGGCGGAAGAGCGCATTTTCGTCTACGGAGAACTTCGCGTCGAGCGCGCGCACCTCGCCGTCCGGCGTCACGATCAGCGGATTGATCTCGCAGAGCATCGCCTCGCAGCCGACGAACACGTCGTAGAGCTTCGAAACGATGGCCGCGATCTGCTTCTGCTCGGACGGGTCCTCGATCCCCGCTTCGAAGACCAGGCGTCGCGCGTGCCACGGCTGGCAGCCCTCGAGCGGATCGACGTGGAGCCGGACGAGCGCGCCCGGGCTCGAGGCCGCGACCTCCTCGATGTCGACGCCGCCCTGGGTCGTGAACATGAAGAGCGGCTGCTTCGCGCTCCGGTCGAACGTCAGCGAGAGGTAGTACTCGCGCGCGATATCGGACGCCCGCTCGACCCAGACCTTCCGGACGGTGTGCCCGCGGATGTCCATGCCCAGGATCTCGCCGGCGCGTGCCTCGGCGTCGGCGGGAGTCTCCGCGAGCTTGATTCCGCCCGCCTTCCCGCGACCGCCGGTCAGCACCTGCGCCTTGACGACCACGGGGATGCCGAGCTCCTCCGCCGCCGCGCGCGCGTCCGCCGCGCTCGTGGCGATGCGCCCCTCGGAAACCGGGATCCCGTAGCGCCCGAAGAGCTCTTTCCCCTGGAACTCGTACAGGTCCAAAGCGCGGGCGAGTCTACCGCCCGGAGCCGGTACGGGGCGGCGACGCGTGTGTGCGAGCATGCCTCATGAGCCGAACGACGACCCTCGTGCTGGTCGCGATCGGTGCAACGATCGCGGGCTTCGCGCTGTCGACGAACGCCCGGCGGCTGCAGGGCGATGAGGCGTCTCGCCCGGAGCCGTCCGCCGCAACCCCGCAACAGGCGTACCTCGGCTGGCGGGAGACGTACGGATCGGCCCGCGAGCAGTTCGTCTTCTCCGTCGAGCAGCTGGAGATCCTGCAGGACGGCTGGCGAGCCGAGGTCGCGCTCGAGAACAGCACGTCGGTCCCGTACGAGCTCACCAGCGCGACCTCGACGGCCAATCGGCAGTTCGGGCTCATGCTCTTCTCGAGCGGCGAGACGGCCGAGCTGGAGGAGCTGAACGCCAGCAACACCCTCCCAGCCGTCCGCCCGGCGACCCGGTTCCAGCCGGAGCTGCCGGCGATCCTCGAGCCCGGCAACACCTGGGCCGGGACGATCTCGGCGCCGGGGCCCCTCGTCGCCGGCAGCTGGGTGCGCGTCACGTTCGGACAGCTCGTCTCGGTCGGCCCATCCCCTAAGGGTCTGGCCGATCCCGTCGTCTGGATCACGGACAACACCTACCAGCTGCGTGGATCGCGGCCGGAGCCGTCAGACGACGCGGGCGTCGAAGACACTTAGCCGCTCTCGAGGATGCAGATGAGCTGGCCATGCGCGAGCTGCTGGCCGGGCGCGACGGCCAGGCCCGTGACGACGCCATCGCGGTGAGCCGTGATCTCGTTCTCCATCTTCATCGCCTCGACGACGCAGATGAGCGCACCGGCCTCGATCCGCTCGCCGTCGGTCACGACCACCTCGAGCACGACGCCCTGCATGGGGCTGACGACCGCGTCCGAGCCTTCGCCGGCCAAGCCTCGACTCCGCTCCTTGTGGCGGCGTGCCAGCTCCGCCCAGGGAGGCTCGGGCCGGTGGAGGCGCAGCTCGTGGCGCCGGCCGTCGAGCTCGATGGTGACGACTCGCTGCCTGCTCGCAGCGGAGCCGGCGCCGTCCGACAGCCCCGTCGCTCGCCCCGCCGACTCCTCGTCCAGCTGCCGAGCACGCGCGGCGAGCTCGTCGGACTCGACGAGGCCGTGGCACGTCTCGCCGTCGGCGAAGCAGCGGGACTCGAGCAGCGCACGATGGAATCCGAGGAGCGTCGTCGGCCCGGCGATGACGAACTCTCCGAGCGCGCGCAGCATCCGCCTCCTCGCGAGCTCCCGTGTCTCGTCGTGGACGATCAGCTTCGCGACGAGCGGGTCGTAGAGATCCGAGACCTCGCCACCTGCGGAGACCCCGGAGTCCACACGGACGCCGATGCCGCCGGGCTCCCGGTACGCCGTGATCCTCCCCGGTGAGGGGAGGAAGCCCCGGGCCGCGTCCTCGGCGTTCAGGCGGCATTCGATCGCGTGGCCGCGAAGGACGACGTCCTCCTGCGCAAACGAGAGCGACTCGCCCGCGGCGACGAGCACCTGCTCGCGCACGATGTCGACGCCCGTCACCGCCTCGGTGACGGTGTGCTCGACCTGGAGCCGCGTGTTCATCTCGAGGAAGTAGTAGGAGCCGTCCGCGGTCAGAAGCCCCTCGATCGTCCCTGCGGAGCGGTACCCGACGGCACGGGCGGCGTCGACCGCGATTCCCCCGATGCGCGCACGCAGCTCCGGCGTCACCGCCGGCGACGGCGTCTCCTCGACGAGCTTCTGATGCCGTCGTTGGATCGTGCAGTCGCGCTCGCCGAGGTGGACGACGTTGCCGTGGTCGTCGGCGAGCACCTGGACCTCGACGTGACGCGGGTCCTCGAGATAGCGCTCGACGTAGACGGTTGCATCGGCGAAGTACGCCTCGCCCTCGCGCCGGGCCGATTCGAACGCCCGTGCCACCTCGTCCGGGTCCTCCACGATCTTGAGCCCCTTGCCGCCGCCGCCCGCCGAGGCCTTGATCGCGACGGGATAGCCGATCTCCTCGGCGATCGCTGCGACGTCCTCGGGGCTCGCAACCGGCTCGGTGGTGCCGGGGATGATCGGGATGCCCGCCGCGCGCATACGCTCCCGGGCGGCGATCTTCGAGCCCATCGCCTCGATCGCCTCCGCGGGGGGGCCGATCCAGGTGAGGCCGGCGGCGACGACCTGCCGCGCGAAGGCCGCGTTCTCGGCGAGGAAGCCGTAGCCCGGATGAACCGCCTGCACGCCGCTCCTCAACGCCACCTCGACGATGCGGTCGCCTCGGAGGTAGCTCTCGGACGCGGGCCCGGGGCCGATGTGGTGAGCCTCGTCCGCGACCGCGACGTGCAGCGCCTCTCGGTCCGCGTCGGAGTACACGGCCACCGTCCCGATCTCGAGCTCACGGAGCGTCCGGAAGACCCGAACGGCGATCTCGCCGCGATTGGCAACGAGGATCCTGTCGAACAGAGGCATCCGGCGCGTATTCTCCCGAACGGTGAGCCTCCCGGACCAGCTCACGGTCGCGCGCGTGGCGGCGGTTCCGGTCGTCGTGCTCCTCTTCGCCTGGGACTTCCCGAACCACGCGTACTGGGCGACGGCCGTTTTTGTCGTCGCGATGGCCACCGACCAGATCGACGGATGGCTTGCGCGCCGCCGCGGCACGAGCTCACCGCTCGGCAAGCTGCTCGACCCGGTCGCGGACAAGGTGCTCGTGCTCGCCGCGCTCGTCATGCTCGTCGGCGAGGGCGTCGCGCCCGCGTGGATGATCGCGCTCATCGTCGTGCGCGAGATCCTCGTCTCGGGTCTCCGGCTGGCGGCGGTCGAGCGCGGCGTCGTGCTCGGCGCGCGCGACCTCGGTCGCGTGAAGACCTGGGCGCAGGCGGTCGCGGCGGCGATTGCGGGGCTCGTGGCCGGCGGCCTGTGGAGCGAGGACGTCGCGTGGTGGGCGCTCTTCGCCGCGGTCGTCGCGACGTGGGTCTCGGGGCTCGACTACGCGCGGGTCGCGCCGCGCGTGCTCCGCGGCGAGAGCGTCTGACGAGCCTGCGCCGGCTGGTTGTCGACGGCCTCACGCCTCGCGGTCCGAGCCCACACTCCGGCCTCCGTGTCCCGTCGCGACTCCAGCCGCATCCCGGCCGCATCGAGCGCTCTCGAAAGCGCCGCCGGATCGAGCCCGGGAACGGCCGGAGTCAGCTCGATGCGCACGTCGCGGAGGCTAATACCATCGAGAGCATGCGCGTCGAGCGCCCCACCGACCCGGCGGGCTTCCTGGCCGGCGCCGGCGCTCTTCTCCTCGAGGACGAGGCGAGGAACAACCTCATCCTCGGGCTCGCGGGCACGCTGCGCGACCGGCCGGCGACGTATACCGAGTTCCGGCTCTGGCTCGCGCGGGAGGGCGCGCACGTCGTCGCTGCCGCGCTGCAGACGCCTCCGTACAACCTCGTCCTCGCGGGGGACGAGGACCGCGCGGCTCACCTCGCGCAAGCTCTCGCTGCCGACGGGGTCGAGCTGCCGGGCGTGAGCGGGGCACTACCCGAGGTCAAGGCGTTCGCATTGCGGTGGGCGCGGCTGACGGGCGCGAGCGCCGCCCCGCGGATGCACCAGCGGATCTACTGCCTCGACGAGGTGCAGCCGGTCACCGTGGTCGCGGGCGAGGCGCGCGGCGCGACCGAGGCCGACCGCGACCTGCTCATCGCCTGGGTTCGTGCGTTCGCCGAGGAGGCGCACTCCACGACCGCCAACGCGGAGCGGGTCGTCGGCGAGCGCCTCGACGGTAGCGACGCGACCGGCTTCCTCCTCTGCGACACCGGCGAGCCGGTCTCGCTCGCGGGCTGGGGCGGCCCCACGCCGAACGGCATCCGCATCGGGCCGGTCTACACACCGCCGGAGCAGCGCCGGCGAGGCTTCGGCAGCGCGGTCACGGGTGCCGTCTCGGAACGGCAGCTCGCCGCAGGCCGCAGTTTCTGCTTCCTGTACACCGATCTGGCGAACCCGACGTCGAACCGGATCTACATGGACCTCGGCTACGAGCCCGTGTGCGACGCGCTCGACTATGTGTTCGAGCACGCCTAGCCGAGCGTAGAGTTGCCGCGGTGACCGATCGCCTGCGTGCGAGCTGGGACTTCGACGATCTCGCCGCGACCGAGACGGCCTTTTGCGCGCTGCTCGCCGCCGAGACGAGCGACGGAGGACGAGCCGAGATTCTCACGCAGCTGGCACGCGTGCAGGGGCTCCGCGACGACTTCGCGGACGGTGAGCGGCTGCTCGAGGAAGCCGAGGCTCTCGCCGGGCATGATGCGGCCGCCCGTGTTCGGATCGACCTCGAGCGGGGGCGGCTGCGACGTTCGAGCGGCGATCGAGAAGCTGCGTTCCCTCTGTTCGAATCCGCATTCGAAGCGGCGACGGACGCGGGCGAGGCGTTCCTCGCCGGGGACGCTGCGCACATGGCCGCGCTCGCCGCTCCCGACCGAACGGGGTTCGTGGCCTGGACGGAGCGCGGAATGGCGATCGCCGAGTCGGACGACGAGGCACGGCACTGGCTCGGCCCTCTGCTGAACAACCTCGGCTGGGAGCTCTACGAGGCCCAGGAGCACACGGCCGCTCTCGACGCCTTCGAGAAAGCTCTCGATGCCCGCCTGTCGGAGCCCGAGAATGCCGCGGCGATCGAGATCGCCCGTTACTCCGTCGCCAAGACGCTCCGCGCGCTCGGTCGCCCGGAGGAAGCAGCGGTCTTGCTCGAGCAGGCCGTTGCATGGGCCGACGGCGAGGGCGAGCCCGACGGCTGGTTCCACGAGGAGCTCGCCGAGTCGTACTCCGATCTCGGGCGTCGAGCGGATGCCGCCGAGCAGGCGCGACGGGCTCTCGCGCTCCTCCCCGCCGCTGACCCGTCCTTCGAGGGCGAGCGTGCGGCTCGCCTCGAGAGTCTCGCGACCGGAGGCTAGAGCGGGATGTTCCCGTGCTTTCGCTTGGGCTTCGGCTCGCGCTTCGTGAGCGCCGTCTCGAGTGCCGAGCAGAGCACGGGCCGCGTGCGCCGAGGCTCGATGACGTCGTCGACGTAACCGCGCTCGGCCGCGGTGTACGGGTTCGCGAAGCGCTCCTTGTAGTCGGCGATGAGCTCCGCCCGGCGCTCGTCCGGGTCGTCAGCGTCGGCGAGCTCGCTTCTGAAGACGATGTTCACCGCCCCTTCCGGCCCCATCACCGCCACCTCGGCCGTCGGCCACGCGACGTTGAGGTCGGCGCGGATGTGCTTCGAGGACATGACGTCGTACGCGCCGCCGTAGGCCTTCCTCGTGATCACGGTGAGCTTCGGCACCGTCGCCTCGGCGAACGCGTACAGGAGCTTCGCGCCGTGGCGGATGATCCCGCCCCACTCCTGGGAGGTCCCGGGCAGGAAGCCCGGCACGTCGACGAAGGTCACGAGCGGGATGTTGAACGCGTCGCACGTGCGCACGAACCGGGCCGCCTTGGTCGAGGCGTCGATGTCGAGGACGCCGGCGAGCGCCGCAGGCTGGTTCCCGACGATCCCGACCGCATGCCCGCCGAGCCGCGCGAAACCGCAAACGACGTTCTCCGCCCAGTGCGGCTGCACCTCCAGGAACTCGCCGCCGTCCACGACCCGCTCGATCACCTGCTTCATGTCGTACGGCTTGTTCGGGCTGTCGGGAACGAGCGTGTCCAGGGACTCGTCCTCGCGCTCGACCGGGTCGGCCGGCGGTGCGTACGGCGGAGGCTCGAGGTTGTTCTGCGGAAGGAAGGAGAGGAGGTACCGCGCCTCCTCGAGGCACGTCTCCTCGTCCGGCGCCGTGAAGTGGGCGACCCCGGACTTCGTCGCGTGCGTCGCCGCTCCGCCGAGCTCCTCGAAGCTCACGTCCTCGCCGGTCACGGTCTTCACCACGTCGGGGCCCGTGATGAACATGTACGACGTCCCCTCGACCATCAACACGAAGTCGGTGATCGCGGGCGAGTAGACCGCGCCGCCGGCGCACGGCCCCATGACGAGGGAGATCTGAGGAACGACGCCCGACGCCTGCACGTTGCGCCAGAAGATCTCCGCGTAGCCCGCAAGCGACACGACACCCTCCTGAATGCGCGCGCCGCCCGAGTCGTTGATCCCGATCACCGGGCACCCGTACTTCACCGCCAGGTCCATCACCTTGCAGACCTTCTCGGCGAAGACCTCCGACAGGGAGCCGCCGAAGACCGTGAAGTCCTGCGAGAACACGAAGACCTTGCGGTCGAAGATCGTCCCGTAGCCGGTGACGACGGCGTCCCCCCACGGGCGGCTGTCGCGCATCCCGAACTCGATCTCGCGGTGCCGCACGAAGCGGTCGAGCTCGACGAACGAGCCCGGGTCGAGCAGCTTCTCGAGCCGTTCGCGAGCGAGGAGCTTCCCGCGCTCCCGCTGCCGTTCCACATGCGTCTCGCTGGCCGCGTGCAAGGATTCCTCGCGAAGCTCGCGGAGCCAACGAAGCTTCGCCTCGGTCGTGTCGTGGGTCTCGGCCACCGCGGCGGAGCCTAACCCTTGAGGGAGGGCGATCCTGGCTTTGCGGCCCGGTCGGGCAGCGCATCGGGCCGCTAGCCGGTGCGAACCGGCGCGTAGGCTTGGCGCCGTGACCTTCCCGCTTGACCGCTCGACGACCTGGCCGTACGAAAACGGCGAGCCGGGCGAGTTCTCGTATGCACGCTTTTCGAGCCCGACTGTCGCCGAGGCCGAGCGGCGACTCGGCGAGCTCGACGGAGGACACGCGCTCCTGTTCGCATCGGGTGCGGCGGCCTCAACCGCCGTCGTGCTCGCTCTGCTCGAGCCCGGCCAGAAGGTGGCACTCGCGGAAGGCGCCTACTACGGCACCGGCGTCATGCTCGACGAGCTGGGGCGCTGGGGAGTCGGACACGTCGAGTTCGACCAGACCGGGCCGCCGCCGGACGATGTCGACCTCATCTGGCTCGAGGCGCCGTCCAACCCCTTCCTGACGATGCCGAGCTTCGAGGCCGCAGCCGCCCACCCGGCTCGTACGATCTGCGACTCGACGGCGGCGACGCCGCTGAACGTTCGGCCGCTCGAGCTCGGATGCGACCTCGCGCTGCACTCGGCGACGAAGTACCTCGCCGGCCATGACGACGCGCTCGTGGGCGCAGTCGTCTGCCGCGACGAGAAGACGACTGCGCGCCTGCTCGAGTTCCGCCGAAAGACCGGGCCCGTCCCGGGGCCGGACACCGCGTGGCTCCTGCTCCGCGGGCTCCAGACTCTCGAGGTGCGTCTCGCACGCCAGACCGCGAGCGCACAGGCGATCGTCGAGAAGCTCCGGGCACACCCGGGCGTTAAGACCGTCCGCTACCCGGGCTTCGGAGCGCTCTGCTCCTTCGACATGGCAGATGCCGACGCGGCACGCCGGGTGGAGACGAGCACCGCGCTGATCGCGAACATGACGAGCCTCGGCGGGGTGACGTCGCGGATCGAGGCTCGCTCGCGCTGGGAGGGCTCGCGCGTGCCGCCGGGGCTCCTCCGGCTGTCCGTCGGGCTGGAGGACCCGGACGAGCTCTGGGCCGACCTCGAGCAGGCACTCTAGGAGCAGTGGGCCGCCTCGACCGCATGCTCAGGGGGAAGCCGCCCGCGACACCGGAGGGCGCGGACCAGCTCACCGTCCAGAAGCTCGCGGGAATGGGCGCGGACCTGTCCCGCCCGCGGCAGATCCTGCACTTCCTGCAGTTCGCGTCCGGACGGGCCGCCGAGGACGCTCAGACGGCGCTCGAGCGGGGCGGCTACGAGGTGACGATCACGCGGCCCGACGAAGAGACGACGCATTGGCTCGTGCGGGCCGAGGCCAATCGCGTGGTCAGCCCGACGACGGTCCCGGCGTTTCGCGCCTGGTTCGAGAAGCTCGCGGCCGAGCACGGGGGCGAATACCAGGGCTGGGAGGCCTCGCGCACGCCGTAGCCTCGAGGGGAACGGATACCGTAGGGACATGCTCTTCACACGAAAGACAGCCGAGCTGCCGACGCGGGAGTCCGCCCTACCCGGCCGCGACACGCCGATCCAGCCGAGTGAGCCGCACCTCGTCCTCGGAACGCCGCTGACTCCGCCGTTCCCCGACGGCTTCGGGACGATCGTCGTCGGGATGGGCTGCTTCTGGGGGGCCGAGCGGATGTTCTGGCAGGCGCCGGGCGTGTACACGACTGCTGTCGGCTACGCGGGCGGCATCACGCCGAACCCGACCTACGAGGAGGTCTGCTCCGGGCGCACCGGCCACACGGAGGTCGTCCTCGCCGTCTTCGACCCGGGCAAGACGAGCTACGAGGAGATGCTCAGGATCTTCTGGGAGGGTCACGACCCTACCCAGGGCATGCGCCAGGGGAACGACGTCGGCACGCAGTATCGCTCGGCGGTCTACTGGATGACCGACGACGAGCGAGCCGCCGCGCTGGCGACCCGTGACATGTTCCAGGCGGAGCTCTCGAAAGCCGGTTACGGGGAAGTCGCGACCGAGATCGCCGAGGCCGGGCCGTTCTTCTATGCCGAGGGCTACCACCAGCAGTACCTCGTGAGGAACCCGAACGGCTACTGCGGGCTCGGCGGCACCGGCGTCTCCTGTCCAGTGAGCTCACGGCGGACACGAGCGCCGCGTCGAGCTGACCGTCATCCTGGCGCGGGCTGGCTGAAGACCACGTAGGGCGCGACCGTCCGGAATCCCATCGCCTCGTACATCGAGACGGCCATCTCCGACGACTGGAGCACTGCACAGTCGAAGCCCTGCTCCCGACCCGCCGCGCCGGCTGCCCACGTCAACGCCGTTCCCACGCCTCGCCGGCGGGCCGCCGGCAGCGTGCCGACGTTGTACACACCGGTCGCACCGGCGCTTCGGATCGCGAGCGAGTAGCCGACCGCGCGGTCGTCGAGACGCGCGACGAACGGCCGGACATCCTCGTCCCGGAGGAACGACCGAGGGAAGAGCGCCTCGCCCAGGTCGCGCGTCGAGGCCGAGCGCCTCGCCGACGCCGAGGAACTCTTCGCGGCCGGAGTCGTCGATCGGCGCGATGACGACCCCGGGGGCGGCCTCGGGCGGCTCGGGGATCGGATGGAGCACCATCCCCGGATACGGCACCGGGTCGCGCTCGAGGCCGTTTTTCGCGGCGACAGCCTCGAGCTCCGTCTCGAGCTCCGCTGCGACGAACAGCCGCTGCGGGACGCGACGCCCGGCGACCCAGCCGAGCGCGGCATCGAGGTCGGTCGGAGCCGAAGGCTCGACGACGACGCACCCGTTGAAGAGCGAGAGCGGAAGCCCGGAGGCGAACGCGAAGACGCCGCCGAACGCGCGACTGTCACCCGAGGGGCTGTGCTCGACGAGCTTCCGGAACGAGGCGATGAAGTTCTCGTTCGCCAAAGACACGAGCTCGTCCCTGCTTCGCATCTCCCGTACTCCGAGGTAGACCTACGGCTCGGCTTCGATCGCCGCCGCGACGGTGCCCTTCACCGGTCGCTCCGACGTGAGCCCGGACCCACCGGCCAGCCTCTGAGCGAAGTAGATCGGGACGATCGACGCGACGATCACGAAGAGGGCGACGACGTTCACGATCGGCTGCTCGGCGGGCCGGAACAGGCTCGCGAAGATCCAGATCGGGAGAGTCTGGTCCGCACCCGCGGTGAAGACGGTCACGACCACCTCGTCGAACGAGAGTGCGAACGCGAGAAGCGCGCCCGCGAGGAGTGCGCTCCGCATCTGCGGGAACGTCACGAAGCGGAACGTCTGCCAGCCGTCCGCCCCGAGGTCGGCTGAGGCCTCGTCCAACGAGCCCGCGGTGCGCCGTAGCCGGGCGAGAGCGTTGTTGTAAACGACCACCACGCAGAACGTCGCGTGGCCGATGATGATCGTCGCGAGCCCGAAGCCCAGCCCGAGCGGCCCGAAGACGTCGAGAATCGTCGCCTGCAGAGCGAGTCCCGTGATGATGCCGGGTAGCGCGATCGGAAGGATCACGGCGAACGTCACGACCTCGCGACCGAAGAAGCGATAACGGGAGACCGCCAGAGACGCGAGCGTGCCCAACACGAGCGCGATCGCGGTCGCCCCGATGCCCGCGAGCAGCGAGAGCTTCAGCGCCTCGCGAACGCCCTCGTTGTCGAACGCGACCGAGAACCACTTGGTGCTGAAGCTCTCGATCGGCCAGCCCTGGGTGACGCTCTCGTTGAACGCGTAGAGGCCGATCACGACGAGCGGCATGTAGATGAACGCGAGCGTCAAGGCGACGGCGATGCGCAGGAGGTAGCGGGTCATGCGGGACTCGACCATCAGCGGCTCACAGCGACTCGAACGCGCCGAGCCTGCGCGCGACCAGCAGGTAGACGACCATCACGATGATCGGGACGAAGGAGTAAGCCGCAGCGACCGGCAGCGCTTCTCCGCGAATCGAGTAGATGACGGTGCCGATGAACTGCTCGCTCGTGATCAAGCCCGGAGCGAT
The DNA here is from genome assembly GCA_963717025.1 of uncultured Actinomycetes bacterium. GTDB lineage: Bacteria > Actinomycetota > Thermoleophilia > Gaiellales > Gaiellaceae > GMQP-bins7. Next base: position 405,875 of record CAVQVJ010000004.1, on the reverse strand, counting down.
GTAGTCACCGAGCGTGAGGGAGAACGTGAAGATCGATCCCGCGACGACCGCCGGGAGCGCGAGCGGCAGGATGACGCGCGTGAACGTCGCGAACGACCGCCCACCGAGGTCCGCGGACGCCTCGAGCAGCGAGCTCGGGATGCGCTCGAGCCCCGCGTAGACGGGCAGGACCATGAATGGAAGCCAGAGGTACGTGAAGACGAGCCAGAGGCCGACCGTGGAATACCCGTCGAACGTCACCCCGAGCGGCTCGAGCGCCCAGTTGATGATTCCTCCGTCCGAGAGAATCGTGCGCCACGCGTACGCCTTGACGAGGTAGCTCGCCCAGAGTGGCATGAGGACGGCGACGACGAGCAGGTTGCGCGTACGCGGCGATGCGATGCGCGCCATGTAGTACGCGATCGGGAACGCGATGATCGCGTCCGCAATCGTCACGAGCAGCGCCATCTGGATCGTGCGCCAGGCGACGTTCCGGTAGACCGGCGTCTCGATGATCCTCCGGAAGTTGTCGAGCGTGAACTCGTGGACGACGTCGCGCGTGAACGGGTCCGTGTCCCAGATCGACGAGAGGAGCAGGACGAAGAGGGACCCGAAATAGACGACGACCATCCACCCCACGGGCAGCGCAAGCAGCACCGCGAGCCGCGCGCGGGGATGGCGGTGGAAGAAGGTCGAAAGACGCCGCCCCGGGCTCTCCCGGGGCGGCGTCTCCACGTGCGGGACCGACGTCAGGCGGCTAGCCCCTGATCTCGGTCCAGGCGGCTTCCCAGTCCTCCTGGGTCTTGCACACCTCCCCGCGATCGTCGCCGCAGTCGGCGACCGGAGTCGTCCAGTAGTAGACGTCCTCCCAGAACGCCTCGTCGTCCGCGTGCTGCTCCGTCGCAGTGGTTGGTGTTCTTCGTGAGCGTCGCACGCCTTCGAGGTTGGCGGGCGCCTCCCCGAAGCCCTCGGCGACTGCGGCCTGCGCCTCCGGTGATGCCATGTGGTTCATCCAGAGGTACATGCAGTTCGGGTTCGCAGCTTTCGACGACACCATCCACGTGTCCGACCACCCGGTCGTGCCTTCGCTGGGCTTGAGTGACTCGACCGGCTGGCCGTCGGCCTTCAGAAGGTTGACCTGGAGAGGCCACGTCGTGCCGATCGACGCTGTCCTTGTTCGTGAATGCCTGGATCTGCTTCGAGTAGTCGGCCCACCACTCACCGACGTTGGGCGCGAGCTGCTTCATCAGGTCCACCGCAGCGGTGAACTGCTCCTCGTCGAGCTCGTACGGGTTCTCGATCCCGAGATCCGGCTGCGTCGCCTTCAGATACAAGGCGGCATCCGCGATGAAGATCGAGTCGTCGTAGATCGAGATCTTGCCGGCGTAGTCGTTCGGGTTGTCCCAGACCGCCGACCAGCTGTCGGGCGCAGGGGTCACTTCGTCCGTCCGGAACGCGAGCGGGTTGTACCCACGGCCGTGCGGGACGCCCATCGCCAGGCCGTCGAGGCTGTTGTGCACCTGGCCCTTGAGCCCCTCGTGGATGTCCGCGTAGTTGGGGATGAGGTCCTCGTTGATGGGAGCGACCTCACCGGTGCTCATGAGTCGGACGGTTGCGTTCCCCGAGGCGACGATGCCGTCGTACTCGCCCTGTGGACATGAAGGAGATCATGTCGTCGGAGGTTCCGGCGTCCTTCAGGGTGACCTTGCATCCGGTCGCGGCCGTGAACTCCTTGACGAGCTGGGCGTAGAGCGGCCACTGGACGATGTTGACCTCGCCTTCCTCGCGCGCCAACTCTTGGATCTCCTCAAACGACGAGCCGAGCCCCTCGAGCTCCGTGCTGGCACTTCCCCCGTCGTCGCCGCCACCGCAACCTGCCGCGACGACGCTCAGCGCCGCCACGAGCAGGCCGAGCGCGAACCACCCGGTCGCGCGTCTGCTTCTAGCCATCCGTGCCTCCCTTTGTCTCGTCGATCACCGACTCCTGCTCGGGACGCCACTCGACGCGGACGCGCCGCCCCTTCGCCTCGAGAACCTTGCTCGAGTCGTCTTCGAGGTTCTGCTCGAGCACCTGCAGCTCGCCTTCGCGGTCGAGCGTCACGTGGTACCGCGTGACGGGGCCGACGTACTGGACGTCGTGTACGACCCCCGACTCGACGTGCCAGCCCGGGCTCGGCTCGCGGCCGTCCTCGAGCAGGTTGATCTTCTCCGGGCGCACCGTGTACCTGCGCCCATCGCGCTCGAGCACATTGGAGACGCCGACGAACCCGGCGATGAACTCGCTCTGCGGGTGCTCGTAGACGTCGCGCGGGCGGCCCGACCTGCTCGATCCGGCCCTCGTTGAAGACCGCGACCCGGTCGGACATCGTCAGCGCCTCCTCCTGGTCGTGGGTCACGTACACGAAGGTGATCCCGACCTCGCGCTGGATCGACTTGAGCTCGATCTGCATCTGCTGGCGGAGCTTCAGGTCGAGCGCGCCGAGCGGCTCGTCCAGCAGGAGCACCCTCGGTTGGTTCACGATCGCGCGGGCGAGCGCGACGCGCTGCCGCTGGCCGCCGGAGAGCTGCGCCGGCTTGCGGGCGCCGTAGCCCCCGAGGCGCACCATGCTGAGGGCTTCTTCGGCGCGCGCGCGGCGCTCCCCTTTGTCGACCTTCTTCACCATGAGCCCGTACTCGACGTTCTGCTGCACCGTCATGTGCGGGAAGAGCGCGTAGTCCTGGAAGACCGTGTTCACCGGGCGGTCGTACGGCGGCAGCCGGGACACGTCCTCGCCGGCGAGCTCGATCGTGCCCTCGTCGGGCGTCTCGAAGCCGGCGATCATCCGCAGCGTCGTGGTCTTGCCCGATCCCGAAGGCCCGAGCATCGTGAAGAACTCGCCCGGCGCGATCTCGAGGTCGATCGCGTCGACCGCGACGACGTCTCCGTAGCTCTTTCGTAGACCGGCGACTCTGACGTCCGCGACGCCGTCAGACGGCAAGCGACTCCTCCAGGATCGCGAGGCCCTCTTCGAGCTCGTCCGACGCGATCGTGAGCGGAGGAAGTAGGCGGATGACGTTCCCGTAGAGGCCGCAGGAAAGCAGCACGAGCCCCCGCTCGAACGCGGCGGCGACGACCGCGCGCGCGTGATCTGGCGAGCGCTCCGTGAACTCGAACGCGAGCATCGGCCCGAGCCCCCGCACCTCACCGATATCGTCGTGGCGGCCCGCGAGGTCGTCCAGGCGGACGCGCAGTGTCTCGCCGAGCGCGCGGGCCTCCGCGAGGAAGTCCTCGTCGGAGACGATCTCGAGCACCGCGGCCCCCGCCGCGCAGGCGAGCGGGTTGCCGCCGAAGGTCCCGCCGAGCCCACCCGTCGGGACGGCGTCCATGAGCTCGGCGCGCCCGGTCACGCCCGCGAGCGGGAGGCCGCCGCCGATCGACTTCCCCGCGACGAGCACATCGGGCTCGACGCCGTCGTAGTGCTCGACCGCCCACATGAGACCCGTGCGGCCGACCCCGGACTGCACCTCGTCGTCCACGTACAGGATCCCGTGCGCACGACAGAGCTCCTGCAGGCGCGCGAGGAAGTCGGGCGGCATCACGATGAAGCCGCCCTCGCCCTGCACGGGCTCGAGCACCATGCAGGCGACGGTCGAAGGGTCGACGTCCGCCTTGAACAGGTGCTCGATGGCCGCGATCGAGTCGTCCGCCGAGACACCCCGGTACGGGTACGGGGCAGGCGCGCGATAGACCTCGGGCGCGAACGGGCCGAAGCCGGCCTTGTACGGCTTGACCTTGCTCGTCATCGTCATCGCGAGCAGCGTCCGCCCGTGGAAGGCGTTCTCGAACACGACCACTGCCTGCCGCCCTGTCGCCGCGCGCGCGATCTTGACCGCGTTCTCGATCGCCTCCGCGCCGGAGTTGACGAGGATCGAGCGCTGCTCCTCGCCGCGGCACGGCGAGAGCTCGGCGAGCCTTCGACACACGTCGACGTACGGCTCGTACATCCCGACCATGAAGCACTGGTGGAGGTAGCGGTCGGCCTGCTCCTTGACCGCGTCCACGACCGCGGGATGTCGGTGGCCCGTGTTCTGGCAGCCGATCCCACCCGCGAAGTCGACGAATGTCCGCCCGTCGACGTCGGTTATGCGCGCGCCCTCGGCCTCGGCGACGACGAGCTGAGGTGTCGAGACTCCCGGCGACACGAACCGTGCGCGCTCGGCGGCAATCCGCGCTGTCTGCGTCCCTTCAGTGACGGGCATCGCGCGATTATGCACCTACCGAAGCGGAAATTCACCGTCCGGACACACGGACCGGGCCGCTCCGAGGAGGACGGTGTCTACGATCCGTGTGCGCCGGAGTAGCTCAGCTGGTAGAGCGCCGCTCTTGTAAAGCGGATGTCGTGGGTTCGAGTCCCGCCTCCGGCTCTCCCGACGCTGACGCTGCCTCGTGGATGCGGGCAAGCCCGCCGGCTCTCGATCAGAGCGGAGATGGCAACGAGGGCTCGAGCCGAAGGGCGATTCACTCGCCTGTAGGCGGGCACCAGCCGTGCTCGATCCCACCGGTGAAGGAGGGGGCACGCGGGGGAACCATGGGTTCCCCCGCGACTAGGCGAGGACTTCGCGCGTCTTCTGGTGGGCGAGGATCTTGCGCTTGACGCGCTGGAGGGCGTTGTCGATCGTCTTCGTGTCGCAGCCGAGCTCCTCGGCCATCTCCTCGTACGAGCTCCCCTCGAGGTAGCGGCGGAGCGCCTCCGACTCGAGCTGCGAGAGGCCCGTCCCGAGACAGAAGACGAGGCTCTCGCAGCTCCTCCGTCGAGATGACGCAGACGGAGGGGTCCTGGACGCTCGGCCCCGGGAGAGCGTCGCCGAGCGTGCAGTCGCCGTCCGAGTCCTGCCCGGCCGGTGTGTGGCTGAACGAGACGTACGAGTTGAGCGGCGTGTGCTTGAAGCGGGTCGCGGTCTTGATCGCCGTGATGATCTGGCGCGTCACGCAGAGCTCCGCGAAGCTGCGGAAGGACGTCTCCTTGTCCGAGCGGAAGTCCCGGACGGCCTTGTACAGGCCGATCATGCCCTCCTGGACGAGGTCGTCGCCGTCGCCGCCGGCGAGGAAGTACGAGCTGGCCTTCAGCCGCACGAAGCCCGCGTACTTGCGCATGAGCGCGTCGAGCGCCTCCGTGCTTCCGTTCCGAGCCCTGAGGACGAGTTGGAGGTCCTCGAGCTCTCGTTGCACCCTCTGGGCTGACTTCGCTGCTGCGGTGGCGGTGCGAGCGGCCATTCTGGATACCCCCGGTTCGACGGCTGGTCTGGGCGGTGTTCCGTGGCTCGGAGCGCCCCTCTCGCGCAAGCCTCACCTTGAGCTTGAGGGAGAAGCTAGCACCATTCTGCGATCGTTACAAGACCCTTGCGAAAATTGCAGGATGCTAAGAACATATGTTCGCCCCGGCTGGTGCGGTTGACCACACCGCGCATGAGCACGGCATTTGCCACCATGCACTGGTGACCCGCGTCCTCATCGTCGACGACCACCCGAGCTTCCGGGCCTCGGCGCGTGCCGTGCTCGAAGCGGAGGGCTTCGAGGTCGTGGGCGAGGCCGACGACGGACAGTCCGCGCTCGAGGCTGTGCGTGACGCTCTCCCCCGAAGTGATCCTCCTCGACGTCCAGCTCCCGGACGCAAACGGCTTCGAGCTCTGCGACCTCATCTGCGCGAACCCGTCGCGGCTTCCGAGCATCGTCCTCGTCTCGAGCCGCGATGCCGCGGACTACGACGGCCTGATCGACACGAGCCCCGCGCAGGGGCTTCATCTCGAAGGCCGACCTCTCGGGCGACGCCGTTCGCGCTCTCCTCGCTTGAGCCGGCTCGCGCTCGCATTCGGGGTGGCGCTGCTCGTCGTCGACGTTGCCGCCTCCATCGCACTGCTCGCAATCACGAAGCAGGACGAGCAATCGTGGCTCGTCGTCGCGCTGATCATCTGCATCGCATGCGCGTTCGGGATCAGCGGCTTGATCGCGCTGCAGCGACGCCCCGAGAACCTCACCGGCGTGTACCTGGCCGCAGTCGGGTTCCTCGGGTTCTTGAACGTCTTGAACACCTCGGCCAACGAGTGGTTGTTCGCGATCGGGTTCGCCGGCGGAGGCCTGATCTGGGCCCCGTTCGGCGCGCTCGTCCTCGCATTTCCGACCGGGCACCTGCGTGGCCCGCTCGACCGAGCGATCCCCGTCGTTACGGGCGTCACCCTGGTGGTCGGCTCGGTGCTCGTGCTCCTCCTGGATCCCACGCCGGCCCCCGCGAGCTGCGAGGGCTGTCCCGAGAGCCCCGTTGCCGTCACAGACCTTCCCGGCCTCGCGGGCGCGATCGACACGACCACGTCCTTCATCGGGCTCGTGATCATCGTCACGGTGCTGACGCTTCTCGTGCGCCGCTGGCGCGCGGCGACCCCGGCTCTGCGCCGCCTGCTCTGGCCGGTGCTCGCTGCCGGGTCGGCGACGCTGTTCTCGATCGGGCTCGTCGTGGTCGCCGACCAGTTCTCCGACACGGTCTCGGAGATCCTCGCGCTGCTCCTGCTGATCTGCTTCGCGCTGGTGCCGATCGCGTTTCTCTTCGGCATCCTGCGCATGCGCCTCGCGCGCTCCTCGGTCGCCGACGTCGTTGTCTCGCTGCAGCAGGGAACGCCGCTGCGGGATGCGCTCGCGGACGCGCTCGCCGACCCGACGGTCGAGGTCTTCTACCGCCTCGATCCGAGCCGGGGCGTCACCGGCGCGGGCTGGGTCGACGCCGAGGGCCAAGGCGTCCCCGAGCCGGCCGCAGGAAGACAGCCGCGCGATCAAGTACGTCGAGCAGGACGGCGTCTGCGTCGCCGCCCTGATCCACGACGTGTCTCTCGCCGGCGAGCCGGAGCTCCTCGACGCCGTGACCGCGGCAGCCGGCATCGCCCTGCACAACGAGCGCCTCCAGGCCGAGCTCCGGGCCGAGATCAGGTTGGCCGGAGTCCTCGCGGACACGGCGCCGAGCCTGCTCTCGAACGTGGACACGGAGGGCCGGATCATCAAGCTCAACTTCGCGACGCTCAAGGCGAGTGGCTACGCGAGCGACGACGAGCTGCGAGGCCAGTACTTCTGGGACGTGTTCATCGATCCCGAGGAGCGGGACGAGATGATCGCGCGCTTCCGGGAGGCAGCGCCCGACTTCCCGCCGAGCGAGTACGAGAACGCGTTCACGAACGCGCGCGGCGAGAAGCTCGTCATCTACTGGCGAAGCGTGCCCGTGCTCGACGAGCAGGGACACGTCGTGAGCATCGTCGCGGGCGGCCTCGACATCACCGAGCGCAAGGCGCGCGAGCAGGAGGCCGAGCTCCGGCGCGGCTTCCTCGACGCGATCACGGACGCGATGCCGAGCTTCCTCATCGCGCGTCGACCCGAACGGCATCGTCATGCAGGACGGCGTGAACCCGGCGTTCACGACAGCGTTCGGGTGGGCGAAGGAGGAGATCGGCGGCCGCAGTTTCCTCGACCTCGTCGCATCCGAGTACCAGTACGGCGATCGCATGACGATCGCGAACGCGGCCAACGGCGTCGTGCAGGCGGAGCGCGAGTCCTCGTGGCTCCCGCGAGAGGGCGCGCCCCGCATCGTCGCGTGGACAGCGAGGCCGGTACTCGACCCGCAAGGCCGCAACATCGTCCTCGTCGCGGGCTCGGACGTGACGGTGCGACGCCGAAGAGAGGAGGAGACGCGGGCGAGCGAGGAGCGGTTCCGCGCCGTGGTCGACAGCGCCCCGGTCGCGATCATCGAGCTAGGGCTCGACGACACCGTCAAGCTGTGGAACCCCGCCGCGGAGCACATCTTCGGCTGGGCGCCGGAGGAGGTCATCGGCGGCGAGGCTCCGATGGTCCCGTCGAAGAGTCGCGGCGAGTTCGAGACGCTCGTGGACGGTGTTCGCTCGGGACTGGGGGTCGATGGGTACGAGACCGTTCGCATGCGGCAGGACGGGACGCCGGTCGCGGTGGCGATCTCGACCGCGCCCGTCCACGACGCAAGCGGGCAGGTCGTCTCCCACATGGCCGTCTTCAGCGACATCAGCGACCGCAAGCGGCAGGAGGAGGAGCTCCGAGCCTCGCGCGCGCGACTCGTCGAGGCGGCGGACGACGCTCGCCGGAAGCTCGAGCGGAACCTGCACGACGGCGCGCAGCAACGGCTCGTCGCGCTCTCGGTCTCGCTCCGGCTCGCCGAGTCGAAGCTGAGCGGGGACACGGAGACTGCCGCGTCGATCCTGGCCGGGGCCCGCGACGAGCTGACGCACGCCCTCGAAGACCTGCGGGAGCTGGCACGCGGCATCCACCCGGCGGTGCTGACCGATCGCGGCCTCGCCGCGGCCGTAGAGGCGCTCGTCGCGCGCTCTCCGCTCCCGGTCGAAGCCGACGTCGAGCCTCTCCCCCTCCCTCCGGCGGTCGAGGCAGCCGCCTACTACGTCGTCGCAGAGGCGCTGACGAACGTCGTGAAGTATGCGCAGGCGTCGTACGCGGTCGTCCGCATCGCGGGCGAGAACGGCAAGCTCGCCGTCACGGTCGGTGACGACGGGGTCGGCGGCGCGGATCCGACGACCGGAAGCGGCCTTAGGGGCCTCGCCGACCGCGTCGCCGCGCTCGACGGCTCGCTCTCGATCGCGAGCCCGCCGGGCGGCGGAACCGCCGTGCGCGCCGAGATCCCGCTCGCGGACGGGTAGGGACAACCGAACCTCGGACACACATGTCCGCCGTATCGCCCGGTCCTGGGCCGGATGCGAGAGTCGAGTGAGTGGACCGCACTCGCAGGAGGCCCCGATGACCGCGACGCTCGACACCACCCATACGCGCCGAGAGCTCGACCACCGGCGCACGAACGGCATCGACGTGACGCTTGCCTGGAGCCCTGCCGCCGACCGGCTCTACGTCACCGTTTCGGACAACGCCGGTGATGCATTCGAGCTCGCCGTCGCTGCGGACGAGGCGCTGGATGCCTTCAACCACCCTTACGCGTACGCCGCGCGCCTCGAGGGCCCGCTACAGGGCGTCGCCCCGTGAGACTGCTCCGGCGGCGGCGGCAGCGCGCGCGAACACCGGCGCGCCCCTCGACCGCCACCTCGAACGGGAACGGGCCTAGACTCGCAAACGTGAGCTCGCTCCCAACCGGTCAGGTCACGTTCTTCATCGCGGACGTCGAGGGCTCGACGGGTTTGCAGCAGGACGAGCGCGTCGACTACCCGGCCGTCATCGGCGCGGTGCGGGCGATCCTCCGCAACGCGATCGGCACGCACGAGGGCCACGAGGTCGACGCCGTGGGCGACGAGCTGCTCGCGGCGTTTTACGACGCGGCCGCAGCCGCAGCCGCGGCGCTCGAGGTGCAGCGAGCACTGCGCGATGCAGACTGGCCGGACGGCTTGCGCGTGCGCGTCCGCATCGGGATTCACTCGGGCAACCCGGACCTCGGTGACGAGGGATACACGGGACTCGACATCGTGCGCGCAGCGCGTATCGCGCACGCCGGCCACGGGGGGCAGATCGTTGCCTCGGCCGAGACGCTCGTGGTTCTAGACGGCTTCGCGAGCGCGGATCTCGGCGAGCATGCGATCGAGGGCCTCCCCGAGCCTGAGCGCATCGTCCAGCTCGTCGCCGACGACCTCCCGCGCGACTTTCCACCTCTGCGCAACACCAGCTCGACGCTCGGTCACGCGATCACCGTCGTGATCGCCGACGACTCGGTGCTCCTGCGCGAGGGCGTCGTGCGGCTGCTCGGCGAGGCCGGGTTCGAGGTCGTGGCGCAGTCGGGCACGGCCGAGGATCTTCTCCGGCACGTCGGCATGCACAAGCCCCAGGTCGCCATCGTCGACATCCGAATGCCGCCCACGCATACGGACGAAGGGCTCCGCGCCGCGGCCGAGATCCGCGAGCGCTTCCCCGACACGGGGGTGCTCGTCCTCTCGCAGTACGTCGAGGCCGGGTACGCGATGGACCTCCTCTCCGACAGCGCCGAGGGCGTCGGCTACCTCCTGAAGGACCGCGTCTCGGACGTCGAGCAGTTCGCGTCGGCCGTGCGCCGGATCGCCGAGGGCGGCTCGGTGCTCGACCCCGACGTCGTCAGCCAGCTCATCGGGCGCCGGCGCCGTGACGATCCGCTCGAGCAGCTCACGCCGCGGGAGCGTGAGGTGCTCGAGCTCATGGCCGAAGGGCGATCGAACCAGGCGATCGCGGACCGGCTGTTCGTCACGCTCCGCGCGGTCGAGAAGCACGTGACGAGCATCTTCGCGAAGCTCGACCTTCCCGCGAGCACTGACGATCACCGCCGCGTGCTGGCCGTGCTGGCGGCGATTCGCGCGTAGAAAAAAGCGGCACACATTCGGTGCACTTCCGTGTCCCACGCGTGCGGACTTCCTCGTTATGCTCGCAGTGGGTGGTGGGCCGGGGTGCCCCTCCGAACTTCCGCAGTTAGCGAAACGTCGAGCGCCCGAGCTCACGCCCACAAGGTGAAGTCACGAGTGCCAGGCGTGCGGTTTCCCGCACCCGAAGACGCCTGAACGCCGCACTGCCCGGCGGACTGCCCGGTGACAGCCTGAGGTCGTCCAGATGACCCAGGAAAGGAACCGCAGATGTCACCGCTGAAGCACTCGAAGAACGTCGCGGCCCGGATGGGTCGCTGGAGCGCGAACCACCGGAAGACCGCGATCTTCGGCTGGCTCGCGTTCGTCGTCGCCGCGTTCGCGATCGGGATCGCAGTCCCGATGCAGACGATCGACGAGACCGACTGGAACGTCGGGGAGGCCCGCAAGGGCGACCACATCATCCGCGACGGCGGGTTCGCGCTCGACCAGCAGTCCGAGTTCGTGCTCGTCCAGTCCGAGACGAGGACCGTCGACGACGCCGCCTTCCGCGCGGTCGTGACCGACGCCGTCAGAACGCTCGGCGGCTTCGAGCAGGTCACGAAGCTCCGCTCGCCTCTCGCAGCCGGCAACGAAGGCCAGATCTCGAAGGATCGGCACGCGGCGCTGATCCAGTTCAGCCCGAAGGGCAACTACGACGAGGCCGTCGTCTACATCGACACGATCACGTCCGCGACCGAGAAGGTCCAGAACCGGAACGCCGACTACTACGTCGGCCAGGCCGGCTCTGCCTCGACCGGCAAGGCGCTCGACGAGATGTTCGGCTCCCAGCTCGCGCTGGCGGGCCTGCTCTCGATCCCGCTCACGCTCGGGATCCTGCTGCTCGTCTTCGGCTCGGTCGTCGGCGCGTCGATACCGCTCCTCCTCGGGCTCACGTCCGTGTTCGCGGCGATGGGCCTCGTCGGGCCTGCGAGCCAGATCATCCCGATGGACGAGAACATCTCGGCCGTCATCCTTCTGATCGGGCTCGCGGTGGGCGTCGACTACTCGCTCTTCTACATCCGTCGGGAGCGGGACGAGCGGCGGGCAGGGCGCAGCGAGTCGGCAGCGCTCGAGGCCGCAGCGGCCACGTCCGGGCGGGCCGTGCTCATCGCCGGCGTCACCGTGATGATCGCGATGGCCGGGATGTTCTTCTCCGGCGACAAGATGTTCATGTCGTTCGCAGTGGGCACGATGCTGGTCGTCGCGGTCGCGATGATCGGATCGCTGACCGTGCTGCCGGCGATGCTGTCCTGGCTGGGCGACCGCGTCGACAAGGTGCGGGTGCCGCTCCTGTGGCGGCTGCGCCGGGACGACGGCGAGGGCCGCGTGTGGAGCTGGATTCTCGATCGTGTCCTCCGCCGTCCGGTCGTCTCCGCCGTTGCCGCGACCGCGGTACTCGTCGCACTCGCCGTCCCGGCCCTGACGCTGAACACCGCGATCTCGGGGCTCGACGCCCTCCCCGCATCGCTGAAGGAGCTCCAGTCGTACAACAAGGTGAACGACGCGTTCCCGGGCGGCGCGACCCCCGCGGTCGTGGCCGTCGCGGGCGATACCTCCGATCCCGAGCTCCAGGCCGCGGTCGGCGAACTGCGCACGCGGGCGCTCGCTTCAGGTGCAGGTCTCGAGCCGATCGACGTCGAGGTCGCCCCCGGCGGGAAGGCGTTGACGGTCGAGGTCCCGCTTGTCGGAAAGGGCACCGACGGCGCCTCGATCGACGCGCTCGCGACACTCCGCGAGGACGTCATCCCCGCGACGCTCGGAACCGTCGACGGCATCGAGTACGCCGTCACGGGCGACACCGCGGCGTCGAAGGACTGGAACGACGCGATGAAGTCGGCGATCCCGATCGTGTTCGGCTTCGTCCTCGCGTTCGCATTCCTGCTGCTGCTCGTGACCTTCCGCAGCGTCGTCATCCCGCTGAAGGCGATCGTGATGAACCTGCTCTCGGTCGCAGCAGCGTACGGCGTCGTCGTCGCGGTGTTCCAGTGGGGTTGGGGCGAGAGCCTGCTCGACTTCAACTCGAACGGCGGCGTCGCGGCCTGGCTGCCGATGTTCCTGTTCGTGATCCTGTTCGGCCTCTCGATGGACTACCACGTGTTCATCCTGAGCCGGATCCGCGAGTACTACGACCGCGGCCTCTCGACGGACGAGGCGGTCGCGCGTGGGATCAAGTCCACGGCGGGCGTCGTCACGAGCGCCGCGACCGTGATGGTGCTCGTCTTCGGCGTCTTCGCGCTGATGCCGATCGTCGATATGAAGGAGATGGGGATCGGCCTCGCCGCCGCGATCCTCATCGATGCAACGATCGTCCGCGGTGTCCTCCTGCCCGCGACGATGAAGCTGCTCGGCGGCTGGAACTGGTATCTCCCCCGCTGGCTCGAGTGGCTTCCCCGCCTCGAGCACGAGCGAGCGGCAGAGCCTGTCCCACAGCAGGCCGCCGCGTAGCGGTTCCACTCCACCGGCAGCGAAAGGGGCGGGAGCGATCCCGCCCCTTCGACGTTCCGGGCCTACCCGCCGCGCCTGAGCCGCTCGAGTCGCGCGCGCGTCTCCTCGTCGAGGCGCTCGCCGACCCTGCTTCCGGAGCCACGCTGTTCCTGCTCCTTGTGCTCGGTGGACACGAGGTCCAGAGGAACCCCTTCGACGTCAGCTTCCGCACCTCCTGGCCCGAGACACGGCGAACCGCGTCGTCGGAGGACACGATGCAAACGCGTTCCGTCAGCCGGTGCTGGGCCGCCAGGCGCTCGAGAAGGTCGTCGGCGTGGCTCGCGAACCGGACCGACAGCGGGCCGACCTCCCGCTCCTCCCCCACCCCGTCGAAGACGACCACGCCGCGTACGCCTTCTCCCGCGACGTAGCTCGCGAGCAGGTCGACGAGCTCGCGGCGCTCCCGGAACGCGCCCGCGTTGAGCAGGTTGTAGCCGTCGAAGAGGTACAGGGTCGTTTCAGGCACGCGGACATCCTGCCTGCGTGCCGCTGGGGCGGGCATGCCTCGCGCCTACGAAGTACGTGCGCGTTGGCGTCGTGCTTCGTAGAGGAGCAGCGCGGCGGACACGCTGACGTTGAGCGACCCGACCTTCCCGGCGAGCGGGATCGAGATCGCCGCGTCGCAGGTCCGGCGGACGAGCGGCCGGATGCCCTTGCCCTCCGCTCCGAGGACGAGCGCGACGCCGCCGGTCAGGTCGGAGTCCCACATCGAGACGGTGCCCTCGGCGTCGGCGGCGTACGCCCAGAGGTCGCGGCCCTTGACCTCCGCCAGGTAGCGGGCGAGATTCGGCACGACGGCGACCGGGAGGTGCTCGACTGCGCCCGCCGACGAGCGACAGACGGCCGGGGTCACGCGGGCCGAGCCGTGCGCGGGGACGACGATCCCCGTGGCGCCTGCGCCTTCAGCGCTCCGCGCGACGGCGCCGAGATTGTGCGGGTCCGTGACCTGATCGAGGCAGACGAGCAGCGGGCTCTCGGCGCGGGCGAGCTCCCAGGCGTCCGCGTACCGGAACGGCTCGCACCACGCGACGATGCCCTGGTGGTCGCGCGTCCCGGCGGCCTCGGTGAGCTCCCGCTCCGGCTTCGCCTGAGGTCTCGGGCCCGCGTCGAGCCACGGGATCTGCGCTGCGGCCCGCTCGGTGACCCATGTCTCGTGCACCGAGCGCGGCCCACGGTAGAGCTCGCGAACGGCGCGCCGTCCGTAGACGAGCTCGCGCGTCACGTCACCTCAGCTTGACGAGCCGGTAGCCGTCCGACTCGTCGCGCGCTTCCCAGCCGGCTGACTCGAGCTCGTCGCGGAGCCGGTCCGCCTCCTCGAAGTCCCGCGCGTCGCGCGCCGCCTGCCGGCGCGCCGCGAGCTCGACCACTTCGGCCGGCGCCTCGTCCTCGACGGCGAGCGACTCCAGCCCGAAGATCGCAAGCGCTCGACGGAGGAGGTCGTGGTCGCGCCACTCGTGCATGACCGCGAGCGCGGCCGGGGTCGAGAAGTCGTCGTCGAGCGCGGCCGCGAAGCGCGCCCATGCGTCGTCAGAGGCGGGCTCGGACGGATTGCGGAAGACGTCGCGGAAGCGCTCGGCCCGTGCCGCCGCGGCCTCGAGCGTGGCGTCCGAGTACTCGAGCGGCTTCCGGTAGTCACCGGTCATGTAGAAGAGCAGCAACGTCTCCCGCCCCCAATGGTCGAGGGCCGCCCGCAGCGACACGTCGTTGCCCGTCGACTTGTGCATCTCCTGACCGCCGAACGTGAGGAGGCCGTTGTGCATCCAGATCCGCGCGAACGGATGACCGAGCGCGCGCGACTGCGCGATCTCGTTCTCGTGGTGCGGGAAGACGAGGTCGAGCCCGCCGCCGTGGATCTCGAACTCGGGGCCGAGGTGCTTCTCGGACATGACCGAGCACTCGATGTGCCAGCCCGGACGGCCGCGGCCCCACGGCGAGTCCCAGGACGTGTCCTCGCCTTCCTTGGTCGCCTTCCAGAGCGCGAAGTCGCGCGGATCCTCCTTGCGCGGGTTCGGCTCCTGCTCCTCGACCTGATCGAGCCGCTGGCCGCTCAGGCGGCCGTACTCCGGATAGCTCGTGACCCGGAAGTACACGTCTCCGTCGGACTCGTACGCGAAGCCGTGCTCGACGAGCTCCTCGATCATCGCGACCTGGTCGCCGACTGTCTCAACGGCAGTCGGCTCGAAGTCGGGTCGGCCGAGGCCGAGGTCCTCCGTGTCCTCGAGGTACCACCGAGACGCGTCCGCAGCGAGCTTCGCGCTCGCGCCGGGCGCGGCCTCGTAGATCTTGTCGTTGATGTCCGTGATGTTGATCACGAGCGTCGTCTCGTGTCCCGTCTCGACGAGCCAGCGCTCGAGCCACATCGCGACGACGAAGGGAACGGCGTTCCCGACGTGGATGCGCTGGTACACGGTCGGGCCGCACGAGTAGATGCGGATCGGGCCCGGAGGGGCGGGCAGCTCGACGAGACCGCGGGTGAACGTGTCGTACAGGCGCACCGGACGATCGTAATCAGGCGCGGCGTGCGCGGGCGAGGGCCTCGTCGCGCGAGACAGCGGCGAGGACCGCGGCGAGCTCGGGCCCGGTCGCAGCCCCGGTCAGCGCGAGCCGAAGCGCGCGCAGGTCACCGCCCACGGCCTTCAGCTCGCGCAGGATCGCGCGCGCCTCGTCGGTCGAGAGCCGCTCACGTGCACCGGCCCGCAGCTCGGCGAAGCGCTCGAGAGTCGCGTCTGCGTCAGCGGGCAGCTCGGCGGGCTCGGGCGACAGCACGAGCCGGCCGTACGCGCGTGCCTCGACGAGCGATCGTGCTCCCCGGAGCACCGGCACCGCGTCGACCGGCGCTTCCGCAGCCGCGGCGAGCTCCTCGTCCGGCATCGCCGCGATCGCGTCGATCGCGAGCCGCCGGAGCCGCGCGAGGTCGAGGTGAACGTCGTGCTCGGGAAGGCCGAGCTCGTCGAGGTAGGCACGCACCGCTTCCGCGGGAAGGCCCTCCTCTCGCAACTCTGCGACCGACGAGTGCCCATGACGCTTCGAGAGCTTCTTCCCGTCTTCGCCGAGCACGAGCCCGTGGTGGATCACCTCCGGCAGCTCGCCGCCGACCGCGCGCGCGATGCGGCGGTGAAGCTCGAGGTTCGGCCGGTGATCCGAGCCGCGGATGACCTGGGTGATCCCGAGCTCGAGGTCGTCGACCACGGACGCGAGCGGATAGGTCGCCGTCCCGTCGGGGCGCACCAGAGTCGTCGTCCCGAGCCGTACGGCCCCCTCGACGTCGCGCGCGGCGCCACCGGACTCGAGCGCCCGCTCGGCCGCCGCCGCGTACAGCGAGCTTCGCTCGCTCTGCCGCAGAGGCCCCTCGTCGATGCCGACGCCGAGCCAGGCGAGGTCCTCGACGATCGCGTCCTCCCCGCCCTCGACGGTCCGGGCAGGATCCGTGTCGTCGATCCGCAGGACGAGCACGCCGCCGCGCTCGTCCGCGAACCGCCGGTTCGCGACCGCAGTCAGCGCGTTTCCGACATGCAGCGACCCCGTCGGGCTCGGGGCGAACCGGACGCGGACGCTCACGCGTCGATGGTGACGTGGCCCGGCTGGGCGGCGACCCGATCGAGCCACGCGCGAATCGCCGGATGGCGGTCGAGCTCGAATCCGCCCTCGTGCGCCACGTGCGTGTACGCGTACAGCGAGATGTCGGCCACGGAGTAGCGCTCGCCGACGAGGAAGTCGCGTCCCTGAAGGCGGCTCTCCATCGCGTCGAGCGCGGCGTAGCCGCCCTTCATCCGCGCCGGCAGCTCGGATTCGTAACGCTCGGGCGTCCCCGAGTACCTGATCCAGAACCGTGCGACTGCGATGTTCGGCTCGTGGCTGTACTGCTCGAAGAACAACCACTGGAGCACCTGCGCGCGCTCGTACGGATCCTCGGGCACGTACTCGGTCCCGTCGCCGAAGTACCAGAGGATCGCGTTCGACTCGCCGAGCGGGCGGCCGTCGTCGAGCACGAGCGTCGGGACGCGGAGCGCGGGATTCAGCTCGCCGAGGAGCTCCTTCCTGTTCGAGCGGTCGACCACGTCCACGTGCACCGTCTCGTACTCGATCCCGAGTTGCGCCAGAAGGAGCCGCACCTTGTAGCAGTTGCCCGAGACCGCGGAGTTGTAGAGCAGCACGGGCGCTAACGGTAGTCGGGATTGGCGAAGTCGAACCGGCAGCCCGCGTCCCAGAGCGAGCGCTGGTTTCCGTGCGCCGGGACGCCACCGGCGTCTTTCAGCAGCCGCGCCAGGTGCAGCAGGTTCCAGGTCATGAAGGTGGTGTTCCGGTTCGTGAAGTCGTTGCCCGGCCCGCCGGAGCCCTCGTCGAGGTACGACGGCCCGGGCCCGGCCTCCCCGATCCAGCCGGCGTCGGCCTGCGGCGGGATGGTGTACCCGAGGTGCTGGAGCGAGTAGAGGATGTTCATCGAGCAGTGCTTGATGCCGTCCTCGTTGCCCGTGATGAGGCAGCCGCCGACCCTCCCGTAGAACGCGTACTGGCCGTGCTCGTTGAGAAGGCTCGAGCACGCGTACAGGCGCTCGATCACGCGCGTGCACACGGACGACTTCTCGCCGAGCCAGATCGGCGAGCCGAGCACGAGGATGTCCGCGGCCTGGACGCGCTCGTACAGCTCCGGCCAGTCGTCGCGCGCCGCGCCGTGCTCGCGCATGTCCGGCCAGACGCCCGGCGCGAGCTCGTGGTCGACCGCGCGCACGGAGTCGACCCCGACTCCGTTCGCCTCCATGATCGCCATCGAGATCCGCATCAGGCCTTCCGTGTGGGACAGCTCCGGCGACGGCTTGAGCGTGCAGTTCACGTAGAGAGCTCGCAGGTCGGAGAAGTCCCAGCGGCTCGTCGTGCAGAGCTCCTGCTGGAAATCGGTCAGGGTCACAGTGGCCTCCTCTCGCTCGATGCCGGCGAGCATACGATCGGAGCGTGGAGAGGATGGTGCTCGACTGGTTCACGATCCAAACCGAGACAACGGCGTCGTACTGGCTGTGCACCTCGCGCGCCTGGCATCCATCGCCGCGGTCGTGGTCCTCGCCGCATGCTCGGGCTCGGCCGACGAGCCCGAGCCGGCCGCTGATCCGCCGTCGCGGGGCTCGTCACAGCCCGGGCGAGGAGGCACAGACTGCCGCCCGGGCGAGCACTCGCTTCCCATCGGCGGCGGTCGGAAGGCGCTCATGCGTGTCACTGCGGGCTCCAGGCGTGGACGGAAGGCGCTGATCCTCACGCTTCACGGAGCAGGCGGTGGGGCGCGGGACGGGCTCTATGCCTTTCGCGGTGCCTGGGATGTCCCCGGGGTCGTGATGGTCGCACCGCCGGCCAGGGGGAGCACGTGGAGCTTCCTCGGCGGACGCGATGTCGACGTCCCGTTCGTCGAGCGCGCCGTGGCACAGGCGTTCGCACGTTGCCGCATCGACCCGCGCCTCGTCGCGGTCGGCGGGTTCTCGGACGGCGCGAGCTACGCGCTCACGCTCGGCCTGACGAACGGAGACCTGTTCCACGCTGTCATCGCGCTCTCGCCCGGCGGAGCGCACACGGACAGCCGAGTCGGGGCGCCGCGTGTGTTCGTCGCGCACGGCACGGGCGACCCGGTGCTGCCGATCGCGCTCAGCGACGCGATCGTCCGCTCGCTCAGAAACGACGGCTACCGGGTCACGTACCAGCGTTTTGCGGGCGTCCACGAGGTACGCCCGCAGATCGCGCGCGCCTCCGTTCGCTGGTTCCTCCGCGGCTAGCCCGCTTACGATCGACGGGATGGAGCCGCTCCTCCTTGCGTGGTACGCGCGGAACGGTCGCGACCTCCCGTGGCGGCGCACACGCGACCCGTACGCGATCCTCGTCAGCGAGGTCATGCTCCAGCAGACGCAGGTCGGGCGGGTCGTTCCGCGGTATCTCGCGTGGCTGGAACGGTGGCCGACGGTCGAGGCACTCGCGGCCGCGGCGCCCGCCGACGCGATCCGGGAGTGGCAGGGCCTCGGCTACAACCGCCGCGCGCTGAATCTCCACCGGGCGGCGACACGGATCGCCACGGACGGCTGGCCGTCGGACCTGATCCAGCTTCCCGGCGTCGGCGCGTACACCGCCGCCGCGATCCGGCGCTTCGCATTCGAGGAGGACGTGCTCCCCGCCGACGTGAACGTCGGACGCGTGCTTCGCCGCACGGGCGCGAGCTTCTCCGCTGCGTCGGCGCACGCGCTCATGGACCTCGGCGCGACCGTCTGCATCGCCCGCATCCCGCGCTGCGAGGCATGCCCGCTGGCGGAGGAATGCCCGTCGCGCGGGATCCGCGACGAGCCTCTCCGCAAGCAAGGCGCGTTCGAGGGCTCGTTCCGCCAAAGGCGAGCCGCGACTCTGCGCCTCGTCACCGAGACGACTCGGAGCTTCGAGTCGCTCGACGACGAGGCCGTCCGCTCGCTCGAGCGCGACGGCCTCGTCGTCGTGCGCGAGGGCGTCGTCGCGCTGCCGTCCTAGCCGGGCTCGAGCGCGTCGCGCCCGCGCCGAGTCAGGGTCACCGTCGACCCGCAGGTTTGCGCACGACCTGTTAGATCTCGACCCGGTGCAACATCCAGACGTTCGGCTCGGTGTGCGTGCCGATCCCATCCTGCACAGTGAGCGGCGCAAGGCAACCGGGGAAGACGTACTCGCCGTCGTCCGGGAACGCCATCCCTGTCCATTCCTCCCACTCGGCGGCCTGCCCGCGGATCGTCATCGACTCGGGCGCCGGCGCGAGGATCTCGCCGCCCACGAGCTCGTGGATGCGAATCCATGGGTCGAAGTGCGTGCCATCGACGCGCCGCCACTCGACGTAGCGCTCGATCGCGATGAGCGGGTAGCGCTCCTTCCAGGTCGGCCGCACCGGCGCGATCACGCCGGCTGCGAGGCCGACAGCGCGCGCGTTGTCGGTGAACGTGCGGATCATCCGGCTCGAAAGCTGCCTGCCCTGGTGCGCCGGTGAGACGCTGATCGCGATCGCCATGACTGCCGTTCGCGGGAGGTCCGACGTCATCCCGAGCGTGAACCCCTCGTCCCACCCCGACGGGAGCCCGTCGACCGTCCCGTCCCAGGGGACGGGGATCGCGTGCGCCTCCGCGAGGAGCTCGTCACCGTCGACGAGGCCGACCTGGAAGTCCGGATAGTCCGTGTAGAGCCGGTCCCAGTACAGGTCTCCCGGCTCGTTGTGGTTCATGTACTCCGGAAACGTCGGCTTCGTGAGCTCCTCGTAGCGACGGGCCCGGAGGTCGGGCCGGTCGACGTAGCGGACGACGTTCACACGCGCTCGATCAGCGCGACAGCCTGGGAGGCGAGGCCCTCGCGCCGGCCGGTGAAGCCGAGCCCGTCGGTCGTCGTCGCGCGGACGCTCACACAGGACGGGTCGACGTCGAGCGACTCCGCCAGCCGTTCGCACATCTCGTCCCGCACGTCTCCGATCCGCGGCTCCTCGCCGATGAGCACGCAGTCGGCGTTCACGAGCCTGTAGCCCGCATCGCGCACTTCGCGGTAGGCCTTCCAGAGGAGGTCGAGCGACGAAGCGCCGCGATACGCCTCGTCGGAGGACGGAAAGAACGAGCCGATGTCGCCGAGATCGGCCGCACCGAGCAGGGCGTCGATCAGCGCGTGCGTCACGACGTCGCCGTCGGAGTGGCCGGCCATCCCGCGCGGGTAGTCGAAGGAGACACCTCCGAGGACGAGCGGCACTCCCTCCTGGAAGACGTGGGCGTCGACGCCGAGTCCGATCCGTAGATCCGTCACGCGAGCGAGGCTAGCGCCTGCGGGAGCGAGGCGAGGTCGTCGAGGCCGAGCGCTGCCTCCGGCGGGGTCGCCTGGAGGCGTCCCCACGGGCCGCGGCGCACGTGGACGGCGACGAGCCCCGCGGCCGCGGCAGGCAGGACGTCGTTGTCGACGCGGTCTCCGACGTAGGCGACCTTCGAGGGGGAGCATCCTGCGAGCTCGACCACGTGCTCGAAGAACCGCGGGTCGGGCTTGCGGACGCCGAGGCTCGCCGAGGACGAGACGACATCGGCCGGCAGAGCGGCTTCTCGCGCCCAGCGCTCGAGCGCCTCGGTCTGGTTCCCCACGATCCCGACCCGCAACCCGAGCGCCCTGCACGCGTCGAGACAGCCGACGGCGTCCGGGTAGAGGTCGCCGAGCTCGTACGTGATTCCGAGCCACCAGCCGACCGGCTCCTCGACGCCGAGGTGGCTCCAGAGAGCGTCGTGCTCCTCCCCGCGCGCGATCGTGACGCCCAGCGCCGCCCAGACGACGTGCGGCTGGAGCCCGGAGCGCTCCGCGAGCTCCCGCCACCAGCGCTCCTCGTCGACGAGCGTCTCGCCGACGTCGAAGAACACGGCCTCGAGCGGCATCGTCCTCGTCAGGACGAGCTCGCGAGCAGCGCCTCGGCGATCGCGAGATCGGCGGCGGTCGTCACCTTCACGAGCCTCGGGTCGCCCTCCACGACGGCGATCCGGCCACCCGTACGCTCGACGAGAGCAGCGCAGTCGGTCGCCCCCGCGCTGCCGTCGTCGTGCTCGAACGCCCGCCGCAGCGTCGGAGCGAGGAACGCCTGCGGCGTCTGCGCCCGGAAGAGCCCGTCCCGATCGATGGTCGCCTCGACGACTCCGCCCGCCACTCGCTTCACCGTGTCCTCGAGCGGCAGCACCGGGACCGCTCCGTCGAACCCTTGGCCGAGCGGCTCCAGCACGCGTTCGACCACAGCGTCGTCGACGAGTGGCCGCGCGGCGTCGTGCACGACCACCACGAGGGCATCGTCCGGCACCTCCCCGAGCGCCGCTCGCACCGACTCCGCGCGCGTGTCTCCGCCGGTCACGCACGCCACGACCTTGGTCGCAGCGAGCTCCTCGGAGAGCAGGATCGTCGGCTCCTCCCAGCCCGCCGGGGCCGCGACCACGATCGCGTCGATCACCGGACAGCGGTCGAGCCGATCGAGGCTCTCGGCCAGGAGCGGACGACCGGCGAGCTGCGCGAACGCCTTGGGGCGATCGATGCCGAGCCGGGTACCTGCGCCTGCGGCCACGACGAGCGCCCACGCGCCGCGACCCCCGGAGACATCGCTACCGAGGGACTCGCGCTCCATCAGGCGCCGGCGTCCCGCGTCCTGCGGCTAGGCGCTCGCCGCAGCCGCCTTCGGCTTCGCCGTCGACTTCGGCTTCGTCTGCCCCGCCCGCGAGAGGACGTCGTCGAGCCACTCGGCCGCCTCGTCCTCGTTCATGCTCTTCGCGTACATGAGCTCCGAGGCGAGGATCTTCTTCGCCTTGACGAACATCTGCTTCTCGCCGGTCGAGAGGCCCTTCTCGTTGTTCCGGACGGCGAGGTTCCGGACGACTTCCGCGAGCTCGAAGATGTTCCCGGTCTTCATCTTGTCGCGGTTGTGCTTGAAGCGGCGGTTCCAGTTCTTCGGCATCTCGGTCGAGCCGCCGGAGAGCGTCCGTACCACCATCGTCACGGTTCGCTGGTCGATGACCTGCCGCAAACCAACCCTTTCCGCATTCTCGCACGGCACGTTGACGGTCATGTCGTTGTGGAGGATCTGGATCGTCAGGTACTCGCGTACCTCGCCCAGGACCTCGCGCTTCTCCTTCTTGATGACCGTCCCGGCACCGTGGTGCGGATAGACCACCTTGTCACCGATGTCGAACAAGCCAGCCTCCCCGTGCTCGATATCCCTCATGACAGCGCCTTTCGCCCCCTTCACGAAAAAGCGCCGGCAGTGTGTTCCCCTGCCGGCCAGGAGCCATCATAGCGGTTTTGACACAGGCTCTTAACGGAACCTCAACGTCCGCGACGGCGTGTCGAACGAAGGGTGCGGAAGCGTCGGTCAGGCCGCGCGTGCGTCGAGCCCGGCCTGGACGGCCGCACGCAGCGTGTCCACCGCGGAGACCCGAAAGCCGTCGCGCGGGGGCGTCCCCGCTGGGGCGAGGACCGTCCGGATCCCGAGCTTCGCGCACTCGTCGAGGCGGCGCTCCGCCTGAGAGGCGGCGCGCAGGCGGCCGGTGAGGCCGATCTCGCCGAAGGCCGCCGCGCCCTCCCGGACCGGAGCGCCCCTCGAGGCGCTCGCGATCGCGAGCGCGATCGCGAGGTCGGCGCCCGGCTCCTCGATGCGCACGCCGCCAGCGACGTTGACGAAGACGTCGGCGCTCCCCAGCGCGATCCCTGCATGGCGCCCGAGCACCGCGACGATCATCGCGAGCCGCTTCGGATCGACGCCCGTTCCGACGCGCCGCGGCATCGCGAGGTCGGTCGGGGAGACGAGTGCCTGGATCTCGAGCAGGAGCGGGCGCGTTCCCTCGAGCGCGCATCCGACCGCTGCCCCGATCTCCCCTGCGTGCGTCGAGCCGAACAGCTCCGAAGGATCCGGAACCCCGACGAGCCCCGACGCCGTCATCTCGAACACGCCGAGCTCGTTCGTGGAGCCGAAGCGGTTCTTCGTCGCGCGGAGGACGCGGTGGGCGTGGTAGCGGTCGCCCTCGAACTGGAGCACGCAGTCGACGAGATGCTCGAGGACGCGCGGACCGGCGACCGCGCCGTCCTTCGTCACGTGCCCGACGAGGATCGTCGCGACGCCCGCCTGCTTCGACACGCGGAGCAGGCGACCCGCCGCCTCGCGCACCTGCGCCACCGAGCCCGGCGCGGAGCCGAGGTCGGACGCATGCAGAGTCTGGACCGAGTCGATGACGCACACGTCGGGCCGCTCCTGCTCGAGCGTGGCGCACACCGCTCCGAGATCCGTCTCGGCGAGGATCCCGACCGACTCGGCGCCGCCGAGGCGGGCCGCGCGGAGCGAGACCTGGGCGGCGGACTCCTCGCCGGTCACGAGCAGCGTCTTCCGCCCGTTTCGGGCGACAGCGCCGAGGGCACTAAGGAGCAGCGTCGACTTTCCGACCCCCGGCTCGCCGCCGACGAGCACGAGCGAGGCGGGGACGATGCCGCCTCCGAGCACACGGTCGAGCTCGGGCACGCCGGTCGAGATGCGTTCGCCCTCGCTCGCCGAGATGTCGCCGAGCGCCATCGGTGTCCGCGCGACGCTCGCACCGGAGGTGGTGTCGGTCGCGTGCAGCTCCTCCGCGAGCGTCCCGAACGCGCCACATCCAGGGCATTTCCCGAGCCACCGCGGGCTCGTCGTTCCGCACTCCGTGCAGACGTGCTGGACGAGGACTTTCGCCACCGAGCCAGTGTAGGAACGCCACCCGACGCCCTCCGTCACGAAACTGCGCCTATTCGCTTGAAACTGGGGCGCAGGTCGATAAGAGTGCCGAGAGACCGCGCAGACGACCACCGAAAGGACGGGCCCAATGGAACGTTTCAACGCCCTCGGCCGCGGGGCGCAGCTCATGCTCATCGGAGGCGTGCTCCTGCTGATCGACCTCTTCCTGCCGTGGCAGGACTTCGACGTCGGAGGACTCGCCGACGAGCTCGGCGTCGACGCGTCGTTCAGCGGCTGGCGCGGCTTCGGGGGCGTAATCCTCGGTCTCCTGACGATCGTGCTGCTCGCCTGGCTCATCGTCCGGCTCGCGTCCGTCGACATCCCGCTCCCGGTCTCGACCGCGATGACGGGCGCTTTGCTCGGGGTCCTGATCCTCATCTTCGCGGTCATCAAGATGCTCAGCATTCTCGGTGACGAGCAGACGATCTGGGCCTGGATCGGGCTTCTCCTCGCGGTGGTGATCGCAGTCGGCGCGTTCCAGGTCGTGCAGGAAGCCGGCGGCGTCGATCAGCTGAAGAGCGAGATCCCGAGCAGGCCGGCGGCGTCCGAGTCGAGCGGCACAGCGCAGACGCCGCCTCCCGCCGCCACGACTCCGCCCGCGGAGGCCGCACCGGCGCCGTCACCCCCTGTCGAGTCGCCGCCAACGTCCGAGCCGGGAGGAACGTCCGAGACCGGCGGCGGGGCAGAGGTCCCGACGAGGAGCGCCAGAGCTAGCCTGGCTGGGGGTAAGCGCGCGCCCGCGGCGAACGGGCCGCGGCGCGCGCCTGCCTCACTACCTCGAACAGCCGTCGGACGCTATACCTTTGGGCAGCGCGTGAACCGCTCGGACCCGCTGCTCGAAGACGACGCTCCGGAACGCCCGCTCGTCGAGAGGCTCAAGAGCCTCTCCCGGGGTGAGATCGTGGTGGTCGTCGCCGCCGCGCTCCTCGTCGTCGACCTGTTTCTGACCTGGCAGAACCTGGAGGTGGACTTCGGCCCGCAGGGCACCGCGACCTCCAAGCTCGATGGCTGGGACGCGTGGGGGCTTCTGATCGCGTTGACGAGCATCGGCCTGATCGTCCTGGTTCTGGTCGTCTACGTGTCGGAGATCGAGGTCTCGGCCGACGTGCGCTGGGAGCTCTGGATCCTCGTCGGTGCGATCGCCCTCTTCGTCATGACGCTCGCGAAGAACCTCACCGACGCCGACTCGGCGTGGGCGAGCTACGTGGGAGTCGTGCTGGCGGGTGTCGTCGTCGTGGGCGCGTCCATGATCTGGGGTCAGGCGGTGCGTCAGCGCAAGCGCTTCACGAGCAGTACGCGGTCCTCGCCCGGGCCGTCGTAGTCCTCGTCGACACGATCGACCTCGAACCCGAGCGCTTCGTGGAACGCGACGGACCGTTCGTTCGCGGGTGAGGTGACGCAGCGAACGACCGAGCGACCCTGGCTTCGCACCTCGGCGAAGAACCGCTCGTACAGCGTCCGGCCGATCCCCTCGCCGCGGCGCTCCGGCGACACGCCGACGAAGTGGATGTACGCCTCCTCGGAGTCCGTCTGCGACAGGAACCCGCAGAGAAAGCCGGCGAGATCGTCCCCGTCCTCGGCGACGAAGCTCGTGCCCTCGAAGTGGAGGAAGAAGAGGCGGGGGAGCATCGGAGCCATCTCGCGGCCACCCCACCACACGTTGACGCGGCCGATCACGCGCCCGTAGTCGGAAGGCTTCGCATGCCTGATGCCGACGGCCACGGCGCGATTGTAGGGCGACGTCCGCCGGTGCTCGCTGCGCCGCTCCGACAGCCTCCCCAATGTCCTTGCCCATGCGTGACCACGAGCACGGCGATGAGCACGGCCACGGGCCCCGCACAGGCTCGTCGCATCGTCTCGACCACGGAGCCTCACTGAGCCACCACCCGGCCGGGTGGTGAGCCCTCGTCGGCCGTTGGGCTACGCCTCGCCGCGGGGATCGCTCGGATCGCCGGCCTCGGGCTCGTCGATCTCCGGTGCGTCCTCCGGCGCGCCCACGGTCGCGGGCACGGGCGGGCCTTCGATGATCCTGATCGTGACCGGCGGCTCGCCCTCCTCGGGATCGGCGCGCTTGTCGATCAGGACCGTCGAGCCCGGAGCGAGCTCGCGGCCGAGAATGAAGTCGGCGAGCGGGTCCTCGATCAGGCGTTGGATCGCGCGGCGCAGCGGCCGGGCGCCCATGGCCGGGTCGTAGCCCTGCTCGACGAGCAGCTCGCGGGCGTCCTGCGTGAGCTCGATGACGGTCCCGTGCTTCGCCATCTCCTCGCGGACGCGGGCCATCAGCAGATCGATGACCTCGAGGATCTCCTCGCGCTCGAGCTTGTGGAAGACGATGACCTCGTCGATGCGGTTCAGGAGCTCGGGCCGGAACACCTTCTTGAGCTCCGACATCACCCGCTCCTTCATCTCGTCATACGACAGGCCGCCCTCGTCGCCGATCGAGAACCCGAGCGTCTGGTTCTTCGAGATCTGCGCGGCGCCGAGGTTCGAGGTCATGATCGCGATCGTGTTACGGAAGTCGACCTTCCGCCCCTGCGCGTCGGTGAGCTTCCCGTCCTCGAGGATCTGCAAGAGGATGTTGAAGACATCGGGGTGCGCCTTCTCGATCTCGTCCAGGAGCACGACCGAGTACGGCTTGCGGCGGACGGCCTCGGTGAGCTGGCCGCCCTCGTCGTAGCCGACGTAGCCGGGTGGCGAGCCGACGAGCCGGGATACGGAGTGCTTCTCCATGTACTCCGACATGTCCACCTGGATCATCGCGTCCTCATCCCCGAACAAGAATTCCGCGAGCGTGCGCGCGAGCTCGGTCTTCCCGACGCCCGAGGGCCCGAGGAAGATGAACGAGCCGGTCGGGCGCTTCGGATCCTTGATCCCCGCGCGAGCGCGCCGGATCGCCTTGGACACGGCGACGATCGCCTGGTTCTGGCCGATGACGCGCTTGTGCAGCTCGTCCTCCATGCGGATGAGCCGCTGCGACTCGGCCTCGGTCAGCTTGAAGACCGGGATCCCCGTCCACATCGAGACGATGTCGGCGATCTCGTCCTCGCCGATCTCCGGCTGCTCCTCGTCGGCCTGGTTCCGCCACTCGTCCTCGAGATCCTTCTTCTTCTGCGTGAGCTTGCGCTCCTTGTCGCGGAGCTGCGCGGCCTTCTCGAACTCCTGCGCCTCGATCGACGCTTCCTTGTCGGCGCGCACCTTCTCGATCTCGTCCTCGAGCTCGCGGTAGCGCGGCGGAGCGGCCATGGTCGCGATGCGGACACGCGAGCCCGCCTCGTCGATGAGGTCGATCGCCTTGTCCGGCAGGTGCCGGTCCTGGATGTAGCGGTCCGCGAGCGTGGCGGCAGCGGCGAGTGCGTCGTCCGAGATCTTGCAGCGGTGGTGCGCCTCGTAGCGGTCGCGGAGGCCACGCAGGATCTGCACCGTCTCGTCGATCGACGGCTCCTCGACGCGCACCTGTTGGAAGCGACGCTCGAGCGCGGCGTCGCGCTCGAGGTACTTGCGGTACTCGTCGAGCGTCGTGGCGCCGATCGTCTGGATCTCGCCGCGCGCGAGGGCGGGCTTGAGGATCGAGGCCGCGTCGATGGCGCCCTCGGCGGCGCCGGCGCCGACGAGGTTATGGAGCTCGTCGATGAAGAGGATGATGTCGCCCCGCTGCATGATCTCCTTCATCACCTTCTTCAGGCGTTCCTCGAACTCGCCCCGGTACTTCGAGCCGGCGACCAGCGCGGCGAGGTCGAGCGTGTAGATCTGCTTGCCCTTCAGGCTCTCGGGCACCTGGCTCGAGGCGATGCGCGACGCGAGGCCCTCCACGACGGCGGTCTTGCCGACGCCGGGCTCGCCGATCAGCACCGGGTTGTTCTTCTGGCGACGCGAGAGGATCTGCATGACGCGTTCGATCTCGGTCTGGCGGCCGACGACGGGGTCGAGCTTCCCTTCGACCGCCAACTTCGTCAGGTTCCTGCCGAACTGGTCGAGGAGCTTCGAGCTCTTCGTCTTCTCCCCCGCGGGAGCGCCCGCTCCTGCCTGACGCCGACCCGGGCCGGAGAGCATGCGGATGATCTCGTTGCGGATCTTTTCCGCATCCGCATCGAAGTCGAGCAGGATGCGCGCGGCGACGCCCTCGTTCTCGCGGACGAGGCCGAGGAGGATGTGCTCGGTGCCGATGTAGTTGTGGCCGAGCGAGAGGGCTTCGCGCAGCGCCAGCTCGAGAACCTTCTTGGCGCGCGGCGTGAACGGGATCTGGCCGGTCGTGACCTCGTCGCCCTGCCCGACGATGCGGGCGACCTGGGCGCGGACCTCTTCCACGGTGATGTCAAGGGACTCGAGGACGCGGGCCGCCAGGCCCTCCTCCTCGCGGAGCAGGCCCAGGAGGATGTGCTCCGTTCCGATGTAGTTGTGCTTCAGCGCCCTCGCCTCGTCCTGGGCGAGAACGACGACCTGCCTGGCCCGCTCTGTGAATCGCTCGAACAACTCCTCCGACCCTCCTTCCTCCACATTCACCGGAGACCGACGGGTTCGCCGCACTCCGAGTCGGGGGTGCCGGTCTGATCGTAGCCGACAGCTCTTACTTCGGGTTTCACGGCGGAAGGGTTCGCGGAGCGAGGGCGGTACCCTTCCGCGGTCGTGGCCCCGAAGGCGTTGATCACGGGCGGTGCGGGCTTCATCGGGTCGCACCTCGCGGACCTCCTGCTCGACGAGGGCTGGGAGGTCTGGGCCCTCGACGACCTCTCTACCGGCTCGAACGACAACGTCGCGCACCTCGCGGAGCGGGACAGCTTCCACCTGGTCGTCGAGTCCGTGCTGTCGGCGTCGGTCGTCTCCGAGCTCGTCCACCGGTGCGATGTCGTCTACCACCTTGCCGCAGTCGTCGGCGTCCAGCTCATCGTCGAGCAGCCTGGTCACACGCTGCTCACGAACATTCAGGGGACGGAGAACGTCCTCGAGTACTGCTCGACGCTTGGCAAGCGCGTGCTCCTGGCGTCGTCCTCGGAGGTCTACGGAGACCATCCCGAGGAGGCGCTCCTGCGGGAGGACGCT
This sequence comes from uncultured Actinomycetes bacterium, assembly GCA_963717025.1. Lineage (GTDB taxonomy): Bacteria > Actinomycetota > Thermoleophilia > Gaiellales > Gaiellaceae > GMQP-bins7. The sequence continues at coordinate 376,768 of CAVQVJ010000004.1, read as the reverse complement.
AGGCGGATCTACGGCCCGACGACCGCGAGGCGCTGGGCCTACGCCGACTCGAAGGCGATCGACGAGTTCCTCGCGCTCGCGTGGCACGAGGAGCGCCAGCTCGACTGCGTGATTGCGCGTCTGTTCAACACGGTCGGGCCGCGCCAGAGCGGTCAGTACGGGATGGTCGTCCCCCGCTTCGTCCAGGCCGCGCTCGCGGGACGACCGCTCGAGGTGCACGGCGACGGGACGCAGACGCGCTGCTTCTGCCATGTCTCGGACACGGTTCGCGGCCTCGAGGGCCTCATGAGCACGCCGGCGACCTCGGGCGGGATCTACAACGTCGGCTCACAGGAGCGAGTCGCGATCCACGACCTCGCCGAGCGGGTGCGGGCGAAGGTCGGGAGCTCTTCGAGCATCGTCTTCGTCCCCTACGAGCAGGTCTACCCGCACGGCGCGATGGAGGAGATGTTCCATCGCGAGCCCTCGCTCGAGAGGATCGACGCGGCGATCGGGTGGAGGCCGACGCGGTTGCTGGACGAGATCCTCGATGACGTGATCGCGTTCGAGCGAGGACGGGCCGAAGCCCCGGCGTAGACGTCAGAGTCGGCCGAAGCGCGGGGAACAGGATCACGTCGCGGATCGTCTCGCTGCCAGAGAGCAGCATCGCAAGGCGGTCGATCCCCAGGCCAAGCCCGCCCGTCGGCGGCATCCCGTACGAGAGCGCCTCGACGTAGTCGGGGTCGCCGCGGACGCCCTCGACGTGCGCGGACTGCTCGTCGAAGCGGCGCTGCTGTTCTTCCGGATCGTTGATCTCCGAGTACGCGTTCCCGAGCTCCATCCCGGCGGCGAAGTACTCGAAGCGCTCGGTCAGCTCTGGGTCGTCGTCCATGAGCCGCGCGAACGGCGAGAGCTCGACCGGGTGCCCGTAGACGATCGTCGGCTCGATCAGGCTCGGCTCGACGAAGTGGCCGAACGCGTGGTCGACGAGCTGGGCCCAGTCCTTGTCGGCGCTCGTGTCCACGCCTCGCTCCTCGAGCCACGCGCGAAGCTCCTCGGTGTCGCGCGTCCAGAGCTCGAGCTTCTCGAGCGCGTCGACGAAGCGGACGCGCTTCCAGGGTGCCTTCAGGTCGACCTCGTGGCCCCGGAACGTCGCGACCGTCGTCCCGAGGACCTCGAGCGCGACGCGCTGGAGCAGCTCCTCGATCCGCGCCATCGTGTCGCGGTAGTCGGCGTACGCCTCGTACCACTCGAGCATCGTGAACTCCGGCTGGTGCTTGTACGAGATGCTCTCGTTGCGGAAGTCCTTGCCGATCTCGTAGACGCGCTCGAGCCCTCCGACGATCAGGCGCTTCAAGTAGAGCTCGGTCGCGATCCGCAGGTAGAGATCGGTGTCGAGCTCGTTCGAATGCGTCACGAACGGGTGCGCGAAGGCCCCACCGAAGCGCGGCTGCAGGACGGGCGTCTCGACCTCGACGAAGCCTTGCTCGTCGAGGTAGCGGCGGATCGCCGTGACGATGCGCGTCCGCAGCAGGAAGAGCTCGCGCGTGTCGTCGTTCATGAGCAGGTCGAGGTAGCGCTTGCGGTAGCGCGTCTCCCGGTCGGTGACACCATGGAACGTGTCCGGGAGCGGGCTCCGGTTCGTCGCGAGCACCTCGAGCGAGTCGACGGCGAGCGAGGGCTCGCCGCGCCGCGACTTCGCCGGCCGGCCGGTGACCCCGATCACGTCACCGAGATGGACGTCGAGCTCGCCGACCCGGCCCGTGTCGCACATCAGCTGGATCCGGCCGGAGCGGTCGACGAGGTCGAGGAAGACGAGCTTTCCCATCTCGCGCCGGGCCATGACGCGCCCCGCGAGCCGGCGAGTCTCCTGAAGGTCTGCCCCGGCATCGAGCGTGTCCGTCGCCGCGCGAACAGCCGCGACCTCGTTGCGGTCGGGGAAGCGCTTCGCCTCGGACATCGGGCGAGTCTAGGCGACGCCTTCGAGCACCGAGCTCGTCTCCGCGGCGTTGACGATCGACCGCACTCGACCGAGGTACGTCGTCGCCACGACGGTCACAAGCTGTCCTTGCCGGAGCCGCCTGTACTGTTCGGCGCTCAGGCGGTAGGCCGGGATCGCGCGCGAGCGCCCGTCGTCCACCGCCGCGTAGTACCGCGGGTCCTCGTCGTCGTCGAACACGCGAAGCCGCAGGATCGGGCCCGTCACCTCGACCGACGCCCATAGATCCTGGACCGCCACGACCGCCATCGCGAGGCCGAAGAGCACCGCCACGCTCTGGCCTGCGAGCAAGATCCCCGCCCAGACGCCGGACCAGTGTCGCCGACGGCTGCGAGCAACTCGGCGCCGGACCAGTTGAGCGCGAGGCCGCCGGCGACCGTCGCGCCGAGCCCGCCCACCATGGCTACGAACGGCTCGGCCCCCCAGGCCGGCGGCCACAAGCGCGGATACGAGATCCGGACGGGCCGCCAGCGGCCGCCGTACGAGCTCCACGCGCGGGTGTCAGACTCCTTCCCCATCGGCAGCGGCCCGCTCGCGCCAGTCGCGACGCCGAGCGCTGCGCCGTAAGCGAGCAGCCGGTCCCAGAGCGGGACGGTCAGCGGCGTGTACGTGACGAACACCTCGTTCTCGGCGAGCTCGGCACGTACGCCGAGCCACCTCGCCGCCGCCTCGAGGCCCTCGGGCGTCTCGCGCAGCGGAAAACGTGCGCGGATCCAGCCGACGATCGCGAGCTCGGCCACGACGACGGTAACGGCGATGCCCCACGCCGAGGCGACGAGAGCGGGCACCGCGGGCACGACGGAGGCGACCGTGAGGGCAGAGAGCATCCAGCCCTCGGAAGCGTCGCGGGCGAGCCCGCGACTCTTGGCGTCGGCGACGACCTCGGCCTCGAAGTCGCGATGCCAGCGACCAGACTCGTCGTCCCGGCCGGTCGTCAGCGCGGCGGCGGGCACGACGCCGTCGCTCGCCGATCGCCGGAGGTGCTCGAGCACGCGCTTCTCGTAGGGCGTGAGCCGCGCCTCAGGCGGCTTGGACCGCAGGCGAACGTAGAAGACTCCAGGGCCGCGCTGCTCCAGGTCGAGCACGCGTCTGGCCGCGAGGTCGATCACCGTCGCGGGGACGGCCTCGGGAGTCCCTCTGAAGTCATGGACAAGGAGGTTCGCGACCGCCGGCGGCTCCTGCCCGAGCTCGAGCGTGCGAGGGCCGACCGGTGGCTCGGCGGGATGCCGCGCCGCGTAGAGGAGGGCAGCCGCGGCGACCCAGAGCGTGCCCGCGAGGAGGCCGATGAGCGCGAGATCCACCTCCCGCGCGGTCACTTCGAAGACGGCCATCGCGCCGCCAATCGTCTCGTACTCGGTGGACGAGGTGCGGGCGGCGCCTACGCCGCCTTGATCTCCATGATCTTGAACTTGACCTTGGAGCCGCGGGGCGTGATCACCTCGACCGTCTCGCCCTTCTTCCGGCCCATGATCGCCTTGCCGACGGGAGACTCGTTCGAGAGCTTGCGCTCGATCGGGTTCGCCTCGGCGGACCCGACGATGAAGTACTCGATCGTCTCCTTCGCGTCGACGTCGCGCAGGCGAACGACCGAGCCGACGGAGACGATGCTCGTGTCGACGTCCTTCGTGTCAATGACCCGCGCGTTGGTCAGGCGGTCCTCGAGCTGCGCGATGCGGTGCTCGAGCATCATCTGCTCGTTCTTCGCGTCGTCGTACTCGGCGTTCTCGGCGATCTCGCCGAACGCGCGCGCAGCCGCGATCCGCTCCGCGATCTCACGGCGGCGGTCGGTGCGCAGCACCTCGAGCTCGCCTCTCAGCTGCTCGTAGCCATCGGGTGTGAGGATCACATCCTTCACGAATCCACCCTCCGAGAAGAGATGGCGGGGCCCGCAGGCCCCGTCAGACGGCCCGGAATGGTAGCTACGACCGCGGACGAGCGTCAACAGGCGTCCGAGTACCATGCGACGGCCGTGATCGACCTGCGCGAATCCTGGAGGATCGGCCCCGTCGACGTGCCGACGCGACTCGTGCTGGCGCCGATGGCCGGGGTCAGCGTGCAGGCGTTCAGGCGCCAGGGTCGCCGCTACGGAGCAGGCCTCGTGTGCTCCGAGATGGTGAGCTGCGCAGGTATCGAGCATGGAAACGAGCGCACGCTCGGCTACCTGCGAGTCGCCGCGGACGAGCACCCGCTCGCGATCCAGCTCTTCGGCTCGGAGCCCCGCCCCATGGCCGAGGCCGCGCGCATGGTCGAGGCGGTCGGGGCGGACATCGTCGACCTCAACTTCGGGTGCCCGGTGAAGAAGGTCACCAAGACCGGCGCGGGCGCGCACCTGCTCGAGGCGCCAGACGTCGCGTGCCGGCTCGTAGAGGCCGTCGCGGACGCCGTGGAGCTTCCGGTGACGGTGAAGCTCCGGCGCGGTGTGAGGAACGGCTCGCGCGCCTGTCTCGAGCTCGGGCCACAGCTCGTCGAGGCCGGCGCGTCGTCGATTGCTCTCCACCCGCGCTCCGCCGAGCAGATGTACACGGGAACGGCGGACCACGCGCTGACGGCCGAGCTAGTCTCGCTCGTCGACGTCCCGATCGTCGCGTCTGGTGACATCACCTCTCGCGCGCGTGCCCAGGCGGTGCTCGCCACGACGGGGGCGGAGGCCGTGATGGTCGGTCGGGGCGCGCAGGGAAACCCGTGGGCGCTCAGGGAGATCGTCGACGGCGACGGGGATCCGCCGACCCGCGAGGAGATCGTGGCGGAGCTCGTCCTCTTCGTCCGCGAGGCGGTGCGCGAGCTCGGCGAGCGGCGCGCGACGAGCTTCCTGAAGAAGTTCTACGGCTGGTACCTCGGCGGCGGCCGCTTTCCGAAGCCGTTCAAGCAGGAGCTCCTTCAGCTCGACTCCGTCGACGAGGTCGAACGCCGACTGCTCGCCGCGGCGCCGGGCGCGATCCCCCTCATCGAGCGGCTCGAGGCTGAGGTCCCGTCCGGGGACGAGGTCACGCTCGAGCTCCCGATCTCGATCTACGGCGGCGGCTAGTCGTCGGCCGGGCCGGCGAAGGCCGTCGCGACGCCGAGCCCGATGTAGACGGTCCCAGTGACGTAGCGCTGGCCGCGTGCGAAGCGGCGCGAGCGCCGAAGCACGCCGCCGGCCGTTCCGGCCGCGAGCGCCCACAGCGAGTCGGTGACGAGCCCGAGGAGCGCGAAGAGCAGGCCGAGAACAGCGATCTGCACGGCCGGATGGGATGCGTTCGGATCGACGAACTGCGGCAGGAACGCGAGGAAGAAGAGCGCGGTCTTCGGGTTGAGGACGTTGACCACGATGCCCTGCGCGAACGCGCGCCGGAGGTTCCGCTCGCCGCCGAGGGCGACGTCCTGCTCTGCGCCGCGCGCGAAGAGTGTCCACAGCCCGAGGCCGACGAGGTAGACGGCGCCCGCGACCTTGACCGCGGTGAACGCGACCGCCGAGGAGACGACCAGGGCGGAGAGCCCGAGCGTGGCCGCGGCGATGTGAACCAGGGTCCCGACGTGAATTCCGAGCACCGACGCGAGACCGGCACGGCGGCCCTGGTGGATCGACCGCGCGACGACATAGACGACGGCCGGTCCCGGCACGACGAGCAGGGCGAGCGCGGCGACGACGAAGACGGCGAGGCTCGCGGTGTCCGGGATCACCCGTTGAGCTCCCAGACGAGCCGGAGGCCGTCGAGCGTGAGGAACGGGTCGACGGTCTCGATCGTGCGCGTGTGCGGCGAGACGAGATCCGCGAGCCCTCCCGTCGCGACGGCACGAGCCTCGGCACCGAGCTCGTCGCGGATCCGCCCCACGATCCCGTCCACCTGACCCGCGAAGCCGTACACGAGCCCCGACTGGAGCCCGCCGACGGTCGTCTTCCCGATCACCGTCGGAGGCGCGGCGTAGTCGACCTTGACCAGCCGAGCCGCACGCGCGAACAGCGCGTCCATGGAGATCTCGATCCCCGGCGCGATGACGCCGCCGACGTACTCGCCGTCCGGCGAGACGACGTCGAAGTTCGTCGACGTCCCGAAGTCGACCACGATGACCGGTGCTCCGTAGCGCTCCTTCGCCGCGACCGCGTTCACGATGCGGTCGGGGCCGACCTCGCGCGGGTCGTCGTACCGGATCGGGATCCCGGTCTTGACGCCCGGCCCGACGACGAGCAGCGGCGCGTGCACCCACTTGGCCGCGAGCGTCTCCCACTCCCTCAGAAGCACCGGCACGGTGGACGCGAGGCAGATCCCGTCCACGGCGTCGAGCTCGAGCAGCCCGCTGAGCACGACGCCGAGCTCGTCGGCGGTCGTCGAGCGTTCGGTCGCGAGCCGCCAGTGGTCCGTGAGCTCGACGCCTGCGAAGAGCCCGAGCACCGTCTGGGTGTTGCCGACGTCGGCCGCGAGAAGCACGGCCGCTAGTGAATCAGAGCCGACTGCGGTAGGCTTTTGCAGCCTTTCTCGACCGCTCCGCGTGAGTCGTGTGGCCGGGGTACAGGATTCGGAGCTGGGGAGGGAAAGGGTAAGCCGCGAAGGGGCCGCCGTTCAGGTGGCCCTTGCGTTGGAGGAGGGCTATAGGGGCTCGTCGTCGCCCGGGAGCTGCTGACCGATCCGCTCGGCGAGCGCCTCTGCGGTGAGGCGGGGCTCTTCGCCCTCGCCGCGCAGCTCCTCGATCGTCACGTCGCCGGAGGTGTAGACCTCCGCGCGCGGGATGATCCTCGTCGGACGGTTCTTGTCCCAGACCCAGACGTCTTCCATCCGGATGTGGAAGAACGGGTAGCTCGCCTGCGGCATCGACTCGACCTCGAGCCGGTTGCAGAGGTAGGTCGCGTCCTGCGTGAGGATGCAGTAGCGGAAGAGCCCGAACACCGCGGAGTACTCCCGCTTGAGGGAGATCTCGAGCTCTGCCTCGTACTCGTCGAGGTCGTCCAGGTGCGACATAGGGCGTCAGTCTAGCTCCGAGAGGACGTCCGACACCTTTCCGCGGCCCGGGAGCGCGAGCTCGGGCTCGAGCTCGGCGAGCGGCTCCAGCACGAAGCGGCGCTCGTGGAGGCGCGGATGCGGCACGGTGAGCCCGGGCTCGTCCACGACCTCGTCGGCGTAGAGCAGGAGATCGAGGTCGATGGTCCGCGGTCCCCATCGCTCGCTGCTGCGCACGCGGCCCAGCTCGCGCTCGACTCGGAGGAGCGCCTCGAGGAGCTCGCGTGGCGACAGCGTCGTCTCGAGCGCGACCGCGCCGTTGACGAACGCGGGCTGGTCCACGACCCCGACCGGCTCCGTCTCGCGGAAGGTCGAGAGCTCGAGGACGTCGATCTCGGGGTCGGCGGCCAGGAGGTCGACCGCCCGGAGCAACGTTGCCTCGCGCGGCCCCAGGTTCGCGCCGAGACCGACGTATGCCCGCGTCACGAGTCCCTAGTCGCGTCGTCGCTCGACGATGACGGCCGCATGGTCGACCGGCGGATCGAGGACCACGTCCGGCTTGCGTACGCGGACACGCACGTTCAGCGCCGCGGGAAACCGATCGAGGACGCCGTCTGCGATGGCGCCCGCCAGGCCCTCGAGAAGCAGCCGCTCCGGCCCGGCGAAGGTCTCGCGCACGAGCGCGGCCAGGTGCCGGTAGTCCACCGTGTGGTCGATGTCGTCGCTCGCGGTCGCTGCCTCGTCGACGTCCACCCAGAGGTCGACGAGGAACCGCTGTCCGAGCTTCCGCTCGGCTTCGAGGTACCCGTGATGGCCGAAGACGACGAGGCTCAGGAGCTCGATCGTCATGCGCGCTCCTGGCCGTCTGCGGCTCCCCCGCGCACTCGCGACGCTCGCCCCAGAAGCACGCATTTCATGCCGTGACCTTTCCCCGTTCCACCGCCGCCGCAACCGCGAGCGCCTCCACCGTCTCCCGGACATCGTGCGCGCGCACGAGCCACGCTCCCCGCTCGAAGGCGGCAACTGCGGCGCCCAGCGAGGCCGCCAGCGATCCCGTCGTTCCGGCGGAGTCACCGAGAACGCGCGCCAGCGTGCTCTTCCGCGAGAAGCCGACGACGACCGGTCGCCCCAGTCCCACGAGCGAGTCGAGGCGGCGGATCAGCTCCAGGTTCTGGTCCGGCGTCTTGCCGAACCCGATGCCCGGGTCCACGCAGATCCGCTCCTCGGCGATCCCGGCGTCGACCGCGAACGCGACCCGTTCCTCGAGAAACGCGAACACTTCCGCCGCCACGTCGTCGTACTGGGGAGCCGCCTGCATCGTCCGTGGATCTCCCTGCATGTGCATGAGACACATATACGCGCCGCTCTCCGCCACCACTCCAGCGAGGTCAGGATCGGCCCGCAGCGCGGTCACGTCGTTCACGAGCTCCGCGCCGGCCTCGAGCGCGCGGCGCGCGACCGCGGCCTTCGACGTGTCGATCGAGAGCGGAACCCCGACGAGGCCCTCGAGCACGGGGACGACGCGGCGGAGCTCCTCCTCGACGCCGACCGCCTCCGCGCCCGGACGGGTCGACTCTCCGCCTACGTCCACCAGCGCGGCGCCCTCCGCAGCGAGCCGGCGCCCGTGGGCGACGGCTTCGGCAGACGACACGAACCGCCCACCGTCGGAGAAACTGTCCGGCGTGACGTTCAGGACGCCCATGACCGACGGACGTGGCCAGCGCTCCTCGAGCGGGATCCGCGGCTCGCTCACGGCGCTGAGCGTAGCGCCGTCCGCCCGATCCGTGACATTCTCCGGTCATGAGCACACAAGGTTCGAACACAGGGCCGCTCGGAGAGCGGCGTGGGATCGGCTTCGGGATCCTGCTCTTCATCGTCACGATCAGCCTCTACGGCTGGTACTGGGCGTACAAGACGCAGGAGGAGATGAAGCAGCACACGGGCGACGGCCTCGGCGGCGTCCTCGGCCTCGTCATCTGGATCATCATCAACCCGGTCAGCGCCTTCGTCATCCCGTCCGAGATCGGGAAGATGTACTCGAACAGCGGGAGGACGTCGCCCGTCAGCGGCTGGACCGGGCTGTGGCTCTTCCCGTTCGGCTTCCTCATCATCCCGGCGATCGTGTGGTTCGTGAAGGCGCAGGGAGCGCTCAACCGCTACTGGGAGAGCGCGTCGGTGACCAGCCCGAGCGCGCCGATGAACGAGCCCGGCGTCCCGCAACCGTAGGAACGAATGCGCGGTAACGCCGCGCGCATCCTCGTCCCCGCGCTCGTCGTGCTGGGGCTCGTCGGCGTGGTCGCGGTTGCTGCCACCGGCTCGACGTCGACCGGCACTGACGATGCCCGCGCTCCGGCCGATTCGATCCTCGACATCGTCGTAAGCCTCGGGGTCGTCCTGCTCGTCCCCGCCGCCGCGCTGCTCGTCTACGGTCTCATGCAGCGCAAGGACATCAAGAGACAGGCCATGGGCATGCCTCGACACGGGCTGCTCACGACCTTAATCTGGCTGGGGCTCTTCGGCGCGGTCACCTACTTCCGGCTTCGCAACTGGGAGCGCCCCGCGTTCGAGGACTCGGCCGTCGCGGACGCGTTCTCGGACGGCGAGGCGGCGCCGACACCGGGCTCTACGAGCCCGGCGGTGACCGCCTACGAGCCGGAGTGGACCTGGATTCCCGCAGTCGTCGTGGGCGCGCTGATCGTCATCGGCGTCGTGGCCTGGATCGTCGCGGGGCGCCGGAGCCGCCTGACGTTCGATCCGGACGAGCAGGTCGCCAGAGAGCTCGCCAACGCTCTCGACGACAGCCTCGACGCTCTGCGCGCCGAGCCGGACCCGCGCCGGGCGGTGATCGCCGCGTACGCGCGACTCGAGCGGGTGCTCGCGGCCCACAGGCTGGGACGCCAGGAGTCGGAGACGCCGAACGAGTACCTGGCGCGGATCCTCGGGAACCTCGAGGTGGAACGGCGGTCGGTCCGGCGCCTCACCGACCTTTTCACCGAGGCCAAGTTCTCCACACACGTGGTCGACGCGGCGATGAAAGAAGAGGCGATCGAGGCGCTGACGACGGTGCGCGACGAGCTCCGCGCCCGCCGTGAGGCGCAGCAGCAGGCGGCCCGTACTCCTTCTCTGGCACTCGAGACCGAAGCCGGCGGAGCGAAGACGTGAGACGGGACCTGTACAGGGCGCTGCGCGTCCTGGTGATATCCACGCTGGCTCTCCTCTTCGTCGTCGCGTTCCTGCCCGGGCGTCTCGAGCTCGCCGTCCGGGTCTACGCTCTCGTGCTCTGCGCGGTCGCGCTTCTGCTCGTGCTGGCGGCGCTGCGACGCGCGTACCCGCCGGCCACGTCGCTTCGCCACCGCTCGGGGCAGACGACGAGCACGCAGCGACCAGGCAGCCTGGCGCGGCTGGAGCACCTGGCGGCACTCGGCGTCGCCGGCTCGTTCGACCTCCACCATCGGCTCCGGCCTCGGCTCCGTACCATCGCGCAGGGATTGCTCTCCAGCAGACGCCGCATATCGCTCGACGCCGAGCCGGAAGCCGCCCGCGCAGCGCTCGGCGGCGAGGCGTACGACCTCGTGCGCCACGACCGCCCTCCGCCGGAGGACCGCCTCACACGTGGGGTGCCCGTAGCGGAGCTCGAGCGCGTCGTCGCGTCGCTGGAGCGCGTGTGATGGAGCTCGAGCGCGTCCAGGAGGTCGCCGCGGAGGCGCTCGACGAGGTCGAGCGCGCCGTCATCGGGAAGCGCGAGCCGCTCGAGCTCGTCCTCGTCGGCTTCCTCGCCGACGGTCACGTCCTCCTCGAGGACTATCCGGGCCTCGCGAAGACGCTCGCCGCCCGCTCCTTCGCGCAGGTTCTCGAGCATGCGCTTCTCGCGCATCCAGTTCACGCCCGACCTGATGCCGTCGGACGTGACGGGCTCGTCGATCTGGAACCAGCGCGACGCGGACTTCGAGTTCCGGCCCGGCCCCATCTTCACGAACCTCCTCCTCGCCGACGAGATCAACCGCGCCCCGCCGAAGACGCAGGCGGCGCTGCTCGAGGCGATGCAGGAGCAGCAGGTCACGATCGAGGGCGAGACCCACGTATTCGAGCGACCGTTCCTCGTCATCGCGACGCAGAACCCGATCGAGTACGAAGGCACCTACCCGCTCCCCGAGGCCCAGCTCGACCGCTTCCTCCTGCGCACGGCCTTCGGGTACCCGGCGCGCGAGGACGAGCTCGAGGTGCTGAGCCGCCGGATCGAGCGCCAGACCGACGAGGTCGAGCTCCGGCCGGTGGTCGACCGCGAGACATTGCTAGAGATGCAGCGCGCCGTCGAGCAGGTGTACGTCGCCGAGAGCATCCAGGCCTACTGCGTGGACCTCGTCGCAGCGACTCGCACGTCGCAGAGGCTGGCGGTCGGGGCGAGCCCGCGCGGGACGCTCGCGCTGCTCAAGCTCGCACGCTGCAAGGCCGCGCTCGCAGGGCGCGACCACGTGCTGCCCGACGACGTCAAGGCGATCGCGGTCCCCGCCCTGAGCCACCGCCTCGTCCTGAATCCGGAGCTCTGGGTGCAGAGAGTCTCGGCCGGCGACGTCGTCCGAGACGTCGTCGCCGGTGTTCCGACGCCGCGCGCCGAGGACGTCACCGCCGTTTCGTGAAGAGACGCTCGGGCCCGCGTCTCGAGGGGTACGCGGTGCTCGTCGGCGCCGGGCTCGTCGCCTCGCTCGCGCTTCGACGGCCCGAGCTCGCGATCGCCGTCGCGCCACTCGCAGTCCTGCTCGTTCTCGCGACGACCGCGGCACGGGATCCGCGGGTCGAGGTGGGCTTCTCGCTCGCGACGAGTCGGAGCGTCGAGGGGGCCGAGGTAGAGGCCGAGATCACCCTGCGCGCGGAGGTCGCGGTCGACTCCCTGGAGCTCCTGCTCGTGCTTCCGGAGGGCATCGAGGCGTCCGACGGCGCAGACGCGCGCGCCGTGAAGCTCGCGGCCGGTCGGGAACACACGCTCATGATCCCCCTCCGCTGCCTGCGCTGGGGTGTCTACGAGTTCGGTGAGATCGAGGTGCGCGCCCGCGACCGCCTCCGCATCCTCACCTGGGAAGAGCGCGTCGAGAGCCCGGTGGAGCTGAAGGTCTACCCCACCCCCGAGTCCCTCTCCCGGATCATCGCTCCCGTCGAGACGCAGGCGTTCGCGGGGAGCGAGGTCGCACGGGTCAAGGGCGAGGGGATCGAGTATGCGGACATCCGCGACTACGTCCCGGGCGACCGTCTGCGCGCGATCAACTGGCGCGCGTCGGCCAGGCGCGGCACCCTCATCGTCAACGAGCGACACCCCGAGCGCAACACGGACGTGGTGCTCTTCGTCGACAGCTTCGTCGACGTGCGCGGCCCGCAGCGGAGCACACTCGACGACGCCGTCCGCGCGACCGCGTCGTTGGCAGGCCTCTACCTGGAGCGGCGCGACCGGGTCGGTCTCGTGGCGTTCGGCGGCATCCTGCGCTGGCTCCAGCCCGGAACGGGACAGATGCAGCGCTACCGGCTGATCGAGACGCTGCTCGAGACCGGAGTCGCACCGGACTACACCTGGCGGGACGTGAACCTGATCCCGGCCCGGATCCTCCCGCCGAAGGCGCTCGTCCTCGGAGTCACGCCGTTCGTCGACCCGCGCTTCACGACGGCGCTCGAGAACCTGCGCGCCCGCGGCTTCGACGTCGCGGCGATCGAAGTCGACCCGGTCGCGCTCGTCGAGCCCGGACGGTCGGACGTCGAGAAGCTCGGATACCGGCTCTGGCTGCTCGAGCGGGAGGTCCTGCGCGCTCGCCTCGAGCAGGTCGGGATCGGCATCGCGCGCTGGGACGACAACGTCTCCCTCGAAGCGGCGCTCGAGGGGGTGAGGACATACAGGCGGCACGCGAGGCTCGCACGCGTCTAGTCACGGGCTTCGGGGCGCTTGCGGTCGCGACGGCGCTGGCCGTGCTGCCGCTCTATCGCGGTGGCGACGTCTTCCAAGTCGGCTTACGGGTTGCAATCGCCGCGCTGCTCGCGCTCGTCGCCGCCCTCGTGCTCGACCAGCCGTGGCTCGTGACGGCCTCGCTCCTGCTGCTCGGGGGGCTCTACGGCGCGCAGCTCGCGCTGGAGGACGCGCCGCTCGACGCGGCGGCGGCGCTGTTCGCCGCCGGTGTCCTCGTGACCGCCGAGCTGGCGTACTGGTCGCTCGAGGAGCGGGAGGACGTGAAGGGTGGACCGGGTGAGAGATCGCGGCGGCTCGCGTTCGTGGCGCTCCTGGGCCTCGCTGCCGCGGTCGTCGCGGCGGTGCTCCTCGTGCTGGTGGACGTCGTCCGCGCGGGCGGCGGCCTAGCCGTCGATGTCCTCGGCGCGGTGGCGGCCGCAGCCGTGCTGCTCGCCGTGATCATGGCGGCCGGCGGACGGGCCCGCGCTCGCCCCTGAGCGCGCGGTTCGGAGCCTAGGAAGGCGCGCCCTCGGGGGGCGGCGGCTGCATCGCCGTGCCGGGGATCGGCCGCGGCTGTGGCCGGAGCTTCGGCCGCTTCTCCGCGTCGGCCTCGGGCTCGGCGAGCTCGGGAGCTTCCTCCGGGAAGACCGACTCCTCCGCCTCGCCGGCGAGCAGGCGCTCGAACTGGTCCTTGTCGATCGTCTCGCGCTCGATGAGGATCGCCGCCAGGCGATGCAGATGGTCCATGTGCGCGCGCAAGACGGCGTGCGCGGAGGCGTGGGCCTCCTCGATCACGCGCCGGATCTCGTCGTCGATCTCCTTCGCGATCTCCTCCGAGTAGTCCGGCTCGGAGCCCATGTCGCGCCCGAGGAAGGGCATCTCGTGGTTTCGCCCGAGGACGCGCGGGCCGAGCTTCTCGCTCATCCCGAAGCGCATGACCATCTGCTTGGAGGTCGACGTGACCCGCTCGAGGTCGTTGGCGGCGCCCGTCGTGACCTCGTTGAAGACGAGCTCCTCCGCGGCGCGGCCTCCGAGCGTCATCGCGAGCTCGTCCATGAGCGCCGACTTCGTCGTCAGGTAGCGATCCTCGGTCGGGAGCGAGATCGTGAGCCCGAGCGCCTGGCCGCGGGAGACGATCGTGATCTTGTGGACCGGGTGCGTGTGCTCGAGGAAGTGGCCGACCAGCGCGTGGCCCATCTCGTGGTAGGCCGTGATCTTGCGCTCCTTCTCGGAGAGGAGGCGGGCCTTCTTCTCCGGGCCGGCGATCACGCGCATGATCCCTTCCTCGAGCTCCGACTGCTCGATCATCTTCTTGCCGCGGCGCGCGGCGAGCAGGGCGGCCTCGTTGATCAGGTTGGAGAGGTCGGCGCCCGTGAAGCCGGGCGTCCCGGCCGCGAGCGTGTCGAGGTCGATCTCGCGCGCAAGCGGCTTGCCGCGCGCGTGTACCTCGAGGATCTTGCGGCGCCCGGCCCGGTCCGGCCGATCGACGACGATCTGCCGGTCGAAGCGGCCCGGGCGGAGCAGGGCAGGATCGAGAATGTCCGGACGGTTCGTGGCCGCGATGAGGATGATGTTGTCCTTCATCTCGAAGCCGTCCATCTCGACGAGGAGCTGGTTCAGCGTCTGCTCGCGCTCGTCGTGGCCGCCTCCGAGACCAGCGCCGCGGTGGCGCCCAACCGCATCGATCTCGTCCATGAAGATGATGCAGGGCGACGCCTGCTTCGCCTGCTCGAAGAGGTCGCGCACGCGCGAGGCGCCGACGCCGACGAACATCTCGACGAAGTCGGAGCCGGAGATCGAGAAGAAGGGCACGCCCGCCTCACCCGCGACCGCGCGCGCGAGGAGCGTCTTACCGGTACCGGGAGGCCCGTACAGGAGCACGCCCTTGGGAATCCGCGCCCCGAGCGCCTGGAACTTCTTCGGGTTCTCGAGGAACTCCTTGATCTCGTGCAGCTCCTCGACCGCCTCGTCCGCGCCGGCGACGTCCTTGAACGTCACCTTCGGCGAGTCAGGCGACATGCGCTTCGCACGGCTCTTCCCGAAGCTCATGACCTTCGAGCCGCCGCCCTGGACCTGGTTCATGAGGAAGATCCAGATCCCGATCAGGATCACGAACGGAAGCACGTTGATGAGGAGCGCCCACCACGCGGACGACCCCGTGCCCTTCGAGTCGAACCGCACGTTGTTCTCCTGCAGCAGCCTCTGGAACTCCGTCGCCGACTCCGGGGTCGGGTAGTTCACCTCGGCCTTGCTTTCGGGCGGGCCGACGATCGACAGCGTGATCTTCTGCCGCGTCGGCGTGAACAGCACGTCGTTTACCTGCCCGGCGTTGACCGCCGCGATCGCCTCCGAGTACGTCATCTTCGTCTGCTCGCTCCGCCCGGGCAGGAACGTCTTGCTCGCCACGAAAACGAGCAGAACGATGACGATCAGCGGGAAAAGTGCGCTTCTGAGAAACCTGTTCACGATAGGTGGAGGGAGGGTAGCACCCTGCTTCTTCGGCACCCAGCCCGCCGGCCCTGTTCGCCGTTACAGGCGGATTGCGCGCTATGTGGCGTTCGGTACGAGGTCCGGGTGCAGGACCGCGACGTACGGCAGGTTCCGGTAGCGCTCCGCGAAATCGAGCCCGTAGCCGATCACGAACCGGTTGGGGATCTCGAAGCCGACATAGCGCACCGGCACGTCGATCTCGCGCCGCTCGGGCTTCGTCAGGAGCGTCACGACCTCGAGCGAGGACGGCTTGCGCGCGCGCAGGTTGCGCATGAGATACGAGAGAGTGAGCCCGGAGTCGATGATGTCCTCGACGACGAGGACGTCCCGGCCCGCGACGTTGATATCGAGGTCCTTGAGGATCCTGACGACCCCGGACGAGTCGGTCGCCGCGCCGTAGCTCGAGATGGCCATGAAGTCGATCTCGCACGGCACCGTCAGCTCGCGCATGAGGTCGGCCATGAAGAAGACAGCGCCCTTCAGCACCCCGACGAGGAGCAGGTCGCGGCCGGCGTAGTCCGCGGAGATCTCCGCCCCGAGCTCGCCGACCCGCGCCTGCAGCGGAGCCTGCTCGATGAGGACTTCTCCGACGCCTTGTTCCAGCTCAGTCTGGGTCAAGGCTCACATCCTTCCATGCCCGGACGGCGCCTTCCCAGCCAGGCGCCTCGGCGACCCCCGGAACGGACACGACCTCGTCTCCGGACACGACCAGCGGCCAGGTCTCGCGCTCGTCCCTCGGGACCTTCGCGTCCACGAGGAGATCCTGCACCTTCTTGCGACGGCCTGCGAGCCGGTCCCCCGGCCTGCGCGTGCGGACCTCGAGCCCGGGCACGTCGCTCTCGATGCGCCAGGGCCCGAACTCGACCGTGCCCTCGAGTCGCAGCGTCTCGTACGCCCGCACCGCACGGACGCCCCGGCCGAGGTCGGCGCTCTTGGTTCCCGCCGTGGACGAGAGGAGCTCGACGAGCGTCTCCTCGAGGGCGCGCGGGAGCCGCGGCCGCTCCGAGGCGAGGGCGAGCAGGTTCCGGTCGGCTCCCGGATGCAGGCGGCGGAGCAACGGGAGGATCTCGTCGCGGACGAGCCCGCGCTTGGTGTCGGGGTTCGACGAGTCGACCCTGACCGCAAGGCCGTGCTCGAGGCAGTACGCCTCCGTCTCCTCGCGCCAGAGCGGCAGGAGCGGGCGCACGACGCCGTCGTCTCGCCGGGCCTTGATCCCGCGCGTCGACCCCGACGAGACGAGCCTGTAGAGCACGGTCTCGACCTGGTCGGAGGCAGTGTGGCCGGTAGCGCGAAGGCCGCGGCCGTCCGTCAGCCGGTACCGGAGGTCGCGGAGGTCGGCCTCGGTCGCCGAGGCGCCCCGCGACGTCAGGATCTCCGCGCCCATGAGCTCGGAGCAGTGGCGCGCGTCCTCGTCGGACTCCTCGCCTCGGAGCCCGTGGTTCACGTGGACGGCCGAGACCTGAAAGCCGAGCTCACCGAGCACGTGCCAGAGGCAGGTGGAGTCCGCGCCGCCCGAGACGAGGCAGCAGACGCCGGCCCCGTGGGGGATCAGGCTGTGCTCGTGGACGAAGCGCTCGACACGCTCCGGGACCCCGGACATGCGGCCATTGTGACCGCTGGAACTAGCCGGAGAGCGCGGGCAGGTCGACCACCTCGTCGGCCGCGGGCGGGGTGATCCCGACGTCGGCCCCGTAGTCGTAGAGCTCGAGCGTGGTCGATGCCTCGACGACGTCAGTCGTGCCCGCGGAGAGGCTCAGCTGGAGCTTCCGCACGTAGCCCGAGTCGTCGAGCCAGACGTCGATGGGGATCTCGGAGAGGCCGGCCCGCTCGACGAGGTCGTCGAGGAGCTCGCGGAGCCTGTCGCGGCCGAACGGAGGGACGAGCCCGTCGGCGTTCCGGAGATCGACCTCGGCGCGGTAGTGAGTGGTCGTGACACCACGCAGCTCCTCGGCTCCGACGGTCTCGAGGTCACCGGCGACAGCCTCGAGCAGCTCGAGCAGCGTTCGCCGGTGGTCGGTCGCGAACTGCCTGAGCTCCGAGAAGTCGCCGCCTTGCGTTCTCGGGACCGTCGCTCCGTCGACCCGCAGCCACGACTTGCCCGGAGACAGCTGATCCGCGATCTGCGGCGAGCTCAGGTACACGTCGTCTCCGTCCTGGATCGCGCGAATCTCCAAGGCGTCGACGTTCCCGATCAGCCCACCCAGGAGACCGGCGAGCGAGGAGAGATCGAACGAGAGCGACGCCTGCTCCGCCTTCGTGTCGAAGGCGCCCTCGCCGGTCAACGCGAGCCGAATCGGCATGCCCGGATACGTCACGTCCACAGCGAGCTCGAAACGGCCGCTCGGAGCCTCCGCGCTGGTCGTCGCCGCCTGCGAGAGCTTCTCGAGCGTGGGCGATTCCAGCGCGCTTGCACCGCCGCAGGAGGTGAGCATGCCCACGGACACCGCGAGAGCCGCGAGGGCGAGAGCCCTGTGAAGGCGCTTCGACCCGCTCACGGCCGCGCGCGACCCTCCACCGCGGGGTCCCTGAAGGTCGGTGCTCCGCTCCATTGCTCGAGCAGGTTAGCGGCGGCGCCAAGCTCGGCTGCGCTCATCCGATACGGGACGGCGTGCTCGACGGCGGCCATCCGCGCAGCGGGCACGAGCCCGTCGACGGCGTCGAAGAGGTAGCGGATCGCGAGCGCGTGCGTGACGACGAGCACCCGCTCCTCCGCGCGCTCGAGAAGCAGCCGTGCCCCTCGCGCGAAGCGCGCGGCGACCTCGGCTCTACTCTCACCTCCCCCGGGAGCGGGAACCGACGGCGACTCGCCCGCCGCCCACGTCCGGTAGGTCTCGAGCAGTCCGCCGCCGAACTCGCCGAACCCGATCTCGCCGAGCTCGGGCAGGACGAGGCGAGGGACGTCGCGACTCTCGAGCACGAGCTCCAGCGTCTCGAGCGTCCGCGCGAAGCCTGTCGAGAGGCCGAGATCGATCTCCTCCCCCGCGAGCTCGTCTCGCAGGCGGTAGGCCTGCTCGCGTCCCTCCGCCGTGAGGCCGGCGCCCGGTGCGTCCGACGTCGCGATCCCGTCGCGGTTCGAGGCGGCGAAGGCGTGCCGGACAAGGAGCAGCTCGCGCACGACTAGAGCAACACGGAGCGGTAGTCGAGCACGTGCTCCATCCCGACCGTCTCGTACAGCCGGATGGCGGCGGCGTTGTCGGCCCGCACGAAGAGGCAGACGGCCGGAGTTCCCTCGAGCAGCAGGCGGCAGAGGTCCCGGAGCCCGCGGGCGCCGTTGCCCTGCCTCCTCGCGGCGGGATCGACCCACACCTGCTGGAGCTGCACCGCCGACGGCGTCCACGCCGAGGCCTCGGCCTTGAACAGGATCACGCCGTCCTCGACCCAGAGCCAGGAGCGCCCCTCCTCGATCTGGCTGCGCGTGCGCCAGCGGAAGCCCTCGCGGTCGCGGCGCAGCGGGTCGACGCCGATCTCCTGCTCGTGCGCGGCCGCGCACGCGGGCACGAGCAAGTCGAGGTCGTCGGACGTCGCCGGGCGCAGACCGGTGCTCCCGGCCGCCGGGGCGTCGCGGATGACGAAGACCGGCTGGCCCGGGCGGTTCTCGCGGGGCCGCGGAAGGCGCGAGCGCACCGCGCTCCAGAGCTCCGACACGGCATTCGACTCGCCGATCAACATGCGCGGCGAGGCCCGCGCGACCTCGCGTGCGAACGCGCCGCAGCCGGCTCCGGACGGCACCGCGTTGACCCCGACGTGGCAGACGCCGTCGAGCGTGCCGCGGGTCGCCACGGCGGCAAAGCGACCGATGCCGCGCCGCGCCATGTCCTCGAGGAACACGCGCTCGATCGGATCGTCCGCGCAGAAACGGAGGATCTGCTCCCGCGAGGGCTCGATGACTTTCCCCACCACGACCGGAAGACTCTAGAGCCGCTCGCTTCGACGGTCCCGTGCGTGGGAAACCCCGTAGGGTTCCGCGCATGCCGATCCACCTCCGCGCGAGCCCGGGCGACTACGCGGACGCATGCCTTCTGCCCGGCGACCCGCTTCGCGCGAAGTACATCGCGGAGACCTTCCTGACGGACGTCGTGCAGGTGAACGAGGAGCGAGGGCTGCTCGGGTACACGGGCAACTGGGAGGGCAAGCGCGTGTCCGTCCAGGGCACAGGTATGGGCTGTCCGGGCGCGACGATCGTCTTCGAGGAGCTGATCCAGCTGGGCGTGACGCGGCTCCTGCGCGTCGGTACCTGCGGCGGGCTGCAGCCGGACCACGCGCTCGGCGACCTGATCGTGGCGCTGTCCGCCGTGCCGGCTGACGCGACCGCGTCCCATCTCGTGGGCGGCGAGCCGCACTGCCCGACCGCGAGCTGGGAGCTCATCCACGAGGCAGTGCACGTCGCGAAGCACTCCGAGCAAACACTCAGGGTCGGGCCGATCGTCTCGAGCGACCTCTTCTACAACCCCGACGACGGCCAGTACGAGCGCTGGTCGAAGCGCGGGATCCTCGCCGTCGAGATGGAAGCCTCGGCGCTCTTCACGGTCGCGGCTCTGCGAGGAGTGCACGGCGGTTGCCTCCTGACCGTCAGCGACATCGTGGTCGAGGGCGAGTTCGTCAGGATCTCCGACGACGAGCTGCGCGCCGCAGTCGACCGCATGACACGGATCGCGCTCGAGACCGCCACGGCCGCCGACGACGGCCATTAGCGCGCCCCGCACGGTCTTCCTCGTCAACCCCGCCTCCGCTGGTGGCTCGACCGGCAAGCGGTGGCCGGAGCTCGCGCACCGCGCGGCGGCGCTCGGGCTCGCCGGGGACGCGCTCGTCTCCGAGGAGCCCGGGCACCTGACCGCGCTCGCGCGCGACGCAATCGCGAGGGGAGCGGAGCAGCTCGTCGTCGTGGGCGGGGACGGCTCCGTGAACGAGGTCGTCAACGGTGTCGCAGGGGCAGACGGCGTCGAGCTCGCAGTCCTCGCGCGCGGCACGGGCTGGGACTTCGTGCGGACGTACGGCATCCCGCGCGACCTCGAGCAGGCGGTCGAGGTGGCGCTTTCGGGAGATGTCCGCACGATCGACCTCGGCCTCGTCACGTACCGGACCTGGGCCGGCGAGGAGGGTCGCTCCCACTTCGCGAACGTCGCGAGCGCGGGGATCAGCGGCGCGATCGCGAAGCGCGCGAACGAGACGTCGAAGGCGCTCGGCGGGAAGGTCTCCTACTACTGGTCGACGTTCGCCGTGTTCGCCCGCTGGCAGACGGGGGAGATGCGCGTGACCGTGGACGACGAGACGCGCGCCGGGAGGATCATCGACGCGCTCGTCGCGAACGGCCGCTACCTCGGGGGCGGGATGATGATGCTGCCGGAAGCCGAGCCCGACGACGGCCTCTTCGACGTCCTCGTGATCGGGGACGTCACGAAGCGTGACCTCCTCTTCACGCTGCCGAAGTCCTACCGCGGGAAGCACCTTCCACATCCACGGCTCGAGGTGTTGCGCGGGCGCGTCGTCACGCTCGACGCCGACGAGCCGCTCCCGATCGAGCTCGACGGCGAACAGCCGGGGACGACGCCTGCGCGCTTCGAGGTCGTCCCGCATGCGCTCCGGCTGCGGGTGCCGCGCGCCGTCTGACCTCAGCGCCCGCGGAGTCCGGTGGCCTAGGCGGGGGGCGGCTTCGGCTTGCGCGTGGTCGTACGGCGGGCGGGCGCCTTCGCCTTCTTCAGCGCGGCGACCTCCCTCTCGAGCTCCTTCACGCGTGCTTCCAGCGCGTCGATCCCGCGCACCTTCTTGCTCAGCTCGTCCACGCGGGCGCGAAGGTCGTTGAACGCGGTCACCGCCCTCTGCCCGCCGGGGATGTCGGTGAGCCGCTGCAGCGCCTCCTCGCCCGCGTCCGCGAGCCTGCTCACGAAGTCCTTGTCCTGACTCTTGGCGCCTGTCTTGCGGCGCGTGCTGGTAGTCGTCTCGGCCATGGGAGAGTCATAGCAGCTTCGGCGGGCGGCGTTCAGAGTGCGGCGAGCACGGCCCCCAGCGTCTCCCCCGCCGGCGCGTCGATCTTCAGGAGCGCCCCGCCGTCGAGTGCCGTCGGCCCGCGGTTCACGATCGCGAACGCGCGCGCCTCGAGCGGGAGCCCCGCGACCGGCCACACCTCGAGCGTCGAGCCGACGACGAGCAGGAGCCCAGCTCCGCGCGCGAACTCCGTCGCCCGCTCGAGAGCGCCCGGCGGAAGAAGCTCGCCGAAGAGCGTCACTCCCGGCTTCAGCACCTCGCCGCAGTGACTGCAGAGCGGGGTCGAGTGCTCGGCGAGCTGGGCGAGCACGCCGTCGGCGTCCTCCGTCCAGTAGCAATGAGGGCACACCGCCGACCGGATCGATCCGTGCATCTCGACCACCTCGCGGCTGCCGGCCCGCGAGTGCAGCGTGTCGATGTTCTGGGTGACGACCGCACGCACGAGCCCGCGCTCCTCGAGCTCCGCGATCGCTCGATGGCCCGCGTTCGGCTCCGCCTCGAGGAGCAGCCCGATTCGCCGCCGGTAGAAGTCCCAGACGCGCTCGGGATCGCGGCGGAAAGCATCGATGGATGCGACCTCGAACGGGTCGACCTCGGCCCAGATCCCGGTCGGCGAGCGGAAGTCCGGGATCCCGCTCTCGGTCGAGATCCCCGCTCCCGTGAGGACGACGCACGGCTGGCGCTCGCGGACGAGAGCGGCTAGCCGCGCAGCTGGCACGCGGCGATTCTAGGGTTCGGCCGATGGACGGGTTCGCGTTCTCGACGGAGGTGCAGGTCCGATTCGCGGAGACGGATGCGCAAGGCATCGCGCACCACGCCTCGTTCCTCGTCTGGTTCGAGGTCGCCCGCGTCGCGTACCTCGACGCGTACGCCGGTGGCTACCGGGCGATCCGCGAACGCGGGCTCGAGGCGCTCACCACCGAGGCGCATGTCCGCTACCACCGCGCGGCGTACTTCGCCGACCAGCTCACGGTCGGGACGAGGTGTGCCGAGCTCCGCGGCGCCCGCTTTCGGTACGAGTACCGCGTCGAGCGGGACGGTGAGCTCGTCGCGGACGGCTTCACGAGACATGCGACCGTGGATCGGGAGACGTACCGCCCGGTGCGCGTGCCCGCGTGGCTCGCCGAGGCGGTCGCTACGGCAGAGTCGGGGACGGCGTGACGTCGCCAGGCGGCGGCTTCGGGCCTGGTTCCGGCGGCGCCGGGGGTGGCTGCTTCGGCTTCTCCTTCGGCTTCGTACCGATCCGGACGACGCGCGTCTCGCCGCGGTAGGACGTGTTCCATGTCTCCTCTCGCAGGAGCTTTCCGTCCTCGCCGTACACCGTCCGGGTGACCGAGGTCCGGCTCGGCGACGTTCCGGACTCGTCGATGACCGTCGTACCCATCGTGAGGGTCGGGTCCTTGACCCGCCTTACGGGTGGCGTTCCTGCGATCTCCATCGTCCCGTCCGAGCTCTCCACCCGGCGCTCCTCCCCGCCGTAGATGGCCACGGTGATCCCGTCCGTCTCGACGATGCCCTTGACGACGATCCACGTCTTCGTGTCGTTGACGAACTTGAGGTCGAGCGACGGCCAGTACACCGTCGCGTCCCGGCCGAGCTGGTAGCGGTCGATGTAGAGCGAGTGCGGGTTGCGCTCCGTTATGCGCAGGCCCGCCTCCCAGGCGGCATTGAAGACCGTCGTCGCGACCTGCGACGTGCCGCCGCCGACCTCCTCCTCGAAGCGCGTGCCGATGATCACGGGCGCCGAGCGGAACCCGCGCGCCTCCGTCCGCTCGCCAATCGCGTCGTTGAGCGAGAACGTTCCCCCCGGAGGGACGAGCGTGTCGTCGAGCGCGGTCACGCCGAGCCGGAGGTTCGTGATCCGGTCCCACGTGCCCGAGTTGTAGGTCTTGTACGCAGCCATCCGGCGATCGATGCCCATGGCAAGGGCTTCCTTCGTCGTGCGCTGCGGGAGCGCTCGCGCGATGACGACCGGGGCGACGCGGCTCGTGCGCGACGTCGCCGCACGGAGCAGCCCACGCGCGGTCTTCGCGACGTCGAGCTCGGTGCCGATCCTCGACGGCAGCACCTGGATGCCGTCGCCCGAGGCTTCGAAGCGGGCGTCGATCGGCGCGCTCCCCACGATCTGATCGAGCGCGCGGAAGTACGCAGTCGCGCGAGCGCCGGAGATGGAGAGCCGCTTCGAGCCGTTGGCAGGAAGCGTGAGCAGTCCAGCGATACGTCGCGGACGGAGGCGCCATCGCCGCGCCGTCCCCTCGAGGACGACGGGCGCCGACAGCGCCACGCGCGCCCGCCGAGCGACGGGGGCGAGCATCGCCTCAGTCACCGCCGGCGACGCGTCCGCGACGGGAAGCGTGACGGAGCCACCGACACGCTCCAGAGAGCTGAGCGACCTGACGACCGTTCGGGCCGCCGCCTCGCGCTCGAGACGACGCCCCGCCACGTCGGGAACGCTCCGGATGTGGAGCCCGCGACGGACGAGAGCCGCGTTCCGAGGCGCCCGGTCGACGTTCGCCGCGACGCCGTCGAGGGCGTACTCGAGCGCAGCGTCGGAGGCCCCGACGCGCGGGAGGATCTCGGCTCCGAAGAAGCGCGTGTGGAGCCGCCGGAACCCGCGGATCGGGCCGAAGCCGTCGCCCGCCTGCGAAGCCGCCGCGACGGCCGCGCGCCAGTCGGGCTCGACGCCGAGCTGGTTCGCCGCGTACGAGAACGTCTCGTCGCCGGCGGCGAACGTCACCGGGTCGGCGCTGACCTTGGCGAACGCCTGCTCGAGGTGCGCGACCGCCTGCCGCTTCGTGAGACCACCGACGTCCATGCCGGCGACATAGGTCCCCGACGCGAGCTCCTGCCGCGAGCCTGCGAACGCGAGCCCGACAAGCAGCCCGAGGACCACGACGACGCTCGCTCCGATGAGGAACGTCGCGAGCGCCGACCGGCTCCGATCCTGTCGACGCGCGCGGGGCGAGTACAAGGGTGATTCCGCCCGCATCGAGCAGCGGATTCTAGCGGCCCTCCCTGCACGAGCTTCGGTGGTGGGCTGGGGTGCCCCGGCGGACGCGGCTCAGAAGACGAAGAGCTCGACGCCGCCCGACACGTAGAGGCCGACGCCGGTGATGTAGCCGGCGAGGTCGGAGCAGAGGAACGTGATCGCGTTCGCGATGTCCTCCGGCTCACCGGGACGCTTGAGCACCGTCCGCGCCACGATGCGCTCGTTCATCACCGGGTTCGCCATGTTGAAGGCCTCCGTACCGATGACACCCGGGACGATCGCGTTGCAGGTGATCCCATGCCGACCGCCCTCCATCGCCAGCGTGCGCGTCAGCCCGAGGACGCCCGCCTTGGTCGTCGAGTAGCTCGCCTGTCCGAAGCCGCCGAGCGTCCCGGCGACCGACGCCATGTTGACGATCCGGCCCCAGCCGCCGCTCCTTCATGTGCGGCCACACCGCCTGCGCGCAGTTGAACGAGCCGGTGAGATTCACGCGCAGGTCGCGCTCCCAGAGCTCGGGGCTCTGGTGGTGGAACTGGCCGACGTGGTCGAGCGTGGCCGCGTTGTTCACGAGGATGTCGACCGATCCGAGCTCCTCGACCGTCCTCTCGACCGCGGCCGCGACCTGCTCGCGGTCCGTCACGTCGCACTTGAGCGCGAGCGAACGGCGCCCCATCCCCCGGATCTCGTCCGCCGTCGACTCCGTGTGCACGAGGCCCTGAGCGCGGGCGACCGTTGCGAGCGATCCCCACTGGTCCGTCTCCTCGGACAGCTCCGACTCCACCAGGATGTCGGCCACGACGACGTCGGCGCCCGCGCGAGCGAGCGTGAGCGCGTCCGCACGCCCGAGCCCCCTCGAACCGCCCGTGACGAGCGCGACGCGCCCGCTGAGGTCGATCTCGATCGACACGGGCGGGATCCTACGCGGGCGCGGCGACCTCCGACACGACGAGCTTCACCTTGGCGGCGTGACCCGGATCGCGCTCGATCTCGCCGACGACGCTCACGTTGACGGGCACCGCGACGCCAGCCTCGTCGAGCGCTGACTCGACCACCGTCCGGGCTTGCTCGGGCAGGTCGGCGGCCGCGATGTCCCTCGGGACGATCCGGACCAGCAGCCCGTCCGCTCGCTGGACGATCTGGTACTGGCGCACCTGCGGCAGCCGGACGAAGGGCGAGCGCAGGCGGAACGGATGCACCCGGACCTCTCCGCCGCCGACAGCGGGAAGCGTCAGGATGTCGTCGCTACGGCCGTCGACGAGCGCGATTCGATCGTACGGCCGGCCGCTCGGGTCCGGGCCGTTCGCGAGGACGACCGAGTCGGTGAGCTCGTACCGGATGAGCGGTTGCGCGGCGTTGACGAAGTTCGTGAGCAGCACCTTGCTGCCCGGCACGCCCGCCGGAACTGGCTTTCCTTGCTCGTCGACGATCTCGACGATGCCCTCCTCGCAGACGTGCATGCCGACGCGGTCGAGCGACCCGATACCGATCACGCCCAGCTCCGTGGACGCGTACATGTTCACCGGCTCCGACCCCCAGGCCGACTCGATCGTCCTTGCCGCGTCCTCGGTCAGCACCTCCGACGCCGTCACGACGACCCGCGGCGCGATGTCGAACCGGCCGTCGAGTTGCTCCTCGGCCAGCGCGGCGATGACACTCGGGTAGCCGACGAGCACCTCAGGCCGGTAAGCCGCGAGGGCGTCGATGAGCGCCTCAGTCGGCATCGTCACCGCGAGGCCCGGCGCACCCGCGCGCCCCGCTAGGAGGGCGCCGGCGATCTGGCGTGAGAGATGCAGCGAGCTCGGTGCGCCGATTCCCGCGAGCCGTGTCTTTGCAGTCACGCCGAGGCGGATGAAGCCTCTCAGGAAGACCGCAGCCCAATGGGCGAACTCGTTCTGCGAGTACGCGAAAAGCCCCGGGACGCCGCTCGTTCCCGAGGTGCTGAAGAGCCGATATTCGCCGTGGTAGAGCTGTCCCGCGTCGGCCGCGTCCAGGAACGACTCGAGCTCGTGGCGGCGCAGGCGCGGGTCGGTGACGATGCGGTCGTACTGCTCCATCAGCACCGACTTCGGCAGCGTCGGCAGCTCGGAGAGCTCGGCGTCCGCGGCGTCCGGGCCCAGCGCCTCGCGGTAGTACTCGGAGGTCTCGAGGACGTGCTCGACGAGGCCGCGCAGCCGAGCGCGCTGGAGCTCGAGCAGGCGCTCGCGCGTCCAGCGGTCGCGCTCGAGGAGCTCGAGCGCGTGGGCTTCTAACGCGGGAGGGGCGAGGAGGTCGGTAGCGACGGCGGCGGTCATTTGGTACTCCCTTCGGTGATGAGGCCGCGGAGGAAGGCGGTATGGAGCTCGACGAAGAGCTCCGGAGGCACGGCCTCGGGATCGAGCTGGCGCTCGGCACTGAAACCGCGGATGAGGACGGAGGACGCGCGCGCGATGTCCAGGGGCTCGGCGACGTACGTGACGCCGTAGCGCTCCTTCGTAGCCTCGATGATCCGCGCGATTGCCTCCAGGAACCGTCGACGCGTCGCGTTGTACGCGCGGCGCGCGTCGTCGTGACGGGCCGCGTGCGCCATGAACTCCGACACGAGCGGCAGCCAACGCGGCTCGCTCACGTCCGTCTCGGCCATGAAGCGGGCGAGCTCACGCGCCGCGTCGTCGAAGGACTCCCCCTCGAGCATGATCTCCGTGTACTCGTCGATTCGCCGCTCGTAGTGCGCGTCGAGCACGGCGAGGAAGAGGGCGTCTTTGTCGACGAAGTTGGAGTACACCGCGCCCTTGGTGTAGCCAGCCTCCATGGCGATCTCGTCGAGGCTCGCACGGTGGAAGCCGCGCTCGAGGAACACACGTCGCGCGGCGGCGAGAAGATCGGTGCGCGTCCGCTCCTTGCGCTCGTTCCGGCTCATCCGCACTGCCATACCGTCGGTACTCTAATACCCGCAGTATGTAAGTCAAGCGGGAGTGATAGAAGTCGCGCCGTGCGCGCGATCTCGGTCGAGGAGCGGCGGGCCCGGCTCGCGCTGCGACACCGGCTCTCCGTTCCTGTGGTGAGCGCGCTCGAGGCGGCCCGCAGCCTCGTCGTCCTCCACTCCACCGGACCCCGCCACCGTGTTCCTGTCCGTGCAAGCGCGAACTTCCGGTCTCACGCAGGCGGACATCGAGCGCGAGCTGTACGAGGAGCGGACGCTCGTCCGAATGCTCGGGATGCGCCGGACGCTCTTCGTCGTGCCGCGCGAGCTCGTGCCGGTCGTCGAGGCCGCTGCCACGCGCGCGGTCGCCGCCCGCGAGCGCAAGCGGCTCGAGCAGATGATCCTCGTCAGCGAGCTCTCCAAGCAGCCCGCCGCCTGGCTCCGCCGCGCGATGGCGGCGGCGCTGCGCGAGCTCGAAGCCCGCGGGGAGGCGTTCACGTCCGACCTGACGAAGGCAGTCCCGGCACTCGGGAAGCGCATTCGCGCCGGCACGGGGCGATGGGAGATCACGCAGAGCGCCGGCTCGCGGATCCTGCCGCAGCTCGCGATGGAGCGGCGCATCGTCCGGGGCCGACCGCGCACGACGTGGGTCAACGGCCAGTACCGGTGGGTGCCGACCTCCGCGTGGCTCGGCGCCGAGATCGACCCGCTGGAGACCGCGTCCGCCCAGGCGCAGCTTCTCGAGCGCTGGCTCGGCGCGTTCGGGCCCGGGACCGAGACGGACCTGCGCTGGTGGACGGGCTGGACGGCGCGGGAGACGCGCGCAGCGCTCGCGGCGTTCCCACATGCCGAGGTCGACCTCGACGGAGCGCAAGGCTATGTGCTCGCGGACGATCTCGACCCGATCGAGGCTCCCGAGCCGTCAGCTGCGCTGTTGCCCACGCTCGACCCGACGACGATGGGCTGGAAGGAGCGCGGCTTCTACCTCGGCCCGTACGAGCGCATGCTCTTCGACACGAACGGCAACGCCGGGCCGACCGTCTGGTGGGACGGGCGCGTCGTGGGCGGCTGGTCGCAACGCCGTGACGGCGAGATCGCGTTCAGGCTGCTCGAGGACGTCGGCTCGGAGGCCGTCGCCGCGATCGAGGCGGAGGCGGCACGCACGGCCGCCTGGATCGGCGACGCGCGCTTCTCCCCGAGCTTCCTCCCGTCGTTCCAGCGCGAGCTGGGCAAGTCCTAGTCGCGCGGCAGGAAGATCTCCTTCGCGATCACGAGCCGCTGGATCTGCGACGTGCCTTCGTAGATCTGGAACAGCTTCGCGTCGCGCATGAGCTTCTCGACCGGGTACTCCTTGATGTAGCCGTAGCCGCCGAAGACCTGTACCGCGTCGGTCGTGACCTTCATGGCCGTGTCCGCGGAGAAGCGCTTCGCGTGTGAGGACTCGAGCGTCGCGCGCTTGCCCTGGTCGTGGAGCCAGGCCGACTGCCAGACGAGCAACCGCGCGGCCTCGATCTCCGTGGCCATGTCCGCGATCAGGAAGTTGACGCCCTGGTGCATCGCGATCGGCACATCGAAGGTGACGCGCTCCTTCGCGTACTCGACCGCGAGCTCGAACGCGGCTTGCGCGACGCCGACCGCTCCAGCGGCGGTGCCGGGGCGGGTGAAATCGAGCGTCTTCATCGCGATCTTGAACCCCTCGCCCTCCTCCCCGAGCCGGTTCCCCGCCGGCACGACGACGTCGGTGAGCGCGAACGCGGACGTGTCCGTCGCGCGCTGCCCCATCTTGACCAGGTGCTTCTCGATCTGGACGCCCGGCGCGTCCATCGGCACGACGAAGGCCGAGATGCCTCGGTGCCCCTTGTCCGGGTCCGTCTTCGCGAAGACGACCGTCCATGCTGCCTGGCCGGCGTTCGTGATGAACGTCTTCGAGCCGTTCAGGACGTACTCGTCACCGCGCCGCACGGCTGTCGACTTCATGCGTGCGACGTCGGAGCCCGCATCGGGCTCGGTGAGGCCGAACGAGCACAGGATCGGCTCCTCGAGGAGCCGCGGCAGCCACTCGGCCTTCTGCTCGTCCGTGCCGGAGATGAGGACCGGCGCGGCGCCGAGGCCGTTCGCGCTGATCGACGTGCCGATGCCCGAGCACCCCCACGAGAGCTCCTCGCCGACGAGCATCCCGTCGAAAGCGGACAGCTCGGGCCCGCCGAGCGACTCCGGGACGTGCAGGTTCATCAGCCCCAGCTCATGAGCTTTCGCGATGACGTCGGCCGGGTGGGTCTGGTGCTCGTCGTACTCGGCCGCCTTCGGGCGGATCTCCTTCTCCGCGAACTCCCGCGCGAGCGCCCGGAGCTCGCGCTGCTCGGCCGTCAGCGCGAACGAGACGCCGCCGGCAACGCCGGTCTCCATCGCTGTCATGCCCTCTCCTCGTTCGATTGACTAGTCAGTCAATCGAAGTGTACGCCCCGCCCGGGAACACGGTCAAGCCGCCGGGCCGAGCCTCCGCGTCTCGTAGGATGTGGTCGTGGCGACGACCTCGGAGCGCACGGCCCTCGATCCACTCGACTACCTCGACCTGGACGCGCTCCTCGACGACGAGGAGCGGGCGATCCGCGACACCGTGCGGCAGTTCGTCAAGGAGAACGTCCTCGATGACGTCGGCGACTGGTTCGAGAAGGGCTATTTCCCACGCGAGCTGTTCGCCGAGCTCGCGAAGCTGGGCCTCCTCGGGATGCACCTCGAGGGCTACGGGCTACCCGGCGCGAGCTCGGTCGCGTACGGGATCACGTGCATGGAGCTCGAGGCCGGGGATGCGGGAGTGCGAAGCGCCGTCTCGGTCCAGGGGTCGCTCGCGATGTTCCCGATCTGGAAGTTCGGCTCCGAGGAGCAGAAGGAGCGCTGGCTACCCCCGATGCACGCTGGTGAGGTGATCGGCTGCTTCGGGCTGACCGAGCCCGACGCCGGCTCCGACCCGGGCTCCATGCGGACGCACGCACGGCGCGACGGCTCGGACTGGGTCCTGAACGGCGCGAAGATGTGGATCACGAACGGGACGATCGCGGACGTGGCCGTGGTCTGGGCAAGAACGGACGACGGCGCGATCCGCGGCTTCCTCGTCGAGAAGGACATGCCCGGCTTCGCGGCGCCGGAGATCCACAAGAAGCTCTCGCTCCGCGCGTCGGTCACCTCCGAGCTCGTCCTGCAGGACGTCCGCGTGCCGGACGAGAACGTCCTCCCAGGGGCGACGACGCTGCGCGGCCCGCTCTCATGCTTGAACGAGGCGCGCTTCGGGATCGTCTGGGGCGCGGTCGGCTCCGGTCGGGCCTGCTTCGAGGCGGCGCTCGAGTACGCGAAGGAGCGGATCGTGTTCGGCAAGCCGATCGCGGGCTACCAGCTCACGCAGGAGAAGCTCGCGGAGATGGCGCTCGAGCTGAACCGCGGTCTCCTCGTCGCCCTCCACCTCGGCCGCATGAAGGACCAGGGCACATTGCGGCCGGAGCACGTGAGCCTCGGGAAGCTCGGCAACGTCCGCGGCGCCCTCGAGGTCGCCCGCAGCGCCCGCACGATCCTGGGCGCGAACGGCGTCACGCTCGAGTACCCGGTCATCCGGCACGTGAACAACCTCGAGTCGGTGCTGACGTACGAGGGGACGCACGAGGTGCACACGCTCGTCGTCGGCCAGGCGCTGACCGGCGAGAACGCCTTCCGGTAACGGAACGGGCCGCGGTCTTCCGCGGCCCGTTCGTCGTGCCTGTCTGTCGGTCGGCGCTCTAGTGCACCGGCCGGAGGTAGTTCTGCTCGACCCAGTGGGCGACGTTCCTCCCGATCCAGGCCCCGCCCTCGTCCGAGCTCCGGAAGTGGATGCCCTGCAAGACGCGAGCGTCGATCGTGTTGTCGATGACGTCCGTGAAGTGCTTGTAGTGCCGCGTCATCGTGGTCGGCTGCGGAACCCCGACCGTGATCGTGGCCGTCAGGTCGAAGTCCATCCTGTTCCCGTTGAAGAACGACTTGGCGGAATGCATGACCGCAGCCGTAATGCAGTTGTAGCCGGAGGACTGGTCCGGGTAGGGCGGCGTCCCGGCGAACGGCGTCCAGTTCCCATCCCCGACCGTCTTCGGGTCGCCGTCGGAGTCACCGAGTCGGATGGCCGTGATCGGCCGCCAATTGCTAAAGAACACCTTGTCGTCCCAGGTATTGATGGCCGCGTCCGCGACGGACAGGTTCACCAGCGCGAAGAGGCGCGCCTGCTGCACCAGCGTCAGCCCCTCGGACTGTGCGAGCCCGCGGAGCATGCGGCTGTACGTCGGCAGCGGGTTGGAGGTGAAGAACTGCGCCACCTCGAGCTGCTCCGGCGTCCGCTCGCTCGGCGTCGTCGTGCCGTTCCCGCCGAGCCGCTTCACCTCGGCGTATTCCTTCGCGTACTGATTGCTCCCCAGCTCCGCCGGTCCCTTGGTCCGGAACTGCGACGCGCTGTTCAGGGTGAACGGCCTCACCTTCGCGACCCACGCGTTCGGGTCGCTGGTGCCCGGAGTAGGAGGAGTGAAGCAGACGAGGGAGTTCGCCGGTCGCCACTCCCCGTCGTCCTCGCTGCACGTGAACGAGAACGTCACGTAGCGGCCGTCGCTGGTCCGCTCGGCGAGCATCGCCGAGGCAGCTGCGGCACCGGCCGCGATGCCGTCCGTTTTCGCCTGGCTGTTCGGGATGGCACCGAGCGCAGCCGTGTACTCGGTGTTGAGCCACGCCTGCGTCGCCGCCGGCAACGGCGGCACGGGCGCGATCCCGAGGCCGACGAGGACATGGTGCGCGGCCGTCGCGACGGCGGCCGGCTTCGACGCCGATACCGGGGCCGACGGGAGACCGTCCAGGTACGGCTCGTGGCCGCCGTCGATCATGTTGACGGCGTCGTAGACCGCACCCTGCACCAGGGCAATTTGCACCGCCACGACATTCGGCGCGTTCCCAGCCCCGGGACGCGTCGTCGCGGTCGTCGGGTTGAAGAACGCGTCGAGCGCGTTCAGGTTCCAGTCGAGGACAGCGTCCTCGGGCGGCCCTGCGACTGCAGTCGTCTGCCCGCCACCGAGGAGGATGACCCCGACCGTCGCAAGCATGGCGCCCGCGAACAGCGCGAGCGTCGTCTTCGACTTCCGATGCATTCCCCGCTCCTTTCCCTACGTCTCTCGTCCGGACGAGATCGCCTCGACGACCCGAAGCGGCTTCAGACCGGCCCGGTGCGCCGCCACTGCGGCCTCGCGGCCCGACGGCGCCTCGAACGCGAAGAAGCAGAGCTCGTCCTCGGGGACATGGATCGATCCGTCGAAGCCGACCCGCGTCCCCTCCCGGGTCAGCTCCGCTGCGGCCGAGCGGGCTCGTCCCTCGCGCGCGTCGCGCTCCCCACGGGCGCCGCGCGCAAGGTACGTCTCGACGAGGTAGCTCGGCACGCGCTCGAACCTACGCCGCGCGTCCCGGCTTGAAATCGCGGGAACCACGGAACTTTGCTCCCGGCTATTTAGCCGGCTCGTACAGGCGCGCGAGCTCGGTGCGGGAGCGGATGCCGAGCTTGGCGTAGATGTGCGTGAGGTGCGTCTCGACCGTCCGCTCACCGAGGACGAGCGCAGCCGCCACCTCGCGGTTCGTGCGGCCCTCGGCGACCAGCGCCGCGACGCGCTGCTCCGCCGGGGTCAGGCCCTCCTCGCGCGTGCGCCCGCCGATGCGGCCGAGCTCGGCGCGCGCTTTCTCCGCGAACAGCGACGCCCCGCACTCCTCGAAGATCGCAAGCGCTTCCGCGATCGCATCTCGGGCCGTGCGCTTCTGCCGCGCGCGGCGGCAGACGGCACCCAGCGCGAGCAACGCCCGCGCTCGCCCCAGCCGATCACCGACCGAGCCGTGCGCCGCTGCTGCCTCCCCGAGCCGCGCCCGGGCCTCGTCGATGTCGCCGCGCGAAGCCGCCGCGAGCCCGCGACAACGCGTTGCCTGCGCGAGCGTCCGGCGCCGCTCCAGTCGCGAGGCAGCCGCCTCCCAGCCGTTGAGAATCGTCGTCGCCTCGTCGAGCCGACCGAGCTCGAGCAGCGCCTCGATCTGCTCCGCGCGCCACCAGTGGATCGCGGGCTCGACCCAGCCCGCCGCGTCGGCGACACCGTCCGCGTCGCCGAAGTGGCCGACGGCGGCCTCCGAGTCGCCCGTCCAGGATGCGGCCAGGCCCGGAACGGCCGAGAGGCCTGGGAGCAGCGCCTCGTGCACCTGCGCGAGTGCCCGTCCCGTCCCTGCGAGGTCGCGCGCGAGCTCGACGTCGCCACGGTACGCGGCCACCAGCGCGACGGGGAGGTAGTTGTGCGGATCCTCGTCCTCGCCGCGCCCATACAGGCTGTGGAGCGCCTTAGCGCGCTCGGCGTGACGGCCGGCGAGGTCGAGCCTGCCCGCCCACAGCTCGACGAGCGAGAGGAACCACGAGACCTGCGCGCTCACTCGCTCGTCGCGCTCGCCCCACGTGCGCTCGAGCTCGGCGAGCAGCGCTCGAGCCTCGTCCGCCTCCCCGGTCCAGACGAGCATGTGCGCGAGGCAGAAAGCGGTGTCCACGAACCGTGCGTCGTCGGGGGCCGCGCGAGCGAGCGACAACGCCTCCTCCGCCAGCGCGCGGGCGTCCGGCTCGCCGCCGATGAAGCGGAAGAGTGCGAGCACGGAGAGCGAGACGGCTCGGACGGCATCGTCTCCGAGCGACTCAGCAAGCTCGAGCGCGGCGCGCGCGTGCTCCTCGGCCGCCGAGCGTCCCTCGAAGAAACGCGTCTCGAGCGCGAGCTTCTGCTCGAGTAGCTGCCGGACCTCGGGGCGAACGGACGTCTGGTCGAGCGCCTCGCGCCTGAGCGCGATTCGGTCCCGGAGGCGGCCGAGCTCGATCTCCGAGCGGAAGACGAGTGCGTCGACCCGGTACTCGCCGTCGGGATCCAGGTCCTCGAGTGCCCGCGCAAGCGCGCGCGCACGCTCCACCTCGCCGGCGGCGAGGTGCGCACGACCTGCCGCGATCGTTCGCGTGTGCTCCGCGCGACGGTCGCCCGACGGTGTCAGGCGCACGGCGTGCTCCGCCAGCTCCGCAGCGGTCGAGCTCGCACCGCGTTCGAGTGCGAGCGCCACGGCCTCGTCGAGCGCTCGGACGACGTCGTGTTCCGGGCCGTCGGCTGCGAGAGCGAGATGCCGTGCGCGGTCGAGGCCGTCGACGACGACGTTGCCAAGAACCGCGTGTGCGCGACGGCGCTCCGAGGGGGAGAGTCCTGCGTACAGGATGGAGGCGAGCAGAGGATGAGTGAACCGGACGGCGCCGTCCGACACCTCGATCACCTGCGCCTCTACGCCGGGCTCGAGCACGTCGTCGCCGACACCTGCCGCCTGGAGAAGCTTGAGCGACGGCTGCCCTTCCGCGGCCGCGAGTGCGAGGGCGTCCCGCGTCCGCCCCGGCAAGCCGGCGAGCCTCGCAGCGACGAGACCCTCGAGCGTCTCCGGGACGGCCAGCGGCTGCGTCGGGTCGACGTCGAGCCGCAGCGCCCGCGCGAGCTCGAGCGCATAGAACGGGTTGCCGCCAGACGCTTCGAAGATCCGGACGAGCGTCGGCCGCGGGAAAGCGCGATCGAGCGTCTCCCGTAGGACAGCCTGGATCGCACCCATGCTGAGCGGGCCGACGGGGAGGCGCTCGACCGCGTCCGCTGCGAGCGCGCGCTCGAGCTCGGCCGGCTGCACGTCGGAGCCCACGCGGCGCGCAAGGAGCAGGGAGAGCGGGCAGTCGACGCGCCTGAGCGCGAAGGCGAGCGCGTCCGCGGAGGGCGGATCGAGCCACTGGACGTCGTCGACCGCCATGACCAGCGGTCCGTCCTCGGCGAGGGCGTCGAGTGCGCTTCGGACGGCCACGGCGAGCGCGCGAGCGTCGGCCGCCCCGGGGGAGCCCTCCTCGACAAGCAGGGCGATCTCGAGCGCTCTTCGCCGTGGTGGCGGTACGCGCGGTAGTACCTCGTCGAGCACAGGCTCGAGCAGGTCACCCAGCCCGGCGAACGCGAGCCCCTGCTCCGCCTCGGCGGGCCGCGAGACGAGGACGCGCGCCGCCCGGCCGTCTGCCTCGGCGACAGCCGCTTGCCAGAGCGTCGACTTGCCGATCCCCGCCTCGCCTTCGAGGACGAGCGCACGCGGTGCGCGGGGCGCCTCGTCGAGGAACGCGTGGATCGCCGCGAGCTCGTCGTCACGTCCGACGATCTCCCCCACGCAAGTAACAATGGACGCAAATCTGCCTCGCAGCAAGGCGAGCGCAGTCGGTCAGTCCTCACCTCTCCGCGCCTGCTTGGACGGCGACGGACAGGTCGGCCGGAGGAAGCGCGAGCTCCTCCGGCCGACGTGCACCGTTGTTCCTAGCAGTCGCTCGGAGCGGGAGTCGCGTCGATCCGGAAGCCGGTTCCGGGATCTCCGGGGACGAGGTACGTCGCCCAGAGCTCGACCTCGTTCAGAAGCGACTCGTTGCGGGCGATGTGAACCACCGCGTCACCGCGATCGACGAAGCTCTCCCCCGCCTTGTACACGGTGCCGAGACACGACTCGTCGTTCGCGTAGATGAGTCGCAACGCACCCGACTTCACCGTGACGAGCACTGGCCCCGGATGGCTGTGCCAGCCGGTCGAGCCGCCACCGGCGATGCGGATCTGCTGCGTCGCGAAGTCGACCGTTCCCTTCGTCTTCAGGTGGATACCCGACTTGCTGTTGACGATCTGGCCCTCACCCATCGTCCCGCGCGCAAGCACGGGCGCGGAGATGACCCCGAGGCCGGGCGTGGCGAGAGCGGTGCCAACGAGCGCCATGAATCCCGCGGCGATCCCGATCGCCGCCAGCGTCCGCCTCGCTCGTGCGCTTGGGCCTGTCTTCAGGTGCAGTGTCGTGCGTCATCTCTTTCCTCCTTGTCGTTAAGGGGTCCCTCGCTCGCCCGTCGCTCCGCGCGACGCGCTCCTGTCTCGACGGGGTAGCTCGACATCGGCTCGACGCTACGCGCGACTCGTGGAGCGGACTACGGCGCCAGCACGTGAATGCCGCGGGGTGCTGCCCTCCCGCCGGTGACCGCTGGGCCTGCTTGACGCCGCCGGTGCGATGACGGACAACTCTCGAAGGCAACCCGGGAGGTCGATCACGCTGGAGGCTCGTCAGGAGGAAGCGCTGCGGGAGACGCTCGAGCGGCTGCGAGCCGAGGTTGCCGACCTGCGCGCGTCCCGGGAGCGGGTCGTGCTTGCCGGTGATGCGGAGCGCCACAGGATCGAGCGAGATCTGCACCGAGGCGTGCAGCAGCACCTGGTCGCCCTTGCCGTGAAGCTCCAGCTCGCGGAGTCCGTCGTGGAGTCCGATCCTGCGGCGACACGCGCGCTCATCCAGGAGATGGCCGCCGACGTTCAGCAGGCGCTGGACGAGGCTGCGCGGCTCGCCGGGCGGATCTGCGCCCCGTTGATCGAGGTGGGCGGGCTCGGCGCGGCGCTGCGCGCAGCCGCCGTGAGCGCCGGCGTCCCGGCCTCGGTCGACGCAGCCGGCCGCACGAGCTACCCGCCGGAGGTCGCCCTGACCGTCTATCTCGCCTGGCTCGAGGCACTCGAGCAGCTCGGCCGCCGGCGCCAAGGCGGCGATTACCGTGCGAGGCGACGAGCAGACCCTCACGTTCGACCTCTCCTGGAGCGCGCCGGCCGAGAACGCGAGGCTCGCGCAACTCCGCGACCGAGTCGAGGCGCTTGGCGGCCGGCTCACCGTCGAGCCGGCGCCCGCCGCGGGCACACGCGTGCTCGGCTCGCTCCCGCTCGCCCGCTAGCCGCTCTCGGCCAGGTACAGGACCACGGCCTTGACGCGCTTGTGGGTCGCCTCCTCCCACCTCAGCCCGAGCTTGAGGAAGATCGAGTGGATCACCTTCTCGACCGATCGCTCCGTGAGGACGAGCACCTCGGCGATCGCGGCGTTGTTCTTCCCCTCGGCCATCTCGCGCAGGACGTCGAGCTCGCGCGGAGTCAGCTCGTTGAGCGGTGACTCCTCGGCGCGAGCATTCGCCGCCACGAGGGCATCGACGACCTTGGGGTCCATCACCGAGCCGCCCTCCGAGACCGCGCGGATCGCCGAGACGAGCTGGCCGAGATCCTTCACCCGCTCCTTGAGGAGGTACGCGCGGCCCTCGCTCCCGCCGTCGAGGAGCGCGAGAGCGTAGGCCGGCGTCGCGTACTGGCTCAGCACGACCACGCCCACGCCCGGATGCGACTCCCGCAACTGCGCAGCAGCCTGGATTCCTTCGTCCGAGTCACCAGGTGGCATCCGGATGTCGGTGACGACGACGTCCGGCTTCTCGGTGTCGACCGCTGCGAGCAACGAGTCGAGGTCCTCGCAGACGGCTGCGATCTCGACGTCGTCCGACGTCTCCAGCAGCCGCCTTATGCCCTCCCGGACGAGGTACTGGTCATCGGCGA
Organism: uncultured Actinomycetes bacterium; assembly: GCA_963717025.1. GTDB lineage: Bacteria > Actinomycetota > Thermoleophilia > Gaiellales > Gaiellaceae > GMQP-bins7. The sequence goes on along the minus strand of CAVQVJ010000004.1, from coordinate 339,137 downwards.
GCACGATCCGGATTGGCATGGAGCGAGAATACGGCGGTGACGCCGACTTCTCCAGGGGCGCGCGACGAAGCGTCTCCCGCGCGCCTGTGCGTGCTCGTGGTCGACGACGACGAGAGGAACCGGAAGCTGGCGGGGGACGTGCTCCGCGCCGCCGGGGTCCGCACACTCGAGGCGGAGAGCGGGCGCGCCGCGCTCTCGCGCGCGGCCGAGCACCTACCCGACGTGATCCTCCTCGACCTGGAGCTCCCGGACATCCACGGTATGGACGTCGCGCGCGCGCTGAAGCGGGATCCGCGAACGGCGGGCATACCGGTCGTCGCTCTGAGCGCACTGCGCCTGGCCGACGCCGCCGATGGCCTGGAAGCCGCCGGCTTCGCCGGCTACCTCGAAAAGCCGATAGACGTCAGGGCGTTTCCGGAACAGGTCCGCCGCCTACTCCGAGCGAGGCGGGGCATGAGCCTCGGGTCGGGGTGATCGTCCGTCCAGGGGTGTGCCAGCACCCCGTCGACTCACCGGCGGGCACGGTTGGCACGGGCGCGCCGCGATGCGACGTTCTCCTCGAGACCTAGACGGACGCCCTCCCCACGTGTATCGTCGCGCGCCCGGGGGGACGGGTCGTTCAGGCAGGCTGGACGAAGGAGGCGGAATGTTGCGGAGACTGTGGCTCGGAGCCGTACTCACGGCTGGCGCCGTCGCGGTCGGAGCCCTCGCCCTCGCACTCTCGGCGTGCGGAGGCTCGAGCTCGGTGAACAGCGAACTGCAAGAGCAGGTCGACAAGTTCCAGATCGGCGAGATCGAGAAAGACTTTCACGAGGCCCTTTCGAAGAAGGACATCGACCAGATGATGGGCCTGTGGTCGCAGAACGCGACGTTCACCGCCGGTCCCGGGAAGACCGCGACCGGGAAGCAGCAGATCCAGAAGTTCTGGCTGAACTCAGAGGCATTCAAGCCCTCGACCGAGTGGGTCTCGGACCACCCGGCGTACAAGCTGCGGGTCACGGTCAGCGGTGATCGGGGCACGCTGCACTTCGAATGCCACTTCGTCGACGTGAGCACCGGCGAGGTGGAGCAGACCACGGCGGGCGATCTGGACGTGTCGCGGATCGACGGCCGCTGGCTGATCACCAACATGGTCGGGGGGACCGCAGAGTTGAGCCCCTGAGCGGAGCATGGAGCGCCCGGTGCCCCAGCCCCAGACGCAGGGCGACGCCGCGAAGCGGCGCGCCCTGAGCCCGGACGACAACCCGCTCGTCCGGGCCGTCGGCCGCGTGCCGGCGAAGGTCCGCACCAAGCTGCTCGTCGCCTTCGTGGCGACTGCGCTGCTGGTCGTGGCCGTCGGCGTTCTCGGGGTGCGGCTGCTCGGGCAGTCGAACCAGCGGGTGGATTCCCTCGGCGAGCTCCAGAGGCGCTCCGCCGCGTACAGCAAGCTCGGAAGCTACGCCGAGCACGTCCGCCTGCTCCTGACCGGCAACGTCGCAGGAGACTTCAGCCAGGTCTTCCCGTTCGCCGATCGAGACGCGGGTGACTGGGCCGTGGATCTCGCGGCAGTAGATGTGCTCGAGACGCTCGAGGCCTCGATGCACCCCGAACAGCTTGGGTTCGTCCCTCCGGCCGAGGACGAGCAGGACCTGAGGAAGATCCGCGAGACGAGCAGGGACCTGTCGAGGGTCATGGAGAGGATCGTCGCGGCCGGCCGCGCGGGACGGGAGGTCGAGGACGCTGATCGCCTGGACGCAGAGGGCTTCGTCTCCGTCCTCAGAGAGCACGCCAGCGTGCTCGACCACAAGACGACGGAGAGGGCGGAGGCGCTGATCGCCCAGAACGACAGTGCCTACACGAGCTCCCGGAACCTCTTCATCGGCGCCGCGGCCGGTGCGATCGGGCTCGCGCTGTTGCTGGGGTTCGTCCTCTCGTGGTCGGTCATCGGTCCCATCCAGCGAATCGGGGCTCGGCTGTCCGCCACGGCATCAGGCGACTTCACCGGGCACGTCGACGTGACGAACCGGGACGAGCTCGGCGCGCTGGCCGCGAACGTGAACCGGATGAACGACGAGCTCCGGCGCCTGTACAAGGAGCTCGAGGCGGCGAGCCAGCACAAGTCGGACTTCCTCGCCAGCATGTCGCACGAGCTGCGGACGCCGTTGAACGCGATCATCGGCTTCTCGCAGGTCCTCCGCGAAGGGATGGTCGGCGAGGTGAACGCGAAGCAGGCGGAGTACCTGGAAGACATCCTCTCCTCGGGGAACCACCTGCTCGCGCTCATCAACGACGTGCTCGACCTCTCCAAAGTCGAGGCCGGACAGGTCGAGCTCGACGTCTCGCCGTTCTCGCTGCAGGACGCGCTGCAGAGCGGCGTCGTAATGGTGCGGGAGCGTGCGACGAGGGACGGCGTCCGGGTCGTGCTCGAGCCGACGGACGTCGGCCTGGTCAGCGGCGACCAGCGGCGAGTGAGGCAGGTCATCTTCAACCTGCTCTCGAACGCCGTGAAGTTCACGCCCGCGGGCGGCACCGTCGACGTTCGCGCGCTGCAGGTCAACGGCGAGGTGCGCGTCTCGGTCGTCGACACCGGGCCTGGCATCGCCGCCGAAGATTGCGAGCGCGTCTTCGGGGAGTTCCAGCAGACCGAGGCCGGGATCGAGCAGCGCGAGGGGACGGGTCTCGGCCTCGCGCTCTCGAAGCGGCTGGTGGAGTTGCACGGCGGCCGCATCTGGGTCGACAGCGAGCTCGGCAAGGGATGCACCTTCGTCTTCACCCTGCCCATGAGGAGCGCCTAGCGGTGGCCGGCGCGACGGTCCTCGTGGTCGAGGACAACCAGAAGAACATGAAGCTCTTCCGGGACGTGCTCCAGGCCGCCGGATACCGCACGCTCGAGGCGACGACCGGTGGACAGGCGGTCGAGTTGTCCACCGAGCACTCACCCGATCTGGTGCTCATGGACATCCAGCTCCCCGACATCGACGGGGTCGAGGCGCTCGGTCGCCTCCGTGCCGACGAGCTGACCGCCTCCATGCCCGTGCTGGCCCTGACCGCACAGGCGATGGACGGCGACCGCGAGCGTTTTCTCGCCGCCGGCTTCGACGGCTACCTCTCGAAGCCCGTGAACGTCGCGGACCTCGTGGCCACGGTGGGGCGCTACTGCGAGGCAGGCAGTCGGTGAGCGACCACGCTGCGCGGATCCTCGTGGTCGACGACGTCCCCGAGAACGTGCGCCTGCTCGAGGCCGTGCTCGAGACGCAGGGCTACGACGTTGTCTCCGCCACCGACGGCCGCGCCGCTCTCGAGCTCGCAGCATCGGCGAGCCCGGATCTCGTGCTCCTCGACGTGATGATGCCGCCGCCCGACGGCTATGCCGTCTGCAAGCAGCTCCGCGAACGGGAGGAGACGGCGGTGCTCCCGGTGATCATGCTCACAGCCAGCGAGGGCTCGGAGAAGACGAAGGGGATCGAGGCGGGCGCGGACGACTTCATCCCGAAGCCGTTCGACCGAGACGAGCTGCTCACGCGCATCCGGTCGCTGCTCCGGATCAAGCGCTACCACGACACCATCAAGGCGCAGGCCGCGGAGCTGCTCGAGCTGAACCGGACGCTCGAAGAGCGCGTGCAGACGCAGCTCGAGGAGCTCGAGCGGCTCCAGCGCCTGCGCAGGTTCCTCTCCCCGCAGCTCGCGGACGCGATCGTCTCGTCGGGGGACGAGTCGATCCTCGCCAGCCATCGCCGGCAGGTCGCGATGTTCTTCGCAGATCTGCGCGGTTGGACGAGCTTCGTGGACGCGGTGGAGCCGGAGGAGCTCATGCGTGTGCTCGGCGAGTTCCACGGCGTGATCGGGGAGCTCGTCTCGCGGTTCGACGCGACGGTCGGGTTCATCGAGGGCGATGGAATCCAGCTCTTCTTCAACGATCCGATCGAGGTTCCCGACGCCGCGCTGCGGGCGATACGGCTGGGTTGTGCGCTGCGCGCGGAGATGGCGGAACTGATGCCCATCTGGAGGAAGCGCGGCTACGACCTCGACTTCGGTGCCGGCATCGCGCTCGGCTACGCGACGTGCGGCGAGGTCGGGTTCGAAGGCCGCTCCGACTACGCGGCGATCGGGGCAGTGACGAATCTCGCGTCGCGGCTTGCGGACGAGGCGACCGCCGGACAGCTCCTCATCACCCAGCGCCTCCACGCGGAGGTCGAGGACGACATCGAGGTCGAGTCGGTCGGCGAGTTCATGCTGAAGGGGTTCCAGCGGCCGGTCGCCGCCTTCAACGTGCTCGCGGTCCGCGAACAGGCGGTGGAGCTCGCCTCGCCGGGGACGACCGGCCTCGCGGCCGAGGCGCAGGGCCGAAGCTAGCCCTCGCCGTCCCAGTAGTCGAGCATCGGGCCGGGGCGGCTCAGGAGGATCCGGTCGCCGGCGACGCTGCGGGCGCCGACTTTCCCGCTGTCCGGGTACTCGACGAGATCCGGCTTGATGAGCGTCGAGAGCATGAGGACGCGGATCGGCGCGTCCGTGCCGTTTCGCACCTGGTGCAGGCCCTCTGTGCCACGTGGGAACGCGACGACGTCGCCTTCGGTGAGCTCCTGCTCGCCCTCCGGAGTCCTCAGTGTCGGCCGCCCGCGCAGGACGATCATCCACTCCTCGTTCGCATGGTGCGTGTGGTACGGCCAGAGCCGGTCTCCGGGCTCGAGCTCGTACATGCTGCCGCCGATCAACTCCGAGCCGATCTTCCCGCCGACCCACGCGTCCTTCGACCGCCAGCCCTCGCGCTCCTCGACGCGATCCCACTCGTCGCCGTTGAGGTTGAAGACCTTCACGAGCCCGAGCCTACCCTGAGGCCGCCGAGCGTCAGCTCGACCACCGTCTGCTCGGCACGCGCGACCTCCTCGTCTCCCGCGGGGAGCTGGCCGAGCACCCAGCCGGTGAGCACCTCCTCGAGGCCGCCGTACACGACCCAGCTCGCAAGCCGCGCGTCCAGATCACTACGGAAGCTTCCCTCCGCCTGGCCCTGCTCGATCACACGCTGCACGATCCCGAACGCCTCGCGTACGTCGTCCACCTGCGCTTGGAGCTGCGGGCTCCGCGCGACGTCTCGGACCATGACCGTGACGAGGTCGGGATCGTTACGCCAGGTGCGCAGGAGGATCTTCGCGATCGCCTCGAGCTTCTCGGCCGCGGGCTCGTCCGACTCCTCGACCGAGCGGAAGCGCGCGAGGAGCTCCCCGAAGTTCTCGCGGAAGATCGTCTCCAGCACCTCGTCCTTCGACGAGAAGTAGTGGTAGAGGAGCCCGTGCGCGACGCCCGCCTCAGCGGCGATGTCCCCGACGCGCGAGCCGTGGTAGCCGGAGCGTGCGAAGACGCGCACGGCCGCGTCGAGCAGCTGCTTGCGCTTCCCTACCTGGGCCTCGGCGATTGAACCGTCAGTCAACCGCCCGAGGATAGAGATACGCTCCCACCCGGTGCAACGGCAAGGGCAACCGCTCGCCGGGATCCTCGTAATTGACTTCACGCGCTACCTCCCGGGCGCGTACGCGAGCCGGGAGCTCCTCCGGCTCGGCGCGCGCGTCGTCCACGTCGAGGCGCCGGGCGGCGACCCGATGCGCGAGACGGCGCCAGCGTGGGACGCGTCGCTTCGGGCCGGAGCCGAGTCGGTCGTCTGCGACCTGAAGGCGGATGCCGCGTTTGCGCAGGCGCTCTGCGGGAGGGCCGACGTCGTCCTCGAGAGCTTCCGGCCCGGCGTCGCCGCGCGCCTCGGCATCGGGGCGGACGACGTTCCGGACGACGTCGTGCATTGCTCGATCACCGGCTTCGGCCTCGGCGGGCGCCACGAGCAGCGCGCCGGGCACGACCTCAACTACCTCGGCTGGGCCGGGGCGCTCGAGGACACGGCTCCAGGATGGCCGCCGGTGCAGGTCGCGGACCTGGCCGCAGGCGCACTCGGCGCGGTCGTCCAGATCCTCGCGGCGCTCGTCGAGCGGGCGCGCACGGGCGTCGGCACCCGTCTCGTCGTCTCGATGACGCACGGCTCACACGACCTCGTTGCGCACCGGCTCGGCGGTGAGCCCGTGCCCCGTCTTCTCACCGGAGGGCTCGCCTGCTACCGGGTGTACGAGACCGCGGACGCGCGGTACCTCACCGTCGGCGCCCTGGAGCCGAAGTTCTTCGCGCGGCTCTGTGAGGTCCTCGGCCGCTCGGAGCTTGCGGGCCGGCAGTACGGCGACGACCAGGAGGGGCTCGCGCACGAGCTGGCGGCAGTCTTCGCGAGGCGCTCGCTCGCCGAGTGGCTCGACGTCTTCGACGGCGAGGACGCGTGCGTCGGTCCGGTGTGGACGCGCCAGGAGGCCGCCGCGGAGCTTCGACCGCCCGTGGCGGCGCAACGGTCACCCGAGCTCGGCGAGCACACGGAGACCTGGCGCCTCGAGCTCGGCGTCTGACCCCTACCGTCGGGCCGGCGGCAGCCCGAGCGCGGCTGGGAGCGCGAGCAGCGTGTCGATCCGGTCGGGCTCGTCCGGCTGGACCCCGTCGCGGTCGACGAGGACCGCGCGCATCCCGAGCGCCCGCGCTCCTTCGATGTCGTCCTCAAGGGAGTCACCGACCATCGCAGTCTCCTCCGCGGTTGCGCCGAGCGCCCGGAGCGCGGCGTCGAAGATTGACGGATGCGGCTTGATCTTCCCGTGCGCACGCGAGCCGACCATGGCGTCGACCTCGAGCCCGTGATGCGCGACGAACTCCTCGAGGTCGCGCTGGCCGTTCGTGACGAGCCCGATCAGGAGACCGTGCCGTCGGATCGAGTCCAGTGTGGGGAGCGCGTCCTCGTACAGGGTGAAGTTCTCGTGGCGCTCCCACTCGCGCACCATGTCGACGGCGCAGGCGCGCGCGCCCTCGGCGTCACCGCCCATGCCGCGCACGATCTGCTCCGTGAAGGCGATCCACACCTCGTCGTCGTGCACGAGCTCCCGCTCGCCCTGGAGCTCGTGGATCGCGGCCAGCCGCGCGTCGGCGTACCGACCCGGGTCGAGGGTGAGCCCGTGCCGCTCCCCTACCCGCCGATACCCCTCCGGGCCGAGCTCAGGGCCGGGTCGAAAGAGCGTGAAATCGACGTCGAACAGGACCGCCCGCAGCACGTTTCGAGGATAACCCCGGACGCGCTACCCTTCCTGCGCTCGGGGTGTGGCGCAGCCTGGTAGCGCGCTCCGTTCGGGTCGGAGAGGTCCCCAGTTCGAATCTGGGCACCCCGATTTGGGCGGGGGAACCCATGGTTCCCCCGCCAGCCCCCTCCTTTCGCCTCGGGCTGAGAGCACGCTGCGACACGCCTCCCGGCCGGCTAAGCCGGCCTCCGGCTCGGTCGTTGCTTCTCTTTCGGTCGTTCTTGCCAACCTCTCGGGCTTGGCCGTCGTGTCGGTTTCGACCGTCTGAAATCTTCGTTGCACAGGCGGGTGGGACGCGGCTATGCTCAGAGCGATGACGAGCGCTCTCGAGAGACGGTTCGGTTGAGCCGTCCGGAGAAAGCGAAGGACCCAGCCCGACTCGCGCGAGGAGCGCGGCGGGCTTTTTTGATGCCTGCGACCGAGTCCCGAGGAGGTTCTCGATGGCCAACCACCTGACGCCCGACGAGCTCGCCAAGGAGATGGGGATGGACCGCGAGGAAGTCATCCGCATCTGCGTCGAGGAAGGCATACCGATCTATCACGGCAAGATCGACAAGACGCTCTTCCAGGCATCGCTCGAGGCGGTCGGGACGGCCACGTCGCGGCGCAGTCAGCCCGTCGCGACGGCGACGTCGAGCCGGAGGCCTTGCGCCGGGCTGCGCCGGCTCCCGGACGGACGGAGGAGCCTACTAGCTAGGAAGCTTTCGCGCGGCTGCGCGCCTTCGGCTTCGCCGCCGCCTTCTTCTCGCTCTTGGGGCCCTTCTTCGCCGCGGCGACGCTCGCCTTCAGCGCCTCCATGAGGTCGATCACCGGTGCCTCGGCGACCGGCTCCGGGACGGCGATCTCCTCGCCCCGCGTCTTCGCCTCGAGCAGGGTCCGCAGGTCGCGGCGGTACTCGCTGCGGAGCTCGGAGGCGTCGAAGTCGCCTTCGAGGCTCGCGATGATCTGGCGCGCGAGCTCGAGCTCGGGCTCCTTGACGGCGGCCTCGCCCACGGCCTCGGCGATCTCGGCCTGCGAGTAGACGTCCTCGACGACGAACAGCGTCTCGAGCGCGAGCGCGTCGTCCTTCGCCCGCACGAGGCAGAGGCTCTCGCGCCCGGCCCGCACGAAGCGGCCCAGGCCGGCGGTCTCCGTCTCGCGCATGGCCTCGAGGAGGAGCGCGTACGGTCGCCGCTGGGCGGCCGCAGATCCCGGCACGAGGTAGTAGTGGCGGTCGAAGAAGATCGGGTCGACTGCGCTCTCGGGCACGAAGCGGCGGATCTCGATCGAGCGCGAGTCGTCGTGGCGCTCGATCGCCTCGAGATCGGCGTCCTCGACGATGACGAACTGCCCCTTGGTGACCTCGAACCCGCGGACGATCTCGTCCTGCGTGACCTCGCGGTCGTGCGTCGGGCACCAGCGCTTCTGCTTGATCGGCGTCGAGCACTCGCGGTGCAGGAGCCGGAAGGACACGTCCGACTGGCGTGCGGCCGGCTTCGTCGCGGGCGCGAGCCCGACCGGGATCGAGACGAGGCCGAAGCTGAGGGATCCGTTCCAGGAGGTTCGCATGCAGGTAATTCTAGGTGTCGGGCGGAGGCTGGGACTCACACAATTCGCCAACCACGTGCGAACCCCTCTCAGTAAGCTCAGGGAGTGACCGAGACGGCATCGGCGGCTCCGGAAACCCGACCTGCGAGCGAGCGACGGACGATCGCGCGGCTCTGGCGCGACGCGGTCGCCGCAGGGCGCGCGAGGCCCGCATACCTCGCCGAGGACAGTTCGGGCGAAGGAGGCTGGCGCGAGGTCTCGTGGCCGGAGGCCGACGAGCTCGTCCGGGCGTACGCGAACGGCCTGCTCGCACGTGGCGTGCGGAAGGGCGAGGCGTTCGCGATCCTCGCCCAGAACGACGTCGAGTGGGCGCTCATGGACTTCGCCCTTGCTCAAGTCGGCGCCGTGGGCATCCCGGTCTACGCCAACAGCGCGCCTCGCGACGTCGGGTATCTCCTGGAGCACTCGGAGGCGGTCGGCATCGTCTGTGAGGATGCCGACCAGCTCGCGAAGGTCGAGGCAGTGGAGACCAGCCTCCCAAACCTGAAGCACATCCTCACGTTCCACGACCTGCCCGGTCTCGCCGCGCACGGGCGCGACTTCGCGGAGGCAAGCCCAACGGCGCTCGAGGAGGCGACCGCTGCGATCGGCGAGGAGGACCTCTACACCATCATCTACACCTCGGGTACTACGGGGCCGCCGAAGGGCTGCATGCTCAGCCACCGCAACTACTACGCGATGGTGGGCGTCGTGGACTCGATGGAGGACCACTACCGCGACGACGATCTGATGCTCCTGTACCTGCCGCTCGCGCACAACTTCGGGCGGCTCATGCTTCTCACCGGGGCATACGTCGGGTTCCCGATCGCGTTCCTGCCCGACCCGCTACGCGTCGGCGATGCGATGCTCGAGGTTCGCCCGACGGTGCTTCCGAGCGTGCCACGGGTCTACGAGAAGGTGTACTCCGCGGTGCAGGCTCGCTTCGCCGAGGCCACCGGCACAAAGCGGAGCCTCATCGACTGGGCGCTCCCGATCGGACGCGAGGTGAGCCGGCTGGAAGGCGAGGGGAAGCCCGTGCCGTTCGGGCTCGCGACGCGCCACAAGGTCGCCGACCGACTCGTGTTTTCGAAGGTGCGGGAGCGGCTCGGCGGCCGTCTCCGCGTCGCGATCTCGGGCGGTGCGCCGCTCGCGCGAGAGATCGCGGAGTTCTTCGACGCGATCGGCCTCCGCATCCTCGAGGGCTACGGCCTCACCGAGTGCACGACTGCGGCGAGCACGAACCGGCCCACCGGCTACCGCTTCGGGACGGTGGGCCGTGCGCTTCCCGGGTTCGAGGTCAAGATCGCCGACGACGGCGAGATCCTCGTGCGCAGCGAAACGGTCTTCCAGGGCTACTTCAAGGACCCGGAGGCGACGGCCGCAGTCGTCTCGGAGGACGGCTGGCTCAAGACAGGCGACGTCGGCGAGATCGACGCCGACGGCTTCATCACGATCACGGATCGCAAGAAGGACATCCTCGTCACGGCCGGCGGCAAGAACGTCGCTCCCCAGAACATCGAGAACGACCTCAAGACGTCGAAGTACGTGTCGCAGGCGCTCGTCGTCGGCGACCGGCGGCCCTACGTCGCCGCCCTGATCACGCTCGACGAGGTCGAGGTCGGCCGCTGGGCGGCCGAGCAGGGCATCGACGGCGATCTCGGCGCACTCGTTCGGGACGAGCGTGTCCGCGAGCTGCTCCAGGGAGTCGTCGACGACGTCAACCGCGACCGCTCCCGCTTCGAGCAGGTAAAGCGCTTCGTGCTCCTCCCGCGCGACTTCTCGATGGAGCACGGCGAGATAACGCCGACGCTGAAGCTGCGCCGCCGCGCCGTCATCGAGCACTTCGAGGACGAGCTCGAAGCGCTCTATAGGTAGTCCGGCTCAGCCGGCTGCCGTCAGAGGATGCGGCGGGCGCCGACGAAGTCGCCCGAGCGTTCGGACATGTACGCGATCCTCACGACGTCGCCGGTGTGCGGCGCGTGGATGAACTGGCCGCCGCCGATGTACATGCCCATGTGCCCGAGACCGCTGAAGAAGACGAGGTCGGCGGGCTGCAGGTCCTCGTACGCCACTGGCACGCCGTAGTTCCACTGCGAGGCCGCGTGGTGAGGAAGGGAGATGCCGATCTGCGCGTAGACGTACGCCGTGAGGCCCGAGCAGTCGAACCCGGACGGGCTCATGCCGCCCCAGACGTACGGGACATTCAGGTACTGCAGCGCGATCGCGACGACCTGCGAGGCTTTCGTCCCGTCCGGCGGCGGAGCAGCCGGAATGATCGAAGGCTCGTAGGTCGTGGTCGAAACACTGGCCTGTGGCGCCTGCGCGGCTGCCTGCGCGGCGAGCTGTGCCGCCTCGGCCCGCGCGCGCGCCTGCGCAGCGAGAGCCGCCTGGCGCCTGCGCTCGGCCTCCTGGAGCCGAACGATCTCGTCCTTCACCGACTCGTACAGCGCCTGCCGCTCTGCGAGCTGGCCCTCGATCGAGGCCTTCTGGTCGGCGCGCTCGGCGACGATCTGCGCCTGCTGCTCGCGCGACTCCCGGAGCGACTTGCGGTGGGCCTCGACCTCGGCCCGGTAGCGCTTGACCGCAGCGAGGATCCGAGCGTCCTGGCTCGACACGCGCTGGATCGCCTCGAGCCTCACGACGATGTCGTCGAGGCTGCGCGCGCCGAGGAGGACCTCGAGCGTCGAGTCTCCCTCACCCTCGACGTAGAGGTCGCGCAGCCGCTTGGCGATACGCCGCTGCGACACCTTGAGGCTCTTCCGGGCGGCGACCATGTGCCTCGCGTTCTTGTCGAGATCGACGTCGATCCGGTCGAGCTCGACGTTCGCGAAGTTGTATGCCTCGATTGCGACCGCGAGGCTCTGGTCGAGCTGATCGAGCTCGGCGAGGATTGCCTGCGCCTGCGCTTGCTTGGAGCCGATGTCGGGATCGGCGGACGCCGGTCCGACCGCGAGCGTGAGCGCCGCGGCTAGCGCCACGATCAACACTACTAGCGGCGTCCATCCGGTCGTCGAGCCCCCAAGGCCCATCACGCATCGACTCCGAACAGACCGGCCGGTGGCGGTCTGGCCCGTCACAAGTCGGGGAGCCTAGCAGCCGCGTCGGACGGCTGCAACCGAGAACCGAAGCCAAAATAACTGCAAAGAGGCACTTTCCCCCGGTGTCACGAAGTAGGCCTCCAAAGCCCACCTCGGCGTGGGTCGGACATCCCCGAGGAACGCGTGAAGGCTGTCTCCATCACGCGTTGCCGGGCGCGTCACGCGTGGGCGCGCAGGAAGTGAGACACGCGTCCGCATGTGCGGTCCGGCCGCAATTGCGCGTAGCCTGGGGCGCGTGCGCAGGACGAAGCTCGCCGCGGTTGCGGCCGTCGTGGCGGCGGTCGGCTGCGCCTGGTCGACGGCGCAGGCGCAGGCCCCGGGCCTCGCGGCGCAGCTCGGACGGGCGCTTGGGGCTCCGGGGATCTCGCCGAGCCGGACCTCCGCGCTCGCAGTCGACCTGAGCACGGGGCGGGTGATCTTCGAGGCGAACGCCGGTCGCGCCCTCGTCCCTGCGTCGAACGAGAAGCTCGCAGTCTCCCTGGCCGCGCTCAGGGTCCTCGGCCCCGGCTACCGCTTCCGGACCGAAGTCGTCGGCGACGGGGTGCTCGTCGGCCGGACCTGGCGCGGGAACCTCTACCTCGTCGGCTACGGCGACCCGACGCTCGCCGAACGCGACCTCCGGCTCCTCGCGCGCGAGGTCGCCGCCTGGGGCATCCGCCGCGTCACGGGCCGGGTCGTCGGAGACGAACGTCACTTCGACTCGCGCCGCGGCGCCCCGGGGTGGAAGCCGTCGTACGTCGGGCTCGAGTCCGCCCCGCTCTCGGCCCTCTCGGTGGACGATGTCGACGTCAGAGGCGCGAACGGCTCGGCCGCGGCCGCCGCCAGGGCGTTCGCCGAAGCGCTCTCACGGCGTGGCGTCAGGATCGTCGGTGGCCGGCCGACGACGGGCCGCGCGCCGGGGACCGGGCTCCCGCTGGCGCAGGATCTCTCCGAGCCGCTCACGGAGATCGTGAGGAGGATGAATCGCGACAGCGACAACTTCGTCTCCGAGATGGTCCTCAAGGAGCTCGGGGCCGGCTTTGCGCGTGCCGGCACGTCGGCAGCCGGCGCGCAGGTCGTCTTCCAGGAGCTACGCGCGGCGGGTGTCCCGGTCGCAGGTGTCCGCATCGCCGACGGGTCGGGGCTCTCGAGGCTCGACCGGCTGACGACCCGCGCACTCGTCGCGATCCTGCGCGCGGGCTTCGAGGACCCGGAGATCAGGGACGTGTGGGTGACCTCGCTCGCCGTCGCCGGGGTCTCCGGCACGCTCGAGCGCCGGCTCGAACGGCGCCCTACACGCGGTCGCGTTATCGCGAAGACCGGCACGACGAGCGTCTCCTCCGCGCTCGCCGGCTTCGTACGCAAGCGCTACGTCTTCGCGATCATCCAGAACGGCTCGCCGGTGCCCTACTGGACCGCACGGCAAGCACAGGATCGCTTCGTCACGATCCTGGCCCGACCCTGACGAGCGCGGCCAGATCGGCCTCGGACAGCACGGGAACGCCGAGCTTCTCGGCCTTCTGCGCCTTCGACCCGGGGCTCTCCCCCACGATCACGCCCGAAGTCTTCTTCGAGACCGAGTCCGTGACCCTCGCCCCGAGCGCCTCGAGCGCCGCCTTCGCCTCCTCCCGCTTGAAGCCCTCGAGCGTCCCGGTGATGACGAATTGCTGTCCGGTGAGCGGCCCTTCCGCGACGACGCGCTCGGTCGCGTCGCTCACCATCTGCACGCCAAGGCCGCGCAGCTCCTCGACCAGGGCCTGGTTCTCCTCGTCCGCGAACCACTCGGCGATGAGTGCCGCACGGTCGGGCCCGATGCCGTCGACCTCCTCGAGATCGGCGACCGACGCCTTCACGAGCGCCTCCGCGGAGCCGAAGTGCGTCGCGAGGTTCCGCGCCAGCACCCAGCCGACCTTCGGGATGTTGAGGCCGAAGAGGACGCGCGAGAAGGGCTGCGCCGTCGAGCGCTGGATCGACTCGATCGCCCGTGCGGCGGAGATCTCCGCGAACCCCTCCAGGGCCTCGAGCTGCTCGGTCGTGACCCGGTAGAGATCCGGAAGCGAGCGCACGAGACCCTCGTCCCACAGCTGCTTCACGGTCTGACCGCCGACGCCCTCGATGTCGAGCGCCGGGCCGACCCAGTGGTACAGCGTCTCCAGGCCGCGCGACGGGCAAGCACGATTCGGGCAGCGGTGCATGACCTCGCCCTCGGGCTTCACGACCGCTGCTCCGCACAACGGGCAGCGCTTCGGCATGCGCCACGGCTTCGTGCCCGGCTCGTGCTCGCCCGCGGGCCCGACGACTTGCGGGATCACGTCGCCGGCGCGCTGCACGACGACGAGGTCTCCCTCCCGGATGCCCTTCCGCGTGATGTCGTCCTCGTTGTGAAGCGTGGCGCTCGTCACCGTGACGCCGCCGATCTGCACGGCCTCGAGCTCGGCGAGCGGGTTCAGGACGCCGGTGCGCCCGACTCGCACGTGGATCTTCAGGAGCCGCGTCGTCGCGGCCGTGGGCGCCCACTTGTACGCGCGCGCGAACCGCGGACGGCTGTGCAGCGAGCCGAGCGCCTCCTGCTGCGCGAACGAGTCGACCTTGATCACGATGCCGTCGATCTCGTAGTCGAGCTCCCCGCGACGGGCTTCCCAGGCCGCGCACGCCTCGGCCACGTCCTCGATCGTCTCGAGCCGCTCGACGAGCGGGTTCGTCCGGAAGCCGCGCTCGCGGAGCCAGGCGAGCGTCTCCCACTGGGTCGCCGGCCCCTTCGAGCCGCGCACTCCGACGCCGTAGACGTAGATCGACAGCGGCCGCTCGGCGGTGATCGCAGGGTTGAGCTGGCGCAGCGACCCGGCGGCGGCGTTCCTCGGGTTCGGCGCCGGGCCCTTGCCGGCGGCGACCTGCGCCTCGTTGAAACGCGCGAAGCCGGGGAGTGGGAAGAACACCTCTCCGCGCACCTCGAGCACCTCGGGCGCGCGCTCGCGACCGGGAAGCAGCATGCGCAGCGGCACGGCGTCGAGCGTGCGGAGATTCGCGGTCACGTCCTCGCCGCGTAGCCCGTCCCCGCGCGTCGCCCCCCGCACGAGCAGCCCGTTCTCGTACACGAGCGAGACCGCCGAGCCGTCGACCTTCGGCTCGAGCACGTACGCGACCGGCTCGTCGGTACCGAGCCGCTTCCGGACGTCCTCCGCCCACTTCTCGAGCGCCTCGGCTGTCGTGACCTTCTCGAGCGAGCCCATCGGCGACAGGTGCTCGACCTTGCGGAAGCCCTCCGCCGGCGGCGCGCCGACCCGCTGCGTCGGCGAGTCGGGCGTGACGAGGTCGGGGTGCTCCTCCTCCAGCGCCTTCAGCTCGTCGTAGAGGGCGTCGTAGGCGGCGTCCGAGAGCTCCGGGTCGTCGAGGACGTGGTAGCGGTAGTTGTGGTGCGCGACGAGGCGGCGCAGCTCTTGCGCGCGCTTCGCCGGAGACGTGGTCCTAGAGGACATCGAGGAGCTCGTCGGGAGTGCGGACAAACGCATCGGGCTCCTCCGCGAGGAGCCGCTCGTCGGCGTGGATCCCGCCCCAGCCGACGGCGACGGCGAAGGCGCCCGCGGCCTTCGCGGAGCGGACGTCGAAGGGCGAGTCGCCGATGTAGGCGGCCTGCGACGAGTCGGCGCCGAGGCGCTGGACGCCCGCGAGCACGGGGTCGGGATCGGGCTTGTGGCGTTCCGTGTCCTCGTACGCGATCACGACGTCGAAGCTCTCGTCGAGCTGCGGGAAGCGGTCGAACGCAAGGGCCACCGTGCGATGGCGCTTCGCGGTCACGACCCCGAGCTTCCGCCCTTCCGCCTTGAGCCGCGGCAGGAGCGCGAGAACCTCGTCGAACGCCTCGAGCGTCTCGTGGAGCGGGTCGTTGTGCTCGCGGTACGCCTCGAGCAGCTCGTCGACGCGCTCCGGGTCGAGAGTGTGCATCTGCGACACGAGGCCTTGCCCGCCCACGGTCGCCGCGAGCTCCTCGTATGCGATCTCGCGCCCGAGCACGGTGCGTGTCGCGTGCTGCATGGACGCGAGGATGATCGGCCCCGAGTCGATGAGCGTGCCGTCGAGATCGAAGAGGACGACGGGGAAGCGCACGTCTCGATGCTAGTCGGAGCCGGTGTCCGCTCAGTACTCGACGCGCTCGAGGTAAAGGCCCCAGGGCGACGCGGTGAGCCCGGCTTCGTCGCGCGGGCGGCCGTCCAGGAGCTCCGCCATGCGCTCGGGCGCATCGCGCCCCAGCTCGAGCATCGTCCCGACGAGCGTTCGCACCATGTGCCGGAGGAAGCTATCGGCGGTGATCGCGAAGTCGACCCGGTCGCCGTCGAGCTGCCACGACGCCGCCAGCACGTTGCGCGTGAAGACGTCGTGCTGCGACTCCGTCGGCGTGAACGCGCGGAAGTCGTGCTCGCCGGGAAGCAGGGCGGCCGTGGCCGCAAGCGCCTCGAAATCGACCGGCCGCGGCCACCAGAGAGCCCGCCGCGCCTCGAGCGGGGCGCGCGTCGGTCGCGTCAGCACGCGATACCGGTACGAACGCGACCTTGCCGAGAACCGTGCATGGAAGTCGTCCTCCGCAGGTTCGGCCGCCAGCACGGCAACGTCGTCCGGAAGGGCTCCGGTGAGCGCCTCGGCGACGCGCTCGACCGGCGGCCCGCCCTCGACGGTGACGCTCGCCACCTGACTCGTGGCGTGGACGCCGGCGTCGGTCCGCCCGGCCACGGCCAGCCGCTCCCAGGACGGGAACACGGCGGCGAATGCGTCCGAGACGACTCCCTCGACGGTCCGCTCGCCCGGCTGGCGCGCCCAGCCGCGAAAGGCCGTCCCGTCGTACTCGAGTGTGAGCTTGAGGACCATCGTGCGAGGATGAGCCTATGGAAGAGCGCAAGTACGACCTCTACAGTGACGCGTTCCGCACGGCCACCTACGAGACGTACGCCACGATGCGCGAGCGTGACCCCGTCTTCCGCCAGCCGGGGCTCGACGGGGCGACACCCATCTGGTTCGTCACGCGACACGAAGACGTCATGGCCGTACTCCTCGACGACGAGCGCTTCGTGGTCGATCCCACGCTCGCGCTCACGGCCGAGGAGATCGAGGCCGCATCCGGGCTCCAGGGCGATCCGCGCATCAACTCGCACGTGCTGACGAAGGACGGCGAGGACCACCGCCGCCTGCGCCGACTCGTCTCGAAGGCGTTCACGCCGCGCATGGTCGAAGGCCTCCGCCCGCGCATCCAGGAGATCGCCGACGAGCTGATCGACGCGGCCGAGTCCGCGCGGCGAGATGGATCTCGTGGACGACTTCGCCTTCCCGCTCCCGATCATCGTGATCTGCGAGCTGCTCGGGATCCCTGCGGAAGACCGCGACCGCTTCCGCGAGTGGTCGAACGTCTTCGTCAGCCCGGCGCTCAGCGAGGAAGACCAGAAGCGGTTCACCGCCTCGACGGAGCAGTTCCTCGGGTACCTGCACGAGCTCTTCGAGCGGCGGCGCGCGGAGCCGGGCGCCGATCTCGTCAGCGCGCTCGTGCAGGCCGAGGAGGCTGGCGACACGCTGAGCGAGGACGAGCTCTTCAGCATGGTCGTGCTTCTGATCGTCGCCGGGCACGAGACGACCGTGAGCCTCATCGGGAACAGCGTTCTCGCGCTCCTGACGCACGCTGGCGAGCTGGAGAAGATGCGGGCGGATACCGACGCGATCACGGCAGCCGTCGAAGAGCTGCTTCGCTTCGACAGTCCCGTCGAACGCTCGATTACCCGCTGGGCGACGACGGACGTCGAGGTCGGCTCGCAGACGATCCGCCGGGGTGACCTCGTGATCGCGGTCATCGGATCTGCGAACCGTGATCGCGACCGGTTCCCGGACGCGGACACTCTCGACCTCACACGCGGCGACTCGAAGCACCTCGGCTTCGGTCGGGGTCCTCACTTCTGCCTCGGCGCTCCGCTCGCACGCCTCGAGGCCGAGATCGCCCTCGGGACGCTCTTCGACCGGCTGCCCTCGCTGCGGCTCGCGATCGAGGAGCAGGACCTCTCCTGGCGCCCGATCCCGCTCTTCCGCAGCCTCGCGTCGCTGCCTGTCGCCTGGGACTAACGAACGACGCGCAGCGACTCGTTGGCGGTCGAGACCGTCAAGCCCGGCTCGGTGCCGCCGCCGATGACGAACACGCGCCCACCGAACGCGGCCACGCCGAGCCCGTGGCGCGGCGTTCGCAGGTTGTCGAGCTGCACCCAGCGGCGGTCGGCGACGCGGTACGCCAGGACCTCGGCGATCGTCCCCTGCGGCTCCTCTCCGCCCACGGAGACGACCTGACCGTTGAGACCTGCCGCTCCCGTGCCCCCGCGTGGGTCCGGGACGAGGGGAAGCCGGGCCCAGCTTCGGTTCCCGGGACGGTACGACTCGAAGTCGAGCAGGTTCGTGTCGATCCCCGCGGTGCGCCCCCCGACCGCGTAGACGGTGCCCGCGAGCGACGTGACACCCAGATGCTCCCGCGGCGTCGGCCCGGGTACGGCCCTCCAGCGCCGCGTGCGGACGTCGAACGACAGGGCGGACTTCGCGAGGCGGCCGGCCGCAACGCCTCCGGCCACGACGATCTTCCCGTTGGCGAACGCCGCGCCGGCCGCCGCTCGTGGGAACGGCATCAGCGGCAGCGCGCGCCACTTCCGCCGCTCGAGCACCCAGGCCGTGCGCTGCGGAACTCCGGTCGTCGAGTAACCGCCGAAAACGTAGAGCTTTCCACCTGCAGCGGCGGCCATCGCGTGGTGGACTCCTGCGGGCAGGTTGGGCACACGGCGCCAGGTGTTGCGAGCCGGGTTGTACGCGTCGACGCGGTTCGACGCTCGACCCTGGATCGGCATCCCACCGAGGACGAAGATCTCCTTGCCCACGGTCGCCGCCACGACCTCGGTGCGGGCGAGCGGCATCGGCGCCCGCTCGTCCCACTGCGTGGCGGCTGCGCCGGCGAGCGGCACGAGCGCGAGACCGGCGAGCGTGAGGCACAGGAGCCGCACGGCCCCCAGGGTAGCGAGCGCCTTTCTCAGGCGGGATCGACCATGAGGGTCAGGCCGTCGACGGACCGGACGACGACGGCCGTTCCCGTGTGGCACCCGCCCGGGCAGTGAGCCCGCCAGATCTCGCCGTCGACCTTGACCTGCCCCTCCGGCCAGAGGTCACTGACCGCGAAGCCCCGCCTGCCGACGATGGTCTCGATCCCGACCGACGACTGACGCCGCTTCGACCACCAGATGAAGACCCCGGTCTCGGCGATGTCGAGCGCCGCAGCGACAACGACCGCGACGAGCCCCCATGGTGACGGGAGCACGAAGATCGCGAGCAGGAGCGCGATGAGGACGAGCACGCGGGAAGCGTAAGGAAGCGCGGCGAAGACGGGAGGTAGGCCCGAGCCCGGGCCGCCCCCGTCGCCGCGACCGCCCTACGCCTCGGCGGTCGCGGGCTCCTCGCGCGGAGCGCGAGGAGCGAGTGGCCTGGCAGCGGGCTCGAAGTCGACGAGCTCGAGATAGACCATCTCGGCCGCGTCACCCTGACGAGGACCGAGCCGGACGATCCGCGTATAGCCGCCCGGGCGCTCGGCGAACCGGGGGGCGACGTCGGCGAAGAGACGATGGACGACGTCGTTCGAGCGGAGCGCCGCGAGCGCCTGCCGGCGTGCGTGCAGGTCACCGCGCTTCCCGAGCGTGATCATCTTCTCCGCGAACGGCTTGACCGCCTTTGCCTTCGCCTCGGTCGTCTCGATCCGGCCGTGCTCGATCAGCGCGCCAGCGAGGTTCGAGTAGAGGGCTCGACGATGCGCCGAGTCCCTCCCTAGCTTCTTCCCCGAACGCGCGTGGCGCATGGACGACCGCCTACTCCTCGCCCTTGAGCACGAGGCCGTGCGTCGCCAGCGCCGACCGCACCTCTTCGATCGACTTGCGACCGAAGTTGGGGATCGCCACGAGCTCGGACTCGGACTTCGACGTGAGATCGCCGATCGTCTCGATGCCGACACGCTTCAGGCAGTTGTACGAGCGTACGCCGAGCTCGAGCTCCTCGATCGGGAAGTTCTCCATCCCGTGTGACGTCGGAGCCTCCGTGGTCGCTTCCGCTGCCACCTCGGCGAGCCCCTCGATGCGGTCGAGGTCGGTGAAGATCGCAAGCTGCCGGATGAGGATCTCGGCCGCCTGCGCGATCGCGTCGCGCGGGTCGATCGAGCCGTCCGTCGTGACATCGAGCACGAGCTTGTCGTAGTCCGTGCGCTGCCCGACGCGCGCCGCCTCGACCTCGTACGCCACGCGCCGAACGGGCGAGAAGATCGAGTCGATCGGGATGACCCCGATGGACGTCTCCGGCCCGCGGTTCAGCTCGGCCGGGACGTACCCGCGGCCGCGGCCGACGGTGAGGGTCATCTCGAGCTTGCCCTTGTCGGCGATGTTGGCGATCTCGAGGTCCGGGTTGAGGATCTCGAGGTCGGCCGGCGCCTCGATGTCGGCGGCCGTGACGACGCCCGCACCCTTCTTCGCGATGTAGACCTCGATCTCGGGCGACGCGCCGTGCAGCAGGACGATGAGGTTCTTGAGGTTGAGGATGATGTCGATGACGTCCTCGCGAACGCCCGGAAGCGTCGTGAACTCGTGGGCGACGCCCTCGATCTTCACGGCCGTTACCGCCGCGCCCTCGAGCGAGGAGAGCAGCACGCGGCGCAGCGAGTTGCCGAACGTGTGGCCGAAGCCTCGGTCGAGCGGCTCGATCTGGAAGACGCCGCGATGGTCGTCGGCCTCCTCGTGCGCGATCCGCGGGATCTGGAAGTCCATCAGGCTGGTTCGTGTGGCCAAGGTCGATCCTTTCGTTCTAGATCTGGGCAGAAGCGGGCTTCTGCGTTACTTCGAGTACAGCTCGACGATCAGGGATTCCTGTACGGGAACGTCGATCTCGTCCCGCTCCGGGTAGCGGAGCACCTGGCCCGTGAGGCCGTCGTGATCGGCCTGGAGCCACGGCGCGACGGAGGCCGTGAGGTCGGTCGCATCGCGCACGAGCTGCTCGACAGGGCTGCCGGGCTTGAGCGAGATCTGGTCGTCCTGCTTCACGCCGTAGCTCGGGATGTTGACCCGGCGACCGTTGACGCGGAAGTGGCCGTGGCGGACAAGCTGGCGCGCCTGCGCGCGCGAGCCGGCGAACCCGAGCCGATAGACGACGTTGTCGAGGCGCGTCTCGAGCATCCGGAGCAGGTTCTCTCCCGGCGCTCCCTGCCGGCGGCTCGCCTTCTCGTACGTCGTCCTGAACTGCTTTTCGAGCAGGCCGTAGTACCGGCGCGCCTTCTGCTTCTCGCGCAGCTGGAGCAGGTACTCGCTCTGCTTGATCCGGCCGCGCCCGTGCTCGCCCGGCGGATAGCTCCGGCGCTCGACCGCGCACTTCTCGGTCAGGCAGCGCTCGCCCTTCAGGAAGAGCTTGAGCCCCTCCCGGCGGCAGAGGCGGCACTTCGGCCCGAGGTCCCTCGCCACTAGACCCTCCTCCGCTTGCGCTGCCGAACGCCGTTGTGGGCCTGCGGAGTCACGTCGCGGACGCCGAGGATCTCGAGGCCGGCCGCCTGGAGCGACCGGATCGCGGTCTCGCGCCCGGAGCCCGGGCCCTTGACGAAGACCTCGACCTTCTGCAGGCCGTGCTCCATGCCCTTGCGGGCTGCGTTGTCGGCGGTCACCTGCGCGGCGAACGGCGTCGACTTGCGTGACCCTTTGAAGCCGGCCGAGCCGGCGGACTCCCAGACGATGACGTTCCCCTCGCGGTCGGTGAGCGTGACGATCGTGTTGTTGAACGAGGTCTTGATGTGCGCCTGGCCGATGGCGATGTTCTTCTTGACCCGGCGCCGAGTGCGACCCCGAGCCGCGGACTTGCGAGGAGGTGCCATTACTTGGAGGCCTTCTTGCGGCCGACCGACTTCGTCGGGCCCTTGCGGGTCCGGGCGTTCGTCTTCGTCCGCTGGCCGCGAACAGGGAGCCCGCGGCGGTGCCGGATCCCGCGGTAGCTGCCGATCTCGGTCAGGCGCTTGATCGCCTGCTGGCGGTTCCGGCGGAGGTCACCTTCGACCTCGAGCTCCGAGTCGATGTAGTTGCGGAGCTTCGTGACCTCCTCGTCGGTCAGGTCGCGAACCTTCTGATTCGGGTCGAGCTCGAGCGCCTTGATCGTCTTCTGCGCGGTCGACTGTCCGATGCCGTAGATGTAGGTCAGCCCGATCTCGAGCCGCTTCTGCGTCGGGAGGTTGACTCCGGCGATGCGTGCCACGGTCGCTCAGCCCTGCCTTTGCTTGTGCCGGGGGTTCGAGCAGATGACGAGCGTGCGGCCGTGCCGCTTGATCACGCGGCAGCGCTCACACATCGGCTTGACGGAAGGGCGAACTTTCATCTTGGTGGGTTACTTCATTCGGAACGTGATCCGGCCGCGGGTCAGGTCGTAGGGAGAGAGCTCGACCTTGACGCGGTCGCCCGGGAGGATGCGGATGTAGTGCTTGCGCATCTTCCCGGAGATCTTGGCGAGGACGCTATGGCCGTCTTCGAGCTGCACCCTGAACATCGTGCTGGGGAGCGCCTCGACGACCTCGCCTTCGACCTCGATCTTCTCTTCCTTGACTGCCACGTGTGCTACCGCACCTCTCGGGTCGTTCCGATACCTCTCTGTCGCGGGGAGAAGCCGAGCCGAGCGTCGGGATCCAACCCGATTCGGCACGACTTCGACAAAACGGCGGCGCAAGCGTGCGGCCCGCGCCGCGGCGGGTCATCGTAGCAAATGCCCTTTCCGAGCCGTCTAGACGTGCCGTCTAGACCCTCGACGGCACTCCGACGCGCGGCGTGAGGATCCGCGGCCCATCGGCGGTCACCGCGACCGTGTGCTCGAAGTGCGCGGACAGTGAGCCGTCCGCGGTCGTGATCGTCCAGCCGTCGTCGCCGACGTGGATGTCCGGGCCGCCTGCCGTGATCATCGGCTCGATCGCGATCGTCATGCCCTCGGAGAGCCGCGGCCCTCGGCCGGGCTCGCCGAAGTTCGGGATGTGCGGGTCCTCGTGGTAGTGGCGTCCGACGCCATGCCCGACGAGGCTGCGGACGACGGAGAAGTCGGCGGCCTCGACGGTCGTCTGGACCGCGTGCGAGATGTCGCCGACGTGGTTTCCCACCTGGGCCACGGCGATCCCCGCGGCGAGGGCGTCCTGGGCGGCGTCGAGGAGGCGCTGAGCCTCGGGCTCGATGTCGCCGACGCCGAACGTGTACGCGCTGTCCGCGATGTAGCCATCGAGCGTGATCCCGACGTCGATCGTGACGAGGTCGCCCTCGGCGACCTCGTGCAGACCGGGGATCCCGTGCACGACGACCTCGTTCGGGGAGATGCAGGTCGCTCGTGGGTAGCCCTTGTAGCCCTCGGACGTGGGGATGCCGCCCCGCTCGCGGATGAAGGCGCCGGCCACGTCGTCGAGCTCGCCGGTCGTCACGCCCGGCCGGAGCAGCGACCCGACGTGAGCGATCGTCTCGGCGACGAGCGTGCCCGCTGCGGCGATCTTCTCGATCTCGCGCGGGCTCTTGCGGATGATCATGCGCGCACCTGCGTGAGCGCGCTCTCGATCGAGTCGTAGACGTCCTCGACGGACGCCTCGCCGTCCACCGCGACGAGGGTCCCCCCGGCGCGGTAGCGCTCCACGACCGGCTCGGTCAGCTGGTGATACAGCCGCAACCGGTTGCGGATCGCCTCCGGCTCGTCGTCGGCCCGGTGCTCGATCTCCCCGCGATGGAGCAGGCGCTCGATCGCGACGTCGTCCGACACCTCGAGCAGGAGCACGACGTCGAGCGGCTTCTCGATCTCCTCGAGCATGAGGTCGAGGGCCTCCGCCTGCGGCACCGTCCGCGGGAAGCCGTCGAGCACGAACCCGTCCTCGCGCTCGAGGCGCTCTCGGATGAGCCCGACCATGAGGTCGTCGGGCACGAGGTCGCCGCGCTCGAGGATCGGCCTCACACGGAGCCCGAGCTCGCTGCCGTTCGCGACGGCCGCGCGCAGGATGTCTCCGGTCGCCACGTGGGGCACGCCATAGGCCGCGGCGATCTTCGCGGCCTGCGTTCCCTTCCCTGACCCCTGGGGCCCGAGGATGAGTATCCGCATGTTCGTCGCTCTTGGAGGCGAGCCCGCCCCTACCGGAGAAAGCCCTCGTAGGAGCGCATCATCATCTGCGACTCCATCTGCCGCATCGTGTCCAGCGCGACGCCGACCGCGATGAGCACCGATGTGCCGCCGAGAGCGCCCGCGCTCGCCTGCGAGAACCCGCCGTAGGTGATGAAGAGGCTCGGGAGCACGGCAACGACCGCCAGGAACAGCGCGCCCGGCAGCGTAAGGCGCGAGAGCACGCGGTCGAGGTACTGCGCTGTGGGCGGACCGGGCCGGATGCCGGGGATGTAGCCGCCATGGCGGCGCAGGTTGTCCGACTGGTCCACGGGATTGAACTGGACCGCCGTGTAGAAGTAGGTGAAGATCACGATCATGAAGCCCTCGATGAGCAGGTAGATCCAGTCACCCGGCTGGAAGTGCTCGTTGACGAAGTCGCGCGTCGCCGGGAAGTACTGGGCCATCGTCGGCGGGAACGCGAGGATCGCGGCCGCGAAGATGATCGGGATGACGCCGGCCATGTTCACGCGCAGCGGCAGGTACGTGGATCCGCCCGCGGTCATTCGGCGCCCCACCATGCGCTTCGCGTACTGGATCGGGATCCGCCGCTGGCCCTCCTGCACGAAGACGACGGCGGCGACGATCCCGAGCGCGATCAGCGGGTAGAAGAGCTTCTCCATCGGCCCGCCGTTCCACCAGGCGGCGATGCCGATCGGCGCTCCGACGAGGATGGAGGCGAAGATGAGGATCGAGATCCCGTTGCCGATGCCGCGCTTCGTGATGAGCTCGCCCATCCACATGAGCAGCGTCGTGCCGGCGGTCAGCGTGGTGACGATCAGCACGAGCTCGCCCGAGCCGGCGTCGAGCGCGCCTTGGCTGCGGAAGAGAAACGCATAACCAGTAGCCTGCAGCGCCGCGAGGACGACCGTCAGGTAGCGCGTGTACTGCGTGATCTTCGCGTAGCCGGCTTCGCCCTCCTTCTGAAGCTCGCCGAGCCGCGGGATCACGACGGTCATGAGCTGGAGGATGATCGAGGCCGTGACGTACGGCATGATCCCGAGCGCGAAGAGCGAGAACTGCGACAGCGCTCCGCCCGAGAAGAGGTCGAGGAGCCCAAGGATCGTGTCGCCGCGGCCCGAGAAGTAGTTCTCGATCGTCTCCGAGTTGACACCCGGCGCGGGGATCCACGACCCGAGGCGGTAGACCGCGAGGATCATCGCGGTGAAGAGCACGCGCCGCCGGAGCTCCGGGACGCGCCAGGCATTCGCGAGCCAGGAGAACACGCGCCCCTACTCCTCCGTCTCCGCGCCCTCGTCCTCTGCGGGCGCCTCGGTCTCGGCCGCGGTTTCGGCGTCCTCCGCCTCCGGGAGCTCGGCGGCCGGCGCAGCCTTCTTGTGCCGCTTCCGCTTCTTCTTCACCGGCTCGCGCAGCCACGTCGCCGTGCCGCCTGCGGCCTCGATTTTCTCGACGGCGGTCTTCGAGAAGGAGTGCGCCGACACGGTGAGCTTCTTCGTCAGCTCGCCCTCGCCGAGGATCTTGACGTCCACGCGGAGCTTCGCGATGAGCCCCGCGCCCTTCAGGGTCTCCGGGGTGACGTCGGCGCCTGCGTCGAACCGGCTCTCGAGGTCGCGGACGTTCACCGGCTGGCTGTACGTCCGGAAGGGCCCGATCGGCATCGCGTCCGCAGACGTGTTGCCGCGAAGCTTGGCCATGCGCATGTCGATCGGCATCTGGCCACCCTCGAACCCGGCCGGCATCTTGTTCGAGCCCGCGCGGGACTTCTGACCCTTGATCCCGCGGCCCGAGTAGCGGCCCTTGCCGGAGCCGAGGCCACGCCCAACGCGCTTGCGCGCCTTGCGAGGCTGCGCCGGCTGCAGATCGTGAAGCGAGAGCTCGTCGGCCATCACGCGTCCTTCCCGTCGACGCGGACCAAATGCCGGACCTGCCGCAGCATGCCTTGCAGCTCGACAGAGTCCTTGTGCTCGACCGACCGGCCGATCTTCCCGAGCCCGAGCGCGCGGAGCGTGCCGCGATGGCGCTCGGACTGGCCGACGATGCTGCGTACCTGCGTGATCTTGAGCGCGCTCACGCCGTCTCCTCGGGAGTCGGCTCGGCCGGAGCCTCGGTAGCGTCGTTGACTTCGGCCGCGTCGGCGGCCTCGGCAGGCGCCTCGTCAGCGGGCTGCTCCACAGGAGCTTCCGCAACCGGCGCCGTTGCCTGCTGCTCCGTCTCGACCTGAGCCTGCGCCTCGGCCTCTGCCGCGGCGCGCGCGAGCGTCTCGGGACGCGGGATGGGAATCACCTCGGCGATCGTCTTGCCGCGGAGCTGCGCGACATCCTCCGGCCGCACAAGGCCGCGGAGGCCCGCGACGGTCGCCCTGGTCATGTTGATCGGGGTCGTCGTCCCGATGCTCTTGGCGAGCACGTCGCGGATCCCGGCAAGCTCGAGCACAGCACGGACGCCACCCCCGGCGATGACGCCGGTTCCCTCGCTCGCAGGCCGCAGCACCACGCGTGCGGCATCGAACCGGCCCACGATCTCGTGCGTGATCGTCTGCCCGTGCTTCGGGACGGTGAAGAGGTTCTTCTTCGCGTCCTCGACAGCCTTCGAGATCGCGAGCGGCACCTCGCGCGCCTTGCCGTAGCCGAGGCCGACGCGGTCGACCTCGTCGCCGATGACGACGAGCGCGGTGAACGAGAACCTCCGGCCGCCCTTGACGACCTTCGCGACGCGGTTGATCTCGATCACCCGCTCCTTCAGCTCGCGGGCGTCAGCGACTTCCCTGGTGCTCAAAACTCGAGTCCTTCCTCGCGCGCGGCCTCGGCGAGAGCCTTCACGCGTCCGTGGTAGAGGTACCCGCCGCGGTCGAAGACGCACGTCTCGACACCGGCGGCCTTCGCGGCCTGGCCGAGCGCCTTGCCGACCTCGCTCGCCTGCTCGACCTTCGACCCCGACAGCTTGCCGAGCGAGTTCCAGCCCGCCGCGGCGAGCGTCCGCCCGCTCTGATCGTCGACGAGCTGCGCGAAGATGCCGCGGTTCGAGCGGAACACGACGAGGCGGGGGCGCTCGGCCGTGCCCGCGATCTTGCCGCGGACCCGGCGATGCCTCCGAAGGCGAGCCTGTCGTTTGGTCATCACGCTCATGCGCGCTTCCCGACCTTCCTTCTCACCTGCTCGTCGCGGTACCGGATCCCCTTGCCCTTGTACGGCTCCGGCGGGCGAACCTTGCGGATCTCGGCCGCGGTCTGCCCGACTTTCTGCTTGTCGATGCCCTTCACGACGATCTCGGTGGGCACGGGAACGTCGAACGAGATGCCGTCGCGTGGGGTGATCGTCACCGGGTGCGAGAACCCGACCGCGAGCTCGAGGTCGGTGCCCTTGAGCTGTGCGCGATAGCCGACGCCCTGGATCTCGAGGTGCTTCTCGAAGCCTTTCGTCACGCCCTCGACCATGTTCGCGACGAGCGACCGCGTGAGGCCGTGCAGCGCCCGGTCCTGGCCGCGCTCGGTGGGACGCGAGACCGTGATCTCGGAATCCGACTTCTCGATCAGCATCCGCGCGGGAACGACCTGCGAGAGCTCACCGAGCGGCCCGTTCACCTGCACTCGCCCAGGGGAGATCGCGACCATCACACCGGCCGGCAACTCGATCGGCTGTCGTCCGATCCTGCTCACCAGACGAAGGCGATCACCTCGCCGCCGACGCCGCGCTCTGCGGCCTGGCGGTGCGTGATGACGCCGGTCGAGGTGGACATGATGGCGGTGCCGAGGCCGCCGAGCACGCGCGGTAGCCGGTTCTTACCGGCGTACACGCGGCGGCCCGGCTTCGAGACGCGCTTGAGGTCGGTGATGACGCGCTGCCGGTCGCGCGCGAACTTGAGCTCGATGACCAGCGTCCGGTACGGCAGCGGCTGGTCCTTCGCGTCGGTCGTGTCGACCACGCTGTAGTCCTGGATGTAGCCCTCCTCCTTGAGGATGCGCGCGATCTCCTCCTTCATGCGGGAGTTCGGCATCGAGGCGCTGGCGTGGAGCGCGCGATTCGCGTTGCGGATCCGTGTGAGCATGTCGGCGATCGGGTCGGTGAGCACGTCTCCTCCTCCTACCAGCTCGACTTCGTCATGCCGGGGACCGCACCCTGATGGGCGAGCTCCCGCAGGCAGATCCGGCAGACGCCGAACTTGCGGTAGACCGCGCGCGGGCGTCCGCACTTCGTGCAGCGGGAGTACTCCCGGACCGGGTATTTCGACTTCCGCTGCTGCTTGACGACGAGCGACTTCTTGGCCATGCGTCAGTCCGTCCTTCTCTCTCCGGCGAACGGCAGCCCGAGCGCGGCGAGAAGCGCGCGCCCCTGCTCGTCCGTCTGCGCCGAGGTCGTGATCGCGACGTCTAGCCCACGGATCGACGGGACCTTGTCGTAGTCGATCTCGGGGAAGATGATCTGCTCGCGGATCCCGATCGAGTAGTTGCCGCGACCGTCGAACGATCCGGGATCGAGCCCACGGAAGTCGCGGATGCGCGGCAGCGCGATCGAGTTGAGCCGGTCGAGGAACTCGTACATGCGCGTCCCGCGAAGCGTCACGCGGGCGCCTACGGGCATGCCCTCGCGAAGCTTGAAGCTTGCGATGGACTTGGTGGCGCGCCGGACCTGCGCCTGCTGCCCCGTGATGAGCGTGAGCTCCTCGAGCGCCGCGTCGAGCGCCTTCGCGTCGGTCTTCGCCTCGCCGACGCCCATGTTCAGTGTGATCTTGGTCACCCGCGGAACCTGCATGACGGACGAGAGCCCGAGCTCCTCCTGGAGCTGTGGCCGGATCTCGGTCTCGTAGTGGTCCTTGAGGCGGGCCACGTACGTCTCGGGTGGCGTGGGAGCGGCTGTCGTGCTCACTTGTCGAGCTCCTCCCCGCAGCCCTCGCGCTTACAGACGCGGACGCGGACGGTTCCGCCCTTCGCCTCCTTTACCGCTACCCCGACGCGTGTCGGATTCCCGCATACGGGGCAGACCACCATCACGTTCGAGACGGGTACCGGCGCAGGCTTCTCCATGATCCCGCCCGGCAGGATCTGCGCGCCGCCCATCCGCGAGCTGTCGCGGATCGGGCGCGGCTTGGTATGCCGCTTGGCGACGTTCAGGTTCTCGACGATCACGCGCCGCTCGGACGGGCGCGCCTCGATGACGCGGCCGCGCTTGCCACGGTCCTTGCCGGCGATGATCTGCACCTCGTCGCCCTTCTTGACCTTCATCTTCACGGACACCTACAGAACCTCCGGAGCCAGGCTGACGATCTTCATGAAGTTCTTCTCGCGGAGCTCGCGCGCGACCGGCCCGAAGATGCGCGTTCCGCGTGGATTCGACTGCGTATCGATGAGGACGGCGGCGTTCTCGTCGAAGCCGATGAGCGTGCCGTCGTCCCTGCCGTAGGGCTTCTTCGTGCGCACGACCACCGCCCGCACGACCTCACCCTTCTTCACCGCACCCTGGGGTGTGGCGGACTTCACGGTAGCAACGATGACGTCGCCCACCCGCGCGTAGCGCCGGTGCGAGCCGCCGAGCACGCGGATGCAGAGGAGTTCCCGCGCTCCCGTGTTGTCCGCGACCCGAAGACGTGTCTCCTGCTGGATCACTTCGCAGCCTCGACCACCTCTTGCAGCCGCCAGCGCTTCATGCGCGAGATCGGACGCGTCTCGACGATGCGGACGATGTCGCCCACTTTCGCCTCGTTCGACTCGTCGTGCGCGTGGAGCTTCGTGCTCCGGCGGATGACTTTCTTGTACATCGGGTGGATCTTCACGAGGTCGACACGGACGACGATCGTCTTGTCCGCTCCGGCCGAGACGACGGTGCCCTGGCGCTCCTGGCGCCGGCCGCGCTCGTGCTCGGGCTTCGGGAGCCGCGTGATCGACTTCCGCTCGGTCGCCGGCACGCGCTTGCGGCGTGTCCGTTCGGCGCGAAGCGGGCGCGGCAGTCGCTTCCGCTTCTTCTTCGGCGCAGGCTGGGCGGGAGCCTCTTCCTCGGCGGGCGCTTCGTCCGCGGCCGCGGCTGCCGGCTCGTCGGCCTGGTCGCTCGCCTCGGCGACCGGCGCCTCCGCTTCCGCGTCCTCCGCCTCGGCTTCGGGTGCCGGCTCGGCCTCCGGCTCGGAGGTCTCCGCAGGCTCGTCGACGACGTCGGCCTCTGCCTCGGGCGCCTCCGGAGCCGCGCCCTCGGGAGCCTCGGCCGTCTCGCCGGCGGGCTCCACGGCCTCCTCCGGAGTCTCCGGCGTCTCTTCGGTCTCGTTCACGTTCTCGTTCTCGTCAGCCATCTAGGTCAGTCCTTGAACGCGCTCGTTCTTCACGGTCAGGATCCGCGCGATCTCACGCTTCGCATGCCGCAGGCGGGCGCTGTTCTCGAGCACGCCGGTCGCGGTCTGGAAGTGGAGGTTGAAGAGCTCCTGGCGGGTCTCGGCCATCCTGCGGTCGAGCTCGTCGTCGCTCATCGCACGCAGGTCTCTAGCTCTCATGACTGCCTCCGTGACGCGGGTCGCCCGAGGGCGGAGCCGGGCTTCGCCCGGCGGGAGCCCAAGCCGCGCGATCAAGGTCGAGGTAGCGGAAGGAGGGGGCCCGCGGGGGAACCATGGGTTCCCCCGCGATGGTTCTAGCTCTCAAAGAGATCCGCCTCCCTCTTCACGAACTTCGTCTTCACGGGCAGCTTCTGGCCGGCGAGGCGGAGCGCTTCCTTGGCGAGCGGCTCGTCCACGCCCGAGAGCTCGAACATCACGCGGCCGGGCTTCACCACCGCGACCCAGCCCTCCGGCGAGCCCTTGCCCGAGCCCATGCGCGTCTCGGCGGGCTTCTTCGTGAACGGCTTGTCGGGGAAGAGGTTGATCCAGACCTTCCCGCTCCTGCGGATCTTCCTCGTGGCCGCGATTCGGGCGGCCTCTATCTGGCGGTTGGTGATCCAGCCCGCCTCGAGGCTCTTCAGCCCGAACTCGCCGAACTGCACGTCCGTCTGGCCCGTCGAGAGGCCTCTGCGGCGGCCACGGTGCTGCCGCCGGAACTTCGTCTTGCGCGGCATGAGCATCAGCTATCGCCCTCCGTCTCGGCGGGCTGCTCCGGAGCGGTCTCCGGCGCCTGAGCCTCCGGCTCCGGCGTCACGGGCGGCGCCTCGGCCTGCTGCGTCTCCGGCTCCACGGCCTCGGGAGCCGCGGCCTCGGGCGTCGTTGCCTCGGGCGTCGTTGCCTCGGAACGAGGCCGCTGCGTGGCGCGCCCGCCGGGGCGCTGCCCGCGGCCCCGCTTGCGCGGGACGATGCCGAGGCCCTCGCGATCCTGGCTCCGGCCGCGGCCCTCGCGCGAAGCACCGAGCCCCTCGGACGACGTGCCGCGCCGTCTCCGGGCCTGATCCTGGTCGCCGAGCCGCGAGTCTCCGCGGCCGGCGCCTTCGAAGCCCTCCGGCATGATCTCGCCCTTGTTGATCCAGACCTTGACGCCGATCTGGCCGGAGGTCGTCTTCGCCTCCGCCTGGCCGTAGTCGATGTCCGCACGGATCGTGTGCAGCGGGACGCGGCCCTCGGAGTACATCTCGCGGCGACTCATCTCGCCACCGGTCAGCCGCCCCGCGGCCGTGATCTTGATCCCCTGCGCGCCGGAGCGCATCGCGGAAGCGAGCGAGCGCTTCATCGCGCGCCGGAAGCTCACGCGGTTCTCGAGCTGCTCCGCGATCGATTGCGCTACGAGCTTCGCGTCGAGCTCGGGGCGCTTGATCTCGTTGATGTTGATGTGCACGTTCTTCTGCGTGAGCGCGTGCAGGTCGCGGCGCAGCGCGTCCACCTCGACGCCGGACTTGCCGATCACGATCCCCGGCCGCGCCGTGAAGATGTCGACGGTGATCCGCTGCTTGTCCTTGCGGATGAGGATGTCGGACAGGCCTGCGTGCGACAGCTTGTCGAGGATGTGCTTGCGGATCTTCACGTCCTCGAGCAGGTACGCGGAAAACTCCTGCTTGCCGGTCCACCAGTTCGACTTCCAGTCATGGATGACGCCGACACGAAAACCTCCGGGATGCACCTTCTGGCCCATTAGTGGTCACCTCTCGTATAGATCGTGGGCGCAGGCCGCGAAACGCAAGGCAGGCGCAGAGGAGCGCAGGGACGCGGCGATGCGCGGCGTTGCAGCGCGCATGCGGCCGCGAGATACGCGGGAGTTGACCACCATCAAGCGGCCACTCCTTCCTTCTCCTTCTTCTTGCGCCTCGAAGCCTTTGGCTTCGGCGCGGTCTCTTCGGCAGGGGCCGGAGCCTCCGCGGGAGCCACGGTGGCCGCGCGGCGGCGCCGCGGCGTCCGCTCCTCAGGCTGCTCGACGAGGACGAGGGTCACGTGACACGTCCGCTTCTTGATCCGGTTGACGCGGCCGCGCGCACGAGGCTTCCAGCGCTTCAGCGTCGGCCCCTCGTCGGCGTACGCGGACTCGACGATGAGCTCATCACCGTCGAGACCGTGGTTCGCCTCCGCGTTCGCGACCGCGGAACGGAGCACTTTCTCGATGTCCGTCGCGACCGCACGCGAGGTGAAGGCCAGGATCGTGCGAGCCTCCGGGACCGAGCGACCGCGGACATGGTCGAGCACGAGCCGCGCCTTGCGCGCGGACGTGCGCACCCACTTCGCCTGAGCGCGGACGCGCATGCGGTCGTCCGTCGTTGTCGCGCCGTTGCTCAAGACCGCCTCACTGACGCCTGGCGATCGCCGGCGTGGCTGCGGAACGTGCGCGTGGGCGCGAACTCGCCGAGCTTGTGGCCGACCATCTGCTCGGTGACGAAGACCGGCACGTGCTTGCGGCCGTCGTGGACGGCGATCGTGTGCCCGACCATCTCCGGGAAGATCGTCGACGAGCGCGACCAGGTGCGGATCATCCGCTTCTCGCCGCTGGCGTTCATCGCCTCGATCCGGCCCAGCAGCCGGTCCTGCACGAACGGCCCTTTCTTGGAAGACCTGCTCACTAGCGCTTCCTCTCCTTGCCGCGGCGCCGGCCGCGGACGATCAACTTGTCGGATTCCTTGTGCTTGCGGCGCGTGCGCTTGCCGAGCGTCGGGACGCCCCACGGCGTGACCGGGTGCCGGCCGCCCTTCGACTTCCCCTCGCCGCCGCCGTGCGGGTGGTCGACCGGGTTCATGGCCGAGCCGCGGACGGTCGGGCGCTTCCCGAGCCAACGACTGCGACCCGCCTTGCCGCCGGACTGGTTCGCGTGATCCGTGTTCCCGACCTGGCCGACGGTGCCGCGACAGGCGAGCAGGACGCGGCGCAGCTCTCCCGAGGGGAGCCGCAGCACGCCGTAGTCACCGTCCTTCGCGACGAGCTGGAGCGACGACCCGGCCGAGCGGGCCATGCGGCCGCCTTGCCCAGGCTTCAGCTCGACGTTGTGGAGCAGCGTTCCCGTCGGGATGTTCGCGAGGGGCAGAGCGTTGCCCGGCTTGATGTCCGCGTTCGGGCCGGACTCGACCGTCGCGCCGACTCGGAGCCGCGCGGGCGCGAGGATGTACGACTTCACGCCGTCCGCGTAGTGGAGCAGCGCGATTCGGGCCGACCGGTTCGGGTCGTACTCGATCGCCGCCACCTTCGCCGGCACTCCGTCTTTCGTGCGCTTGAAGTCGATCGTGCGGAAGCGCCGCTTGTGGCCGCCGCCCTTGTGCCGCGTCGTGATCCGCCCGCGGTTGTTCCGACCGCCCTTCTTCGTCAGCGGCTCGAGCAGGGACTTCTCCGGCTCGGACTTCGTGACCTCCTCGAAGCTCGAGGTGGCCATGAAGCGCCGGCCGGGGCTCGTCGGCTTGTACTTCTTCAGCGCCATCAGACCGCAGCTCCCTCGAAGATCTCGATCTCGTGGCCCTGCTTGAGCTGCACGATCGCCTTCTTCCAGCCCGGCCGTCGGCCACGCGTGAACCCGCGCCGCTTCGGCTTCGACCGGACATGGACGATGTTCACGCTCTGGACCTCGACCTCGAAGAGCTCCTCGACGGCCTGGCGGATCTGCGTCTTGTGGGCGTCCTCGTGCACGCGGAACGTGTACTTGCGGTCGGTGATGAGCGAGTAGCTCTTCTCCGAGACCACGGGCGCGAGCAGGACCTGATTCGGATGGAGGCTCATTCGGAGCCCTCCTCGGCCTGCCCGCCGCCCGCGCGCGCGAGCACGTGCGGGAGCGCGGCCTCGCTGACGAGCAGCGAGCGCGCCCAGACGACGCCTGCGACTTCGAGCTCGGACGGGACGGTCACGAGCACCTTCTCGAGGTTGCGGAACGACTTCACCAGCGTCTCCTCGTCCTCCGAGGCGACGACGAGCGTCGGACGCTCGGAGAAGCCGGCGAGAAGCTCGTCGGCCTGACGGGTGGACGGCGTCTCGAAAGCCGATCCGTCCACGAGCGCGATCGTGCCGTTCGCGGCGTGACTCGAGAGCGCGCCGCGGAGCGCCGCCCGCCGCGCCTTCCGGTTGACCTTCACCTCGAAGTTGCGCCCGCCGGGCGGGAAGGCAAGGCCACCCCCTGTCCACTGCGGCGCACGAGTCGTGCCGGACCGGGCGCGCCCCGTCCCCTTCTGGCGCCAGGGCTTGGAGCGGCCGCCGGCGACGAGCCCGCGGCTCTTTCCTCCTCGCGTTCCGGCGCGCGCGGCGTTCATCTCCGCGCGCACGGTCTCGTGCACGAGGTGCGGCTTCACGTCGGCCGCGAAGACCGTCTCCTCGAGGGAGACCTCCCTTGCCTTCGACCCGCCGAGCACGGGCGCCTTGACCGCGGTCGCCATCGTCAGACCGCCCGGATCTCCACGATCCCGCTCGCGGGCCCGGGGACGGAGCCCCGGATGAGCATGAGATTCCGCTCCACGTCGACCTCGTGCACGACGAGCCCGGGCTGCGTGACGCGGTTGCCGCCCATGCGTCCGGGCATCTTCCTGCCCTTGAAGACACGGGACGGGGTCGCCGACGCGCCGATCGAGCCGGGAGCACGGACGTTGTGCGAGCCGTGCGAGACCGGGCCGCGCGTGAAGCCATGCCGCTTGATCGTGCCCTGGAAGCCCTTGCCGACCGAGACCCCCGAGACCTTGATCGCCTCTCCGGGCTCGAACGACTCGACGGTCACGGTGTCCCCGATGGCGAGCCCGCTGTGGCCGCGGACCTCGACGAGATGCCGGTGCGGCGCCACACCCGCCTTCGCGAGATGGCCGACCTCCGGCCTCGAGACCTTCCGCTCCACGACGGCCTCGAACGCGATCTGCACCGCGTCGTAGCCGTCGGTGTCCACCGTCTTCACCTGGACCACGGGACAGGGCCCCGCCTCGACGACGGTGACGGCGGTCATCGCCCCGCTCTCCGGGTCGAACACCTGCGTCATGCCGAGCTTCTTGCCGAGGATCCCTTTCACCGTGCTCCTAGAGCTTGATCTCGATGTCGACCCCCGCCGGTAGGTCGAGCCGCATGAGCGAGTCGACCGTCTTCGGCGTGGGTGAGTGGATGTCGATCAGACGCTTGTGCGTCCGCACCTCGAAGTGCTCGCGGGAGTCCTTGTCCTTGAACGGGCTCCGGATGACGCAGTAGACGTTCTTCTCCGTGGGCAGGGGAACCGGCCCCGTGATCGTGGCGCCGGTTCGCTGCGCCGTCTCCACGATCTGGGACGCGGACTTGTCGACCTGCTGGTGGTCGTAGCCCTTCAGTCGGATGCGGATCTTCTGCTGCGCCATGTGCTGTCGTGGTAGAGGCCGGTAACCCGGCCTCTACTTGAGGATCTCCGTGACGACGCCCGCCCCGACCGTGCGTCCGCCCTCGCGGATCGCGAAGCGGAGGCCCTGGTCCATGGCGATCGGCTGGATGAGCTCGATCTCCATGTTCGTGTTGTCGCCGGGCATGACCATCTCCTGCCCTTCGGGCAGCTTGATCGAGCCGGTCACATCGGTCGTGCGGAAGTAGAACTGCGGCCGGTAGCCGTCGAAGAACGGTGTGTGGCGGCCGCCCTCGTCCTTCGAGAGGACGTACACCTCGGCCTTGTAATGCGTGTGCGGCGTGATCGAGCCCGGCTTCGCGAGCACCTGGCCGCGCTCGACGTCCTCGCGCTTGATGCCGCGGAGCAGCGCACCCGCATTGTCGCCGGCCTGCGCATAGTCGAGCGTCTTCTGGAACATCTCGAGACCCGTGACGACGGTCTTCTCGACCTCGGGATGGATCCCGATGATCTCGACCTCCTCGCCGACGACCATCTTCCCCTGCTCGATGCGTCCGGTGACCACGGTCCCGCGGCCGGTGATGGTGAAGACGTCCTCGATCGGCATGAGGAACGGCTTGTCCACGTCGCGTACCGGCTCGGGGATGTAGGAGTCGACCGCTGCCATCAGCTCGAGGATCTTGGGCGTCCACTCCGCGTCTCCCTCGAGCGCCTTGAGCGCCGAGACCTGGATGACGGGAATGTCGTCGCCCGGGAACTCGTACTTGGAGAGCAGCTCGCGCACCTCCATCTCCACGAGCTCGAGCAGCTCCGGATCGTCGACCATGTCGGCCTTGTTGAGGGCGACGACGATCGAGGGCACCTCGACCTGGCGGGCGAGCAGGATGTGCTCGCGCGTCTGGGGCATGGGGCCGTCGGCCGCCGAGACCACGAGGATCGCGCCGTCCATCTGAGCGGCGCCCGTGATCATGTTCTTGATGTAGTCGGCGTGGCCCGGGCAGTCGACGTGCGCGTAGTGGCGGTTCTCCGTCTCGTACTCGACGTGTGCCGTGTTGATGGTGATGCCGCGCTGCCGCTCCTCGGGCGCCTTGTCGATCGCGTCGAAGGACGTCACCTCCGTGTCGGTACCGGACTCGGCGAGGACCTTCGTGATCGCGGCCGTCAGCGTCGTCTTGCCGTGGTCGATGTGACCGATGGTCCCGACGTTGACGTGAGGCTTGGTGCGCTCGAACTTCTGCTTGGCCATTCTCGATGCCTCCGGGTGCTCGTTTTACGCTGACCTGTCGCCTGCCACGAGCGCCTCGGCGATCGTGACCGGAACTTGCTCGTAGTGGTGCGGCTCCATGTGGAACGATGCTCGGCCTTGCGTCATCGACCGCAGGTCGGTCGCGTAGCCGAACATCTCCGCAAGCGGCACGCTCGCCTTGATGACCTGCCCCGCTGGCGCCGGCTCGATCTGCTCGACCCGGCCGCGACGGCCGTTCAGGTTACCAATGACGTCGCCGACGTAGTCCTCGGGAGTGTCGACCTCGACCGACATCACGGGCTCGAGGAGCTTCGGGTGTGCGCGCTTCATGGCCTCCTTGAACGCCATCGAGCCCGCGATCTTGAACGCCCGCTCGCTCGAGTCGACCTCGTGGTACGAGCCGTCGATGAGCTCGACCCTGATGTCGACGACCGGATAGCCCGCGAGGATGCCCGAGCTCATGGCTTCCTTGATGCCTGCGTCGACCGCCGGGATGTACTCCTTCGGAACCTTCCCGCCGACGATCTTGTCCTCGAACTCGTAGCCCGTTCCGGGCTCCTGTGGATAGAGGTTGATGAGGACGTCTCCGTACTGGCCCGACCCGCCCGTCTGC
The DNA here is from genome assembly GCA_963717025.1 of uncultured Actinomycetes bacterium. GTDB lineage: Bacteria > Actinomycetota > Thermoleophilia > Gaiellales > Gaiellaceae > GMQP-bins7. The sequence goes on along the minus strand of CAVQVJ010000004.1, from coordinate 301,717 downwards.
CTGACGAACCGGCCCTGGATCTTCTCCGCCGGCCGGGTAACCGTCTCCCGATAGGCCACCTGCGGGCGCCCGACGTTGGCCTCGACCCGGAACTCGCGCATGAGCCGGTCGACGATGATCTCGAGGTGCAGCTCGCCCATCCCCGCGATGAGCGTCTGTGCCGTCTCCTCGTCCGTCGAGACGCGGAACGTCGGGTCCTCCTCGGCGAGCCGCTGGAGCGCGGCCCCGAGCTTGTCCTGGTCGGCCTTCGTCTTCGGCTCGATGGCGACCGAGATGACGGGGTCCGGGAATGACATCGACTCGAGGATGATCGGCGCCGTATCCGCGGCGAGCGTGTCGCCCGTCGTCGTGAACTTGAAGCCGACCGCCGCGGCGATCTCTCCCGCACCGATCTCCTCCCGCTCCTCGCGGTGGTTCGCGTGCATCTGCAGGATTCGGCCGATTCGCTCCGTCTTGCCGTTCGTCGTGTTCAACATCCGGCCGCCGGCCTTGACCTGGCCCGAGTACACGCGGAAGTACGTCAACTTGCCCACGTAGGGGTCGGTCATGACCTTGAACGCGAGCGCGGCAAAGGGTGCCTCGAGCGTGGGCGGGCGAACCGCCTCGTCGTTGCTCTTCGGGTCGACGCCCTGAACGGGCGGGACGTCGAGAGGGCTCGGCAGGTACTCGACGATCGCGTCGAGGAGCGGCTGCACGCCCTTGTTCTTGAACGCCGAGCCCGCGAGGACGGGCGTCACGGTGCCCGCGAGCGTGCCGGCGCGAAGCGCGCGCCGGATCATCTCCGGCGTGACCGCGCTCTCGTCCTCCAGGTACGTCTCCATGAGCTCGTCGTCGAACTCCGCGATCGCGTCGATCAACGCGTGGTGGCCCTCCTGTGCGGCGGCCGTCAGCTGGGCCGGGATCTCCTCCACCGCGAACTCCGTCCCGAGCGCGTTCGTGTACGTGACCGCCCGCATCTCGACGAGGTCGACGATCCCCTCGAACGCCTCCTCCTGCCCGATCGGCAGGTGAATCGGCACCGGCGTCGCGCCCAGGCGGTCCCGCATCGACTGCACGGCTGCGGCAAAGTCGGCGCCCGTGCGGTCCATCTTGTTGATGAACGCGATGCGCGGCACGCGGTAACGATCCGCCTGCCTCCAGACCGTCTCCGACTGCGGCTGCACGCCGGCGACAGAGTCGAACACGGCGACCGCGCCGTCGAGCACGCGCAGGCTCCGCTCGACTTCCATGGTAAAGTCCACGTGGCCGGGCGTATCGATGATGTTGATCCGATAGTCGCGCCACTCGGCGGTCGTCGCGGCCGACGTGATGGTGATGCCGCGCTCCTGCTCCTGGGCCATCCAGTCCATCGTCGCGGCGCCCTCGTGCACCTCGCCCATCTTGTGGGTGCGCCCGGTGTAGTAGAGGATCCGCTCGGTCGTCGTCGTCTTGCCGGCGTCGATGTGGGCCATGATCCCGATGTTGCGGACGCGGTCCAGCCCGACCGATGTGGCGACGGCGCTCATCGTCATCCCACCCCTACCAGCGGTAGTGCGCGAAGGCCTTGTTGGCCTGCGCCATGCGGTAGATGTCGTCCTTCTTCTTGTAGGCGCCGCCCTGTTGCGAGAGCGCGTCGACGAGCTCTCCCGCGAGCTTCGCGGGCATGCCCTTCTCGCGCCGCTCTCGCGCGTTCTGGACGATCCAGCGCAGCGCAAGTGTGCGCGCGCGGCGCTGCGGCACCTCGATCGGGACCTGGTAGTTCGCGCCGCCGACCCGGCGGGAGCGCACCTCGAGCACCGGGGTGACGCTCTTGACGGCTCCCTCGAGCACCTCGAGCTGGGGCTTGCCGCTCTTCTCCGAGGCGATTGCGAGCGCGTCGTAGACGATCTGCTCCGAGATCGACTTCTTCCCGTCGAGCATCAGCCGGTTCACGAGCTGCGTCACGAGCACGGACCCGTGGACGGCGTCCGGCTCGAGCTGGCGGGGCTGGATCTCTGCGCGGCGGGTCATAGCTAGGGCTTCTTCGCACCGTACTTCGAGCGCGCCTGCCGGCGCTCGGTGACGCCGGCCGAGTCGAGGCCGCCGCGGATGACCTTGTACCGGAAGCCCGGGAGGTCCTTCACGCGGCCTCCGCGGACGAGCACGACCGAGTGCTCCTGCAGGTTGTGTCCCTCGCCGGGGATGTACGCGCCGACCTCCATCGTGTTCGTGAGGCGCACGCGGGCGACCTTGCGGAGCGCCGAATTCGGCTTCTTCGGCGTCGTCGTGTAGACGCGCGTGCACACGCCGCGCTTCTGCGGCGCCCCGCGAAGAGCCGGAGTCTTGGTCTTCGCCTGCGGGCTCTTTCGGCCCTTTCGGACGAGCTGATTGACGGTGGGCACGCTGCTCCTAGAAGGTCGGTTGCGGACTTCCACAGAACGGCCGGCAGGCATGCGGCGCCCGCCAACCAGGCCGCACGATGGTAGCAAAGACAGGGATCGCGCCTGGGCGCACATCCTCCATCGCGAATACAGTAAGGCGTCAGAATCCGGGATCGAGGTTGGGGATGGATCTGACGCTGATAGCGCTCGTCTTCGCGGTGGCGCTCGTCGCGCTCACCGTCGCGATCCGTGCTCGCCGGCGCGCCGAGCGGTACCGGGCAGCGCTCGAGCGGCTCGAGACACAGCTCGCGCCGATCTCGCGGCGCATCCGCGAGTCGGTGGAGCGCACCCGGCCGCCGGCGACCGATCCGGATCGCCACGAGCTCGCTCCGAAGCTGGAGGGCCTGCTCGAGCGGATTGCCTCCGAAGGCACGGCAGGCGTCGCGTTCAGGCAGTTCGCCGCGGAGGTCGCTCCCGAGGCCGGCTCCGCCGGCCGTTCCCGTCCATCGCAGCTCGGGCGCCTACGAGGCCGAGGTCGAACGCGAGATCGCGCGCGCCCGGCGGACGGGACACCCGCTCTCGCTCGTCCTCCTCGACGTCGACCGGTCCGGCGGCGATCGTGCGCTCCAGGTCGCCGCCCTGCTCACCCGGGTGACGCGGGTGACCGACACCGTCTGCCGGCGACGGCAGGACGCATTCGGGATCCTCCTCCCGGAGACCCCCGAGGACGGCGCCCGCTGCTTCTTCGGCCGGGTCCGCGACGAGGCCGCGCGCACGTTCGGCACCGGCGCTGCGACCTTCTCGACCGGGATCGTCGAGTGGCGGGCGAACGAGAGCGCCGAAGCGCTCGACGCGCGAGCTCGTGCGGCGGTCACACCTCGGACGGCCGGCGCCGTTGGGGTCGCTCCAGATCGTGCGCTCGACGCGCCCGGCCAACCCTGACGCAGAGGTCTGGCCAGCGTCCAGATCGGCCAGTACAGTGCGAGGCGGGCGCCCCTCGTTCAGGGTCGTACCTGATTGTGGGATTCGAGCGGAGTGGGACTGGGGAAAGGGCTGCGGTGTCGACAATTGCGGTGATTGCCGTTCTGGCCTTCGGGGCCGCGGCGGTGCTGGCGACGATCGTCGTCATACGCCGCAGCTCGCCCAAGGCGGAGCAGAGCGAGCACCTCGTCAGGGCCGTGGACGAGATGCGCGTCCAGATGGACGCGCTCTCGAGCGATCTGTCGCAAGCACTCGATCGCGCCGAGCGTGAGAGCCGCCGAAACCGGCTCTTCGGCGAGCTCGGTGGCTCGATCGACCTCGAGGAGCTGATGGACCGTGTGCTCGACGCGGCGATGGAAGTCGCGGGCTTCGACGCCGCGATGATCGTCGTCGAAGGGCACGGGACCGCACCTGCGGTCGTGACGCGCGCGCTGACGCCGGACGAGGCGGCGAAGCCGCCGACGTCGGGCGTCACCGGGTCGCTGCCGGGGACCATCACGGTGACGTACCGCTACGGACGCGACCGTGAGGCCACCGGCGCGCAGCTGATCTGCGGCGGGCTCTTCGTCCCGTTGATCGGCCGGGACCTCGCCCCGATTGGAACGCTCTCTCTCTTCTGGCGCAACCCGGAGTTCGAGCCCAGCGCAGAGCACATCGAGCGCGCGGAGAACCTCGCCGAGAGCAGCATTCCGGCGATCGAGAACGCGCGCCGCTACGGGGAGGCGCGCAAGCTCGCGGAGACGGACGCGCTGACCGGCCTCTTCAACCAACGCTTCTTCCACGAGACGCTACGGCGCGAGGTGCTTCGCGCCCAGCGCTACGAGCGCAACCTCGCGCTCGTCGTCTTCGACGTCGACGACTTCAAGGCGATCAACGACGGGATCGGGCACCTCGCAGGCGATCGCGTGCTGGCGCAAGCGGCGGACCGGCTTCGCGATGCGGTCCGCTCGGTGGACGTCGCCTGCAGGATCGGCGGAGACGAGTTCGCGGTGATCCTTCCCGAGTCGACCGCACAGGACGCCGACCAGCTCTATCGCCGTGTCCAGAGCTCGATGCGGGGGACGGTTCTCGGACCCGACGACGACCGACTTCGCGTGTCCGCCGGGATCGCGGAGCTCCAGCACGGAGACACCGCCGCGGGGCTCTTCGAGCGCGCCGACGCGGCGCTGTACCGTGCGAAGGACCAGGGCAAGGACCGCGCCGACATCGCGCGGGTCGTCGACCGCCCTTCCGGCTGACGGCTACCCGACGGGGTCAGCGGGACGTCGCCCCGCGAACCGGAGCCGCTGCGTGGGAGCCTGAACGCCGCCCTCCTGCTCGACGGTGAGGCCGACGACCCACCCGCGCGGCACGCGCTGTGCGAGTGGCACGACCGTCTCGACGCCACTGAACACCGCCGCCGACACGTGCTCGACCGGCCGCTTCCCCGGATCGACGACCCAGGCTTGATACGACCTGCCGGCAGGCGCAATCGCGAGTCCGTCGAGAACCAGGACCCCTCGGCCTCGGGTGCCGACCCCGAGGACGACGCTTCCCTTCGTACCGGCGAGCGGGATGCGCTCACTGCTGCGCCTCGACAGGAGCGAGAGCGCGCGCGCCGCTCCGTCGATCGGGGCGGAGCGGACGATCTCGGCGTCGTCTTGCGCGCGGACGCTCGACACGAACGCCCACATCCCGAGGGCGATCGCGGCGACTCCCGCGACCGCGGCGAGCGCCGCGATCGTCACGCCCGACAGACGGTGCGTCCGCGGCAGCTCGATCGGCTCGAAGACGATCTCGCGGTCTCCGGTACCCTCGGCAGCGGTTGCGACGGAAAGCGGCGGGCCAGCCTCCGACGGCGCGCGGTCGAAGCGCGCAGGCACGGGTGTGGCCGAGGCTTGCACGAGCGCGAGGCTAGCGGCGGTGCCGGTCGGACCCGCCGACCGATGCGCGCTGTATTAGTACGGCTGCGGGGCGGAGAGCCAGGCCCCGGCCGACCTGATGACCATTGCCATCTATGCCTCGTCCGTCGTTCTCGCGGTGCTGTGCATCGGCCTCTTCTTCGTCGCCACACGGAGGTTGCTCGGCCGCCAGGAAGAGGTCGTCGTCACGATGCTGCGCCGCTCCGACGACCGGCTCGGGCAATTTGCCCAGGCTCTGAACGACGGCCTCGCGCGCGTCCAGTATCAGCAGCAGGAGTTTCCGGCCCCGACCGATGGGACGGCCCCGTCCGCGATCCCCGAGCACGGCGTGATGCGACTCCTCGAGCTGGCGCGCCAGCGCATGGCGGTCGACGCCGCCGTCGCCGTCGTCTCCGACCCGCAGCGCGAGCCGATCCTCGCGACTATCGGCCTCTCCCAAGCCGAGGTGGCGCAGGTCGGTCGGATGGGCGTCCCCGACTACCGAGGCGCGCGGGCGCTACAGGTCTCCTTCAACGGCGAGGCCGAGACGCCGCCGGGAAGCGCACCGATCCGCTCCGGCCTCGCAGTGCCGCTCCTCTCCGAGCAGCAAGTACCCGGGATGCTCGCCGTCCTGACCCGGTCCGCCGACCGTAGGTTCAGCGAGCAGGACATCACGACGCTCGAGGGCGTCGTCAACGGGTCCCGGCTCGCGCTCGAGGCCGCGCTCGAGGTGCACGAGCCCGATCCCGTGCCCGAGCTCGACCCGCTGACCGAGCTCTACGACCGGAGAGCGTTCCACGCGCTACTCGAGCGCGAGATCGCCCGCGCGCGGAACGCCCGCCAGCCCTTCGCCCTCCTCATGCTCGACGTCGACCGCCTGACGACTATCAACGCGCGCGTCGGCCATCTCGGCGCTGACGAGGTGCTCGTGCGCATCGCGGCGATGCTCCGGGAGGTCCTCGCGCGCGATCAGTTCCCGTGCCGGATCGGAGGCGGCCGGTTCGGCGTGCTCCTTCCGCGCGAGGACACGCGCGACGGCGAGCGCGTCTTCGTGCGCCTGCAGGCGACCCTCCATGGGCGGCCGTTCCCGGATATCGGAGTCGTGACCCTGTCGGGCGGGGTTGCGGGGCTCCTGCCGATGGACGACGCCGCCGACCTTCTCGGCCGGGCGGACGCGGCACTCGGGCTCGCGAAAGCCTCGGGCCGGGACACGGTCGTCAGCGCCGCGCAGCGTGCGGCAGACGCCGCGGCCTGACTCTCGGAGGGCTAGCCCCTCGCGAAGGTCTGCGGCACGCCGGTCTCCTGCAACGAGAGGAACGGCACGAAGCTCGACAGCCAGACGACGTCGAGCGCCGGCAGCCGGTCGCGCTTGCACACGAGCCGACTCTCGGCGGTCTTCTGCTTTCGGATCGACCACTCGCCGTAGGCATCGGCGCGTTGCTGCTTCCGGAGCTCGCGCGCGATCGCCGGGCGGGCGACGCCGGAAGGCACTGCGGCGAGTGCAGTCGTCCCGTCGAGCGCGCGGACCCTGAAGCGACCCTCGGCCGTGTGAAGCGTCACCGTCCGGCCGGTGCCGATGCGGAACACCCGGTCGGGCGCCGACGTGGCAAGCGCGAGACCGGTCCCGCCTGGGAGCCAGCTCGGCGCCGGCGACACCTCGATCAGGCGCGCGAGCGCCGATGCGAACGTCGCTCTGAACCGGGCGACGTCCGCGCTCGTCGGACGGGAGGTCGCGAGCCGTCCGAGGATCCCGAGCCGCCGCAGCTCGTCACCGATGATCGATCGCGCGACCGCAGGACTCGCGCCGGCCTGCGCCACCGCCGCGCGATACGCGGAACGGCGGCCGCGGAAACGTGAGGCGATGATCCGCTGCTCCGCAGCGAGGATCCGGTCGGTGCCGACGTTCGAGCGCTCGCTCTCCACCGCGCGCACCAGTAGCGCGGTCAGCGCGAGCTCACGATCGCCCGTGAGCCTCGCGAGCGTCGCGACGCGGGACGACGTGAATACGGTCCCGGGGTAGACGCAGCGCGCTCCGGCCGGCAGTCGGAGCTGCCCTGTGACGCGGTCTGCGTCGAGCTCGTCCCCGAGTGCGCCCGGAGCGTCGCAGAGTGCGGGATCCCGCGACCAGAGCCATACGCAGGCGGCGTACGTCTTGTCCGGGTCGTTCGAGCGCGCGTTGCGCTGCGCCCAGCCCCACGACCACACGTGCCCGAGCCGGAGCTCACGGGCGATCTCGCGTGCCGCGAACGCCTGCCACTTCACGACGGCGAACCAGCGCGAGCGGGGCTTCAGCCCCTCCCGCCCGCCCACGCCGGGGCCCGTCTGAAAGCCGATCATGAGACCGAGCCGCGACGCCGGGATGCCGACGCGGAGAAGGTCGATCGCCGAGTCGCGGTACAGCGTGCGCAGTCGCCGCGACCCGTCCACGGCTCCCGCGCGCCAGACGACGTTCGCATTCGTGTATCGCTGGAGGACGACGTCCGCGATCTCGCCGACCTGTCTCCACCACTCGGCCGCATCCCCATCGGTGTACGGGCGGCCGGCAACGAGCAGCGCCGGCCGAGCGCCCCGCTCGACGAGCCGCCTCATGAACCGGAGCACGTTCGCCCGGTACTGCTCGGCGGTCGGCGTCAACGGCCACGGAGTCCGCGCGCCGGAGAGCTCGTTGAGCGCGATGAACGGCCGCTGGCAGCCGGTGACGAAAGTCGCCCGCGCCATGAGCACGTCGGCCTTCTGCTCCATGAGCTCGTTGGCGACCGGCGTCGGCGGCGTCCCGATGCGCTGGCGGAGGTGCATGTCCCAGAAGACGTTCCCCGCGCCCGCCTCGCGCGCCTCGCGCGCGACATCGGGGCCGCCTGTCGCGACGATCACGCCCGGACGTGCGAAGCGCTTCCGGAAGAACGGCGTCCAGCCGTCGGCGAAATCGATCCACGCCGGCTTGCCCTCCGAGACGCCGCAGGAGAGCGCGCTCGGCGCGCTCGACCCGCCGGCCGGCAGGGCAAGCACGGCGAAAGCCGCGGCTATCGTCGCCAGGAGCGCCGTGCGCACAGGACGTACGGGTAGCAGAAGGCCGTGACGAAAGCGTCAGGAGAGGTCATCGCAAGCGCGAGAGCGCACGAGGCCGAGCCCCGCGCGCTCTCGCTGTTCTTACTCCTCGTCCGCTGAGGGCTCGACCTCGGCCGGATCCGGGAGGTCGGCCGGAATGTCTTCCTCGAGTGAGAGGCCCAGTGCGTCGAGGTCGAAGCCGTCGCCGTCGCCGATCTCCTCGAGCGCGGCGAGCAGCTCCGCCTCGGCCTCGGGCCGCGCGAACGTAACCGGCAGCGGCTCCGTCGGCTCGATCGCGATCTGCCGGTACTGCTTGAGGCCGGTCGCGGCCGGGATGAGCTTGCCGATGATCACGTTCTCCTTGAGCCCGTTCAGGCGGTCGGTCTTGCCCTCGATCGCAGCGTCCGTGAGCACCTTCGTCGTCTCCTGGAACGAGGCCGCGGAGAGGAACGACTCGGTCGCGAGCGAGGCCTTCGTGATGCCGAGGATGATCGGCTCGAAGGTTGCCTGCTCGCCCTTCTCCTTCTTCACACGCGCGTTCTCACGCTCGAGCGCGACGCGGTCCACGAGCTGTCCGGGGAGGAGCTCCGTGTCGCCGTTCGTGTCGACGCGGACCTTCTTCAGCATCTGCCGGACGATCAGCTCGATGTGCTTGTCGTGGATCTCGACGCCCTGCGACTTGTAGACCTTCTGCACCTCGCCGACGAGGTACAGCTCGGTCGCGGTCGCGCCCTTGAGCAGGAGCAGTTCCGCGGGGCTGATCGAGCCCTCGCTCAAGGCGTCGCCCGGCTCGACCATTTGGCCGTTCACGACGCTCAGGCGCGTCCGCCGCGGGAACGAGTACTCCTTCGGATCCGGGAGCTCGCCCTTGCCGTCGATCTCCGTCGGGGTGACGGTCACCTTGACCGTGCGCTCGGAGTCGTCGATGTCGACCTTGCCCGCAACGTCGACGAGCGTGCCCGCACCTTTCGGGTTCCGGGCCTCGAAGATCTCGACGACGCGCGGAAGACCGTGCGTGATGTCGTCGCCCGCGACGCCGCCCGTGTGGAACGTGCGCATCGTGAGCTGCGTCCCCGGCTCGCCGATCGACTGGGCGGCGATGATGCCGACCGCGTCGCCGATCTCGGTGAGACCGCCGGTGGCGAGGAACGTCCCGTAGCAGCGCCGGCAGAGCCCGTACTCGCTCTTGCACTTGAGCACCGAGCGCACAGGAATCGCGGCCGTCTCGGCGTACTCGCCGAACTCCTCGACCATTGTGCGCAGGGCGCTCATCGAGATCTCCTCGCCCTTCGCGACAAGGACGATCTTCCCCGGCTTTCCGTCCTTGATCGGCTTGTGGATGTCCTCCGCCGCGACCCGCCCGGCGACGCTCTTGTTCGGCGAGTCGTCGAGGATGAGCGGAAGCTCGATGTGCTCCTTGGTCTTGCAGTCCTGTTCGCGGACGATGACGTCCTGCGAGACGTCGACGAGGCGGCGCGTGAGGTAGCCCGAGTCGGCGGTCCGCAGGGCGGTGTCCGCGAGGCCCTTGCGGGCGCCGTGCGTCGAGATGAAGTACTCGAGGACGGTCAGGCCCTCCATGAAGTTCGCCTTGATCGGGCGGGCGATGATCTGCCCCTTCGGATCCGCCATGAGCCCGCGCATGCCGGCGAGCTGACGGATCTGGTTGAACGATCCGCGCGCTCCCGAGTTGGCCATCATGTAGATCGGGTTCGTCGGGGAGAGGTTCGCCATCATCAGGTCTGCGACGGTGTTGGTCGCATCGGTCCAGATGGCGACGATGCGCTCGTGGCGCTCGTCCTCGGTCATGAGGCCGCGGTCGTACTCGCGCCCGACCTTGGCCACCTCCTCCTCGAATTCGACGAGGGTTTGCTCCTTCTCCTCGGGGATCACGATGTCGTTCTTCGAGATCGTGATACCCGCCCGCGTCGCGAACCGGAAGGTGAGCGACTTGATGACGTCCAGCGCCGCCGCGATCGTGTTCGGCCCGTAGCGCTCGACGAGCTCGCCGATGAACTGATCGAGGACGCGCTTGGTCAGAGTCTCGTTGCGGAAGGGGTGATCCTCGAACTCGCCACCGGTGGCCTCGTCGAGAGCCCGGTCGACCTCGGCGTTGAAGATGACGCGTCCCGGAGTCGTCAGCAGGAGCTCGCCGTTCCAGACGTACTCCACCGGGTCGCCGTAGTCGACCTGCTTGCTCTCGAGTGCGAACTCCACGTCCTCCTCGGTGCGGAAACGGGGGAACCCGTTGATCTTGAGCTCCTTCGCGAGCTTGGCGGAGTCCGCCGTCTCGAGATCGTGCGGGGAGTAGGTCAGGAAGTACGCCCCGAGCACCATGTCCTGCGTCGGCGTCGCGAGCGGGCGCCCGCTCGCCGGAGACAGGATGTTGTTCGCCGAGAGCATCAGCACGCGCGCCTCGGCCTGCGCCTCCGCCGAGAGCGGGAGGTGCACGGCCATCTGGTCGCCGTCGAAGTCCGCATTGAAGGCGTGGCAGACGAGCGGGTGAACCTGGATCGCCTTGCCCTCGACGAGCACGGGCTCGAATGCCTGGATCCCGAGGCGGTGCAACGTCGGCGCCCGGTTCAGCAGGACCGGGTGCTCGGCGATGACCTCCTCGAGGACGTCCCAGACCTCCGGGATCATCGACTCGACCATCTTCTTCGCCGCCTTGATGTTCTGGACGGCCTTGCGCTCGACGAGCCGGCTCATGATGAACGGCTTGAAGAGCTCGAGCGCCATGAGCTTCGGCAGCCCGCACTGGTGGAGCTTGAGGTTCGGGCCCGAAACGATGACCGACCGGCCGGAGTAGTCGACTCGCTTGCCGAGCAGGTTCTGGCGGAACCGGCCCTGCTTGCCCTTGAGCATGTCGGAGAGCGACTTCAGCGGGCGGTTGCCAGGTCCAGTCACGGCGCGGCCGCGCCGGCCGTTGTCGAAGAGCGCGTCGACGGCTTCCTGGAGCATCCGCTTCTCGTTGTTGACGATGATCTCGGGCGCGCCGAGGTCCAGGAGTCTCTTGAGCCGGTTGTTGCGGTTGATCACGCGCCGGTAGAGGTCGTTCAGGTCGCTCGTCGCGAAGCGGCCGCCGTCGAGCTGGACCATCGGGCGCAGCTCCGGCGGGATCACGGGAACGGCCTCGAGGATCATCCACTCGGGCTTGTTCCCCGACTTGATGAAGGCCTCGACGACCTTGAGGCGCTTGATCGCGCGCTGCTGCTTCTGCCCCTTCGACGTCTTGATCGTGTCTCGGAGGCTGAGTGACTCCTCTTCGAGGTCGAGGGCGCGCAGCAGGTCGCGGATCGCCTCCGCGCCCATGCCTCCCTGGAAGTAGATCCCGAAGCCATAGGGGGACCCGAAGCGGTCCTTGAGCTCCCGGAAGATCTGCTCGTCGCCGACGATCATCTTCGGCTCGAGCTCCTTGAACAGGGCCCACGTCTGCTCAAGGCGGCGGACGGCGTCGACCGCGGCCTCGCGCGTGTCCTCGCGGCGGACGTCCATGTCCGCCACCATCTCCCTGACCTTCAAGGCCCACTGCCCGATCGCGTCGAGGTCCTCCTTGCGCGTGCCCTCGACGAGGCAGAGGTCGTACGCGAGCTCGCGCAGGGCCGCCGCGTCGGCGTCGGGGTCCGCCTTCGCGAGGACGTCGCCGAGCAGGCCGGCTCCGACCTCGCGCGCGCGCTCGAGGTTCTTCTTCTCGACCGACTCGACGCGCGTCGCGTCCTCCTCGGACAGCTCGCCACCCTGGAGCAGAGCCTCCTGGAGTCTGTTGAGGTGCTTCGTGATCGCGCCCTTCTTCGAGCCGGTCGCCTTCTCGAGGTCCTGACGGAGGGGCTCGAGCGCGGCCTCGATCTCACGCGCGGCGGCCGCGACCGACTCGACCTCGCGCGGAGCGAGCTTCCGGTCGGCACGTGTGGCCGTCTGGCGGACGAGCTCGCGCAGCTTGCGAGGATCCTCGTTCGTGATCTTCTTCGCGAGCTCGACGAAGACCTTGCCGCCGATCGTGCGAATGTCCTCGAGCGAAGGCAGAGCATTCTCCTCGGCCCAGTTCGAGAGGCCGCGCGTCCAGAAGTCGTCGTCCTCGTCGAAGTTGCGCTCCTTGCCGGACGCGAAGTAGTCGCGCCGGCGCTGGAGGCGGTCGTCGAGCGCGGAGAGCGCCTCGTCGCGGTCGAGGTAGATCCGCTCCGTCTCGCCCGCGACCTTGTCCTCGAGGTCGGCGAGATCGGACTGACGCTTCTCACGATCGACCGTCGTGACGATGGAGGCCGCGAAGTAGAGCACCTTCTCGAGCTCGCGCGGGGGGATGTCGAGCAGGTAACCGATGCGGCTGGGGACGCCCTTGAAGAACCAGATGTGCGAGACCGGAGCCGCGAGGTCGATGTGGCCCATGCGCTCGCGGCGCACCTTCTGCCGCGTCACCTCCACGCCGCAGCGCTCGCAGATGATGCCCTTGTAGCGGACGCGCTTGTACTTGCCGCAATAGCACTCCCAGTCCTTCGTCGGACCGAAGATGCGCTCGCAGAAGAGACCGTCGCGCTCGGGCTTGAGCGTGCGGTAGTTGATCGTCTCCGGCTTCGTGACCTCGCCGGAGGACCAGTCGCGGATCTGCTTGCTCGAGGCGAGCCCGATCCGGATCGCGTCGAACTCGTTGATGTCGATCACGCGCGCTCACCTCCTCTGCTGCTGACGAAGTTCATTCCCGTGTCGCTCCTCAGTCCGCGGTGTCTTGGATCCATTGGGCGCCTCACTCTTCCGCCGCCTCGACGTCGGCCAGCTCGGGGACCTCTTCCTCGCTCAGCTCCTCGTCGGCCGCGAGCACGAGCTCCGCGCCGTCATCCGGGCTCTCTGCGCCCTCCTCGACCTCCTCGGCCGTCGGCGGCCGCGCGGCAGCGCGGAGCGAGCCGGGCGAGAGGTCGATACCGAGCTCCTCCGCAGCGCGGAGCAGCTCGTCGTCCTCCTCGCGGACCTCGACCTCGCGGCCTTCGTCGGAGAGGACCTGCACGTCGAGCGCGAGCGACTGCATCTCCTTCAGCAGCACCTTGAAGCTCTCGGGGATGGACGGCTCGGCGATGTTCTCGCCCTTGACGATCGCCTCGTATGCCTTGACGCGCCCGATCGTGTCGTCGGACTTGATCGTGAGCATCTCCTGCAGCGTGTAGGCCGAGCCGTAGGCCTCGAGCGCCCACACCTCCATCTCTCCGAACCGCTGGCCGCCGAACTGCGCCTTGCCGCCGAGCGGCTGCTGCGTGACGAGCGAGTAGGGGCCGGTGGAGCGCGCGTGGATCTTGTCGTCCACGAGGTGCAGCAGCTTCAGGATGTACATGAAGCCGACGGTGACCTCCTGCGCGAAGCGCTGGCCGGACTTCCCGTCGTACAGCGTCACCTTCCCGGAGCTCCGGCTCCCGCGCGCCGCCTTCTCGTCGACGTCCATCCGCACGTTCCCGTCGATGAGCTTGGCGAGCGCCACGAGCGCGTCGTCCACGTCGTTCTCGGACGCGCCGTCGAAGACGGGCGTCGCGACCGCGCGCGGGTTCGGCGCGTTGATCGGCGCGCGCTCGCTGACTGGCCCACCTTCCTCGAACACGCCGTGCGCGGCTGCCCACCCGAGATGCGTCTCGAGGATCTGGCCGATGTTCATCCGGCTCGGGACTCCCAGCGGGTTGAGCACGACGTCCACCGGGCGTCCGTCCTCGAGGAACGGCATGTCCTCCTCGGGAACGATCTTGGAGATGACGCCCTTGTTGCCGTGCCGGCCGGCGAGCTTGTCGCCCTCGGCGATCTTGCGCTTCTTCGCGACGTAGACGCGGACGAGCTCGTTCACGCCCGGCGGCAGGTCGTCGCCCGCGTCGCGGGAGAACGTCTTGACGCCGATGACCTTGCCGCCCTCGCCGTGCGGGACCTTGAGCGACGTGTCGCGGACCTCGCGCGCCTTCTCCTTGAAGATCGCGCGGATCAGCTTCTCCTCGGCGGTCAGCTCGGTCTCGCCCTTCGGCGTGACCTTGCCCACGAGCAGGTCGCCCGAGCCCACCTCGGCGCCGATCCGAACCACGCCGCGCTCGTCGAGGTTCGCGAGCGACTCCTCCGAGCGGTTGGGGATGTCACGCGTGATCTCCTCGTCTCCGAGCTTGGTCGAGCGCGCGTCGATCTCGTACTCGTGGATGTGGATCGAGCTCAGCACGTCATCGCGGACGAGCCGCTCCGAGATCACGACCGCGTCCTCGAAGTTGAAGCCCTCCCACGGCATGAAGGCCACGAGGAGGTTCGCGCCGAGCGCGAGCTCGCCGCCGTCGGTCGAGCTCCCGTCCGCGAGCACCTCGCCCTTCTTGACCTTGTCGCCGAGCGTCACCACCGGCTTCTGGTGGATGAGGGTGCCCTGGTTCGAGCGCATGAACTTCGTGAGCGGGTACTCGTCGCGCGAACCGCGACCCTCGACGACAATCCGCTCCGCGTCGACATCGATCACCGTCCCGTCGCTGCGGGAGAGCACGACGTCACCCGTGTCCACGGCAGCGCGGAACTCGAGGCCGGTGCCGACGAGCGGCGCCTGCGGGATCATCAGAGGCACCGCCTGCCGCTGCATGTTCGCCCCCATGAGCGCGCGGTTCGCGTCGTTGTGCTCGAGGAACGGGATGAGCGCCGTCCCGACCGACACGATCTGCGCCGGCGAGACGTCCATGTACTCGACGTCCTTCGGGGACACCGCGACCGCCTCGCCCTCGCGAGATCGGCACAGCACCTGCTCGTTCACGAACTTGCCCGTCTTGGGATCGACCGGCTCGGAGGCCTGCGCGATGGTGAACTGGCGCTCCTCGGCCGCGTCCAGGTAGACGATCTCGTCCGAAACCTTGCCGGCCTTCACGACCCGGTACGGCGTCTGGATGAAACCGAACTGCGAGACGGTCGCGTACGAGGCGAGCGAGCCGATGAGGCCGATGTTCGGGCCCTCGGGAGTCTCGATCGGGCACATACGCCCGTAGTGGGTCGGGTGGACGTCGCGCACTTCGATCGGTGCGCGCTCGCGGGTCAGCCCGCCTGCTCCGAGCGCGGAGAGGCGTCGCCGGTGCGTCAGCCCGGCGAGCGAGTTCGTCTGGTCCATGAACTGCGAGAGCTGCGAGGAGCCGAAGAACTCCTTCAGCGCCGCGACCACGGGTCGGATGTTGATGATCGTCTGCGGCGTGATCGTGTCGACGTCCTCCGTCGTCATACGCTCCCGGACAACGCGCTCCATCCGGTAGAGCCCAACCCGGAACGCCTCCTGGATCAGCTCGCCGGTCGTGCGCAAGCGGCGGTTGCCGAAGTCCTCGTACTCGTCGAGCTCACCGCGAATCGGGTCCCGCGAGAGTTGCGCCCCGTCCGCCGCGTAGTCCCGCGAGTCCTCCGGCACGCCGAGCTTGGTCGGAAGATCGACGAGCCTCTTCACGAGGGCCACGATGTCCTCGGTCGTGAGGACGCGCGTGTCCTCGGGCACGCCGACGTTGAGCCGCTGGTTCAGCTTGTAGCGGCCGACCTTCGTGAGGTCGTAGCGCTTCGGGTCGAAGAAGAGCGCCCGCAGGAGGTTGCGCGCGTTGTCGAGCGTCGGCGGCTCGCCCGGACGCTGCTTCTTGAAGACCTCGATCAGCGCCTCTTCCTCGCGCGTCGAGGGGTCCTTCTCGAGCGTGTTCGCGATGTAGATCGAGCCGCCGAAGAGCTCGAGAATCTTCTCGTTCGACGTCGTGTCGAGCGCGAACCCGGTCGTCGGGTCCTCGGCCGGCAGCGCCCGCAGGAGCGTCGTGATCGGCAGCTTGCGCTTGCGATCGATGCGCGCGAAAACGAGGCCCTTCTTGTCGATCTCGACCTCGAGCCACGAGCCACGTGACGGCATGAGGTTCGCCATGAAGACCTGCTTCGTGGCGTCCTTGGGCTCCATGAGATAGGCGCCCGGGCTGCGGACGAGCTGCGTCACGATCACGCGCTCGGTGCCGTTGATGATGAACGTCCCCCACGGGGTCATCATCGGGAAGTCGCCCATGAAGACCCGCTGCTCGCGGATCTCCCCCGTCTCCTTGTTCACGAAGCGGACCGTGATCGAGAGCGGGACCTGGTAGGTCAGGTCCTTCTCGCGGCACTCCTGGATCGTGAACTGCGGCTCACCGAACTCGTACTCGGCGAACTCGACGGCGAGCGTTCCCGTGTAGTCCTCGATCGGCGAGATGTCGTCGATCGTCTCGCGCAGGCCCTCCTTCATGAACCAGTCGAAGGACGCCTTCTGAATGTCGATCAGGTTGGGGAGGTCAAGGACGTGCTTCAGGCGCGAAAAGCTCTTGCGCGCGCGGGGCGCGACAGCGACGCTGCTCAAATGTGACAGCCTCCCTTTGACTGCGTGCGGATGGAAACGGGCAGGGTGAGACGGGCGGAGCTTCGGCGGAACCCCGAAGGGTAGCGTACGAGCACACTCCACCGCAACCGCTTTGCGGAGCGGGTGGAGTGACTCGGGAATGATAGCAGGGCGTCTCCGGATCGAGCCGGAAACGCCCTACCCGACGCTACTTCAGCTCGACCGAGGCTCCCGCTTCCTCGAGCTGCGCCTTGATCGAGTCCGCCTCCTCCTTGGGGGCGCCCTCCTTGACCGGGCCGGGGGCGCCGTCGACGAGGTCCTTCGCCTCCTTGAGGCCGAGGCCGGTGATCGCGCGGACGACCTTGATCACCTGGATCTTCTTGTCGCCGGCACCGGTGAGCACGACGTCGAAGGAGTCCTTCTCCTCCTCGGCGGCAGCGCCGTCACCGCCGGCCGGTGCGCCGACGGCCGCGACCGCGACCGGAGCGGCGGCAGTCACACCCCACTCCTCCTCGATCGCGTTCTTCAGCTCGACGAGCTCGAGCACGGTCATCTTGCCGAGCTCGTCCAGCACCTTTGCCACATCGGTTGCCATTACTGCTCCTCGCTTTCTCGGTCGTCGGAGTCCGCTGACTCGGGCTCCGACGAGGTTTCGGTCTCTTGACTCTCCTCGGCCTCCGGCTCCGCATCCGCCGTGGCCGTGGCCTCGGGCTGCTCGACCACTTCGGCTTCGGCCTCCGGAGCCTCCGCTTCCGACTCGGCCGCGGCCTCGGGCTCGTCGGCGGCCTCCGCCGGCGCGTCGGGCTCCGCCTCCGCTGGCGCTTCGGCAGCCTCACCGCCGAGCTGCTCGATGCGAGCGTCGATCAAGCCGTGCAGGTCGCGAAGCGGCGCGGCCACGAGAGCAGCGAGCTGCGTGATCGGCGCGACAATCGCGCCCACGAGCTGGCCGCGGAGGACGTCGACGGGCGGCAGCGTCGCGAGCTGGTCGACCTCGTCGCTCGAGAGCGTCTTCCCCTCGAGGACCCCTCCTCGCATGGTGAGAACGTTCGTCTGCTTCGCCGTCGCGGCGAGCGCCTTCGCGACGGCGGCCGGGTCGCCACCCGACTCGATGAAGGCGATCGCGGTCGGGCCCTCGAGCATGACGAGCAGCGACTCGGCTCCGGCCTGCTCGGCCGCACGCCGCGTGAGGGTGTTCTTGACGATGCGGAACTTCGCGCCGTGCTTGAGCAGCTCGTCGCGCAGCTCTTCGAGCTGCTTGTTCGTGAGGCCGCGGTAGTCGGCGACGATCAGCGTCTCCGCCGACGAGAGGTCGGCCGCGAGTTCCGACACGATCCGTTCCTTGTCCGTTTTGAGCACGTCATTCCCTCCGGAAACGACCAGACCCGCTGCGAGGCGGGTCCGAAACAGGCAAGAGCCTGGATCAACCTGCCTCGGCCGGGCCTATGCCTTGTGCTCTACGTGCACACTGCTGCCGGCTGTCTCTGGCGGGAGCTAGTCCTGTAGTTAGGCCGAAACTGTAGCTTCCTCCCGGGAGCCGGCGCCGGCCAGCTCCTCGGTGATGTCGCGGGTCTTCGTCGAGTCGACGTGGATGCCCGGGCCCATCGTCGTCGTGAGCGTGATCTGCCTGATGTAACGCCCCTTCGCCGCAGACGGCTTCGCTCGCACGATCTCCTCGACCAAGGTCGCGTAGTTCTCGAGTAGTGCGCGCGCGTCGAAGCTCTTCTTCCCGATCGGCAGGTGGACGTTTCCACCGCGGTCGGTGCGGTACTCGAGCTTGCCGGCCTTCGCGTCGGAGACGGCCTTGGCGATGTCGAACGTCACCGTGCCCGTCTTCGGGTTCGGCATGAGCCCGCGCGGGCCGAGCACGCGGCCGAGCTTGCCGACGTTACCCATCTGGTCGGGCGTGGCGATGGCCACATCGAAGTCGAGGAAGCCCTCCTCGATCCTCGTCGCAAGATCGGCGGAGCCGACGACGTCGGCGCCGGCATCCTCGGCCTCGCGCGCCTTCTCGCCCTCGGCGAAGACGGCCACGAGCACGTCCTTCCCGATCCCGTGCGGGAGCATGATCGTCCCACGGAGCTGCTGGTCGGCGTGCCGCACGTTCAGACCGAGACGGAAGTGCGCCTCGACGGTCTCGTCGAACTTCGCGCCCTGGATCTCCTTGAGGATCCTGACGGCCTCGAGCGGCGAGTACGCCTGCTCCCGGTCGAAGAGCTCGCGGGCGGAGCGGTATCTCTTCCCGTGCTGGCTCATTACGGCGTCTCTACCCCCATCGAGCGCGCGGTGCCGGCGATGATCTTCATCGCCTGGTCGACGTCGCGCGCGTTCAGGTCCGGCATCTTCGCCTCCGCAATCGACCGGATCTGGGCCTCGGTCAGCCGGCCGACCTTATTGCGGTTCGGCTCGCCTGAGCCCGACTCGAGGTTGAGCACCTCCTTGATGAGCACCGCGGCGGGCGGCGTCTTCGTGATGAAGGTGAACGAGCGGTCCTCGAAGACCGTGATCTCGACGGGGATGATGCGGCCGTTCTCCTGCGCGGTCTGCGCGTTGAACGCCTTGCAGAACTCCATGATGTTCACGCCGTGCTGGCCGAGCGCGGGGCCGACCGGCGGCGCAGGGTTCGCCTGTCCGCCGGGGATCTGGAGCTTGATGAGCGTGAGGATCTTCTTGGGCATATCGTTTCAGGAAGGAGGGATGGCCCTCAGTCGATCTTCTTCACCTGGTCGAAGCCGAGCTCGACGGGGACCTGGCGCTCGAAGATGTCGACGAGCACCTTGAGCTTCTGCTGGTCCGCGTTGACGTCGACGATCTCGCCGTCGAAGTCGGAGAGCGGCCCCGAGGTTACCTTGACGGACTCGCCGAGCGAGAACTCGACCACGGCCTTCTGTCCGTGCGGGCCGGCGGGAGCACCGTGGTGGAGGATGCGGTCGACCTCGGGCTGCGAGAGCGGCACGGGCTTCGTGCCGGCGCCGACGAAGCCGGTGACCCCAGGGGTCCCCTTGACGACCGTCCACGCCTCGTCGGACATGTTCATGTTCACGAGCACGTAGCCGGGGAGCACGCGCTTCTCGGTCTGCACCTTCTGCCCGTCCTTCGTCTCGATGACCTGCTCGGTCGGGACGATCACGCGCCGGAACGCCAGCCCCTGGTTCATGGACATGATCCGGTGCTCGAGGTTGGTCTTGACCTTGTTCTCGTGCCCCGAATAGGTGTTGATCACGTACCAGAGAAACATCAGCGGCCCCCTAGAGCAGCACGCGGTCGACGAGCGGACGGAAGATCTGGTCGAGGCCCCACAGGTATGCCCCGGCGATCACGCAGGCGATGATGACGACGACGACGCCCTGGAACGTCTGGCGGCGGGTCGGCCAGTCGACCTTCCTGAGCTCGGCGACCGACTCGCGCACGAACTGCCCACGCGGTTGCTCCGTTTTCCGGCCGGTCTGCTGCTTGACCGGCTGCTGCGCCGGGCGGGCCTGGGCCGCGCGACTGCGGCGACTGGAGGCAGCGCCGTCTCCGGCGGCGTCCCGGGCCGCGCGCCGCTGCCTGCGGGTCTCACGCGCCAAGGCCTACCTCGTCTCCCGGTGCGGCGTGTGCTTGCCGCACCAGCGGCAGTACTTGTTGAACTCGACGCGGTCGGGTGAGTTTCGCTTCGACTTCTGCGTCTGGTAGTTCCGCCTCTTGCATTCCGTGCAGGCGAGCGTGATCGCGACTCGTACTCCAGTTGCCATTTCTACTCAGTTCGATTGGACCAAATGGAAAGATAGATGCGGCGAGTAGCGGCGGGTGGGCTCGAACCACCGACCTCCGGGTTATGAGTCCGGCGCTCTAACCAGCTGAGCTACGCCGCCGCGCGCGCCTGAGTGTAGCAGCGGGCGGGCGGCTGTTCCCCGACCTAAGCGGCGACTGCGGCCCGCCGCTCGTACCGGTCGCGAGCGGCGCACGCGAGGATCGCCGCGGTCTCCGAGAAGACGTCTCCCCAGGACGCGTACTCCTCCGTGAACTCGACCGCGCCGTTCAGCTCCGCGACGACCCAGCCCCCGGCTCCGTCCGGCAGGAGGTCGACTCCGACGAGGGCGGTACCAGCGACGTTGGCGGCCTCGACTGCGAGCGCGGCGGCCCCACGCGGCGGCTCGGAGACCGGGCGCCGGACGCCGCCGAGTGCGATGTTCGTCCGCCATTCGCCCGGAGCTGCGACCCGGTACACCGCCCCGACCACGCGGCCGGCGGCAACGACGATCCGTAGGTCGTATCCCTGGGGCGGGACGAGGTCCTGGACGAGCACACCGTGGCGGCGATACCACGCCGAGTCGCTCACCGCCGCGAGTGCGGCGTCCAGCTCAGCCGGGTTGTCGCACCGGTACACGTCCCTCCCCCAGCTCCCGAAGCGCGGCTTCACGACCACCGGCCGGTCCGGGTGCAGGATGGTGCTTCCGTCACCGACATGCATCGTCGGCGGATGGGGGACGCCGTGGCGGGCGAGGACGCGCGCCGTCAGCAGCTTGTCGTGGGCTGCGAGGAGCGCGAGCGGGTCGTTCAAGACGACGACTCCGCGCGCCGCGAGCGCACCCAGCGCCCACAGCCCGTCGTCCATCCCGTCGAGCGTCGGCAGGACGTCGAGGCGGCCGAGAGCGGCGTCTCCGGGACGCAGGACCTCCAGCGCCTGCTTCGGCGTCATCGGCTCGCAGCGCGCGTCGAGCGGTGACCGCTCGGCGAGCAGTTCGTTCGTATGAGTCTTGCGACAGGCGATCAGAGCCAGGCGCATAAGGGAACTGGTGCCTCCACGTCGGCCCCGCCGCAAGGGGTGTTTACCACTTTGCCGCAGATTACATACCCGACGGTCTCTCCGACCGGTCCGATTCTTAGGATCGCGCCGTGCTCAGGGTCCCTCCACGGCGCGGCGGCTGGCTCGAGGTCATCTGCGGACCGATGTTCAGTGGCAAGAGCGAGGAGATGATCCGTCGCCTGCGCCGCGCCGAGATCGCCGGACAGCGCGTCGTGATCTTCAAGCCTCAGATCGACGACCGCTACGGCGTGACCGAGGTCGTGAGCCACGCGGGAGCACGGATGCACGCGATTCCCGTGCCCTCGGTCGCCGAACTGCGCGCGCGTGTCCAGGAGTCCGAAGTGGTCGGGATCGACGAGGTCCAGTTCTTCGAGCCGGAAGTCGTCGTGACCGCGCTCGAGCTCGCTGACCGCGGCCTGCGCGTGCTCGTCGCGGGGCTCGACCAGGACTTCCGGCGCCTGCCGTTCGGCCCAATGCCCGCCCTGCTCGCGCACGCCGAGTTCGTCGACAAGCTCCAGGCGGTATGTCATCGCTGCGGTGGGCCGGCGACGACGACGCAGCGCCTGGTCGACGGGACGCCCGCGCCCTACTCGGGCGAGACCGTCGTCGTCGGCGCGGCCGAGCAATACGAGGCCCGCTGCCGCGAGTGCCACGAGCCCGGCGTCGAGGCCGCCCGGTCCGTCTCAGCGGCCGCGTAGAGCAGCGACGCCGGCCGCGCCCCCGAACGCGGCAGCCGCGACGAGCACGATCGTCCCTCCAGGCGGGAGATCGGCGTAGTACGAGACGGCGAGACCGGCGAGAGCCGAGACGACGCCGAACGCCATCGACAGGAGGAGCGCCGAGCGCATGCTCCAGGCGACGCGGCTTGCCGCGCTGACCGGTAGCACCATCAGGGCGGCCACGAGCAGGATCCCGACGACGCGCATGGAGAGCGCGACCGTGACCGCCGCGAGAGCTGCGACCGCGATGTTGAGCCCGTCGACCGGAACTCCCACGACGCGCGCGCCGTCTTCGTCGATCACTGCCGCCGCGAGCGCGCGGTACAGCAGCCCGATCGTCGCGAGGCCGACCGCGCCCAGGGTCGCGATCACGAGGAGGTCGCCGCGCGTGACGGTGAGGATCGACCCGAAGAGGTACTGGAAGAGGTCGACGTTCAGCGCGTCCGCCGACGAGACGAGGACGACCCCGGCCGCGATCCCGGTGTAGAAGACGAGGGCGAGCGCCTGGTCGCCGGCGGCCCCGCCGCGAGTGCGTAGGAGCTCGATCGCGACGCCTCCGAGCACTGCGGCGACCAGCGCCGTGAGGAGCGGCGAGATGTCGAAGAGGATCCCGGCCGCGACGCCCGCGAACGCGACGTGGCCGATCCCGTCCCCGACGAGCGACTGCCGCCGCTGAACGAGGAAGAACCCGACCGCCGGAGCGAGGACGCCCACGACCGCCCCCGCGCCGAGCGCGAGCCGCATGAACTCGTGCTCGAGCAGCTCAGGCATGGGCGTGGGAAGGGTCGTGCCAGACACTCGGAAGATCGCTCGGCCGGCCGTCGAAGACGATGCTCCGGCGCACGAGCACGAGCCGCTGGACGAAGCGCTCGACGGCTCCGAACTCGTGCGAGACGTACAGGACGGTCACGCCGAGGTCCGAGTGCAGCCGGTGGAGCAGCGCCGCAAGCGACTCCTGCGACTCGGCGTCGACGCCGGTCGTCGGCTCGTCGAGGACCAGGAGCGAGGGCTCGCCGGCGAGCGCCTTCGCGATGAAGACGCGCTGCTGCATCCCGCCCGAGAGCGTCCGCATCGGCATGTCGGCAACCTCGCCGAGCCCGACCCGCTCGATCGCCTCGGCGATCGCGTCGCGGTCGCGGACCCGCATCCGCCCGACAAGGCCGGAGACGGCGAGCCGGCCGGCGGAGACCACCTCGCGCACGGTCGCCGGCGCGTCCCCACCGAGCTCCGCACGCTGTGCGAGGTAACCGAGCATCCGCCTGCGGGAGAAGCGGTGCGCCGGCTCGCCGAAGAGGCGCGCCTCGCCGGAGGCAGGGCGCTCCAGCCCGAGCAGGATGCGCATGAGCGTCGTCTTCCCGCCGCCGTTCGGCCCCGCGACGGCGACGAACTCCCCCTCCTCGATGTGCAGGTCGACGTCCTCGAGGACGCGCTGGCCAGGGCGGTAGCCGAACGAGATCCGCTCGAGCTCGACGGCCGGCGTCAT
Organism: uncultured Actinomycetes bacterium; assembly: GCA_963717025.1. GTDB lineage: Bacteria > Actinomycetota > Thermoleophilia > Gaiellales > Gaiellaceae > GMQP-bins7. The sequence goes on along the minus strand of CAVQVJ010000004.1, from coordinate 278,179 downwards.
CTGCAGCCGAGCGCGGTACGTAGTGCGCCGAGGTTCGCTCGCATGACCGAGAGGTAGTCGACGCCAGCGTCGAGCTGCTCATCGCTCAGCCCTTCGAGCGGATCGAGAATCGCCACCTCGGCCCCGACCTCGCGCGCGACTGTCTCGGCCACGCGGTTCGACGCGAGCGGCTCGGCGAAGACCGTCGTCGCGCCTGAAGCGCGGACGCGGTCGATCAGCAGCTCGAGCTCGCGCGGTCCGGGCTCGGCCTCGGGAGACGATCCGGCGAGTGACAGCTGCTCGAGGCCGTAGCGCGCCGCGAGGTGGCCGAACGCAGCGTGCGTCGTAACGAGAGCTCGGGTCCGACAACGCCGCAGACCGCGCCGATACTCGGCATCGAGCGACCTCAGGGCCGGCACGACGCCGGCCGCGGAGCCGTGCAGGCGCTTGGCGATCCGCTTGGCGATGCCGGCGAACCGGTCCGGATCGAGCCATACGTGCGGATCGCGCTCACCCTGGGGGAGCACGTCGAGCGAGTCGCCCTTACGCGCTGCGACCGCATCCTCGACCGCGGGCTGGAAGCCGCCGCCGACGTAGACGACGAGCTCGGCGTCCTCGATCTCGCCGAGCGTCCGGGGAGAGAGCTCGAGGTCGTGCGGCTCGGCCCCAGGTGGGGTCAGGTTCACGACGTCGCCCTCGGCGACGCCCGCGACGCGCTCCGCCGCCCACGCAAGGGGGTAGAACCCGGCGACGACGCTGCTCGAAGCGTGCGCGTCCGCCTCGTCCCCGGACCCGCAGCCTGCGAGCGCGAGAACGGCGAGCAGGAGGACCGCGGGTCGCATCGCGCGCGGACCCTAGCACGACCATGAGAACGGGTATCATTATCGCCCGATGGCAGATCAAGAGCCGGGGACCTGGGCCGAGCACGCGCTCGAGCGCCTCCGCAGCGCGAGCGGCCGGCGAGGGACCGCGCGCCGGGAGGTGGTCGAGTTTCTCGGCGGACAGGGCTGCTGCCTCTCGGCGCTCGAGATCCACGACGGCATCCGCGCCGAGGGCGCGCGCGTCGGGATCGCGAGCGTCTACCGCGTGCTCGACGGCCTCGACCGGGGAGGCCTCGTCCAGCGGGTCGACTTCGGCGACGGCGTCGTGCGCTTCGAGGCCGCGCGCGGTAGCGAACACCACCACCACTTCGTCTGCGACGACTGTGGGAGGGTCGAGCCGTTCGAGGACCCCGCTCTCGAGGCGGCCATCGTCGGCGTCGCCGGCGGCCGCGGGTACGACGTCGCGGGCCACGAAGTCGTCCTGCGTGGCGCGTGCGGCGACTGCCGTCAGCCGGGCGGCTAGCCCCGTCGGCTCACTCGGACGGAGGTCAAGCGGCCGGCGTCCCGCGCCGATGAGTCCCCTGGCGTAGCAAGTCCGATCACGTTTCTGCGGAGGAAGACACATGCGGTTCCTGCGGCGACTCCACGAGGGGAGCGACGGCCAGGGCGTGGTCGAAGTCCTCGTCGTCGTCATCCTCTTCGGGCTCCTCACGGCGGTGGGAGCCCCGGCCTTCTTCCACTTTCAGAACCGCAAGGCGGACAGCGAAGCGCGTGGTCGCCTGCTTGCAGCCGTCCCCGCGGCGCAGGTCTACCGGGACCGGCACGGCTCGTACTCCGGCCTCGACGCCGTCGACCTGAACCGCATCGACCCGCGCATCTCGATGACGTTGGTCGTCTCTTCCGCGCGGCGTGGCCGCTTCTGCCTCACGGAGAGCGTGAACGGGCGGACGTGGAGCCTCGCCGGGCCTGTGCGTCGCGAGGCCTACTACTCCCCGCAGCCGAACTGCTCGCGCGCCTGACGCGCTACGCCTTCGTTCGCCCAACTCGGACCGCTTCGCAACTGCACGCAAGCCGGACGAGCCGCTAGCCTCTCCCGCGACCACGGGCGGTTGCTGGCGGGGAAAGATCCCATGGTAGGACCGTCCGAACCTTGCGGCGAAGCGAGATCCAACACGTGCGAAGACATGTCCTAGCCGAGCGCAGGCGGAGGACGAACGCCGACGGCTCGCCTCGGCGGCCAGCCTCGCTCTCGCCCTCACCTGCATGCTCGTGTTTGCGCTGCCGGCCGCGCGCGGCTCCGCCGGTCGCAGAGGACGACACCGCCGACGTGACTAGCGAGGACACGCTCGTCGACATCCCCGTGCTCGCGAACGACACCGACCCGGACCCCATGACCCGCTCGTCATCATCGAGCGCCGGCGACCCGCCGAACGGCTCGGTCACATTCGACGTCGACTCGGTCCACTACACGCCGGATGCCGACTTCAACGGCGTGGACGACACCTTCGAGTACACGGTCACAGATGGCGTGGACTCCGACAACGGAACAGTCATGGTCGACGTCACCGCCGTCAACGACCCGCCGCTCGCTGGGAACGACGTCGATCGTGATCCCCGAGAGCGGCGCGACGACGTTCGACCCGCGCTCGAACGACGCGCCGGGGCCGCCGAACGAGAGCGGCCAACTGCTAGCCAACCCGACGATCCAGGCGCAGGCGACGCGCGGAACCGCCACGGTGAACCCGAGCGGCACGATCACGTACGCGGGAACGCCAGGGCTGGCCGGAGCCGACAGCTTCGTCTACCAGGTCTGCGACAACGATCCGGCGCAAATGTGCGACAGCGCGACGGTCGCGGTCGACGTCAACTCTCGGGTCAGCGTCACCGACGTCACCGTCGTCGAGGGGAACGCGACCATGACGACGGCGACCTTCCAGGTCACGCTCTCCGCCTCGGACACGTCGGGTTCTGTCACGGTGGGCTTCGCGACGGGAAACGGAACCGGGTTCGCGCCCGGCGACTACCAAAGCACGAGCGGGCAGCTCACCTTCGCGCCTGGTGACCTAGTCGAGTCGGTCTCGGTCAACGTCGTCGGCGACACGACATTCGAGCCCGACGAGACTTTCCTGCTCGACCTCTTCAATCCCGTCAACGCGACGATCGCGGACGGGCGGGGGGTCGGCACGATCCAGAACAACGACGCGCCCCCGTCGGGTGGCGACTGCGACATCACGGGAACGCCCGGTGCCGACCGATTGACGGGGACGAGCGCGGGTGAACGGATCTGCGGCCTCGGCGGGAACGACACGATCTCCGGAGGCGGCGGCGACGACGAGATCCTCGGCAACGGGGGCAACGACCGGATCGACGGCGGCGCCGGTGCCGACGCGATCGAGGGCGGCCCCGGCAACGACAGGCTCTCGGGCGGGACCGGCGGCGACGCGCTGGAAGGGGGCTCCGGCCTCGACGTCCTCGACGGCGGCGCAGGCGACGACTCGATCAACGGCGAGAGCGGCCGCGACGTAGCACGCGGCGGCGCGGGCGACGACGTCATGGACGCCGGCCCCGGCAACGACGACTTCGCGGGCGGCGGTGACAGCGACCGGATCGACGGCGCGGCCGGGAACGATCGCGTGCTCGGTGACGCGGGGAACGACTTCGTCGACGGCGGCGCCGGGAACGACCGTGTCGAGGGCGGCGCCGGGAACGACAGAGTCCGCGGGCTGTCCGGAAGGGATGAGGTGGCCGGCGGCTCCGGCAACGACCAGATCTCCGGCGGAGGCGGCGACGACCATGTCACCTATCTCTCTGCGCGCGGCGTGACGGTCGACCTGGCAAGGGCGAGAGCGAGCGGCGACGGACGCGACCGCGTCTTCATGGTCGAGGAAGTCACCGGCTCGCCGGCCGGTGACACGCTCATCGGCAACTCCGCGTCGAACACGTTGAACGGCGGAAGGGGACGAGACCGGATCTTCGGAGGAGGCGGAGCCGACCTCCTCGACGGCGGCGCGGGGAACGACGTCCTCCGCGGAGAAGCCGGCCGTGACACGCTCGTCGGCTCTGCTGGGAACGACACGTGCGACGTCGGCCCAGGCGGCGCCGTCGCGCGCAGCTGCTGAGCTCCGCCGCCACCGGCTGGTGTCGGCTCGGTCCGCTTACCTCCCCAGCACATCACCCAATCTGGGGTACGGCGCTCCCCCGGGCCCACCGATGCCCACGACATGTCCGAGCGGATCCGACAGCGTCGAGACGAAGACAGCGAGCGGAGTTTCACCCTGATCGAGCTCTTCGTCGTGATCATCGTCATCGGCATCCTGCTCGCGATCGCCGTTCCCTCCTATCTCGGGTTCCGCGACCGTGTGGCGAGCAACGCCGCCAGGGAGAACCTCCGGGCCGCGATCCCGTCGGTCGAGGCGTACTACGCGGACAACAAGACGTATGCCGGCATGGACTCGACGGACCTCGTCGCCATGGACCCGGGCATCTCGATGACCCTGACGGTTCACGCAGCGCTTACCGACGCCGACTCCTACTGCCTGACCGACACGGTCAGCGGCAAGACGTGGAGCGTCCGGGGGCCGAACCCGGGAAACGGCGACTTCAAGACCAACTCCACCTGCGCGTGAGGCAGAGCGAGCTCTGACCACGACCCTCAGCCCACCCCTTCAGATCCTCGCGATCCTCGCCGTTGTGGCCGCCATCGGGTTCGCGGTGCTCGCGCTCTTGAGCGCCGGCGAGGCGTCGACGCCGGCCCCGGAGCGCACGCCGGTGGTGCGGACGACGGAGAGCCGGATCGCGAGCTAAGCGAGCCGTGCCAGGCGCGAGAGTGCGCCGAGCGGCGGTCGGGCGAAGCCGCGGGCCTCACTCGGGTGCGCGAGCTCGCCCTGGAGCAGGCCCGCGACGACGTCGAAGACCCCCGGAGCGCGGAGCGCCCACAGGCACGCGAGCGGGAACCGCTCCGCAGCGCGCTTCGCCTTCCACGACGCCGCTGCGTGTCCGTCGAGCGCTGCAGCCAGCGCCGCCTCGTAGCCGTCGACGCTCGCGGTGAGGATGGCGGTCGCCCCGAGCCTCGCGGAGGCGAACGCCTCGTAGATGCCGTCGCCCGAGAGCGGGTCGATCAAGCCGGCGGCGTCGCCCACGAGGAGGGTCCGCCCCCGCGCTGCGGATGCTCCGGGCCGGCGCATCGGAAGCCGGTGGCCGCGCACGTCACGAAGCGACGACGGGTCGACGTCGTGTGTACGCGCCAGCTGCACAAGGTGCTCGCGGAGCCTCGGGCCCTCCGTCATCCAGCCGCCGACCCCGATGTTCGCGTGGTCGCCCTTCGGGAACACCCAGCCGTAGCCGCCCGGCACGACGCCGAGCTCGACCCACGCGCTCCCCGAGTACGCCGCGGGGTGCAACTCGCCCCATGAGACGTTCCCCTCGAGCGCGACACCGCAGTGGATCCCGTCCCCGAGCCCCGCGGCCCGCGCGACGATCCCGTTCGCCCCGTCCGCGCCGACGACATACGACGCGCGGACGCGGGACGAACCGACGTGGGCACTCGCTCCGTCGGCTTCGAGTGCGAGCTCGGACACGGCCGCGCCGTCCCGGAAGTCCGCGCCCGCGGCCGCCGCCTGCTCGGCGAGGTGCGCGTCGAGCCGCGCCCGTTGTGTCATGCGCACGAGCGGTCTCGCGCTCCGGCGCTCGACCCGCCCGCGGTAGCGGACTCGTACGACGAACCTGTCGACGTCCTGCTCGACAACGGGCGAGATGTCGCACGGCGCGTGGCGGGCTGCCCGCCCGGTGACGCCGCCCCCGCACGGCTTGTCGCGCGGGAAGCGCGCCCTGTCGGCGAGGAGGACGCGCGCGCCCGCACGCGCGAGGTGGATCGCAGTCGCGGAGCCCGCTGGGCCGGCCCCCACGACCAGGACGTCGAATTGCTCCACGTCCGGGATCGTAGGCGCAGTGCCTCGTTCGCTCTGACCGACCGGGGTAGGCGTGCGGTGCGGGGCTACAATTGCCGCCCTCGCAGGGATTCCCGAGTGGCCAAAGGGGGCGGGCTGTAAACCCGCTGGCTCAGCCTTCGGAGGTTCGAATCCTCCTCCCTGCACCTTGGCGGCGGAGAGCCGTCGCAGGTCAGGAAGAGGACACGCGCAGCGCCCCGAGGCTCGCGAAGTAGGCTCTGCTCTCGTGATCCTCATCGCCGGGTTTCTCTTTCTCCTGCTGCTTCCGTCGCCGTGGAACCTCATCGTTTTCGCCGTGTGTATTCCGCTCTTTCTCGGCGAACTGGCCTTCTGGAACCGCACGGTTCGGCACCGCCGCGCCCAGACGGGCGTCGAGACCCTGATCGGGAGGACCGCGACCGTCGCATCCAGCTGCCGCCCCTATGGCCAGGTCCGCCTCGACGGAGAGATCTGGGAGGCGCGCTGCGCAGAAGGCGCGGACGCAGGGGAGACCGTGACCGTTGTCTCGCGCGACCAGCTCACGCTCGTCGTAGAGCGTCTTCGCCCAGACGGGGCCGAGGCTGCGGCCAGGCGTGCGTGACCGAGCCAACACCCGACGTGGTCGAGGACTTCTTGTCCCTCTACTCGCGAGACACTCGTCAATGAGCAGTGGGGCGACCAATCGAGCCACGGATACTTGGCTACAGTCCAGGCTTCGCCCTCTTAGCTCAGTCGGTAGAGCACCTCCATGGTAAGGAGGGGGTCGACGGTTCGAGTCCGTCAGAGGGCTTACGCCGTGCCGTTCACGCTCAGAAACGTCAAGGAGGATCTGGAGGACATCGGCTCTAGATTCGACGGCGCGCCGGACCTGGAGTTCCGTGCGGCGACCAAGGCGCTCGAGCTTGAGAAGTCCGGCCTGAGCTACCAGCGCGTCCCGCCCGGCTATCGCTTTCCGTACGGCCACACGCACATGAAGCAAGAGGAGGTGTACGTGGTCGTGCGCGGGAGCGGGCGGATGAAGGTCGACGACGAGATCGTCGAGCTCAAGGAATGGGACGCGGTCCGGGTCCCGCCCGGCGCGTGGCGAGGCTACGAGGCCGGGTCAGAGGGCCTCGAGATCCTCGTCATCGGCGCGCCCAACCTCGGCGAGGCTCCGCGCGAAGACGTCGATGGTCAGCGCGATTGGTGGGCCGACTAGCGGAGTTGTCCCTCGATCACCATCACGCCAATCTTCGTTGCCGACCTGCTCGCCGAGGGCGAGCGGATGCCGGTCTACGTGCACGTCATCGACCATCCCGATGCGCGCGTGCTGGTCGACACCGGCATGACGGAGCTGCACCCGGCGATGGCCGACATGGATCCCCGCCTCCAGCCACTAAGCGAACAGGACTTCGATCTCGCCGGCATCGACATCGTCGTCAACACACACCTGCACGCTGACCACTGCGGCGGCAACCACCTCTTCGCCGGCAAGCCGATCTATGTCCAGCGTCGGGAGCTCGACGATGCGCGCAGCAAGGACGACTACACCATTCGCGAGTGGGTCGAGGCGCCCGGCGTGCAGTACGTGCCGGTCGACGGAGAGCACGAGCTGCTGCCCGGGCTCCGACTCGTCCCGGCGCCGGGCCACACACCCGGCATGCAGATGGTCGTCGTCGAGACTGGCGGGCGCCCGGTCATCGTCGGCGGCGACGTGGCCGTGTGGTTCGGCGAGTTCGACGAGCCGCCCACCGAAGGCCGGCAGCGGGTCCTTGCGCTCGACCCCGAGCTCGTCTGGCTCACGCACGAGCACGAGCCATGGCGACCCCCCACCGTCTAGGCATCACACCGCCCGCTCCGCGTCCCTGACGCCCGCCTGAGCCACCTCGAGCGCCTCGCTGTGCCGGGCGGCAAGCCGCAGGTAGTTGGCCATGGCCAGACGCTCCCTATTGCCGGAGGCCGCGCCGGCACTCCGGAAACGTGACTCGTTCACGCATGCATCCAATCAAGGACCTGCCGAGACCGTTTAGTCGCTAGGGCCGTCTCGGGGTCTCTGCGCGAGCACGTCAGATCCCGGTCTGCGCGACGATGCGCCCGGACGAAACCGAGTCCTGCAGCGCCGCGTAGTCGCGCTCGTTCTGGTCGGCATACGACTCCGCGAAGTTCGCCATGGCGCGGTCGAACGAATCCCCGCCGCCCAGGTATCCGGCGATCGCGATCCGGTCTCCGCTGCGCGCGTGCGCGCGGGCGAGCGTCCAGCCGCACACTCTCCCGTACGCTCGGAGCCCGGCAAGGTCCATCAACTCGATCTCGGCCGACCCCTTCGCGTCCCAGAGCTGTCGGATGTAGAAGTCCCTTTGCTCGCCGTCGATCGTGACGATGCGCTCCCAGCCGAGCATGATGTCGGACGCGGCCTGCATCATCCGCTGCCCCTCGACGACGCGCTGGCCATGCTGCGTGAACTCGCTCCTGCCGAGGAACGGCTCCAGCACCGAGGGCTGTGCCTCCTTGAACTGGAGGAACAGCGGGTCGCTCTCGTCTCGTCCCGCAAGGAGAAGGATCCAGGCGCGCGTGCCGACGCTTCCGACGCCGACGACCTTCCGCGCCGCGTGCACGTAGCGATAGCTCTCCAGCAGCTTGCGCCGATCGCGCGGTAACGAGCGTCGGTAGGTCCGGATCATCCGCCTGACCACGTCCTCGAGATGCTTCTGCTCGACACCGGGCAACACGTCCTCGATAGGCGTGACGAGCGGCGGGTGACCAACGATTCGGAGCTCGCCGTCGACCGCGCGGCACAGCTTCGTCAGCGCCCGCATGCTGTCCCTCATGCGCGCTTTCTCGATTTCCTTGTGGAGCCGTCTCATGTGCTTGCGGGAGACGTGCCCCGTGAGACGCTCCTCGATACGCGCCACGTCCAGGCGCGTGTACCAGACCTCGAAGTTGCGCATTGGCGCGAAGGCCGCCATCGCCTCCCGGTACTGGCGCACCGTCTCGGTGACGAGGACGCGCCGCGACGACTCGTCAAACCCGCGGTCGCGGCCGACAACTGCGATGCTCGCCGCGAGCCGTTTCACGTCCCACTCGAACGGGCCCGGCAGCGTCTCGTCGAAGTCGTTGATGCTGAAGACGAGGCGCCGGTCCGGGGCCGCGAAGATTCCGAAATTGGAGAGGTGTGCGTCACCGCAGAGCTGGGCGTGGAGCCCGGTCCGCGGCCCCGCGGACAAGTCTGCGGCCATCAGGTACGCACCGCCGCGGAAGAATGCGAACGGCGAGTCGAGCATCCGTCCGTAGCGGATGGGAACCAGATCCGGGAGGCGCGTCTGCGCCTGCTCCTCGAGGAGCTCGATCGGATCGCGACGATTCGGCGCGGGCTCCCAGCTTCCGTGGGCAGAGCGCGGGAGCTCTTGCCGAGCAGCCTTGCCGCGTGCCGCACGCTCGGCCGGAGTGTGGTGAAGAACGGCCTTCGGCTCGGGCGCCGCCGCGATGGCGACACCCGGCTCGTCGGGGGCGACGATGGTCGGCATCTGCAGCCCCGGCTTCTGTTCGACCTCCGTCATTCGCAGCTCCTACCTCGCGACGCGCCACGGCTCGTTGGCGATCCTCACTCGAAGCGTACTCGGGCGGTCACGGCTGTTTCGACGCACCCGGGATCGAACGGTGACTGAAAAGGGGCCGCAAACGCCGCCCCTTTCTGTTTCCAGTGATCCGCCTTGCCCCGACCACGTAGGCCTTTCTAGACTGTCGCGCAGATGCCGTCTCGGCAGGTGGAGCCGCCGAGCGCCGCTTATGCGACGCCTCCGCCCCGGTTCCCGAGCGCAGGCGCATGGTCGCGAGCAAGCTGGCCGCGCCGCCGCCGCGACCGGGCATCGTCGATCGCCCATTGTCGGTCTGTCGCTTGGCGTCGGCGACTCGACGTCGCCGACCACGGCGAGACCCCCAGCTGGCACTCCGGGCAGGTTCGGCTCAGGCGGCCGCGGCTGTGAGCGAGATGGAGGACGAGCAGCGGACTGTCGCAGCCTCGGGCGGCGAGGGCTTCCGATCGCGCGCCCGGGGTTGGTTCGTGTCGACCGGCGCCCCACCCGCGTGGCCGATGGTGCTGTACATGGTGTGCGGTCTCGTCGTCGGGGCTGCGTTCACGGGTCTCTTGCCCGACTTCAGGGCGACGCTCCTGGGAGCGTTGGCTGGCGTGGTCGTCGCCGCGTCCGGCTCCGCCGGCCCGTCCGGGATCTCACGGCGCGTGGCGCTCGTCGCCGCGGGTGTCGGGTTCGTCCTGATGGCGGTTGCATTCGTCGGCGGCGGGCTCACCTCGATCGGCTCGATCCTGCTGGCGGGCGCGCCGACCGGGGACGTCACCGGCTGGGCGGGGCACAGGCTCCTCGACACGATTCTGGGGTGCGCGATCGCGATTGCCGCGACCTACCTGCTCTGGCCGAGAGACAGAGAGGCACCAGATGCAGTCCCGGTGGCGGCGACGTAGCCGCCCGCATCCGTGAAACGGCCGTGGCTGGCTCGGATTCGCGCTGACGCGGAGCGGCTCGCGCAGCGGGCACAGATCGAACGTGGACGACATCGCTCGGTCGACGCGGTCTTCGAGATGGCCGAACGCGACAGCGAGGTCGGTGGCGGAATCATCGCGGGCGCGCTCGCCTACCGGCTCTTCATCTGGCTGCTGCCAGTCGGCCTGATCGCCGTTGCCGGCCTCGGGCTCGCCGCTGACGCCTCGTCCGAATCTCCCGAGGAGGCGGCGGAATCCCTGGGGTTGGAAGGGTTGATCTCGAGCTCGATCGCGAACGCCGCGAACAGCCCGAACCGCTGGTACGCGCTCCTGATCGGCGTCCCCGTCCTGATCTGGGCGACACGGAGCGTTCTGCGGGTGCTGATCGGCGCGCACCGGCTCGTCTGGACGGACGATCGGACCGCTGCGCCGAAGCCGAAGCTGGTCCCAACGCTCACGCTCCTCGCTGTGCTCGTGTGCTTCGGAGTCGTTTCCGCGGCCGCAAGCGCGATGCGCGCGTGGTCGACCGGACCAGGGGTGCTCGCGACGCTCGTCGCACTCGTGCCCTTCGCCGGTCTCTGGCTGCTGGTGACGGTGCGGCTTCCACACCGCGTCGCGCCCTGGACGGCGCTCGTTCCCGGCGCAGCGGTGTTCGCCCTAGGGCTCCAGCTGCTCCATGCCGTGGTCGTCTACGTGATCACGCCGTGGGCGCTTGCGAAGGAGGGAACGTACGGAGCGCTCGGAGTCGCCGCCGCGCTGCTCGTCGGCCTCTTCCTGATCAGCAGACTCATGGTCGCCGCGGCCGTCGTCAATGCGACGTTGTGGGAGAGGCGAGCCCAGCCGGGCTGACGGCCAATTGCTGTACGCGAGACGCTGCCGCCACTGGCTGCACGATCAGTCCTCTGGATGCTCGCGCCCGACCGCAAGGGCGTCGAGCTTCCGCTCGAGCTCGTCGAAGCGCCTTTCGATCAGCTCCCGGTCGCTCAGGTCGTCCTTCATGCGCGCCGCCTGGGACTCGCGTGTCGCTCGCGCGACGAATGAGGACGTGATCACCGCAGTCACAATCGCGATGAACGCGGTCCCTTCGAGCATCACCGCTGCTCCAACGAGCCTGCCGGAGAAATTCGTCGGCGCGACGTCGCCGTAGCCGACGGTCGTGACCGTCTGTAACGCCCACCACATCCCGATGCCGAAGTTCGAGTACTCCTCGTTGTCGATCAGGCTGATCGCCACGCCGGCGCCGACCACGACCACGAGCGTCGCTATGACGATGACGCCGGCGGCGTTCCGCACCGACGGAGGTTGACGCAGAAAGCGCTCGAGCCGTCGCTCGATGAGATTCAGGCGGCCCATGTCTCGAGGACATAGGAAATCACCCGCAGGTGACGTTCCTCCCGTGACGGCGCTGCCTGCCGTCCGTGGGAGAGCAGCTACGCCCTGTCTGTCAGTGAGGACGGCGTCGCCTGATCCGCGGATCCCACATCACTCGTAACGGAGCGCGTCGGCGGTGCGGATTCGTGTGGCCAACCGGGCCGGGAGGCTGGTCGCGGCGACGACGACGAGCACGGCTCCGATCGGGATCAGGGCGAGCGACCACCACGGTGCGAGCACGGCATCCTCGGTCGTGCCGCTGGCGGCCTTGACCAGGGCGAGGTAGAGCCCGATGCCGAGCGGGATGGCGAGGAGCGAAGCGACCAATGCGAGCGCCGCGTGGGCGCTGACCAGGGTGGAGGTGATCTGCGTCGGTGTGAGGCCGATCGCCTTCAGCACGCCGTAGTCGCGGATGCGCTCACGGACGGAGAGCAGAGTGACCGCGAGGAGCGTGGTGGCGGTGATCAGCAGCAACGCCGCGTCGAGGGTGTAGATGAGGAGCGGCAGCTCGTCCGGAACGTCGGTCACTTCGCCGGCGGGCCGCGCGTCGAGCGTGGCTTCGACCGAGAGCGCGACGACCACCACAGCGCCGGTCAATGCGATCGCGGCTGCGAGGAACAGCGCCCTGCGTCCCCGTGCGAGTAGGTCCTTGAGCCCAAGCCCTATCGTCAAAGGCAGGGAGGATCGGGTGACGGTGCGCGCCAGACGTGATGTCGGTGGAGACGAACTGCCGGCCCGCATCGCTTCGAGCGCGGTGTAGCGGGTGCTGCGGCGGCTGGACATCAGCGTGCCGGCCAGGAGTACGGGAAGGACGAGACAGCTGGCGACGAGGATGTGCCAGGGGTTCGCCGCGATCGTCGGTGAGCCGATCAGCGTTTCGGCGCTGGGTGCGGCAAGGCGCGGTGCGAGCAGCATCCCGAGCGTGAAGCCGAGGGCCGCCGCGATGAGACCGAGGGCGGCGGACTCGAGGGCGAAGACGGCTCCGACCTGACGCGGGGTGAAGCCGGCTACCTTCAGCAGCCCGATCTCACGGTGTTGAGCGCTGGCGCGGGCGCCGACGAGGATCCCGACCACGACGAACGCGACGATCAGGAGCAGGATGGTGTACGTCGTGACGACGAGCTCGATTGGCTGTGCGTCGGCCAGTGCATTGGAGCGCTGGACTTGCCAGGACTCGAAGTAGAGAGCGCCCGACTGCAACGTGGTCGGCGAAAAGCCTGCAGCCGCCCGCTCGGTGAACGCCGCAGACGCGGTGGGATTCGCCAGTCGAAGCGCCTCCGTCCAGCGCCAGTGCGTGCTGTCCGGCTCGATTCGCTCGAGCGTCGCGCGAGTGATCCAGGCAAGCCCGGGGTTGCGGCGCGGGTAGCGCGGTTGGCTGGGTACGACCGCCGTCCCGAGAACCGGAAGGTGGAACGAGCCGCGTTCGGTCGTGAGCTCGAGCGTGGCGCCGACCTCGATGCCGCGTGCGCGGGCGAGGCTGCGTTCGAGCACGATGCCCCCCTCGCGTAGCCGCGAGCCGGCGGTCAGCACGGGCATGTTCACGGGTGTGCGACCACTCAGGCCGGCGAGCTCCACTCGATCGGTGCTTCCAAGCGGCCCCAGAGTCGGCCCCAGAGTCGCCGTCACGAGTGGAACCGGCGCGCCGCGCTCGGTAACGCCCGCGAGGTTGGCGATCGTGCGCACGTCAGCCTGCGAGTGAGCGAACACGAGCACGTGTGCCCCGTTGGCGGCGTCGAACGTCTGCTGCCAGGGATCGCGCCCGCTCGAGCGCACCTCCAGCGCCAGCACGATCGTCGCCGCCGCTGCCCCAGCGATCGCGATCGTGAGCGCGCTCGCGAGCAGACGCGAGCGGATGCCCGCGAACGCCAGGCTGAACAGCAGCGCCGTCATTCCGGGCCCTGCAGCTCGAGTAGCGGGGCGACCTGGCGAGCGGCCGCGAGCTCCGTCTCATCGGCAACCAGCCCGTCGCGGAGCGTGATGACGCGATCCGCCGCCGAGGCGACGCTCGCGTCGTGCGTCACCATCAGGACCGTCTGCCCCCGGCTCCGGGCGTCGCGAAAGAGCCCGAGCACGTCGCGAGCCGCTGCCGAGTCGAGGTTGCCGGTCGGCTCGTCGGCGAGCACGACGTCGGGCCTGTTCGCCAGCGCGCGCGCCAATGCGACCCGCTGCTGCTCCCCGCCGGACAACTCGGCCGGTGCGGCCTCCGCCTTCTCGGGAATTCCCAGATCGCTCATCAGCTCTTTCGCCGTTCGTCGAGCCTCCTTGCGTCGGCGGCCGACGAGAAGCAGCGGCAGCTCGACGTTCTCGACCGCGGACAGCGTCGGCACCAGGTTGAAGAACTGGAACACGAAGCCGACCTTGCGACGACGCAGACGCGCGAGGTCGGCCTCGCTCAACCCGTCGATCCGCGCCCCATCGAGCCAGACCTCACCCGCGGTCGCTCGATCGAGCCCGGCCAGGAGATTGAGCAGCGTCGACTTCCCGCATCCGCTCGGCCCCATGATCGCGACGAACTCGCCGCGCTCGATCGAGATGTCGACCCCGCGAAGGCCAAGCACCTTCGCGCCGCCGGATTCGTACGTCTTGGCGAGGTTCTTCGCCACGAGTACCGGTGCCATCAGACCTCCTCTTTCAGCGCAAGTCGCTGCTCGATCAGATCGAGCCACTCCAGGTCGGCCTTCAGATGCAAGATCGCCCCCTCGACCAGGAGCTCACCCGCGGGTGCTCTTCCATCGGCCTCGAGCAGGGCGTTCAGATCGCGCAGTGACTGGAGGTACTCGCGTCGCTGCCCTTCGATCAGGTGCGTCGGCTCCGCCAGGTGAGCTGACGCAGCGACGACGAACTTCATGAAGAACTCGTCCTTGAGCCTCCTGCCCGAGACGGGCAGCTCGATCCAGGCCGCGAGCGCGGCCCGGCCGGCTTCCGTCAGCTCGTACACACGCTTGCCGCGGCTGTCCCCTGGCACCGCCGTACCGACGACGAGGCCATCGCGCTCGAGCCGCGCAAGCGTCGAGTAGATCTGGCCGGCGTTGAGTGCCGGCAGCAAGTCGCCGAACTCCTGCTCCAACGACTGCTTCAGCTCGTACCCATGAGCACGCTCGTCGCTGAGCAAGGCGAGGAAGAGCTCCCTCATAGATAGCGAGCATATATTCTCGCTATCTATTCGTCAAGCGACCGTGCCTGGTGGAGAAAACAGAGCTGTCATGAGCCAGAGGCACCGCTCGTGGTTCACGAGGCGCTACGGGCCATCAAGATGACGTGCTGGCGCGCTCACTTTCACAAGGGGGTGACCGTTGGACACAACCGACCACCACACTCAGTACCTCGCCAGAGCGGTCGCCGGCCTGACGCCCGAGGGGCGCAAGCGGGTCGACGAGCTGCTCGACCAACTCGCCGTGGCCGGGCGAAGCCGCGGGTGGGTCGTCCGCTTCGCCATGGCCCGTGAGGCCGAAGTGGACGCCGGTGCAACGCAGACGCCGGCGGACGAGGAATCGGCGGACAGGCTCAGCCCCGAGGAACTCGGCGTCCTGATCGCGGGCTTCACGACGATCCGTGACCAGGAGCCGCTCGACGACGTCGCCGACTGGGCAAATGCGGTGTTAGCGCTGCTAGCCGACGAACGCGCATAGATCGAAGCGGGCTACGGGCCTCGGCGGTCGGCTCGAGCGGCTGAACGCGTTGACTGGTGTGAGGAGTAGGCTCTGCGCATGGCGGCCGCACTTGCTCTTGTTGCGGCGTTCCTCTTCGCCCTCGCGGCGACGCTCCAGCAGAAAGGCGCTCTCAACCTCCCGGCGGTCTCGCTGGCCAAGCCGTCGTCGCTCCTGCGACTGGTCGGGCAGGGAGCGTGGCTTGTCGGGACGCTGGCGCTTCTGGTTGGTTACGTCTTCCAGGCGGCGGCGCTCGACCGTGGACGCCTCGCGATCATCCAGCCGCTCCTGGTGATGACGATCGTGTTCGCGCTTCCGCTCGGCTATGTCCTGACGAGCCAGCACGTCGGTCGAAACGAGCTGGTGGGGGCGGCCGTGATCGTGCTCGGCCTCGCACTCTTCGCCCTGTTCGGCGATCCGGCAGGCGGTCGCGAGAACGCGCCGGGGAGCGAGTGGGCGATCGCGATCGCGATCCTCGCCCTCGTGTGCGTCGTGCTGCTGATGCTCGGGGGACGCGGCAGCCTGACGATGAAGGCTGCCGTGTACGGCACGGTCGCGGGCATCCTCTTCGGCCTGTCGGCAGCACTGACGAAGCCGACGCTCGACTTCCTGCACGCCGGGGTCGACGAGCTCCTGTCTCACTGGGAGCCGTATGCGCTCGCGGTCGCCGGGGTGCTCGGGTTCGTGATCCAGCAGGTCTCGCTCGGCACGGGCAAGCTGGCGCCGTCCGTCGCGACTGTCTCGGTCGCCAACCCCGTCGTCGGCGTCCTGCTCGGCATCGTCCTGCTCGATGAGCGCCTGAGCAGGCCGGCGTGGCACGTCGTCGTCGCGTGTGTCGGTCTCGGTGTTGCTCTTGCGGGCGCGATCCTCATCTCGCTCGCCCGCGACTCGCGCGAACCCGAGCGGCCCGCTGTAACGGTGGCCGACGCAGCGACCGTCTAGCGTCAGCCAGAGTGGGCCTGCGAGGTCCTCGACGTGCCGGCGCCGGGAACGCTAGTGGCGGAAGCCCGCGCCGGTCGCAGTGTCGTGGACCGGCTCCTGCTGCTTCTCCAGCCGCGGTAGCTGGCGCTCGAAGTCGCTCACGAGCAGGTCCGCCAGGTCGTGCGTGAAGCCGCGCCGGACGACGACCCGAAGCGCGGCGAGGTCCTCTCGGTTCTTCGGGAACGTGTAGGCGGGCACCTGCCATCCGCGCTCCCGCAACGCGTTCGAGACGTCGAAGACCGTGTAGTTCTCGATCTCGTCGCGCAGCTTGAACGCGAAGACGGGCAGCTCGTCGCCCTTCGTGATCAACTCGAACGGGCCGACCTCGCCGATCTTGGCGGACAGGCGCGTGGCGACCTCGCGCGCATAGCCCTGCACCTGCCGATAGCCGTCGAAGCCGAGGCGGAGGAAGTTGTAGTACTGGGCGACCACCTGCGCGCCTGGCCGTGAGAAGTTGAGCGCGAACGTCGGCATGTTGTCGCCGAGGTAGTTCACCCAGAAGATCAGGTCCTCGGGCAGCGCCTCCGCATCTCGCCATACGACCCAGCCAACCCCCGGGTACACGAGCCCGTACTTGTGCCCAGACGCATTGATCGAGGCCACACGCGGGAGACGGAAGTCCCAGACGAGGTCCGGATCGACGAACGGCGCGACGAAGGCCCCCGACGCACCGTCGACGTGGACTGGAACGTCGATTCCCGTTTCGGTCTCGAAGGAGTCGAGCGCGGCGCAGATCTCTGCTATCGGCTCGTACGAACCGTCGAACGTCGAGCCGAGGATGGCGACGACACCGATCGTGTTCTCATCACAGAGCTTGACCGCCTCCTCCGCCGATAGATGGAAGCGGTCGCCCTCCATCGGCACGAGGCGCATCTCGACGTCCCAGTAGTTCGCGAACTTCTCCCAGCAGACCTGGACGTTGATGCCCATCACGAGGTTCGGTCTGTCAGCAGGCTCCCCCGCGGCCCTGCGCATGTGTTGCCAGCGGCGCTTCAGCGCAAGCCCTCCGAGCATCGCAGCCTCGCTCGACCCGGTCGTCGAGCAACCCGTCGCAGCCGCAGCGTCTGGTGCCTGCCAGAGCCCGCTCAGGATGTTCACGCACCGCGTCTCGATCTCCGCCGTCTGCGGGTACTCGTCCTTGTCGATCATGTTCTTGTCGAAGCACTCGGCCATCAGCCTCTCGGCTTGCGACTCCATCCAGGTGGTGACGAACGTCGCCACGTTCAGACGGGCGTTGCCGTCGAGCATCAGCTCGTCGTGAATCAGCTGGTAGGCGACGTCGGGCGGGAGCTGGCCCTCAGGGAGTTGATGCCGCGGCACCTCCCCACTCTCCAGCGTGAAAAGCGGCGGAACGGACAGACTCTCAGCGGACGTAACCGGAGCCTTCGGGTGCTTCAGTGTCACGGTGTCCCCTCTCCCTCGACAGGGCACGAAGTACTGCGGACTGAGGCCTACGCGGTCATGCGAGCAGCGACCTCGTACTTCGTGACGGAGGTCCGCCGCCCAGGCGTATCGGCTGCCGGCATCGCATTGAGCGCCGCATCGCCGCGTGCGTAGTCGTCCTCGGACTCGAAGAAGAGGATGGCGAGCGACGTCTCTGTCTCGGAGTCATGGAGCACGAGAAACTCCGTCGCCGGCACATCGTCGGGACGCTCTCCTGCCTCCATCTCGCGGTTCATCTCGTCGATCCGTTGCCTGCTGACACCTTCGAAGCTCACGACACGGGCAAACGCCATCACAGCCTCCTAGTCGAGTCGAGGACCTACCTGAGCGGCAGCATACGGCCAGTCGGTCGTCGAGAATCGTCAGGTCGAGCTCACGGAGCCGCTTGGGCCCTTCGATGTCGCGCCGGACAGGGTGAGAGCTGCCAGGTCGTTCCCGTTCGAGTCACGCAGAAGAAGGACGATCAGCACGAAGAAGAGCATCGCCGCGAACACGATCACGAGTAGTCCGACGACGACCGCCGTCCAGTTCGAGTGGGAGCGTCGCGCCGAGGTGAAGATCAGCACGACGGCGAGAGCAACGAGCAGGCCTACGAGGATCGCGAAGCGGGGCGACATTGACCGCGGGACGCTAGCGCGCTTCGCTCCTGCCGGGTCCTTGCGACCAAGCTGGTAGTACTCGGCCTGTTCGACTCTTCGCGCGTGCACCCGGTGCACAGGGAGCGAGGTGTCCTCTCCCCCGTCCGCCGTTCGTCTCGATACGACCCAGCACAGTCGAAAGGAGCATGCGATGAAGTACCTGCTGCTGATCCATCAGGGCGACACGCCGACGCCGGGCACCGAGGCGTGGGAGCAACTGTCACAGGACGAGCAGGGTGCGGTCTACGCCGCGTACCAGGGCGTCAACGAGACACCCGGCGTCACTCCCGGCCTGTGGCTGCAGCCCCCGGAGCTCGCGACCACGGTGCGCGTGGAGAACGGCAACGCGCTGACCACCGACGGCCCGTTCGTCGCCGTCAAGGAAGCGCTCGGCGGCTACCTCGTGTTCGAGGCCGACGACCTCGACGCGGCGGTCGAGCTCGCGTCGCGCATCCCGGCGGCCAGCATGGGCGGTGCCGTGGAGGTGCGCCCGATCGCGGAGGGCTAGCCCATCCTCGATCGGGTCTTCCGCGACGAGTGGGGCCGCGTCCTCGCCAACCTGGTCGGCTTCCTCGGCGACTTCGACCTCGCCGAGGAGGCCGCCCAGGAAGCGTTCGCCATCGCCGCCGAGCGCTGGCCCCGCGACGGGACGCCGGCAAACCCGCGCGCCTGGCTCGTGACGACCGCGCGCAACCGGGCGATCGACCGCATTCGTCGCGAGCGCACGCTCGCGACGAAGCTCCGCCTGCTCGACGCGCCTGAAGCCATGGAGAGCGAGATGGACGAGACGACGATCCCGGACGAGCGGCTCGAGCTCGTCTTCACCTGCTGCCACCCGGCGCTCGCGCTCGACGCCCAGGTCGCGCTCACGCTGCGGACGCTGGGCGGCCTGACGGTGGACGAGATCGCGCGCGCGTTTCTCGTCCCCGAAGCGACCATGGCCAAGCGACTGGTCCGCGCGAAACGCAAGATCAAGGACGCCGGGATCCCGTTCCGTGTGCCGCCGCCGCAGTTGCTCCCCGACCGCCTCGCCGCGGTGCTCGCGGTCGTCTACCTGATCTTCAACGAGGGCTACGGCGGCCGCGGAGACCTTGCGACCGAGGCGATCCGGCTCGGACGCGCGCTGGCGGAGCTGATGCCCGACGAGCCGGAGGTGCAAGCGCTCCTCGCGCTCATGCTGGTCAACGACGCCCGCCGCGACGCGCGCTTTGCCGACGGCACGGTCGTCCTCCTGCGCGACCAGGACCGTTCCCTCTGGGACGCCGGCCAGATCGCGGATGGACGGGCCGCACTCGATCGCGCGCTCGGCCTCGGCGGCCGCGGTCCTTACGTGCTGCAGGCGGCGATCGCGTCTCTCCACGTCGACGATCCGCAGGACTGGCCGGAGCTCGCGGCCCTGTACGGCGAGCTCGCACGCGTGACCGGCTCCGAGGTGGCGGAGCTCAACCGTGCCGCCGCTATGGCCGAAGCCGGCGAGGTCGAGGCCGCGCTCGCCCTGGCAGACAGCCTCGAGCTCGACGGCTACCACTACCTGCACGCGACGCGCGCGGAGCTCCTGCGCCGGCTCGACCGCCCGGACGACGCGCGTGCCGCCTACGAGCGAGCGCTCGAACTTGTCCACGCGGACGCCGAGCGACGGTTCCTCGAGCAGCAGCTCGCGGATCTGCCACCGTCCTGTTGCGCTTGACATATTCCTATATAGGAATATATACTGCCTTCATGGCACGAGCAGCGACCACCGCCGATGCGTTCAACGCTGTCGCCGAGCCCCGGCGGCGCCAGATCCTCGATGTGCTGACGGGCGGCGAGCGCTCGGTGGGCGAGCTCGTCCGCTCGCTCGGACTGGCGCAGCCGCAGGTGTCGAAGCACCTGCGCGTGTTGCGAGAGGTGGGGGCGGTCGGCGTGCGCGAGGACGGACGGCGGCGGCTGTACCGGCTGAACGGCCACGCGCTCAGGCCCATCCACGACTGGGTGAAGACCTACGAGCAGACGTGGTCGGAGCGGTTCGACGCCCTGGACGACGTGCTCAAGGAACTCGAGGAGAAGGAGGCAGGAGATGGCAGCGACGAGTAGCGGGACGGCGACGGTGACGCTCCCGACCGACGAGCAGATCCTGATCACGCGGGAGTTCGACGCGCCCAGGCACCTCGTGTACGAGGCGTTTACGACCCCCGAGCTGGTCAAGCGCTGGTGGAACGCCAAGCGCGGCGAGGTGACGATCGCCGAGATCGACCTGCGCGTCGGCGGCAAGTGGCGCTACGTCATGGTGGCCGACGACGGAACCGAGGTCGGCTTCCACGGCGAGTACCGCGAGATCGTCCCGGACGAGCGGATCGTGTCAACGGAGATCTACGAGGGCCTGCCCGAAGGCGTCACCGAGGAGGAAGGGGCAGCGCTGAACACCGCGACCTTCACCGAGGTGGACGGCCGCACGACCCTCACGATCCTCATGCAGCTCACGAGCAAGGAGAGCCGCGACGCGGTCATCGCGTCGGGGATGGAGGCAGGTCTGCAGGACGCGCTCGACCTCCTGGAGGAGGTCGCGATCTCGCTCCGCTGAGTGGAGTCGCAGACCGGGCCACCGGGGACCGGCTCCCGGTGGCCCTCGCATGGCGGCTCGTGCGCACAGCTGGGCTAAGGTCGTTCGCGTGTCCGACGCCGAGGCCCGGTGGGAGGGCGACGACGAGCATCAGGTCACGCCGCTCGAGCTCTTCTTCGACCTGACCTTCGTGTTCGCCATCACCCAGGTCACGGTCCTGCTCGCGGACGATCCGACATGGGGTGGAGTCCTCCGCGGGATGCTCGTCGTCGCGGCGCTCTGGTGGGCGTGGAGCGTCTACGCGTGGTTGACGAGTGCGATGGACGTCGACGAAGGTGGCGTCCGGCTGGTGATGCTCGCCTCGATGGGCGCGATGTTCGGGGTCGCCTTGGCGGTGCCGGGTGCCTTCGGGGACGACGCCGTGCTGTTCGGCGTCGCGTACCTCCTCGTCCGCCTGCTTCATCTCGTCCTCTCCGCCATCGTGGCGCGCGACGATCCCGACCGCCGCGGCGCGCTTCTGCGGTTCGCGCCGACGGCGATCGTCGGCGCCTCCCTGCTCGTGTTGGCGGGCTTCCTCGAGGGGCGCGCGCGCATCGCGGTCTGGGTGGTCGCGCTTGCGATCGACTACCTCGGCCCGTCCGTGATCGGCGTGGGGCGCGGCTGGCGGGTCGCGCCCGAGCACTTCGCCGAGCGGCACGGGCTGATCATCCTCATCGCGCTCGGCGAGTCGATCATCGCCATCGGCCTCGGTGCCGGCTTCGAGCTCGATACGGGGGTCATCGTGGCGGCGACGCTCGGAATCGTCGTCGTCTCGGCGCTCTGGTGGCTCTACTTCGACGTGGCCGCGATCTTCGCACGGAGGCGGCTCATGCAGGCGACGGGCCTCGAGCTCCACCGACTCGCGCTGCACGCCTACAGCTACCTCCACCTGCCGATGATCGCCGGCATCGTCCTCTTCGCGCTCGGCCTCAAGACGACGGTCGGCCACGTCGATGAGGCGCTCGACCCGGTGCCCGCAGTCGCGCTCTGCGGCGGTGCCGCGCTGTATCTCCTCGGGCACATCGCCTTCCTCTACCGCACGACCGGTCGAATCTTCCGCCGCAGGACGATCGGGGCGGTCGTGTTACTCGCCCTGATCCCGGTTGCGGTCGCGATTCCCGCGCTCGCCGCACTCGCCCTCGTCAGCGCAGTGTGCTCGCTCGTCGTCGCGTACGAGGCGATCCGTCATCGCGAGCACCGGGTCCAGGTCAGGCACCCCGAGGTGGCGGCCTGACGCAGTCGGGGCCGCTCCCTAGGCGATGACGTGGACCGGAGTGCCCTCGCGGGCGGCGCGTGCGAGCATGCGGATTCCCTCGTTGGGGATCCGGATGCAGCCGTGCGAGGCCGCGCTGCCGAGCGGGTCGGCGAGGCTCGCGCCCGAGCGCCCGTGGAGCGCGACCTGCCCCGGCCCGCCGCCGAAGTTCGTCAGGGTCGGCGAGAACGCCGTGAGGAGAAGGGCCCACGGGCCCAGGAACGCGTCCGGGTCCGGCTGCGGGACGCGCTCGCTGATCGCGAAGAGGCCGCGCGGCGTCGGCCAGAACGGAGTTCCGACCACGGCCCGGTACGTGCGCACGACGCGGCCGTGCCGGCGGAGCCGCACGCTGCGGCGGCTGACGGACACCTCGATCCGATAGCCGGTACGGCTGAGCCTCGTGAAGTCGGCGCGGATCCAGCCCGAGGAGCCGTTGGGCCGAATCGGGAGCCGTACCCGAAGCCAGAGTCGACCGCGCGGGTCGGTCCGGGTCCCGAGCACGAGCAGCCCGACGGGTCCTCCGCTCCAGCGCGCTCGACCGTCTAGCCGCATGAGCACTTTGCCCCGAGGCTCGCGTCGTACGACGGCACGAGAGACGATCCGCGCGATCCACGCCTCCGCGCGCGTCGGAGCGGCAGGGGTCGCCTCGGCCGCCTGGGCCGTCGCGGCGGTGCTCGTCCCAGCAGGCAGCGCAAGGAGGGCGGCAGCCGCTACAGCGGCTGCTACCCAGCTAGCCCGTGACACCACCGCCGAGAACAGCGGCGGGCAGCACCGCGACCCGGGCTGGGCAAGTGGCCGACCGCGCTGGCCTCTGCCCGATCGCGGCCCGGGCGCGGCGTAGCGCGCCGCGCGCCGCGCATGCGACCGAGCCGTCAGGGTCGGTGACCACGACGACGTTGACGACCTCCACGCGCCGTGGGACGCTGACCGCCTCCGTGCGGACGACGATGACCCGGACCTGGCCCGGCCCCAATCGCCGGATCGTCCAGCAGGCATCGCCTTCCTGGAACCGTACGCCCTTGGCGCGAAGGAACTGGAGCCCGTCGGGGAGCCGGTCGCAGACCGTCAGGTTCGTGGCCGGCGCACGCCCGGAGTTGCGGACGGTGATCACGAACTCGACGACCTCGCCGCCCTCCACCGTGGCCTTCTTGGCGCGCTTGTCGACGATGACCAGCGGCGGCGGCGCGGTGTTCACGATCACGCAGAGCCGCGTTCTCCCCGGCACCGCGGGAGCGCGGACGCGGAACGGGCCGCCCTTGTACGGCTGCCTGCCTCCACCGCAGTTGATGGTCGCCGTATAGCTCTGCGGCACCTGCACCTCGCCTACCCGCGCGAGCGTCGAGACCGGGAACGCCCTCCTCGTGGAGTCTCCCTTCGAGTTGGCCACCACGGAAGCGTCGTACGGCGCCCTGCCGTTTCGGTCGACGAAGATCCTGGTCGAGGCGGGCGCGCCCGACCCAACGCTTGACCACGCGCACGTTCGACGTCCGGGGGGCGATGTAGTGCGACGGGTCGGTGTCGGCGACCGGTCGCTCGAGAATGTCGAGCCCGGTCGCGGTCGCGACGTTCTCGTACTGACCGCCTGGCGCGGTGCCCGTCGCCCTGTACAGCCAGAGCTCGTTCGAATCCAGGTCCCCGTCGCCGTCGGCGTCGCCGCTGACGTACACCGGCACGACAATTCCCGTTTGGGCGATTCTGGCACGGACCGGCCGGCCCGCCGGAGGCGGGACATCGTCGACGACTTCGACGCCGCGGATCGGCAGGTTCCCCGGGTTCGTGACCTCGTACGTCCACGTCACCGGGTTCCCGACCGGAACCCTCGGCCCCGTCGGGACATCGGCGTCCTCGCCGTTCGTGAAGTTCTCGATGTGGATCTGCCCGTCGGCGCCGAAGTAGTGCGACGGGTCGGTGTCGGATCACAGGACCGCGTTCCACAGAGACGGCCGTGACAGTGCCGACGTTCGCGTACTGGCCGCGAACCGCAGTCGCCGGGGCACCGGTGCACGTCATCTCCTCGTCGGGAGCGAGTGTGGTCGCCGGGCACGAGACCGCAACGCCCTGATTGTCGGTCACGACGACCTGACTCAGGGCCTGGTTGCCGCTGTTGGTCACGACGTACGTCCACTGGATGGCAGCTCCGATGTCGATCGCCGGACCGGGGGGCTCGTCGGCATCGGCGCCGTTCGTGTACTTCTGGAGATCGACTCCCGGAGCCGCTCCGAAGTAGTGCGACGGGTCGACGTCCTGCACGAGGTCTCCGAGCGGAGTCACCGCCCTGCGCACCGGCGAGGTTGGAGTACTGGTCGGGCTCGGCGACACCCGTTCCGACGCAGTCCATGGACGACCCCGGGGTCGAGCGTCGTCCCGTGGTGTCACGCCACGGTGACCCCGCGGGTGTCCACGACTCTCGTCGTCATGGTGCGAGAGCGTCGCGTTCCCGGTGTTCGTGACCCGGTACGTCCAGTTCACCGCGTCGCCCACCGGGATGAACGGCCCGGGCGCATCGTCGGCATCCTCGTTGTTCGTGAGCTTCTCGAGGTCGATCGCGCCCTGCTCGCCGAAGTAGTTCGCCGGGTCGTTCGCCGTGACGGTCGCCTGCGAGGGAGGAAACTCGGCAGTGACCGACCCGATGTTCGTGTACTGGCCGGCGATGACGGTTCCCGAGGCGATGGCACGTGACGGTGATCGCCGACTGCGATCAGGAAGGTCCGAGGACAGCCGACCGCGACGCCTGCTGGCTGTCCGTGACCTGCCAGTTGAAGAGGGGGACGTTCCCGGTGTTGGTGACCCGATAGAACCAGTTCACCGTCGAGCCGACCGCGAGCACCGGCCCGGGCGCGACATCCGCCGGGTCGAGGTTCGTGAACTTCTCGATCGTGACCGCGGGCTGGGCGCCGAAGTAGTGCGACGCATCGGAGTCGCTTACGGCGCCGCCCTGTGCCGCCACCGTGCCCACGTTCTCGTACTGACCGAGGTCGGCGGAGGCGTCGGTAGCCGTGTAGGTCCACGTCTCCGTCAGGTCGAGCAGGCCGTCGCCGTCGGTGTCGCCGCCCTGGAAGACCGGGGTGACGCCAGGTGGTTGTCCGTGACGACCACGCCCGCCAGCGGAGTGTTCCCCGTGTTCGTAACGACGTACGTCCAGGTGACCAGGGTGCCCGGGGTGATGAACGGCCCCGGCGGCAAGTCGGCGTCGACGCCGTTCGTCGCCTTCTCGATGTCGATGCGGGGTGCGAGCCCGAAGTAGTGGGAGTCGTCGGCGTCCGTGACCGGCGCCCCGTTCACCGCGGTGGCGTTCACGGTGCCGGTGTTCGCGTACTGGCCGGGATCGGCGGTCGGGTCGCTGACGGTGCACGTCATGCTCCCTCCCGGCGCGAGGACGGTGACGGCGGGGGAGCAGGCGGAGGTGGCCACCACGCCCAGGTCGCTGTCCGTAACCTGGACGCCCGAGACCGGGATGTTCCCCGTGTTCGTGACGACGTACGTCCAGGTGACCGGAGAGCCCACCGGGACGTTGGGCCCCGTCGGCAGCGTCGGCGTCGACGCCGTTCGTGGACTTCTCGATGTCGATCGCGGGCTGGGCGCCGAAGTAGTGCGACGCATCGGAGTCGCTTACGCCGCCCTGTGCCGCCGCCGTGCCCACGTTCGCGTACTGACCGACGTTGGCGGAGGTGTCGGTAGCCGTGTACGTCCACGTCTCCGTGACGTCGAGCAGGCCGTCGCTGTCGGTGTCGCCGCCCTGGAAGACCGGGGTGACGCCGGGTTGGTTGTCCGTGACGACCACGCCTGCCAGCGGAGTGTTCCCCGTGTTCGTGACCACGTACGTCCAGGTGACCAAGGTGCCCGGGGTGATGAACGGCCCCGGCGGCAAGTCGGCGTCGACGCCGTTCGTCGCCTTCTCGATGTTGATGCCGACTGTGGCCCCGAAGTAGTGGGAGTCGTCGGCGTCCGTGACCGGCGCCCCGTTCTGCGCGGTGGCGTTCACGGTGCCGGTGTTCGCGTACTGGCCGGGATCGGCGGTCGGGTCGCTGGCGGTGCACGTGATGCTCCGCTCCCGGCGCGAGGCTGGTGACAGCGGGACACGTGACGGCGACCCCGTCGCTGTCCGTAACCTGGATGCTCGAGACCGGGATGTTCCCCGTGTTCGTGACGACGTACGTCCAGGTGACCGGGGTGCCCACCGGGACGTTGGGCCCCGGCGGCAGGTCGGCGTCGACACCGTTCGTGTCCTTCTCGATGTCGATGGCGGGCTGGGCGCCGAAGTAGTGCGACGCATCGGAGTCGCCTACGGCGCCGCCTTGTGCGGCCACCGTGCCCACGTTCGCGTACTGACCGACGTTGGCGGAGGTGTCGGTAGCCGTGTACGTCCACGTCTCGGTCAGGTCGAGCAGGCCGTCGCCGTCGGTGTCGCCGCCCTGGAAGACCGGGGTGACGCCAGGTTGGTTGTCCGTGACGACCACGCCCGCCAGCGGAGTGTTCCCCGTGTTCGTAACCACGTACGTCCAGGTGACCAAGGTGCCCGGGGTGATGAACGGCCCCGGCGGCAAGTCGGCGTCGACGCCGTTCGTCGCCTTCTCGATGTTGATGCGCGGGTGCGAGCCCGAAGTAGTGGGAATTGTCGGCGTCGGTGACCGGCGCCCCGTTCTGCGCGGTGGCGTTCACGGTGCCGGTGTTCGCGTACTGGCCGGGATCCGCGGTGGGGTCACTGCGGGTGCACGTCATGCTCCCTCCCGGCGCGAGGGTGGTGACGGCGGGGGTGCACGAGGAGGTGGCCACGACGCCCAGGTCGCTGTCCGTAACCTGGACGCCCGAGACCGGGATGTTCCCCGTGTTCGTGACGACGTACGTCCAGGTGACCGGAGTGCCCACCGGGACGTTGGGCCCCGTCGGCAGGTCGGCGTCGACACCGTTCGTGGCCTTCTCGATGTCGATGGCGGGCACCGGCACGCGCCGGTTGATCATGAGACAGGTGACGATCGAATCCTGCGGAACGGTGCCGTTGAACCCGTTCGTCGTCGGGGTGAATCCAGGCAGCGGCTGGTCGGTCGGCGCGTCCGGCGTCCGGTACGTGCAGTGGGTCGCCGCCTGGTCGTTCACGTACCCCGCCTGAAGCGCCTCGGTGACGGCGATCGTCGAGCTCCCCGCAGTCGTCTTCCTCCACTGGAAGTTCGCGAAGCCGTCGGGTCCCGTCGTGGTCGTCGTGCTCGGGACGGCCCCGGCCGGCGGCAGCACCCAGGACGACGGGGTCGGCGACACCGTCGCGTTCATGCTCCAGCCCACGCCCGGCTGGAGGTTTTCGCCCGCGCTGGGATCCTCGTCCACCAGTTTGCGGATGTTCACCGAGGGCGCGCAGAGCTGGAAGGCGGCCGCGCGAAGCGCCTGCTCGAGCTTGGAGAAGTCCGGCTCGCGGTACACGTCGTGGGTCGAGATGTTGAACGTGCCGGTCCCGCTGAAGACGTCGGGTCCGGACACGGCGATCATCCGGTCGAGCGAGGACTGGCTGGTCAGCCCGTTCCCGACCCCCAGGGCGAGGATGTGGGAGCCCTTTGCCTTGAGCCCGTTCGCGTTCGGCACGGCGCGATCCTTGGAGCGTCGCGTTCTACCCTCGCTCCTTCGCCCTGGACCGGCAGTCAGTGGGGCTCGCGTCCTCGAGCGGCACCTTGAGCTCGTACTCGTTCAGCGCCGGGTCGGTGTGGACCGGCGGGGCGTAGGTCACGCGATCCTCCCTGACGATCTGGTTCGGGTCGCCGTCGGTGATGAACACGACGAGGTGCGGCGTCGCCTGGCTCGGGCGGGGGAGGAAGTAGCGGTCGACGCGGAAGCCGTCCTCCCAGTTCGTGCTTCCGTCAGCCTCGAACGCCGGCGATGTAGGGCTCGAACGTGCTCGCGATCGTCTGGTCGGTCACGGTCGTGTACGTGGACTGAGCGCTGGGCGGGAGCAGGGGCAGGCGCGCGACGGTGGAGAACTCCGACACGGCGAGGCGCGAGCCGGTGTTCTTGAGGGCGGACGTGAACGCCCGGAACGCGCGCTGCACGTCGTCCTCGGCGCCGGCGTTCTCGATCGACCCGGATCTGTCGAGCGTCACGAGGATGTCGATCCCGCAGGCCGCGGCGAGGTCCGGATTGGCGATCGGATCCTTGGACTCTCCCGGAGCGGCGGTGACCGTCGCCGTGATCACGCCGACCGCGACCACCGCGACGACGGCCAGCGCTGCGAGGACCCGCGACCTCCGGTCGCATTCGCGTCGTGGATCACGTCGGCCCGATCCGACGACGCCAAAACCGCAGCGGACTGTCCGGCTCCCCCGAGTCGAGAGCGCAGAACACCAAGCGTGTTACGAATCCGTAAACGCAGCGGGTCCCCCCTTCGCGGCTCCACGACGGTAGCGGACCCACCGGCGGATGAACACCCAGGTGGTCGAATGACCGAGGGAAAGAGCAGCGCAAGGCCAGGGGTAAAGTTCCGCGCCGTGGCCGACAGACCGCTCCGCCTGCTGGGTGTCGGCAACGCTCACTCCATCATCTTCCTAGGCTGGGCCTGGCGACTCGCCGAGCGCAGCCACGAGGTGCAGGTCGTCTCCGACCGCATCTCCCAGCGCCCGGAGCTTGACGGACTCACGGTGCACGACGTCCGCGACCTCACGCGGTTGGCACATGTGAAGGGCTGCGCGGGTTCGGGTTCGGGCCCGTGATCCGGGATCTGGCGGAGCTCGACGTCGACCTCGTGCACGCTGCACTACCTGCTGCCGTACGGCTGGTGGCGACAGGGCAGGGAGGGCGGCAGCCGCTACAGCGGCTGCTACTCAGCTAGGCCGTGACACCACAGCCGAGAACAGCGGCGGGCAGCACCGCGACCTCGGCTGGACGCAAGGACCCGCGCTGGTAACGCAGTCTCACATCCCGCTCAGGAGCGGTAGACGAACTCGTGGACGATGGTGACGAAGACGCGGCGGTTGACACGGCGGCCGGGCTCGGTGCTGTTGGTCGCGATCGGATCGGCGCGGCCGTGCGGGACGAGCCGAACGCGGGCCTCGGCCTTGACGCCTCCGACGCCCTTCAGCTCCGCGCAGACCCGTTTCGCCCGGTTGAGCGAGAGCGTCGGCGGAAAGGCCGGGCTGGGAACCCAGGTGGCCGTATAGCCGTCGCACTGCAGGGACCTGACCCTGAACATGCGCTGGCGTAGGAAGTTCATGAAGCTGTCGCCGATGTCGGTCAGGATCGGCTGGTCGGGCACCCAGGCGCCGGGCGGGGTGAGCCGGTGCTCGACCAGCAGCACCACACGGACGCTCTTGTTGACCCGATGCAGGGCGCCGGACGTCGAGCGGCACACGGCGCGAAGGTTGGCGATCACCCCGCCGAAGTTCTCCGAGAGCAGCTTCTGGCCCCTGGGCTTGACGTGGACCCGCACTATCAGGCGACCTGTGCCCTTCACCGGCGCCTGCGCGGCACCGCGCGCGATAAGCACCTGCGACGGCCCCAGCGATCGCACTTCGATGATGCAGGCGCGGACATGCCTGTTGATGATCTCGTTCCCGCCCTGGTCGCCGGGGGGAATAGGCCCGGGAACAGGCGGCACGGGAACAGGCTGCTCGGGGGGAACAGGGGCTCGGTTCCCGGCTCCGGGGGCAGCACGACCACGGGCGGGGGATCCACGACGACCGGGGGAGGCGTGCCGCATCCCGTCATCGAGGCGTTGTCGATCGGCAAGCCCCAGATCTCCTGGTTCGTGAACCAGCCGTACCGGTTGCAGCCCACGGTCCCGATGGCATCAATCCCCGTAATGGTGAAGCTCGCCGTCGCGGCTCCGCCGTTGGCCGGAACGATCTGCATCAGCACCTTGAGGAAGCCGGCGTCCGCGGAGAACGTGTGCTTGAACGTGTACCAGCCGGAAGTTTCAATGCACTGGTGACCGGGGAGGTTGGGATTCGCTCCGGTCCGGTCGACATTCGTTGTGCCGAGGACGGTGAAGCCCGAGCAGTCGTCCCCAGCCAGCCCCGTGCTGACGTTGAACCCGAAGTCGCGCAGGTGGGCGCCGCTGCTGTTGTTGATGGCCGACGAGTAGTCGAAGCGCGTGCCCTTGCAGGTAGGTGCCGTGGCATCACCCGGCGGCAGGAGGCAGTCCATGTTTCCGCTGTAGCTGTCGGGATTCGCTGTCGCGTAGGCAGCGTCAAGATAGATGTCAAGCTGCGTCGTGTAGCCGCCCGCGGGCCACGTGCTGTTGTAGGCGCCCCACTTCGAGAAGGGGCCCTGGCACAGCACGGTTGGGCCTCCGCCTCCGGAATCCGTAAAGCACGACTCGTTTGTTCGGTCCAACCTGGCGTGAAAGCCGCCGGCGGCCGAGGCGACGCCTTTGGCATAGCCCCCCGGGTCGGGTTGGTTGGTGAAGCCGGACGGCCGCCGGGTGATCTTGCCGCCGAGGTTGGTCCAGTCGTCCAACGTGACCTCGAAGCCGTTGCTGTACGTTGGCACCGCGGCGGATGCCGAGCTGACGAACACAACTGCTACGGCGACGGCAGCAAGCACCGTGCCAAAAAGTCGAGCAAAGACCGACGGAAAGCCGCCTCGTCTCAGCCGCAGCCGCTGAGAACGAATCACCGGGCCCCCTCACTTCGGTTGAAATCAGTATGCAGAGCGGACAAGGTTGCGTCAAGATCCGGCGCCGGGCGGGATGGAAGCGGACCACCGGGCGGTTGGGCATTCGTGTCCCCGGGTAAAGTTCCGCGCCGTGGCCGACGCACCGCTCCGCCTGATGGGGGTCGGCAACGCTCAGTCGATCATCTTTCTGCGCTGGGCTTGGCGGCTCGCCGAGCGCGGCCACGAGGTGCACATCGTCTCCGACCGCTTCTCGAAGCGCCCGGACGAGCTCGACGGGCTGACCGTTCACGACGTCCGCGACCTCTCGCGACTGACCCGCGTGAAGGGTCTCCGTCGGTTCGGGTTCGGGCCTGCGATCCGGAGTCTCGCGACGGAGCTCGACGTCGACCTCGTGCACGCGCACTACCTGCTGCCGTACGGCTGGTGGGGCGCGTGGGCGGACGTCCACCCGCTCGTCCTCTCCCCCTGGAACACCGACATCTACACGTACGGCCGCGAGCGCCGGCGGGGACGGAAGCTCGTGCGGAAGGCGATCGCCGCGGGTGACGAGTTCGTCGTCTCTTCGATCGCGAACGCGGAGGAGACGATCCGGCTCGGCGCGCCCCGCGAGAAGGTGAATCGGATCGTCTGGTACGTGGACCTGCGTCCGTTCGGGCCGGAGCATCGTGATCCCGGCCTGCGCGCACGCCTCGGCTGGCCCGACGACTCGCTCGTCGTGCTTTCGCTCCGCAACTACCGCCCGAACACCAACCTCGACGTGCTCGTGCGGGCGTTCGCGCGGGTGCTTCGGGAGGTGCCGCAGGCGCGGTTGATCCTCGCGGCGCGCGGCGGGTGGGTGAAGGAGGAGATCGACGCCCTGCTCGACGAGCTCCAGCTCCGCGACCGGGTCGCCCAGGTGTTCGCGCGTCCGGACGAGCTCCCGGCGTACTGCGCGTCGGCCGATGTCGGAGTCTCGATCGCGTTGACGGACGCGACACCCGCCTCCATGGTCGAGTCGATGGCCTCGCGGCTCCCGATGGTCATGGGCGACGCGGTGACGATCGACGAGTGGATCACGCCCGGTGAGGGCGGCGAGGTCGTCGACTGCCGCGACGAGGACGCGGTCACCGAGGCGCTGCTGAAGCTCCTCCGCGATCCCGAGCTGCGCGACGCCTACGGCGAGCGGAACGAGCGCCTCGTGCGAGAGCGGCTCGGCGACCCCGGCGCGCAGCTCGAGTCCGTGTATCGGCGCCTTCTCTACGATCGAGGGCGGTGAAGCCGAGCTTCCTCCTCCTCGTCGTCGACTGCCTGCGCGCGGACGCCGTCGCGCGCCTGCACAAGGCGTGGCCCGAGATCAGCCGGATCGTCGCCGAGGCCGCGAGCTTCTCCGCCGCGTACACGACCTGCCCCACGACGAGCCCGGCGTTCACGTCGATGCTGACCGGCCGCTATCCCGCGGCGCACGGCGTCCGCGCGCTCCGCGGTGCTGCGCTCCCGGACGGCGTGCCCTCCGTTGCCGAGGAGCTCGAGAACGCCGGCTACCGGACGTGGTGCTCGGTCACGGGGCCGCTGCTCGACTCGATCGGGCTCTTCCGCGGCTTCGAGGTGGCGGACTACCGGGATGTCCCACGCCGTTCCGTTCACTCAGGCTGGGGCGACGACGCGGTTGCGACGGTGCGCGAGCTCGACGCCGCCGAGCAGCCGTTCTTCGCGCTCGTTCACGTCTGGGACGTGCACACGCCTCGGTCGTACCCGCGCTCGTACGACAAGTGGAAGTACGGGAAGAACGCGTACGAGCGCTCGCTCGCAGGGATCGACGCCTGGGTCGGGCGGATACGCGAGGCGGCGGGAGACGCCGTCGTGATCCTGACCGGCGACCACGGCGAGAACCTCTTCCTCGAGCCGCCCGGCCTGCGTTGGCAGGGGCTTGCGCGCCGCATTACGCGGCGGCTGCCGATTCAGAGCTGGTCGCTGCGCGATGCTCGAACGCGGGGTCCGCAGCGACTCGAAGCGGTTGCTCCGGCTCGCGCCCCGGTACTTCTGGAACCACAACCAGACGCTGCTCGAGTCGCTCGTGCGCGTGCCGTTGGCGTTCACGGGGCCGGGAGTCGTGTCGGGCGTCCGTCACGAGCCCGTGAGCCACGTCGACCTCGCGCCCACGC
Organism: uncultured Actinomycetes bacterium; assembly: GCA_963717025.1. Classification (GTDB taxonomy): domain Bacteria; phylum Actinomycetota; class Thermoleophilia; order Gaiellales; family Gaiellaceae; genus GMQP-bins7. The sequence continues at coordinate 245,337 of CAVQVJ010000004.1, read as the reverse complement.
TGCTCGAGCTCGCAGGCCTTCCGTCACCCGAGTGGCAGGGTACGAGCCTTGCCGAGAGCGTGCGCACAGGTGTCGAGCCACCGCCTCACGCCGTCGCGATGGAGGTCGGCATCACCCCCGGCGTCCCGACCTTCCCGCAGCACGCGATCCGCGACAGCCGCTGGAAGCTCGTCACTTCGCTCGAGGACGCGCGGGTCGTGGACGCGCTCTACGACCTCGAAGCCGACCCCGGCGAGCGCCGCAACCTCGCGCGAGCGCAGCCGGACGTCGTCGCGCGGCTCCGCGAGCGACTGGAGACGCTCGCGACGGAGTGCGTCGAAGCCGCGCCGATGGCCGACGAGGACGAGGCGATCCTCACCGCCCGCCTGGAGGAGCTCGGCTACCTCTGACGCCTCCGGAGGAGCTCCCCCGCAGCAGCTGCCTCGCTCGGAGAGGCGGGCGATCTCCTCGAGCGGGCGGGGATCGACTACTGGCTGTTCGGCGGCTGGGCCGTCGACTTCTATGCGGGATCGGTTACGCGACCGCACGACGACGTCGACATCGCCGTCTGGCTGGCGGACCTGCCGCGGATCGCGGAGCTGCTCCTGGAGAACGGCTGGCACCACGCACCGGAGGAAGACGAGGACGGCGGCACCGGCTACGAGCGGGAAGCCGTCCGGCTCGAGCTCACGTTTCTCGTTCGTGACGGCGATGCCGTCTTCACGCCGCTGCGCGAGGGTGGGGAACGTGGTCTGAGGACGCATTCGGGAACGACGTCCGCGAGCTCGACGGAGTACGCTCGCGCCTCATCGCGCTCGACGCCCTCAAGCGAGGGAAGTCCAAGCCTCGCGACGATCCCGACGACGCCGCGAAGGACCGCGCGGACTTCGAGCGTCTCAGCTCGGCTTGACCGCGACCGCGAGGTGGCTGTAGCTGAACTTCGGCTGGAAGTCGACCTTCTCCCAGCGCGCGGCAGCCCACTGGGCCCCTACCGTCAGCCCGTCCACCACGAACCGCAACGGCCCGCGGCGATAGCGGCGCAAGGCGTACGAGAGCTCGAGCGACATCGTCGTCCAGACACCCGAGAGCGGGACGATCTCCGCGACCTCGAAGCCCGCTTCCTCCAGGAAGAACCGCAGCCCGTCGGGCGTGTAGCGGAAGAAGTCGCGCGGCCGCTCGTGCAGGTGCCAGAAGAGCGGCGCGGTCATGATCAGGTGGCCGCCGGGCGCGCACAGGCGATGTGCCTCGGCGAGCGCACGCGCCGGCTGCTCCAGGTGCTCGAGCACGACCGACATGAGAACCGTGTCCGCGCAGCCGTCCTCGAGCGGGATCTCGTACGCGCCGGCGATCACGTCCACCGACCCGGGCGCGCGCTTCGAGTCGACGAGGTCGACGCCGACGTGCTCGGAGACGTAGGGCGCGAACGCGGTGCGCCACGGCTTGGAGCCGCAGCCGATGTCCACGAGCTTCCCGCGCCCGTAGGTCTCGGCGCGCGTACGCGAGCGCCTGCTCCATGATCCGGTAGCTGATCCGGTTGTGCCTGGCCCTCGTTCGGGTGGCCGAAGCGGGTCGGCCTCGTGCCCGGGAACCTCGGCCGCGGCCTCAAGCGAGGCTCTCGCCTTCCATCTCGGGCGGCACGGGCTCGCCGAGCAGCTCGAGCAGCGTCGGCGCGATGTCGACCAGGTCCCGCTCCTCCCCACGCCCCGGCTCGACACCGTCTGCGACGAGCACGTACAGCCCCTCGTGCGCGTGGTTCGCGTCGTCCGGGCCCGTGTCGTTCTCGAAGACGTGCACGGTGCCGGTGCCGACCTGGCCGACGCTGCGCCAGTACAGGTCGCCGAAGTAGACCATGAGGTCGGGCACGATCCCGTTCCGCGTCTCGTACAGCTCCTCCGGCCGGTGCGCGACGGTGCCGATCGCGCGCCCGTGCTCGTCGCCGAGCGCCTCGAGCTTCGCCTTCAGCTCGTTGCGGACGCGCTCGTAGTCATCCTGCGCCACCGTGCCCTGAGGCTCGCGGCCGGCGACGTTGAGGAAGAGCCGGCAGTAGTAGCCGCCCTCGCCCCACGCGACCGTCTTCGACCAGTCGATCATGTCGGGCGTCAGGCGCGTCGGCTCCGTCGGTTCCTCGAGCAGCGTGAGGTAGCCCTCCTGCCGGAGCCATTCGTTGACGCAGATGCCGCCGTCGATCCGCTTCGCGCCGTGATCCGAGACGACCAAGACCGGCGGTGTCGTCGTCCGCGAACCGCAGCAGCCGCCCCATCTTCTCGTCGACGCCGCGGTAGTAGTCGAGCATCGCGTTCTCGAACTCGTTGTCGGGCTCGTACAGCCGATGCTCGGGGTCGAAGTAGCGCCAGAACGCGTGGTGGACGCGGTCGGTGCCCATCTCGACCATGAAGAAGAGGTCCCACGGCCGCGTCTCGAGCAGGTGCTCCGCGACCTTGAACCGGCGCTCGGTCATCGTCTCGATGTCGCGCAGCACGCGCGCCTTGTCCTCGGTCCGGAAGTTCGGCACATCGACCATGTACTCGCCGACGAGCCCCTCGATCTCCTGCTTGAGCGCGGGCGGGTACGTGTACTGGCGGGTCGTGTCCGGAGTGAGGAAGCACGAGACCATGACCCCGTTCACCGGCGAGACCGGGTAGGTCTGCGGTACGCCGAGCACGACCACCGGGCGGCCTTTCCCCGACACGATGTCCCAGACGCGGGGGACGCGCACCGAGCGCGAGTCCGCGAAGCCCATCGCGTCGTAGCTGTGGTCCTTGCGGTTGCGGAAGCCGTAGAACCCGAGGACGCCCGGGCTGCGCGAGGAGGTCATCACCGACCAGGCCGGCACCGTGATCGGCGGGTCGCAGCTCCGCAGGACGCCGAAGCGGCCGCGCTCGGTGAGGCTCCTGATGTTCGGGAGCTCGTCGAGCCACTGGTCGAAGACGAGCTGCGGCGCGGCGCAGTCGAGCCCGATGACGAGGACGCGGCGGGACATCGGCGGCCGAGTCTAGCCACGGTCACCCCGAGGTCTGACGAGAGGCGGTCGGGGGAGCGTTCTGCAAGCCGTACATGGCGCGCCGCGCACCTCACAATCCCTGAGCGTGCGTTCAGGGGTAGACAGAAGTGTGGCCAGCTCCGACGAAGCGCTACTGGCTGGGCTCGCAGCCGGCGATCGCGACGCGTCGACGGCCTTCGTGCGCCGATTCCAGCGACGGGTCTACGGGCTCGCTCGCACGATCGTCGGCGACTCGGCGACGGCAGAGGACGTCGCCCAGGAGGCGTTCGTCCGGGCGTGGCGCTACGCGGCGAGCTACGACGCGCGCCGCGGCACCGTCCTCACCTGGCTCTTGACGATCGCGAGGAACGTAGCCGTCGACCGCTTGCGCCTTCGGCAGCCGGAGCCGCTCGATCCCGAGGTGCTCGCCACGAAGCTCCAGCTTCACGACTCCGGCGGAGCGCGCGACGAGCACGCCGCAGTCGCCGACCGCGAGGAGCTGCGCCACGCGCTCGCGATCCTGCCGGCGGAGCAGCGCCGCGCGCTCTTGCTCGCGGCGTACTTCGGACGGACCGCCGCCGAGGTCGCCGAGCTCGAGGCGATCCCGCTTGGAACGGCCAAGACCCGGATTCGCACCGCGATGGTCCGCATGCGCGACCGATTGGAGGCGGCACATGAGTGACGAGCGGTGCGACGAGATGCGAGAGCACGTCTCCGAAGTCGCGCTCGGGATCGCGGACGGCGCCGACCGCGCGCGCGTGCTCGAGCATTGCGCCGCCTGCCCGGACTGCCGACGCGAGCTCGAGCGGCAGTCCGAGGTCGCCGACGGCATGCTTGCCCTCGCGCCCGAGCACGAGCCGCCGATCGGCTTCGAGGTCGGCGTGCTCCGCTCGATCTTGCCCCCTGCCCCGCGACGGCGCTCGCTCCTGCGGCCACTCGCGGTCGCGGCGGTCGTCGCGGCTGCCGTCGCCGTCACCGCGGGCGGGATGCTGCTCGGTTTCCGCGACGAGCGACGCCTCGCCGACCAGTACCGCACGGCGCTCGCTCAGGCGAACGGGTCGTACTTCGGAGCCGTCCGGCTCAACGACCCCGCCGGCCGGCCGGGCGGCGTGCTCTTCGTGTACCGCGGTGCCCCGTCCTGGGTCCTCGTCACGGTGGACCAGGCGTATCGCGACACCGCGGACGAGGCGGAGATCGTCACCCGCGACGGTCGTCGGGTCCCGCTCACCGCCTTCCGGCTCGCCGACGGCGCATGGGGCGGCTCGATCCCGGTCGATCTTCAGGAGGTTGCCGCCGTCCACCTCGCGGGCGCGGACGGTCGCTCGGTGCTCGCCGGGGAGCTGGTCAATCCGTACGGCGACGAGCGCCGGTAGACCAGAGTATGAGGAACAAGAAGACATACACAGCGCTCGTCGCCCTCGCAGTCGCGATGATCCTCGTGGTCGCCGCCTGCGGCGGAGGCGACAACTCCGGCGCCGAAGGGTCGACGCCGGACAGCGACGTCGCGGCGACGACCGTCGCGGTGAGCAACGTCGACGGCGTCGGCGAGGTGCTCGTCGACTCGGAGGGCGCGGCCCTCTATGCCGCCAACGAGGAGGCGGACGGCACCGTACTCTGCATGGACTCCTGCACGTCCATCTGGTTGCCGCTGACCGTGGACGGCGAGCCGACCGGCGGTGACGGGCTCGACGCCAGTCTCGGGGTCGTCACGCGTCCCGACGGCGCGCGGCAGGTCACGTTCGACGGCCGGCTGCTCTACAGCTTCGCCGAGGATCCCGAGCCTGGCGCCGTGACGGGGAACGGCTTCTCCGATTCGTTCGGTGACCAGCCCTTCACCTGGCATGTCGCCACGCCAACGGGCGTTTCGACCTCGAGTGCGAACTCGAGCCAGTCGGACAGTCCGTATCAAGGCGGATACGGCGGCTGAGCCGTTCGCCTCTCGTGGTACGGGCGGTCGCGCCCGCACCACGTCCCACGGGGGTCTGGGCTCTAGTCGATGAGCTTGCGGTCATCGCCCGGATCGCGATTCGCCACATCGCCAGCCCGAAGGCGATGAGGTAGGCGAAGCTGAAGAGGTCGATCCAGCGCTCGAAGCCGAAGACGGCATGGCGGACGAGCTCGACGCATTGGTGGAGCGGGTTGAACATGCCCAGAACCTGCACCCACTCGGGCGGCCTCGCGTTGGATGATGTGCACTGTGATCGGCGGATCGCTGCTGAAGGTCGTCCTCCATGGGTGACGCAATCGAGATCGTCGAGTACGACCTTGCGTGGCCGTCGGAGTTCGTCCGCCTCAGAGACCGCGCCCAGGCCGCGCTCGGAGACCTTGCGGTCGCGATCGAGCACGTCGGCTCGACCGCGGTGCCAGGGCTCCCGGCCAAGGATCTGATCGACATGGTCGTTGTCGTGAAGTCGGACGCCGACGTCGACGAGGCAATCTCACGGCTGGCGGCAATCGGGTACCGGGCGCGGGGGAATCTCGGGGTCGAGGGCCGTGAGGCTTTCTCGTGGCCGGAGAGCGAGAAGCGTCACCACCTGTATGTCTCGCCAACGACCAGTGCGGAGCTCCGGGCGCAAGTGGCTTTCCGCGATCGTCTGCGTTCAGATCCGGACGTAGCACGCGACTACGTCGCGCTCAAGCGCGAGCTGGCCGCCCGCTACCGGCGCGACCGCCTCGCGTACACCGAGGGGAAGACGGAGTTCATCGAGGCGACGTTGGGATTGAGCTGACCAATCCAAGCGGTTGCTTGGTAGGCAGTCGTCACCGAGCGTTCGTCGCCAAGGATCGCACCGGAAACCGCCCTCTGGGGCGGCGCTAGCCGCCGAGCGCGCTCTCCGCCCGGTCGTAGTCGGCCGGCGCGACCCACACGATCATCCCGAAGCTCCCCGAGCCCGCCGCAACAGCCGCGGCGGCGGTGACGTTCACGTTCGCATTGGCCAGCCTGCCGGTGATGTCGGCGACGGCGCCCACGCGATCGTTGCCCAGGATCAGGAACGCGCGCTTGGCGTCGCTGAGCGTCACGCCCGCCGCCTGCGCCGCCTCCTGGAGCGCCGCTGGATCTTCCGGCACGAGGTCGATCTGGGACTGCCCGCCTCCCACCGGGAAGCCGAGAAACGCGACGAGGTTCACGCCTCGCTCCTCGAGCACGCCGAGGATTCGCTGCACCTCCCCCGGCGCGTCCGGGACTGTCGCGTACCGGTACTCGACGCTACGCACGGTGTCGGCCATCGGGGACCTCCTCCCCTCGCTAGTCCAGGGGTTCATGGTAGGCGTCGCGCTCTCGACTTCGCGCGGCGCGTCAAACAGCGCGCTCCGTAGTCGCTATCCGCTCTGCGACCGCACGTAGTCGATGTAGCCGCGGACGTCCGCAACCGGCTCCGAGTACGCCTCGCCGAGCGCCTCCTCCACCCGCGCCATGTACGCCTCGGTCCAGGCCGAGAAGTCGTAGTCGATCGCGCGCAGGAACTCGAGGGTCGCCGCCCAGCGCATGTCCGCGATCGACGGCTGGTCACCGCCGACGAACAGCCTGTCGTCGAGGAAGAACGTGTTGAACGTCTCGAGCGGCATCGCGAGCGCGTCCTCGGCGTCTTTCCGCGCCTGCTCCTTCAACTCGTCCGAGACCTCGGCGGTCGCGACCTCGCCCGGGTACTGGCCGAAACCGAGCGCGGGGTACGTGGCGCGCGCGAGCAGCGGATAGAAGGTGCCGATCAAGTAGAACATCGCGCTGTCGACCATCGCCCGCTCGCCGGGATCGGTCGGGTAGAAGCGGTCGAGGCCGTGCTTGTTGCAGAGGTACTGCATGATCGCGCAGCTCTCCCAGAGCGAGCCCTTCGGCAGGCCCGCCTCCTCGAGCAGCGGCGTCAGGTCGGCCGGGTCCTTCGCGAGGAACTCGGGGGTCGACTTCTTCCCCCACACGTCCGTCTCCTCGAACTCGAGCCCGGCGGCGCGGACGAAGATCCGCGTCGTCAGGTTGTTCACGCTCGGCTTGAGGATGCTCAACGTGTTCGTGGCCATATCCGGCTCCTCTCTCAGTAGGGATTCTTGGGCGAGCGCTCCTCGGACAGCGACTCACGCGATCGTACGACGAGCGCCTCGATCGCGTCGGCGAGGTGGCTCCGGTCGATGTTGTAATCGCCGCGCTCGACGCGCAGCTTGTGGGCCTCGAGCAGGACGTCCGCGTGCGTGTACCCGAACGGCGGCTCGAACCGGTACGACGCGAGCTCGATCAGGAGGCCGAGCGGGTCCTCGAAATAGATCGAGTCCATGAAGCCGCGGTCCTTGACGCCACTGTGGCGGATCCCGCGCTCGTCCAGCCGCTCCGCTATTTGCCAGAACGTGGCCTGCGAGACAGAGAAGGCGATGTGGTGCACGGTCCCGATATCGGTCGACGTCCGGGTCGGGTCGGCCTTGCGCTCCTCGTTCGTGAAGACGGTGATGAGCCGCCCGTCGCCCGGGTCGAAGTAGAGGTGGCTCTCGGACTCGTTGTCGAGGTTCGGCTGCTCGAAGACGAACGGCATGGCGAGAACGCCCTCCCAGAAGTCGATCGACGTCTGCCGGCCCGCCCCGACGAGCGTGATGTGGTGGACACCCTGGCTCTGGAGCTTGCGCATCACCGCTCCACGAGCTTCGACTTGTATTCGCTCCGCTGCAACGTCCCCCATTCGACGAGCTCCACCCGCGTCTGCACGACCAGTACGTTGCGAAGCCTGTCACGGATCCTGTCTGCGAGCGCCGGGCCCGGCGTGGCATCGCGCGCGAGCTCGACCACGACCGGAAGCGGCGGCTCCTGCTTCACGCCCTGAGCCTGCGGCCTGACGAGGATGTGACCGCTGACCTCCGGGGCAAACACCCCGACGACGTCACGGACGGCCGACGGGAAGACGTTGACCCCGCGCACGATCAGCATGTCGTCCGTCCGCCCGAGGCAGCGAACCCGCGGGCCGGTGCGGCCGCACGGGCACGGGCTCGTGCGGACCTCGACGTGGTCGCGCGTGCGGAAGCGCAGGAGCGGGGCCGCGCGGTGCCGGAGGTGCGTGAGGACGAGCTCGCCGCGCGCGCCGTCGTCCAGCGCGAGCGCCTCGCCGGTCTCCGGGTCGATCGAGCTCCGGATGGACGAACCCGCGCGCGCCGAGGTGCATCCCGTCCTGCTCCTCGCACTCGCCCCAGAGCGAGATGCCGATGTCGCCGATGCCCATGGCCTCCATCACGCGCGCGCCCCAGCCCTCCTCGAGCTTCGCGCGGAACGCCGGCTCGCCGCCGCCCGGCTCGCCCGCGACGAGGACGCGCTCGACGCTCGACCCCGCGAGGTCGAAGCTCGCGCTCGGTCGCCCACTCGACGAGGTATGCGGCGTAGGAGGGCGTGAGCACGGCGGCTTCGGGGCGCAGGGCAGCGATTGCCCCCATCAGCCGCTCGGTGTTCCCGGTGCCGACCGGAATGTGCGAGAGGCCGATGCGGTCGAAGGCCTCGAGAGCCGCGCCCGCGACGAACGGGCCGGCGTTGTAGGTCGAGACGATGCGCTGTCCCGCGGCGATCCCCGAGGCCGCGTAGCTCCGTGCGGAACCGGTGACCCAGTTGTCGAGGTCTCCCGCGGTCAGCGGGATGTAGCTCGGAGAGCCGGTCGTGCCGCTCGTCGAGTAGATGCGGACGATCTCCTCGCGCGTTGCGCAGAGGTGCGTGCCGATCGGGTTCTCGGGCGTCACTGTCGCCCGGAGCTCCTGCTTCTCGGTGAGGGGGAGCCGGGCGATGTCCGCGAGACCGGCAGCTGACTCGACCGTCGTGAATCCCGCGTCAGAGAGCTTCTCCCGGTAGAACGCGGAGCGCTCGAAGAGGTACGCGAGCTGCGCGCGGTAGCTCTCGTCGTCGAGCGCGAGCTGCTCGGGCCAGGGGCGGGTCTCGACCTCAGGCGCGAGCATCAGGAGACTCGTACGTCACCGCCTCCTCGGCCTTCCCGGCCAGGAGGAAGCCGAGCGGGCTCTCCTGCTCTTCGGCGAGGTGCGCGAGCAGGCTCGCAGTGCGGGCGAGGATCGGGATCGCCTTCACCGAGTGCAGCGGGTAGCCGAGATCGAGCAGCACCGCCGCGATCGCCATCGAGACGTTCATCGGAAGCGGCTTCTGCCAGGTCTCCGCGACGGCGTCGCGCAGCGCGCGCGCGAGCGCGATGTGCGGGCCGCTCGCGCCGCGCTCGTCCGCGAGCTCCAGGATCCGCTCCGCGCGCGGGTCGACCGGCCGGTGCACCGGATGGCCGAAGCCGGGGATCCTGTCACCCGCCTCGTAGATCGCGCGGACGATCTCTCGCGCGACCGCAGCTGGCTCGCCGCCGGACGCCACACCTTGCGCGAGGAGCCGCGCGCACTCCTCCGAGCTCCCGAGGACGACGGGCCCGGCGCCGAGGATCCCCGCCGCGACCGCGCCCTGAAGCGATCCGGGGTCGGCTGCAAGCGTCATCCTCGCGGCGATGTTGGAGGGCATCAGGCCGTGCTCGGCGATCGCGACGAGCACCAGATCGAGGAAGAAGGCCTCGTCGTCGGTCGGCTCGCGGCCGGTCAGTAGGAGGTGGAAGTACTCGGTGAAGCCGAGCCGCCCCATGACGTCGCCCGTGAGATCGAGTCCCCGCACCTCGACGCGGTCGGGAAACGCCCGGCTGATCCGTGTGACCGGGTCGCCGCTCTTGCCGATCTGCATGCGGCGACTGTAACCCCGGCTGCTACCGCTCGACGGGCACCACCGTGGTCGGCGCACAGGGGTGCGGTTCGGCCGCGGCAGGCTGGACGACCGCCACCGGCTCTGCCACCTCGTCCGCTTCGGGCTCGGGGCCGCCGACCATCATGTCCGCGGGAGCGTTCTCCTTCCTCGACAGAACCAGGAAGGGCACGGCGAGCGCGGAGATCCCGGCCCCGAGCACGTACGACGTCGCATACCCCCACATGTCGGCCGCGCGCCCGAGCGCCGGCTGCGTCCAGACCCCGCCGGTCGAGGCCATCATCGAGTCGAACGAGAGGATCGTCGCCCGCTGGCGAGACGGGATGAGGCCGTTGAGATAGGACTGGCGAATGGGCATCGAGGCGGCGAACATCATCCCCCAGACCGCGATCAGCGCGACGACGGGCCAGAAGGAGTCGACCAGCCCGATCAGCGCGAGCGACACCACGCTCAGAGCGGTGGTCGCGATGAGGCCCGATGTGCGCCGGGCGAAGAGTCGTCTGATCCACGGCGCCGCGATCCCGCCGACGATCTGCGCGCCGGCGACGAGGGCAGCCACGAGACCTGCGACCGTGTACGCGTCGGGATCGCCGTAGAGCTCGAGCAGGTACGGCTGGAGCGCGTAGAAGGCGTAGATGGCTACCCCGCCCGTCACGAGCGCCTGCACCATCAGCCACTTGACCGCGGGCACGCGCCAGCCGTAGTCGATCGAAGCCACCGTGATCTTTCGCATCTCCTGAACAGGGTGGCCGCCCGGCTCGGGCGTGAAGCCGACGTCACGCATGAGCCGGAATGCGGCCACGAACATCACGAGCAGGATCAGGCTTCGGAGAACGAATGGGGCGCCCAGGCTGACGTACTGGGCGATGACGCCGCCCGCGACCGAGCCGGTCAGCATCCCGACCCCGGTGACGATCTGTCCCCGCCCGAACACCCGCTCCAGCGGGCCGGTGTAGCCCGTTGCGGTCAGCGCGTCCACGAGCCACGCCTCGACCGCGCCGGAGAAGAACGTGTAGCCGAGGCCGAGAAGGATCGAGACGATCGCCCACTGCCAGAACGGGGCTTCGACCTGCCAGAGCAGGACGTACAGGAACGTCGATCCCGACAGCGTCAGCGTCCCGAGCAGGTACGAGGCTCGGCGCCCGACGGTGTCGGCAACGATTCCCGTCGGAACCTCGAACAGCACCATCCCGACAGTGAAGAACGCGTTCGCCGCGAATGCCTCGAAGTTCGACAGCCCCGCGTCGAGCAGGAAGATCGTGTTGATGCCCCAGATCAGCGACGCCGCGAGCGTGTTGCCGAGCAGGAGCATGAAGTACGTGCCCTGGATGTAGCGCGGCGTCGGCATGCCTCGGTATCAACGTCCCCCGGCGTGCCCGGAGTCCCGCGGCAACTCGTCGCCGAGCGCGGTCGCGAGCCGGTTCGAGTAGCTCTCCCGCCGCATCTCAGCTCCCCACCACCGACGTGACGAGCGAGTCGCCCACGGCATGATCGTAGGCGGAGACAGCAACAGGCCGCCGCGATGATCGCGGCGGCCTGTCTCCCCCCGCCCCAACTGAGGCGATGAGCCGCCTCGGCGACCTTCTCCTGGTCGACCTGCCGCGTCGGTACCTACCGGGCAGTGGTCGACCGAACGCAGGTCGTCACGGAGTCCGACGAGTCGAACAACACGGCCACGCGTCAGAACACCTGCCTGCGCGGATAGGTCGGAGCCCTCGTACCAGCCGCAACGCCTGCCACAGTCCCGTAGTCGTACAAGGCACAGCGAAGAGGGAGGTGACCGGATGAAATCCCCGATGACGGGGTGGATCGGGTTCGCCGCGATCGTCATGGTGATCGTCGGCGGGCTCAACGCCTTCGAAGGCCTGGTCGCGATCATCAGGGACGAGTACTACGTCGTGACCGGAAGCGGCGTGCTGCTCTTCGACCTGACGACCTGGGGTTGGATCATGCTCATCTGGGGGGCGGTGCTCGTTCTCGCGGGCCTCGCGCTCGCCTCAGGAGCGGGCTGGGCGCGCTGGTTCGCGATCATCCTCGTGGTCATCAACGTGTTCGGCCAACTCGGATTCGTCGGAAGCGCTCCGTACCCCGTGTGGAGCCTCACCGTGATCGCGCTCAACATCGTGGTCCTCTACGCGCTGACCGCGCGCTGGGAGGGATTCCCCGAGCAGGTCGGCAAGGTCTAAGCGCGGCTCGCCCGCGCTCGTCGTCGTCACAGAGACCCGCCCGGCTGGGCGGGTCTCTGTGTCAGCGGCCCGCAGGCCCGTCGGGCGGGCCCATTCCCGGGAGCTCGCTCGAGCTCTGGCGACGAGGCGCCGGCACGACGGGCAGGCCGATCTCCCGCCATGCCTCGAAGCCGCCGATCACGTCACCCGCGCGGCTGAACCCGAGGTCGACGAGCGTCGCGGCCGCGAGCAGGGACGAGCAGCCGTGGTGGCAGATCAGCAGGATCCGCGCGTCGAGCCCGCCGACGTGCGGGTTGCGCCACGCGCTGTCCGGGTCGAGCCGCCACTCGAGCACGGTCCGCGGCACGTGCAGCGAGCCCGGGACGATTCCGTCGCGCTCGCGGTCCGAGTCGGCGCGGATATCGATCAGCTGGGCGCCGTCGTCCATTGCGGCGTGCGCGCGCGCCGGGTCCAGGCGGTCGATCCGCGCTGATGCCCCTTCGAGGAAGTCCTCGAGCCCTCGCCGCCCCATACCCTGCCGACTACCCTACTGCCCGTGAGCGGCGCGGCCGCCGAGATCGTGTTCGACCGCGTGACGAAGCGCTATCCGGGCCGCGCCGAGCCGGCGGTGTCCGACCTCACGCTCACGGTCCCCGCGGGCGAGATCTGCTGCCTCGTCGGGCCCTCGGGCGCCGGCAAGACGACCGCCATGAAGCTCGTCAACCGGCTGATCGACTTCGACGAGGGCGAGATCACGCTCGGGGGCCGGAGCGTGCGCTCCCTCGACCTGACCGACCTCCGCCGTGGCATCGGCTACGTGATCCAGCAGGTCGGCCTGTTCCCGCACATGACCGTCGCGGACAACGTCGCCACCGTCCCCCGGCTCCTCGGCTGGCCGAAGGCGCAGATCGCAGCGCGCGTCGACGAGCTCCTCGACCTCGTCGACCTGCCCGCTGCGGACTATCGCGAGCGCTTCCCGTCGCAGCTCTCGGGCGGCGAGCGTCAGCGGGTCGGGCTCGCGCGCGCGCTCGCGGCCGACCCGCCCGCGATGCTGATGGACGAGCCGTTCGGCGCGGTCGACCCGATTACGCGCGCGCGGCTCCAGCACGAGCTCCTGCGGATCCAGAACGAGGTTCGCAAGACGATCATCTTCGTCACCCACGACATCGACGAGGCGATCCTGCTCGGCGACCGGATCGCAATCCTGCGCGAGGGCGGCGTCCTCGCGCAGTACGACACGCCGGAACGGATCCTCGAGCAGCCGGCGAGCGAGTTCGTCGAGCGCTTCATCGGCGCAGACCGTGGGATCAAGCTGCTGTCCCTGCGTCGGTTGGACGAGCTCCAGCTCGCGCCTCTCGACGGCGCGATCGACCTGCGCGCGGACGGAGCCACCTCGCTCCGCGATGCGCTCTCTCTGATGATCACGCACGGCTCACGCTCACTCGTCGTCACGAACTCCGACGGAGCGCCCGAGGGAGTCGTGACGCTCGACGCGCTCGCGACGCTCGCCGAATGAGGCCTTTCGTCGCACAGGAGCCGGTGATCCCCGACTTCGGCGAGGGGAGTGACTGCGTGACCGAGAACCGTCTCTTCTGCCCCGACTGGGTGCGCGACAACTGGGCCGGCGTAATCCAGCCGGCGCTCATCGAGCACGTGAAGCTCGTGCTGATCGCCGTTGCGATCGGATTCGTGCTCGCGTTCGTCCTGGCGGTCGCAGCGCATCGCTTCGGGCTCCTCGAGGGACCGGTGACGGTCTTCTCGGCCGTCGTGTACACGGTCCCGAGCCTCGCGCTCTTCCAACTCCTCGTGCCGCTGACCGGGCTGACCGTGACCACGGTCGAGGTCGCGCTCGTCGGGTACACGCTCCTGATCCTCTTCCGCAACAACCTCGCGGGGCTGCGCAGTGTGCAGCCGGAGGTGCTCGAGGCCGCGCGCGGGATGGGCTACACGCGTGCCCAGACCCTCTGGCGCGTGGAGCTGCCACTTGCGGTGCCGGCGATCATGGCCGGGCTCCGGGTCGCCATCGTGTCGACGATCGCACTCGCGACCGTCGCGGCGCTCGTGATCCCGGAGGGGCTCGGCTATCCGATCTTCCTCGCGCTCCGCGATGCCTTCAAGACGGAGATCATCGTTGCCGGCGGGCTCGCCGTCCTGCTCGCGCTCGTCGCCGACGGGCTGCTCGTGCTGCTCCAGCGGGTGCTGACGCCATGGGCGCGGGCCCGGAGGACGGCGTGATCGGCGCCGATCTCGGCATCTTCGCGGATGCAGTCGAGTTCGTCGTCGACGAGCGCTCACTCGTTCTGGAGAAGACCTGGGACCACCTGTTGCTGTCCGGCGCGGCCATGGTCATCGCAATCGCAGTCGCGCTACCGCTCGCCGTGTGGCTCGGGCATCTGCACCGCGGCTCGTTTCTCGCGATCAACCTCGCAAACATCGGCCGCGCGCTGCCCAGCCTGGCGGTGATCGCGATCGGCATCGCGTTCCTCGGCGTGGGCTTCGCGAACGTCACGCTCGCGCTCGTCATCCTCGCGATACCCCCGATCCTCACGAACGCATACGTCGCCGTCGACGGAGTCGAGCCGGACGCGGTCGAGGCGGCGCGCGGGATGGGGATGACGCGTTCGCAGATCCTCCTGCGCGTCGAGATCCCGATGTCCTTGCCGCTGATCTTCGCGGGCATCCGCACCGCGGTCGTGTTCGTGATCGCGACCGCTACCATCGCCGCGGTGGCTGGTGGAGGGGGCCTCGGCGACATCATCGTGAACCAGGCGGCGTACGGGCTCGAAGGAGTCGTCGGAGCCGCGATCTGCGTCTCGCTCCTCGCGCTCGCCGCCGATGCGCTCCTCGGTCTCGCACAGCGGCTGCTGACTCCGCCGGGACTACGTTCGGGCGCTAACGCGTTGGAGCCGGACGTAACCACGGGAGTCACCCGTCTATAGGGTCCGCCACTGGCCGGAAAGCCCGAATCGACGCCCTGGAAGGGGGTAGTGCAGTGATTCGAAAGCACAACCGGCGCGCCGCCAAGGCCGCCTTCTCGATCGCACTCGGAGTCGCTCTTATCTTAGGTGTCCTCGCGTCCGCGGCTCCGGCGGCGCAGAGCCAGGCCCGACCGATCATCGTCGGCGCGAAGAACTTCCCCGAGCAGTACGTCCTCGGTCAGCTCTACCGGCAGGCGCTGATCGCGGAGGGATTCAAGGTGAAGTACAAGGAGAACATCGGCTCCACGGAGCTGATCGACACGGCGCTCAAGAACGGGCAGGTGTCCCTGTACCCGGAGTACACCGGGATCATGCTCGCCGTCACCTTCAAGAAGAAGACGCTGCCGAAGACCGCGTTGGCGACGTACCTCCTCGCCCAGCGGCTGTACAGGCAACGCGGACAGACGCTCCTGAGGCAGACGCCGTTCCAGGACCGGGACGTGATCGCGGTGACCCGGGCGACCGCGAACCGGTACAACCTGAAGACGCTCGCCGACCTGAAGCGGGTCCCGGACCTCACGATCGCAGGGTTCCCGGAGTGGGAGTCGCGGTGGACGCGGCCGATCGGGCGTCAGTACGGCGTCCGCGGGTTCGACTTCGTCCCGCTCGCGGGTATCTCCGCCTACCAGCTTCTCGACCAGGGCGACGTACTCGCGGCCGACGTGTTCACGACCGACCCGCAGCTCCTCGGGAGGAAGTACGTGCAACTCGGCGACCCGAAGAACATGTTCGGGTTCCAGCACGTGGCGCCGGTCGTCCGTCGCGACGTCATAAGTCAATACGGGGTGCGGTTCACGAGGACGATCAACAAGGTGTCGCGCCTGCTGACGGTGAAGGCGATGCAGGCGATGAACAAGGCGGTCGGGGTCGACAAGAAGCCCGCCGCCAAGGTCGCCGACGCCTTCCTGCAGGCGAACAACCTCAAGTAGCTCCTTCGCGTGGTGGAGCCGCCGCGGCCGGATCGCGCGGCGGCTCCCCGCGTGTACGGTGTCCGCGGGGTGGGTACGGGAGTGCCCATGGTCGAGTCCGTCGACACCTGTCCGAACTGCCGTCTCGACGTCGCGGTTGACGCGCGCTTCTGCCCGAATTGCGGCACGCGCCTCGACGCCACGCCCGCGGAGCCCGGAGCGATCTCGTACACGCAGCCCGAGCCGCGCCTCTTCGGGGTCCTACAGCCGACCCCGTCCTTCGTCCTCGCGTGCATCGTGCTTAGCGGCGCGCTCGTGTCGCTCGTCACAGGGCGAGTCGTGCTCGGCGTGATCCTTCTCGCGGTCGCGGCCGGGCTCTTCGTCCTCTTCTACGGCGCGGCCGAGCGGAACCCGGACGACCGCGTGGCTCGAGGAGCGTTGGGCGCCGTCGCGGGCGCGAAGGGCTGGTGGCGACTCTCGCGGGAGTCGGTCTCGGCATGGACCGGCGCAGGGGCAAGCGTCGTCCGGCTCAAGCAGGAGCTCCGACCGTTACGCGCCGAGCGCAAGGAGGTGCAATTCGCCCTCGGCGAGGCCGCCTTCGAGCAGGACGAGGCGAAGGTCGCCTCCTTGCGCGCGCGGATCGCCGAGATCGACGATGCGATCGCCGAGCGGGAGCAGGCGAGCGCCGCCGCGTTCGCCCGCGCGCGTCACCGCGTCGAGGACGAGCGTGTCGCGGTCCAGCCGACAGAGCAGCTGGTTCCCGACCAGGACGCCGACGGGCCGACCGCCGAGGCCGCCGAGCCGGCGCAGCCGGTCGAAGGTGCCGACGACGAGGAGCGGAAAGCGAGCTGACGGTCCAGCAATTGGCGGACGTGAGGCACGCGGGATCGCCCGCGCGCCTCCGTCCACGCTTCTCTATGCCGTCTCGAGCGCGTGCTCCCGCGCGGCCGACTCCTGCGGAGCCAGGTCGCGGCCGCGAACCATGAAGACCGAGACGAGGACGCCGACGAACGCGATCGCGGCGCCTGCCCAGAAGGCGTTCACGAAGCCGTCGGTGAGCGCGACCGGCACCGCGGTTCCCTGGGCCACGGCGTCGTCGGTGGTCGAGACAGCGATCGTAGAGAGCACCGCGATCCCGACCGCGCCCCCGATTTGCTGGGAGGTGTTGATGAGGCCCGACGCGAGCCCGGCCTCGTTCGGCTTCGTGCCCGCGAGCGCGGCGATCGTGATCGGCACGAAGGCGAAGGGGATCGCGACCCCGAGGACCAGGAAGCCCGGGAACAGGTCGGTCCAGTACGAGCCGTCGACGGACACCTGCGTGAAGTAGAGAAGTCCGATCGTCAGCGTGCTCATGCCGAGGATGAGCGCCGGCTTGACGCCGATCCAGTTGACGGCTGCCGCTGCGACGTTCGCCCAGATGATCGCGGTGCCCGCGACCGCGAGGTACCCGAGCCCGGTCTCGATCGGCGAGTACCCGAGCACGAGCTGCATGTACAGCGTCAGCATCAGGAACATCGAGAACATCGCCGTGCCCATGATGAAGCCGGCGACGTTCGCAGCCGTCAGCGTCTGCAGCCTGAAGATGGAGAACGGGACGAGCGGCTCGGACTGCCGGAGCTCCCAGACCACGAAGGCCGCCAACAGGGCACCAGCAGCGACGAAGGTGCCGATCGTCGTCGCCGAGCCCCAGCCCCAGCCGTAGCCCTGGGTGATCGCGAGGACGAGGACCGAGAGACCACCGGTGACGAGGACCGCTCCCGGAATGTCGTGGCTCTGTCCGTGCGCGTCCTTGCTCTCCGAGAGCAGGAACGGGGAGAGGACGAGTGCGAGGACGCCGACGGGGACGTTCACCCAGAAGATCCACTCCCACGCCAGGAGATCCGTGAGGATCCCGCCCAGGAGCACGCCCGCGGCAGCGCCGAAGCCGCCGACCGCGCCCCATGCGCCGAGGGCGATGTTGCGCTCGCGACCCTCGGTGAAGGTCGTGGTCAGGATGGAGAGCGCGGCGGGGGTGATCGTCGCAGCGCCGAGCCCCTGGAGCGCGCGCGCGGCGATCAGGGCCTCGTCGCTCCATGCGAAGCCGCAGAGGAGCGACCCCACCGAGAAGATGACGAGCCCGGCCATGAACACGCGCTTGCGCCCGAGGATGTCGGCCAGGCGGCCGCCGAGCAGCATGAAGCCGCCGAAGACGAGTGCGTAGGCCGAGATGACCCACTGCAGGTTCTCCTGCGAGAAGCCGAGGTCAGCCTGGATGGAAGGCAGGGCGACGTTCACGATCGCGATGTCGAGCACGACCATGAACTGCACGGCGCAGATGAGGGCCAGGGCGTACCACTTCGTACGTTCGGAGGCAACCATGCGAAAGTCCCTTCGTTCGCTTTCGTCGAGTTCGAAGTTTGCGATAGTACAACAGTAACTTTCATTTTGCAAGTTAAGACTTCCATCTAGCAAGAAGACGCTGTACAATCGGAAGCCGTGAAGAGCTACAACCAGTACTGCCCCCTCGCGCACGCCCTCGACGTCGTCGGCGAACGCTGGTCGCTTCTCATCGTCCGCGAGCTCTTCGAGCACGATCAGCTCCGCTACTCCGACCTCCACGCCAACCTCGCCGGCTGCGGGACGAACATTCTCGCGAGCCGGCTCAAGGAGCTCGAGCGCCACAACGTCGTGCGCCGCCGACAGCTCCCTCCGCCCGCGGCCTCCACGATCTACGAGCTCACGGAGTACGGCGAGGCGCTACGGCCCGTGATGCACGAGCTCGCCCACTGGGGCGCGCGCTCGCTCGGCCCTCCCTCGCCGACCGAAACACTCCAGTCCGGCTGGCTCAAGGGCGCGCTCGAGATCGCCTTCCCCCTGAGCCCGACCGAGGCCGCCATCGAGTTCCGGATCGGGTCGGAGGTTGCCTCGTTCGCGGACGGGCACGTCCTGGCGGGGTCGTGCGAGAGCCCGGACGCGGTCGTCGAGGGTGACGCGGAGGCGTTCTACCGCCTCGTCGTCAACCGCGATCTCGAAGGCGTCCGTGTCGAGGGTGACCTCGCGGCCGTCAGCCGCCTCGTCGACTCGCTGCCCTACGACGACAGCCTGAGCGAGCGGGCCCGCGGTCCGAGCGCCGTCGCGAGCCCGGCCGGCCTTACGTAGCGGATCTGCAGCAAGTCGCCGCTCGCAAAGAACGAGCTGCCGGACCTGCGACAGCGCACGCGCACGCGCACCTCACCGTCGCCGCTCGTGCCGCTGACGTAGTCGGCCGCGGATCCGCTCGGCACGAGGTTCGCGAGCGCGACCTCGGTCGTGCCGACGCTCCGCGAGCTCAGCTGCACCCACGAGCTCGTCGTCCAACGCCAGACGAAGATCACCTGCGTGCACGAGCGGGAGTTCTTGCCCGTGTAGCTCACCTGCAGGTCCGCGAGTGAGTTGGTGACACCCGCGAAGCTGCCGTACCAGTCCGTCGTCCTCGTGCCGGAGGTCGTGGAGCTCACTTCGTAGTACGCGTTGTCGTCGCCGGCGAGGCTCGAGGCCGTCCCCGAGCGATGCGAGCCGGCGAGGATCGTCGTCCCGCCCGGCGAGGCCGTCACGAGCGTCGGGCCGGCGACCACGACGGTGAGCGCTTGCGTGTCCGACTGCGCGAGGCTGTCGGTGACGCGCACCGTGAACGACGCCGTCCCCGCACTCGTCGGTGCGCCCGTGACCGCCCCCGTCCCCGCATCGAGAGTCAGCCCCGGCGGGAGCGCACCCGAATCCAGCGACCACGAATAAGGCGGCGTGCCGCCGGAAGCAGCCAGAGTCTGCGAATACCCGACCGCGACCTGCCCGCCCGGCAGACTCACGGTCGTGATCGTCGGCGACGGTAGAGGCGCAACGTCGATCGCGAGCGCCTGCGTGTCCGACTGCGCGAGGCTGTCGGTGACGCGCACCGTGAACGACGCCGTCCCCGCACTCGTCGGTGCGCCAGTGACCGCCCCCGTCCCCGCATCGAGAGTCAGCCCCGGCGGGAGCGCCCCCGAGTCCAGCGACCACGAATAAGGCGGCGTGCCGCCGGAAGCAGCCAGAGTCTGCGAATAGGCGACCGCGACCTGCCCACCCGGCAGACTCACGGTCGTGATCGTCGGCGACGGCGGAAGCGCAACGTCGATCGCGAGCGCCTGCGTGTCCGACTGCGCGAGGCTGTCGGTGACGCGCACCGTGAACGACGCCGTCCCCGCACTCGTCGGCGTGCCCGTGACCGCCCCCGTCCCCGCGTCCAGGGTCAGCCCCGGCGGGAGCGCCCCCGAGTCCAGCGACCACGAATAGGGCGGCGTACCACCGGAAGCAGCCAGAGTCTGCGAATAGGCGACCGCGACCTGCCCACCCGGCAGACTCACGGTCGTGATCGTCGGCGACGGCGGAGGCGCCGGCGCACCGAGGCTGCAGCTCATCGCACGACCACTCGTCAGCTGCGGCTGGTTGAAGGAGACCTGCCTCCCGACGACGCCGTCGGGGCGCTCGACCCCCGCCGTGGCCGAGGCCCCCGCGTTCCAGGTCGCGTTCCCGAAGTCGGTGTCGAGGTACTGGAAGCGGACATCACCGTTCTCCTTGAGCGACAGCTCGAACGTCACCGTCCCGCTTCCCGAGAACGTGAAGTGAGGAACGTTGTGCCACTCGACATGGAGCGTGCGATTGGGGGCCGCGCCAGTGAGCCCCACGTACACCCCACCCCCGGCGCCGGGGTTGAGGTCGTCCCAGAAGGGCGCGACGACGCCGTTCGGCGTCGCAGTGGTCGGGAGCGGGCCGTTCAGGTGCGCGGTCGCACCGGCGTTCGAGCCGAGCGCGAGAAAGCCGTTGGAGGAGACGTACGCGAACGTGTAGGTCTGGCCGAAGTACGTGACGGGGAAGCCGATCGAGAGCGTCGAGAACACGTCATCCCCGCCCGACGCTCCGACGAGCCGCGTGCCTGGCGTGACGTCGACCCATTCCATGGGGACGTCCCGGCACGTGTAATTCAGGAACGCCGTGCCGGTGACCGTTTGGGTCGCCGTGTCGCTGCCGACCGTGACGCGAGCCGTGACGCTCAGGGGCCCTTCGGCGCCGACGGTGTAGCTGCCGGTGTAGAGGCCCCGGTCGGGGCTCGCCGCTGTGAGCGGGACGGCGACGCCGTTCACGGTCACAGAGACGTTGCCCACACCCGCCGGCGAAGCACAGCTCGCACCGAGGACCGCGATCGGGAGCACGTCTCCGAGCCCGGCCACGAAGCCCTGGGACGGCGACCCGAGCCACACCTTCGGCTCGGCGTCGCAGGACACGGCGGTGAAGGCGTTCAGTCGACCTCCGCTCGTGGTCCTGCCCGCGAGCGAGGCGACCGGGTCGACGGAGCGGAGGAGGAGCGCCTTGAGCCCGTACGGCGACGCGTCAGGGAAGCGGGCGGCGAGCAGGGCCGCGACGCCCGAGACGTGCGGCGTCGCCATCGACGTGCCCTGGAACGCCGCGTAGGTCCCGCCCCGGGTCGTCGAGAGGATGTTCACCCCCGGCGCGCCGAGGTCGACGCTTTTCGCCCCGTAATTGGAGAAGAAGGCGAGCGCATCGTTGTGATCGGTGGCCGCTACCGAGACGATCGCCTCGGAGGCGTAGCTCGATGGGTAGGTCGCGGTCGTGTCGTTCGAGCGCCCGTCGTTTCCGGCGGCGGCCACGAAGAGCATCCCACGGCCCGCGCCGTACTCGATCGCGTCGAGCAGCGACTGGTCGAAGGGGCCGCCTCCCCACGAGTTCGAAGAGACGCGCGCGCCGTTGTCGGCCGCGTACAGCGTCGCCGCGATCGCGTCCGCGGTCGTCCCGGAGCCGGCCGCGTTCAAGAACTTGAGTGCCATCACTTTCACGTTCCAGTTGACGCCAGTGACGCCCGTCCCGTTCGAGCCGACCGCCCCGATCGTGCCGGCGACGTGCGTCCCGTGGTCGTGGTCGTCGGTCGGGTTGTTGTCGCCGTTCACGAAGTCCCACCCACGCCAGTCGTCGACGTAGCCGTTCCCGTCGTTGTCGAGCCCGTCCGTCCGTTGGTCACACGACGCTCCAGGATCGGTCGACCCGCAGCTCTCACCCGCGTTGACCCATTGCTGCGCCGCGAGATCAGGGTGCCCGAAGTCGACCCCCGTGTCGGTCACGCCGACTACGACGTCCGGGTCTCCCGGTGTTCACGTCCCAGGCTTCCGGCGCGTCGATGTCCGCATCGGGCGTGCCGCCGGTCTGTCCCGTGTTGGAGAGCCCCCAGAGCTGGGAGAAGGACGGGTCGTCCGGCATCGCGGCCGCCCGCACGACGTGGTTCGGCTCGACGTAGCGAACTCGCGGGTCGCCGAGCAGGACCTTCATCGCATCCTCGGTCGCGCTGGGCGGCACCTGAACGAGAGCTGCGCGGATCTCGGGATACCGCTCCTCGCGAACGCCTCCCGCGCGAGCTGACGGCGGCGTTCTGCGCCGAGACGGACACCCGCTCGAAGCCGACGATCAGCTCGCCCGGCACGGCAGGAGGCGCATGCGAGCCCGCCGCGGCAGCCGAATTGGCCGCTCCACCGGCGAGGGCGAGGATCGTCGCAAGCAGGCTCCACCCAAGCACCTGCAGACCTGCCCGGGTCCTGGAGTCACTCCAATGAGGTGCTCGAGATGCTCCCAACTGTCTCCTCGCCCCTCACCGGTCGTTCAGCTGACCAACGCCCCGCATCGTGCGGAGAACCATCTCACCCGTCATCCCCCGAATGCGTGTCCACGCTATCGCAGATTTGCGGCCACGACCTGTCGGGAACTGCTGCTAGAACGCGGGGGTGTCGATGTTCCACGTCGTCGTGCACCGTTCCGGGCACGAGTACGACTCGTCCCGACGACTCGAGGAGCAGTCCGGCTGGTCGGCGCATGCGTCGTTCATGGACGGGCTCGTGGATCAGGGCTTCATCGTCCTCGGCGGTCCGCTCGCGGACGAGTACCGCGTCGTGCACGTCGTCGAGGCCGAGTCCGAGGACGAGGTCCGCGCCACGCTCGCGCGCGATCCGTGGAGCGGCACTCATCTCGTGGTCGACTCGATCGACCCGTGGACGATCCGGCTCGACGGCCGCTAGACGGCTAGATCAACCCGCCCGTGTAGCGCCACGGGCCCGGCTCGAACCGGATTCCGCGCTTGCGGCAGAACTCGCGGACCGCGTCCACGACATCCGCGTCTCCCGTGCCGTAGACGCGCCGCGCAAGGAGATCGAGGACGACTGTCCCCTCCGCAACCTCGCCCGGGGCTTCGAGCGCTAGCACGACGGCCTCGCCGCCGCCCGTGTAGCGAGGCGTGAAGAAGACCCGGACGCCCGCGACCTCGAACCCGCGCTCCTCGCCGTCCGAGATCGCCGACAACCCATGGCCGCGGAGCGCAAGAAGCTCGTGCAGATCGTCGATCATCCTTCGCCCGAGCTCGATCTGTCGCGAGCGCGAGACCTTGTGGCTCGAGCTGCCCGTGACCTTCGCCGGGACTCCGATGGCGAACGCGCCGGCGGCGATGTCCCCGGTCACGTACGAGCCCGACGCGACGATCGCCTCCGCGCCGATCCGGCAGCCGGCGTAGACGACGGCGCCGAGGCCGACCTGGGCGCGGTCCTCGAGCACGACGGGTGCGAACTTGTTCTCGAACCCCTCCAGCACCGAGTGACCGATGTTGTGCGTGACGATCAGCGAGCGCATCGTGAGGAACGCCTCGCGGCCGATGAGCACCGGTCGGCACACATTGACGAACGCCTCGTCGCCGACGAATGCGAGGTCACCCACTGCAAGGACAGCCCACGGGTCGCGGTGTCCGCCGCCGCCGAACCGGACGGAGCGCCCGCCCCAGATCCCGGCTCCGAGGAATGCCTGCCGACAGCGGAGCTCCAGGCCGGCGGCGAACCGCGATAGCTCGCCGATCGCGACGACGTCCTCGCAGTCGACCGTCGATCCCGGTCCGATCTCGACGCCGTCCTCGAGAACGACGCGGCCGGCGGCGACGAGCGTCTCCTCCCCGAGCGTCACGCCCTCGCCGATCCGGGCGCCGTTCTTGCGCAGGGCGCGAACCTTCTCGTCCGGCGACAGTGCTCGAAACGCGTCAGGGTCGGAGCGGAGAGACGCGAGGTAGTCGGCGTCCAGCACGCCGACACCTTCCTCGAGGGCGAACGTGTCCGGCAGCGTGACTCCGGCCGTCGAGACGCCAGCGAGCAAGGATCCGACCCCGGGTGCCGCGGCCACACGCTGGGACGCGATCAGCGCCTCGACGTCCTTCTCCGTGACGAACCCGCGCTTGTCGATCTGCCCGAGGTCGATCTCGTAGCGCTCCGCCAGCTCGACGGCCTTGCGCGTCGCCTTGCGCTCGCCCTGGGCGGGCTTCGACGCAGGCTTCTCGGCCTCGGCGCCGACCTCGAGTGACGCGAGCTCCTCGGCGGTCTCCGCGATGCGCGCGATCGTCTTCCCAAGCTCGACCTCGACGCCGTCCTCGTAGAACTGGACGATCGTCCCGGCGCCCGGCGACTCGACCTCGACCGTCGCCTTCGTCGTCTCGACCACGCAGACCGGCTGCCCCTGCTCGACCTCCGCCCGATCCTCGACGAGCCACTCCGCGAGGAGCGCGAACTCGGTGTTCGCGTCCTCGCGCGTCAGGACGATTTCCAGCACGGGCGCTAGCTTCGCACGCCTTCGAGGACGAGGATCGCGTCGACGACGTCCTTGGCGCTCGGGAGCATCGCCTCCTCGAGCGTGCGCGCTGAGGGGATGATCCCGTCGCGGGCGGCGACTCGTTGGATCGGCCGACGCAACTCGTCCCAGGCCGCCTTTTGGACCCGGGCTGCGATCTCGGCGCCGAAGCCGCCGGTCAGCGTCCCCTCCTCCGCCGTCACGAGCGCACCCGTGCGCGCGACCGACTCGAGCACGGGCTCGAGCTCCATCGGCAGCAGCTGCGAGAGCGCTACCACCTCACAGAAGATCTCGTGCTCGAGGATCAGCTCGGTCACCGCGTCGAGGACGACCGGGAGCATGCCGCCGTAGGTCACGACCGTCGCGACGCCCTCCGAGAAGCCGCTGCCAGAGAACGTGAGCGACTGGGTACGGATCTGCGCTCTCGCGAACCTCGAGCTCGCCGATGTGCCCGTCTTCCGGCCGCCGGTTCGGCCGGCCGTACATGAGCTTGTTCTCGACGAAGAACACGGGCCGGTCGTCCTCGACAGCGGCGACCAGCAACGCGCGAAGGTCGTGGCACTCGCTCGCCGCGACGACGACGATGTTCGGCACTCCGAGCAGCAGCTTCTCGAGCGACTGGCTGTGCGTGGGGCCGTACCCTCGCCGCCCGCCCATCGGCGTCCGGACGACGAGCGGGACCGTGACCTGTCCGTCGTACATCTCCCGGAACTTCGCGATCCCGTTCACGATCTGGTCGAAGCCGAGCGCGACGAAGTCGCCGAACATGATCTCGAGGATCGGGCGCTGCCCACGGAGCGCCATCCCAGCGGCGACGCCGAATAGCGAGGCCTCGGAGATCGGCGTCGTGAGCACGCGGTCCGGATACGCGTCGGAGAGGCCCTGCGTGACCTTGAACGCGCCCCCGTACGGGTCGAGCACGTCCTCGCCGAGAAGCGACACGTCGTCGCGCGAGGCGAACAGCTCGTGCAGCGCCTCGTTCAGGACCTGAACGCAGCGTTTGCTCACGCGCCGGGCTCCGGCGCGTGAGCGTGGAGGGGTGTGGGGAACCGGGAGGTTCCCCGCGCTCTCGGAGAGAAGGGGCACGCGGGGGAAACATGGTTTCCCCCGCGAACGTTTGCCGAGGGCGAACGTTCATGCCGCTTCGGCCGCCTCGGCGGCGAGCACCGTCTCCGCGAGCCGCTGCTCGCAGCGAGCCTCGATCGCCTCCCGCTCCCCCGCGTCGAGCCGCTCGCCCACCTTCAGCGGATCCTGCTCGCGGCGCGCATCGATCTCGGCGGGGTCGCGGTTGTCGTCGCCCTTCGAGTGCGGGCTGAAGCGGTACGTGTCGAGGACGAGGAAGAACGGCTCGCCCGTCTCGCGGACCCGCCCCACCGCGCGACCGGCGGCCTCGTGCACCTCCTCGACGTCGGTCGTGGCGAGCTCGGTGGTCTCGACTCCGAACGCCTCGGCTCGCGCCGGGATCGACCCGGCGAGCTCGAGCTCGACGGGCGTCGACTGCGCGTAGTGGTTGTTCTCGACGACGAAGAGCACCGGGAGCTTCCAGAGCGAGGCCATGTTCAGCGACTCGTACGTCACCCCTTCGCCGAGCGTGCCGTCGCCGAGGAACACCGTCGACACCGCGCCCGTCCCCTTCCGCTTCTCCGCGAGCGCGATCCCGGTCGCCACCGGGACGATGCTGCCGAGGACGCCGTTCGAGTAGAAGTTGCCGTTGCACAGGTGCTGGCTCCCGCCCTTGCCGCCGCACACGCCGGTTGCCTTGCCCATGACCTCACTGAGCAGCCCGAACGCGTCGTCGGTGAACGCGAGGTAGTGCCCGTGGCAGCGGTGATTCGAGAAGACGACGTCCCGCTCGGGCTCGAGGTGGTCGATGATCCCGACCCCGTTCGCCTCCTGGCCGATGTACGTGTGCGTCGTCCCGACGAGCTTCCCCTGCGAGAAGAGCTCGAGCAGCGTCTCCTCGAAGCGGCGGATGAAGAACATGCGCTCGTAGAGCGTCGCCAGAGGAGTGCTCACAGGTAGCCGAGGTCGGCGAGCCGCTTCGCCACCGTCGCCTCCTCCTCCTCGGAGAGCTCGCGGCGCTCGGCCGACTCGAGCTCCCGGAAGACGAGCTGACGCAGCTCCGGAGGCGCGTCTGTCGGCCGGCTCTCGAGCTCGCGCGGGTCGGTCGCGACGTCGTATGCCTCCTCCTCCCCGCTCTCCACGTGCAGGATCAGCTTCCACGGCGGCATCCGCACGGCGAGCTGGCTGAGAGCGCCCTTGTCGGTGCCTGCGATCACAGCCGGCCGGTCGCCGTCGACGTGGAGCAATGACGCGCCGTCGGTCTCTCGCGCCGGCAGCCCCGCGAGCTCGAGCAGCGTCGGCATGAGATCGACGGAGCGGACCTGCTCCGCGACGACACCCGGGTCGAGCTTGCCCGGCGCGGAGACGACGAGCGGCACGCGCACGATCTCGTCGTAGAGGGTCGCCCCGTGCATGTGGTAGACGCCCTGCACCTCCGACTTGTCGAGGAAGCGCTCGCCCCACGACTCGCCGTGGTCGGAGAGGAACGCGACGACGGTGCTCTCGCGCAGCCCGAGCGCGTCGAGCTCGCCGAGCATGGACGCGACGAGCTCCTCCGATTGCCGCTCGACCGCCTGGCGATATGCCTCGCGGGTGGCCTCGAGCGCCTCCGCGGAGTCGGCCTGAATCCCCGCGATCACCTCCTCCTTCGCCGCACGCCAGTCCTTCCGCTCGGAGTGAGCGACGAAGTACGGCATGTGCGTGGCCCAGCTGTGGAAGAAGAGGAGGAACGGCTTCTCGCGGTTGGCGCGCAGCCAGTCGATCGCACCGTCGAGCGTCTCGCTCGTCCCCATCACGTTTGCCTCGGGCATCTCCTTGAACAGGTAGTTCCTGTCGAAGACGAAGGTCCCGACCTCGTACCCGTGCGCCGCGAACGCGCGGAAGAGGGTCTCGGTCGTCGGGTCGAGAGCCGCGTCCCAGTGCAGGTAGCCGTGGTGGTGCGGGTAGAGCCCGGTCACCATCGACGTCATCGAGGGCGCCGTCCACGGCGCCGCGCTGATGGCTTGCTCGAAGCGCACCCCGCCCGCGGCCAGCTCGTCGATCGTCCGCGTGTCGAGGAAGCGCGCGCCGTAGCAGCCGAGATGGTCGACCCGCAGGGCGTCGGAGACGTAGACGAGCACGTTCACGGCGCGGCGGATTGTAGTGATGGCGCCTCGATGGTCCACAGTCCGTAGAGGCCAATGGCCTGTGGACGCTTCGTCGCAGAATCGTTGCGATCCCGGTCGACCGACGAGGCTAGGTTTGCGCCGGCGGAGGGTTGAACTCCCGAGGCGGGAGACGCGGTTGACAGCTGCAGATCGGCTCACCCCCGATTCCGGTTCGAGTCCGGCGCCCTCCGCCCCCGACCGCGGTACCATCGGATCGTCAGCCGCGTGCGGGGTGGTCCCCCGCTTCAGCCTCGACGGCCCGCTCCCGCAGCGGGCCGTCGTCATCGTTCAGCGGAGCAGCGCGAGACCTCACCTCTAGGGTCCCGCGGACATGACGCGGCGGACGCCTCTGTACGCGCTCTACGTCGCGGACGCCGTCTCGCTCTCGGGGAACAACATCGCGCAGCTCGCGATCCCGTGGTTCGTGCTCGTCACCACCGGTAGCGCGGCGCTGACGAGTCTCGCGATCTTCTTCAACTTCGTGCCGATCGTCCTCGCGACGTTCTTCGGCGGCGTGATCGTCGATCGCGTCGGCTTCCGGAGGACGAGCATCGTCGCGGACCTCGCCAGCGCCGCAGCGGTGGCGGCGATCCCGCTGCTGCACACGACCGTCGGGATCGAGATCTGGCAGCTCATGGCGCTCGTGTTCCTGGGCGCACTGCTCGACGCTCCCGGGGCGACCGCCCGGACGGCCCTGCTCCCCGACGCCGCCGAGCTGGCGGGAGCTCGGATGGAGCGCGCGACCGGGATCCGCTCCGCGATCCAGCAGGGCTCGCTCCTCGTAGGAGCGCCGATCGGCGGCGTGTTGGTCGCCGCGGTGGGGGCGACGGCGGCGCTCTGGATCGACGCTGCCACCTTCCTCGTCTCGGCCGCGATCGTCGCGGCGGCCGTGCCGCGGCCGCAACGCGAGCCCGAGGCCGAGACCGAGGTCCCGGCGCACTTCTTCGCCGAGCTCCGGGAAGGTCTCCGCTTCATCTGGGATCGGAGGCTGCTGAGGGCGATGGTGCTCACGGTGCTGGTCACGAACTTCGTGGAAGCGCCCCTTCCCGTGGTCCTGGCCGTCTTCGCGCGGGAGGCGTACGGCAGCGCAGCCGACCTCGGCCTCATGTTCGGCGTCTTCGGAGGGTTCGCGCTCGCGGGCGCCCTGCTCTACAGCGCAATCGGGCACCGGCTGCCGCGACGGCTGACGTTCCTCTGTTGCTTCGTCTTGGTGCCGTCCACGTACCTCGTCCTCGCGACCTTGCCGAGTCTGCCCGTCGCGCTCGTCGCGATCGCCGTCGGCGCTCTGGCGGCAGGACCGATCAATCCGCTGTTGGCCACCGTCACGTTCGAGATCGTCCCGTCCGCGCTCCGGGGTCGCGTTCTGGGCGCGATCCGGTCAGGCGCGTGGGCGTCGATCCCGGCGGGCATCCTCCTCGGTGGGCTCGCGGTGGGGGCGTTCGGAGTCGCGGCGACGTTCCTCGCGATGGGCGTCTGCCTCCTAGCGGTCACGCTCTACGGGTTCTTCAACCCCGCGTTTCGCGAGATGGACAGCAGGCCGGAGTAGCCTCCTCGGCTGTGGCCGTCCCCGAGGCATCGCTCCGCGAGACGCGATTCGGCCCGGTGCGCGAGAACGACGGCTGGTTCGTGCTCAACGCGCGCGACACCCGCTGGCGCGACTACGGGCAGCTTGGTGCCGCCTGCGACTTCGAGGGCAAGCGCCCGTTCCGGCAGCTCGGGATCAACCTCAACGTCCTTTTGCCCGGACAGCCGATGGCGATGTACCACCGCGAGAACCACCAGGAGGGATTCCTCGTGCTCGCCGGCGAGTGCCTCCTCGTCGTCGAGGGTCAGGAGCGGCCGCTCTGCGCGTGGGACTTCTTCCACTGCCCCTCCGGGACTGCGCATGTGCTCCTCGGCGCCGGAGACGGCCCGGCGGTCGTGCTCGCCGTCGGTGCTCGGGGCGGGCGGAAGGGCGTCGTGTACCTCGTCGACCCGGTTGCCGTCGCGCACGGGGCCGGAGTCGAGGAGGAGACGACGAAGTCCGCCGAGGCGTATGCAAGTTTCCCGCGCTCGACGCGCTCGCGCTACCGCGAGGGCTGGCTGCCCTAGGTTCCGTCGCCTGCGACGTCGTGGATGAACCAGAGCCGCTCGCCGGTCTGCGAGCCTGTGCGCGCCTGCGCGGTGATCTGTCCGAGGTCGGGGTACTCCACGACCTCCGGCGAGGGGTGATCGGACACCATCAGGAACCGCACCGGGGCGTCCGTGTCGTTCCGGAGCCCGTGCGTACCGTCTGGCCCGGGCGGGAAGTGGACGACCTCGCCTTCCGCCAGCTCGCGCTCACCTTCCGACGTCCGCAGCGTCGGGCGCCCGCGGAGAACGATCAGCAGCTCCTCGGCTCCGTGGTGGAAGTGGTAGACGGCGAAGTTCCCCGGGCCGAGCTCGTACACGCTCGCCCCGAGCACGTCGCCGCGCGGCAGCCTCTTCGAGAGCCCGCCCCCGCCAGACCAGTCCTCGCCCGGATCCCACGCATCGGACCACACATTCGCGTCGCTCATACCGTGGCCTCCCGCTTCGCGAAGACGGCGAGCGCGAGGATGACGAAGCCGATCCCGGCCAGGGTCAGCGCGATCCCGACGACGATGCTGAAGATCGCGATCCCAGACGCCATGTACGAGACATTGAGCGCGGTCGAGAGCGCGGTCTCGGTCACCCACAGGTTGCGCGCGGAGTTCGAGATCGGCTCCCCGTTCTCGTCCTTCGCGGCCTCGGCCTCGTCGCTCGTGCCCGCGGGATCGGTCGGGTCCGCCGCGGAGACGAAGCGTCCCATCTCGGCGTACGTGAGGCCGTTGGACGACTCGAGCGCGTGGATGCGCATGTACTGGGCGAAGCAACGCGCTTCCGATCCGGTCGTGATCTCCTCCTCGGCGACGTCGCAAGACGGAATCTCGACGTCGGTGAGCCCGGCCTCCTGTACGGACGCCTCGATCGCGTCGGGGCTCATGTCCGGCGAGCCGACGATCTTCTCCCGCGTGAGCTCGTCGCCCACGGTTCGATACGCGGCGATGCCGAGGATCAGCGAGCCGATCCCGAAAAGGATCAAGACGACGCCTGCTGCGAGACCTCCGAACTTGAGAACACGGCCACGGTCCACTCTGAACCCCCCTCGTTTGGTTGCACCGATGAGCGTAAGCGAGAATCCGCTCTCATGAGCGCAGCCCCGGAGTCGGCCGCCCCCGAGACGATCGTCATGAAGTTCGGCGGCTCGTCGGTCGCCGACCCGGACAAGATCCGCCACGTCGCACGCCGCCTCGTCGAGGCGCGCGAGCGCAACGTCCGGGTGGTCGGAACCGTCTCGGCAATGGGCAAGACGACGGACACGCTCCTCGAGCTCGCGGGCGAGGTGTCGCCGCATCCGCACCCGCGCGAGCTCGACATGCTGCTCTCGACCGGCGAGCGCGTCGCGTGCGCGCTCGTGGCGATGGCGGTGCACGACCTCGGCCAGGAGGCCGTGTCGTTCACCGGCTCGCAGGCCGGGCATCCTCACCGACTCCGTCCACACCCGCGCCAAGATTCGCCAGATCACGCCGGTGCGCGTCCTCGAGGCGCTCGACGCCGGGAAGATCGTCCTCGTCGCGGGGTTCCAGGGCTTCTCGCGGGACACCATGGACATCACGACGCTCGGGCGCGGCGCCGGCGACCTCACGGCGGTCGCGCTCGCCGCGACGCTCGGGGCGGCGTGCGAGATCTACTCGGACGTCAGCGGCGTCTTCACGGCCGACCCGCGCATCGTCCCCGACGCGCGGAAGCTCGAGACGGTGTCGTACGAGGAAATGCTCGAGATGGCCGCCTCCGGCGCACGCGTGCTCGCGCTCCGTGCGGTCGAGCTCGCGCGCGGGCACGATGTGCCCATCCACGCCCGCTCGACATTCTCGGAGGAGCCCGGAACCTGGGTTCAGGACGTCGCGGGCATGGAGGAGCCGATCATCTCGGCGGTCACGCACTCCGAGGACGAGGTGCTGTTCACGCTCAGCGGCGTCCCCGACCGGCCGGGAGTCGCCGCTGCGATCTTCGAGGCCGTGGCGGGAGGGCACGTAAGCGTGGACACGATCCTCCAGAACGCCGTGCACGGCGCGGCGGAGCTCTCGTTCTCGGTCCCGCGGGAGGACGTGGAGTCGACGCGCCGCGCGCTCGAGAAGGCGCAGGAGTCGATCGGGCGGATCGAGATCGAGGAGGTGAACGACCTCGGCAAGGTGTCGCTCATCGGCGCGGGCATGCGTACGCACCCGGGCGTCGCAGCGGAGATGTTCCGGACGCTCGCGGACGAGGGCATCAACCTCCGGCTGATCTCGACGTCGCCGATCAAGATCACCTGCCTGGTCGGGAGCGACGAGGTCGCGCGCGCGGTGCGCGCGCTGCACGCGCGCTTCCTCGGCGGTGAAGCCGATTCCGGCGCGGCGGGATAGGGTCGTCGCGTTGCCGTGAGCGACGCCGCCGAGCCGACACCCGCCGCCCGCCCGAAGCGCCGCGGACGCGCGATCGCGTCGTGGATCGTCCTCGTCCTCGCACTCGATCCTGCTGCTCGTCAGCGCCTTCGCCGTCTGGGTGAACCGGGTCGCGCTCAACACCGAGGTCTTCACGGACACGAGCACGAGGCTGATCGAGGACGACGCGATCCGGCAGGCGGTCGCGACGCGCGCCGTCGACGAGCTCTACGCGTCCGTCGACGTCAACGCCGAGATCAAGGCAGCAGCTCCCGGCCGACTTCAAGAACCTCTCGGCCCCGGCGGCCGCCGGACTGCGGGAGGCGGGGTACACGCTCGTCGCGCGCGCGCTCGAGCAACCGCGGCTGCAGCGGCTGTGGGACGACACCGTCGAGGAGTCGCACCGGACCCTCGTGGAGGTGCTCGAGGGAGACAGCGATACCGTCTCCACCGAGGGCGGCGTCGTGACGCTGGACCTCCGGCGGATCGTGCTCGAGGCCGCGGACAACCTCGGCATCCGCGACCGCGTCGAGGACCAGCTGCCGGAGGACGTCGGTCAGATCGAGATCCTGCGCTCGGACGAGCTCGACACCGCCCAGGACGCGTTCACGATCCTGCAGGCGACCGGTTGGGTGCTTCCGGTTTTCACCCTCGCCCTCTTCGCGCTTGCAGTGTGGCTCGCGGTCGACCGCCGCCGGGCCGTGCGCCGGATCGGCGTCGCGCTCGTCATCGTCGGTGCCACCGGTCTCATCGCCATGAACCTCGTGGGGAGCTACCTCGTGAGCGAGCTCGTCACCGAGACCGACACGCGGACCGCGGCGAGCAACGCCTGGGACATCGTCGTCCAGCTCCTCCACGACTCCTTCCGCTCGTTCATCGTGATCGGAATCCTCTTCCTCGTCGCCGCCTGGCTCGCCGGCCCTGGGCCGCGTGCGGTCGGAGCGCGCCGCTTCCTGGCGCCGGCAGTGCGCGTGCGCCTGTGGGCGTACATCGGGCTCGCGATCATCGGGCTCGTCCTGCTCATCGGGGGCGAGGTCAGCGACTTCGTGCGCTTCCTCATCGTCCTCGTGCTCGTCGCGCTCGGCGCGGTCTGGATCGAGGTGACGAGGCGGCAGACCATGCACGAGTTCCCGGATGCCTCGGGAACGGCGGTCCTCGACGGATGCGCGGACGCGGCTCTCGTCCTGGTGGAACGCGGCGCGCGAGCGGACGACTCAGGACCGCGCTCCGTCCAGCCCACCAGCCGCAGCGACCGACCTCACATCCACGCTCGCCAACCTCGCCGACCTGCACAGGAGCGGCGAGCTGACGGACGAGGAATACGCGGCCGCGAAGGCGCGCGTCCTCGCCGAGTAGCCGGCGACAGGCAGGCTCGGCGCCGCGGGCGCCGAAATGGGCAAGGTGGACTCGAATGCCGTGAAGGCGCTCGTCGTCGCCGCGATCTGGCTGGTCGTGATCATCGCAGTGCGGCTCGCGCTTCGGCGTGGGTTCGACCGCTACGAGCGCGGGCTGGCCGAGCGCGACCCAGCCGTTGCAGCTCGCCGGCGGACGACGTTCAGCTTCCTGCTCCGCGTCGTGGTCGCGCTCGTGTGCCTGATCGGCGCCTGGAGCGTCCTCTCGATCTTCCCCGTGACCCAGCAGGTCGCGAGCGCCTTCCTCGCGTCGAGTGCGGTTCTCGCGTTGATCGCCGGCCTCGCGCTCTCGACGCCGCTCGGGAACCTCGGCTCCGGCGTACTGCTCGCTTTCTCGCAGCCGGTACGCCTCGGTGACCGCATCAGCGTCGGCGAGCACACGGGCGTCGTCTCGGAGATGTCGCTGACCTACACGAAGCTCGTGACCGACGAGGACCGCCACGTGTTCGTCCCCAACCTGATGATGGCGTCAGCGGTCATCGTCAACCGTTCGGTCGGAGACCCCCGCCGGATCCTCACCGTGCAGGTCCCGGTCGGCATCGCAGCGCCGCTCGACGAGGCGCGACGCGTCACCGAGGAGGCCGCCGCCGAGGTGGACGGCGCAGACGCGCTGACGATCTCGGTCCAGGTCGGCGACGTCACCGAGAAGCTCGTCTGGCTGAACGTCGTCGGCTATGCGCCGCCGGGCTCGAACGTCGCCCGGATCGCAGGCGAGATCCGCGAGCGCGCGCTCGCGTCGCTCGGCGCCGCCGGCCTGCTACCGGCCTAGACGCAGTCCTTGAGCCCCTGCGCCTCCGGCAGCGACTCGAGCTTCTTGAGCGTGTTGTTCTCGATCTGGCGGATCCGCTCGCGCGTGACCCCGAAGGTGCGGCCGACCTCCTCGAGCGTGCACGGCTGGGAGCCGTCGAGGCCGTAGCGAAGCTCGATCACGCGCCGCTCCCGTTCGGGGAGCGCGGCGAGTGCGAACTCCACGTCCTCGCGCCGGAGGGAGAGCGACGCCGTGTCGAACGGCGACTCCGCCTGCTCGTCGGGGACGAAGTCGCTGAGGGACGAGTCCTCGTCCTCGCCGATCGGCTTCTCCAGGGAGATGGGCAGCTGCGACATGCGCAGGATCTCGCGCACCTCCTCCGTGTCGATCTCGAGCTCCTCGGCGATCTCCTCGGGCAACGGCTCGCGGCCGAGGCGCTGCACGAGCTGACGCTCGATGTGCACGACCTTGTTCAGCTTCTCGACCATGTGCACCGGGATCCGAATCGTGCGAGCCTTGTCCGCGATCGCGCGGGTCACCGCCTGCCTGATCCACCACGTCGCGTAGGTCGAGAACTTGAAGCCCTTGCGGTAGTCGAACTTCTCGACCGCGCGGATGAGCCCCAGCGAGCCCTCCTGGATGAGGTCGAGGAACGAGAGCCCGCGGCCGAGGTAGCCCTTCGCGATCGAGACGACGAGCCGGAGGTTCGCTTCGATCATGTGCTGCTTCGCATCCATGTCGCCGCGCTCGATGCGCTTTGCGAGCGTGACCTCCTGGTCCGCGGTCAGCAGCGGCACCTTGCCGATCTCGCGCAGGTAGAGCCGCAGCGAGTCGAGGGAGGGCTCGACGGAAAGGTCGAGCTTCGGCGCGACCTTGTCCTCCTCGGCCGGCGGCGGCTCCTCGTGCGGAAGCGCCTTGTGCTCGACGCCTTCGACAAGCTCGATCGAGTGGTCGATCAAGTACGTGTAGAAGTCCTCGACCTGCTCCTTGGTGAGCTCGACGTCGTCGAGCCCGGACACGATCTCGTCGTACGTGAGGAAGCCGCGCTCGAGCCCCTGCTCGATGAGGCGCTGAAGCTCCTCGACCTCTGGAAGTGCGATCTCGACAGAAAGCATCTGCGGGCCTCTCTCCTCTCGCGCCTCGAACGGACAACCGAACTGCCGAACCAACGCACGAGCCGGCCCGCCTGCCGCTCCGGCTCAATCAAGCGCGCGCATCGTAGTCGCACTTGGCCGATTTGGACAAGGAATCTTTTGACACGCTGTCAGCCCGAGACGCGACGTAGCTCGAGTCACGCCGCACGGATCTGGCCGACGACCTCGCCCCTGGAGTTCGTGACCGGGACGACGCCCAAGTCGCCCGACTCGATGCCGAGGGTCGCAAGCAAGGCCGCGAGCGCGCTGCGCGCCGCGCGCGTCGCGCCGTCGTCGACCTTGAGCGCGAGGCCGAGGCCGCCTGGGCCGGAAGCGCAGAGGAGCCCCTCGGCGCCGCCCTTCGCAACCCAGCCCGGCAGCGTCCGCATGAGCAGCGAGTCCGCGGCGAGCGGACCACGGATGAGATCGGGATGGGCCTGCATCGCGGCGATGACCCGAGCTCCGCCTTCGAGCTCGGGCAGGCGGGAGAAGGCGTGCGCCATCCGCTCGAGCGGAAGCCCGAACGTCACGATGCCGCAGCCGTCGGGCGCCGTCGGCATGGTGTCCGGCTCGACCTCGGCCGCGGCCGCGACCTCGGCGAGGAGCACCTGCTGGCAGGGGTGATCAGGAAGCCGGTAGCCCTCGACGGGCCAGCCGCGCACACGGCAGAGCGTGATCAGCGCAGCGTGCTTGCCGGAGCAGTTGTGCTCGAGCCTCGTCGGCTCGGGGCCACATTCGAGGTCGTCCTCGGTCGCGTCCGCCTTCGCGAGCAACGAGCGGACCGGCTCGAGCTGCTCGGGTCGCGCGAGGTGCGAGGCGCATGCGATCGCGATCTCGGCGTCGTCGAGATCGGGGCGGGCGCGGACGGTCGGAAGCGCCTGGATCGGCTTCGCCGAGCTGCGGAAGTACGTGACGAGGAACGGATCGCCGGCGGACGCCACGACCTCGCCGCCCGACACCGCGACTGCATGCACCAGGTGGCGCGCCTCGACGACGTCGCCGCGGGTAACCTCGACGACGATCGGGGCTCGCTCCACGGGCGAGGACACTAGACTCTTGCGAATGGTCGGGATTTGCCGTATGTTCCGCGATCATCGACCGTTTTCCCGACTACGACCTCGATGACGTCCTCACCATCGAGGAGCCCGAGCGGCTCCGTGCGGTCGCGGACCCGACGCGCGGGCGGATCCTCGCGCTCCTGAATCAGCGCGCCGCCAGCACGACCGAGCTCGCCACCGCGCTCGAGATCCCGAAAGGGACGATCGGCCACCACCTGAAGGTGCTCGAGAAGGCCGAGCTCGTCCGCGTCGTGCGCACTCGGAAGGTCCGCGCGCTGACGGAGAAGTACTACGGCCGGGTCGCGCGCCTGTTCGTCCTCAAGAGCGTCGGCGAGTCGGCGCCCGACGAGCTCCGAGGCGGCGCGATCACGGCCATGATGCTCCGGCAGGGGGCCGAGGAGGCGCTCGCGTCGGGCGGGGACGACCAGAGCGAGTCGGGAATCGTCCGCGTGCGGCTCGCGCCGAAGGACGTCACCCGGTTCCAGAAGCGCCTGAACAAGCTGGTCGCCGACTACCACGGCTCCGCGGACCCGGAGGGAGAGCTCCACGTCCTCACGTTCGCATTGTTCCGAGCCGGGACCGACCTGCCCCCGAGGAAGGACGATGCGTAGCCTCTGGCCGAAGGGCGGTCTCTGGCGCCACCCCGACTTCCTCAAGCTCTGGTCGGCGGAGACGATCAGCCAGTTCGGGTCGCAAGTCGGCGCCCTCGCGCTCCCGCTCGTGGCCGTCCTCACGCTCGAGTCGTCGCCGTTCGAGGTCTCCCTCCTCACCACGCTCGAGTTCATGCCGTTCATCCTGTTCACGATTCCTGCCGGCGTGTGGGTCGACCGGCTGCCGCGGCGGCCGATCCTCATCGCAGGCGACCTCGGCCGCTTCGCGCTCTTCGCGACCGTCCCGATCGCGTATGTCGGGGACGTGCTCACGATCTGGCAGCTGTACGCAGTCGGCTTCCTCTACGGGATCTGCACGGTCTTCTTCGACGTCGCCTACCAGTCGTACCTCCCGTCGCTCGTCACCCGCGACCAGCTCATCGACGGAAACTCGAAGCTCGAGATCAGCCGCTCGGCCGCGCAGCTCGGAGGACCGGGTCTCGGCGGGCTCACGGTCCAGCTGCTGACCGCGCCGTATGCGGTGCTCGCCGACGCGATCAGCTTCCTCGCCTCGGCCGTGTTCCTCCTCGGCATCCGCAAGCCCGAGCCGACCCCGGAGCGCGAGGAGGGCGCGCCGCGCCCGTCGATGCTGCGCGAGGCGCGGGAGGGGCTCGGCTACGTCCTCGGCAACCGCTACCTGCGCGCGATCGCGGGCACGACCGCAATCTCGAACTTCGCGTCCAGCCTCGCGTTCGCGATCATCCTCGTCTACGCGGTGCGGACGCTCGGCCTGTCCGCCGCCGCGATCGGGCTCATCTTCTCGATCGGGAGCATCGGCGCACTCGGCGGCGCCCTCTTCGGCAGGCGCATCGCAGCACGGCTCGGCGTCGGCCCGACGATCATCGCCTCCGCCGCGGTCTTCGGCCCTGCGGCGATCCTCTTCCCGGCAGCGCCCGCCTCCTCCCCGTACCCGTTCCTCGTCGCGGGCGTGATCCTGTTCGGCTTCGCGGGAGTCACCTACAACATCACGCAGCTGAGCTACCGGCAGGCCATCACGCCGGAGCGGATGCTCGGCCGGATGAACTCCGTCATGCGGTTCATCGTCTGGGGCGTCATACCGGTCGGCTCGCTCGTCGGCGGCGCGCTCGCGACGTGGATCGGGCTCCGCGAGGCGATGTGGGTCGGCGCGGCGATCGGCACGCTCTCCTGCCTCCCCGTCTTGCTCTCCCCGGTGCGCCACCTGCGCGAGATGCCCGAGCCCGCGACCGAAGCGCAGCCGGAGGCCGAGCCCGAACAGGAGCCGAGACCGGTCCGTGCGTAGGCCTCGACTCTGGCCGCGCGGCGGCCTCTGGCGGCACCCCGACTTCCTCAAGCTCTGGTCGGCGGAGACGATCAGCCAGTTCGGGTCGCAGGTCGACGACCTGGCGCTCGGCTTCGTCGCGATCGTCGTGCTCGACGCCAGCGCGTTCGAGGTCGCCCTGGTCGGGGTGCTCGGCTTCCTCCCGTTCATCCTCTTCACGCTGCCTGCAGGCGTCTGGGTCGACCGCATGCGCCGGCGGCCGATCCTGATCGCCGGAGACTTCGCACGCGCGGCGCTCCTCGCCTCGATCCCGATCGCGTACGTGGCCGACGCGCTGACGCTCGGGCAGCTCTACGTCGTGATCTTCCTCGTCGGCGTCTGCCAGGTCTTCTTCGACGTCGCGTATCAGTCGTACCTGCCCTCGCTCGTCGAGCGCGACCAGATCATCGACGGCAACTCGAAGCTCGAGATCAGCCGCTCCGCGGCGCAGGTGGGAGGCCCGGGCCTGGCGGGCGGGCTCGTGCAGATCTTCACGGCGCCCTACGCGGTGCTCGTGGACGCGATCAGCTTCCTCGGCTCCGGGCTCTTCCTGCTGGGGATACGCAGGCCCGAGGAGCCTCCGGTCCGGGAGACGGTCGACGGCACGAAGCCGAGCATGTGGACGGAGCTCAAGGAGGGGCTTCGCTTCGTGCTCGGGAACCCGAACCTGCGCGCGCAGGCGGGCTGCACGGGAACCTCCAACTTCTTCTCGAACGTCGCGTTCGCGATCATCCTCCTGTACCTCGTCCGCGATCTCGAGCTCTCCGCAGCCGTCATCGGAATCGCGTTCTCGATCGGGAGCGTCGGCTCGTTCATCGCCGCCTTCTCGGCCATGCGACTGTCGAACCGCTTCGGGATCGGGCCCACCACCATCGCCGCCGGCTTTCTGTGGGGGCCGTCGACGCTGCTCATCGCCTTCGCGCCGGCCGGCGACGCAGCCATACCCTTCCTCGTCGCGTCGGTGCTGCTCGGCGGCTTCTCGATCGTGACCTACAACATCATCCAGGTGAGCTACCGGCAGGCGATCTGCCCGCCGCGGCTCCAGGGGCGCATGAACTCGGTGATGCGCTTCCTCGTCTGGGGAACGATCCCGATCGGGGCCCTGGTCGGCGGCGCCCTCGGCACCTGGGTCGGCCTCCGGGAGACGATCGTCATCGGCGGCATCGGAGGCACCCTCGCCATACTCTGGATCGTGTTCTCGCCGCAGCGCCACCTGCGCGAGATGCCCGAGCCCGATCGCGGACGAAAAGGAGCCGCTGCAGACCGAGGCAGGTGCGACGGCTCCGGGCGTCGTCCGTCCGTGGGACGAGGACGTCTGGACACCGGTCGACGAGACTCCTCGCTGACGTGCGGTACTGGCCACGGGGTGGGCTCTGGCGCCACGGCGACTTCCTGAAGCTGTGGTCCGGCCAGACGATCAGCCAGTTCGGCACCCAGGTCTCGTCGCTCGCGCTGCCGCTCGTCGCGGTCCTCGTGCTCGACGCGAGCGCCTTCGAGGTCGCCGCGCTCACGACCGTCGAGTTCCTCCCGTTCATCCTTTTCAGCCTGCCGGCCGGCGTCTGGGTCGACCGCTTGCGCCGGCGCCCGATCCTCATCATCGGCGATCTCGGGCGCGGGGCTCTACTGGCGACCATCCCCCTTGCGTACGCGGCGGACGTCCTGACACTCGCTCAGCTCTTCGTCGTCGGGTTCCTCGTCGGCGCCTTCAGCGTCTTCTTCGATGTCGCGTACATGTCGTACCTGCCGTCGCTCGTCGAGAGAGACCAGATCATCGAGGGCAACTCGAAGTTCGAGCTGAGCCGATCGGCCGCCCAGGTCGGCGGTCCGGGCCTGGGAGGAGTGCTCGTCGAGATCTTCACGGCGCCCTACGCCTTGCTCCTGGACGCCGTCAGCTACCTCGCCTCGGGCCTCTTCGTCCTCGGCATCCGCAAGCCGGAGCCGCAGCCGGAGGTCGAACGCGCAGACGGGGCGAAACCGGGCTTCGGGTCGGAGGTGAAAGAGGGGCTGGCATTCGTCTTCGGCAACCCGAACCTCCGGGCCCAGGCCTGCTGCACGGCGACCTCGAACTTCTTCTTCGACGTCTCCTTCTCGATCCTCATCGTGTTCGCGGTACGCGAGCTCGGGCTGTCGCCCGGAGTCATCGGCATCGTCTTCTCGATCGGCGCCGCCGGCTCGCTCGCCGGCGCGGTGGTCGCAAGGCGCATCTCGAACCGCTTCGGGATCGGGCCGACCACGATCGGCGTGGCGATGCTGCAGGGGCCGGCCATGCTGCTCTTCGCCATCGCCCCCGCCGGGAACGCCGCCGTCCCGTTCCTCGTCACTGCGCAGATCCTGATCGGGTTCGCCGCGGTCCTCTACAACATCGTCCAGGTGAGCTACCGGCAGGCGATCTGCCCCGCGCGCCTCCAGGGCCGCATGAACTCCGCGATGCGCTTCGTCGTCTGGGGGACGGTCCCGCTCGGCGCGCTCACGGGCGGCGCGCTCGGGACCGCGGTCGGCCTTCGGGAGACGATGGTCGTCGGCGCGGTCGGCGCAGGCCTCTCTTTCCTGTGGATCCTCCTGTCGCCGCAGCGCCACCTGCGCGAGATGCCCGAGCCGATCGACGACACGCCCCCAGGCGAGGCGGAGCCTGCGCCCGAGCCGGCACGAGCCTGAGCTACAACTCGCAGATGCCGGAGCTGCCCGAGGTCGAGGCGTGGGTGCGCGAGCTCGACCCGCTCGTGTCCGCGTTCCCGATCGAGCACGCCGGGCCGGCGCACGTCGCGACCCTGAAGACGATCGATCCCCCACTCTCGGCACTCGAGGGACGACGGCTCGCCGGCGCCGAGCGCCGCGGGAAGAACCTCCTCTTCCCCACCGAGGACGACGAGCTCGTGCTGCGCGTGCACCTGATGAGCGCGGGGCGGATCCGACACCTCGCGCCCGGCGCAAAAGGGCCGAAGAAGCCGATGTTCCGGCTGCGCTTCTCCGGCGGTGGCGAGCTTCTCCTCACGGAAGCGGGCAAGAAGAAGCGCGCCGGAGTCTGGCTCGTGACACCCGAGCAGCTCGAAGACGACCTCGCGCACCTCGGACCCGACGCGCTCGAGCTGGATATCGCGGGCCTCACCGAGATCCTGAACCGCGAGCGCCGCCAGCTCCACCCGCTCCTCCGCGACCAGCGCGCGATCGCCGGGATCGGTCGTGCGCACGCGAACGAGATCCTGCTCCGCGCACGGCTCTCCCCGTTCAGGGCCTCGACAGAGCTCAGCGAGGAGGAGATCGAGCGCCTGGCAGCGACGATCCACGCCGACCTCGAACGCGCGCTCGAGCTGCGCCTGCGCGGCAAGGGCGACAAGGCCGTCTACGTCGTCCATAACCGCCTCGGCGAGCCGTGCCCGCAGTGCGGCGACCCGATCCAACGGGTGGACTTCGAGGAGCACACGATCTACTACTGCCCGCGCTGCCAGACGGGCGGGCGCGTGCTCAAGGACCGGCGCCTCTCGCGGCTGCTGCGCTAGGCCGCGATCAGTTGCTGGAGAAGCCGACGACGGTCGGGATCACGAGGAACACCGCTGCGATCACGGCCGCGAATGCCGTCGACGCGTAGAGACGTCGCCGATCCCGAAAGGTGGAATAGCCGAGAAGCACGGCGCAGCAGCTCAACGCCACGATCGCAAGAGCGAACATCGGGCCCAATGCACCACCTGGTGAGCGGTACGCGTCCCAGCGGCTGATGCCGTTGCCCCGGTAGCTGTCCTCTCCGAACACGAAGGCGGCCAGGAGCACCGCGTCGAGGAGCAAGAGGCCTGCGGAGGCAACATGGAGGCGTCCGAGCGTCGGCACCGT
The DNA here is from genome assembly GCA_963717025.1 of uncultured Actinomycetes bacterium. Classification (GTDB taxonomy): domain Bacteria; phylum Actinomycetota; class Thermoleophilia; order Gaiellales; family Gaiellaceae; genus GMQP-bins7. Next base: position 203,195 of record CAVQVJ010000004.1, on the reverse strand, counting down.
CAGGGCGTGAACGCCAAGGCCGAGCACGGCCAGAGCGATCAGGAGGTCGAGCACGACGACGAGGAAGGGCGGCACGGGGCGACGCGCCGCAGTCTCCCAGACTTGAGGCCACGTCACGCGCTTGCGCGTCCGGCGTCCACACCAGACTGAGCCACGTGTTCGACACCCTCGCGTACGGGGCCGGCGAGGACGCGGCCGGCGACCCGATCCGCGCCTGAGCCCGGATCGTGGCCTGGGACGTCCTCTTTCGAGCTCGGCAGTACCTCCGCGGCAGCCTGTGGATCGTCCCTGTCCTCGGCGGCGTCGCCGGCGCCCTGGCGGCTCTCGTCGTCACCGATGCGGGAACGATCTTCGAGCTCCCGGCAAGCCTGCGCTATTCGGCCGGAACGGCGGAGGCGGTGCTCGCAGCGGTCGTCGGGGCGAGCGTGGGGCTCACCGGTTTCGTCGTCACGGTGAGCGTGCTGATCGTCCAGATGGCCACCGGGACGTTCTCCGCGCGCTACCTGCGGCTGTTCTATCGCGACCGCGTGCTCAAGGCGGTGCTGGCGGTGCTCGTCGGGACGATGACGTTCTCGTTCGGGCTCCTCCGCGGCGTGGAGGAGAACGCGGTCCCGCACTTCGGGGTCACGCTATCGGGATTCCTCATGGCCGGCGGCGTCGTCCTGTTCCTGTACTTCCTCGACCATTCGATCCACCGATTGCGACCGGTCGCGGTCGCCGCTCTGGTCGCCCGCGCCGGCCGCCGGGCATTCGAGCAAGGCGTGCAGGCGGCTGCCGGCGGCGACGCTCCCGACTACTCACCCGAGCCGTACACCTCTGGCGGGAGCCCGGCACTCGTGGCGCGCAGCGGCCGAGCCGGCGCGATCCAGGCGATCAACGACCGGGGGCTCGTCCACATCGCGCGGAGCCACGACTGCATCGTGGTCGTCCCGAAGGCGGTGGGCGACTTCGTTCCCGAGGGCTCGCCCCTCGTCGAGGTATATGGCCCCGGCGCGTCCGAGATCGACGAGCGAGAGCTGCGGTCGATGATCGCTCTCGGAGTCGAGCGAACGATCGAGCAGGACCCGGCGTTCGCGATCCGCATCATGGTCGACATCGCGATCAGGGCCCTCTCGCCCGCCGTGAACGACCCCACGACGGCGGTGCAGGTCCTCAACCACCTCGGGGAGATGCTGCGCCTGATCGGAAGCACGCCCGACCCCTTGCGTTCAGACCGAGCACGAGGCTGGGCGCGGACGTCATCGTGCGCACGAGGCGGTGGGAGGACGTCGTGCTGCTGGCGACGACGGAGATCCGCCTGTACGGCGGCGCGTCGATCCAGGTCGTGAGGCGCTTGCGGACCATGCTCGAGGAGCTCCGCGAAGGCGTTCTCCCCGAGCGCCGGGCCGCGATCGAGCGGGAGCTGGCCCAGCTCGACGCGACCGTCGCGGAGCACTGGGGCGGATCCGTCGACTTCGATCTCGCCCGAGTCGCCGACCGCCAGGGCATCGGCGGGCCGACCGCGCGTTCGTGACCATCTGGTGAAAGGCACTCTCGGCCCTAGCGAGCATCGCCCGGACCGGCGCACAATCCCGAGCGAGCGGCGTAAGCTCAACGCGCAACGGGCAGCAGCGACACGAGAGGGGGAAGCGTGGCAGGCGGATCGGTCTACTCAGTCGCCAGCGATGGCCCGATCGACAGCCGCGTCCGTCGTCCAGCTGCCACTCACAGACGGTTGGCATGAGCGCACTGGCAATCACGACCGTCGACCTCGCGCGCCTCCAGTTCGCGACGACGTCGCTGTACCACTTCCTGTTCGTTCCGCTCACGCTCGGCCTCGCGCCGCTCGTCGCGGTCATGCAGACGCTCTGGTACCGCTCCGGCGAAGAAGCGTGGCTTCGGCTCGCACGCTTCTTCGGGACGCTCATGCTCATCAACTTCGCGATCGGCGTCGCGACCGGGCTGGTGCAGGAATTCCAGTTCGGAATGAACTGGTCGGTCTACTCGGAGTTCGTCGGTGACGTCTTCGGGGCGCCGCTCGCGATCGAGGGGCTCGCGGCCTTCATGGTCGAGTCGACGTTCCTCGGCCTCTGGATCTTCGGCTGGGATCGGCTCTCCAAGCGCGTTCACCTGGCCACGATCTGGATCTTCGCCCTCGCCTCCTGGCTCTCCGCGTTCTTCATCATCGCGCCAACTCCTGGATGCAGCGGCCCGTCGGCTCGACCGTCACCGACAACCGCGCCGAGCTGACGAGCGTGTGGGAGCTCTTCACCAACCGCTTCGGCATCTGGGCGTACATCCACGTCCTGCTCGTCGGGCTCACGACCGCGGCCGTCGTGATCTTCGGCGTCGCCTGCTGGCACCTCGTCCGAGGACGGAACCAGGAGCTCTTTCGCCATGCGGCGAAGCTCGCGTTGATCGTCGGCGTGCCGATCTCGGCGGTGAACCTCGCGGTCGGCAGCCACCTCGGCGTCGTCGTCACCGACTACCAGCCGATGAAGATCTCCTCCACGGAGGCTCAGTGGGACACGTGTCAGCCGTGCGCGTTCTCGGTCTTCCAGATCGGCGGCTTCTCCGAGGACGATCAAACGCCGTCGTTCTCGATCCAGATCCCGAAGCTGCTCTCGCTCCTCGCCACCGGGACTCTCATACGGCGAGGTCCAGGGCATCACCGAGCTGCAGCGACAGTCCGAGCGCCAGTACGGCCGCGGCGCGAACTACATCCCGCCAGTGCGGACGACGTACTGGGCCATGCGGATCATGGCCTACGCGGGCACGCTGGTCTTCCTCGTCTTCGCGCTCGGGGCGTTCCTCTACTGGCGCGGAAGGCTCGCGTCGACGCGTTGGTTCCTCTGGCTCGGCGTCCTGACGATCCCGCTCCCCTACCTCGCGGCGCTCTCCGGCTGGGTGCTCTCGGAGGTGGGGCGTCAGCCGTGGATCGTGTGGGGCCTGCTGAAGACGGCCGATGCCAACTCACCCAGCGTCTCGACGGCGACGATCGCCACGAGTCTCGGCACGTTCGTCGTCCTCTACATCGCGCTGCTGATCGTGGACTTCGTCCTCATGCGCAGGTACGCGCGCGTCGACCCGCCCGAGGTCGGCGGTGAAGGGGACGAGTTCGCACTCCCGGCGGTGACCTACTGATGGATCTCGAGACCTTCTGGTTCTGCCTCATCGCCGTCGTCTGGGCGATGTACTTCCTGCTCGAGGGATTCGACTTCGGGGTCGGGAATGCTGCTCCCGTTCGTCCCGCGCTCGGACGAGGAGCGGAGCACGGCCCTGCGAACGATCGGACCGGTCTGGGACGGAAACGAGGTCTGGCTCGTCGTCGCCGGCGGTGCCACGTTCGCCGCGTTCCCGGCCTGGTACGCGACGATGTTCTCGGGCTTCTACCTGGCCCTGCTGCTCATCCTGTTCTTCCTGATCATCCGGGTCGTCTCGTTCGAGTGGCGCTCGAAGAGCGAGACTCCGGGATGGCGGTCGACGTGGGCCTGGGCGAACACGATCGGGAGCTTCGGGGCGTCGCTGCTCTGGGGCATCGGGCTCTCGTGCCTCGTCTACGGGGTTCCGATCGACTCCGGCGGCGACTACACGGGCGACCTGCTTGACCTCTTCAGCGCGTACTCCGTGTTCGCGGGAATCGCCGTGGTGGCGCTCTTCGCGTTCCACGGAGCGACGTTCCTCACGCTCCGCACGACGGGCGAACTGTGCAGCCGTGCCGAAGGTGCCGCGCGGAAGCTCGCGATTCCGGCCGCTGTGCTGGGGGCGGTGTATCTGGCGTGGACCGTCGCGGTCGCGATGGACCGCAACGACAAGGACCTCTTCCCGCCGGTGCTCCCCGCGGCGCTCGGGATCGCGGCCCTCGCGCTCGCGACTCGTCTTCCTCTACACAGGACGCAACGGGCGAGCGTTCGCGATGACCGCGCTCGGGACGATCTCGCTCGTGGCGACGCTGTTCGTCTCGCTCTACCCGCGCGTGATGGTGTCGAGCACCGACTTCGGGAACAGCCTGACCGTCGACGACGCCGCGTCGTCTCACTACGCGCTCCAGGTCATGAGCGTCGTGGCGTTGATCTGTGTCCCGGCCGTGTTCCTGTACCAGGGCTGGACGTACTACGTCTTCCGGGCGCGCCTCGGTGGAGAGCCGATCACAACTCCATCCGCGGGAGCCAGTTCTACGAATGGGGGGTCGACAGCATGAAGCCACGCGTCGTCGTTCTGGGAGGTGGCTTCGCAGGCATCGGAGCCGTGCAGAAGCTGAAGAAGGCGGATGTCGACGTCGTCGTCGTCGACAAGCACGACTACCACACGTTCCAGCCGCTGCTGTACCAGCTCGCCACCGGCCTGCTCGAGACGACGGCCGTGGGGCACTCGCTCCGCGACCTCGTCAAGGACCAGGACAACACCACGATCCACAAGGCTCCGATCACGGGGATCGACCTCGAGGCCCGAGAGGTCACCTTCGACGGTCTCGCGCCGATCACGTACGACTACCTCGTGCTCGCCCTGGGCGCGGAGGTGACCTTCTTCGGGACCGAAGGCGCCGCCGAGCACGCGTTTCCGATGTACACGCTGCCCGACGCGGTCAGGCTCAAGAACCACATCCTCGATCGCTGGGAGGCGGCCGACAAGGACAGCGGCCTCGTCGACGACGGTGCACTGACGGTCGTCGTGGTGGGGGGCGGGCCGACGGGCGTCGAGACCGCAGGAGCGGTCGCCGAGCTCTACCGCGCGAACTTCGACAAGGACTACCCAGATCTGCCCCAGGAGAAGGCGCGCGTGGTCCTCGTGGAGGCGGGCGACGAGATCTTCGCGATGTTCAAGCCGAACCTCCGGGAGTACGCGCGCGAGGCGCTCGAGAAGAGGACGGTCGAGGTCATGACCGGCGCCCGGGTGCAGTCGGTCGCACCAACGCGCGTCACGCTCGCAACCGGCGAGGTCATCCCCGCGCACACGCTCGTCTGGGGCGCAGGTCTCCAGGGCAACAGCCTCGTGCAGTCACTCGGACTGGAGCTCGAGCGCGGCAACCGCATCGGAGTCGGATCCGGACCTCGAGCTCCCGGGACACCCAGGCGTCTTCGTCGTGGGGGACATCGCGGCGATCACCGACCCGAAGACGCAGCAGGTGCTCCCGCAGCTCGGCTCGGTCGCGCTCCAGTCGGGGGAGCACGCCGGCGAGACCATTACCCGCCGCGTCGCAGGCAAGTCGACGAAGCCGTTCGCCTACAAGGACAAGGGCACGATGGCGGCGATCGGGCGAAACGCCGCGGTCGTGCAGATGCTCGGCGGGAAGACGATGAAGGGACACAAGGCGCAGTTCGCGTGGCGGACCGTGCACCTCGCGCTCCTCCCGACGAACGAGGACCGGGCGAAGGCGATCGTCGACTGGGCAGGCAGCCAGCTCACGCATCAGCGCGCGGGCCGCATCAGCGTCGATTTGGACGAGTAACCAACGGCAGGAGAAAGGCAGGAGGCGAGGACATGAGCGCTACCCAAGCCCCACAAGCGACGAGAGCGAGTCTGGGCGCGGAGCCCGAACCGGCGGACGTCCTCGTCGTCTTCGGGATCACCGGCGATCTGGCGAAGGTCATGACCTTCCGGTCGCTCTACCGGCTCGAGCAGCGCGGACTGCTCGACTGCCCGATCGTCGGGGTCGCGGTCGACGACTGGTCGGTCGACGACCTCGTCACACGGGCACGCGAGTCGATCGTGGGCACCGGCGAGACACTCGACGAGAAGGTGTTCGACCGCTTCGCGGCCCGGCTCTCGTACGTGTCGGGCGACTTCACGGACCCCTCGATGTACGAGCGCGTGGGAGCCGCGATCAGCGGCGCTCGCACTCCCGTTTTCTACCTCGAGATTCCCCCGTTCCTGTTCGGCCCAGTCGTGAAGAGCCTGGCAGAGGCAGGCCTGACGAAGACCGCGCGCGTCGTCGTCGAGAAGCCGTTCGGCCACGACCAGGCCTCGGCGCGGGAGCTCGCCGACGAGCTGCACACCTACATCGACGAGTCGCAGCTCATGCGCATCGACCATTACCTCGGGAAGATGGGCCTCGAGGAGATCATTTACCTCCGGTTCGCGAACACGATGCTCGAGCCGGTCTGGAACCGGAACTACGTCGGGTCGGTCCAGATCACGATGGCGGAGGACTTCGGCGTCGAGGATCGCGGCCACTTCTACGACCCGGTCGGCGCGCTGCGCGACGTCGTCGTCAACCACCTCATGCAGGTCGTGGGGGCGACCGCCATGGAGCCGCCCTCTGGAGGCGACACGAAGACGATCCAGGACTCGAGTGTCTCGCTGTACCGCGCGGTCAGGGCCGCCGACCCGGCGCACTACGTGCGCGGGCAGTACGAGGGGTACCTCGGCATCGACGGCGTTGCCCCGGACTCGACCACGGAGACGTATACCGCGCTCCGGCTGGAGATCGACAACTGGCGCTGGTCCGGCGTTCCGTTCTTCATCCGCGCCGGGAAGCGGCTCCCGGTCACGCAGACGGAGGTTCGCCTCGTGTTCAAGCATCCACCGCGCCTCGGCTTCGCCGCACTCGACCGGAAGCCGGAGCCCAATCAGCTCGTGATCAAGCTCGATCCCACGACGGGGGTCAGGATCGTGCTAGACGCATATCGGGCCGACGTCGACAGGGCAGCGCCGATCCTGTTCGACGTCGAGTTCGCCGAGATGGGCGGCGAGGGCGCAACCCCGTACGAGGTGCTGCTCCACGCCGCGATGGTCGGGCAGAGCACTCGCTTCACGAGGCAGGACGGGGTCGAGCAGACCTGGCGGATCATGCAGCCCCTGCTCGACGCCCCTCCGCCGGTTCACTCCTACGCGCCCGGATCCTGGGGCCCCGAGGCCGCCGACAAGCTCGTCGCCGGTCACGGTCGCTGGAGCGATCCGTGGATCGAGTCATGAGCGCGGCCAAGGCAGCGGCAAAGCAGAAGCCGCAGAGCGCGGCCGCGCCCTCCCCGTTCACCCCGATCGCGGACTACGCGTTCATCTCCGACTGCCACACCGGCGCGCTGGTGGCTCCGGACGGCGCGATCGACTGGCTCTGCGTGCCGCGCTTCGACTCACCGAGCGTGTTCGGGAGCCTGCTCGACCGCTCCGCCGGGGCGTTCAGGTTCGCGCCATTCGGGATCAACCACCCGTCGGCGCGCGAGTACGAGCCGGGAACGAACGTCCTGACGACGACGTGGAAGACGCCGACCGGTTGGATCGTCGTCCGCACGGCGCTGACCATGGGGCCCCACGACCACGAGGACGAGATCACGCCGCACACCCGTCCGCCTGCGGACGACGACGCCGAGCACGTGCTGGTTCGCACCGTCGAGTGCCTCGAGGGGAACGTCGAAATCGAGCTCGTGTGCGAGCCGGTGTTCGGGTACGGCAACGAGCCGGCGGCGTGGACGCTGGTCGACGACGACCGCCACGTGGCCGACGCGACGGGTGCCGGGCAGACGATCCGTCTCCAGACCGACCTTGCGCTCGGGATCGAGCACGGCCGGGTGCGTGCGCGACACGTGCTCGGCCCGGGAGAGCGGGCGTACTGCTCGCTGTCGTGGGCCGAAGAGCTGGCCGGCCCAGCTGACGTCGAGGAGGCCGAGGCACAGCTGGCGGCGACCGTCCGCTTCTGGCGGGCCTGGCTCGGGCGAGCGCGTATTCCCGACCACCGCTGGCGCGACCCGGTCCAGCGGTCCGCGCTCGCGATCAAGGGCCTGACCTACATGCCGACCGGGGCCACGGTCGCGGCGCTCACGACTTCGCTGCCCGAGACCCCTGGTGGCGAGCGCAACTGGGACTACCGCTTCACCTGGATGCGAGACACGACGTTCACGCTCCAGGCGCTGCACTACCTCAACCTGGAGTGGGAGGCCGACGAGTTCATGCAGTTCGTCGCAGACATCGAGGCGAACCCCGACGGCTCGCTCCAGATCATGTACGGGATCGACGGTCGCCGCGACCTCTCCGAGTCGACGCTCGACCACCTCTCGGGCTACGCGGGCGCCCGCCCGGTCCGTATCGGCAACGGAGCATTCGATCAGCGGCAGAACGACGTCTACGGCGCCGTGCTCGACTCGTTCCTTCTCCACAACCGCAGGAGCCAGCGGCTCCCACGGGAGCTCTGGCCGATCATCCAGGCGCAGGCGAAGTGCGCGACGGACGTCTGGCGGAACCCGGACCAGGGAATCTGGGAGGCGCGCGGCAAGCCACAGCACTACGTCTCCTCGAAGCTCATGTGCTGGGTCGCCCTCGACCGCGCGTCGAAGCTCGCCGAGATCAGAGGGGCTCCCGAGCTCCAGACGGAGTGGGGCGCCACCGCGGAGGAGATCCTCGCAGACATCCTCGAGAACGGGGTCACTGACGGCGTCCTCCGCCAGCACTACGAGACCGACGCCCTCGATGCGTCCACGCTGCTCGCCGCGATCTTCGGTTTCCTCCCCGCCGACGACGAGCGCCTCCGGAAGTCGGTGCTCGCCATCGCGGACGAGCTGACCCAGGACGGCTTCGTCCTGCGGTACCGGACCGAGGAGACCGACGACGGGCTCTCGGGGGAGGAAGGGACGTTCCTCATCTGCTCGTTCTGGCTCGTCTCCGCCCTTGCCATCGTGGGCGAGAAGCAGCGGGCCCATGATCTGATGGAACGGCTTCTGCGAGTCGCCTCGCCGCTCGGTCTCTACGCCGAGGAGTTCGATGTCGCGACCGGCCGCCACCTCGGGAACTTCCCGCAGGCGTTCTCGCATCTCGCATTGATCGAGGCGGCCGGACGGATCATCGCCGCAGAGATGATCGCGGAGCTCTCGTGAGCACCGCGGCAGCGGAGCTCCACGATCCCCGCACGGCTCGATCGCCTGAGCTGGTCGCCGTTCCACACACGGATGGTCGCCGGGCTCGGAGCACGCACGAAACCGATCACCTCGAAAGAGGAGCCGGCGACTGCCGGCGTCTGAGGAGGAGACGATGGACATCTATGACGTGATCATCATCGGGACGGGTGCAGGTGGGGGAACCCTCGCGCGCCACCTCGCTCCATCCGGCAAGCGCATCCTCCTCCTCGAGCGCGGCGACTGGCTCCCGCGCGAGCCGCAGAACTGGTCGGACCAGGACGTATTCGTCGACAACCGCTACGTCTCGCCGGACACGTGGTACGACACGAGTGGCAAGCCGTTCCAGCCGGGCGTCCACTACTTCGTGGGCGGGGCGACGAAGCTCTACGGCGCCGCGCTCTACCGCCTGCGCAAGGAGGACTTCGGCGAGCTCACGCATCACGACGGCATCTCGCCCGCCTGGCCCATCTCGTACGACGACCTGGAGCCGTACTACACACTCGCCGAGCAGCTGTACCAGGTGCACGGCGCGCGGGGCGAGGACCCGACCGAGCCACCGTCGAGCGCGCCGTATCCGCATCCGGCGGTGTCCCACGAGCCGCGAATCCAGAAGCTCTCCGACGATCTGGCCGCCAACGGCTTCCACCCGTTCCACGCGCCCTGCGGGATCCTGCTCGACGAGTCGAATACGCCGTTCAGCACATGCATCCGCTGCGCGACCTGCGACGGCTTCCCGTGCCTCGTGCACGCAAAGTCGGATGCGGAGGTGCTCGGAGTCCGGCCCGCGCTCGAGCATCCGAACGTCACGCTGCTGACGAACTCGATGGTCGCGAGGCTGGAGACGAACGACGGCGGCACGACGGTCACTGAAGTGGTCGTCGAGCGTGACGGCGCGGAGGAGCGGTTCGCGGGCAACGTCGTCGTCGTGGCGTGCGGCGCCGCCAACACGGCCAAGCTGCTACTGGGGTCGGCGAATGACAAGCACCCGAACGGCCTCGCCAACGGCTCCGACCAGCTCGGGCGGAACTACATGTTCCACGACTCGACGGCAGTGCTCGCGCTCTCGCGCGAGGAGAACCTGACCGCCTACCAGAAGACCCTCGGACTGAACGACTTCTACTTCGGGAGCGACGACTTCGAGTACCCGCTCGGGAACGTCCAGATGGTCGGCAAGTCAACGGCGCCGATGTTCCGCGGCGAGCGGCCGCGGGAGACGAAGCTGGCGCCCGAGTGGACGCTCGAGCGGATGGCACGCCACGCGATCGACTTCTGGCTCTCGACCGAGGACCTCCCGAAGCCCGACAACCGGGTCACCGTCGACGGAGACGGCAAGCTCACGATCAGCTACACCGAAACGAACGCCGAGGCTAAGAAGCAGCTGTACAAGAAGGTCAAGTCGACGCTCGGGAAGCTCGACATGAACCCCGACCATCTGATCCACCGCTTCGCGTACATGAAGAACGACATCCCGGTGGCCGGATGCGCGCACCAGGCGGGCACGTGCCGATTCGGCACCGATGCATCGACGTCCGTGCTGAACGTGGACTGCCGCGCCCATGAGGTTGACAACCTGTACGTCGTCGACACGAGCGTGTTCCCGAGCATCGGCGCCGTGAACCCGGCGCTCACCGCGATGGCGAACTCACTGCGTGTTGGCGACCACCTGCTCGAGCGCATGAAGTAGCTCCGGAGCGAGAGGGGCTCGATGGCGACTCAGGCGGAGAGGTCGGTCGTCTACGCCGCGGGCGTCGCCCAGGGCATCGCGCTCGTCACCTTCCCCGTGATCGTCTGCTCGTGAGAAGGGAGCGATATGACAACTCAGTCGAGTCTGAGCGTCCTGATCAACGGGTTTGGGGTGCTCTTCGTGATATTGAACTCGTTTGGGTTGGGCCTCAGGCTTTGGGTCGGCAAGCTGCTGGCAGAGGCCTTTGCCCATTGGAAGATTGCCGTGTGGGCGTTGGTGATCAATTTCGTCATCATCCCGCTCCTGTTCATCGGCTATTTGCTGACGATAGCCTCGTCCATTCCTGACGAGATCAAGGTCGGGTTCTGTGTCGCAGCTCTGTGTGCAGGTATGCCTTTCGCTCCCCTCCTCGCGCGGTTAGCGAAGGCGGATGTCAGCATCGCCACCACGCTGTTGGTGGTCTTGTCTGCCGGGACGATTATCGCCCTCCCGATAGGTTTGCCCCTCGCCATCGATGCGGTTGACGCGCAACTCACGACATCTGCCTGGGATGTTGCGTGGCCGCTGCTGCTCTTTATCCTCCTGCCGGTGGTTCTCGGGTGCGGCTTCAGGGTGTGGTGGCCCGACCTGACGCCGCCCTTGGCACAGTGGGCCCTCCGGATCGCGATCCTCTGCCTGCTCTTCAATCTCAACTTCACGCTGGTTGCGTATTGGGATCTGTTCAAGCAGACCTGGGGCACCGAGAGCTACATCGCGGCCCTTGCCGGCCCATTCATCGGCCTCGGGTGTGGCTACCTTCTCGTTTCCAGTCTTCGAGTCAAAGACGTGGGAATCAGGCATGCGACCGAGGCGACCACGGCGGTACGCAACATCGCTCCCATGCTCCTGATGATGATCTATCCGTTCGCAGCCGACCCGCTGGTCACGGTGTCGATCACCATCCTCAACACCATCGGCATCGCGACCGTTCTACTGTTCGTCCTGATGTGGAGGCGCGCTGCTTCACCATCGGACCCGCACGCAACAACCAACCAGCCAGCAAGCGAAGGCCTGCCCCCGCCAACTTCGACGTGACGAGTGATCCATGGCATGGCTCGCCCGGCACCGACGCACGGTGGTGTCCCACTTCCCCGAGATCCCGAGCGATACCTCGCAAGCGGCGGTGTAGCGCCCACGTGGCGGCGAGGGAAGCTGATTCAGTCATTGAACCTCACTACGATGCCCGCTCACGAACCTGCGCCGAGCCATGGTCGATCCTCTCTTCTGGAGAGGCGCGCCCAGCGGATCGCCAATGCACGATCGGTATCACTCGGCCTGGCCGTCACCTTCGTCGGGCTGGCGTTTGTCGGAGCGGTCGTGATGCGGTTCGCGGATTCCGAGAACTTCCCGTCCGTGGCCCTGGCAATGTGGTGGGCGGTGCAAACGGTGACCACGGTCGGCTATGGAGATGTTGTGCCAACGACCACGTTCGGCCGCGTCATCGGTGGCATCGAAATGGTCGCCGGCGTCTCCTTCATCGCGTTCCTCACCGCAGCGGTCACAAGTACCGTGGTTCAGCGCGGTCAAGCGGACGCACGGAAGACCGACCTCGGCCGCAGCGAGCAGGACCAGCAGTCGATCACCGACGCGCTACTCGCGACGAGGCAGGCGATCGCCGACATCGACTCGCGTCTCGACCGGATCGAGTCGAAGATGTCGAAGCCAAGCTGAACGCTGCGGCCTCCACGCCTCCATCCGCAGCCGGAGTAGCGATGTGACCTTTCCGTCCGGCGAGCAGTTCGAGATCAGGCACGGCGCCCAGGTCGCGGTCGTCGTCGAGCTCGGCGCCGGCCTTCGTTCGTACTCGGCCGGTGGTCGCGACGTCGTCGACGGATACGGGCCTGACGAGATGCCCTCATCGGGACGGGGCCAAGTGCTGATCCCGTGGCCGAACCGGCTCGAGGACGGCAGCTACGAGCATGGCGGACGGCGTCACCAGCTCCCCCTCAACGAGCCGGAGCAGGGCAACGCGATCCACGGCCTCGTGCGCTGGGTCGCCTGGACCGTGGCCGAGCGCGAGCCGCATCGCGTCGTGCTGGAGCACGTTCTCCGGCCACAGCCCGGGTATCCGTTCTCGCTTGCTCTCGCGATCGAGTACGCGCTCTCGGAGGAGGGGCTGAGCGTGCGAACGACGGCGACGAACGTCGGCACCGATGCCTGCCCGTACGGCAGCGGGAATCACCCTTATCTCAAGCTCGCGACAGAGACGGTGGACGATGTCCTGCTCCGTGTGCCCGCACGGACAGTGCTGCGCTCGGACGACCGCGGGATCCCCGTCGGGAAGGCGTCTGTCGACGAGGTGGAGCTCGACTTCCGGATCGCCCGGCCGGTCGGCGCGACGAGGCTCGACCACTGCTTCACGGATCTCGAGCGCGGCCCGGACGGCCACGCGCGCGTCGAGCTCCACACCCCGGAAGGTGTCTTTCTGACGCTCTGGGTCGACGAGACACATCCGTACCTGATGCTGTTCACGGGTGATCCGCTTCCGGACGTCGCCCGGCGCAGCCTCGCGGTCGAGCCCATGACCTGCGCGCCGAACGCCTTTCGAAGCGGAGACGGCCTCATCAGGCTCGAGCCGGGCGAGTCGATCACGAGCAGCTGGGGCATCGTTCCGAGTATCTGGGCTCGTCTCGCCTGATCGTGTACACCGAGGTACCGGCGGTCCTCGGCCAAACGGCCGCCTCCGATCTCGAATCCCTCGTCCTTGTCCTCGGCGCCTCGACTCTCGGGGCGATCGCCTCGAGGATCCATGTGCGGATCGTGTTGCCGACGATCGTCGTGGAGATCGTTCTCGGGATCGTTATCGGCCCGGAGGTCCTTGGCATCGCCGAGGTCGATTCCTACGTCCAGTTCCTCGCGAACTTCGGCCTCGCACTGCTCTTCTTCTTCGCCGGGCTCGAGGTCGTCGAGCGGCGCGTCGCCCGGCGCTCGATGGTTCGCGGGACCGCCGGATGGGCCGTCTCGCTGGCGATCGGCCTCGCCGTAGGCGCGCTGTTGAGCGGGGCGGGCATGGACGCGGAGTGGTGGCTGCTCGGCGTCGCCCTGAGCACGACGGCGCTCGGCACACTCGTCCCGATCCTCGCCGACGCCGGGCTGCTGTCGACGGTGCTCGGATCGGCCGTTCTGGGGGCCGGCATCGCCGGAGAGTTCTGGCCGATCGTCGTCATCTCGATCTTCCTGACGGGCGCGTACGGCGCCGTCGAGGAGGTGCTGCTCCTGCTCGCGTTCGGCGCGCTCGTCGTGGTCGCAGCAGCAGCAGCAGCCCGAGCTCGTCCACCGCGCCTGCTGCGCGTCCTGCAGGAGACGGTGCACACGACGGGTCAGGCCGCGGTGCGCGCGTCGATCCTCTTGCTCGGGCTGCTCGTCCTGGTCGCGGCCGAAGTGGGCCTCGACTTCGTCCTCGGCGCCTTCGCCGCCGGGCTCGTCGTCGGTCTCACCCTCGACTCGCCGGAAGGTGCGACCGTGCGGATGCGGCTGGAGGGCATCGGCTTCGGGCTCTTCATTCCGATCTACTTCGTCGTTGCGGGCATGAACTTCGACCTCGACAGCTTCCTCACCGTGACTGGCCTCGCGCTGGGAGCGCTCTTCCTCGGTCTGCTCCTCGTCGTCCGTGGCACGCCCTCGCTCGTCTGGCGGCACGAGCTCGGAGGCAGAAACACGCTCAGCCTCGCCCTCTTCAGCGCGACCGGGCTGCCGTTGATCGTGGCGGTCGTCGGCATCGGTACCGATCGCGGTGCGATTTCCTCCGACGTCGGCGCCTCGCTCATCGGCGCAGGAATGATCTCCGTCCTCCTGTTCCCGCTCGTCGCGAGCCGCCTCGCCCGAGCCACGGTCGCGGACGAGGGTGCAGCCGAACTCGCCCGCGACGAGTCGAGGCGAGGGCTAGCCTTCGAGCCATGGCACCGAAGGACGAGGCGCAACGCCCGGGCCTCACGGGTGCAGCTGGGCGCGCGGCGTTCTTCCCTGCACGCGCGGCCGCACGCGCGTGGCGCCGACCGATCGAGGAGGCCGTCGACGAGGTGCTGTCGTCGCCCGAGATCGCCCGCGTCATCGACCGGGCGCTCGCCGGCCCGCTCCCGGAGGAGCTCGCGCGCTCGCTCGTCCGTAACCGCGTCCTCGAGCGCGTGGTCGGCGAGCTTGCCGAGAGCGGCGAGCTGGAGCGTCTCGTGACCGCCGCGCTGGCCAGCCCGCGCACTGTCGAGCTCACGGACAGAGTGCTCGCGAGCGACGAGACGCAGCGAGCCCTCCACCACGTCGCCGCAAGCCCGGAGCTTCGGGACGCGATCGCCCGCCAGACGACCGGGCTCGCCGAGGAGATGGTCGGCGGCGTCCGTGCATCCGCCGCACGGCTCGACGACCGCGCCGAGCGGGCGGTCCGTCGCCACGCGCGGGCCGAGCGCCCGATCTACGCGGGAATCGCGACGCGCGCGCTCGGGCTGGCAACCGACGCGGCGTTGACGACCGTCTTGTTCATGTCAGTCGTCGGAATCGCCGCCCTCGTGGCGTCGCTGGTCGGAAGCCTGCGGCCGGCCTGGCTCGCCGGCGCGCTGCTCGCGGCCGGCTGGGTGCTCATCGCAGGCGCGTACTTCGTGCTCGGCTGGAGCGCCGCCGGGCAGACCCCGGGGATGCGGCTGCTCGGCCTGCGTGTCCACGGCCCTGGAGGTGAGCCACCTTCGATCGGTCGATCGCTCGTACGCCTCGTCGGGCTCGTGCTCGCGATCATCCCGCTCTTCGCCGGGTTCCTCCCCGTGCTGTTCACGGAGCGGCGCCGAGGCCTGCCGGACTACCTCGCGGGCACGGTCGTCCTCTACGACGACCGACGCGCCTGACGCCGCGTGCGTCCGCTCGACCCGCGCCTCCTGCGTCGCGCCCGGGCGGCGCGCGTCCTGCTCGGGGCCGATGTCGCCATCGGCCTCGCGACCGCACTCCTCGTCCTCCTCCAGGCAACGCTCCTCGCTCGCGTCATCGCGCGCTCCTTCGAGGGTGCGTCGCTCGACGACCTCACCACCGACCTAGTGCTGCTCGGGCTCGTGTTCGCAGGCCGCGCGGTCCTCGCCTGGGGGTTCGAGCTCGCGGGACGCCTCGCAGCGACGGGTGTGCTCTCACAGCTCCGGCTCGAGCTCGTCGAGCGACGGCTCCGGGACGAGCCGGCTGCGCTCGACGGCGCGACGAGCGGGGAGGTCGCAGCCGTGGCGGTGCAGGGAGTCGACGCGCTCGACGCGTACTTCGGGCGGTTCATCCCTCAGCTCGTGCTCGCCGTCGTCGTTCCGCCGGCCGTGATCGCCTGGGTCGCGCCCATCGACCTCACGTCGGCGGCGCTCATGCTGCTGACGCTGCCGCTCGTCCCTCTCTTCATGGCCGTCATCGGGCGCCACACCGAGCGCGAGACGCGCGCGCGCTGGCGCGCGCTCTCCCTGCTCGCGACGCACTTCCTCGACGTCGTGCGCGGCCTGCCGACGCTGCGGGCATTCAATCGCGGCCGCGCTCAAATCGAGTCGATCGCCGAGACGAGCGAGCAGTACCGCCGTACGACGATGAGAACGCTCCGGGTCGCGTTCCTCTCGGGCGCCGTCCTGGAGCTGGCCGCGACGCTCGGGATCGCGCTCGTGGCCGTCACCGTCGGCGTGCGCCTCGCCGGCGGCGGCATCGGGTTCGAGGCAGCTCTGACCATCCTCGTGCTCGCGCCGGAGCTGTATCTGCCCCTCCGCAATCTCGCGGCGCAGTACCACGCGAGCGCGGACGGGCTCGCGGTCGCGGAGCGCCTGCTCGAGCTCACGGAGGGGCCGACGGCCGCCGACGGCGTCGGAGCCGAGACGATGCCACCCGCCCACGGCGCGACCATCCGGCTCGAGGGCGTCTCGTATGCGTACCCCGCGCGCGACGCGACGGTGCTCGCGGCGTCGATCTCGAGCTGCGCCCCGGCGAGACGGTCGGCCTCGTAGGAGCAAGCGGGAGCGGGAAGAGCACCGTCGCGTCCTTGCTGCTCGGGCTCGCCCAGCCGACGCAAGGCCGCGTCACCGTCGACGGGGCCGAGCTCGCGGCAGCCGATCACGCTGCCTGGCGCCGCTCCGTGGCGTGGGTTCCGCAGCAGCCGACGCTCTTCCACGGGTCGATCGCGGACAACATCCGGCTGGGAGAGCCGACCGCCGACGACGAAACCGTCGTCGAGGCTGCGCGGCTCGCGGGCGCCGACGAGTTCGTCCGCGCGCTGCCCGACGGCTACGCCACAGTCGTCGGGGACGGCGGCAGGCCGGTCTCGGGGGGCGAGCGGCAGCGCATCGCCCTCGCGAGAGCGCTTCTCCGGGATGCGTCACTCGTCGTGCTCGACGAGCCCACGGCCAACCTCGATCCCGAGAGCACCGCGGCTGTCGCCCGCGCGATCGACGGGCTGGGAGAGGACCGGACCGTGCTGGTCATCGCGCACCGCCCCGAGCTCGTCGCGCGCGCGGATCGGACGATCAGGCTGGAGGAAGGTCGGGTGGTCGCGGCCGTGATCGCGACCGCTCCGTAGGCTCGTCGCTCTCGCCCCGGCACCGCGTGGACGGCTCGCGCTCTCGATCGCGCTCGGCGCTGCGGCCGTGATCTTCGGCATCGGCCTGATGGCGACCGCCGGCTATCTCATCTCGCGTGCGGCCGAAGGCCCCGCGATCCTGTCCCTCACCGGGGCGATCGTGGCGGTTCGATTCTTCGCCCTCGCGCGGCCGCTCACCCGCTACCTCGAACGGCTGGCCTCGCACGACCTCGCCTTTCGCGTCCTCGCCCGCTTGCGCGTTCGCTTCTACGAGCGCATCGAGCCGCTCGCGCCGGCAGGGCTCGAGGCGTATCGGCGAGGCGATCTCGTCAGCCGGATGGTCGGCGACGTGGACGCGCTCCAGAGCCTGTACCTGCGGGGCCTCGCTCCTCCGCTCATCGCGGTCGCGGCCGGCGCGGTCGCTGTCGGCGTCGCGGCCGCGATCCTTCCGATCGCCGCGGTCGTCCTCGTCGCCGGACTGCTCGTCGCGGGAGTCGGAGCGGCTGCGGTCGCCTGGCGGCTCGCGAGTGCTGGAGGGCGTCGGCGGGCGAGCGCGCAGGGTTACCTGCACGCGGAGCTCGTCGAGCTCCTGCGCGGGGCTCCCGAGCTCGTCGTGTACGGACGCGAGCAGGAGACGCTCCGCCGTGTGCGCGAAGCAGACCGAGCCCTCGTCCGGCTCGCGCGGCGAGACGCGCTGGCGGCGGGCATCGCGGAAGGCCTGGTCGTGCTCGTCACCGGCGTGACGGTCGTCGCCGTGCTGGCCGTCGCCGTCGTCGGCCCATGCAGCGGGCGACCTCGACCGCGTGCTCGTGGCCGTGCTCGCGTTGCTCGCACTCGCATCGTTCGAGGCCGTTGCCCCGCTGTCCCAGGCCGCGCGCGAGCTTTCGGCCACGCTCGCCGCCGGCCGGCGCGTGCTCGAGCTCACGGACCGCGAGCCGACCGTTCAGGACCCGGCTCTCCCTGCCCCGCCCCCGTCGGGCGAGCCGACGCTGTCGCTCGAGGGGGTCCGTGCGCGTTATGCGCCGGACGAGCTGCCTGCTCTGGACGGCGTGAGCCTACGCCTCGATCCCGGTCGCAAGATCGCTCTGGTGGGGCCGAGCGGCTCCGGCAAGACGACGGTCGCGAGCCTCCTCCTGCGCTTCCTCGATCCCGAGCACGGGTGCGTGACCCTCGACGGCATGGACCTCCGCACCTATCGACAGGAAGACGTCCGACGAGTGATCGCCGTCGCCGGCCAGGACGCGCATCTGTTCTCGACGAGCATTCGCGAGAACGTCCTGGTCGGGAGGCCCGGAGCGCCCGAGTCGGAGATCGAAGAGGCCCTTCGGCGGGCGCGGCTCTGGGAGTGGGTGGCCTCACTCCCGCTGGGCCTGGACACGCTCGTCGGCGAGGACGGGACACAGCTCTCGGGCGGGCAGCGACAGCGAATCGCCCTCGCGCGCGCGCTCCTCGCCGATGCGCCCGTGCTCGTCCTCGACGAGCCGACGGCGCACCTCGATCCGGAGACGGCCGAGGAGGTCGTGGGAGACATGCTCTCGGCTGCCGGCGACCGGACCGTCGTCCTGATCACCCACCGGCCCGAAGGGCTCGACCGCGTCGACGAGGTGGTGACGCTCGGCGGCGGGCGGATCGTCTCGCATCGGGACGCCCGGATCACCCCGGTGAGCTGAGCCCGATTCCAGTGCTACGGAGCGCGCGTTTCCGATGGCAGCTGCCTACGACTGGGCCGCGGAGCCGGGCTCAGCAGAGAGCCGGGCTGAGACGACGTAGGAGACCACGACGGCGACGATGACGAGCGGCATCAGGGTCAGGCCGTCGGCCTGGAGGAACACGCTCACGATGAGAACGGACGTGAGCGGCAGTCCCAGCATTGCGACCATCATCGCGCCGATACCCATTGCGGCACCTGCGATCATCTCCAGGCCGGGAAGGTGGGAGAGCGCAATGCCGCCGGCGGCGCCGATGAACATGCTCGGGAAGATGGGGCCGCCTCGGAAGCTGCTCAGCGAGAGGCTGTACGCGAGGCCCTTGCACAGGACAACCATCAGGAGCGCGCCCACGGTCCAGCCGGAAGCGCCTTGGATCAGGCCTGGGAGCTGATCCTGTCCCGAGAAGAGCACCTCGGCCGAGCTTCTCCCTGTTACTTCGACGAAGATCAGCACGATCACACCGATCGCGACGCCGACAACGGGTGTCAGCAGCACCATTCGGCGTTCGACGATCGGCTGAAGCAGCAGCGCCAGCCGCTTGATGCCGGTGCCGACGATCGCCGCGACTACGCCGATCACGATCGCCCACAGAAACTCGGACACACCGGGGCTGCCGGCCGGAGGGATGTCCGGGACCGCGAGCGAGAAGGTGCCGAGGCCGGTCCAGTTGTCGAGCCCGATGAAGATCAGCGAGCCGACACCGGCAGCGAGCAGCCCGGGCGCGAGCACCACTCCGAGCATCGCGCCGCCGATCCCGGCCGCCTCCATCATCAGGAACGCGGCCGGAAGAGGCGAGCCGAGGAGCGTGCTGATCGCGGCGAAGCTCCCGGCGGCGCCGATCACGACACTGGCCATCTCAGGCGCGTCGCGCTTGACCAGGTGGACGGCGAGGACTCCGAGGCCGCTGCCGATCGCGATCAGAGGCGCTTCCGGGCCAAGGACGACCCCGAGGCTGAGGGTGGCGAACGAGGCAATGACGATCCCGGGGAGCTCGATCGGCGGCACGGGCCCGGATGCCTTGAACCCCTCCGCCGGTTTGTGCCCTGCCGTTCCCGGCAGGTACCGGATTGTGAGCGCCACCAGCAGGCCGCTCAGCGCAAGCAGCGGAATCGGCCACCAGGCAGGCTGGCTTTCGAAGCCGAGGTCGCCGGGCAGGGTGCCGAACAGATACTGCTGCAGCTCGGTGAAACCCTCGAGAAAGCCGTACGCGGCCGCCGCCACCGGCACGCCGATGATCGCGCCGAACGCGAGCAGCACGACGTACGACCGGCTCCGGAGAAGCTCGAGCGGACTCGGCGTAGCGGGCGTCGATGGTGCCGGCTGCGCGTGGGGGTGGCCCTCTTGCTCCACAGCTGTTCTCAGCCCTTCTCCACAGCCCGCAACGCTGCGACGCTTCCGCAGAAGCCCCAGCCGAGGACGACCACGTCATCGTCGAAGTTCGCCACGCCTGCCTCCTCTCGAAGAGCTACGCGTGACTCTAGTGCGGGGAGGCGGGACGAGCCGTGGCAATCGTCCTCGGTGCCGCGCTCGTGGTCGTCCTCTTCCCCAGCCCCTGCCGCAGCTGCCGCAAAGCCGCCGGCACAGGACGAGACGGCTGGTACGGTGAGCGCGTGACCGACGTCGTCAGGCTCGACGAGGACCTCCAGGCCTCGACGCCCGAGATCGCGCTCGCGCTCTCCCGCGCGGGCGTCAGTGGTGTGCAGAAGGCGGTACGCATCCGCCGGGGCGATGCGGAGACGGTCATGGCGGCGGTCATCGACTGCACCGTCGACCTCGCCGCCGACCAGAAGGGCGTGCACATGTCGCGCTTCCCCGAGCTCTTCGAGGAGGCGATCGATCTCGTCGTCGAGCGCGAGGGAATGCTCGTGGAGGCTCTCGCCGAGCAGATCGCAAGCCGGGTGGTCGAACGCCAGGGAGCGCTCACGGCCGAGGTCTGGATCCGGGCGCAGTGGCCGATCCACCGGCTCACCCCCGTCACCCAGATGAAGACGCAGGAGATGGTCACGCTCTGCGGGATCGCAGCCGCGTCCGAGGCCGGCGCGCGCCGCGTCGTCGGCGTCGAGGTGAACGGCATCAACGCCTGCCCGTGCGCGCAGGGGCTCGTCCGGAACCGCGCGAACGAGCGGCTGCTCGAGGCGGGCTTCGACTCCGGAGACATCGAGAAGATCTTCCAGCTCGTCCCGGTCGCGACCCACAACCAGCGCGGACGCGGGAGCCTCTTCGTCGGGACCGAGCACGACCTCGACGCCGAGGTGCTCGTGGGCGTGGTCGAGCGCTCGATGAGCGCACCGATCTACGACCTGCTCAAGCGGCCGGACGAGCTGTTCGTCGTCGAGCATGCGCACCTTCAGCCGCGGTTCGTCGAGGACTCGGTGCGCCATTCGCTGCGGGACGCGCTCGAAGCGCTCCCCACTCTCGACGACGGCGACTTCCTCCTCTCGAAGCAGGTCAACTTCGAGACCATCCACACGCACGACGTCGTCGCCGAGCGTTTCGGGACGGCCGGCGAGCTGCGCGCTGAGCTGGCGAACGGCACAACCGGCCCGCGTCAGACGACGCTCGCCGCCTGGCTCTCGGACTGAGCGGCTAGGCGCGCCGGGGGCGGCGCAGCTCGAAGCGGTGCTCGGTCCCGCGCGCGAGGCGGGTCAGGTTGTGGCGGTGGAGGAGGACGATCGCGACCGTGCCCGCGGCCGCGAACGCGACGACCGGCCAGTCGTAGCCGAAGAGCAGAACGAGCCCGACGAGGGCGAGCGCCGTCACGATCGAGGCGAGCGACGCATACCGCGTGGCGACGAACACGAGCAGCCAGACCACGACGCAGCAGAGCAACGCGACCGGCGCGAGCGCGAGGAAGGCGCCGGCGGCCGTCGCGACCATCTTCCCGCCCTTCGCGAAGCGGAGGAACACCGGCCGCGCGTGCCCGACCATCGCGGCCGCGCCGCAGAGGACTCCGAGGAGCGCGCCCCCGGCCCAGAGCCCGAGCGCCGCGGCTGCGAAGCCCTTCGCGATGTCGAGAAGCGCGACCGCGATCCCGAGACGCCGCCCGTAGACCCGGAAGACGTTCGTCGCCCCCATGTTCCCGCTCCCCCGCGTGCGGATGTCCTCGCCGCGGACGACGAGCGGGAGCCAGTACCCGAACGGGAGCGCGCCGAGGAGGTACCCGCCCAGCACGGCGAGCCCCTCGACCACGGCTAGTCCGTCGGGATCCGGTAGGACGCGATCCAGCCGTTCACGACGGTCCAGTCGAGGTTCCGGAGGAAGGCCTCGATGTAGGCGCCGCGATCGGTCTGGTAGTCGAGGAAGTACGCGTGCTCGTAGACGTCGAGCCCGACGAGCGGCGTCGCGTTCCAGACAGGGAACGTGTTCTGGGCGTCGCCGATGTAGTTGAAGAGGCGGCCCTCGTCCCAGTCGTACGCCGTCCAGGCCCAGCCGCGGGCCGCCATCCCGGTCGCCTTGAGATCCGCGCGCCAGGCGCCGGTGGAGCCGAAGTCCCGCTCGACGAGCCCGGCGAAGCCGCCGCTCGGATCGCCGCCCTCGCCGCCGAGGTGCTCGAAGTAGATCTCGTGGTTCTTGATGCCGCCGACCGCGAACGTGAGATCGACCTTGAGCGCGCGCAGGTCCGAGTAGACCTGGTTGCCGGCGTCGAGGTCGACCTCGGCCAGCCGGCCGAGGATCTCGTTCCGCTTCGCGACGTACCCCTGGTAGAGGCGGAAGTGCGCGTCCATGGTCGTGCGTGAGATGCCGTCGAGCTCGAGCAGCGACGGCTTCAGCTCACGTGGTCTGATCTCGACGAAGGTCGTCGTCATCGAGGGCTCCTCGGTCTCGCGGAACGTCGCGGAGCATATCCTTCCCCTCGAACTCGACCGGCCGCTAAGAGCACCGACGAGAGGAGCCCGAAGATGGCGTACAGCGTTCCCGACCTCGCCTACGACTTCGGCGCGCTCGAGCCGCACATCGATGCGCGCACGATGGAGATCCATCACGACAAGCACCACCAGGCGTACGTGGACAATGCGAACAAGGCGCTCGAAGGAACGGACTGGGCGGACACGTCCGTCGAGGACGTGCTGAAGAGCCTCGACCAGCTGCCCGAGGACAAGCGCACGCCCGTCCGCAACAACGCCGGCGGCCATGCGAACCACTCGCTCTTCTGGGAGATCATGGGCCCGGACGGCGGCGGGGAGCCGGGCGGCGCGCTCGGCGACGCCATCGGCTCCGCGTTCGGCGACTTCGCGTCGTTCAAGGAGACGGTGACCCAGAACGGCGTGACCCGCTTCGGCAGCGGCTGGAGCTGGCTCGTCTGGAACGGCTCCGCGCTGGAGGCGTACTCGACCGCGAACCAGGACTCCCCGATCATGGACGGCCACGTCCCGCTGCTCGGGATCGACGTCTGGGAGCACGCCTATTACCTCAACTACCAGAACCGCCGGCCCGACTATCTCGCCGCCTGGTGGAACGTCGTGAACTGGGACGCGGTCGCGTCTCGGTTCGAATCCGCGCGCTGACGGAGCAGATGCGATGGCAAACCGGCAACACCGGCCGGTCGTAGGTGAGGACATGGCCGAGACGCTCGCACTCCCGGTTTCGGCCCGAGTTCGAGTGGCGAACGTGCCACACTTGCGTAACGGAGCCCAGAGCGACGGCGAGCTGATCGAGCGCATCGCCGGTGGCGACCGGACCGCGTTCGAGGAGCTGTACGGACGCTACGCCAGAGCCGTCCTCGGCCTCGCGCTCCGCCGCCTCGGCGATCGGGGTCGCGCGGAGGACGCCTCGCAGGAGGCGTTCGTCGCCATCTGGCGCTCCGCCAGGACGTACGACCGAGAGCGGGGCGCCGGCGCGCCGTGGCTGTACACGGTCGCGCGGAACGCGATAACCGACGGGCTGCGGAGAACGCCCGAGCCTGCGGCCGAGCTCGACGACGGGCCGGGCCGCGAGCCCGACCCCGCCGAGCACGCCGAGGCGTCGTGGCAGGCATGGCGCGTGCACCGCGCGCTCGAGGTGCTCCCGAAGCACGAACGGCCCGTGATCGAGCTCGCGTACTGGCGCGGGCTCTCGCAGAGCGAGATCGCAAAGGTGCTCGACATACCGCTCGGGACGGTCAAGACCCGGACACGGAGCGCGCTCGCGCGGCTCGCGGACGCCCTCGAGGACGAGCTGCGGTGAGCGGGCCGGACTTCGAAGCGCTCGTCGGCGACCGACCTCGACGACCGCGAGCGCGAGCGGCTGCGGCGCGTGCACGATCTTCTCGTCGAGGCCGGGCCGCCACCCGACCTGCCGGCCGACACGCGGCGGTCGCTCCGCTCGCTCACCGTCGCCGTCGTCGGGGAGTGCTTCTGGCGGTCGCGGCAGCCCTCGCCGTTGCCACGTTCGCGCTCGGCATCGCGGTCGGCGACGACTCGCGAGGACGCGCGACCGAGTTCGTCGTCCCGATGACCGGGACGGAGTCCGCCGCGGATGCGTCGGCCTCCATTGTCGTGTACGAGCTCGACGGGGCGGGCAACTGGCCGATGGAGCTCGAGGTCGAGGGGCTTCCCCCGTCCGCGACCGACCGCGTCTACCAGCTGTGGCTGACGCAAGACGGCCGGGCGGTCGCTATCTGCGGGAGCTTCCTCACGCACGACGACGGGAGCGCGTCGGTGCCGATGAACGCACCGTGGCCTCTCGACAGGTTCGACGGCTGGCTCATCGTCGAAGAGGGCTCGAAGAAGCCCATGCTCTCCACTTAGCGGCCGCGCGCGAGCGTCGTCACGCGACCGGTGGCCGGGTCGATCCGCCGGAGCGCCCGGACCGGCTGAACCTGTGTGAAGAGGACCGCGCCGTCGGCGGCGAGCGCCACCCCGCTCGGGAGGATCCCGATCTCGAGCGCCGCGCCGTCGCGATGCGGCGCGAGCGAGCCCGTGCCCGCGACGACGGTCACGGCTCCGCTCAGGGCGATGCGGACCACCCGCCCGCCCGCCGGGCTTCCCTCGACTCCGTATACGGATCCGTCGGGCGCGACGAGCAGCTTGAAAGCGTCGACGCTCGCGAACGGCGTCACGACTGCGGTGTCGCCGTCGATCCGGCTCACGGCATGGCCATCGTGGACGTAGAAGTCGCCGCTCGCGTCGCGGTCGATCCCGTGCGGGTTCTCGGGGTCGGCGAAGGGCTCGACCCGGCCGGATCCGACATCGACCCGGAAGACTCCGACACCGTCGGCGATGGAGGCGACCCAGAGCGTCGTCCCCGAGTCGTCGGAGACGAGGTCCGCGGGCGCCTCCACCGACGCGACGGTGCTCACTCGGCCGGAAGGGTCGATGCGGAGGATCCGGTTGCCCGGGAAGTCGGTGACGAACAGCGTCCCGTCGGAAAGGCGCTCCATGGCGATGAGCTCGCGTGACGGTGTGCGCGCGTGAACGCGGACGCGGCCCCCCGGGTCGAGCGCGAGCACGCGAGAACGATCGAGGAAGAGGATCGTCCCGTCAGGTGTGACCGCGAGGTCGTACGGGAGATCGAACGTGACCCTCGTCGAAACGGAGATCCTCCCGTGCGCGAGCCTCTTCCCCGCTGCGAGGAGGCTCCACGACCAGCGCCCATCGGCGGGAAGACGATTCGGGCCCGATACGACCCGCGACGGAGCACCCGCGGACGGAACGCGCGACCGACGGCGCCTTTCCGAATCGTCAGCGCCAGCCGGGCGGCCGCGGGACGACCACTGTCGGTCAACCTGATCGCGGGCGTCCACGAGCGCGTCGCGAGTGCGGTCGGCGTCGGCGAGACACGTGCGCGGAGCTCACTGCTCGACGCGGTGGCGGATGTGCACGCCGTGGCCACGAGGACCGCGGCCGGGAGGAGCAGGGCCGCGCGCATGCCCTCGATACACCGGGGGCGGGTAGCTGGTTACCCGACGGACCGCAGCGACCCGGCGAGCTCGAGGGCGCGCTCGCGCGAGGCTCCGATCTCCAGCCGGTAGGAGACGGAGCCGCGATGCCAGACGAGCACGTTGCCCGTCGTGTACCCGCCGACCCGGCCCTCGGCCCCGGAGCGGCCGCGATAGAAGACCGCGTGATCCCCTCCTTCGATCCAGATCCCCTCCGCACCGTCGACGTCCACGTACTCGGTGCGCGTATGAGGCGTCAGGAACTTGTCGAACAGCACGTAGTTCGCGGGCCACTGCGTGAAAATCATCCGCACGCTGCCGTCGCCGCCGTAGACGACGGTCGCGACCGGTTGGCCGTCGCGAGCGCGGTCGAGGAGGACGCGATCGGGCTCGCCGGCGCCTTCCAGGAGGAGGAGCTCGAACGGGAAGCTCGCGCCGCACCTCCTCGACCGTCTTCTCCTCGCCGAACGGCGGCATCGTGTACTCGAGCTCGGGGAGCTCAGCGACTCGCTGGATGCGGACACCGGGCACGAGGTCGAGGACCGAGGCGGCGATGGCGGTGCCGACGAGCGCGAGGGCGGCAAGGGCGACGACCAGGGCTCGCCTCGGCAGGCGGCGGCGACTCGTTGTCTCGTCGGGTAGCGCCGGAAGACGCCCGATCACCGCCGCTGCGAGCGACGGAGTCTCCGGGAACAAGTCATCGGCGGACTCGCGCAGGTAGCGCTCGATCATCGAAGCTCCTCTTCCGAGCTCGCGGCGAAGCCGGTTGAGGCCGCGCCAGGCGCGCATCTTCACGGTCGCCCGCGGAATCCCGAGCGCCGCTGCGGTCTCCGCGTCGCTCAGCCCCGCCAGGTAGCGGGCGGCCACGGCGACCCGCTCGCCTTCGGGCAGGAGGTCGAGTGCGCCGAGCACGCGACGACGGCTCTCACGCTCCGCCAGCTCGTCGTCCGGCCCCGAGGACGGCGGCACCGGCTCGAGCACGGCGGCCCGACGCTGATGGAACTCGCGGCGACCCGCCGCCCGCCGCTGGTTCCGCGCCTCGTTGCCGACGATCCGCAGGAGCCACGGCCGGAAGGGTGAGCCTGCCCGGAACCGGCCGAGCGCTCGGTAGGCCTTCACGAATGCCTCCTGGGCCACGTCCTCGGCGTCGGCGGCCGAGCGCACGATCACGTACGCGACGCGGAACGCGGCCTGCTCGTGCTCTCGCACGAGCGCGGCGTAGGCGTCGTGGTCCCCGCGGCGCGCACGCTCGACGAGGTCGGCCTCGTCGGGATGGGGCGCGGGCACGGCCTTCAGCGCTGCCTCGGTCACAGCAGCCTTCATACACCGCGCGGGAGCCGTCGGTTACGCGCGGTCGAGGACGAACTCCCAGCCCGGCTGCCAATCGAACGGCGCGACCACGACGTCCTCGAGCCGCTCGCCGGCGAGAAGGTGCTGGAGCGCCCAGCGCGGTGCCGCGTGCGAGATGAGGAGGACGCGTTCGCCCTCGAGCTCGCGCGGAAGCTCGGCGAGGAACTCCCGAACGCGCTCGACGACCTCGCGGTAGCTCTCGCCGCCGGGATACGGCGTGTCGATTCGGCTCGGGAGCTCCTGCTGGAGGCGCGCGCTCGGCATCCCGTTCAGCTCGCCGTAGTTGCACTCGCGCAGGCGCCGGTCGAGGTTGACGGGGATGCCGGAGCCTGCGAACGCGATCTCGGCGGTCTCGACCGCGCGACCGAGATCGGAGGAGTGGACGGCCGCGATACCGTCGTCGCGCCGGCGCGCGCCGAGCTCGCGCGCCTGCTTCCTTCCCGTCTCCGAGAGCTCGCCGTCGAGCCAGCCGGTCGCGACGCCGCGCTCGTTGTCGACGCTCGTCGAGTGCGTCTCGTAGACGATCTGGATGCTGCGGTGGCCGCCGGGCGAGCGGCTATCGTCGGTCACGTGACCGGCTCCCCGTACGAGGACTTCATGCGACACGTGTACACGACCGGCACGAAGAAAAGCGACCGCACGGGCACGGGGACCGTGAGCCTCTTTGGGTATCAGATGCGCTTCGACCTCGCCAACGGGTTCCCGCTCGTCACCACGAAGAAAGTTCACTTCCCGTCGGTCGCAAAAGAGCTGCTTTGGTTCCTCCGCGGCGAGGGGAACGTGCGCTCGCTCCAGGAGGACGGGGTCACGATCTGGGACGAGTGGGCGGACGAGAGCGGCGACCTCGGCCCGGTCTACGGCGTCCAGTGGCGGAGCTGGCCGACGCCGGACGGCGGTCAGATCGACCAGATCGCCGAGGCCGTGCGCCTGCTCCGCGAGGACCCCGACTCGCGCCGGATCATCGTCAGCGCGTGGAACGTGTCGGAGATCCCGGAGATGGCGCTCGCACCCTGCCACGCGTTCTTCCAGCTCTACGTCGCGGGCGGTCGTCTGAGCTGCCAGGTCTACCAGCGGAGTGCCGACGTCTTCCTCGGCGTGCCGTTCAACATCGCGAGCTACGCGCTCCTGACGCACATGCTCGCGCAGCAGACCGACCTCGACGTCGGCGAGCTCGTGTGGACGGGTGGCGACTGTCACATCTACGACAACCACCGCGAGCAGGTCGAGACGCAGCTCGCGCGCACGCCGTTCCCCTTCCCCACGCTCCGCCTGCTGCGGCGGCCGGCGTCGATCTTCGAGTACGCGTTCGAGGACTTCGAGGTCGTCGGCTACGAGCACCACCCGGGGATCCGGGCGCCAGTCGCGGTGTGAGGCTCTCGCTCGTCGCGGCCGTCGCGCGGAACGGGGTCATCGGGCGCGACGGCGGGCTGCCGTGGCGTCTCCCGGAGGACATGGCGCACTTTCGGGAGGTGACCATCGGGCACCCCGTGGTCATGGGCCGGCGCACCTGGGAATCGCTGCCCGATCGCTTCCGCCCGCTGCCCGGACGACGAAACGTCGTGCTCACGCGTGACCCCGGCTGGACCGCCGACGGCGCCGAGCGGTCCGGCTCGCTCGAGGACGCGCTACGCCTGCTCGCCGGCGAGAGTCGGGTGTCCGTGATCGGAGGCGGGGAGCTCTTCGAGGCCGCGCTGCCGCTCGCCGACGAGCTGCTGCTGACGGAGATCGACCTCGAGGTCGAAGGGGACACGTTCTTCCCGAACTGGGAGCGGGATGCGTTCCGGGAGGAGTCCCGTGAAGACCATGTCAGCGACGACGGGATCCCCTTCGCGTTCGTCAGCTACGCGCGGCGCTGACGAGCGCGGCCTCGCCCTCGGGCGTGAGCGCTACGTGCGACGCCGAGCCGTTCCGCACGACCCGGACGAGACCGTCCGCGAGCGCGTCCTCCCAGACCGAGTGGCGCGGGCACTGCGTCTGCCACACCTCGATCGCTTCCGGGTAAGACCGAGCTTCGCGCGAGATCCAGTCGAGCAGCTCGAGCGTGTCCGCGCGCATCAGTCGCGGCGGATCCCGACGACGCGGGCCTTCCACGCGCCGCTCGGCGCCTGGACGTCGACGACGTCGCCGACCCCGGCGCCCATGAGCGCGCTTCCGAGCGGCGAGTCGGGCGAGACACCGCCCACCGCCGAGATCGTGATCTCCAGCTTCTCCCCGTCCCCGTCCTCGACCTCGACGATCGATCCGACGCCGATGTGCGCGTCCGTTACGTGCTCGACCGTGACCGCGTGGTGGAGCCGGTTCTTGAGCTTGGTGATCCGGGCCTCCAAGAGACCCTGCTCGTTCTTTGCAGCGTGGTACTCGAAGTTCTCCGCGATGTCGCCGAACTCCCGCGCGCGGGCGATCGCCTCGATCGCCGCGCGACGGCGGGGGCCCTCGAGCTCGGCGAGCTCGGCCTCGAGGGCGGTTCGCTGCTCTGTTGTCAGTTGCTCGGCTCGCTGCTCGGCCACGTACCTAGGCTAGCCGTCCGCGGAAGTCTGGGCGTCCTCGCCGACCCGCGTGCATCGCTGCCGCGCGCTGACTACGCTCCCGCACGAACGACAGCCACGCGGAAGAAAGGAGATGGGGTGGCGACCGACCTGGAGCAGTTCGTCGAGGCGGATGGACGTGCCGACGCCGTCAAGGAAGTCAGCCAGAGGATCAAGGACGAAAAGGTGACGTACGTCTACTACCAGTTCATCTCCGTGACCGGGCGCATCATGGGCAAGGGCGTTCCCGCAAAGCACTGGGAGACGATCGCGCAGAAGGGCTTTCAGCTCGTCTACGGATCGACGGCGAACCTCTTCACCGACCGCCACGGCGACTACATCGGCTACGGCCCCGAGGCGTGGGAGCTTGTCGGGATCCCGGAGCCGGAGACGTTCAAGGTGCTGCCATGGGACCACGGAGACGGCATGAAGATTGCGCGCGTCTGGTGCACGTGCTTCCGGAACCGAGAGGACCGCGACGGGCCTGGCGCCTTCCTAACATCAGACTGCAGGGGCAACCTGCGTCGCATCCAGCAGGAGCTCGAGGAGCGCACCGGGATGCACCTGCGCGCGGGCATGGAGCCGGAGATGATGTGGCTGAAGCTCGGACCCGACGGCGAGCCCTCCGTCGAGGGCATGACGAAGCCCTACTGCTACCACATCGACCAGTTCTCGCAGCTCCAGCGGATCATCAACAAGATGGTCGACTACGGCGAGAAGCTCGGGCTCGACATGATCCAGGGCGACCACGAGGACGCGCCGGGCCAGATCGAGCTCAACTTCGGGTTCGACCGCGCGGAGAAGACGGCCGACAATCTCTCGACGTTCCGCCAGATCGCGAAGCAGGTCGGCCGCGAGGAGGGCGCGTTCCCGTGCTTCATGCCGAAGCCGTTCATGGGCGTGTCCGCGAATGGCTGTCACACGAACATCTCCCTCTGGCGAGGCGACGAGAACCTCTTCCTCCCGGACACCGACGACATGCACATGCCGAGCCAGCTCGGGCTCCATGCCGTCGGCGGAATCCTCGAGCACCTGCGCGCGCTCACCTGCGTGACCGCCTCCACCGTGAACTCGTATCGACGCTTCTGGGAGACCGGGTTCTGGGCGCCGGTGTTCGCCGACTGGGGCTACCAGAACCGGACGACCGCGCTCAGGATCTCGTCACCGGATCGTTTCGAGTACCGCTCGGTCGACTCCGCGGTGAACCCGTACCTCGCGCTCGCAGGCCTGATCAAGGTCATGGACGACGGCATCGAGCGCAAGCTCGACCCCGGGCCGCCCGAGGAGGGGAACATCTACGAGGCGATCGCGGGGGGCAAGGAGGTCGAGCGCGTGCCCATGACGCTCGGAGAGGCGTTGGCCGAGCTGGAGCAGGACGACGTCGTCAAGAGCGCGCTGCCGGACGAGATGTACCGTGTCTTCATGCACTACAAGCGGGACGAGTGGGAGCGGTATTGCGCCACCGTCTCCGACTGGGACATGGACGAGTACCTCGACGTACTGCCGTAGGGACGAGCCTCGAATGTGCGGAATTGCAGGGATAATCTACCGCGACGGGACGCAGCATCCGATCGGCGACGAGATCACGCGGATGCTCCAGTCGATGAAGCACCGCGGCCCGGACTCGACCGGCTACGCGCTCTACGGCAGCCCGGAGAACGGAAACCTGGTGATGCGCTACAAGCTCGCGGACGCGAACACGCCGCGGGACTTCGAGTTCGAGGAGCGCCTCCGCAAGCACCGCGCGATCGTCGAGGCCCGACTCGCCCAGCTCGGCGCGCGGATCGACGAGGTCGATGAGGAGACGCCGTACGCTTTCCGCGTCTCGTTCGAGTACGACGGCGACCTCAAGCTGCTGGCGGACTTCGTCGAGGACATTCCCGATGCGGAGGTACTGTCGCTCGGGCGCTCGCTCGAGATCGTGAAGGACCTCGGCGACGCCGCGACCGTCCACGACCAGTACGGGCTCTCCGAGTTCACGGGCACCCACGGGATCGGGCACGTGCGCATGGCGACCGAGTCCGAGGTCGACATCGCGGGCGCGCACCCGTACTGGGCCTACCCGTACTCGGACGTCGCGGTCGTCCACAACGGCCAGCTCACGAACTACTTCATGTGGCGCCGCCGCCTGGAGCGCGCCGGCCGTCGCTTCATGTCCGAGTGCGACTCCGAGATCATCGCCGTCTACCTAGCGCAGGAGATGGGCGAGGGCGCGAGCCTGAAGGAGGCGATGGACAAGTCTCTGGACGAGCTCGACGGCGTCTTCACGTACATCGCGGTGACGAAGGACGAGCTCGGGGTCGCGAAGGACGAGCTCGCGGCGAAGCCGCTCGTCCTCTACGAGTCGGACGACCTCGTCGCACTGGCCTCCGAGGAGATCGCGATCCGCGCGATCGTCGACCACGAGATCGACACGTACGACCCGTACGAGCGCGAGGTCCTCGTGTGGCAGCGGTAGGCGAACGCAAGATCACCTACGACGCACGCGGGCTCGCGGAGCCGCTCGCGGAGGCGCCGCGGATCGCCGAGATCGACGGCGGGCGGGCGCGGTTCGACGCGAAGGACCTGACCACGCGGACGATCAACCTCGAACTGCGTCGGCTGCTGTACGAGGAGGGCGTGACCGAGGTCGAGATCGACAACCCCGGCTCTCGGCACTCGCTCGCGGTCGGGCTCCTGACGCGCTGCAAGATCGCGATCAACGGCAGCCTCGGCTACTTCGGCTGCGGGCTCATCGACGGGCCCGAGATCCACATCACCGGACGGGTCGGCTGGTCGGCCTGCGAGAACATGATGTCGGGCGTCGTGGTCGTCGACGGGAACGCGGGCTCGCTGACCGGGGCGGCGCTCCGCGGCGGCGACGTCGTCGTGAAGGGCCGCGTGGGCGCGCGCTCCGGGATCGACCAGAAGGGCGGCACGATCATCATCGGCGGCTCCGCCGGCTCGATGACCGGGTTCATGATGCAGCGCGGGCGGATCATCATCTGCGGCGACGTCGGCCCGGGACTCGGCGACTCGATGTACGACGGGACGATCTATGTCGCCGGCAAGGTCAAGTCGCTCGGGATCGACTGCGTCGAGAGTGAGTGGACGGACGCGGACACCGAGCTCGTCGAGCGCAAGTTCCGGATCTACGGCCTCGGCTCGCCGCCGGAGCTTCAGAAGTTCGTCTGCGGGAAGGTGCTCTACAACTACGACTCGCTCGAGCCGGCGGAGAGGAAGCTCGTCATCTAATGGCCGACGAGAGCGCTCCCTCCCAGAAGAACGTCCTCGGCCGCAGCCGTATCTTCACGCCGGAGGTCGTCAACGACATCCATGTGAAGGCCGAGCTCGGCCGCTATCGGATGCGCGGCTTCTCGATCTTCAAGCCGATGCCGCACTGGGACGAGCTCGTCTTCCTCCCCGGCACGCTCACGCGCTTCGTCATCGAGGGGTACCGCGAGAAGTGCGACACGAAGACCGTGCTCGGCGCCCGCTTCGCGAAGAAGCCGCTCGAGCTCGAGATCCCGATCTACATCACCGGCATGTCCTTCGGCGCCCTGTCCCTCGAGGCGAAGATGGCGCTCGCGAAGGGCGCGTCCATGGCCGGTACTGCCACGTGCTCGGGGGAGGGCGGGATGATCCCGCCCGAGCGCGACTACTCGACGAAGTGGTACTACCAGGTGATCCAGTCGCGGTACGGGTTCAACCCGCACCACCTGATGCTCGCCGACGGTGTCGAGTTCTTCATCGGACAGGGCTGCAAGGTCGGGCTCGGCGGGCACCTCATGGGCCAGAAGGTCACCGAGCAGGTAGCGGAGATGCGCTCGCTCCCGGCCGGGATCGACCAGCGCTCTCCGGCGCGGCACCCGGACTGGCTCGGCCCCGACGATCTCTCGCTGAAGGTCCAGGAGATCCGCGAGGCGACCGACTACCAGGTGCCGATCCAGCTCAAGCTCGGCGCCGCGCGCGTCTACGACGACGTGCGCATGGCGGCCAAGTGCGGGCCGGACATCATCTACCTGGACGGGGCCGAAGGCGGCACGGGAGCGGGCCCGCACATCGCGACCGAGGAGACCGGGATCCCGCTCATGGCCGCCATCCCCGAGGCGCGACGCGCGCTCGAAGACGTCGGCCTCGCGGACGAGATCGACCTCGTCGTCGCCGGAGGGATCCGGAACGGCGCGGACGTGGCGAAGTGCCTCGCGCTCGGCGCGAAGGCGGTCGCACTCGGGCATTCGGCGCTCATGGCGTTGAACTGCAACAAGGAGATCCCGGGCGTCACCGACTACGAGGGCACGGTCGGCGTCCCGGCGGGCCAGTGCTACCACTGTCACACCGGCCGCTGCCCGGTCGGGATCACGACGCAGGATCCCGAGCTGCGCAAGCGGCTCGTCGTCGAGGAGGCCTCCGAGCGCGTCTACAACTTCCTGACGGCGCTGACGATGGAGCTGCAGATGCTCGCGCGGGCTTGCGGAAAGACGAACGTCCACTCGCTCGAGCCCGAGGATCTCGCCGCGCTCACGATCGAGGCCTCGGCGATGGCGCGGGTTCCGCTGGCCGGGACGAACTACACCGTCGGCCAGACCGAGCACGAGATCCTCGCCGAGGTGAAGCGGCTGCTCGCGATCAAGGCGGAGGAGGAGCTCGCGATTCCGGGAGAGGTGGTCGATCTCGAGGCGGTCGAGCAGTGAGCAACGCGCGCCTTCACCTTGCGTTCGCGGGGGAAACCAGGTTTCCCCCGCGTGCCCCCTTCTTCTCGAGAGCGTGGGGAACCTCCCGGTTCCCCACACCCCTCCCCGCTCATGGGCCGGAGACCGCCCCATGAGCGACCACGAGCTCGCCTACTCCGAGCCCGAGAAGATCAAGTCGCTCGACGCCGAGTTCCTGTCCGGGCACCGGTTCCCATACCAGGAAGACATGTCCCTCATCGAGCGCGTGAACCTCGACGCAGCCACGCCAGGCGAGGACCTGAACTGGCTCGAGGACATCGAGCTCCTGGAGGAGGACGGCGTGCCCGCGGTCTTCGACCGCTACTCGAACTCCTTCCTGAAGATCTACTTCGAGATCCCGGCAGGCCGTGAGAACGAGATCGCGCGCAAGGTGCTCGTCACGCACCTCCAGTCCGGGAACTCCTACGGGATCCAGCTGAAGGAGCAGCACACGAAGTTCCCCCAGCCCGAGCTCGGCCCGTGGGTCGAGGGCTCGAAGACCGTCGGCACGGACTGGAAGGCCCCGGTCCTCGAGGGCTGGGAACGCCCGGCGGGGCACTGAGCGACCTCAGTCGCTCGCCGCGCGCACCCCGCCGGCCGGGCCGGTCGCCCGGCGTGCGAGGTGCATCAGGTACTCCTCGCGGTTGAGCGGGTTCGGCGTCGTTCGCCGCCGCGTCGGGGGCGCGCCGCTCACCGCCTCGTACCCGCCGAAGTCGGACTCGAGGACGCCTTCGCCGGCCGTCAGAGCCGGCAGCTGTCGCCGAAGGTCCTGAGCTCGAGCTGCGGGCAACGCTCCCTCGATCGTGGCGAGCTCACCGAGTGCCGACGGCGCTTGCACGACGGCGCCGAGCCGTCCGAGGAGGCCCAGAACCGCACCGACCGTCCCCACCGGCACCTCGAGCCTGGCTCGGAGGACCGGTTCGCAGACCACGCTTCCGGCCCGCTCGAGCGCCCGCATGAGAACCAGCGGTGTGAGCTTTCGGAAGTCCGCAGCAGTGCTCAGCGGGCCCCGCCTCGACGGAGGCCCGTCCGGGACGCTGTACAGGCACCTCGTCATCGTCACCGCGCAGTCCGTGACCTGCCAACCGAAGAGGCCTTCCCGGAGCGTCTCGCGGACGTACTGGCCCATGTGCTCGGTGAAGCTCGCCGCGGTCTTGTACAGGTACAGCGGGATCGTGCGAGTCTCGACCTCCGTCCGGAAGTCGATTCCCGAGCCGTGAGGGGCAGGCTCGATGCGCAGCCCGATCGTGGCAAGGAACGGATTCGACTCCCCGTGCAGGAGCTCGACGGCCTCGCCGGCTGCGGCCGGCCTCTCGACGCAGATCGTCGTCGTCTCGCGGAACGCGACGTCGATGCCGTAGTCGCCTGCCAGCGTCGCCTGGATGACTTCCTTCTGCACCTCGCCGTAGAGCGAGACCGAGACCTCGTGAAGCGCGTCCGACTGGCGGACGTTGATCAGCGGGTCCTGCTCGGCGAGCTCGGCAAGGGCGACGCGAAGCGCACCCTCGTCTTCAGGATCGCTGGCAGCGACCGCTGACTCGAGGGTCGGCGGAGCGAACTGGTGCCCCGTCGCGACCGTGCCCGCCTGGCCGATCCGGTCGCCGATCCGGACCTCGCCGAGCCCCCAGAGCTTGCCGATCTCTCCGGCGGCGACGGCTGCTCGCCCCTCGGCGGACCCGTGATCGAAGACGCTGATCGCCGTCACCTTGCCCTCGAGCCCCGGACCGAAGCACAGCCGATCGCGGGTTCTGACGGTCCCCGAGAACATCCGGACGTAGGCGATCTTCTCTCCGGCAGTGCCCCGTTCGATCTTGAAGACGGCGCCCGAGACGGGGCCATCGGCATCGGTCGCGGCAGCCGGCAGCAGCTCGGCGATGCCGGCCAGGACCGAATCGACTCCGGCTCCCGTCAGAGCCGAGCCGAAGAGCACCGGATGGACGAGCACCTGCTCGGTCTGGGCGACGAGATCCGCACGGAGGCGGGTGTACGGCACGCTCTCGTCGTCGACGAAGGCCGCCAGGAGCCTGTCGTCGGATTCGGCCAGAATGGATGCCAGCCCGGCCGCGAAGTCGGCGTCGCCTGCGCCCCACGGCGTGAAGGCGGCCTCACGCGTACCGGGGTCACGCACGGATCCGAGGGGGACGATCGCCGGCGTCAGGCGCTCGGAGATCGCCCGCAACACACGCTCGTCGTCCGCGCCCGCGCGGTCGATCTTGTTCACGAATATGAGCGTCGGCACCTGCAGACGCCGTAGTGCCCGCATCAACACACGGGTCTGCGGCTGCACGCCCTCGACGGCTGAGACCACGAGCACGGCGCCATCGAGGACGCCCAACACCCGCTCGACCTCGGCGATGAAGTCGGGGTGACCTGGCGTGTCGATCAGGTTGATCTTCACGCCGTCGATCGCGAACGACACGACCGCCGACTTGATGGTGATGCCGCGCTGTCGTTCGAGCGCCAGCGAATCGGTCTGGGTCGTGCCCTTGTCGACGCTGCCGATCTCGTCGATGACGCCCGCGGCGTGCAGCAGCCGCTCTGTGAGTGTCGTCTTACCGGCGTCTACATGCGCCAGGATTCCCAAGTTCAGCGTTTTCCGTGCCACGCGCCATACCCTCCGAATAGGTCGAGAAGCCCTTTTCGATGGACATGAACGCTGGGCGCATCTCCGCTCCTTGGTCGTCGGCGCCGACGTGTTACGCCGGGAGAATCATAGGCGACGGCAAGCGCAGGGGTCAGAGAGGGCGACGAGGCCCGGTCGGCGGGCGTCGTGGTGAGGTGCCTGCTTGCTCGCGCGTCCGGCCACGCTCTACGATGACCCCGCCAGCGACGCCGCACCGGAGGTGGGCATGTCCGAGAAGATGTGGGGCTCCGAGCCCTTCTGGGGGCTCGGCTACGAGTGGGACCCCGACTGGTTCTACACCGACCGCCAGAAGGAGCTCCGCGCACTCCTGATCGAGCTCTGCGAGAAGGAGCTGCGCACGAACGCGAAGCGCTCGGACGACGAGCTCCTCTTCCCGCGGCGCAACCTCGAGCTGCTCGGCGAGCACGGGTTCCTCGCGCTCACCGTGCCCGAGGAGTACGGCGGCCTCGGCGAGAACCACGTCGCCTACGGGATGGTCTGCGAGACGATCGCGCGCTACGGCTGCGCGTCGACGGCGATGTGTTACGTGATGCACGTCGGCGCGGTGAACACGATCATGCTGCGCCCGACGCCGGAGCTGATCGACCGGTACATCAGGCCGCTCAACGAGGGGAAGATCGGCACCCTCTCCTACTCCGATCCGGAGACCGGCTCGCACTTCTGGTACCCGATCTCCTCGGGCGCCGAGCGCTCGAACGGCGGCTACAACGTGCGCAAGAAGGCGTCGTGGACGACGTCAGCCGGCTTCGCCGACTTCTACGTCGTGCAGACGACGAGCCCCGACTTCTCCGGGTACGACGACCTCTCGGTCTTCGTCATCGACGGCGAGGACGTCGAGTCGCAGCCGTCGCTCTGGGACGCGCTCGGCCTCCGCGGCAACCAGTCCGGCCCGCTCGAGGTGCCGAACGTCGACGTCCCCGCGGAGCAGCTCGTCGGCCCGGAGGGCGACGGCGCGGCGTCGAAC
Organism: uncultured Actinomycetes bacterium; assembly: GCA_963717025.1. GTDB lineage: Bacteria > Actinomycetota > Thermoleophilia > Gaiellales > Gaiellaceae > GMQP-bins7. The sequence goes on along the minus strand of CAVQVJ010000004.1, from coordinate 165,415 downwards.
GACGAGTCCGTCGACCCGTGGTTCCTGATCGGCTCGTCCTCGGTCTGGAACGGGATCGCGCTCGGCACGATCGACATCGCGAAGCGGCACACGACCCGCAAGCGCCATGTCGACGTCGGGCTCCGCGTCGCCGACTACCCCACGATCCAGGACTACGTCGGCGAGGCGGTCATGGACACGAATGCCGCCCGCGCCTTCACGTACTCGGTGGCCGACGCGATGGACAAGGCGACGGACAACAACACGAAGGTGCTCGCGCCGGGCGAGTTCGCGCGCGCCGACTTCCTCCACTGGGCCTGGCAGATCAAGTTCATCGCCGCCAAGAACGTCGCGCACACCGTGGACAAGATGCTCCACGCGTGCGGCGGCTCCGGCTACAAGCGGGACATGGAGCTCGAGCGCTATCTCCGTGACGGGAAGGCCGGCTGGGTCATGGGGCCGACGAACGAGGTGCTCAGGCAGTTCGTCGGCAAGGCCGTGCTGCTCGGCTTCGACTCGCTCGACTACTGGAACCAGACGTACAACCGCCGCGCGGTCGAGAACGAGGTCAAGAAGCTCGACGCGGACGGCAAACGCGAGCTGGCCGAGAAGCTCGTGGCCGAGGCGTCCGAGATGGAGGCCAAGGCGCCGGCCGCCGGCGCGTGAGGTGAGCCTCCCCGCCCTGACCCGGGGGCTGCTGCCGGAGGACCCGTTCCTCGAGACGTATCTCGTCCGTCCGGGAGGGGCGACCCTGCTCGCGCTCGGGCCGGACGAGCGGCTGACGGTCGTGGACAGGGACGGCGGGCAAGTGGCAGAGATCACGGTGCTCGACCCGGGCGCGCGCGACGACGCGGCCGCGCTCGGCGCGACGGCCGACGCACCCGCGACGGTGATCCGCGACGCGCTACGCGATCGTGACGGCTCCTTGCTCTGGCAGGAGCTCGCCGCACGCGGCCTCGATCCGGCTGAGGCGTCGGCCGTGCGCCTCTTCGGCGAGTGGTCGCCTCCCGGCTCGTCGCAGGCATTCCGAGCGGACCGTGCGGTGACGGTGGTGGTCGCCGCCCCGGGTGGGCGAATCGTCGACGGCGCACCGCCCCCCTCCGAGCTCCTCGTCGAGGTGCGACGGACCACTCCGCGCGCCTACGAGCAGGACGAGCTCCCTCCACCCCTCGCCGAGCCCCGCCTCGACGTCCGCGTCGACGCCGCGACCGCGCTCGCGTACGAGGTGCGAGCGGGCGAGTTCATCCAGGTGATCGACGTGGAGGGGAAGCAGTGCTCGGACTTCCTGGCCTTTCACCGACAGAAGCTGGAGAGAGGGCTCGAGCGCGGCCTCGATGCGACGACGACGCGGAGCCTCATGGGCCAGGCGTACCCGCAGCCGGGCCTCCAGGGGAAGTTCTACGACGTCGACATGGACCCGCTCGTGGAGGTCGTGCGCGACACGGTCGGACGCCACGACACCTTCGCCCTCGCCTGCACCGCCAAGTACTACGAGGACATGGGCTACCCGGGCCACGTCAACTGCTCGGAGAACTTCAACGGGCAGGTGGCGCCGTACGAGATCGCGCCGCGCAAGGGCTGGGAGGCACTCAACTTCTTCTACAACACCGGATTCGACGCGAACATGATCTTCGTCATGGACGAGCCGTGGTCGCGCCCCGGCGACTACGTGCTCCTGCGCGCGATGACCGACCTGGTCTGCGCGTCTTCCGCGTGCCCGGACGACATCGATCCAGCAAACGGCTGGCAGATCACGCCGGCGCACGTGCGGGTGTACGCGCCGGACAACTCCTTCTCGGTCGCCATCGCGCGCCGCGTGACCGCCGACGCCGAGCCGGTCCTCACGCGAGAGACCTCGTTCCACCCGCGCACGAGCGAGCTGACGAAGAGCTTTTCGGAGTACCGCGGCTACTGGTTGCCGCACTGCTTCGACAACGAGGGCGCGATCGCCGAGTACTGGGCGTGCCGCGAGAAGGCTAGCGATCATGGACCTGTCCCCGCTCCGCAAGTGGGAGGTCCTCGGACCGGATGCGGAGACGCTGATCCAGCGCGCGATCACGCGCGACGCGCGGCGGCTCTCGGTCGGCCAGGTCACGTACACCGCGGTCTGCAACGAGACCGGCGGGATGATCGACGACGCGACCGTCTATCGGCTCGGGCAGGACAACTTCCGCTTCGTCGGCGGCGACGAGTACGACGGCATCTGGCTGAAGGAGCTCGCCGACCGCCACGAGCTCAAGGTCTGGATCAAGCCCTCGACCGACCAGCTGCACAACGTCGCCGTCCAAGGCCCTGAGAGCAGGGAGCTGCTCGACAAGATCGTGTGGACGCCGCCCGCGCAGACCTCGCTCGGGGACCTCCGCTGGTTCCGGTTCACGGTCGGGCGGATCGGGACGTACGACGGGATCCCGATCGTCGTCTCGCGCACCGGCTACACCGGCGAGCTCGGGTACGAGGTCTGGTGTCACCCTTCGGACGGGCCTGCGGTATGGGACGCGATCTGGGAGGCGGGGCAGGAGCACGGCCTGACGCCACTCGGTCTCGAGGCGCTCGACATCCTCCGCATCGAGTCGGGCTTGATCTTCGCCGGGTACGAGTTCGACGACCAGGTCGACCCGTTCGAGGCGGGCATCGGCTTCACGGTCGACCTCGGGACGGACGAGGACTTCGTCGGCCGGGCCGCGCTCGAGGAGCGGAAGGCACATCCGCAGCGCGTGCTGGTCGGGCTGGAGCTCGGCGGGAACGAGACCGCCGGCCACGGAGACGAGGTCTATGTCGGCCGTCAACGCGTCGGCGTGGTCACGAGCGGGACGCGGAGCCCGGTCCTCAAGGTGAACGTCGCACTCTGCCGCATGGCGGTGCAGTACTCCGAGCTCGGGACGAAAGTCGAGGTCGGCAAGCTGGACGGCCTCCAGAAGCGGATCCCGGCGACGGTGGTGCGGATCCCGTTCTACGACCCCGAGAAGACGCGGCCGCGGTCCTGATCGAGTCGTTCGCCCCCGAGCAGGTCGAGGCGTTCCGGCGCGACGGCTTCCTCGTCGTCGAGGAGGGCCTCGTCCCCGATGGCGCGCTCGACCCTCTGCGCGAGCGCTACCTCCGCCTCTTCGACGGCGAGTACGAGACGGGGATCCGACCCGACGAGGTGAACTGGGTGCCCGGACGCGACCCGGAGGACCGCACGCGGCAGCTCTGCAACGCGTGGAAGTCGGACACCGTCGTCGCGGCGCAGGTGTTGTCCGAGCGGACCGGCCGCCTGGCCGCGCAGCTCATGGGCTACCGCGGCGTGCGCATCCTCCAGGACAACGTGCTCTGGAAGCCGCCGGGGACGAAGGCGATCGGCTTCCACCAGGACTCCTCGTACGCGGACTACCTCGTGCCGCCGGAGATGATCACGTGCTGGGTCTCGCTCCACGACACGGAGGCCGGCGCCGGCCCACTCGAGTTCGTGCGCGGCTCGCATGCGTGGCCGAAGTCGCCGCCCGCGCGCACGGAGTTCCACGCGCCGGACGACTGGCTCGCGGGGGCGCGAGCAGCGGCTCCGGACGGGTCGGAGCCGGAGACGGTCCCGGTCGTCGTCACGGCCGGCGGCGGCTCCTTCCACCACGGGCTCACGTGGCACGGCTCGGCGCCGAACACCAGTGGCTCGGTCGCGCGGATGGCACTCGTCTCGCACCTCGTCCCGGTCGAGGCGCGCTTCCACGAGACGAACGTCGACGTCACCTACTCGCGCTACCGCCGGCACGGCGATCTCGCGCTCGACGAGTCCTTCTTCCCGGTCGTGTGGGACGAGTCCGGCTACCGCACGCCCTGGCTCGCCGAGCTGCCGTCGCTCGACTAGTCCGGCAGCAGGAACTCGAGGTTCTCTAGCGTCTCGAGCACGAGCCACGGCGGCACCGTCTCGACCACTCGTCGCGCGAGCGAGGCGACCGTGTCGCCGATCACGCCCGCCTCCTCGGCGTCGTCCACCGCGCGCATCAGACCGTCGCGAACCGCCTGCTCGGCGTCGGCGCGCGAGATCTCCTGCTCGTCCGCGAAGTCGTCGAGCGCTTCCTCGCTCCGCACGGCGAGGACGAGATCCTCGCGTGAGACGCCGAGCTCGCAGGCGGCTCCGTCGAGCGCCGACAGTGCGATCTGCTCGAGAGCCTCCGCCGGGTCGCCGGGATCGCGCCACTCGCGGACGACACACGGGTCCGCGACCGGAGTCGGCTCGAACGACGCGCCGCCGAAGGCGAGATAGGGGACGAGCACGGCCGCGACGAGCCCCAGCGCAACGAGCAGCGGGAGCGCGCGCCTCACGCGGTCGTCCTGCGCATGAGGAGGAGTGGAACGAGCGCGGCGAGTGCGAGCGCCCCCGCAAGCAGGAACGGGCCCGAGAACGCATTCGTTATCGCACGGTCGAGCTGCTCCTGGAGCCCGGAGACAAGCTCGCTCCACTCCTCTTCGTCCGGCCGATCCTCGAACGCCCGCTCGACGTCGGGCAGCTCGCCCGCGTCGTTTGCCCGTGCGACCTCGTCGAGAACGTCCTGCGCGACCCGAAGCTTGTCGAGCGGCGGAATCCGGCTGTCGAGCACCACTGCGGCGCCCGCGTGGATCGCCTCCTCCCGGCTCTCCTCGAGCGCGGTCGTCAGCACCGGCGCCAGCAGAACCAGGCCGAGGACGACCCCGGCGTGGCGCGCGGCGAGCGTCCAGCCTCCGTGCACGACCTGGTCGGCGCGGCCCTCGAAGGCGAGCCCGGTGAGGCCGGTGAGCGCGAGGCCCAGCCCCGCGCCGACGAGTACCTGCGGCGGGATCGTCAACGCCCACCCCGCGCGCGGCATGAATGCGAGCGCGGCGAGCCCACCCGCGACGAGGATCACTCCGCACGCGACACCTGTGCGGACGCCCAGCGACCGCGGCCGGAAGCGGGCGACGACGATCGCGGCCGCCGGCATCACGGTGACCACGAGCCCGGCCGCCGCCGGCGACATCCCCCAGCCGTCGACGAGCAGCAACACGATGAGGAAGAGCGCGGCGACGAGGCCGCCGGAGACGAAGAGCAGCGCGAGGTTCGCCAGGAGCCGCGGACGGCCGGCGGGCGCAGCGACCGGCTTCCCCTCGAGCCCGCGCAGCGCCGCGAGCAGGACGAGCGCCACCGGCACCTGCACGAGAAAGATCGACTCCCAGCCGAACACCTGTGTGAGCACGCCTCCGGCAGCAGGCCCGAGCGCGGCGCCGACGATGCCCGCCGTCACCCAGACGCCGACGGCGCGCTCTTCACCTCCGAGCGTCTCCGAGAGCAGGTCGAGCGCCGCGGTCACGATCAAGGCCGCGCCGACGGCCTGAGCGCAACGCCCGCCGAGCAGCAGCTCGAAGGTCGGCGCGAGCCCGCACGCGAGCGACGCCCCCGCGAAGACGACGACGCCGGCCGCGAACGCCTCCCGCGGCCTCCGCCGCGCCACGTAGGCAGCAGGAACGGCGAGCACGGCGAGCACGAGGTTGAAGGACGTGAGCACCCACGCGACGGTCGTGATGCTCACGTCGAACTCGCCGAGGATCTGGGGGAGCGCGAGCGTCACGATCGACGAGTCGGCGAGCGCGAGCCCGACCCCGAGACCGAGGAGCGCCGTGCGCATGCTCGGGGTCAGGCCGTCTCGCGGAACCGCGCCGCGAGCACCTCGATCAGGCCGACCGCAGCGCGTGGGTCTGCTTCGAGCGCGGCGATCAGGCTCTCGCGTGCGACCGCGATGCAGCGCACGGGCCCGATCGCATGAATGTCTGCAATGCGCGCACCGACCGGGTCGAGGACCTCGATCTCGCCGATGAGGTCGCCGGCGCCGAGTGTCAGGCTCCGCCCCGGCCGCTCGACGCTCACGGTTCCCTCGACGACGAGCAGGAGCTCGTCCCCGGGCTCGCCACGCCGCATGATCGCCTCGCCGTCCGCGTACTCGCGTTCCGTCCCGAGCGCGAGAATCGGCTCCAGGAGCTCCTGGGGAAGCAGCGGGAAGTCGCGGGGGTCACGCACGAGCCGCTCGTAGCGCCCGCCGTGGAAGAGCAACGGCTGGCCGTCGCCGTAATGCGCGTACTCGACCTGGCCGAGGAAGAGTGAGTGGTCGCCGCCCCAGTACGACCGGACGACGCGCGCGACGAGATGTGCGAGCGCGCCCTCGACGAGCGGCGTCGCATGGACGACCTCGAAGCGCGGTTCCTCGGCGTCTTCGGCCGCGCGGCCCGCGAAGTGATCCGACAACGAGGCCTGCCCGGCCTCGAGCACGTTGATGCCGAAGTGCACGCCCTCATGGAGCAGGTTCGACATGCGAGCACGCCGGTCGACCGAGACGAGCACGAGCGGCGGCCGCAGCGACACGGACATGAACGCGTTCGCGGTCATTCCGTGCACCTGCTCCCCGGAGCGCGCCGTGATGATCGTCACGCCCGTCGCGAACATGCCGAGCGTCCGGCGGAAGGCGATCGCTGGGTCGCCCTCCAGCCCGGCGCCGAGCTCGAGCGCCTCCGCCGCGGGCGCGGCGTCAAACGACGCGCCGAACGCTTCCGGCGCGGAGATCGCGGTCTCGATCGCGACCTCGAACTCCTCTGGGGGAACGGGCTCGTGCATCGGCTGTAGAACCTACTCCGACTGAGCGTGCGAGCGGTCGACGCTCTCGTCGTGCAGAACCCAGAACACGAGCGCGTCGCTGTCCGTGAGGTTCCGCCAGGCGGAGACGCCGCTCCGATCGGCGATAAGCGCCTCACCCGGCCGCAGGACCGGCCTTCCGGTGGCGAGCACGACCTGCACGAGGCCGGACGCGACGGCGACGAGCTCGACGCCCTTGTGCGGGAAGGTCGGCGCGGCGCGGGCGCCGGGAGTCAGTCGGAGGACGTACGCCCTGAGCCCCGTGGCCGGATCGTCGAGGAGCGGCACCGGCACGTCGACGGCGGCCTGCCGTGGGTCGTCACGGCGGGCGAGGCGGTACCCGGGCGCCTCCTGCCCGCGCAGTAGCTCGTCGAGCGTGATGTTGAGGCGCGACGTGAGGTCGAGCAACGTCTCGAGCGACAATCCGCGCCTGCCTCGCTCGGCCTGCGAGATCGCGCTCGGAGAGACCCCGGCGAGCCGCGCGACGTCGGCCTGCGACAGCCGCCGCGTCCGCCGGAGGTCGCGGAGCGCGGCTCCGAGCCGCGCAGCCGCCGGCGCGGGCTCGAGCACAGGCAGTCCGTGCTCGACGTGGTAGCGGAACACGCTGCCTTCGACACCGGCTCGCCGACCCTCGGCTTTGATGATGCGCAGGCGACCGTCGCCCAGGCTGACCACGCATTGCGTCACGTCCTCGATCTCCCGCCGAACCGCCGCGGGATGCCGCGACGTCGTCAACGACCAGAACGCGACCGCGCCCAGTCCCAGCAGCATGGGGCAGCCGCGCACGAAGAAGCGGCCGGCCATCTCCGAGCCCCATCGGTCGCTCATCGCATCGAGCGAATCGAGGAGCAGCAGCCGCTGCCCGGGTTGCGCGCACCAGCGCCCGCAGGCATCGAGGAGCGGGCGTGGCTGCGCGAGGTCGCCGGTCGGGCGCGCGTCGAGGACCTCGAACCCGGGAAACTCAGCCGCTACGACCTCGGGGTCGGCGGTCAAGGTCACGTACGCAGCGGCGTCGTACGCCCGGGACGTCGCGGCGACGGCGGCGTAGAAGGGCCTGACGTCGTCGCCCGCCTCGGCGTCCCACACGACGTTGTCCCCCCAATAGAGGCCGCCGAGGGCGCGGTCGAGCTCGTCGAGCCCGGTCGTGCCCGTGTGCCGCACGGTGCTCACGCGGCAAGCTGTGCTGTCGGACGCTCTGGCTGAAGCCGCATTCGTGGGCCGCGCCCGTGCGCGACCGACAACGCGCGTAGCGCGAGGCGGATTCTCGGATCGGGCCTCGCTCCAAGCAGCCCTAACGTGCGGATCGGCACGATGTTCAGTTAAGCACGGCTTTCGCTCGCAAGACAACCCGTAGCAACTGCTTTATAAGCGATGTGCTCGGTTACCGCCCAACCCGATCGGTACCGAGCCTCCCCAGCCCTCCCCGACCAGACGTAGCGGTCCAGCCGCAGGGGCCGCTACGTCTGTGTTGGGCCGCATTGGCCGCACAACACGGGAAGGGGCGGCCGCAGCCGCCCCTTCCCGGTCGTGTGACGACGATCAGGCGACCGGACGCGCGGCCTCCTCGAGCAGCGCCGCCTGGCGTGCATCGGGAATCGCAGGCGCATCCTCGCGCCATTGAGGCCGCACGCCGTCCTGGACGATCCTGCGGAAGAGGAAGAGCAAGACCGCGACGACGAGAATGCCGAAGCCGATGATCTTCTCGGTCGTTCCGCCGTACCCGCCGGCGGCGGTCTGGAACCAGCCGACGCCGAAGATCGTGAGCACGAAGGTGATCGCCCCCAGCACCCACGCGATCGGGACCCAGATCGGCGAGAGCTTGATCGGGCGCGGCCAGTCGGGGCGGTCTCTGCGCAGCAGGATGAAGCCCGTAATCGCGAAGAAGTGCGCGAGCACGTATCCGATGTTGCTCGCCGCGAGGATTCCGAAGATGTTCCCGATGAACAGCACGAACCCGATGTTCACGAGCATGTCGAGCGTCATCGCCCGTGCAGGCACACTCCACCGGTTGAGGTGGTAGAGCTGCTTGACCGTCATGTCGTCGCGGGCGATCCCGTAGAGGGCGCGTGACCCGTCGGCGGTCGCGGTGTTCATCGAGATGACGAAGCTCGCGACGATGACGATCACGAAGAAGTTCGTGAGCGCGGTCGAGCCCGTCAGCGTCTCGAGCGCGCCGACGTAGTCGAACGCCGCAACCGTCTCCTCGCCGACGCCACCGACGAGCCCGAGGGGGAGCAGCGTGTACACGGCGATCGTGAAGATGCACGCCGATCGCAGCGCGAGCTTCGTGTCGTTGACCGTGTCCTTGTACTCGGGCGCGAACGTCGCGCAGGCATCGACGCCCCAGGACGACCAGGCCATGATCCAGAGCCAGACGAGCGATAACCGCACGACCTCCCAGGTCGTGACCGAGGTCGCTTCGTCGCCCGTTCCGGCCGTGCCGTCGAGCGCCCCCCACGTGAGGTTCGCGCTGTCGAAGTCCCCGTTCAGGAACGGCAGCACCATGAACACGAAGAGCGGGATCATGAGCAGCGCACCGGCGAGGTAGCCGAACCCGACCGCGACGCGAACGCCGCGGATGTTGAACAGCCACACCGCCAGGATCAGCCCGATCGCGATCAGGTGCGGGAGGCCGATCTCCGCACCACCCGTCGAGAAGTAGCCCTCGCCCTCGGAGCTCCCGAAGAACGCGCTCCCGAACGGCTCGTCGGGGAACCAGGCGGAGGTGATGATCTGGCCACTGAAGACGCCGAGGAACGCCAGCACGACCGACCAGGCGAGCCAGTAACCGAACGTCACGACCGGGCCGACGAGCGTGAAGTACCTGCGCCAGGCCTCGTGGGCGTAGAGCGGGAAGCCGCCCGGCTTGTCCGGGAACATCGCCGCCATCTCGGCGTAGAGGGTCATGATGAAGAACGCGAGCCCGGCGGAGATCCCCCACAGGAGCACGGACCCCCAGCCGCCGATATCACCGACCGAGTACCCGAGCGACCCGAGCAGGAAGCCCGGCGTCGCGAGCGCGATCACGAACCCGTCGTACCAGCGGAGCTTCTTGAGGAGATGGCGTTCCTCGACTACTGCCTCAGCCACAGCAAACCTCCCGGGAGCGTCGCGGCGCCGTCTGGCGCGGGGGACCTATAACACCCGGCCCCGACGAATTCAAATGGCACGTCATTCCCTGCCGCGGGGACGACACGTGCACGACGCGCGCCTCGTACAATCGCGGCCATGTCCGCTGCGTCGCCCATCGCGATCACCTGCGAGTGCGGCGAGAGCGGTGCGGTGCCATACGGGGAGACCTGGACGTGTGAGAAGTGCAGCCGCCGGTTCGACACGACGCAGATACCGGTGGAGGAGTACGAGAGTCGGCGTCGGCGGATGCGCCGCTTCAAGCTCGAGATCGTCGCGTTCGGCGTCGTCCTGCTGGTCGTGTTCGTGCCGCTCGTGCTGTTCGTCGAGAGCGGCTACCTCTTCCTCGGGCTCATCGTCGGGCTCGCGTGGATGTTCCTGTACATGCCGATCTGGCGGCGGCGAGTCCGGCGTGCCGCAGCCGACGCGCCGCGATGGGACCTGCGTCCGGAATGAGCACTCCCGCGAGCCGCGTCCGCTCCGACGGGACGGCGACGGGCTCGCATGCACGCGCCGCGCCGCGGCCGGTCCTGCTCGCGACGTTCGATGCTCCGCTGGCCGTGGACGCCACGCGCTTCGCTGTCGACTCCTCCGTCGAGACCGGGCAGCCGCTCCTGGTGGTCAACGCGGTGGAGACGACGCTCTCGCCGTGCTCGATGGGCCTGGGCTACGACTACATCGCGCGACCCGAAATCGAGGAGTCACTGCGCGCGCCTGCCGAGCTCGCGCACGGCCTGGGGGTGCGCGTCGAGCGGATCTGCCTCCGCTCCACGCGGACGGTCGAGGCACTTCTCGACTTCACCGCCGAGCGCGAGGTCGGGCTGCTCGTCGTGGGGCCCGACGGCGCGCAGATGTCGGCGCGCAGGTATCGGCGCGTGATCCGCAAGGTGCAGAACGCCGCGCCCTGTCTCGTATGGCTGCCCGGCACGGACAATCCGGGCTGATCGTCCGCGTGATCGCCTGCTACCGTTCCGTCGTCGTGTCCGCAACGCGGTTGTCTAGGAGGCAATAGACATAGAGGTCCCGGGACGCGCTTCCTACGTCGTCGTCGGAGCCGGGATCCACGGACTCTCGACTGCGTACCACCTCGCGCAGGAGCTTCGCGGGCGCGGGCTCGGCTCCGGTGCGGACATCGTCGTGCTGGACAAGGCCCACCCGGGCGCAGGCGCCTCCGGGATCGCGTGCGGCGTCGTCCGCAACAACTACTTCCAGCCCGCGATGAGCGAGCTCATGCAGGCCTGCGTCGAGGTCTGGGAGTCCGACCCGGAGGCGTACGCGTACAACGCCGTCGGGTACATCGCGCTCGGCGCGGCCGTACAGGAGGCGGACCTATCGGAGACGTACTCGCGCCAGGAGCGCATCGGCTACCGCTCCGAGCTGATCGTCGGCGAAGCGGAGGTGGACGCGCACATGAAGGCGCTCTTCCCCGACTGGCGCGCGCAGGGTGTCACCGTCTGCCTGCACGAGCACCAGGGCGGCTTCGCCTTCAACATGGACTCGGTCGAGGGCCTCCACGGCAAGTGCAGCGAGGAGGGCGTCTTCGTCCTCTCGGGAGTCGAGGTCACCGGCTTCGAGGAAGGCTCGGACGGCTCGGTCACGGCCGTCGAGACCTCCGAGGGAAACGTCGAGGTCGGCGAGCAGGTCGTCGTCGCGCCGGGCCCCTGGGCCAGGCAGTTCTGGCAGATGCTCGGGCAGCCGGAGACGATCGACGTGCATACACCCTCGGGCGACGTCGTCCGCGACCGGCCGATGTGGACGTACTGGAACCTCCAGGAGGGCGAGGTCGCGATCGACCCGCTCGTCTTCGCGACCGCCGACGGCGGGCCGCCACCCGTGATCCACCTCGACACCGACGCACCGCTCTACACCGACGACGGGGACCTCGTCACCGACGAGCTCTGGGGGATCTACTTCAAGCGCGATCGCCACTCGGTGCAGGGCGGGGCGTCTCCGCTCGTCGTGGACGGCGACGTCGAGCTCGACCCGTACCCGCAGACGACCGACATCGACCCCGGCTTCCCCGACCTCTTCTGCGCGGCGCTGTCGCATTCGATGTCACGGTTCGAGGGCTGCCGGCCGCTGTACAAGGTCGCCCGCTCGGGAGGCGTGGGCGCGTTCACGGCGGACAACTTCCCGGTCTTCGACTACTTCCGGCCGAACCTGTACGCGATTCTCGACTCGAACCACGGGTACAAGATGATCGGCGTCGGGAAGGAGGTCGCGAGCGTTCTCCTCGGCGACCACTCGCAGCTTCTGTACCCGTTCCGCTTCGAGCGCTTCGAGACCGGCGACCTCCACCCGGTTTCGAGCTCTCCGTACCCCTGGAGCTGAGCGCTCCCCACGCTCCCCACCCTGGGTGGGGTGTCTGACCACCCTCCACCCGCCTTCGAGCGTAGCGATCGATGGCGCACGCGTGGGACACGGTTCTGCGCCGATTGTGTGCCGATTTACCCACAACGCCGATCGCTCACGATCCCGGTCGAGCGACTCTCGCCACCGCGGTTTAGCCGTTCCTAACAGTTCGGTATCTACCCTGGCTCGAGGAGCCACGATGCGGAACGGCAAGGTCACACTCGGACCCGTGCGCGCACTCGCACGGATCGCACGCGTCGCGCCGCAGGCCGACGAGGCCGAGGCCGCGACGGTGCTCGGAGAGAGTCACGAGCTCGTGCGAGTGCTCGCACGGCGTCGCGCACTCACTGTCCAGATCCTGATCACGTCGCTCCCGCTCGCGTTCGCCGTCGTCGGCCTCGCGGTCGGCACGGCCTCCGCGTCCGTCGTCCTCGTGGCGGCCGCAATCGTGCAGCTCGCACTCCTCCTCGCAGTCCCCTACCTCCGCGGGCGAACGCGCGAGATCGCGGGAGAGCTCATCGCGGCCGGCGACGACGCCTCGCTGGGCCTGCGGATCGTCGACTCCGAGCGTCGGCGCCTGACCTCGCGCAAGGAGCGCGAGCGCATGGCGCGCTCGCTCGAGCACCTCCTGCGCGACGCGAAGCACTGGTACCGCATCCTCCCCGCACACAGGCCGCCGCCAGGAGTGCGCTCGCTCATATACACAGAGCAGGAAGCGCGCGACGTCGTCTCGCTCCTCCGCGCAGACGGCGCCCAGGCCCGCGGAATCGCGCTGACCTCGCGCCTGCTCTGGGACGGCGCGTCGCCGCTCTACGGCGACGAAGCGGGTCGGCTCCGAGAGGAGCTGCATCGGATTCGATTCCTCCTGGCGACGCCGACGGACCGGGACGAACGTCTGGCCGCGTAGCGCCCGACCGCCCGGACTTGCCCTGCCGAGCTTGCACCGCGAGGATGGGCGCATGCTCGTGTTCCTCGTGCTCGGCACGGCCCCGCTCCTCCTCCTGCTGACGCTCGCCGTGGCGCTCTACCTGACCGTCATCGAGCTCCGCGAGATGCAGCCGGCGCCGCACTACACGTGGTGGATCTGGTGGCTGCTGCTCGTGTTCATGACGCACTTCGTCGGCTACCTGTTCCTCAGGGCGTATGGCCTCTACCGACGCTGGAACGCCAACAGCGGGTAACGGCCGCCCGCCGTCCGAGCCGAAGCCGCGGCGCGGATTGCGGGACAGCACCTTCGGCAGGTTCGCGCTGTTGGCACTCGTGCTCGGCCTCGCGCTTGTCGCCGCGCGCACGTGCGCGTCCGCCGGCAGGAACGTGTCGAACGAGGAGGCGATCGAGATCGCGAAGGAGAACGCCTCCTTCGTCCCGTGCGCGGACGTGCGCTGCGCACAGGCTCGCTTCATCCAGCGCGGGATCCCTCCCCGTCCGTACTGGGGGGTCGTGCTCTCGAAGGAGCTCGACGAGCGTGGACAGCCGACGAGGATAGAGAGCTTCCTGATCGACGCCGCAACCGGCCAGATCTCACGACCCTAGGTAGGACCTCTCGGCCGTACGCCTGTGTAGGGAGCGCACATACCGGCGGCTGCAACGTCAGCACGCACGGACATGGCAACGCGAAAGCCAGGTTCATACGGTCCCCCGCACACGTTCGATGTGCGGTGACACGCCCCCGAGGGAGGAATGACTGTGTCGGTCGTCACGTCCTGGCTCGCCCAAGCCTCGCCCGAACTAGAGGAGCAGATCACTCGGATCGACCTCGACTCGGCGATCCTGACCGAGCAGTTCTACTTCTTCACCGTCGTCATCATGTGGCTGATCCACGTCGGCTTCATGGCGTACGAGGCGGGGGCTTCGAGACGCAAGAACGTCATGTCGACGGCGATGAAGAACATCCTCACCATCGCCGTCGTGACGCCGACGTTCTACTACTTCGGCTGGTACATCTACGGCTGCTTCCAGGAGGGTTGGCCGAAGTCGGGTCACGCCAGCCCGGACGCGTTCGAGGGCTTCTGCGGGGCAACGGCCCCGTGGGCGGCGCAGATGGGACCCAACCTTGCGGATCACGTCAGCGCAGTGTTCTTCCTGGCCTTCCTCCTCTTCTCCTGGACGACGGCGTCGATCATGTCCGGCGCCCTCATCGAGCGCGTCCGGCTCTCCGCGTTCCTCATCCTCGGCTCGATCCTCGGGTCCGCCGTCTGGATCATGGACGCAGCCTGGGGCTGGAGCTCGGGCGGCTGGCTGACGACGCGCTACGGCTTCCACGACTCGATCGCATCGCTGGTCGTGCACGGCGTCGCGGGAATGTTCACCCTCGGCGTCCTCCTCAACCTCGGGCCGAGAATCGGGAAGTACACGAAGGACGGCTTGGCGCGGAGCTTCCGCGGCCACAACGTGCACCTCACGCTGATGGGGTTGATGCTGATCTTCACGGGCTTCTACGGCTTCTATGCCGCCTGTCTCGTGATCCAGTCGACGGTGTTTCCCGGCTGGCTCAACATCTACGGGTCCCCGACCACGCTGGGCGCGATCGCGTTCGTGATCACCGTCGGCTTCGCCGGCGGCTTCACGGGCGGGTGGTTCGCGAGCAAGGGCGATCCCTTCTGGACCTTGTCCGGCGGCCTCGCCGGAGTGATCTCGGTCTCCGCAGGTGCCGACGTGTACCACCCGTCGCTCGCGTACCTGCTCTCGATCTCCGGTGGCATGGTCGCGGTCTGGGCCGGGAACTACATCGAGAAGAAGCTGCGGGTCGACGATGCGGTGGGAGCAGTCGCCGTCCACGGCGTGTGCGGCTACTACGGGGTGTTGCTCGTCGGCATCTTCGCCGGCGGGTATCCCACCGGCATCAACCAGATCGAGTCGTCGTTCGGCGGACAGCTCATGGGGATGATGGCCTTCCTTCCGCTCGCGTTCCTCCCCGGCTACGTGGCGAGCTGGATCCTGAAGCAGTTCAATCTCCTGCGCGTGCCGGCCGAGGTCGAGCTCGAAGGCCTCGACCTGGCCGAGTTCGGAATGGACTTCTTCCCGGAGTTCGAGCGCGTGCCCGAGGTCATCGTCCAACCCGACGGGCGCGAAGTCGACTCGGCGGAGGTGCTTCTCGACGCCTACTGGGAGACGAACGGGAGACCCACGACCCCTGTCGGCACGGGAGAGAGGAGCTAGGCGATGTTCGACGCATTCCCGTTCGACGAGTGGAGCGAGGACATCGCCGACTTCTGGACCTTCGGCGGCGCCAACTCGACGGGCACGTACATCATGACGGCGCTTGGTGTCGCGGCCATGGTCATCGCCTTCATCGGCTTCGTGATGCTGGAGAGCCGCAAGCTCCGGCATCAGGCGGCCACGTTGAAGGCGTCAGGGGCGCTCGACCGTCCGACCGCCTCGGCGACAGGCCCTGGAGCCTAGAGGGAGGAACGGAAGATGGCAGACAGGCAGATCGACTTCCCACGGATGCAGAAGCACGTGTCGTGGCTGACGCCCTTCATGCTCATCCTCTCGTTCGTCTGCATCGTCGTCGTCGTGATCATCCTGTACAGCGACCTCGAAGCCCCTTTCATCGGGCCGTGGGGGTAAGTACTCTGAGGCGCATGTCTCGGCTCTATCTTCACTGCATCATCTGTAGACGACAGCAGGCCGACGGACTGATCTCCGGCGCCTCGTGGGGAAAGCTGGAGCTGCCGCCCGGCACCAACGTCGAGCACCCCGCGCTCGTGGGCTCGACCGCCCGCGCGTGCCCGTCGTGCATCGGCGGCGACCCCGACTGGCAGAACCGCGCGCTGGCGTCGCTCGGGGTCTCGACTGCGGGCTTCAGCGTGCGGGTCGAGCCCGCGTAGGGCACGAGACCTAGAAGAGCCCGACCGTCTCCCCGTTCTCGTCGATGTCGATCGCGAACGCGGCGGGCGCCTTCCCGAGGCCGGGCATCGTCATCATGTCGCCGCAGAGCGCGACGATCCAGCCCGCGCCCGTGTACGGGCGGAGGTCGCGGACCGGCACCGTGAAGCCGGTCGGCGCGTTCCTGAGTGTGGGGTCGTGCGACAGAGAGAGGTGCGTCTTGGCCATGCAGATCGGGAGGCCGCCGAGGCCCACCCCGTCGAGCTCGGCCGCCTTCTTCGTCGCCGCCGGAAGAAGCTCGGCGCCGTCCGCCCCGTACACCTTCGTCGCGATGAGCTCGATCTTCTCCGCGATCGGGGCGTCGAGCGGGTAGGCGAACTCGAACTCCGACGGCTGGTCGGCTGCGTCGATCGCAGCCTCCGCGAGCGCGGTCGCGCCCTCGCCTCCGCGCCCGAAAGCCTCGTTGACCTCCGCCGCGTAGGCACCGCGCTCGAGCGCGAGCGAGCGAACGGCCTCGAGCTCCTCGTCCGTGTCGGTCGGAAAGCGGTTGACCGCGACGACCGCCTGCAGCCCGAACCCGTTCACGATCCCGATGTGGCGGGCGAGGTTCTCGGCGCCGACCTCGATGGCGTCGAGACCTCCGTCGGGGTCGCCCGCGTGGTGCTTGAGCGCGCGCACCGTCGCCACGAGCACGACCGCGTCCGGCCGCAGGTCGCCGATCCGGCAGGTGATGTCGAAGAACTTCTCCATCCCCATGTCCGATGCGAAGCCCGACTCGGTGACGACATAGTCCCCGAGCTTGAGGGCGACCCGGTCGGCGACGAGCGAGTTGTTCCCGTGCGCGATGTTCGCAAACGGGCCGCAGTGGACGAAGGCCGGCTGGCCTTCCAGCGTCTGGACGAGGTTCGGCTTGATCGCGTCCTTGAGGAGCACCGCCAGCGAGCCCGCCGCGCGCAGGTCTTCTGCGGTGACCGGCTCGCCGTCGTAGGTCTGGCCGACGGTGATCGCGCCCAGCCGCTGCCGGAGGTCCTGGAGGTCGCGCGCGACCGCGACGAGGGCCATGATCTCGCTCGCCGCCGTGATGTCGAACCCGGTCTCCCGCGGCGCGCCGTGCGGGCGGCCGCCGAGCCCGGTGACCACGTTCCGGAGGTTGCGATCGTTCATGTCCATGCAGCGACGCCAGGCGATCGCGAGCGGGTCGAGCCCGGCCTCGTTCCCGCTGTGCAGATGGGCGTCGATCATGGCAGCGAGCAGGTTGTTCGCCGCGGTGATCGCATGCAGGTCGCCGGTGAAGTGGAGGTTCAGGTCCTCCATCGGCACGACCTGGGCGTAGCCGCCGCCCGCCGCGCCTCCCTTCACGCCGAACACGGGGCCGAGAGAGGCCTCGCGGAGGCAGAGCACCGGCTTCCGCCCGAGCACGCCCAGCCCTTCCGTGAGCGAGACCGACGTCGTCGTTTTCCCCTCGCCCGCGGGAGTCGGCGTGATCGCGGTCACGTTGATCAGCTTCGCGTCCGGACGTCCGGCGAGGCGTTCGAGCACGGAGAGGTCGACCTTGGCCTTGTAGCGGCCGTACGCCTCGACCTCGTCCGGCTCGAGGCCGGCGTCGGCGGCGACGTCGAGGATCGGGCGGAGCGTCGCGGCCTGAGCGATCTCGAGGCTGGAAGTCATCTCGGTCTTCATCGGACTCCTTTGACGACGGCGACGCAAGCCTCGCCCCTACACACCCCTCGAGTCAATGGCTCACCGCCGCCGCAGCGAGCTCGGACACGAGCAGGTCCGTGTGGAAGCGCTCGAGCGCGAAGGGGGCGATCAGGTTGGGTGTCCGGCCGGACGCGACGAGCTCGGCGAGCGTGACGCCGACGATCGGCGCCGCCTTGAACCCGTACGTCCCCCAGCCCGCCGAGAGGTGGAAGTTGTCGATCTCGGTCTTCCCGAGGATCGGGCTGTAGTCGGGCGAGAGGTCGCAGAGGCCGGTCCAGGTGCGCAGCACCTTCACCCGCTCGAGCTGCGGGAAGAGCTCGAGCGTGTGGCGCGCCGAGTACTCGAGGAAGGAGAGCGTCCCCGTGCTCTTGTAGGTCGTGTACGGCTCGATCTCGGCGCCGATGAGGAACTCGCCGCGATCCGTCTGCGAGACGTACACGTGGAGCTGCCCCGACACGATGACGACGTCCAGGAACGGCTTCATCGGCTCGGTCACGAAGGCCTGCAGGATGTGCGTCGTGATCGGGAGCCGCATGTCGGCGAGCCCCGCGACGAGCGACGACCAGCCGGCCGTCGCGCTCACGACCTGGCCGCACTCGATTCGGCCGCGCGTCGTCTCGACCCCCGTGATCCGGTCTCCGTCGCGGTCGAGCCCGATGACCTCCGTGTAGGGATGGATCTCGACGCCGAGCCGGTCGGCGCCGCGCGCGAACGCCCAGACCACCGCGTCGTGGCGGATGATCCCGCCCGGCGGGTGGTAGAGCGCGCCTAGCACTGGATACGCGGGTCTGTCTGAAAGGTCCAGCTGCGGGCAGAGCTCCTTGATCCGGTCCGGCCCGACGACCTCGGACTTGATGCCGAGGAGCTTGTTCACCTCCGCACGCTCCTGCGACACGACCATCCCCCGGTCCGAGTGCGCGAGGGTCAAGTGCCCGTGCTGCGAGAACATGAGGTTGAAGTCGAGCTCCGCCGAGAGGCGTTCGTACAGCGCCACGCTCTCGCGATAGAACTCGGCACCCTCGGGGGTGCGGTAGTTCGCGCGGATGATGGTCGTGTTCCGGCCCGAGGCGCCCGAGCCGATGTAGGACTTCTCGAGGATGCACACATCGCGGATTCCGTGCCTCTTCGCGAGGTAGTACGCCGTCGCGAGCCCGTGCGAGCCGCCGCCGACGATCACGACCTCGTAGCGGCGCTTGAGCTCGCCGCGTGGCCGCCACATCCGGCTCACCTTGAAGATGTCCTTCACGAGGTCTCCTCGAGCCCGGCGACGGCGTCGAGGACGGCGACCGCGACATCGTGGCCGAGCTCCTGCGGGACGTAGACGCGAAAGCTCTCGCCCTCGTCGCGGAGCACCAGCGCGTTCACGCGGGCGAACGGCCCGGCCGCGGGCAGGCGCTCGAGATCGAGATCGGTGAGACGGCGCATGAGCTGCTCGCCTTCGAGCCCGAGCCCGGCGAGTGCGGCGGCCGCGTCGTAGGCGAGCACACCGTCTCCGCGCAGGCGCCGGGCCACGTCGGCGGGGTCGTCGCTCGTGAACAGGTACCCGCGGCGCGGAGAGAGCCGGAAGAGCTCCTCGCCCTCGAGCGGCCGGACGAGATCGACGTCGCCCCGAACCTCGACGACGCCGTCGAGCCAGAGGTCGCGGACCCGCCCGGTCGCGCCGTCGAGCGCGCGCCGCAACGGCGACGTCGTCGTTCCCGGCTCGCAACGCGACGGAGAGAGGAATCGCAGCTCGGTCATGCTCGCATCCGCTCCCCGGCCGGGTCGTAGAACGCCCCGTGTCGCACGCGCGCGCCGACAGTCCGCCGGTCGACGCGGATCTCGAAGCGCCTCCCGTCCTCACACCTGTCCGGGGGCAGCCATGCGAGCCCGATCACGGCGCCGACCGCGTCGCTCCGGCGCGCACTCGTCACACGTCCTCCGGGACGGCCCTCGATCACGACCTGCGCACCCTCGGCCGGGACGACGTCGTCCTCCATCGTGAAGCCGACGAGCCGCTCGCGCCCGTCCCGCTCCCCGAAGTGCCCGACCGCGATCTTGCCGACGAAGTCGTCCTTCTCGAGCTTCGGGAGCCAGGACATCCCGGCCGAGAGCAGGTTCGACTCCGAGTCGGTGTCCTGGCCGACGATGACGTGGCCCTTCTCGAGCCGGAGGACGCGCTGCGGCTCGAGGCCGAACGGCCGTGCGCCCTCGGCGACGAGCCGGTCCCACACCGACTCGCCGGCCGGGCTCGGCAGGTGGAGCTCGTATCCGAGCTCCCCGACGAACCCGATCCGGAGTGCGAGGCACGGGACGCCCGCGACGTCGAGCTCCTTCGCATCGAGGTACTTGAACACGTCCTCCGAGACGTCGTCCGCGTCATCGACCAGTCGACCGAGCGCCTCGCGCGCCTGAGGCCCCGCGAGATTGAGCGCCGCGAGCGCGCCGGTCACGTTGACGATCTCGGCCTCGTAGCCCCAGACCGCGTTCCACCACTCGAACCAGGCCGTCACCGCGTCGGCGCCTGTCGAGGTCGTCGTCACGTAGAAGAGCTCGTCCGCGAGTCGGGCGATCGTGCCGTCGTCCATGATCCGGCCGCCGTCCGACGTGAGTACGCCGTAGCGGATCCGCCCCGGCTTCATGTCACCGAACCTGTTCGGGTACAGGCGCTCGAGGAGCGCGGCGGCCTCGGGGCCCTCGACGAGCAGCTTTCCGAGCGTCGAGACGTCGATCACGCCGAGCGACTCGTGGACGGCGCGGACCTCCTCCTCGGGCCGCTCGCCGTACGCGTAGGGCCGCTTCCACGGCCCGGCCCACATCATCGTCGCGCCCGCCTCCTCGTGCCGGAAGTGGACGGACGTGCGGCGCGCGGGCTCGTAGTGCGGCCCGGCGAGGAGCCCGAGCTCGACGGGGGCCCAGGGCGGGCGCGCTGTCGTGGTCCCGACGGCCTCCTCGGCGACGCCCGTAGAGCGCGCGTAGAGCCGGATCGATGGAAGCTGGCAGAGCTTCCCCTGGCACGGGCCCATGGTCACCGTCGTGTACCGCTTCGAGAGCTCGATCGAGTCGAAGCCCTCCGCGATCGCGCGAGACACGTCCTTCGTGGTTACGTCCTCGCAGACGCAGACGAAGCACTTGCCCTGCCCTTTCCGCTCGGGCGAACGGAACGGGCTCACCGTCGCGCAGCCCTCGCCGGTGACCGAGCCGACGGCCTCCACGCCGTCGGGGAGCGCGGTCGGGACGAAGATCGCACGAGACGCCTCGTATTCGACCCGTGCCCCCGCCTGGGCGAGCAGCGAGTACGAGGGCTGGCGCCCCGCGGTCGCGACGAGGAGGTCGCACTCGACCTTATGGCCGTCGAGAAGCGACGATCCGGATGCGACCCTTCAGCCCCTTGGCCTCGACGTGAGCCAGCGGCGCGGTCCGCAGGTCGACGACGCGCGGGACCGCGACCCCGACCTCGCGCAGCTCGTCGGCGATCTCGAGCTCGCGCTCGTCGGCCGCGAGGACGACCGCGCGGTTCCCGGGCTTTACGGCGTAGTCCCGCATGAGGCGGCGCGCGGCGTCCGGCAGCATCACGCCGATGAGGTCGTTCCCCGGAAAGACGAGCGGCTGCTCGAGCGCACCCGCTGCGACCACGACCCGCTCGGCGCGGTAGCGGTAGAGCACGTTGCCGCAGTCGACGGGCACGAGGTTCCCCTCCCAGATCCCGAGAGCGCGCGCGGGCGCGAGCACCTCGACGCCCTCGAGCTCGGCGCCGGCGAGCCGCGCGTTCTCGTCCACGAGCACCACTCCCGGGCCTACGGTCGCGGCGGCCAGCGCCGCCGCCCGACCGGAGCGCCCGCCGCCGACCACGAGCACGCGCGCCCTCCGGTGCTCGACGTCGTAGCGCCGCGAGTGGCCGGCGTCGTCGCGGATCTTGCCCAGCCCCGCGAGGTTCCGCAGCACCTTCTCGTACAGCGGCCACATCGCCCGCGGGTGGATCATCGTCCGGTAGTAGAAGCCGACCGGCGTGAACGGCCCGCCGATCTTGTCCGTGATCGAGAGAAGGTCGCGGTTGAGCGAGCCCAGGACGTTCTGCGACTCGACGACCGCGCCGTCACGGATCGGCTCGACGCAAGCGCGGACGTTCGGGACGCCGTCGACGGTCATGAGGCAGTTGGGGCAGTGCCCGGAGCAGCAGAGGAGGCCGCGCGGCCGGTGGTACTTGAACGAGCGCGAGAAGATCCGCTGGCCGGCGGCGTAGAGCGCGGAGCCGAACGTGTCGCCGGGATGCCCGCCGTAGGGCAGCCCGTCGAGCGTGAAGACGGCGCGCGAAGACCGGTCGATGAGCTCACGAGGCTGCGGCGGAAGCCTCACGTGCGCTCCTGCTTGCTCGCCGGCAGGAGAACCGACTCGACGGCGTTCGTGCGCGTGTCCCGCTCGGCGAGGAACCACTCGCCGCAGCCCATCCGGTGCTGCCACCACTCGCGTTGCACGCCCGCGACGTTGTCGCGGAAATAGACGTAGTCCGCGAGCTCGCGGAGCGAGGGCTCACCCTGCGGGCGCGTCGTCACCTCGCCGAAGTACGCGAACTCGTCGACGGGGCGCGGGCCGCAGTGCGGGCACGGGAGGAGAAACGACATCTACGGGATACGCATCACGCGATGTAATTGCACTCTCAGCAACGCCGTGCCAAACTCCGCAACGAACCTACACCGATGTCCCGCACTCGTCAACCTTCCACCCGCCGCATCGGCGCCGCCGAGCGGGCGTTCGCTGTGCTCGACACGCTGGCCGACGCGGGGGAGCTCGGAACGAACGAGATCGCGCGTCGGACGGGCATGACGCCGAGCACCGTATCGCGGCAGCTCGGGACGCTCGCCGCTTCCGGTCTCGTCGAGCGCGTCGCCGCGAGCGGACGCTACCGCCTCGGCCTGCGAATCGTGCACCTGGCGAACGCGCTCCTCGCCAGGCTCGACGTGCGCGAGGTCGCGCGGCCGCACCTCGTCGCGCTCGTCGAGGCGACCGGGGAGACGGCGACGCTCTCGGTTCCCGGCGACGAGGACGCGATCACGGTCGACTTCGTGCCCGGCTCGCACCAGGTGCAGCCCGTCTCGCGGCTCGGCCGTCCGTCGATCGCGCACGCGACCTCGGCGGGGAAGGTGATGCTCGCGTTCTCGGGGCGCGAGCTACCGGAAGGGCCGCTCCGCGCCTACACACCGGCGACGATCACGGACACGCGGGCGCTGGCGGCCGAGATCGCGGGTGTCCGCGAGCGGGGCTACGCGCGGGCGGTCGGCGAGCGCGAGCCCGATCTGACTGCGGTCGCGGCGCCGATCCGCTCGAGCCGTGGCGAGCTCGAGGCGATCGTCGCGCTCCAGGGCCCCAGCTCGCGCTTCGACGAGGAGGCGATCGAGGCTGCGCTCCCGCTCCTCGTCGAGCGGGCGGACGCGATCTCGCGGGAGCTGGGCTGGAGCCCGGCGTGAGGACGTAGCCAGCCGCGGCCGCGCGGCGTCGCCCAAGCACCCCCAGGGGCACTCCCGTGTCCCTACAAGAACGCTAGCGGGATCCGGCTCGCGCGTGGGTGACGACTCTGTGCCAACTCCCTCGCGCCCGCGACGCGCTTGGGTGCGCTCCGCGGGCGCGAGTCGCCGGCGGCGATCTAACCCCTGAGCCCCCGTTCCTTCAGCAGCGACCGGGCGTCCGCGGGCGCAACCGGAGCGTCGGTCGAGCCGAGCTTGCTGTACGCGACCGAGTAGCTCCACGGTCCCCAGGCAACCGCGATCTCGCGGACGACGCCATCCGCGCCGACCGTGACGGCGGCGTCGAGCGGAGCGGCAGCGTCCTCCGCCTTGCCGTGCGCGACATAGCCGAAGGGAAGGACGCGGATCGACTCGCCCTCCTTGAAGCCCGTCTCCCTGGCGATCAGCCCTGCCGCCACGGTGCCGGTGTAGACCGTCGAGCCGTCGTCGAGGTGCGTCGTCGTCAGCCCGGTCATGCCGCCCGTGATCCGGCGGAGCGTCACCCCGCCGATGTCCTCGCGCACCGCGGCGAGATACTCGTCGGGAGTCGTGCCGCTGTCCGGGTCGATGTTTCTCGGGCTCCCCTGCGCGACCCAGCCTCCGCCATCGGGGTCGATTCCGTAGACCGTCCCGTGCACGACGCGGAGCTCGTCGCCGACCTTCCTCCCCGGCCGACCCGGGAACGAGGCCGCTTCGCGGACGATGGAGACGTCGTCCCCGTTCCAGCGGATCGTGCTCCCGGCCCAGACCTCGCCGTCGTGCGTGATCCGGACGACCGCGGTTCCCGACCGCTCCGCCGATGCCGCAGTGGTGGTCGCCGCCCGCTCGACCGCGGCGGTGGCCGTCTCGCCGCCCGGCGAGCCGACGGTGACGAGGGCCGCCACGACGGCGACGACCGCGACCGCGGCACCGGCGGCGGTGACCCGCAGACGACGTCGCCGGACGGTGGCTGTCGGCGCGGCGGCGATCCGTGCGTGGACCCGCTCACCGGCCGTCTCGACCGACTGTGCGAAGGCCGCCTTGCTGCGTGGGTTGGCGCGGCGCAGAGCTTCGAAGCTCTCGGACGTGTTCATGATCCTCCTTCTGGAAGCTGCTGCGCGCGGTGCGGCCGCTTGCCCGAGACCGGCCGGCGCAGAGAGATTTCGGATGGGCTGTCCTCGCGATCGCGGAGCTCTTCGAAGACGGCTCGGAAGCGGCGGCGGGCGCGATGCAACCGCCCGCGCGCGGTCGCCGCGGGAGACCCGAGGACGGTCGCGATCTGCGCCGGCGAAAGGCCTTCCCACTCCGCGAGCAGGAGGACCTCGCGATCACGCGGCCCGAGTCGCCGCAGCGCCTCGTGCACGAGCGTCTCCTCGCGCCCGGCCGCCGACTCCTGCGGAGCCGCGGCCGCCTCGAGTGCGAGCCGCTCCTGGAGTGCGCCGCGCCGGCGACTCGACCGCCGCTGGTTCGCGATCACCCTCCGGGCGGTCGCGTACAGCCACACGCGCGCCGCATCGCCGTCTGGCAGGTCGTCCAGGCGACGCCAGGCGGTGAGGAAGACCTCGGCGACGGCATCCTGGGCGTCACTCGCGGACCCGGCTCGCCAGCCGCAGTAGGAGACGATGTCGCGGCCGTACGACGCGAACAGCGCCGTCGAACCGCCTGCCTGCGCTCGCTCTCGGGCTCACCCATGCACTGCACCTCCTACCAGACGACGTGACCGGACTCCAACCACTCCGTGTCCGGCATGATCCGAATCGTTTGACCGTCGGCCTCGTCAGCCCCGGAGCGATGGGAAGCGCGCTCGCGGACACGCTCGTCCGCGGCGGCGTCCGCGTCGTCGGCACGCTCGCGGGCCGGAGCGAGCGCACGGCCCGCCTCGCGGCCACCGCGCCGATCGAGCTCCTGCCCGATCTCGGCGCGGTCGTGCGGGAGGCCGAGGTCGTCCTCTCCGTCGTGCCGCCCGAGGCCGCGCCCGCAGTCGCGGAGCACGTCGCGCGCGCGGCACGGGAGCACAGCGCGTCACCGCTTCTCGCCGACCTGAACGCCGTGTCCCCGGCTCGCGTCCGCGAGCTCGCGCAGGCAGGGCTCGAGGTCGTCGATGGCTCGATCTCCGGGCCGCCGCCGTGGAAGCCAGGGACGACGCGCGTGTACCTCTCCGGCCCTCGCGCCGCTGAGATCGCCGCGCTGCCGTTCGACGGCGTCGACCTGATCGTCGTCGGCCCGGAGGTCGGAGCGGCGTCCGCGGTGAAGATGAGCACTGCGTCCGTGTACAAGGGCACTTCCGCGCTCCTCCTCCAGGCGCTCCGAGCCGCCCACGAGAACGACGTCCTCGAGCACGTCCTCGCGGATCTCCGCACCGGCGCACCGCACCTCGTCTCCAACGTCGAGCGGCGGCTCGCCGTCGCGGCCTCGAAGTCCGGCCGCTACTCAGGCGAGATGCGCGAGATCGCGGCGACGCAGTCGGCTGCGGGCCTCACACCTGCGCTCTTCGAGGCCATGGCCGAGGTCTACGCAGAGCTTGCCCGCCGGTCGCTCGCGCGCGCGAGCCCCGAGGACGTGCCTACGAGCCCGACCCTCGAGCAGGTGCTCGACGGTCTGCGCGAGTGACCTCGCGACTCAGGCCCGCGGCACGAACGGCCGCATCTCGTCGGCGCCCGGCTGCACTGCCCCGGCGTGGGACTCCGGCACTTCGTTCCACGCGCCGGGGAGGTCGCCGAGAGGCTCGGAGACGATGACGCGCGTCTCGTCCGAGAGGACGCCGAGCTCCTCGAGCTCCGGATGGAGCGCCTTCAGGCTGTCCATCGCGGTGCTGAAGTAGAGCGTGCGCGAGTCGCCCTCGCTCGAATAGCGAAATGCCCAGATGGTCTCCCCGTCAGTGGTCGCGACGGTCATCTGGATCGGGTTCTCGACCCCGTGGCGGCGCCCGGTCGCCTCGACGAACCCGACCATGCGCTCCACCGCGAGGTAGGGATCGTCCTCGAGCCCGAACGTGAGAGCGAGGTAGAACATGACCTCCGAGTCGGTCGTGCCCTCGATCGACTGGTACAGCGACTCGTCGACCGCGAGGACGAGCTCGCGCCGGACCTGGTGGAACTCGCGAATAGCACCGTTGTGCATCCAGAGCCAGTTCCCGTAGCGGAAGGGGTGCGTGTTCGTCTCCTGGATGGCGGTGCCCGTCGAGGCGCGGATGTGCGCGAGGAAGAGCGGCGACGAGATGCCCGCGGCGAGCTCGCGCAGGTTGCGGTCGTTCCAGGCAGGGTGGATGCTGCGGTAGACCCTCGGAGGCTCGCCCTCCTCGTACCAGCCGACGCCGAAGCCGTCGCCGTTCGTCGTCGTCGCGCCGAGTCTCGAGTGCAGGCTCTGGTCGATGAGCGACCGGTCGCGCTTGACGAGGAGCTCCTCGAGCCTGATCGGCGTTCCCGAGTACGCGAGCCAGCGGCACATGATCGCGATCATTATCGAATCCGCGGCTCCGTGCCGCGAACACCCGGGATCTAGCTCGACGCGCCGGGAATCCAGTCCGTCCCGGCCAGCGGGACTCGCGCCATCGCGGCGGCCTCGACTGTCAGCGCGACGAGGTCCTCCGGCTCGAGGTTGTGCACGTGCGACTTGCCGCACGCGCGTGCGAGCGTCTGCGTCTCGAGCGTGAGGACGCGGAGGTAGTTCGCGATCTTGCGCCCGCCGACGACCGGGTCGAAGCGCGCGGCGAGCTCGTCCTCCTGCGTCGAGATCCCAGCGGGGTCGCGGCCCGCCTGGTAGTCGTCGTAGAAGCCGGCCGCGCTCCCGATCTTCCGGTACTCGTCGTCGAGCTCCGGGTCGTTGTCGCCGAGCGCCACGAGCGCGGCGGTGCCGATCGAGACCGCGTCCGCGCCGAGCGCGAGCGCCTTCGCGACATCGGCGCCGGACCGGATCCCGCCGGAGACGATGAGCTGCACCTGCCGGTGCATACCGAGCTCCATCAAGGCGTCGACCGCGAGCCGCGTCGCGGGGAGTGTCGGAATGCCGACGTGCTCGATGAAGACGTCCTGCGTCGCCGCGGTCCCGCCTTGCATGCCATCCACGACGATCACGTCGGCGCCCGCCTTGACCGCGAGCTGGACGTCGTAGTAGGTCCGCGTCGCGCCGACCTTCACGAAGACCGGCTTCTCCCAGTCGGTGATCTCGCGGAGCTCGTGGATCTTGATCTCGAGATCGTCCGGCCCGGTCCAGTCGGGGTGCCGCGACGCCGAACGCTGGTCGATTCCTTTCGGGAGATCGCGCATCTCCGCCACGCGGTCGGAGATCTTGTGGCCGAGCAGCATCCCGCCGCCGCCCGGCTTCGCGCCCTGGCCGACGACGACCTCGATCGCATCCGCGCGGCGGAGGTCGTCGGGGTTCATGCCATAGCGCGAAGGGAGGACCTGATAGACGAGCGTCTTCGAGTGCCGGCGCTCCTCCTCGGTCATGCCGCCGTCGCCGGTCGTCGTGGAGGTGCCGACCTCGGTCGCACCGCGTCCGAGCGCCTCCTTCGCGGGTGCCGAGAGCGCCCCGAAGCTCATGCCGGCGATGGTCACGGGGATCTCGAGCTCGAGCGGCTTCTTCGCAAACCGCGTACCGAGGACGACATCGGTCGCGCAGCGCTCACGGTAGCCCTCGAGCGGGTAACGGGAGATCGACGCGCCGAGGAAGAGCAGGTCGTCGAAGTGCGGCAAGCGCCGCTTCGCGCCGAAGCCGCGAATGTCGTAGATGCCCTCCTGCGCCGCCCGCTGGATCTCGGCGATCGCCCGGCGGTCGAAGAGGTACGACTCGCGGAGGTTCCAGGGGCGCTTGGTGTCGACGGCCATCAGTACGCGCCCGCGTTGTCGATCTCGAAGTTGTAGAGCCGCCTCGCGGAGCCGTAGCGGCGGAAGTCGGTCGGGTCGGCGTCCACACCGGCGGCAGCGAGCAAGCCGCCGAGCTGCGCGGCGTGCTCGTCCCGCAGCTCCTTCTCGACGCAGTCCGCACCGAGGCTCGCGACGCTCCCACGGACGTACAGCCGCGCCTCGTAGATCGAGTCGCCGAGCGCCTCGCCCGCGTCGCCGCACACCACGAGACACCCCGTCTGCGCCATGAACGCGCTCATATGCCCGACCGAGCCCGCGACAACGATGTCGATCCCCTTCATCGAGATCCCGCAGCGCGCCGACGCGTCGCCGCGGACCACGAGGAGCCCGCCGCGGCCGGTCGCGCCCGCCGACTGGCTCACGTTCCCGTCGACCACGACGAGCCCGGACATCATGTTCTCGGCGAGGCCGGTGGACGCGTTCCCGTGCACGCGGACCGTCGCCCGCTTGTTCATCCCCGCGCAGTAGTAGCCGACGTGCCCCTCGATCTCGACCTCGACGTCGGCGTCGATCCCCGCGGCTACCGCGTGCGCGCCGTTCGGGTTGAGGACGCGCCAGTGTGCAGGGCCAGGCTCGTGCGCGAGGTCGTGGAGCCGCTGGTTGAGATCGCGCAGGGACGTCGCACCGAGGTCGACGACCTCGACCGCAGCCTGCTCGCGCGCGGCGAGGGCGCTCACGCAGCGACCTTCTCCCAGACGTACACGACACCCGGCTGCGGCTCCCACATGCGTGCGTCCGCGGCGCCGGGGAGAACGGCGATCGCGCGCCACTCGGATCCCATCGCGACCCAGTCGTCCGTCTCCGCCAGCACCGCGGGCTTGCACGCGATCGGGTCCCGCAGCACCGCGAACCCATCCGCTGTCCCGACCGCGAACGTGTAGAAGCCGTCGAGGTCGTCGAGGCAACCCTCGAGCGCCTGCTCGAGCGAGGCGCCCTCGCGCATGCGCCAGGCGAGGTAGCCCGCCGCGACCTCGGTGTCGTTCTCGGTCTGGAACTCGATGCCCTCGCGACGGAGGCTCTCGCGAAGCCGGTTGTGATTCGAGAGCGACCCGTTGTGCACGAGGCAGAGGTCGAAGCCCGTCGAGAACGGGTGCGAGCCCTCGGTCGTCACGCGGCTCTCGGTCGCCATGCGCGTGTGACCGAGCGCGTGCGACCCCTGAAAGTCGGTCAGCCGGAACTCCTCGGCGAACGTCCGTGGCAGGCCAGTCTCCTTGTAGATCTCGATGACGCTCCCGGCGCTCATCACCCGGAGGTCGGGCCGGTTCGCGCGCACCCATCCCTCCGCGTCCACTTCCTCGGCGGCGACGGTGACCACCGCGTGGCTCGCGCGAACGCCGGGCTCGGAGGCGTCGCCGAGCGCCTCACGAAGCGACGACGCGACCGCCACCCAGTCCTCGTGCGGATCGGCGGAGTAGAGCGTGAGCTTGCTCGATCCGGACGGCGCCGGATCTCGATACACGGCGACCCCGGCGCTGTCGGGCCCGCGATCGTTCATCTGCGCGAGCATCGCGGCGAGGTGCTCCCCGAGACGCTCCTCCACCTCGGGCGACTTCGCGAAGAGTCCGACGATCCCGCACATATGTTCAGAAGTTACACAGCGACTACTCGCTCCGAACGGGAATCTGTGCCGATTTTCGCCTGTTGCATATGTGCAAACCGGACATATCGACTAGAAGCGCGTGAGGTACTCGCGGATCTCCCACGGCGTGACCTGCTCGTGGTAGCGGTTCCACTCGTCCAGCTTCACCTTGATGAAGTAGTCGACGTAGTCCTCGTCGCGGCCGACGCCGAGCGCCTCGCGGAGCACCTCGTCCTGGGCAAGCTCGACGGTGGCCATGAGAAGGTTCGGGGGGAGCGTCTCGAGGCCGCGCGCCCGTAGCTCGTCGTAGGGGATCGCGTAGAGGTTCTCCGAGTTCGGGTCCCCGGCGTCGACCTTGCGCTCGATCCCGTCGAGGCCTGCGGCGAGCACGGCGGCAGCCGCGAGGTACGGGTTGCAGGAGCCGTCGATCGTCCGGTCCTCGACGCGACCCGGCCCCGGGATGCGGAGCATCTGCGTCCGGTTGTTGTAGCCGTACGAGATCCAGACCGGCGACCACGTCGCACCGCTCGTCGTCGTCCCGACCTTGAGCCGCTTGTACGAGTTCACGGTCGGCGCGGTCAGCGCGCTGGTCGCACGTGCGTGCTCCTTCAGGCCGCCGATGAAGTTGTAGGCGAGCTCGGAGAGGCCGAGCCCGCGGGGGTCCGACTCGTCGAGGAACAGGTTCTGGTCGCCGTCCCAGAGGGACATGTGGAAGTGGCAGCCGTTGCCCGTCAGGTCGCTGAACGGCTTCGGCATGAAGGTCGCGATCATCCCGTTCTGCTCGGCGAGCGTGTGCACCATGTAGCGGAAGAAGATCGCGCGGTCGCAGCTCGTGAGCGCGTTCGCGTACGTGAAGTTCTGCTCGAACTGGCCGTTCGCGTCCTCGTGGTCGTTCGCGTAGTTGCCCCAGCCGAGGTCGTTGCAGTTCTTCGAGACCGTCGTCAGGAAGTCGTAGCGCCGCGTGAGCCCGGCCATGTCGTAGCAGGGCTTCTCGAGCGTGTCGTACGGATCGGCGATCTCGATCGCGCCGTCCTCGCGCTGCGTGAGGAGGAAGTACTCGAGCTCGAGGCCCATCTTGAACTCGAAGCCCTTGTCGGCGGCGCGCCCCAGCATCCGGCGAAGGATCGTGCGCGGGCAGTACGCCCACTCCTCGCCCTCGACCGTGACATCGCAGGCGAAACGGGCGAGGTTCGGCTGCCAGGGCACCGGCGTGTAGCTCTCGAGGTCGGGGATGGCCGCGATGTCGGGGTCGCTCGGGACCTGGCCGATCTCGCCGGCGGCGAAGCCGGCGAACCCCGCTCCGTCCTCGAGCAGGCCGTCGAACGCCTCCCGTGAGCCAACGGGAACGAGCTTCGCGCTCGGCCGCGCGTACATGTCCACGAACTGGGCGAAGACGAACTCCACCCCGCGTTGCTGCATGTCCTTCCAGACGTTGTCTGCGCTCGCTGCCATGCCATGGCCTCCCTCCGACGTCGGCCTATGCCTACCACCGTCCGAAGGGGCGATGAAGGTGCGGTCCCTCCACACCTACCCGGCGGCTATGTGTCGGGTTTCGCCGCTCCCAGCGCCTTCTGCAGCTTCACCATCTTCACCGCGATCTCGATCATCAGCCAGTCGTCGCGGCGGAGGTCGAGCCCCGAGAGCTCCGCGATGCGCCGGAGGCGCTGGCGAAGGGTGTTCGGGTGCACGAAGAGGCTCTCCGAGGTCGCGCTGATGTTGCCGTGGCGACGCAGGAACTCCTCGAGCGTCTGCACGAGCTGCGACCCGCGCTGGGCGTCGTAGTCGGCGAGCCGGTTCACGGCGTCGACGGTTGCGTCGCGGATCCCGCCGTCGACCGCGACCCGCAGCAGGTACTTGTAGGCGCCGAGATCCTCGTACGAGAGGATCGCCGGCTCGCCTCTCAGCACGATCGTCCCGAGGAGCGCCTGCTGCGCCTCGGCGAACCCGTCCGCGAACGAGGCCTCGCCCCGGCACACGCTCGAGACGCCGACCGAGACCGGCTTGGGCAGGTCCGGCTGGATCCTCTGCAGCCGGGCGAGCAGCGCCTCGGCGCTCGGGGTCGGAAGCTTGACGAGGGCGCGCAGCGAGTCCTCTCGGCGGTCGAAGAGCGAACCCGGCGCGGCCATCCGGATCGCCCGCTCGAGCGCATCGTCCGCGGGCTCGGCCACGACGACGACGTGCGACTCCTCGAGGTTGCAGCCGAGTCGCGCCGCGCGCCCTTCGAGGTCGCCGCGCGGACGCCCGCCGGCGAGCTCCTCGAAGAAGTCCTTGATCAGGTTCTTCTCGGTGAGCTGCTCGATGACCTGGACCTTCTTCAGGCCGACGGCGACCTGGCCGGCAACCGCACGCCCGAGCTCGACCCGCGCGCTCCCTTCCGCGACCAGCAGGCCGATGAGCTCGCCGTTCGCGACGAGCGGGATCGCAAGACGCGAGCTTCGGCCGCCGCGGGCGAGCTCCGGCCCGAGCTCGGCGAGCCCGAGCGTCGCGCGCGCGTTTCCGGGCTCGGGATCGCTGGCCCGGCGCTCGAGCTCCTCGCTCGACGGGTCGAGCAGGTAGACGTGGCAGGCGCGGGCGGCGAGAAGCGGCCGGCTGGTAGCGACCACGGTCTGAAGCAGCTCGTCGAGCGCGTCGGACCGCGCAATCGCCTCGGCCAGCTCCGTGAGCTGCTCGAGCTCGGAGACACGCAAACGGGCGTCCTCGTAGAGCCGCGCGTTCTCGATCGCGCCGGCAACGAGGGACGCCGAGGTCACGAGGAAGTCGGCCTCGTCGTCGGAAAACTCGTGCGGCGCCTCGGTGTGGGCCGTGATGACGCCGATGAGGTCGCCGGACCTCGCGACGACCGGGACGGCGAGGAGCGACTGGAACCGCTCCTCCTCGAGCTCGGGGAAGTACTTCGTGCGCGGATCGGCGAGGGCGTCGTCGCGGATGAACGCCGGCTCGCCGCGCTCGGCAGCCCACCACGCGAGGCCCTCTCCGCGGTCCAGCACGACCTTGCCGACCTGACGCTCGTACGGCGGCGTTGCCGCGCGCAGGACGAGACGATCGCCGCTCTCGTCGACGAGGTACGCGAAGCAGGCGTGGACGCCGCTCGCCTCCGACATGAGGCGCACGACGGACCGGAGAACTTCCGTCAGCTCCAGCGACGACGAGACCGTCGAGACGATCTCGTGCAGGAACTGCTCGCTCGTCCGCAGGGGCATCCGCGCGGATCGTAGGCGGCTTTCGCCGCTCGAGTCCAGCGAGGTCGGTACCCGGTCGCCTCGAGCATCTCGCCTCCTAGTGGAGCGCGACTGCGCCGGCGTGCCGAGCGTACGCGCCCGTCTCGACGATCTCGACGATCTGCGCGACCGCGAATCGCAGTTCGTCGTCGGAGTTGAAGAAGTGCGGCCCGAGCCGGATCCCGGCGTCCGGCCGGAAGTCGCAGAGGATCCCGCGGGCCTCGAGCTCTGAGTGGACGGCGGCGAACTCGGGAACGCGCACAACCACCGATCCGCCGCGCCGGGTCGCCTCGCGTGGGCTGACGACCTCGAATCCGGCCGCGTCGGCAAGGTCGATCAGGAGCTGTGTCTGGCGCAGCGAGCTCTCGCGGATGCGGTCGACGCCGATCTCCTCGACGAGGTCGTAGCCGGCGGTCGCGGCGTAGTGCGCGGGCACGTTCGGAGTCCCGGTGAGGAATCGGGCCGCTCCGGCCGCGTACTCCATCTCCTCCTCGAACCCGAACGGGCGCGCGTGCGCCTGCCAGCCGGTGGCTGCAGGCTCGAGCGTCTCCGCGAGATCGGGCCGCACGTAGAGCCAGCCGTTCCCGGGCCCGCCGAGGAGCCACTTGACCGACCCCCCGACCGCGAACGAGACGCCGAGCGCGGTGACGTCGAGCGGGACGATGCCGGCCGACTGGTAGCAGTCGAGCACGACGTGCGCACCGACCTCGCGCGCCCGCCGCACGATCGGCTCCACGTCCTGGACCTCGCCGGTGTTGTAGAGGACGTGGCTGATCGGGACGAGGAGCGTCTGCTCGTCGATCGCCTCCAGGATCTCCGCATCGTCCTCGCACACGACGACCTCGAGGTCCGGCTGCGCCTGGTACACGTAACGGACGGACGGGAAGTTCGCCCGCTCGTAGACGACGCGGTTCCGCGCCGGGTCGACCGGGCGAAAGCACGAGAGCACGATCGCCTCGGCGATCGAGACGTTCTGGTGCATCACGGTGCAGCCCGGAGGCGCTCCGACGATCCGCCCGATCTGATCGCCGACCTGCCACGGCGTCGCCCACCAGCCTTCCGCCCACGCCCGAATCCCGCGCTCGGCCCACATGCGCGCGAACTCCTGCAGGCGGTCCTCCGCCTTGCGCGGCATCGGCCCGAGCGAGTGGCTCACGAGATACGTCGTGTGCTCGAGGATCGGGAACTCGGACCGGTATTCGAGGAGGTCGCGCACGAACGGGAGTCTGCCCGAGAGCCGAGGCGACGGCTGGTCGTGCGCGCACGTCATGCGATGGACTAGGCTCGCGCGGCATGCCGGCCCGCGTCCGCTTCGACCGCTTCTACACCTACGCGGAGATCACCGAGACGCTGGACGCGTGGACCGCTGCCTTCCCGGGCCTCTGCCGGGTCGAGCCGATCGGCCAGTCGTACGAAGGACGCGACATCCCGCTCGTCACGGTGACGAACTTCGAGTCGGGGCCGCCCGAGGAGAAGCCCGCGGTCTTCGTCCACGCGCAGATCCACGCGATGGAGTTCACCGCGACCACCGCGGCGATGAGCCTCCTCGACCGCCTGCTGCACGGGTACGGCGAGGACGAGAAGGTCACGCAGGCACTCGACACCCGAACGTTCTACGTCGTCCCGCGGGTGAACCCGGACGGGGCCGAGGCAGGTCTTGCGGACGGGCGCTTCCGGCGATCGAGCGTGCGGCCGTATCCGCGCGACGAGCAGCAGGACGGGCTCCAGCGCGAGGACGTGGACGGCGACGGGCGCGTGCTGATGATGCGGATCCCCGATCCGAACGGGCCCTGGAAGCCGCACCCGGACGACGCTCGGCTGCTCGTCGCGCGCCGACCGGACGACCTCGAGGGCGACTTCTACCGCGTGTACCCGGAGGGGACGATCCAGAACTGGGACGGGGTCACGGTGAAGATCGCTCCCCCGCTCGAGGGCCTCGACCTGAACCGCAACTGGCCGGCCGACTGGGCGCCCGAGGGGGATCAGCCGGGCGCAGGGCCCTACCCCACTTCCGAGCCGGAGGTGCGCGCCCTTGTCCAGGGAATCGTCGACCGCAAGAACATCACGAGCTACATCGGCTACCACACCTTCAGCGGCGTCCACCTCCGCCCCTACTCCGGCCGGTCTGACGACGACTACCCGACCACCGACCTCCGCACGTTCAAGCTCATGGGCGACGAGGCGACGCGGCTCACGGACTACCCGTCGATCTCGATCTTCCACGACTTCAAGTACGACCCCAAGCTCGTCATCCGCGGCGGCGACATCGACTGGGTGTACGACTTCCTCGGCGTGTTCGCGTGGGTGACCGAGTTCTGGAGCCCTCAGCGTGCCGCCGGGCTCGAGGACTACCACTTCATCGACTGGATCAGGGACCACCCGCCCGAGGACGACCTCGCGCTCCTGAAGCTCGCGGACGAGCTCGGGGACGGTGGCTACGTCGACTGGTACGCGTTCGAGCATCCCCAGCTCGGCCCGGTCGAGCTCGGTGGCTGGAACCTCGTCTACTTCTGGTTCAACGCGCCCTTCTCGCGACTCGAGGCGGAGGTCACGCCGCACGCCGACTTCGCGCTCTTCCTCGCCCTCGTCGCGCCGCGGCTCGAGGTGCGTTCTTTCGAGTCGACGCCTGTCGGAGACGGTGCGCACCGGCTCTTGCTCGTGCTCGAGAACTCGGGCTGGCTGCCGACGAACGTCACGCAGAAGGCGCTCGACCGGAAGGCGGTCCGTCCGATCGAGGTGGAGCTCGAGCTGCCGGACGGCGCGCGCATCGCCGTCGGCCAGGAGCGCGAGGAGGCAGGGCAGCTCGCCGGGCGGGTCGAGCGGCGGGCGGTCATGTGGTGGGGCGTCGACCACTCGACGACCGACCGCACGAAGGTCGAGTGGGTGGTCGAGGCGCCGGCGGGCTCGAAGGTCGGCGTCGTGGCGCGGCACGAGCGCGCGGGAACCGTGCGCGCCGAGCTCACGCTCTGAGACAGCGCACTGCCGCAGCGCCTGGTCGGGCGAGTGCAAGGTTCCACGTCGATGCGCGCGCTGGTTCTCGAGGCCGCGGGGGCGACACTCCGAGTCGCCGAGCTACCGGATCCCGAACCGGGCCCGGGCCAAGTCCTGCTTCGCGTGCGGGCCTGCGGCGTCTGCCGGACCGACCTTCACATCCTCGACGGCGAGCTCGCGGATCCGAAGCTGCCGCTCGTCCTCGGCCACCAGATCGTCGGCGAGGTCGTCGACGGCGGGTCGCGGTTCGCGGCCGGCGACCGTGTAGGCGTGCCGTGGCTCGGGTGGACGTGCGGCGAGTGCTCGTACTGCATCGCCGACAGCGAGAACCTCTGCGAGCGAGCGCGGTTCACCGGCTACGACCTCGACGGCGGGTACGCGGAGCTCGCGGTCGCGGACGAGCGCTACTGCTTCCCGGTGCCGGCCGGATACCCCGACGAGCAGGCCGCGCCGCTCCTCTGCGCGGGGCTCATCGGCTACCGGGCGCTCCGGTTCGCGGCCGGCGCCGAGCGCATCGGCCTCTACGGCTTCGGAGCGTCCGCGCACATCGTCTGCCAGGTCGCGGTCGCGGAGGGCCGCCGCGTTTTTGCCGGAACGCGCGCCGGCGACGACGCGGCGCAAGCCTTCGCTCGCTCGCTCGGTGCCGCATGGGCCGGAGACGCGCTCACCGGGCCGCCCGAGGAGCTCGACGCGGTCATCGTCTTCGCACCAGTGGGCGAGCTCGTGCCTGCCGCGCTCGGCCATGTGCGCAAAGGCGGCGTCGTGATCTGCGCGGGGATCCACATGAGCGACATCCCGTCCTTCCCGTACGAGCTCCTCTGGGGCGAGCGGGTCATCCGCTCGGTGGCGAACCTCACCCGCGCCGACGGCGAGGCGTTTCTCGCGCTTGCGCCGACGATCCCGGTCCGCACCGAGGTCGAGATGTTCGCCCTCGAGCAGGCCGGGGATGCACTCGACCGTCTGCGCCGAGGCGCACTCCGCGGAGCCGCGGTTCTCGTTCCTTCGCACGAGGGAACCCGCGCGGCTCGCGAGGCGTAGTAGCCGTGCATGGCCATCCGAGCCGTCGCCTGTGGGATCGTCGTCGGCGCCGCGGTGCTCGCCGCGCCGACCGCGACCGCGAAGGACTTCGGGCCGGGTGACCTGCGCGTCTGCAATGACGAGCGCTGCATCCCGATCACGAAGCCCGGAGCGCTCCGGCGCCTCGCAGCTCTCTACTACCACGGCCTCTCGCCGCGGACTGCGCGCGCTCCTCGACTCGGTGCGCCCGCATTCGAGCTCAGGTTCCGGAACGGCTACGTGACAGGGATCGTCGCGTCTCCCCAGCTTGATCGCTTTCTCAGCTACGGCGTGAACGTCGGGCACTTTCGACGCGGAACGTGGTACCTGGTGCCGGCACGGGCGGCGGGCGAGCTCCGGAGGCTGAGCGCACGGCTCGAGCCGCTCCGCGTGACGAGAGCGGCTCTCGCGAGATCTCGCTAGAAGCGACCGAGCTCCACGAGCTCGCCCGGATCGGAGGCATGCTCGACCTGCAGCGTCGAGTGCTCGATCTTGAACTCCTGCGCGAGGACCAGCTCCAGCTCGCGGCGGCGCGCGTGGCAGTCCTCGCCTCGCCCGACGAGCACGTGCGCGGAGAGCGCCGGGAACCCCGACGTGATCGTCCAGATGTGGAGGTCGTGCACGTCCACGACGCCGGGAGCGCGCGCGAGCCGTTCGCCGACCGCGCGCGTGTCGATCTCGCGCGGAGCCGCCTCGAGGAGGATCCCGGTCGAGTCGCGGAGGATCGTCCACGAGCTCGCAAGGATGAGGACGCCGATCAGGATGCTGACGAGCGGGTCGGCCTCGAGCCAGCCGGTGAGCAGGATCGTCACTGCGGCCGCGATCACGCCGATCGAGCCGAGGAGGTCCGCGACGGTGTGCCGGAACGCGGCCTCGACGTTCAGGCTCCCGCTGCGCGCGCGGTAGAGGATCGCACCCGAAGCGACGTTGACCGCAACGCCCACCACGGCGATCGCGAGCATCCAGCCGCCGAGGACTTCCGGAGGGTCGGCGAGGCGGGTGCCCGCCGCGTAGAAGATCCAGATCGCGAGCGCGACGAGCGTGACGCCATTCGCGAGCGCGGCCAGCACCTCGGCACGCCGGTACCCGTACGTTCGTTCCGGGGTGGCCGGCTTCGCGCCCAGCCAGACGGCGAGGAGGGCGAGCGCGATGGCGACGTTGTCGGAGAGCATGTGCACGGCGTCCGCGAGAAGCGCGAGGCTCCCGGTCAGAAGGCCGCCGACCACCTCGACCGCCGTGTACGACGCCGTGAGCCCGAGCGCGACGGCGAGCGCGCGGCGAGTCTTCGCGGTCGCAGGTGCGGGGTCGTGGTCGTGAGCCATTCCGCGGGTTCTACCGGCTCGAGCGGGCGGTCGTCGTCGAGCTCGCGGCCGGAGCGAGTTCACCGACAGTTCATCGGCCGCCGACGCCGAGCGTCGGCATCATCGACCCATGCGTAACAAGGTCTTCGCGCTGGTCGCCGTCGTCGCGCTCGCCTCGGCAGTCGTCGTGGTCGCAGCGGCCAGGACGACCGCGAACGGGCTCCCCGAGTACACGGAGGGCTGGCAGAAGTGGCCGAGGATCAACCGCAAGCCGTTCACGAGCACGGGGCCGCTCTCGAGCGCGCACACCGGCGTGAAGAACGTCTACGCGAGCAAGCGGAAGGTCCGGTCGAAGTACCCGAACGGAACCGTGATCGTGAAGACGATCGTCGAACCCGGCACCAGGTACGTCGGCCAGTTCGCGGTGATGCGGAAGATCAAGGGCCGCTGGCGTTTCGTCGAGTACGAGCGCTCGAGCGCTCGAGCGCGATACACGGTGCTCGCGCAGGGACGGCTCTGCACGTCGTGTCACGTCATGGCGCGCGCGAACGACTACGTGTTCACGAAGCGCTAGCGACGGCGGAGCGGCCACCGCCGCAAGCGCTTCGATACGTCAGGCGACGGCTCTGGCGCGGTACCCGCGATACAGCAGAACGAGGCCCATCAGGATGGCGATGATGCCGACGAGGATGCCGAAGACCCCACCCACGAACATGAGGATGACGCCTACGACGAGGAACGCGACACCGAGGAGGACATTGAGCAGCATGAGCCGGTGTTCTTCCTCCGCTCGGTGACTCCTCCCGAGCCGTGCGCGGCCCGATCTACGACTCGCTGACGCTCCTGAACGCCTCGATCGCGCGGTCGAGGTGCTCGGGCTCGAGCGCGGCCGACATCTGGATCCGGATCCGCGCGGTGCCCTCGGGAACCACCGGGTACCCGAAGCCCGTTACGAACACGCCCTTGTCGAGCAGGCGCTCGGAGAGGGCGATCGCCTCCGCAGTCTCGCCGACGATGATCGGGATGATCGCCGCCTCGCCGGGGAGCGGGCGGTAGCCGGCGTCCACGAGAAGCTCGCGGAACACGCGGGTGTTCTCGCGCAGGCGGCCGAGATGCTGCGGCTCCTCGAGCATGAGCTCAACCGCGCGCTGGGCACTACACGCGACGGTCGGCGGAAGCGCGTTCGAGAACAGCTGCGGCCGCGAGCGCTGCTGGAGGAGGTCACACACCTCGTCCGAGGCTGCGACGTAGCCTCCGGCGGCGCCCCCGAGCGCCTTCCCGAGGGTCCCGGTGATCACATCGACCTCGCCCAGGAGCCCGAAGTGCTCGACCGTCCCACGCCCCGTCTCCCCGAGCACACCCACGCCGTGCGAGTCGTCCACGATCACGACCGCATCGTGCTTCCGCGCGTGCTCCACGATCTCGGGGAGCTTGGCCAGGTCGCCCTCCATCGAGAAGACGCCATCCGTCAACACGAGCTTGCGCGCCTCGCGCGGAGCAGCGGCGAGGGCGTCGGCGAGCGCCTTCATGTCCGAGTGCGGGTAGATGACCTTCCCGGCCGGCCGCGAGAGCCGCACGGCGTCGATGATGCTCGCATGGTTCAGCTCGTCGGTGAAGATCACGGTCGTCTCGTCGGTGAGCGTCGGGATCGCGGCCTCGTTCGCGTTCCAGCATGAGACATACGTGAGCGCGGCTTCCGTCCCGGACAGGTCGGCGAGCGCGCGCTCGAGCTCGAGGTGCGGCGCGAACGTCCCGCAGATGAAGCGGACCGAGGCGGTGCCGGCACCGTAGCGCTGGAGCCCTTCGATTCCCGCCTGGACGACCTCGGGATGCGACGCCAGCCCGAGGTAGTTGTTCGACGAGAGGACGATCACCTCGCCCCGACCGGCCATCTGCACGACAGGCCCCTGCGGCGACTCGAGGGTCAGGAAGTGCTTGTACGTCCGGGCGTCGCGGAGCGCGTCGAGCTCCGAGCCCACCTGGCGGTCCAACGTCGTGCTCATGGCGATGCTCCGTTCGGCTGGAGGACGATCTTGCAGGCCTCGCCCGACTCGAGCAGGGCGAACGCCTCCTCGAACCGCTCGAGCGGCATGCGGGCGGTGATCAGCGGCGCGAGGTCGACGACGCCGTGCTCGAGCAGCCAGCGCGTCGTGTACCAGGTCTCCCAGATCTCGCGTCCGTTGACCGCGCTGACGGTCAGGTTCTTGAAGATGAGCGACTCGGCGATGTCGATCGTGGCCGGGCGGGCGGGGATCCCGAAAAGGACGACGTTCCCGCCGTGGCGCACGATCTCGAACGCGTTCTCGATCGCGCGGAGCGCGCCGGACATCTCGAAGACGATCCCCATGCCGACGCCCTCGTTGTGCTCGGTGAACCATCCGGGCACGTCGTCGGTGTCGTTCACGTTCACGACGGCGTCCGCGCCGAGCTTCGTCGCGAGCTCGAGCCGGTACGGGACGTGGTCCGAGGCGAGGAGGCGCCCGGCGCCGAACGCCCGGGCGATGGCGATCGTGAAGAGGCCGACGGGGCCGCAGCCGAGCACCGCGATCGCACGGCCCGCGAGGTCCTGCGTCGAGGTCGCGAAGACCGCGTTGCCGAAGGGCTCCTGCAGGCAGGCGATCTCGGGCGGGAGCTTCGAGCGGTCGTTCCGCCAGACCACCGACGCGGGAACGACGGCGAAGTCCGCGAAGCCGCCGTCGCAGTCCACGCCGAGGATCTGCGTCCGCTCGCACATGTGCGCGCGACCGGTCCGGCAGTGGAAGCACACCCCGCATGTGACGTGGCTCTCCGCGGAGACGTAGTCGCCCTCCGCGACGTCGCCGACGCTCCTTCCGACCGCAGTCACGGTCCCGCAGAGCTCGTGGCCGAGCGTGAGCGGCGGCTTCACGCGCTCGGACGACCACTGATCCCAGCGCTGGATGTGGAGGTCAGTGCCGCAGATGCTCGCCGCCTCGATGCGGATGAGCACCTCGTCGGGCCCGGGCGTCGGGACCGGGACTTCGTCGAGCACCAGCCCCGGCTCGGGGCCGCGCTTCCGCACGGCGCGCATCGTCTCCACGGCGGGACGATCTTGCCACGCGGCACCCGGCCCCACCGCGAGAGCGGATCGCTGCGCCTCCCAGCAGCGCCAACTCGATTGTCCGGAAGCACTCCTCGTCAGCAGTCGATCGCGCCTCCTCTCCCACGACCGGCGGCCGGCGGAGGGAGGGGCGAGCCGGCGGCGACCGACGCGTCCACGGCCTCGAGTTCGTCCGCGATCTGAAGCGCCAGCTCCCGCGATCTGGCGAAGACGACCACGAACGACTGGCCGGTCTCGAGCTCGAGGCGGGTTCCCTGATCGAAGAGCGCGCCCGGCGCGCCGCGCACGAGCACCCGCTCGGGCCGAGCGCTCTCCGGCGCTGGCCTGCTGTCATAGAGCGCGAGACTCCTGCGACACAGCGGCCATGTCTGCACCTCCACGGGCGGGGCGCAAGGCAAGTCGCGCTCTACTGCGCAATCGCCGTAGACGAACGAGACGTAGCTCGCTCTGTCGTCGCGGCGCAGCACCGCCGTCAGCGAGTGACCGTCCACGCTGCGGCCGGGACTGAAGAGCCGGAACTCGTCGAACGCGCGTGCCCGCTCCAGGCTGAAGCTCGACCTCGGCGAGGCGCCTCCGGCTCCGGCTCCGGCAGGCCCGGACTGCAGCACGAGCACGAGAGCGAGCACGAGCGCGATCACCAACGCACCGCCGAGCGCAAGCGACCCGAACGCGACCGATCCGCTGACGGCCCGAGCCCCGCTCACGAGTGGTTCACCTGATGGAGCTCGACGAAGACCGCCCAGCCGTCCGACGCCGCGTAATCCCCGTCGCATTGCTTGAAGCTCTGCGTGTTCCCCCACCAGACCCACGAGGTCGCGTGTCCGGCGCCGGCGAAACGCCGTTCGAGCTCGTCCCGCCCCTGGTCGAAGCCGCTCCCTCCCGAGCCGTCCGAGTCCACCGCGTGCCCGCACGGCACGGGAAACGTCACGAGATCCTCATGATGCGCGTCACTCGTCGCCGTCCAGCCGAGCCCAGCGTCCTTGTGCTGGCCACGCACGCGCACGTGGAACCGCGACCCCTGGCCGCTCGCGCGCTGGGCGTGCATCGAATAGCACCTCCCGTGGTCGACGAACGACTGGGTGGTTCCCGACGTCGCCGTCCAGCCCAGATGCGACTCGATCTGACTCACCACGCGTCCCCACGTCCCCCAGCCCGTGAAGACGACGTTGATCGGGTCCACGCGATTCGCGACCGAGGCCGGGCACGCCTTGTGCGTGTAGCGGTCGAAGTCGTCGAAGTGTGCCGGCGCCGGGCCGGCCCCGACCAGCGCGCCCGTAACAGCGACGAACCCGACGACGACCGCGGCAACTAGTC
This sequence comes from uncultured Actinomycetes bacterium, assembly GCA_963717025.1. Taxonomy (GTDB): domain Bacteria; phylum Actinomycetota; class Thermoleophilia; order Gaiellales; family Gaiellaceae; genus GMQP-bins7. Next base: position 122,954 of record CAVQVJ010000004.1, on the reverse strand, counting down.
GACCCATGCCTCCAGCGTACGGCGAACATACGTACGGCCGTGTGCCGATTCCGTGCCAGAGGGGGGACAGAAGACGCACGCCCGCAAGGTCGTAGGTTCGCGCCATGAAGATCGAGGCGACCCTGCTACACGGCGCGTTCGTCGACCTCGCCGACTTCTACGCCGCGCGTTCGATCAACGTCGTCGGCCTGATCGCCGACGCCTGACTAGTAGACGAAGACCGGCGTCCCGTACGCGGCGAACAGGAACACCCGCTGTGCCTCGCCGGAAGGCAGCCGCACGCACCCGTGCGAGGCGGGATATCCGGGAACGTCCGGGTACTCGTGCATCGCGATCCCGCCGATGAAGTACGACGCCCACGGCATCCAGACGCTGAACGGGACCGACCAGGAGTACGTCTCCTTCCGGTACACGCGGAAGCTGCCCGACGGCGTCCGCCCGCCCACGCCCGTGGACGTGTGTATCGCGCGCTGCACGACACCGTCCTCGACCGTGAGCAGGACGCCGCGATCGCGGTGGATCTCGACGTAGCGCCCTGTTCGGCGAGCGCTCGGCCGCGGCCGCTCGGCGCGCATGAGCTCGACCTGCGTCTCGCCGGTGATCGTCCCCGTCCGCGCGAGGTCGTTCCAGCCCTGGAACGCAAGCAGCGCCTGGCTGGACATGTAGTCGAGCCGGCCGGTGACTGACCCGCGCGCGAGATAGCCGAGCTGGTACATGCGGAGCTGAACGCCGCGCACGCTGTACACGAAGCCCTTCTCGCCGGTCCGCCCACGCCACGTCGCGGGACGCGTCCCGAGCCGCTGCACCGTCGCGAGCCTGCCTCCGGTCGCGATCGCGACGTACTTCTGCGGCCCTTCCAGGCGCTGGAGAGTCGTCGTGACCTGCGCGAGGCGGATCTGCACGGTCTGCGCCGTGGCCGGACCGAAGAACGACTGGGAGAAGCTCACGCGCCAGAGCTCGGAGTCCTTCCGGAGCGAGCGCAGCCGAACGCCCTCGCCGATTGCCGAGCGGATGCCCTTCGCGCGCTCCTCCTTCGTCGGGCCGCGGAGCAGCGACTTCACGGCGTGGAGGGAGGGCGCGACACCGCGCGGCAACTGGCGCTCGACGCGGACGATGCGCCCGGCTTTGTGGAACGCGACCTCGACCGTCTTGGGCTTGGCGACCGTCACCAGCGCCGGGGCTACCGCCTCCTGCGGACGGCTCGTCGCAGCCGACGGCTCGAGGTCGGCGACGAGCAGGCCCGCGAATCCGAGCACGACGGCCGGGAGCAGCGTGCGCTTCATCGGCAACACGTCCGCATCATCGACATTCCGTTCGCGAACGAGAGAGCGAGACCTGCAATTCCGCTGGCACGATGTGGCGTCGTGACTGCGCTGCCGCAGGAGGCCGAGAAGCTCCTCGCCGTCGAGCCGGGCGAGTTCGTCGCCAAGCGGAAGGAGCTCGCCGCGGAGCTGCGCGAGGCAGGTCGCGGAGAGGAGGCGGCCGTGGTCGCCGGCCTTTCCAAGCCGACCGCGGTGGTCTTCGCCGTCAACCGCGCTGCCCGCGATCGCCCGAACGCCGCCCGCGACGCCGCCGATGCCGCCGAGCGCGTCAGGAAGGCCCAGCTCGACGGCGATTCAGACGCGTACGCGACAGCGCTCGAAGAGCTCAAGCGCTCGCTCGACCTGGTCGCGGAGGTCGCGGACACGCACGTCGGGTCGGGAAAGCGCCCGACCGAGGCGATGCGCCGTCGCGTCCGAGATCTCGTCCGCAGCGCGGTCGCCGACGATGACGCTCGCGAGGCGCTCCGTCGCGGAGCGCTGACCGATGAGATCGAGGCATCCGGCTTCTCGCCCTTCGCCGGAACGGCGCCGAAGCCGGCCGCCCGGGGCAGGAAAGAGACCGGCGCGAGCAAGGCAGCGGAGCGCCGCGAAGAGCAGCGCCGCGAGCGCGAGCGAGAGCTCCGCGAAGAGCTCGCGAGCGCAGAAGCCGAGTTGCGCGAGGCGGAGAGCGCGGCGCGCGAAGCGGAGCGGGAACGTGCACGCGCAGAGCGCAGGGTCGCATCGCTTCGTAAGAAGCTCGAGGCCTGACCGCCCTGGCCTTGCTCGCGGACTCGGAGCTCCGCATCGGCCTCGGCTGCATGCGGCTGTCGACGGACGAGGACCGCGACGAGGAGCGGGCGCTCGCGACGATTGTCGCGGCCGCCGAGGTGGGCATCACGGTGTTCGACACCGCGCGTGCGTACGACGACAACGAGGCGTTGCTTGCCCGCGCGCTCCGCGACGCCTGCGCGGGCCAGACCGCCCGAATCGTGACCAAGGGAGGCATGTCCCGCACCGACGGGGGTTGGATCGCGGATGGCCGCGCGAAGGCGATTCGCTCTGACTGCGAAGCGAGTCTCACGGCTCTCGACGGCCTCCCGATCGACCTCTATCTCGTCCATGTGCCCGACCCGCGGACGCCGTGGCGGACGACGGTGCGCGCGCTCGCGCGGCTCCTCGACGAAGGTCTCGTGCGGCGGATCGGGCTCGCGAACGTCAACCGACGCCAGCTGGACGAGGCGCTCGAGCTCGCGCCGATCGCGGCGGTGCAGGTCCCCCTCAGCGTGCTCGACGATCGCGCACTGCGCGGTGGAGTCGTCGAGCGCTGCGCCGAGACCGGAGTCGCCGTGATCGCACACTCCCCGCTGGGCGGGCCGCGGCGCGCCGGCGGGCTCGAGCGCCGCCCCGAGCTGGCGGAGGTCGCCGAAGCCCACGGCGCCACTCCGGCCGAGGTCGCGCTCGCCTGGCTCCTCGACCTCTCCCCTTCCGTCGTCGCGATCCCCGGCGCTCGCCGCCCGGAGACCGCGCGTTCCGCCGCCCGCGCCTCCACGCTCGAGCTCGGCGACGACGACCGAGCGATCCTCGGCGGGCCTCGCCCGGCGCGGCGCAAGCGGCGGGCTGTGGCGAGCGGCGCGGAGGTCGTCGTCGTCATGGGCATCCCGGGCGCGGGGAAGAGCCGTGTGGCCGAGGACTACGTCGCGCGCGGCTACGTCCGGCTCAACCGCGACGAACGTGGCGGAACCCTGCGCGGGCTCGCGGAAGCGCTGGACGAGAAGCTGTCGTCGGGAGCGCAGCGGGTCGTGCTCGACAACACGTACCTGACGCGCGCGTCCCGTAACTTCGTGCTGGAGACCGCAGGGCGGCACGGCGTCCCAGCGCGCTGCGTCTGGCTCGACATCCCGCTCGCGCAAGCGCAGTTCAATCTCGTGGAGCGACTGCTCGACCGCTTCGGCTCGCTGCCGACGCCGGGCGAGCTGCGACTCGCGGCGAAGCGCGAGCCCGGCCTGCTTGCACCGACCTCGCAGATGCGCGCGCTCCGCGAGCTCGAGCCGCCTGCCGACGACGAGGGCTGGGCGATCGTCGAGCAGATCGCGTTCGAACGCGCTCCATCAGGCCGAACACGCGCCGGCGTCTTCGTCGCGGCAGCGGGCCTGGGCGAAGCCGGCTGGGAGCAAGCGCTCGCGCAGAGCGACCCGAGCGCGCCGCATCTCGTCTACGACTGGAGCCCTGACAACGACACGGTGACCCTCGACCGAGCCGCAGCACTCCTCGGCACGAGGGTCTCAGGCCCGGTCGAGACCGCATTGTGTGCGCACCCGGCCGGCCCACCCATCTGCTGGTGCCGCCCGCCGCTTCCCGGCCTGGCGCTCGTCTTCGCGCGAGCGCACGGCCTCGACCCCGCAGGCTCGCTCCTGGTCGGATCCGCCGCCGCGCACCGAACGCTCGCAACGACCCTCGGCGCCCGCTACGTCGCGCTCTGAGGCTACGGTCCGAAGATGCCGTTCATCGACACGGACGAGCTCGAGGTCAGGGAGCCACGTCCCGGCTGGAAGGGCCGTTTCTTCAACACGACGAGCATGACGTTCGGCTACTGGGAGTTCGCCGCGGGTTCCTCGATCCACGAGCACTCGCATCCGAACGAAGAGGTCTGGCACGTCCTCGCAGGCGAGCTCGAGATCACGGTCGCCAGCGAGACCCGGCTCGTCCGGCCCGGCTCGGCCGCAATCGTCCCGACCGGCTTCCGGCACGCGGTCAAGGCGCTCACCGACGGCCGCGCACTCGTCGTCGATCATCCGGCGCGGCACGTGATCGGCGGCGTCCACACCGAGTAGCGGCCGAATCTAGACTCGTCGCGGATGGGGCTCGGGCTCTACATGGTCGGCGTCATCGTCGAGGACATGCCGCGCGCGGCGGAGTTCTACCGCCGGCTGGGCGTCGACGTCCCCGACGGCGCGGAGAGCGAGGGCCACGTCGAGATCAAGATGAGCGGCCTCACGTTCTTCCTCAGCACGAAGGAGGCGAACGAGAGGTGGGACCCGGCCCGGAAGGAGATCTCGGGCGACGGCTACCGGATCGTGCTCGAGTTCTATCTCCAGGACCGCGCCGCGCTCGACGCGAAGTACGAGGAGCTCACAGGCTATGGCTACGTCGGCCACTGCGCGCCGTACGACGTCACCCCGAGCACCCGCTTCGCGATGATCGACGACCCCGACGGCAACACGATCCTCCTCTCTGCGTTCGCGTAGCGCCGAGCGTGTCGGTCGTCACCGCAGGGTCGAGATCCGGCTCGAGCGGTCACACTTCGGAGCATGGCCTTCTGCCCGAACTGCGGCCAATCCGTTCCCGCAGGCGCGCGGTTCTGTCCCGGCTGCGCCACGCCTCTATCGAGCACCGGAGAGCCGAGCGAGGAGCGAAAGCTCGCCACCGTTCTCTTCGCCGACCTCGTCGGCTCGACAGAGCTCGCGGACTCACAGAACCCGGAGCGCACGCGAGCACTCCTCAACCGTTTCTACGACGCCATGGCAGCGGAGATCGAGGGAGCCGGCGGAACGGTCGAGAAGTTCGTCGGCGACGCTGTCATGGCAGCGTTCGGGGTGCCCGCGGCACAGGAGGATCACGCGGAGCGCGCGCTCCACGCAGCACTCTCGATGCAGAGGAGACTCGAAGAGCTCTTCGGCGACAGCCTCTCGTTGAGGATAGGCGTGAACACCGGAGAGGTCGTCGTGGGGCAGCCTCGAGAGGGCAGCTCCTTCGTGACCGGAGACGCTGTCAACGTGGCCGCGAGGCTGGAACAGGCCGCCGAACCGGGTGAGATCCTGGTCGGCGAGCGCACTGCGGCGGCGGTCCGAGGAGCTTTCGAGCTCGACGAGCCGACGACCGTAGAGGCCAAGGGAAAGGCCGGAGGCGTCGCGTGTCGCCGACTCGTCCGAGCGCTGTCGTTGATGCGGCCGCGGGGCGTCGGTGGCCTTCGGCATGCCTTCGTCGGCCGTGAGCCTGAGCTCGAAGCGCTGCAAGTGACGTTCCGTCGTGTCCGCGACGAGGCTCAGCCCCGGCTCGTGACGGTCATGGGGGATGTGGGCGTCGGGAAGACGACGCTGGTCCGTGAGCTCTGGGAGCGGCTCGGCACGGAGTCACCCGAACCGCTCCGGCGCGTCGGGCGCTGCCTGTCGTATGGCGAGGGAATCACCTACCTGCCCCTCGGCGAAATCGTTCGCGAGCACCTGGGCCTGCTCGAGAGCGATCCGCCCGAGACCGTGGCGCGCCGGCTCGGTCGACACGAGATCCTGGGCCTGACACTCGGGTTGGAGGCGCCTTCGGACCTCCACCCGCTGGCTGCTCGCGACCGGTTACGTCAGGCATGGGTCGGGTTTCTCGAGGAGCTGGTTGCCGATCAACCCGCGGTCGTGCTGGTCGAAGACCTGCACTGGGGAGACGACGCACTTCTCGACCTGCTCGAGGCGGGGGTGCACGACGTCGGAGGGCCGCTGCTACTGCTGGGAACCGCTCGGCCGGAGCTCTTTCGCAGCAGGCCCACCTGGGGCGGACGCGGTCGCGACAGCGAGACGCTCTGGCTGGAGGCGCTTTCGCCCTCGGATGCCGCCCGAATGCTCGACGACCTCATTCCGGCCGAGCTGCCCGCACCAGTCCGCGAGGTCGTGATCCAGCGCGCGGAGGGCAATCCGTTCTTCGTCGAAGAGCTCGTTCGGACTCTGATCGACCGTGGCGTGCTCGAGCGGCGGAACGGTGGTTGGATCGCCCACGAGCTCGCCGACGAACTCGTCGTCCCCGACACGGTGCGGGCGGTTCTGGCGGCTCGCATCGACCTTCTGGGGCCTGCGGAGAAGGCGGCGCTCCAGGCGGCCGCCGTGATCGGACGCACGTTCTGGTCCAGCCCGATCTACGAACTGCTCGATGGCCTCGAGCCCGATCTTCGGTTGCTCGAGGAACGCGACTTCGTTCGTCATAGAGCCAGCTCGTCCATCGACGGCGAGCGCGAGTTTGCGATCAAGCACGCGCTGACCCGGGAAGTCGCCTACGAAAGCCTTCCGACCAAGAAACGTGCGCGCTTCCACGCGCGCTTCGCAGCCTGGCTCGAGCGGATCGGAGAGGGTCGAGACGAGGACGCGGCTCTGCTGGCGCACCACTACGCAGAGGCGGTCCGGCCCGACAACGTCGACCTTGCTTGGTCCGATGCGGACGAGGAGCTCGCACGCCTGCGCGAACGGGCCGTCTCCTGGCTCCGACGCGCCGCCGAGCTCGCGGTGAGTCGCTACGAGATTGAAGACGGTCTCTCCCTTCTCCATCGCGCCGTCGAGCTCGAGCCCGACTCTCAGGAGCAGGTCGAGATCTGGGGGGCGATCGCGCGTGCCAGCGCTCTGTACTTCGACCGCAACGAGTTCTCGTCGGCGATGCAGCAGGCAATCGAGCTCGCGGACGACGACTTGACCACGGCGGATCTCTACGCGGAACTTGCCTTCCAGACGATGATCCGAGCAGGAATGTGGGGCGTCCCGCCACAGGCGGATCTCGTCGAAGACTGGATCGGGCGGACGCTCGAGCTGGCGCCACCCGACACGGTGGCTCGCGCGAAGGCGCTGATCGCGCGCTGCTACTCCGCCTACGACAAGTCTCCCGAGCTCGCGAGCGAAGCGAGCGGAATCGCCGAACGATTAGGTGACCCGGTCACGCGCTCCTACGGCTACGACGTCCTATGCCTGACGGCGGTCGCGGCGGGTGACTGGGACGACGCAGCCGACTGGGCGCGCCGGCGCGTCTCGCTCGTCGACGAGATCGACGATCCGGATCACCAGCAGGACATCTACAGCGGCGCTTTTGCCCCGGCCGTCGCGCGCGGGCAATTCGACGAAGGACGGAGGTACTCCAGGTCCGTGGAAGAGATCAACCGCCGGTTGTCTCCTCATCATCGATTGCACGGCGTTGGCCAGAGCCTGGTGCTCGAAGAGCTCCTCGGTGATTGGGGGGCAGTGCGCCGGATGCAGCCTGGCGTGGAAGACGCCGTGGCGGCGAATACCGCGACGCCGTGTGTTCTGAATGAGCGCGCCCTGTTGGTCTGCGCACTCGCGCGCGCCTACCTCGGGGATGAGGAAGAAGCGTGTCGCCTCGAGCAGGAGGCCGGAGCCCACAGAATGACCGGCTACGGGCCCTTGCAGGACGCGCCGCGAGTTCAGCTCGCCCTCCACCGCAACGATCTTGCAGCCGTCGCGTCGTTGCTTGGCGAGCCCAGCGTGCGTCGGTCGACCACGTACTACCTGAGCTCGATGGCCACGCACCTCGACGGCCTCGCAGCTCTCGGCGAGCGCGAGCGCGTCGAGACGGAGGCGGGCCGGCTACTGCAGCCCAATACCTATCTCGAACCATTCGCGTTGCGCGCCGTCGGCGTCGTGCGCGAGGACGCGAGCCTGATCGAGCGCGCGGCTGGCCGATTCGAGGCGCTTGGTCTCGACTGGCACGCTGCCCGGACGCGCGAGCTCCTCTAGTCGGTCCAGTAGTCCTGGATGAATTCCACGTCTTCGAAGTCGGCCTGAGGGGCTGCGATCGCGACGAAGACGGCATCCTCGTCTCCGGCGGCGCGAAACGCGCGAGCGGTCTGGGGCGGGACACGGACCGCCGTCCAAGGTTCGAGGTCGATCACCTCGTCTCCGAGCTTGGCCTGAGCTCGGCCCGAGACCAGGAGATACACCTCTTCCTGAACCGTGTGCCGGTGCCCGCGCGCCGGTCGCCAGCCGCCTCCGAAGCGCTCGAACGTGACGGCGAAGTTCCGGAGCGCGAGCGGCTCGCGTAGGAAGCGGATCTCGAAGTGGTCGGGGTCCATGCCGACCTCGGCGGCCATGTTCGGGAACGTCGTCGACGCGGACGATGCTGTGCTCACCCATCGGTTGTTACTCCTCTCCGCGGAAGGCGGCCCGGGACCGGCTACGGCCGGATGTTCTGGTTCAGGTGGAACAGGTTGTCGGGGTCGTACTTCCGCTTGACGTCGACGAGACGATCGTAGTTGCCCTTGTAGTTCTCCTTGATCCGCCCCTGGTCGTCCTCGGCCATGAAGTTCACGTAGCCGCCTGCCTCGGAGTGGGCCGCGGTCGCGTCGTAGTAGTCGCGAACCCACTTGATGTTGGCCTCGTTGTCGGCGGGATCGGGCCACATCCCCGCGACTACCGTGGCGAATGTCGCGTCGCGGAAGGCAAACGCCGTCGCGTCGGACGCCACCCGGTTGCAGGCGCCGTTGATCGGGTAGATGTGCACCGTCGAGTTCACGACCGGAACCTTGGGGCCGTACTCGAGATGCGCGGCGATTGCATCGTCGGTCAGCTCCTTCACGAAGTTCGCCTTCCAGTAGTGCTGGAGCGCGCCTCGCGGATAGAGCGCGTCGAAGGCGCTGTTCAACGCCGGGTACGGCATCGTGCCGACGTGCTCGGCGACGACGGGAGCGGCGTCGCGGAGCGGCTTCAGCACGCGCTCGCCGTCCTCCGCCGATCCGTTGAAGCAGAACACGAATGCGAGGAAGACGTCCCCATGCCTGTCGTCCGGGATGAACGGAAGAGGCGGCGCGATCTGCCACGCCGGGAAGCCTCCAAACTCCTCGGGCGCGTCGGCGATGAGCTCCCGGTACGCGCGGAGCACCGTGCCGGCATCGGCCACTTCGAAGAACATCGGCCCGCCGTAGATGTCCGTGACCGGATGCAGGCGGAGCTCGAACGCGGTGACGACGCCGAAGTTCCCGCCGCCTCCGCGGAGGGCCCAGAACAGGTCTTCGTTCTCGTGCTCGCTCGCCACGAGCGACGTGCCGTCGGCGATGACCACCTCGGCCGAGACGAGGTTGTCGCACGAGAGGCCGACACCGCGCGCCAGATATCCGATGCCACCGCCGAGCGTGAGCCCTCCGACCCCGGTCGTCGACACCACGCCGCCCGTAGTCGCGAGGCCGTGCGCGTGCGTCGCATCGTTGAAGATCCCCCAGGTGGCTCCGCCCTCGGCGCGAGCCGTCCGCAGCTCGGGATCGACTCGTACCGTGCGCATCCCGGACAGATCGATCACGACCCCTTCATCGACGGTGCCGAAGCCAGGGACGCTGTGCCCACCACCGCGTACCGCCACATCGAGCTCGTTCTCGCGCGCGAACTCGACGGCCGCGATCACGTCGGCGGTCTCCGAGCATTGAACGACGACGCTGGGGCGCCGGTCGATCATCGCGTTGAAGACCTTGCGTGCGTCCTCGTAGCCCTCGTCGCCGGGGGTGATCACCTGGCCGCGCACACCTTCGGTGAGCCGGTCGATCGTCTGCACGCTCATGCCCCGCCTCCTTCGTCCGCGATGAGTGCATCGAGTTCTACTCCTCGAGGTACACCGCGTCCAGGGAGCCCGGAGACGCACCCACGGCGGGCGTCCCACTCGACCCCTCCGTCGCGCGTCGTTCGCTACCGGAGATCGGACTCGAGCTTGTGCTCGAGCTCACGGATCCGCCGACCCAGTGGCATCTTCGAGGCCCTGTCGGTGTGCAGGGTGTCGAGCGCACAGGCCAGGAAGCACGCGGCGCCCAGCGATGTGTTCCAGTTGGCCGCCGCCTGGTCGAGCATCGACCCGGTCGATGGAACGACGTAGCCGGCGACAGCAGAGACTCCGAAGAAGATGCAGCCGAGCAGGTTGACTGCCGGCTGCCACCATCCCGCGCCGCCACGCACCGGCAACCATCCACGGCGCGCCGATGCGCGGTAGGCGATCGCGCCCGAGACGAGGAAGCAGATCGACCCGCGCCAGTCGGGCCGCCAGACGAGCTGGTCGTACTCGGAGCTCGTCAAGGCGGTGTGCATCGCTTGGTAGGTCGTGAGGTTGAAGAACAGCGTGCCGGCGGATTGGATGATGGCGGCCCACCACGCCGCGCCTCCGCCACCGGGGGAGTGCCGTTCGGACCAGGCCAGCCAGCTCTGCACCCCTCCGCCGGCCGTGAACAGGATCGACCCGATGAAGAAGGTGATGGCGTCAGCCGATTCGCCGACCAGCTCCGCGTAGCCGGGGAACGGGCCGATGAGGAAGCACGTCGACCCGAGAGCGAAACAGGCCGCCATCCAACGAACACGACTCGTCACCGCACGGCCGGCAACTGGAGAGCCAGCGCTTCTAGCGGCCGAGAGGGTCGGAGGCGCCGGCTATGGTCGATGCCAAGGGATTGATCGGGCGCGTCCACAGGATCGCCGCTTGAGCGATCGAGAGGACGAAGACCAAGATGACGCCGACTTCGAGCGGCGGCTGCATCAACACGAGCATCACGAGGGTGAGCGTGGCGAAGGCCATCGCGAAAAACCACGCGAGCGAGGAGCCGTGCCAGAGCCGCCAGACGATCAGCGCCTGGATGGCAACTGAACCGACGAACCCCCAGGCGCTCGAAAAGTGAGGGTTGCCCGGCAGCCAGATAGAGAGATTCAACAGCGCTACGAGAGCTGCATAGGCGACGATCAGCCGACGCGCGGACACCGCGGACATGTTCTAGATCCTCCGCGGCAGCGGCCGTGGTGTCAAATCGGACGAGTCTGGCCTACGCCGTCTCATGCGCGTACGGCAGACAGTGCGGCGGCTAGCTTCCACAGACTCCGCATCCGCTCGTCCGGCCGGATCGTGAGGGTTCCACAACGTCGGTGGTCTCCTCCACCGGTTCGTGAGCACGCGGCGACTGTCGCCGCGTGGACACGGCCGGTATCGTCGGCCCGCGGCGGAGGCGCAGGAGCTGCACGGCCCCGTGACTAGAACCTAGAGCCGACGCGCGGACTCGAACCGCGGACCCCTTCATTACGAGTGAAGTGCTCTACCAACTGAGCTACGTCGGCGCTCGCCTCAATATGCCAGCTTCCGCGCGTCCGTCGGACGTACGAGCGCCAACCGAATCACGCACGTGCTCGTCTCATTCGACACGAGCGGCGTCGACCCGCCGTCGCCACCTCGTCTAGCCGCAGGCACGACGGGCGCGGCGCCGCCCGTACGGCGTCGCTGCCGGGCTCGGTGAACGGATTCGCGCCGAGCACGCCGCAGCGGAGGCGAAGCAAAGCGAGCCCGGCCCGGCGCCGAGCGCTACGCAGGAGCGCCTGCGGGCCGGAGCTCCCGCGCGACGCGGACGAAGAGCGCCTCGAGCGCGAGCGACGGGTTGAGGTTGAACTCCTCGAGCGCGCGCCAGGTCGTGCGTACCTCCTCGGCCGCCCGCTGGGGGCCGTCGCCGAGCTCGCGCGCGACGTCCTCGCGCAGGTCGGCGAGCCGGTCGGCGTGGACGGCGGCGACCTCGGCGCCCGCCGCGACGACGAGAAGGTCCCGGTACCACGCCTCGAGCGTCTCGAGCGCCGCGAGAAGCTCGTCGCGCTCGGCGCCGCGCTGCGCCCGGCGGACGCGCTGCTCCGCCTCGCGGGTGGGCAGGTCAACGCCCTCGAGCGTCTCCTGCTCGTGCTCCTTCGCCTCCTCGCCGCGCGCGTTCGCCGCGTCGAGGAGCACGCCCGCCGCAAGGTCGGGCTCGAACGCCGGGTCCATGTAGACGGAACGGGCAGCGGCGATCAGCCGGTCACGACGCTCTGCGGCCGCGGGGTCGAGCAGCCGGCGCGCCCGGTCGAGCCGGCCCGCGGCGGCTCGAGCAAGCGCGCGCACCTCCTCGTCGCTCAGCTCCGGCGCTTGTTCGCCGATCCATTCCCGCACCGCGCCCTCGGAAAGTCGTCGGAACGGCACGAGCTGGCAACGGGAGAGGATCGTCGGCGGCAGCGGGCCGAGCTCGGTCGCGACGAGCACGATCGTCGCGTACGGCGGCGGCTCCTCGAGGTCCTTGAGCAGCGCGTCGGCGGCATCCTCGTTCATCCGCTGCGCGTCGAGGACGAGGTAGACGCGACGCTCGCCCTCGAACGGCCGCATGTGCAGGTCGTGGCGCAGCGCACGTACGTCGTCGATCCGGATCATCTCGCCGAGCGGCTCGAGCACGTACAGGTCCGGGTGCGTGCGGGCCTCGACCCGGCGGGTGTCCCCGAGCAACGCGGCGGCCAGCGCGAAGGCGGCCGCGCGCTTCCCGACCCCAGCGGGGCCGTGCAGGAGGTACGCGTGAGCCGGGCCGTCGGCGAGCGCCGCCTCGAGCAAGCGCGTCGCCTCGAACTGCTCAGGCACGGACGCGGATGGCGTCATAGACCTCGTCGGCGAGCTCCTCGGCAGGGCGCGTTCCGTCGAGGACGACGATCCGCTTGGGGAACCGCACCGCCAGATCGCGATAGCCGGAGTCCGCGAGCGCGCGGAACGCGTCGCCCTCCTGTTCGAGCCGGTCGTGGTCGCCCCGCAACCGCTCCGGGACGTGGGACGGGTCGAGCAGGAGGAGGAATGTGCGGTCGGGCATCAGCCCTCCGACCGCGGCCAGGTTGAGGTCGAGCACGCGCTCGACCCCGAGCCCGCGGCCCACGCCCTGGTACGCGACCGACGAGTCGACGTAGCGGTCGCAGATGACCGACGCACCTCGCTCGAGCGCGGGCCGGATCACGTCGTCCACGTGCTGGGCGCGCGAGGCCGCGTACAGCAGCGCCTCGGCCCAGGGGGTGACGTGGTCACCGTGGAGCACGAGCTCGCGAATCCGCTCGCCGAGCTCGGTACCCCCGGGCTCGCGCGTGATCACGACCTCCTCGCCGTCGGCCTCGAGCCGGGCCTGGAGAAGCTCGACCTGCGTCGTCTTGCCGGACCCGTCGATCCCTTCGAAGCTGACGAACATTCGGACCCATCCTACGGAGGGCGCGTCGCGTCGCAAGGGGGCGTCCGTAGGATGCCGCCCGTGCGCGTGATCGTCACCGGCGGCGCCGGCTTCATCGGGTCCCACGTCGTCGAGGCGCTCGCGGCGCGCGGCGACGAGGTCGTCGTCGTCGACTCGCTCGCGACCGGCAAGCGCGAGAACGTCCCGGCGAGCGCCGAGCTTGTCGAGCGTGACATCCGCGAGCCGCTCGACGACGTTTTCGACCATGCACGCCCCGAGGCGGTCGTCCACCTCGCCGCCCAGGCCGACGTCCGCGTCGCGGTCGAACGACCGGACCACGATGCCGCCGTCAACGTTCTCGGCACCGTCCAGGTCCTCGAAGCGGCCCGCCGCCACGGTGCCCAGATCGTCTTCAGCTCGACAGGCGGCGCGATCTACGGCGAGTGCGACGAGCCCGCTCGCGAGACGGGCCCCGTCCTCCCGATGTCCCCGTACGGCACGTCCAAGCTCGCGGGCGAGGAGTATCTGAAGACGTACAACCGCCTCTACGGGACGATCCATGTCGCGCTCCGGTACGGGAACGTCTACGGGCCGCGCCAGGATCCGCACGGCGAGGCTGGTGTCGTCGCCATCTTCCTCGGCGCCCTGGCGCGCGGCGAAGCGGCGCGCATCTTCGGCGACGGAACGCAGACGCGCGACTACGTGTACGTGGGAGACGTGGCTCGCGCGACCGTGTCCGCGCTCGGCCAGGAGGGCGGCGTCTTCAATATCGGGACCGGCCGCGAGACTTCCGTGGTCGAGCTGTACGAGCTGTGTCGCGCGAGCGCCGGCTCGACTGCCGAGGCCGTGCACGCACCGGCGCGCCTCGGGGAGCTCCAGCGCAGCTTCCTCGACACGCAGCTTGCCTCGGACGTGCTCCGCTTCGCGGCGATGGTCGGGCTCGAGGACGGTCTGGCCGCGACCTGGGACTGGCTGCGGAGCTCCTCCTAGGCGACCCAGAGCTTGCGGGCGAACGTCACGCCGGCGACCGCGCTGACGGCCCCTAGCGAGACGAGCACCCCCGTCCGCAGCTGAGGCCGGCCGGCGAGCAGGACCGCCCCGGCCATGAGCACCGGGAAGTCGACCATGACGAACCGGACCATGCTGTGGAGCGGGATCGCGCCCCCGGGCGCGGACGTCGCGATCGCGAGGGACGCGGCCGAGTAGAGCGCGAACGGGAGCCCGAGTCGCCGGTATGCGACGACCGTGAGCGCCACTGCGCCCGCGAGCGCGAGCAGGTCGACCGTGTTCCAGAGCCCGAGCTGCGCGTTCTGCAGCCTGAGCGTGTCCACCACCGAGAAGGGCTCGCCGACCGTGTGGACGCGGTCCGGAAGCGACGTCAGCGCGGTGAAGCTGTCCGGCAGCGCGGCGAGCGCCTCGTAGATCCCCGCGAGCGGCCCGAGCCACGACGGGTCGCGGTCCCAGAACCTCTGCGCGTGCGAGAACGCGAGCGCGTCGTCGAGCTCGAGGTCGAACGTCAGCGCGACCGCGGCAAGCCCCATCAGCGGGAGAACGATCACGGGCGCGAGCCGTGGGATCTGCGCCCGCGTCCTCGGCCAGAGGAGCGCGACCAAGGCGGGCACGAGCGCGAGCCCCATCAGCCGCGTCGCCACGGCGAACGCCGCCAGCAAACCCGCGCTCCACGGCCTCCCGCGCTGCGCCGCGAGGAACGAGGTGGTCGCGAACGCGAGGAAGAGCCCCTCCGAGTACGCCGACGTGAACACGAATGCCGTCGGGTAGAGCGCGAGCAGCAGGACGGAGTCCTTGGCCGCGGCCTCCCCGATCACGGGCCGCGCGATCTCCGCCAGCGCCCAGGCTCCGACCGCCGCGGCCGCGAGAGAGATGAGCACGGCCGCCACGAGGTTCGACCCGATCACCGCGCCGACGACGTAGACGAGGCCCGGGAAGAGAGGGAAGAAGGCCGCGGACTCCTCGGTGTATCCGCGCTCGGCGATTCCGAGGTACCAGTCGCTGTCCCACTGCGCGAAGACGCCGAAGACGTAGTCGGTCACCGCGTCGTACGCGCCGAACGCAAGCACCGCCTGGGTCGAGGGCAGCACCCAGACGAGCGTGAGCGCGGTGCCGAGGAGGAACGCGACCCGGATCGCGACGAACGTCACGGCCGGGTGCCCGAGCGCTCGCACGCGCGAAGACTAAGTCGCGGGAAGGAGTGAGGGCGCGCCGGGCGAATCGAGTCGCGCGTGGACCACCCGCTTCAGCCTCCCGCTTCCATCTCCCGAGCGCTCGACCATCCCTGGCGCCTCGCCGCGCTCGTCGCGGGCTCGATCGCGCTCCTGGAGCTCTTCGTGCTCCTGGCGATTGGAGGCGGTGCGCTCGTCGAGGCGGTCTCGAGCCGCGTCGAGATCGCTGCCAGAGAGCACGCACTCGCCTCGCCGGGAAACGACAAGCAGAAGCCCGCCTCGCACGCACGCGCCAAGCCCGAGGCTCCGAAGCTCCCGCGGTCGAAGACCGTCGTCCTCGTCCTCAACGGGAACGGCCGCACCGGCGCCGCGGCCGCTGCGGCGACCCGCGTGAAGCGCGACGGCTACAAGATCGGCGCCGTCGGGAACGCGCCGCACACGGGCTTCGCGCACGACCTCGTCATGTTCAGGCCCGGCTTCGCGGGAGAGGGACGACGCCTCGCGCACGACTACGGGACGAGGCACGTGGGCCCGCTCGACGGGCTGCGCGTGCGCGACCTCGGCCGCGCGCACGCGGTGCTCGTGCTCGGCGCTTAGCCTTCGCAGCTGTGGCTCAGATCCGGTTCTGCTCGGCCTGCGGCGCCGCCCTCGCGTCGCAGCCGCCCGTCACGTGCGACTCCTGCGGGACGAGCCACTACGACAACCCGAAGCCGTGCGCGAACGCGGTAGTGGTCGAGGAGGACAAGGTGCTGCTCGTCCGGCGCGCGAAGGCGCCGTGGGCGGGCATGTGGAACACGCCCGGCGGGTTCAGCGAAGCCGGCGAGCACCCGATCGAGACCGTGGAGCGCGAGGTGCTCGAGGAGACGGGCATCCGGGTTGCGGTGACGGGCTACATCGGCGTCTGGGTCGACCGGTACGCGGACGAGCCTCCGCCTCCGGGAGCAGACGTGATCAACGTCGCGTACTACACGGCGGTGCCGCTCGGCGGCCCCGAGGGCCCGATCGACGAGGCCGAGGTCAGCGAGGTCCGCTGGTTCGGCTGGGACGAGCTCCCGCGAGAGCTCGCACCGCCCGGAACGCTCTCGGCGGTGCTCGCCGCCACGCGCTCGCCGGCCTCGTTGCCCGACCGCCCTACTTCGGCTCGCACGCCCCCTCGCTGACCGCCTCGCGCGACTGGTCGAGCTCGCCGCCCGGGAGCCACTGGTCGCCCGCCGGGTCGAGGTTCCAGGACGTGTCCAGGTACTCGTAGGCCGCGCACATGTTCTCGCGGACGTGGAACTCGAAGATCCCGAGCGCGTACCAGGTCGCCGGGTTCTCCGGCTGAAGCTCGGCGGCCTCGACGTAGCGTGCCTCGGCCTCCCGCAGGAGCCCACGCCGCTCCTCGGTCCGCGCGAGCGCGTAGAGCGGCAGCGTCGAGTACGGGTTGAACGACCGGCCCCGGAGCGCGCTGTCCCGCGCGCGCGTGATGTCTCCTTCGTCGAGAGCGCGATCCGACTCCCTCACGCTGCGCTCGGAGAGGCGTGGCGACGCGAACGAGACGACCACCGCGAGCGCGAGCACCGCCGCCGCGACGGCGAGGAGCGGCCGCCGGCGCCGTTCCCCCGGGCGTCGGCCGGCGCCGACGAGGATCCCCAGCGCGAACAGGGTCGGCGCCGTCACGGCGAGGAAATCCCAGCTGTAGTCGACGAGCGCGTGCAGGAGGTACGCGGCCGGCGCGGCGACGAGCGCAATGGCCGCCGCGCGTTCCGCGCCCTCGAGCCGGCGCAGCGCGCAGGCACACGCAGCGGCGCCGACCAGGACGAGCACGATGAAGAGCCCGATCCCGAGAACGCCCGCGTCCGCGAGTTGCTGAAGCGGAACGCTATGGGGCTGGGAGACGTTGCGCGCGTCGACGCGGTAGCGCTTGCGCGCGATCTCGAACGTGGCCGCGCCCGCCCCCTCGGGCGCGTGCTGGACGAAGACGTCCTTCGCCTCGGTCCACCAGCACAGACGGTTGCTGAAGCTGAACGAGCCGAGGCGGCCAGGCTCGTTTGCGACCTCGGAGCACGACACGACGGACGGGCTCGAGCTGCCGACCGCGGCCACGACCCCCGCGAACGCAGCCGCCGCGGCGATGGCGGCCGCAGCGACGAGAGCCCGTGCGACGCGTGGTCGCCTCTCGGGCGTGAGCGGACGTCGCACGAGCAGAACGCAGAGCGCCGTGACGACCGCAGCGCCGAGGAGCGCGAGGATGCCGAACACGGCTCCGTCCGCGACGCGGTCCGCACGTGCGGCTGCGTCCTCGACGAGCGCGGGACGCGTGAACGCCCAGCCCGCGACGATCACTGCCAGGCACCACCGAGCAGGCGAGCAGCAGCCCTCCCTCGACTCGTTCGCGCGTGAGCGCGAGCCAGAGCACGACGACCGCCACGCCGGCGGCCACGCCCATCCGTGAGAGAGTCAGGAGGAGCGCGAGGGTCGCGACGTAGACGAGGAGGCCCCCGGCTACCGGCAGAGCCGAAGTGGCGAAGTTGGCACGGACTCGTGACCCAGCCGTGCGCGAATGCTCGCTACGCTGACCTAAGGGATCCGGGGGATCCCCTGGGGGACGTTTCGGGGACGTCGGCGAGGAGGCACGCGAGACTCCGAGCCAGAGCCCGAGCACGAGCCCGATGTCCGCGAGCAGCGCAAGCGCGTTCCAGTACTCGACGGGCTCGCGCAGCCGGCCGATGCGATCCCCCTCCGGATCGAGCGACGGGATCGCCTTCGCAACGAGCGCCCAGGTCAGGACGGCGGCCGTCACGACCGCGAGCAACGCCGCCCCGAGCCGTGCCGCCAGACGCCCGGCGACGCCGGCGAGCACGATCCCGAGGCCGAGGAACGCGAGGAACGCGAGGCTCCGGTTGAACGCGTCCCAGCTTCGGTCGGGTGCGATCGACCACGCGATCGTCGTGCCGATCCACGCACAGAGGAGCGCGAGCGACACCACGACCGCAAGCCCCGAACGGCCCGCGCGCGGCGCAGCGAGCCGGCCGAGCCCGACCAGCACGAGCACTCCGGCGAGGAGCACGACCGCGGCCCCGCCGACCGGCAGGATCCCTCCAACACCTGACCCGTCCCCGGCGAACGTGGCTCCCAGCAGCGTCGCCCCGATGAGAACGGCGAGGACGAGAGAGGCGGAGCCGAGCGCCCGGACGGACGGCTCAGGCGCCGCTTCCATGGGGGTCGAAGGCTACCAGCGGGTCCGGAGTCCACCCGCCCGCATCGCTAACCAGGCAACGCCGATACCGTCTAACAATGTGCCGTCTAACAAATCGTTTACCCTCCACATACGCGGGGATCACCTAGGAGGGGGAAACTCGTTCCGGGCTCCCTGCCCGTTGCCGCCGATGAAGATTTGGTCCTCAACCGGTCGGGCTTGCGCATCCATAGCGAGCGTTGTCGTGCTCGCCGGCGCGGCTCTCGCTCTGCTCGCACCCAGCACCGCCATGGCCTCGGCCTGCGGGGACAGGATCCTCGCAGACTGGTTCGACAACGGGCGCATCGACCGCAGCTACCCGGTCCACTGCTACCGGGAAGCGATCGACTCGATCCCGAGCGACATCAGTGACTACACGAACGCGGAGGAGGTCATCGCCCGCGCACTCCAGCAGGCGGCGAGCGGAAGCTCCGGCGGCGGCACTCCGAGCGATCCAAGCAATCCGGCCGAGCAGCCGAGCGGCGGCGGGGCGGCCGGCCCGAACGACCCGGGCGATCCGGGCACCGGCGGCGGGGACACCGGGACCGAGGTGACCCCGGCGGTCGACGCGTCCGGGCCATCGTCGATCCCGATCCCGCTGATCCTGCTTGCGGCGATGTCGCTCCTGCTCCTCGGCGCCGGCGGCCTCGGGTACCTCTCTCGCCGCAGGACCGCCGCAGCGGACGGTTCCACCGACGTTCCCGGCGACGACGAGATCGTCGGCTGAAACAGCGCACCGATCGCCTCGCGCGATCGGTCGAAGAGGGTCCCGCGGGTAGACTTCCCAGGACGTGACCCGCTCTAGATTCTCGCTATTTGCAGGAAAAAAACCGGCGCTTCGTACCGTCCGACACGCCTCCTACCCTCCCTGGTCCGCTCGCATGACGCACGTCCCCCATCCGGGCGGGAGGAACTGATGTCGGACACGGCCCGGGAGGAAGCGATGGCTACGGCGAGGCAGGCGCTGAGTGCACAGAGCGTGACGGATGAGGGCATCACGCCCGACGAGATCGTCAACACGGTCGTCGAGGAGAGCGCGAGCGTCGCGCCGCGGCGCCTCTTCACGATCCCCGGCCGCGACCCGTTCGAGGAGGTCGAGTGGGAGCTCCGCCATGCCCACATCCCGGGCAAGGACGGCCCCGCCTTCGAGCAGAAGGACGTCGAGTTCCCGAGATTCTGGTCGCAGACCGCGACGAACATCGTCGCCCAGAAGTACTTCCGCGGGCGCATGGCTTCGCCGGAGCGCGAGCGCTCGGTGAAGCAGATGATCGGCCGCGTCGTGGACACGATCGGCGGCTGGGGCCGCGAGGGCGGCTACTTCGCGACCGACGATGAGGCCGACACCTTCGAGGCCGAGCTCCAGGCGATCCTCGTCAACCAGTACGCCTCGTTCAACTCGCCCGTCTGGTTCAACGTCGGCTTCGAGGCGAAGCCGCAATGCTCGGCGTGCTTCATCCTCTCGATCGAGGACTCGATGGAGTCGATCCTCGACTGGATCCGGCGCGAAGGGATCATCTTCCGCGGCGGCTCGGGCTCCGGCGTCAACCTCTCGCGCTTGCGCTCCTCGAAGGAGCAGCTCTCGAAGGGCGGCTACGCGTCCGGTCCCGTCTCCTTCATGCGCGGCGCCGACGCGTCCGCCGGCACGATCAAGTCCGGCGGCAAGACGCGGCGCGCGGCGAAGATGGTTGTCCTGGACGTCGATCACCCGGACGTCGAGGAGTTCATCTGGTGCAAGGCCAAGGAGGAGCGCAAGGCGCGCGTCCTCGAGCAGGCGGGCTACGACATGACGCTCGACTCGCCCGACTGGGCTTCGATCCAGTACCAGAACGCGAACAACTCGGTTCGCGTCACCGACGCATTCATGGAGGCGGTCGTCGAAGACAAGGAGTGGAACCTGACTGCGCGCACCGACGGCTCCGTCGTCGAGACCACAGACGCGAGGTCACTGCTCCGGCAGATGGCCGAGGCCGCGTGGGAGTGTGCCGACCCGGGCGTCCAGTACGACACGACGATCAACAACTGGCACACGCTCCCGAACACGAGCCGGATCAACGCGTCGAACCCGTGCTCGGAGTACATGTCCATCGACGACAGCGCGTGCAACCTTGCGTCGCTCAACCTCCTGAAGTTCCGCCGCGAGGACGGCGAGCTCGACGTCGAAGCGCTCGAGCACGCGGTCGACGTCGTCTTCCTCGCGCAGGAGATCGCGGTCGGCTACTCCTCGTATCCGACTCCCGAGATCGACGGCAACGCGAAGGCTTACCGCCAGCTCGGGCTCGGCTACGCGAACCTCGGCGCGCTCCTCATGGCGCGCGGGCTCCCGTACGACTCCGACGAGGGCCGCGCCTATGCCGCCGCGATCACGGCGCTCATGACCGGCCGCGCGTACAGAAAGTCGGCGGAGGTCGCGAGGCGCATGGGGCCGTTCGCGGGCTACCAGCCGAACGCCGCCGCGATGACCGGCGTCATCGCGAAGCACCGCGCCGCGGTCGGGAACATCGACCACGCGACGTCCGTGCCGACGGATCTCCTGACTGCAGCCCGCCGCGCGTGGGACGAGGCGCTCGAGCTCGGCGAGGTCTCCGGCTGGCGGAACGCGCAGGCCACTGTCCTCGCGCCCACCGGGACGATCAGCTTCATGATGGATTGCGACACGACCGGGGTCGAGCCCGACTTCTCGCTCGTGAAGTCGAAGAAGCTCGTCGGCGGCGGCGAGATCACGATCGTCAACAAGACCGTCCCGATGGCGCTCGACAAGCTCGGCTACGCGCCGAACGAGATCGAGGACATCACCGCCTTCATCGACGAGCGGAACACGATCGTCGGCGCGCCGAACGTCAAGGCCGAGCACTACCCGGTCTTCGACTGCGCGATCGGCGACCGGGCGATCCACTACATGGGCCACGTGAAGATGATGGGCGCCGTCCAGCCGTTCATCTCGGGCGCGATCTCGAAGACGGTGAACCTGCCCGAGGAGGTCACGGTCGACGAGGTCTCGCAGCTCCTCATCGAGTCTTGGCAGCTCGGTGTCAAGGCGATCGCGATCTACCGCGACAACTGCAAGGTCGCGCAGCCGCTCTCAGGGAAGGCCGACGCCGGCGCGACGACGCTCGCCCCGGTCGCGGCGGTGGGCCCGCTTCCGCAGCGGCGCCGCCTGCCTGACGACCGCGTCGAGGTCGGGCGCAAGTTCAAGGTCGGCGAGTACGAGGGCTACATCCACGTCGGCCTCTTCGACGACGGGACGCCCGGCGACATCTTCGTGGACATCGCGAAGGAGGGCACCACTCTCGCCGGCCTCATGAACTCGTTCATGATCTCCGTCTCGCTCGGCCTCCAGTACGGCGTGCCGCTCGAGGTCTACGTCTCGAAGTTCAGCCACATGCGCTTCGAGCCGTCGGGGATGACGAACGACGCGGACATCCGGGTCGCGAAGTCGATCGTCGACTACATCTTCCGCTGGATGGGGAAGAAGTTCCTCTCCACCGACCAGCAGGAGGAGGCGGGCATCCTGACGGCCGAGGTGAAGGCCCGTCTGGCGGCGGCCTACGCCGATGCCGGCGACCATGCCGCGGCAGCGGTCGCGCTGGATGCGCCCCCGCCGGGCCAGACGGCGCTCTTCAACCAGTGGGAAGACGCAGTCGAGTGCGCCAAGTGCGGCGGCCGGATGGTCAGGACGGGCAGCTGCTACACCTGCCGCGACTGCGGGACGAATACGGGCTGCAGCTGACTGACTACAGCATCCCCGTGAGGCTACAAAGGTCCATACCGGTGCCGACCGCGTGCGGCCCGCTTTTCTGAGGCCGGTCGTACGCGGCCCGAACGGCTCCTCTCGAGAGCCACGACATGCGAGGATCAGCCCGACGTAAGCGAAGGGAGGTCCATGGTGGCGCTAATTCGTGAGTTTTCGGAAATACACAAGGGGACGAATCAGGTCCACGGGGAAGTCGAGTGCGGCTGGACAACCTTCGAGCAGGACGGAGCGAGGTATGGCAGCTAGACACATATGGCTCCGGCGATCGACAGACGCCCGGGAAGGTGAGTCAGTCGATCCAGCTCGACCAGTCGGCCGCCGCTGAGTTGAACCGGATCATTCGACGAGCGTTTCCGGCGCTTTCGTAGGGCTCAGATTGATAGCGAAGGGCCAGAACCGTGAACGCCTCAACCTACAAACCAAGACGTGACTGAGCGGATGACCGCGATCCGGCTTTCCGCAGCCGAGATCGCTCTTCTGATCGACGCCCTGGACTCACATGAGTACTGGCAACTCTCGGAGTCGAACGAGCGGAACGACGGGTACTCCACGATCGAGGACGGTGTCAACGAGGAGGTGGACGCTGTCCGCGCTCTCATAGCGAGACTCGAGCGCTGCCGCGGCCGGTTCGCATCCGATCGGTCACGCTCATAGCAGAGTCGGTGGCACCCCGAACCGCACTCAGCGTTACCCCTGGTCTTCGTACGAGGCGGCGTGCGCGCAGCGCGGAGCGTAGTCTCGCGCACATGAAGGAACCGCCCAGGGTCCCGCCATGGCTGAGTCTCTCAAGACGTTGGCCACGCCCGACGGGCGCGACCTCGCATTCGCGATCTGGGGCGACCCGGCGGGCTTCCCGGTCCTGACGCTCCACGGGACGCCTGGCTCTCGGCTCGGGCGCTGGCCGAACGAGGACCTCTACCGCGAGCTCGGTGTCTGCCTCGTGACGCACGACAGGGCGGGATATGGACGATCCTCTCGCCGGCGAGGACGCTCTGTCGCCGACGAGGTCGACGACGTCGTCGCGATCGCCGATCACCTCGGCTTCGAGCAGTTCGGCGTCACGGGCGGCTCCGGAGGCGGGCCGCATGCGCTCGCTTGCGCCGCGCGGCTCTCCGATCGGGTCGTACGCGCGACGTGTCTCGTCGGCATCGCGCCGCTCGGGTCGCCTGGACTCGAACGCGACGCGTGGCTCGACGGCATGGACCCCGAGAACGTCAAGGAGTTCAGCTGGGCGGAGGCGGGAGAGGACGTTCTCGCCGTCGAGCTCGATCGCGAGCACGCGGCAATGCGGGAACGCGTCGCCGCCGACCCGACGACCGTTCTCGGCGACTTCGAGCTCAGCGACTCCGACCGCGAGCAGCTCGCTCGGCCGGAGGTGATGCAGGTAATCCGCGAGTCCACTGCCGAAGAGGCCGTCAACGGCGTATGGGGCTGGGTCGACGACGATCTGGCCTTCGTCCGGCCGTGGGACTTCGACGTGAAAGAGATCTCCGTGCCGAGTCTCGTCTGGTACGGGAGCTCCGACGTGCTCGTCCCTCCGGCGCACGGCGAGTGGCTCGCCGAGAACGTCCCGGGCTGCATCGTGAAGGTTGACGACGTCGCCGGCCACCTCGGGTCGGACCCGGAGCACGAGATCGCGGAGAACGTGCACTGGCTCCGCGACGGCGTCCCGCCGTCTGGGGCGAGCGTCGCGTAGGCGGGACTTTCGAAGGAGCCACGAACGGCTTGACATCCGAGCCCGGCAGTGCTTCTATTTAGCTCTCTTGCTAATTACTAGAACGGCTAAATGAAGAGGATCGGCTCAGTCTCACGTTCGCCGCCCTCGCCGACCCGACGCGGCGGGCGATCCTCGCCCGGCTGACGGACGGCGAGGCGACGGTCAACGAGCTCGCCGCGCCGCATGCCATGAGCCTGCCGTCGGTGTCGCGCCATCTCAAGGTGCTCGAGCGGGCGGGGCTGGTCGTCAAGAGCCGATCGGCGCAGTGGCGCCCCTGTCGCCTCGACGCTGCGCCGCTCTCCGAGGCGGACGCGTGGTTGGCGCCGTACCGCGCCTTCTTCGAAGCGCGCCTCGACCGCCTCCAGCAGCAACTGGCCAACGATCGAAAGGACGAGTCATGACGGACAGCAACGACACGCGCCGCGACTTCACCCTCACCCGGACGCTCGATGCCTCTCCCGAGGACGTGTTCCGGGCATGGACCGACCCGGATCACCTCGACTGGTACTACAACGACAGCCAGCCCATGCCGAGCGAGCCGATCGAGCTCGACCTGCGTATCGGCGGCGCCTGGCGCCAATACATGGTCATCGACCAGGATACGAGCTTCTTCACGGGCGGCATCTACCGCGAGATCGTGCCGGACGAGAAGCTCGTGTTCGCCTGGGGCGCGACAGACGGTTGGCCGAAGCTGGACCCCGACCGGCTCGACGACAGCCCGCGCGTCACCGTGACGCTGAGCCGGGTCGGGGGGCGCACGGAGATGACCGTCCATGTCGAGCTCCCTGCAACGCTCTCGGAAGATGGCATCCAGGAGTGGTGGTCGATGGGGATCCGCAACGGCTGGAGCGACACGATTGACCGCCTCGTTGCCGCACACGCCCGCATGCCCGCCTAGCGCCGGCAGAGAAGGCCGTCTAGATACTTCCCAAGCGCTTGCAACGCGCCATGGCTGATGCCGTTCGCGGCAAGGACGACGAGTCGGCGGGCATCGCGTGAGCCCGCGGCCCAGGTGACGTAGCCAGGCGTGCCGCCGGCGTGGCCGTAGTACCAGCGGCCGCAGGGCGACGGCAGCCTGTAGAGGCCCAGCCCCTCGCCGTGCGACCCGGGCACCCTCGTCGGCGTCGACATCCGTGCCACCAGCGATGGTGGGACCAGCCTTCCCCGCAGCAACGCGCCGAAGAAGACGGCCAGGTCGCGGGCGCTCGACACGAGCGCGCCGTCGGCCCACGGGCCGCCGAGCCTGTGCAGCGAGACGTCGACCGGGCGCGGCCCCGAGACGTCGTAGCCGCGCACACGGTTGCCTCCGACCGCGTCCCGCCCGCGCACGAAGCCCGTCGCGCGAAGGCCGAGCGGCTGGAAGATTCGGGACCGAAGCACGCGTGCGATCGGACTGCCTGTTTCCCGCTCGAGGATCTCCGCGAGCACGAGGTAGTTCGTGTTGGAGTAGGACGCCCGACTTCCTGGGTCGAAGTCGAGCGGCAGGCGGCCGGCCGAGGAGACGAGCCGGTGCGCCGGGATCACGACGCGCGGGTTCCGGCTGACCGCGGTCGCCCACGGATCGAGCCGCATGTACTCGGGGATCCCGCTCGTGTGGTTGAGCAGGTGCCGCAGTCGGATCCGCTCCCCTTCCCGGACGCGGCCGGGGAGGAGTTGATCGACCGTGTCGTCGAGGCCGAGCCGGTCCTCGGCCACGAGCTGCATGACGATCGTCGCAACGAAAGCCTTGGTGATGCTCCCGATCCAGAACCTGTCGGTCGGTCGCATCGCTCTGCGGCGTGCGATGTCGCCGAGCCCTGCAGCGACGACGACGCGACGGCCGTCCTGCTCGAAGACGGTGACGACGCCCGGGAGCTCGCTCGTCGCGACGAGCCTGTCCGCGTTCCGCTGCAGCTCGGACTTCGGAGGCGGCGCGGCCCCGGCGAGGGCGGCGCCCACGAGGGCCGCACCAGTGAGGGCGAGCGTCGCGTACAGGCGCATGCACCGAATACGCGACGAGCCGCCGTCGCGTTACACCCGTCATGTTCGGCCCGCTCGGCGTGTAATAGAGGTGCATGGCGTCCGAGTACCCGATCGAGCTCCCCCTGCTTCGGTCCGAGCGTGACCCCGAGGAAGCCCTCGTCGCACGCGCGGCCGCGGGCGACCACGACGCGTACGCCGCCCTCATCCGACCGCACGAGCACGTCGCCTACCGCGTGGCCGTCTCGATCACCGGCTGGAACGCCGACGCGCAGGAGGCGGTTCAGAACGCCTACGTCAAGGCGTACCGCTCGTTGCGACGCTTCCGCCGCGACGCCGCGTTCAGGCCCTGGCTGCTCAAGATCGTGGTCAACGAGGCGCGGAACGTGCGCCGGGCCGAGCTGCGCCACGAGCGCCTCGCCGAACGCGCAGCGGAGCGGCACGACCCGGCTGCCGCCGGCGCGGACGAGACGGTGCTCGCGCGCGAAGAGGTCGCGGCGGTCCTGGACGCACTCACACAGCTTTCGGAGGCCGATCGCCTGGTGGTCGCCCTGCGGTACTTCGCCCAGCTGCCCGATGCCGAGGCAGCGGCCCTCTCAGGTACGTCGACGGGGACCTATCGCGTGCGTCTGCTGCGTGCGCGCCGACGGCTCGAGGTGCTGCTGGAGGACGCCGATGTCTGAGCAGGAGCTCGAGCTCCGCCTCCGCGAGGTCGCGCGCGCGCTTGATGCCGACGCGCCGGCATTCGACCCGGCCGCCCTTCGCGCCTCCGCTCGACGCCGAGCCCGGCAGCGCTGGGTGGCCGCGATCGCGGTTCTTGCCGCGCTCGCGGGCGCAGTCGCTGCGCCGACGGCGATCTCGGCACTCGGCGATCTGTTCGACGTCGACGAGGTGCCCGAGCTCGGGCCGGTCCCGTACGGCGTCGCGCAGGCGTTCGGCGGGCGGCAGGCACAACTGGCCGAAGCGCGGCTGACTGTCGCCTTCCCGCTCAGGACGATTCCTTCGCTCGGCTCTCCGGAGGCGACCTACGTGCGAGACGACATCGTCGGCGGAATGGTCACCGTCACGTATGACGACGGGCGCACCCGGCTCACGCAGTGGTCGGTTACCGACGTGAGCGCGCGAGCCGCGGTCGTCCCGCGCAGCGGGAACGCGGAGGAGATCACCGTCGGCAGCCTGCGCGCACTCTGGATCGAAGGCACCGCGCGCGGAACCTTCACGGTCACCGGAGCCGACCTGGCTATCCACAAGGAGCTCTTCGACGTCGCCGCCGGTGCACTCCTGTGGCAGGACGACGGCGTGGCCTTCCTCCTCCAGGGCGCCGGCACGAAGGAGAGCGCAATGCGGCTCGCCGCCGACGTCACGCCCGGCTAGGGGCGAGAGCGGCGAGCGTCGGGAGGTCGAGCGTCGCTGCCTTGTCGAGCGCCTTCCCCGTCTTGCCGCGTGTGTCACGACCGAGCGCGCCGCTCACGATCCAGCGGCGCGCGAGGCGGACGAGCGGAAGGCGAAGATCGGAGACATCCGGCGTCTTGCGCGGCGAGAGGTAGAGCTCGAGCGTCAGCTTCTGCAGAAGCGCAGGCTCCGGCAGCGCTCCCGTCTCATGCTCGAACCGGAAGGCGAGGAAGGCCGCGAGCACCTGCAGCTCGCGCACACCAGCCCTGACAGTCACGCCGATGGACATCGTCGACGAGGCGACGAGGACCCATGGCACGCGCGTGAAGCGCGCGCCGCGCGCCACCACCCGCACGATCGGCGTCGCGAGGCCGACGAATCGCTGGATCGTGTCCGCGAGCTCCTCGGAGCGGTCGTCTTCCGCCAGGAGCCGCTTCCCCTCCGCGGGAGTCGTGACGCGCAGGTCCGACGAGAGCACGCGCTCGAACGCGCGGGAGACGATCTGCCCAGCTTCCCGCACCACGGCCTCCGGAATCCCGAGGAGGCCGTCCGTGCCGTCGTCGAAGGGGTCGCGGCCGTGCGTCATCGCTCAGGCAGCCTGACGCACGACCGCATACCTCGCGCAGGCGAAGTCGCCGTTCCGTGCGAGCTCGTCGAGACGCAGCTCGATCCGGCGGGGTAGGAGTGGCGCGCCTGCGCCGAGCGTCATCGGCGCGATGTACACGATGACCTCGTCGAGCAGGCCCGCGTCCGCGAACTGGCCGACGAGGTCTCCGCCGCCGACGATCCAAACGTTCTTGCCTCCGGCGGCCGCGACCATCTCCTCGTGCACGCTCGCGACGTCCACGCTCGTAAACGCGATCGGTGCGTCCGGGACGACCGTGAGCTGCCGGTGCGTGAAGACCCAGCCCGGGACCTCGTACGGCCATTTCCACTCCGAAGTGTCCTTGTCCGCGAACTCGTGCTCGAGGATCCACTCATACGTCGTCGAGCCCATCGCGAGCGCACCGACGTCCGCGATGAACCCCGCGTAGTTCAAGGGCCCGGCCCGGTCCTGGTCACGCGTGAACAGCCACTCGAGCGAGTGGTTCTCGTCGGCGATGAAGCCGTCGAGCGTGGTCGCCGTGTAGTACTGCGTGAGGCTCATGCCGTGTCCATTCTCGAGGCGTAGAGCTCCCACGCGCCCGGGATACGTCTAGCTCAGGGTGTCTCGTCCGGCGTTGGCGGGTCCGCGACCGCGGTCGTGCTGGGCGGCGAGTCCGTCGTCGCCGCGCTGCGCGTTCGTGCCGGAATCCACTCCATCGCCAGGGCGAGACCCAGGAGCGTCACGAGCGCCCCGACGATGACGCCCGTTGTCTGCAACCAGCCGAAGACCTCGTCGTTGCCGATCCCGAGCGGATTTGCAAACGCCGCAAGAGCCGTGCCGAGCGCGCCCACGAGCGTGATCCCGAACCCCAGACGTCGTTGATCCATCATGGACCTCCTTTACCCACCGGGAGCAGCAAGCGTACGTCAGCCGGGAAGCCAGCCGTCGCGGTAGCGCGTGGGTCCATCTCGGAACGGCCCGCTCAGGGCACGGTGACGAGGACCTTCCCTTGGGGGTGCGCTTCGCCCATGTACCGGAACGCCTCCGCGACCTCGGTGAGCTCGAATGTCTTGTCGATCACCGACGCCAGCTTCCCGGCCTCGAGGAGCTCGCGCAGGGACTCCAGGTCCTCCTTGTTGATCTGCGCGATGAAGAAGGCGACGTTCCGTCTCCTGAGCATTCCACCGAGCTTGAGCCGGATCACGCCACCCATTGGTCCGAGCAGGCGACTCTTCCGCGGCCCTCCGATGATGACGAGCGTCGCCGCCGGGGCCAGCACGCGCCTCAGGTCGCGCCACGACCTGCCTCCCCGGATGTCCAGCAGCAGGTCGTAACGCCGATCGCTGCGGGTGAAGTCCTCTTTCGCGTAGTCGACGACGTGATCGGCGCCGAGTGAGCGCGCGATGTCGACGCCCCTCGTGCTGCACACGGCGGTGACCTCCCCTCCGAGCGCCTTGGCGACGAGCACCGCGAACGTGCCCACGCCTCCGGACGCGCCGTTGATGAGGACCTTCTGCCCCGGCTGGAGCTGCCCCTTGTCGCGAATGCCCTGGAGGGCCGTGAGCGCCGCGACGGGCACGGCGGCCGCCTCCTCGAACGTTGCGTTCGCCGGCTTCGCGACGATCCCGCGATCGTGCTTCGCGGCCACGTACTCGGCGAGCGCCCCCGTTCTCCCTCCGAAGACCTCGTCGCCCGGCCGGAACTGCGCGACGTCCTTGCCGACGGCCTCCACCAGTCCCGCGTAATCGGTTCCGAGCCTGGTGTCCTTCGGCCCGCGCAACCCCATGCCCATCGCCCGGCCGATCCACGGCCTCCCCCGTACGCCATACCAGTCGCTGATGTTCAGCGACGCCGCTCGAACCCGCACCAGCACTTCGTCGTCCGCGGGCACCGGCTTCTCGATCTCGCGGAGCTCGACGACCGCCTCGGGCGGGCCGAATCTGTCCCGGACTGCCGCCTTCATCGGGGCGGCCCTCCGTTCAGGGTCAGAACGACGTTCCCGGTCTTCTGTCCCGTCTCGACGTACCTCGCCGCCTCGGCGATCTCCTCGAGCGGGTAGCGACGATCGATGACCGGGCGGTACTTCCCGGTCTCGATCAGCCCCTTGAGGAGGAGCATGTCGTCCTCCGTCGAGCCGCTGATCGGGAATAGCAGCTTCCTGTCGCCGAACCACTTGCTCCACAGAGCGAGCGCGGGGACGTGCCACATGAACCCGAGATCGGTTTCGAGAAACCGCCCGCCTGGCTTCAGCGAGCGTCGCGCACCGCCTGAACGAGTGCTTGCCGACGGCGTCCATGATGACGTCGTACGTCTCCCCGTTCTTCGTGAAATCCTCCTGCAGGTAGTCGACGACCTCGTCCGCTCCGAGCGAGCGCACGAGCTCGACGTTCTTCGTGTTGCAGACGGCGGTGACGTGGGCGCCGAAGTGCTTCGCGAGCTGGACGGCGGCGGTGCCCATCGCGCCGGACGCCCCGTAGACCACGATCCGCTTCCCCTCGCAGCGGCTCCACGCTCCGAAGCGACGATGAGCGCCGCGAGCGCCCCGTCGGAGGCCGCCGCGGCCTCCTCGAAGCTCATCGCCGCGGGCTTGTGCTCGATCCGCGCGCTCTCCCGCACGCACATGAACTCCGCATGCGCGCCGAACCGGTACCCGCTCGTGCCGAAGACCTCGTCGCCGACGGCGAACTTGGTCACGCTCGGCCCGACCTCGACGACCTCTCCCGCCAGCTCGCTCCCCGACAGCCGCTGCTTCGGCCGCCGGAAGCCGGCGCCGAAGAGGCGCCAGAGGAACGGATCGGCCTTGCGGATGTGGCAGTCCGTCCGGTTGACGGTGGTGGCGTGGATCTTGACGAGGACCTCGTCCTCCTTGGGCGCGGGCCGCTCGACCTCCTCCACCCGCAGGACCTCCGGAGGCCCGTACCTGTCGTGGACCACAGCTCTCATGCCGTCACTTCCTCTCGTCGGTTCGGGTTCGCGCCGGCGAGCGTCAGGACGACGTTCCCGGTCTTCTGCCAGCGTCTCGACGTACCTCGTCGCCTCGACGACATCCTCGAGCGGGTACGTGCGATCGACGACCGCGCGGTACTCGCCCGCCTCGATCAGGCTCTTGTAGAAGAGGAGATCGTCACGCGTGGGGTACTCGACCCGGAACACGACCTTCCGCGAGTCGAACCACCTCGTCCAGTACCGGAGGACGAGGTTGTGCAGCCGGTCGGTCGCGACGAAGATGCCGCCCGGGCCGGAGCGAGCGCCGGCACTTCCAGTACGCGTACTTGCCGACCGCGTCGATGACGACGTCGTACACCTGGCCGTTCTTCGTGAAGTCCTCGCGCAGGTAGTCGACCACCTCGTCGGCGCCGAGCGAGCGCACGAGCTCGAGGTTCTTCGTGTTGCACACCGCGGTCACGTGCGCGCCGAGATGCCTCGCGAGCTGCACCGCCGCCGTGCCCAGCGACCCGGACGCGCCGTACACGACGAGCCGCGTCCCCTCGCCGACGTTCCCGGCCCGCAGCGCCGAGAGCCCCTGGTAGGCGCCGTCGCAGATCGCCGCGGCCTCCTCGAACGGCATGCCCTCGGGCATGTGCACGACGCGGCCGGACTCGCGCATGCACAGGTACTCGGCGTGGGCGCCCGCGCTCCAGCCCCAGCCGAATACGCGATCGCCGGGCCGGAAGCCCGTGACCGCGGAGCCCACGGCCTCGACCTCGCCGGCGAACTCGGTGCCGAGGATCTGCTGCTTGGGTCGCAGGAACCCTGCGATGAAGCGCCAGAAGACCTGCTTCGGGCGGCGCGGACGTGGCAGTCCGTCTGGTTCACCGTGGTCGCGCGCACGCGGACGAGAAGCTCGTCGTCGTTCGGCTCGGGCCGCTCGACCTCGCGCAGCTCCTGGACCTCCGGCGGCCCGTAGCGCTCGTGGACGACCGCCTTCACGCGGCACGCCTCTCCCGGCCTCGTTCAGCGTCAGGACGACGTTCCCGGTCTTCTGCCCCGTCTCGACGTACTTCGTCGCCTCGACCACGTCCTCGAGCCGGTAGCGGCGGTCGATGACCGCGCGGTACTTCCCGGCCTCGATCGAGCTCCTTGAGGAAGACGACGTTCTCTTTCGTGTACTGGGGATCGGGATCGTCACGCGCTTGTCCCCGATCCATCTCGTCAGCAGCGCCAGCGGCGGGACATGCCACATGAACCCGAGGTCGGTCGAGATGTAGACGCCGCCCGGCTTCAGCGAGCGCCGGCAGCGCCGGAACGAGTGCTTGCCGACCGCGTCGAAGACGACGTCGTACGTCTGGCCGTTCTTCGTGAAGTCCTCCTGCAGGTAGTCGACGACCTCGTCGGCTCCGAGCGAGCGCACGAGCTCGACGTTCTTCGTGTTGCAGACGGCGGTGACGTGGGCGCCGGCGCCTTGGCGAGCTGCACGCGCGGCCGTCCCGATCGAGCCGGACGCGCCGTAGATGAGGATGCTCTGCCCCGCTCCGGAGGTCCGCCTTCCGCAGGCAGGCGCGGGCGATGATCACTCCGTCGCAGACCGCCGCGGCCTCCTCGAAGCTCATGCTCGCCGGCTTGTGCGCCAGCGCGCCCTGCTCGCGGACGCAGACGAACTCGGCGTGCGCGCCGGAGCGGACGCCGAAGACCTCGTCGCCCACCTCGAACTCGCTGACGGCGGGCCGACCGCCTCGACGACGCCCGCGAGCTCCATGCCGCCGATCCTGTTCTTCGGCCTGCGGACGCCCGTGAAGACGCGCGAGAAGAACGGGTGGGCGGCGCGGTATCCGCAGTCGGTTCGGGTAATCGTCGTAGCGAGGACCCTGACGAGGACCTCGCCCTCTTTCGGCACGGGGCGCTCGACGTCCTCGAGCCGCTGGACCTCCGGGGGCCCGTACATGTCGTGCACCACCGCTTTCATGCCTGCACGTCCGTGCGAGTGAGCCGAGCGCCATTCAGCGTCAGGACGACGTTCCCAACCTTCTGCCCCGTCTCGACGTACTTGCTCGCCTCGATCACGTCCTCGAGCGGATAGCGCCGGTCGATGACCGCGCGGTACTCCCCACCCTCGACGAGCTCCTTGAGGAAGAGGACGTCCTTCTTCGCGTAGCGGGTCAACCCCATCGCGACCTTTCTCTTTCCGATCCGCTTCGTGAGTAGCGCGAGCAGCGGGACGTGCCACATGAACCCCGGGTCGGTCGAGACGTAGACGCCGCCGGGGCTCAGCGAATGACGGCAGCGCCTGAACGAGTGCATGCCGACCGCGTCGAAGACGACGTCGTACGTCTCGCCGTTCTTCGTGAAGTCCTCCTTTAGGTAGTCCACGACCACGTCGGCGCCGAGCGACCTCACGAGCTCGACGTTCTTCGTGTTGCAGACGGCGGTCACGTGCGCGCCCGCGCTCTTGGCCAGCTGCACCCCAGCGGTGCCGACGGATCCCGACGCGCCATAGACGAGAACGCGTGAGCCATCGCGGAGGTCTGCCTTTCTGAGGCACGCCAGCGCGAGGCTCGCGCCGTCACAGACCGCGGCGGCCTCTTCGAAGCTCATACCCGCCGGCTTGTGGGCGAGCGGGCCGCTCTCCTTGACGCAGACGAACTCCGCATGTGCGCTGCCCTTGACGCCGAAGACATGATCGCCGACCTCGAACTCCGTGACGTCAGCGCCGACGGACTCGACCTCGCCGGCGAGCTCCAGGCCGAGAATCGTCCGCTTGGGCCGGCGAAGCCCGGTGAAGAAGCGACTGACGAAATACTGCGCACTCCGAAGTCCGGTGTCGGTCCGTGTGACCGTCGTCGCGTGAATCTTCACGAGGACCTCGTCCGCTTCCGGGACCGGCCGCTCGACCTCTGCGATGCGCAGGACCTCGGCCGGCCCGTACTTCTCGTAGACGACGGCTCTCATCGTTCGCCTCCGTGGCGCTTGATCGGGCCGCCGTGGCTCCACGCCGGTCCAGCTTTGTAGAGCTCCGCGGGCCTGCCGCCGCCTGGTCCGCTTGGGGCTCGGTGCCCGGTCGGGATCACCCAGTCGTCCTCCGCGAACGACGCTGCGCCGGAAGTTCGCCCCGTCGAGCCGCACGCCCCAGACCGACTCGTACACAGCCCGGAGCTCCGCGAGCGTGAACGTCGTCCCGACGAACGCCGTTGCGAGGCCCGTCACGTCGAGGTCGACGCCGACACGCTCGACGGCGTCCCGGACGATGTCGAGATGGTCGAACGCGAGGTCGAGGTCTCCGTCGAGCACCATGGAGACCGGGACCAATGAGGCCTCCGCTGCGTCGGTGCCCGCCACGATCGCGCCGACGTCGCGAAGCACCGCGAAGTACGCGACCGTCACGACGTTCATCCGCGGGTCGCGCTCCGGATCGCCGTACGCGCGGAACTGGGTCAATTGGCTCGCGACGTCGACGCCGGTCTCGTCGACGAGCTCGCGCCTCGCCGCCTCGTCGAGCGTCTCCGGTGGACGCTTGAAGCCACCGGGAATCGCCCACTTGCCCTCGAAAGGCGCTTCGCCACGGCGCACCAGCAGCACGTGCAGGGCGCCGGCGGACATCGTCAGGATCACGATGTCCACGGTGACCGCGAACGCCGGGAACTGCGATGGGTCGTAGCCCGCCGGCGGCTCTCCAGCTGTCGTCGTGGTCGACACGCGAGTCCTACTCAGCCGCGTGACGCGGCGCGGCGCACGCGGATACCGATCGGGCGGGCGCGCGTTCGACGCACACGGTCGCCGGGGTCGATGTACTGGACGAGGTCGTACGGAAGCGCAGACGGGAACATGGCGGTTTCCTCCAATCCATCTCTAGTTTTGGTCACCACGACTCTTACCGTAGCAGGTGGTTATGGTCGTGTCAACCAAAACTGGGAAAGTGTCTATCTCGCCCCGGCGCGTCCGTCGTCCATACGTAACGCTGAATGCGACGACGAGGAGGAGCGACGATGAAGTACCTGCTGCTTGTCTGCTGGAGCGCCGAGAGCATGAACGCCCAGGAGGAGCCGGACGCGGCTGACGCCCCGGAGGAAGAGGAGAGCTTCCCGTGGCTCGACGACCTCCAGGCACGGGGCATCTGGGTGACGGGGGACCAGTTGGCTCCGCCGCGCCGGGCCCGGTCAGTCCGCGTCCGCGACGGGAAGACGATGGTCACGGACGGCCCGTTCACCGAGACCAAGGAGGCGGTCGGCGGGTTCGACCTGATCGAGGCCGGGAGCCTCGAGGAGGCCGTCCAGATCGCGGCTGGGCACCCGGTCGCCCAGATCGGGACGATCGAGGTCCGGCCGACTCTGGGGGAGCTGAGGCGTTAGCCTCGACGTGCGTGAGGTCTGCGTCGTCGGAGCGTCCGGGAAGCTCGGGCAGTACATGGTCCAGCACGCGCTGGATCGTGGGTACGAGGTCGTCGGCGTGTGCCGGGAGCAGAGCATCGAGAAGCTTGACGCGTTCAAGGGCCGCATCACCGTCGTGCCGGGAGCGACGGACGACCGCGAGGTCATCGAGCGCGCGGTCGCGGGCTGCGACGGGGTGCTCGTCGTGCTCGTCCCGCGGGGAGTCCACGGATACTCGACGGGAACGGCGCAGGCGGTGCTCGACTTCACGCAGCCTTGGGCGCGGCTCGTGTTCTCGTGCGGGTGGCACATCACGCTCGACGGGCAGGACGTGTACTCGCGGAAGCTCAAGGCGCTCGTGAAGTACGGCGGCTGGCGTCGGGCGGGTCACTCGCTTCGCAGACCTCGACGACCAGGTGGAGGCGTGCCGGCGCGTGTTCGCCAGCGACACGCGGTGGACCGTCGTTCGCGGGAGCGACCTCGAGGAGGGCGAGAGCCAGGGCCTGCCCGTGTGGAGCCGGCACGTGGGCGATCCCATCCTCGAGAGCAATCTCACCCGCCGCGTGGACTTCGCCCTCTTCATGGTCGAGGCGCTCACGAACGACGAGCTCGTCCGCGAGGCGCCGGCGATCGTCGGCCGCCAGACGCCCTCGCGCGCTCGCGCACGCCACGAGCTATGTCACCACCAGTGCAGCTCAGTCGGCGAGGAACGCTTCCAGACGGGCGGCCTCGTCCTCGACCTCACGTTTCGCCGAGCGTGAGAGCGGCGCGAACGGCTCGAGCGCCGACGCGACCGTCCTCGGCGCGCCAGATGCCCGCGACGAAGCCGTCGACGAGGAACGTCTGCGCAACGTCGCCGTTCATGCGGATGACCGTCTTCCGGTACTGCTCGGGGAGCACGCGCGTGCGATCGGCCCACGCGAGCAGCACGTTGTCCCACTTCGGCAGAAAGCGAACGGGCGCGGGGGTGTCGGCGTCCGGGAGCGGCGCGCGCGGGACGTCGAGGAGCTCGCGGCCCTGCTCGTCGCGAAAGCGGCGCAGCGGCTCGAGCCGGTCGAGCGCCCGTTGGATCTCCGGCACGTGCATCATCGACCAGGCGACGATGTCGCGTCGCGACGACGGCCCGAACGCCGCGAGGTAGCGCCGGAAGATCTCGGCGCGCGCCTCGGTCGGATCGTGTGCCTCCGGTTCCTCGAGCGCGACGAACCGACCCGTCGGGTCGCCCGTTCCAGAGCGCCGTCTCGTGGTGGTGCAGGACGTGCGCGCGGACGCGCGCCGCATGCCAGGCGCGGCGCGCTTCGATGCCGGTGAGCCCGTGCTCGCGCTCGAGATGGTCGAGCGCTTCCGCTGTCGTCACCGGGCCGTTCGCGGTGAGCGCCCGCACCGACGGGGCGAGCCGCTCTGCGACGGCCGACTGCCACGGGAAGTTCGTCTCGCTCATCGCCGCCCGCAGAAGCGCGTAGTCGCGACGCGTGAGGAGGTGCAGCGTCTGCCGCATCGCGGTCGCCTTGACCACGGTGGCCCTCGCGAGCTCGCGCTCGAGCGCCTCGCGCCGGAAGCTCGTCGTCCGCGTCCAGATTCCGACGTACGGCGCCGGCGGCCACTGCGCCTGCATCCCGACCAGGCGCTCGATCACCGCCGTCGGCGAGAGCCGCTTCCGCTCCAGCAGGAGCTGACGCGCGAGTGTCGCGCGGTTCAGCTCGCGCAGCGTGAGGACCCGTTCGCCCATGCGCGTCCGCATCGCCTCGTGATCGAGACGGCTACGGATCCTCCGGGGAGAGGCCCTTCTTCGCGAGAGCCGCCCGGACCCGGGCGTCGATCTCGTCGCCGAGCGACTCCATTCGGGTGGCGATGTCGTCGACGCCCGACGCGTCGCCCGGCAGCGCGTCCGGGACGGTCCCTTCTGCCCGAACGTCCTCTCGAGCTTCTCGAAGACGCGCTCCTGGATCGCCGCGGACAGCCGCTGCCCGAGGTCCTCGAACCGCTTGTCGATGTCGCGGCCGAGGTCGTCCCCCTGCTGCGGCGCAGGCGGCTCCGCCGGCGCACTCGGCTGCGGCGGCAGCTCCTCCTCGGGCGCGAGACCGTCGATCGCGACCTCGTAGACGCGCTCGGGCTCGTCGATTCCCCGCAGGTGCCGCTGGCCCAGCGGGAACACGGACACGCCCTCCGGCAGCCCCGATCCGACGAGCGACCGGGTCGTCTCGGAGAGGAGGATCTGCCCTCCTCGGCCCTCGGTGCAGATGCGGGCGGCGCGGACGACGTCCAGGCCGACGTATCCCTCCTCGTGGAGCGCGGGCTCACCGGTATGAAGACCGATGCGCACGCGGACGCTCTCTCCGCCGGGCCATCTCGACGCGGCGTGGACGCGCTGTGCCTCGACGGTGGCTGCAACGGCGTCGCGGGCGCGCGGGAAGACGTAGAAGAACGCGTCGCCCTGCGTGTCCATCTCGACACCGTCGAACGCGCCGAACGCGGCGCGGACCATCTTCCGATGGGCGCTCAGGACCTCGGGATACTCGTCACCGAGTCGCTTGAGGAGCTCTGTCGAGTCCTCGATGTCCGTGAAGACGAACGTGACCGTTCCCTGTGGCAGATCGGGCACGACGCGATCGTACGTCGCTGACGGCCGAGCGCGAGTCAGTCGACCCGATCCGCAAGACGCTTCGCGATCGGCCAGGCGCCGTCCGTGGTGTTCGAGATGACCGTGTGGGTCGCGTTCGACGTCGGGTCGTGCGTCGAGCTGAAGGAGACTCCGGCGTCGTAGCCGACGAGCATCACGACCTCGGTCGATGCGTGGAGCCAGAAGCCGAGGCCGTAGCGTCGCTCGTCGTCCGGCGAGTCGCTCCGCGGTCGCACCATCTCCGCGACCCGGCCCGACGCCACGATCTCGCCCGCGAAGAGCGCGGTCCAGAGCAACCGGATGTCGGCCGCGGTGGAGTAGATGCCACCGTCGCCCGAGCCGCGCACGGGCAGGTGGAAGACGTTCGTCCGCAAGCCGTCCGCGGAGAGGTACCCGAGCGCCGTCCGCTCCGGCAGCTCGTCCGAGCGCAGGAACTCGGTGTCGCGCATCCCGGCGGGTGCGCAGACTCGCTGGACGACGAGCTCGTGGAACGGAACACCGCCCGCACGCTCGGCAATCAGCGCGAGCACGACATAGCCTCCGTTGCAGTACGCGAAGCGCTCGCCCGGAGCGAACTTCGGCGCGTACCCGTCGAGGACAGCGAGGTACTGCTCGGTCGTCGCGAGCTCGTGCACGGGGACGCGCAGCACGTACTCGGTGATGTCCGTCTCGACCTCCTCGTCGAAGTAGTCCCCGATGCCGGAGCGGTGGGCGAGCAGGTGCTCGACCGTGACGTCGTCTCCGACGAGAGGGAGGTCCACGCCCAGGTGTGAACGCGCAAGTGTCGTCAGCTCGAGCGTGCCGTCCTCGACGAGGCCGACGACGGCGAGCGCGGTCATGCCTTTGGTCCCGCTCGCGATCGCGAACCGCGTGCCCGGCTCGTTCGCGATGCCGTCGGCGCGGTTCGCGAGCCCGTAGGCCTTCGCGAGCACGAGCTCGTCGCCGCGATCGACACGCACGACCCCGGAGAACCCGATCTCCGAGGCGAGCGCGTCGAGCTCTCGCTCCAGCGAAGACATCGGGTGCACGCTACTTCAGCGCCTGAGCCCAGGCGCATGTCGTAACGCGAGAGTCACATGCCGTTGCATCGGCGGCCGATGTGCGGCAGGCTCCCGGCGTGGTTCCCGAGGCACCGCAAGAGCAGGGCGAGCACGGCCTCGTCGCGAGAGGCGACGGCTGGTACGTCGTGAACGCTCGGAACGCAGAGTGGCGGTATGCCGAGGGCCGCGGCGCAGTCTGCGACCTCGAGGCCCACGTCGACTTCGACCAACTCGGGATCAATCCGTTCGTCCTCCGGCCGGGCGAGCCGATGTCGATGTACCACTGGGAGGCCGACCAGGAGGACTTCCTCGTCGTCGCAGGCGAGGGGCTGCTGATCGTCGAGGGCGAGGAGCGGCCGCTGCGACAGTGGGACCTGGTGCACTGTCCGCCCGACACGAAGCACACGATCATCGGGGCGGGCACCGGGCCGTGCGTCGTCATCGCCGTGGGTGCGCGGGAGCGCTCGGTGGACAGCCCGGACTGGGGCGGCTACACGGTGGACGAGGTCGCGCTGCGGCACAACGCAGGTGTCGAGCAGGAGACGAACGAGCCTACCGAGGCCTATGCGCCCGTCCCGAAGCGTGAGCCGACCGGCTACCGCGAGGGCTGGCTCCCCGACCTCTAGCCCTGGGGCCCTCGTCGACGGTCAACCACAGACCTGGCACTACGGGCTGGTCGCCAAGTGGTGGGCAGAGTTCAACGCCGACTTCCGGCCGCACGAGATCCCGTACTTCCGGAAGTTCATCGAGGACGGCGGCGAGCCCGCGCTCGACCTCGGCTGCGGCGCCGGGCGGCTGCTTCTCCCCTACCTCCGGGCCGGGCTGGACGTCGACGGCTGTGACGTCTCGGCCGACATGGTTGCGGCCTGCCGCGAGAAGGCCGAGGCCGAGGGGTTGACTCCGAGCCTCTACGTGCAAGCGATGCACGACCTCGACCTGCCGCGCCGGTACCGGACGATCTTCGTTTGCGGCTCCTTCGGCCTCGGGAGCGACCGCGCGCGGGATCGCCAGGCGCTCGCCCGCTTCCGCGACCACCTCGAGCCGGGCGGGACCCTGCTCCTCGACATCGAGGTGCCGTACGCCGACGCGCGGCTCTGGAAGTACTGGGTTCGGGACGAGCGAGCCGCGCTGCCGGAGG
Organism: uncultured Actinomycetes bacterium; assembly: GCA_963717025.1. Taxonomy (GTDB): domain Bacteria; phylum Actinomycetota; class Thermoleophilia; order Gaiellales; family Gaiellaceae; genus GMQP-bins7. The sequence goes on along the minus strand of CAVQVJ010000004.1, from coordinate 83,042 downwards.
CCGCGCGTCCCCCGGGCACGCCGAGGCGCGGTTCGGACGGGGCCGACTACACGCTGAGCTCCCGCGTGGTCGACGTGGATCCCCTTGGGCAGCACGTGGTCATGGAGTTGCACGCCGAGCGGTCGCGGGACGGGGCTCTCGAGTTGGCCGAGGATCACAGGCTCGACATGGGCCTCTACTTCAAGCACGAGCTGCTCCTGATGCTCGAGCGCGCCGGATTCGACGACGTGGTCGTCCACGGCGAGCACACCGAGGCGGAGCCGACGAGCGACGACGGGTTCATCGTGTTCGTCGCGCGGAAGTAAGGGATCAGCGGTTGGCGTCGTTGTCGAGCCACGAGCCGACGACGAGGGACCAGAACTCCGGCTGCGATCTGAACCCGAGCGACTCGTAGAGCGTCTGCCCGTCGTTCGTCTGGAGCCCGACGTGCTGGCCGGGGACCTCCTCGAGCAGCCTGCGGATCAGCGCGGAAGCGATGCCCTGCCTCCGGTACTCCGACGAGGTCCAGACGTCCACGAGGTACGCGTTGCAGACGCCGTCGGAGAGGAGCCGGGCCATCCCCACGACGCGCTCGCCGTCACGGGCGAACGCGACGTGCTGCGACTGCTCGAACGACCGGCGCAGGGCGTCGGCCGAGCGCCCGTTGTCGAAGTCGTCCGACGCCAGGTCGGCCTTGGCCCGCTCCCAGTCGATGCCCTCGAGCGAGCCGTCGATCCGAACGTCCACGCGGATCAGGCGGGCACCGGCTCGTACCGGAGGAGCGCGACGCCCGAGTCGAACGCCGTCGCCTCGAGGAGCCGCAGCCGTGCGGTCGCGCCCTCGAACGGCCGCGCCCCGGCGTCCTGCGTCGCCGGATGCATCGTCGTCGTACAGATCAGCCTGCCCAAGGCCTCACCCCTCCTGGTGCACGGACAGGATATTGCCCGCGGGGTCCGTGAACCAGGCGATCGTCGGCCCTTCGTCGAGCCGGGAGATCCCCTTCTCGTCCTGTTCGAAGCCCTCGTACCGCTCGAACTGGACTCCCCGGCGCGTGAGCTCGTCCACGGCCCCGTCGACGTCCTCGACCGGGAAGTTGAGAATCGTGTACGTCGCGGGGCTGAAGTCGGGCTTCGGGTAAACGAGCGTGTTCCGCCCGCCCGCCAGGTGCAGCGTGAGCAGGCCGTCGTCGCGCGTCACCTCGAGGCCGAGTGTGTCGCCGTAGAACGCTTGTGCCTTGTCGAGATCGTCGACGGCGAAGCCGCTGTAGGCGTGGCTCTTCGCGAGCATGGTCACTCCTTTCGTGGGTCTGTCCGTAGGACCGACGTGCGTCTCTGAAGTCATCGCCCGTCTTGCTTGACCCAAACATCGATGCGAACATGTGTTCGTGTCGGAGGCGACGATCCTGCACGCCGACTTGGACGCGTTCTTCGCGTCGGTCGAGCAGCGGGACGACGTGCGCCTACGCGGGAAGCCCGTGATCGTCGGCGGAGGAGTCGTGCTCGCGGCGAGCTACGAGGCGAAGGCGTTCGGCATCCGCACGGCGATGGGCGGCCGGCAAGCGCGGCGGCTCTGCCCACACGCGGTCGTGGTGCCGCCGCGGATGTCCGCCTACTCGGAGGCGAGCAAGGCCGTCTTCGAGGTCTTCGAGGACACGACGCCGCTCGTCGAGGGGCTTTCGATCGACGAGGCGTTCCTCGACGTCCGCGGGCTCAGGCGGCTCGCGGGGCCACCCGAGGAGATCGCAATACGGCTCCGGCGGCGAGTCCTCGACGAAGTCGGCCTCCCGATCACGGTCGGGATCGCTCGGACGAAGTTCCTCGCGAAGGTCGCGAGCGCAGTCGCGAAGCCGGACGGGCTGCTGGAGGTCCCTCCCGACGGCGAGCTGGCGTTTCTGCATCCACTCCCGGTGGAGCGGCTGTGGGGCGTAGGTCGCGTGACCTCCGAGAAGCTCCGAAGCCGCGGAATCACGACCGTCGGTCAGGTCGCGGGCATCGACGAGCGGATCCTCGTGTGGATGCTCGGCCGCGCGGCCGGACGGCACCTGCACGCGCTCGCCCACAATCGAGACCCACGGCCGGTTCACGTCGGTCGTCGCCGACGCTCGATCGGGTCGCAGCGCGCGCTCGGACGCCGGCCGAGGTCGTTCGAGGAGATCGACGCGACCCTCGTCGCGATCGTCGACCGCGTCGCGCGCCGTCTGCGGGCGGGGAAGCGCGTGTGCCGGACCGTCGTCCTCAGGCTGCGGTTCGCCGACTTCTCGCGCGCGACGCGCTCGCAGACGATGCCTCAGGCGACCGCACGGACGCAGCCGATCCTCGAGACCGCGCGAGCACTCTTCGCCACGGCGACGCCGCTCGTCCAGGCTCAGGGGCTGACCCTCGTCGGGATCTCGCTCACGAACCTCGAGAACGAGGATCGCGTCCAGCTCGCCCTCCCGTTCGAGCGGCTGCACGACGCCGCGCTCGACGCGGCGCTCGACGAGGTGCGCGACCGCTTCGGGACGGACGCAGTCACGCGCGCAGTGCTTCTCGGCCGCAGCCCGGGCGTCGTGATGCCGCTCTTGCCGGACTGACCGCGCTGCTAGTCGCGCGGCGGAAGCTGCTGCACGGCCCAGCGGTTGCCGTCGGGGTCGCTGAAGAAGACGAACGAGCCCCACGGGAACACCTGGACGTCGCTGACGTCGACCCCGCGCTCGGCGAGCTCCGCGTGGGCCGCCTCGATGTCCGGGACGACAATCTGCATTCCCTGGACGGAGCCGGGAGGCGCGTCCGTGACCCCCTTCCCGAGCGCGATCGAGCACGCGGAGCCGGGCGGTGTCAGTTGGACGAAGCGAATCTCGTCACTGACGTTGTGGTCGTGATCGGCAACGAAGCCGGCCTGCTCCGTGTAGAACGCCTTCGCGCGATCCACGTCCGCAACCGGGATCGCCACCAGTTCGAGCTTCCAGTCCATCCTCGTCCCCTCTCGCTCGTCGTGTGTCCGCCGACGGTCACGCTAGCCGAGCGGATGCTCGATGCGCAGGTCTAGACGTTGCCGGTGACGAGGACTCCGCCCCAGTCCGCGGGGTCGGAGTCGGCGATGGTCTGCGAGAACGTCCAGCGGTGCCCGGCGAGATCGTCGGCCGTGTACTGGCGCTCGCCGTACGGATAGTCGGTCGGCGGGCTCACGACCCGGGCGCCCGCCGCCTCGGCCCGCGCGCAGTGCGCATCGGCATCCTCGACCCGGACCAGCACGGAGTGCCCGGACGGCGCTCCGCCGCTGTCAGCCGCGACGACCGCGCCGCCGCCGAACGTCAGCTGCACGCGATGGTCTGCGATGAGAAGCCGGCGCTCGAAGCCGAACGCGGCGCAGAGCCAGTCCGCTGCCTCCAGCACGTCGTCGTAGGCGAGCACCGGAATGACCGCCGCGTCCGGCATGGAGCGGTTCCGCGCGGTCATGCGGCCTCGTCTCCGTATCCGACCTCCTGGAGGACCCACGTGTTGCCGTCCGGGTCGCTGAAGTCGGCGAACGAGGCGTAGGTGCCGTGATCCGGGTCCGCCCCCGGCTGCCATTCCCCCTTCTCGCGGTCGAAGTGCCTGACCTCGCTCACGTCGACTCCGCGTTCGACCAGCTCCGCACGGGCCGCCTCGATGTCCGTGACGACCAGGTGCGTGCCTCGGTACGACCCGGGCTCCGCCTCGGTGAGCCCCGTCCCGACGGTGATCGAGCACGCGGATCCCGGCGGCGTCATCTGGACGATGCGGAAGCCCTCGACCGGGCTCGTGTCGACGTCGAGCGCGAAGCCGACCTGCTCGGTGTAGAAGGCTTTCGCGCGATCGACGTCCGTGACGGGGATCAGCACGAGCTCCAGCTTGAAGTCCATCGAGCCCTCCTCTACGTGACGACTCCGCGAACCCTAGGTCACCACGCGGTAGCGCAGATGGGTCACCGCCGGCGAGTCGACCACCCGCACTCGTTCGAGCCTGATGTCCGGTTCGAGGTGGTCGAGCAGCCGGGTCCCGCCGCCGAGCAGGACCGGAACGAGGTGGAGCTCGAGCTCGTCGAGCAGGCCCGCGCTCAGGACCTGTTGGGCGACGCTCGCGCCGCCGGCGACGGCGACGTCTCGGTCGCCCGCGGCCGTCCGAGCCTGCTCGACCGCGCTCTCGACACCGTCGACGACGAACGTGAACGTCGTCCCACCCTGCTTGATCACGGGATCGCGCTCGTGGTGGGTGAGGACGAACACCGGGACGCGGAAAGGCGGGTCGTCTCCCCACCATCCATCCGCGTTCGAGTCGCTCTCCCAGGGGCCTTCGCCGCCGCTGAACATCCGCCTGCCCATGACGACAGCTCCCGTGCTTGCGAGGGCTTCCGCGGCCACCTCGTCGTCCGCGTCGGTGGCGCCGCCCGAGTGGCCATGCTGCTCGCGCCAGCTCGCGAGCCGGAGGATCCACTCGTGGAGCCGCTCACCACCCTCACCGAGGGGTAGCTCGCGGGAAGGCTTCGGCCCTGCGACGAACCCGTCCAGCGACGACGAGATGTTGAGGATGACCTTCCCCATGGCGGTCCCTACGCGGCCTCCGCCGCAGGCCGCCGCTCGGGCGCGTGCTCGCCTTCGGCGTGCTCCGCCGCGTACGCGCCCTGCCGGAGGAGCAGCCCGCCGAGCGCCGCCGCCGCGAACGCGAACATCGCGCCGACGAGGAACGCCGCGTGGTAGCCGCCCGTCAGGGCCTCCAGCTCACTCGAGCCGTCCGCGGTCAGCTTGTCCGTGCGGGACGCGGCCAGACTCGCGAGCACTGCGAGCCCGAGCGCGCCGCCCATCATGAACGAGGTGTTCACGACGCCCGACGCCAGGCCCGCCTCGGTCGGCTCGACGTCGCTCATCGCCGCGAGCAGCACCGGGTTGAAGGCCATGCCCGCGCCGAGGCCGAGCAGGATCATGCTCGGGAGGACGTCCACGACGAAGTTCCCGTCGACGGGCGCCCGCGCGAAGAGCAGCAGGCCGAGTCCCGCCAAGCTCAGGCCGACGGCGAGCGGCAGCCTGATCCCGAAGCGCATGACGAGCCTTGCGGAGAGCCCGATGGACATGGCGCCCATGATCAGGTTCCCGGGCAGGAACGCGAGTCCGACCTCGAGCGGGCTGTACCCGAGCACGAGCTGGAGGTAGAGCGCCGAGAGGAAGAACCACGCGAACATCGCGCCCGCCCAGAGGACGCCGACGATGTTCGAGACGACGATGTTCCGGAGCTTGAAGAGCCACAGCGGCACGAGTGGCGAGCCCGAGCGCGCCTCGATCACGAGGAAGACGGCGAGAAGTGCGCCGGCCGCCGCCAGGAGCCCGAGGGTCTGCGCGGTCAGCCAGCCGACCTCGTTCCCGTTCACGATCGCGTACACGGCGATCATCAGTGACGCCGTCACGGTGAGCGCGCCCGCGACATCGAGCCGCTGCGCCGCGGTCTGCACGCGCTCGCTCGGGATCAGGGCGAACGTCAGCGCGACGACCGCGATCCCGACGGGGACGTTGACGAGGAAGATCCAGTGCCAGTCGAGCACGTCGGTGATGACCCCGCCGAGCAGCACGCCGATCGACCCGCCGCCCGAGGCGACGAAGCCGAAGATTCCCATCGCCTTCGCGCGCTCGCCGGGCTCGGTGAAGAGCGTCATCATCAGCGAGAGCGCGACGGCGGAGACGACCGCGCCGCCGATGCCCTGCACCGCGCGCGCGCCGATGAGCATCTCCTGCGAGTTCGCGAGCCCGCACGCCGCCGAGGCGAGTGTGAAGAGCGCGATCCCGGCGAGGAACAGCCGCCGGTGGCCGAAGAGGTCACCGAGCCGCCCGCCGAGCAGGAGGAAGCCGCCGAACGTGATCAAGTATGCGTTCACGACCCACGCAAGCGACTCCTCGGAGAAGCCGAGGTCCTCGCGGATCGAGGGCAGTGCCACCCCGACGATCGTGACGTCGAGCACGATCATCAGGTCGCCCAGGCAGAGGACGAGAAGTGCGAGCCAGCGTGCGCGTGAGTCGAGTGTCATCGGTCGCTGTCCTTTCCTCGTTGGTCTCGAGGGGTAAGACCGCCGACAGGCGGAAAACTCATCGGAGCTCAGTCGCGAACCAGTGGAAGTACCCGTTCGCAGATGAGCTCCAAACCGCCCAACGTCGTTCGGCCCTGTGGTGTTCCGAGCTCGACGCGATCCGCTCCCGCGTCCCACAGCTCGCGCACGCGGGACGCGACCTCCTCGGGCGTGCCGGCGATGCAGAAGCGCTCGAGCGGAAGCTCACCGTCCTCCAGCGTCGGATCGTGCTGCGCGACGACGTCGACGTAGGTGCCGACGACCTCGCGGGCGCGCTCGTGCGCCCAGGCGCCGTCCTCGTCGACGACGGTGACACAGCCGGTGACGAGCCTCACGTCCGGGTTGTCGATCCAGCCGCGCACGAGCGGGAGGAGTTCAGGGTTGGCAGTACCTCCCACCTTGACCTCCTCCGCGACGGTGCCCGCCCAGCGCGCGGTCTCGCGTCCCCACGTGCCGATCGTGAGCGGGACGGCCGCCCGCACCGGCTCGTACTCGAGCCGCGTTCCGGGCGCGAGGGTGAAGCGCTCTCCCTCGAAGCCACACTCGTCCCGAGCCAGGAGCGCGTCGATCACGGCGACCGCCTCGCGCAGCGCCGCGAGCGGGCGCTCCTCGCGGAGGCCGAGCTTGTCGAGCCACGCGCCCTTCGCAAGCCCGAGATACGCGCGCCCACCCGAGACCGCGTCGAGCATCGCGATCTGGCCGGCGATCTCGTACGGGTGGAGCGTGAAGGGGTTGAGCGCAGCTGGGCCGAGCCGGATCCGCTCGGTCACCCGCGCCATGAGGAGCAGCGGCCCGATCGCAGGCTGGTAGAGCAGGTCGTGGAAGACGGAGAGCACGTCGATGCCCGCCGCCTCCGCACGCACCGCGATCGCCTCGTACGCGGCCGGCTCCTGATCGGTCCGGAGCCCGATGCCGAGCTCCTTCCTTACGTCAGCTCCTCCGTCACGAGTGTCCGCTCCCCGATCCGCTCGATCCGCATGATCACTCGCTCGTCCGGGTCGGGACAGGCGACGAGGCTGTCCCGCTCGAGCCAGTCCTCGTCCGCGAGTCGGCGCATCTTCGCGGGGATCAGCGGGAGGACCGCCTGCAGCGCGAAGAGGCAGAAGTGACGGCCCTCCGGGAACCGCACGCGGCTCGACTCGGTGACCTCGAAGCAGTCCCCGACCTCGAGCCCGCAGACCGAGCGCCCCTCGATCCGCTCGACGGTCACGCGGAGGTCGTAGAGGCGCATCTCGGTCACGCCGGCGAGCGTACTCGCCGGCGTGACCTTGCGCTGGGCCTAGGTCGGCTCGGGCTCGGGCTTCCGCGGAACGCTTTCGACGTCGTACTCGCCGTCTTGCGGTGGCTCGATCGTGATGTCCGGGAGTAGCCTGTCGAGCCAGCGCGGGATGTACCAGGTCTTCTCGCCGAGCCAGGTGAAGAAGGCCGGCACGAGGGTCATCTTCACGACGAGCGCATCCGTGAGGATCGCGACCGCGAGCACGAGCCCGAACTCCTTGCTGATTCGGTCGGACGTGAGGATGAACGCCGCGAAGACGGTGCCCATGATGAGGGCGGCGGCGATGATGACACGCCCGATCGCCGCGATCCCGTGCTCGACCGCCTCGCGCGTCGGCAGGCCGTGCACGTGCTCCTCCCGGATGCGGCTCATGAGGAAGACCATGTAGTCCATGAAGAGCCCGAAGAGGATCGCGAAGGCGATCGGGGGCACGAAGGTCTCGATCGGGCCGGTCTTGTCGAGACCGACGGCGTCGAGCAGGTAGCCCTCCTGGAACACGAGCGTGAGCACGCCGAACCCGACGAAGGCCGAGAGGATCGTCGTGACCGCCGCCGTCAACGAGACCACGATCGACCGGAACGCCATCGCGAGCACGATGAACGTGACCCCGACGATGTAGAGCAGGAACAGCGGCAGCCGCTCCATGATCCGGTCACCGATGTCGATGAAGGCAGCGTTCAGGCCCGAGACGTACACGGCCGCGTCGCTGCCCTCGGTCGCCGCGGGCACGACCTCGCTGCGCAGTTGGTGGACGAGGTCCTCCGTCTCCACGTCCTGCGGCGCCGAGTCGGGCTTGATGAAGACGATCGCGACGCTCTTCTCGTCATTGAACTGCGGCTCGCTGGCCGACGCGACGCCCTCCAGGTTGCGCACGCCGTCGTACACGCGCTGCGGAGCATCCGGGTCGTCGTTCACGTCGATCACGATGGGGATCGGGCCGTTGAAGCCGGGGCCGAAGCCCTCGGCGAGCAGGTCGTACGCTCGCCGTGCGGTCTGCGCCGTGGGCTGCGTGCCCTGGTCCGAGGCACCGAGCCGGACGAGCGCTGAGCCCGAGGCGAGGACGAGCCCAGCGACCAGAAGCACGACGAAGACCGGCTTGTGGTGCCGCGTCACGAAGCGGCCCCACCGCGCGATGAGCGTCCGCTCCCTCGCAGTCTCGGAGTCGTCGATCGGCGGTAGGAGAGGAACCTTCAGCCGGTCGATGCCGGGCGCCGGCTGGGCGACGGCCGGGTCGCTGTCGAGGAAGCGGTTCATCGCCCCCTGGACCTTCCACCACCAGACGAACGCCGGGACGATGAGGAGGCCGAACGGGAAGAGCCAGAGGCCAGTCCAGCCCGTCAGTCGTGTCTCCATCCCGGCCTTCCGGTACATCCGGCCGATCTCGGCAGGGATCACGAACGCGTTGATCGGATAGAAGAGGATCCAGAGAACGAGGCCGAGGGGGCCGCCGAGGCCCTGCCCGGTCCGCTCCTTGGTGGTCTTGTGCGTCTTGTACGCCCAGTACCACCAGTAGAGACCAAGCGTGAAGATCCCGAGCACGATGTGGCGAACGATTCCGCGCCGCTCGCCGATCCTCGCGAGGATCGCGATGAGCAGCGAGTTCGCGAGGAGAACGGTCGTCAGGACACCGAGCGCCGAGCCGATGCCGAGCTTCGTCACGAAATCGAGGCCGAAGAACGCCAGGCCGCTGACCGAGATTGCGACCGTCAGGCCTGCGAAGAGCGTCGCACGACCGGCGGACGCGCCGGCCTCCGCGGCGGCGTCGCGCGACGACAGCCCTTCGTGCAGGTACTGCCGGAAGCGCGTGACGATGAAGAGCGAGTAGTCGATGCCGACTCCGAGGCCGATCATCGAGACGAGCAGCGGCGTGATCGTGTTTATGTCGGTGAAACCCGCAAGGATGAAGAGCAGGAAGAACGCCGTCAGCAGCGCGACGAGCGCGAGCGCGATGGGCATCATCCCCGCGACGAGCGTGCGGAACACGATCAGGAGCACGATAAGCGCGGCGAGCAGCCCAAGGGCCTCCTGGATTCCCTGCTCGATCGGCGGGAACTCGGCGTCGCCGTTGAACTCGACAGTCACTCCGGCAGGCTCGACCGCCTCGCGAACGGCCTCCTCCACCGCCTCGACCCGCGGACGATCCTCCGTGTAGATCACGCGGTCGAACTGGGCTTCCGCGAACGCGATTCGCCCGTCGTCCGAGAACGTGTTCTCGTCGAAGGGGTCGCCGACGCTGGTGACTCCGGCGTCGCCGTCGGGCGCCTCGCCAGTGGGAGCAAACTCGTCGGTCTTGAGCTCCGCGATCGCGTCCTCGATGGCCGCCTTGCGCTCGGGGGTGTCCAGCCGCTCGCCTGGCGGCGCGGCGAAGACGAGGTTGAGGACCCCGCCCTGCTCCTCCACGAACTCCGCCTCGATGAGGTCGGTCGCGCGCTGGGTATCCGAGCCCGGAATCGAGAACTCGTCCTTCAGGCTGCCTCCGATGGTGAGGACGAGCACGAACAGCGCCACGATGATCCCGAGCCAGGCGAGCACGACGCGCCAGGGATGCGTGGCGCACGCGCGCATCCAACGCGCAAGGCCTCCCGTGGAGAGGCGCTCGTGCGCCGCCAGCCGCTCTCTATCGGGTGCTCCCTCGTGCTGCGTCATCTCGTGCCCCCCTCGATCGTTTCAGCTCTTCGCATATGACCAGATGAAGCCGTAGAACTCATCGGTCGGCTCATTTGTTCCGACGAACGAGCTTGTCAGCGAAGGACGCTACCGATGAGTTCCGACCCCGCGCGGTGTCCAAGTGGTGATGTCCACGCCAGGACCGCCCGCGGTCGCGCTCGTGATCCGCGGCCCGATCGCCCGTGCCGATCTGCCCGGGCTCTGCGATCGGGTCTGCGCGCTACTGGCCGAGAACCGGACGGAGATCGTCCGCTGTGAGATACAAGGGGTCGAGCCCGACGCCGTCACCGTGGACGCCCTCGCGCGCCTCCAGCTCGCCGCGCATCGGCACCGCTGCCAGGTTCGCCTGTGCGGCGCATCGGACGAGCTGCTCTCGCTCGTGGCCTTCATGGGCCTCGAGGACGTCCTCCCTTGCGCTCGGGCCGACCGATGACTTCTGGGACCTGCAAAGGTCTCTCGGGAGAACCAGCTACCTGACAAGGAGGGGACGATGGCAGCCAATGGCTCCCGCATGTTGTTTCCGAACCTGGCCGTGAAGGATCTCGACCGCTCGGTCGCGTTCTTCACCGAGCTCGGCTTCACGTTCGACGAGCGGTTCACGGACGAGACCGCCACCGCGATGGTCGTCAACGAGCATGCGGTCGTGATGCTCCTGACCGAGTCGAAGTTCAAGGACTTCACCAAGAAGGAGCTCGTGGACCCGCGGACGCACACCGGGGTGATCCTGGCCGTCTCCGCCGACAGCCGCGAGGACGTGGACGCGTTCGCGGACAAGGCGCTCGCGGTCGGCGGATCGCCGGCGAACGAGCCGATGGATATGGACTTCATGTACGGGCGGAGCTTCCAGGATCCCGACGGTCATCAGTGGGAGGTCGTCTGGATGAACCCAGCTGCGCTCGAGCAGCATGTCGGAGCGAGCACTGCCCAGAACTGAGCACGGGATGCCGGTTCGCGCGCGCCGAAGGATGGTGCGCGCGAACGGCGTCGAGCTCTGCGTCGAGACCTTCGGAGACACGGCGAGCCCGGCGCTGCTGCTGATCGCGGGCGGTGGCTGCTCGATGGACTGGTGGGAGGACGGATTCTGCGAACGCCTCGCCGCTGGCCCGAGACGCGTCGTCCGGTACGACCTCCGCGACACGGGCGAGTCGGTGAGCTACGCGCCGGGTGCTCCCGCGTACACGGGCGCGGATCTCGTCGCGGATGTCATTGCGCTGCTCGATGCACTCTCGATCAGGCGTGCCCACGTAGTCGGGATGTCCATGGGCGGAGGCATCGCGCAACAGGTGGCGCTCGACTCCCCGGAGCGGGTCTCCTCGCTGACTCTCATGTCGACAAGCCCCGCCGTCCCCGGGGACGTCGACAGGCAGCTCCCGCCGATGTCACGAGTGCTCGCCGCCGTCTTCGCGGACCTGCCTTCGCCGCCCGACTGGTCGTATCGCGAGGCTGTGATCGATTACGTCGTCGCCGACCAGCTGGCGTATCTGGGCTCCATTCCGCACGACGAAGACGCCCTGCGGGCGCTCGTCGCGCAGATCGTCGACCGGACGACGAACGTCGAATCGAGCATGACGAACCACTTCGTCATCGACGACGGCGAGCCTGTGCGGGGGAAGCTCGGCGACATCCGGGCGCCGACCCTCGTGCTGCACGGAACCGAAGATCCGCTCTTCCCGATTGCCCACGGCAAGGCGCTGGCGGCCGAGATCCCCGGCGCGCGGCTGCTCCCGCTCGAGGGAATGGGCCACGAGCTACCGCCGCGCCAGCTCTGGGACCGGGTGGTCGCCGCGATCCTCGAGCACACCGCCGGACGCTAACCCGTGTACTCGAGCGACAGGCCGAAGAGCGGGAAGACGGTCTCGGTGTCGAGGAAGAACGTGAACTCCACGATCTTGCCGTCCTCGATCTCGAGCACCTGGAGTGCCCACGGCTCGTAGCCCTCGCCGCCCGGGACCGGCCTGTAGTGCCCGAACGCGGGTGCCCCGTTCGCCGAGGACACGGGGATGACGCGAGAGTTCAGGCAGGTAATCCCCGGGCCGAACCACCAGCTCAGGATGTCGTCGCGCCCCGCGAGCCACATGTCGAACGGCGGCATCGACTGTGTTGCGTCCTCGTGGATCAGCGACGTCAGCGCGTCCATGTCGTAGCGCTCGAAGGCCTCTACGTAGCGGGTCAGGAGCTCGGCATCCGCCGCGCCCACGGACGGCGCCGTCGTCGACGCCTGCACTTTGCGCTCGGCGAGCGTCGCGCGCGCGCGCTGAAGCGCGCTGTTCACCGACGCGACGCTCGTCTCGAGCAGCTCGGCGACCTCCCACGCCTGCCAGCGCAGCACCTCGCACAGGATCAGCACCGCACGCTGCCGCGGCGGCAGGAACTGGAGCGCCGCGACGAACGCGAGCCGGATAGTCTCGCGCGCCTCGGCCACCGCGGCCGGGTCGCCTTCGGGCACGACGCGACCGTCGGGCATCGGCTCGATCCAGGTGGCCTCGGGCATGGTGTGCAGGTGCTCCGCGACGGGCTCGCTCGCAGGCCCGAGGTCCATCGGCCGCGCGCGGCGCTTCCGGCTGTCGAGCATGTCGAAGCAGACGTTCGTGGCGATGCGGTAAAGCCAGGAACGGAGTGCCGCCCGACCCTCGAACCGGTCGAAGGCGCGCCACGCGCGGATGAACGTCTCCTGCACCGCGTCCTCGGCGTCCACCGACCCGAGCATGCGATAGCAGTACGCGGTCAGCTCGACGCGGTACTGCTCGAGCTGAGTCTCGACCGCAAGGGCCGTGGTGTCTGCCGATCCGTGCACCCGACCATCCTACGGATCGCCGCCCGCCACCCGCCTCGCGGGCGTAGGATCGGCGCCCGATGCCGTACGCGCGCGTCAACGACCTCGACCTCTACTACGAGGAGTCGGGAGTCAAAGGCGGAACGCCGCTCGTCCTCCTCCACGGCGCCGGCGGGACGATCGACGACCCCGCCGGCGGGTGGGCGGGGCTCATGCCCTCGTTCGCGGAGGAGCTCCGCGTGGTCGCCGTCGAGCACCGCGGGCACGGGCGGACCGCGAACCCGGCGGGCTTCCAGTCCTTCGAGCAGCTCGGCGACGACGTCGCGGCGCTCGCCGACGAGCTCGCCCTCGGCCCCGCGCACTTCGCCGGGATCAGCGACGGAGGCGTCGTCGCCCTCGACCTCGCGCTCCGGCGGCCCGACGTCACACGCTCGATCATCGTGCTCGGCGGCAACCACTCGACGCACGAGGGCGTCCAGGCGTTCGGCACGCAGCTGGACCCCGATGCGCTCGAGCGGGCCGCGCCGGAGGCCGCCGCGGCCTTCGCCGCACGCCACGACCAGGGCAAGGAGCCCGGCTGGTGGAAGACCCTCATGCGCCAGATCGTCGAGAACAACACCCACAACCCGACGTGGACACCCGAGGACCTCCGCCGCATCGCGTGCCCAGCCCTCCTGATCGCAGGCGAGAACGACCCGTTCGCCACGCTCGACCAGATGACGACGATGAAGCGCGAGATCCCCGGCGCCGAGTGGCTGATCGTGAACCACGCCGGCCACCCGGTGCACTTCGAGCACCCGGAGATCGTCGGCCCCAGGATCCTCGACTTCCTGCGCCGGAGCTGACCGCGACTACAGTCACGGCGTGGCGACGCTAACCGCACGACAGCTGTCCGAGCTCGTCCCGTGCGCAACCGGCGACGTCGAGCGCCTGCAGGCGCTCGGCCTCGTTACCCCCGACGACGAGGGTCTCTTTGCGTCCTCCGACGTCCACGTCGTCCGCCTCATGGGCGCGTTCGAGGAGGCAGGGACCTCGCTCGAGGCCGTCGCGAAAGGCGTCGCCGCGGGCGACTTCTCGTTCCCGATGGGCCTGTTCCTGCCGGAGCCTGCTCCCAGGGTGGAGACGTACGAGGGGCTTGCCGCACGGCTCGGGCGGTCGCCGGAGCTCCTCCGGCGCCTGAGTCGCGAGCTCGGCCTGCCACCGGCCGCGGACGACCGCGTCCGTGCCGAGGACGCGGAAGTCCTGTCGCTCCTCGTCAACACGCTCGACCTCGCGGACGAAGACGAGTTCTCCCGCGTCGCGCGGCTCTACGGTGCCAGCGTGCAGCGGCTCGTCGGCGCCGGGCTCCAGTTCTTCGACGTCGCCGTCCGTCAGCACCTCGACGCGCTCGACCTGCCGTACGCGGAGCGGGATCGCATGATCTACGAGCGAGCCGCATCATTCACCCAGCTCGTCAACACGCTCGTTCCATGGCTCCAGCGCCGCCATCGCGAGCACGCCGTGCTCGACTACATCGTCGGTGCCACCGAGGGCTTCATGGAGCAGAGCGGGCTCAGTCCAGCACCTCAGAGGCAGCCACCTGCGATCGTCTTTCTCGATCTCGCCGGCTACACGGCGCTCGCCGAGGAACGGGGCGACGAGGCGGCCGCGGAGGTGGCGACGGAGCTCGCCGGGATCGTCCAGGAGTCTGCGCTGACACACGGCGGGCGCCCGGTCAAGTGGCTCGGCGACGGTGTGATGTTCCACTTCAGCGACCCCGGCAGAGCCATTCTGAGCGGGCTCGACCTCGTCGAGCAGGCGGTGAGCGCCACGTCGGTCCCGGCGCGGATCGGCATCAACGCGGGAGCGGTGATCGCACAGGAGGGCGACTACTTCGGGAGAACGGTGAACGTGGCGTCGAGGATCGCCGACTATGCGCAGCCGCACGAGGTGCTCGTGAGCGAGGCGGCGAGGAGGAGCGCCGACGTGCCGGAGGTGGAGTTCGAGCTAGTCGGCGACGTCGAACTGAAGGGCCTGTCGAAGGCGGTTCGGCTGCACCGCGTGATGCGCGCTGCCGCCTAGCTCACGATGTCCGACGTGATCCAGCCGCCGTAGAAGCCTACGGGTTGCGGCTCGACGCGCTCGTCATCCACGAAACACGCGTCCATCGCCGCCGGGTAGAAGGCGACCGCATCGCGAATCGTCTCGAAGCCCGGAAACGGGTCGGGATACGTCCAAGCCCCGCGCTCCGCGCGCCTCCCGCCCGCGACGACGTCGAAGTACGAGGCACTGCCCTTCCATTCGCAGAAGGTCGTGCGCCCGTCCGCGGCGATGAGCGCGCTCGCGGCCACCTCGTCGCGCGGCACGTAGTACACCGGCGGATGGCTCGACTCGAGGACGCGATAGGCGGCGCGTGTGGCCACGATCGTCTCGCCGCCCAGTACGACGCGGATCCTGCCCCCGCCGGCTCGACGCGGGGTGGACGCGGGTAGTCCCAAACGGACTCGGCCACGTAGCCATGGTGCCAGTCGTCGTTACCCTCAGGCCATGGCCGACTGGGGCACCGTCCGCGAGATCGCGTCCGGGTTTCCCGGCGTCGAGGAGTACACGTCGTACGGGCAGCCGGCATTCCGCGTGGGTAAGAAGCTCTTCGTCTGGACGAGCCCGAACCGGGAAGCCGAGGGCGCGCTCGCGCTCCGTGTCGACCCCGACGAGAAGCCGTTGCTCATCGAGTCGAAGCCCGACGTGTACTTCGAGGTGCCGCACTACCACGGGTACCCGGTCGTCCTCGTCCACCTCGACGCGATCCGGCACGCGGAGCTCGCGGAACGGATCGAGGACGCCTGGCTGCTGCGAGCGCCGAAGCGGCTCCTCGACGAGCACACGGGTACCCGGTGATGGCCGACTGGGACATCGTCCGCGAGATCGTCTCCGGCTTCCCCGAAGTGGAGCAATCCGGGCGGGGCTGGCGCGTGCGCGGGAAGCTCTTCGCGTGGGAAGCCCGCGAGCGGGACGGGGGCGGGCTCGCCGTGCGCGTCGACCGCGACGAGAAGGAGCTGATCCTGGACGCAGACCCGGATGTCTACTTCACGAGCCCGCACTACCGCGGCTACCCAGGCGTGCAGATCCGGCTCGAGAGCATCTCGCGCGATGAGCTCCGCTCGCGGCTCGAGGACGCCTGGCTGATCCAGGCGCCGAAGCGACTCGCGGCGTCTTACGTCGAGAGCTCAGCCGACTGAGGGCCAACTGCGCCTGAGCGCTTCGGCTGCCTCGTCGAGCTCGGCACGCGGGCGGATCGAGTAGTCCGGCGGAAGGCGCAGGCCGAAGCCGTCTCCCTGGTAGCGCGGGATGACGTGCATGTGCGCGTGGAAGATTTCCTGCCCGGCCGCCTCGCCGTCCGCGAGGAAGAGGTTGACGCCCTCGCAACGGAGCGACGACGCACGGAGCGCCGCCGCGGCGAGCTGGCCCGCGCGGAAGACGGCGGCCCCGTCTTCCGGGTCGAGATCGGCGAGGTAGGGCGCATGGGCACGTGGGACGACGAGCATGTGCCCGCGGACGACGGGCTGGATGTCCATGAACGTCGACGTCCGGTCACCCTCGTGGACGACGCTGATCTCCTCCTCGCCCGCGACGAGCCGGCAGAGCAGGCAGTCAGGCGCCGACGGCATCGGCGACGAACGCCGCGATCTCGTCCGTGAAGCCGCGCCGGCTCTTCTCCCAGGCGTAGAACATGTGGCCTCCGCCGAAGTGGCTCACGGTCAGCCGATCGGCCATCTCCGGATCGAAGCGCATGAGGTTCCGCAGCCGGTCGGTCGCGAAGTACGGGGTCACGAGGTCGTAGCGGCCGTGCGTGACGAACGCCTTGACATGAGGGTTGAGTGACATCCCGTAGCGGAAGTCGTCCGTCGCGCCGGGCGCCGCCAGGAATGCGTGGTGCTGCTCGGAGTCCACCTTCCAGGCCATGTTGACCTCGAAGCTCAGCAACGTGTACTCGCGGTCGGTGTCGACGCCGATCTCGGAGCGCAGCATCCGGTTGACCGCCATGGTGTACGCGGGGCTGATGCCGGAGAGCGTCGGGTCGGGGCCGTCGTACACCGCGCGGTCCGGGAACGGGTCGGTGGCGGTGATCGTCGCGTCGTAGAGGCCGACGATCTTCCGCTGGTCGCGGAGGAGCTCCCGCGAGAACGTGTGGATCTGGATCCTCCCTTCCGAACGGACGACGAGGTCGAGCGGGAGGCCGATGAGGTCGGCCATACGCGTCAGGATCCGCTGTCTCTCGCCCTCGGGCATCGAGGCGCCGCGCGTCAGGAACGACGAGAAGTCGCCGGTCGCGAACTCCTCGGCCTCGCGCTGTACGTCGTCCATCGGGGCTCCCTGAGGGAACGCCCGCGACCGGCCGTGGTGCACCGCGGCGAGCGCCATCGTCGGCAGCGTGTCGATCCAGCCGAGGACGTCGTAGTCGGTCGGGTTGAGCGGTGTGATCTCGAACGCGGGTGAGATGAGGATGGCGCCGTTCAGGCCGATTCCGGCGCTCTCCTGGAGCACGCGCAGCAGGCGCCCGACCCGGTAGCCGCCGTAGCTCTCGCCGGCTATGAACACCGGCGAACCCCAGCGCCCGTTCTCCGACAGCCAGCGGCCCATGAACTCGCAGAGCGACTCGAGGTCGCGCTTGAAGCCGAAGTACTCCTTCGGATCGGTGGCGTCCTCCTTCTTCTCCTTGTCGTCCGCCTTCTTCTCGGACTCGATGATCCTGCTGAACCCCGTGCCGACCGGGTCGACGAAGACGAGGTCGGTGAAGGCGAGCCACGAGGCCTCGTTCGGGACGAGGCGTGGAGGCATTTCCGGCAGCGTCCCGTCCGCAGGGAACGCGACGCGCTGCGGGCCGACGGCTCCCATGTGCAGGAACGCAGAAGAGGCGCCGGGGCCGCCGTTGAAGACGAACATGACGGGACGGTCCTCGCCGCCCGCGCCGGCGACGTACGAGACGGAGAAGATCTCGGCCGAGGGCTTCTCCTTCTTGCGCAGGACGATCCACTTCGCGGTGGCCGTGTAGTCGATCGGGGTGTCGCCGCCGGTCCAGCTCGCCTTCGTCTCCGCCCCGGCGGGCGGCTCATGGTCGGGCTTGGCGCCGTTCTTGCCTTCGGTCCTCGCGTCGTTCTTGGTGTCGTTCTGGTCGTCGGTCATGAAGCGGCACGCTACCGACTTCGACGCCCCCGCTCCCGCGCAGCCGCGCGGCGAGCAGTACGGCTATCCCCACTGGCGGTCGTAGGGGTGCTGGATGCACAATGCACGTGGGGCGATGTCTCAAACTCTCGACACCCTGGAAACCGCTCGCGCGGCCGCAGCCGGCCACGCGTGGCGCGCCGCGTACTCCTCGTACGGGGAGCTCGACGGGCAGGCGCTGACGCCCGCCGACCTCGAGGCGTATGCCGAGGCCGCCTGGTGGGCGGGAAGGCTCGACGAGGCGATCGGCCTGCGCGAACGGGCCCACGCTGCGTTCACGAGCGAAGGCGACCAGCTGGGCGCCGCTCGGATGGCGATCGCGCTGTCCTGGGACTACGAGGGACGCGGCTCGTTCGCGGTCGCGAACGGCTGGCTCGCGACGGGAGAGCGTCTGCTGGAGAACCTGCCCGAGGCACCGGAGCACGGACGCCTCCTCATCACGCACGGGCTCACGGCGATGATGGCCGAGGGTGACTACGAGCGCGCGGAGACACTGTTCGGCAGCGCGTCCGAGCTGGGTCGGCGGGTTGGCGACCGGGACTTAGAGATCCTCGCCCTCTCGGGGAAGGGGCGCGTGCGCATCCAGATGGGTCAGGTCGAGGAGGGCCTTGCCATTCTCGACGAGGCGACGGCGTCCGCGGTCTCGGGCGGAGTCGGTGCCCACTCGATGGGACTCGTCTACTGCATCACGATCAGCGCGTGCCGCGACCTGGGCGACTTCAGGCGGGCCGCCGAGTGGACGGAGGCGGCGAACCGGTGGTGCGACAAGCTCGACGTCACCGGCTTCCCGGGCGCGTGTCGCATCCACCGCGCTGAGGTCATGCGACTCCGTGGTGACTGGCCGGCCGCGGAAGCCCAGGCGCAGGCCGCCTGCGACGAGCTGCAGGACTTCGATCGCATGATCGCGGCGAGTGGCCACTACGAGATCGGTGAGATCCGCCGCCAGCGCGGTGACTTCGCCGGAGCGGAAGCGGCCTTTCGGATCTCGGACGAGTTCGGGAAGAGCCCTCAGCCCGGGCTCAGCCTGCTCCGTCTCGGCCAGGGGAACGTGCGCGCCGCGGTTGCCGGGATCACACAGACGCTCGCCGAGACCGAGGATCCGCTCTTCCGTCTCCGGAGGCTCCCGGCCCAGGTCGAGATCGCGATCGCGGCCGGTGACCTCGCGACCGCCCGCGCTGCGCGCGACGAGCTCGAGCAGATCGTGGACTCCTACAAGATCGGGGAACGGCGGACGCGCGCCTTCGACGGGGCCGTTCACATCGCCGACGGCCGG
This sequence comes from uncultured Actinomycetes bacterium, assembly GCA_963717025.1. Taxonomy (GTDB): domain Bacteria; phylum Actinomycetota; class Thermoleophilia; order Gaiellales; family Gaiellaceae; genus GMQP-bins7. The sequence continues at coordinate 63,818 of CAVQVJ010000004.1, read as the reverse complement.
ATCAAGCTCGCAGAGAAGGACTACGCGGGCGCAACGGACAGCCTCAAGCGCGCCCGGGATGCCTGGCGCGAGGTCGGAGCGCCGTACGAGACGGCACAATCGCGCATGCTCCTGGGCATCGCGTATCGAGGTCGCGGCGACGACCACAGCGGGACGGTCGAGCTCGAGGCCGCGCTCGCGACGTTCGCGAAGCTGGGCGCCAAGCTCGACGAGGGGCGAGCGAAGCAGCATCTCGGAACGTTGCAGGCGACACGACGCACCTTCCTGTTCACGGACATCGTCGACTCCACGAAGCTCGCAGCCACGCTCGGCGACGAGAAGTGGGAGCGGCTGCTCGCCCGTCACGACGAGCTGGTGCGCGAGGAAATCGTCGGGGCGGGAGGCGAGGTCGTCAAGAACACCGGCGACGGGTTCTTCGCGTCCTTCGACGAATCGAAGGCGGCGATCGACGCCGCAGTGTCGATCCAGCGCGCGCTCGCGGCGGAGATCTTCGCGCCCGACGTGAGAATCGGGGCGCACATGGGTGACGCGTTCCGGACGGGAGCGGGCTCCGCGGACTACGGCGGCCAGGGCGTGCACGTCGCCGCCCGCGTAGGCGCTGCCGCGACCGCCGGAGAGATCCTCGTCAGCGTCGAGACCCTCGAGGGTGCCGGCACCTCGTTCCGGCTGTCGGAGCCGCGGACGGAGGCGCTCAAGGGCGTCGCGCAGCCGGTCGACGTGGTCTCCGTCGACTGGCGCTAGCCGTTCACCGGCAGGCGGCCGGAGAGCGCCCGACGAAGCGCAGAGCCCCGCGGCAGAGCCCGACGGCCGCGCGCTGCTGATACGCGGACGTCGCGAGCAGGCGGTCGTCCGTGGGATTCGTCATGAAGCCCATCTCGACGAGGATCACCGGCACGTCCGCCCAGTTGAACCCAGTGAAGTCGCCTCGCTCGTTCAGGCCGCGGTCCGGGAACCCGAGCGCACGGACGAGCTCTCCCTGGACGACACGGGCCGCGCGCTTGCTCGGCGCGTAGACGTCGTCGGTCCAGCCCCGCCGGAGCGCCGGGTGGAGCGTGTGCGTGCCGCGCGCGCTCCGGTCCCCGAGGCCGTCCGCGTGGATGCGGAGAAACAGCCGCGCGCCGGCGCGATTCGCGATCCGGGCGCGGGCGATGTTCCCCATGCTCGCCCCGGCGTTCCTCGTCCGCGTCATCACGACCTGCACGCCGGCCCGCTCGAGCAGCGCACGGAGCCGGAGCCCGACGCGGAGGTTCAGCTCGGCCTCGGTCAGCCCGGAGACGACTCCGCGCGTGCCGCCCCCGTCCTTGATCTTCAGCGTCGACGAGCCCGGGCCGATCGGCTCGGTCTGGGGGTTCGCACGCAAGTCATGGCCGGGATCGACGACGACCACGGGAGCCGTGGCGGACTCGGCTGTGGCCGCGGGGAGCAGGGCAGCGGCGGCGGGGAGCAGGGCAGCGGCGGCGAGGAGACAGGGAAGCAAGGCCAGCACCCGGCCAGCCAGTTCCGGAGGGGACATGTTGCGGATCTGAGCCCGAGTCATGACTCTCGAGGAGTGATCGGCACACATGTGGCACGCATCGCGTCGGCGGCGGCCGGCTAGAGGACGACGAGCGAAACGGCAATGAACTGCGTCACCGCGGCCGCGACGACGAGGACGTGGAAGACCTCGTGGAAGCCGAACGTCGCCGGGAACGGGTCCGGCCAGTGGGTCGCGTACGCAATCGCGCCCAGCGTGTACAGGGCACCGCCGACGACGATGAGCACGGCGGACGCGACGTTCAGCTCGGTGAAGATCTGTGGCGCCGCGATCACGCCGACCCAGCCGACGAGCAGGTAGACCGGCGCGGTTACCCACTTCGGCGCGTCGATCCAGCTCACGTTCAACACGACGCCGAGCGCGGCGCCGCCCCAGACGCACGCGAGCACGACCGCCGGGACGACACCGGTGAAGGCGAGCAGTGCGAACGGGGTGTACGTGCCGGCGATGAAGAGGAAGATCATCGAGTGGTCCACCCGTCGCGCCCACGCCCGTGCGCGAGCGGAGCGCCACCGAGCGCGGTGGTAGAGGGCACTCGCTCCGAACATCGCGGCCAGGGCCACCGCGTACACGGCGACTGCGAACCGTGCGCGTGCGCCCTCGGCGAGGGCCACGAGCGTGGCTCCCGCCGCGACCGCCGCGAAGAACGCGTACTGATGGAAGAGGCCGCGAAGACGCGGCGTGGCCGGCAGATTCACGGGTGGATTGTGCCGATGATCAGCGCGCGCGGGCCAGAAGACGGCGAAGCTGGGCCGGCGGGCCGAGCCTCCTCGCGGCCCGCGAGTCCCCGGCCCCGAGCTCGAGCGCGAAGCGGTAGCTGCGCCCGGGCTCGTAGATCGGGCACGGATCGCGGCGGCACGGCGTCATCCGCAGAGCGCGGACTCGAGCTCCCCGTGAGTTGAAGAACACGACCCGGAGCGGGACGAGGGTGTTCTTCATCCAGAATCCGCCGGTCGTCGGCTCCGGGAAGACGAAGAGCATCCCGTCCTTCGGCGCACGCTGACGACGCATGAGCCCGACCGAACGGGCGCCCGAGTCGAGCGCGAGCTCGGGCCGAAAGACGACGCCGTCGAGTCGCAGCGACGCCCGCGTCACGGCGCCCGACGAGCCGGCGTAGCCGGCGAGGACGAGAACGGCCGCCGCGACCGCGGTGATACGAAGCCAGGTCACGGGGAGACGATAGGCAAAGCGCGCGGCGCGATCCCCGGATGTCAGCGCGCGGCGTTCACGGTGACGGCGACCCGCTGCACCGCGTTGTTGCTGTAGCCACCGACGTTCCACGGCGGTTCGAGCGGCTGGACGTTCCCTGCCGCGTCGCGGGCGCGGCTGGAGAGCTCCCACTCGCCGGGCTCCGCGTCCCAGCTGAAGCTCCACGGACGCCAGGCGAAACGTCCGAGCTCCGAGGCTCCGAGCTCGGCCTCGGCCCAGGTGTCGGCGCCGTCGATCGAGACCTCGACCCCGACGACCTCCGCCTCCCCGGACCATGCGCGGCCGCGAAGCTCGCATGCTCCCGCTTCGACGACCCGCGACCGGCTCATGAACTCGGGAATGCCGGGCGGGATGAGCAGCGAGCGAACCTGGATGCGCGAGAGAGGCACGCCGGTCTCGTCCTCGTCGCCGCGCATGCGGTAGGCGTGGCGCATCTGGTAGCCGTCGAACGGCTCGGCCAGGACCGAGATGCCCCCGAGCCACTTGACGCTCGTCATGCCGTACCAGCCGGGAACGACGAGCCGGAGGGGGAAGCCGTGCTGCGGAGGCAGCGGAACGCCGTTGATCTCGTACGCGAGCAGCGCATCGCCGTCCATGACCTCGGCGAGCGTGAGGCTTCGGGCGTAGGCCTGCTCCTCCCCGCCCTCGACTCCGCGGTCGAGACCGATGAAGAGCACCTCGACGGCTCCTTCCTGCACGCCGGCCTCCTCGAGGAGCGGCGCGACCGGCGTCCCCCGCCAGCGGGCGGTGCCGATCGCCTCGAGGAGCCACGGCTGGCTGACGACATGCGGCTCGACGTGCGCGCGACCGTTGCCGGCGCACTCCATCGTCACGGCGACCTCGGCCATAGGCCGCTCGCGGAGGTCGGCGAGGGACAGCGAGAGCGGGCGCTCGACGAGGCCGACCACCTCGAGGCGCCAGGCGCTCGGATCGACTTCCGGGATGTCGTAGTGCGTGAGGAGGTAGTGGAGCCCGACGGGCGTGATGTCCCAGCGCATGGCCTCAAGCGGGAGCCCGTGATTCCGCGCCGCGAGCTGAAGCTCCTCGTAGCTGATCCCCTGATCCACGGCGGGAGACGGTACACGTCGGCTGCCCGTCGCCACGACCGAGCCGTCGTAGGATCGCCCCGTGGAGCAGCGAGACCTCGACCGCGTGATCCTCGGCTGCGGGAACTTCGGCGGCGTCGGCTCCTCGCCCACGTTCTTCGGGCACGGGATCCCACATGACGAGGCGTTCCGGATCATGGACGCGGGCTGGGAGCTCGGGATCAGGACGTTCGACACGGCCGACGCCTACGGGGGCGGCCGCAGCGAGACCTGGATCGGCGAGTGGCTCGCTGCGAAGGGCTCGGCGACTCGCGACGCGATCGCAATCCAGACGAAGACATTCAACCCGGTCGCCGAAGGCGCGGACCGCGGGCTCGCACGCACCCGGATTCTCCGGCAGATCGACGCGAGCCTCCTTCAGCTCGGCATCGAGCGGGTCGGCGTGTACTTCGCGCACGAGTTCGACCCCGACGTGCCGCAAGAGGAGACGCTGCGCGCGTTCGACGAGCTCGTGCGCGCGGGCAAGGCGGAGGCCGTAGGGGCGTCGAACTTCGGCGCAGAGCAGCTCGCCGAGGCCGTGGAGCTCTCCGAGCTGGAAGGCCTGGCGCGCTACGAGCTCGTGCAGAGCTCGTTCTCGGTCCTCGACCGCGCCGACGAGGAGGCCGTCCTCCCCGTCTGCCGCGAGCATGGGCTCGGGTACCAGGCGTACGGGCCACTCGCCGGCGGCTGGCTCACCGGGAAGTACCGTCGCGGCGAGACGTATCCCGAAGGCTCCCGGATGACGCAGCGCCCGGACTCGTACCTGCGCTACGCGAACGACGCCGTGTTCGACGGCCTCGAGGCGTTCGAGCGTGAGGCGTTCGCCCGCGGCGTCTCCATGGCGGGGCTGGCGATCGCGTGGCTGCTCGCGACTCCCGAGGTCACCGCGGTGGTCATAGGCCCGACGCGGGTGGAGCACCTGGAGCCGGTGCGCGAGGCCCTCGCTCTCGAGCTCACGCCTGCCGACCACGAGCATCTGCGAGGCTTGTTCGCATGAGGGTTCTCTCGGAGGCGGACGTACGCGACCTGCTCGACATGGAGGCCTGCATCGAGGCGATGACCGAGGTGCTCGCGTCACTCGCGCGCGGCGAGCTGTACCAGCCGCTCCGGTCGATCGCACGCCCTCCCGAGGCGGAGACTCTGCTCGGGCTCATGCCCGCCTACCGTGGAGGAGCCGCGCCGGCCTACGGGCTCAAGGAGATCGTCGTGGTGCCGACGAACCCAGCACGCGGGCTCGACACGCACATGGGCGGCGTCCTCCTGCACGACGGGGAGACGGGCGAGCTGCTCGCGATCATGAACGCGTCCCCGATCACCGAGATCCGCACCGCCGCCGTCTCCGGCGTCGCGACCCGCGCCCTCGCGCGTGCGGACGCGCGACGCGTCGCAATCCTGGGCGCAGGCGCGCAGGCGCGCGGTCACGTCCACGCGCTGCGTGCCGTGCTCGACGATCCCGAGATCCGGATCTGGGCGCGCCGCACGGAGGCGGCCGAGGCGCTGGCCGCCGAGGTGGGCGCGAGCGTCGCGCCCTCGGTCGACACCGCGCTCTTCGGTGTGGAGGTCGTCTGCACGACGACCGCCGCGGCCGAGCCGATCGTCGAGAGGCGCTGGCTCGCTCCTGGGGCGCACATCAACGCCGTCGGCTCCTGCTTCCCGACAACACGTGAGCTCGACACCGAGACAGTCGCGCAGGCGTCGTTCTTCACCGATCGCCGCGAGTCGTGCGTGAACGAGGCCGGCGACTACGTCATCGCGGCCGCGGAGGGCGCAGTCGGCCCGGATCACATCAGGGCCGAGCTCGGCGAGGTGCTCGCGGGCATGCATCCGGGGCGTGAGAGCGAGGGCGAGCTGACGGTCTTCGAGTCGCTCGGGATCGCCGTCGAGGACCTCGCGAGCGCCGAGCTCGTGCTCCGGCGCGCGCGCGAGCAAGGAGTCGGCGCGGAGGTCGAGTTCTGATCCCGCTCGACGAGATCGAGCGCGCACGCGAGCGGCTCGCGCGCACGGTCACGCGGACACCGCTCGTCAGGCTCCACGTCGACGACGCGCCTGCCGAGATCTGGCTCAAGCTCGAGAGCCTGCAGCCGATCGGCTCGTTCAAGCTCCGCGGCGCGGCGAACGCGATCCTTGCCGCGCCGCGCGCGGAGCTTGCGGCCGGAGTGGTGACCACGAGCACCGGCAACATGGCGCAGGGTGTCGCGTGGATGGCCCGCTCCCTCGGCGTGCCGGCGACGATCGTGGTGCCCGACAACGCGTCGACGACCAAGCTCGCCGCAGTCGAGCGCATGGGCGGACGCATCGTGCGCGTGCCGTGGGAGAGCTGGTGGGCGGCCGTCGAGGCCGGCAGCCCCAAGGAGGCAGCTGAGGACGTCGAGGGCTACTTCGTCCACCCCGTCCGCGACCTCCCTGTCATGGCGGGGAACGGGACGATCGGGCTCGAGCTCGTCGAGCAACTGGACGACATCGACGCGGTCTTGATCCCCTGGGGCGGCGGCGGGCTGACTTCGGGGGTCGCAAGCGCGCTGCACGCCGTCTCGCCGGAGACGAAGGTTTACGTCTGTGAGCCGGAAACGGGCGCGCCGGTGTGCGCCGCGCTCGCGAACGGCGGTGTTCCGGTGCCGGTCGAGTTCACGCCGTCGTTCGTCGACGGGGCCGGCTCCGGGAGCTTGCTCCCCGCAGTTTGGGAGCACGCCCGTCCGCTGGTCACGGACGCCTTCCCGATATCGCTCGAGGGCACCGCGAGCACGATCCGGCTCCTGCTCGAACGCGCGCGCATCGTCGCCGAGGGCGCCGCCGCACTGCCGGTCGCCGCGGCGCTCGCGGGCGCGGCCGGTTCCGGCCGCGTGGTCTGCATCGTCTCGGGCGGAAACATCGACACCGCACGCCTCACAGAGATCATCGCGGGTCGCGTCCCGGACTAGGGTCCCACGGGCCGAGGCGCGGCACCCACCGCCGGACGGCCGCGCAGTACGCCTCGTACTCCGGGCCGAAGCGACGACGCAGCCTCGGTTCCTCGAGGAGGGGCAGATAGACAGCGTTCACCCCGAAGACGGCGGCGGCCCAGAGCAGCAGGGGGACAGAGCCGAGGAGTGCCGCTTCGCCCACGAGCACGAGCAGGACGCCGCTGATCATCGGGTGGCGGACGTGACGGTACGGGCCGCGGACGACCAGCCGCGTAGGAGGGTCCCACGGTGCGAGCGTCCCCTTCCCGACCGTGCCGAACAACTGGACCGTCCAGACGACGAGCGCGATCCCTGCCGTGAGCAGCGCAACTCCGAGCAGCGCGGCGAATACGGCGCCGGCTCCGGGCAGGCCCCAGCCCGGCTCGACCTCCCCTGTCCACCAGACGAGAAGCGCTGGGACGACCACGGTCACGACACCGGGACAAAGGAGGATCGCGCGCAGGTGGCGCCACGTGCTCACGGGGTGGATGATGCAGCGCGCTCGCTAGGTTGCCGTGGTGCGGATGGCCTCGCTCACCGCGCTCCGGCGGCTCGCGATCCATGCCCAGGGGTACGTGTCACGGGGGCGCAGCGGCACTGCGCGGGAAGTCGAGGAGACCATCCGCCGGCTCTCGTGCGTCCAGCTCGACTCGATCACCGCGGTCGAGCGGAGCCACCGGATCGTGCTCGGCTCGCGTGTCGGCGCGTACCCGCGCGAGACCGTCTCGCGGCTGCTCTCGGATGGCCGGATCTTCGAGTACTGGGCGCACGAGGCCTGCCTCATCCCCGTCGAGGACTGGCCGCTCTACCGGCCTGCGATGACGGCCGTTCATCCGTGGCGCGGTGACGTGCTCGCGAAGCACGCCGACCTCGCCGCAGAGGTGCGCACGGCAATCCGCGAGCGCGGCGCGCTCACCTCACGCGACTTCGACGGCAAAGGAGCAGGCGGCATGTGGAACTGGAAGCCGGCGAAGATCGTGCTCGAGGCGCTCTGGAACAACGGCGAGATCGTGATCGCCGGGCGCGTCAGCGGGTTCCAGCGGCTCTACGACCTCGCGGAGCGCGTCCTCCCGCGCGAGGTCGTGGTGGCACCGGCTCCGGACGAGGCGACCCGGCTCCGCGAGCTCATCGGGCGCGCCGTCGCGGCGCGTGGCGTCCTGACGGAGGGCGGCGTGGCGGAGCACTGGCGGCTCCGCGGCGGTGCGGCGCGAATCCGGCCGCATGCCGACGCGCTCGTCGACGAAGGCACGCTCGAGCGCATCGCGGTCGACGACCGCGGCCCACCAGTCCTCGTCCCCGCCGGGACGGCGCTCGACCCGTCCCGCCCGAGCGCGGCGGTCGTCCTCTCGCCGTTCGACAACCTCCTCTGGGACCGCCCGTTCGCGCGGCGAGTCTTCCGCGGCTTCAACCACGTGATCGAGGTCTACAAGCCCGCGCCGCAACGCGAGTACGGCTACTACGTGCTCCCTTTCCTCTGGCGCGACCGGATCGTCGGACGCGTCGACCTCAAGTCCGAGCGAGCGGCGGGGGCGCTCGTCGCGAAGGCGGTGCACATCGAGCCCGGAGTCCGGCGCTCGGCCGCGCTCGACGACGCCCTCGACCGAGCGCTCGATCGTCTCCGACGCGTCAGCGGGCTCGAACGAGTCGTGAGATGAGGCTCGTCTCGGCCGACGAGGCGCGGCGGATCGCCGTCCGCGCCCAACTCCTAGACGGCTCGGCGAGGAGCGTCCTCGACACGGTGCGCCGCCTCGGGTTCCTCCAGCTCGACCCGATCTCGACGGTCGCGCCGCCGCAGTACCTCGTGCCGTGGAGCCGCCTCGGCCCGTACGAGCCGGCGGAGCTCGACCGCCTGCTCTGGGACGAGAAGAAGCTCTTCGAGTGGAACGCGTACATCTACCCGATCGAGGATCTCCCGCTCATGCGAGCGCGGATGCGGCGACGAAGGACCGGGAAGTACGCGTACGAGCGTCGCGGCGCCGAGTTCCTGAATGAGAACGCCGGCTACAAGCGCTATGTCCTGAGGGAGCTCGAACGCCGCGGGCCGCTGCTCTCGAGGGAGCTCGACGACGACTCCGTCAGAACGTGGGAGTCGCACGGCTGGTACGGGACACGAAGCACTGCCGTGATGCTCGACATCCTCCACTCGCGCGGCGTGGTCGCGATCGTCGGCCGCCGGAACGGCCAGCGCGTGTGGGATCTCGCCGACCGCTGGTATCCGGCGTGCGACACCGTTCCGCTGCGCGAGGCGGAGCGCATCCTGGCGGACAAGCGGTTCCGTACTCAGGGTGTCCGGCCGACTCGGAAGGGCTGGGAAGCGCACCCGGAGGTCGCCGACGGCCTGGTCGCGGACCGTGTGACCTTCCTCTCCCCGTTCGACCGCCTGATCCATGACCGTGACCGCGCCGAGGCGCTCTTCGACTTCCGCTACCGACTCGAGATGTACGTCCCGAAGGCGAAGCGGGAGTACGGCTACTACGTGTTGCCGATCCTCGTCGGCGACCGCATCGTCGGCCGCGTCGAGCCGCGCTTCGACCGCAAGGCGAAGACGCTCGAGGTGCTCGGTGCCTGGGGCGACACGTCCCGGCTGGACGAGGGGCTCGAGAGCCTCGCGACTTGGCTCGGCGCCGAGCGGATCGAGCTCCGCAACTAGGATCGGTCCCGTGGAGTTCGAGACGCGGGCGATTCATACGGGGCAGGCGCCGGACGAGGCCACGGGCGCGATCACGACCCCGATCTACCAGACCTCGACGTACGTGCAAGAGGCGGTCGGAGTCAACAAAGGCTACGACTACGCCCGCGTCGGAAACCCGACCCGCACCGCACTCCAGGAGTGCCTCGCCTCCCTCGAAGGCGCGACTCACGGGCACGCGTTCTCGGCCGGGCTCGGCGCGGCGACCACGCTCATGCACCTCGTGTCGCCCGGTGACCGCGTCGTCTCCGTGAACGACGTCTACGGCGGCATCTACCGCATGTTCACGCAGGTGTACGCGCCGAAGGGCTACGAGTTCACGTTCCTCTCCCCGCAGGAGATCTCGACCGGGCTCGCGGAGCACCTCGACGAGCGGACGCGCTTCGTCTGGCTCGAGTCGCCGACGAACCCGCTCCTGAATCTCGTCGACATCCGGGCTGCCGCCGAGGCTGCGCACGCCGTCGGCGCGCTCGTCGTCGTCGACAACACGTTCGCCACGCCTTATCTCCAACAGCCACTCGCACTCGGGGCAGATCTCGTCCTCCACTCGACGACGAAGTACCTCGGCGGCCATTCGGACGTCGTGGGCGGCTTCGTGGCGAGCAAACGACGACGCGCTCTCGGAGCGCCTCGCGTTCCTCCACAAGTCGCTCGGCGCCGTCCCCGGCCCGTTCGACTGCTGGCTCGTGCTGCGCGGGCTGAAGACGCTCGCTATCCGGATGGAGCGCCACTCCCGGAACGCGGCCGCCGTTGCCAGCCACTTCGAGCGTCACCCGCGCGTCGAGAAGGTCCTGTATCCCGGCTTCCCGAGCCACCCCGGCCACGAGATTGCCGTACGCCAGATGCGCAACTTCGGCGGGATGGTCTCGCTGCTCGTCGGAAGTGAGGAGGAGGCCGTCGCCGCGGTCGCGCGCACGCGGATCTGGAAGCTCGCCGAGAGCCTCGGCGGTGTCGAGAGTCTCATCGAGCAGCCGACGCGGATGACGCACGCCTCGACCGCCCAGGGCCCATTCGCCGTCCCGGGCAACCTGATCCGGCTTTCCGTCGGCATCGAGAACGCGGAGGACCTGATCGAGGACCTCGACCAGGCGCTCGCATGACCGCCGTCGCGAGCACGGAGCCGATCGACCTCCACCACCTCGACGAGCGGATCGTCGGCGTCTACCTCCTCGACACGCTCGACGGGCCGACGCTCTTCGACTGCGGCCCGACGACCTGCCTCCCGTACCTCAAGGCCGGCCTCGCCGAGCGCGGGCTCGACCTCACCGACCTCCGCCACCTCCTCCTCTCCCACATCCACCTCGACCACGCGGGAGCTGCGGGGATGCTCGTCCGCCAGAACCCGTGGCTCCAGGTGCACGTGTCGGAGATCGGGGCGCCGCACCTCGCCGACCCGACGAAGCTCGAGGCGAGCGCGCGACGGCTCTACGGGACGGCGTTCGACTCGCTTTTCGGCGAGATCGCCCCCGTTCCGGAGGCGAACATCCATGCGGTCGGAGACCGGATCCTCGGGCTCGAGTGCTTCCCCACACCCGGTCATGCCTCGCACCACGTCTCGTACCTCGACGCAGACGGCACCCTCTATGCCGGCGACGCCGCGGGCGTGCGGATCTCGCCCGGCCGGTTCGTCCTGCCTCCGTGCCCACCGCCCGAGCTCGACCTCGAGGCCTGGGCGCGCACGATCGACACGATCGAGATCCGCACGCCCGGACGCCTCGCGCTCGTCCACTTCGGCACCTTCGACGACGTGACCGAGCACCTGGTCGCACTTCGGGAGACCCTCCGGATCTGGGGCAGTCGCGTCGAGGACGGGATGGACGAGCAGACGTTCATGGCCGCCGCCCGCTACGACGTCTCCCGGGTCGACCCCGAGCTCGTCGACGCCTACGACGAGGCCGCGCCGTTCTGGCACCACTTCCGCGGCCTCGAGCGCTACTGGCGCAAGCGGCGCGAAGGCTCCTAGGGCTCACTCCCGCAGCGCGTGCGTCTCGAGGTCGTCGAGCGAGACGAACTCGAGCGCGGAGGCGTGCGTGGCCTCGAGGACGACAGGCGGCGCGACGCCCGCCTCGAGCGCCTCATGCCAGCGCCCCGCGACGACACACCAACGGTCACCCGGGTTCAGGCCCGGGAACAGCCACTGCGGCTGCGGCGTGGAGAGGTCGTTCCCGACCGAGCGCGAGAACTCGAGGAACTCCTCGGTCATCACCGCACAGACCGCATGGAAGCCCGGGTCTCGACCCTCGGTCCTGCAGTAACCGTCGCGGAAGAAGCCCGTGACGGGATCGAAGGAGCAGGGCTCGAGGTCGCCGCCGAGGACGTTCACGGCCCCGATCCTAAGCCCACCCGGTCACGAGCCAGCGGCCCCGGCGGAAGCGCCCGAGCATTGCCGCCAGTCGAACGACGATGAGGACGACGAGCGCGGCCCACACGCCGCGGATGCCCCACTCGCCCGCGAGCGTCACGGCGAGGACGCTCGCGCATGCCGCGAACGCGAGCGCCATCGAGATCGCAAGGAACGGGCCGTCGCCCGCGCCGATGAGGATTCCGTCCAGCGCGAACACGGCCCCGTTGAGTGGCTGCATGAGCGCGAACAGCGGCCACAGGATCGCCGTCTCCTCGAGCACCGAGGCGTCGCCCGTGAAGATCCGCGGGAGAACGTCCGCGAGCGCGAGCATCAGGAGCGCGAAGGCCCCACCCGCCGCTACCGAGAGCCAGATCATCCGGGAGCTCGCCGCGTACGCCCGCTCCGGCCGCCCCGCCCCGAGCTCGCGCCCGACGATGATCTGCCCAGCGATCGCGACCGAGTCGAGGACGAGCGCGAGGAAGATGAAGAGCTGGAACGCGATCTGGTGTGCGCCGATCGCCGCCTCCCCGGTTCTCGTCGCGACTGCTCCGGCCAAGACGAACGACCCCATGAGCGCGGTCGTCCGGATGAAGATCCACTTCCCGAGCGAGAGCACGCGCCGCGCGAGCAACAGGCGAGGCCGCGCCTCCCCCGCCTCGAGCCCCCTCAGGATCACCACGACGAACGCCGTGCCCATCCCGAGCTGCGCGATCGCCGTCCCCCACGCCGAGCCCTCGATCCCCCAGCCGAAGCCGTACACGAACAGCACCTCGAGGATCACGTTCGCGACGTTCCCGGCGATGACGATGACGAGCGGGGTGCGGAGGTCGGCAACGCCGCGCAGGTAGCCCTGACCACCCAGAGCGAGGAAGGCCGCCGGGAACCCGATCGCAGCGATGCGCAGGTACGTAACGGCGTACTCGGCCGCCTGCCCCTCGCCGCCCACGAGCGCGACGAGCGGCTCCGCGAAGACGGCGATCGCCGCCGACACCGCGAACCCGAACGCGAGCGACAGCCAGATCGCCTGCGCGCCGAGCCTGCGCGCGGTCTCGGCCTCGCCGGCGCCTCCCGCACGCGCCACCTGCGCGGTCGTCCCGTACTGGAGGAAGTTGAAGATCGCGAACGCGCCACCGAGGATCACCGCCGCGATCCCGAGCGCCGCCAGCTGCGAGCGGCCGAGGTGTCCGACGATGGCGGTGTCGACGAGGAGATAGAGCGGCTCTGCCGCGAGCGCCCCGAGTGCCGGGATCGCGAGCTGCAGGATCTCGCGGTCGTACGGCGAGCGGAGGCTCACCCGTTGGTGGCGGCGATCGTCGCCTCGTACGCCGAGACATAGTCGGCGACCATGTGCTCGGTCGAGAAGCGCTCCTCCACCTCGCGGCGCAGCACCGCCGGATCGAGCCCGTCGGCCATGGTGAGCACGTCCGGAGCCTCCATGTCGCGGTAGTTGTCGACGAGCACCCCGGTCCGCCCGTGGTCGACGATCTCGGGAAAGGCTCCACGGCGGGTCGCGATCACCGGCGTCCCGCACGCCATCGCCTCGATGACGACGAGGCCGAATGGTTCTTCCCAATCGATGGGATTGATGAGCGCCCGCGCACCCATCAAGAGCTCGACCTTGTCGGCGTGCCCGACCTCGCCGACGTACTCGATCCCGCCCCCGAGGTGCGGCCGGATGAACTCGTCGAAGTAGCGGATCTCGAGCGGCTCGCGGCACTTCGCGGCGATCTTCAGCGGCAGGCCCGTCTCGAGCGCGACCGCGAGCGCGCGGTGCGCCCCCTTGTCCGGGCTCATGCGTCCGAGGAACAGCAGGTACTCGCCGCCCGCGCGGCGGAACGGGTACACGGAGAGGTCGAGCGCGTTCGGGCAGTTCGCGATCCAGGGCAGGTCCGGCTTCGGCTTCCGCTGGTTCATCGAGATCGAGATGAGCTTGGTCTTCGGGGCGAGCGCGACGACGTCGTCGTACATCCGCCCGGGCAGACCTGTCAGCGGCCCGTGCACCGTGTGGCAGTACGGCACGTCGACGAGCCCACCGAACGCGAGCCCGAGCATCCCGGTGTGGTCGTGCATGACGTCGAAGTCGCTCGGGCGGCGCAGCGCGTTCATCGTGTGCTGCATCTCCCAGTACGTGTGGCCGATCCACTCGCTCGGCGCGGTCTGGAAGACGTACTCGAGCCGCGCGCGCGTCTGCGAGTCGCCCGAGGCGAAGAGCGTTACGTCGTGGCCCGCGTCGACGAGGCCGTCCGCGAGCAGCGCGACGACGCGCTCGGTACCCCCGTACGCCTCGGGCGGTACGGGGAACCAACACGGAGAGATGATCCCGACTCTCATCAGACGCCTTCGGAGATGGTTACACGGCCGCGCTCGACGGAAGCCGACCAGGTTCGCCCGAACGCACGCACGCCCTCTACTCGGAGCCCGTCGAGCCAGCTCGGAAGCTCGTCGGTGACCGTGGTTACGAGCCGCTGGCGCGCGCGGTCGGGCTCGATCCCGAGCAGCACACGCACGAGCAGGATCGGCGTCCCTGCAGCCCACGCCTGGGGACGTGCGGCAGTCGGGTACGCAATCGGGAACGGCGTCTCGTCGCGCGCGTAGCCGGCGAAGACCTCGGGCAGCGACCAGCCGAAGTGGCCGGCGGCCTCGATCAGCGCCCGCGCGACGCGGCGTGCGGGCTCGACGTACCCGTGCCGTGCGAGGCCCCAGGCGGCGAGTGCCGTGTCGTGGGGCCACACGGTCCCGTTGTGGTAGCTGAGCGGGTTGTACGCGGCATCGTCGCTCGCCATGGTTCGGATCCCCCAGCCGGACCAGAGCCCCTCGGAGAGGAGCTGGTCGACGACGATGCCGACCCGCTCGGGGCCGACGATCCCGCTCCAGAGCAGGTGCCCCATGTTCGAGGAGCGGGCGTCCACATGCCGCTTCTCCCCGTCGAGCGCGAGCGCGTAGAAGCCGCCACGCTCGTCGACCCAGAACGCCTTCTCGAAGCGCGCTCGCAGCTCCTCGGCCTCGCGCTCGAGACGTTCTGCGAGGGCGCGGTCGCGCCAGACCTCGCGCGCGACCTCTGCGAGGCCGCGCTTCGCGTCGTAGACGTATCCCTGCACCTCGACCGGGGCGATCGGTGGCTCCGCCATCCGCCCGTCGTGGAAGCGCTGCGAGTCGCCGGAGTCCTTCCAGGACTGATTCGCCAAACCGCCGTCCGCGCGCCGCCGGTACTCGACGAAGCCGTCGCCGTCGCAGTCCCCGTGGCGGTCGATCCACTCGAGCGCCCGGAGCGCGGGCTCGCGAAGCCGGGTCACGAGCGCGGCGTCGTCCGTCCAGCGCCAGGTCTCCGCAAGGAGCACGAGGAAGAGCGGCGTGGAGTCGAGCGAGCCGTAGTAGCGCGCGAACCACTTCTCCGCGGCGCGCCCTTCCCGCACCTCGTGGACGATCTTCCCGGGCTCGGCGTCGATCGCGATGTCCTCGGAGTCCGCTTGCAGCTCGGCGAGCGCCTCGAGCGCGCCGATCGCGAGCTCCGGCCCGAGCGGCAACGTCTGGAGCGACGTGATCGCTGTGTCTCGCCCGAACACGGTCATGAACCACGGCATGCCAGCCGCGAAGAGCGGCCGCCGGTACTGGCCCGTCCGCATGCGAAGCGCGCCGAGGTCCTCGACCGAGCGGTCGAACGCGTGTCGGAGGCTCTCCCAGCCGCCCCGCACCCGCGGAACCCTCAGCGTCCAGGCCGCCGCGGAGTCTCCGAGCGCCTCGCGCTCCCCGTCGAGGTCCTCGGCCGCGGCCAGCTCGGCGTCGTCGCGGGCGGGCAGGAACTCGACGCTCACGTCCCAGCGCTCGTTGGGCTCGAGCACGAGCGGGAACGAGAGCGAACCGTCGACGAACCGACCCGACTGCGACGAGGTGACGCGCGTCCTGAGCTCTCCGCCCGGGTCCTGGATGAGGATCGAGCTCCCCGCCGCTTCCTCTGTCGCTTGGGCGGCCGGCGGCAGCTCACCTGCGGTCTCGGGGTCCCCGAGTGAGAAGTCGTGCTGCTTTACGGAGATGATGTCCGCAAAGTCCGCGCCCAGCTCGAGCGAGACCTCGAACGCGAGCTTCTCCATCGTCTCGTTCTGCACCGCGATCCGCTCCTGCATGCCGGTCCCGACGAAGCGCTCGCGCGCGATCGAGAGCGCGTCGTGCGGGAGCCCGTTCACGCTCGGGTTGCGCAGGTAGAACGCCGCCGCGAAGTGCTCGACGCGACCCGAGGAGAGAAGCAGCGGGCGCTCACCCTCGACGCGCAGCACGAGTCGGGAGAGGAACCGCGTGTCGTGCGCGAAGAGCCCGCTCGTCTCGGTAGCGATATCGCCGCGCTCGTCGCAGATGCAGAACGTCGATCCGTCGAGGATCGTGAGCACGGCTGGATCAATCCTCGCGACGGAGAATTCGGCCCCCGCTCGACTGGGCGAGGGCCTTGACCACGATCTCGTCGACGTTGACGTGCAGGGGTCGGGTGAGGGCGAAGAGGACGCAGTCCGCGACGTCGTCGGGCGTCAGCGGGTCGACGCCCTCGTACACCGCTTTCGCCGCCTCCACGTCACCGCGATAGCGCACGAGCGAGAACTCCGTTTCGGTGAGACCGGCGTCCACTGTCGAGATCCGGATCGGCCGGCCGAGCAGGTCCTCTCGGAGCCCGTACACGAACCCGCGGAGCCCGAACTTCGCCGCCACGTACGAGGCCGCGTTCGGATACGCCTGGCGCCCCGCCACCGAGCCCGTGAAGAGGATGTGCCCGCCGTCACGGACGTGCGGGAGGCAGAGCCGCGTGATACGCAGGGCGCCGTCGACGTTCGTGTGCAGCACGGTCGCCTCGTCCTCCTCGGTGGACTCGTCGAACGGGTAGCGGCCGAGCGCGAGCCCTGCGTTGTTGTAGAGGATGTCGACGCCCTCGAGCTCGGCGACGGCCCGCCCGACGAACGCGGCGCTCGACTCCTCGTCCCTCACGTCGAGCGGGAGGGCGACGTCCGCGTCGATGCGCTCCACACGCCGCGCGCCTCCGACGACCCTGACGCCCGCCTCGCGCAGCTTCCGCACGGTCGCGGCACCGATGCCGCTCGAGGCGCCGGTGACGATCGCGCTCTTCCCGGCGAGATCCACGCGCGGGAGCCTAGAGCACGACTGACGGACGAGGCTTCAGCTCAGGAGAGCTCGACCGAGTCGATCGTGATCGGCTCGACGGGGCGGTCGCTGCCGTCCCGCTCGACTGCGGAGATCCGATCGGCGACGTCCTGCCCGGCGGTGACGCGTCCGAACACCGTGTGCTTTCCGTCGAGCCAGGGAGCAGCGTCGGCAGTGACGATGAAGAACTGCGAGCCGTTCGTGTTCGGCCCTGCGTTCGCCATCGCGAGCGCGCCGCGGTCGACCTTGTGCTCGTTGAACTCGTCCTCGAACTGATAGCCCGGGCCTCCCGAGCCGGTGCCGAGCGGACATCCGCCCTGGATCATGAAGTCCGGGATCACGCGGTGGAATGTGAGCCCGTCGTAGAACCCGTCGGCCGCGAGCTTCGTGAAATTCTCGACCGTCTTCGGCGCCTCGCCGGTGTAGAGCTCGAGCTCGATCGGGCCCTGGCTCGTGTTCAGGACGGCGCGAGACACGGCCGCGAGGGTATCACTACGCAAACAACCGAACGAAAAGCGCGTCCGAACACATCAAAGGGTGGCGTCCGAGGCGGAGAAAATCACCGGGTTCCAGAGCGAGCTGTCGAGCGAGCTTGCGGTCCAGTGGCGCCGTCTGACCCGGTCCGCGACCCTCGTCGCGCTCCTCACCGCACCCGCGGTCGTCGTCTGGCTCAACCAGACGCAGGGCTGGTCGTGGTTCTGGTCGATCCTTGCGGCGCTCTTCCTCGTCGTCTGCTTCCGCGGTCTCGTCGACCTCGTGTTCCACCGCATGATCCCGAGGCCGAGCCTGTTCGGGCTGGAGAGCACGCAACTCCGCGAGGAGGACGTCGTCGCGCGCCGCCGCGTCTGGTTCTGGCGTTTCTGGGTGAAGGCCGCGATCTTGATCGCGATCATCGTCCTGCCCTTCTATCTCTTCCTCGATGCGGCGCTCCTCGTCCAGATCGTCCCGCTGCTCGTCCTGCTTCCGATGTTCCTCATCTTCAACTTCGTCATCCTCTTTGGCCCGCTCCTCGCCATGAACCTCTCGCAGATCCAGGGCTTCGAGCCGGGCGACGCCGAGTGGGGCGTCAAGCTCGCGGACGTCCGCGGCCAGGTGGAGGCCAAGGAAGAGGTCCGGCGGGTCGTCTCGATCTGGCAGTCGGGGGAAGCGTTCGAGCGCGCCGGGGGAAAGCGTGAGAGGGGGTTGCTTTTCCTCGGTGCGCCCGGAACGGGCAAGACGATGCTCGCGAAGGCACTCGCAACCGGCTTCAACTCACCGTTCGTCTCGATTCCGGGCTCCGGCTTCGCGGCGACCTTCATAGGGATCGACGCCATCGTCGTCCGCGTGCTGGCGCGGCGCGCGAAGCGCCTCGCCCGCAAATGGGGCGGCCAATGCATCGTCTTCATCGACGAGATCGACGCCGTCGGCATGCGGCGCGATTCGCTCAACCCGGGCTTCGGGGGCGGGGGCGTGGGCGGGCATTCTCCACACGACGTGCACGACCTTCTCTTCTACGGGCCGTTCGGCGCCCTGAACCCGTCCGGTGACCTCATCCTCGAGAACGCCCGCTGGCGCGAGCGCCTGTTCGCACAGCGCGCTCCACAGGCGGCACCGCGGACGGGCATCTATGCGCGCGCCGGCGACCTCCTGAACTTCATGTTCCCCGGCGGGATGGGCGGCGGCTCGCTCGCGCTCAACCAACTCCTCGTCGTCATGGACGGGATCGACAACCCGCCGTTCTTCAAGAAGTTCTTCACGAGCAAGATCAACACGTTCCTCGACGGGATCTACATCGTCCCGCGCAGGATCCGCGGCCGCTCGATTCGTCTTCCGGGCGCCCGTCCGCGCAGAGAGCAGATCTACTTCATCGGTGCGACGAACATCCCGGTCGACCGGCTCGATCCCGCGCTCACGCGCCCGGGCCGCATGGGGCGCCACGTCTGGTTCCGGACGCCGACGAAGCAGGACCGCCTCGACGTCCTCGACCTCTACCTCGGCAAGGTCTCCCACGCCCAGGAGCTCGACCAGCCGAGCCGTCGCGAGGAGATCGCGCGGGTCACGAACGGCTACTCGCCGGCGATGCTCGAGCAGGTCACGTCGATGGCGCTCACCATCGCGCACCACTCTCAGCGCGAGTCGCTCGAGTGGGACGACCTCGTCGAGGCCATGACCACGCTCGAGGCCGGTACGGCGGTCGGCATCGAGTACGTCCCGGAGGAGAGCCGCGCCGTCGCCATTCACGAGGCCGGCCATGCCGCAGCCGGCCACGCGTACCTGAAGGGCGCCGAATCGACGCGGCTCTCCATCCGGATGCGCGGCGGAGCGCTCGGCCACCACCAGGCGCTCGAGAAGGAGGAGCGTTTCAGCCGTTTCCGCAGCGAGGAGTTCGCGCGGCTCGTCTGGGCGCTCGGCGCGATGGCGGCGGAGCGCGTCTTCTACGGCGAGAACTCGAACGGTGTCGGCGGTGACGTCCAGAGCGTCACCGCGCAGGCCGCGTTCATGGTCGGCGCCTCGGCGATGGGGCCGCAGCCGTTCGAAGTGACGCCACGCAAGGACGAGACCGAGGAGGAGGCGCGCGAGCGCATCCTCAAGCGGTTCGAGAAGATCGGGCTCCAGATCGTCAACCGGACGAGCGGCGGCGGGCCGTTCGGGGAGAACCCGGTCGCGTCCGTCCTCGGCGACCCGGACAAGCGCGCGCTCGTCGGGCAGATCCTGGGCCAGGCGTACGTCGCCGCCCACAACCTCATCCTCGCGAACCGCGAGTCGGTGGAGCAGATCGCGGACGTCCTCGCCGCACGGCGTGAGCTCTTCGGAGACGAGCTTCTCTCGCTTCTCGACGGCGCAAAGCTCACAATTCCCGAAGTGGATCTCTCGGAGGAGAGCTCGTGGCCGACGATGTGATGAGAAAGGCCAGCGCCGATGCACAGGCCGCGCCGAAGGGCACGACCGCGCACGCGCGCACCGAGTCGCGCGCGGACCGCGCGCGGCGTCTCGTCTACCGCCGACGGTTCGCGGCCTTCTACTTCGTGCTCGCGATGGTCGCAGGTGCCGGAGTCGGAGCACTGATCGTCCTCGTCGGTCGCGGCAGCCCCGCCCCCGCGCCGGCCTGGTCGGAGTTCCAGCCGACGGGAAGCTCCGAACGGCGCTCCGCCCAGATCGGTGACCACGTGAGCGGCCTGTACCGGCTTCCGAGCGGTAACGCCCTCGCTGCGGTGACCTACGCGGGACCGCCGACGGTCACGGGCCCAGACGGCGCGATCTTCCAGGTGCAGGCGGTCGCCGTCAGGGCCGACACGAGCGGAGGGCGGGCCGAGCCCGACGACGTGGACACCTTCCCGGCCGGGAACGCCGTCATGTACACGCTCTGTGGCCTCGGCAGGGCGTGCTCGATCCCCGAGGGGAAGCCGTCCGACGAACGCGGCCAGCTGCTCCGCCGCGAGGCGCTCGAGCTTGCGCTCTACTCGTTCAACTACCTCGACGGCATCGACTCCGTGCTCGCGCTCTTGCCCCCGAGGGCGGACGGGAACGCGGCGACGGCCGTCTTCCTCGAGCGCAGCGACCTCGGGGCCGAGCTCGGTCGGCCGCTCGGCCAGACGCTCACCGCGCCGCTGACTCCCGGCATCGGCGAGATCCCGCCGGACGAGCAGCGCGTCGTCGACCGGGTCACCCGCTCGCGCATCTACCAGTACAGCTACCTGCAGGCCCAGGACGGGAGCCCGATCATGGTGCTCGACCCAGCCGGCAGCGGCAGCTGAGCTCCGACGAGGACTTCCGCACGCGCCTCGCGCGATCGAAGGCGCGACTCGACACTCTCGACTACTACCCGACGCCCGTCCGAATCGACCGAGTGCGCGTCGTCGTCGCGCCGTGGTTCTTCCGGCTGCCGCTCCTGCGTCGCTACACCGGCTACGCGCTGTGGCGGACGATCCTGTTGAAGCGGACCGACGTCTCGGACGACCTCCTGACGCACGAGCTCTGCCACATCTGGCAAGGCCAGCACCGCTTCTGGCACATGAGCTTCAAGCACCTGACGACGCGCTATCGCTCGAACGCGTACGAGATCGAGGCGCGCCGTGCGGTCGCGGAGACGCGCGGTCCGTCGACTTGACGCGGTGCGGCGAGGTTGGACCGCAGCGCTAAGTACGCTCCGACGACGTGACTGAAGCCGCGCATCGCCACGGAGGCCTCGTTCACAGCCACCCACACTCGGGGCCGCATCGTCACCTGCGCTTCCAGCTTCGCAGGTCGGAGCCGCTGTCCGGGGCCGAGCCGACGGCGCACGGGCACGGTCACGGTCACTCCCACGGGCTCGTCGATCGTTCGATCGTTCGTTCACGCGAGGGCGTCAAGGCGGTAGCCCTGAGCCTCGCGATCCTGGGCCTCACCGCCGTCGCGCAGCTCGCGATGTTCGCGCTGACGAGCTCGGTGGCGCTGTTCGCCGACCTCGTGCACAACTTCGGAGATGCGCTCACGGCGATCCCGCTCGGGATCGCGTTTCTGCTTCGGAGCTTCCGTGCCGAGAAGATTGCCGGCCTCGCGGTCGTTCTCGCGATCTTCGTCTCGGCCTGTGTCGCCCTCTACGAGACCATCCAGCGCTTCATCCATCCGGAGGACCTGACCCATCTCTGGGTGCTCGCCGCGGCAGGAGTGATCGGGTTCGCAGGCAACGAGCTCGCCGCTCAGGTACGGCTGCGAGCGGGACGTCGGCTCTCGAGCCCGGCGCTCGTCGCAGACGGCAACCACGCGCGGACGGACGCCTTCGTCTCTTTGGGAGTGGTCGCCAGCGCACTCATCGTCGCGCTCGGTGCACCGGTCGGCGACCCGCTCATCGGCCTCGTGATCACGCTCGTGATCTTCAAGATCACGTGGGACTCGTGGCGTCTCGTCTCGACGACGGATCCGGGGGACATGCACGAGCACGCTCACTGATTCCGCGCATCGTCGGTCAGCTCCACGTGTCGGAACAGTGCGTAGAGGCCGATGTCGTACGCACTCTTGAGCGCGCCGGCGATCACAAAGGGAGCGCCGAGCGAGACAGTGAGGATCGGCCCGGCGACGAGCGGTCCGATCGGGCGGACGACGTACCGCGCCGTGTTCGTATACGCCGCTGCGGCGGTGCGCTCGTCCGGGTCGACGACTGCGATCACGTATGCCTGACGCGTCGGAACGTCCATCTGGGAGAGCGCGAAGCGGCCGAAGACGAGCGCGATGGCGGCTCCTTGACTCGGGGCGAACGGGATGAGCGCGAGGAGCAGGTTCGAGGGGAGGTGCGTGAACACCATCGTGTTGAGCAGGCCGATGCGCTCGGCGACGCGGACGGCGCCCTGGAAAGAGGCGGCCTGGAGGAAGCCGATGGCGAAGAAGACGACCCCGAGCGTTGCTGCCGAGGTGCCCCATCGCTCCGTGAACCAGTAGGCGAGGAACGCCTGAGTCACGAAGCCGCCGCCGAACGAGTCGAGTGCGAAGAGCGCGCTGAGACGCGCGACGATCCCGCGCGACTTCTCGAGCGGCCGTCTCCGCTCGGCAGGTTCGGCCGTCCGCGACTCGACGGCGGGGCTGAGACCCGCGGCCACCGAGATCGCCACCGCGGCGGCGACCGGGTACCCGAGGAGCAACCGCTGCGGCTCGACCTCGACAACACGGGTGGCGATGGCCGCGAGCGCACCCAGTGAGCCCGCAAGAGTGGCGATCGTGTTGTAGGTCCCGAACAGCCGCGTCGGGTCGCGGCCCTCGGCCGCACTCGGAAGCATCGCCTGCTCGAGCGACGTGAACGGCCCCGACTCGACGACCTCCGTCGAGACGGTGCCGGTGAGGGCAGCAAGCACGAGGAGCCAGATGGACCCGGTCAGAGCGAAGATCGTCCCCGCAACCGCCATCACCGCGAGCAGGCCGATGTACCAGCGTCGGCGTCCGACCCGGTCCCCGAAGCGCGCGAGGAGGATCGAGACGAGCGCCGTGCCGGCGACGAGCGCGCCGAGGACGACCCCGACCTGGACTCCCGAGAAGCCGAGGTCGGCCAGTGTCACTCCGATGAGAACGCTGCCGAGCCCGTATGCGAAGGCCCGGGCCGCTTGCACGAAGAGGATGCGCCGAGCGTCTGCTCCGAGCATCAACCCCCGTCGTCCTCGCTGGTGTAGAGCGCCGCCCCGCCACTCTCGGGACAGAAGACGTACAGCGTGCTGCCGGTTGGATCCCATCCCAGCGTGTGGGCGCCGGGCTCGGTCGTGATCGTCTCGAGCACTGCGAGTGCCGCCGTGTCCACGACCGTGACGGAGCCCGGGTCACCCACCGCGATGTAGAGCCGCTGCGTGTGCTCGTCGTGCCAGACGACGTCGGGCGCACCGGGCAGTGGCAGCGAAGCGACGATGCTGCCGTCCTGGCGGTCGACGACGACGAGCGCGCCACCGTCGGCCGCGCAGTAGATCCGGTCCCCGTCGACCCAGAGACCATGCGGGCCCGAGACGGGAACGTCCATCGAGCCGACGATCGCGAGAGCTTCGGGGTCTATCCGCAGGATCACCGCAGGGTCACGGATGTTGGCGTAGACGAGGTCACTCGCCGGGTCGTATGCAGCCCACCTCGGTCGTCCCGGAAGTGTGACCTCCGCCGCCACGGTCAGCGCCTGGACGTCGACGATCGAGGCAGTGCACCCCTCGCCCAGTGGCTCGCCGAGGTTGAAGCTGAACAGTCGGCGTCGCACGCGGTCGTACGCGAGACCATTCGGGTGCGGCCCGACCTGGATGCGCCCGAGCAGCGTTTCGTCGGAGCACCGGAAGACGCTGACCCGCGCGCAGCCACGATCGGACGTGAAGAGCAGGTCGTGCTCCTGGTCGACGAGGACTCCGGCAACGCCGGGCAGATCGTCGATCGAGCGCAGGAACGCGCGCTTCCGACAGTCGATCACGTCCACGCGGTCGGCACCCGTGTGGGCGACGAACATTCGGGGCCCGCCGACGCCGAGCCAGGTATCAGCGTGGTCGAAGCCGGGCTCCCGTCCGCCAGGAAGCGAGACGAAGCCGGTCCGGCGAAGGCTCACGCGGCGGCTCGGTCCGCGGTCACCTCGTTCTTGCACCATGCGTAGAGCGCGTCGTAGACAGGCAGTGAGAGCTCGAGCTGGCGGTGGTCGTCGAGCTCGAGGAGATGGAAGCCCTCGGCGACCGCGAGCAGTCCGCGCGACTGGGGCGTGGCATCGCGATCGTCGCTGATGTCCGCGCCGTGCACGATCCGGGCCAGCCGCTTCACGGCGGGATCGTCGATCTCGTACTCCTCCACGAGCACTTCGAAGGAGCAGAGCCCATCGCGATGTGTGAACTCGGCGTCAGGTGCGTCGTAGGAGTGCGCATCCTCGCGCTCCGCGACCGCGAGCACTTGGTCGGCGGGCACGTAGAGAAACTCGGCGTCAGGGTCGATGAAGGTCTTGATCAGCCAGGGGCATGCGATCCGGTCGGTCTTCGGCCGCTCACGGGTAACCCACTGCATGACAGCTCCTTTCGCGTGGACTTGGCTCACGCCGGCTCCTTGCCGAGCGTGAGTGCGCGCTTGCGGAACTCGTAGAGCCCGTCGAACAGCGGCCCTGTCAGCTCGAGCAGGCGCTGGTCGTCGACGACCATCGACAGCCCGCGTAGGGCGATGTCGAAGCCGTGTGCCTCAGGTGCGTCGTAGCGTTCGTCGTCGAGGTCCGCCTCGTGCACGATCCGAGCGAAGTCCCACAGCACGGGATCGTCGAGCTCGTAGCGGCGCAGGAACGTCTCGAAGCTGCAGTCGCCATCGTGGTGGGAGAGCTCCACACCCCGCAGGTCGAACGGGGTCGCATCGACCGGGACCTCGTCCGGGTCGTCGACGAAGACGAACTCGGCTCCCGGATCGATGAAGCGGCGCACGAGCCAGGCGCACGCGGCGCGGTCGATGTGACAGTGACGGCGGGTCGCCCACTTCACGCCGGCACCTCCTCGCCGAGCGCCGTCGCGAGCTCCTCGACGGCGGCTTCCGCACGCTCCCGCTCCCCCGGCGGGAAGTAGTCGCGACGTCGGATCCGCTGGAGCTCGCGACGCAGCCGGGCAACCGTGCGCCGGCGAACCCGCGGCTCGGACTGGGTCGCCTGCACGGCGGCATCGATGACGACCGCGTACTCCTCCGAGATCGCCCCGGCCATCCGCGCGGCCAGTGCCCGCTCCTGGCCTCGGCTCGCCGGACGGCCGATCCAGATGGTCGAGTCACCTCCCGCCTCGATCACCTCGTCTGCGATCCACTCGAGCGCCTCGAGCGTGCGGCTGTCGAGGGGAAGCGCAACCAGACCATCCGTGAGCTGAGCGACGCCGAGCCGTTTCAACTTGCGCCAGACGGTGATCCGTGGTGTCGAGGGCTCGCGCGGCATCCGGTAGGCAAGGAGCGCCCAGCCTTCGGGACGTTCATCCGCGATCACACCCACACGCGGGAGTGTAACCGTGGTTGCACTTGAGTGCGAGTGTGCGGACATGAGCCCCGCGTCGCCCGCATCTCCATCGCGCCCGTGAAGTCGCTCGGACTGGCACACCCCGAGCACGTCGACCTCGTGCTAGGCGGTGCGTCGGGAGATCGCCGCTTCTGGCTCGTCGATGATGCGGAAGGCCCGCCGAAGCGAGCCTTCACGGTTCCAGCGTATTGACGTGCCTACTTCTGGATGTACGCGATGATCGGCGGTACGACGCCGTGGTCCTGCATCCGGGCGAGGACTTCAGGGGACGGTGACGCCAACATGGACTTGATGGCCGCAACGTCGGCAACGTCGGCTGTGATCGCGATGTTGTTGCTTCCGTCGGCGGCGACGAAGTCGGTCACGTTGCTACCCGTTCCCGACTCGATTGCAGCAGCACGCCCTTCCTTACCCTCCAGCCAACGGCCGATGTCTTCAACGGCATGGGTGATAACGACCTTCGGCACTCGACTTCCCTTCGTAGTGGCGCGTCGGCGGTTGGGCGAATGAACACATCGCACACCACCTGGGTCGTGGCCACCCTACCGGTGACCACAGCGGCGCGTGCCGCGGGGCCGCGGCGTCTGTGGCCTGTCGCGAGTGCTTC
This sequence comes from uncultured Actinomycetes bacterium, assembly GCA_963717025.1. Taxonomy (GTDB): domain Bacteria; phylum Actinomycetota; class Thermoleophilia; order Gaiellales; family Gaiellaceae; genus GMQP-bins7. The sequence continues at coordinate 37,838 of CAVQVJ010000004.1, read as the reverse complement.
AGACGCCACTGCCGCCCGGAAGTCGTCGGTACCCGGTCAAGCACGCCGACTCCGAGGGCGCTCATTTGCGCCAGTGTGCCGCGATGACGCCGGAAGAAGTGAGGCTGGATCTGGCCGGACCGATGAGTTCTCGGTGGTTTGTCGGTCTCCACTGCGCGTGTGTCCGCAGCAGGGTGAGATGCGGCCGGAGCAGGCCGCCGCGAAAGGAGTCGTGAGATGACGCGGTATCTGATCTCGTTCGATGACGGCGCAATGACGTTTCCCGAGGAGGATCTCCCCGACGTGGCCGAGGCAGCGCACGCGGTCGTGCAAGAGGCAAAGGACGCCGGCGTTTGGGTGTTCGGCGGCGGGCTGCATTCCCACGAAGAGGTGAGCGTGGTGGCCACCGACGGGACGGTCACCGACGGCCCATACCCTGAGAGCAAGGCGTACATCGGCGGATTCTCGGTTGTCGAGGTTCCCTCACGCGAGGAGGCGCTGGAGTGGGCTGGCAGGATCGCCGTCGCCTGCCGTTGTGCGCAGGAGGTTCGCGAGTTCGTGCCCGGCTCTACGCCCTGATCAAGGCCGGCGGCGAGAGGCGGCGCAAGGCGTGTCGCCACAGAGAGGCAGTCGGGGATCAACGCAACTCTGTAGTCACGCCGAGGACTCTCGTCCGCGCCAGCGTTCGGGAATGTCACCCGAGTTTGCGGCAGTTAGCGTTAACGGCCGTGCGGGAGGGCTCGGGACAGCTTGTGCTTCGCGAGATCGAAGATCGTGATCTCGGCGTGCTGTTCGAGCACTCGAGGGATCGCGCCGCTATTTGGATGGCCGCGTTCACTTCGCCGGAGGCCGATGATCGAACGAACTTCGAGCGACGGTGGGCGCGGCTGAGGAGCGACGGCTCTACGACGAACAGGGTCGTCGAGATCGACGGTCGAGTTGTGGGTCACATTGCGAGCTTCGACTTGGAGGGTCACCGCGAGGTCACCTATTGGATCGGCCGTGAAGATTGGGGCCGCGGCATTGCCACGCGTGCCCTACAGGCGTTCTTGCAGCTGGAGGCAACCCGTCCGCTTTATGCTCGCGCTGCGAGCGACAATGCCGCGTCGATTCGTGTGTTGACGAAGTGCGGTTTCCTTATCGTGGGCGAGGGGCGCGGGTTCGCTCATGGGCGCAACGAGGAAACGGACGAGGTCGTGCTCCGACTCGATGCATGACCCCAACTGCCCTCGGCTGCGCCAGTGTGCGGGAAGGTCCCCTGGCGCTGTCGTGACGGCCAGGCTGAGCGCTTACCGACGGGCGACGAAGATGTACTCACGGCTGTCGTCGTCGAGCGGTTCCCCGGCGAATCCGCCATAGAGAGCTTCGAGGCGCAGGCCCGCGACGTCGAGGAGCCCCAGCCATTCGTTCTTGGTTGCCCACCAGAGCGAACCGGTTCCACCATCGTCCAAGGTGATGTCGACTCGGTTATCGCCGACGCTGTAGTAGTTCGTGTGCGGCAGCGGCGTGTCGGCATGCTGGCCGTCTATGGCGGATGCGACGTGATGGTCGAAGGCGAACGCGTTCCAGGCGAAGCGGCCGTTAGACCGAAGCGATGCCGCGACCCGCTCGAAGCAGCGGCGACGATCGGCCCACGTGGGCAGATGCAGCAGAGACCGCCCAGGGCAGTAGATCAAGGCCGCCGGCTCCTCGATTTCAAGCTCCCGTATGTCTCCTTCACGCAGGTCGAGCTCGACTCCCTCCTCAACTGCGCGCACTCGAGCCTGCGCGAGCATCGCCGGCGAAGAGTCAATCCCTGTTACACGCCTGCCCGTTGCCTGAGCAACCGGGATCGCAACGCGCCCGTTGCCAACTGCAAGCTCGACCAGTGGCCCGTCAGCATCACGAGCAAGCCCGACGTAGAACGGGACGTCAGCAGTGACGCTAGTGGACCAGTCCCCGTATCGGTCCGCCCAGCCGTCGTACCAGCTCGACATGGCAACACCAATCTACGCGCAAACGAGGCGGCGTTCGGCTGGGCCAGCGTTCGGGAATGTTCCCCGAAGGCACGGCCGCGTTGCGCTGTGGCGGGCGAGGTAGTCAGCTGATGCGCCTCCGAATCCATGGGACGGAAAAGGCGAGCAGGGCGAGAGCGAGGCCGGCGAAGATGCTTGCCTCGATCGCCTGGAAGAGCCAGAAGCGGTCCGCCGGCTGGTACGTCACGACTGTGTGCTGCACGAAACGCCGGCAGCCCGAGTACGCGGGAATGTCGCTCTACGGACATCGCCGGCTCGACGTGTCGAGCTGTCAGCACTCGCGTCGCTCGACGCGTGTTTCAACCTCGGCTCCGTGCGGTACCTAGCTGGACCTCGACTGGAACACCAGCATCCCTGCTGCGCCGTCGAAGTCGGGCCGAATCCAACTAAGGGGCCGCGATGCCTGAACTCATGATCGACTTCATCACCTCGCTCGAGGGATATGGGGCAGCCGACGGTTGGCCCGGCTTTTGGGGCCTGGAAGGACCTGAGTACCTCGCCTGGTTGGGCGACCAGCCTGAGGCGGACTACACGATCCTGATGGGCGCGAACACCTATCGGCTCATGTCGGATCTGGCCGCCGACGGTGAACCGGGCACCGAGGCTTTGGCGGACCTGCCGAAGATCGTCTTCTCGAGGAGCTTGACGGAGCCGCTGTCGTGGCCGAACACACAACTGGTCACTCAGGATGCCGTCGAGGCCGTGCGCGAGATGAAGGACAAGGGAACCGCGTCGATGCGCACCCTGGGCAGCCTCACACTCTGCCGCTCCCTTCTGACGGCCGGTCTGGTGGATCGTTTCCGCGTAGTCGTCTTTCCAGTCATCACCGGGAGCAGCGGCAAGGATCGGATCTACGACGGGTACCCGGATGTCTCCCTCGAAATGGTGAGCAGCCGCCTTTTCGACGGTCGGCTGCAGCTGCTCGAGTATGTACCTACGGTTCTGGCTCGGCCACCTCTAGCAGCAACGGAATCGAGTAGCTGACAGCACGCCCTCCGCTGGCTCGCCTGGCGAGCGAGGTAGCGTCGCGGTGCGCGAGTGCGGGAGTGTCGCTTGGGCAGTCGCCTCACGGATCGGCCTTCGGACGCTCGCGGAACCGATCCACATGCTCGCCTTCGATGATGAGCGCCGTTAGCCCGGCCTCGGACTTCATCTCGTGGTCTTCACCCTCGTGCAAGAAGACCGCTTCGCCTGCGCCGATCGGCTCATCGACACCATTCGCCCCGCTCACTTCGCCTGATCCCTCGAGTACGGCGAGGATCTGCGGGGAGCCCGCCGGATGCCGCCTGAGCCGACCGCCCGGCTCAAATCGAAGGATCACCGCTTGGACGAGCGCCCCTTCCGTTGAGGACGGTGTCAGCGGAGCGAGCGACACGTGATCGAGTAGATCGCCGCGCGGCACAAATGCCGCTTCCGGCGCGAAGCTGAACCGTTCCACGACTTCCTCCCTTGATCGACTAACCGAAGGCGCAAGCATCCCAGGAGCGGCCGAGCGGGGTATACGCCGGTTGCGCCAGTGTGCGGGAATGTCGCTTGAGCCGGTCCGCTCAGGAAGCGGCTGTCGGACGCTTGCGGAACCGATCTACTTGCCCGCCCTCGATGATCAGCGCTGTCAGTCCAACTGCGGACGTCGTCTCGTGCTCCTCGCCTTGAGACCAGAACACCGCTTCGCCAGCCGCGATCGCCTCACCTACACCGTCCGCCCCGCTCACTTCGCCTGACCCGTCGAGGACCGCGAGGATCTGCGGAACGGTCGCCGGATGCCGAGCGAGCTTGCCGCCGGGCGCGACGCGGAAGATCGCTGCCTGGATCGGAGAGCCCTCGAAGATGGAAGGGGTAAGCGGTGCGACGGTCACCCCATCGAGCAGATCTCCGCGCGGCACGAATGCGACCTCGGATGCGAAGCTGAAGCGTTCCACGAATACCTCCATGGTCGGCGATCTGAACCGGAAGCATCTCAGGAGCGGGTTCAAGCGGGAGATCGCCGACTGCCACAGTGTTGGGGAATGTTCCTTGACGCCGTGAACTCGGTAGCGCCAATCGGCTGGCGCCACCGAGCTCGCGTATCTACATCAGACGACGGCGTTTTGGCGCGCGGCCACGCGGAACCACTCGGCGCTGAGCTTCGGCGTCCGTTCGAGTGTCTCGAAGTCGACATAGATCAGCCCGAAGCGGTTGCCGTAGCCGTCTCGCAGGGCAAGGACTTCGACCTCGTCTACAAAGACCGCCCGACCGACGCCAACGGCACGAACCACTACGTCGCCCCCGGCACCGAGAACTCGGGCCACTACGACATCGTGGTCACTCGCACCAGCGAGTCTGGGGGCGTCCGCCGATCCGCCAGCTACTTCGAGAGTCTCCCCAGGTGTAGCGGGAGCTCGTCCACGGGCTCTAGATCAGCGACGCCCCTGCGGCCATCACCATCCCAGCGGAGAGACCTCACCTTCCACCAATGGTCAGCGTGGGTGGTAGGTGGAGGAAGCCGTCGGGCATGAACGGGCCATCACCATCGAGGCTTGACTCTTCTGTTCGACCGTCACGGTGGTGAAGGATCAGGCGGACATGCAGCACGCGAGCGATGATACGTCGCCTGGTCCAGTGTTCACGAATGACGCCTGAGCGCTTGTCGGTCGTCAGCCGATTTGCTCGGCCAGCCCGATGAGAATGTCCTCGGGGCCTCGGACGTAGCAGAGCCGATACACGTCTTCGTACTGGACCACTTCGTCGACGAGCTGCGCGCCGTGCCTGCGGAGCCGGGCGAGCGTATCGTCGAGGTCGTCCACGGCGAACATGACACGCAGGTAGCCCAGGGCGTTCACCGGGGCGTTCCGGTGATCGGCGACCACAGGCGGCGCGAGAAATCGCGAGAGTTCGATCCGGCCGTGGCCGTCCGGCGTACGCATCATGGCGATCTCGACGCGCTGGTCGCGCAGTCCAGTGACGCGCCCTGACCAGTCTCCTTCGATCATGGCTCGCCCTTCGAGTTCGAGGCCTAACTCGGCGAAAAAAGAGATAGCGGCATCAAGCGATTCCACCACGATGCCGACGTTGTCCATCCGTTGAAGCGTCACGCGGCCCACTCTATTTTCTGTTGTCGCTTCGACACGCCCACCGGACGAGCACAGCGACGCCGCGAGCCCTGACTCTTACTCGTCGGCCCGGAGAAACGAGCCGGAGCCGAACTTCTTGGCCGCGCGTTTCTCGCTTCGGCGCTCCTTGAGCGTCTTCTGCGGCTTCTTCTTCAGCTGCTTCTTCGGCTTGTCGGCGCTCTTACTCAAGACGCCCTCCCGGGCCGGTGCGCGAGTCCACCTCAAACTCTACCGCGCTTGCCGGGCAGGCCGCACTGCCTGCGGATCGAGGAGCGCGAGCTCGAGCCGCCGAGTTACGAGTCAGCGGGTCTAGGGGCGCGCCGCCAAGTCACGATGACATGCCCGCTTGTATCCGTGGCGGCCGTCGTGACGACCCACTTGCCGTCGCTCCGCCACAGCGTTTCTCCGACCTTCGGAACCTTCTCGCTGTCGGTTAGCTCCCACGCACCGTCGGGGTAGCGAACCGTGACGAAAGGTGAGGACATAGCCCCTCTCTTCCCGCTCGACCTGGCGCAATGGCTCAGGACTTCGGGTCACGACGTGAGGTGAGCTATCGAGTGCCCCCAGTGTATCGCGGGTAAGTCCGCCTAGACGATTCCGAGCTCGCGAAGCCCCCCTGCGGATCGAGGAGCGCGAGCAGCTCGGGGCCGGCGACCGCGAGCTGGGACCGAGCTCGCGCGACCAGAGCCCCACTTACTGGGGCATCTCTCACGGCTCAACGTCGAAGCCGAACATCATTCCGCTCTCGTGATGCTCGGCGATGTGACAGTGCGCCATCCACCGCCCCGGATTCGTGACATCGAGGAGGATGTCGACAGTTTCCCCGGTGCGGACTAGAACGGTGTCTTTCCAGACGAGGTTCGGCTCCTCGACGCCGTCTCGCGCGAGAACGAGAAAGCGCCCTGCGCCGTGAACGTGGAACGGGTGCGGCATCGGATGATCGGAGTCCATCTCGTTGACGAGGCGGATCTTGACCTGGTCACCAACTCGGAATTTCCAATCGATGGCGGCATTCGCTGCGCCTGTGTCGCGGTCTACGAGCTTCCAGCGCATGTTCTCGGCCGTCGTGCGCCGATTCACCTCGACCATGTCGTCTTCCCACTCGATGCCCTGCGCATGTTCGTGCTCGTGGGCTGCGGGGTCGGTGCTCTCGTGAGACGCGTGCATGTCGTGCCCAGAGTGATCGGATGTCGTGTCCACTAGATGCGTTGGCACGAGCTTCATTCCGCACTCGGGACAGCGATCTGGTGAATCGCTGGTGACGTGTGGATGCATCGGGCAGACGTAGCTCGTCGGAGCCTCAACCGGAAGGAGTTTCATTCCGCACTCGGGGCAGCGCCCTGGCTCCTCGCTGACGACGTTCGCATGCATCGGACACGTGTAAACGGCGTCCTCGGGCGCGTCGAAGTCCATCTCGGCGACGAAGGCGAGCGTCTTGTCCGGAGCAGCGTTCATGAGTCGGGCCGTTCGCTGTCGTTCGCCTGCAAGGTCGTCGTTGGTCCGGAGTGTGGCGAACTGTGCTTCGAGGGGCGGCTCGGCCGCTTCGTCGGTCACCGTGATCGAAGCCAGTCGATACGAGCGGGCGGGAGTTCGGTGCTCCAGGACGTGCTCGCCTGGATGATCAAAGAGAACGTCGACCGCGACGCGCTCTGACGGTGAGAGGAGAACTTCCTCGACGAAGCTCTCGTGCTCGTAGTGGCCGCTGTCTCCGCCGACGAGTTTCATACGAGCTCCCGGGAGCGTCACGTTGAAGACACGAGTGTTGGCAGTGTTGGTGAAGTAGAAGCGCACGACCTCGCCGCGCCTGGCGGTGAGTGCGAGGTCTGACTCTCCCGAGACGAGCATGACGTTGCCGAAGCGGCCCATCGCGACATGTGTCGTCTCCGAGGTGCTGAACCCGGCGATCTTCCCGTCCTCGATGAGAACGTCGTCCAGGGTCAGGAACAGTTCCCGGTTGACGGGCGGCCAGTAATCCGGGTCAGCGGGGACGACATGGAGGTTGCCGTACAAGCCCATCTCCTGGCCGTAGTCCTCGCGGATGTGAGGGTGGTACCAGTACGCGCCGGGATCAGGGACGTGCACCTGGTAGGTGAAGGTCTCCCCGACGGGAATCGGCGCTTGCGTGTCATGAGTCCCGTCGTAGAGGTTCTCGAGCCGCAAGCCGTGCCAGTGCACGGTTGCTTCGAGGTCGCCTTCGTTCCTGACGTGGACGGTTACGGTCGCCCCTTCGGGGACCTTGAGAGTCGGCCCGGGAACCGAGCCGTTGTAGGCAAGCATCCGAACATCTGCGTCACCCACTCGCTTGACGACCGGCCCGATGTGAAGTTCCGTTGCATCGCCGTCTGCGAGTTCGATGACGCTCGGAGAGACCGCACGTGGAAGTCCGCTTGTGTCAGTGGGGAAGTCGCCTTGGCGCTTGATCGTCTGCTGCGCTCTCTCATTCATGAGGCCACGCTCCTCGCTGGTCCACTCTCCTCAGCTTGCACCCTTGCATCGCGGCGATCTCCGGCGTGGGCGGAGATACGTTCGGAGATGAACTCGGCATCGTCCTTCACCCAGCCGAGGAGCGCCGATCCCCGAGTGTGTTGCCAGGTCAACCCTAGGAAGTACAGACCTGGACACTCGGTCACTCCGCGTCGGTGGAGCACGTCGCCCTTCTGATCGAAGACAGGAACGTCGATCCAGCCGAACTCGTATCGATAGCCCGTTGCCCAGATCACAGCATCGACGTTGAGTTCGCTTCCGTCCCCGAACGTCACTGCGCCGCCCGAGACGCCGACCACCCTGGGGTTGACCTCTACTCCCTCACGCTTTACATCACGCGTGCTCGACCCGATCAGCGTATCGCGATCCCGCGCACGACGCCCGATGCGCGACTCGACCGTCTTCTTGATGAGCCCCGTCTTCGTCAGCCACCAGAAGAGATCGCGTCCGAGCATTCGCTGCGGGAGCGGTGTTTGTCGAGATCCGATCGCAAGGTGAACCGAGTGGGTCGAGGACAGCTCCTTGGCTATCTGGAATCCGGTGTTTCCGCCCCCGACGACCACGACGGTTCCTTGGGGAACGTCGCTCGGACGCCGGTAGCCCGTGCTGTGCATCTGGACAACGTCCGACGCAAGGTCGGCGGCGAACGCAGGCACACTAGGGACCTGGAACGGACCGGTCGCAACCACAACCTGGTTGGCCCGGAGGGTCCGTGCTCCAAGGTCGACGATGAAGCCGTCCTCCACGGATACGAGCGACTTGACCGCGCTGTTCAGCTGGACTGGCAGCTGGAAGGTCGACGCGTAGTTTTCGAGATAGTCGATGACCTCCTCGCGGCCGGGATATCCATCCGGGTCGCCCGGGAACGGTAGACCGGGAAGGCTGTCGTACCGACGCGGCGTGAAGAGCACAAGTGAGTCCCAACGACTCCGCCACGCAGGGCCGATCGAATCAGAGGCTTCGACGATCGTGAACCGACGGCCTTCCCTCGCAAGGAAATACCCCATGGCGAGCCCCGCCTGTCCCGCGCCTATCACAGCGACCTCGAATCGATCGCCCGAGGTTCTTTCCATCCCGTCTCCCATACCGAGCCTCACTCCCAATAACGATTGCTGTCCCGGCGGTCCACGGCCGACGTATTGGCATCACTGCCCAGATCCCAAGGCCGGAAACATCGCTGAGGATTCGAGACGCCGGGTTGCGTAGGGAGCAAGTCGCATGAGTACGTCAAGACAGTCTCCTAGCGGTCCTGTCGTAGCTGGAGATCCACTCCGGATTGTCGGTATCCCATCCCGCGCGGAGCGCGAGCGCGACGCTGAGTGCAAGCGGCGCAGGAAAGGCCGTGATGGGCGAAACACGCCGATCAGCCTCCATCCCTCCCGGAGCCCTCAGCACGTCGGCGCCACGGGCTCGGCAGATTTCCTCCGCCTCGACGATGAGGTCGTCGCGCGGCGTCGGGAGGCTGATGGCGAGATGATCCGCATTGAGCGCAGTCATCGCTGCCGTCGCACCCTCTCGCGTTTCGACTCCTTCGCAAGGAATCCGTGCGATCTCCTTGATGAGAAGGGCGCCCTCGAGGGCAGCCGCCCATGCAGTCCGCGTCCCGAAGACGACGGCTGCGGACGGCGTCTTCACGCCGTCGAAGCTTTCGTCCGCCCAGCGCTCGCTCGAACGGAGTGCCCGCTCGCAAGCCCCCGGAGCCTCGGCCACTGCCCGCCGAAGAAGGTCGTCCGCTGAGATGTCGGCCCAGATCGCTAGGCAGGTGAGCACGGCGCCGCAATACGCATGCGTGTGAGTCACCGCCCTCTGGCGCGGGACCTTGACCGTTGCCCTGGCTCCCGCGGCAGCCCCGATCGTCGACTCGCGTGTCGCAGTGACTGCCGCGAAGGGGTGCGCGAAACCGGTGCTTTCGATCGCCTCGAGAAGATCGCGGAACTCACCGGAAGACGAGATGGCGAGGAGGACGTCGCCCTCCCTCCAGCGGAACCTCCCTCTTGCGAGCAGACCGCTCGGAGCGGCCACTACCTCGAGCGGAGACCTCTCGCTCTCGAGCGCCGCGAGCCAGAGCGCTAGAGCAACGTAGTACGACGCGCCGTTGCCACTCGCAACGATGCGCCGGGTCCCGTTCCGGCTCAGGAGACGCGCAACGTCTGCGAAACCCTCGGACTCGTCGAGGGTCGTCTGAAGCGCTGCCGGCATCTCGAGAGCGTCTTGCCAGATGCCCGTAGATCGGATGTCTTCGCTCAGTGCGTCTCCAATCCGCTTGTCCTGACGTGAGGCGCCGCGAAGCCGAGCAGCCGCACCGACAACAAGCACAAGACCGCACTGCAGAGGTACGGCCAGGCATCTTGGGTCGCGCCCGCGAGGGCGCCGCCGGCCGCAGCACCGATCGCGAACCCCGGTGGCCACGCGGCGCTCATGAGACCGAAGCCGAACGCCTGGTCGAAGCCGTGGCGATCGAGGGTCTGAGACAGCAGTGCCAACGCCGGCGTCCAGAGGGTCGCGTATGCAACGGCAGCTGCCACCACGATCGCGGCGTAAAGGAGCGCTCGGTCGTCCAATACGAGGAGCGCGGACCCCACGGCCGACACGATCAATCCCGCTCGCAGCAGCAACGTGTGCCCTCTGGCGTCGGCGATCCGGCCGATGCGAGGGTTAGCAGCAGCCTGAAGCAGTGCTGCGACAGCGAAGACCGCCCCGATTGCCCCCGCACCCCAGCCGAGCTCGTCCAGCCTCAGCGGCGCCAGTACTCCGAGGACACCCAGCAGAAGCGCCGTCAACGCGATCAGCCACGCTGCGAACTGGACGATTCGATTGCTCATGAGCATGCGAAGCGAAGGCGCGGGGAGTCGCTCGATACCCGACGGCCCCGGGATCGCGGTCGCGACGGCGGCGACGAGGACGGCGAGCGCCGTAACGACGGAGAAGACGAGTGTCAATCCGGCCCACGCAGCAACTGCCCCAAGAAGCGGGCCGACGAGCTCACCCGAGAAGGTGGCCGCAAAGGTCACGCCGATGAGCTCGCCCCGTCTCGCAGGTGGCGCGACGGCGGCCAGCCAGGCCAACGCACCTGTGTAGGCGAACGCGCTCCCCGCTCCCTGGCCGACTCTGGCTGCGAACACGAGCCAGGCGGACCCGGGAACCGTGAAGGCTGCGCTCGAGACCGCGAGGAGGATCAGCCCGGCCACGACGGTGGCCTTGACGCCGAACCGGCGCGCTGCCCAGATGCTCGGCAGGGCTCCGATGAATGCGCCGGCTGCGTAGGCCGACGTGAGCAGCCCGGCGCTCGCCTTCGACAGCCCGAACTCTTCTTCGAAGTCCGGGAGCAGCGGCGCGAGAACGGAGAACAACAGCGCCTCGAAGAAGCCGACCGCGGAGGCCAGCACGAGGATCCGCCGCCAGTCGTTGCCGCTCATGACGTCGAGCTCTATTGCTCGTCGGAGGGACGGGTGTGATCGTGCAGGTGCTCGACACGCGACGGCGGCTGGAGCCGCAGGTCGAGTGGCGCGAACGAGGAGTCGACGCGGACCGCAGTCCGCTCAACTGCCGAGACGCGCGCCGCGGTCACGATGTCGAGCAGGTGGAGGTCGTGGTCGAGGCTCGCGAGTGGCGGTCGATTCTCTCGCACGCACACAACCGCCTCGCGGAGACCGTCGGCCCAGAGCCACGTGGGCTCGATTGCGTCGTGCTCCTCCCAGGAGCCGCGCTCGTTACGCCAGACCTCGAAGCCGTGTGGATCCCAATCGTCGCCGAGAAGATTGGCGGTTCCCTCCGTGCCGTAGAGCTCGAGCGCCGGCCGCCGGTAGCGCTGGATCGCCTGGCTCGACACGACGCCAGAGAGCGCACCGTCGGCGTGACGGAGCACGACGTGGGACACGTCCGGGTCGGGGTTCGTGATCTCCGAGCCCGCTGCCTTTCGGCTCGCCACAGCGAGCGCGTCGGCGGCGAACACCTCGACGACCGGGCCGAGGAGCGCCGTCAGGCTCTTGAGGTTGTAGATACCGGCTTCGGCGAGCGGTCCCGGTCCTCCGGAGTGGTACCAGGTCGTCCAGTGCGAGCCTGCATTGCCGTACAAGCCGCGAGCCGAATGGACGTAGCCGAGAGCCCCGTCGTGAATGACTGTCCAGAAGGCCCGAAGCGTCGGTGACAGCTGGACGAACGGCGCGGCCAGCAGGTGCAGACCGCGGTCGGCCGCGAGGCGCGCCAACGCCTCGCCGTCGGCGCGCGTCTCCGCGAACGGCTTCTCGACGACGACATGCTTCCCGTGCTCGAGCGCGAGGCGAGTGAGCTCGGCATGGGATGCGGGCGGCGTGATGACGACAACGATCTCGATGTCGGCTGTCACGACCTCGCGCGCGTCCTCGACGAGCTGTGCACCCGGGCGGCGTCGCATGAGCTCCGGCCAGAGCTCGCGCTGTCGTGCGCAGATCGGCCCCTCGCGAGCGAGCCCGCGTGGAACGAGCCGGTCGAGCACCTGCAGGTACGCGGGCAGCACGTTGCCCGCGCCGATGATGCCGACACCGACGGGCGCGGTCACAGTGTCTCGGCGCCGAGATCCCGATACACGGCGCCGTGCACGAGTCGCACCGGCCCTTCCACTCCGTCGAGCTCGCGTGCGACCTCGTCGAGGGCGTCCCAGCCTGGCACCGTCCACACAGCCAGGCAACGCGGGTCGGGCCCGAGTGCCCCGATGCGGTCGCAGAGCAGGTTGAGTGTGACGCCCCGGTGTCGGTTCAGGCGCTCCGTGAAGAACGCAGCGACGTCTTCACGGGTCGTACCGGCAGCGAGCTCGAGGTACTCGCCGTAGTAGAGGCCGTCCCGGCCCCGCACGGGCTCCAGCAAGGGCTCGTAGCAGCCCGCAGTGTCGATCCGGGCAGCCAGGCGGAACGTCTCCTCGAAATGGTCGGCCTCGCCGGAGGCGAAGATGCGCTCCCACTCGCCGACCCGCTCGAGCCCGGCGCCGGCGACGTACCAGACGGCGACGTACTCCGGCTCAGGCCCCAGACGGAAGGTTCGGCCGAGGTTGAGGAGCAGCAAGTCGTCGCCGTACTCGTCCGCCCAGCCACCTTGTCCTCGTCCGGCGGCGAAGTGAAAGGCCTCGATCGAGACCCCTGGCCGCCGGCTGATGTACTCGACGTAGACGAGCACGTGCCCCCTCTCAATCCTGCTGCCGGGCAAGCAGGCAGACGGCCTCGCTGTCCCAGGCGATGCCGACGGCACTGCCGAGCTCAGGGGGCGCACCCGACTCGGCCGAGAGCTCCGCTTTCACAGGCTCGAGAAGGCCATCGACGTCGAGCTGGCAGGCGAACCCGGAGCCCCGGAAGGCGACGTCGCGCACGACGCCCCGCATGCCGTCCCCGGCCACTGCTCCGAGGCGGACCACCTCGGGGCGCACCACGAGCCATCCGGGACCGGTTGACAGAACGCCGTCGCACGGGGCGACGAGGCGAACTCCGACCAGATCGATTGTCGCGCGGGTCCCGGTCAGCTCGACGACGCTCACGGGCAGGACGTTGGCGTCGCCGACGAAGCGGGCTGCGAAGGGTGTGGCGGGGCGACGGTAGATCTCGTCGGGCGTCCCAACCTGCTCGACGCGCCCTTGGTCGAAGACGACGATCCGGTCGGAGAGCGCCAGCGCCTCTCCCTGGTCGTGGGTGACGTAGACGAATGTCGCGCCCGTCTCGCGATGCACGCGGCGCAACTCGGCCTCCATCTCCAGTCGGATGCGCAGGTCGAGCGCTGCGAGCGGCTCGTCCAGCAGCAGCACGCGCGGCTGGTTGACGAGCGCACGGGCGAGGGCCACCCGCTGCAGCTGGCCGCCGGAGAGCTCGTGCGCCCGCCGCCGCTCGAACCCGACGAGGCGGACGAGCCTGAGTGCCTCGGTCACGCGCGCTTCGATATCGCGCGTCCCGCTGACGCGCAGACCGAAGGCGACGTTCTCGAAGACGTCGAGGTGCGGAAAGAGCGCCGCACGCTGGAAGACCATGTTGACCGGACGTCGGTGGGGCGGAGTCCGCGTGAGGTCCCGCCCCTGGAGAAGTAGTCGGCCTTCGCTCGGCCTGATGAATCCCGCGACGATCCGCAGCAGCGTCGTCTTTCCGCAGCCCGACGGACCGAGCAGCGTGACGAGCTCGCCGTCGGAGATCGTGAGTGAGACGTCTTCGAGCGCCGTCACCGAGCCGTAACGATGCGTGATCCCCTCGAGCTCGAGACGGCTCTCGTCGGTCACGCGGCGGCCTCCCCTAGGAGCGTGTCCGCCGCGCGAGTGCGACCACGGGAAGCACGTACGGCGAAGGCGAATGCGATCACCCAGAACACCAGCGTGATTGCAAGCAGAAGGGTCGAGACGACGTTGATCGACGGGTCGACCGTGCGGTGCAGCCTCGAGTACATGAACATCGGCAGGGTCGAGTCCGGGCCGATGATGAAGAACGTGATGATGAACTCGTCGAACGACAGGGCGAACGCGAGCGCTGTCGCTCCCGCCAGCACGGGCCAGATCAAAGGGAGGGTCACCTTACGGAAGATCCTCCACGGCGAGGCGCCGAGGTCGGCGGCCGCCTCTTCGAGTGCGGGGTCGAGGCGGTCGAGCGCAGCTTTCGCGATGAGGAGGAAGTACGGGAAGACGTAGACGATGTGCCCGATGACGACGGTCGTCAGCGAGAGCTGGATGTCGAGCCGGGCGAAGTAGACGAGCAGGGCGATCCCCACGAACAGGCCAGGCAGGGTGATCGGCAGGAAGAAGAGAAGCACGAGCGGCACTCGCAGCCGCGGTGCGCAGCGCGTGAGCCCGTATGCGGCCATCGTCCCGATCAGGAGCGTGACGACGGAGACGGAGATCGCGACCACGGTCGAGTTCCACAGCGTGCTGCGGAAGATCTCGTCGCCGAGCGTCTCCCGGTACCAACGAAGCGAGAAGCCCGTGAACGGGAACGACACCGCTCCGGTCGCGTGAAACGAGAACAGGATGACCATCGCAAGCGGCAGGTAAAGGAAGACCAGGGCGAGAAGCGTGATCGCAAGGGTGATCGGGCTGCGGTGCGTCACGCTCATGACACGAAGCGGATGCGGTCGAGACGCAGGAGTCGGAGCGCGAGCACCGTGAGCAGGTAGCAGAGGAGGAAGGCGGCGAGCATGAGGAACGAGAGCGCGGCACCGAGGGGCCAGTTCCCGACTCCCGTGAGCGCCGCCTGGATGCGCACACCGAGCAGAGCGCCGTCGGTACCTCCGACGAACTGAGGCGTCACGTAATCGGCGGCCGAGAGGACGAAGACGAGCATGAATGCAGTCACGGCTGGGGCAGCCACGAGGGGCAGGATCACCCGCCGCCAGCGCGTGAACGCGTTCGCACCGAGGTCCTGCGCCGCTTCGACGAGCGCGGGCGAGACCGGGCGAAAGCCGGCGTAGAGCACGAGCACGACGTACGGCAGGAAGATGTGCACGAGTGCGACCGTTACGGAGAAGCGGTTGTAGAGGAGGAAGCCGAGCGGCTCGTCGATCACTCCCAGTCTGCGCAGGCCGGAGTTGAGCAGGCCGTTTCCTCCGAGGATCGACTGCCAGGCGAAGATGCGTACGAGGTAGCTCGCAAAGAGCGTCGCAGTGATCAGGAAGAGGACGAGCACCTGCCAGCGACCTGATGCGAAACGCAGCCAATAGGCGACCGGAAGGCCGATGACTACCGTCGCCGCCGCCGCACACAGGCCGACCACGAGCGAGTTGACGGCGAGAGTCCTGTTCACGTCGCTCGACAGGGCGTCCGAGTAGCCCTCGAGCGTCAGCGGACGGGATACCTCGTACAGCGAGTTGGTCAGGAAGCTGTAGAGGAAGAACGTCCCGAGTGGGGCGGCGAAGAACAGGAGCAGCCCGAGCGCGGCGGGCAACGTGAGGGCGCCGGGCCCGAAACGGGCCCGGCGCTTCTCACGCGAAGCTTCGGCGATGGAGGTCACGAAGATGCCCTTAGGCGCTCTGCTTGATCTCCTCCCACGCCTCCTGCATCTCGCCGAACGTGACGAACTCGTCGGACTCGATCGGCGGGTTGCCGTAGAACGGTGCGAGCTCGAAGAGCTTGTTGAGACGCTCGCCGGTCGTGTCGCCCAACTCGAGGTCGTCGTACGGGTAGAGCGCTTTCGTGTCGGCGTTGATCTCGTCGACCGAGGCTTCGACCGTGACCGCGGCGACGAGATACTCGGCGATGCGTGCGTTAAGGATCGGGTCGAGGGACTCGTTGATCCAGGCGTGCACCGTGTCGGCGTTGTCCGTCGTCGTGGGGATCGCGTACAGGTCGCAGAAGGAGAACGCGCCTTCCTTGGGCGTCTTCGTCTTCACGGTCTTGTGGCCGGCCTGCGCGGCCAGGTAGTTCTGGTACGCCCACCCCTGGTAGCAGACGTCCGCCTCTCCATCGACGAGAGCTTTGGTCATCTCGCTGAAGCCCGGGGAGACCGCCTTCGTCTGGGCGACCATCTTCGTAAGGAAGTCGCGGATCTCGGCGTACTCGGCTTTGGGCAGCGCCGCGGGATCCTTGCCGAGGATGTGCGACGTGAGCGTGAACGCGCCGAGTGGGTCGTTGACCATGGCGACCTTGCCCTTGAACTTCGCGTCGAGCAGGTCGTACCACGACGAGAGCCCGCCCGGAACCCTTGTTTCGTCCCACGTAATGCCGATGGAGCCCCAGGTCCATGGCACCCCGGTCCAGTCGCCGTCCTCTTCGATCCACAGGTTCCGTGCGTCCGGCTCCTGGAAGACCGAAAAGAGCCCCTCGGAGTTCGGGATCTTCCCCGTGTCGATTGTGCTCAGGATGTCGAGCTCGGTGTAGAGATCCTTGTAGCCCTGGTAGTACGTGATCAGGTCGTACGAGCCGCCGCCCGCCTTGATCTTGGCCTGGATGTCGTCGTGGTTGCCGATGTACGTCGGCTTCACGTTGACCGCGTTCTCCTTCTTCCACGCCTTCATCGGGTCGGGGATGTCGTACCCGGTCCACGACAGGTAGTCGATCGTCCCGCTCGCCTCCGGCGCGGCGGCGTCGTCACCGCCACCGCACGCCGCGAGCAGGGTCGGCATCAGCCCGATCCCGAACGCAGCCGCGCCGCCTCGGCGCAGAAGCATCCCGCGGCTGATGCGGGCATGTTCGAGCGCGACTCGGGTCGTCACGAGCACGTCACGCTCGGGGATGATGTCGGCCATCTAGGGCCCTCCTCCTTGGTCGAGCGGCGAACCGCACGGTCACCTGAGCGCCTGCGCATGGCGCGCGCCCCGCGAACCGCAGGTGGGTCGCGTCACCATGCGCGCGAACGTACCAAGCTGCCGAACCGGTGTCCAGCCGGGGACTCCAGGACAACGCCCCAGTCCCGGCCGCCAGGGCGCCGACCGCCGAGAGCGTGGCATCCTCTCGCGTGGAGGCAAGCGGCGCGACTTCGAGGAGGTAGCCCACATCGTGCTCGGTGTCGAAGTACACGAATGCGCGGTCTCCCCCGCCGCCGAGTCCGCGACCTTCCTGGATGACCAAGTGGCGAACTGGTTCCACCGACGGCACGACTCTACGCAGCCCCGAACGCCGCGCCGTCGATGATCCACGTCGGGGTCGACACGCTGTGCTGGCACCTCCGCCTCGAGCGGGCCGCGGTGACGCTCGAGGATGTGCTCGAGCAAGCAGCGGAGCTCGGATCGGACTTCGTGCAGGTCAACCTCCACCACGCGCGCGACCGCGAGGTCGCAGAGCTGCGCGGACTCGCCGCGCGCGCGGGCGAGCTCGGCATGCGTCTCCTGGCGTCGGGAGACTTCCTCGGAGAGGGCAGAAACGGAGACTCGCCCGACGTCGGCATCGGCCGGGTGCACGCGTGGCTCGAGCGGGCCGTCGCTCTCGAGAGCCCGATCCTGCGCGTCGTTTCGGGTTTCTACCGCGCCGAGTTGCTGGGGCGCCCCGAGCTGATCGAGGCGGAGTGCCGCTACGTCGTCTCGGTCCTTCGCGGCGCCCTCCCCGCTTCCGACGCGGCCGGCGTCGCGTTGCTGCTCGAGAACCACTCCGATTTCACCGTCGACGAGTACCGCTCGCTCGTAACGGAAGCCGCCGGCTCGACGGGGGTCTTCCTCGACCTCATCAACCCGATCGCCTCCCTGGATGACCCCGCGTCGGTCGTGCGTGCGCTTGCTCCGCTCGCCGGTGCGGGCCACGTGAAGGACTACGTGTTCGAGTCGATCCCGACCGACGACGGATACCACCGCCGCGGCTTCGCCGTCCGCTACCGCTACCCGGGCGAAGGTGTCGCCGATCTCCCGCTTCTCACGACGTTGCTGCGGGAGGGCGTCGGCGACCGCGACTTCCACCTATCCGTCGAAGGCTTGGACAACCACGCCGACGTGGACGACCAACGAGAGCGCCTCGCTCCCGCCCTCGAGCTGCTCCGGAGCCTGACACGATGAGAGCCGTCGTCTTCACCGGTGCGGGCGGCAACGAAGTCGTTTCCGTCGAAGAGCGCCCCGCTCCGGAGCCGGGTCCGGAGGACGTGGTCGTGCGCGTCGGGTTCGCGGGTCTCAACCCCGCGGACCTCGTGCAACGCGCCGGCAACTACCCTGCTCCGCCCGGCAGCCCGCCGGACGTTCCCGGTCTCGAGGTCGCCGGAAGCGTGGAGAGCTGCGGGGACCGAGTCTCGTCATGGCGTCCCGACGACCGCGTGTTCGGGCTCGTCGGCGGCGGCGGGCTTGCCGACCGGGTGGTCGTCCACGAGCGCTGCGTGACGCGTGTGCCCGACGTCCTCGACGAGCGAGGCGCGGCCGCGGTGCCGGAGGCTTTCATCACCGCGCACGACGCCGCGTTCACGCAAGCAGGCCTGCGCCCCGGCGAGACGCTGCTCGTCCACGGTGCAAGCGGCGGCGTCGGTACGGCCGCTGTTCAGCTCGGCGTGATGGCGGGTGCACGGGTGGTCGCGACCGTGCGATCGGCGCACGTCGAGGAAGCCGTCGCGGCTCTCGGCGCGGAGATCGTCCGCGAGGAGGCCTTTCCGGGAGGCATGTCGATGACTGCCGACGTGATCGTCGAGCTCCTCGGTAGCGCGCACTTCCCGGCAAACCTGGACGTGCTCGCTCGCCGCGGGCGAATCGTGATCGTCTCGGTGGCGGGAGGGAACGAGATCGAGCTTCCCCTTCTGACGCTCATGCAGAAACGAGCCACCATCGTCGGCACGGTCCTCCGCTCGCGCCCGCTCGAGGAGAAGGCTGCGGCCGTGCGTGCGTTCGAGCGTGAGGTCGTCCCGGGGCTCGCGTCGGGGCGCCTGCGCCCGGTCATCGACTCGGTCTACGCGGCCGCCGAGGTGCGAGCTGCCTTCGACCGGCTCGCGGAGCGAGGGAAGCTCGGCAAAGTGCTGCTGGACTTCACGGAGTGACGACGACCTTGATCGCCGCGGTCCGACGCCTCTCCGACGCCGTCGCGAAGGCTGTCTCGAGCTCGGAGAGCGGGAAGTGATGGGTCACGGCGGAGGAGAGTCGGACGTCACCGCGGGCGGCCAGGTCGAGCGCGCGCTCGAACTCGCTCCGGCCGTCGTGGCTCCAGACGAACGCCAGGGTGAGCTCACGCGGCAGCGCCGCCGCGATCTCGAGAGGCTGCGCGTCGAAGACCTCCCCGACGAGGCCTATCGTCGCGCCCGGCCCCGCGGCGGCAAGCGCACGGTCGAGCAGCGTCGGGCCGCCCGCTGTCTCGAAGACGACGTCCGCGTCCGTCGGGGGGTCCTCGCCCGCACCGACATCGACGACTTCGTCGGCGCCCCGCGCACGCGCGACCTCGAGCGGGGCTCGACGCGTCGCGACGACGGTCACGTGTCCTCCGGAGAGCTTCGCGAGCTGGGCCACCGCCAGCCCGATCGCACCTGCCCCCAGCACGCTGACGCGCGCGCCGGGCGCCACGGGAACACGTCTGAGCGCATGCACTGCGACCGCCACGCAGTCGAGCAGCGCTCCCTCGTCGTCGCTCACATTCGGGGGGAGAAGGAAGAGATTCTCGACCGGGGCGAGGCAGAGCTCGGCGAAGCCGCCCGACCTCGCCACGCCGATGTGCTCGAGCCGCGGACAGAGTGCGTAGCGGCCCGCCGCGCACTCGTTGCACGCGCCACACGAGATCATGGGCTGCACGGCGACGCGGTCGCCGAGAGCGACGTGTCCGACTCCCGTGCCGACCGCCACGACCACACCGGCGATCTCGTGACCCTGTGCCGGGCGCGGATACGGCGTCGGATAGAGCTGCACGCCCGCGCGATACTCGTGCAGGTCGCCCCCACAGATGCCTGCCGAGCGGACCCGCACCACTGCCTCGCCCGGCCCCGGAATGGGGTCTGGCACCTCCTCGAGCCGGAAGTCGCGCGGTCCGTAGAACGTGGCTGCCTGCACGGAGGTGCGTTATAGCGGGCGCCGTGCTCGGTATCGACGTCGGACTGAGCGGAGTTCGAGCGTCGGTCCTCGACGAGGACGGCCGTCTGCTTGCTGCCAGCCGGCGTCCGCTCTGGCCGCGGCTCGCCCGCGGCCGCGCCGAGCTCGATCCGTCCGTCTGGTTCGATGCCGTCCTCGACGCAGGCGGCGAGGCCGTACGGGGTTTGGACGTGGAGATGGTCGCCGTGTGTGCGCTCGGCCCTGCCCCGATTCTCGTCGACACGTCGCTCGAGCCGCTCACACCCGCGCTCCTCTTCTCGCTCGATCGCCGCGCCGAAGCCGAGCGCGAGAGGCTCGGGACGACGCACGACCACGCGCTGCCGAAGCTTCTGTGGTGGCGCGAGCACGAGCCTTCGGTCTGGAAACGAGCCGCCTCAGCCCTCGACCTCACCGGCTTCCTCGTCGCGCGGCTGACGGGAAGCGCGACCCAGGACTCCGTTACCCGCGCCGATTACGAGCACGCGACGGAAGAGCCGCCGCTGCCGCTGCCCGAGCCGCTCGACCCGATGGCGCAGGCAGGCGGCCTGGGTACCGAGGCCGCCCGCGCACTCGGCCTCGCCGTCGGGACCCCCGTCACCGCCGGCACGTACGACACGTACGCCGATATCGCCGCCGCGGGGGTTCGACAGCCTGGTGATGCGTGCGTCCTGCTCGGCTCCACTCTCGTGATCGGGCGGGCTGTCGAGCAGCCCGTGGAGTGTCCCGGGCTGGAAGTGTCACGCTATCTGGGCGCAGGGTTCTTCCTCGGAGGCTGGACCGCGACCGCGGGCATTGCCCTCCACTGGTTCCGGGAGGAGTTCGGCGCAGTCGACGGCTCCCAGCCCGTGGGGGCCGAGGCCGATGCGAAGGGCCTGCTCGTACTTCCCTACCTCGCCGGCGAGCGTACTCCCGTGTGGGATCCACATGCGAGCGGCGTCGTGGTCGGGCTGTCGCTCGACACAGGCCGCGCGGACCTGTACCGAGCCCTCGTCGACGGGATCGCGCTCTCCGCGCGCGACCACGTCGAGCGGCTGAAGAATGTGGGCCTGGAGCCTTCCCGCTGGCGAGCGAGCGGTGGCGGGACCCAGGACGAAGCTTGGCTCACTGCCACCTGCGACGCCATTGGTGCGCCTCTCGAAGTCGTCGCGCATGCCCACGAGGCGGTCGGTCCCGCCGTGCTCGCACTCCGCGCGATAGGTGCCGACGTATCGCTTCCTGTCGTGCGAGAGCTCACGCCCGATCCCGCGCGGAGCTCGCGCTTCGACGGCCTCTACTCGGTTTATCGCGAGCTCTATCCGGCGACGGCTGACCTGATGCATCGCCTTTCCGAGGGCGGACTCTGATGCGCGCCGCGCGCCTGTACGGCGTTCGGGACCTGCGCGTGGAGGAGCTGCCCGACCCGGCTCCCGCTCCGGGTGAGCTGCTCGTGCGTGTGGACGCCTGCGGCGTCTGTCCCACGGACGTACGCAAATACCTGCTCGGCACAACCGACGGCTACCCACTCAACCCGGGGCACGAGTGGGTCGGCCATGTGGAGGCACTCGGCGAGGACGTGGGGGAATGGGAAGTAGGACAGCGCTTGTATGGCGACACGTACACCGGGTACGCAGAGTTGGCGACGCTGCCTGTCGAGCCTGGCCCGTGGTCGCACGGGCCTCTACTGCTCCCCGAGGACTTGCTCCTCGAGCGGGCGATCTTCGTGGAGCCCTTCGCGGACTGCCTCCACGCAGTGGTCGACCAGGCGCTCGTGGAGCGCGGACAACGCCTCGTCGTCGTCGGCGGCGGGCAGATGGGGCTGCAGCTCGTCCTCGCGGGCGCGCTCGAAGGCGCCGAAGTGGTGCTCGTCGAGCCGCACGACGAGCGACGGGATCTCGGCCTCGTGCTCGGTGCACAGGAGGTGGTTCCCGACCTTCCGGATGTAACAGGGAAGGCCGAGGCCGTCATCCTGTCGATCGGCGTCGGCGCGCTCGTCGAACAGTGCGTCGAGCTTGCTGCGACGGGCGGCCGCGTCGTACTGTTCGCCGGCTTCGGCGACGTGCCGCGGGCCGAGGTCGATCTCAACCGATTGCACTACGAGGAGATCGCCGTCGTCGGGAGCGAATGGATCGGGACACCGCCGAACCAGCGCCGGGCGCACTACGCGGCCGCGCTCGACGCTCTCGTCTCCGGCCGTGCGCCGCTCGAACGCCTCGTCACCGGCCGCTGCGGCCTGGATGGACTCGAGGCCGCATTCGGGGATGTACAGGCGCTGCGCGGCCTGAAGACGATGGTAGTGCCGTGAAGAGCGAGCCCTACCGCCGGCTGGAGTCGATCTGGCGCCGCGGCGGCGTCGTCGTACTGGACGGTGGCGTCGGCTCGGAGTTGCAGCGGGTCGGCTTCCCAGTGGACCGCAACGTCGGAGAGCTCTGGGGAACCGTTGCGCTCCTCGAAGCGCCCCAGCTCGCCAAAGAGGTCCACCTTCGGTACGTGCGAGCGGGTGCCGATGTCATCACGACCCACACCTGGCGGATCGACGGCCTGAGCGTCGACGGAGGCACGCAACGCGAAATTGCGCGCCAGGCCGTCGAGATCGCGCGCGAGGCAGCGACTGAGCTCGGCCGTCCCGAGACCGCGATCGCCTTCAGCATCTGGCCCGAGCCGCTCGAGCCCACGCATACGTCAGAGCTGGCGGAGGCGATTGTCGAAGCAGGCCCGGATCTGATCTTGGCGGAGACCGTGGAGACGATCCCACCGGACCTGCGATTCCCTGCCTTCGAGCTCTTGCTCGAGGCCGGGTTGCCGTTGTGGGTCGCCTTCCGCTGGACGGTGGACGGGCCGCCGGACCTCCGCCGCCAGGGCATCCCGCCGTACGCGGGCACGCTGCAAGACGAGGACGGCAGCCTCTTGGTTCGAGCCTCGAGCGCGCTCCAGGAGCTGGGAGTCTCCGCTGTGCTGATCAACTGCATCCCGCGCGAGCTGATCGGTGGAACGCTCCCGCTCCTCCGCAGCGCCACGAGTCTTCCGCTTGGCGTCTATCCCAATGTCGGAACGTACAGAGACCCCGGCTGGTCGTTCGACGACGGCGTCACCCCAGCTGACTACGCCGCGGACGCTGTGCTCTGGCGCGATGTCGAGGGCGCGCAGATCGTTGGCGGCTGCTGCGGCACCACCCCGGAGCACATCGCAGCCGTCGTCGAGACCGTCGGCGGTCGCTAGCGCGCGGTCGTCGCGCCGTCGACCAGAAGCGCCGAGCCCGAGACGAACGAAGCTTCGTCCGAAGCGAGAAAGAGCACACAGTTCGCGACCTCACGGGCAGTCCCCATGCGGTTGAGCGGAGAGACGGCGGCGTACTCGGCGCCGAGCGCCTCCGGATCGTCCGCGCGCTCCAGGAAGGCGTCGGTCAAAGGCGTGTCGATCACGCCAGGGCAGACCGCGTTGACACGCACGTTTCGCGGTGCGAGCTCGAGCGCGAGAGCGCGCGTGAGCTGCAGCACGGCGCCCTTCGTCGCCGTGTACGGCGCGTCGTTCTCCCAGGCGACGAACGAGTTGATCGAGGCCATGTTCACGATGGATGAGCCGTCAGGCATGTGCGGAATGGCCGCGCGGCAGGCGTAGAACATGCCGGCCACGTTCACGCGGAACACCCGATCCCACTCATCGTCGGTCGTCTCCACGAGGGAGGGGCCGTGGACGAGCTCGATGCCCGCGTTGTTCGAGAGGACGTCGATTCGCCCGAATCGATCCACGACTTGACGTACCACTGCGTCGACGGCGTCGCTGTCACCGACGTCGAGTTGGACTCCGAGCTGATCTCGGCCCGATGCCTCGGCTGCAAGGCGACAGGTCTCTTCCACGTGGGCAGGCGTTTGCGAGGTGACGACGACGTCGGCTCCCTCCTCCGCGAGCCGAACGCACACCGCTCGACCGATGCCGGTCCCCGCGCCCGTTACGAGCACCACCTTCTCCTCGACCCGGCCGCTCATTCGCCTGCCTCGTGTGGTCTCGCCGGACGTGGATCCTCGGGAACCGGCACGGCCTCCCAGTCGCTGTAGCGGTAGCCGGCCGTGAGGCCACCGTCCGCCACGACCAGCGAACCGGTGACGTACGACGCCTCGTCGGAGAGCAGGAAGCGCACGACGGCGGCGATCTCGCTCGGCTCGGCCGGGCGATCGAGAGGGATCCTCGACCGATGCTTCGACCAGACGGCGGAGTCGCGAACGATGTCTTCCACTGGCTGCGTGCGCGTCCACCCAGGCGCAACCGCGTTGACGCGGATGCTGTGGGGCGCCAGGTCGACCGCGAGCGAGCGGGCGAGCTGGGAGACGGCGCCCTTGGACGCGTTGTAGATCGCCTGTAGCTCCTCCCCGGCGATCGAGGCCGTCGATGCCGTACATACGATCGCGCCGCCGCCGTGCGCGGCCATGTGCCGGGCTGCAGCGATCGTCATCAGGTACATGCCCCGGACGTTGACCCACATCGTGTGGTCGAAGTGCTCGAGCGAACTGTCGAGCACACGCTCGAAGTAGGCGATGCCGGCATTCGAGGCGAGACGATCGAGGCGCCCGTACCGCTCCAGCGCCAGCTCGACCGCTCTCCGTGCCGTCTGAGGGTCGCCCACGTCGGCCGCGAGCGGGACGGCGTCGAGCTCCTCGGCCACTTCGCCGAGTCGCTGCTCATCCTGCGGTGCGGCGACGAGACAGAGACCCATCCCGTCGGCAGCGAGGGCGCGGGCGATCGCGAGCCCGATGCCCTGGCTCGCGCCGGTGACGATCCCCGCGTGCTCAGGCATTCGCAAGCACGCTACGCGCGTTTGCGCTCCGGAGCGCGTAGACCTCGAAGTCGGGCGTCGTCCCACGCGGCGGCTCGACCTCGAACACGTGCAGCAGCGCCTCTCCGGTGCTCAGCCCTTCTTCCTTCGCCTCTGCGACGGCCCGTGCAAGTCCCTCGAGGTAGGCGAGGTCCGCCTCTCCCACCGCGCTCGCTTCCTCGGGGGTCAGTGCGCGTCCGTGCCCCGGGACGACCCAGCGCAGCTCATGGCGCTCGAGTGCGTCCAGCAGGCGCAGCGACGTCGCGATCATGGGCTCGAGCCCTCCGATGATGAACGGATAAGTCATGTCCGACAGGTAGTCGCCGGGCAGCAGAACGCCTTGGTCGACCAGGACGTATGCGAGCCCGTCGGGCGTGTGACCCGTGGCGTCGATTGCCTCTACCTGGAAGGCGCCGCATTCGAGGCGCCCATGCTCGACGACACGGTCGACACGGAGGTCGGTCGGCCACGCCAACCCCCACTCGACCCCTGCTGCCTCGAGCTGGTCGGCGGCCGTCCCGCTCGTGATCCGCTCGGCCGTCGCCGGTCCGGCGACGACAACCGCTTCCGGGACGAAGCCGATCCCGCACACGTGGTCGAAGTCGCCGTGCGTGATGAGCACGTGGATCGGGCCGCCGGTCTCCCGTGCGAGTGCCACGAGGCGCTCGATCTCGGCGGGCGTGTAGCACGGGTCACAGAGCAGCGCGTCGGAGCCCGAGCGCGCGAAAACGGCGTTCGTCTGCCAGAGGGGCGTCTGCGACACCCACACGTCTTCCCCGAGATCCCGCAGCTCGGACACGTCCGCCGACGATAACGGTCAACCCGCGCCGACGAGCGCAGCGCCGACAACGCCGCTGCGCTGACCGAGCGTCGCGGGGATGATCCGCAGCTCGCGCGTTGCTTCGTGCTCGATCGCAGCGCGGGCGGTGGCGGCAACGCGGTCCCGATAGCTGTCGACCAGACCGAGCCCACCCCCGATCACGACCGCTTCCGGATCCAGCGCGTTGACGAGCCCGGCCAGCGCGATCCCGAGCTCATCGGCGGCCGCCTCGACGAATGATGCTCGTGCAGGGTCGCCCAGCACGAGCTCGGCGCTGTCCAACCCTGCGCGTTCTGCAAGAGCCAATCCGCCCGACGTTCGCTCGACCGGCGGCGCACCGACCACGATCGCATTGCCGCGGGCGCCCTCGTATGGCTGCCCGCGGAGAACCAGGCAGTAGCTGACGCCGGTGCCCACGACGAGGTAGACGAAGGAGTCGAAGCGAGCGGCGTCACCAAATCGTCCCTCGGCAAGCGCCGCCGCGCGCACATCGGACTCGATATGGACGTGCGCACTCCCCCCGAAGGCTCCAGCCACGTCGAGCCCTCGCCAGTCGACGGTGAAGGCGCTGGTCGGCGTCCCCGAGAGGTCGACGAACTCACACAACCCGATCCCGACGGCCTCCGCCCCATCCGGGGCGAGCTCGCGCGCCAACTCGACGCATGCCTCCAGTACCGCCCGGCCGCCCGCGCTCGCCGGGGTCGGCGTCCGGAGCTCGCAGAGGACCGCCCCGGTCGTCACGTCGACGGTTGCGGCGAGGATCTTCGAGCCACCGACGTCGATACCGACAACGGTCACGCTTGCGGGGCGGGAGCGACCCCCACGAGTGCCTTCACGGTCACGTCGCCGTAGTTGCGGTACTCGTGCTCGCTCCCCGCCGGAAGCAGGCAGGCATCGTCTCGACCAAGTTCGAACACGTACGTATCCGCGTCGCGCGCGCGGACCCAGAGTGTCCCGTCGAGGATGTACACGACTTCGTCGCCGGCGTGCGAGTGCCATGTAGACGCCTCGCCAGGATTGATCTCGATTGCCTGGACCGTGATCCTCGGCGTCTCGACGAGCGTTCCCGCCCGGACGCCCAGGTCGCGGTGCCAGACCACGTCGTCGTCTCGAAGCAAGCGCAGCGTGCTCTGTGCGACACCGCCATCCTCGCGCTCGTACCGGGAGTGCTCGAGATACGGGCGGCTGCGGGCGTAAGTGCCGGTCGAGCCCGAAGCAGGAGGAGGGGCGAGAAATTCGAGGACGTGCAGCGGCTCGTCCCCCTCCGCGAACGCGTGGTGCCAGGTATCCGGCCCGAAGAACACGCTTCCTCCCTGGGGGACCCGCTCGACGTCGCCGGTCTCGGGGTTGGCGAGCATCATCGTCCCCGAGAGCACGTGCAGCAGCTCGTCAGCCGCGAACACCGTCCGGAACTCCTCTGAGTGACGGAACGCGCCGCCGGGCGGGAGGATGAAGACGAGCGTATGGATCGCTTCGGTCGAGGCGTAGATGAGATCGGCGACCACACCGGACTCCTCGTCGCCCCAGAGATGCCGGGTGACGCCGGCACGTGTGATCGCGGTCGGCACCGTGTAGTTCGGCCGCGGAGAGGGCGAGTACCCCTGTGCGCTCACGGCGTGGCGAGCGGCACGGCGACGTCTGCGAAATCGAAGGTCGTGGAGAGGCTCTGTGTCGACGACGTCGCCGCAGACCGGTAGCCGCTTTCGATGATGTCGACGACATGCCTCGCGTGCTCGGCGGTGACAGCACTCGGGACTCCGTCGACCACCCAGCGCACGAGCTGCATGATGTCCTCGTAGACGTGAGCCTCCGGGATCTGCCGGTGGGCGCCGACGACGTTCTCGAGCACGCACATCTGCGCGTCCCAGTCGGTGATCGGGCCGTGGAGCGTCGCGTCGCGGCCGGGAAAGTCGAAGGGCTCGCCGTCGAGAAGCACTCCGTCGATCGTGCCACGCGAGCCGTAGTAGATGCACGCCCCGAACTGCTCCGAGACGGCTCCCGACGCGGTCCCGAAGGCGACCGCGAACAACCCGTCGCCGAAGTCAACGAGGAGAACCGTGTTGTCGTCGGCCTCCGTCGTGATTCGCTCGCCCTGGAACTCACGGTGGGGGACGCGGATCCCCGAGAGTGCGGTCACCCGCTGCGCTGGGCCGAGCACGCTCGTCAGCTGATGGAGCGAATACACAGTGATGTCGTACATCGGCCCGCCGCCGGGGTTGCGGAAGTACCACGCTGGATTGATGGCGACTCCACCCGGAGCCTGAAGCCGCTCGGGCTCCTGGCTCTCGTGGTACGCCTCGAACGCGCCGCCGCAGATCGCCCAAGCGACGTCGCCGATCGCGCCGGAGGCTATGAGCTCGCGCGTGCGGGTGACTTGCGGACGCAGTACCTCCCCGGGCGAGGCGACCAGCCGAAGCTCGCGATCGCGCGCCAGCGCGATCAGCTCGTCTGCCTCGGCAACTGTCGTCGACAGCGTCTTGTTCACATGCACGTGAAGCCCAGCTTCCAGGGCGAGGCGGCAGTGCTCGAAGTGCAAGCCGATCGGGGACGCGACCGTGACCGCATCGACCTCGCCGCTGCCGAGCATCTCGTCGACACTGGTGAAGACCTTCGGGACGCCGAATCGGGTCGCAGCGGCGTGGGCGCGCTCGCCCACCGGCTCGCACAAGGCCGCGACGACGACGCGGTCCGAGACATCGAGTTGCGTGAGATGGGGGAGAATCCCGCGCAAAGCCAGCGCGCCTACGCCCACGACGCCGATCCGGAGCGGGGCCTGGGTGCGACCGCCCGATCCCGCCTCAGTCGGCACGATCCCTTCCCCCGTCGACCGAGACAGCCGCCGTCCGGAAGTCGGAGTCGACGGCCACCGCCCGGGCCTCGGCAGCCGATAGCGCCGCCGCCTCGAGAACCTCGATCACATGCCGTGCGTGGGCGATGTTTACGATCGGTTCGCGTCCTCCCTCGACGCAATCCGCGAGATGCTCGATACCGAGGACGTGATCCGGGCCTGACGATCGTTCATGGGGCACGACCTCGGTCCGGTCCTCGCCGGCCACCTGTAGGCGCAGGGGCTCCGAGACATCCAGCAGGCTGACTCCCAGAGCGCCCAGCTCACCTCGTAGCTCGAGCTCGGGTGCAATCGCTCCGGCGGCGCAGTTGTTGGCTTCGACCGAGGCGAGCGTGCCATCTGCGAGGCGCAGAAGAAGGTGCCAGGCATCGGGCGCCTCGACCGAGACCGATCTCCCGGCACAAGGCCCTTCGAGGATTTCGAAGCTGTCGCGCGTCTTGGCCGAGAATGCCGACACCTCCCGTACTGGGCCGAGAAGACCCGTCAGCGCATGCAGCGGGTACACGGCCATGTCGACGAGAGGGCCTCCGGCGCGGGCGAAGTACGGCGAGGGATCCGACAGGTAGCCCTCCCACGGCGGTACGCCGCCCTGTCCGTGGCCCCGAGCCGTGAATACGTGGCCTAGCTCCCCGCCTTCGACGATCTCGCTCGCGCGACGCACCTGCGGAAACAGCAGCACGCAGGGAGCGGCAACGACGACACATCCGGTCCGGTCCGAATGCTCCGCGATCACGCGTGCCTCGGCCGAGGTGAGGGCCAGCGGTTTCTCCGAGTAGACGTGCTTTCCGGCCGCGAGCGCCGCGAGGGTCACGTCGAGGTGCAGCGAGAAAGGAGTGAGATTGAGCACTGCATCGACGTCATGGGCGCCGACGGCCTCTTCGTACGACGTCGTCCAGCGCGGTATCCGAAATTGCTCGGCAATGTCACGGGCCCGGTCCTCGGTCCGCGAGCAGGCGACGATGGGCTCGACACGGCCTGCAAGCCGGCCGAGCTCAGGGAGGTAGTCCCGCTGAGCGACGTCTCCGACGCCGACGATCGCCAGACGCAGCGTCATGGCGCCGACCCGGCAGGGCTCGAACACGCGTTCAATGAGTCGAAGACGATATGCAAGCTTAAGTACGCCGGCGCGGCGTCGGACGTCATCGCCGGCTCCAGGCGCCGTTCGGCAATGGCGAGGACAGGCCGATGAGCAGTCCAGGACTCGGACCTGCGACCACCTGCGTGTGAAGCACTCGCAGCGAGCCAGCAGGACCCGTCAGCAACCGTCAACACGGCCCTAGTCGCTCCAGCTAGAGCTTTCGCGGACGAAGGTCGACGCGGTCAACGCCTACCCACGCAGGCGCAACACCGCTATCGCGACGAGGTAGGCGACGCCGCCAATCGCACCGAGCCATGAGTAGGGGCTTCCGTCATGGCCGCGCGATACCTCGACGAGGAACGCGACGATGATCGCAGTGATCACCGCGAGGCCTGCAAGGGCAGTCGCGACGACGTCGATCTGTCGGAATCGCTCGTCTCGCCCGTCGCCGCGAAGGCCACGGATGGTCTCACTGCGTCCGCCGAAAAGAATGAGGGCGCCGAACGCCACCATGACGCCGAGCGAGAAGAGCCCAGTGTCGGGATCGCCACCGATCCACATGGCCGCCAACATCGCGAATCCGAGACCCACGGCGAACAGGGGCAAGAACCACTTGGACTTACTCATCTGCATCGAAAATCTCCTCGATTGGGACGCCGAAGAAGCGACCGAGCGCGAGCGCGAGCGGCAAAGACGGCACGTACTTCCCCGTCTCGATCGAGTTGATCGTCTGCCGGGACACGCTTACTGCACTCGCGAGCTCGGCCTGCGAGAGACCTCGCTCGAGTCGTCGCTCTTTAACGTCGTTTCTCACCATCGATGTAAAGCTAGCTTGACATCACCTGGGTGTCAAGCAAGCTTTACATCGGGTCGGACCGGAGGCAGTCGGTGATCGTCTGCCTGAGAGCGGCGCCAACGGCGGGTGATTCGCGGTCGAGTCGCCACACGTCGCGGTTCATCACCGCGACGAGCTTCATCGGGGTGCGGGCCTTCACGGTGGCCGTCCGGCAGGATTCGGTGCGAGGATTCGCCCGGGCCGGCGTCGTTTGCATGTGTTGCCGGAAGTCCTCGAAGGTGTTTTCGCCGGTAGCCCCCGGGGACCTGGCATTGGCCGGTAATCTCAGCAAGTGGGATGGCGGCCGCACCCACCCTGCCTCTGATTCTGGCTCGCGAGTTCGCCGCCAACGTGGCGACTCCCTTCCTTGTTCTCGACCGCGAAGGCACGCTTGTCTATTTCAACGAGCGCGCCGAGCGGTTGATTGGCTCGACGCCCGGCGAACTCTGCCCGCTTCCCGAGTTGGAGTGGCGGCAGCGCTTCTCGATCGAGCGGCTCGACGGCAGTGAGGTCGCGGACGAGCAGACGCCGTCGGCGACCGCTCGCCGCGAGCGGCGTCCTGTCCACGAGACGCTCGTCTACACGGGTCTCGATGGTCAGCGGCGAGTGCTTCAGGTGACGGCAACACCGTTGCTCGGCCGTGGAGATGACCTAGAAGGAGTGTTCCTGCTCTTCTGGGAAGTCGTGTGAAGGCGATGGTCTGGGGCTGCCGCGGCTCCTTGGCGTCTCCGGGGCCTGACACGATCGCAAGCGGCGGCAACACCTCCTGCCTGGAGATCCGTCTCGCCGACGAGTCGTTGCTCGTGCTCGACGCTGGAACTGGCATCCGTGCGCTGGGGCTCGCGTTAGGCGTCCGCCACCAGGGGCCACTGCATATCCTGCTCACGCACCTGCATCTCGACCACATTGAGGGCCTCGGCTTCTTCGCGCCGCTATGGATCCAAGGGCAGGAGCTTCACTTGTGGGGGCCGCCCTCACCGGTCGCCTCGCTCGAGCGGAGGATCGCCCGCTACCTGTCGCCACCCCTCTTCCCGGTCACGCTCGACGAGATGCCGGCTCGAATCCACTTCCACGATTTCCCGGAAGGGGAGTTTGAAATCGGCTCGGCGACGATCACGGCGGTCCCGGTGATCCACCGTGGTCCGACCGTCGGGCTGCGTATCACCGACGACAGCGGCTCGCTTGCCTTCATCCCCGACCACGAGCCATATCTGGGCTTCGCTCCCGGCGAAGCAGTTCCCAGTTGGACGAGCGGCTACGCGCTCGGCTACCGGGTTGACACTCTGATCCACGATGCGCAATACGCCGAGGACGAGTACCCGTCCCGGCGCGGCTTCGGCCACTCGAGCCTCGCGCACGCAGTCGCGTTCGCTCAGACAACCGAGGCCGGCAAGCTCGTGCTCTTCCACCACGACCCCCTGCACTCGGACTCCGAACTTGAACAACTCGAGCAAAGAGCCTGCGAGTTATGGGAGGGGTCGGACCTGGCGCCAACACTCGCACGCGAAGGAATGCAGATCACCTCCGCTGCATAAACCCGCAGCCTGCATACATCAACTTTGGCGATTCGGACTACTGACCTTCTACTCACCAAGTAGGAGGCACCGAGGCAACAGGACGCGGCTCTCGCGAGCGATCTACTGCTTCCGCTGCAGGATCCCGAGTGCGTTTCCGTGGGGGTCGACGATCCAGGCAGCGAGTGCAAAGCCGAGGTCTGCAACTCCGTCGACGGTCTTGAGCTCCGGCGTGTCGTACTCCTGTATCTCGACACCTCGCGATCGCAGCTCGGCGAGCTCCGCCACAAGGTCGGTCACGAACCACCCGGCCTGGGTCTGCTCGTCGGCCGTTCCGACGGTGCTTTTCGTCACTGCGATCGAGCTCTGCCCGCCACAGCGAAAGGTGATGGCGGCTTCGTTCTCGTCCAGGATGTCGAGCCCAAGCTTCCGGTGATAGAAGTCTCGCGTCTCGGACAGGTCGCGCGACAGCAACACGACGTGGACGGGATAGTCGCCGAGCACTTCGGACAGCGTCGCAGATTGCGGGCGTGGGAGCAAAATCCAAGTCTCGCGCAGACGTTCGGGGACTTTGTGGGGACCCACACGCCGCGACCTGGGGCGTCGAGAAAACGGGCAAGGACGCGATGTCGCATCGGGAGGTCTTGACACGACCGCATCACTGCAACTAGGCTCGCGCCCCGCTTGATGCGGTGAGGGCAAGAGGGCGGGCGGAGAGGCGGCGGGGATGGGTCTGGGCGGGACCACGGGCGTGCTGAAGCGCGGCACGAGACGGCTGTCGGCGACGGTCTTGCTGTGCCTGCTGCTCGGCGCCGCGTCGCTCGGCTGGGCGTCGCGGGGCGAGGGAGCGCATCCCGGCGCGAACGGGATGATCGCGTACACGGTCGCAAGACCTGCCGGGTTTGGGTCTGTCGACCGCGAGCTGTACACAGTGAATGCCGACGGCTCCGGCTCCGCCTTCCGACTGGACGAGGCGTTGGGCCAGGAGTGGTCGCCTGACGGGAACAAGCTGCTCTTTCTCCGCGTCAGCCCTGGTGTGAGCGACCTCTACGTCATGAACGTCGACGGCACCGGCGAGCGCAAGCTGACCTCGGGGATTTTTGCCCACAGCCCGACGTGGTCACCGGACGGCTCGAAGATCGCATACTTGCACGCGTCGCCGTCCAACTCGGCCGACAGCGAGGTCTGGACGATGAACGCCGACGGGACAGGCAAGACGCAGGTCACTACGGACGGTTTCGCGAAGCTGAACCTCGACTGGGCCCTGACTCCGATCGGCTCGAGGCTGGCGTATGCCGGCGTCGCGCCGGTCGCGGGCTGGAGTCTCGTGACCATGAATCCCGACGGCACGGGCCGCACGCCGCTGTCCGGGATCTCGCAGGACCTCGCACAGAGGGCGGGCAGCGGCAAGCTCGACTGGTCGCCCGACGGCACCAAGATTCTGTTTGGCTCGTACACCGGGCTCGCCACCGGCTGCGGCGGCATAAACATCCAAGCGTACGACGTGTACGTCTACGCCATGGCCACGGCGACGCTCACGAATCTCACCAACACGCCGTCCTGGGAGGGGCCGCACGAGCAGAACCCCGCGTGGTCGCCCGACGGCACGAGGATCGTCATGGAGGTGAACCACCGGACCTGCCAGGGTGACGTCCCGGGGTTCGTGCGGCCGGCGATCCACACGATGGCCGCGACCGGAGGGGCGACCTTCAAGATCACGTCGCCGGCGGTCAACGGCGATGTGTACGACAGCCACCTCCAGCCGCAGTGGCAGCCGTGCGTTGGGGTCGGGACCGCCGTGTGCAAGTCGGTCGCCCCGCCTCCACCACCTCAACCACCACAACCACCGCCAGGTCAACCTCCGGTGACGCCCCCGGGTCCGGCTCCTGGGGACACGCCGGGTGTGGCGCTCGATACCTGGCCGGGCTTCCGTCTCCAGTTGACCCCCGGCCCCGCCTGCGCGGGCGGAATCTGCACGAGCGTCAGGCAGCGGGTTGCCAACGGAAATCGGTACTCGAGGAGGACGTTCTCGCAGGTGTACGCGACTCTTAACGACGGCAGGATGGAGACACAGGGATGCGCCGTGTCGGACGACGAGGTGGGATTCCCGCTCCTGTTGCGTCTCTGCTTCCCGAAGAGCGAAAGCACCTGGCTCAGCCAGGGACTCGCCGGGTCACACGAGCGTCGCACCGCTGACTCACCCGGAGGCACCTGGCTCGTCGTCTCCTGGTGCCATCGGGGCACGGCGAAGTCGTGTTCAAAGGCAACCGAGACGAAGACGCGGGTCACGCTGGTTGGCCTGTCCGGTGCTGGCGCCAAGCGGTTCGAGCACGTCTTGCTCACGGAGCCGTTCTGCTCCGGAGGGGATGCGACATGCACCCTCAAGGCGCTGAGGGCGCATGCGGGTGGAGCGGCCGTCGCCGGGAAATGGTTGTACGTGGCGGACACCAACAGGGTGCTCGTCTTTGACCTGAGCTTCTTCCTCGTCGACAGGCAGGATGAACCGTTTTTGCCTTTGGATCACTCCTTCGAGGTTCGCAATGTCGGCGGCCCAGCCGGCGCGACAACGACAAGGACGGGCCAATACTTGTCGAGTCTCTCAATCGACGCGAACGGCTCGCTGGTGGTCGCCCAGTACCTCGATACGAAGCACGACGCGCTCGTGGCCCGCTTCCCGCTCACGTCGAACGGACGATTGGCCGTCACCGGAGGCCGCGTCCACTCGACCGCCGTGTACACGATCGACAAGGACTCCGACATCGACAAGGTGCAGGGCGTAGCCTCTGCCGGCGGAACACTGCTCTTCTCCACCTCCGGAGCGAAACTCGAACGGGCCAGGCCGAACACGGTTCGGCAGAAGGACGACAAGCGCATTGCCTGGGGGCAAAACCAAGCGCAAGATCTCTACGCGTCGCCCGCGACCGGTCGCCTCTGGGGCATCAACGAATATCCCGGTGACCGCACGATCTGGTCAGTCAACCACCGGCAGGCGTTCGGACCCACGACCACACGACGAACTCAGATGCAGACGGGCCCTTAGCCGTGCCTGGACCCCAGGAGCGAATACTCGTCGCTCCGAATCTCGAAATTGATGTATGCAGGCTGCGGGGTTGCGCCTCGAAGAACACCCCCACTTCCTAGCGGTAGCAGTCGGGTCTCACCATCCGCAGAGGCGATCAATGACGGTGCCCACCGCTTTCGCAGCCTGCCCGCGATCGGGCGCAATGTCACCGGCGCGAAAGCCTATGCCGACCCGATGCGGGCGCTGCTTCGGAAAGAAGCTCGCGGCGAGCTCCGTCCGTAAGCGCCGCAACCCGGCCGAAGGCCGGAGGCTCTGCGGCCAGTGCCGCGTCGCCCTTGTCAGAACAGGCGGTGCCACATGCGACGGCCGTCGTCCGTGCTCGCGAACATCGCCTTCGCCCACGTCTGCGGTGTCGTCTTCCACTGGACGCCCGCGTAGATCGCTCTCCGGGGCGGGTTCGTGGGAGCGATCGCCAGGGAGCTGACGTTACGCCCGGCGACACGCAGTGCTGACCAGGTCTGACCGCCGTCGTCGCTCTTCACGAGGCCTCGCGTGGTCCCCACGTAGAGGACGTTCGCGTGCACCGGATCGAGTGCGATTGCGTTTACTCCGCTGAATGCTTCCCGGAGTGGCAGCAGCTTGCTCCACGTGCGCCCCTTGTTCCTACTCGCGAAGAGTCCCCTCGACCCACCCGCGTAGACGATCCCCGGCGCTCGCCGATCGACCACGATCGGGTGGCCGTAGTAGTTGTCGACAAGGCCGGGCGGCCCAGTCGCACGCCAACTGCCTCCACCGTCGATTGTCTTGAGGATCGAGGTGCCCGGCGTGGTTGCGCCCGCGTACACGGTCTCGGGCCGACGCGGGTCGATGCCCAGACTGATAGCCCCGTGTCGGAGCACGCGCTTTCAAGTAGCGCCACCGTTCGTCGTCTTCCAGAGGTCGCGGCCCGCCGCATAGACCGTCGATGTGTGCACTGGGTCGATCGCAATCGCGTAAATGAAGCCTTCGGACATGCGGTGTGCGAGGCCGCCGCCAAGATCGATACCAGTGCTCGCGGTTTCCACGTTCTTGCTCCGTTGGTCGTCTTGAAGACGCCGAGCCCGGTACCTGCATAGAGCACGCTGGGTGATCGCGGGTCGAGCGCGAGCGCGTCAACCCGTAGATCTTCCGAGTCCGTTGGCGACGCTAGGTTCGTCAATCCCGTGTCCGCGAGGCTCCACGACGTCCCAGCAT
The DNA here is from genome assembly GCA_963717025.1 of uncultured Actinomycetes bacterium. Lineage (GTDB taxonomy): Bacteria > Actinomycetota > Thermoleophilia > Gaiellales > Gaiellaceae > GMQP-bins7. The sequence continues at coordinate 1,745 of CAVQVJ010000004.1, read as the reverse complement.
CAGTGCTCTTGATGACGCCGCTCTGCCGGGTGTCGTCGCCCAGAGCACCGGCGTAGACGATGTTGGGGCGCTTCGGGTTGATCTGGATGGCGGTGATGTTGTACTGCGGCGAGGTCTGGACAGGCGCTCCCCGTGCGTAGCTCGCTCCGGCGAGCAACATCACAACCGCTGCCGACAGAGCGAACTGACGCGCCGTAACCATCATTTCCCTTCTAGACATGGGGTTTGCGCGTTTTCTTCCACGGGTAGTGCGGCGTGATCGCCGCGATCCTAATGGCGGAGTTACTCCCATGCGAGCGGTCGCTGAGGCGGTCTCGCTGAGGTGGGCGAGCGTCCTGTCGCCAGAGAAAGGCAGTCGGGGATTAACACAACTCTGTAGTGACAAGCCCCCCACGCCGGGCAGCTCGTCGCGACCTCAAAGCGGGCCGGTTGGCTACCTGAACGCCTTGACGCCGAGGTTCCCACCGGCGGGTACCCGGCCTCTATGAATCATGATCGCGCGAGTCGAGTTCGGCAGCGACGTGTGCATTAGTTGCTCTTGACGCGACCGCCTCACAGCACTAGGCTCGCGCCCCGCTTGATGCGGTGAGTCACTAGGGCGGGCAGAGAGGCGGCGAAGGGTGAAGGGCCTAAGAGGGGGAGGAGGACGCCGGCCGCTCGCACGCCATCCGCGCTCGTTCCGCGGCGTCAGGATCGCGCTGCAGACGACCGGATTCGCGAAACCGTGAACTGGGTCCTGCTGGTCGGTCTGCTGGGCTGTCTCGCATTTTGGGGCCTCGTCGCGCTCGGGCTCATGGCTGCCTTCTAGCCTCGAGCGGGCCGGCGGCTACCTGAACGCCTGAGTTCGCGGCGAGCTCGGTCTCTGAGCTGGCGAGCCTTCCGTCAGCAGCCCCAGTGCTTACTTTTTCGTGGGCGCGTCGTACAGGGCCCCGCAGGCATAGCGTGGCGGGTTCGGTCTGCGACAGATCGGGTTGTGCCGCCAGATGAAGCCTTTCGCGATCGTGGTCATCTCTGCCTTGGTGAGACGCCCTCCGTCGCGGGTCTGCTTGATGATCGCTGCGATCGCGATCCTGTCCATGCCCATCTGCCTCAACGCAACCTTGTCGTCGCGGCCGATCACACCGTCTCTGCCGAGGCCAATGTTGGTCCAGACCTCCCGGTCGGTGCCACCGGATAAGCGGACGCGATCGATGTGCCCGCGAGCAGTAACACGAGAGAGCCTACGAGCAAGGCCGCAGATAGCCGCAGTTGCCGCATGGAATTCCTCCCGGTCGTTGAGACCCCCCGCGTGCGCGAGTATCACTGGTTCGCCCGCCCGTTACAAGCCCTCGAGTGCCCCCCGGGCTGGTTGGCCCGGGGCCGGGGCTACCTGAACGCCTCGACGCCGAGGTTCCCACCGATCGGGCTGATGACCGCGGAGTCGCGGCGGCGACGGTAGTCCGCCGCGGCGAGGCTTTCGCCACCACGCGGTGCGCTCAGTGCCGCTGCCGGCTCAGGAGGACCTCCAGCGTGTAGAGCCCGCCCGCGATCTCATGCAGTTCCCGAGGCGTGAGGCCTGACCGCTCAACCCACCAGCGCCGAAGCCGTTCCCGCTCGCGGGCGCTCATCGCGGGGCCGTGAGAACGGCGCCCGGACGCTTTCATGCCCGCGGCGCGAGCGACGCCGTCACGGGGTCGTGACAGGTCGGTCTTGAGGTTGGCCTTCTGGCTCCCAGCGTTTCACCGCGTCGCGACAGCGACGACGGA
>CAVQVJ010000003.1:0-1149948 GCA_963717025.1 uncultured Actinomycetes bacterium | reverse complement strand
ATCGATCCGTTGCGCTAGACGACGTCGGCTGGAAGGCCATTCCCTCGACCTACATCGTGTGCACTGAGGACCGCGCCATACAGCCCGCGGCTCAGCGGAACTGGGCGGATAGGGCTACGGACGTGATCGAGCGGCCCTGGGACCATTCACCCTGCGTCGCTCCCAACGACGTGGCCGACTTGCTGGCTGATATCGCTTGCGGCGTCTGACGGTTCGTCGATCTAACCCAGTAGTCGAGGAGCTCCTCCTGGCCGAAGGGGATCCTCACCCGTCATGGACATGCTCCGACAGCCTCACGTGGGTCCCAGGTTGTCGAAAGCGTGGGCGAGCTGAACGACACGGGTAAGCACACAACAGTTGTTGTCGACCGGGGGGTCGGGCCACGACCGGCCCTGGTGCCGCTCCGTGAACTCTAGGCCGATCTTCGTGCCCCCGCCTCACGAGAATCAGTGCTCAGCCTCGCGCGCACACGCGCGCACGCGGTGGCCCCCCACCCCCTCGGCGGACGATGACGGCTCGGGGCCTGGTGGCGGCTGTGGCTCGGGCGCCCGGGATTGAGCGCCGTGTCAGATTTGTGTCAGATCAGGCCGACCATCGTCGACCACGTCTAACCATCTGCTCAGTCACAACTCGCGTAACCGCGCCGCCTTCCGACGTGCCCTGACTAGGCCTGATCAGCGCGAGACAGAATTTGCAAGCCGGAGGTCACCGGTTCGATCCCGGTACGCTCCATGAGGAAAGGCCCTGCTAAGCGGGGCTTTTCGTTCGGTGAATGCAAGCGCTGCCGTCCAGAACGTGCGTGTTGTCACGACCAGACGAGTCTAACGTCCCACGGGAGTCTTACTCGCGAAGGCGCGATCTGGCCTGCCTTAAGTCGGCTATTGCGCACCCGCCGCACGACCGACATTCAAGATGACCGCGCCGGGGTCAGGCTTGTCCGGATGCGCCGACTGCCGCGGCGACGCCAGAGTCGTACGCAGCGCGATACCGATCTTCGCCCAGGTTCTCGCGACATCGTACGAGGGCACCGTCGATCTCGCCCGCCTTGGGAAGCAGGAGGGCGGCATCGCGCGCCTCCTCGGTGGCTCGCGCCAGAAGCCCGACCGCACACGCGCACTCCTCGGCATCGGCAGCAACCAGTCCAAGCGTGCCCAGAACGTAGGCGACTTGCATTCGGTCTCCGGCCTTCTCGGCGCGTCGCAGGGCTTCTTCCAGCGCAGTTCGGGCTCCCGAGAGGTCACCGAGTGCCCGCTTCGCGGATCCGAGCCCCTCTAGCGCCCACGCCGCCTCGAGTGGCTCGCCGCAGCTTTCCAGGAGGGCGATCGCCTCCTCGTAGAGTGGCACCGCCTCGCTCGGCGCGCCCCTTTGCTCCGCGACGAGGCCGGCGCCGCCCAGCGCATGGGCGATCCCGGAGTCAATTCCGAGCTCTCGGCGAATCGCGAGCGCGCGTTCTGCGTACTCCACCGCCTGCTCGAAGTCGCCGAGCTGGGCTAGCACGTCGCTTGCGTCCGTGTAGACGAAGGCGACCCTCCTGGCGACGCGAGGATCATCGAGGCCGATCGTCTCGAATGTCGCGATGGCACGCTCCTTCAGCTCCAGAGCGCGCGCGGGCTCACCACGGACGCGCGGGAATTCGCCGGCGATGCCGAGCGCCCACGCGTAATCCTCGCTGGGTGGAGACTCGAGCGCCACGACCCGAGAAGCCCACTCGTCGCCCTGCGCAGCCAGCCCACTGATGATCCAGTGGAAAAAGGCGCCGATGAGGATGTGCTGAGCGCGTTCTGCGGCACCCGTCTCGACAGCCCAGCTGAGCGCCTCGCGGATGTTGGGCTGGTCGGCCCTGAGAAAGCCATGCGCTTCCTCCTCGTACAGCCGCGAAGCCCGGCTTTGAGCATGGGTAGCCTGCGCGAACCACTCGAGGTGGCGGTTGCGAGTGCGCTCGAGCTCGCCGGAAGCGGTGAGCCGCTCGCTTGCGAACTCGCGGATCGTCTCGAGCATCCAGTAGCGGGGCCCGAGATCGGTGTCTCTTCGTCTCAGAAGGCTCTTGTCGAGCAGGGACTGCAGCAGGTCTGGATCTGCGCCGCAAATCTGTTCGGCGGCTTCATAGGTACTGCCGCCGGCGAAGACGGACAGCTCCTCGAAGAGGCGTCGCTCGCCCTCATCCAGCAGGTCGTACGACCACTCAATGGTCGCGCGGAGCGTCTGCTGGCGCGGATCCGCGATGCGTCCTGCCCTGAGCAGATCGAGACGCTGCGAGAGACGCCCGAGCAGCTGCTCGGGCGAGAAGACGACGGTTCGGGCTGCCGCGAGCTCCAGGGCGAGCGGAAGATTCTCGAGCCGCGAGCAGAGCTCAGCGACCGCGCCGTCGGCTGCGAAGCCGGGTGCGAGCGCCCGGGCGCGGGCCAGGAAGAGGTCGACCCCGTCTCGGTCTGCGAGCGTGGGCACCGGGTAGACCTGCTCGCCGGGAAGCTGCAAGCGTTCTCGGCTCGTGACGACGAGCACCGGGCCCGGGCCGAGCTGGAGCCCGGCAAGCTCCGCTGCCGCCGTCGGCAGGAGATGCTCAACGTTGTCCAACAGCAGGAGTGCTTGCTTGCCGGCGAGCGCGCGCTGGAGGCACTCGGCAAGCGGCGTGCCGGGCTCCTCCTTCACCTCGAGCGTCTGGGCAACCGCGGGAAGCACAAGCGCCGGATCGTGAAGAGGCGCCAGCGGCACCCAGTACACGCCGTCCGGATAGTGGTCAGACGCTTCGGCGACCGCCTGCAGCGCAAGCCGCGTCTTGCCGGTGCCGCCCGGGCCTGTAAGCGTTAGCACTCGACCGCCCTCGTTGAGGAGCGTGACGACCTCGGCGAGCTCGCGCTCGCGTCCAAGGAAGGGCGTCGCCGGAACGGGGAGGTTCGTGCGGTAGAGCGACTTGAGCGAGGGGAACTCGTCGCCGCCGAGCTGATAGACGCGTTCGGGAGCGGCCAGATCCTTGAAGCGATGTTCGCCCAAGTCGCGAAGCTCGTTCTCGAGGAGCGAAGCGGTCGATGCGGAGACGAGAACCTGACCTCCGTGGCCGGCGGTGGCGATGCGCGAAGCCCGATGGACGTCATGCCCGACGTAGCCCTCCTCCGCGACGAGTGGCGTGCCTGTATGCAAACCGACGCGCACTCGGACCGGTCCGGGCGCGAGCGCCTCTGTCAGGTCGGAAGCAGCAGCGAGTGCTCCTGATGCGGTCGGGAAGGCGAAGAAAAAGGCGTCTCCCTGCGTGTCCACCTCGACGCCGCCGTGTGAAGCGCCCGCCGCCCGGATGACGTGCCGGTGATCGGCGAGTGCATCTGCGTAGGTCTCTGCACCGAGCTCGCGTAGCAGCTTCGTCGAGCCCTCGACATCGGTGAAAAGGAAGGTAACGGTGCCGGTCGGGAGGTCGGATCTCACGCGACATGATCATCCGCCGCCGGGGAGCTCGCGTCTAGCTCGGGTCGAGCAGGAACCCGCCGTAGTACGTGGGGCCGTAGTGCGTGCGCGGCCCCGGCGCGCCGTCGTCGCGGTACCCCGCGTCGATCCCGGCCTGCCAGAACGCGTCGACCTGCGCGCGGTCGCGGGCGCGGAAGCCGACGTGGAGCCAGCGGGTCACCGGGTGCTCGCGGTCCGCCGGCCCGATGGCCCAGTCGTCCCACTCGAGCAGCTCGGCGTCCGCATGGCTGGGCTCGACGCCCAGGACGCTCAGGACGGTGCGGTAGAAGCGCTCGGAGGCCGCGAGGTCCGAGACGGCGATGCCGACGTGGTCAAACACCCGGCCGCGGCTACCGTTGCGGGCTTGCCTGAGGCGCGAACCCACGGGATTCTGTCGTCGATCTCGGGTCGGTCAAAGCAGCCGGGTTCGCGCCTCGTTAGTACCGGAGGAGGCGGGAAGCTCGTGTGGGCCAGCGTTTGCGAATGACGCCTGAAGGACCTCTCCCGTCGCGAAAGTTCCACCCGCTAGCCGATCTGCTCGGCCAGCCCGATCGAGGAATCAGAACCAGCCGCGAGAGGAGCCGATGACCACCTCTCTACAGAGAGGGTGTCGCGGAGTTCGCGTCCGCCCGTCCTAGAACGCCGGTCGGTACGACCGGCGGTCGCGCTCGACGTCAACAGTTACGACTCCGGCTTGAGGCGCTGAGGCGCGCAAGTCGACGAACACCTCCGCCCCACGTAGAGCGGGAGCGGCGGAGATGAGGCGGCGGAACGAGCCCGCGCCGAGCTCGCAATCGCACTCGCAGTTGGCGCCATCCGCGCTCGCCCACAACTACCCGGTCAGCGCGACGGCCGCGACTTGCTCGCGACCACACCAACTGCCGACGCGAAATCGCGATTGGGTCACGCCATCGCCGCCTCGTGATCGTGGGCGCGCAGCTAGCTGGGTTTCCGTGCGATCAGGCTCGTGTATGCGATGTGCCCGAAGAACGTCCTCGCGTCGGAGCGCCGGCGGGCCTCGGCCTTGAGCGCTTCGGCTACGTCGGCGTCGATCCGTGCCGAAGCCAGAAGTGCAGCTGCGCCGCGGTCGATGATTGTGAGCATGTAGCCGCCTGAAGGAGCTTCGACGTACCCGTGACTCGCGAAACGCGCGAGGTCGAATCCAGCGGCCACGACAAGCCTTGGCAGGCGGCGCATGAGCCACCGGTCGTGAACCGAAGAGCCGACCCATGCATCGGCGCAAGCCTGGAGCGGGTCGAAGTCGCCCGCGGACACGGTCGTCGTCGCGTAGTCGCCATCGAAGGCCGCGAGCGAGCCTTCCGGTCGCAGGACGCGAAACGCTTCGGCCAGTGCCCGCTCCGGCTCGGGCACGTGGCAGAGCGTCGTGTGGAAAACGACTGCGTCGAACGACCCGCTCTCGAACGGCAGCGTTCGGGCGTCTCCCTCCACGAAGGAAAGCGTCTGGAGATCGGCGGCGAGTTCGCACGCCTTCGCGAGGAAGGTCGGCGAGGGGTCGATACCGACGACCTCGCCCACGCGCGGCCACGAAGCGAGGGCGCGCGAGACGGGGCCTGGGCCGCACCCGACCTCGAGAACGCGCGCGCCCTCAGGGAACTCGATCTCGGACAGGTACGCCTCTCGCATCGCCTGCTGCTGCGGATCGGCAGCGCGAAGCTCGAGGATCTCCGCGATCTGCTCGACAACGGCTGGCTCAGCCTCGGTGATCGTCGCGTAGACGTCCGGCACGGTAGTTCCGCAAGTATGCGTCGCCCGTCCAGGGCCGTAGACGGCGTACAGGCGCCGCTCGCGACCCGCGATCCGCGGCCTTGTCCGCATCTCCGCCCAGTCAAGCTGGAGCACCTGCGCCGGGCTAGATCCGTGGAAGCTCCTCCGGAGAGCCGTACTGACACCACGCCACCGCGGCGTCTTCGTCGAAGACCAGAGCGGCGTGCGCTTTCCCCTCGCGAACAAGACGCCGCGGTCACGTGAGCGGCTGCCACCTCTTCTCGCTGCGCACGCGCGCGCGCAGCGAGGCTGGGGATGCACCGGTACCCACCCCGTGAACGTGTTCGTCGGGCCGGGAGCCTGAGGGCTGGGGGCCTCCGCAAGGGCAGCGCTCCCTCTGAACGCGGCGAACGAGCTCTTCCGACAGCTCCGTGATCGAGCCGCCTAGGAAGGCAACCTTCACCGTGGGGGCCGCGGGGTGGGTCAGCGAGCGAGCGAGCGATGTCAGGCAGATGGGGCCTGCTTCCCGGCGCCGCGCGGCGCGACCGTGAAGTCTCTCGCGCGCACGCGCGCGCACGTAAGGAAAACCGACCCTCGCCGCGCGGGTTTGCCGAGGTCGTCACCGCCGCCGTCGACGCGAGGCGACCGGAACTTGGCGGCTGCTCGCCGAGCTCGTCGAGGCCGAGCTCAAGGCGCGGCGAAACGGCGCTAGCCGGGAAGCCACCCCTCCTGATACCAGGTCCAATCGGCCTTCGGAGCTCGCGCGTATGCCTCCGCTCGATCGGTCGTCTCCTCTTCGACGCCGGCACCGTGCCGGAGAGCCGTTTCATCGACCGTGTAGGCGCCCCAGTTCTCGCCCCGCTGGTGCTCGCGCGAGCCGACTGCGAGCACGACGCAGGGCCCGCCTCCAGCGCCGACGATGATGTGCTCCGTCCCGGGTGGGCAGTGGAAGAAGTCCCATCGGCGCAACGGTCGCTCCTCACCTTCGACGATGAGAAGCGCCTCGCCGGACAGCACTAGAAAGTCCTCCTGGTCGGCCTCCCAGTGGTACATCCCCATCGTCCCACCCCGCGAGAGCACGCGAAGGAAGATGCCGATTTGGTCGAACTCCGTCTTACCCTCGAACTCGGAGCACGCGGACCGCTCGTCGCGAACCCAGCGCGCCCCGCGAGCGTTCAAGACGAACCAACCCTCCCCGGCGGGCGCGAGCCCGTGCTCAGTGCGCTCGAGTGGTGCCTCGGGGACCACCGGGCGATCGTAGCGGCCGAGGGCGTGCCGGAGACGAGGCCGACATCACGCACACGCACGTGTAGTAGAGAGGTGTCGAGGGTACCCACCCCCGCGAACGCGTCGGTGTGGTCGGGGCCTGGAAGCCGCTGCTCGTCTCGAACGCCCACTTCTATCCTTCCTCGCGCGCACGCGCGCGCACGCGTGATAGATGTGCGAGGGCACCCACCCCCGTCGAAGTCCTCGTCGGGTTGGGGCCTAGTCGCGGGGCCGTTGCTAGACGGCCGCGGCCTCGCTTTCGCCGAGCAGCGCCTTCGTCTCCGCGAGCGAGGGCTTGTAGCCCATGGACGCAAAGAGCTCGCGCGCCTCGCGTAGCGGCTCCCCCGCCTCGGAACTGTCGAACGCGACGAGGCAGCGGCCCTCGCCGAGGAGGGCGTAGGCGCGCTCGGGCACGTTGCCGAACTCGCGCCAGCGTTCGGCGGCCTCGCCGTAGAGGACGGCGGCCTCGGCGTCGTCGCCGGCGGCTTCGGCGCGCTGGGCGCGGCAGGCACAGAGCGCATGTTCGACGAGCGGTGTGGGTGTTTCGACGCCGTCCACGAGCCGTGCGGCGAGCTCAGGCTCCTCGAGCGCGAGCGCGATGTTCACGAGCGCGGGCAGCGCTGCCGCGTAGTAGGGGTCGGCGCGGACCCCGGCGACCTGCTCGAGCTCGACCAACAGCGCCATCGCCTCCTGCGTTCGACCTTGGGCAAGCAGCAGCCGGGCGGCGGCTGCGAACGCGAGCGCGGAGTCCTGCGTCTCGGGGCTCTTCCGCGCGGCCGCGACGAGCTCCTCCGCCGGAGGGGCGTGTTCGTGCGCACCCCGTTGGGCGAGCAGGCGCAGCCGCAACGTGCGCGTCTCGAAGCCGATGCTCCCGGCTGCCTGCAAATGTCCCGCGATCCGCTCGGCCTCGGCCAGCGCCTCCTCTGTCCGGCCTAGCTCGGCGAGAAAGGTCGTGCTCATGCTGGCGATCGAGAGCGCGAACTCGGCGATGCCGCGCCGCTTGCAGAAGTCGATCCCTTCCTGGCAGGCGGCGAAGGCCGCCTGCGGACCCTCGTACTGCCAGCTGATGACCGCGAGGTTGTTGTGCAGGATGGCGGCGGTGCGGCCATGGCCCTGTTCGATCGCGAGCTGGAGCGCGCGGCGCGTGTCCTCGAGCCCTTGCCGCTGTCCCTGGTAGCAGCGGGCCCCGCCGCGGTAGCCCAGCGCCCGTGCTGGCTCCGGCAGGCCGAGCTCGGCTGCGAGCGCGAGCGCCCGCTCGGCGGCCGCGATCGCCTCGGGGTAGGCGGCGCGGACGAAGCGCGCCGACGCGAGCTCGGCGTGGGCGGCGACGAGGTCAGGGCCAGGGGGCTGCGCCTCGAGCAACGCGAGTGCCTCCTCAACCGCCTCTTCGCGGCGCGGGTCACCCCGGCGCTGGAGCGCGCTCGCGAGCGCAGTCAAAACGCGCCCGGCGGCCACGGCCTCGCCCTGCTCCCGGTAGAGAGCGAGTGCCTCCTCGAGCGCCGCCCGGGAATCCTGCAACTGGTTCCGCTGCTGTGCCGCCTGCGCCCAGCGCTCGAGCAGGAAAGCGCGCTCGCCGTGGCCGGGAGAGGCAAGCGCGAGCGCTTTCGCAAGGCTCGCCTCCGCATGTTCGACATCGAGCGGAAGCGCGCGCTCGCCAGCGAGGGCGAGGAAGCGGATCGCGCCTTCCTCGAGCTCCTCCGTCGCTGCTTCGCGGGCGGCGCGGGCAAGCTCGAGCGCGCTCAGGTAGTGGTGGGCGAGCACGTCGGCCAAGTCCTCTAGCCGCTCGCCCGCCTGGCTCTCGAGCCAGGCCGCGGCCGCGCGGTGACGGGCCGCACGCGCGGCGCGGGGAATCTGGGAGTAGCAGACGTCCCTGACCAGCACGTGCCAGAAGTCGTACTCCTGCTCTCCGTCCATCGAACTCGTGCGGGCGGGACGCACGAGCTCCTTGCGGGAGAGTGCGTCCAGGGCGAGCTCGACCTCGCGCGGCTCGCGCGTGCCCATCTCGGCCACCGCGCCGGCCCAGAAGACCTTGCCCACGACGGCCGCATCTTGGAGCAGGTCCTTCCGCTTTCCCGACAGCGTGTCCAGGCGGGCGGCGATCAGCGCCTGCACCGAGTCCGGGACCTCCGCGACGACGTCGCCAAGCTGCTCGCGGTCGCCGAGCAGACGCACGAACTCCTCCGCGTAGAGGGGGTTGCCGCCGGCCCGCTCGAGTAGTGCGCGCTGGGTCTCCGCTGGCAGCACCGCCCCCTCGAGGAGCGTCGCGATGAGGCGCGCAGTCTCCTCGTCGCTGAGGGGGCCGAGGTTGACCGTGGTCGCGTTGCGCAGGCCCGTCGCCCAGGATGGGTGCTGCTCGTAGAGCTCGGGGCGGGCGGTGCAGAGCAGGAGCAGGGGCGCCCCCTGCGACCAGTCGGCTAGGTGCTCGAGGAAGGCGAGGAGAGCGGCGTCCGCCCAGTGCAAATCCTCGAAAACGAGGATCGTCGGTCGCTCCTCCGCACGCGACTGGCAGAAGCGGCGCCAGGCGGTGAAGGACTCCTCCCGGGAGGCGGGCGCCCCGCCCGCACCGACGAGCGGCTGAAGACGGGCCTTGAGCCAGGCGAAGTCGGGGTCGTCCGCGGGTAGCGCTTGTGCGAGCTTGGCGTCTGCCTCGTCCGGCGTGTCCGACTCGAGGATCCCGCACTCCGCCTTCACGATCTCCCCGAGCGCCCAGAAGGCGATGCCCTCCCCATATGGCAGGCACCGCCCCTGCCGCCAGCGGGTGAGCTCCGACCGCTCCTCGAGGTGGGCGAGGAGCTCGGCGCAGAGGCGGCTCTTCCCTACCCCCGGCTCGCCCACGATCGTCACCAGCTGGCAGGAGCGGTGCTGCGCCGCGCGCTCGAAGGTGCCGATCAGGAGCGGCTTTTCGAGCTCGCGCCCGACGAGCGGAGTCGCATGCGTGCGGGTGATGTCCGAACCCAAGCGCGCGCGCGGCTCGAGCGGTCGGAAGACCACGAGCGGCTCCGCCTTCCCCTTCACCAGCACCGGGTCGAGCACTTCGTAGTCGAAGACGCGCTCCGTCTGCCGGTACGTCTGCTCGGAGACCGCGATCCCGTCCACCGGCGCCGCCCCCTGCAGGCGGGAGGCGGTGTTGACGACGTCGCCCCATACCATCCCCTCCCCCATCTCCGGGCGGGCGTCGAGGGCGACCACGGCCTCGCCCGTGTTGATCCCGATCCGCACGTGCAGCGAGAGCGCCGGGTCTTCTGCGTTCAGATCGTCGATCGCCTCCAAGATGCGCAGGCCGGCGCGGACGGCGCGTTCGGCGTCGTCCTCGTGGGCCACCGGCGCTCCGAAGACGGCCATGACCGCATCCCCGATGAACTTCTCCACCGTCCCCGAGTAACGCTCGATCTCCCGGCGCAGTCGGGCGTGGTAGGGACGGATGCGGGAGCGAACGTCCTCGGGATCGACCGCTTCGGAAGCGGCGGTGAAGCCGACGAGATCGCAGAAGAGAACGGTCACGACCTTGCGCTCCTCGACCCCCGGCTGCTCGGTCAGCCGCGCCCCGCAGAAAGGACAGAACGGAAACTCCCCCGGCAGCTCCTTGCCGCAGGAAGGACAGGTCGGCACGCGCCGAGTCTAGGCGCACCACCCGCCGAAAACACGGCCGGGCGCCGCGGATAAGGCTGGCTATTCCCTCGCGCGCGCACGCGCAATAGAGGTGTGACGGTACCCACCTCCGTCGAAGTGCTCGTCGGGTTGGGGCCTGGCGGCCCGCGGCGGGATGAAGCCGAGTCCAGTCTGCCTGCGCGCGCACGCGCGCGGCAGTCGACCGGGCGGCAGGGTACCCCACCCCCTCGCGATCATCACGCGGTGGGGCCTGGTCGGAGGGCCCGGCCCGCCGCGGAGGGCGGCGGCGGGCAGGCCCTCCTGCCTACTGCAGCGCGTCGGGCAAGACGACGGCTGCATGCACTGGCACGGCGGCATGACGGCCCGCCGCGGGTGCGACGCCGAGGTGTCCGTGCGACTCGGTGCCGTAGCCTCCCGGCACGGGGATGTAGAACTCGGGATAGCCCCACATCCCGTGCTCGGAGATGTCGAGGCCTGCCGTCTCGGTCTCCGCGTCCGTGCGGATGCCGACCGTCACCTTCATCACCCAGAGGACGCCGAACGAGATCGTGAAGGTGAACGCGCCCACGGCGGCGAGGCCGAGGACCTGCACGCCGAGCTGGTGGAAGCCTCCTCCGTAGAAGAGACCGGCGGAACCGGTGGCCAGCCTCTCGGCCTGCGACGGCAACGCGAGGAAACCAACCGCAAGCGTGCCCCATACGCCCGCCATGCCGTGCGCTGCGATCGCGCCGATCGGGTCGTCGATCCCGATCCGCTCGACCGCGAGGACGCCGACGACGACGATCGCGCCCGCAACGGCTCCGATCACGATCGCCGCCCACGGGGCGACGAACGCGCAGGCGGCCGTGATCGCGACGAGCGCGGCCACGGCGCCGTTCAGCATCATCGAGAGGTCGGGCTTCTTGATCACGAGCCACGACGTGAGCACGGCGCCCAGGACCCCCGCCGCCGCGGCGATGTTCGTGTTCAGGGCGACGTATGCGAAGAAGCCGACGCCGCCGTAGTCGACGCTCAGCGTCGAGCCGGGGTTGAACCCGAACCATCCGAACCAGAGGATGATCACGCCGAGCGTGACGAACGCCATGTTGTGTCCGGGAATCGCGTTCGGCTTGCCGTCCGCGCCGAACTTCCCGATGCGCGGGCCGAGCAGAATCGCGCCCGCGAGCCCCGCGAGAGCGCCCTGGTAGTGGACGACGGTCGACCCGGCGAAGTCCTGCATGCCCAGGGAGAAGAGCCACCCGTCGGGGCTCCAGACCCAGTGCGAGACGACGGAGTAGACGAGAGTGAAGATCGCGCCGAACGCGAAGTAGACCCAGAGCTTCGTGCGCTCGGCCATCGCACCCCACACGATCGCGAGCGAGACGGCGCAGAACACGACCTCGAACAGATAGCCCGCCGCGGCCGGGATGGCCCCGAACCACGAGAACGGTGCCTCTCCGACGGTCAGGAGCTCCTCGGTCGAGGGCATGAACCCGGAGCCTCCGACGAAGCCGTTGCCGCCATCGCCGAACGCGAGGCCGTATCCGACGGCGAAGTAGATGACGGACGCCAAGGCGAAGATCAGCACGTTCTTGGCCGCGATGTGGCCGACGTTCTTCATCCGCGTCAGGCCCGCCTCGAGGAATGCGAACCCGGCCTGCATGAACATCACGAGGATCGCCGCCAGGATCACCCAGACGGTGCTCGTCGCGATCGCCAACTGATCTCGAGTCATCCGACCTCCACCTCCTCGAGCGACCTGCCCGTCCGGTTGTGCGTGACGTTGCCGACCGGGGTCGTCCAGACGATCCCGTCACCCGACTCGTTGCCGCTGCGGGCGGCGTCGACGATCGCCTCTACGACCTCATCCGCCACGTCGTCCCGGACCACGAAGGTGAGAACCGCCTTGGGGAGGAAGCGGGACTCGAAGATCCGCCCCCGGTACTCGTGGGTGATGCCCCGCTGGCGTCCGTGGCCGATCGCCTCGACGACCGTCACGCCGACGTGTCCCGTCTCCGCCTCCACGGCGTCGATCACCGTCTCGACGCGCTCGCGGATCACGACTGCCTCGACCTTGATCATCGCCGCCGTCCTCGCTGCTTCATGCCGCCTCCCTTCCGGACCATGAAAAAAGCCCCAGGTCTCCCGGAGACCTGAGGCATCAGTGCCGTTCCACGCACCCTTCGGCGGACACGTGAAGTCGGGCAGGCTAGCGCAGTGGCCGGACGGCTGCAAGGAGGGCGCGCAAAACCGCGGGGCGCGTGGGGCGCCGGCGCGGATCGTCGCCAGCAAGCGGTAACTGTGGCTGGCCCCTATCCGCGAGAAAACGCTCGGCTAGCCGTCCGCGTTGCTGGACCACGTTTACTGGGCTGCGATGCCGGACTCGGCGGGCATCGGATCCGTTGGAGTCGATGCAGCCGCACGGGTCCAGGTGTGAGTCCCGGCGTTGCGTGTCGGCACTCAGGTACCGACGACGGCCCGCCCCCTCCCCCTCGCAGAATCCACCTGAAGCGGGGCCTGGAAGCCGGCGGCGGGTGCGCAGCGTCGGGCGCCTTCGACCTCGCGCGCACGCGCGCACGCGCGAGGCTCGGCAATGGGAGAAAGGGCTCCACCCCGGCAAGCGCGTAGAAAGACCGGGGCGAGGGAGCATCGCCGGCGCGGGCGGCTACGTGCTCGGGCGCCGGACCTATGAGATCTTCGCGGCCTACTGGCCGAACGCGCCCGAGGAGTAGCAGATCATCGCCGAGCCGCAACTGGAAAACTTCGACCGGGAGACCGTGTGAAGGTCATCGTCACCGGAGCGACAGGCTTCATCGGGCCGAGCGTCGCGAACGCGATCGTCGACGCCGGCCACGAGGTGCGCGTGCTCGAGCGCAAGGCCGGCTCGTGGAGCAAGGCCCGCATCCGCTGCCAGGAGGCGGTCCAAGGAGACATGACCGACCCGGAGAGCCTGAAACGGGCCGTGGCGGGCCGCGACGCGGTCGTGCACCTGGTCGCGATCCGACAGGGCCGAAAGGAGGAGTTCCAGCGGGTCATGATCCAGGGGACACGGTCGCTGATCGGGGCGGCGAAGGAGGCCGGCGTCCGCCGGTTCGTGTCGATGAGCGCGCTTGGGGTAAGCGAGGAGACGAAGAACCTCGTCCCCTACTACAACGCCAAATGGACCCAGGATCAGGACCTCCGGGCTTCGGGGCTGGAGCACGTGATCTTCAGGCCGAGCTTCGTCTTCAGCGGAGAGGGCGGCATCCTGCCGACGTTCCGCAAGCTCGCCCGCGCGCCGGTGACGCCGATCATGGGCGAGGGCACTCAGAAGATCCAGCCGATCTGGATCGACGACCTGGCCGCCTACTTCGCCGCGGGCGTCGACAAGCCCGAGGCCGCGAACCGCGTCTTCGAGCTCGGCGGGCCGGATCAGGTGTCCTGGAACGAGTTCTGGGAACGGCTGAAGAAGGCGCTCGAGGTCAGGCGGCCGAGCGTGCATATGCCGATGGCCTTCATGCGGCTGAACGCGCTCGTGACGGAGCGCCTGCCCGGGAACATCCCGCTCACCCGCGACCTGCTGAGGATGCTCGAGGCCGGCGACAATGTGGTCAGCACCGACGACGGTGTCGCGACGTTCCAGCTCCCGCTCGTCCCGCTCGACGAGCAGCTTCGCCGCGCTGCTGCCTGGGGGCGACCGGACGCAACGACGATCGGCTCATGACGCGCACGCGCGCGCACGTTGGTGAGGCCGAGGTCTCCCAGCCGCGGATGCCAACCACTGCGGCCGAGGTCGATTCCCTGGCGTGGGACGACATGAAGTTCATCTTCGGGATCTCGTATGCGCAAGCAAATCAGCGCATTCGGCGACCACGGAGACGAGGCTCTACGCTCGAAGCTCGCGCGGTGGGAACCCGAGGCGCGCCCCGCAGTCGCACGATGCCCGAGTTAAAGAGCGGCGGGCGCGCAGCGGTCAGCAAGCGCCTTGCTGATCTTGCGCTGAATCCTGGGCGACGTCTCGAGCAACGCCGTGAACCCCTTACGCGTCGCGCGGTCACCGGCGACGTGGTGCGGACGGTCGCCGTTCGCGGCGCGTCGGTCATCAGCGCAATCTCGGGCGAGCCCGTCGTTTAGGTCGGACGGGCTGGGGTTAGGCTTGATGTGTGCGAAGGGTTCTGGTCGTCAGCACGGTTGAGCATGCCGAAGCGGCCCTCCGAGCCCAGGTCGGCGACGCCGACATGATCAAGGTCGTCGTGCCCGTAGTCCGGCAGGGGGTCCTCGACTGGCTTGCAAACGATCAGCGCGCATTCAGTCATGCCGAGCGCGTGGCCGAAAGCACGGCTGAGCAGCTTCCGGGCGAGACGGTGGAGGCTGTCGCTGGGGAAGCCAACGTCGAACTGGCGATCCGAGACGCGCTCGCGACCTTCGCCGCAGACGAGATCGTGGTCGCGGTGCGGCCGGAAGATGAGGAAGGGCTCGTCGAGTCGAAGGCGACAGCCGACGTATCGAAGCGCAGCGTGGACGGAGTGCCAGTTCGGTTGGTGGTGATCGCCGGCGCCTAGGCTGGGCGGCTGTCAAGAGAAACGAGTCCCGGCGTCTGCTCACAGGCGCAAGGGTTCTTAGCCTCGAAGGGAAGGCGTGGTGGCTGGAGAGATCGATCCGACGGGTGGAAGGAAGAACGCTCTCGACGTGTTCTTGGAGTCCAAGCTCGAGGAGGGCTTCGAAATCGAGACGCATACGGACACCCACGCGATCGTCGTCGAGAAGAAGTCGGTCCTGAGTCGGTTTCGAGCGCGCGGCGCCAACCGATACGTCGTGTCGGTCGACGAGAACGGCGAGGTCACCATGACCGCGGCCGAGCTGAAGCGAAGCTGACGTCGACCCACGAGCACCCTGCGCGTCGGGCAAGCGCTCGACCAACGTCTACTTGGAGCGTGCCGCGACCGCCTCCGTCACAAACTCACCTCCGGGATCAGCACCTTCAGCAGCCCATAAGCTCGGCCTTCGATCCGATCGCCGAGCTCCTGCGGCGAGAGAACGGTCGCTAGGCGCGCGACGCGTTCGCCGACGGACGCCCCTCGCGCCGGCAATCTCACACAGAGCAGGGACAGCTGACGCTACCGCAGAGGCTTGCGGTACGTCGTCATCGTTCTGACGACCTCGTAGCCGAGGCCGGCGTAGAGGTCGTACGCCCCGTTCGGGTTCTCGGTGTGGACGCCGAGCGCTACCTCGGTCATCCCGCGCGCGGCGAGCTCGCGGATCGACTCGACGATGAGGGCCTTCGCGACGCCGCGGCGACGCCAGCGCCGCGATGTCGAGATCGCCTCGGTCCAACCGCGCGCACGGCCATGCTCGTTGTTCTCAGCGGTGTCAATGAACGACTTCACCTGGCCGGCGACCCCCTCGTCGTCCCAGGCGATCTTCCAGAGTGTCGGATCGTGGTATGGGAACGCGAGGAACCGCTCGTAGTCGGCCTCGGTCTGCTCGACATAGCCCCAGTGGTCGCGGAAAGCCTCGATGTCCGCCTCCCAGATCTCGCGCAGCTGGTCTTCGGTGACCGGGCGGATCTCGAGACCTTCGGGGAGCGGGTGATCGGGGAGGTCGTCGACCGAGGCCCGAACCATGTCGGCTGCGTAGGTGATCGCCTCGTAGCCGGCGCCACGGACGAGGGCAGTCGCAGCGACGTTTCGGTCGCCAACCCAGGCCTCGTAGAGCTTGTCGGCGACGTCATGCTCTGCGGCGATCTCCCGCAAGCGGGCTTCGTTCCATGCGAAGAGCGCGCCACCGATCCCACGGCCGCCGTACTCCGGGTCAACGAAGCAGACGTGCCGGTAGATGCGCGGCCCATCCGGCTCCTGATCCCACGAGGCCCGGCTGTACGCGATCGCGAGCCCGTCGACTTCGGCGACCAAGAGGTCCCGCGTGGGATCGCAGCGGTTGAGATGCTCGTAGCCCGATGCGATTCCCTCGGCAGTCTCGACGCGGTCTTCCCCCTCGCCGCGCGCCGAGGCGGTGATGATGCGGGCGAAGTCGGCGTAATCCGCCGGCCCCCGGAACATCCGGAAGTCGACGCCGCCGAGCTGGGGAAGTGCTAACACTAAAGTCTCTCCCTCTGTCGCGAAAAGGACGGACGTCGTAGCCGCCCTCGAGCGCCAAGTGGCGCCGGAGATCGCCGCGGAGGCTCTACGCGAAGGCGAGAGGCCAACTCGCGTCGATCGAGCATGCAATCTGCATAGATGACCTCCCTTCGCCTCGGGCTGGGGAATCCCAGCAACGAGCCGCCACGATGGCAGCCCGCCGCCGGAGTGTCAACTAGAGAACGATGCGCGGCGTGAGGGCGACGCGCAAGATGGCCGTTCGGGACATGCCATCAGGGGACTCGCTCCCCGGTGTACGTCGAGCGCTTCATGAGCTCGCGGTAGTCGGCCACGCCGCGAACCCGCAGGCCCCCCGCACGCGCATCGTGACGTCTCCCGCGCGCGCGCGCGCACGCTAGGGGACTCCCACCCTTCCAAGACGACCGGGTGTGTTCTGGGGGCCTGGTGGCGGAGAACATCTGAGCGCGCTAGGGCAGAAGGCGATGGACCACGCTCGGCTGCGTTCTCGGTGATCGCGTCACCGTGGCCGACGCCGACGACCCGAGGGTCGAGGGCCGCCATGCGGCGGAGCGAGTCGGCCTGCTGCTTGGCGTTGAGCGTGAACGGCTTCCAGCCGGGACAGAGCTCGGGCCAGGTCGCGATCGCGTCGCCTGCAAGCAGCACGCCGCGCTCGGGCCAGAAGAACGCGAGGTGGCCGGGCGTATGGCCCGGCGCATGCAGCACCTGCAAGGGGCCGACCTCGTCGTCCTCGCCGACCGCCTCGTCGACGGGGCACGGAACGTGCTTTGGCCGCCCGAATCTGAGCCCGAGCTGGAAAGGCACCAGACGGAGCGACTGCATCGGGCGCAGGGTGACCGGTTGCGCACGACGGTCGCCGCTGATGATGTCCGCCTCCCACTCGTGCGCCAGGACCTTGGCTCCCGTCTCCCGCTTGAGGGCAGCCAGACCGCCGAGGTGCGAGCGATGGGCATGCGTGAGCACGATCCGGGTGAGATCGCGCGGGCTGCGGCCGAGGGCGCCGATCGCCGCGAGCACGCCGCGCGCATCGTCTTCGAAGAGCGTGTCGACGAGCGTCAGCTCGCCGTGGTCGAGAAGAAACGCGCGCACGCGCCCGCCCTTCGTGCCGCCAAGACTGTGGACGCCGGGAGCCAGCTCGGTCACGTCGCCACCGACCGCCACGGGGCGAACGGGTTCGCGACGTCACGGAGCGCGGGCTCGAGCTCCGGGAAGTGGCGCAAGATCACGGTCTTCATGCTCGTCTCGTTCACCCAGTCGAGGCCCTCGCGCGTGTAGACGCGCTCCGTGAAGTCGCGCGTCAGGAAGCGGTCGCTCTTGATCCGGCGTGAGGCCATGAGGACGAAGACGCGGAAGGCCGTGTCGCTGAACCCGAAGCCTGCGGGCAGCGGCTCCGAGTAGAGGCCGATCATCAAGTCCAGCTGCTCGACGTCACCGTAGATCCGGCGCAGCTCGTCGGCGTGCTTCGGGTTGAGCTCCTCGAAGGAGCGCACGGGTTTCCGGTGGAAGTAGCGGCGGAAGTCGTTGTACCGCGGAACGCCGCGCTCGCGGACGCGAAGAACATCCGTCGCAGCCAGGTCGATCGTCGTTCCGTCGGGCCTTTCGAGGTTCTGAAGGAAGCGCGGGTAGTTGTGGAGCGTGATCGCGCCCGGATGCGCGCGGCCGAACGAATAGAGGCTGCTCGCCATCCCGAGCTCCTCGAGCCGCGCGCGCACGTTGAGAACGCCGATCTCGGGGAACGTCCGCTCCTGGAGTACGGCGTCGTTCTCGTGCGAACGGAACACGTAGTCATCGGGCAAGAGCGGGTGCATGCGGTAGACGGCGACGAACTCCTCCGTCAGCGAGTAGGGCACGCCGTGGTGGTCCGTGGGTGAGCCCGGGATGCCGCTCAGGACGTCGCTGGCGCCGAGGCGGCCGACGCGGCGCCTGAAGCCCTCGCCGAGAACGCCCCACCAGTTCGCGCGCATCCCCCACGCCGTCGTCGGATGGGCGATGATCCCGGGAGTCCATTCGACCGTGTGGATCTTCGCCATCAGCGCGGCGTTGACGAGGCGTGCGGTGTCGAACAAGCCGATCATCCGACCAGGTCGGATGCGCCGCCCGCAGTCGATCGCAGATCGCGTTGTGCTCGAGCGTGAACAGGGTGTGCAGGACGGCGAGCCCGAGCCAGAAATTGGCTGCCACGCCGGTGAGGTCGACGTGCTGCTCGAGATCGCGTGGCAGCAACCCGTCCGCGTCGACGCGCAGCTTGCCGTCTTCGTTCGCGCGTAGCGCCGCGGCGAAGCCCCTCTCGCTCCCGTAGATCTGCGAGCCGTCCCACCAGTGACTATCGGCGGTGACGAACGTCGGTGGCCCATCGCCGGTCTGGGTGGGATCCCGGCGGGTACGTTGAATGCGCATCGGCCGCTCGGACCACGAGTCGTCGCCCTCGATCTCGACCTGCCACGGATCGCGCTCCTCGTTCTTGCCGTGGCTGAACCAGTCGTGCACCTCGAACTGGAGCCAGGCGCCCGCGAGGACGTTGAGCGTCGTCGCGGGGATGAAGCGCTCGCGTGTCAGCAGCTCGCGGCTGACGGTGCGTGGATTCGGCGTGAGGATGGCCGGCTCCGGCTCCGGCCACGTTCGTTCGATGGGGACGTTGCGCCCGAACCGCGCGCCGATCGCTCCCATGGCCGGATCGGAGAGGTCGTTGTAGCTGCCGTCCAACGTTCGCGCGGTCAGATGCGCATCGTCGCCTGCCGGGGATGGAGGTCAGCGGCACGCCGGTGCCCGTGTCATAGAGATTGCGCTCCCGCAGCCGCTGCCGGATGCCGATCAACGTGAGGACGCCCATCGGCCGCGGCAAGCGATCCCAGCCGAAACGCTGGTCGAGCCGATACGACATCCTGGAGAGCAGGCCCATCGAGCTCCTCTTGCTCGTCGCGGCTGGGGACCCGTGACGAGTCAACCACGACGTCCAAACGCGGTCAACCTTCCGACGGCGGTAGCCTCGCGCCTACTGGCATGCGATGACGGATTCAAGCCACCTCTGCCCTCGGCAGGAGCGCCCACCAACGTTTTCTCGCGCGCACGCGTAATAGAGGTGAGGTAGCCCACACCCCCGCGGACGCGAGCCGAGGGTCGGGGCCCGCTCTGGGCGCGTCTACTCATCACTCGCCGTCAGTCCGCTCGGGAGGGAGGTCGATCTCTCGCCGCGCGCCCCCCTGGCCCGCCTAGCCTGCCTGCGTGAAGACGAGGTCGATCACGCCAGTCAGCCTCCGGGACGAGATCGAGATCCAGGATCCCCTGCAGGTTGTGAGCGGATACCTCGAGTCATGGCGCTTCGAGGCCGGCGATGCCTCGTCCTCATTCGATGAGTCTGACTTGAGGTTGGCGAACCGCGGAGGCGCTCGCATCTCGGCGGCCGAGATCGCGGCCACCCTCGAGCGCCGTCGGGCGATCGAGCTCGCACTGCTGGCCATTGCTCCCGGTGTCTCGCTGGCCGGGACAGGAAGGCTGGTGCCCTGGCAGCCATTGGGGCAACTCTTCGACGCGTTCGCAGACATCCGCGGGATCGGTCTCTCGAAGATGACGAAGGCTCTTCATCCGAAACGCCCCGCGCTCGTCCCCATGCTCGACAGCGTCGTCCAGACGTACCTGGCCCACGATGACCTCGGAGCAGACGCTCCGTTCGCAGAACGCGCGCTCGCGCTCGTCCGCGGCTACAAGCGCGACCTCGACCTCAATCGCAGGGCGCTGCGCGCGACCCGGCGGGAGCTCGTGAGGCGGGGCCACGACCTCACCGAGGTGCGGATCCTCGATCTGCTGATCTGGTCGGCACGAGTCGCCGGCTGATAGACACCCGGATCCGGAAGATCACGAACTTCGCCGGCGTGACGGGCGCGACGCCGATAACGCAGATCAGTCGCCCGTGGTTGATGTCGTCCTGTGTCATTGGTGGGCTCGGAGCGGCTCGTCGTTCGGCCCGAACACAACCCAGTGGGTCTCCTAATCGATGGACTCCTCGACGAAGAGGAAGAGTCGGCGAACGTTGATGTACTTCCACTCCGGAGTGCGCGATACCACGCGCGCTCCTCGACCGAACGCGGCTTACAACCGTCGCGCTCGATCCGCCTGAAGAACCGCCCAGATCTGACATCGGCCTGACACGCCTATAGAAGGCGTTTGCTGATCGAGGATTCCGAGCGACCTCCGACGTTGCATGCCGGTGCACGGGTTAGTCGGGGCACATGCCGAAACGGCCGAGAGCCCCCCTCCCCGTCGAACAGTGCGCAACGCTCGGGGCCTACTTGCCGAGACCCCACTCGGGAGCACCAACCACTTTCTCTCGCGCGCACGCGTAATAGGAAAGTGTTAGCGAGCCTACCCCCACCCCCTCGAACGTGTTCGAAAGGTCGGGGCCTGGTCGCGGGGCGGGCGGGCGAACATCGTGGCCTCCCCGCGGAAAGGGACGTGCGCCTGTCACGACGTGGCGGCCGGGACCACCGCGCTCATCACGCAGTTGCCCTTGCCCTTGGAGCGCTCGTAGCTGAACCCGAGCCGCTCGTACATGGTCCGGGTGGCGTTGTAGAGGAACGATGCCGAGGTCTTCTTGCCCTCGGGCAGGTCGTGCGGGTACGCCTCGACGAGGCCGCCTCCCGCCGCGGCGATCAGCGCCAGCGCACCCCGTACTGCGACCGCGGCCATTCCCGCGCGCCGGTATCCGCGGTCCACGAACAGGCACGTGATCCGGTAGTCCGGCATCCGGGCGACGCCCTGCTCCCACTCCTTGCGGTGGTGGATGTTCCATAGCTCTGGGACCGTCCCGAACTGGGCCCATGCGACCGCGACATCACCGTCGAATACCAACGCGGCGTGCGCACGTCCGGCCTCGACGAGACGCCGCTTGAACTCGCGATGGCCGAGCGCCCTGCGCTCCTCAACGGTGTCCGGGTGGCGGTGGAAGTACGTGCACCAGCAACCGCCCCACACACCGTTGTGCCGCTCGGCCAGATCCGCGAACGCATCCCACGTCCGCACGCTCAGGGGCTCGATCCGGTAGCCGTCCACCATCAGGGCGCCCATGCGCAGACGGTATCGGCTGGTTGACACCCCCGCTGCGTGGGTATGTGAGGCGCGGCGGGTGTGTGTTCAGAGGCTTCTCGTGCATCGAGGGCAACACGTGCCCGCCGCGGGCCGGTAGCACTTTGGACCCCCGGCGCGTTTTGGTCGGGGTCTCTCTTTTTAGATGGGGTAGGGGTGCCCTACCAGAAGCCTGACGAGATCGCAGCCATCGTTCTTCAGGCCATTACGAGCGCGACAGGCTGATCCGAGGGACGGGCGCAGCGTCCGTGCCGACGCGGAGGTCGCACCGTCATATGCGCCAGTGTTCGGGAATGTCACATGACGAATTCGTGCGAGTGTTCGGTGGTGTTCCTGACGGGGATCGGTCGCTAGGCCTTACGCTTACGACCTCCGCTGAACTCCATTGACAATTCGAGAGGACGAGATAACTCAAGCGATTCACATCAATGTTCGATTCCAGGCAAAGCCGGGGAAGCAGGCCGAGCTTGCCCGGCGTATGGTCGAGCTGCGCCCAGATGTCGAAGCTCTCGGAGGGACGAGCGTCGTGACTGTCGATTCCGATGACGAAACGGTCTTGTACTTCATTGAGACGTTTCCCAACCAGGCTGCGATGGACGCTGATATGAAGACGCCGCTGGTACAAGCCCTCGTTGCCGATCTGGGTGAGCTGACGGTCCACGGGACTGATTTCCGTATTGAGCGAAGCTCTCCCGTCGCTAGGTAAGTCGAACCTCATGCGAGAGTGATCTGAACCGCTTGGCCCCCGGTGGTCGGCAATATTACGAGCACGTGTTTCGAGCCGCTCGGCCGGTTCTAGAAGTCGGGCGGTAGCGCGGCTGTCGCGCGTAGTTGCTGTCGCCTGCCCGAGTGTGCGGGAATGTCCCCTGACGAGTACGAGCTTGCCACCATGAACACGGCGCAAGATGATGCCGTCCATGGCTGGGGCGTCTGGCACGCAGATGGTGGCGGCGGCCGATGGGCGCTCATTGACGATCGCTGAGTGGGGCGATCCGGGTGGGTTCCCGGCCTTCTTGCTTCATGGCACGCCGGGCTCGCGCTTTGTCGGACAGGCCGACGCGAGCGCGTATGCGAGTGTCGGAGCGCGCGTGATCACCTACGACCGGCCCGGCTATGGCGGCTCCGATCGCTTCAGCGGCCGGCGGGTGGTGGACAGCGTCGCTGACGTTTCCGCGATCGCAGACAGCCTCGGTATCGATCGGTTCGCCGTGAGCGGCGGCTCCTGGGGCGGGCCGCACAGCCTGGCGGTTGCCGCACGTCTGCCCGAGCGGGTGACGAGAGCCGCCTGTGGAGCGGGGGTCGCGCCGTTCGACATGCCTGGCTTCGACTGGTTCGCGGGCATGGACGCAGTGAACATCGAGGAGCTGGGCTGGGCACTGGAGGGCGAAGACGTCCTCGCACGCGAGATCGAGCGAACGGCGGCTGGGATGCTCGAACGGGTAGCGGACGATCCTTCCAAGGTGATCAGCGACGCGGTAGAGCTCTCCGAGGCTGACCGTGCCGTGATGGCGAGCCCCGAGCGGCACGAGGCGATTCGGAACGGGATCAACGAGGCGTTCCGTCAAGGCGTCTGGGGTTATGTCGACGACATCTTCTGTTTGATCCAACCTTGGGGCTTCGAGGTGACGGAGATCCGCGTCCCGACCCGCATCCTTTACGGCCTGACCGACGCGCTCGTGCCGCGCCAGCATGGCGAGTGGCTCGCTCACAACGTGCCCAACGCCGAGGCCGTCATCGATGAACAGGGCGGCCACATGTCTGATCCCAACCTCGTCACGGAACGATTCGGCTGGCTCGTCCAGCCGGTCTGACGCTCTTTACGCAGCGCCACTCAAGATGACCGAGGCTCAAAAACCCGCAGCCTGCATACATCAGTTTCGAGATTCGGAGCGACGAGATTGCGCTGGGCAGACTGCAGGTGGCACGTACCTCCCCTCGCGAGCACCGAGGTTGGGGTCCCTCATCGCCGGGTACTCGGACATCAGTGAGTTACTGCGTGCCCCGTCATGTGGTCGTCGCCTTCGTCCCGGCAGCCGCAACAGCCGTCTCCGCCTCCAGCAAAGCGGCCTCAAGGAGTTGCTCGAGGTCAGCATCCCGGCCGGCGCGACACTCGTATCTGTCGGGGCGATAGTCGGGGCACTCCCGATCTTCTGGACGCTCGTCCCCCTGATACTCGCGCTCGTGCTCATCGTGCTCAGCGTGATGTACGTGCGGCGTGCCCGAGTCCGCCGCGTCAGCGCGTGAACTTTGATCGTCTACGCGATCATTGATGTCCGCTCAAGCCTCGACTACCCACTCGGCGATGCCGTCGAGACTTCCATCCGCCGCGAGGATGCCGAGCGGTTCGTGGAGGAGGTTCGGGGCGACGTTCCCGAGTCGGGCTCATCCGGGCTTGCGGGCGGTCGTACAGCCGCCTCGCGGCGCTAGGCGGGCTTGAGTCCCGGCCGGAGCTTGACGACGCTCGCGCCGTACTGCTGCTCGTCGATCACCACGACGACCCAGTCGTCGCCGTTGCGCTTCAGCACGTCACCGACCTTGGGCAGCTTCTCGCTGAGGCGGTACTCAGTCCCCTCACCGGTGAAGTACATCGCCATTCTGGGCACAAGCATCTCTCTCTCCGCTCGTCTCTGACGCGATGGCTCGTGCTGAATGCAGTCAGGGCGGAGGAGGAGCTACGTGGGGAAACGAATGGTAGCGCGTCAGCCTACGAGCCGTAGTCGCCGAGCCCGACCTTCCGACATCATTCCTGCCGTGATCATCTACGCCATCGTCGACGACTCCTTCTCTCCGGCATCCCCGCTCGGCGACGGCGTCGAGACGTTCATCCGCCGCGAGGACGCGGAGCGGTTCATCGAGGAGGTTCGCGGCGAAGATCCTCAGCTCGCGAAGTATCTGCGAATCGACGTGCGCGAGCTGGATGCCGGCGGGCTGAACTAGGGCAGCAGCTCAGTCGGAGTGAAGCGTGTACGGAGCGAGGCCGATTGCCTCGGCTCCGCGAGACGTGAGCACGTAGAACGTGTGCTCGTCCGCCGGAGTGTGGCGCGACTGCGACCTGACCGGGTTGGTCCGACGCGGCCGAGCTAGTTCGGCTCGAACGAGGCGCTCTAAGTCGAACGCTGGAAAGCGGTCGGAAACCTGCTCGGCCGTCTTGCCCGGATCGCCGATGAACTCGAGCACCTCACGATCAGCCTCTTCCATGAGGACACGGTACTCGTTAGTCGCGGATGAAGCGGATCGAGGAGCGGGAGCTCGCGGCGGGCGGGCTGAACTAGCGCACGGCCGACGGGACGTCTTCGCTCGAGCTAGGTCATCGCCGCGGCGTTCGTCACCGCGTAGAGATGCCACGCTCCAGGTACTCCATGGAGTGTCTGCTCGCCTCGGTCTTCGAAATCGATACCGGAGCCTGCGACAAGGTCCTTGACGGTTCGGGAAACCAGAACCTCGCCGGCGTCGGCCAGCGATGCCACGCGCGCGCCGGTGTGGACGGCAATACCGGCAACCTTTCCATCGACGATCTCGCACTCGCCGGTGTGGAGACCCGCGCGCACCTCGATCCCGAGGTCACGCACGCCTTTGACGATCGCGCACGCGCACGAAATTGCACGGGCAGGCCCGTCGAAGCTCGCGAGGAAGCCGTCACCTGCAGTGTCGACCTCGACTCCCCGAAAGCGCATCAGCCTCGTTCGGACGAGCGCGTGATGTTGCTCGAGTAGCTCCCGCCAAGCCCGGTCACCGAGCGCCGCTGCGGTTCGACTGGAGTCCACGATGTCCGTGAACAGCACTGTGGCGAGCACCCGATCAGGGGCTGACGCCGACCAGCTCTCCGACTCGTCGAGTTCGGTCAGGAATGCCCGCACCTCCGCGTTCATCGCGTCCGTGCCGCGGCCGAAGTGCATGTGGGAGGCCGACACTGAGACAAGACGAGCGAGGCCTGGGATTCGGTCTGCCATCCAGCGAGCGGCCTCCATCGGAACGATTCGATCTTCGGTTCCGTGCAGGAGGAGTGTCGGTACGCGAATCGCAGGGAGGACGTGACGGATGTCGATCTCGCGATTCATGCGGGCGAGCGCGTCGAGCGTGCCTGGGCTCGCCGACCAGCGGAAGTAGTTCACGACAGACGGAATGTCGGCCTCCGCCCAGTTCGCCTGATCGCGGACGAAGGCCTCGGCTTCGGAGCGTGATCCGTGGATCCGTCGCTCGCGCTCGACATCCGCACGATAGTGCTGTTCCGTCCGTCCCCACGGGTAGTCAGGAGCCCACAACGTGCGCGCGAAGCCGCTCCGGAGTACCAGCGCGGCGGTGCGGTCAGGGTACGTCGCGGCGAAGAGGGCGCTCATGGGCGCTCCTTCCACGACGCCGAACACCGCGGCGCGGTGAGAGCCGGCGGCATCCATCACCGCCCGAAGATCGTCCATGCGTTCCTCGAGCGTCGGCGTACCAGAAACGTGGTCGGACATCCCCGTTCCGCGTTTGTCGAAGACGATTAGACGAGAGAACTCAGCGAGCCCAAGGAGTCCGTGCGCCATCGCTGGCAGCGTCCAGCGAAGCTCGAGGTGCGAGACGAACCCAGGCACGAAGACGAGGTCGAATGGACCGGCGCCGACGACCTGGTACGCGATCGAGATGTCCCCGCTCCTGGCGTAGCGTGTTTCCGGCGACTCCACGTCGCCAGTCTTAGGCCCCGTCGCGTATTCGGCAACTGTGGCCGGCCGAGGACGCGACTCGCGAGTTGGAACGCCCGCCGACGGAACCGGGCAAGGCCACCTAGCGGCCGGTGGCTGTCGCCGCCCGCCCGCGCACGGTAGAACCGCCCGTTCTCGTCGCCTGCGCGGAATGCCGGCGGCAACGGCTGCTGTCCGCCCGCAGAGCACGGGATCCCGGACGGGGCTGCGAGCATTGCCGGCATCCCCGACCTGGACCCGATGATGAGGACCGCCGCTACTGGCTCTACCCGCGCCGCGCAACTCCGAGCTTCTCCCTCCCGCGCACGCGCGCACGCGCGTAATAGAGAAGGCGTGAGCCCCGCACCCCCCACTGACACTTTCGTTGGGCCGGGGCCTGGTCGCGGGACGCCGGGCGACGCTCCCGCCTAGCTGAGCCGTTTTGGACGTTGCGTACGTATTGCGGATCGACGTCGAACGCGACAAATCACGCTGGTTCAATAAGCCTGCCGCTCTTTGACAGGTCCGGATCGGTGCACGCAGCAAGGTTGAAACAGCAGGGCCGTCGCTTCCCGCTCTTCATTTTCGAGATGCTTACCTCGACCCGTCGTTGGCGCGTATCAGCGTTTTGGGTTGCGTTGACCCAGCGCACCCATTCCCAGCGTGCCATCGGCGTAATGTCTTCCCATAGGTCTTGGATCCTCTGAGGGGCCGCTGCCAGAGCTGCCTCAAGATCCTGGGGCACGTTCGGCTCCGGCCAGTCTTTGACCGGCTCGATTTCGAGCGTGGCGCTGTCACCCGCGCCTACAGCAGCGGCTCGTTGTAGCTTTCCATCAATCCTCATCCAATGGCCCAAATAGCCGTCTGGTTCCAACACCGTCTGGAACCCATGGCCATTGATCGTTCCTTGTACTGCCACCTGCCCGCGCGACGGCAGTCTTCCGCTCGCTTTCTCAGGCAAGCGCAAAATTGTCCACTTGTCGATCGTGTACAGCGTGGCGTCAAAACGAACGGTTGGCACAGCTGTGCGCTGACTCATGGTGGTCACATTCTTGCAGTCGTCCGATCGCGATCTCGCGGCCTCCTCAACGAGGTCGGAGTCGCCGAGGAAGCCGCTCAGTCCGGTGAATAGACGCTTACCGCGGTTCGACCGACCTGCTCACGATCCAGGCGTGCTTGCCGACGCGGCGACCCCGGACGAAGCCGTGCTGCTCGAAGAGCTCGACCGTCGCGCTGAAGAGGAAGCGGCCCTGTGCCTCGCGACCGGCGGTCACCTCGGGGATTGCCTCGACGAGGCCGCCGCCAAGACTGGCGATCTGGTCGAGCGCCCCCTCCAGGCCCGCCCGGGCGATGCCTTGGCCGCGATGCCTCTTGTCGACGAAGATGCAGGTGATCCGCCAATCCGGCAGCGGTGGGGGATTCTTGTCGTACTCACGCCTGTGCTTGATGCCCGGGAGCTCCTCCGGGCTGCCGTACTGGCACCAGCCCTGGGCGGCGCCGTTCTCGTCGATGACAAGCGCGGCATGAGCGCGGCCCGTGCGGACGCGCTCCTCCTTGGCGTCGCGATAGTTGATTCCCTTCTCTGCGCACTCGGGGTGATAGCCGATGCACCAGCAGCCACCGTAAACCCCGTTGTTGCGCTCGACGAGCTCGGCGAAGATGTCCCATGTTGATGGGTCGAGTTGTCGGGTCGCATACGGCATGGTCGGGTCCTTCGATGGTAGGTGTTTCATCATCCTGGATCATCGGGGGCGATCCAGCTGGGCAGAGAACCGCTGCGTGGCAGCTGTCAGGTCGCCTTAACAAGAGGAGGTCGCGTCGGGGCATCCTCAGTTAGCGCGTTGGTGCGGGGCTCAGCCGGTGGCGCCCTCCACCGCTACGGCAGTCGGGTCGAACAGGAAGCGTCAGGGAAGGACGGCCGTCGTGGCAGGCTTACGTGCTGTGGTGCACACGCGCCAGGAGGGATTCGTGCTAGAGGAGTTGTTGACGTTCGAGCGGGAGTTCACGCAGGCAGTTGTTAACAATGATCCCAGCAATTGGGCGGTTTGTCGCTGACGATTGGGTGATCGTCGATGCGGACGGAAGGGTTATCGATCGATCGCGGTTCCTCAACGTGATCGAGTCGGGCGCCTTGAGTCACGAATCGATGGAGTCAACCGACGTCGAGGTTCGCCTCCACGGAGATACCGCAGTGGTCACGGGAATCACGACCAGCAAGGGACAGTTCATGGGACAGGGCTTCACCACGCAGGAGCGCGCCACCGATGTCCTTGCACGCCTGGACGGCCGCTGGTTTTCCGTCTTCTCGCAGCTCACTCGAGTCGTGTCGGCGTGATCGAAGCGGGCCGGTCGAAATAGTCAGGGACGCGTAACGCAGGCTCGGCACGATCCGGTAACTCCGCCGCCTGGGGCCTTGAGCGGCGCGTGTACGCCGGGCGCGGACTCGGAGATGCCCTCTGGCCGACGAAGGCGTCATGAAGCGGAAGCAGGAATCGACGGTTTCCGATCGTGTCGGGCACCCTCAACGTGCGCCTGCTGGTCCGCTGCACGCGATCGCGGCGCCCGGTCCAGAGCTCCCTGTCCCGACGACAGTGACGCTCAGGGGGTGATCATCTGGCGGCGCAACCGGGGTACAAACTCGTCGTTGCGGTTGCGGGCGCCGAGACGCGTTAATCCCATGTCTCCGACCACGGCACCGCCGTCCCGCGGCTGAAGACCAGGTCGTTTTCCTCGTCGCCCGGCCACACACCGATCTTGTCGCTGTCGGGATAGACGGAGACCGCCGGCGCTCGCGAGCTCGAGAACATCAACGTCCGCGCCGGTAACTCACTGCGGTTCATGAGCTGATGCGCTCCGGCGGGACCGGTCGGGAAGCAGACGACGTCTCCTCGCTCCAGGGTGTGCTCCCCATCAGGCGCACGCAGCACGAGCGTGCCCTCGACGACGAGCAGCCATTCCTCCTCGTACTCGTAGTGATACGGGGACTGGCGCTGACCGGGGGCAAGGTCGTAGATGAACATCGTGGTCGCGCTCGACCCGACGGCGCGGGCGACGTCGACCCTGCCCTCGGCGTTCTCGGCGCTGAAGATGTTGACCGTGTCCATGCAATCTCTACGACTCCCGGCGCGCTTGAATCTCATCGTCCGTTCGCCCCGATGAGTTTGACCGGGCGGTCTCATCCTCGACTGGAGCGAGGCGCGATCGCTCGGTACGGACGAGGCGCCCGGACATGGATAGACGAGCTTCCTCCGCTTGATGCTTTCGAGACGCTCGTCTTACGTCACGTCACCCGCTTCGCCCGCGGCGGGGAGGTGCTCTTCGGCCCAGCGGGTGATCTGCTCGAGCGCCGGCAGCAGGGCGCGGCCTGCGTC
Organism: uncultured Actinomycetes bacterium; assembly: GCA_963717025.1. Classification (GTDB taxonomy): domain Bacteria; phylum Actinomycetota; class Thermoleophilia; order Gaiellales; family Gaiellaceae; genus GMQP-bins7. Next base: position 1,120,728 of record CAVQVJ010000003.1, on the reverse strand, counting down.
GGTGAGCTCGTAGGCGACGGAGATGGGCGGCCCGTCGTCGACGGTGCGGGTCGCGAGCCCGACGTTGCAGAGCTCAGTGAGTCGGTCGGAGAGCACCGAGTCGCTGATGCCTTCGACGGCGCGCGAAACGGCGCGGAACCCTGCTGGGCCGCCGCTCAGCGTTCCCAGTAGGACTCCCGTCCAGCGCCTGCCGAGGAGGTCGAACGCGCGCACGAGCGCGGCGTCGGCGCGCGTGCACGTTTCGGCGTCGACGGGCGGCCGTCGTTCAGGAACCGCGGCCATGGAATATCACTAGCACTGTCACCGTTACTACTCCTATCGTAGTGACTAGCTCGGTACAAGTCCAGAAGAAGTGAGGACGATGGAAGCTCTATCGCAACGGGTGGACGAGCGCCTGGATTACGGCCATCCGCTCGAGTTCGGCTACTTCCTCGTCCCCGACGCGGCCGACCCGCAGGGCGTCCTCGACACCGCGCGCATGGTCGACCGGCCTCGGCTACGAGCTGCTCGGTGTCCAGGATCATCCCTACCAGCCGCGCCACCTCGACACGCAGGCGCTGCTGGCGACCATCCTCGCCCAGACGACGGCGGTGCGGGTCTTCGCCGACGTCGGAAACCTGCCGCTCCGGCCGCCGGCCATGCTCGCCAAGGCCGCGGCGACGCTCGACCTGCTGAGCGGGGGCCGCTTCGAGCTCGGCATCGGCGCCGGCGGCTACCTCGACGCGGCGCACGCGATGGGTGCACCGGCTCTGACGCCTGCGGAGAGCCTCGAGGCGCTGGAGGAGGGGATCGCCGTCATGCGGGCGATGTGGAGCGGCGAGCGCACCGGCCTCCGCTTCGACGGCCGCCACTACCGGCTCGCGGGCGTCCATCCCGGCCCCGTCCCGGCGCACCCGATCGAGGTCTGGATCGGCGCGCACAGGCCGCGCGCACTGGCCCTGACCGGCCGGATGGCAGACGGCTGGGTCAGCCCGCTCATGTCGTACAAGCCGCCGCGGGAAGCCGCCCGCGCGAATCTCGCGATCGATCGCGCCGCCCGCGAGGCGGGCCGCGACCCGCGCGCGATCCGCCGCATCTACAACGTCCAGGGCGCTTTCACAAACACGACGCCAGGCGCTGCCGCCGACACCGACCAAGGCATCGTCGGCCCACCCGCGCACTGGGCCGAGGTCCTGACACACCTCGCGCTCGACCTCGGGTTCGGCACATTCGTGCTTGCCACCCCGCCCGACCCGCACACGCTCGCCACCTTCGTCGAGGAGGTCGCGCCGCGGGTACGCGAGCGCGTGGCCGAGCGGCGCGCCTTCTCGCCGGTGCCCTCCATCTCGCAGGAGCGCGGCGCGTGAGCTCCGTGCTCGCCTTCGAGGAGACTCCGGAGACCGCCCGCGGGCGAACGCTGTATCGGATGCTGCTCGCGGTCCACGCGGGCATCCGCGGCGAGCTCGCCAGCGTCGAACGCCTCGCGGCAGCTGTCGTCGACGGCTTGCCTGCCGACGAGCTCAACGAGGAGCTCCAGGCACTGAGAGGCAACAGCACGCTGTGGCAGTTCCAGGTCAGCTGCCTGCGCTACTGCCGCTTCGTCCACTCGCACCATCACGCGGAAGACACGGACTTCTTCGACGAACTCGAGGAGACGAACCCCGCGATCCGGCCGGTCGTCGAGCGACTCCGAGGCGAGCACCGAGCTGTCTCGCACCATCTGGACGCGGTCGAAGCAGCCGCCCGAGCGCTGACCGACAACGACAGCGTCGAGGCTCGCCGCGCCGTCGCCGACGCCCTCGGGGCCCTCGAAGGGCACCTGCTCGCACACCTCGAGTACGAGGAGCGAACTATCGCCGCCACGGTTCGGCGGCTGCGCGACCTCCCTTTCTCAAACCAGCGCCCGGAGATCGCCGAGAGCAATCTCCGCACGCAAGGAGGACCACGATGAGCACGACGCATGCGCCTGATCACTTCACCACGCTGCCCGACGAACGGACGCTCGCGGACACGGTCGTCGCGCTCGAAGAGCACGGATTCAGCGTCGAAGTCGTCGACGACCTGAGCGCCGCGCGCGAGGCCGTCCTCGCCCGCATCCCCGAAGGTTCGTCGGTAATGACCAACACCTCGGTGACGCTCCAGGAGACCGGGATCGCCAAGGCGATCGACGACGGCGGACGATACGAGTCGGCGCGCAACAAGATGATGGCGCTCGACTTCGCGACCCAGCTGCAGGAGATGAAGGCAATCGCCGGGCAGCCCGACTATGCCCTCGGCAGCGTCCACGCAATCACGAGCGACGGAACGCTTGTCATCGCCTCGGCCTCGGGCAGCCAGCTCGCGTCCTACGCCTGGGGTGCGGCCAACGTCATCTTCGTCGTCGGCGGGCAGAAGCTCGTCGACGGCCTGGAAGAGGCGCATGAGCGAGTCGTCGATCACAGCCTGCCGCTCGAAGACGCCCGCGCGTATGCCGCCTACGGGCAGAACAGCCGGGTCGGCAAGGTCCTCGAGATCCACCAGGAGGACCCCGGCCGCGTCCACGTCGTCCTCATCCGGCAGTCGGTCGGCTTCTGAGAGGCGTAGACACGATGCCGGAGAAATGCCAGCCGACCATGAAGCCGCTCGACGAGGTCGATCACGTTCGCGGCCCAGCCGCCGCTCGTCTCATCGTCGAGTACGGCGACTACGAATGTCCCTACTCGCGGCAGGCGTTCCGCGCGATCGAGCGGATTGAACGACAACTCGCCCATGGCGTTCGCTTCGCCTTCCGGCACTTTCCGCTCACAGAGATCCATCCCCACGCCCTCGCAGCGGCAGCCGCGTCCGAGGCAGCCGCGCTCCAAGACCGCTTCTGGGACATGCACGAACTGCTCTTCCGTCGCCAGAAGGCGCTCGAAGACGACGACCTGCGGCGCCATGCAGCCGAGCTCGAACTCGACGTCGGACGGTTCGACCAGGACAGGACCGGAGCTGGCGCGCTGAGCCGGATCGGACGTGACGTCGAGAGCGGGCTGGCGTCGGGCGAGGTGCAGGGCACACCGACCCTGTTCATCGACGGCGTCGTCCACCGCGGGGGCTACGACGCGGCGACCTTGCTGGAGGCATTGGCCCGATGAGCGCGATCTGCTCGCACACCGACAGCATCGAGCTCACGGAGTTGCCGGACGAGATTGCCGGCTGCACGGACTGCCTCGCGATCGACGGCACCTGGCTGCACCTGCGCATGTGCCAATCCTGCAGGCACATCGCGTGCTGCGACAGCTCACCGAACCGCCACGCCTCCGCCCACGCCCGAAGCTCCGGACACCCGATCGTCCGCTCCGCCGAACCGGGAGAAGACTGGAGCTGGTGCTACTTCGACAACGTCGCGTTCGTCGTCACGAACCCATGACGCTCCCCGAGCTGCACCTCGCCGACTGGCGCCCGACGAAGGACACGCTGCACCTGTACGCGCAGATCGTCGGCAAGATCCGGCTTGCCACGACGGCGCCGCGTAACCACTGGTGGAACGCACCCCTCTACGTCGACGTCCGCGGGCTCACGACAAGGCGCCTGCATCATCGCGGGACGACCTTCGAGATCAGGCTCGACTTCCTCGACCACGCCCTGCTCGTGCAGACCGCCGATGGGCGCAGCCGGGCGATCGAGCTTGGCGACGGGATGCCCGTCGCGGACTTTGACGGCCGCCTCCACGCGCTGCTCGCCGACCTCGGCATCGACGTCGAGATCAAGGAGCAGCCGTTCGGGGTCCCGATGACGACGCCGTTTCCCGAGGACGTCGAGCACGCGTCGTGGGATCGAGAGGCAATCGAGCGTTTCGGGCGCATCCTCGACTGGACGGACACCGTCTTCGAAGAGCTCAGCGGCTGGTTCAATGGCAAGACGAGCCCAGTGCACCTCTTCTGGCACGGCCTCGACCTCGCAGTCACGCGCTTCTCGGGGCGCGCCGGCCCGACGATCGATGCCGATCCCGTTAACCAGGAGGCCTACTCGCACGAGGTCATCTCTTTCGGGTTCTGGGCCGGCGACGACACCGTTGGCGACGCCACTTACTACTCCTACACCGCGCCCGAGCCCGCGGGAATCCGCGAGCAACCGCTTTCCGCGGGCAGCTGGATCGAGTACGGCGCCGGCTCGTTGGCGGTGCTCCCGTACGAGACCGTGCGCAGCGCGCGAGATCCACGAACTACGCTGCTCGCGTTCTGCCAGAGCGCCTACGAGGCCGGCGCTCGCCTCGGTGGCTGGGACACGACCAGCTTCGAATCGAAGTGGTGTCCGACCCCTGGGCAACTGAACCAGCTCCACGCCACCGCTGCCGCCGAGTTCGGCCGTCCGGGTGCGAGCTCCTAGTGTGCCGAGCACGGCGCGCAGCGCTGTCCTCGCAGAGGATGCATCGACGCGCGCATACCGAAGGGAACGGGAGGAGAGATGAGCAGACCAGCGCATGTCGCCGTCATCTACTACAGCGCCACGGGGAACGTCCATCGGCTCGCCCACGCACTCGCCGAGGGCGCGGCGGCGGAGGCGGCCGAAGTGCACATCCGCCACGTCGAGGAGTTCGCGTCGGAATTGCTCATCTCCCAGAACCAGTACTGGGGAAGGCACCGCGCCGAGATCGAGGACGAGCCGGTTGCGACGCTCGACGATCTCGAGTGGGCCGACGGGGTCGCCTTCGGCACCCCCACCCGCTTCGGCAACGTCTCGGCGCAGCTCAAGCAGTTCATGGATCAGGCTGGGCGCCTTTGGCAGGAGGGCAAGCTCGCGGATCGGGTGGGAACCGCCTTCACCGCCTCGATGACCGCGCACGGAGGGCAGGAGTCGACGATTCTCGCCCTCAACAACACCCTCTACCACTGGGGGATGCTCATCCTGCCGCTCGGGTACACGGCGAGCGAGGTCTTCAACGCCGGGGGCAATCCGTACGGCACCTCGTACACAAGCGGGAAGCGCGTCGAAGGTCCGGACGCCAGGGCGCTCGCGGTCGCCCGCTATCAGGGACAGCGACTCGCTCGCTACGCGACCGTGCTCGCGTCAGCTCGCGAGGAGGATGCGTTCCGCGTCCGAAGGCCGCGGCCTGAGCGCTTTCACGCCGCCGCGCTCCGATGAGTCGCCGCGGTACGAAGCGTGGCTCCACTGCTGGTTCCAGCTTCAGGAAGGACGGTAGACATACGTGGTAACGGCACCGTCAAGCGGATCTACTGCTGGTAGCGCTCGACCACCTCTGCCTGCCTGACGTCACCCGCTTCCGGGTCACGACCAGCTTCCCGGAGTGCGCGGCGTTGGCGTAGCAGGTCCCAGCACTGATCGAGCGAGATCCTGAGATGGCGTAATCGCTCGCGATCAGCCTCGCTCGCGGCGCCAGCTGACTCGCGCTGCCACAACTCATGCTCTTCGGCGACGAGCTCCTCGATCGTCCCGTGGATCTGCGGATCGTCCATCACGCCTCCTGTGGAGTAGGTTCGACAATGGTCGCTGATGCTCGCGATGTCGACTCCGCTGCTCGCCGTGGCGCTCCGACGAGTTGGCCTCCAGGACACTTCTGCGCGTCGATCGCCCGCCGCGGATTGACGATGCCGATGGCACCGAGTACACCGCCTGAAGCCACCAGAAGTGCACAGATCACGACGGCGTCGTGAAAGGCATTCACCGATTCGTCATTCGCCGCGAAGGTGTCACCCACGAGCGCACTCGAGACGATGACCCCGACGACCGACACTCCGACGAGACCGGCAACGCGGGCGATCGCATTGTTGATTGCGGAGGCAATACCGGCATCGCTCTCGTCCGCGTCAGCGAGAACGGTCGCCACGAGAGGAGCGACCGTGAGCGACAGCCCAAGAGAGAACACAAGAAGCGCCGGCAGAAGATCGGTTACGAAGTCCGTTTCCAACCCGGTGCGCAGAAGCAGGAGGATCCCGACCGCCGCGACCAACGGACCAGCCCCCATGAACATGCGCGGGCCGAATCGATCGGCAAGAGCCCCGAAACGCCGCGAGAGGGCAAACATCACCAAGGTCACGGGAACGATCGTGAGGCCACTCTCGAGCGCGCTGTAGCCGGCGACCTGCTGCAGAAAAATCGTGAGGAAGAAGAACAGGATCGCCAAGCCCGCATACATCGCAAACGTCTCGGCGTTTCCGACCGCGAAGTTGCGCCGAGAGAAGAGCTCGAGCTCGAGCATGGGCTCGGCGGTGCGACGCTCGTATCGCAAGAAGGCCACAAAGGCCAGGACTCCCGCGCACAGAGGCAGGAAGATCACCGGGCTGCTCCAGCCGAAGTGGGGTTGCTCAATAAGCGCAAACACAATCCCGAACAGTCCGGCGGCACAAAGCGCAGCACCAATGAGGTCAACCCGACGTCCGCTTGCACGTGCAGTGACCGGCACCGCTGCTCGCACGAGGATCAGGGTCCCAATAACGAGCGGCACATTGAGCGCGAAGATCCAGCGCCAGGAGGTTTGGTCGACGATCACCCCTCCGGCAAGGGGCCCGATGATCGCTGCGATCCCGCCCCAGGCCGTCCAACTGCCGATCGCGGCCCCCCGCTCACGCGGCGCGAACGCCGCAACGATGATCGCTAGCGAACTCGGAACCATCAGCGCCGCCGCAGCTCCCTGCAATGCGCGGGCGCCGATAAGCACCCCAATCGTCGGCGCGAGCGCGCAAGCGATCGACACCACACCGAATGCCGTGATCCCGATTGCGAAAACGCGCCGCTCACCGTAGATGTCACCCAGCGATCCGCCGATCAGGATGAGCGAGGCCAGAGCCAAGAGATACGCGTTCGCTACCCACTGCTGCCCCGACAGGCCGCCTCCGAGGTCGTCCTCGATGGCCGGTAGCGCAACGTTCACGATCGATCCGTCAATGGTGGCCAGGGCCGAGCCGAAGATAGCGGCGAGCAACGTCAGCCGCTGACGACGACTCACGACGAGCTACGACTCGCGACCAGTCCTGTGCACCTCCCGTCTCGCGATTGGCATGCGAGAAGGACGGGCGAGAAGGTCAGCGGGTTGCCTCATTCATGTACCGGCCGCTGGTCGGCGCGCGCCTGCGCGTGGATCGCCTTCGTTAGATCCAGGATCTGGCTCGAGAGGTTGAGGAGTTCCCGATTCTGCTTGTCCTCTTCCTGCACGGTCTGCCACTGCAGATCGGCGACGACTCGACGCTTGGTGTCGGCTCGGTTCTGGCTGATCATCACGAAGGTTGAGAGAAAGATCGCCTCCAGAGACACGATCATCGTCAAGAGGCCGTACGGGTAGCCCTCGACGCCGAAGAGGATCCATGCGCCGAACCAAAGCATGTGGAGGTACACGAACCTCATCGAGCCGGCGAATGCGGTGATGCGGTCGGCGATGCGGTTCTGCACGCTCTCGGCGCGTTCTCGGGCGTGCTCGAGAAGGGCGGGGTTCGGCTGCAACGGGGTCGGGAGCTCTGCGAGACGCTCGAGTAGGACCGATTGCATCATCTGTGCCTCCGTAGTCGCAGGTGCCGCGACTCTAGTGTCGCGAGCTCGGCACTGAGCGGATTTCGCCGTGGAGCCGTCGAGCTCGAGCTCCCTGACCACGTTCGGGCCTTGCGCAGGTCGTAATGGCTCGGTCAGTCGCCGACTGAGCCGATGATCGGCGCTACCTACCGCCGTCGGAGTGTTCGTCGGGTTGGGGCCGCGAGCCGCGACAACCCTTCTATAGCGTCCTCGGGGTGGAGGCAGCCGCAAGGACGCGGAAGTGGACGCTTCTCGCCGTCTGCCTGACGACGTTCATGCTCCTGCTCGACATCACGGTCGTAGTGGTCGCGTTGCCGAACATGCAAGAGCGTTTCGATGCCAGCTTGACGGGCTTGCATATGGGTCGTGGACGCATGGGAATGGTGAGGTAGGATTGGGGCCGCGCTCTTCGCAACCGCGCTGGCCCTTATCGGACACGTAGTACCGCGGGCCCGAGCGCTTCGGAGCGCTTGCCGTGTGGGGAGCCACGGTGGGCGCCGCCGTTGCCTGCGGTCCCCTCGTCGGTGGCCTCCTCACCGACGGCCTCGGGTGGCGCTGGATCTTCTTCGTCAACATCCCGGTCGGGGTTTTCGCATTCGCGGTCGCCCTCACTCGTATCTCGGAGTCGCGGGACGAGGGGGCGCGACATACGGACGTACTCGGTCTCGTGACGTTTGCGGCGGCGCTGTTCTTGATCGTCTTCGGAATCCTTCGCGGCAATGCGAGCGGCTGGACGAGCTCCGCGATCCTCGTCTCGCTCGTCGGTGGGGTGCTCCTACTCGTCCTGTTCGTCGCTGTCGAGCTCCGTCAAGACCGTCCCATGTTCGACGTGACGCTCTTCCGTCAACCGGCGTTCCTCGGGGTCTCCATCGCGACCTTTTGCATTGCGGCTGGCATGTTCGCGATGTTCCCGTACCTGTCGATCTACCTGCAGGACATCCTCGGCTACTCACCGCTTGCAACGGGAGTGCGGTTTCTGCCGCTTACCGCATTTGTCTTCTTCGTGCCGCTCGCGACGCGACGTGTGGCCGTGCGCGTGCCGCTCCGGATCATGATCAGCGCGGGTCTCGCGCTCGTCGCCGCAGGTCTCGCACTGATGTACGGGCTCAATGCCGACTCGGGCTGGACGGCACTACGCTCGCCGGCTTCGTCGCCGGCGGCATCGGTATCGGAATCGCCAATCCCGCACTTGCAGCTGGTGCTCTTCGCGTAGTGGATCCGGCGCGGACGGGGATGGCTTCGGGGATCAGCAACACCTTCCGCCTCGCAGGCGTGGCAGTCGGGGTCGCGGCGCTCGGCGCCCTCCTCCAGAACCGGGTCGAGAACTCCCTTTCAACCACAGCCGGCGACAACGCGCACTCCCTCGGTGCCGCTGTGAGCTCGGCCGGGACACGCGCCGTCGCCGGTCAGCCGGACCTGGTGGAGCCCGCAAAGACGGCCTTCGTAACCGGCCTCAATGACGTTCTCCTTGCGGGCTCGGTGCTGCTCGTGGTCGGCGCACTCGCCGCGGCTGTCCTCCTTCGCAGCCCAGCACCAGCTCCCGCTCCAGTGACCAAGAACGCCTGAGGCGGCAGGAGGGGTTTCAGCGTTGATGCCGGATGCGGGTCTGACCCCTACTCATGAAGTAGGAGGTCAATGGACGGGAGAGGCACGCTTCGCCCCAGTCCTAGGATCTGGCAGCGGAGGAGGAATTCCCCAGGACGAGAGGTCGGGCCCGGCGGCGCTGACCGGCCCCTTCGGGGCCGGACGGTACCGTTTGCGCCGTGTCCCGAAACGACGAGCTCGAGCGCTACCGAGCCGCCCTCCGGCGGCGCCTCGTCACTGAGTTCGTCGAGCGATGGGGTGTCTGCGAGCGCGGCCACGTTCTGACGGACCTGAACCGCGACAGGCAGGGACGCTGCTGGTGCTGCACGCGCGCACACGAGCGAGCGTTCGAGTTACCGGAACCCGGGGTGTGGCCAGGGAGCCTGGGTTAGTCGCGGCCCGGCGCTCAACACCCCGAGCGCCGGCCGCACACTGCGGGCATAGAGGGATGGAGCCGCTAGTGCCGCACTCCCGCTTGCCACGCCGCAGTCCGCGCGCACGCGCACGTGGCAAGGCACGCCTACTCACGGCACAACTCCTGCCGTCGTTCAGTGCGAGAACCTCCCAGCCGTTCCGGAATGCCCCGAAGCCGCGACCGGCCAACACGGGTCGCCAGCGCCAGCGCGAGGATGTCGAAGACGACGTATCCGCTCGCAACTCCGCTCGGCGGGTTCCCCTGCGAGAGACCGAGCCCCGGGACGACTCCCTCCCACGTCCACGTGCCGATCGCGGTCCCGTAGAGCTCGAGCGCGGCGACGGCGAGGAAGACGCCCGCGTAGACGGGGCGTCTCGTCTTGAGAACCACCGCGACGAGGAATGCACAGCCGACCGCGCCGGCGGCGTCACGCGTCGGGAGAACCGAGATCCCGGCAAGCCCCCACGCGCCGGCGCCGACGGCAGCGCTCGCGAGGAGCGTCGTGCGGTATGCGTGTGCCAGCGTGGCGAGCGAGATGCCGCAGAGGAAGACGAGCCCGTGCCCCGGCGGGACGAACGCCGGGAGATTGTCGAGACGGTACGAGTAGAGACCCCAGATGAGCGAGCCGACCACTTCGCCGAGCGTCGCTATGGCGACGACGCCGAGGGTCTGGATGCGGACCGAGCGCGGATGGAGCAGGAGCAGCGCCGCGAGGACGGCCGCCGTCAGGAGCCCGAGGAGGAGCTGTCCTCCGTGACCGACGTAGCGGTCGAACCAGAGACCCGCCGCCGTGTACGGCACCGCGACGGCGAGCGTGACGGGAGCGGCTGCGCGCATCGGCGCTCATTCGGCGCGGCGTGTCCTTCGGTTCCCGCCAGAGCGCGTCTGAATCGACGCGCGAACGAGGTATTGGTCGTCGGCCAACTCGACGGGGGGCGTCGCATGTGGAGGATGGACTGTTGGCAGGCATGAGCCTCGGAGGGTTCATCGTCGTCGCGTAGATCCTGAGAGTTACCAGCCCGGCGGCGAGAGGCAGGCACCGCGGCTCGAGGGTCGAGTGACCTCCGCTCCAATGAGAGGAGGTCACTGAGCATTTACTGACTTCCCGCAAGTCTCACGCGCGGACGCGTCGGGTGAGCTCGGCCAGCTCGCGGTTGAAGCGCTCGGGCTCCTCGATGTGCGGCGCATGGCCCACGCCTTCATACCAGGAGGCCTCGGCGGTCGGGCAGGTGGCCAGGACGTGCTCCGCCATTGCCGGCAGCACGACCGAGTCCATCCGGCCCTGCGTGACGAGCACCGGCACCTCGAGAGTGCGAAGCACGTCGTCGTCGTCGATTGCGCGGGCGGCGAGAGCGGCACGGATCGCCGCGGGCACGACGACGTTCCAACAGATCGCCGTCTCGAGGTCGTCGCTCGACACCGCCTTCACGAGACATGTCTTCACGAAGGAGCGCATGGCGCGGATGTTCGTCGGCAGGTCGTCGGACGTCGCGTCGACGAAGTGGTCGAGGAATCCTGGGCCGATCAGCCTGCCGAACGCCGCCTCCCCGAGCCGCGTGACGCCCTCGACGAAGTCGACCGCGGCGACTCGATCCTGCCCGTAGACGCGCACGTAGTCACTGATGACGAAGGCGCCGTACGACCAGCCCACGAGCACCGGCCGGTCGAGACGCAGCTCGTCGACGATCGCCGCCATGTCGTCCGCCCACAGCCTTCCGACCGTGTAGTGCTCCGGCTCGAGCGGCGCCTCGGACATGCCATGGCCGCGGAGGTCGTAGGCGACGAGCCGGAACTCGTCGGCGAGCGAGCTCTCGTACTGCTTCGCCCAGCAGAGATGGTTTTGCGACCAGCCGTGGATGAACAGGATCGGCGGTCCGTCGGCCTTGCCCCACTCCCGCACGTGCAGGCGTAGGCCGCCGCCGCCCCGCACCGTGTGCACCTTCATCCGCCCGGCCGCGGTCGGCTGTCCCTGTGCAATCGCTGTCATCCCTCTCGCCTCCTCGTCGTTCGTGTTGTCGCTCGTGGGTGCTTGGACTTACGGCCGGAGTGGCAGCTGCGTGATCCAGTAGGGCGTGGTCGGCTCCGGCGGCGTCGTGAATCGCAGGTTGACCGCCCACAGTCGGCCGGCGGCCACCGTCGCGGTCGAAGGTTCGTCGAAGCTCGGATCGGTCAGGTCTCCGAGGACGACGCCGCCGGTCAGCCGCGCTCCGAGCGAGACCACACTGACCCGGTTCTGGAACGGGCGGACCACGTAGAGCGTGTGCCCGAGCAGCTCGAGCCCGTCGGGATAGCCGAGGTTGACCCCGCCGAGGTCGAGCTCGTGGGCGACGCCGGTGGCCGGATCGACGCGGAAGAGCTTGCCCGTCGAGGACTGCGCGACGAGCAGGACGCCGTTCTCGGCCGCGATCCCGTTCAGGTTGAAGCCGAGGGTCTGGAGGAAGTCGCCGCCGATCGGCAGAATCGTCGCCGCCGTGGGCGGCGGGAGCGCGCCGTCTCGCGCGAGGGGAATCACGACCAGCTGCGGGAAGCTGGAGTCGGTCACGTAGACCGCGTCGCGCGTGACCGCGACATCGTTCAGCAGCCCCACTCCGGGCGGCTGATACGCCGCGAGCAGCGCCCCGCTCGATGCGTCGTATACGCGCACGTCGGCACTCCCGATGAGCGGCGGGCCGACGCCTGCGACCCAGATCCGGTCCCGGCTGGCCTCGTACGCGATCCCGGCGGACGCGCGTCCGGGCACGCCGGGCGCGAGCATCGTCCCGGAGCCGGTTCGGAGATCGCCCCGCCAGATCGACCCGTCCAGCAGGGAACCGACGAAGAACGACGTGCCGCGGCCGCTCTCGATGCCCTCCGGGAAGAACCCGTTGGGCAGGTCGATGCGGGCCGGGAAGTTGCCGCTCTTCCCGGCCGGCGAAGCGCCGACGGCAGGCGAGACGGCAAGGAACGCGAGCACAGCGACCAGCGCTACGAGACGCGGCATCGTCGCGTGTCTTCTCGTCATCGTGGACCTCCTTGAGAGCGTCGCGTCCAGTCATGGATGGCGGCGAGCAGCTCGTGTACGTCGGATCGACCGGATCGTCGCCGTCCACGAGCGGAAGCGCATCGGGCGAAGCGCCTTATCTTCAGCCCCCGGCTTGCGTATCTTCGGTAGGTCGGGTCCTTACGCCGCCTACCGCTGCGGGTGGGAGTGCGCGATACTGGCCGGAGTGATGGCTCGCGCGGGCGAGGTCTTCGTCGGACGCGCACGCGAGCTCGGGGAGCTCGAGCGCGCGCTCGATGCGACGCGCGCCGGGAGCGGGGTAACCGTCCTCCTCGCCGGAGAGGCGGGCATCGGAAAGACCAGGCTCGCTTCAGAGCTCGGGAGGCGTGCCCGCGACGCGGGGTTCGAGATCCTCCTCGGGCGCTCGATCGATCTCGTCGGCACGGAACTGCCGTACCAGCCTTTCGACGAGGCCCTGCGTCCGCTCGGGCAGACCCGGCAGGTGGACGGGAAGAGGCCCGACTCTCAGCTACGCGTGTTCGAGAGCACGCTCGCGCTGCTCGCCGACCGCGCAGCCGCAGCGCCGGTGCTGCTGGTACTCGAGGATCTGCACTGGGCCGATAGCTCGACGATCGATCTGACCGTCTTCCTCGCTCACAACCTCGACGACCGGCGGGTTCTCCTGCTCGCGACCTACCGGGCGGACGAGCCCTCCTCGGCGGAACGGATGCGAAGGCTGGCCGATGGAGTCCGCCGATCCCGCTCGGCGCTCGTTCTCGAGCTCGGTCCGCTCGAGCGCGACGAGCTCACGGCGCTACTCGCGGCTCACGCGGATGCTTCCCTTCTGCCGGCGGCCGTGACGGACACGATCGTAGTCCGCTCGGAGGGCAACCCCTTCTTCGCCGAGGAACTCCTCGCCGTCGCAGGTGACGGGAGCGGGAAGCTTCCACGCGGCCTGCGTGATCTTCTCCTGCAGCGCGTGAGTCGTCTCGATCCCGCGGCGCAGGGCATGCTGCGTGTGGCGGCGGCCGCCGGACGCGACGTCGGCTATGCGCTCCTCCAGGCGGCCGCGCAGGTACCCGAGCACGATCTGCGTGAGTTCCTGCGCCAGGCCGTGGAGCACGGCGTGCTCGTCGCCGACCAGGAGACGGGAGGCTTCAGGTTCCGCCATGCGCTCCTAGCAGAGGCGATCTACGCGACGATCTTGCCGGGCGAGCGCGAGGAGCTTCACGCACGGCTTGCTGACGTGCTTTCGAAGAGCGGAGACGCCGGCCCGGCGGAGCTCGCGCCTCACTGGACGGCCGCGGGTCGCAAGGCGGAGGCGCTCGTCGCGTCGGTCGAAGCCGCTCGGCAGACGGAGGCCGTGTTCGGTCTGGCGGAGGCTCGCGCGCACCTCGAGCGGGCACTCGCGCTCTGGGATCTCGTGCCGGACGCGTCCGAGCTCGTGAACCTGGAGCTCGCCGAGCTCTGTTCCTGGAGCGCGGAGCTGGCCAGCAGCACGGGGTCGGCACCCCGCGCAGTCGAGCTTCAGCGGCGGGCAATCGAGCTTGTCGGCGAGGGCGATCGCCGACGCGCCGCACTCCTCCACGCGCGTCTTTCCCGCTACCTGTACGAATGCGGCAAGGACGACGCGGGCCTCGCCACGCAAGAGCATGCAGTCGAGCTCGTTCCTGCGCAGCCGCCGTCGGCGGAGCGCGCGGAGGTGCTCTCTCGGCTCGGAGGCGGTTTGCGGCTCGCATGGCGCTACGAGGAGTCGCTCGCCGTCAGCCAGGAGGCGATCGCGGTTGCTCAGGCCGTCGGCGCCCACGCGGCTGAATTCCGGGCGTTCGAACTCCTCGGCAGTAACCTCGTCTACCTCGGCCGTGCTGAGGAGGGGCTCGAACATCTGCAGCAGGTTCTCGAGCTCGCCGAGCAGAGTGGCGATCCTCTCGAGCTCCGGCAGGCATACGTAGGGCTCACCGACGTATACACGATGCTCGGACGGCCGCGTGAGGCCGCTCGACTGGCAGCGACGGGGCTGGAAGCGACCCGCCGCTACGGAGTCGAGAACACCGTGCTGGAAGCCAACTACATCGAGGCCCTGTTCTACGTTGGCGACTGGGACACGGCTGACGAGGCCAGTGCGGCCGCACTGCGAGCGCTCAACGCCAACTACCCGTACATGCTGCTCTGCATCCGAGCCTACCTCGAGATCGGTCGAGGCCAGTTCGACGAGGCCCGTGCCCACCTCGACGCAGCTCGTGAGACCCTTCGCCCCGACCGCGCGCTCGGGATCTACGACGTGCTCCTTGCGGAGCTCGCGCTCTGGGAGCGCCGCTGGACGGATGCCGATGCTGCCGTCGAGGACAGCCTGCGGGGCGCACGGCTCCGTCAGGCCGCCCAGCTTCGCGTCTGGTTCTGTGCCACAGGATTGCGCGCACACGCGGAGCTGGCAGCGCTCGCGCGCGCCCGCCGCGATGCGGACGCCGTCCGTACCTGGCTCGCTCGGGCACGGAGGCTCATCGGCGTCGCACGACGTGCGGCTGCGGAGGCCTCGGCGGTCACGCCGAACGCCCACGGCTGGCTGGCGCTCGCCGAGGCCGAGTACCAGCGTGCGCGCGGCGTCGCCCGGCCCGAGTCGTGGTCGCAGGCTGCGGCGACCTGGGAGCGGCTCGAGCGCCCGCCCCTGGTGGCGTACTGCCGCTGGCGCGAGGCCGAGGCGCTCGTCGCCGCCGGCTCGCCCCGCACCGAGGCGAGCGTGCCGCTCCGGGAGGCTTATGCCGTCTCAGCTCGGATCGGAGCGCAGCCCCTCCTGCGGGAGCTCGAGCTGCTCGCGAAACGCGCACGGCTCGATCTCGCACCCCCAGCCGCGGGGGTGGCAGAGGGGCGTCACGAGCTGGCGGAGGCCCTCGGGCTGACGCCGCGCGAGGCAGAGGTACTGACGTTGGTCGCTCGCGGCTACACCAACCAAGAGATCGCCGACACGCTCGTGATCAGCGTCAAGACCGCGAGCGTCCACGTGTCTCACATCCTGCGGAAACTCGACATATCGAACCGCGTCGAAGCCGCCGCAATCGCGCATCGCTTCTCGCCACGGCCAGCCGGAGGACGCGAGGTCGGATCCTGACCGGCCGAGACGGCACTGGACGGGCCAGCCACTAGTTGCTGTGTAGCGCACGCGACCGTCCGGCTCCTTCCCGCGCACGCACGCGCACGCGAGGGCACGGACGACTCGGAGGGCTGGGCCTGGTCGGGGGCGTCCTACGCGAGACCAGTGCGGCGAAGACCCTCGACGCCGCCACGAAACGCCCGCACCTCCTCGTACCCGAGTTTCTCGACGATTTGTTCTGCCTCTGCGGTTTCAGCGTCGTCGCGACCGACGATGACGAACGCATCGCTTCTCGGGAAGCGATGCGGAAGCAAGGTAGGGAGGTCGGCGACCGGGATGTGCGCTGCGCCCGCCGCGGCGGCAACCCCCGCACAGCTACCGCAGGAGGGCTGATGGGACGAGTCCAAACGCCGTGACGCCCTGACGCGTCCTGCAGTTCCGCGGGGTCGACTCGAGCTCGTTGACCTCGCCTGCGGCACGATGGCCACATGCATCTCGACGCTCAGGATGCGATCGTCGCTCTCGCCCTCATCCTTGCCGTCGCAACGATGCTCGCGGTCGCTCCTGCCTTGCGTATCCCCTATCCGATACTGCTCGTCCTCGGGGGGTTGGCGATCGGATTCGTGCCGGGGATGCCCGAGTTCGAGCTCGATCCCGAGCTCGTGTTCTTCGGAGTCCTGCCGCCGCTTCTCTACAGCGCGGCCTTCTTCACGTCGCTCCGCGAGCTGAGAGCGAACTCCCGGCCGATCGGGCTGCTCGCGGTCGGGCTCGTCCTCGTGACGACCGTCGGTGTGGCCGTTGTCGCGCACACGGTCATCGACGGGTTCTCGTGGGGGAGCGCCTTCGTCCTCGGAGCGATCGTCTCTCCCACCGATCCTCTTGCGGCGACCTCGATCGCACGTCGCTTCGGCGTCCCGCGCAAGCTCGTGACGATCGTGGAGGGTGAGAGTCTCGTCAACGACGGCACGGGTCTCGTGCTGTATCGAGTCGCGGTCGCGGCGGTCGTGGCGGGGTCGTTCTCCGCCTTCTACACCGGTGGGCTCTTCCTCGTCAGCGCGGGCGGCGGCATTGCGGTCGGGCTCGTGGTTGGCTGGGTCGTACGGCAAGTCCGACGACGTCTCGACAACCCTCCAGCGGAGATCACGATCTCGTTGCTGACCGGGTACGTTGCCTTCATTCCGGCCGATCTAGTGGGGGTTTCGGCCGTGCTCTCCGCCGTCACCGCCGGGATCTACCTCGGCTGGCACACCCCGGAGTTGACGAGCGCCCAGGTCCGCCTCCAGGGCCTCGCCGTGTGGGAGATCGTCCAGTACCTCCTGAACGCGCTCCTGTTCGTGCTCATCGGTCTCCAGCTTCCCATCGTGATCGACGCGCTCGGTGACTTCTCGGAGGCGACGCTCCTCGGCTACGCCGTGTGTGTGAGCGTCACGGTGATCGCGGTTCGCTTCGCATGGGTGTTCGCGGTGCTGCACGCCCCGAAGTGGATCGCGAGACGCATGTCGAACTGGCGGGGAGCCGTCTTCCTGTCCTGGGCCGGAATGCGCGGCGCCGTCTCGCTCGCCGCAGCGCTCGCGCTGCCGCTCGAGACCGATGCCGGAGCTCCGTTTCCCGGCCGCGAGCTGATCCTCTTCCTCACCTTCTCGGTGATCCTCGCGACGCTCGTCGGCCAGGGGCTCACCCTCCCCTTCGTCATCCGTGCCCTCGGACTCGAGGACGACGGAAACGAGGACCGCGAGGACGCGAAGGCACGCATCCACGCCGCAGAGGCGGCGTTGGTCCGGCTCGAGGAGCTCGTCAGCGAAGCGTGGGTGCGTGACGACACGGCCGAACGCGTGCGTGGTGCGTATCGCTTCCGGACGAGTCGCTTTCGGGCCCGTCTCGACGCCGGAGACGACGGCGCGATCGAGAGCCGATCGCAGGACTACCAGCGTTTGCGTCGAGAGCTCCTCGATGCCGAGCGACAGGCCCTCGTCGATCTCCGTCGCCGCGGCGCGATCAGCAACGACGTCTGGATACGGGTCGGCCGCGACCTCGACCTGGAAGACGAGCGACTCGACTTGTGAGCGGCGGCCGAACCCCGCGCACGCGCGCGCACGAGCGGGATCGGAAGAAAGGCCTCCACGCCCCGCAAGACGCGGACAGCGGGGAGGGCTGCTGCCGCCCCATCACCGGCGTCCGCGCTCTGCGCCTGGGCCGCCGAGCTCGTCGATCCAAAGGCGGAAACCGCCCAGGAAGGCGTCTTCGTTATGGCCCAGGCGCACGTTCGCCGGAAGCTCGTCGAGCTGATCGGCGTTGCCACCGCCGAGGACCACGTACTCGGGCTCGAGGGCGGCCACCAGGAGCCCGATCGTCTCGCGAACGGCCTTTCGCCACCGTTTCCGGCCGAGCTTCTTCATTCCGTCGCTCCCGACGTAGTCCTCGAACGTTCCGTTCCGAAACGGGAGATGCGCGAGCTCCATCGGCTCGAGGATCCCTTCGACGATCATGGCCGAGCCGAGGCCGGTGCCGAGCCCGAGGAAGAGCATGCGTCCTCCCTCATAGCTACCGAGCGCCTGCATGGCCGCGTCATTGATCACCTTCGTGGGCTTCGCGAACGCGGCCTCGAAGTCGAAGCCGACCCATCCCTTCCCGAGATTCACGGGATCGTGGACGACGCGTCCCGACTGCACCGGGGCCGGCACCCCGACGGACACGACTTCGTATTTCCAATCGGCAGTCCGCTCGAGTACGCCGGACACCATCTCGCCCGGCGTCAGCTTCTTTTTCGAGACGAAGCGCCTGCGCTCGCTTTCGCCGTTCAGGAGCATCTTCACGTGCGACCCGCCCACGTCGACCGCGAGGACGGCGGGTGCGGCGGGTTCGGCGGGAGCGGGCGCTTCCTCGTGCTCGGTCATCAGATCCTCCTGGACTTCAGCCGCCGGGGTTCGAGACGACGCTTCCCTGCGCGCGTCGCGGGCGGAGGTCATACGACTATCGCAACGCGCCCAGCCGCCTGCCGCGGATCGCCGCAGAAACGGGTTCGACAACCGCTCCAGTCGCACGTTGAGACCAAGCACGCTTAGACTTCTCGGGCGCAGATTGGATGCGCTTACCGAATGAAGACTTTCAACCTCAACAACGACGAGTGGGACGGGGCGAGGGATCGCGAGGGCTGGCGCGCCAAGGGCGCGCTTGTCGGCCAACGCATCGGGGGTGAGCTACTAGGCGCGACCATGTCCGAGGTCGAGCCTGGCGACAGGCTCTGGCCCTACCACACGCACCACCTGAACGAGGAATGGGTGATCGTGCTCCGCGGCGAGCCGACGCTGCGCACGCCCGAAGGTGAGCATGTGTTGAAGGAGGGTGACGTCGCCTGCTTTCCGCGGGGCAAGGACGGTGCGCATCAGATCATCAACCGAACAGACGCACCTATTCGCGTGCTCATGCTCTCCTCGATGATCCGCGGCGAGATCATCGAGTATCTCGACACCGGAAAGGTTCTCGCGAAGGGCGTCGAGGACGAGGACATCATGTTCGCGAGGCCCGGACCCAGCGTCGAGTACTGGGAAGGCGAGGAATAGCTCCCAGCGTTTAGCTCAACCAAGCCGTTTGAGTACCTCGAGCAGGTGGCCGGCATGAAAGCGGACGTCCATCAGCAGATCGACTGGTTGGACTGGCTGCGGCGCTGGGACGCGCAGCAAGAGGGCTACGTTCCCGAGCGCGAAGAGCGCTTCACCGCGATGTTCGATGCGCTGGCCGAGTTGCTGCCAACGTCGTTCGTGGTGTTGGACCTCGCCTGCGGGCCGGGATCGATCAGTCAACGGCTGCTCGCCCGCTTCCCCGACGCGCAAGCGATCGCCGTCGACATCGATCCGGTGATGCTGGCCATCGGACGGGGCGCGCTCGGCACGGTCGAGGGCCGCCTGCGCTGGATCGAAGCCGATCTGGCGTCGCCCGACTGGCTGAAGGCGCTGGGCGAAGCCCAGATAGACGCTGTGCTCAGTACGACCGCGCTGCATTGGCTGGAGCCGGAACCGTTGGGCCGCCTCTACCACGAGCTCGCTCGCTTGCTGCGGCCCGGCGGCCTGTTCCTCAACGGCGACAACATGGCTTTTGGTCCAGCGTTGCCGACCTTTGCGCGCCTGAGTCAGCGGGCCCTCGACGAGCAGTGGACGGACGTCGCCTTCGCCGCACGCGGCATCGAGACGGCGGAGCAATGGTGGGATGCTTTGACCTTGGAGCCTGCGTTCGCGCCGCTGCTTGCCCAGCGGGCCGAGCACTTCGCCGGTAAGAAGCGGCAGGAGTCGCCGCCCGGCTTTGGCTTCGACGTCCACGTGGCGGCGCTGCGCGACGCGGGCTTCCGCGAGGTGGAAACCATCTGGCAGGTGCTCTCCAGTCGCGTGATGCTGGCTGTGCGTTAGCCCAGCGCCGGGCGACGTGAAGCCGGGCTGGCCCTCGGGTACGGACCGGGCCGCAATGCGGACCTTTCGCTTCTTTCGTCTGCTATCGAGAAGCGCTCAAATCGGGGTCAGCGGAACGCGGATACAAAGACCGAGGGTAGGTTGGTCTCGGTGAGGACGCCGATCCTGGTTCTTGGTGCCGGCTTCGGGGGGCTCGAGCTCGTGACCTCCCTGTCCGAGGCACTCGGGGAGGGCGCGGGCGTCACCCTGATCGACGAGAGCGACTCGTTTGTCTTCGGCTATTCGAAACTCGATGTGATGTTCGGTCGCGAGGAACTCGAGGACGTGCGGCTCCCGTACTCCGACTTCGCCAAGCCCGGTGTTCGCTTCGTGCGTGAGACGATCATCGCCATCGACCCTGACGCCCGGCGCGTGGAGACCAACGTGGGAGTTCACGAGGGCGACGTGCTCGTCATCGCGCTCGGCGCCGACTACGACTATGAGGCGACCCCGGGTCTCCTCGAGGGCGGAAACGAGTTCTACTCGGTAGGCGGAGCCGAGCGACTGCGCGACCTGCTGCCGACGTTCACGCGCGGGCGGGCCATCGTCGGCGTGTGCGGGGCGCCGTTCAAGTGTCCACCGGCTCCGAGCGAAGCGGCACTGCTCCTCGATGACTACCTGTCGACGCAAGGGGTTCGCGCGGACTGCCAGATCTCGTTGGTGATGCCGTTCGGAACCCCCGTTCCGCCGTCTCCCGATACCTCTGCAGCGCTTCTCGAGGCGTTCGCCGAGCGGGACATCGAGTTCATCGCAGGACGTCGGGTGCGGGCGCTCGACTCTCTGCGGAGCGTCGCGGTTCTCGACGACGACACGGAACTGCCGTTCGACCTCTTCCTGGGTATTCCAAAGCATCGTGCACCGAACGTCGTGCTCGAGAGCGGGATGACAGAGCACGGGTACGTACCCGTGGACTCGAGGACGCTCGAGACCCGTTTCCCGCACGTGTACGCGCTCGGAGACGTCGCCACTGTCGGCGTCCCCAAAGCCGGCGTCTTCTCGGAAGGCGCGGCCCGCGTCGTCGCCGCGTCCATCGTCGCCGGCCGAAGCGGCGGCAAGCAGCCTGAAGGCTTCGACGGTCGCGGTGCCTGTTACGTCGAGTTCGGTGCTGGTCGCGTCGGCCGCGTCGACGTGGACTTCCTGTCGGGACCGAAGCCCACTGGCACCTTCCAGGTGCCGTCTCTCGAGCTTGTCGCCGAGAAGCAGCACTTCGGGGCGAGCCGTCGCGGCCGCTGGTTCGGCGGCTGACGCCGGCGCCGCTTGCTCGGCAGCTCGGGCCGAGGACCTTGCCGATCGTCGCACGACGAGCGCGCGAGTCAGCCCCTCGATGTGGCGTCCGTCAGGTGCTGCAAGTAGACATGGCTAGGCTGCGGTAGCGATGAGCTCGGCGAGCTACGACGAGATCTGCGCAGATCATCGCTGGGACGTCCCGGCGCGGTACAACATCGCCGCGGACGTCTGCGACAAGCACGCGCGTGACAAGCCGGCGATGATTTGGGAGAGCTTCGACGGCTCGACCCGTGAGCTCGAGTGGGGCGAGCTGCAGGACCTGGCGAACCAGGCCGCGCACACGCTCGCCGGGTGCGGTGTCACGCAGGGCGACCGGGTCGCGGTCGTGCTGCCGGCGACGCCTGAGGCCGCTGCGACCTTCTTCGGAGTCTGGAAGCTCGGGGCGATTCTGCTCTCGATGTCCGTGCTGTACGGCGACGACGGGATCGAGCATCGGCTATCGGACTCGGGCGCGAGGCTGCTCGTCACCGACCCCGGCAATGCGCCCCGCTTTGACCGACCGTGGGCGCCGGACACGCTCGTGCTCGAGCCCGATACGCTGACAGCGGCCTCTGCGGATTTCGTTTGTGCCGACACGGCGGCCGACGATCCTGCGCAGCTCTACTACACATCCGGGACGACGGGGCTTGCGAAGGGGATCGTCCACGCGCATCGCTACATCCTCGGCCACGAAGAGTTCCGGTACTGCCACGAGGTAGAGGACGGCGAGCGCTTCCACGGGATGGGCGAGTGGGCGTGGGCCGCCGGGATCGCGCCGCTGCTCGGCCCTTGGCGGCTCGGCGCGCTGCAGTGCGTCTACCGGCGCGAGGGTGGCTTCGATCCGCACAAGCAGCTCGACTTCTTGAGCCGGCACTCGGTGACGAACGTGTTCACCACACCAACCGCGATGCGCTCGATGATGGCGGTCGAGGACGCGGGGACACGCTACCCGCAGGTGTTCCGCCGCGTGTGCTCGGCGGGAGAGCCGTTGAATCCGGAGGCAATCCGCTGGTTTCGCGAGCAGTACGGCGTGACCGTGCTCGACTATTACGGCCTGACGGAGTCGTATCCACTCGTCGCGAATTACCCGTTTCTCGAGGTGCGTGAGGGCTCGATGGGCAGACCGATGCCGGGCTGGGACGTGCACCTCCTCGACGAGGACGAGCAGCCCGTAGGACAGGGGGAGCGAGGCGAGATCTGCCTGCGCGCCCGCTCGAACCCGCACTATCCGCTCGGTTACTGGCGCAACGATGACGCGAGCGTGGAGACCTTCGGCGGTGAGTGGTTCCACACCAAAGATGCTGCTGTTCAAGACGAAGACGGCTACATCTGGTACGTCGGACGCGCCGACGACGTGATCATCGCCGCGGGTTACCGGATCGGCCCGTTCGAGGTCGAATCGGCGTGCCTCGAGCATGCGGCGGTTCGCGAGGCCGCCGTCGTCGCGTCGCCCGACGAGCTTCGTGGCAACGTCGTCAAGGCATTCATCGTCCTCGCAGACGGATACGAGCCGTCGGAGGCGCTGGCCGACGAGATCAAGGCGCACGTCCGCGAACGCCTCTCCGCGTACGCGTACCCGCGCCGTGTCGAATTCGTGTCCGCCCTGCCAAAGACTCTCACGGGAAAGATTCGCCGAATTGAGCTCCGCGAGCTCGAGCTCGACCGGGCAGGCACGGACACCGCTCCCTGACACGCCGTCAGACGGGAGCGTCGTTGTAGGCTCACACCATGTTCGGCTTCGTCGCACGGACAAAGTCCGTCAAGCAGCGCGCGCAGTCGCTCCTACGCCTGAATCTGGAGCTGGCGAAGCTCGAGGCGAAGAAGAAGGCGATGGCGCTCGGCGCTGCAGCGGGGCTTGCACTCCTCGCTGTGGTCCTTGTCGTCTATGCGATCGGCTTCGCCTTCGCATCGGCGGCGGCGGGGATCAGCGAAGCGCTCCCCCTTTGGCTGTCGCTACTCATCGTGGCTGGACTGATCCTGCTTCTCGCTGCAATCGCTGGACTCCTGGCCGTTCGCTTCGCCAAGAAGGCCACTCCTCCCAAGCCAGAGCAGGCGATCGAGGAGGCAGAGCGCACGGTAGAGGCGCTTCGGAGCCATGTCTGAGCGCACCGTCGAGCAGATCCGCACGGAGATCGATGCCGAACGGCAGCGCCTCGACGACGACCTCACGGCGCTGCAATCCGAGATCCGATCGCTCGGGGTGCTGGTGGCAGCCGGTCTGGTTGTGATCGGGCTCGTGACGTGGCGCAAAGGGTCACGGAAAGGCGTCGCGACGGTTTGGAGGCTCGTCAGGTAGTGCAACGGATCCATTAGCGTCACGTGACGATGCAGGACGACGCCCCTACGGGTGAGCGCGGAGAGGCGGCCGCAGCAAGCGCATCCAGAAGCCGGCTCTGGGACAGGCTTGGCTCGGTCCCCTCAGATGGCGAGCGGCGAGGTCCACCGGACGCCGCTCGCGCACGAGCGCACCTATCTCGCATGGTGGCGTACCGGTTTGGCCGGGATTGCGGCGGGATTCGCAATCGGGCGTGTCCTGCCCGAGGTCGTCGGCGGCACGAACTGGCCGTACATCGCACTGGGAACCGCGCTGGCGGCCGCCGGGCTGGCGACCATGGTGTACGGGATCGTGCACTACCGGGAGCTGCAGGCCGCGCTGCGGGAGGGCCGGGAGACGCACACAGGTGGGGGTTTCGTGCTGGTGCTCGCCGCGGTCGGGATCGCGGTGGGAGCCGTGTCCGTCGTGCTCGTCCTCCTCGCTCCCTGATCAGCCTAGGGGGCCGCTTGGCTCCACGCCTCACGGAGGCTGTCTCGATAGAGCGCCCAGAGGATCAAGCCGACGATGAGGAGCACGGCCTCGTCGAACGGGCCAGGGATGGGAAGGACTCCGAACGCAGCGAGTCCGCGCAGCGGCCTGGGGATGCGCCTGTCGCGGGCGAGGATCTTGACGGCTCGAATCAGGCGACGCGCTGCGGCGACCATCGCCGCCAGAGTACGCGGCTAGCACGTAGGAATGCGAGGCGGCCGCAGAGCCCGCTCTAACCGGCTGTCCGCGACAGCCGCTCCTCGGCGACTGTGTGCCCCGCCGCGTGCGCCGCTTCGTGTCCTGTGACAGCTGCGAGGAAATCGTCCCGTTGCAGCACGTACAGGTGGCTGTCCACGAGCGCCGTGACAGTCGCGGTTCGCGGCACGTCTCGAAGGAGCGCGATCTCGCCGAAGTAGTCGCCCTCGTCGGCGGTCGTCCGCAGACCCGCCGCAGTGATCTCGAGGGCTCCGTCTCCGACGATGTAGAAGCAGTCCCCGCGATCCCCGGCGCGGATCACGACCTCACCCGCGGAAACCGACTGCGGAGAGAGGTTTGCGGCCACTCGTTCCTTCGCCGCGACAGAGAGAGGCTGGAACATGGGAACCCGCTGGATCAGCTCCAACTCGGGGACCGGCGCCACCTCTCTGTCGATCTTCGCGAGGCTCCGGTATGTCGCCAGGGTGAGCAGAGGCAGGATCGCGCCCACGGCGACGAACGCCTGCCCCGGCCCGACCGCTTCGACGAGTGCGGGGGCCGCGACCGAGCCGAGCGCCACGCCACCCATCGCGAGGCTCCAGAGGACCCCGAGCACGCGGGTCAAGATCCGGTCCGGGACGAGTCGCTGGAGCAGCGTAAAGACGGCGACGTCCTCGACGCTGTTGGCTGCACCGACGACCGCGAGCATGAGCAGAGCGAATGGGAGGTCCGGTAACGGGCCCATGAGGGCG
Source organism: uncultured Actinomycetes bacterium (assembly GCA_963717025.1). Lineage (GTDB taxonomy): Bacteria > Actinomycetota > Thermoleophilia > Gaiellales > Gaiellaceae > GMQP-bins7. The sequence goes on along the minus strand of CAVQVJ010000003.1, from coordinate 1,095,742 downwards.
ATCGGCAGCCCCCAGAACACGAGTGCGATGCCGAAGGGCACGGCAAGGCGGCGACCTCCGAGGGCCATCGCTCCGATCGCACCGACCAGGCCGCCGACGCCGAGAGCGGCGGTCATGTAACCGACCGCCTCTCCACCCGCGTCGAGCACCTCGAACGCTGCGACGACGATCAGGACGTTCAGGCAGCCGCGCACGAACGCCTGGGCGAAGATCAGCGAGACGACGAGACGAAGGCGTGGCATGCGCACAATCGCGCCAAACCCCGCCGCGAGCAGTTTCCGTGCACCCTCCTCAGGCGCCGCAAGGCTGATCCGGTCCTCGACCCTGACTCCGAGGAGCAGGAGCGCGGCCACGAGAAGCGCGCCGGCGCCGACGGCGAACACGGTCCCGGCGTCCGCCACCGATACGAGCGCGCCGGCGAGCAGCGGCCCGACGAGCGTGCCGAGACTCTCGATCGTCGACGTCGCGCCATTCGACGCGATGAGCTCCTCGGGAGTGCGCGCCAGCGAGGGCAGCAATGCCTGCAGCGCCGGCCGGATCAGCGTGACCGCGAACCCGAGCAAGGCGGCGAATGCGAACACGAGGAGCTCGGCGTCCGCGAAGAAGGCGACGGCCGACGCGCCGAGCGCAACGGAAGCAACGAGCATCAGCGCCAGGAGGAAGCGCTCCCGGGGGAAGCGGTCGCCCAACGACGCCGCAAACGGCGCGACGATCGCAGCGGGCAGCAGACGGACAAGCCCGGCGATGCCGACCGCGGCGGGGCCGCCGACGTCGTAGGCGTACACGCCGAACGCGACGAAGTGCGCCCACTCCGCCGCAATCGCCGCTCCCCACGCCAGCTCGACGCGCCTGATGTTCGGGTTCCGAAGAGCTGAACCGAGTGTTCCGAGCACCTGGCGGGCGCGACTCACGCGGCCAATTGAATCGACTCGTGAGCATTACCGTCGGGACGGCAGCCGGAAGCAGAGGTCGCGGCGGTCGTCGCTCTCCTCGGCGAAGGAGTGCCGGGAAGACTCAGGTCGTTCGCAGAGCTTCGATCGGCGCTGTCACGACGATCCCTTCGAGGCTTCGCGCCAGTTGCGCATCCAGGGTCACGAACGCGTCTGCCTGCAACTGAGTGAGTGCGACGTACTCGGCGTCGTAGGTCGAGGCCCATCCCAACTGATCCGCGACGTTCCAGGCCCGACGCCTGAGCACGGCGTCGCCGAGCAGGCGGATCGGCATCGACCGGATGCGCTCGAGTCGGTCGAGGGCGACATCAGGCGGGATCTCGCCCGCGTGCACGGCCTCGTGCAGAGCCGACAGTGTCTGGGAGCGCAGGAGCGTCGGCGCAAGAAGCTCGTGCTCGGCAGGGACCTCGATCCCCTCACTCGCCAAGTGGAGGACGACACCGCAGTCGACGACGAATCTGGCCACGCGGTTTCACGCTACCGCTCTCCGCTCCGCAGCCGCGGCCGGAAGGGCGAGGGAGCGGCCTACGTCAGACCCGGGAGCTCCAGGACGGCGACCTCGAAGACGCCGAAGTCGGTCACCTCCATGCCCGAGGTCGCTGCGATCTGGTCGCGCATCGAACCGCGACCCCGACGGGCCTTCGCCTCCGCCTCGGGCGTCTCCCAGAACGTGATCACCCGGGAGCGCTGAGCAGATTCCTCCGTGAGCACGACCAGGCCTCTGTAGCCCTCGTACTCGCGAAGCCAGAGCTCGACCGACTCGGCCGCCATGCGTGCGATCTCCGCCAGGCCGGATACGGGACCAGTCATCGTCGCCATCGCCGCAACCACGCGCGGCAGCTTACGGATCCGGTCAGACCCTCGCACGGGCACAACGACCGTCCCGGCCAGAGCTAGAGCGGCGCTTGCTCGCCGCCGACGAGCGCGAGCAGGCTGTCGTGCTCCTCGCGGCAGGCCGGGCAGCCGGCGAGATGCGCACGCAGGCCGGGGATGGCAGCGTCGACGTCTTCGCCGGCGAGCTCGAGCTCGACGTAACGGTCGAGCTCGTCGAAGCACACGTCGCACCCGACCTCCGGCCCGGCGGGGCCGAGGACGCGGCCGAGTGTCTGATTGAGATTCGGTCGCTCCATCAGGTCGTCTCCTCCAGCCAAGATTCGAGGGATAGCCCGCAGTCGTCCAGGTGATTGCGTAGCTTGCGGCGCGCGTCGTGCAGCGTCTTGTACAGGGCGCCTCGCGTCGTCGAGAGCCGCTCGGCAAGCACGTCGATCGGCACTCCGTTCAGGGTCAAGGCGACGAGCACCTGGCGCTGGTGCGGCGTCAGAACCTCGTCGATCGCCCGCTGGACGGTTTCCAGGAGCTCGCTCTGCTCGGCCTCGACGTCCGGCTCGAGGCCGGCGCTCGCGAACAGCCCCCAGGCCTCGGGCTCGAGCGGCACCTCTCTTCCCTGCCAGGCGCGCTTGCGAAGCTTGACCGCCGCCTCGAGCAGGGCGAACTTGTAGACCCAGGTGCTGAAGCGGCTCGCACCGCGGTAGTCGTCGAGACGCCTGAGCACGCTCATCAATGCGTCGTCGGCGGCCTCGAGGGCGATGTCGTCGAGCTCGTCGCCGCGGACGTGCGGCAGAGTCGGCCGCCTGCGAGCGATCTCGAAGCGAGCGGCGCGGACGAGCAGTCCGTGCAGTCGCTCGACGGCGCGATCCTTGACCGCCCCGTCGGAGCGCAGATCGCGCAGCCACTCTCGCGACTCGCGGTCGAAGCGCGCCGAAGGCGTGACCACGGCGGCCGCCGATGCCTGCCTGGCCGGCTTCACAGGCTCCACGACGGGAACGGTAGCGGCCTTCATGCTGCGCTTCGGTCGAGCGGCGCCAGAATCCGGACGGCGAGCTCGGCTGAGCAGCCGCGCTCGACCAGCTCGATCAACGCGTGGAGGTCATAGCGCGGATCGCGGGCGAGGCTTGCCGCCAGCGGCAGCGTGAAGCCCGCGTCGACGAGCTGGTCGCGCCGCCACGAGACCACCTCGTGGGTGACTTGCGTTTCGTCTACGTGGGTCTGCATACCTCGTTAGCTGCCCGCAGCGCACGATTTCTTACGTCGGCGTCCGCAAGGCGCGCGTCCGCCCCGAGGCGGCCATGGCCGCCTCGGGGCGGTGGGACGAGAGTGAGTGCCGGGTTGCTAGCGGAAACGGGCCGGGAACTGCTTCACGAGCCCGTCCGAGAGCATGTCCGCCATGTGCAGGATCTGCACGTGGATGCGGTCGTACGCTCGCACGTCGGCCGCCCAGTTCTTCTGCAGCCGGGCGACGACCTCGTCCGTCGTCAGGCGAAGGTGGCTCCGCATCATCGCCTTCATCGGGCGGAGCTTCCAGTAGCGCGGATTCGCCTTCGAGAGCAGGGTCGCGATCTGGTCGGCGTTGGCGTTCCAGCGCGCCTGCTCAGAGGCGACGCCCTGCTGGTCGCCCTTCCTGGCGGCGGCGATCAGGTCGGCGGCGATGAGGATGTGCTCGCGCAGGAGCGCGGTCAGCTGCCTGCCGGCCGCAGCGCCGTAGAAGGGCTTGACGGCGTTGCCGATGTGCGTCTGGTTCGCGAGCAGCCTGCCGACGCTCGCCTGCGTGTCCGGCGCGTCCGTCGTCAGGCTGATGACTGCGAGCCGCGTCCAGGTGACGTGGTCCTCCCAGAGCTTGCGCATGTCCTGGCGAAGAGCGAGCTCCTTGCTCGAGATCGCCGCGGCCCCGTGGTCCCCGTGCGCGGAGGCGTCATGGCCGCCGGAGACGGCGAGGGCCGCGAGCGCACTGAAGAGTGCGATCAGCATCGTCAGCCCGAGTGGAATCGGACGATGGGTCCGTGTGTTCACGTCGATCTTCCTTTCGTTCGTGGGTGGTTCACGGCGACGGCCGGGCGGCCGCGCCAGAGGAGGTGGTGCGCCGCCGCGAGCAGCCCGGCCGTCTCGATCGCCTTTGTGGCGAGAGCAAGGCCGTCGATCGGCTCGGGGTCGGGGTGGAGCACGGGGAGCCCCGTCGTCGTCGCGAGCGCGTAGCTTGCGAGGAGCCCGGAGAGGACCAGCGCAGCGACGGCCAGAGCGGTCGTGCTCCCAGGCCGTCGGGATTGCACGATCACGAGCGCGGCCAACACAACCGCTGCACCTAGGAAGCCGACACCAGGGCCGGCTCCCTCTGCGAAGTGGGCGGGCGTCAACGCGGCATGGATGCCCGCGCTGATCGCACAGGCGAGGACGACGAGGTCCCGTGCGAGCCCGACCGACGCGCTCATCCGACGATCACCTCGCCGCCCATCGCTCGTCGGGAGGTCGTTGATCCAGCTACCCCAGGGCACTCCGCCCTCCTTTTCGTCGCTGTCGGAGGACTTGGTGTCGCGCGGAGTCAGGCTCTTACCCGCCCGAGCAGAAGCCCCGCTCGGGTGGTCCAGCGCGGCCCTCCCCCGAACGGGTGAGTGCCGCAGACATCCGCGCTGCCGACGATGATGAGGCAATGCCGTCCGTACCCGTCTACAGGGGACGCTTCGGCGTACCCGAGGCCGAGCGGCTGCTCTGGCGTGCCGGATTCGGCCCGAGAAGGGGTGAAGCGCGGAGGCTGGCGTCGCTCGGCCTCGACGGCGCCGTCCGTCGGCTGACGCACCCGCCCCGCGAGCGCTTCACCGGCCGGCCGCCGCAGGACGACGACGGGCACAAGCTCGCCCCCGCTGACGCCTACGGCCACGACCATCTCTGGTGGCTCGACCGGATGGTGCGCACGAACCGGCCGCTGGTCGAGCGGATGACCCTCGTCTGGCACGACTGGTTCGCGACGTCGAACAACGGGGTCGGCTCCGAGAAGCTGATGCTCGCGCAGAACCGCATGCTGCGACGGTTCGCGTTCGGGAGCTTCCGCTACCTCGTCCACGCGGTGACCGCCGACCCGGCGATGCTGATCTGGCTCTCCGGTGTCGAGAACGAGAAGGGCTCGCCGAACGAGAACTACGCCCGCGAGCTCATGGAGCTCTTCACACTCGGAGAGGGGAACGGCTACGGCGAGCGGGACGTGCGCGAGCAGGCTCGCGCGCTGACCGGCTTCCGCAACGACTGGCGGCGCGGGCAGGGCGACGTCAACTTCCGCTTCGACCGCGACCGCCACGACGACGGCCTCAAGACCGTTTTCGGGAAGCGCGGGCGCTACGACTGGCGGGACTCGTGCGACCTCTGCCTCCGGCACCCACTTCACGCCCGCTACTTCGTCGACAAGCTCTGGAGCTACTTCATCCCGGTGCCGCCCAACGCGAAGACGCGGGCCGGTCTCGAGGCGCTCTATCGCCGGGGACGGTTCGAGGTGCGCCCAGTGCTCGAGGCGATCCTCAAGCACCCCGCCCTGTACACGGGCCCGCGAATGGTCAAGCCTCCGATCGTCCTGAACGCCGGCCTCCTGCGCGCGCTCGACCGTCGGATCGACACGAGAGCCTGGGTTTGGCTCGGCGAGGCGGCGGGACAGAGGCTCTTCTACCCGCCGAGCGTCGCGGGCTGGGACGACGAGCGCTGGCTCGACACCGCGACGTTCCGCGCCCGCTGGGCGATTGCGAACGAGGCACTCTCAGCGTTGACCGTCCAGCGTCCGAAGAAGGGGAAGCCCCCGAAGGTGCCGTCGAGCGCGGTCGAGCTCGTCGAGAGCGCATACAGGACGCTCGGCAATCCCCACGTACGTCCCCAGAGCCGCCGCGCGGTGACGGGGTTCGCCAAGCGCGCGCTCGGCGACGCCGACAGCGACTGGGAGAAGGAGGAGTACCCACTCCTCGTCATGAACGCAACGCGACAGCTGATCGCCGCGTCGCCCGACTACCAGACCGCCTGACATGGGTTGCTGCGACGAACACAACCGTTCCGATGCGCTTCGCCGCGGGATCGCGCTCGCCGGGAACGGCCTGCCCGCAATCGAGCAAGGAATGCCGGCGCCCGCAGGCACGGGCCTCGACCGGCGGGCATTCGTCTCGCGCAGCCTCGGCCTCGCGCTCTCGGTCTACGGAGGCGCGGCGCTCCTCCCGCGCGCCCTCGAGGTGGGGATCGAGAACGCCATGGGCGCGGCCGGACGCGGGAAGGTCCTCGTCTCGGTGTTCCTGGACGGGGGAGCGGACTCGCTCTCGATGCTCTTCCCCGGCGACGACGCCCGGTACCGCAAGCTGCGGCCACGGCTCGCGCTCTCGCCGAGCGCGGCCGCCGTGCCCTTCTCCGAGGACACGCGCCTGTGGTGGCACCCCACCCTGGCGCCGCTCGCGGCGCTGCACGCCGAGGGGAAGGTCACCGTGCTCCCCGGCATCGGCTACACCGACGCGAACCAGTCGCACTTCACGTCCCGGCACTACTGGGAGGTCGGCGCGACCGACGAACGACTCGTCACCGGATGGATGGGCCGGTACCTCGACCGCTACGGCCGCAGCGACAACCCGTTGCAGGGGCTCTCGCTCGACTGGAGCCTGCAACCGGCGCTGGCGACGAAAGCCAAGCCCATCGCATCGATCGACGGGCCTGATCGCTTCGACTTCTGGACGCGGGGAGTCTGGGGCTCGGTCGAGAAGCGGATGATCGCGGCCATGGGCGGGCTCGGCTCGGTCGCGACCCGTGGAGACGACGGCCTCGAACAGGCGACGCGGGCGGCGCGCCAGAGCCACCTCCTCTATCGCCAGCTCGCACCGTTCCGGAAGCGAGGCGACGCCGGATTCAGCAGCCCCGTTCCCTACCCGACAGCTGACGAGCGGTTCCCACAGCGGCTCGCCGGGCTCGCCGCCATGCTCGCGACCGGCCTTCCGCTTCGCTGCGTCGCGCTGACCGCGCCGGGTGCCTACGACACGCACGACAACCAGGTGGGCGATCTCGACGAGGGGTTGCAGCTGACGGCGGCGAGTCTCTTCGCATTTCAACGCGATCTCGAGGCCCGCGGGCTGGCGGACCGCGTTCTCACGCTCGTCTGGTCGGAGTTCGGGCGCCGCCCCGAGGAGAACGGGTCGAACGGCACCGACCACGGCGCCGCGGGGATGGCGTTCGTCATCGGGACGCGGACGCGCGGTCGCATGATCGGAGAGCTGCCGGACCTCTCGCGGCTCGACCGGGACGGCAACCTCCGCCCCAACTCCGACTTCAGAGCGCTCTACCGGTCGCTCGTCGAGGACTGGCTCGGCGGCGACGCCGAGGCCGTCCTGCCGCGCGCGAAGAAGTTCGGCGCCCTTCCTGTCGTCCGGTGACCTCGCGCCTGACGGTCGCGCTCGGCATCCTCGTCGCACTGGTGACGGCTGCGAGCGCGGCGGCCGGTTCTCCGCGTGAGCCCGCGAGACTCCAGGTCACGGCAGACGAGTTCCAGCTCGTCCTCTCGCGCTCGTCGGTTCGAACCGGTCCCGCCATCGTGGGGCTCGTCAACCGGGGCGAAGACGACCACGACCTCGCGCTCAGACGTCGGGCTGCGGGTGCGAGAACCTGGAAGATCCGGACGGTGGCGCCGGGCGCGTTCCGCGAGCGCCGGCTACGCCTCGTCGCCGGCCGCTACCAGCTCTGGTGCACGATCGCCGACCATCGCGCGCTCGGGATGCGGGCGACGCTCAGGGTGCGTTCGCTGCCGCCGACGCGCTGAGCCCACGCGGACCAGCGTCCGCGGGTCAGAGGCCGGCCTGCCAGGCGTAGACGATCAGCGCGATCGCGGCGGTCGCGGCGATCAGAAGGACGACGAGATTCGCCACGAGCGCGAAGCGCGTGAGGCGTGGCGAGAGCCCCGGCGCGGACTCTGCCGGTGCGGGCGTGCCCTCGTCCGTCGCCGCGGCAACGGGCCGCTCGCCGCTCCCTCTCCAACCGACCGCGGCCGCGAGAGCGCCGGTGATCCACTGGTTCAGGCTCACGCCCTCGGTCTCGGCCGCGTGGGCGAGCTCGTCGTGCAGGGTGGCGGGCATGCGCACAAGGAGCTTCCCGCTGTGCTTCGCGGCACGCTCCGGCCCCGATTTGACGTCCGCCTCGTCCCCACGGGCCGCCGTCTCGGTGAGTGACGGCGCTCCCACCATGCTCTGAGTGTACCCGTCTCCCCCCGTAAGCACTAGAGCCGAGGTAGCGGAACCCCCTTTCCACTCCCTTCGCCGAGTGCCCCGCGCAGCCGCTCGAGCGACGTCCGGATCAGTCGCGAGACCTGGATCCGCGAGATGCCGACCTCACGTGCGATCTCGGCCTGGCTGAGGCCGGCGAAGTACCTGAGGTGCAGGATCCGTCGCTCGCGCTCGTCGAGCGTACGGAAGCCGACCGCCAGCAGCAGTCGCTGGTCGCACACGTCGAACGCGTCGTCGACGACGATCGCGCCGTCGACGTCGCCAGAGGCGTCCTCGGAGACGGGAAGGGACACAGGCGCATGCTCGGTCGCGATCGCCTCGGCGACCTCACGCTCGTCGACACCCGCGTCCTCCGCAAGCTCGGAGACGGTGGGGGTGCGCGACAAGCGCGCAGCGAGGCTCGCGCGCTGCGGCCGCAGCCGCCCGTTCAGCTCCGCGAGGCGCCGCGGGATCCTCACGGTCGAGGTGCGGTCGCGCAGATGCCGCTTGATCTCTCCCGCGATCGTTGGCGCCGCGAAGCTGACGAGCTCGCTCCCTCGCTCCGGGTCGAAGCGATCGATGGCCTCGATCAGCCCGATCGACCCGACCTGGACGAGGTCCTCCACGCGCTCGCCGCAGTTCGCGTACCGGCGCGCGAGCGTGCGCACGAGTGGAAGGTGGAGCTCGATCAGCCGCGCTCGCGCGTCGGGGTCACCGGTCGCCCGGTAGGCGCGCATGAGGTCTCTCGACTCCGCGCGTCTCCCGTCTTGCCTTCTCAGTGCGCCCCGGCGCTCACTTCCGCCCAATGGAACGGCCCCCTTCGCTCCGCTACCCGAGGCCCGATAATAGCGCAGATTCTTTTCTCTTTCCCAAAGCTGCGGAAAACACGACGGTACGTTGCAGTTCTCATGGGGTATTTCCATACATGAGTGACACGTACGTCGCACGAGTCAACACGGTTGTGCTCCACGCAACCAGCCGTACGCCGCCGTGGATATCTCGCTCTGGCGGGAGTCGTGGGGGCTCTCGCCATGGGCGTCCAGGCGACGCCCGCGCTCGCCGCGGACGGCGTCGAGCCGATTGCGGCACCCGAGATCGCCATTCCCGAGGTTGTCGACCAACTCGCGGATCCCCCGGCGGAGGAGGCAGCACCGGCAGAGGAGGCAGCTCCGGAGCCGGCGCCCGCCCCGGTCTCCGAGGAGCCGCCGATCGACATCGACACGATAATCGCGGGTGACGACCTCGACGTCTCCGTCCGCGTCCTGAGCCCCGAGGACGAAGGGCTGGAAACACCTGTAAGTGCCGCACCTGAGGTGATATCAGACGCGCTCGAGCCCGATATCAGCCTCGATCCGGTCGCCGTCGACGACCTTCCCGCTGTGACCGATCTGGACGGCGTGAACACGAACATCGCAGTCCGCGTGCTGAGCCCGGGAGGCCGGAGCCCAGCCGCACAGGCAAGCGGGCTTGCCGACGAGGCGCCGACGACCCCCATCCCGAACGGCGGGCCTGCCGCGGAGCCCCGCGATCCCCTCCCGGCCCAGCAGTCGGACGAAGGCGTGGAAGATCCCTCGCAGTATCAAGACCCAAATACGCAGTATCAATCCTCTCCAATTCCTCTTGCAGATCCATGGGTGTGGAACTGGACACTCGCCTTGGATTGCTCCGGTATCACCACGTCTACTTTCTCCGAAGAAGGCAGTCCCGAGTCCCGAGATTGGAGCTGGAACTGGGCATGGGATTGGCAGTGTGGACTCGACGGCGCCAGCGAGGCAAGCGGTGCCGCGCTGCAGGAGGGCTTGTCCTCGGTCGCGACGGTGGACGTCACGACCGACGAGCCCAATCGGGACGCCACGAGCGGCACCGAGCCCACCGAGAACACGGATGCCCCGTGGTTCTGGACTTGGACCTTCAACTTCTGCGGCCTCGAGACCACGTTCTCGATCGGAGCGGGCACGGGCACTTCCCTGAACTGGACCTGGGTCTGGACCTGGGACTGGGCGTGCACCGCGCCGGAGGACGGCACACCGGAGGACGGGGATCCGGAAGACGGAGGACAGGAGAACGGGGAAGAGGGGCCGAGCGGTGGGGAGGCAGTGCAGATTCCGGGATCAGAGATCCTGGACCTGCCTCCTCCGCTCGTGTTCGCATTCGCTGCACCGCAGCTTTCGCTGCCAGTTTCGACCGCACTGACGCCCGTGCTCGTCCACACACCGGTCGTCTCCGTGGTGATACCTGTCGTGATATCGCTCGACCCGCTCGCATCTCGCCCTCTCCCCACCGGCACCGGCCCCGGGCATGCTCCCGCCGCGGGGCCGGGCCGGTCTCTCTCTCCGGCCGGCGACGTCGCCACGGCTCCAGCGACGACCTCGCAGAGCACCACGACTGACGAGCGCGCACGGCCGCACAAGACTCGCAGCCGCGACGCCGCTCCTCAACCCGCGCGCCTGCCGCTGCTGCCGTTCGGCCCGGCCCAGCGCGCAGCCGGGTCGCCGAGCTCCGGCGGAACCGCGCCGAGCGGCGGTGGCGGCGCGACCGGCGTCGCCGCGCTGACAGGTTTCTACGTTTTTGCCGCCCCCGGCCTGGGACGGCGCATCGGGACGGCGCGGGAGCTGAGCCCGCCCGCCCGCTACTACGCACCACTGGATCGCCCAGGGTAAGGCGCTGTCGGTTCCAGCCCACCGCGCCGCGGCGTTTGCTCCACGTCCGGCGCCGTAACCGACAGCACGAAGGGAGAACAATGAAACGTCTCTGCCTCGCGCTGGCCGTGGTCTTTCTCCTCCTACTCAGCGTAGGAGTGGGAACGGCCGCAGCGGAGGAACCAACTGTGCTCCCGGACGCCACCACAGTGGCCGAACCGGACGCAGGGTCCGCTGAAGGTACAGCGCAGCAGCCGACGACCGATGACAGCTACGCGGCTCCGGATGCCCGGCCCGCCGAGGACGCAGGCTCGCTCGACCAGTCGAACGACGCCTCCTCTGACGGAACCGCCGGAAACCTGAACGCCACGAAGCAGGACGCCGACCAAGAGCAGGACAGCTCCGGCATCCAGGCCATCGGCCAGTCGAACGAGTCGGACCAGGACGCGGCCGCGTTCGCGTTCACGCTCCAGGAGGGAGCGTCGAACCTGCACAAGCCGGTCCGGGTCTTCAGCACGGGCGACAGCGGCGATGTGACGCAGTCGAACGACGCGTCCTCGGACGCGACCGCCGCGAACCTGAACGCAACGAAGCAGGACGCCGATCAGGACCAGTCGTCCGGCGACTGCAAGTGCGCGGACGGCGGCCTCCAGGTCATCGGCCAGAAGGCCGACTCCGAGCAGGACGCAACGGCACTCGCTGCGACCAAGCAGGAGAAGCCGTCGAACACGAACATCTCGGTCCGGGTCCTGAGCCCGGGCAACGACGGGGACGTGACGCAGTCGAACACGGCCACGTCGGATGCAACAGCAGCGAACATCAACCTCACGAAGCAGGACGCTGACCAGGAGCAGGGCGGCGACTGCAAGTGCGGGTACGGCGAGCAGGTCATCGCCCAGAAGGCGGACTCCGACCAGAAGGCTGCCGCGCTGGCGGCGACCAAGCAGGAGAAGCCGTCGAACACGAACATCTCGGTTCGGGTTCTCAGCGAAGGCGACGACGGGGACGTGACGCAGTCGAACACGGCCACGTCGGACGCAACAGCCGCGAACATCAACCTCACCAAGCAGGACGCCGACCAGAAGCAGGACGGCTCGGGCGTCCAGGCGATCGGCCAGAAGGCCGACAGCGATCAGACAGCGAAGGCCGCCGCTCTGACCGTGCAGGAGAAGCCGTCGAACAAGAACATCTCCGTCCGGGTCCTCAGCCCCGGTAACGGCGGCGACGTGACGCAGTCGAACACTGCGTCCTCGAACGCAACGGCGTTCAACCTGAACGCGACGAAGCAAGACGCCGATCAGAGTCAGTACGGCGACTCCTGCAAGTGCGGGAGCGGCGAGCAAGTGATCGGCCAGAAGGCAGACTCGGATCAGAAGGCGGTTGCCCTGGCAGCGACAGTGCAGGAGAAGCCGTCGAACACGAACACGTCGATTCGGGTTCTCAGCGAGGGTGACGACGGCGACGTCTCGCAGACCAACGACGCGACGTCGAACGCCACCGCCGTGAACCTGAACGCGTTGAAGCAGGACGCCGACCAGGAGCAGGACGGGTCGGGGTTCCAGTTCATCGGCCAGGACGCCGACTCAGAGCAGGACGCGACCGCAGCCGCGTTCACGTTCCAGCACGGAGCGTCGAACACGAACACGCCGGTCCGCGTGCTGAGCCCCGGTGGTAGCGGCTCGGTGACGCAGGCGAACACCGCATCCTCGGATGCGACCGCCGCGAACATCAACCTCACGAAGCAGGACGCCGACCAGTACCAGGGCGACGACTGCAAGTGCGGAAGCGGCGAGCAGGTCATCGCACAGTTCGCCGACAACGATCAGAAGGCGGCGGCGCTCTCCGCGACGTTCCAGGTGAAGCCGTCGAACACGAACACCCCGGTCAGGGATCTCAGCTGGGGTGACGACGGCGACGTCTCGCAGACCAACGAGGCGACGTCGAACGCCACCGCCGTGAACCTGAACGCGTTGAAGCAGGACGCGGACCAGGATCAGAGCGGATCAGGGATCCAGGTGATCGGTCAGGCCGCGAAGTCAGAGCAGGACGCGTTCGCTCTCGGTTTGACGTTCCAGGTCGGAGCGTCGAACACGAACACGCCCGTCCGCGTGCTGAGCCCCGGTGGTAGCGGCTCCGTGACGCAGGCGAACACCGCGTCCTCGGATGCGACCGCGGCGAACATCAACCTCACCAAGCAGGACGCCGACCAGTATCAGGGCGGCTCCTACGACACCGAGCACGAGTGCTGTGGGACCATCGGAATCCAGGCGATCGGCCAGCTCGCGAAGAACGATCAGAAGGCGAAGGCCGCCGCCGTCACGTTCCAGGTCTTCACGCAGCCGTGCAAGTGTGGGCAGAAGGACAGCACGGGCAACACGAACGCGCCCGTTTCCATCCTGAGCCATGGGCACAGCGGATCGGTCGACCAGTCGAACACGGCCTCGTCCGACGCCGATGCCTTCAACATCAACCTGACGAAGCAGGACGCCGACCAGGACCAGACGGGTTCCTGCAGGTGCAAGGACTCGTACGGGATCCAGGCCATCGGCCAGCTCAACAAGAACGACCAGTACGCCGCCGCGCTCGCGGCGACGTTCCAGATCGGCGCCTCGAACACGAACGCGCCGGTCGAGGTCGGGCACGGCAAGTCGCGCGAGCACGAGGCGCGAGAGCAGGTGATGCCGACGGTCGAGTGAGTCCTCGCGACAAGTGACCGCCGGCCGGTCTGGCACGGCCGGCGGTCACACCGCCCAGGGCGTTGACGTTTGACGATTTCGACGGCGAGGAGTAGCGTCCGATGCAACGGAAGCAAACGAGTTGGGGGCGCTCGTGAGGGCCGAGTTCGAGCGACGTATGCAGCGATCTCGCTGCCGGCCCGAGATGTCGGCTGGGATGAGTGCGGTCCGACCCCGGTCACTCGTCGTCGCCGCGACCTTCGGGTTGCTGCTCCTCGCGGCGCTCCGAGTCGACGCAGGCTTGGCCGCACCGAACGTCGGGCCCGATCCGGCGCCGGCGACGAAGGGAACGCCGGCTCCCGATCCCTATCCCGCGCAGACGCCGTCCCAACCCGCGTCGGAGCCGGTAACGCAGACGCCGGTCGTGGTAACGCAGACGCCGGCGAGCAGCTCGACCGGGAGCGCGACGACGACGCCAGACCAAACTGGGACGAGCGTGACGCGGACCCGGGCGCAGGAGACCCCGACGCGTGCGTCGGCACCGCCGCCGAAGAAGACGAAAAAGACCGTCCGAAACGACCCGGTCTCCGTGCCCTGGGCGGCGCCGCGGCCCCGTCGTACCCAGCCGGTCGCGCTCGCGTCGGCCGCCGACGGACGCCCGCTCCTGTTCGGAGGCCTCGGGCTCGCCGCGCTGGCTCTCGCGAGCGGTAGCCTCCTCTTCCTCGTGAACCGCGCCGGCAGACTCGAGACGAGGTAATGAGCGCGCAGCGGTTCGCGCTCGTCCTGGTGCTGGCGCTGGTCGGCGTGCTCGCGCTTCCGGGCTCGGCGGCAGCAGCCCCACCGCCGTTCCCACCCGATCCGACGTGCTCCCCCGGCCCGTCGGACTGCACCGCCTGGCACAACGCTGCCGTCCTCACCGTCACCTGGGCGCAGGCCCCGCCGGGGGTGAACGTCGACGGCTGCCAGACCGCAACGATCACGACCGATACCGCGGCTCAGCCCGTCTCGTGCACGTGGTGGAACGTCGACGGCTCGAAGGCGAACAGCGTCAACGTCCGTCGCGACGCCACGCCCCCCTCGGCCTTCGCCGTACCCGATCGCGGCGCCGACAGCAACGGTTGGTACAACCACGGCTTCACGGTCGCCTTCACGGGGGGCGACGCCCTCTCCGGGCTCGCCTCGTGCTCGGCCGCGCGACCCTACGGCGGGCCCGACACCGGCCCGGCAGCCATCTCGGGCAGCTGCACCGACGTCGCGGGCAACTCGAGAGTTGTGTCGTTCGCATTCCAGTTCGACGCCACGCCACCCAAGGTTGTGGCCAGGCCCGACCGCGAGCCGAACAGGAAGGGCTGGTACAACCGCGGGGTCAGGATCCAGTTCGTGGGCACGGACGCGCTTTCCGGCGTGGGCTCCTGCGCACCCGACAGGGTCTACGGAGGCCCGAACGCGCGCAAGACGGCGGTCGCGGGTACCTGCACCGACAAGGCCGCGAACACGAGCCCGGCCGCGGCGTACGAGCTGAGCTACGACGCGCAGGCGCCGGCTCTGGGGAAGGTCCACGCAGAGCCCCGCCGCGACCAGATCCTCCTCAGCTGGGCCGCAGCGAAGGACGCGAGCCAGTTCACACTCGTTCGCAAGCCGGGACTGAAAGGAGCCCCTTCGTCGATCGTCTACACCGGCGCCGCGCAGAGGTTCGTCGACGACCGCGTGCGGAGGGGCGTCCGCTACCTGTACACGCTGACCGCCGCAGACGAGGCCGGCAACGAGACCGCCAAGGGCCTGCGATCCCGGGTTGACGCGACCGGGCCTGCGACGAAGAGCCAGTCGACACCTGCGGCGCGGCCCGCGCTGACGAGACCGTTGGAAGGCGCACGACTCGCGGGGCCTCCTCTCCTCAACTGGACGGCCGTGCGCGGCGCGACCTACTACAACGTCCAGCTCTTCCGCAACGGGAAGAAGGTGCTCACCGCCTGGCCGACCTCCACGTCGTTCCGCCTGCACGACGCGTGGCGGTTCGAGGGCCGGACACAGCGGCTCACGCCGGGCCGGTATCGGTGGTACGTCTGGCCGGGAATCGGGCCGCGCTCGGCGGGCGACTACGGTGAGGTGCTGGGGACGCGCACCTTCGTGGTGACGCGCGGCTGAAGCCCTGACGCAGAGCGGTCTGGAGGGAATTTCGGGGCGGTCTTCCTCGTTTGAACCATTGTCGCGCGCAGAAGCGCTCCCGGCACTTGTGCCTGGATGCCAACCCCGCACGACTGAAGGCCTTTGTGGAAGGAGAACCGAATGAAGGACAAGCATCCTGAGCGCGTCGTGACGAGCGTCCGCTGCACCACCTGCGGAAACGAGTTCACGACCCGCTCTTCCCACGTCGAGCTCGTGCTCGACGTGTGCTCGAACTGCCATCCCGCGTACACCGGAGTCGAGCGCCAGGTCGCTCGCGGCAGCCGAATCGAGCGGTTCGAGCGCCGTCGCGCGCGTGCGGCAGCAGCCTGACCCAGAGGAAGGAGAACGAGATAAGCACCATCTTCGAAGAGCATGGACTGACGAGCTTCCTGGAGGACGCCGAGGACCACGGCGTCGTGGATTCGCACGCCCTCGATTCGCTCGCGACCGAGCTCGGTCTCGACGAGGACGAGCTCGCGAGCCTGCGCGGCGAGCTCGAGGCGCGCGGAGTCGAGATCGCGGCCACCGGGGACGAAGCGACCGAGGCCGAGGAGCTCGAGCTGCGCCTCGAGCCCGACGGCCCCGGGTCGACGGACTCGCTGACACTGTTCATGAACGAGATCGGCAAGCACGACCTGCTGACTGCGGCCGAGGAGGTCGAGCTGGCCAAGCGCATCGAGCGCGGCGACGTGCGCGCCAAGGAGCGCATGATCAACTCGAACCTGCGGCTCGTCGTCTCGATCGCCAAGCGCTACCGCGGGCACGGGGTCCCGTTCGGAGACCTGATCCAGGAGGGTGTCATCGGCCTCAACCGTGCGGTCGAGAAGTTCGACTGGCGCCGCGGCTTCAAGTTCTCGACGTACGCGACCTGGTGGATCCGCCAGGCGTGTCAGCGAGGGATCTCGAACCAGTCGAAGACGATTCGTGTCCCCGCCCACGTCCACGAGCGCCGCGTGAAGCTCGCGCGGCTCAGCCGACAGCTCGAGGCCGAGCACGGCCGCGAGCCGACCATGGAGGAGCTCGCCGCGGCGACCGGCTTCGAGCTTCGGCACGTCGAGGAGGCCCTCAGCGCCGTCGAGGCATCGGTTTCGCTGAACCAGACCGTGGGCACGGACGGCGACGGCGAGCTCGGCGACCTGTTCGCGGATCCAGACGCCGTCGATCCCGTCGAGGAGGCGGACGACTCCCTGCGCACGCAGGCCGTTCGTGACGCGCTCCACAAGCTGCCGCCGATCCAGCGGCAGATCCTCGAGATGCGGTTCGGCTTCGACGGCGAGCAGCAGACGCTCGACGCAATTGCGCGGGCACTCGGAGTCTCGCGCGAGCGCGTTCGCACTCTCGAGCAGCAGGCGTTCGCTCGGCTCAGCCCGGAGCTGAGCGGCGGCGTCGACGCCGAGAAGGACGAGCTCGCAGGCTCAGCCTGAGCTGCGACCGCGCGCGCTCAGCCCGCGAGGGCGAGCGCGTGCAGCCGTGAGAGCGGCCGGTCGAGGTCGCAGCGCCGCCAGCTGTCGCCTCGATCGCCGCTCTCCCAGAGCTCGCCGTTCGCGAGCCCGGCGAAGAGCCGGCCTTCTGCGGCAACGAGTGCGTACGGCATGGCCGGGAGCGGCTCCGGGAGCCCGTCCGCGAGCGGCTCCCAGCCGCCGTCCCGGCGCCGGTAGATCCGCGCCTGCGGATCGCGCCGGCCGTGCGCTGCGAACGGGCCGGTGCTCGCGGACACGAACCAGAGATCGGGATCGACCGGATCGACCGCGACCGACCACGTGTAGTGGCGGTCGCGGCCCTCGTCCGCCGGGCGCCAGGTCGCGCCGCCGTCGTCGCTCCAGGCGGCGCCCCCGCCGCCGGCCTCGTACGCGCGGCCCCGCACGTGCGGATGCCAGGCGAGCGAGTGGACGTCCCGCTGCGCGCCCGGCCTGTGGTCCTCCCAGGTCTCGCCGCCGTCGGTCGAGCGCATGAGCCCGCCGAGCTCGATCCCGGCCAGGAGGACGAGCTCCTCGTGCGGGCTGGGCGCGATCCAGCGGACGTGCGACGTCCACGGTCGCGGTGGAAAGCTCCAGGTCGGACGTGAGGGCAGCTCGAGCAGACCCTCGAGCTCGCGCCAGGCTCCGCCGCGATCGTCACTCCGGAAGAGGGCGCTCGGCTCGGTGCCGGCGTACACGGCGCCGTCCGCAGCGCTGACCGCGATGGAGAAAACCTGCTGCCCGGCGAGGCCGGAGTCGACCCAGGTGCGGCCGCCGTCCTCCGACCGCCGCACGCCGTCGTCTCCGAGGCCGACGTAGACGGTGTCCGCGTCAGCGGGATCGACGGCGAGACAGAGCGCTGGGCTTCCGGCCAGTGAGAGCTCGACGCTCCACGAGCCGTCTGCCTCGTCGAGCCGTGCGACGGACTCGCCGGTCGCGGCGTAGAGACGGGCGCTCATCCGTCCATCGTGCCTGCGAGCCGTCAGTCCGGGACGTACTCGTGGCCCGACACGTCGATCTATGGGCTTTCGGCGAGCTCGACGAACCGGCAGAGCGCGTTCACGAGCCGCATCTCCTCGATCGACTTGCAGTCCGCCTCGAGCAGCCTCGGTGAGCAGACGAGCTCGACGCGGCACTGCGCGCGCGAGGTCGCGACGTTGATCCGGTTCCGGTTGAAGACGAACGTGATGCCGCGCGGCGCCTCCTCCCCGCTCGAGCTCGCGAGCGACACGAGCACGACCGGCGCCTCCTGGCCCTGGAACTTGTCGACGGTGCCCGACGCGCACGTCTGCAGGCACCTTCTGGCGCAGCGTCCGGACCTGCGCGTTGTACGGGGTCACGACGAGGATGTCGTCGTGCGTGAGCGGCCGCGTGCGGCCGTTCGCGTCGGTGTAGTCGGTCCCGAGCAGCGCTGCGATCTCGGCCGCGACCGCGTCCGCCTCCTCCCGCGAGAGCTGGCCGTTCGCCACGTGCTCGACCGGGCGGTAGACGAGCCCGTCCCCGGCCTCCACGCTCCGCCGTGCGCACGACTCCTCGAACTCGAGCCTGCCCGCGTAGTACGCCTCCGACGTGAACTCAGTGAGCTCCGGCCGCAGCCGCCACGTCTGCTCGAGGAAGATCCCGCGGTCCTCCGGCACCGTGATGTCGTCGCCGAGCAGGTGCTGGAGGACGGAGACCTTCGCCTCGTCCGGCTGGGCGCCCTGCGAGACCTGCGGGAGCTGGTTCGGGTCGCCGAGGAGGACGATCGTCGCGCGCGCACGTGCCGAGCGCGAGCGCGTCCGCGAGCGAGATCTGGCCGGCCTCGTCGATGAACAGGTAGTCGAGCTTCCCGTCGAGCTCCTCGCGCGCGAAGAGCCAGCTCGTCCCGGCGACGAGCTCGTGAGTCGGTCTCGAAGAACGCCTCCGCGCGGTCCTCGCTCTCCACGAGCTCGCCCTCGTAGACGGACTCCTCGTTCCCGCCGGTCGACTTCTTGAGCCCGCGGAACGAGATGCCCTCCGCGACCGCGCCTCGGCCTCGATCTCGCGGAGCAGGTTGTGGATCGCCTTGTGGCTCTGCGACGCGACGCCGACCCGCTTGCCGATCGCGATGAGGTACGTGACGCGCCGCGCGCCCGGTCCACGTCTTTCCCGACCCAGGCGGGCCCTGGACGAAGAGGTACGAGCCCTCGACCTCGCGCACGCGCCGGCCCTTCTCCTCGAGCCCTTCCGCCTGGACGCGCGCGCCGCCGAGCGGGAGCTCGCGCCGGAGGATCTTCTCGAGGTGCGGGTAGCGGCCGTCGCCGTCGAGGTACGAGCGCGCGACCCGGGCGACGGCGTCGCGCTGCGCCCAGTCCGAGAACGGCTTCGGCGGGATGAGCGCCGTCGGGAGCGGCTCGTCCGCCCGGCTCTTCGCGCGCCGCAGCGTGATCGACCCCGAGCTCGTCGTCGACCTGGACGTCGTAGCCCTTCTCGGTGGCCGGATCGACACAGCGCCCGTGCACCTTGTGCTCCTGCGCCGGGAAGCGAAGCGTGTAGACGAGGGACTGCACGTCCTCGACCGGCTCGCCGACGGGCTCGATGCCGCCGATCGTGTCCGTGTCCTCGATCGAGCTCGTCCTCGTCGAGGCTCGAGGTGGTGGAACCACTCCCACCACTGCGACTTCCCCTCGCGCCGGTGGTAGTAGAGGAGGTGCGCGAGAAGCCAGCGCGTGTCGCCCTCCTCGGCGCCCGTCCAGCAGCTCCTCGTGGAGCGCCTCCCGTGCGGCGTCGAGCTCCTCGGCCTCCTTCGCGCGCTCGCGCTCCTCCGGCGGCGCCCTCCACTCGAGCCCGAGCGGCCGCTGCGCGAGCAGCCAGTCGTGCAGCTCGACCGTCGAGCGGCAGTCCTCCTCGTTGTACGCGCGGATCCCCTCGAGCAGCCCGTCGTCGCCGAGCTCCATCCACTGCTCGAAGAGGACGATCGACTCGTCCCCGCCGGCCACGTCGGCCGTGCGCTCGAAGCCGTACAGCTTCTCGATCTCCTTGATCGAGTAGCTCGGGACGCCGGCCCGCAGCGCCTGCTTCACGACGCGGTAGAGGTCGACGAGGAGCTCGCCGCGGAGCCAGTCGTCGATCTCGTCCTCGCGCGTGGAGTGCTCGCCCATGAGCCGCCGCAGCGCCGTTCGCTCGTACGCGGCGTAGTGGTAGACGTGCAGGTCGGGGAACCGGCGGCGGCGCTCCTCGACCCAGTCGACGAAGCGCTCGAAGGCCGCCTTCTCGCCCTCGCGGTCGAGCCCCCAGACCACCTCGTAGCGCTCCTCGCCGTCCTCGCGATAGCACCAGCCGAAGAGGTACTCGAGCCCGCGGGCCGGCTCGTAGAACGGGTGGCCCTCGAGGTCGAGCCAGACGTCGCCGGGCGACGGAGGCGGGAGCAGCCGGAAGCCGCGATCCTCCTCGTCCGGGAGGAGCTCGACGAGGCGCTCGCCGGTCCGGTTGAAGTGGAGCTGGAGAGCGGCCTGGCTCCGCAGCCGGTCGAAGGTCTCCGGCCGAACGCGTTCCGCGCTCGTCGCCGCGGTATCGCCGAGCGCGGTGAGCGTCGGGATTCCCGCGGTCATGAGCCGCTCGGCATGGAGACGACCGAGGCCGGCCACGAGCACGAGGTGGTCGTCGTCCTCGAGCTGCTGCCGGCACAGGTGCCGGAAGTCGCAGATCCCGCAGTGGTAACAGGGCCAGGGGTAGGTCTCGGCGTCTCGGCCGTTGGTCGGAGGGGCGAGGCTTGCCTCGCCCTCGATCGCAGCCAGCAGCCGCTCGCGCGACCTCCGGAAGAAGGCGATGAAGTCGGCCGTCCGGAGCGTCTCGCGCTCGCCCGTGCCGAGCTCGACATGGACGTGCTCCGGCAGCCGTCCCTGGATCCGCTCGAGCTGCTCGGCGTAGAAGCAGAGCTGGATGATGTGGAGCGGCTTCGCCGAGCGGGCGAGCTTCGTGTCCACGGGCTCGTAAGTGCCGTCCGGCTGCCGCTCGAGGAAGTCCGCGAACCCGCGCCACGTGCCGTCGGTGAGATACGCCTGGTAGATGACGTCGGCCTCGCCCGCGCGGATCGCGTCCTCGGTCGCGCGGCGCGCCTCGTCCGCGTCGAACTCCCCGTCCTCGTACGTGCGCATGCGCTCGATCCGGCGGCCGTCTTGCTCGAGCCGCGCGAGGTATGCGAGCTCGTGCTGGTTCCCCTTGTCCATGAGGATGCGGCCGTAGGGGTCCTTGAGCACGGGCCGCTCGAGCTCGCCGCGCTGCACCCGAAGCTCGAGCTGCGTCAGGTGCGGGCAGGCGAGATGGTTCGCCAGATCGGTGGGCGAGAGTCGAAGCGTGCCGTCATCCGCGAGTCGCATCGCCCTTCAGTATCAGCGTCGTTGGAGCTGTGCCTTACGGATACGTTGGTCTCCGTGCCGCTCCAGAACCGCGTGACGCCCCTCTCGGAGCTGATCGCCGACCCCGCGCGCGGGCTCGTGTACGGGAATCGCGGCTGCCTGCATGACGACGAGGGGCGAATCCGGAGGCGCTGGGCGACGAGGCGCTGGATCGCGTGCCGGCTCGAGTTCCGCGGCTGGAAGCGGGAGCGGCTGCTCCAGCCGGGCAAGCTTCACCGAGCTCTTCTTCCTCGACGAGGCGACGGCGTTCGCCGTGCTCACAGGGTCGAGGCTGGAGCGTCGAGCGAGCCGAAGCTGTAGCAGCCGCCACTGCATCGCTGTCGGGGAGACGTCGAAGCGCGCGGCGCAGGCGGCGACGTCGCCGAGCTCCTCCCACGCCTGTCCGCACCGCCGCCTCCGGCATCAGGAGCTCCGCGGCGAACACGTTCGCCTCGCGCTCGAGCGTCCGGTCGGCTGCTTCCGTCAGGTCGACCGGGCGGCAGTACGACGGCTCGGGCGACGGCGCGCGGCCCTCGAGGCAGTGGCAGACCCAGTGGCCGATCTCGTGGGCGATCGTGAAGCGGAAGCGGCGGAGCGGCGGGTCGTTGCGGCCGCCGACGCGCTCGTGCGCGTTCAGCACGATGCGGCGCTCGGCGGGCAGGAGCATCCCGGAGCAGTCGATGTCCCACGACTCCTCGACGCGCAGGCCGAGCAGGTCCTCCGCGATCGCCTCGACCGGCACCGGCAGCTCGTCGCCGCCGAAGAGGCCGAGGTAGCGCTCGCGGACGGCGTGCGCGCGCGGATCCTCGTATGTCGTTGTCACAGCCATGTCCATCCTGTCCGCTTAGGCGCTGCCTGTAAAGAGCCTGTCTATCTCGTCCGGTTCAGGCGCGGCGGGCTCGCGGCCAGCATCCGCACGCGCGACATCCGCTCCAGGAGCTGCGGCTGCATCGGGTAGCCGGTACATGGCAGCCGCGTGCGATGCGGACCGCTCGGGCCGCAGACGCCGCAAGAGCGCGCGCGTTCGCCTTCAGCACGTCGGCGAGCACGTCCCAGACACGCCGGTCGACGCGGCTCCGGGTCGAGGATTCCGACCTCGAGGTCGTGGTAGTAGCCGTCGACCTTGTCGCCCTTCGCCGCGATCGAGCCGCAGCGCGGTCACGAGGGCGCTCACGACGCTCTCCCGCGTCAGCCGCCTGCCGACGTCGAAGGACGAGCAGCGGCGGCTCGCTGCTCGAGCTCGCGCCTGCACGAGCACGATCTCCTCCTCGGTCGACTCGCGCGCGGGCACCGCCTGGAGGAAGCGATCGAGAGGTCCGCCGAGCTCGTCCTCGCTCGTCGCCGGCTCGCTCGAGGTAGTCGCGCACGTCCGGCGCTCGCCGCGCAGGTAGCTCGTCGCGAACTCGTCGAACAGGAGCTCGAGCGTGACCTCGTTCACGCCGCCTCTCCTCCGCAGCTTCGTCAGCGCGCGGTAGTGGATCTGGTGGACGGCGTTCGGCTCCTTGCCGAGCCGCGCCGCGATCTCCTGGAAGTCGAGGTCGTCGTCGTAGTGGAGGCGCAGCACCTCCTGCTCGAGCTCGGTCAGCCCCTCGAGCAACGCGTCGAAGCCGGCTCATCCGCGAGCTCGCTCGAGCGACTCGGTGGAGGCCTCGTGCAACCACTCCTCGAGCTCGACCTCCTCGACCTGCTGCGGCGTGAAGTGCTCCTTGATCTTCCACCCGATCACCTTGTGGACGACGACGCGGAACGGAACGCGATAGCGCCGGCCGCGCTTGAGCTCGGAGAGGAGCCGGATCGCGACCTCGGCGGCCACCGCGACGACGTCGTCCTCGTACCGCAGCTCGCGCGCGGCAGCGGTCGAGGATCACGCCGTAGTAGCTCTCGACGAGCAGCGTGAACTCGCCGGCCTCGAGCAGTCGTGTGTCCTCCGCGTCCCTCGCATCGTGCATCGAAGACATGGTCATGCTCGGACACGTCCCGATCTTACGGGGCTGGCAAGGGCATCTTGCGCATCCAGGGACGGCCGGGCACCCTCGATCGGTGGAGAGGAGGAAGGCAGCTACCGCGAAGAGCTCCGGTCGATCACGTTCCTGCTCGCCGACATCAAGGTGGCAGTGGAGGAAATTCTCAGCTACATAAGGGACGACGATGAAGAGGAAGAAGAAGAGGATGATCCGGACTCCTGAGGAACGCGAGGCGTGGGAGATCCGCTCCGAGGCGATGGATCGAATGATCCGCGATCGGATCGAGCGCATCGAGGCTGAGTTGCTGGCGAAGGATCCGAACTATCGTGGTCTCGGCTACTGGATCGAGCAGGTCAAGGCGGAGCGCGAAGCCGAGAACGCGGCCTAGCTGACGCTACAGCTCGCCTCGCAGCAGCCACTCGGCGAGGAACGGCTCGGCGAGCCGGTACTCGCCTCGCCCGTCTCGCGCGACGAGCTCCTCCTTGACGAGCGCATCGAGGGCGCGCTGGACGCTCGAGGCGCCCGGGAGCCCGTGGCGGCGGCGGTACTCGCCCATGAGCGGCCGGCCCGGCTCGGTCGCGAGCGCCTGCAGCACGAGCCGTTGCGCGCGCGCGGCCTTCTCCCAGACGAGGCTGAAGTGGGCGTGCTCGGAGCGGAGGAGCTTCGCGAGCGCGACGTCGTAGCGCTCGTCGCCCGCCTCCTCGCCCTCGGGCGTCTCCTCCCAGAGGAAGTAGCAGAGCTCCTGCGTGGCGTAGGGATGGCCGAGCGTCGCCGCGAGCACCCGGTCGACGGCGGCGGCGGCGATCCGGCGGCCGGTCCTCGCGAACCGCTCCTCGATGTAGCCGCGGAAGAGCGGCGGCGCGATCACGTCGAGCTGCATCTGCTTCGCGCTGCGCCAGAAGGGCTCGTTCTCGTCGTTGAAGATCCGCTCGAGCATGTGGCGCTTGCTGCCGAGGTAGACGTGACCGACCTCGGGCTGGGTCTCGAACACCGAGCGCATGAGCTTCGGCAGGTCCCGGTCGATGTCGACGATCTCCTGGAACTCGTCGAAGACGAGCAGCGACCTTGCGCCCGCGCTCGGCGGCGAGCTGGCCGGGCAGCTCGAGCAGGCGCTCGAGGGTCGCGTCGACGTCCTGCGGCTGCCGGCCGGCGTCGAAAGTGAAGCCGAGCTTGCCGGTCTCCGGGTCGACGGTGACGACGGGCGTGATCCGGAGCCCGGCGAACACGCGCAGGAGCTCCTTCGCGCGGAAGAGGATCGAGGCGACGTCGTCGTGGATCGTCTCGGCGAGCTTCTCCGCGAGCTTCTCCTTCGTCGGCGCGGTCATCAGGTTGACGTGCGCGACGAGCACGCCCTGCGCGATCGCCTTCTGCGAGACGCGCCAGACGAGCGACGACTTGCCGTAGCGCCTCGGGGCGAAGACGACGACGTCCTGTCCGTTCAGGACGTCGGAGAGGAGCTCCGCGACCTCGGGCTCGCGGTCGGTGAACGCGTCGTCGAGCGCGAGCGCGCCGAAGCGGAAGGGGTTCGTCGCCATACCCGGAAGAGCGTAGCGGATAGTACGCTTGTATTGCGTTACGCGAGAGTGCGTAACGCAGAGTTGCGTCGAGTGGTCAGGGTCGGAGCTCGACGAAGCCGGCGGCGGCGAAGTCGCCGTCGAAGGCGAGCGCCTCGCGGATCCGCAGCTTCCGCATGAGCGCGAAGCTCGTGGCGTCCACGAACGAGTACGGCCGTTCGTCGTGGGCACGCAGCCATGTCCAAGCCTCGTCCTCGAGGGTGGCATCGATGCGATCGACTTTCACGTGCTCGAGCGCGCGAAGACCGTCGATCCATCCGCGCGTGCGAGCGTGTCCGAGGCGGCGTCTCAGCGTCGTCCACGTCTCGCCCAGGATCAAGGTGGACGTCACGATTTCGGCCTGAGAGAACGGGACTCCGAGTGCGATCGCGTCGGCATGCCGTGAATCGCTTGAGACCGCATATGCAACGAGAAAAGACGTATCGAGGAAGATCAACTGTCGGCCTCGAGCGGGCCGTAGAGCTCGGTGTCGATGTCCTCAACCGGCTCGACGTCGTCGAACGTCGGCAAGCTCCAGAGCCCGTTGTCGAAAGGACGATCGAGGTACTCGCGCACGTAGCGCCGCACGAGGGCGCTCTTCGAGATCCCCTGCGCGCGGGCCTCGCGCGCGAGGCGGTCGTCGAGCTCGGGATCGATGACGACCTGGATCCGTCGCATCCGTGCCATGGTTACACACTATCGATCAAGAGTGTGTAACGCAATCGCACCGTAAGACTCGCGACCATCGTCCGCGACTCCCTTCCACATGCGAAAGGAGTCGCCCATGCAGACCACCACCGAGACCGTCTTCCAGGTCGGCGAGCCCGTGGAGCACCGCGGAGTCGTCGTCGCCCCTCTCTTCCCGCGCCACGACCCGCGCGCCGGCTACCTCACGCTCGACGAGGCGATCCCGCGCGGCCTCAAGATCGAGGAGGTCGGCCAGAGCGGCTCGGTGCCCGAGCTCATGGTCGTCAACCCGCTCGCGGAGCAGGTGCTGCTCTACGACGGCGAGGAGCTCGTCGGCGCGAAGCAGAACCGGATCCTCAACGTCAGCGTGCTCGTCGGCGCGGGCTCCGAGCTCCGGATCCCGGTGTCGTGCGTCGAGGAGGGCCGCTGGCGCTCGGTCGGACCGGCATTCGAGGCCGCGAGGCACGCGGCGCACCCGGAGCTCCGGCGGCGGAAGGCGGAGTCGCTGCGGCACGAGCCGCTCGCGCGCGGCCTCTCGCAGGGTGACGTGTGGGACGAGGTGCGCGAGAAGAACCACCGCATGCACGTCGCGTCTCCGACCGGCGCCAGCGCGGACGCCTACGTGCGCTTCGAGGATCGCCTCTCGAAGCTCGAGCGCGCGTTCCCGCTCCAGCCCGGGCAGTCGGGCGCGGTGCTCGCGCTCGGAGACAGCCTCTGCCTCGACTACGTGTCGCGACCGGATGCGTTCGCGCGCCTCTACCCGCGGCTCCTGCGCGGGTACATGCTGGACGCGCTCGAGCGGCTCGACCGGCCGCGCGGCGACGGCATCTCAGCGTTCGTGGAGGAGGTCGCGTCGGCCGAGCGGACACGGCGCCCGTCGGCCGGGCTCGGCGAGGACGTCCGGCTCGAGGGCGCAGGCGTCGTCGGCTCGGGCCTCGAGCTGGACGGCGAGCTGCTCCAGCTCTCGGCGTTCACGAGCGCGCGCGGGTCGCGCCCGTTCGGCCGGATCGCGAGGCCGAGCCGGCGGCAGGTCTGAGGGCACGCACGTGGGCAATCACGACCTGGGCTACATGTTCGAGCTCCTCCTCGAGGAGCTCCGGGCGCTGCGCGAGGAAGCCGCGCGCAACAACCGGCTCCTCGAGGCCATCCTCGCCAAGCTCGACGCGATCGAGCGCACCCAGTACAGCTAGCGGCGCGCCTACTCCTTGGCGGACGCGGCCCAGAGGTTGATGCCGCTCTCGGTCGCGTGGCGATCGATCTCGGCCAGCTCGTCGTCCGTGAAGCCGAGGCGCTCGAGGGCGCCGAGGTTGTCCTCGAGCTGCTCGACGCTCGAGGCGCCGACCAGCGTGGAGGTCACGCGCAGGTCGCGGAGCGTCCACGCAAGCGCCATCTGCGCGAGGGACTGGCCGCGGCCGGCGGCGATCTCGTTCAGCGCGCGGATCTTGTCGAGCGACTCGTCGGTGATCAGGTCGGGCCAGAGCGAGTACCCCGGGCGGCTCGCGCGAGCGCCCTCCGGGATCCCGTTCAGGTACCTGTCGGTGAGCATCCCCTGGGCGAGCGGTGAGAACGTGATGCAGCCGACGCCGAGCTCCCCGAGCACGTCGAGGAGGTCGGGCTCGATCCATCGGTTCAGCATCGAGTACGAGGGCTGGTGGATGAGGAGCGGCGTGCCGAGCTCGCGCAGGATCGCGGCCGCCTCGCGCGTCCTCGCGGCCGAGTAGGAGGAGATGCCCGCGTAGAGCGCCTTGCCCTGCCGGACGGCGGTGTCGAGCGCGCCCATCGTCTCCTCGAGCGGGGTCTCGGGATCGAAGCGGTGCGAGTAGAAGATGTCGACGTAGTCGAGGCCCATGCGACGCGAGGCTCTGGTCGAGGCTCGTGAGCAGGTACTTGCGGGACCCCCCGTCCCCGTACGGGCCCGGCCACATGTCGTAGCCCGCCTTCGTCGAGATGACGAGCTCCTCACGGAACGGGTGGAGATCCTCGCGCAGGAGGCGCCCGAAGTTCTCCTCGGCTGAGCCGTACGGCGGCCCGTAGTTGTTCGCGAGGTCGAAGTGGGTGACGCCGAGGTCGAACGCACGGCGCACGATCGCGCGGCCCGTCTCGAAGTCGCGGTCGTGCCCGAAGTTCCACCACAGCCCGAGCGAGATCGCAGGGAGCTTCAGGCCGCTCCGGCCGGTGCGGCGATAGAGCATGCGCTCGTAGCGATCGTCGGCGGGGACGTACGTCACCGACCGCGACGATATCGCGCGGCCGACGGCTAGACGGGCTTGCCCGTCTCGGCCAGGACGTTGCGGCCCCAGGCGAAGCGGGTCTCGTACCAGCCCGTCATCGGCGTGAGCGTCGTCCCGCGGTCCGAGGAGTGCAGCATCCAGCCGTTACCGACGTAGATCCCCATGTGCCCGACCTCGGACGGCTTCGAGCGCGGGCCACGCTCGCCGAAGAAGACGATGTCGGCCGGCTGGAGCCGCTCGAGCGGGATCCGCGCCTTCTTCGCCATCTCGCCGCTCATCTCGTACGTCGTCCGGCCCTTGAGCGCGGTCGCGAGGCGGGGTGCGCCCGCGGTCTTCTCGAGCTTGAACACGCGCCAGACGAGGCCCGAGCAGTCGAAGCCACCGGGCATCTTCGTCCCGGCGAGCTTCTGCGGCCGCTCGGACGTGCCGGCCCAGACGTACGGGCGGCCGACGAGCTTCGCCGCGCGCGCGATGAGCGTCGTCTGGAGCGGAGTCATCCCCGGGAGGACGAAGGATTCGACGGTCGCGCGAACGTCCACGATCTCCTGGAGCTCGAGCTCGAGCAGGCGCGCGATCGAGAAGGCCGCCTCGGCGCGCGTCGCGGGCTGCGAGGGCTGGAGCTCGAGCTGCTCCTGGTCCTTCGGGTGGTTGATCCGGAGCCCGAGCAGGCGTGCGACCGTCTCGGTGCCGAACCAGGTCCCGGGCGCGAGCCCCGCATAGACCGCGGCGAGCCTGAGGCTCAGCGCCTCCTTCTGCAGCCCGGCCGCGGCCACGAGCTTCGCGTCGAGCTCGCGCAGGGTGACGGGACGGAAGGGATCGGGGGCCGACGTCTCGATGCCGAACGAGGCGAGGACGACCGCGAGCTCGCTCTGCGTGATCGGGTCGTTCGCGCGGAACTGGCTGACGCTGGGCGCCATGAGGCCGCCGTCGACGACCGCCTGGATCTGAGGCGCGGCCCAGGAGCGGGACGTAACCGACTGCGCCGCCGCGGTCGTGGTGGCGGTGAGCAGCGCGAGCGCGCAGCCGATGAGAACGAAGCGTCGCATCCCTTCCGGTATCGGCCGTTCGGAGCCAGGTCCTCAGTCACGAGGCGCTGGCTACAGTGGCCACCGTGCGCGCACTGCTCGTGATCGCCGCGCTGCTGGCCGCTTTCGCCACGGGCTGCGGGAGCGGGAGCGGCGAGGAGGCAGGCCCGACGAGCGCTGCGACGACGACCACCCCGACCGAGACCGCGCCGCCGGACGAGGCGTCGAGCCGCCCGCCGGCGCCGGCGATCGCAGGTACGACGCTCGACGGCGAGCGCCTCTCGCTCGCGGACCTCCGCGGCCGGCCGGTGCTCGTGAACGTCTGGGCGGCCTGGTGACTGACGTGCCAGAGCGAGGCGGTCGCCTACGCAGAGTTCCAGGAGAGCCATCCGGAGGTGGAGTACCTCGGGATCGACGTCGCGAACACGACCGACGAGGGTCGCGCGTTCGTCGAGGAGTACGGGTGGACCTGGCCGTCGATCCACGACCCGCTCCGCGAGCGGGCGCGAAAGCTCGGCGCCGACTACCAACCGCACTTCATCCTCGTGGACGCAGACGGGCGGATCGTCGACAGGCACGAGGGCGGCGGCGACGCCGAGGTCTGGGAAGCCCTGATCGCGCAGCTGCCCTAGGCTAGGCTCAGGGCGACGTGAGCACCGTTTCCGACGCGCGCTTCGCAGGCTGCCAGCCGGCAACCTGGCTCTCCGTGCGGCTGGGGATCGACCCGCTGATGATCGAAGCCATGCGGCGAGACGGTGAGCTGATCGCGGTACGCGCACCCGGCTCGACGGCGTGGCTCTATCCCCCCTGGCAGTTCGAGGGCGGTCAGCCCGCTCTCGAGCATCCCGCGGATCACGCGCGCCGCCCGGGAGACGGGGCTCGACGAGGCCCGGCTGTACACGATCCTGAGCGCGCCGCGCGGGCTCGGCGGCAACGGGCACGTGTACGAGCTCCTGCGTGAAGGCCGCGCCGACGACGTGGTCGACCTCGTTCGCGCGGGCTAGCTCGTCGCTAGACGGAGACCGCGGCGCGGACGATCGTCACGTCGCCGCTGACCGTCTTCACGTGCAACGGGACGACCTCGCCGGGCTCCTGCTCCGGGCTCGGCGGCTCGTCGTCGTCGAGCCCGATCTCCGACCCGAGGTCGCCCGAGATCGAGGCCGCGTCGATGTAGACGCGAGTCCCCCGGCCGACGCCGATGCGGATGTCGCCCGAGACGGACTGGAGTCGCACCTCGCCGGCTTCGACGGACTCGAGGTCGACGTCGCCCGAGGTCGTCGAGAGCTGGAGTGGCGCGCGCACCTTTCCGATGCGGACGTCACCGGAGACCGAGCGGGCGCTGAGCTCGCGCTCGCTGCGGCGGATGCCGACGTCGCCCGACACGGTGACCACGGAGCCTCCCGCCTCGGCCGCATCGACGGTGATGTCGCCGCTCGCGGTCTTGACCTCGAGCT
The DNA here is from genome assembly GCA_963717025.1 of uncultured Actinomycetes bacterium. Taxonomy (GTDB): domain Bacteria; phylum Actinomycetota; class Thermoleophilia; order Gaiellales; family Gaiellaceae; genus GMQP-bins7. The sequence goes on along the minus strand of CAVQVJ010000003.1, from coordinate 1,065,549 downwards.
TCTTCGTGACGGTCTGGAGGCGGATGTCGCCCGAAGCCGAATTGGCCGAGACCTCACCCAGCTCTCCGTTGACCCGAAGGTCGGTGGAGCCTGCCGAGAGCTCGAGGTCGGCGCCGGGAGGGCAGACGACGCGAACCTCCACGTCCCCGCCCCAGCTGATGCGGATCGGGCCCCAGCGGAACTGATCCTTCTCCTCGACGGTGATCACGTGCCCGCCTGCGCGTTCGTAGCACGTGACCTCGACGTTCTCGATCGCGTCGGAGCCACGACGGCCGGTGGGAACGAGCTCGACGCTCGTCTGCGGCTGATCGGCCGTCGTGACCACGACGCGTCCACTCGGGAGCTTGAACCGGAGGGAGACGCTCCCGGGAGTGTCGAAGACGTCCATGCCCGTCACCTAGGCGGCGCGGTCCCTGCGGACCCGCCGGGCCTGTGACGGCCTGGGCTTCCGGCGGAGCCGGTCACCGGGGTCGAGGAGCTTGGCGTACTCGAACGGGATGGGTGCGAGAAGCATGACGTTCTCCTTTCAGCCTTGGGCGTAGCCCTGGAGGCGGTTCCTTCCCGGTCCGCGCGAGCGGCGGGGGGAGGCGACACGCGCGAGGTTGCGCACGAGCCAGGCGTTGGTCGAGATGCCGTCTGCGGCGGCTGCGGTCTCGATCGCGATCTTCAGCGACTCGGGGAGCCGGAGCGTGATGCGACCCGAATACTCCTCGCCGGGAGCGACCTGGACGTCATCGGACGCGTCGTCCGTGACGACCACGAGCTCGGGCTCGCGGCCGGCGAGGCGGACCTCGACCCGTCCGGAGCCGAGCTGGCCGCTGATCTCCAGCGTCGCCTCGCCGAGGAGGTCGAGGAGGCGGAGGTGGAGCGTCGAGCCGAGGGTCTCGATGAGCCGCTGCGCGGCCTGCGTGGTGGCTTCGTCGCCGAGGCCGGCCGTGTTGGCGAGGTCCTGCTGGATCGCCTGGATGTGGCCATCGAGCTGCATCGTGACAGCACTATGACATCATCATCGCTGTCTTGTCAAGGTCAATTGTGACATTCTCGTGGCGCGAGAGTGCAAACCGGCATGGTTGAGGCATCTGCGGCGTGCTGTCTTTACAGTGCTGGCACTGCAACGGCCACAAGACTGCGCCAATTTGTGCGCGAGACGTGCGCGAGAAGCGGGCTAGGCGAGCTGCCAGACGTCGCCGCGGAGGATCGGCGTCGCCGATCCAGCGGCATCGAGACCGTCCACGTCGACCTCGGCGCCGCCGATCATGAAGTCGGTGTGGACGCCGGAGACGTTCACGCCCCGCTCGAGCAGCTCCTCGCGCTCGAGCCGGTCTCCCCCCTCGACCGTCATGGGGAAGCCGCTTCCGAAGGCGATGTGGCACGTCGTGTTCTCGTCGAAGAGCGTGTCGTGGAAGACGAGGCCCGTGCGCTTCACTGCGGATGCCCCGTCGACGAGCGCGACCTCGCCGAGATAGGGCGCCTGCTCGTCCATCGCGAGCTGCTGACGGATGATCTCGGCGCCGGCCGACGCTTCCACCTCGACGATCTTCCCGTCTTCGAAGCGCAGCTCGAGGTCGTCGACCCGCGCCCCGGCGGCGATGAGCGGCGCCGTCGAGCGCACGGTTCCCTCGGCGCGCCGCCAGTCCGGGCTCGCGAAGACCTCCTCGGTCGGCAGGTTCGGGATGTGCGGGATCCCCTTCGCGGTCTCCGCTCCCGCGCAGTCGAAGCGCCCGCCCGGGATCAGGCCGATCGTGAGGTCGGTCCCAGGGCCCTGGAAGCGGATCGCATCGAAGCCGCGTGCTCCGAGCGCGTCGGCCCGGGCTCGCAGCTTGGCGGCGTGCTCCCGCCATGCGGCAACCGGGTCGTCCGCGTCGAGTCGCGTCGCGACCGAGACGGCGTCCCAGAGCCGCTCCATGTCGGGCTCGCCGAAGACCTGCCTCGCCCAGCCTTCGTTCGGCGCGGACACGACCGTCCAGTTGACGCCCCGCTCCACGATCGCGCGGAGAGAGGCGGCGCGGAGCTCCTTCGGCTCGGACTTGCCGACGAGCGCGGGGTCGAGATCGGCGAGAAGGTCGGGGTCGGGGTTCCCGGTGAGCGAGATGATCGCCGGGTTCTCGTCCCCCCAGCGCCGGTACCAGTCGAGCAGGTACGGCGGAGACCAGCCGAGCTCCGCCTCTGGGCCGAGCTCGATCGCGGCGCGGCGGAGGTGGAGATCGCCGTACAGGACGATCACGTGGCTCGCACCCGCCCGGTACGCCTCGCGCGCGACGGCACGGGCGATCTCGGCGTGCTCGACAAGGCCCGTGACGACGACGTCCTGGCCCTCTTGGACGTTCGCGCCGACGCGCACGACGAGCTCGGCGTAGCGCCGGAGGCGCTCCTCCGGGCTCATGCGCCGCAGGCGCTCTCGTCCGCGTTCACGCGGTGGGTCTCAGTCGCCCCAGTCGAAGTCGCGCGGGCGACCGGTCCACAGCGTCTCGTCGAGCGCAGCACCCTCAGCGCCCTCGACGTTCTCGACCGTCTCCTCGCCGGGCCACGGCTGGCGCTCGGACGAGAGCTCGACGGCCGGTACCTCGCCGTCCAGCGTCTCCTCGATGCGCGCCTGCTCCTCGCTCTTGAACAGCGGGTGGTTCTCGAGGACGTCGCCGTTCAGGTAGGGGTCGAGCGGCATGGCCCCGTCGAGCCCGGCATTGCGGGCCTTGAGGTCGAGGTGGTCACGGATCGCCTCCGCGAAGACGGAGTCGGTGTCGACAGAGTGATCTTCGAGCTCTGGCATGCGAAGGGGCGAGTCTAGCGGAGCCGCACCGGGGCCGAGCCTGACCTTCGGACGCTATCGTCCTCCCGTGTTGTACGTTCGCGCCTTCACGCTCTTCATGCTCCTCTACCGCATGTGGCGCCGGCTCCCGCCGTCGCAGCGGAACCGTGCGCTGAGGCTCGCGGGACGCCACGGTCCGCGCGTCGCCTCGCACGTCGCCCGGCGCACCACGCGGTCGCGACGCGCCGGCTAAGGCGTCGCCCGGCGCCCGAGCGCCTCGCGGACGATTCGGGCCTGCTCGCGCTGGTGGAGCGTCGGATAGCCCTCGCTCGGGCTCGCGCGCCAGGGTCGGCCGACGTACTGGACGCCGTCGACCCGGGGTGCATGCGCAGTCGCCTCCTCCAGGCGATGCCTGAGCGAGCGCCACGCGCCCATGTTCTGCGGCTCCTCCTGCGCCCACACGATCTCGCGTAGCTCGGGATACGAGGCGACGAGCCGGTCGACGGCGTCGACCGGGAACGGGTACAGGAGCTCGATCCTGGCGACGGCGACGTTCGACGCCTGGCCGCGCAGCTCGTGGGCGGCGATGTCGTAGTAGATCTTGCCGCTGCACAGGACGAGGCGCTCGATCGTCCGCTCGTCGTCCCTCGGCTCGTCGAGGACGGGCTGGAAGGACCCGAGCGCGAGATCCTCGACGGACGACGTCGCCTGACGGAGGCGAAGGAGGCCCTTCGGCGTCATGACGACGAGCGGGCGCGCGGTCGCGTCGAGTGCCTGCCGCCGCAGGAGATGGAAGAACTGCGCCGCGGTCGTGCAGTTGGCGACGCGGATGTTCTCCTGGGCGGCCTGCTGGAGGAACCGCTCGAGCCGCGCGCTCGAGTGCTCGGGACCGTTGCCCTCGTAGCCGTGCGGGAGGAGCAGCGTCAGCCGCGACGTCTGCCCCCACTTCGAGCGGCTCGAGACGACGAACTGGTCGACGACGATCTGGGCGCCGTTGATGAAGTCGCCGAACTGCGCTTCCCAGAGCACCAGGCAGTCCGGAGCCGCGATCGAGTATCCGTGCTCGAAGGCGAGCGCGGCGAACTCCGAGAGCGGCGAGTTGTAGATCTCGAAGGCGGCGGCGGCGCTGGGCAGCTGCTGGAGCGGCGTGTGCATCTCGCCGGTGCGGGGATCGTGGAGGACGGCGTGGCGGTGCGAGAAGGTCCCGCGCTCGGTGTCCTGCCCCGAGAGCCGGATCGCGATGCCGTCCTCGAGCAGTGACGCGAAAGCGAGCGCCTCGGCCTGCCCCCAGTCGATCCCGCCCTCGGTGAACGCCTCGCGGCGCCGTTCGAGCTGCTTCGCGAGCTTCGGGTTCACCTCGAACCCGTCGGGGACGCGCAGAAGCTGCTCGTTCAGCTCGAGCAGGCGATCGGCGGGAATCGCGGTGACCACTGCCTCTCCGGTGTCGGGCCGAGGCCGGCGAAGCTCGATCGGCTGCTCGGGCTCGGCGAAGGACGCGCGCAGCTGGTCGTGCACCTCCCGCAGCGCGTCCACGGTGTGCTCGAGCAGCGCCGCCGCCTCGTCCTCGGAGATGACGCCCTCGGCCACGAGCCGGGCGGCGTACGACTCGCGGACGGGCGCTTGCCCGTCGATGCGCGCGGCCATGAGCGGCTGGGTGTAGGCCGCCTCGTCCTGCTCGTTGTGCCCGAACCGCCGGTACCCGATGAGGTCGACGACCGCGTCGTGGCCGAACTCCGCCCGGTAGGCGAGCGCGAGCCTGACCGCGGCCAGCGCGGCCTCGGGATCGTCGGCGTTCACGTGCACGATCGGGATGTCGAAGCCCTTCGCGAGGTCGCTCGCGTAGCGCGTGGAGCGCCCTTCGGCCGGGTCGGTCGTGAACCCGATCTGGTTGTTGGCGATCACGTGCAGCGTGCCGCCGGTCGTGTAGCCGTCGACGGCGTGGAGGTTGAACGTCTCCGCGACGACGCCCTGCCCGGCGAACGATGCGTCGCCGTGGATGAGGATCGGCAGCGCCACCGCGGGGTCGTGGATCCCTGCCCCGCCGGAGCGGTCGGTCTGCTCGGCGCGCGCGATGCCCTCGACCACGGGGTCGACGGCCTCGAGGTGGCTCGGGTTCGCCGCGAGCGTGACCTGGACCTCCCCCGCTTTCGTGAGGCGCGCCTCGGAGGCCGAGAGGTGGTACTTCACGTCACCCGTCCCGCCCTCGGGATCCGAGACGAGCGCGTCGATCGTCCGCTCGCCCTCGAACTCGCGCAGGATCGACGCATACGAGCGGCCGACCGTGTGTGCGAGAACGTTGAGCCTGCCGCGGTGCGCGATCCCGATGACGACCTCGTGGGCGCCGCCGCGGGCTCCGAGCTCGACAGCTTCGTCGAGCATCGGCACCAGCGTGTCGAGGCCCTCGATCGAGAACTGCTTCTGCCCGATGAACGCACGTCGCAGATACGTCTCGAACGCCTCGACCTGCGCGATACGGAGCAGGAGCTCGCGGCGCTCCTCGGCCGGGAGCGGCTGGCGGAAGCGGCCGGACTCGATCGCGTGGCGGAGCCATACGCGCTCCGCATGATCCGAGATGTGCTCGATCTCGTACGCGATCGTGCCCATGTAGACCTCCTGCAAGTGCGGGAGGGCCTCGAGCAGCGTGTCGCCCTCGACGTACAGGCGGAGGAGGCTCGCGGGGATGCGGGCCTGGACCTCGGGGGTGAGAGACGGCGTCAGGCTCTCGGGCTCGAGAGCGGGATCGCCGGGCGGCTCGGAGCCGAGCGGATCGAGGTGCGCGCCGAGGTGCCCGTGCATGCGGATCGCCTTGACGAGCGACGCAGCGGCGGCGACCGCGCGCAGAAGGTCGACGTCGATCTGCTCCTCCGTTACGGCCTCGGCCGGCACCGCGTCGGTCTCCGGCTGTGCCTCGGGCGCAAGTGGCTGCGGCGCGGGCTCGGCAGGCGGCGCGGCCGGCGCTTCGGGAGCCGGCGGCCGGACCGCGACTGCGGCCGCTCCGTTGCCGTCTTCGGGCGAGCGTTGGCTGACCAGACGCCTGAGCCCCGGCAGCGCTGCGAGGACGCCGTCGTCGGCTCCCTCGAAGAGCGCGCGCCACGCCGGGTCGACGGACTCCGGGTTCTCGAGGTACTGCTCGAGGACGAGGCCGACGTAGCCCGCGTTCAGGCCCGAGATCTGCGGCGAGCTCGACACCGTCAGTAGAGCGGCGAGTCGGTGGAGATGGAGACGATCATCCCGGCGAGGAACGCGAGCGAACCCACGATCACGGCCACCCCCGCGAGCGTACGGTGCGCCACGGTCATGCGCGACGCGATGAGCGCGACCACGATCGCGGCCGGCGCCAGCAGCCCCGGAGTACGCGCGAGCGCGATCCCCGAGAGCACGAAGGAGAACGCGCATAGAAATCCGGCAACGCGGTCCGTCTCGCGATGGGGGACGGAGCTCAAGCGGCGGCTCTGTCGCGGGAACGCCGCACCGGCCGGCTGCCGGGCCCGTGCGGACGGGGCCGCAGTCGTCCCGTGCTGCGGCGCCGTCGTGCGTCGTTCCAACCGCACGGCGTCAACGGGACGAAGGCACGAACCGGCTCGGACTCGCCCCCCTGGTGCGGCTCGGCCCGGATCGCCCACCACACGACGGCTGCGAGGTAGACCATCGGGATCTTGAGGACGACGAGCATGAAGATCGCCTCCCAGACGGAGACCGAGCTCATGAACGCAGTCTACGCCACGGTCCGACGTCCGAAGCGACGGGTCCCGTCTCCACGGCCAGGCTCGACCCGGTACGGTGGCGTGATCCTTCGAGGTCTAGCCCCGACACTGCGCCCGCCGCTCGCCAGCGTATAAAGGAGGTTCCGTGCGACGTACCGTTCGCATCGTCTTTGCCCTGTGCGCTCTCAGCGCGTTTTTTGCTCCAGCAGCTCTCGCCGCAGAGAGGATGTGGGTCGGCTTCCACGACGATCCGAGCTTCCGCTGGGCGGAGAACCGGGCGACCCGGATCGAGTCGACCGCCAAGAACGGGTCGACGATCATCCGGCTTCTCGTCCAGTGGGCCGACGTCGCGAAGAAGCGTCCGGACACGCCGACCGACCACCGCGACCCGGCGTACAACTTCGGCGACATCGACGAGGCGGTCCGCACGGCGCAGGCGCAGGACCTCGAGGTCATGCTCACGATCTCGGGCACGCCCCGGTGGGCGAACGGCGGCAAGAGGCCGAACGTGATGCCGAAGCGCATCGCGGACTTCAGGGCGTTCGCTCAGGCGATCGCGTCACGCTACTCGGGACGCACGAACGACATCCCGTTCGTCCGCTTCTTCTCGATTTGGAACGAGCCGAACCTGAACCTCTTCCTCACGCCGCAGTTCAACTCCAAGGGCAAGTCGGTCGCCCCCGCGAACTACGCCAAGCTCGCGGCCGCGGGGTACGCCGGGGTCAAGGCCGGGAACCCGCTCGCGAAGGTCGCGATCGGCGAGACGTCTGCCCGCGGACACGACAAGCGGATCAAGGGTGTCTCGGACAAGCACTCGCCCGGGAAGTTCGCGGAGCTCGTCGCGAAGGCGAACCGCCGGCTCAAGTTCGACGCCTGGGCGCATCACCCGTATCCGTTCAACCCGAACTCGGCGCCGTCGCAGGTCGTGAAGTGGCCGAACGTCTCGCTCGGCTCGCTCCCGCGCTTCAACTCGAGCCTCAAGAAGTGGTTCAAGCGAAGCTCGTTCTCGATCTGGGTCACCGAGTACGGGCACCAGACGAGGCCGCAGGACCGGTTCGGCGTCCCCTACTCGACGCAGGCCACGTACATCAAGAACTCCATCACGCTGGCCAAGAAGTTCAAGTTCGTCGGGATGTTCATCTGGTTCGTCTACCAGGACGACCCGGGACAGCCGTGGGAGTCGGGGATCTACACGTCGAGCGGCACGGCGAAGAACCCGTCGCCGTCGCGGTTCTCGTCGACCGCGCGACCGGTCGACATGCGGAACTCGGTCTACACGTTCCGACGAGGGACCGCGAGCCCGCTCGTCACGCTCGCAGCGCGCAAGTTCTGCGCGAGCAACGAGGCCGGGACGCTCATCGAGGTCAGCTGGCGTGTCACGCGCAACGGAAGCGAGGTCGGCACGGGCCGGCAGGAGGCGGCGCTCCGGTCCGACTGCACGCTCCCGGTCCGCATCGACCTCACAGTGGCCCGCGCGGCGAGGTACACGGCGACGTTCACGCTCGGGGACGGGAACGGGACGGCCGCCACCCGCACGCTCGCGATCCGGGGAACCTGACCTCCGACACTTCGCAGGTCCTACGCTTCCCAGCGTAGGACCTGCATTCCCTCCCACCACTGCGGGAAGCCGCGGCTCTTTCCCTCGACCGTGAGGATCCGCTGCGCCCGCGGCTGCTCGGCGAGGTAGTCGTCCATCGCACGCTCGACGCGGTCCCAGTCGGTGTCGTCCACGATCATGAGCGCCCCCGGGACGAGGAGCGGCTCCGCGATTCGCAGCCCCTCGACCTGAGAGTCGTAGTCGTGGGCGGCGTCGTAGTACCAGAGGCCGATGCGCACGCCGTCGAGGGCGCTGCCCGGGACGAGCTCGAAGGCATCCCCGACGAGGAGCTCGGGTAGCTGGGAGCCCAAAACGCTCGAGGTTCGCTTCCACCTTCTCCTGGGTGGCCTCGCGAAAGGCGAAGCTGTCGATGCCGATGAAGCGCTTGTCGTCGTTGCCCAGCATCGACGCGATCAGGCTCGCGCCGTGGTAGACGCCGACCTCGACATACGCCTCGTCCGGGCCGAGACAGCTCGCGGCGAGGTTCAGGAGCGCGAGGGTGTTCTCCGTGGCGAGGTTCTCGACGGTCTCGGCGACCTGCTGGAAACGGCGGTCGCGCGGATGCTCGGATCCCGGGTAGTCCTCGAAGAGCCCGGGGAGCTCGCGTACGAAGCGGTCGGCGTCCACGCCGTTACAGGTGGCTCGTCACGCCTGCGAGGTCCGGCTCCTCGGAAGGAGGCTCGTACCACGAAAGGGCGTAGTGCCCGTCGTCGAGGTCGCGGGCGAACGTCGAGAGCTTGAGCGGCCGGAAGGTGTCGCACATGACGGCGAGCTCGGTCGTCTCGCGAACTCCGAGCGCCTTCTCGGCGAGGCCCGGCGCCGGCCCGTGCGGGAGCCCCGAGGGATGGAGAGTGATCGATCCCACCGAGATCCCCTTGCGCGAGCCGAAGTTCCCGGAGACGTAATAGATCATCTCCTCCGACTGGAGATTGCTGTGGTGGTACGGGATCGGCACCGCCTCCGGATCGAAGTCGAGATGGCGCGGGCAGAACGAGCAGATGACGAAGTTCGGCCCCTGGAAGGTCTGGTGCGAGGGCGGCGGCTGGTGGATCCGGCCGGTGATCGGCTCGAAGTCGTTGATCGAGAACGTCCACGGGTACAGGTAGCCGTCCCAGCCGACGACGTCGAAGGGGTGGTAATCCAGGATGTACTGCTGGTACCCGCCGCGGACGCGCACCCTCACGAGATAGTCGCCACGATCGCGGTGCGTCTTCAGCTCGCCCGGGGGATGGATGTCGCGGTGGTAGTAGGGCGCGCCTTCGAGGATCTGGCCGTACTGGTTTCGATAGCGGCGCGGAATCTCGATCAGGCCGGGCGTCTCGAAGATCAGGTACCGCTGCTCGCCCTGCGGCACGAACCGGTAGGTCGTGCCGCGCGGGACGACGATGTAGTCCCCGTCCTTGTAGGAGACGTCGCCGAAGGTGGTCTCGAGTGTCCCCGAGCCTTCGTGGACGAAGATCACCTCGTCGCCCTCGCCGTTCCGGAAGAAGTAGTCCATCGAGGAATCCGGCCGGCAGAGCGAGATCTCGACGTCGGAGTTCCACATGAGCGTCCGGCGCCCGCTGATCTCGTCGCCGCTCGGGTCGACGTCGTACGTGTTCATTCGCCGATGCGCGTGCGCCTCGGGAACCCACTCCTCGCGCTCGATGGGCGTGAAGTCACCGAGCTCCTTGACGCGGCAGGGCGACTCGAGGTGGTACAGGATCGACTCGTTTCCGGTGAAGCCTTCGAGACCCATGACCTCTTCGGTCAGGAGCCTCCCGTTCTCCCTGAACACGATGTGCCGTTTCCGCGGGACGTCCCCGCGACGCTGGTAGAAAGGCATGTCCGTCCCTTTCGGAGTCGTTACACGTGGTTCTAGCGCACGACCATCGTCTCACGGGACGGTCCCGGGGCGACGCCGCCTCCGGCGCCGCCCCCTCGTCAGCTCGCGGCGTTCGCCTAGCCCTCTCCGCCGGGCGCGTTCGGATCGTTCTGCCAGAGCCCGAACTCGTTCCCCTCGGTGTCTCCGCAGACCGCGAACCAGCCCATGCTGGGGACCGGCAGCGCCTCGCCGGCGTTCCCGCCGAGCTCGGCGACGCGCCCTGCCGCCGCGTTGATGTCGTCGACGTCGAAGTAGACGCGCGGGCCGCGCTTGTCACTCTCGGCGCCCATGATCGCGCCGCCCTGCGTGTCGGAGAACCGGGTCATGTGGTACTCCGACGGGCTGCCCTCGTACGCCTGGAACTGCCAGCCGAAGAGCCCTCCCCAGAACTCGCGCGCCTTCGCGGTGTCTCCGGCGGGAATCTCGACGTGAACCATCTGTCCTGCCATTTCCCCTCTCCTCTCTCGTCGGTGCGCGGACGAGGATGTCGCCTCGCCCGCTCTGTCATTCAATACGACGAACGACACCCTGCGCGATCGACACGCTCACGCAGCGAGCGACTTCATGATCTCCAGTCCGATCCGGTCGACCGGCCGACACGAGTTCGAGAGGACGACACCGCATCGATGCGACTCACGACTTCGGGAGACCCGGCCACGGCGCCGCGACCCTAGAGGTTCGCGACGTCGAGAGTGGAGCCAGCCGGGCTCGAACCGGCGACCTTCTTGCTGCCAGCCAGCGCTCTCCCAGCTGAGCTATGGCCCCAGCGAAGCCCTAAGTCTAGCGCCGCTACGCTGCCCTCCATGCGGACGAGATGGGAAGAAGCCGCAGCGCAGGATCGGCGTGCGAGAGCGCATCGGTCGCTTCCTGCGCTCGCTCTTCACGAGCGGGCCCCCGGACGCCGGCGACGACCCGCGAGAGGGTTCCGGCGGCGTCGGCGTGCGCGAGCCGCGGCCCCGCTGCGACCTTGCTCGAGCGGTGCGGTCTGCGCTCGCGGTCGCCCCCTTCGGGTCGCGTCGGGAGCACGTCCGCCAGTGTCGTTTTCGGATCGGCTACGCTCTAGCCAGCCGCCAGCTCGACCGACGGCACGTCGCTCCAGAGATCCTCGAGGCGGTAGAAGCCCCGCGTGTCGGGCGTGAAGAGGTGGAGGACGACGTCCCCGTAATCGCCGACGATCCAGGTCGCCTCGGGAAGCCCGGCCGACGCGCGGGCGAGCAGGCGGTTCTCCTGCTTGAGCGTCCCGGCCACCTCGTCGTAGATGGCCTTCGTCTGGCGGGGATTCCGGCCGGTCGCGATCACGAAGAAGTCCGTGAAGTCGCAGACGCCGCGCATGTCGAGGATGGTGACGTCGGTTGCGAGCTTCTCCTCGCAGAGAGCGGCGGTTCGGCGTGCTTGCTCGAGTGGGCTCAGGTCTGTCGTCGTCCTTTCTGGCTCGACCAAGTGTACTCAGCCGGCATAGAGGCCAAGCTCCGCGATGGCGGACGCGACCTTCGGGGGGACGAGATCGTCGATCGGCCGGCCGCTCGCCACGCGCTCGCGGACGAGCGTCGAGGAAACCGGGACCGGTGTCAGGTCGAAGTACGTGATGCGGTCGGGCGCTGAGAGGCGTGCGTCTGTCTCGCGCATTCGCTCGTCGGGGACGCCCGGCCGCTTCGCTATCGCGAGTCGCACGAGCTCGAGCACGCGCTCCGGCCGCTTCCAGCCCGGGAAGTCGGCGAACTCGTCCGCTCCCAGCACGAAGACCGCGTCGTCGAGGCGCCGCGCTTCGAGCGAGTCGACGGTCCGCGGGTACTCGGTCGAGCTCGACCTCGGCGCCCGGGATGTCTTCGAAGGCGAGGCGCGCGAGCTCGAACCGAGCGTCGGCCGGGGCAGAGACGCCCTTATGGCCCGGGTCCGCGACCACGAGAACCAGCAGGCGCTCGAGACCTGAGCTGCTGGATCGCGGCCTCCGCGAGCGCGACGTGACCGTTGTGCGGTGGGTCGAAGGCGCCGCCGAGCACGCCGTCTACTGCCACTCGAGCACCTCGCCCTCGAGCTCGACCTCGGCGCCGCGCTTGACTCCGGCTCGGCGGAGCGCCTCCTCGAGCTCGGGCGCCGAGGGCGGCGTGCCGACGACGCGGTAGCCCCGATCCGTTCGAAGGATCCGGAACCTCGGGCCGCGACGCGGACGCGGCCGGTACTCGAGGAACTCCGGCAGGACTTCCTCGACCGGCGCAGGCGGCTCGACCGGGCAGAGCTCGAAGAGCGAGCGCCTCAGCTCGTCGATGCCGGCCCCGGTCGCGCACGACGTAGCGACGACGCCGACGATCCGCTCGTCCGCGAGCTCGAAGGCGGGCGGCTCCGCGAGGAGGTCGATCTTGTTCAGCACGACGAGCTGCGGCCGCTCGGCGAGGCCCGCGCCATAGGCTGCGAGCTCGCGATCGACGGTCCGGAAGCGGGCCTCGAGCTCTCCCTCCGAGGCGTCGAGCACATGCACGAGCAGCCTCGCCCGTTCGAGATGGGCGAGGAACTCGTGCCCGAGGCCGGCGCCGCCGGCAGCGCCCTCGATGAGCCCGGGCACGTCGGCGACCGTCAGCTGGCGCGCGTCCGGCCCGTCGACGGTCCCGAGCACCGGCTCTAGAGTTGTGAACGGATAGTCCGCGACCTTCGGCTTCGCGTTCGAGATGCGGCGGAGGAGCGACGACTTGCCCGCGTTCGGGAGACCTGCGAGCGCGGCGTCGACGACGAGCTTCAGGCGGAGGACGAGGTCGGCTTCCTCGCCCGGCAGGCCGGTCTCGGCGAAGCGGGGCGTCTGGCGTGTGGGCGTCGCGAAGCGCGCGTTCCCTCGCCCGCCCGCACCGCCGCGCGCAGCGACGAACGTCGCAGCCGGGGTCGTGAGGTCGGCGACGATCCCGCCTTGCCCTTCGACGATCTGCGTCCCGACAGGGACGCGCGCCTCGACGGTGTCGCCGTCAGCACCGTGCTTCCGGCTTCCCCGGCCGTTGCCGCCCTTGCCGGCGCTGAGCCACTTCACGCGCCGGAACGTCGAGAGGTCACGCAGCGACGGGTCCGCGATCACGACGACGTCGCCGCCGCGGCCTCCGTCGCCACCGTCGGGACCGCCGCGCGGAACGTACTTCTCACGTCGGAAGCTGAGGCCGCCGTGCCCGCCGCGCCCCGCCTCGACGTGGATGGTCGCCTTGTCGTGGAACACGGCCGGCGTGCGTGTCTAGGCCTCGTCAGACAGGGCGAGGCAAGCCTCGCCCCTACTCCGCCGCAGCGACCGAGACGTAGCGCTTCTCGCCGGAGCGGCTGAACTCCACGGTCCCCGCCTGCAGGGCGAAGATGGTGTCGTCGCGGCCGAGGCCCGTTCCCGGGCCGGGCCGGAACTTCGTGCCGCGCTGGCGGACGATGATCATCCCGGCCTTGACCTCTTGGCCGGCGAAGATCTTGACGCCGAGCCGCTTCGACTGGGAGTCGCGGCCGTTTCGGGACGAGCCGAGGCCCTTCTTGTGCGCCATCTAGGACTCACCTTCCTTTGCTGCGAGCGCGGACTCGAGCGCCGCGATCGCGCCCTTGCGTTTCGCGTGGTCCTGCTCGTACTCCAGCGCTGCCGTGAGCATCGGCCGATTCCAGTCCGACGCCGCCTCCTTGATCTGAGCGACGGTGAAGTCTTCGTAGCCCGCCGGCATGCCCTTGACCCTGTCCTCCCGAGGCTCCGGCTCGGCCGCCGGAGCCGTTTTCGGCGCGGCCTTGCGGGGCGCCTCCGCCGTCTCACCCGACGGCTCTTGCTTCTTGGCCGCGCGCTTCCCGCCGATGGACTCGATCTCGATCTGGGTCAGGGACGAGCGGAAGCCGGTGTGGCGTCGGTAGCCGGTGCGCTTCTTGTACTTGCCGATCCGGATCTTCGGGCCCTTGACGTTGCCGAGGACCTTCGCAGTCACCTGGAGACCCGGATCGAGCACGGGGCCGCCGTCACCGCCGACGAGCAGGACGGTCGGCGTGAACGTCGCGCCGTCCTCCTCGTGCAGGCGGTCCACGAGCAGCCGCTCGCCCTCGCGGACGCGATACTGCTTGCCGGCAACCTTGATGATCGCGTAGGTCATGTCGCTCAAGTCGGGATGTCTTCGGTCGAGTGGGCGAAGAGAATCGCCCGCACGCCTACGCGGGCGAGCCGCCCGCGAGCCGGCGCATGATACCGGACGCTCCGTCTCCTCGGGCTAGCGGTTGCTACCAGCTCGCCGGTCGAAGTCCTCGATCCACTCCGACATCGGCACGTACTCGGCGGGCTCCGCGTCCGGGGTGACCGAGACCGGGACGCGCTCGGTCTCGGCTTCGGGCTCGGTCTGGTCGCCGGCGGCGGCCGCCGGCTTCTTGCGCTTGCGTCCTCCGCGCGTCCCACGGCGTGTGCGCTTCTTCGGGGTCTGGCCGTCGGTCGCCGCCCCGGGCTCGGGCTCGTCGCCGGGCTCGGAGCTCTCCGGCTCGACATCCGCGGGCGCGGGCGCGTCCGGGACGAGTGCGAGGTCGGCGGCGGGAACGTGGATCCTCGGAGCCGCCCGCGGCGCGTCCTTCGCCGCCTCGGGATCCGTCTTCGCTGCGGACGCTGCTGCTGCCGGGGTCTTCTTCCCCCCGCGGCCACCGCGGGTACCGCGCCGTGTGCGCTTCTTCTTCGGTTGGCCGTCTTGCACGGGGGGCTCGGCATCGCCGACCGCGGCGGCCTCGGCCTCCGCTGCGACAAGCTCGGCCTCCGCGGCCGCAGGCTCTGGCTCCACCTTCTTGGCTCGGGCCGGGCGCTTGGCGGCGGCTTTGCGCGGAGTCGCACTCGCGGCTTTCGCGGGGCCGCCCTCCTCCGGCTCCTTCGCCTCGGCGGCCTTGCGGCTCGGCGCACGCGTCGGCTTCTCGGCCTCGGCCTCGAACGTGATCGGAGACGGAGCCGCGGCGCTGTCCGTAACGACGGCGAACGCCAGGCCCTCGAGGACACGGCCGACCGTCGCCTCGACCTTCTTCCCGACGAGCTTGGCGGCGCCCGAGACGACGATCTCGTAGCCGTCGAGCTTCCCGACCCCGGCCGACGGATCGTGCAGGCCGACCTCTACGAGCTTGAGCTCGAGTGACGCTCCCTCCGCGACCGGGGCCTCGGGAGTCAGCATGTCCAGCTTGCCCTGTGCGAGCACTTCGAAGTGGTCGAGGTGGACGTGGCCGTTCGTGTCCGCCGGGACGAGGAAGAACCGGCGTCGCGCCGCGGCCTCGACCTCGGCGAGCCGGCTGCCGCCCGGGCCGGCGAGCAGCGCGAGAACCCTCGGGTGCACCGCGACCCGGAACGCCTGCGCCCGTGAGCCCTTGGCGACTCCGCGCAGCTTGCGCTCGACCTCGAGCGCGTGCGTCGCCTCCGAGACGACGAACCCGTCGCCGCCGCACACCGCGCACTTCGTCGCGAGGATCTCGCGCGGGCCGTCCGTGACGTTCTGACGCGTCATCTCGACGAGCCCGAGCGGAGAGATCTCGACGACGTAGGTCTTCGTCCGGTCGCGCTCGAGCTCGCTGCGGAGCGCTTCCTCGACGGTCGCCCGGTTCTTCGGGTTCGCCATGTCGATGAAGTCGATGACGATGATCCCGCCGATGTCGCGGAGCCGGAGCTGGCGGACGACCTCCTTCACCGCCTCGAGGTTGTTCTTCACGATCGTGTCCTCGAGCCGGCCCGACGCGGACTTCCCGCGCGAGCCGACGAAGCGGCCGGTGTTGACGTCGATGACCGTGAACGCCTCCGCGTAGTCGAACACGAGATAGCCACCGGACGGAAGATCGACGCGGCGCTCGAGGGTCGAGTTGATCTCCGCCTCGATGCCGGACGCCTCGAAGAGCGGGTCCTTCTCGCGATAGCGGTGGACGCGCTCGATCATGTGGGGTGACGTCTTCTTCAGGTAGCTGACGATCCGCTTGTGGGTGCGGTCGTCGTCGATCTGGGCGCCGACGAAGTCGCCGGCGAAGAGGTCGCGGACGATACGGAGCGGAAGCTCGGCTTCCTCGTAGACGAGCTCGGGCGCGGTGGACGCCTTCGACTTCGTCTCGATCGTCTTCCAGAGGCGCTGGAGGAAGACGAGGTCGCGCTCGATGTCCTCGGCCGACGCACCCTCCGCGGCCGTCCGCACGATGATGCCGCCGCCCTTGGGATCGAGCTCCTTGATGATCTCCTTCAGGCGTGCTCGCTCGGCGTCCTCGAGCCGGCGCGAGACGCCGTAGCCGTCGCCGTTCGGGACGTAGACGAGGAAGCGACCGGGCAGCGAGATCTCGGTCGTCAGCCGCGCTCCCTTCGACTTCATCGGATCCTTGACCGCCTGGACGAGGATCGTCTGGCCGCGCTTGATCAGATCCTGGATCCGGCGGGCGCCCTTCCTGCCCTCGAGCTCCGGGCCGACGATCTCGTCGACGTACAGGAAGCCGTTCTTCTCGAGCCCGATCTCGACGAACGCGGCCTCCATCCCCGGCAGGACGTTGTCGACGACGCCGAGGTAGATGTTCCCCGCGATCGAGCGCCGCTCGGGCCGTTCGAGGTACACCTCGGCGACGCGGTCGTCCTCGAGGATCGCGACTCGCTGCTCGCCGACGTCGACCGAGATGAGGAGCTCCCGCTTCGCCGCCGGCAGCGGCGCCCGCCGTGTAGGTGTCCTGCGCCGCTGGCTGCCCTGGCTGCGCGCCGACTTGCGCTCGGTGGTCTTGCGCTCCTGCGCGCGCTCGGGCTTGCGCTCCGCGCGGCTGCGTGCGGGCGTCGTTCCCGCGGCGGCGGCCTGGTCGGCCGTCTCCTCGGCCGCGGGCTGCGCCGCCCCGGTCTTCTTCCTTCCGCGCCCGCCGCGGCTTCCGCGCCGGCGCTTCCTCTTGGCGGCCTCCGGGGCGTCTGACGCCTCCGTGGCCTCGTCCGCCTCTACCTCAGGCGGCGCCCCCTCTTCCTCTGCCGCGGGTGTGTCCGCAGCGACTTCCACTTGCTTCTTTCCGAAGCGAAACCAGCGTAGTGCCAAAGTGAGAATCTCCCTGTGTGATCGCGCGCGAAAGAACGGACGCCGAGGCGTCCGGGGTCGCGCAGCGGATGGTGTCGAAAACTCCGGTCATAGACCTCTTGACAGGCTAGCAGTCGAGCCGTTCAGGCAACCGCCGTGCGGAGCCGCGATCGCCGCGCCCGGACCGCGCGAAGGCGCTGCGCAAGTCGAGCCCACGCCCAGGGCTCGAGCTCCGCGTACCGCGTCTCGGACTGCCCACGCGTCGACTCGAGGTACTCGAACCACGCGTCTGCCTCCTCGAGCTGCAGCAGCTCCTCCGCCAGCTCCGTGTCCGCCATCGTCCCTCCTGTGTAGGAGTTCGGTCCGCGCGGATGCTAGGTCCAGGACCGGACGGAGCGTGGCTCAGAATCTCGCTCTCAGGACGCGCAGCGCCCGTGCCAGCAGAACGGTCCCCGCGGCCGCCACGAGTGGGTCTGCGACCCGCGACGGCAGTACACGTCTCGCCTCGCGGGCGACCCTGCGGAACCCGTAGCTCGCGGCGAGTGTTCCGGCGACAGCTCCGGCGACGACGGCAGGCGGGTCCGGCTCCGCTGCGGCGTCGAGCGACCGAAGGCGTCCGATCATTCGCGCCTGCTCGACCGCAAGCCCCTGCCTGTCCCCAGGGGAACGCGACAGCGCGAGAAGCACCGAGGAGACGGCGGTGGATCGCACGACCGAGGACTCGACAGCTGTCGCTAGCACGGGAACCCGGGCGGCGAGCGTGGACGGCCTCTCCGCTGCCTCCGAGATCCGGGCCGCGATCGCGGGCACGGGAAAGCCCTCCCCGGCCCGGCACTCGACGACGAACGGGGAGAGGACGAACGGCGCCCGCCACTCCGCCTGCGGCCAGAGCTGGACGAGCACGATCGGGATCCCGTGACGGTCGCATTCGCGTACGAGCGCGTCGTCCTCGTCGCTCGGCTCACCGGCGATCACGCGTACGACGACGGCCGCGCCGCGCACGTCGTCACCCACGGCCACCGCCCCTCGAGCGGCACCTGCACCGAGCTCGCGCGCGAGCTGCTCGGCGAGCATCCCGCTGACCACCAGCGAGCCGGAGGCCGTGTCGGCGAGCTCGTCTCGGGCACCTTGGAAGGCGCTCAGCGCCTCCTTGGCGGTCGCTCGGAGCGCAGCCGCGTTCACGCGCCCTGGCGCCCGGCGAGCAGGCCTCGGGCGTGGATCCCCTGGAGCACCCCGATGAGCACGAGGTTGGTCACGAGAGAGCTGCCGCCGACCGCGATGAAAGGCAGCGGAATCCCCGTCACGGGCGCTATCCCCATTGTCATCCCGGCGTTGACGAAGATCTGGAACATGAGCGCGCAGACCAGCGCGCCCGCGACGACGGCGCCGTACAGATCACCCGCGACGGTGATCACCCGCAGCCCGCGCCAGACCACGAGCAGATAGAGCAGGAGCAGGACCGACGAGCCGACGAACCCGCGCTGCTCCGCGAGCGAGGCGAACGCGAAGTCGGTCGCGTGCTCGGGGAGGTAGTCGCGGCGGGTCTGGCTGGCATCGACCACACCGCGCCCGGTGAGCCCGCCCGCACCCACGGCCGTCATCGACTGGTTGACGTTCCACGTGAGGCCGGCGGGATCGCGGTTCGGGTCGAGCAGGCTCGTCACGCGGTCCATCTGGTACGGCTTGAGCACCTCGACACCCGCGCTCGGGAGGAGCCACACGACCGAGAGGCCGAGGAAGAGCACGACGAGGACGAGAGTCAGGAGCTGCCTCCAGCGAACGCCGACGAAGAAGAGCGCGGCGATGAGCGCGGCGCCGTAGACGAGCGCGGTGCCGAGGTCCGGCTGGAGGAACACCATGAGGATGGGGACGGCGCCGAGCCCCACCGCCGAGAGGATGGTGCGCCAGCGGGTCACGCGGCCGGCGCGCTCGACGAGGAAGCCCGCGATCGCGAGGACGAAGAGCACCTTGCCGAGCTCCGAGGGCTGGAACTGGATGACGCCGAGGTCGAGCCAGCGCTTCGAGCCTCGCACCGTCTCCGCCGCGAGGAAGACGAGCACCATGAGGCCGAGGGTCGAGAAGTAGATGACGCGCCAGTGGCGACGGGCGAGATCGGTGGGCACGAGCATCGCCGCGAAGAGGCCGACGACGCCGATCACGGCCGCAATGGCCTGACGGACGACGTAGTAGTTCCTGGTCTCCGGGCACGTCGAAGTGCGTGATGCCCGAGACGACCCACAGCCCGTAGCCGACGAGCGCGACCGTCGCGGCCATCAGCACCCAGTCGAGGCGGCGCAGGAACGCAAGCGGACGCGCATCGACACGAGCGCTCGCGATACCGACTCTCGGACGTTCGGCGACCTCGATCATCAGTCGGTCGGGCTGAGGGTCGCGGGGGGTGCCTCGGTCCCGAAGAACCGCTCGAACACCTTGAGTGCGGCAGGAGCTGCGGCGGTGGAGCCGTGGCCGCCGTTCTCGATGAGCGCGCAGACGACGATGCGCGCGTCGGTCGACGGCCCCCAGCCGCACCACCAGGACTGATCCTCGAGGTGGTCGCTCGGATAGCCGGGGAGCGGCACGACCTTCTCCGCGGTCCCGGTCTTCCCCGAGATCTCGACCGGGTAGTGGGCGAAGACTCCCGCCGACGTGCCCGTGTTCGAGTGCGTGGCCAGGTAGAGCCCGTCGCGGACGGCCGCGAGCGCGCCCGGGTCGATGCCGGACGATTCCGGCGGCTTCGGAGCGAACTGGCGGAGCACGACGCGCGGAGAGCCCTTCGCGCGCGGCTGCTCGACGTTCGAGACGACGTACGGGCGTGACGACGTTCCCGCCGTTCGCGAGCATCGCGTAGAACGCGGCCATCTGCAGCGGCGTCACGAGCAGGTCCTTCTGGCCGATCGCGAGCTGGATCGAGTCGCCCGGGTTCCACGCCTTGTCCCAGTCGGTCTCGAACGTCTTCTTGCGCCAAGCGGGAGTCGGGAGCAGCCCGTCGGCCTCGCCGCCGATGTCGAGCCCCGTGGGCTGCCCGAACCCGAACGTCCGAGCCCACTGCTGCATGCGCGAGCGGCCCTCGTCACCGCGCAAGTAGAAGTCGTAGCCGATCTCGTAGAAGTAGGTGTCGCAGGACTCGGCGAGCGCCTCGGGCAGCGTCATCGGGCGGTTCACGTACGGGTTCCAGTTGATGAACTTCTGCTTGTCGAGCCCGTACTCGGCGGAAGGCGTGCACTGGATCGAGTCGTACGCCGAGAAGACGTGCTCCTGCATCCCCGCGAGCGCGGTCACGGGCTTCCACGTCGATCCCGGCGGGTAGAGCCCGGCGGTGGCGCGGTTCAGGCCAGGGTAGTTCGCGTCACGCGCAGCCTCCTCCTGGAGCAGCGGAGCGAGCTTCTCGGGGTCACCGCGACCGACGAACACGCTCGGCTTGTAGGTCGGCGAGGACGCCATCGCGAGCACGGCGCCGTCCCGCGGGTCGAGCGCCACGATCGCGCCCCCGTTCGCAGCCCATTGGTTGTCCTGGTGCGCGAGGTCGACCCCGTACGCGAGCGCCTGCTCGGCTGCGCGCTGGAGCCGCATGTCGAGCGTGAGCCTGAGTGCGAGCCCCGAACGCGGCTCCTGGCGGAGCTCGAGGTCGCTCACCTGGTTCCCGAGCGCGTCGACCCTGATCTGGTACAGCCCCGCCCGGCCGCGAAGGTACGTGTCGTACGCGGCCTCGACACCCGACTTCCCGATGCGGTCGCCCGCGCGATATCCCTTGCGCCGAAGCTGCGACAGCTCCTCCGGCGAGATCTCCCCCACGTAGCCGAGGATCTGTGCCGCGAACGAGTTGTAGTTGTAGTCGCGGAGGTGGATCGGGACGATCTCGACCCCTGGGAATTCGGCCTGGTGCTCGTAGAGGTACTGCACCTTGTGCTCGGCGACCGCGGTCTTCACGACGATCGGCGTCACCGGATCTCCTCCGTGCTCGGCGACCTTGCGCGCGAGCTGACGCGGCGGCACGTTCAGCACGTTCGCAAGGTGCCGCACGATCTCGGCGCGTCCCTCGTTCGGCATGTCCCCGACCCAGAGCTGGACGGCGGTGCCTGGGACGTTGGAGACGATCGGTCGCCCGTGCCGGTCGAGGATCGAGCCTCTTTGCGCCTCTACCCGCACGAGCCGGAGCTGGTTGTTCTGAGCCGCGTCGAGGTACTCGTCGCCCCCTAGCACCTGGAGCGACCAGAGCCGGAGGAAGAGGAGCGCGAAGAGGATCAGCGCGACGACGCCGAGGATGCCGACGCGGAGCGCGAGCGGCGGGGTGAGCCGGTACGGCTCGCGAGCCCTCGGGTCCGGCGGGAGGAACCGCTCGGACAGCGAGCGCCGCTCCTGGTACGGGCCGTCAGACAAGGACTTCGACCTTCTGGGCGCGCTCGGAGACCTCGCGGTCGTGGACGATCGCCCGCACCAGGAGGTGAACGGGGAACGCGAGCACGACGTTCGCGACGAGCGTCGGCACGAGCACGGTCACGAGCACGTAGCGCGCGACGACGTCCTCACCGAGCAGGTAGTGGAGGACGAATGCGAACAGGGCAGCCAGGATCGTGATCACCCCCGCCGCGAGAACCGGCGCGAGCCGCGTCTTGCGAACGGTCGTCTCCGAGTACCGGCCCGCCCAGAAGCCGGCGAGCGTGAGCACGAGCGCGGTGACCCCGAGCGTCCCGAGCGTCAGGAGGTCGAAGAGTAGGCCTCCCGCGAAGCCGTAGCCCGCGCCGGCGGTGGAGCCCCGAAGCAGCCCCAGCGAGATGACGACGAGCAGGAGCAGGTCGGGCGCTCCACCAGAGAGCACGTGTGGCGGGACCATGACCGCCTGCACCATGGCCGCCACGAACAGGAGCGCCGGCCCGCGAAGTGCCGCCGCGACCGTCACCTCCTCCGCTCCGACGGGACGAGGACGAGGACCGCGTCGAGCATCCCGAAGTCGACGTAGGGGTCGATCTGAACCTGCTGGAAGAGGTCGGTGTCGGTCTGGCCGACACTCGTGACCTCCCCGATCGCGATTCCCTTCGGGTAGATCGAGCTGAGGCTCCCCGCTCTCCATCCCGCGGTGACGATCACGTCGCCGCGCCGGATCAGGTCCTGCTTGCGGACGCGGTCGAGGACGAGGGTCTCGCGCGTGCCGCGCGCGTGCCGCACGATGCCGGTCGCGCCGGTCGGGACGTCGAGCGCGGACGCCGCCGCCTCCTGGTCGGTGAGCAGTTGCACGGTGGCCTCGCTCCCGACGACCCGAGTGACGAGGCCGACGAGGCCGTCCGCGGTGATCACCGGGTCGTCCACCCGGATGCCGTTCTCGGCGCCGGCCGCGATGACGACGGCCTGAGTGAACGCCGCCGGAGGGCGGCCGACGACCTCGGCCGGCACCGCGTCGTAGTCCTCCGGGAAGCGGGGCCCGTCGATGAATCCGAGCAGCCTGCGGAGGGACTCGTTCTCCTGCTTCGCAAACTCGTTCTGGATCGCACGCTGCCGAAGCTCGCGGTTCTCTGCACGGAAGCGCTCGGCCTCGCTACGGGCGTCGAGGAGGCTGTCGGCCCATGCGTACCCGTCCCGGAACGGCTGCGCGACGCGCTCGAAGCCGACGGCGAATGGGCGCAGGACGGTCGACGAGGCCGACTCCACACCGGCGAGCGGGCCGTCGTCCGATCCGCGGAACGAGAGCGTGATGAGGACGAGCGAGAGGAGGACGAGCGCGCCGACGACGAGCCGACGCCGCAGCGCGCCGGCGCTGCGGGGGCCGAAGGGTGTCGTGGGGATGCGCCGGACAGTCACGCCCAGCGCCGCCGAACGAGCGCTGCGTCCTCTGGGCACGACAGCCGAGTGTAGCGAGGCCGGAAGCCGGGTTCCGGCCCTCCGACGCGTCTTTCTCGTTGAGGCCGGCGGCTGTCTGCGCTTGGACGGCCGCTAGTAGCGGAGCATGCCGTTGCGGCGGGCACGGCTGCGGGCCGAGCGGTGGATGACGTCGAACTCCTCGAGGCTTCGGCCCGACCCGACCGCGACACAGGTCAGCGGGCTCTCCGCGAGATGCACCGGCATGTGGGTCTCGTGACGGACCCGCTCGTCGAGGCCCTGGAGGAGCGCGCCGCCTCCGGCGAGCACGATCCCCCGGTCCATGATGTCCGCCGCCAGCTCGGGTGGCGTCTTGTCGAGCGTCGACTTCATCGCGTCGATGATCACGGTCACCGGCTCGTCGAGCGCGCGCCGGACCTCCTCCGAGGAGATCACGACCGTCTTCGGGAGTCCGGTGAGCATGTCGCGCCCGCGCACCTCCGCCTGGCAGCTCGTCGTCGAGCCGGAACGCCGACCCGATCTCGAGCTTGATCTCCTCGGCGGTCTGCTGGCCGACGAGGAGCTTGTACTCCTTCTTGATGTGGTTGACGATCGCCTCGTCCATCTCGTCGCCGCCGACCCGCATGCTCTGCGAGACGACGATGCCCCCGAGCGAGATGATCGCGACCTCGGTCGTCCCACCACCGATGTCGACGATCATGTTCCCCGTCGGCTCGGCCACCGGCAGCCCGGCGCCGATGGCGGCTGCCATGGGCTCCTCGATCAGGTAGGCCTGACGCGCGCCTGCCGAGAGAGTCGCCTCCTCGACCGCGCGCTTCTCGACCCCGGTGACGCCCGACGGCACGCAGACGACGACGCGCGGGTGCGCGAAGCGGTGCTGGTGGACCTTCTGGATGAAGTGCCTGAGCATCTGCTCGGTGACGTCGAAGTCGGCGATGACGCCGTCCTTGAGCGGGCGGATCGCGGAGATCGTCCCCGGCGTGCGGCCGAGCATCCGCTTCGCCTCGACCCCGACCGCGTGCACCTCGCCCGTGCGCTGGTCGATCGCCACCACGGACGGCTCGGACAGCACGATGCCGCGCCCGCGGACGTACACCAGGGTGTTCGCAGTGCCGAGGTCGACGGCCATGTCACGACCGCCGAAGCCGGTAAGGGTCTTGAACCACGCCATAGGACGCCGGAGTCTACCTACGGTCATCGCGGGGGAAACCATGTTTCCCCCGCGTACCCACTTCTTTTTGCGCCGGGGCTAGGAGGGCGCGCCGAAAGGCCTACGGGCGAGTGAATCGCCCTTCGGCCGCCGACCGCGGATCGGCTTAGGCACCGCCGAGTAGACCTGGCGCGTGGCGCTCGAGGAGCGACACGAGCAGCGCGCCCGGCAGGCCGACGACGTTGAGGTAGTCACCGTCGATCCGCTCGACGAGGCGCCCGCCCACGCCCTGGATCGCGTACGCGCCGGCTCGGCCCTCCCACTCCCCGCTCTCGAGGTACGTCGCCACGAGCTCGGGAGCGAGACCGCGAAACGTGACCTCCGTACGCTCGTGCCGGACGAGCTCGAGCTCCGGCCCGAGCAGGCACAGCCCGGAGACCACCGCATGCGTCCGGCCCGAAAGGTCGCCCAGCATGCGCGCCGCATCCGGCGCGTCGACCGGCTTCCCGTACACGCGCCCGTCGAGGACGACGGCCGTGTCCACCCCGAGCGTCACGCGGCCCTCCGCGTGGACGGAACGCGCCTTGCCCTCGGCGTGCGTGCGGACGAGATCCTCTGCCTCGATCCCTGGTGGGTCGTCCTCGACGTACGCGGGCGCGACGACCTCGAACGGAATCCCGAGCTGCTCGAGGATCGCGCGCCGTTGCGGTGAGGTCGAGGCGAGGACGAGCGGAGCGCTCATCCGCGGTAGTTCCTGCCGAGCTCGGACTGGTAGCGGCGCCCGAGCGTGCTTCCGTTCTCCTCGAGCCAGCGAGCGAAGCTGTCCCGACCGCGCGGCTCCTCGTGCGAGACGAGGAGCCCAGCCTCGAGCATGCCGAGCTCGTCACCCGTGAGCACGACGTCACGAAGGAAGACCCCCGCGAGCCGGGACGTCGCCAACACCACACTCCGTGGGCCATGGCGGATCCACGCCCGGCCGCCGCTCCCCAGCTTGATCAGGCGGACGTAGTCCTCGAAGGCGTAGCGCTCCGGGCCGGCGGCATCGCGGTACACGTCGTCCTCGCTCTCCCCGGCCTCGACGCAGATCCGCGCGGTGTCGAAGACCGACACGGGCTGCACCTCGTCGCGACCCTCGCCGGCGATGAGGAAGACGGGAACATGCCGGAGAGCCCAGGCGACGTTGTTGACGAGGATGTCCCCGGGACCGAAGACGAGTGTCGGCCGGACGATCGCATGCGAGAGCCCCGAGTCGTGAAGCGCTTGCTCGGTCGCGGCTTTCGCGCGGAAGTAACCGAACGGGGAGTCCGGGCTCGAGTTGGCCACGCTGATGTGGACGACCCGCCGCACGCCTGCCTCTTTCGCGGCGCGGAACAGCGTTCGCGTGTTCTCGACCGCGCGCGCGAACGTCGTCTCGCCGCGCTCGAAGCGAACCCAGTACGTGTTGTAGAGCGTGTCCGCCCCGCGCAAGCTCTCGACGAGCGAGTCGTCGAAGACGAACGGTCTCGTCTCGACCTGCGAGGCAAGCGGATGGGACGGCGCGGGCTTCCGCGTGAGCGTGCGCACGGCTCGGCCCCGCTCGAGCAGCGCCTCGGC
This sequence comes from uncultured Actinomycetes bacterium, assembly GCA_963717025.1. GTDB lineage: Bacteria > Actinomycetota > Thermoleophilia > Gaiellales > Gaiellaceae > GMQP-bins7. Next base: position 1,040,113 of record CAVQVJ010000003.1, on the reverse strand, counting down.
GATGTGGCGACCGGTGTACGAGAAGGCGCCGGTGACGACGTCGAGCGTCACCGGGGCTTGCGCGCGACCCAGATCTCCTCTCCGGGCCAGTTGCGGCCCCACTCCGGGTCCCAGTCGTCGTAGTACTCGTGCCGGCCCGCGCCTTCGGGCACCTGGAGCTCGACGAGCCGCTCGACCTCGAAGCCGGCGGCGCGCAGGACGTCGATCCAGCCGCCGTACGTGAGCTGGAACTCGATCCCGTCCTCCGGCGTCCACTCGAGGCGGCGCATCCCGAAGTACGGACGTTGCAGCTCACGCGACGCGTCGCCCACGTCCGGGAAGTGCGTGACCGCGAACGGCGTCGTGTGCAGGAACACGAGCCGCCCACCGGCTCGCAGAAGCCGCGCTGCCTCGGGGATCCAGCGGTAGGGGTCGCACCAGGTGCTCGCGCCGTGCTCCGAGAGTGCGAGGTCGAAGGACTCGTCCGCCAGGGGCACGTCCTCGGCGCTCGCCTCGACGAGCGGGAACTCGATTCCGGTCTCGGCCATGCAGCGGCGGGCGGTGTCGAGCTGGGCGGGCGTCACATCGACGCCGACCGGACGCGCGCCGCGCTTCGCGAGCCAGGCCGAGAAGTACGCGGTCCCGCAACCGAGCTCGACGACGTCGAGGCCATCGAGCTCCCCGAGAACATCGACTTCGGCCTCGGGAACGCCGAACACACCCCAACCGATCTCCCCCTCGCCCCAGGATCGCGTCGCGGCAGCGTCGGTGAACTCCTGGTTCGTCGCCGTCCAGACCTCGCGGTTGCGAGCGACGTAGTCCGGCTCAGACAAGGCCGTCGGGGAAGAACAGAGCGAGCTCGCGGCGTGCGCTCGCTCTCGAGTCCGATCCGTGGACGATGTTCTCCGAGACCTCGAGCGCGTAATCCCCGCGGATGGTGCCGAGCTCCGAGTCGAGCGGGTTCGTCGCGCCCATCATCGTCCGCACGACCGAGATGGCCGACTCGCCGGAGACGGCGAGCGCGAGCACCGGGCCCGACGTGATGAAGTCGACGAGCCCGGGGTAGAAGGGCTTGCCCTTGTGCTCGGCGTAGTGCTGCCGCGCGAGCGCCTTCGAGACCTTGAGCAGCCGCGCGCCCCGCAGCTCGAGCCCACGGCGCTCGAAGCGGACGAGGACCTCGCCGGCGAGGCCGCGTCGCATGCCGTCGGGCTTGACGAGGACGAGGGTGGTCTCCCGGGCCATCTCGGGCGCGAGTCTAGTCGTGCTATTCCGGCAGCTGCCGCCGCTGCGGCGCCGGGAGCCCGCGCGTGACGTCTTCGAGCGCGGGCAGCGCGGTGGCGATGGGGCTCGCGCAGTGCGGGCACACCTGCCAGAGGGCGTCGAGCGGCTGGCCGCAGGTGCCGCACGACTGCTTCAGGCGGGTCGTGCACACCGGGCAGACGAGGTAGTTCGGCTCGACGCGGGCCCGGCACACCGGGCAGCGGCGGTCGAGCTCGACGAGCCGTTGCTCCATCGCCTTGATCTCGAGGTTGCGCTCGTGGACGTCCTGGAGGTACTCCGGTGGACGGAAGAACATGTAGATCACGGGCCCGATGAAGGGCACGGCGAACCCGAGCACGGTCGCGAGGGCGACGAGCCACGGGTCCGCGATCCGCCTCCGCGCGTCCTTGAACGTCCAGAACGCCGTCGCGAGCCAGAGGATGACGACGAACGAGATCCCGAGGTTGCGAACGAGCGTCACGTCGGGCGACCCCACGTCCAGGCTCTGGGCAATTGGCGAGATCCCGGCGATCTGCATCTGCGCGACCGTCATAGCAGAAGCTTGCCCACGAGGTATCCCAGCGCCAATGCTCCTCCGACGATAGTCACGACGACGATGGCAGCGAACGCGAGGACCGCGAGCCGCTCCGTTACCTTCGCCATGCGGCCGGCCGTTCCCTTTGCCCTTCCCCCGCAGCGAGATCGCCGAGCAGGTAGAGGGACCCGGTCACGAGCACCGGCTCCCCCAGAACGTGTGCCCTAGCCACAGCCTCCACAGGGCTCGCGATCGCCTCGACATGCTCGAAGTGGGCGCGTGCGAGCTCGGCGACATCCTCGGCCGGAAGCGCGCGCTCGGAGGAGGACCGCGTCGCAACCAGCCGAGGCCCGAGCCGCCGCAACTCGCGGAGCATCGCGTTCGCGTCCTTGTCGGCGAGGATCGAAACGACGACGGTGAAGTCACGTCGTAGCTCTGAGCCACGAAGTTGCTCGACGAGGTACCGGACACCGTCGGGATTGTGAGCGCCGTCCCGGACCTCGGACTCCCTGCGTTCGATGCGACCGGCGAGCGCGGGGGTGGAGATGCGCTCGAGGCGCATGGCCGACGAACGCCTCCGCCGCCTCGTGCGCTCCGCCGATCGCGATCTCGCGCCCCGGGACCAGACGCTCGAACGTCCGGTCCGGCAGGACGACCACGCCGTTCGCAGGAGCGACCGCGAGCTTCTCTCGCGCGATCTCCTCGACGGTGTCGCCGAGGACGTCCGTGTGCTCGAGCCCGACGTTCGTGAGCAGGACGACGCGCGTCCGGAGGACGTTCGTCGCGTCGAGCCGTCCACCGAGGCCGGCTTCCACGACCGCGACGTCGACCTCGGCTTCGGCGAACGCCGCGAGCGCCGCCGCTGTCACGATCTCGAACTGAGTCGCGTCCAGCCGCTCGGCCGGAGGGCGTACTCGCGTGACGGCCTCTTCGAAGTCGCGCTCGGCGCCGTCGACGCGGATCCGCTCGCTCCAGCTCGTGACGTGCGGCGAGATCGTCGCCCCGACCGAGAGCCCGGCGGCGAGAAGCAGCTGCTCGATCGTGATCGTCGCCGTCGACTTGCCGTTCGTCCCCACGACGTGGATCGCGGGGTAGCGGTGCTGCGGCTCCCCGAGCTCGGTGAGGAGCGCCCGCATCCGCTCGACCCCGAAGCCGTCCCGCGGCCAGGGCGAGAGTGAGTCGAGCCAGTCGGTGGCGGTCACGACGGAATCGTAGGGGCGACGCTTGAGTCGTCCTCCAGCCTTGACTCCAGCCTACGAGCTCTCCAGGGCAGCGAGCTCGCGGCGGTAGCGCTCGAGCTTCTCGCGCTCGACCTCCACGACCTCGGTCGGCGCGTTCTTCACAAAACGCTCGTTCGCGAGCATGCCCTCAGCGCGCGCGACCTCCTTGCGCAACCGCTCGAGCTCTGCGTCGCGGTTGCCGTCGACCCGGGCGCGATCGGGGCGGACGACCGCGGCGAAGATGCGCCGCTCATCGTCCGATCCGAGGTCGACCTCGACCCCGCTCCGGCGGAAGATCAACGCGGCTTCCTTGACGCGATCGAGCGCGTCCGCGTCGGCGGCGAAGCGCTCGTCGGGCTCGAGCCACGGAGACACGATCAGCCGCGCGCCGCGATCCGGGAGCTGCGTCCAGATCTCCTCGGTGACGTGCGGCATCACGGGGTGCAGCAGCCGGAGCACGCGCTCGAGCGCGTGCAGCGCCGTGGCCGCAGCGTCCCGCTCGTCTTCGTACAGGCGAGGCTTGATCGCCTCCGCGTACCAGTCGCAGAAGTCGTCGAAGACGAGGTGGTAGAGCGCGTCCGCCGACGGCGCGAACTCGTACAGGGCCCAGTCGGCCTCCACCTCTGCGCGCGTGGCCTCGATGCGCGCGAGGATCCAGCGCTCCTCGAGCTCCCGCGGCTCGGCGGCCGGAGAGACGCCCTCGGCGTGCTGGAGGATCAGTCGCGACACGTTCCAGAGCTTGTTCGCGAGCTTGCGCCCTTCCTCGATCGTGCCGTACGTGAACTTCACGTCCTGGGTCGAGGAGTTCTTGAGCAAGCCATAGCGTGTTGCGTCGGCGCCGTGCTTCTCGATCGGTTCCATCGGGTCGACACCGGTGCCCAGGCTCTTCGACATCCGGCGGCCGTCGGGCGCGTTGATCGTCGAGTGGATGTTGACCGTGTGGAACGGGATCTCGCCCGTGAGCTCGAGCCCGGCCATGATCATCCGCGCCTCCCAGAGGAAGATGATCCCGCGGTCGGTCGAGCTCGCGTCGTTCGGGTACCAGGCGCGCAGCTCGGGCGTGTCGTCGGGCCAGCCGAGCGTCGCGAACGGCCAGAGCTGGGACGAGAACCACGTATCGAGGACGTCCTCGTCCTGCGTCAGCTCGGTCGAGCCGCACTCGGCACATGCTCGGGGCTCGGTCTCCGCGACCGTCAGGTGCCCGTCGGAGCAGTACCAGACCGGGATGCGGTGGCCCCACCAGAGCTGTCGCGAGACGCACCACGGGCGGATCGACGCCATCCAGTCGAGGTAGACCTTCGTGTACCGCTCGGGACGGAAGACGACGCGGCCGTCCCGCACGACCTCGATCGCGGGCGCGGCCAGCTCGCTCATCTCGCACCACCACTGGAGCGTGATGAGCGGCTCGATCCGGGAGCCGCAGCGGTCGCAGTGGCCGACCGAGTGCCGGTACGGCTCGGCGGACTCGAGGAGCTCCTGCTCGCGCAGCTTCGCGACGATCCGCTTCTCCGCCTCCTTCTGCTCGAGGCCGGCGAACTCGCCCGCGGCCTCGTTCATCAGCCCGTCGAGCCCGATGACCGTGAGCTCTTGCAGGCCGTGAGTGCGGCCGATCTCGAAGTCGATCGGGTCGTGGCCGGGCGTGACCTTCACGGCGCCGGTCCCGAACTCGGGCTCGACCCGGTCGTCGGCGATGATGGGGATGCGCCGGTCTGCGACCGGGAGAATCGCCTCCTTGCCGACGAGATCGCGGTAGCGGTCGTCGTCGGGGTGAACAGCCACGGCGACGTCGGCGAGCATCGTCGGCGGGCGGACCGTTGCGATCGCGATGTGTCCGGAGCCGTCGGCGAGCGGGTAGCGGACGGTGTAGAGCGTGTCGTTCTCGTCCGTGTGGTTGACCTCGAGGTCGGAGATCGCGCTCGCGCAGCGCGGGCACCAGTTGACGATGCGGTTGTCGCGGTAGAGGAGGCCGCGGTCGTACAGGTGGACGAAGTACTTCATGACGGCGCGCACGTAGCCCTCGTCCAGCGTGAAGCGCTCGCGGCGGTAGTCGAGCGAGGCGCCGAGCCGGCGGAACTGGCCGTAGATCACCTTGCCGTAGTGCTCGAGCCAGTCCCACGTTCGCTCGACGAACGCCTCGCGCCCGAGGTCGTGCCGGCTGAGCCCCTCCTTCGCGAGCTCACGCTCGACGACGTTCTGGGTCGCGATGCCCGCGTGGTCGTATCCGGGCTGCCAGAGCGTGCTGAACCCGCGCATCCGGTGGTAGCGGATCAGGAGGTCCTGGATGGACGCGTTCAGCGCGTGCCCCATGTGCAACTCGCCGGTGACGTTGGGCGGCGGGATGGCCATGACGAACGTCGGGCCTTCGGCGTCGGGCTCGGCGGCGTACAGGCCCTCGGCCTCCCACGTCTCCTGCCAGCGTGACTCGACGCCCTCCGGCTTGTACAGCGGGTCCATGGAGGCGAAGTCTAAGAAGCGGTCGCGGCGCCCGTTCCGGCCTAGGCGTGGCGGCGCCGCGGGGCTACCGGGGACAGTGACGTGCCTCTCGCGTCGCGGCGCATGGCCTCAGGGTAGCGCGGTAGGACTAGAGCACGAGGATCGTGCTCGTGGCGTGGGCGCAGAGCCGGCCTTGCGCATCCTCGATCCGTGCTTCCGTCGTCGCGACGCGGCGACCGGAGTGAATCACGGTCCCGGCGCACCGGATCACGCCGGTGTCCACGGTGAGCGCGCGCGTGAAGTTCGCCTTCAGCTCGAGCGTCGTCCACGGGACCAGGGGATCGAGCGTCGTCACGAACGCACAGCCCATCGCCGAGTCGAGGAGGGTCGAGGCGAGCCCGGCGTGGACGCTCCCGATCGGGTTGTAGTGGAACTCGGCCGGCTCGCACTCGAAGACGACGCGCCCGTTCTCGGCCTCGACGAGGCGGAAGTCCAACGTGTTCGCAATCGGCGGCGGCGGCAAGTCCCCGGAGATCATCATGCGCATCGCGTCGAAGCCACTGACGCCCGCCATCTCACCGATCGCGGCGAGTGGGTCCTCCCAGGAGTACGTGCGCGTGCGCTCGCCCACTCAGCGGCCGACCGCGTAGCCCTGCATCCCGCGTGGGTTCGCGCCAGCCTTGAGCAGCCCATCGGCTTCACGACCGACGGCGGTCACGCGCCCGAGTGACCACGCCGGCGACAGCGTCACGTCGTGACCCCGGCGCTGGAGCTCCCCGACCGTCCGCGACCCGACCCGCGACTCGAGCGCGAGCGACAGCTCCGAGAACCCTCGCGGATGGAACGACGAGATCAGATGGTCGGTGTGGAACTCGGGCGCATCGATTGCGGCCTGCAGGTCGAGCCCGAGGTCGACGTGCCGGATGAACGCGTGCAGCGCCCACTGCTCCTGCTGGTCTCCGCCCGGCGTCCCCCACGCGAGATACGGCCTCCCCTGCCGGAGCGCGAGACCGGGAGAGAGCGTCGTCCGTGGGCGCGTCCCCGGCTGGAGCGACGACGGCAGCCCTTCCTCGAGCCAGAACATCTGCGCGCGCGTCCCGAGCGGCCAGCCGAGCGCGGGGATGACCGGCGAGCTGTGCAGCCAGCCGCCGCTCGGCGTGGCCGAGATCACGTTCCCGTGCCGGTCGGCGATGTCGAGGTGAACGGTCCCGCGGCCCGGCTCGCCCGAGCCGACCGTCACCTCGGCCCCCGTGGGGACACGCGGAAGCCGGCCGTATCCAGGGCGGTACTCCGCGGAAGCGTCCTCGCCGACCAGAGCGCGCCGCTCGTTGGCGTACGTCTCGGAGAGGAGGATGTCGAGCCTGACCTCCGCGCCGTCGCCGTAGAGCGCGTCGCGATCGGCGAACGCGAGCTTCGCGCACTCGATGACGACGTGGACGAACTCGGCCTCGGAGAGCTCGGCGAGGTCGTAGCCACGCAGGAGCGCGAGCTGCTGGAGCGCGACCGGGCCGGTCCCCCATGCCTGCGTCTTGCACACCGTGAGCCCTCCGTACTCGAGGGTCGCCGGAGCTTCGAGCGTCGCCTCCCACGCGGCGAGATCGTCTCCGGACAGGAGCCCGCCCTCCGCAGCGACGAAGCGATCGATCTCCTCGGCGACGAAGCCTTCGTAGAACGCGCGTCGCGCGCGGTCGATCTCGTCTTCGCGCGATCCGCCTGCGCTCTCCTCGACGATCCGCCTGTACGTCGCCGCGAGCACGGGGTTGCGGAAGAGCGCTCCCACCTCGGGAGCGGGCAGATAGAGATCGCGTGACGCGGGCCAGGTGGCGAGGAGGGACTGCGTCCGCTCGATCGTCGTCCGGATCCCCTGCACGAGCGGGAACCCGTGCTCCGCGTAGCCGATCGCGAGCTCGAGGACGTCCGCGAGCCGCCATGTGCCGAAGTCGCGCAGGAGGAGGAGCCAGCCCCCGAACGCTCCTGGCACGCACGCGGCAAGGACGCCCGTTCCGGGAACGAGGTCGTGGCCGAGCTCCCGGTAGCGCTCGATCGTGGCGGCCGCGGGCGCGACCCCCTGGCCGCACAGCACGAGGGGCCCGTCACGCTCGGCGGCGTAGAAGATCGCAGGCACCTCTCCGCCCGGGCCGTTCAGGTGCGGCTCGACGACCTGGAGCACGAACCCGGTCGCGACCGCCGCGTCGAAGGCGTTGCCGCCCCGCTCGAGCACGCCCATCCCGGCCTGGGAGGCGAGCCAGTGAGTGGACGCGACCATCCCGAAGGTGCCGCGCAGCTCGGGCCGGGTGGTGAACACCCGGCGCAACTCTACGGTCTTCCACAATGCGGCGGCCCTCCTCTGAACCGTAGGCTTCCTGCGGTGCGGGGATGCACCCACTGTGGTCAGGAGAACCCGGAGGCCGCCCGGTTCTGCAACGCCTGCGGCCAGCCGCTCACAGAGACGGCAGGCACGAGCGAGGAGCGCCGAATCGTGTCGATCGTGTTCGTGGACCTCGCGGGGTTCACCGCCCGCTCCGAGCAGCTCGACCCCGAGGACGTGCGCGCGTTCCTCATCCCGTACTACGAGCGCGTCCGCTCGGAGCTCGAGTCGTTCGGGGGCCGCGTGGAGAAGTTCATCGGCGACGCGGTCATGGGCGTCTTCGGCGCCCCGGTGGCATACGGCGACGACCACGAGCGCGCCGTGCGCGCGGCGCTCTCGGTCCAGGAGTGGGCCTCGACCGACGGGCTCGAAGTGCGGGTGGCCGTGAACACCGGAGAGGCGATCGTCGGGCTCGAAGCGCGCGCGGAGCACGGCGAGGCGATGGTCGCCGGCGACGTCGTGAACACGGCGGCGCGGCTCCAGAGCGCGGCGCCCGTCGGCGGGGTGCTCGTGGGTCACGAGACGTACTCGGCCACGCGTTCGGCGATCGAGTTCCGGCCCGCGCCGCCCGTCGAGGCGAAGGGGAAGGCCGAGCCCGTGCGCGCATGGCTCGCGCTGCGCGCGATCTCGCCCGCCGGTGAACGGCCGCTGACGCCGATCCCGATCGTCGGCCGCGAACGCGAGGTCGAGCTCTTGCGGCGGGTCTGGGACGACGTCTCGACTCAGCGCCGCCCTGCGCTCGTCACGGTCTTCGGCCCGTCGGGGATCGGGAAGTCCCGACTCGCGCTCGAGCTCGCGGAGCACGTCTCCTCGCTCGGCGGGCTCGGACTGCGCGGCCGCTCGACCCCCTATGGCGCGAGCAGCCCCTACAGCGCCTTCGGTCAGCACGTGAAGCAGGTCGCGCAGATCTTCGACAACGACGAGCTGGACGAGGCGCGGCGGAAGCTGCGAGCGACGGTCTCCGACCTCGTCGACGGCCTGGAGGAGGCGGAGGCGCACGCCGAGCACCTGGCCATGCTCGTCGGGCTCGGCGGCTCCGGCGAGGCGACCGATCGCGAGGCGCTCTTCTTCTCCGCCCGCGTGCTCGTCGAGTCAATCGCCGCGCGCGGGCCGACCATGCTGCTCTTCGAGGACATCCACTGGGCGGACGCCAGCCTGCTCGACCTCATCGAGATGCTCGCGGCGCGCGTCCGGGACGTGCCGGTGCTCCTGGTCGCGCTCTCCCGGCCGGAGCTCCTCACCGACCGCCCGACGTGGGGAGGCGGGCTCCCGGCGTACACGGCCCTGCAGCTCGAGCGGCTCTCCGAGGACGACGCGCAGACGCTCGCCGAGCTCTTGCTCGACCGCGCCGGCGTCCTACCCGAACAGGCCGACGTCGTTGCACGGACCGCCGAGGGGAACCCGCTCTTCATCGAGGAGCTGGCGGCATCGGTCGTCGAGCGCTCGACCGTCGACGCAGGGTTGCCGACGAGCGTGCGCGCGATCGTCGCGGCCCGGCTCGACGCGCTGCCGCCGACGGAACGCAGCCTGCTCGTGGACGCTTCGGTCGTGGGGCGCGTGTTCTGGCGGGGCGCACTGGCGCGGATCGCGCCGGATGCCGACCTCGCGAGCGCGCTCGGCACGCTCGAGGAGCGGGACTTCGTCCGTCGGGAGGCCGTCTCCCGGATCACCGGGGAGCAGCAGTTCGCCTTCAAGCACGGCGTGATCCGCGACGTCGCGTACGAGCGCCTCCCCCGGGCTGCGCGCCGCGAGCGGCACGCAGCCGTTGCCGGGTTCCTCGAAGAGCGGACGGGCTCCGTCGGGCAGGCGAACGAGGCAATCGCGGACCACTGGCGGCAGGCCGGCGACCCCGAGCGTGCGGTGGACTGCCTCCTTGTCGCCGCCGATCAGGCCGCGCGGGGCTGGGCGAAGGGCCACGCGCTCACGCTCTACTCCACGGCGCTCGAGTTCCTGCCGAACGACGACCCCCGCCACCGCGAGGTGCGCCTACGGCAGGTGGTTACCGCCCAGGCGTTTCAGCACCTCGTCCAAGAGGACGTGAAGCGACCCGCTAGCGGCTAGGGGGGTCGTCGATCAGCGGGAAGTCCGCGGGTGTGACGTCCCCGGCGATCTCGTAGATCACCTCGACGAAGTGGTCCCCGAGCTGCCGCGAATGCTCGCGAACCATCTCCTCGCTCGGCGCGTCGTACACGCAGTACGACTTCGGCGTCCCGTCGCCGTCGATGACGACGTGACTGTGCTCCCAGACGATCTCCGGGAACCGGTGGTGGCCGATCGCCTTGGAGCGCGTGGCGACCTCCGGAAGTGTGTTCATGTCGACCGTGTACGTGCGCTCGATCAGATACCTCGGCATCCCAAAAACCCCCGATCTCGTCGTGCCCGCCCCGTCTTGGTCGCCCGATTCTACTCGGGACGCTATGCGGACTCCTCGGCGAGCTCGTCGAGGTCGTCGATGCCGCCGGCGCTCGTCACGAGCGTCGGCTTGAGGCCCTTGGAGATCGTCTCCTTGGTGATGACGCACTTCGTGACGTCGGTCCGTGACGGAAGCTCGAACATGACGTCGAGGAGTGCGAGCTCGATGATCGAACGGAGCCCGCGGGCGCCCGTCTCGCGCATCAGCGCGTGGTCGGCGATCTCCCAGAGCGCGTCCTCGGTGAACACGAGCTCGATCGAGTCGTAGCCGAAGAAGCGCTGGTACTGCTTCACGAGCGCGTTCTTCGGCTCGATGAGGATCTCGACGAGGTCCTCGCGCGTGAGCTGGTGCACAGCGCTGATGACCGGTAGTCGGCCGACGAATTCCGGGATCAGGCCGAACGACATCAGGTCCTCCGGCATGACACTCGCGAGCATCTCCGCGCTCTCCTCCGAGTTCCGCGAGCGGATGTCCGCGCCGAAGCCGATGGTGTTCTTGCCGATCCGGCGCTCGATGATCTTGTCGAGGCCGGCGAACGCGCCGCCGCAGATGAAGAGGATGTTGGTCGTGTCGATCGAGAGGAACTCCTGGTGCGGGTGCTTGCGCCCGCCCTGGGGCGGCACCGACGCGACCGTGCCCTCGAGGATCTTGAGGAGGGCCTGCTGCACGCCCTCGCCGGAGACGTCGCGCGTGATCGACGGGTTGTCCGCCTTGCGCGCGATCTTGTCCACCTCGTCGATGTAGATGATCCCGGTCTCGGCCTTCTTGATGTCGAAGTCGGCCGCCTGAATCAGCTTGAGGAGAATGTTCTCGACGTCCTCGCCGACGTAGCCCGCCTCCGTCAACGCCGTCGCGTCGGCGATGGCGAACGGGACGTTGAGGATCCGGGCGAGCGTCTGTGCCAACAGGGTCTTCCCACATCCAGTCGGGCCGAGCAGGAGGATGTTCGACTTCTGGAGCTCGACCTCGCCGTCGTCGAGGCCCATGCGGACGCGCTTGTAGTGGTTGTAGACCGCCACCGCGAGCGTGCGCTTCGACTCCTCCTGCGAGACGACGTAGTCGTTGAGGACGGAGTAGATGTCGAGCGGGCGTGGGAGATTGTCGAGGTCGAGTTGCGCGGGAGTGGTGAGCTCCTCGTCGATGATCTCGTTGCAGAGATCGATGCACTCGTCGCAGATGTAGACGCCGGGCCCGGCGATCAGCTTCTTGACCTGCCGCTGACTCTTCCCGCAGAAGCTGCAGAGCAGCTGTTCGTTGCCCTCACTCGCCCGAGCCATCCCGTTCTCCTTTTACTCCGATTTCCCGTTCAACGCTAGTAGGTCCGTCTAGTGGTGCTCGATCACCCGGTCGATGATCCCGTAGTCCTTGGCCTCCTCGGAGGTCATGTAGTAGTCGCGATCCATGTCCTTTGCAACCTTGTCCATCGGCTGGCCCGTGTCCTTGGCCATGATCTCCTCCATTAGGCGCTTGATGCCGATCACCTCCCGCGCGTAGATCTCGATCTCCGTCGGCTGGCCGCTGTAGCCGCCCGAGCCCTGGTGGATGAGGATCTTCGAGTGCGGGAGCGCGCTCCGCTTGCCGGGAGCGCCGCCTGCGAGGATCACCGCGCCCATGGACATGGCCATGCCGACGCAGATCGTCTGCACGTCCGGCTTGATGTAGTGCATCGTGTCGTAGATCGCGAGACCGGCGTAGACGATGCCGCCCGGCGAGTTGATGTAGATCGAGATGTCCTTGTCGGGGTCCTCCGACTCGAGGTGGAGGAGCTGGGCGACGACGAGGTTCGCGATCTGGTCGTCGATCGGCGAACCGAGGAAGATGATCCGCTCGTTGAGCAGACGCGAGTAGATGTCGAACGAGCGCTCGCCTCGCGAGGTCTGCTCGATGACCATCGGAATCAACGGGCTCATAGGTCGGTCTCCGGCCTATGAGCGTGGAGGGGTGTGGGGAACCGTGAGGTTCCCCACGTCTTCAGGAAGAAGGGGGAACGCGGGGGAAACATGGTTTCCCCCGCGATCGTTTGCTGAAAGCGAACGATGCTCATGCAGGCTCCTTGCTGCCGGGGGTCCACAACTTCGTCTCGCCCTCGGGCTTCTCCTTGTCAGGGGTCCACAGCTTGTCTCGCGCGGCCGCGAGGTCGGGGGCGATCGGCTTGACGTCCGCGACGAGGCGGTCGAGAGCTGCGCGCAGAAGGAGATCCGCGCGGATCGACTCCTGCTGCCCGTGCGCGAAGACGTCCTCGACGAGCGCGTCGGGGTCCTCGCCGGCGGACTCCGCCTCCTCGCGCAGGTACGCGCGGATCTCGTCGTCGGAGACGTCGATGCCCGCCTGCTCCGCGAGCGCCTCGAGGGCGAGCTCGCGCGCGACGGACACCGCGGCCTCGAGCACGAACTGACGCTGGAGGTCTTCGGCGCTCGTCCCGCTCGCGGCGAGATATGTCTCGACCGAGACCCCGCGGCGTTCGAGCGAGCGCGCGAACCCGGTCAGCAGGTCGCCGGCGCGCGTGCGCACGAGCGCGAGCGCGGGCTGGACTACCGACGCGCGCACGAGCTCGTCGACCGCAGCGATGCGATAGGCCGCGTCGATCTCGGCGTCGAGCTGGGCGCCGAGCGTGCCGGCGATCGAGCTGCGCAGCTCGTCGAGTGTGTCGAACTCGCTCGCGGCGCGAGCGAGCTCGTCGTCGAGCGGCGGCAAATGCTTCTCCTGTACTTCCCGCACCGTGACCTCGACGCTCGCGCTCGTGCCGTCGGGCTGGGCGAAGGAGACCTCCTTCGTCTCACCGACGGACGCACCGACGAGCGCCTGCTCGAGCTCAGGAGCCAGCCGGCCCGCGCCGAGCTCGACGATCGTGTCCCGCTGGGCCTCGCCATCGGAGTCGACGACGTCGACCACGAGCGTGTCGCCGTCGCGCGCGGGGCGGCCGTTCGCCGGAGCCAGCTCCGCGACCGACTCGCGCAGCGCCTCGATCTCGGCGTCGATCGCCTCGGCCGGAATCTCGGCCTCGGTCCGTGCGACCTCGAGCTCGGTCCAGTCGACGAGCTCCGGGAGCGGCTGCACGTCGACGGTCGCGGCGAAGCTCCAGCGGTCGTCCGCGCTCGCCGGCAGCTCGTACTCGAACTGCGGATCGGCGACGGGCCGGATGCGGCTCCGCGACGCGGCGCTCCAGAACCAGCCGCCGATGTGGCTGTCCACGGCCTCCCCGTAGATCCGCTCCTTGCCGAGGCGCGAGACGAGGACGGGAGTCGGGATCTTGCCCTGGCGAAAGCCCGGGATCTTGACGCTCTCCGAGAGGTCGGACATCGCGTGGTCGACCGCGTGCTTCACCTGCTCCGGCGTGACCTCGACGGTCAGCCGGACGCGGTTCTCGCCGAGCTCTTCGAGTGCGGTCGCGGACACGCGGCCATTCAACCAGCCTGACGCAGGGTCGCGCCGGATGGAGCCGCGTAGGATCGCGCGAGTGAGTGAGCGCTACGACGTCGTCGTCGTCGGAGTCGGCGGCATGGGGAGCGCCGCGCTGTATCACCTCGCCCGCCGGGGCAAGCGCGTGCTCGGGCTCGAGCGCTTCGACGTCCCGAACGAGCGGGGCTCGTCGCACGGGCTCACGCGGATCATCCGCCAGGCCTACTTCGAGCACCCGAGCTACGTCCCGCTCGTCCTCCGGGCGTACGAGCTCTGGCGCGAGCTCGAGGCCGAAGTCGGGCGAGCAGCTCCTCTTCGTCACCGGCGCGCTCGAGGGCGGGCCGCGGATCTTCGAGGGCGCCGTTCGCTCGAGCGTCGAGCACGGCCTTCCGTACGAGGAGCTCGACGGAGCCGAGGCGGCCCGCCGGTTCCCCGCCTTCCGCCTGCCGCCGGAGCTCCCGCTCGTGTTCCAGCGGGACGGAGGCTTCCTGCTTCCCGAGCGCTGCATCGAGGCTCACGTGAACGGCGCGCTCGCCCGCGGGGCGGAGTTGCGGACCGGGGAGCGCGTGCTCGAGTGGTCGGCAGGCGAGAACGGCGTGCGCGTGCGAACCGACCGCGCAACCGTCGAGGCCGAGCGCCTCGTGCTCACCGCGGGCGCGTACTCACAGGAGGTCGCGCGGCTTCCGCCCGGGCTGGTCCTCGCGCAGAGGCAGGTGCTCGTGTGGCTGGAGCCGCTTCGGCCCGAGCTCTTTGCGCCCGACCGTTTCCCGGTCTTCAACGTCGCGCTCGAGGAGGGGCACCTGTACGGCTTCCCGGTTCACGGAGTGCCCGGTTTCAAGGTCGGCTTCTACGACCACGACGGGGTGACGGGCGACCCGGACTCGATCCCGCGCGACGTGTCCCCCGTCGGACGAAGCGCCGCTGCGCCGGTTCGTCGAGCGCTACTTCCCGGACGGCGCCGGGCCGACGCTCGACGTCAAGGCGTGCCTTTTCGAGCTCTCCCCGGACGAGCACTTCCTCGTCGACAGCCACCCCGAGTCCGAGCTCGCCGTCCTCGGCGCCGGCTTCTCCGGGCACGGCTTCAAGTTCTGCTCTGTCGTCGGAGAAATTCTCGCCGACCTCGTAGTGGACGGCGAAACGAGGCACGACATCGGCTTCCTCCGGATGTCGCGCTTCCGTGACAACCAGCCGACTTCACACCCCGAATAGCTGAGCTGTTCGGGCACCCCATGAAGGGGTCTTGCGTGTTCGCGCGATCGGAAACTCGCGCTAGCGAGTTTCCGAACTTGCGCAGATGCGGGCGGGAGGACTCGAACCTCCAAGGGCCTCGCGGCCCAACGGGACCTAAACCCGTCGCGTCTGCCAGTTCCGCCACGCCCGCGGGGGTCGAATTGTAGGGGCGAGGCTTGCCTCGCCCTCGGCCGCGGCGACGGCGCGCGTTAGTAGCGCCCGACGAGCAGCGCGAAGGTCTCGCGCACGCTATCCACGACCAGGCCGAGCAGGAACACGATGGCGAGGGTTGCGGCAGCCGCGTACACGTCCCCGGTCGTCGACAGCGTGAGCAGAGCGCAGAAGCTGCCGAGGACGAGGAACGCGGTCGAGAGGGGCCGGCGGGTGTAGGTGCCGAGCCCGAGCCCGACGAGGAACGCGGCGCCGAACACCACGATTCCGAGCGTCATGGCGCGAGGGTAGGACCGCCGTCGGACGGACCGGACCGCACCCCGCGTCTAGGGGAAAGTTCATACTGCGCACCCGTGCGAGCTGACGGATCGCCGTCGTCCCTCCGAGACGCACTCGCCGGCGGCTGGCGTGAGCTGGCCCTCTACGTCGCCGCCGGAGTGGTCTACGTCGCTGTCGGCGTCACCTTTCCCGAGTTCCTCTTCTCGTGGGTGGTCGCGGCCGGATACCTGCTCGCCTGCGTCGTCGTCCTCCCCGCGCTCGTCCGCCTAGCGCGCAGATGAGCTGGGCCGCGCACGACCTCGAGCCCTACGTCATCCAGAAGCACCTCGGGAAGAAGGTCGCGTTCGTCCCGCTGCTCATCGGCTCGTACGCGCCCGACGTCCTCTCGAAGTGGTTCGTCTACGGAGTCGGCCTCGCAGGCGTCGAGGTCAAGGCGGACGAGCCAGCGCAGTTCCATCGCGGCTGGCCGGGCGTGGGCTTCACGCACTCGCTCACGTTCGGCGTCGTCGTAGGTCTCCTGCTCTACCTGGTCTTCGGGAACAAAGTCGTCGCGTACAGCTTCACGATCGGCCAGTGGGCCCACGCGCTGACGGACACGGGAGACACGGTCGGGACGATGCTCTTCTTCCCGTTCACCGACCACCTGTTCTCGATCGGCGCGTGGGCCTACGCGGGTCAGACCGGGCGCTACGTCGACGCCGGCGCGTACTTCAGCGGGCTCGGCTTCGTCTGGGACGGCGTGTTCGTCGTGTGGGCCATCCTGAGCTGGCGCGTGCTGACGCGCGGCTACTTCCGCGAGACGATCATGGCCGCCGACCCCTTCTGGCGCTGGGCGGGCCGCTACCTCTCCGAGACGACGCTCGTCGCGCTCTACCGCGCATCGTTCTTCTACGGCGTCGCGCGCTGGACGGCCTGGCTGATCTGGGCGCACGTCATCCGTTCGTTCGCGTTCGACCTTCGCTGGGGAGGGCCGCGCTGGGTCCCGAGGATCTACGCCGACGAGCTCAACTCCGCCGGCGCGCCCGGCTGCCGCTGCCCCGGCTGCTGCTCGATGACTCCGCGGCTCGGGTTCTACGGCGCGGTGGCCGTGTGCGCGTTCGCGAAGGGGCGCTCGAGCTCGATCCGCGAGGCCTTCCGCGAAGCGCCTCGCTCAGCCCGCCGTCGCAGGCGGCGATGGCTCCGCCGGCGCGCTACCGTGCGGGACCCGGCCCCGTAGCTCAGTGGATAGAGCGGCAGACTTCGAATCTGCGTGCGGAGGTTCGACTCCTCCCGGGGCCATATCGACCGTTGTCGTTAGGCGGGCACCGTCTTCTTCCAGAAGGTCAGCCAATTGCCCTCGTGATCCTCGACGGTGAACTCGTCCTGACCCCATGGCCGTGTGGCGAGCGGATCGACGATCCGGACGCCTGCGGCTTCGAGCCTGGAGCAAAAGGCGGCGAGATCTGAGGCTTCCATGTACAGGGCGATGCACGAGGGTGTCCCCAGGCGTTCCCTGATCGCAGCGTTGTACTCGTCGCCGTAGTGATCCGCCGCCGTCTCGATCATCAGGTGCGCGTCTCCGCGCGTGAGTGACGAGTTGCTCTCCTCATCACCGCCGCTGTCGAGCGTGAACTCGAGCTTCCCGCGGTAGAAGGCGAGGGCTTCTGCCATGTCCCGAACGCGGATCGACGGGATCACTCCCCATTGAGTCATGATCGGCTCCCTCCCGGGGTCACTTGTTCCATTCTGGCGCAGCTCAGGAAGGGGAATCGCGTTCATCTCGTCCTCCTAGTAAGCGGTCACGACGAGAATAGGACGCTCCGAAGGCGGGCGTCTTGGACGAATGTAACCCGTTGATTCCGCCGTTCGGGGATCACACGGACGTGACCGCCCGGTGCTGTCCCCGTGCTGTCCCCCGCGGAGAAAAGATGCCGATTTGCAGGCTGCTTCGACTCTCCCGCGGCCACCCTCTCTTGATCAACCGGAAACCGCCTCGGCTAGGCGCACGATGCAACGGAAGCCGAGGTGGGTGGTCGAGGAGTCGATCGCCTGCCCTTGTCGCGCGGCCGGCCGATCGCGGAGGCAGTAGTTCGGCGCGCAGAGATGTGAGCCGCCCTTGATGACGCGACGCGGGATCGTCTCTCCCGGTCGGAGCTCGGGCGACCCGACCTGCGGGTTTCGCGGCACGCAGCACGGGCTCTCCACCTCGTCCGGGCGGCGGGACGTGAACCAGTCGCAGGTCCACTCCCAGACGTTCCCGGTCACATCGAAGAGGCCGTATCCGTTCGGCGAAAAGCTGCCGACCGGGGAGGTCCCCTCATGGCCGTCGAGCTTCACGTTCTGCCAGGGAAACTCGCCTTGCCATGCGTTCGCCATCGCCTTGCCCTCGGGAAAGTGCTCGTCTCCCCAAGCGAACACAGCGCCCTCGAGCCCTCCACGGGCTGCGAGCTCCCACTCCGCCTCGCTCGGCAGCTCCTTCCCCGCCCACGTCGCGTACGCCTCGGCATCCTCGTACGCGATGTGGACCACGGGATGCGTATCGCGGCCGTTGATCGTCGTTCCTTTCCCGCCCGGCCGCTTCCAGTACGCGCCCGGCACGTACTCCCACCAGTTGCGGTAGTCGTTCAGGTCGACCGGGCCTGAGCTCTTGCGGAACACGAGCGAGCCGGGAACGACGAGGCCCGGATCCGCGTCTGGATAGAGGGCCCCGTCGAGCGGGCGCTCAGCGAGCGTCGCGTACCTCGTCTCGCGAACGAAGCGGCGGAACTGCGCCGCGGTCACCGGTGTCTCGTCCATCCAGAAGCCGTCGACCGAGACGCGACGGACCGGGCGTTCCTCGGGGTAGAAGTCCTCGGACCCCATCGCGAACGTCCCGCCCGGGATCCAGCGCATGCCTCGAGCAGGAGGCGGCCCAGTCGTGTCGGACGGGGCGGCATGCTCCGTCTTCGGTGACGCCCCGCCTCGCATCAGTCGCGGGTCCTCGGCCAGGACTACGGCCTCGAGCTCAACCTGTCGACGAGCCGCCGGAGTGCCGCCTGGGCCCGCTTCAGCTCCGCGGAGCTGAGCGAAGAAGGCTTGCGCACGCTCCCGCTGGGCTTGAGCGGTCGCCCTGAGGTCCGCGGCCTCGGCCCTGAGCGCCGCAATCTCGGCCCTGGCCTCCGCTGCCTGGATCCTGAGCTCGTCGGTATCGACCCGGTTGCCCTCGAGCGCCTGGATCCGAGCCTCGACATCGCTCGCGCGACTCGCGCCCTGGCTCGTTGCGACCCCGACCGCGTCTCCGATCGCAGCGATGTCGCGGCTGATTGCTTCGAGCTGCTGCTCCGCGAGCCGGCCGCTCTCCTGCGCGAGAGTCCGCTGGAGAGACTGGAGTCGCTCCTGACCGTTGCCGAGGTCCGAGCGCGTCGCCCCGGAGAGCTGGCTGCCGAGGAGCGAGCGCGCCTGTCCGACGCCGGCTTCGACGTCGCCGAGCTGTGCCGACATGCCCGCGAGCTTGGCCTGCACATTCGCGCTCATGTACTCGGCGTTCGTGATCGCGTCCGACATCAGCTGGTTCGTCGTCGCCAGGTAGCCGTTCAACGCCTCGAGCTCGACGACCAGCGTCTGGACGTCCTCGACGGCCGCCGGTGTGCTCGGGTCGGCGTTGCGTGCGACTGCCAGCGTGGTCAGGCCTGACGCGAGCAGCAGCGCCATGATCGTGATCGCGACCCACGCCCAGGCGGGTGCCCGTGCCCGACGCCGCGTGGTCGGAACCTCCTCCGGCGTCGCTGGCTCGACCACAGACACGACGCCCGCCGGCTCGGAAGGGCCAGCCTCCGCCGCGACAGCGGCGGGATCCGCCTCCGCATCGGGTTGCGTGGTCGGAGACTCCACGAGTGTCTCGTCCTCGCCTGCTTCGGGTGCGACGTCCGACTCCGCCTCGGCATCCGGCTGCGTGGTCGGAGACTCCGCGAGCGTCTCGCTCTCGCCCGCCTCGGAGACCGCATCCGGCTCCGCCTCTGTGCGGTGCTCCGGCGTCGTCATGGGCTCTGCTCGTTAGAGGACGAGCGCTCGGACTGCTTCTGCTTCGCCTCCGCCGCCGCGGCCTGAGCGGAGGCGACGGCGGACGCGAACTGCTCGTTGAACGTGCTGAGCTCATCGTTGGTCGTCTGGACGTCGGCGACGAGGTCGTCCAACAGCTGAGAGGCCTCGGCGGAGACGTCTTCCGCGTTCGCCGAGGCGTCGCGCGCCTCGACGAGCAGGCCAAGCGTCACCGCAACCACCGCGACTCCCAGCGTGCCCAAGACGACCCAGACCCACGTAGGCACAGGAGCCTCGGATGCGCCTGCGCCCGTATCCCGCCGTAGCTCGGTCGTCTCGACCGTGCTCGACTCGGTGGGCTCAGCCTCGCCCGACGCTGTCGGCTCGGTCTCACTCGGCTCGGTCACGGACATTGCAGAGCCATCCCTCATTCGATTCCGGCTTCCCAGTGTCGCCCACCCGCTGGCGTCATCACATCACCCGCCAGCACCTTTCACCTGGGTGAAGAGGCGCGTCGCCGTCTCGAGCACTCGCCGGACTTACCCTGCTGCTGAGCGTCCCCTCTCGCCCACATCCGTGCCTTCCTCGGCGAGAAGGAGCAGGGCCGCTTTCACGCGCTTGCTGACGTCCTCCGCCTCGGAAAGACCGAGCTTGAAGAAGATCGAGTGGATGTGCTTCTCGACGGCTCGTTTGCTGAGCACGAGAGACTTGGCGATTGCCGTGTTGCTCTTTCCCTGGGCGATCTCGGCAAGGACGTCCCGCTCGCGTGGGGTGAGCTTGGCGAGCGCGGGCGAGGGGCGAGCCCTGGCGGTCACGAGCACGTCGACGACCTTGGGATCGATGACCGATCCACCGGTGGCGACGGACTCGATGACTGCCACGAGCTGCTCGGAGTCACGCACGCGCTCCTTGAGCAGGTATGCGCGCCCCTCGGAGCCGCTCTCGAAGAGCTTCAGCGCATACCTCGGCTCCGTGTACTGGCTGAGGATGACCACTCCGATGTCAGGATGGAGCTGCCGGAGGCGGACTGCAATCTGGATGCCCTCGTCGGTTCTCGAGGGCGGCATTCGAATGTCGCTCACCACCACGTCGGGCTGGACGGTCTCCACGGCCTGGAGGAGCGACGGCATGTCGTCGCACGCAGCCACGACCTCGATGCTCTGGTGAGCGGCGAGGAGCTGCTGCAGCCCCTCCCGGACCAAAGCGCTGTCGTCCGCAATGGCGACTCGAATCGCCATGCGAGACACAATAGAGCGGATCGGAAGACGACAATGTGACGGAGTGGAGAAGGTCACCCGGCCGAGTAGACAGAGCGCGGTGATCGTGGCTAAATAGCAACAGCTGCCTCGAAGTCCGAAGGAGGGTTGGTGTGTCCACAGCCGTAGCAGCGCGTGCACCCGCTTCAGCAGGGGCTACGGTCTCGACGATCCTTGCTCGACGCGGCGTCCTGACCGCGCTTGCGATCGGGTGGCTTCTCGTCGCGATCGGAGCGGGTCTGCTGCTCGCGACGAGCGACCACCTCGTCGATCCGATTGCGTACGGCATCCAGCGGGCCGTGATCATCGTGGGATGGTCCAGCGCCGCGCTGTACTGGCTGGTTCGACGTCCCGGCAATCGCCTCGGCCTCGCGTTCGTGGCGCTGGCGCTTGCGTCGGTCGTCATGTCGCTGCAAGGGGCGTCCGATCCCCTGCTCCACAGCATCGGTGTGTTCGGTGACTTCCCGTCGTTCGTCCTGGCCTTCTATGTCATCTTCGCCTTCCCCGACGGACGGCTTGGCGGCTGGCTGGAGCGGCTGCTGCTCGCGGGCTGGGTGCTCTGGTTCTTGCCGTTCTTCCCTTCGCTTCTCTTCTCGCCCGTCGTGAGCGGCGGCGGGCCGATCGCTGGCTGCAACGCCGCGTGTCCCACGAACGCCTTCATGATCGCCGACCGTCCGACGATCGCCGACCCGTTCGGCAGCGACTTTTCGTACGTGGCGATCGCGGTCGGAGCGGCGACTCTCGCTGTCTTGTCCTACCGCCTGGCGACGGCAACTCGACCGCGCAGGCGCGCGCTCATTCCCGTCTACGTACCAGCCGTGATACTCACGGTGCCCGTCCTGATCTTCCACGGCGTCGTCACCCACCATCTCGATCTGGATCCGAGCACGATCTCGGACGTCGGCTGGTTCCTCTCGGTTGGTCGCGCCCTGCTTCCTTACGGATTTGTGCTTTCGATCGTGGTGAGCACGTTCTTCGCCGCGACGGCGTTGAAAAAGATCGTCGCCCGCCTGGTAGAGAGCCCCAGCGCCTCTGAGCTGCGCACGATTTTGGCCGATGCACTCGATGATCCGTCGCTCGAGCTCGGGTTCCGTCTCGAGGAGGCAGGCGGCTTTGTCGACTCGAGCGGCAAGCCTCTTGCATCCACGCCTCCGGCCGGCCAGTCGTCGACTCTGGTCACGCGGAAGGGCGAGCCCGCGGCCGTGATCGTGCATGACGCGGCTTTGGACACCGACCCGGAGCTCGTCGCAGCCGCGGGCCAGGCGCTGCTGCTGGCGATCGAGAACGGTCGCTTGACGGTCGAGCTCGCGTCGACGAGCACCGAGCTCCGCGCAGCGCGTGCACGCATCGTGGCCACGGGCGACGACGAGCGCCGCAAGATCGAGCGCGACCTCCATGACGGAGCGCAGCAACACCTGGTCGCAGTCAGCTACAAGGTCGGCCTGGCACGCGAATTCGCCGATCCAGAGGTCGCACAGCGGCTCGACGACGTCGGCAAAGAGCTAGACGAGATTCTGGAGGAGCTCCGCGACCTCGCCCAAGGCCTCTACCCGGCTGTGCTTCGCGAGTTCGGGCTCCGGGAGGCTCTGGCCAGCGTCGTACGGCGTTCGGCTCCACCGGCAAGGCTCGAGGCACCAGCGATCGGCCGCTATCCAGAGGACGTGGAGGCCGCCGTCTACTTCTGCTGCCTGGAAAGTCTCCAGAACGCCGCCAAGCACGCCGGCTCAGGTGCGACCGCGGTGGTTCGGCTCCGGGAGCGCGATGGCCGGCTCGAGTTCGAGATCGCCGACGACGGCGCGGGCTACGACGTCGAGTCGGCCCGCGGGTCGGGCAACGGCTACACGAACATGACCGACCGCATGGCCGGTATCGGAGGCACGCTCTCCGTCGACTCCGTGCACGAGCGCGGCACGACCGTCCGAGGAAGCCTCCCGCTCGCCACCTGATGCGCGGTGCGGCCGCCGCTCTAACTCCTAGTCGCCGTCCTCCTGCAGCCGTTCGGAGAAGTACTCGAGCGCTTTCTTCGTCTTCGTCTGCTGCTCGCCGGTGAGCTCGACGCCCTTTTGCGTTAGGAACGACCTCGTTTCGGCGGCGACCTGGAACGCTTCCGAGGGCGCGCATTTCGTCGACAGCTCGAGGATCATGGAGTTGTCGGGGTAGAGCCAAAGCTCGGAGACGAGTTTGCGGGCGTATCCCTTCGGCTCGAACTTCAGCTTGAGCACCGAGATCGGGCCGAGGATCGCGAGATCGTCTAGCTCGAGCCCCTCGGGTGCGTGCGCTGCGTACAACGCCCGCTGCTCCTTGGAGTAGAGCTTGCGGACCGGCCGCTCCCCCAGCACCGCTTCCCTGACATCGGGTGTCTTCAGCGCGCGCTTCATCGATCCCGAGCAGACGAATCCGCCTGGCATGGCATCGACCTCGACGCCGAAGTTCGGTGAGCGGCGCAGCTCGGCCGGCAGCTCCTTCGGGACAACGGGGCGCAGCTTTACGACCGTATCGTCGCCTTTTCCCTGGACACGGCGGGCACGAACGACGACGCCGCTCTTGTTGAGCGTCAGCTCCGGCGTATCGAAGAAGTAGACCTGCCGAATCTGAGCGTCGAGCGGATCCACCCCGAGCGCCGCCGCCCCGCGGCTCCGGTCGGACACCGGCACCGTCAGCTTGAGCTCGACGCTGTCGGCGCCTTTCGTCAGTGCGATGAACTCGGCGACGTCCTGATCGGAACGCGTGCGGGTCTTCGTGGCTGCCATGGTCGATCCTCCTCGTGGGGGCTATTCCGCGCCGGTTTCTCCCTCCGCCTCGAGCTCGCCGACGAGAACCTGGGTCTCGGTGGATTGCTCGGTGGTCATGAGGCTCCTTTCGTCCGAATCACCCGTAAGTGCTGATCGGCTTCGATGACGAGGCGGGCACTGCGTGCGTCTCTCCGCTACCCCATGAGCTCGTCCGCCGACGAAACATGCCGCGTCAGTGCCCAGATCACCCAGATGTCCAGCGCAATGATCAGGATCGACCAGAACGGGTAGTACGGGATGAAGACGAAGTTCGCGATCGCGCTCAGCACCGCGAACGTGACCCCGACCACGCGCGCCCAGGTCCTGGCCGCGAAGAGCGCGTACCCCGCGAAGGCGACGACGACTCCCAGAATCAGGTGGATCCAGCCCCAGGTCGTGGTGTCGAATTCGAGGATGTAGTTCGGCGTAACGGCGTAGAACTCGTCCTCGAAGAGGGCCGCCAGGCCGGCGATCGCGTGAAAGCAGCCGACCATGATCAGGATGACGCCGGCGAACACATAGCCGCCGGCGGCGGATTCACTGACTCCCGTTGATTGCGTACGGCCGTAGTCGGTCGTCTCGTCTCCGACGGTCATCTCGCCTCCTTCTCTTGCGCGTTGGACAACGTCGTCCTTTCCTCGCCATTGTCCAACCGGCCTGTGCCCCCGACCTCACCCGCCGATGTCTTCACCCAGGTGAAAGTTCCCAGCGAGACCGTTGCACCTCTGCTTGGGGGTGCACGCACCCGGGGAGCGGGCATGACCGAAAGTTCCGTGTAGGCCGTATTGCCACGCAGGCCTTTCTGAGCGACGCTAGCGGCGTTCCACAGAGGGAGAGGTCAGCGCAGGTGGGCGGAAGCGTCAGTGCTCTGCAGCGGGACCAGGGTCGAGTCGCCGTGACGGCAACGTCGACGGCGTCCGACCGACTCGCAGGTACCTCCTCCGACGACGGGGTCTTCTTCGAGTGGAAGTTCGAGCGGGTTCGCGCCCCGCGTGACGCTCTCGAGCGCCCGCGGTGCACTGACGCGCTGCGCGAGTCGTCGCCGAGACTCGTTCTGCTCGCTGCGCCGCCGGGTTTCGGAAAGACGACCCTCCTCGCGCAATGGCGCGAGGTCGACGGCCGCGCCTTCGCCTGCCTCTCGCTCGACTCGGGGGACAACGACCCGGTCACGTTCTGGACCTGCATTATTCAGGCGATCCGGCACGCGGCGCCCGAATGGGGCGCCGCCGCCCTGAGTGCACTGCGTGAGCCGCGCGCGGACGTCGTCGATGCGGTCGTCCCGGCTGTTCTCCGCGACTTGGAAGCGATCGGCGAGGAGCTCGTCCTCGTGCTCGACGACTACCAGGAGATCACGAATCGCAGCTGCCATGACTCGCTCAGCTTCTTCCTCGAACGGGCGCCGAGCAACGTCACGCTGGTCGTCTCGACGCGTTCGGATCCACCGATCCCGATGGGGAGGCTGCGCGCCTTCGAGGATCTGCTCGAGCTTCGAGCCGCCGATCTCAGCTTCACCGAGGCCGAGTCGGCGACCTTCCTCAACGAGGTCTTGCAACTCGGCCTCGCCACCGAGACCCTGGGCGCGCTGCACGAGCGCACCGAAGGCTGGCCGGTCGGCGTCCACCTGGCGGCGATGTCGCTGTCTCAAGAGGCCGATCCCGAAGGCTTCGTCGCACGCTTTGGGGGCGCCAACCGTCACATCGTCGACTACTTGACGGAGGTCGTTCTCGACTCGCTCGACGAGAAGCGACATCAGTTCCTGCTCGAGACCTCGGTCCTCGGGACGATGTCCGGGCCTCTCTGCGACGCAGCCACGGGCAGGCAGGGTTCCGCCGAGGTGTTGGTCGAGCTCGAGCGAGCCAACCTCTTCCTGATCCCGCTCGACGACCGCCGGGAGTGGTACCGCTACCACGAGCTGTTCGCAGACGTGCTCCGGAACCAGCTGCTCCAGAGCGATCCCGAGCTCGCCGGTGCCGTGCACCAGCGGGCGTCCGAGTGGCTCGGCCCGGAGGGCTACCGGTACGAGGCCGTGCGTCACGCCGTTGCCGCCAACGCGCTCGAGAGCGCGAGCACGTTGGTGTTGGAAGGCTGGCGCCCCTCGCTCGAGCGGGACGACGCCGTGGCGATCCTGCGCCAGCTCGAGGAGCTTCCCCGGACGGACGCCGAAGAAGATGCGCGGGTCGCGGTCGTTCGGACCTGGGCGCTGAGCGTGCTCAACCGCCGCGAGGAGTCGCTGGCCGCGCTCGAGTCGGCGGAGTCGGCCCGAGTCGACCGGCCGATGCCATGCGGCCTCCCGGTCGAGGCTGCGACCGCCTTGACCCGTGCGTGCTTCCCATGGGGCGACGCGGCCCGAATGCTGGTCGGCGCCGAACGTGCCTCCGAGCTGCTGAGCGACACGTTCTCGATCGGAAGACCGGTCTCGCTCCTCGCGCTCGGCTGGGCGCGGCGGCTCACTGGCGAGTCCGAGGGGGCGCGCGAGCCACTCGAGCAGGCTGCGTTCCTCGCCGCGCGCTCGAACCAATGGCTCGTCGCCGGCATCGCCAGGGCGATGCTCGCGCGGATCTCGCTCGAGGCTGACGACGACGCCGACGTCGTTGTGGCGGCGGCTCGGCGTGCGCTGAGCGCGCTCGAGGTTCACGGCGTCGCCGATGTGCCGGGCGCGGGCGTCGCGCACGTGGCCCTCGGCGCCGCCCTCGCCCGCCGAAGCGAGCTCGAGGAGGCAGGGAAGCTGCTCGATCGAGGCGTTGCGAACCTCAAGGCCCGTGGCCAGCCGTTGGATATTGCGGATGCACTGCTCGTGTCTGCCCCGGTGCGCCGCGCGCTCGAGGCGTCCGCTCCCGCGCGAGCGATGCTCGAGGAAGCGAGGAAGCTCCTCGCGACCTGCCCGGACCCAGGGGTCCTGAGCGCACGCCTTGTCGAAGTCGCGCGGACGCTGACGCCGGCCCACCGCCGCATCGAGGGCGACAGCGACCTGACGGAACGCGAGCTCGAGGTTCTCCGCTACCTCGCCGAGGGCCTGTCCAAGCGAGAGATCGGCAAGGAGCTCTTCCTCTCCTTCAACACCATCCACTCACACACGAAGTCGATCTACCAAAAGCTTCGAGTCTCGTCACGCCAGGATGCGATCGCTCGTGCGCAAGAGCTCGGAGCCCTTTCAACCGCGCAGAAGCTCCACTGATCGGTTCTCGAGATCCCGAGGATCTGCTCCTTCTTCGCCTCAGTCGTCGTCGATCTCCACCCATACCGACTGCTCGTCGTGCTCCTCCCAGTCGGCGCCTGGCATCGCGATCGCCCACCTCGTCCAGGTCCCGACCGGCCGAGCAAGGGTGGTCCTGACCTTGGCACGAACGACCATGCCCGGAGTGAGCTCGACCGGTGAGCGCAGGGGCGCGGTCGTCATTCCCCAGTGCGTCGGTGGATCCCCGGGTCCGACCGAGAGCGAGGCGCCGGGCGCGAGCTCGGCGCTGAACCAGAGTGCGAGCGCGTTGGCCGTTCCGTGCTCGTGGACCGGCAACAGAACCTCGGCCTCGTGAGGCGCCCGCGCTTGCTCGAGCGGGATCAGAGCGACGTCCGTCGTCCACAGCCGACACGGGTCGGAGCGCCTGTCACCGGCCCCGAGGTGACGGAAGCCGCCCGAATAGGAGACCTCGTTGACGGTCTTTTCCAGGAGGTGCCCGAGGTCGAGGCCGTAGGGGTCGTCGCGTAGGAACTCCACCGTCTCCGAGAGATAGCGGTCATGCACGAGCGCGGCCCACGCCGTGACCGAGCGGGGGATCATGACTCCGCCTGGCTCGAGCCAGCGATCACGAGCGACGACGACTGGGACGAGCATCCCCTCGTCGATCCCGAACCCTCCGAGCCACTCCGAGACGATCACGTCGACTCGTTCCGGCAGTGCGACGTCCATGACGTCGCCGTGGATCACCCTGACGATCTCCGAGACTCCGTTGGCAGCTGCCAGCTCCTGCGCGAGGACGGCGACCGACGTCTGTTCGACCGCGTAGACGCGCGCAGCCCCTGCCCGGGCCGCGAAAACGCTCAGGATGCCGCTTCCCGCCCCGGCGTCGAGCACGACGTCGCCTGAGCGCACGACGGAGTCGATCGCAACCTTGAACGCCTCCGTGCGGACGCGGTCGCAGATCATCGACCGGTGGACCTCGAACTCCGCGTACATCGGGTCGGTGGGGTGCTTGATCGGTGTCCGCACGGTCGTAGTCAGGATCGCTTCTTCGACTCGGCGACGGCTGAATGCGGCCTTGCCGGTGGGTTCAAGCGCTTGCGGTACCAGAGAACGTCTGCTCCTGACGGGAAGTCCTCGACTCGACCCACCAGCTCGTAGCCGGCGCGCTCGTAGAGGCGGCCAGTCTGAAAGTCGTACGTGAAGTGCACCGTCTGTGAGCAGTTGCGGGCCGCCGCCTCGGCTTCGGCGGCGGCCAGGAGCCTGGACCCGAGCCCGCGACCTCTCAGGCTCGGCTCCACCCAGAGGCTCTGCAGCTCACAGCTGTCGCCCCACGTCCAGCCGGTGATGCCGGCTACGACCTTGCCGGCGTCTCGCACGAAGATCGCCAGCTCGACTCCGTCGCCGAGCCCCATCGCGGCGGAAGCCTCTCGGCGAACCTGCGCGTCGAGGAATTCGAGGTCGCGCTGATCCGGGTCGTCCTCGACCTCGAGCTCCATGGCTCCCGCCTGACTCAGGCGCCTGCGAGCTGCTCGATGAGCGAGAGATCGTCGAAGTACGTTCGGTACGACCGGATCTTCCCGTCGCGGAAGTCGGCCACCGTGACGCCTGCAAGCTGGACATGCTGCCCGGTTGCCTCCAGCGCCGCGTCCTCACCGAGGACGAGCGGGCCGGTGTGGTCCGCTTCGACGATCCATTCTGCGAATGCCTTGTTTCCGACCTCGTCGAGCCCTCGGAACCTGATAGCGACGTTCGAGAAGGCGAGCTCACGGAGAGCGGCCAGCTCTTCGAGCGCAGTCAGCCCAGACACGGTCGCGTACGGCGACCACCCGACGACGTCGTCGGTGAACAGGCTGCCCGGATCGTCCGATCCGCCACTGACCTCGGCCTCGAGCGCCTTCATGAGCACTTCCTTGCGCGATTCACCCATTGCTGCCTCCGGTTTCGTCTGTCATGCGCTCAGCTCCCGAGGGCCTTCGCCTTGGCCGCCGCGAACTCTTCGTCGGTCAGCGCGCCCGAGGCGTGGAGCTGCGCGAGGTGCTCGATCTCGTCAGCCGTGTCCGCCGGGGGCGGCGCATACTCCGCCGGCTCCTCGGCGGGCGCCTCCTCGTAGGCCTGTTCCTGTTCGGACATCTTCTTGTTCCGGTGGTGGGCGACCGCGGCTCCCGCTACGAGCGCCCGGCGCCTAGTTCGCCGCCTGAATCCCATGGAAACTCCTCCTCGTTGTAGTGGTCTCGACGATAAGGCGAGTGCCAGCAGGCGTCCACCCACAGGCGGTCCGTTCACCCGGGTGAACCGTGCTTCCCCGCGCTGCGCGGCGCCCTCGCCCAGTGCAAGCTGGACTTGAGGGAAGCCGACTAGGAGGTAGGCGACGCCCAGCGGGAATCCTTGGGGGCCGGCGGCTTGTCGCCGGCCCCCTCGACTGGGTCTAGCGGCGCCGGCGCGAAACGCGCCTAGCGGTGCGACGGCTGGTCCGTCTGACTCTGCGAGTTCTGACCATTTGCCCCTCCGTTCTCGTCTCGATGGCGCTACGCGGTGGTCGTGGCGGGGGTCTTTGTCTCCAGCGCGTGGAGCTCCTCGGCCTCCTTCGCCGAGATCAGCCCGATCTCGATGAGGTCGAGGGGGCTGATGAAGCCGTCGCTGATGCGGAAACCTCCCGCGCGCACGATCGCATCCCGCAGGGGAACCGCCCAGTGATGCTCGAGCAGGATCAGGGCAGCGGCCGAGTCGTTGGGGATCTCGTCGAGCACGTCCCAGGCGTCCTCGTCCGAGAACGCGTGCACGCCCTGCTCGGCGGCCGCCTCGGCGCCTGCGGCGGCGCCTGCCTCCATGCCCTCCTCGCCCTCGATGCCGAGGCCGATGAGGGCACCGACCGTGCTGCCGAGCTCGATCGCCTCCTCGTCGGTGATGTTGCTCAGGTGCGCCACCTCGATCTCTCCGGCTGCGTCCTTGTGGACTGCGAGGGCGTCGATCACTCGTACCGTGTCGCTCTCCCGCAGCCGCTCCAGCTCGGCGATGATCTCCCCATGAAACTCGGGATGATTGAAGCCCAGCACAATCAGCTGAACCGGTCCGATAGCCATCACATCTCCTTTCTAAGTCATTGCGGCGACTGGTCGTCTGCGGGATTCACGCTGACGATCTCGACGCCGAGCGTCGTCAGCCAGCTCAACACTCCCTGGAGCTGGGCCTGATCGAGGAGGTCCCCGACCAGCACCGACTCCTCGCCGGCGACCTCGACGGTCATTCCTTCCAGTGGTCCCACGAGCGGCTCGCCGAGCTCGCCGCGGATCACAATCCGGTAAGGGACGCGGTCTTGTCCGCTGCGGCCGGCGTAGTGCTTGGACATCGGTCGCTGCACGTCCGCCGATTCAGGTCACGCGTCGATCGTGGCGCATCCGCCCGGTCGCGGCGGTTCTCGACGCTCGTGAATACGCTGCCTCACGCGTCACCGCGGCGTTGAACCAGCTGAAGATCACGAGTGCAACCACCGCCGGCGCCGCGAGCCATGAATACATGAGCACCCAGAGCGATTCCATCGGCCTCCCTTCGGTCGGCACGGCAGGCTCGTGATGGAGACTCCTGCAATCTCGTAGATCGCACATCACCCGCTGCTTGCCTTCACCCGGGTGAAGTCGCGGCAGGGCGATGTTCGGTGGACGCCTCTCTGCCATGGTCGGGTCGTACGCCACACGCGAGCCGCGATAGCGGTCCGATCGAAGGAGAGCCCTGATGGCTGAGACACCCACCGATGTCCTCGTTGCCGGGTACCCGGACATCGACCAGGCGACGAAGGACTTCGAGGCGCTCGTCGCGCTCGTCAAGGAGAAGAAGGTCTCGATCGAGGGCGTCATCCTCGTGACGCACGCGGAGGACGGCAGCGTCTCGGTACAGCAGACCGGCGACAACCTTGGCCGCAAGGGAGTCCGCTGGGGAGGCGGCGTCGGGCTCGCGGTGGGCTTGTTCGCGCCGCCGATGCTCGCGTCGGTCGCCGTCGGCGCGGTCGCGGGCAAGGTGATGGGCAGGTTCGCCCGCAACAAGGTGCGGAACGAGATTCACGACAAGATTGGCGAAAACCTGCCGCCGGGGTCCGCCGGGATCATCGCGATCTTCGACGACGAGCAGCGAGTGGGTGTCGAGCAGGCGCTCGCGGGCGCCATGCTCCGCTCGATCGTCCAGGGCGACAAGGAGGGCATGGGCGCGTTGAAGGAGTCGCTCGGCGAGGCGATGGGGAAGTTCAGCCCGGATCGCACCGTGCTGCCGATCCCGGATCCGAACTTCGGTGGCGCGATCGGCCGAACCATCGACACGTCCGTCGCTGATTGGACGATCCTCATGACGCCGTCGCCGCCGGAGGGCGCGCCGAACGTGTTGCTCGTCCTGATCGACGACGCGGGCTTCGGGAACCCGTCGACGTTCGGCGGGCCAGTCTCCACGCCGGCGATGACGCGGGTCGCCGACCAAGGCCTCAGATACAACGGCTTCCACGCTGTCGCGCTGTGCTCGCCCACCCGGGCCGCCCTACTGACGGGCCGCAACCACCATACGGTCGGCTTCGGGTCGATCGGCGAGCTCCCTGGCCCGTTCCCGGGGTACTGCGCGAGCCTGCCGAAGGACTGCGCTCCGTTCGTGCGGGCGCTCCAGGGCAACGGCTACTCGACTGCCGGGTTCGGCAAGTGGCACCTGACCCCCGATCACGTCCAGGGTGCAGCCGGACCGTTCGACCGCTGGCCAAACGCATGGGGATTCGATCGCTTCTGGGGCATCCTCGGCGGCGAGGCGGGCCAGTACGACCCAGTGATCACGCAAGACAACACGACCCTGGGCGTGCCAGAGGGCGAGGACGGCAAGGAGTACTACTGGCCGGACGACCTCACCGATCAGGCGGCGCGCTGGCTGCACGAAGTGCGCGCCCAGGACCAGGAGAAGCCGTGGTTCATCTACTACTCGACCGGGTGCTCGCACGCGCCGCACCAGGTCGCGGTCGAGTGGAGCGAGAAGTACCGCGGCAAGTTCGACCAGGGCTGGGATGTGCTCCGCGAGGAGACCTACGAACGGCAGAAGGCGCTGGGGGTGATCCCGCCGGATGCGGTGCTCACGCCGAGACCGGACGCGCTCCCCGCTTGGGACTCACTCTCGGATGCCGAGAAGACGCTATACGCGCGGCAGATGGAGGTCTATGCCGGCTTCCAGGAAAACGCCGACTGGAACGTGGGCCGCCTGCTCGACGCGGTCGAGGAGATGGGCGAGCTCGACAACACGCTCGTCATCTACATCTTCGGGGACAACGGCGCGAGCTTGGAGGGAACGCTCACCGGCTCCTTCAACGAGCTGACGATGCAGAACGGGTTCGCCCTCACCGCCGACCAGCAGCTCTCGCTGATCGAGCAGTACGGCGGGCTCGACGCGTGGGGTACCGACGCGTACGCGCCGCACTACGCGTCCGCCTGGGCGTGGGCCGGGAACGCGCCGTTCCAGTGGGGCAAGCAGGTCGCCTCCCACCTTGGCGGCACGCGCAACGCCACGGTGGTCGCCTGGCCGGAGCGGATCACGGATGCCGGCGGGTTGCGAAGCCAGTTCACTCACGTCATCGACGTCGGGCCGACAGTCCTCGAAGCGGCCGGTATCCCGGAGCCCAAGGTCGTGGACGGGATCGAGCAGAAGCCGATGGAGGGGACGAGCTTTCTCTACACCTTCGACGACGCGAACGCACCGGAGCGCCACACCGTGCAGTACTTCGAGATCGTGGCCAACCGGGCGATCTACAAGGACGGCTGGTGGGCCGCTTGCAAGCTCGACCGCATCCCGTGGGACCTTTCGCCGCCGACGATGGCCAAGTTGGCCCCCGGAGTCTACGACCCGGAGCAGGACACCTGGGAGCTGTACTACCTGCCCGACGACTTCAGCCAGGCGAAGGACCTCGCCGCGGAGAACCCGGAGAAGCTCGCCGAGCTCAAGGAGCTCTTCTGGGAGGAGGCGGAGAAGCACAACGTGTTGCCGCTGCTGGCTGCATTCTCGGTCTTCTTCGGGATCCTGCCGCCGATGCCGACGATCACGACCCAGACGTTCTACGGCGACGTCGAGAACATCGCCTCCGGGATGATCCCGCGCGTCTACGGCCGCTCGTACGCGATCGAGGCGGAGCTCTGGGTCCCCGACGAGGGCGCCGAGGGCGTGATCGTCGCCGAGGGGGACGAGATGGGCGGCTTCTCGCTCTGGGTCGACGAAGACGGCCTGCTGCACCACAGCTATTCGACGATGGGCGTCGAGCGGTACGAGCAGGTCTCGACCGAGCCCATTCCGACCGGGGAC
Source organism: uncultured Actinomycetes bacterium (assembly GCA_963717025.1). Classification (GTDB taxonomy): domain Bacteria; phylum Actinomycetota; class Thermoleophilia; order Gaiellales; family Gaiellaceae; genus GMQP-bins7. The sequence continues at coordinate 1,007,316 of CAVQVJ010000003.1, read as the reverse complement.
GTCATGGTCCGCATGCTGTTCGACTCCGACCGGCAGGAGCGCAGGGCCGGCGGAACGGTCTCCTTGTGGGCGAACGACGAGAAGATCGGCGAGGGGCGGATGGAGAGCACGGTCTCAGTCCGCTTCACGGCCTACGCCGGCATGGACGTCGGCCGCGACAACGGCCTACCCGTCGATCGCGCCTACGCAGCCAAGTCGCCCTACCCCTTCACCGGCACGGTGAAGAAGGTCGTCTACGACCTCAAGCCGGGCAGCCACGAGGACGAGCTGGCGCTGCACGAGACCGGCGCGCACGTCGCCGCGGCCCACGGGGTCAGCGCCTAGGCGGCGGCCCGTCATCCTGTGAGAGGAGGGCTCCGTGAGCCAAGTCATCACTGACTTCCCGATCAAGAGTCCCGCCAACACCACGGCGCTAGCCGAGGAGTTGCCGCCGTTGATGCCCGATCTCGCGAGTCCGCAGGACGACGTCGGTGCGATGCACTTCCCTCGTCTTGTGGTCAAGGGGGACGAGAAGCGTCTTTTCCTGGCGGACTTGACGCTCGCCGCTCTCTGCAGCTGGGTGCTGGCCAAGCTCCTGTTGCCCGCCGACGTCGGGGTGGCGATCATCCCCACACTCGGCGCTCTGGCCGTGAGGCACTTCAGACACGGCAAGCAGGAGGAGCACGAGCCGAAGCATCCGGCCGTGAAGTTCCTCGTGGCCGCTTGGAACGAGGGCGACTTCAGCGAGGCTGAGAAGCACGTCGCGCCGGACTGTGCCGTCTTCATGAACGGCTTTTCGCCCGACCTTGGTCCCAACGAGAGCGGCCCCGCTATGGCTGAGGAGAGCATCGGGTACTGGCGCTCGATCGTGCCCGACATCAGGATGGAGCTCTCGCAGGAGATCCGCGCGAAGGACCAGATCGCCATCGAGTGGGTGCTCGCGGGCACGCACACGGGGGAGCAGCGGTCCGATCTGCCGGCGAGCGGCAATGCGATCGAAATCCACGGCTCCGCGTTTCTGACGCTCGACGACGACAAGATCGTCGAGGCATGGTCGGTCTTCGACTCGCTTGCCCTCGCAGTCCAGACCGGAACCGCCGAGGAGCCGGCCTGGTGGCCGGCGCGCCGCGAGGGCTCGTAGTACGCGGCGCTTGCGACACGGACTGCAAGTTCACGATTGATCGCTCAGGTTCCGTAGCCAGGTGACCACTGCGCTGCCGTGAGTCGGAAGCAGCGGAGTCGCTCAGCTCCGCCGGTCCGCAACATCCGACTCGAATGCCGCGACCGCGGCCCGGACGGTGGGGAAGAAACGGTCGGGGCCGATCCGGGCGGTGAGGCCCGTCTCCTCGAAGATCTCGCGCTGGCGTCCCTTCAGGCGCGCGAAACAGAGCACGATCCCACGCTGCTCCAGCTCGACCTGAAGGTGAGTCACGACATCGATCGCCGTGGCGTCGAGGTACGTCCACGCCTCGGCGTTGAGCACCAACCATCTGACGTCTTCGGAGGCGTCGACAAGCTCGAGCACGCGCTGTCTGAGGTACTCCGCGTTGACGAAGTACGGCGGCGCATCGAAGCGATAGATGAGCAGTCCGGGCACCGTCTGGGCACCCTCCCCGCGCGCGATGTCGTGATAGCCGTCGACGTCGTCGAAGCGTCCGAGAACGGCATCGTGCGGACGCGCCGAGCGGTAGAGGAACACGCCGATCGATAGCGCGATTGCGACGACGACGCCGCCGAGGACGCCGAACACGAGCACGCCGCCGAAGGCGACGAGCGCGAGCGCGACCTCGGCCGGGCGCACGTGCCGGAGCCGCCAGATCGAGTTGACGTTGATCAGCCCGGAAGCGGCCACGACGATGATCACTCCGAGCGCCGCCGTCGGCAGCGGCTCGATCAGGGGCATCGCAAAGATCAGGAAGAGCCCGACGACTACCGCGGCGACGAGGACGGCAGCCTGCGACTTCGCGCCGGCTGAATCATTGACCGCGGACCGCGAGTTGGAGGAGGAGACGGGAAACGCCCCGGTCAACCCGCCAACGAGATTGGCGCCGCCGATCGCGGTCAACTCACGGTTTGCGTCGACCTCGTAGCCGTGCTTCTGCGCGAAGGTGCGAACAGTCGCGGTGAGGTCCGCGAACGCGACGAGCGCGAACGCCGCCGCGGGGAGCACGAGATCGAGGAAGTCGCTTGCTCCAACTCCCGGCAGCCCGAACGAGGGAAGCCCGCCCTCGACCTCGCCGACGACGGCGATCCCGTGATCGTCCAGGTCGACGAGCGCCGCGACCACGAGTGCGAGCGCAAGCACCACGAGAGACGGCGGAAAGACAGGAAGGACGCGCCGAGTCACGATTGCCGCCGACAGCAGCCCCGCGCTCAGGAGCACCGTCGGCCCGTTCGCGTCGCCGAGCTCCGACAAGACCTCCCACACGATCGCGAAGAAGTCGTCCGCGCCGACGCTGACCCCGAGGAGCTTGCCGAGCTGGGACGAGATCACGATCAGCGCGACCCCGTTGATGTAGCCGAGCAGCACAGGCTTGCCGAAGAAGTCCGCGAGAAACCCAAGCCGGAGCGCGCCCGCCAGGAAGAGCAGAAGACCCATTGCCAGAGCCAGTGCCGCTGCGAGCGCCACATAGAGCGCCGGGTCGACCTCGCCTCCGACCATGGCCATCGGGGCGACGGTCACTGCGGTCAGCGCCGCCAACGTCGAGTCGGGCCCGACCACGTGTTGCCGCGACGTCCCGAGCAGCCCGTAGACAGCAAGCGGCAGAAACGTTCCGTACAAGCCGTACTCCACAGGCAGCCCGGCGAGCTCCGCCATCGCCAGAGACGAGGGCACCGCCACGGCTCCGACTGTGATTCCGGCCACGACATCGGACCGGAGGTGCGAGCGCGGATAGCGAAGCAGCATCGCCAGTCCCGGCGCGGCCTCGGCCAGAGACCCTGGAATCAGCGAGCGTGCGTACGAGTCCAGCGCGCCGCGACGGTCGTCGCGCGTCAAGTCGCGGGCCCCGCATCGCCGCCGTCATCACTCTGTGTGCGGAGCTCGTGATGGAGGGAACTGTTGAGAATGGGCGAGGTGACGACGAGCCTCCCAGCGAAGTACATGAAGAAGAGGATCGTGGTCACGATGCCGAGGGTCCCGTACAGCGTGGTCGACTTCTCGAGCTTCGGCGCGAGGAACTCGACGATCAGCCCGTGGAGCACCTGAGCGCCGAGCGCGACGAGGATCGCGCCGGGCAGCAGCGCCCGCCAGGGAGCGTCCCGGTGCGGAAGGCGGAGGGAAGCCCAGAGCCACAACCCGGCGAGTGGGACCGTGGCGAGCGTGGCCGCGAGGAGGCGCTCGAGCGACGCGTTGTCACGAAGCCACCACGTGAGTGCGAACGCGGCCATGAAGGCGCACAGCACGCCCGTGAAGGCAAGTGAACTCTTCCACGGCTTGACCCGCGGAGGGGGCTCGTCCCAGATGAGCGAGTGAATGAGCTGCACCGCTCTCGCGCCCGTGTATCCCGCCCAGAGGAGGAGCGGCACGCCAAGCCCGAGGAGCCACCACCAGTCGGATTCCGCGGCACGCGCGACGTCGCCGATCATGTCGACGACGGCCGCCGGAAGACCGCCGTTCGCAAGGGCCTCCTCGGTGCTGTCCGCATCCATGAGGCCGAGCGCGCCCCCGAGTATCAACCCGAGCGGCAAGAGCCACAGGAACAGGCGGTAGGCGATCCCACCGGCAAGAACGCTTGCTGCGACGCGGCGGTTTCGTTCCGCTGCGCGGAAAGGGACCGCGAGCGACACGTGCCGTGTGCTGGCCTGTCGTGCGCTTGCAACCGCGGCCGTGAGTCTGACACGCGCGCGATCGTCGAGGCCGGAGTCGGGTGCCTCGTGCCGACTCATGACTCGTCGGATCCGGCAGGGCTCGGCCGGGCCGCAGGCTCCTCGCTCACATCGGCTGGGTCGGCGCCCTTCGCTGCGCTCCTCCTCCGCCGGTCGACGAAGTAGATCGCTGCCAGTGCGGCCGAGGTGATGAGCGAGGAGATGACGAGCGACGCAAGTGGAAAGCCGGAGAGCGTGCTCGCGACCTTGTAGGCCAATGTGCACGTGTACACCGACCACAGGATTCCGCCGAGGACCGACCAGGGGAGGAAGCGGCGGTAGGGAATGTCCGAGAGCCCCATGGTCGCGTTGACGGCGAAGCGCATCCCCGGGACGTACCGGCCGGCGACGATCATGAGCCCGGGGGAGCGGTCGAGGGCGTCCCAGCCGGCGCGTACCTTCGGATTCTCGAGCGCCCTGTCGAGCTGGCCTTGCACTCTCGCGGCGCTCTTGCGGGCGATCCAGAACAGCGACGAGTCTCCGAGGATCGCGCCGAGCGCGCCGGCCAGCATCACGAGCTCGAGCTCGAGGCTTCCCTCTGCGGCGAGGGTCGAAGCAGCGCTGAGCGTCGTCTCGCCGGGAAAGATCGGGATGACCGCATCGAGCCAGACGAGCAAGAAGCACAGGACGTAGGCCCATTCCTTCGGCGCCTCGGCGAGCCACTCTTCGATGTCCCCGTCCTCCACGAGCTGGAGCAGGACGATCACGACGAGAAGGACTGCAAAGCCGCCGACGATCAAGGCGCCGAGGTGTCGTTTCCACAGCCGATCTTGCTGCTCGAGCTCGACCGCCATCAAACGTGCTCCGTCTCCTCGCTGCAGAGTCGGCCGGGACGCCGACGCCCGCGTCCTGGCGCATGGTCGCGATGCTAGAAGCCGTAGCCCGACCGTTCATCGCCCGGGACGGCCACTCACCCGGGTGAACTCGATTTCGGGCGATGAAGCGCGATCTCCCTGGCGCTAACGTCGCGAGCTTGAACGAGACCACCGGAGGAGAGTGAGAGTTGGGCGACTCGGGCCTCGTTGCGATCTCCCTCCTGCTTCTCGTGTATGCGGGAGCTTCGCGTCGGCTCTCGGGGTCGGTGATCTCGGCTGCGATTGTGTTCGTCGCCGGTGGCATCCTGGTGAGCGACGAGGCGCTCGGCTGGCTCGATCCGACGATCGACAACGAGTTCGTCCGCATGGTCGCCGAGGCGACCCTGACGGTCGTGCTCTTCTCAGACGCGTCACGGATCGACCTCGCAGCGCTGCGCCGCGAGTACACCCTCCCGCTTCGCCTGCTCGGGATCGGGCTGCCGTTGACCATTGTCGCCGGCGCTCTTGCGGGTGCTGCCCTGCTGGGAGAGCTCGTGCTCATCGAGGCCGTCCTGCTTGCGATCGTGCTCGCCCCGACCGACGCTGCACTGGGGCAGGCGGTCGTCACCGATCCCCGCGTTCCTTCACGTGTCCGTCAAGGGCTGAACGTCGAGAGCGGGCTCAACGACGGCATCTGCGTGCCGCTCCTCCTGATCGCGATCGCGATAGCCGAGGCGCAAGAGGGCGCGATCGGAGACGGCGAGGCGGTGGAGCTCGTGCTCGAGGAGATCGGATACGGATCCCTCGGCGGCGTGATTGCGGGGCTCGCGGCCGCCGCCGTGGTCAGGGTGGGCGTCCCTCGCGGCCTGGTCGATTCGAGCTGGCTCCAGGTCGCCCCGGTCGCCGGTGCCGCGCTCGCCTACGGCCTGGCCGTGTGGATGGGCGGCAGCGGGTTCATCGCGGCGTTCGTCGGCGGTGCCGTCTTCGGCGGGTTCCGCCGCGAGGTCGGAGGCGAAGTGACGTTCTTCCTCGAGGAGACGGGCAGCCTGCTCGGGGCAGTCACGTTCGTCCTCTTCGGCGCCGTCATGCTCGTGCCCGTACTCGACGACCTCTCCGCCGAGATCGTCCTCTATGCGCTGCTCAGCCTGACGCTCGTTCGCGTGGTTCCCGTCGGTCTGGCGATGCTGGGATCCGGAGCCGGGCGACCGACGGTCGCCTTCCTCGGCTGGTTCGGGCCGCGTGGCCTGGCGTCGATCGTCTTTGCGGTGATCCTCGTAGAGGAGGCCCACCTCGCGAACGAATCGCTGCTGCTGAACACCATCTTCCTCACGATCGCCCTTTCGGTCCTCCTGCACGGCGTGACGGCAACGCCGCTCGCAGGGCGCTACGCGGCGTGGTTCGCGGCCCACCCGCGCGACGCCACGCCCGCGTTCGAAAGTGCACCGGCCCCCGAGCAGCGTCCACACCGGTCGGCAGCTGGGCTGTCGCGCAGGCACCGGGACGCCGAGGACGTAAGAGGCGAGGCGCCGTCGTAGAGCACGACGGCTCCAAAGCAGGGAAGAGGGCGCCGCGTGCCAGACCGCGGCGCCCAGCCTGAACGCTGCTCGCTCACTCAGGAGTCACGTGCAGCCGGTGAACTACAGCTTGGCCGACCTGGCCACGCGTGTTCTCCGTCTCGCTCGAAGCTCAGGCGTACTCCTGGCTCGCCGGCGCCATGAACGCCCCGATGAGCCAGAACACCGGGAAGAAGCACCCGAAGACGAACATCCAGCCATGTCCGTTTCTCAGCGTGGTGAGACCGAGCGTCCACAACAGGATCAGGTACACGAGGAGTCCACCAATTCCGATGAACCACCACATCGTTTCTCCTTTCGTCGCCCGGCAGATCGGGGGCTAGATCACGCTTCGAGACACTGGCGCTCGCGGCTCGACGAGGAAACACCCGACCTGGATGTTCACCCGGGTGAAACCGGTCAGCGGGTGAGGCCGACGCTGTCCTCGGTGAGGATGATGTGCGGCGTGAACCGCTCCCTGCTTCTGGTGGCCGCAGCCTTCGCCATGCTCGTGCTCGGCGTCGGCTGCGGAGGCGAGGAGTCCGAGGTCTGTCAGAGCCTGCAGGATCTTCAGGGCTCGGTTCAGAGTCTCCAGGACATCGAGCTCGACGACACGACTGTCGCAGAGCTCGATGAAGCGGCGAACCAGGTCCTCACCGACGCCAATGAGGCGCAGGCCGTCGTAGAAGAGGACCTGGGTACGGAGATCGACACGCTCAAGGCGAGCGTGGAGGACATCGTCGCCGACGTCGAGACGGCTTCCGCGCAAGACGAGCTGACCAGTGAGTCGCTGGCCGCGATCGGCGCGTCCGTGAGCGCCGCCGTCACCGCCTGGGAGACACTCGAAGCCGCCGCTCCGGACGACTGCGACCTCGAGTAGCCGCGACCATCGCGACCTGCGGTTCGTCATCCTCGGCGTGATCCCATCGCCTAGCCGTTCACCCCGGTGAAGCGTTCTCTGGGTGGAGACGTCCACCCGGAGCGGCACCGAGACTCGTGGCGCGGGACCATGTGCTCTGGACCGCATGGTTCCGCGCCACAGCTGAAAGAGCTCGGCCAGAGGCCTGGCAAGCGCCCGAGATCCCGGCCCTTACGTCACAGCTGAGACAACCCACGCGTCGGTGTTCTCGGTCTTACCTCTCAGCTCCAGCGTCCGTCCCTCGAGGCCCCCGGTGTCGAGCCCGGCGACAGTCGCTGCTGCGTCGCTGACGAGGATCTCACCCGCGCCCGCCCGCCCTGCGAGCCGAGCCGCCGTGTTGACCGCGTCGCCGAGCGCGGTGAAGTCCAGCGCGTCCCCTTCTCCCACTGAGCCGACGTAGGCAGTGCCCGTGTGTACCGCCACTCCGACCGGGATCCACGGCTCCTCTCCGTCTCGATGCCCGGTGGCTGCGACGAGCTCGCGAGCGGCGCTGATCGCGACCGCGGCGTGATCAGACCCGACGAAGCCCGGGATGAAGAGCGCGACCACTTCATCGCCGACGAACTTGTCGACGATGCCGTCGCGCTCGTCGACGACCGCCGCAGCGGCACCGTAGAACCGAGCCATGAGCTGCGAGAAAGGCTCGGCACCCATGCTCTCTGCTAGTTGCGTCGAGCCCCGCACGTCCGCGAACAGCAGCGTGAGGTCGACCTCCGCGCCTCCCGGTCTCTTCTGAAGCGCACCGATACAGCCGCTGCATATGCGGCGATTGAGCCGAGATGGCCCGAACCCCACGAACCGAAGAACACTGCCGGGAGCGCCGAATGGCGTGTGGCAGAGCTTGCAGCGGGGCTCCGACGGTATCGCTCGGCTGACGCGACGGACCCACGGCTTCCAACAGAAGTGCCCGGTGTCCTCGCCCTCGAGGACGCAACGCCACTCCTCCTCCTGCGTGCGCTTGGTTCTCGCCATCCCCGGCTGATGATAGGAGCACCACGCCCGGGATCCTCGCCGTCGTCAGGCTCGCGCCGTGGCGAACTCACCAGCGTGACGGCCTAGAACCATCGTGCCTCCACGGCGCCCGGCCCCGTTAGGCGGCGCTTGTCGCCTTCAGCCGCTTGGAGAAGAACTCGAGCGCCTTGCGCGTCTTCGTCTCCTGCTCGCCGCCGAGGTCCACGCCCCGTCCTGCCAGGAAAGCCCGGGCCTCTGCGGCGACCTGGAACGCTTCGGTGGGGACACACTTGGTCGAGAGCTCGAGGATCCGCGAGCCGTCGGGATACAGCCACATCTCGGCGACCATGCTGCGGTCGAACTCTCTCGGAGCGAACTTCAGCTTGAGCACGAAGATCGGGCCGAGAACGGACAGGTCGTCGAGCGCGATGCCCACCGGGGCGTTCTCGTCGTAGAACGCACGCTGCTCCTTCGTGAACAGCTTTTGCAGCCGCCCCTTCTCGACGATGGTCCCGCGAACGTCCGCCTTCGGCACCCCCTTCATCGAGCCCGAGCAGACGAACCCTCCGGGCATGGCGTCGACCTCGACACCGAACTCCGCTGACCGGCGCACGCGGCCCGGGAGCTCCGACGGGACGACCGGCCTGAGCTTCACGACGGAGTCGTCGCCCTTCTTCTGCACACGGCGGGCTCGAGCGACCACGCCGCGCTCGTACAGCGTCAGGTCGGGCGTGTCGAAGAAGAACACCTGCCGGATCTGGGCGTCGAGGGGATCCATCTCCAACGCCGCAACGGTCGAGCTGTGCTCGGTCTCCGGCACCGTGAGCTTCAGCTCGACGCTGTCGGAGTCCTTGATCAGCGCGAGTGCGCGCGCCAGATCGTCGTCGGAAAGACGTGTGTCCCGCTTGCGGGTTGCAGTGGCCATCTCGCCCTCCTCGTCTGGGATCTCGCCGTTCGCACGTCTCCGCCATTCGGGCGGTCGTGCGCAACCATACGTCGCCGGCCATCCAGGTCACTTAACAGCCCGTTCGGTACGCGCCATCGCGCGGGCTGCGTCGCGTGCGCGGTCCTTGGACCCGCGCAAGATTCAGCTCGGCTGCGCTTCTCGCTGGACGATGCTTCGGACGACCTCTATGCCCACGACGACCAGCGCGATCAGAAGGAGCGTCATCGTCCAGCCGCGCGTGAAGAACGGAGCGACCAGCCCCAGCACGAGCAGGGCTCCCGCGGCGATCGCGTATGTCGTGAGGCGACTCTCCAGGATGGGCTGCGCGGCGCGGCGCGCCTGGGCGGCGCGACCAGTCTCGCCGACGAACCAGACGCCCGCCAGCGTGACGACACCGAGGATGATCCACACCCAGGCGCGGTCGGCCAGGGTCTGCGTAAGGATGCTCCACGCATCTGCCACGGCCGGCTTGACGCCTTCATCCTCGGCGAGCCGATCGACGAGGTAGCCGCCCGCGACTCGGCGTACGAGCAGCATCAGGAGCCCGACGAGGAGCACGCCGATCGCGAGCGCGCGGATCTCGATCCGGCGGCGCCCGCGGGCGAGCCAGACTGCGAGTGCCGCGACGGCGAGGGCGACGAGCCACATCCAGTCGGCGACGGCGCGCAGGACTCGCGTGGCCGACTGGGCCGTCTCCAGCTGGCTCTCCTCGAGGATCACGACCCTCCCCGCGGAGTCGGGAAGCTCCTCGGCTACCCGTCCGATCACGGCTATCTCCTCGCCGAGGTCAATCACGATCGGACGAAGGTCGAGCACGACCTGCCCACCTTCGGTCTGGATGAACGTCGTCTCGTCGTCCAACAGCCGCACGAGCTGCCGCTGCGTCGCGGTGGTCGTCTGCACCCAGAGGTCTTGCACGCGCGGACGTTCAAGGGCTGCTTCGGCCGCCTGATTCGCGCCCGAGCGTGCGATGCCGGCCAGAACCGGGGCCAACCCTTGCTGAGCCGGAGGCAGCCGTTCCGCGATAGCCGCCTCCACGTCGACGTTCGCGAACAGCGCCTCGACGGAGGTGTTCGCGACCTGCGTACGGACCGTGTCCTTCTCGATCAGATTCTGCGAGACCGTTTTGAACCCTTCCTCGTCGAGGGCCGTGTGCTCCACGTAGAAGGCGATCATCCCGACGAGCGCAAGCAGGATCGCCACGACGGTCAGCACGCGTGCGCCGATCAGGCGCCACTTGGAGGTCCTTCTGGGCTCGGAGCCTTCCTCCGCGAGCTGTTTCTCCTCGTCGACCACGGGTCAAGACCCTATCTCGTTCCTCGGCGCCCGTCAGAGACGACGGCTCAAGGACTGCGCGTGCGGCGGTCGAATCCACTGGGTGCGACTCGACGCAGACCCGCCGTGGACGACGACCACCTCATCAGCCCGGACGAACGCCTCCGCGTCCCCGTGGCGATCCAGTAGATCTCGATGTCGACTCCAGACCCCATGAACACAGGTGAGACACGGCGCATCGAGTTGATCCTGCCGATGCGGACGGTGGTGCTGGTCGCTGCGACGATCGGCGTGCTTGCTGCGTTCGCGGCGATCGGCGACACCTTCCTGATCGTCTTCATCGGGATCTTCCTGGCGCTCGTATTCGAGTATCCCGTTCGGTGGCTGATGTCGAAGACGAAGATGTCGCGCGGGCTCGCGGCGGCAGTCACCGTCATCGGCACGGCCGCCGCGGTGCTGGTGGTCATGCTGCTGCTCCTCGTGCCGATGGTCGGCGGCGTGCGGGACTTCCTCCAGGACCTACCGGACACGGTCGAGCAACTGCGCGAGTCGGACGAGCTGTCGTCGTGGCTCGGCGACAGCGGGGCCGCCGAGAACGTGCAGGCGGGCTCCGAGGAGGTCGCGTCGGCGGTACCGGATGCGATCTCGGCGGTGCTCGGCATCGCGGGCGACTTCTTCTCCGTCTTCCTCGTTTCGTTCACGATCATCTTCATCTGCATCTTCCTGCTCAGCGACATCGCCAACTTGAAGCGGGCGTTGGGGAGCGTGCTGATGCCAGGCGAGGACGAGCGCTGGTTGGACGTGTGGGAGCGCGTGACGACCACGATCTCGCGTTGGGCGATCGGTGTCGTCGTGATCGCAACGATTGCCGGAGTCACACAGGGACTCACGGCGTTCCTGCTCGGGTCCAGCTATGCCCTTGCCCTGGGAGTCATCGCAGGGCTACTCGACATGATCCCGAACATCGGCGCCACCATCGCCGGCGTCATCCTCGTGCCAGTGATCTGGGCCGAGGAAGGGCTCACCGCGGCGATCATCATGCTCGTCGTCCTGCTCGTCTACCAGCAGGTCGAGAACAACATCCTGACGCCGAAGATCCAGGGCGTGGCCGTCAACATCTCCGGGTTCTTCATCATCGTCGCCGTCACGCTCTTCGGTGCGTTACTGGGTGTCCTCGGTGCGCTCACCGCCGTCCCGCTCGCCGCCACGATCCAGATCTTCGTCCAGGAACTGACGAAGGAACGCCGAGCCAAGGTCGCAGAGGCCAAGGCGGCGCTGGAAGCAGAGGCGCCCGAGCCACCACCGCTGGAACCTTCCGCGGCGCCTGGATAGATCTCCCGCGACTGGTGCGACGGTGGCCGTCAGTCCGCTCGCCAGTCGGGGCCGCCGAAGACTCGCACGGCCGCCTGGCCGACGAGGCGCCGCCAGGCAGGGACGCCTTCCTGCTCCATGATCGTGCGGAACATCCGGTCGGCCTCGGCGCGCGTGTACGTCCGTGGCGGCTCGGTCGAGCCTGCGGGAGGCCGGCCGCGGTGTCGGTAGAGAAAGTCATGGAGGAGCGGGGCGGCGATCGACAGCTCGAACGGCGCAACCAGCCACCAGAACGCGCGCGGCACGGACGAGAGGTCGAACTCGAAACCTGCCGGCACCGTGATCGTCGTCGCGCCGTCGCGGTAGGTGTAGTCCTGTTCGAGACGCCACTGGCGGCCTCCCAGGTAGGTCAAGACCGGCGCAGGAAGGCGTGACCGCGCGACGTCGACTCGGTCGCGCTCGAGCTGGTAGGCGCGGTTGTCCATCGACCCGGATCATTCCGGTGATGGCCGGCCGACGCGACGCTTGGGGCTCGACGGTCGATCCGACACCGCCCTCGACTACGTAGCTACGTTGGACCGGCCCAGGACGAGAGGGGGGTTCTCATGAATCGGCTATTCCTGGCTGTCTTGACGATCGCTGCCGTCGCGGCCACGACCGCGACCGCGGGCGGAATGCAGTTCCCGGAGCGGATCGACCTGCCAGACGGCTTCCAGCCCGAAGGAATCGCGATCGCCGGCGGACAGTTCTACGCCGGCTCGATCCCGAGTGGCGCCGTATACCGCGGGAGCGTCCGCACCGGCTCAGGCGACGTCCTCGTGCAGTCGCAGAGCGGTCGGAACGCGATCGGACTGAAGATCGACCGCGGGCGACTCTTCGTCGCCGGGGGGCCGACAGGCATGGCGTTCGTCTATAACGCCCGCAACGGGTCGAGCATCGCAAGCTTCCAGCTCTCGCCGGGCGGCAGCTTCATCAACGACGTCGTCGTTACGAAGCGCGCAGCCTGGTTCACCGACTCATTCAAGCCCGTCCTCTACCGTCTGCCGCTCCGCGCGAACGGCCGACCTGGCGCGCAGTCGGCGGTGCGGACGGTCACACTCACGGGCGACTACCAGCACGCTCCCGGGTTCAACCTGAACGGGATCGACGCGACTCCGAACGGCAAGACACTCGTCGTCGTACAGTCGGGCACCGGAAGGCTCTTCACGGTGACGCCTGCAGGAAGGACGAGGGCGATCGCGCTCGCGGGCGGTGAGATCGTGCCGAACGGCGACGGGATCCTGCTCGACGGCCACACGCTGTACGTCGTCCAGAACCAGCTGAATCTCGTCGCGAAGATCGCGCTCACCTCGAAGCTCCGCTCGGGTCGTGTCGTGACGCGCACCGGAAACCCCGGCTTCGACGTGCCGACGACGATCGCCGAGCACGGCAATCGGCTGTACGCCGTCAACGCCCGCTTCCGGCCTACGCCGCTGCCGCCCGACGCCGAGTACTGGATCACCCAGCTTCGGAAGTAGGCGGACCCGCGCTCGACACCTACTCGAACCGCTCGCGGTGGCGGCGTGCGGCCCGCGTCTCGCGCGCTCTGGTCTTCCAGCGGCGCTTCAGCTCGCGATGCAGGCGCTGGTTCGACCGCCGCTCGACTGCCAGCAGCTCGCGCTGGAGCCTGCGGTAGCTCGCCCAGCGACCCTCGTCGAGCACGCCCGTCGCAAGCGCGTCCTGCACGGCGCAGTCCGGCTCCGTGTCATGCGCGCAGTCGTTGAACCGGCACTGTGTGGCGAGCTCGGCGATGTCCGTGAACGCCTCGTCGACGTCGCCCTCCCACACCTGGAGCTCGCGCAAGCCCGGCGTGTCGATCACGATGGCGCCACCGGGGAGCACGAGCAGCTGGCGGTGGCGGGTCGTATGGCGTCCGCGTCCGTCGCGCCGGAGATCGCCGGTTGGCATGAGCGTCCTCCCGGCCAGCCGGTTGACGAGGGTCGACTTCCCGGCGCCTGACGAGCCGAGGAGGACGAACGACCGCGCAGGCCTGAGGAGCGCGCGGAGCTCGTCGATCCCCTCGCCGGTGACGTTCGAGACGGCGAAGATCGGCACGCCGAGCGCTACCGCCTCCGCCTCGCCCAGCATCTCCTCGTCCTCGCACACGTCGAGCTTCGTGAGCACGAGCACGGGATCGGCGCCCGAGTCCCAGGCGGCGATCAGGTACCGCTCGAGCCTTCGCACGTTGAAGTCGCCGTCGAGGCCCGTGACGAGGAAGACGGTGTCGACGTTCGCGACGAGGATGTGCTCCTCGGCCTTCAGCCAGGGCGTCTTTCGCGAGACCTTCGTCCGCCGCGGGAGGAGGGCCTCGATCGCCCGGTGGTCTCCGGGCGCGTCCACGATGGCGACCCAGTCGCCGACCGCGGGCATCCCGCCCCAGAGCTCGTTGTCGCGCAGGCGGCCGCGGGCGTGGGCGAGGTGGTCTCCCCGCGCGCTGCGGACGAAGTAGCCGCCGCGATGCTCCGCGACGACGCGAGCGGGCTCGAAGCCGCGCTCCGCGTAGCTCTGGAACGCGGCGTCGAGGTCATCGGTCCAGCCGAGCGCCTCGAGGGTGCTAGCCGACATGGGACACCTCCCGCTCCGGCTCGTAGACGAGCTCGAGAGTCAGCCCCGTCCGCCTAGCCCCGAGGCGTTCCGCAATCGCGCTCGATGCCTCGTTCGTCACGTCGTACTCCGTCGTCAGCTCCGTGGCGCCCGTCGCGTGGACGGCCTGCAACGCGCTCATGAGGAGGGCGGAGCCGAGACCTCGTCGGCGGTGCTCGCGGCGCACGCCGACGAATCCCAGTCGCGGCCCTTGGGGATTCATCCAGACCCGAACGACGCCGAGATACCGCCCGGAAGCGGCGTCGACCGCTACGAGATAGGTCCGTGGGTCGAATGCCGGGTCCGCGAACGTGTGCTCGCGGAACTCCTCGGGTGTGCTCTCCCAGCCGGCTGCGCCCGGCACGTCCTGCCGGAGCTCGTCGTCGACGAGCCTGAGCTCGTCCTCGTCGACGTCGGCGGCCGAGCGGAGCTCGACGCCCACGGGGAGGGCGGCGCCTCGGAGCGCTTCGAGCGCCTGCTCGATCGAGATCGTGATCACCGCTTCGCGCCGGGAGTCGGCGAACCCGGCGGCGATCAGCGCGGCACGCTCGGCCGCGTCCTCCTCGCCGACGTGGGCGAGCGCCGGTGCGCCGACCTTCCGCGCGACCGCGGCGGCGCCTTCCGCTGTCTCGGACGTCCACTCCCCTTCGGTTCGGACCAGCAAGCGCCCGTCCGGACGCAGCAGGTCGGAGATCGGTGCGTTCATGAGGCCGCCTCCATGGAGCGGAGCGCGGCCCGAATTCCCTGGGACAACGTGGTCTCCTTCGCTTCGGATGCACAACACGGCCGCGGCTCGCGGCCGCCGAGCGAAGAGACGCGAGTGTCTCTAGGTGAGGGCGGCGTCGAGCCGGAAGGTGATGCAGCAGATGACTTTCATCACGGCCTCCTCTCGCTCGACGACCCGGCCAGAGTACGCGCCGACGCCGTCCGCGTCAACGTGGGCGCGGCCCGGAAGCACCGGAAGGCCGCGCTATCCTGTCCGCTCCGCGGTGGCGGTAGCTCAGTTGGTAGAGCCCCGGGTTGTGGTCCCGGTGGTCGCGGGTTCGAGTCCCGTCCGCCACCCCTGACTTCAACTTGACCGCCGCGGGCTTCGCTGAGAGTCTTCGCGGCCGATGTCCTTCGCCCGCGCCGTGCTCATCTGGAGGATCACCGCCCTGGCGCTCGCCGCGATCTACGCCATCGCGGGAATCGCCGGGCTGCTCGCCGACTGGGAGGCCGGCGACACCGTGTTCTGGGTCGCGTTCCTTCTGGGGGGCGGGCTTCTGATCGTGATCGGCAACCGCGTCTTCGACGTCTCACGGACGCTTGCGGGGGTTCTCGTCTCCATCGGCGCGGCAGCGGGTGCTTTCGCCTTGTTCTGGCTGATCATCGTCCCGCTCGCGGCCGCGCTCGTCATTGCGCTGAGCGTCGCGATCGCGCGCCAGGCGCCGGCCGCGACGTAGCGCCGCCGCCCGTGCGTCACACACGACACGGGTGGTGGCTCGAGGAGGCCGGCGACGTCGTGCCGGCGCGCCCGCTCGAGGGCGACGACTCGGCCGATGTCGTCGTCGTCGGCGGCGGCTACCTCGGGCTCTGGACGGCGTGGCACGTCCTCGAGCTCGAGCCGGACGCTGACGTACTCCTGCTCGAGGCCGAGGTCTGCGGACACGGCCCGAGCGGGCGGAACGGCGGCTTCTGCGAGACGCTCTGGGGCGACGCGTCGACGTTACGGGAGCGGGCTGGCGCTGCCGCCGCCCTCGCCGTCTGCCGCGCCTCGGAAGACGCGGTGCGCGGGATCGGCGCCTGGTGTGACGCGAACGGCGTCGACGCCTGGTTCCGGCTCGCGCCGATGCTCGAGGTCGCGACCACCGAGTCTCAGCTCGGCGCGTGGGACGAGGAGGTGCGCACGGCGGCCGAGCTCGGCGCGCCGGACGAGGTCGTGTCCGGCGGCGAGGCCGAGATCCGTGCTCGCTGCGACTCGCCGCTCTTCCTGGGCGGCGCCCTCTACCGCTTGAACGCGACCGTGCACCCGGCGCGACTCGCCCTCGGGCTACGCCGGACGCTGCTCGAACGGGGCGTCCGGATCCACGAGCGGACACAGGTCACCGAGCTCCATGCGGACGGCAGCGTCGGGACCCGAGCGGGGCGCGTCCGTGGGAAGGGGATCGTGCTCGCTGTCAACTCCGCGACCGGTGGCTTTCCCGGACACGGCCGTTCGCTCGCCGTCGCGTCGAGCCACATCGTTCTCACGGAGCCCGTCCCGGACGTGCTCGAGGAGCTCGGCTGGACGGGTGGCGAGGCGATCGTCGACTGCCGGACGCTCGTCCACTACACGCGGACGACGCGAGATGGCCGCATCGTGTTCGGCTGGGGAGGCGGGACGATGGGCCGCGACTCCCGTGGCTCATCGCGGCTCGAGGTCGACCCGAGCGTCGTCGCGCGCACCCGCGAGAGCCTCGTCCGCTTCTTCCCGCAGCTCCAGGGTCGGGCGGTCACGCACGCGTGGGGCGGGCCGATCGACGTCTCCCCTACGCACACGCCGATCTTCGGGACGCGCAACGGCGTCCACTACGGCTTCGGCTTCACCGGTAACGGTGTCGGGCCGACGTACCTCGGCGGCGAGATCCTCGCGCGCCTCGCGCTCGACGTCCGCGACGAGCGAACCGGGCTCGCGATCGTCGAGCCGCCGCGGAAGCTCTTCCCGACCGAGCCGTTCCGCTACGTCGGCGGCTCGCTCATCCGCCGTGCGCTGATCGCGAAGGACGCCGCCGAGGACGCCGGCCGCAAGCCGGGCGTGGTCACCTCCCTCGTCGCGTCGCTGCCGCGCAGGCTCGGGCTGCACCTGCCGCGCTAGCCGGCAGCTACGCCAGCAGATAGGCGACTACGGCGAGCACGAGCCCGACCGCGACGATCACTCCGACGAAACTGACGACGGACCCGAGAACGACCGCCGGGGTCCAGGCGGGGCGGCCGGACGCAACCTCCTGCTCCGCCGTGAGTCCCTCCGACACCGCGGCCTCGGCCGTGTCTCTCGTCGTGCGATCGTCGTCGCTCATGCCAGTGCGAACGAGGGCTTGTGCTCGATGTATTCGACTTCGACGCCGTCCGGCCCGCGGACGAACAGCGCCCAGCTGTCGTCGCCTTCCACCTCGCGCTCGACCTCGAACCCGAGGTTGGCGACGGCTCGGCGCGTCTCCTCGATCGAGTCGACGAGGAGGCCGACATGGTCGAGCAGAGGCTTCGTGACCTCGGGTGCGGGTGCCGGGCCGGGGTGGAGAACGAGGTGCGTCCCACCGAGCCGTATGCGCTCCGCCCGCCCGAGGGTCCTTGCACGTTCGAACCCGCAGGCGAGCCACGTCCGCACGCTCGCGAGCGGATCGGGCACACGAAGCTCGACGTGCGAGATGTCGACCTCGCCGTCCGGCGCGGACGGAACGAGCTCGATCTCGAGCCCCTCCCCCGCCGCGAGTGTCGTCGACGCCGTGGCGCCGGGAATCCCGATCCCGACGCACATGAGCGAGCCCGGCTCC
The DNA here is from genome assembly GCA_963717025.1 of uncultured Actinomycetes bacterium. GTDB lineage: Bacteria > Actinomycetota > Thermoleophilia > Gaiellales > Gaiellaceae > GMQP-bins7. The sequence goes on along the minus strand of CAVQVJ010000003.1, from coordinate 989,590 downwards.
CGCGGACCGCGTGCTCGGAAGAGCGTGAGCTTGCCGAGCTCCGGAGACCGGCCCACGAGCACGAACTCGTCCGTCTCCTCGATCACCCGGAACGGAAGCCTGGCGAGCAGGCTCTGCGCCATCGCCTGTGGATCTGCGACGTGAAGCGCGACCTGATCGAGGCGGTGCGGGTTCACGTTCGTGCGGTACCCAGCCGGTGGTGACGGAAAACGCGCGGCTGCTACCGGGCGGTGAGGCTGTCCGGGTCCCGCCGACGGCACTCGATACACCCGTTTCGCAGCCGCCCGCTCGGGGCAACTCGTGTACCTGTCACTACATACGGAAGGAGGCTGACATGGACAGCGATCGCATCAAGGGCAAGGAGAAGGAAGTCGAGGGCAAGGCCCAGCAGAAGTGGGGCGAGGGCAAGGACAAGGCCCGCGACACCTGGGAGGACGTGAAGGACAAAGTCGAGGACGTCGGCGACCGAGCGGAGGACCACGTGGACGAGATCGGCGAGAAGCGCGACGAGCGCGAGAAGTCGTCCGTCTCGCGGTAGCTCCTCAGTCGGCCTCGGCCTTCAGGAGTGCGACGAGCGCCTGCTCGTCCGCGGTGAGGTGCTTCAGGCCCGCGCCGTCTGCGGGCCTGAAGTCCTCGATCGTCGTCCCGGCGCGGAACGCGCTCACGACCAGCGGGCTCACGTACGAATCGCGCGCCACCGCAGGGGTGTTCCCGAGCTCGTTCCCCACCGTGCGCATGACGGCCGCGACGATCCGCGTCCCCTCGTGCTCGTCCTCGGCGGGGCCTCGTCGCGCGAGCTCGGTGGCCGCGAGCAGCGTGCCGCCCCAGGTTCGGAAGTCCTTCGCGGTGAAGCCGGCGCCCATGTGCTCCGCGAGGTACTCGTTGAGAAGCGGCGCGGTGAGCGGGACGAGCTCATCGTCCCTCTCGAAGCGGAAGAGCCTCGAGCCCGACGGCAGTTCGAGCAGCTCGGTGACTCCCTCGGCGAGCTTCGCGTTGCGGATCGTGCGCCGGACGAGCCGTCGGTTCTTCGCGCGGAAGCAGAAGGTCAGCTCGTCGTCCTCGACCGTGACGTGGCGCTTCGTCAGCGTCGTGACGCCATAGGTTCGGGATCGGCGGGAGTGCCGGTCCGAGCCGACGCGAAACCACGCCTTGTTGATGACGTCGACGGCGAGCGCGCACGCCCACTCGCGCTCGTAGGGCCCGTTGCGCTGGTGGCGAGCCATGCGCGACCGCAGGCCCGGCAGCGCCTTCGCGAAGTCGAGCAGCCCTTCGAACTTCGCCCGCTCCTGGGCCGCGCGGAAGCTCGCGTGGTAGCGGTACTGCTTGCGGCCGGCGGTGTCGATGCCCGTCGCCTGGATTCGCGCTAGCGGGTTGGGCGAGACCCACACGTCTCGCCAGGCCGGCGGGATGGCGAGCTCACGAATCCGCTCGAGTTGCTCCTCGTCGTCGATCTCCCGCCCGGCTGCGTCGACGTACCGGAACCGCTTCCGGCCGAGCCGTCTCCACCCACCTCGCCGAGCCACGTCCGCCGCCTACCCGCGCTGCCGCCCGTCCCAAACCGCCGGGAGGCAGCGCGGTTGGCTCGTATGCACGCTGGGAATACCTCAGTGTGCGCCTCGTGTTCGTGTGGTACGCGCTCGTGGTCGTGGCCGGCCTCCTGGCCGCGGTCCTGGTCGTCCTGGCCGACTGATGCGGACGTTCCTCAGAGAGAACGGGCTGTCGCTGTTCTTCGCGGTGCTCTTCACGTCAACGCTCGTGGGGCAGTCGTTCGTCGGCCAGCACGCCGAGAACGCGGACCTAGCGGAGCACGGCAGCCCCGAGGTCTCGTGGCTCACGTACGTGACATCGCCGGAGTTCTGGGGCGCGGTCATGGAGAACTGGCAGTCCGAGTTCCTCCAGTTCACCGTGTTCATCGGCGCGACGATCTGGCTCGTGCAGAAGGGCTCGAACGAGTCGAAGCGGCTCGAGGACGCCGGCGGCGAGACCGACGAGCAGCAGCGCGTCGGCCGGCACGCCGGCGAGCGTTCGCCGCTCTGGGCACGCGGTGCGGGCCTGCGCAGGGGCATTTACGAGAACTCCCTGCTGCTGACGATGGGGACGATCTTCCTCGCGACCTGGCTGGCCCAGTCGCTGAACAACTGGCGCCAGTTCAACGCCGGACAGCTTGAGCACAACGAGGCGACCACGACGTGGGGTCGCTATCTCCTCGAGCCCGACTTCTGGGAGCGCACGCTCCAGAACTGGCAGTCGGAGTTCCTTGCGGTCGGGACGATGGTCGCGTTCACGATCTACCTGCGCCAGCGCGGCTCGGCCGAATCGAAGCCCGTCGGCGCGCCGCACGACGAGACCGGGTCGTCGGGCTGACCGTTTGGTGCCCGCCACGGCGGGTATCAGGGCGACCGTGGCCAGAGTCGTTGTCGTCGCGAGCTCGGAGCTGCCCGAGGACACGCTCGCGGACGTGATCTCGCCCGACGACGACGTGCGCATCGTCATGGCCGCGGTCGACCAGTCGCGCTTCAGGTGGCTCCTGAGCGACGAGGACAAGGCGCGCGCGGAGGCGCAGGAGGCCGGCGAGGCGATCGCCGAAGCGGCACCCGCGGACCCCTCGATGATCCAGGTGAAGCCGGACCTGCCGAGCCAGCTCGTGCTCGACGCGATCGCCGAGCACCACCCGGACAGGATCGTCCTCGCGCTCCGCGAGGGTGAGGAGGCTACGTGGCTCGAGCGAGGCGAGCTCGACGAGCTCCCCCGCGACCTGGATGGCATCCCCATCATCCACGTCCGAGTCTGAGTCGGAGCGTCGACGCGGCCTACCGCCGCCACCGACGTCACTCCTTGCGCTCGGGCCCTCCTGACGACGCTTCGTAGCCGTCGATCACCGAGACGTTTACCGTCGAGCAGCGCCCGCAGCGGACGCGGACCTTCTTCGTCATCTGCACGGGCTGCATCGCGGTCGCGAGGACGTTGCCACAGTTCACGCACACGTAGTCGTCGGGGCCGTTGCCGTGGAAGACGGGCCGGTCGGCGTCCTCCTGGATCGCGGTTCCGCCGTCGAAGGGAACCTCGCCCTCGCGGATGCGTCGCATGGTGATGGTCGCCATTGGAGGCGGATCAGATGTTTCCGAGCTTGCCCGCGAAGTCCTTGACCAGCGCGTCCAGCACGCCGTGGACGACTCCCTCGCCCATCGACGCGGCCTTGCCCGTGATGCGCGCGTTGGTCTGGATCGTCCCTCCGCCGTCGCTCAACGCGAACACGACGTCCGCGTCCGCGTGCCCCTGACCACCGGCCTCCTTCGACCTGACGGCCATCACCACCCGGTGCGCTTCGGCGTCCTGCTCGACGATCTCGACCGTGCCGGTGAACTGCATCGACATCGCGCCCAACTTGATGTCGATCTGGGTGTCGACGGAGTCCGGCCCGGTCGTCCCGAGCAGGCTGGCTCCCTCGACGCACGGCACCACGCGCTCGAGGTCGAGAATCGCTGCGTAGCTCTCGTCGATCGATTTCGAGGTCGAGAACGGATGCTCGAGCTCCACCGCCATGGCGACGGACCTTAGCGAAGCGTCTTAGAGTCTCGGCCGACCCATGGGGATCCCGGCAGGGACGCACACGTTCGGGCCCGAGAACGGCGCGCTCCGGGTCAGGACCTGGCGCGGCGGGGCCGCGGCCCAGGCGGGGCACGACCTCCTGATTCAGGTCGCGTCGTGGCAGGCCACGCTCGAGGTCGGCGAGGATCCCACGCAGACGAGCCTCGTGCTCGAGGCCGACGCGTCGTCCCTTCGCGTGCAGGACGGGTTCGGCGGGATGCAGCCGCTCGGCGACGACGACAAGGCGAACATCGAGCAGACGATCGACGACGAGATCCTGAAGGGGACGGAGATCGAGTTCCGCTCGACCGCGGTGCAGGCCGCCGACGGCGGCCGGATGATTGTGCAGGGCGACCTGACGCTCGTCGGCACCGTCCATCCGCTCGAGCTCGAGCTCGTCGTCGGCGACGACGGCAGGCTCAGCGGCAGCGCGGTCGTCAGGCAGTCCGACTGGGGAATGACGCCGTACTCGGCGCTCTTCGGGGCGCTGAAGGTCGCCGACGAGGTCTCGATCGCAGTCGATGCCACGTGGCAGGAGGGCGTGGGTCAGGTAGCCGCGACACCGGACTGGGCGGACGTCTTCGAGATCGAGTGGCGTCCCGTTCCGATCGTCGATCCGGGCATCTCGAGCTTCGTCTGGGCGCTCGTGTTCTTTCTCTTCCTCTGGTTCGGGATGGTCGCCGTGGACGTGTCCAATGGGACCGCGCTGCCCCTCGCGCTCGTGACGTCGTTCTTCCTCTTCCTCTACGTCCGCACGCGAGGCATGGGCCGACAGGAGGACGAGGGTCAGTCCCGGTAGACGGTCTGCGCGTCGAGCCCGCCCTCGACTCCCGGGGGCAGGACGCCCGTGCCGTGCGCGTAGAGGGCGATCTCCTCGAGCGTCTTGGCCTGCGTGGCGTCACTTCCGTCCGCGACCCAAGCCCCGTTCACCCACTCGAGCGCCTCAGGTGACGTCTCCAGAGCCGCCCCGGCGAGCAGCTGCGCCTTGTCGCGGATCTTTCCCGCCGCGCTGACAATCGCCGCCTGGGTGCCGCCGCTCGGGCTCGTGTTGAAGCCGTGGCCGACACCGAAGCGGTCGGTGTCCGCGGCAACGACCTTCACGTCGAGCGCCGGGACCCCGAGCTCGTCGGCGACGAGTCGCGCGTACTCGGCTTCATTGCCGTCGGACTCGGTGGTCAGGCTGAGCACCATCTTCCCGGTCGGGTGGACGCGCAGAAAGACCGCGCGGTAAGCCTCGTCAGCCATCGCCGCATCTCCTCCTGGTCGGGGACCTGCTGATCATCTCTCGTTCCCGACGGGGCCGCCCGAGGACTCGCTCGCGAGGCGCTGGCGCTCCTGGTGGGCGGTCAGCGCGTTGTGCTCCTCGAGATCGCAGAATGCGGGTTGCGGTCCGCCCATCGGGTGCGGAGGCACGGCGGGGCGCTCGCAGCCCGGAAAGATGCACCTCTTGGGCTCGGTCTCGCTCATTCGTCGGTCACCCAGCCTGGCGTGACGTTCCCTCTGCTCGGGCCGTAACCGCTCGGCATCCCCACCGAGCTGCCCGGGACCGGGGTAGCGCTCGGCCAGGGCTCGGGCTCTTCCGCGGCGACCGCGGCGGGCTGCAATCGCCGACGCTCGCACCACTCCCTCCCGATCGCCTCGACGACCTCGCCGAGCGCCTCGAAGCTGTGGCCGCTCACGAGCGCGTCGCAGTGCGGAAGCGCAGCCACCATGCCTCTGGACTGCACGGAGAAGGCGTCCGCCGCGACTCGCGGATTGACCCACACGATCCGGTGCGCCAGGCGCGCGAGGCGTTCGAGCTCCCGTCCGACGAGCTTCGGGTCGCCGCGCTCCCAGCCGTCGGAGAGGATCACGACCACCGCCCCGCGCGCCATCCCGCGACGCCCATGCCGGTCGTTGAACGTCCGAAGCGCCTCGCCGATCCGGGTCCCGCTCGACCAGTCGGGCGCGGCGGCCGCGGCGGCCTGGATCGCGCGCTCGGGGTTGCGCGAGGCAAGGGCGCGGGTCACGCGCGTGAGCCGGGTCGCGAACACGAACGCGTCGACATTGGGACCACTCCCTGCGGCACAGGTCAGGAACTGGAGGTAGGCGCGTGCATACGGCTCCATCGAGCCGGAGATGTCGCAGAGCAGCACGAGCCGCCGGCGGGCGACGCGTCGGCGGCGCCGCGCGAGCCGGATCGGATCGCCCGCCGTGCGCAGGCTGGTGCGTAGGGTCCTCCGCAGATCGACCCGATCGCCACGGCGCCGCTTCTCGTAGCGCCGTGTCAGGCGGAGCGGGGTCTTGAGCTTGAGCCGCGACATCAGCCGGAAGAGCTGGGCGAGCTCGTGCGGCTCGAGCGCGTCGAAGCTCTTGCGGCCGAGCAGCTCCTCGTCGCTCGCCATCGCCACTGGCACGTCGAGCTCGGCCGGCTCCTGGTCGTCGCGCTCGCCGGCTGCCGACGACGACAGGAGCGTTCCGAGCTCCGACTCCCGGCGGGACGACTCGGGCCTCGACCGGTCGCCGGGCGCCGAGCCGGCGGACCAAGCATCCTCGGGCTCGAGACTCCCGTCGGCCCGCCCGAAGATCGAGAAGAACACCCTGTCGAAGGCTTTGAGCTGCCCCGGGTCCGACACGAACACCGCGCGCGCGGTCCAGTACAGCCGCCGGCGCGCGATCGGCCGGACGAGGGTGAGCGCATGTGCGAAGTCCGCAGCACGGGCGGGGGTCACGGGGAGGCCGGCATCGTGCAGCCGCCGGCTCAGCGCCCCGGCGAGCGGCGGGAGGTCGAGCTCGAACGTCTCGACGCCGAACGCGCCGCCCGACACGTGGGCGTCAGTCACCGCCGTGCACGAGCTGCTCGAGGCCGGCCGCGCGGATCACCTCCTGGTCGTCCGAGTACTTCAGCACCGACCCGAGCGTCCGGTCCACCGTCGCGACGTCCAGGCGCTCGACGCCGAGGAGGTTCAGCGCGGCCAGCCAGTCGATCGACTCGGCGATCCCCGGCGGCTTCTGCACGTCGCTCTCGCGCATGCGCGCGACCGCGTTCGCGACCTGGACGGCCAGCGTCTCCGACGAGCCCTTCACGCGCCGGCGCACGATCTCCACCTCCCGCTCGGGGGTCGGATACTCGATCCGGTGATAGAGGCAGCGGCGCTTGACGGCATCGTGCAGGTCGCGTGTCCGGTTGGAGGTCAGGACGATGGCGGGCGGATGCGTCGCGCGCACGGTGCCGATCTCCGGGATCGTCACGCTGGCGTCCGCGAGCAGCTCGAGCAGGAACGCCTCGAAGTCGTCGTCGGCACGGTCGATCTCGTCGATCAGGAGCACTGCGGGCCGCGGGCCCGGGTGCTCGAGCGCGCGCAGGAGCGGGCGCCGGATCAGGTACTCGGGGCCGAAGAGCTGCTCCTCCTCGAGAGGCGAGTCACGGGAGTCGGCGAGCCGGATGCTGAGGAGCTGTCGGGGGTAGTTCCACTCGTACAGCGCTTCCGCTGCGTCGATGCCCTCGTAGCACTGCAGGCGAACGAGCGGGGTGTCGAGGACGAGCGCCAGCGACTTCGCGGCCTCGGTCTTGCCGACGCCCGCCTCGCCCTCGAGCAGCAGCGGCTGCGGGAGGCGCAGGCTGAGGAACATCGAGGTCGCCAGGCCCTCGTCGACGAGGTAGTCGACGTCGGCGAGGCACAGAGCGAGCGTCTCGATGTCGGGTACGAGAGCGCGGACCTCGTCGGCGGCGTCGCCCGTGGCCCCGCCGGGGCTCATAGGGCCTGCGCGGAGTGCCGCGCCTCGAACGCGGCCCGGCATCCGTCGCAGCAGAAGTAGACCGTCTCGCCCTCGTGCACGACCGAGGGCGTGCTCGCGACGGCGGCGACCGTCATCCCGCAGATCGGGTCGATCGCCAGCGGAGCGGACGGAGCGGGGCTCGGCACGCTCGCGAGCACGGGGACGTCTGCGCGTTCGGCCGACGCGACGGCGTGCTTCCCGCGACGCACGGCGACCACGGTCGCGAGGATCGAGAGCGCGATCTCTGCGGGGGTCTGGGCTCCGACGTCGATGCCGGCGGGCACGTCGATCAGCCCGAGCTGCTCCTCCGGAACCCCGTCGGCACGCAGGTCCGCGAGCACGCCGGCGCCGCGCTTGCGGCTGGCGACGAGGCCGACATACGGAACGCCCGCCTCGAGGGCGCGGCGGAGAACGTGCAGCTCGTCGCGCCCGTGCGAGGCGACGACGAGCGCGAGGTCGCCGGAAGCGGGCTCGGGAGCCCCCGCCTCGACGACGACGAGGTCGAGCCCGAGCCCCGGGCCGAGCGACCGGACCGCGGTCGCGATCGGCGTGTCGCCGACGACGAGGACGCGCGGCGCCGGGACCACCGGCTCGAGGAAGACCTCGATCCCGCCGCCCGACAGGCACGTGTTCTGGACCGTCACGGCTCCCTCCTCGTTCGCGGCCTCGACACCGATTCCGTCCCGCTCGCCCACCGAGCCTTCGGGGAGAACTCGCAGGAGCAGCGCCTCCCCGGTCTCGAACGCCTTCAGCGAGTAGGCACGGACGCTCGCCTGCGTGCACACGCCGCCGACGAAACCCTCGATCGTGCCGTCGGCGAGAACGAGCGCGACATCACCCGCCTTCACGCTCGTCGGGCGCTGCGCGCGCACGACCGTCGCGACCACGAACGCCGTGCCCTCTGCGGCGAGCTCCTGTGCTCGCGGAGACACGGCGCCGAACGTCATTGCGGAGGCTCGGGTCGTCCCTGCATCGCAGCCCAGACGCGGGCCGGGGTGCAGGGCATGTCGATGTGGTCGACGCCATGGGAGGAGTGCAGGGCGTCGATGACCGCGTTCACGATCGCGGGCGGCGAGCCGACGTTCGGCGACTCGCCGACGCCCTTCGCCCCGAGCGGGTGGTGCGGGCACGGCGTGACGGTCTCGCCGAGCTCGAAGTCGGGGCATTCGAGCGCGGTCGGGATCAGGTAATCCGCGAACGACGAGTTGAGGCAGTTGCCCTCCTCGTCGAACGTGAGGACCTCCATCAGCGCGATGCCGATGCCCTCGGCGAGGCCGCCGTGGATCTGGCCGTCGACGACCATCGGGTTGATGCGCACGCCGCAGTCGTCCACCGCGATGAAGCGCCTGACCTTGACCTCGGCGGTGTCCGGGTCGATGTCGACGACCGCGATGTACGCGCCGTAGGGGTACGTGAGGTTCGGCGGGTCGTAGATGACCTGCGCGTCGAGCCCGCCCTCCATCCCTTCCGGCATCGGCTCGCCGCTGTACGCACGGACCGCGATGTCCTCGATCAGCGCGCCCTTCTCGGGGTCGCCCTTCACGTACCAGCGGCCCTTCTCCCACGCGAGGTCGTCCGGGCTCGCCTCGAGCATCGTGGACGCGATCAGCCGCGCCTTGTCGCGCACCTTGCGCGAGACGACCGCAACGGCCGCTCCGGAGACCGGCGTCGAGCGGCTGCCGTAGGTGCCGAGCCCGTACGGAGAGCGGTCGGTGTCGCCGTGGCGGACCTCGACGTCCTCGGGTGGGATGCCGAGCTCCTCGGCGACGATCTGCGCGAACGTCGTCTCGTGGCCCTGCCCCTGCGTCTGGGCGCTGATCGAGACCACCGCCTTGCCCGACGGGTGCACGCGCAGGTCGGCGCCGTCGTTCATGGCCAGCCCGAGGATGTCCATGTGCTTGCGTGGCCCGGCGCCGACGCCCTCGGTGAAGAAGGACACGCCGATGCCCATCAGCTCGCCGCGGGCACGCTTCTCCTCCTGCTCGCGGCGCAGGTCTTCGTAGCCGGCGATATCCATCGCGACGCGCATCGTCTCCGCGTAGTTGCCGGAGTCGTACGTCCAGCCGGTGGTCGTCTCGTACGGGAACTGCTCGGGCGCGATGAAGCTCCGCATCCGCAGCTCGATCGGGTCGACCTTCATCTCGAGCGCGAGCGCATCGACCATCCGCTCGACGAGGTAGACGGCCTCCGTGATGCGGAACGAGCAGCGGTAGGCGACGCCTCCCGGCGCCTTGTTCGTGTAGACCGCCTTGACCTTCACGTGGGAGGCCTGGAGGTCGTAGGAACCGCAGACGATGTGGAAGAAGCCGGCCGGGAATTTCGTCGGCTGCGCGGTCGAGTCGAAGGCGCCGTGGTCGGCGATGACGTCGACCTTGAGGCCGGTGATCTTGCCGTCCTTCGAGCACATCTCGGCGTGCATGACGTAGTCGCGCGCGAACCCGGTCGACACGAGGTTCTCGGTGCGGTTCTCGACCCACTTCACCGGGACGCCGGCCACGATCGAGCCGGCGATCGCACACACGTAGCCCGGGTACACGGGCACCTTGTTGCCGAACCCGCCTCCGATGTCGGAGGTGATGACCCGGATCATGTGCTCCGCGAGCCCGGCGACGTGCGCGTAGACCGTGCGATGGGCGTGCGGCGCCTGGTTGCCGTTGTAGATGTCGAGCTGGCCGGTCTCCGGGTTGAAGTCGGCGATCATCCCGCAGGTCTCGAGCGGTGCCGGATGGCAGCGGGGATAGATGATGTCCCGCGTCACGACGGTGTCGGCCTCGGCGAACGCGCGGTTCGTCGCCCCCTCGTCTCCCGCCTCCCAGGTCGGGCTCGCGAGGTTGTCTCGCTGCCCGGCCTTGTCGTCACGGATCAGCGGCGCGTCGGGGTCGAGCGCCTTGCGGGCGTTGACGATCGCGGGCAGCGGCTCGTACTCGACGTCGATCAGCTCGAGCGCGTCGTTCGCGGAGTACTCGTCGGTAGCGATCACGAACGCGACCTCCTGCCCCTGGAAGCGGACCTTGTCGCCCGCGAGCACGGCCTGCGTGTCGTAGGAGATCGTCGGCATCCACGCGAGCCCGAGTGTCTCCAGGTCCTTGGCGGTGATGACCGCGGCGACATTCGGGTGCGCGAGCGCCCGCGACGTGTCGATCGAGACGATGCGCGCGTGCGCATACGGGCTGCGCAACATCGCGCCGTGCACCATCCCCGGCAGCCGGATGTCGTCGAGGTAGCGCCCCTGGCCGCGGATGAAGCGCGCGTCCTCCTTGCGCTTCAGGCGGCCGAAGCCGATGGGGCGCTCGGTCTTCTGGCTCGGAAGGTTCTCGACGACGGTCACGCTGGCACCTCCCGTTTAGCGGCGGCTTCGTACTCGGCGGCCCAGCGGATGGCACCGACGATGTTCTTGTAGCCCGTGCAACGGCAGATTCCGCCCGAGATCGCTACGCGGATCTCCTGCTCGCTCGGGTCCGGGCTCTCGTCCAGCAGGGCGCGCGCGGTCATCAGCATCCCCGGCGTGCAGAACCCGCACTGGAGGGCGTGCTGCTCGTGGAAGCCCATCTGGACCGGGTCGAGCCGGCCGTCGACCTCGAGGGACTCGACGGTGCGGATCTCGTGCCCCTCGCACATGGCGGCGAGGATCGTGCAGGACTTGACCGGCGCGCCGTCCATCAGCACGACACAGGCGCCGCAGTTCGAGGTGTCGCAGCCCCAGTGCGTTCCGGTGAGGCCGTCCGTCTCGCGGATGAAGTGCACGAGCAGCTGGCGCGGCTCGATCTCGCGGGCGACCTGCTCGCCGTTGATCGATATCGAGACGTTCATGAGGCCTCCTGTCCGACAGCACGAGCAGCGGCACGGCCCAGGGCACGCTGCGTGAGGACGCCGGCGAGATGGCGCTTGTAGTCGACGGGCCCTCGTCCGTCCGGAGTCGGCGAGCAGTCTGCCGACGCGACCTCACCGGCCTGCGCGAAGAGCTCCTCCGACGGAGCCTGGCCCCGAAGGAGCTCCTCGGCGCGCGGGAGATGGATGGTGGTGAGCCCGACCGCGCTGAGCGCGAGCCCCGCGTCGGCGATCTTCCCGTCTTCGATCCAGACTGCGGCCGACGCAGCGGCGATCGCCCAGTCTCCGGCCCGGCGCTCGACCTTCTCGTGCGCGCTGCCGCCGCCCGGCCGGAGCGGAAGGCGGATCTCGGTGAGCATCTCGCCGTCGCCTACCGCCGTCTGGTACGGGCCGACGTGAAAGTCCTCCATCGAGACGACGCGCTCGCCGGCGGCGCCACGGATAACAGCCTTGGCCTTGACCGCCGCACAAACGGCCGCGAGGTCCTCCGCCGCATCCGCCTGGCAGAGCGAGCCACCGATGGTTCCGCGGTTGCGCACGACCGGGTCGGCGATGACATCCTCGGCGTCGCGAAACAGCGGAAAGTGGCGGGCGAGCACGTCCGACGTCTGCAGCTGCACGTGCCGGGTCAGCGCCCCGATGCGTACCTCGTCGCCCTCCTCATCGATGTACGCGAGCTCGGCGAGGTCGTTGATGTCGATCAGGTGCTTCGGCTTCGCCAGCCGGAGCTTCATCATCGGGAGGAGGCTGTGTCCACCGGCGATGATGCGTGCGTCGGAGCCCAGCCGCTGCAGCGCGGCGATCGCGCCCTCCACACTGGTCGCGCGCTCGTATTCGAATGCCGCAGGGGTCTGCACAGGGCTCCTTTCGTCTCAGAGTACGGAAAAGGCCTCGAGGAGGTTCGGCGCCGATGCAGAGGAGCCTCGCACCGCAGGCTTGCGAGCGGATGGTCGATCGGAAATTGGCGCGCAGCCGGGGGCGGTCACGACCAAGCCGGGCGTCGCACGTACGCGTCGTGCAGGCTGGACGCCTGTGCGACGCGCGCGAGTGTCGATCCGGCGCCGTGTCGTGGCCGCCAGCCGGCCCGCGTGAATTTCCGATCGACCATCTAGGCCGCTTCCGGATCGGGGGACGCCACGTGCCCGGGCATCTGCTTCCGCGGCTTCCCGATGTCCTCCCGCTCCTCGTACTGGACCGGCGCGTCGGTGCCGATGACGGGAGACCTCGGCAGGGACTCCGGCCTTGACTGCCGGATCTCGGGATACAGCATCCGCGCCGCGAGGCTTCCCCGCTCGACGTCGCGGAGGGCTGGGCCGGCCGGGTTCCCGGCGGCGATCGGCGCCTCGCGACCGAGCCGTGCGAGCGTGAGTGTCCCTTTCGTATAGACCTCGCCGATGCGCGGCGTCGTGATCGTGACGCTCTCCGGGAAGTTCCTGAGCCCGGCGGCAGCTGCCCCGGGATAGAGGCCGTCCACGAGACCGACGGCGTCGACCAGGCCGGCCTTCTTCACCAACAGGCCCTCGAGCAGGTCGACGCCCGCGTCGAGCTGCCCGTTGATCGTCGTCACGACGTCGTTGACCGGCGCGCTCTTCTCCACGATCCCGCTCACACCGACGATGGCCTCGTCGAGGCCGGCGGTGATCTTGCGGAGCTGCACGATCACGGAGACGAGGTAGTAGACGAGCGCGAGGACGATGAGGGCGACGGCGAGGATCGTGACGAAGCCGGCCGCGTTCATCGCCCGTCCTCGGGAGGAGCGTCGTCGAGAATCACGTCCAGAGAGCCGCCGTAATCGGCGGCTACCGCGATCGTCTGCTTCACCTGATCCTGCGTCGTCAAGAGCAGTGCGGCGGCGTCGAGGTCCTTCGACCCTGCGGCAGCCACGGTGGCGATCTGCTGCACGCTCGGGACGATGCTCCTGGCGGCGTCGAGCACGCCGCGGAGCAGGTAGATCACGACCGGCAAGACGACCGCGAGCAGAACGACGTTCCCGATCCACCAGAGGATCACTGCGGCCTCCTCTCGGCCACGATCGCGGCCTTGCGAGCGATGCCCGGAAACGCGCCGAGGATGGTGTCGAACTGCGCGTTGATGGCCGTCACCGCCGGCTCGAGTGGCCGCAGGTGCTGCGACTCGACGTCCTGCAGCGCGGAGCCGAGCGTCGCCAGCCCTTCGGAGATCCTCGTGAGCCCCCGGCGTACCTCGATCAGCGCGACGGCGACGACGGCCACGACGACCGCCGCCAGCACGACGCTCAGGAGGATGAGGAGGTCCAGGTCGCTCACGCCGCACCGAACCCGTCCGTGAGGGCGTTCATGTAGCCGTCCTGGACGATGGCCTCGTCCACGATCAGCGCCAGCACCGGCGCCGTCGCCTCGAGCTGCGGGATGTTCGCGGTGTTCGCGCCGACCTTGCCCGCGACCTCGAGCAAGCCGTCGACCGAGCGCTCGATGCGCCGGACCGTCAGCACGAGCGCGACGAGCAGGAGCGCGACGGCCGCCGCCGCGACGGCGGCGATGGCCAGGGAGATCACCCAGTACTCGTTGAAGGACAGCGCGAGCGTGGTCACTTCCCGACCGCCACCTTCCTGAGCGCGCGCGCAGAGTGGAGGATCCGCACGCCCGAGTCGTTGATCCGCCCGATGCCCTCGAGCTCGGCGGTCTGCTGCCTCACTACTTCAACCGCCGCCTCGGCCGCCTTCGCCTGCTTCGCGATCTTCATCGCGAGGAGCACGATCGTGATGACGATCACCGCGGCGATCGCGATCACGACGACGCCCAGCGTTATCCCGAACTGCCACCAGCCGGACGAGGCGATCAGCGCGAGCATGCGCCGCAGAGCGATCGAGGAGCCGAAGAGGGCTCAGCCAGTCGTGTCATCGCAGTCCCTCGCGTTGCCCGCCGAGGTGAGGCCACCCTAAACGGGGGCCGAAAACGCGTCAAGCATCGTCAGGCGGACGGTTCGAAGCAAAGGACGCCGCGCTCGATCACGCGGACTCCTGGTCCAGTTCGACCTCGGGTACGTGGCTCTCGGGTTTCTCGACCCAGGCGAAGTGACACGCTGCGCGATGGTCGCGCCCGTCGCCGCCACGGAGCTCGGGGTCGACGTCGTGGCAGAGCGGCTCCTGCGCTATCGGGCAGCGCGGATGGAAGCGGCAACCGCTCGGGAGCTCGACCGGGCTCGGCGGATCGCCGACGACGGCGACTGCTGCGCGCGCGCGGCCGGGCGCCAGCCTGGGAACGGCGCGCAGCAGCCCTTGCGTGTACGGATGCCGTGGATCGGAGAAGAGCGCTGCGGTCGGCGCGGTCTCGACGATACGCCCGAGGTACATGACGGCAACGCGGTCGCACGTGTGCCGGACGATCGCCAGGTTGTGGGCGATCAGGAGGATGCTCAGCGCAAGCTTGTCCCTCAGCTCCTCGAGCAGGTTCAGGACGGTCGCCTGCACCGAGACGTCCAGGGCAGACACCGGCTCGTCGGCAACGAGGAGCGCAGGCTCGAGGGCGAGCGCTCGAGCGATGCTGACTCGCTGACGCTGACCGCCCGAGAACTGGCGCGGGTACGCGTCGAGAGAGCGGGGGCTGAGGCCTACGAGGTCGAGCAGCTCGGCGCAGCGGTCGTCGACGCGCGCCTTCGGAACGACGCGGTGCACCGTCAAGAGCTCGTGCAGCATCTGACGGACGGTCATGCGCGGGTTCAGCGACGAGTACGGATCCTGGAAGACCATCTGCATCTGCCGGCGAGTCGGCCGGTCTCGCTTCGCCGGAAGGGTCTCCCCGCGAAAGCGCACCTCCCCCGCGGTCGGCTCGTAGAGCCCGACGATGCAGCGCCCGAGCGTCGTCTTGCCGCATCCCGACTCCCCCACCAGCCCCACCGTCTCGCCCTGCTGGACCTCCAGATCGACGCCGTCGACGGCACGTAGCTCCAGTCGTGGCTCGCCGCGGAGCCGGCGACCGAGACCGCTTCGGAGAGGGAAGCGCATCGCCAGCCCACGAACGTCGAGCAGGGGCTCAGTCACCCGCAACCACCGGCTGCCGACGCACGTCTGCGAGACATTCCTCGTGGTGGATGCACGCCGTCGATCGACTCGCACCGAGCGGGCGGAGCGGGAACTCGCCGCTCACGCAATCGGCCTGCACGAACGGGCAGCGGGGGTGGAAGCGGCACCCGGGCGGCGGAGCTGCAAGGTCGGGGGGCGAGCCCGGGATCGTCGACAGCGTCTCCCGCACGACCTCGACTTGCGGCACCGACCGGAGCAGGCTGAGGGTGTACGGGTGACGTGGCTCCCTGAAGACGGCCTCGATCGGCCCGTACTCGACCACCTGGCCGGCATACATCACAGCGACCTTCTGGCAGGTCTGGGCAATGACTGCGAGATCGTGCGAGACGAAGATCACGCTCAGGCCGAGCTCCGCCTGCAACGACGAGAGCAGGCTCAGAATCTGATTCTGGATCGTCACGTCGAGCGCGGTCGTCGGCTCGTCGCACAGCAGGAGCTTCGGCCCGCCGGAGAGCGCGATCGCGATCATCACCCGCTGCCGGAGGCCGCCCGACAGCTCGAAGGGGTAGGCATCGACCCTACGCGCAGGATCGGGAATGCCGACCATGCGCATCAGCTCGAGCGCGCGCTCACGTGCTGCTCGTCTACCGAGCCCGAGCCGAACGAGCGGCCCTTCTGCGATCTGGTCGCCCACCTTCATGACCGGGTTCAGTGCTGCCGTCGGCTCCTGGAAGACCATCGCGATGGAGCGGCCGCGGATCTCGCGCAGACGCTTCTCCTCGAGTTGGGCGAGGTCCTCGCCCTCGAACTGGACCGAGCCGCCGATCACCTTCGCGGTTCGCGGAAGCAGCCGGACGAGCGCGCGGAGCGTCATCGTCTTCCCGCAGCCCGACTCGCCGACGATGCCGAGCGTCTCGCCGGCGGCGACACTGAACGAGGCGCCGTCCACGGCTCGCAGCGATCCGTGCGCGAGCCGGAACTCGACGCGAAGGTCGCGAACGTCGAGCAGCGGAGCCGTCATTCGGGCCGTAGCAGGTCGGCGAGCCCGTCGGCGAGGAGCGAGAGCCCGAGCGCGGTGATCACGACCGCGATCCCCGGAATCGTCGAGAGCTGCCAGTTCGTCGTCAGGTAACCCTGGCCGTCGGCGATCATCCGTCCCCAGTCCGGGGTCGGCGGCTGCACTCCGAGACCGAGGTAGCCGAGCGTGACGATGGCCAGGATGACGAGCACGATGTCGGACATCGCGAAGACGACGGCCTGCGTGATGACGTTCGGAAGGAGATGCCGACGGAGAATTCGGAAACTCGATAAACCCCCCGCCTGCGCCGCGAGGACGTAATCCTGGCGCTTGGCCACGAGGACCTCACCTCGCACGATCCTCGTGTACGAGACCCAGCCGACGATCGTGATCGCGATGTAGATGTTGCGCGTCCCCGGCCCGAGCGCGAACACGAGAGCGATGATCAACACGTAGAAGGGGAAGGCGACCACGATGCTCACGAGCCAGTTCGCGACGGTGTCCGCACGGCCTCCGAAGTAGCCCGCGATGAGTCCGCCGATGGTCCCCAACACGAAGGGGAACACGACTGCGAGGAATGCGACCCTGAGGTCGGTTCTGGCGCCGTAGACCAGCCGGGTCCAGACATCGCGGCCGAGCTCGTCCGTGCCGAGAGGATGACTCCAGGACGAGCCTTGGAGGATGTTGAGCAGGTCCTGTTGGGACGGGTCGTGCCACGTCACGATTGGCGCCAGGATCGCCAGGACCACGATCCCGCCGAGGATCGACGCTCCGGCGACGAACGACGGCGTCCGATAACAGCGCTGCCGGAAGCCGCGGTGCTCGGCGACGACGGGTGCTTCGACGGGTACAGCGACCGTCGTCACTCGAACCGCACCCGCGGATCGAGAAGCGCGTGGACGATGTCCGTGATCAGGTAGACGAGAACGACCATCACGGCGAATGCGAGCGTGATGGCCTGGACGAGCGGGAAGTCGCGCTGGAAGATCGAGTTGAGCATCAGCTGTCCGAGCCCGGGCAGAGCGAAGACCTGCTCGACCACGAGCGTCGCACCCACGAGGAAGCCGATGTTCACGCCGAGCACTGTGGCCATTGAGATCAGCGCGTTGCGGAGGCCGTGCCGCACGAGCACGCGCCGTTCGGGGAGCCCCTTCGAGCGCGCCGTTGCGACGTAGTCGGACTCGAGTACCTCGAGCAGGCTCGCACGGAGACTCCGGATGAGGATCGGCGAGATCCCGATCGCGATGGTCAGGGCCGGCAGGAACATCGAGTGGAGGTGCCCGAAGAAGCCCTCGCCGTAGCCTCCGACGGGGAACGCGCGTCCCAGGTTGAGCGAGAACGCGAACAGGAGCATGATCCCGATCCAGAACTGCGGGAAGCCGAACCCGACGAGCGGTACTGCCCGGACGACATGGTCGGTGGGCCGATCCCGCCGGGCAGCGGCGATCGTCGCGAGAGGTATCGCGATCACGACCGAGAGCAGGGTGCCGAGCCCGATGAGCCAGAGCGTGACGGGCAGGCGCTCGAGGACCAGACGGCCGGCCGGAACGCTGTAGAACAGCGAGGAGCCGAGGTCTCCGTGCGCGAGTCGGGTGAGGAAGCGCCAGTACTGGGTCGGAAGCGGCTCGTCGAGCCCCCATTCCTCGTGGAGAAGGGCCACCCGCTCGGGGGTTGCCCTGTTGCCGAGCATCGTCCGGGCGGGGTCGCCCGGGACGAGGTGGATGAGGAAGAAGACGAGGAGCGTGACCCCGAGGGCAATCGGGATCATGTGCAGCAGGCGCCTGGCGGTGTAGCCGGCGAGGCTCACCTCTTCATGCCCTCGGGGTCAGCGTCGATCTAGTCGATCCAGGCATCCTCCAGGTGATAGTTCCCGAGCGGGTACACGAAGAAGCCGTGCACCTTCTTGGAGTACGCGTATCGGAACGGCGAGTAGTAGAGGAAGCCCATGAACGCGTCCTGGGCCGCGATTCGCTGGATCTGCCGGTACAGGCCGCGTCGCTTCGCGGAGTTCGTCTCCTTCTGCGCCCGCTGTGAGAGCTTGACGACGGCCGGGTTGTTGTAGCCGGTGAAGAACGAGTTCGCGCCGCCGCCCTTCGGGTCGACCGCGAATGTCACGAGCTCGTCCGGATCGGCGATGTCCATCGTCCAGTAGCTGAACCCGAGCTGGTACTTCCCCTCCTGGATGTTGGAGAAGGCCGTGCTCGTGTCGGCTTGCCTGAAGGTGACCGTGATGCCGAGCCTTCGCAGCGACTCCTGCAGGATCTGACCGATCGCGTTGTCGACCTGCTCGCCCTTGCCGACCTGGAGCTCGACCTTGAAGCCGTTCGGGTACTTCGACTTCGCGAGCTCGGCCCTCGCCCTGGCGAGGCTGTATTGGATCCCGGGCGACTTCGGGTCGTAGTAGGGCACCTGGGGCGGCATGAACGAGTTCGCCGGCTGGCCGAAGCCGAACAGGACGGACCGCACAATGGCTCGACGGTCGATCGCATACGAGATCGCACGACGGACGTTGCGATCCGCGAGCGGTGCATACGACTGGTTCATGAGGAGGTAGTCCGTCCTCGTCGACGGGAACAGCCTCATCGTGACGCCGGGCGTGTTGCGGAGCTTCTTGATCGCGTTGAACGGCGGGAACTCGTTCACCTCGATCTGGCCTCCGCGGAGTTGCAGCTCACGGGTGTTCTGGTCGCTGACGTACGTCCATGTCACCGAGTCGAGATACGGCTTTCCTCGCTGCCAGTAGAACGGATTCCGCTTGAACGTCACCGACTGACCCACGACGCGCTTGTCCCACATGAACGGCCCGGTGCCGATCGGGTGCTTGTAGAACTGAGCGCGCGTCTGGCCCGCGAACTTGTTCGGGATGATCCCGTTCGCGAAGAGCGCGATGTCGGCGATGAAGGGCACCCACCGATACTTGAGGTTCACGACCACGGTGTACGGGCCGCGCGTCTGCACGTTCTTGATCGCCACATCGAGGAAGCCCCAGCCCTGCGCCTGCGCGCGGGCGTCGTCGATCGAGAACTTGACGTCCGCAGAGGTCATGGGCTGCCCGTTCGAGAAACGCACCCCGCGGCGCAGGCGGAACGTGTACCGCTTGCCGCCGTTCGACACGGAGTAGCCCGTCGCGAGCCATGGCCTGACGCTCTTGCCGTTCGGTGTAGACGTGTAGAGCGACTCGTTGATCTGCTGAATGAGCCAGAGCGACTCGTTCTGGAAGACGGTCGTCTTGTCGAACGACTGCGAGTCTTCGATGCGGGCAATCCGAAGCTCGCCTCCACGCTTCGGAGATTGAGCCTCGCCGGCGCTCGCCGAGAGGCCGAGCATGGCGGCCACCGAGAGCGCGAAAGCGAAGGCGAGGGTCGCGGCGATTCTCCTCCTGAGCATGCCTACTCCTTGCCTTAGTGGTGCTGCTTTCGGGGTGCGAGCAGCTTGTGGCGACTATCGCACACGCGAGCGGGGTTGGGCAAACGCGACGCCGCAAGGGGCTCTGAGCTCCCTTGGGACTCAGAAGATCGCGTATCCACCGTCGATCGACAGGACCTGGCCGGTCACCCAGGACGACTCCTCGGCCGCGAAGAACAACACGCCGTTGGCGATGTCCTCCGGCGTCCCGAGACGGCGCGCCGCAATGCCCGCGACGAGCGCGCGCTGTCCCTCGTCGCCGTAGCTCTCCCACTGTTCCACGGTCGTCGGATTCGAGAGCACGAATCCGGGAGCGATGCTGTTCACGGTGATCCCGAAGGGGCCGAGCTCGTGCGCGGTCTGCCGCGTGAGGCCGATCTGCCCGGCTTTCGCGCTCGCGTAGGCCTGGATGCCCGTCAGGCTCACGCTCCGTCCGGCGCCGGACGAGATGTTCACGATGCGTCCGTACCTGGCTTCCTTCATGCCCGGAACGACAGCCCTCGTGCACACGAAAGTACTGGTCAGGTTGGCGTCGACGATCTCTTGCCAATCGTCGTCCGGTATCTCCTCGAGTGGCCTTCCGACCTGCCCGCAGACGCCGCCAGCGTTGTTGACGAGGATGTCGACCGGGCCGATCCGCTCGACGAGGCTTGCAACCTGTTCGGGGTCCGTGACATCGGCCTCGTCTTTGTCCACGCCGTGCGCCGTTGCGCCATGCGCTGCGAGTGCCTCCACGATGCCCTTGCCGATTCCATGCGCCGTACCGGTAACGAGCGCAGTCCTCCCGTGGAAGTCAGGCACGCCGGCTCCACCCGTGTGCGAGCACGTCGCGCACCTCCTCGACGCCCGCCTGCCAGACCCGCAGGACGTCTTCGTCCGGGCGCTCGTACAGGCCGCCCAGCGAGCCGTCGCCGAGCATCTCCCGGACGTCGGCGGGATCGAGCGCCCGCATGTGCGAGATGTCCTGCATCGGCTTTCGCTGCTGCGGCAGCTCGACGCCTTCGAGGCGTGTCCAGGGGAAGTTCTCGAGCCAGGAGGCGTGGCTGGCGTCCGGATCGATGCGTCGCACGACGTCCCACGTGCGCGGCGCGTTCCACCAGTTGTGCCAAACGACGCGCGCGTCAGCGTGCTCGGATTCGAGCGCTTCGCCTGCAGTGTGACCTGCGTCGTTCCCGCCGTGGCCGTTCACGAGCAGGAATCGCCGAAAGCCCTGTCCGTAGAGCGACGCGAGCAGATCACGGATGACGGCCCGGTAGGTCTCGACGGTAAGGGTCGGGCTGCCGGCGTAAGCAGCGAAGTACGGAGTCAGGCCATACGCGAGCACCGGCAGCACTGGCACACCGAGCGGCTCGGCGGCCTCGACGGCGACGCGCTCGGCGAGGATGGCATCGACGGCAAGCGAGAGATAGCCGTGCTGCTCGACCGAGCCGAGCGGGAGAGCGATCCGGTCGTCGTGCTCGAGGTAAGACTCGATCTGCATCCAGTTGCAGTCGGCGATCCTCATGCCTGCAGCCCCTCGAGCTCGACGGCGACCGAGAGCACGAGCGCATCGGCGCCCGCAGGCCCCGCCAGCTGCAGGCCGGCGGGCAGTTCGTGCTCTGCGAGCCCACAGGGGACCGACACCGCCGGGAGGCCGGCGAGGTTGTACGGGCCCGTGAAGCGTCCCTCGACGTCCCCCTCGGGCGTCCCGACCGGAGGATCCTCGTGAGGCGCCGTGTAGGCAACCGTCGGGTTGGCGAGCACGTCGACCTCCTCGAACGCGCGCGCGAAGCCGTCGGCGATCCGGCGCCGGTCGGCGAGAGCGCCCTCGTACCGCTCGGCATCGACGTCCTTGCCCGCCTCGATGACCGCGCGCGTACCCGGACCGTAGCCGTCGCCCTCCCGTTCGAAGAGATCCCGATGCACGTCGTATGCCTCCTTGACGACGATGGTCCCGATCGTCTCATCTGCGAGATCGAGCTGCGGTATGTCGACGTCGAGGAGCTCGAAACCGGCGCTCCGAAGCCGTTCGAACGCATCCTCCACGCAAGTTCGTACACCGTCCTCGACAGCCGGGTCGTCGACATGACGGCGAAGGACACCGATACGAAGTCCCGCCACCGAAGCGAGCTCGCATGGGCGACCAGAGAGCACGGCAAGGAGCGCAGCCGCCTGCGCGGCGGTGCGCGTCAGCGGCCCGACATGGTCGAGCGTCGGGGCCAGCGGAAAGACGCCTTCGATCGGCACGAGCCCGAACGTTGGCTTCAGCCCGACGATGCCGCAGTACGCGGCCGGTATCCGGATCGAGCCGCCCGTGTCCGTGCCGAGTGCGAAGTCGCAGACACCCGCGGCAACGAGTGCGGCGGAGCCGCTGCTCGACCCACCTGAGGTCCTGCCGGGATCGTGGGGGTTGTACGTCATCCCGTACGCGGGGTTGACGCTGCCGGCGGCATATTCGAGCAGGTTCGCCTTGCACAGGAGCTCGGCGCCGGCATCGCGGAGACGCGCGACGACAGGTGCATCGCTCTCCGCCGCTGGAGGTACGCCGACGGTGGACGCGTTCGTCGTGACGACGCCCTTCACATCGATGTTGTCCTTGATCGCGACCGGTACCCCGTGCAACGGTCCCTCCGATGCCCGCTCGGACGGCTCGAGCAGCGCTGTGACGGCGTTGAGTCGCGAACCCTCGACCAGACAACGGTCGTAGGCGGCGAGGAGCTCGAGGTTCGCCACCTCGCAGACCCTCCTCCCCTCCTCGATCTCGTGCACGAGCGCGAGAGTCCGCGAGAGCAAGGGACCCTCGACCGCATCGAACATCGCCGTCTCGGCACGTCGCTTTCGAACCGCGAGGTCCCGGTAGATGCCGGAATGCGTCTTCGCCGAGCGTCGGTTGAACGCGACGAGGCGCTCGAGCGAGCCATCGAGATCGGCCGGGTCGAACCCGTCGAACGCCTCCGGGCGCGCGGTGGCGCAGGCGAGCACCTCGTCGGCAAGCCGGAGGTAGAGCGATCGGTAGCGCGGCTCCGCCAGCGCGTCGGCTATCGAGAGATCCGAGACTGCCGTCGCGAAGAGCATCGCGCCGTACGCCTCCTTCGCCCACAGGTACCCGAGGATGTTGTCCGTCACCTCGGCGTCGTCGAGGTCCTCGGCGAGCTGAAGGACGCGCTCACTTCGGTCCCCGTCGATCTCGCCGACACGAAAGGTGCCCCGGCCCCCGACAAGGATGCGCCCCGGACCGAGGTAGTCGGCTCCGAAGTTCACGAACGCGCCGACGGTTCGGGCTGCTCCGACGGCTTCTGCGATCGCAGGCTCGTTCAATCCGTTCTGGAGCGACACGACGAAGCCGTCCGGTGCGAGGTGAGGCGCGATGCTCGTCACCGCGGACTCCGTGTCGTGTGCCTTTACGGCGAGGAGCACACGTCCGAGACCATCGCGCAGATCGCCCGGGTGAACTGCCCGAGCAGGCACCGTGAACTCCTCGACCGGCCCCTCGACGGAGAGGCCGTGCTCGTTCATCGCCGCGACGTGCTCGGAATCGACGTCGGCGAAGACGACGTCGTGCCCGCGACGGACGAGGCGAGCGCCAACGGTGCCTCCGATTGCACCCGCTCCGACGACCACGTAGTCCATCACTCGATCTTTCCAGACGCACCCCTTGGGAGGGCATGCGCTCGCCGGCGGGGCTTGCGGACGATCTGCTCGGCTGCTTCGGGGCCATGGGTTCCTCCGCGTGGAGAACCCTCATGTCACCTGAGCCGACCTCCGGGGTCACCTTCTACGAGCGTGCGTCCAATTGTCGGGATTCGCACGCCCTGCCGAGCGCTTTCAACCTAGATTCAGCGCCACCGCTTCACGAACGAGATTCTTCAGCGCATCTTCGTCGATCTCGTCGTTTTCCTTGATGTCGATGGCGCGTCTGACCTTCCCGTCGAGGCTGGAGTTGAACAGACCTGAAGGGTCGTTCAAGGCAGCACCCTTGAAGAAGGTCAGCTTGACCACGTTCTTGTAGGTCTCACCAGTACAGATACCCCCGTCGCGGGACCAGACCGGTGTTCCCGGGTTCGTGGCTTTCACCCACTTCCACTCCTCGACGATGTCGGGGTCCGCGTCCTTGATGATTCCTCGCACCCTGCTCAGCGTCTTGCCGCGCCAGTCGCCCAGCTCACTAATCCTCTCGTCTATGAGCTTGGACGCATTCGTCTTGTCGTCTGCCATTCGGATCCCCTACGCAGTTGAACGCAGCTCAGGCAACGCTCGTGCTGGCACTCGAGAAGGCAACGCTGATACTAGGGCCGTTTTGGAGCCCTGGGATCAGTCTCGGGCACAACGAACGAGTTTGACCAGCAGGTGTGCGCTCACTCCGGGGATGCGCCCGGGAGGATTCGAACCTCCGACCCGCGGATTAGAAGTCCGCCGCTCTGTCCACTGAGCTACGGGCGCCTGCCGGCAGGGTAGTCGGGCGCCAGGTCGTCCGCGGGTGCATGCGGGATCTGCTCATGGACGGGATCTGCTCACAAAACCGTCCTATCCTGTGAAGACCGCACATGGAATCGGTTGTCGGAACGGTCGTGCCGGCCCCGTCCGGCTCGACCACGGTGACGAAGCTCCTCCCGCCGGCCGCGCCTGCCGCGCGGCTTCGACGGGATCGGCTGCACGCGCTCCTCGAAGGCGCGCTCGAGCGCCGCCTGACGACGGTCGTGGCGGAGGCGGGGTACGGCAAGTCGACGCTGCTCGCGGCGTGGGCTGAAGACGCGCACTGTGCGTGGTACGGCTGCTCCCCCGAGGACGCGTCGTTGGCCGCGTTCGCCCGAGGAGTCACAGACGCGCTGCGCCTCCGCATCCCGGGACTCCCGGCAGACATTGCGGGAGCGGTCATCTCCGCAGCAGGCCCAGGGGCGGAGCAGGACGAGCCGGCGCGAGCACGCGGCTTCGCCGCGCTCGTCTGCGAGGCGCTCCAGGACCAGCTCAGCCGCGACCTCGCCCTCGTGGTCGACGACATGCACGAGTTGGCCGGGTCGGCCGGAGCGCTCCAGCTCCTCGAGTCGCTCTGCCGGCAGGCTCCCGCCCGGCTTCACCTCATCCTCGCGTCGCGCACCGAGCTGCCCTTCCCGATCGAGCGACTGCGCGGCCAGGGCCAGGTGGTCGAGATCTCCGGCTCCGACCTCACCTTCGACGTCCGTGAAACGCACGAGCTGCTCGAGGCCCTCGCGGGGCCCCGGAGCGACGGGACGTCCGAAGAGCTGTACCACGCGACCGGCGGCTGGCCGGCGGCAGTCCGGCTCGCGGTCGAGACCCTCCGCGGCGTCCCCCCGGAAGCACGCAGCACCGCGCTGGAGCGGATCCGCCGTCCCGGGGGACCGCTCTTCTCGTACCTTGCGGCCGAGGTGTTCGCGCACGAGCCGCCCGAGGTCGAGGCGCTCGTGCGGCTCGTCGCGCCGCTCGAGCGCTTCACACCGGAGCTCTGTGACGCACTCGGGGCGTCGAACAGCGCCGAGATCCTCGGTTCGCTCGCACGGCGCGGCCTGTTCGTGGAGCTCCACGACCACGCGACCGCCTGGTACTCGCTCGGAGAGCCCGTGCGCGATTTCGCGCTTGCGCGGCTGCGGGCCGACGGTTATGAGGCCCGCGACATCCAGCTGCGCGCCGGGAAGTGGCTCGAGGAGCACGCGGACTCGGAGAACGCGCTGCGGTGCTTCGCTGCGGCAGGCGACCGTGCGGAGATCGCGCGCCTCCTCGCCGCGCACGGTCAGTCGCTGCTGGCACGCGGTGCCGTGGACGCGGTCCTCGAGGCCGTCGCGCTGCTCCCGGTCGAGCTCCGCGAAGCCGCGATCGACCAGCTTGCCGGGGAGGCGTCGCAGGTCCGCGGCGACTGGGACGAGGCGCTGCGCTGCTTCGGGCGGGCGGCGGGCGACGCCGAGACGCTACCGCCTGCGCTGGCGTGGCGGATGGGCCTCCTGCACCACTTGGTCGGCCGGCTCGACGAAGCCGTCGAGACATACAGCCGCGGGGGCGAGGACGGCGCACCACGCGACGTGGCGCTCCTCCTCGCCTGGCGCGCGAGCGCGCACTGGCTTCGCGGTGAGCTCGAGCAGTCCCGCATCGATGCGACGCGGGCGTTCGAGGTCGCCTCCGGCGTCGGCGATCCGCAGGCGCTCGCGGCGGCGCACATCGTGCTCGCGATGCTCGCCGCGGTCGACGGAGACCGCGGCGCGAACGACGCGCATTACCTGCGGGCGCTCGACTACGCGCAGCAGGCCGCCGACGTGCTCCAGCTGATCCGCGTCCGCACGAATCGCGGGTCCCGGCACCTCGAGGAAGGGGCGTACGAGGAGGCGATCGTCGAGCTCGACCTCGCGCTGCGGCTCGCCGACATCGCGGGCTTCGCCGCGTTCCGAGCCCTCGCGCTGTCGAACCGCGGCGACGCGCGGGCGAAGCTCGGTCGGTTCGAGGAGGCCGTCGCCGACCTCGAGGATTCGCGCGAGCTGTACCAGCGCCTCGGCTCGCGGATGGTCGCGTATCCGCTCGAGAAGCTCGGTCAGATCTACCGCCAGCGAGGCGACCTTGCGCTCGCCCGCGCGGCGTACGAGGAAGCCCTCACACAGTCCGAGCGATCCGGCGACCTCCAGGGGCTCGTCCCGGCACTCTCCGGCCTGGCGCGCGTGATCGTCGTCGACGAGCCGGAGAGAGCCGAGCAGCTCGTGGAGCGCGCGCTCGCGCACGGCCCGGGGATGGCACACGCGGAGGCCCTGCTCGCAGCCGGGTGGGTGGCGCTCGTCCGAGGCAATCGCGAGCTCGCCCGGGCTCGCGCAGAAAAGGCGGCTGCGGAGGCGGGAGGGCGCCGCGACCGAGCCGCGCTGGCCGAGTCGCTCGAGCTCCGCGCGCTCGCCGCGCCCACCCCGGTGCGCGAGGTCGCCCGGCTCGAGGAGGCGGCGCTCATCTGGCGCGCGCTTCAGCACCCGCTCGGCGAGGCCCGCGCGGACTTCGTCGCCGCTCTGCTCACGCGCAACTCAACCGCCGCAGCCGATGCCGAGGCTCGCCTTCACACCCTCGGCGCGCGCGGCTACCGCACCTCGCTCGCAGTCGTCCTTCCTCTCGGCGGCTTCGCATCGGTCTCGGTGCAGTCGCTCGGTCGGTTCCGCGTCCTGCGCGCGGGCGAGCCCGTCCCGCCCACTGCCTGGCAGTCGCGCAAGGCCAGAGACCTGCTCAAGATCCTGGTCGCCCGCCGTGGCCGGCCGACTCCGCGCGACTACCTCATGGAGGCGCTGTGGCCGGAGCAGAGCCCCGAACGACTCGGCAACCGCCTGTCGGTCCTCCTGAGCACGATCCGCGGGGTCCTCGACCCGGAGAAGCAGCACGAACCGGAGCACTTCGTAGCCGCCAACAAGCGATCGCTCTGGCTCCAGACGGAGCATGTCGAGGTCGACGTCGAGCACTTCCTCGACTCGGCTACGAAGGCGATCCGGCTGCGTCGCACCGGGAGCTCCGACGCATACGCGCGACTCACGTCCGCCGAGGCGGCGTACACAGGCGACTTCCTCGAAGAGGACGCCTACGAGGATTGGGCGATCGCGCTCCGGGAGGAGGCGCGGGCCGCCTACACCCAGGTCGCGCGGGTGCTCGCCGAGGACACGGCAGCTCGAGGCGACACGGACGCCGCGACGCGCTACTTCCTCCGCGTCCTCGAGCGGGATCCCTACGACGAGCCAGCGCACCTCGGTCTCGTCGGCGCGCTCGAGGCCGCGGGCAGGCACGGGGAGGCGCGGCGCTGCTTCCGCGCCTACTGCGCGCGCATGGACGCGATCGGCGTCGAGTCGGCGCCGTTCCCGACCCCTTCCCGGTGAGCGCACCCTAACGTGGCTCTAAGCCGGCCGGAAGCGTCCACTGGACGATGAGCGCAGCCATGACGTTCAGGTGCTGACGGCAAGCTCGATGCAGACCTTCGTCGTCCGTGTGTGGGCCGCATCGACAAGCCCAGCGGACGCCGAGGACCGGCTGCGCGGCGTGGTTCAGCATGTCGCGACCGGACGCTCGGAGACGTTCACCGACGACGGTGAGCTCCTCGAGTTCCTGCGCGAGCGACCGGCGCCGGACGAGGATGGGGCGGGAACCGGGGGAGGTCTGTGAGGCGACGAGATGCAGCGGGGATGCGTCTCGTCGCCTTCACGGACGGGTCGTCAAGACTGTAGCTCCTCCCGCCGCTCCTCCTCTGCCAGGAACCGCAGGAAGAAGATCGCGAAGACCCCGAAGAACACGACCGACTGCTCGACCGCCATCAGCAAGCCCGCGAACTGCTGGTCCTCGAGCGCGCTCAGCCCCCACAACCGCTCCGGCGCGTCGACGTAGAAGTCGTAGATCGCATCCGGGACGAGCGCGATGACGAGGCCGATCGGGCTCCCGAGGACGAACGCGGCGAAGACGACGCCGGCGCGGACACCGGCTCCCAGGCGGTGCGGCTCGTCCTGCACGACGCTCCACCAGAGCAGGACTCCGGTCGAGAAGTAGAGCGCGTGCTCGAGGTGGAGAAGCGTGTGCGGGTTCTCGAGCGCGGTGTCGTAGAGCCACGGAAGGTGCCAGAGCATGTAGTTCCCGACCCAGAGCGGAAGCGCGACCGCCGGGTGCGTCAACGCGCGGACGAAGCCGGGCACCGCGATCTCGGCCGCGAGCGCGGGTGCCAGCCCGAGCACCGCGAGCAGCGGCGCCCACTCGGCGAGGACGACGTTCTGGAGGAGGTGGACGACGAGCAGGTAGTTCATCGCGATCGTCTCCAAAGGCGTGATCGTGACCGCGAGGATCAACGCCATCGCCGAGAGGAAGCAGGCGACCCGCCACCAGGGCGTCGGGTAGTGGCGGAGCGTGAGGGCGTAGCCGGCGGTCAGGACGGGAACGAGAAGCAACGCCTCGAGGTTCCACGACCACCGGTACGGGTCCACGACGCTACGCTAACCCCGCGCGGGTGTAGCTCAGTTGGTAGAGCGCCAGCCTTCCAAGCTGGATGTCGCCGGTTCGAGCCCGGTCGCCCGCTCCTCAGGCGTCACCACTCGGCTACTCCTCCTGGTGGTACGTGAGAACCGCGAGCACGCGGCCGGGCTGCTCTCGGACGACGGGAGCTCGCGCCTACCGAGGATGCTCGCGATCTGCTTCTGGACTCGCTGACCGGGACTGGTGTTGTCACCAGGAGATGCCGCGCGGGCCGCGAACTCCTCCCGGGGCACACAAACCGGAGGTCGGACATGGATCACCCGCTCAACACGCGCCTCGCCGCAGAGGCACTCGGCACCTTCTTGTTCTTCTTTCTCGGATTCAGCGGGATCGCGATCGTCGTCGATATCGGCGCGGAAGCGATCACGCCGCTCGGGATCGCCGCGGGCTTCGGATTCGGGCTCACGCTTGCGATCACCGCGTTCGGGCATGTCTCGGGCGGGCACTTCAATCCCGCAGTCAGCGCCGGCCTCGCCGTCGCCGGGAAGTTCCCGACCCGCGAGGTGATCCCCTACTGGATCGCCCAGCTCGTCGGCGGGTTCGGAGCCGTGGTCGTGATGGCGATCGCGTACTCGAGCGAGGTAACGGACGCGCTGCACACGCAGCCCGGAGTCGGCATCGACGACTGGGCCGCGCTCGTCCTCGAGATCGTCGCGACCGCGCTCTTCGTCATGGTCATCCTCACCGTCGCGACCGACGACCGCGCGGCGTGGAAGGGCGTCATGGCGCCGTTCCTGATCGGGCTCTTCATCTTCACGGCGGCAGCGACGGTCGGCCCCGCATCGGGCGGCTCGTTCAACCCGGCGCGTTCGCTCGACCCCGTGCTTTGGAACCAGGAGTGGGGCGACGTGTGGATCTACATCGTCGGACCGCTCGCCGGAGGAGTCCTCGGGGCCGCGATCTGGACGTACCTCCTCGGCGAAAGGAGAACGACCACACCTTCACCGGCGCCCGAGAGTGGAGGCCCTGCCGCGAGTTAGCGGCCGCTCGCGGAGAAGTGCTGGTAGTCCTTGACGGGGGACCAGCGGCCTCCCCAGCCCCACCCGCTCGCATCGAACGCACGCACGACGGCACCGCCCTCGAAGGTCATGCCGGGGCGGTGCCGGCCGCGGTTCAGGTACGGCACGCTGGCTCTGTGTGAGGTCCGACCGGCGGAGACGTACGGGTTCTCGATCGGATTCAGGTCGATCGCGCGGCCGTAGGCGTGCTCCGACCAGCGCGTCGTCCCGTCCACGAAGCGGCAGTTGAAAGCGGACGTGTTGTCGGCCTCGATCGAGCGGAAGTCGGAGGCACCGTAGGCGTCGACGGGGATCATCCGGCGGATCCGGAAGCCTGCCGAGTAGAGGCGGCGAAACACCGACACGACCTCCCGCGCGACGTCGGCGTGCACGATCAGCCGCCCGGTCCCGACCTTCCCGTCGAAGCGCCGGTGGGACATCGTGAGCAGACGGAGGTCACGCAGGTGCACCGGGCAGCCCGGCCGCCACGAGACGCCGGTCATCCGTTTCGCCTGCGCGGCGTCGATCCGCGAGATCGTCCCGCGGAAGACATCTTGCCCTCCCTTGACCGTAGGCACGGCGCCGAGCGCGAGCGCGATCGCGAAGACGGCGAGCAGCGAACCCTTCACCAGTCGGGGCGGCGGGATCTGAACCCGCGACCTCCTGCTCCCAAAGCAGGCGCTCTACCAGGCTGAGCTACGCCCCGAGGCACGACAGTGTAGGCGGATAGCCTGCGGGCCCATGGTCGACGCCCCCGTGCCGATCCCCGGCGCCGTCCAGCGCGACCAGCGAGCGGGCACGGGCTACGCGATGGCACTCGGCGGCGCGGCGCTCTTCGCGGTCAACGGAACGGTTTCGAAGGTCGCGCTCACGGGCAGCGAGCTCAGCGCGGTCGACTACACGCAGATCCGCACCGCGGGAGGCTTCGTCGGGCTGGCGCTCGTCCTCGCGATCTTCGCGCGCGACAAGCTGCGGATCACAAGACGCGACATCCCCTTCTTCGTCTTCTACGGGATGTTCTCGTTCGCGCTCGTGCAGTGGCTCTACTTCGTGGCGATCGAGCACCTGCCGATCGGGATCGCTCTCCTGATCCAGTTCACGGGAGTCGTGCTCGTGGCGCTCTGGGCCCGCATCGTGTGGCATGCGGACGTCCGCCCGCGCGTCTGGGGGGCGCTCAGCCTGACGCTGGTCGGCCTTGCGCTCGTCTCGGAGTTCTGGCTCGGCTGGTCGCTCGACACCGTGGGCGTCGTGGCGGCCGCCGGCGGCGCGATCGCGCTCGCCGTCTACCTGCTCGCGGGCGAACGCGCGGTAGAGAGCCGCGATCCGCTCACCGTCCTCTGCTTCTCGCTCCTCTTCGCGGCCATCGTGTGGTCGCTCGTGCAGCCGTGGTGGACGTACCCGTTCGACGAGCTCACCGAGGAGACCTCGCTCCTCGGCAACCTCGACGACCTGTCCGCGCCCGTGTGGACGCTCGCGCTCTGGACGATCGTCCTCGGCACGATCGCGCCCTTCGCGCTCACGATCGGCGCGCTCCGGCACCTGGCGGCGACGCGGGTCGGGATCACGATGACATTCGAGCCCGTCGCGGCCACGGTGGTCGCGTGGGCCTGGCTCGGGGAGACACTCACGGCCGTGCAGGTCCTCGGCGGGGCGGTCGTACTCACCGGAATCCTCCTCGCCCAGACTGCGCGCTGACGTACCCTTGTCCGCGATGGTGAAGCGCATCCTCCTGGCGTCCCCGCGCGGCTACTGCGCAGGCGTCGAGCGGGCCGTGGAGACCGTCGAGCGCGCGCTCGATCACTACGGCGCGCCCGTCTACGTCCGCAAGCAGATCGTCCACAACATCCACGTCGTCCGCGACCTCGAGGCACGCGGCGCGATCTTCGTCGAGGAGGAGACCGAGGTCCCCGAGGGCGCGACGGTCGTCTATTCGGCGCACGGAGTCGCCCCGACCGTGTTCGAGAACTCGGCGAAGCTCGGGCACAACGTCATCGATGCCGTCTGTCCGCTCGTGACGAAGGTCCACGTCCAGGCGCGGCGGTACGCGGACGAGGGTTACACGATCATCCTCATCGGACACGCCGGGCACGAGGAAGTCGTCGGGACGACCGGCGAGGCCCCCGACTCCACGATCCTCGTGCAGACGATCGAGGAGGCCGAAGCACTCGACCTCCCGCGCGACGCGAAGCTCGCCTACGTGACCCAGACGACACTGTCGGTGGACGAGACCGGCGAGATCATCCAGGCGCTCCGGAGGCGGTTCCCGGAGATCCGGGCGCCGCGCAAGGAGGACATCTGCTACGCGACCTCCAACCGCCAATGGGCGGTGAAGGAGATGCTCTCGGAGATCGAGCTCCTGCTGGTCATCGGCTCGCGGAACTCCTCGAACTCGAACCGCCTCGTCGAGACCGCGCGCGCGGCCGGGATGGCTGCGTACCTCATCGACGACGAGACGGAGATCGACGAGCGCTGGCTCGAGGACGTCGAGACCGTCGGCATCACGTCGGGCGCGTCGGCTCCGGAGAAGCTCGTCGGGCGCGTCTGCGACTGGTTCCGCGAGCGCGGCGTGACCGACATCGAGTCGTACCGGCTCGTCGAGGAGGACGTGACGTTCCGGCTTCCCGTCGAGCTGCGACGCGAGCTCGAGCTGGCCGCCCAAAGCAACTGAGCCACTCCCCCAAGGGCACTCACGCGCGCGTCTGAGACTTCGCGATCACCAGCTCCGCGCCGTCCGGCCGACACCAACACGGCGAGCGTCTCGCGCGCGATCCAGCCGGAGTGCTCGAGCAGGTCCTCGTCCTCTGCAGGCAGGGTCAGCGCGATGCGATCCGTGAGCTCGAGCCCGGCCTCCTTGCGCATCGTGTTCACGGTGTGGATGAGCTCGTACACGCGTCCCTCGCGCTCGAGCTCGGCGTCGAGGGCCAGGTCGAGCGCCACGGTGACGCCGTCGGACGCAGCCACGGCCCAGCCGTCCTTCCCCCGGCGTTCGAGCAGCACCTCGTCGGCGCCGAGCTCGTGGCCGGCGACCCTGAAGCCGCCGCCGGGAAGCTCCTCGAACTCGCCGGCTTCGAGCGCCGCACGCACGGACGCGAGCTCACGGCCGAGCTTCGGCCCGAGCACGGGCAAGTTCGGCTTCACGCGAAGCTCGCTCGCATCGACGTCCCCGAACGTGACGTCCTTGACGCGCAGCTCCTCGGCGATCTCGGCCACATGTGACTCGGCTCGGGCCGCGCCTTCCACGACGAGCGCCCGCAGGGGCTGACGAAGCTTGATCCCTGCTGCCGAGCGAGCCTGGCGGCCGAGCTCGACCACGCGCCGGAGCTCGGCGACCTCGTCGAGCAGCACCTGGTCCGCATCGGCGACCTCGGGCCAGCCGGCCAGGTGCACCGACTCGGGCGCTCCGTCCGCCGGCGCGGTCAACACGCGCCAGAGGTGGTCGGCGAGGAACGGCATGACCGGAGCGACGACGCGGAGGCCCTGCACGAGTGCGTACCAGAGCGATGCGAACGCGACCTCGTCCGCATCCCAGAACCGTCGCCGCGAGCGGCGGATGTACCAGTTGGACACGTCCTCGACGAACGCATCGAAGGCACGGACGACGTTGACGGTCAGGTAGCTCTCGTAGGCCTCGGTCGCATCCCGCACGAGCTCGCTCGTGCGCGAGACGAGCCAGCGATCGAGCAGCTGGAGGTCGCCAGCCGGGCCCTCCTCCAGCTGCGACCAGGTGGGCGTCCAGCCCTCGATGCTCGCGTAGTCGACGAAGAACTTGGCCGAGTTCCAGAGCGTGAGCAGCCGCCGGCGGATCTCCTGCGCCGGCCCGTAGCCGAACAGGAGGTTCTGGCTCGGCGGCTGCGCCGTGTACTGCCAGCGCACGATGTCCGCGCCCATCCGGGACAGGGCCTCGTCCACCTCGATCGCGTTGCCCCACGACCGGTGCATCTCGCGGCCGGTCTCGTCGAGCAGCTTCTCGTACGTCAGGACCCGTTTGTACGGCGCCTTCCCCGTCAGCGTCACCGACATGAAGGAGATCGAGTAGAACCAGAGCCGGATCTGCTCGCGCATCTCGGAGATCCAGTCCGCCGGGAACCACTGCTCCCAGTACGCATGATCGGGCAGGTCGGCCTTCGTCAGGCCGCGTCCCGCGCCGGTCGCGTAGCCCTCGGGCACGAACTCGGGGCTCTCCCAGCCGAGCGTCGCGAGCGGGACGATGCCGGCGTCGAGCCACGCGTCCCCGACTTCCGGGACGCGGCGTACCTCGGCGCCACACGTGCAGGCGATCGCGACGTCGTCGATCCACGGGCGGTGGAGCTCCCGAAGGCCGTCGAGCCCGCCGAGCGCGCGGTCCTCGAGCTCCTTGCGCGAGCCGATCACCGTCAGCTCTCCGCACGCCTCGCACGGGTAGAACGGCAGCGGCAGCCCGAAGTAGCGCTTCCGGGAGATGTTCCAGTCCTCCATGTTCCGCAGCCAATCGTCCATGCGCTTCGAATAGAAGGCTGGTGTCCACTCGACGCTGGCGTTCGCGTCGAGCATCGGCTGGCGGATCTCCTCGGCCGAGATGAACCAGTCGTCCACGACGCGAAATACGAGCGGCGTACCGCAGCGCCAGCAGGTCGGGTAGCGGTGGACGATGCGGCCGGACTCGATCAGGAGCCCGCGGCGCTCGAGATCCTCGATGATCGGCTGCTCCACGTCGTCCGTCGAGAGGCCGTCGAAGCCGAAGCCGGGGAGCATCCGGCCGGACTCGTCGAGCGGCGCGAGCACGGGCAGCCCGTGTATGCGCGAGAGCTCGAAGTCCTCCGCGCCGGCGCCGGGCGCGATGTGGACGATGCCCGTTCCCTCGTGCAGCGAGACGTCGTCCCACGGGATCACGCGGTGCACGACTCCCTCCTGCGCGGGAAGGTGATCGAACGGCCCCGCGTACTCGAGGCCGACGAGCTCCGAGCCGAGCGCCGTCTTCACCGCTCGCGCCTCCGGATCGCGCTCGCGCGCGACCCAGACGCCATCTTCGCGAAGGACGTACTCCGCTTCCGGGTTCACGGCGGCTGCGACGTTCGCGGGCAGCGTCCACGGCGTCGTCGTCCAGACGGCGAGCGACTCCTCCTCCCGCCCATGGAGCGGCAGGCGCACCGTGAGCGAGGGATGGTCGAGCTCGCGGTACTCGCCGGAGAAGACCTCGTGCTGGGAGATGGACGTGCCGCAGCGCGGGCACCAGACGGTCGAGCGATGGCCCTGGTAGAGCCAGCCGCGCTCGTGGACGGCGGCGAGGAAGCGCCAGATGTACTCGATGTTCGTGTCGGTGAACGTGTAGTAGTCCCGGTCCCAGTCCATCCACATGCCGAGCCGCTTCGACTGCTCCGTGATCACCTCGGAGTAGTGCGCGACCCGCTCGATGCAGCGGTCGGCGAACTCCGCGAGCCCGTACTCCTCGATCTCGCGCTTCGAGTTGAGCCCGAGCGCTCGCTCGACCTCGACCTCGACCCAGAGGCCCTGGCAGTCGAAGCCGTTCTGGTAGCGCTGGTCGAAACCGCGTAGGGCCTTGTAGCGCTGGAAGACGTCCTTCAAGGTCCTTCCCCAGGCGTGGTGGACCCCCATCGGGTTGTTCGCCGTGATCGGGCCGTCGATGAAGCTGAACGTCGGGCCCCCGCGGTTCTGCTCGCGGAGCTTCTCGAACGTGCCCTCGCGCTCCCACGCCTCGAGGAGCTCCTGCTCGAGTGCGTCATGATCCGGCTTGTCCGGGAGCGGTGAGAAGATGGGCGCCACCGAGGCCAGTCTAGGGAAGGGTTTCGGCATCCTGGTCGTTACTGTCTGAGCGTTTGAGAACCCGGATAGAAAGGAATAGAAACCTCAATGGCAATCGACGTGACAGAGACGAGCTTCGAGCAGGAGGTCCTCAAGAGCGACACCCCCGTCCTCGTGGACTTCTGGGCGGTTTGGTGCGGCCCGTGCCACGCCGTGGCACCCGTGCTCGAGAAGATCGCCGACGAGCGGAAGGACGAGCTCAAGCTCGTCAAGGTGAACATCGACGACGAGCAGGGGCTCGCACAGCGCTACGGCGTCATGTCAATCCCGACGATGATCCTCTTCAAGGACGGCGAGCCCGCAGCCGCCGCCGTCGGGGCGCAGCCGAAGTCCGCGCTCGAGCGCTCTCTGGGTCTCGCCGAGCAAGAGCTCGGGTTGGCTTCCTAGAGAATCTCGGAGATACCGGTCGCGCCGGCCTCCGTCGTGCGGCGTATCCTGATAGGAAGCTCTTTGCAGGGAGATTTCCGAGGCTTCCCCCTCCCCTCCCCTGACCGAAGGGTCGACGTGAGTCGGCCCTTCGGGCTTTTCTCGGCACGTTTCCCGATCTCGGCGTCGCCAGAGCGTCGGTACCGTTGCGCACGTGTCTCCGCGGGAGGTTCCGGCGTCGGTGACCGAGCTCGCGCGGGTCGGGCTCTTCGGATCCCTGCCCGGCGAGACTCTCGGGAAGCTCGCCGACCGGATGCAACGGGAGGACGTCGCGGCGGGAGCGGTGATCGTGCGCGAGGGTGACCCGGGCGACCGCTTCTACGTATTGCTGACCGGCGTCGCCGGCGTGTCGCAGTCGGCGCTCGGAGACCGACGCGTCCTTCGTGCCGGCGAGTTCTTCGGCGAGGTCGCGCTCACGATGCGCGTCCCGCGGACGGCGACGGTGATCGCGATGACGCCGTGCGTCGTCGCAAGCTGCGACGCGGAGACGTTCGACGAGCTCGTGCGGCCGCTGTTCGCGGACGACTAGGCCGTTTCGAGCTCGTCGAGGACGGCGTCCGAGAGGACGGGCCACGCCGCCTTGGCCCAGTCCCCGAACTCGCGGTCCGTGAGCGCCGCGCACGCGACCTCGCGCTCCGGGTCGACCCAGACGAACGTCCCCGAGCCGCCGAAGTGGCCGAAGGCTCGCTCCGAAGCCTTCGTGCCCATCCAGCTCGGCGGCCTCGTGTTGAGCTGCACGCCGAGCCCCCAGTCGAGCGGTTCGAAGCGACCGTGGTCGGGGAGGACGCCGGTGAGGCCGGGGAACTGGACGCTCGTCATCTCGGCGAGTGTCTCGGCGGCGAGAGTGTTCGGCGTGAGCAGCTCGCCGGCGATCGAGAGCACGTCCTCGAGCGAGGCCTGCATCCCCGAGCCGGGGTCGCCCGTCGGGTCGAGGCCGATCTCGAGGGGCTCGCAGACCGCCGCCCGCACGTAGTCGGCGAACGGGATCTCGGCCTGCCTCTCGAGGTGGGCAGCGAGCACGCGGAAGCCCTCGTTCGAGTAGATCCGACGGCGGCCGGGCGGCGCGATCGGCACCGTGCCCTCGAACGGAAGGCCCGACGCGTGCGCCAGAAGATGCCGGACCGTCGAGCCGGGCGGGCCCGCGGACTCGTCGAGGTCGACGACCCCCTCTTCGGCGGCGACGAGCGTCGCGAGGGCGGCCACCGGCTTCGACACGGAGGCGAGTCGAACGACGCGCTGGGACTCTCCGCACGTCTCGACCACCCCTGCGGGAGACAGGACACCCGCGGCGGCGAACGACACCGGCCAGTCCTCGATCTGGCGAAGCGCCTGCACGCGGCGCGATACTAGTGCCCCCATGGAGCGCCGCAACATCCCCGGCACCTCGCCCTACGAGGAGATCATGGGCTACTGCCGCGCGGTCGTGGTCGGCAAGAACGTCTACGTCGCCGGTACCGCGCCGATCCCGCCCGACGGCTCGGAGCCGCCGGAGGACCCGTACGACCAGATGAAGCTCTGTCTCGAGCTCATCGGCACGGCGCTCGAGAAGGCGGGCGCGAGCTTCGAGCACGTCGTCCGCACGCGCATCCACATCACCGACCCGGAACACTTCGAGGGCATTGCCCGCGCGCACGGCGAGGTCTTCGGCGAGGTCCGGCCCGTGAACACGACCGTCATCAGTGCGCTCATGGACCCACGCTGGACACTCGAGGTCGACGTGGACGCGGTGCTCCCATGAACGCTCGCCTTCGGCTCACGTTCGCGGGGGAAACCATGTTTCCCCCGCGTGCCCCCTTCTTCTCGAGAGCGCGGGGAACCTCCCGGTTCCCCACACCCCTCCACCACGAGCCGCGAGGCGGCTCGTGACCGGCAAGCAGGCCTTCCCGCCGTCGATCACCGGCAAGGGCGCCGTGCAGACCGGCAGCGTCCTCGACCACGCGTTCGGGAAGGGCGACCCGTACACGCTCGGCGTCGAGGAGGAGTACCAGCTCCTCGACGGGCGGACGTTCGACCTCGTCCAGCACATCGAGACGATGCTCGACGCGGTCGCGGGTCACGAGCTGGAGGGGCGGATCAACCCCGAGCTCATGCAGTCGGTGATCGAGATAACGACGCCGGTGTGCCACACGGCGGGCGACGTCAACCGCGAGCTGACGAAGCTCCGCGCGTACGTGACCGAGGTAGCCGGGGCGAACGGCTTACGGGTCGGGTCCGCGGGCACGCATCCGTTCAGCCTCTTCGAGCGGCAGCGGATCACCGCGAAGGACCGCTATCGCGCGCTCATCGACCAGATGCAGTACGTCGCGCGACGCGAGCTCATCTTCGGGATGCACGTGCACGTGGCGGTCGACGACCCGGAGAAGGCGGTCAAGGTCGTGAACGGGCTCTTGCCGCAGCTCGGCCCGTTGCTCGCGCTCTCGGCGAGCTCGCCGTTCTGGCGGGGCGAGACGACCGGGCTCGCGTCGAGCCGGCAGATGGTGTTCTCGGCGTTCCCGCGCTCGGGCCCACCGCCGCGCTTCCGCGACTACTCCGACTACGCGGACGTCGTCGGCCAGCTCGAGCGCTCGGGCTGCATTGCGGACTACACCCACATCTGGTGGGACATCCGGCTGCACCCGAGGCTCGGCACCGTGGAGGTGAGGATCTGCGACGCGGTCACGCGGGTCGAGGACGCGGTCGCGATCGCCGCGTACTGCCAGGCGCTCGTGAAGCAGCTCTCGGAGAGCTACGACGCGGGCGAGGAGATCCCGTCGTACCACCGCATCCTCACGAGCGAGAACAAGTGGCTCGCGGCGCGTTACGGGCTCGAGGCGCCGGTGATGGACCTCGCGACGGGCCGGAGGAATCGCGTACCGGTCGCGCGGCTCATCCGGCGGACGCTTACCGAGCTCGAGCCGCATGCGCGGGAGCTCGGGTCCGAGCGCGAGCTCGAGGGGATCGCCGAGATCCTCGGCCGGGGGTCGAGCGCGGACAACCAGCTCCGGGTCTACAACGCGAACCGCGACATCGTCGAGGTCGCCCGCGAGATCGCCGTCGCGACCGAGACGCTGCCCGCAGCGACGCCCGCCTAGCCCGTCGTCCTCTCGACCGTCCACGAGTCGGTGCGGACCGTGGCGAGCGTCTTCGTCCCGCGCGCGACCGTGAGAAGCCGGCTCCGCTCGCGAAGCTTCAACCCGAGCTCCCACTGGCGGTCATAGCCCACGTCGAGCGGGAGATCGATACAGAACGCCTCGCGGCGCGCGGTGTCGAGCGCGTGCACGAACGGCCCGTGGCCGCGGCGCGCGTAGAGCGTGTACGCCCAGCGGCCGTCGGCGCTCGACGCCCGCCTGATCGGCTCGCCGCCCATGTCCCGCTCGCCCTCAAGGCGATCGACGAGGGCTCCGTGCAGCCGGCCCGTGCGTACGTCGAGCGTGCGCACGCGGTAGAGCGGGTGCTGGCCGGCGCGCAGATGCTCGGTGAGATAGAGCGTCGAGCCGGCCGGCGAGATGGCGTCGAACGACCATGAGCCCGGGAGAGTGACCCGGAGGCTGGTCTTCAGCGCCTTCGTGTCGAGGACGACGACGTTCGTCTTGCCCGCCGCGCCCGGGAGCGGGCCGTACGAGGAGAGCGCGAGCCGGCGACCGTCGCCGGAGAGGCCGCCCGACGTGCCGTCGTACGCGACGAGCGGAACGCCGTAGAACCCCTTGACGACCGTGCTTCGTAGGACGTGACCGTCGCGCGCGCGGACGGCGGCGACGATCGTCGACTTCGGCATCCCGAACGCAGTGAAGCGAACGCCGTCGTCCGCTCCGACGCCCGGCCAACCGTAGACGAGGCCGGGTGAGTACGGGGAGCCGTTCGCGCCCGCTCCTCCGGCGACGATCGCGGCGACAAGGATGGTGGCGAGGAGGGCGAGAGACTTCATGTTCGATCTCCTTTCACGGGCCGAAGACGATGCAGGCGTCGTGGGCGGCGCGGGCCACTCTGCGCACCGCCTGGACGCGCCCGTCGCGGCCCAGGACGCTCAGCGCTCCGCTCGAGAGCGAGGGCGAGATCACGCGCCCCCAGCCGAAGGTGACGTTGTAGGAGCCGGCCGGGACGCGAGCCTCGCGCACGAGGTCACCGTCGAGGCGGTGCCGGCGGACCGTGCCGTCGTCGCCGCTCGCGACGAACGCCTTGTGCTCTGCGAAGGTGACGTGCTGCGGTGCCGCCCCGGCGGCGAGGACGCGGCGCGGGCGGCGCTCTCTCGAGTAGAGAGCGATCCGACGCTCCGCGCCCGACGTGACCCAGACCGTGCGCCCGTCCGGCGCAAAGACGACGTCGTGGGCGAGGAACGGAGGTGCGATGGTGCGGACGAGTCTCGGGCGCAAGGGGTCGCTCGTGTCGAGCACAGCGATGTGCGGGGACGCGCTTCCGAGCACGGTCCAGACCGTGCTTCCGTCCGGGCTGATCGAGACGTGCCGTGCGGCGCCTGGGACGCGCGTGCGCCACATGATGCGAGCACGCTCGACATCGAGCACGACGAGCTCCTCCGCGGCTGAATCGGTCAGATACGCGAACGGCCGCCGAGGATGCACGGCCGTGTAGCGCGGCTCCTCGAATCGCGCGAGCTCGGCCCGAATCCGGCTCTTCGCCACGTCGAGCACCGTGACGACGCCGTGCTCCGAGTGGCCGACTACGGCAAGCCGGTCGTGGACCGACTCGATGCTCCGCGGCCCGGGCCCTGTGCGGATACGGCCGACGACCTCCTTCGAGCCGAGGTCGAGGACGACGACGTGACTCTCGAGATCGGCGGTGACGTAGGCGACGGGGGCGCCGCCGAGCCGAGACGCGAGCGCGCGGGGCTCGACGGCGAGCGCGACCGCCCCTGAGGCGGCTCCGACCAGGAACGTTCGCCTGTCCACGCCTTCTCTACGTTCGGCCTTCCTCGAGAGGTCCCGGCGGATGGCGTCGTGCCGAGCAATCGCCGCTGGGGAGCGATGGCCCCGATGGCCATGGCTGCCTCCGCCCGAGTCGTCACGCCGGACCTCTCGCGGCATTCTCGTCGTATCCACGGCATGGACCTCGTCACGAGGTTCCGTCGTAGTCTGGACGGATGCGCGCAGGTCGCGACGAACGCGCCCGTCTGCGCGCCGCGCAGCGGGGATCGGCCTCCGACCTCGAGGCGCTCTTCCGCACCCACTGGCCGCGCGCATACCGCGCGGCGTACCTCGTCACCCACGATGCCGCCGCGGCCGAGGACATCGCGCAGGAGTCGTTCCTGGCCGCGATTCGCGCCCTCGACCGCTTCGACCGGCGACGGCCGTTCGGGCCGTGGCTCCATCGCATCGCCGTCAACCGCGCCATCGATTGGACACGCGCGCGGCGCCTGCGGGCGGAGGTCGAGCTCGGGGAGTCCCTGCCCGACCCCACGGTGGATCCCCAGCCCTCCGACGACCTGCTCGCTGCGCTCGCCCGGCTTCCTCCCGAGCACCGGGCGATGATCGTGATGCGCTACCTCCTCGAGTTCACGCCGGGCGAGATCGCGGAGACGCTCGACCTTCCCCGCGGCACCGTCAACTCGCGCCTCCGGCGCGGCCTCGACTCGCTGGCGGACGAGCTATGAGAGACGAGCTCGAGCAGATCGCCATCCCCGGCGAGGACGGTGCCCGCGAACGGGCGTGGTCGGTCGTGCGTGAGGCATTCGCGGAGTGGGAGCCCGCTCCGCGCCGGTCGCACTGGCCCCGTGTGGCCGCGGTCGCGGTCGCACTCACGGCGCTGGCGGCTGCGGCGTTCAGCCCGCCGGGCCGCGCGGTGCTCGACGAGATTCGCGAGGTCGTCGGCGTCGAGCGCGCGCAACCGGCCCTCTTCTCGCTGCCCGCTCCCGGCAGCCTGTTGGTGAGCTCGGATGCAGGCCTGTGGGTCGTCCACGAGGACGGCTCCAAACGGCTGCTCGGCGACTACCGGGAGGCGAGCTGGTCACCCTTCGGCCGCTTCGTCGTCGCTGCACGCGAGAACGAGCTGGTCGCGCTCGAGCCGGACGGAGACGTGCGCTGGACGCTCGCGCGACCGGGCGTCCGCTCGCCGCGCTGGTCCGGGACCGAGACGGACACGCGGATCGCGTACGTCGACCGGAGCGGGCTGAGAGTCGTCGCCGGCGACGGGTCCGGAGACCGGCTGCTGGTTCCCGGGTTCCGAGGGATCGCGGCCTGGAAGCCGGGGGAGCGCTTCGTGCTCGCGACCGCTTCTGAGCAGGAAGTCCGCGTGATCGACACCGCCGACGGTCGGACGCTGTGGCGCCGCGCACGGGTCGGGGTGCCCAGGGACGTCAACTGGTCGCTCGACGGGCAGCGGCTGCTCGTCGCGGGAAGTCGGTCGGTCTCCGTCTACGACGCGCGTGGCGGCAGGCCGTACGAGCTCGGGCCCGATGCCGCACCGATTCGGTCCGCCGCGCTCGCGCCAAACGGAGGCAGTCTAGTGTTCGCGCAGGAGGCCGGCGGCCGGACGCAGCTCTGGGTCGTTCCGCGGATCCGTCCGGATGCGAGCGCCGCGCGGCGACTGTTCGGCGGAGCGGGCTCTTTCGACGAAGTGGCGTGGTCGCCGGACGGAAGCTGGGTCGTCGCGACCTGGAGCGAGGCGGACCAATGGCTGTTCGTCCGTTCCGGCGGTGCCGGCATCCGCGCCGTCTCGAACGTCGCCCAGCAGTTCCGCTCGCGCTCGTTCCCTCGCATCGAGGGCTGGTGCTGCGCAGATTGACGGCGGCGGTTAGGCTCGGCAGGTGCTCGGCCCCGGCGACGCCGTCCCCGACACCCAGGTGTGGACGGCGCCGCGCGAGGATGCCGCGTCTCTTCGCACGGTGCTCGGCGCCGGGCATGCGCTCCTCTGTTTCTATGTCTGGGACTGGTCGCCGACCTGAACGAACGAGCTCCTGCTCCTGCGGGACAGGAGCGAGGATCTCGCTGCGGCCGGCGTCCGGCCGCTCGCGATCTCGCGCGACTCGCCGTGGTCGCACGCCGCATGGGCGCAGTCTCTCGGCGTCGAGGTGCCGCTCCTCTCCGACTGGAACGGCGATGCGATTCGCGCTTTCGGGGTGGCATTCGAGCCGCTCGGGATGGAAGACGTTGCGATGCGGTCCAGCTTCCTGATCGAGGACGGGTCGACGGTCGTGGAGGCGTGGATGCTGGGAGGCGAGCTCCCCGACATCGACGCGGTCGTCACGGCGGCGCAGGCGGCTAACCGGTAGCTACATGCCCATGGCGTGGTACCCGGCGTCGACATAGAGCGTCGTGCCGGTGACGTGCTTCGCGTCCTCCGAAAGGAGATACGCGGCGGCTGCGCCACAGTCGTCGGCCTCGATCTGGCGGTGGAGCGGGGCGCGCTGCTCGAAGAGCTCCTCCATCGTCGTGAAGCCGGCAATCGAGCGGGCCGCGAGCGTGCGGACAGGCCCGGCGGAGATCGCGTTGACGCGGATGCTCTTGAAGCCGAGGTCCCAGGCGAGGTAGCGCACAGAGGAGTCGAGCGCGGACTTCGCGACGCCCATCACGTTGTAGTGCGGGACGGCGCGCTCACCCCCGAGGTAGGTCATGGTCAGGATCGAGCCGCCGCCGCGTGCCTCCATCAGCGGCTCAGCGGCTCTCGAGCACGCAACGAGGGAGTAGGCGCTGACATCGAGGGCGAGCCAGAAACGGTCGCGCGGCGTATCGGTGAAGCGGCCCTCGAGATCCTCGGCAGCCGCGAACGCGACCGAGTGGACAAGGATGTCGAGCCCGCCGCCGAACGCCTTTCCCACTTCTCCGAAGACGCGGTCGACGTCCTCGTCCGAGCGCACGTCGCACTCGACGACGAGCGGGCTCGAGACGGTCTCGGCGAGATCGCGGACGCTCTTCTCGATGCGCTCACCTTGGTACGTGAACGCCACCTGCGCGCCCTCGTCGGCGAGGCGGCGTGCGATCGCCCAGGCGATCGAGCGACGGTTGGCGACGCCGAGGACGAGCGCCTGCTTTCCCTCGAACCTTCCGGGCATCCGGCGATCCTAAACGGATAGGCTCGCCGGTCGATGAGCGCAGGGCGCGTTGCGGTCGTGACGGGGGCATCGTCGGGGATCGGCGAGATGACCGCGCGCGAGCTCGCGAGGCGCGGCTGGAACCCGATCCTGCTCGCACGCCGGGAGGATCGGCTAGCGGCGATCGCCGGGGAGCTCGGAGCGGAGTGGGAGGTGTGCGACGTCTCTCAGCGCGCGCAGGTGGACGAGGTCGCGTCGCGGATCCTCGAGCGCCATCCCGCCATCGCGCTCCTCGTGAACAACGCCGGCATTCCGGCACGCGGGAGCTTCTTCGACATCGACCCGGAGCGGATCGAGGAGGTGCTCGCGGTCAACTACCTCGGCGGCGTCTGGTGCCTGCGCGCGTTCGAGCCGGGGTTGCGGTCCGCCGCGGCGTCGGGCGGTGCGCACGTCGTGAACCTCGTGTCGGTCTCGGGGACGGTGGCGTTCGCTCCCGCGGGCGCATACTCGGCCGCGAAGCACGCCCAGCTCGCCTTCTCGCGCTCGACCGCGGCGCTGCTCCGCGGGAGCGGGATCGAGGTGCACACGGTCATGCCGGGGTTCGTCGAAACAGAGGGCTTCCCGCAGCGAACCGCGCTGCGCAGCCCGCTCCTCCGGCG
Source organism: uncultured Actinomycetes bacterium (assembly GCA_963717025.1). Classification (GTDB taxonomy): domain Bacteria; phylum Actinomycetota; class Thermoleophilia; order Gaiellales; family Gaiellaceae; genus GMQP-bins7. The sequence continues at coordinate 945,192 of CAVQVJ010000003.1, read as the reverse complement.
TTTCATCATCGACGCCGACCGCGTCGCGGAGACGATCGCCGACGCAGTCGAGAAGGGGAAGGGCGAGGTCACGGTTCCCTGGTTTCCGTACCGCCCCGTCGCTGTAGCTCAGGCGCTCGTCCCTGGGCTGTTCGCGGTGTTCGCAGCCCGCGCGGGCTATCACCGCGGCGAGCGGCGCTGAGCTCGCCGTCTACGGCCCCAGCTTACGGGCGACGTACCAGCCGACCTCGACGTCGTACGGCGAGGCCGGCGCCGGCCCCCGTATCCGGACCCGATCCTCCTCGGAGAACCCGCCGAGATCGAGGCGCTGCTCGAGGTCGACTCGCTCGCGCGTCACCTCGGCCCGGAGCACGACGAGGTCGTGCGCGTCGAGGAACCCGCGGATGTCCGCATCGGGGACGAGGCGCTGATGTGTCGGGTCGCGGAGCCGCTCGAAGCGGTCCATCTCGAGGCTGCGCAGCGGGTCGATCGACCCGAGCTGGTCGACGACCAGCACCCGGCCGCCGGGGCGCGTGACCCGCGCGAGCTCCGAGACGGCGAGCTCGGGCCGGCGCACATGGTGCAGCACGCGATACGTGCACGCGAGGTCGAACTCTCCGTACCCGAACGTCAGGGCGGTCGCGTCGCCTTCGACCAGCCGAACGTTCGGCGGCGCCTGCGCTCGCCCGGCCTCGAGGTAGTCCGCGCGCACGTCGATCCCTACGACCTCGGCAACGTGCGGCGCCAGCGCGAACGCGAGCGAGCCCGTCCCGCAGCCCGAGTCGAGGGCAGCCTCCGTCCCCGAGAACGGCCCGAGGAGGCTCCGGACTCGCTCCGCCAGATGGGACGCACGCTCCTCCTGAAGTGCCAGCCGGAGCTCGACGCTCATGAGCCGGCCACACGAATGCCTCGGCGAGCGTCGCTCACGCAGTCGCCTCCGCGCCGGCGAGCGCGCGTGCGAGGGCGAGCGCGTCCTCACGCGTCGAGATCGTCCCGGCTGCACGCTCTTCGTCGATGCGCGCGAGGATACGTCCGATCGCTGGCCCCGGGGGAAGCCCCAGCTCGTCCCCGCGCACGAGCGGCTCCGGCGGGTCGGCGCGCCGGGCCGCTTCGACGACCCCCGACAGCTCCGGCGCGCCGACGAAGACGAGCGCGTCGAGCGCCCACGGCTCGGTCGCCTTGCGGAAGCGGTGGATAGCCCGCGGCGACGCATCCTCGGGCGGGCGGGCGCGCAGGAGCGTCCGGGCATAGCGCGCGAGCTCGTTCGAGATCGGGAGCCGCGCGAGATACTCGCCGAAGACGGCGACGAGCCTGAACTCCGGGCTGTCGAGCGCCTTCCAGGGACCCTCGAGCTTGCCGCCGAGCGGCGCGAGCAGAGCGAGCTCGTCCAGGCGCCGGTACCCAGCCGCGCCCACCCGACGAAGCTCGGCGAGCGTGCGCTCCCCCGCCGGCTCGGTCACGAGCGCCGCAGATGCGCGCAAGAGGCTCTCCGTGTGCGCGTCCATCCTGAACGCCAGCTCCTCCTCGATCCGGACGGCGCGCAGCAACCGCAGCGGATCGTCGACGAAGATCGAGTCGGAGATGGCCCGGATCACACCCGCGGTGAGATCCGCACGGCCGTCGTGCGGGTCGAAGACGTCACCTCCGCCGACGGGGACGGCGATCGCGTTGATCGTGAAGTCGCGCGTCGCGAGATCGGCCTCGATCCCGGCCGGGAGCGGCGTGAAGTCCACGGTCTCGTCGGAGCCTGGGGTCGCGACCCGCCAGGCGCCGTGACGCTCGGAGAGCGAGAACGGCGCGCCCCCCTCCCGCTTCGCGAAGCGGCGCGCCGCCGCGCGGGGATCGCGGCACGCGACGTCGAGGTCGATGACGGGCCTGTCGAGGAGCAGATCGCGAACCGCGCCGCCCACGATCCAGGCGTCCTCGCCTGCATCGAAGATCCCGTGCAAGCGCGCGTCATCCATCGCTGACCACCCTGAGGGCGCGGCCGGAGCGGGTGTTGAGCCCCGTGGCGATCTCGTACCCGATCGTGTCGGCGACTCGCGCGTGCTCCTCGATCCTGATCCCGTCGCCGACGAGCGTCACGGGCGTCCCCACCGACAGCTGCTCTGGAAGCTCGACGGCGAGCGCATCCATCGAGATCGTCCCGACGACACGGCACCCCTCCCCGCCGACGAGCACTTCCGTCCCGGTCAGGTCGCGCCGGAACCCATCGGCGTAGCCGACGGGAACGACGCCGATCCACGTCGGCTCGTCCGCGACGAAGCGCCGGCTGTAGCCGGTGCTCTCGCCTGGTTCGAGGCGCTTCACGAGGGCGAGGTACGACTCCCAGCGGAGAACCGGCTCGAGCCCGTCCTCGGCAGCGTCTCCGCCGAACGGCGAGATCCCGTACAGCGCAATGCCGCAGCGCACGGCGTCGAAGGCAGCGTCCGGGTAACGAAGCGTGCCCGCACTGTTCGCGAGGTGGCGCGTGAGCCCCGTGAGATCGGCCGTCGCGTCGCGGAAGCGCTCGATCTGGTGGCGCGTGAACTCCTCGTCGGAGTCCGCTGACGCGAGATGGCTCATGACGCCGACGACCTCGCGCCCCGGCGCCACGAGCTCCGACACGCCCCAGCGCCCCATCCCCGTGTCGAGCTTGAGATGGACGCCGACGCCCTCCGGCACGCGGCCGTCCGCGGCGACGAGCTCGAATCGCGCCGCCCGGGCTTCGCCGACATCACGCTCACGCACGGGCCCCATGACGACGAGCCGCGCGTCCGGGAGCGCCGCGCGGAGATCGAGCCCCTCGGCGAGCGTCGCGACGCAGAGCGCGCTCGCGCCGGCCTCCAATGCCGCGCGCGACACGTCGACGGCGCCGTGCCCGTAGCCCTCCGCCTTGACGACCGCCCAGAGCTCGGCTCCACCCGCGGCGCGCAGGAGTCTCGCCGCGTTCCGCCGGACCGCGCCGAGATCGATGGTGAAGGACGAGCGCTCCACGGCACCGCATTGTCCGCGATCGACGGGACCTCAGCCGTCGAGCGCCGCAGGGAGCGTCTCCAGCAGGTCGCTCGCGACGAGACCCGTACTGTGCGAGACGAGCTCGGCGGCGCGCCCATGCGCGACGGCCGCGGCCGTCGCGGCAAGCTGCGGCTCGAGCCCCTTTGCGAGGAACGCAGCGACGATCCCGGTGAGGACGTCGCCGGTCCCCGCCGTCGCGAGCGCAGGAGGCCCGAAGTCGCTGACGACCACCCCGCCGCCCGGCTGGGCGATGATGGTGTCCGGCCCTTTCAGGAGCAGGACGGCCCCGAAGCGCTCCGCTCCGAGCCGGGCCGCCTCCAGGCGGTGCGCGCCAACCCAGGCGGAGTCCTGCCCGAGCAACAGGGCGAGCTCACCTGCATGCGGTGTCAACACCGTCGGCGCCGACCGCGCGACGGGCTCGAGCTCGTTGAGCGCGTCGGCGTCGACGACCGCCGGCAGGTCGATCCGCTCGAGCAGCTCGCGAACGAGCTCGCGCCGCCCCTCCCCTCGCCCGAGCCCAGGACCGAGAGCGAGCGCGCCGACTCGTTCGGCTGCGGAGACGATCGTCTCCACAGCGCTGTCGTCGCTCCAGCCGACCTTGACGGGCTCGAGCGTCAGGGTCTCGACGACTGGAAGCGAGGCAGCCGGCACGGCAAGCGTGACGTACCCCGCATCCGAGCGAAAGGCAGAGCGCGCCGTCAGCGCTGCGGCGCCTGTCATCCCCGGCTGCCCGCCGACCACGAGGACCGCGCCCGCCGTGTACTTCGTGTCGCCGTCACGCCGACGCGGAACGAGACCGAGCAGCCCGGTCGTGGCGCGACGGATGTCCGTCGGGGAATCCTGCAGGCCGATGTCGGCGACGGTCACCCGGCCTGCGCGGAAGCGGCCGGGCGCGACCGCAAGGCCCACTTTCGGCGCATGGAAGGTGACGGTGAGGTCGGCGTCGACCGCGGCTCCCGCGACCTCGCCCGTCGACGCGTCGACGCCCGAGGGGAGATCGACCGACACGACCGGCGCCGGCGTGGCGTTGATGTGCGCGATCAGCTCGGCAGCGTCCGAGCGGGGCTCGCCGCTGAAGCCGGTGCCGAAGAGCGCGTCGACGACGACGTCGTAGCCATCGAGCCTCTCGCTCGTCTCGTCCGCTTCGTGACCCGCCTCGCGGAGCACTCGGGCCGCGACGCGGCCGTCTCCACCGTTCGAGCCGCCCCCGCAGACGCACGCGAACCGCCGCGCCGCCGGATACGCGAGCATCGCCTCCCGCGCGACCGCGGCGCCCGCGCGCTCCATGAGCTCGGGAATCGAGTCGGGATAGCCTGGATACCGCTCCTCCGCGGCGCGCATCTCACCCGCCGAGTAGAGCGGCTCGTACACCTCTCCCTCAGCCTCGCGGCGAGACGACGCAGATCGCGGCGGCGAGCTCGCGCGAGTGCGTCATCGAGAGGTCGATCGCGCCCGCGTGCGCGCGTTCGGCGAACGCGGCCGTCCGGCCCGAAAGGCGGACCGCCGGCTTCGGCCGGCCGACGATCTCGACCTCCTTCCACGTGAACCGGACTCCGCAGCCGAGCGCCTTGCCGACGGCCTCCTTGCCGGCGAAGCGTGCCGCGTAGCTCTCGGCCGGGTGGGCACGCGAGTCGCAGTACGCGCGCTCGGCCTCGGTGAAGCAGCGCTCGCGGAAGCGTGGCCGTTCGAGAGCGCGCCGCACGCGCTCGATCTCGATCAGGTCGACGCCGACCTTCACGCCGTGAGACCTCCCCGGAGGTCCTCCTCCAGCAGCTCGGGGAAGCTCGCGAGCGACGAGACGACCATGTCGGGCGCGGCCGCCGCGGTCTCGAGAGCCTCGGGGCGAAACTTCCCCGTGCGGACGAGCGCAGTCCGCATGCCGAAGAGCCGCGCTCCGCGCACGTCCGCGTCCACGTCGTCCGTCACGAGCCAAGTCAGCTCGGGCTCGGCGTCGAGCGAGTCGAGCGCGGCCGCGAAGTACGACGGGCTCGGCTTGCCGAGCACGGTTGCCTCCACCCCGGTCGCGTACTCCAAACCGGCCACAAACGCGCCGCCGTCGAGCAGCGGCCCGCGGCTCGTCTGCCACCACTTGTTCTTGTGCAGGCAGTAGAACGCAGGCACCCATCTGGATCTCGTTGAACGCGCGGCCAAGGTTCATGTAGCTGAAGACCTGATTCGGCTCGAGTGTCTCGTCGCAGCCGCCGACGAGCACGGCGTCGGCGTCGTGACCCACGAGCTCGAGCTCGTCGAGGTCGGGGACGATCGCCGCCATCACGAGCGCGAGCACGCGTTTTCCGGAGAGCTCGCGCGCGGCCGCCCCGGGGGTGGTCTGCAGATCGGCGTTGTCGAGCTCGAAGCCCATCTCGCGGAGCTCCTCGGCGAGCCGACCGCGCGGGCGTGTCGAGTTGTTGGTGACGAAGCGCAGCTGGTGTCCCGCACGGCGGAGCTCGGAGATCGCGTCGGCCGCTCCGGGGATCGGCTGCCCCGAGACGTGGAGGACGCCGTCGACGTCGAGCAGAATGCACGCCATGGAGCGTGAGTCTATTCGCGTCACACGCTCCGTCCTGTTGCCAGTTTCCGAGATCGAGCTGCGCGTCTCGCGGTCGAGTGGGCCTGGAGGCCAGCACGCACAGAAGTCGTCCACGAGGGTGGAGGCGCTCTTCCAGGTCGAGGCGTCCTCGGCGCTCACAGAGGTGCAGAAACGACGCGTCGTCGGGCGGGTGGGGTCGGTGCTGCGGGCGGTAGCCCAGGACGAGCGGAGCCAGGCCCGGAACCGGGAGCTCGCGGTCGAGCGGCTCGTCGACAAGCTTCGAGCGGCGCTCGCCGTTCCGCGGCGACGGGTGGCGACGAGACCGACCGCGGCCTCACGCGAGCGGCGGCTCGCCCAGAAGAAGCGTCGCGGCCAGACGAAACGGCTCCGCCGTCCTCCGGCGGACGGCTGACCGCTCAGCCCGTCGCGCGCGTGAAGTCGACGACGCGTGTTCCGTCGGCACTCGACAGCTGCAGCGTCTTGCCGTCGATCCGGTAGCCCGTGGCACTCGCGAGCGCCTCGAAGTACGCCGACTCCTGCTGCATGACGCCCGCGGGCCCCTTGCAGAGCTTCCTCGTCGCCGCAGGTGGCGTGATCTCGATCGCGCCCCCGTCGATCGTGAACGTCGCCGTGTACGTGTTGCAGCCGGCAGAGCCGCTGAGCTCGTCCTCGTCGGAGAACGTCGCGGTGATCTCGGTCCCGGCGATCGGGCTCGCGAACGCGTCCCCGCGCAGGATGCCGGTTGCCTCCCACGAGCCGATCGGCGTTCCGACTTCGAACCGGAGAAGCTCTTCGTCGTCCGAGTCGAGGAGGACGAGCTCCTCGCCGTCGATACGCCAGCCCACAACCTCCTGGAGCGCCGCCACGAAGGTCGTCTCGACCTCGCTTGCCGGCGGCTGACAGCCGATCAGGGTCTGCGTGAGCATCCCGAGCTCGAGCGTCTCGCCGTCCACGGTGTATGGCCCGCTGTACGAGTTGCAGCCGGTGGAGCCCGTAACCCTCCCCGCCTCGAAAGTCGCGCTCGGCGCGAACTCCTCCCAGCCCTCGACATCGATCCCGGCCGTCAGCACCCATGGGACGCCTTCGAGCGACGACACGTCGGTGCTGCCTGCGTCGTCGCCGCCGCAACCGACCACAACCGCGGCGACCACCGCCACGACGAGTGGGGCGACGACGGGCCTCACAGCTCGACCGTACCACCGTCGGGACGCAAAGTACGATCGCCCTATGGACGTGCTGCGTGCCACGGCGCTGCTCGCCGAGCTGCCGACCGAGCGGACGCGGCTGCTCGACAACCTCGGCCGTATCCGGCGCGACGTCGGGCCGATCACGCCGGAACTCTCCGACACGCTCGCCGACCACATGAACATCCGCCGCGGCGAGGTGCACGAGGTCGTCTCGTTCTACTCGTTCCTCCAGGTGCCGATCGACGCCATCCGCGTCTGCACCGGGCCCGTCTGCGACTGCTTCGGCGCGCGGGAGCTGCTCGCGCAGCACGCCGATGCGATCGAGGTCGCGTGCCTCGGCCACTGCGACCTCGCGCCCGTCCTGACGCGCGGCGACGAGATCGTCCCCGAGGTCACGCACGCGACGAACGATGGCCCTGTCATGGGGCTCGCGCAGCGCGACGACACGCTCGCCGACTACACGGCGCGCGGCGGCCTCGAGCTGCTCGCAAGCCGCCCGGCCAGGGAGCGCATCGTGGAGGAGCTGAAGGCCGCCGGGCTCACGGGCTACGGAGGCGCGGGCTTCCCGACCGGGATCAAGTGGGAGGCGGTCTCGAACGAGCCTGGTCCCCGCTACGTCGTCGTGAACGCCGACGAGGGCGAGCCCGGGACGATCAAGGACCGATACGTGCTGGAGCTCCGGCCGCACCTCTTCCTCGAGGGCGTCCTCGTCGCGATGCGCTTCGCGGAGGCCGAGCACGCGTGGATCTATCTCCGCGAGGAGTACGCGGGCTCGCGTGCGCGGCTCGAGCGCGCGCTCGAGGAGCTCGCGACCGCGGGCCTGCTCGACGGCCTCTCGATCGAGCTCGTCATCGGCGCGGGCGCCTACATCGCCGGCGAGGAGACGGCGATGCTCGAGTCGATGGAGGGCCGCCGCGCGATGCCGCGGCTGCGACCACCCTTCCCCGCGCAGGTCGGCTACCTCGGCCGGCCGACGCTGATCAACAACGTCGAGACCCTCGCCCACATCCCCGCGATCCTGAGAAACGGCGGCGCGTGGTGGGCGGGTCTCGGAACGCGCGACGCGAGCGGGACGCGGCTCTGGTCCGTCTCGGGAGCCGTCGCGCGGCCGGGCTGCTACGAGGCGGCGAACGGGATCACGACGCGCGAGCTCGTGGAGGAGCACGCAGGCGGCTTCGAGGGCGAGATCGGGGCCGTCGTTCCGGGCGGCGCCGCAAGCGGGATCCTCCCGCCGCAGGCCCTGGACGCGCCACTCACCCGCGACGGCCTCCGTGAGTGGGGCGCCGGTCCCGGCTCGGCTGCGGTACAGGTCTTCCCGGCGAGCTACTCGCCGCTCAGGCTTCTCGCCGAGACGATGCGGTTCTTCGCCGAGGAGTCGTGCCAGAAGTGCACGCCCTGCCGAATCGGCAACCGCGCGCTCCACCACCTGTGCGAGGAGCTCGAGCACGGGCGCGCCGCCATGACGCGCGAGAAGGTCGACGAATGGCTCCTCGCGATGGAAAAGACGTCGATCTGCGGGCTCGGCCAGGCAGCGCCGTTCCCGGTCCGGAACGCGATGCGCTGGTGGCCCGATCTCTTCGCGCCGCTCGGTCCAGTGCGCTAGATCGCAACTCGCCAGCGCGAGTTCCGATAGCGCGAGAGCAGACCCTTCATGGGGTGCCCGAGCACCAGGTCGACGAGGTGTGAAGTCGGCCGTCTGCCGACCGCATCCAGACGCACGGAGAAGCCGCGGCAGTGGGGCTCCCCAGGCTGGCCGGGGTGGCCCGATCCACGAGAACGCCCACCGCTCCCGTAGACGGGCACCCGACCGGCCGTGATCCCCCGGATCGCCGGCACGTGAGCACCGGCGAGACCCCCGTCAATCGGCCCGCGGGCCCGGATCGGGCCGTTGGGTTGCGTGGAGTTCTAACACCTGGCAGGTAACTATGCAAGTCCTGTTTACGACCGCGCAGGGTTAGCATTGGCCGATGGCCGAAGCGGTCGAGTTCACGCTCGACGGAAGGGCAGTGAGCGCGCCCGAGGGCGAGCTCATCGTCCACGCCGCCGCGCGCCACGGCACGTTCATCCCGACCCTCTGCCACGACGACAAGCTCGTGCCGTACGGCGGCTGCCGGATGTGCGTCGTCGATGTCGAGGGCGCACCGCGGCCGCTGCCCGCGTGCGCGACGCGCGTCGCCGAGGGGATGGTCGTCTCAACGAACGGCGAGATCACCGACTTCCAGCGCACGCTCACCGAGATGCTCCTGTCTGAGCACCTGAACGCGTCACCCGGAGGACGCCCGAACGAGCTGCTCGACCTCGCGAACGAGCTCGACGCCGAGGCGCCTCTCGTCCTCCCCGACGCCAAGCGAGAGGAATACGACGACCGGAACCAGCTCATGGGCTACGACCCGGACGCGTGCATCCTCTGCAACCGCTGCGTCCGCTACACGCAGGAGGTCATGCAGTGCTCCGCGCTCTCCCTCGAGGGGCGAGGCGGGCACTCTCGGATCGTCCCGACCTGGGGCCTCTCCTGGCTCGACACCGAGTGCGAGCTCTGCGGCGGCTGCCTCTCCGTCTGCCCCACGGGCGCGATCTACGAGAAGTTCGAGGAGGGCACGAAGACGCCGGAGCGCGCGCTGGAGCAGGTGCGCACGACCTGCACGTTCTGCGGCGTCGGCTGCCAGATCGACCTGAACCTCGATCCCGAGACGAAGCACATCGTCAAGGTCACGTCGAAGGACGAGTACCTCCCGAACGAGGGCAACCTGTGCGTGAAGGGCCGCTTCGCCTTCAACTTCGTCCACCACCCGGACCGGCTCAAGGAGCCGCTCGTCAGGGGTGAGGACGGCGAGCTGCATGCGACCACCTGGGAGCACGCGATCGAGACGGCCGCGGCGGGCCTCCGGGGGGTCATCGAGCGCCACGGCCGGCAGGCAGTCGGCTTTCTCTCGTCGGCGCGGCTGACGAACGAGGAGAACTACCTCATCCAGAAGCTCGCGCGCACGGGGGTCGGGACGAACTCCGTCCACTCCTGCGAGTCCACCTGACACGCTCCCACTCTTTACGGCCTGGTCAGGTCGTTGGGCAGAGGAGCAAGCAGTAACTCGATCCCCGAGATCGAGAACGCGCGCTTCCTCTTCGTCATCGGGTCGAACACGACCGAGGCGCACCCCGTGCTCGCGCTCCGCATCAAGAAGGCGGTGCGCAACGGCGCCACGCTCGTCGTCGCCGACCCCCGCAAGATCTGGCTGACGAAGCTCGCGAAGCGCCACCTCCAGCTCCGCCCGGGAACGGACGTGTGGCTGATCAACGCGATGATGCACGTGATCCTCGAGGAGGGTCTCCAGAACGAGGAGTACATCCGCGAGTTCACGGACGACTTCGACGCCGTCCGCGAGGTCGTCTCCCGCTACACGCCGGAGGAGGCCGAGAGGCTCACCGGCGTCTCCGCCGAGGCGATCCGCGCCACCGCGCGCGAATACGCGACCGAGCGGCACGCCGCGATCTTCTACACCCTCGGGATCACCGAGCACGCGTGCGGGGTCGACAACATCTGGTCGCTCTCGAACCTCGTGCTCATGACCGGCCACCTCGGGTACGAGTCGACCGGGCTCAACGCCCTGCGCGGCCAGAACAACGTCCAGGGGCTCAACGACTCGGGCGCGAACCCGCACTACCTCCCCGGCTACCAGGCGGTCGACGATCCCGAGATCCGCGCGAAGTTCGCCGCGCGCTGGGGCGCCGAGGTGCCCGAGCGCGTCGGCTACCGGCTCGACCAGATGATGAGCGGCCTGCACGACGACCGCGTCAAGGCCCTCTACCTGATCGGCGAGAACCCGGCGCAGACCGAGCCGAACGCGCACCACGTCGAGGAGGGCCTCGGCAAGCTCGAGTTCCTGATCTCGCAGGACATCTTCCTGCACGACATGACGCGCAAGCACGCGGACGTGATCTTCCCGGCCTCGTCCTTCGCAGAAAAGGACGGCACGTTCACGAACACCGAGCGGCGCATCTCACGCGTGCGCGAGGGCGCACCGCTGCCGGGGAACGCAAAGGGCGACCGCGAGATCGTCATCCTGATGGCAGAGGCGCTCGGCGCCGGCTGGCCCGAGTACCCGGACGCCGAGTCCGTCTGGAACGAGCTCGCGGACCTCTCGCCGAACTGGTACGGCGTCCGCTACGACCGCCTGGAGGAGAACGGGATCCAGTGGCCGGTCACCGAGATCGGCGGGCCGGATACGAAGTTCCTGCACGCTCCCGCCCCCGCGCGCCCGCCTGGTCGCGGCAAGTTCTTCCCGGTCGAGTACCAGCGCCCGATCGAGGAGCCCGACTCCGAGTATCCGCTCGTGCTCTCGACCGGCCGCACGCTCTATCACTACAACTCGGCGACGATGACCATGCGCGAGTCCGGGATCACGGACAAGCAAGAGGAGCCGTTCTTCGAGATTTCCGCTGACGACGCCGACGCCCTGGGACTGTCGGAAGGAGACCTCGCCCGGCTCGTCTCCCGGCGTGGCGCGCTCGAGGCGAAAGCGCAGATCTCGGACCGCGTCTTCCCAGGACTCGTCTGGATGGCGCTGCACTTCGCGGAGCAGAAGGTGAACTGGCTCACGCACGACGTCGGCGACCCGCTGATCGGGACGCCCGAGTTCAAGGTGAGCGCCGTCCGCGTCGAGCGCGCAGCGTGATCGACAGCGTCGCGCCCGAGGCGGTCGAGCCGCATCTGCGCGGCCGCTTCGGCAAGCCGTACCTGTACGAGCCCGAATGCGAGTCCACGCAGCTGCTCCTCCTCGGATCGGGGCTGCCCGAGGGCGCGGCCGCAGCCACCGACCACCAGACGCGCGGCCGCGGGCGGCTCGATCGATCCTGGGAGGACGTGCCGGGCGCATCCGTCCTCGTCTCGATCATGCTCCATCCTCCCACCGAGCGCCATGTGCCCGAGCTCTCGCTGGTCGCCGCGATCGCGGCCGCCGAGACGGTCGAGGCGGCGACCGGCCTCTCGGCCCAGATCAAATGGCCGAACGACGTCATGCTGAACCGGAGGAAGGTCGCCGGGATCCTCTCCGAGCTCACGGACGGGACGGTCGTGACGGGCATCGGGCTGAACGTAAACCAGACCCGCGAGCAGCTCCCGCTCCACGCGACGACCGAGCCGACCTCGCTCCGCGCCTCGACGGGGACGACCTACGACCGCGCGGCGCTTCTCGGCTCGCTGCTCTTCGATCTCGAGCGCATGTACGGCGTCTGGCGCCGCGGCGGGCTCGACGAGCTCTACCCGGATCTCGGACCTCGCGACTTCCTACGCGGCCGCCGCGTGACCGTCGACGGCGAGCCCGCGACCGCGGTCATGATCCTGCGCGACGGCCGGCTCGAGCTCGACGCCGGCGACCACGAGACGCGCGCGATCGAGTCGGGCGAAGTCGTCTTCGAGCGCTAAGTCACCTGCCAGAGCACCGGCCGCCCAGCGTCGCGAGAGACCGCCAGGATCGTCCCTCGTAGGACGTCCATGCCCACGATGCCCTGCGGGTCGTGCATGGACGGCCGCACGGCGAGCGAAGGAACCGGGACGTCGTGCTCCCCCACGACGAGCGTCGCCCCGCCGGCACTCGCTCCCATCACGTCCGCGCCGCTGACACCGCCGCCCAGGCGTTCCGCGGACCCCCCGCTCATCCCGGGTACGGCGTCGGCGGAGAACTCGGTATGCACGCTGCCGGTGTTGAGCATCGTCGGGATCTCCGCATGTGGCCAGATGGAGGCAAGAACGACGACGCTCGTGAAGGTCGCGTCTCGGTCGAGCACGAGCGTCGTCAGCGTCGGAGCCCGTGGTGCGAGCCAGGCGGCGACTCCATCGTCGCTCCCGTCGACGAGGAGCAGCTCGTCCGTGACGAGGTCGAGCACCGTGCAGGCGCTCTCGTGAAGATGCTGTGGGCTGAGGATGCCCCCGATTCCCCACCGGGGAAACGATCGGGGCGCGGGGATCGCGACGACATCGCCGAGGACGAGCTCGACCCCTCCGAGCGCACAGGCGACGTCCTCCACGCTCCAGCTCGGCATCGTGGCGCCGCTGTGATCGGTGCCCTCCTCGCCTTCGGCGAACTCCAGATCGAGGTCGTCCACGAGCTCCTTCGTGAGCAGGTGGACATCCGACCCAGTGTCGAGCACCAGGCGCGTGGTCACGCCACCGAGGCGGCCGAGGACGAGTGGCGCGTGCTCCGTGCCGCCGTCCGCGACCTCGAACGTGATCGGCACCCGCGCCAGCGTGCGTACCTCCTCCACGAACGTGCGCCCTCAGCGGTTGTTGAAGAAGAACGAGATCACGAAATAGACGGCGAACGCGATCGGGACGAGCCACGTGACCCACCACGGGCGCTTCCCGTCTCCCTCCTCGAGCACGGGATCCGTCGGCGGCGGATCGAACCTCCGCCTGCGCTCGGGTGGCTCGGCCTCCTCGAACGTCTCGACCTCGACCGTCACCGGCTCGGGAGCCTCCTGCCCCTGCACGGGAGGGGGCGGCTCGTACGTGGAGATGGCCTCGGTCTCGGGGAGCTCCTCGACTTCGGAGCCCTCGAGCGCGCTGTCCTCGAGGTCGAACAGGCTCGGCCACTTGCCGCAGTTGCGGCAGGAGTTCGCGACCGGCTCGTTGACCGTGCCGCAGGTCGAGCATCGCCAGGGCGCCGCCGCCATGCTCTGAGCTTAGGTCACTCCTGGAGCGCGATCGGGATCTCGACCTCGTTCGTCCGCGAGCCGTCCTCCGCCGAGAGCTCGAACACGACGAGCGTGCCGTCCTGGTCGCCGTCGACCACGAACGGCTGCGAGAACGTGAACGTGCCGCGCGTGCCGGAGCCTGACGTCGCGGTCACGAAGTCGGAGGCAATCACCTCGCCGGCGGAATCCTGTATCTCGAAGCTGAAGGTGGCCTCGAAGGTGTTCGCCGTACCCGTCGCCTCCAGCGGGCTCGCGACCTGCTCGAAGGGCAGGGGAAACTCGACGAGCACCGCCGGCGTCTGCTCCTCGTAGTCGTCGCGCGTGACCGGTCTCCCGTCGAGCTGGACGGACTGCACCGTCCCGAGCTGGGTGAGCGTGTAGACGACCTGCGCTTCGGCCTCCGCGGACAGCTCGCCTGCGGACGAGATCTGCGCGACGCCGTCGGCGATCGTCAGGCTGTCGAGGTCGAGGCTGCCCTCCTCGAGCGCGGTCTCGGCACCGAGCGCCTCGGCCTCGTCGTCGGTCGGTCCCGCCTCGAGCTCCTCGAGCATCGTCCGCGCGACGTCCTCCGTCCCCGTGATTTCCCGCGCGACCGGCGACACGACTCCGTCGCGGAGGAAGTAGAGACCGACCGCCGTCATCTCACCCCCGGTCGTCGTCTCGCTCCCGGTGTCGTCACCACCGCCGCAGCCCGCGACGAGGAGCGCGGCAGCGACGACGAAGGGGGCGGCGCGGATCACGGCGCGATCCTATGCCCGCCGCCGGACTGTGGAACGACGTCGGCGACGCGTCGGCGAAGATCCGCGTGGTCGAGGCCGGTCTCGAGCCCGAGCCTCCGCGCCGTCTCCTCCTCGACCGCCTGCCAGAGGTCGATCGTTGCCCACAGCGCACGTGCGACGTCCCGCAGGTCGTAGTGGGCATAGGCCGACTCGAGGGCGGCGAGCGCCCCGGGGTCGGCCCAGCGCTCGAGAAAGCGCCCTCCGTGCCACGTGTCGACCGTCGGGTCGACCGCCCGCGCGTGCCACTCGAGCAGGGTGACGAGCCGGGCCTTGAGGTAGCCGTCGAGGCAGTCGATGGCCGTGAACACCTCGCCCCGGCGGAGCTTGCGCGCGGTCCAGAGCGCGTGGTACCAGAAGTCGCTCGCGAGCTCGCGGAGCGCCGCGTCGTCGGGCAGGGCAGTCGGCGGGGGCGGGATGACACTCGCGAGCTCGGGCTCCATCCCGAGCTCGTCGTGGAGGACGCGGTGCCCCCGCGCCAGCAGCCGCTGCGCCTCCGGGGTCGATGCGAGCTCCCGCCACTGCGACGCCTCCAGCATGGGGAAGTCGACGTCCTCGCCGGTCTCGTACAGGACGCGCCGCTCGACGCGCGAGCCGAACCCGGTCGCCTCGAGGAACGTGAGCTCCGGAGTGCCGAACTCGGCGACCCAGCTCGCGTCCTCGGCGAGTCGACTCGGGTCGTCGAGGAAGAGCACGGCGTCGAGATCCGACCAGCGGTCCGCGGGCGCGTCGGCGCGCGCGCGCGAGCCGACGACGAGCACCGCGCGTACGTCGTCACGCTCTCGCGCCCAGTCCGCGATCGCGGCCTCGACGAGGTCCATGCGCGTGTTCACGTTCAGCAGGAGCTTCTCGTCGACGTCGAGCACGTTCGGGTTGACGCCGCGAAGCGACCGCTCGCCGCGCGCGACCCGCTCCTCGAGCTGGGGAAGCAGCTCAGCGGGATACGCGCCGGGCAGCGGGCCCGTCTGCGGGACGGCGCGAGCCTCGGCGAGCGTCGAGAGGAGCCCAGGAGTGACGAGTGGACAGTCGACCGGGAGGACGCAGCAGACCTCGTTCCTCGCTTCCCGAAGCCCCGCGATGACCCCGAAGACCGGAGCTCGCTCCTCGACGGCGTCGTCCAACACCCGGAACGGCAGGTCGAGCTCCGCCGTGTCCTTGCCAACGGCGACGACCTCGTCGAAGGCCTCGTGCAGGACGCGCCAGGCGCGCTCGCCGAGCATCTCCCCGCGGAACTGTGCCAGCGCCTTCGGGGATCCGAACCGCTCGGAGGCGCCGCCGACGAGGAGGATCCCGGTCGCCGCTAGACGACCCGCCACGGCTCCGAGTAGACGGCCATCCGACCTTCGCGAACGAAGCCGCAGAGCGTGATCCCGCGATCCTCGGCGAGCTCGACCGCGAGCGACGACGGCGCCCCGACGGCGACGAGGACGGGGCAGCCGGCGACCGACGCCTTCTGCACGAGCTCGAACGACAGTCGTCCGCTGACGCAGAGCACCTGGCTCGCGAGCGGCAACAGCCCCTCGAGGAACGCCCACCCGACGACCTTGTCCATCGCGTTGTGACGGCCGACGTCCTCGCGCGCGCAGACGAGCTCGCCGTCGGTGGTGAAGAGGCCGGTCGCGTGGAGCCCGCCCGTCGCGGCGAATGCGGGCTGCGCCGCCCGCAGCCGGTCCGGGAGCGACGCGAGCACATCCGCGCGTGCCCACAGGGAACCTTCGATCCGGGGCGCGGCCACCTGTACGGCCTCGATCGCGCCTTTCCCGCAAACCCCGCAGGAGGACGAGGTGTAGAAGCTCCGCCGGAGCCGTTCGGGGTCGAGGCCGTCGGCGTCGACGTCGACGGTGTTCGCCGCCAGGTCGTCGGGGACTCGCGCAGAGACGGGTGCCAGCCCCTCCGTGAGGCAGAACCCGAGCGCGAGCTCTTCGTCGTGGCCCGGCGTCCGCATGGTCACAGCCACAGGCTCGCCGCCGATGCGTATCTCCAGCGGCTCCTCGACCGCGACCAGGTCATCGTCGACTGCGTGGCCCGGGACGCGCACGGCGCGCACGCCACGCGTCGAGTAGGGAGGTGCCTCCACGGGAGGCTCGCTCTGCATGCGGCAAGCGTAGTCGGGCGCTGATGCGGCGACGAGTCCCCCATAAGCGGAGAGGCACTCATAGTGAGAGTCTCGTCCGATGCGCTCCCCCCACCTACTAACGCTCCGCGCCACCAGGTGAGCACGGTCACGATCTGCACCGACTCGAGCGCCCTGCTCTCGGCGTCGGCCGCCGCGAGCCTCGCGGTCGAGGTCGCGCCGTTCGCGGTCACGCTCGACGGCGAGCCGTTCGACGAGCTCACGTCCTCGCTCGACTGGTTCTACGCGCGCCTCCGCGCCGGAGCGGAGGCAACCACGTCGCCGCCGACACCGACCGACTTCGCGAACTTGTTCCGGCAGGCGACCGAGCGCGGAGCCGAAAGCATCGTCTCGATCCACGCCGATACGCGCATCTCCGGCCTTGCGTCCTCGGCCGAGGCGGCAGCCGTCGCCGCAGGCCTGCCCGTGGTCGTCGTCGACACCCGCACCGTGAGCTTCGGGGTCGCCCTCTGCGTGCGCGCCGCGGCCTCGGCGCTGGCGGCCGCCGGCGGCGCTGGAGACGCCGTGCGTGCGGCCTCCCGCCTCGGCGCCGCCATTCAGAACGTCTTCGTCGTACGGAGCGGACCGGAAGGACGGATCGCACCGGACGAGGGCTGGACCGTGTTTCGGTACGAGCACGGCGCGCCGGCGCGGATCTCGGTCTGCGCGACACTGACGGAAGCAGTGGCGCAACTCGTGGGACTCGTTCTCGAGAGCGAGCCACCGGTCGCGATCGCGGTCGGGCACAGCGGCCTGGAGATCGAGCCCGCCGCGGACGGGCTAGCGCGGCAGCTCGGCAACTCGAACGGTGTCCTCGGCGTCGAGCGCTACCGGATCGGTGCCTCGCAAGGCGCGGAAGTCGGCGCCGACAGTGTTGGGCTGTTCTGGCGCCCGGCGACCTGAGCCCTACTCGACCGTGACGGTCTTCGCAAGATTCCGCGGCTGGTCGACATTCAGGCCGCGGAGCCGCGCGATCCGGTACGCGAGGAGCTGGAGCGGCAGGATCGCGAGCACGACCTGGAGGAACGCGGGCGTCTTCGGGACGTAGATGACGTCGTCCGCGTGGTGCTGGATGTCCTCGTTGCCGTCGGTCGCGATCGCGATCACGTGCGCGCCGCGCGCCCGCACCTCCTGGATGTTCGAGACGAGCTTGTCGTAGAGGTGGATGTTCGTCGCGACGACGACGACGGGCGTCGCCTCGTCCAGGAGTGCGATCGGCCCATGCTTCATCTCGCCGGCCGAGTACGCCTCGGTCGGGATGTACGAGATCTCCTTCAGCTTGAGCGCGCCCTCGAGCGCGACCGGGAGGCCGATGTGCCTGCCGAGGTAGAGGAAGAAGTGCGCGTCGTGGTAGCGGCGCGCGATCTCGTCGATCGGGTGGTCGCCGTCGAGGAAGGCCTGGATCTTGCGCGGAAGCTTGTAGACGAAGTCGAGGATGAACTCGACCTCGCCGGGCGGCAGCGTCTCGCGGATCTGCGCAAGCTTGAGCGCGACGAGGTAGAGCAGCGCGACCTGCGCGGTGAAGGTCTTCGAGGCGGCGACGCCCATCTCGAGGCCCGCGCGTGTGTACAGCACGGAGTCGACCTCGCGGGTCACCTGTGACCCCATCATGTTCGTGATCGCGACCGTGCGTGCGCCGTGCTCCCGCGCGAGCTTCAGGGCCTCGATCGTGTCTCGCGTCTCGCCGGACTGCGTTATTCCGATCACCAAGTCGCGTTCGCTGATGACCGGGTTGCGGTAGATCCACTCGCTCGCGATGTCGAACTCGACGGGGACGCGCGCCCACTCCTCGATCACGTAGCGGCCGACGACGCAGGCGTGGTAGGCCGTGCCACAGGCCACGAGGACGATACGGCGGAGCTTCTTCACCTCGTCGTCGGTCAGGCCGAGCCCCTCGAGGACGAGTCTGCCGTGGCGCACGCGATCGCCGATCGTCTCGGCCACGGCGTCGGGCTGCTCGTAGATCTCCTTGAGCATGAAGGTCTCGAAGCCGGCTTTCTCGGCGCCCTCGTCGTCCCAGTCGAGCTCGACCGTCTCGTGCTCCACCGGATCCCCGTCGACGGTGACGAACTGCGATCCCTCGGCGGTCACGGCGACGATCTCGCCGTCGTCCGGGAACTGAACGGTGCGGGTCTCGCGCAGGAACGCGGCGGCGTTCGAGCCGAGGAACATCTCGCCGTGACCCACGCCGACCACCAGCGGAACCTGGTGGCGCGCCGCGACGAGGAGCCCGGGGTGGTCACAGTGGATCACGACGAACGCGAAGTGACCCTCGAGCTCGGCGAACGCGGCCCGGACCGCCTCCAGGAGGTCCCCCGCGTAGTGCCGCTCGACGAGGTGCGTCACGGTCTCGGCATCGGTCTCGGAGGTGAACGTGTGCCCGTCCGCGGTAAGGCTCTCGCGGAGCTCGCGAAAGTTCTCGACGATCCCGTTCAGGACGACCGAAACCTGCTCGGGCTCACAGCCGGCGAGGGGGTGGGCGTTCGCCTCCGTAACGCCCCCGTGGGTGGCCCAGCGAGTGTGGCCGAGGCCCGTGGTGGCAGCGGACCGGGTCGTGCCTGCCCGCTCCTTGAGGTTGCCGAGCGGACCGACGGCGCGCACATACTCGAGGCCGTCCTCCCCGAGCAGGGCGATCCCCGACGAGTCGTATCCGCGGTACTCGAGGCGCTCCAGCCCCTGGAGGAGAAGCGGCTTGCACTCACGCGATCCGACGTACCCGATGATCCCGCACATGGAATCGGCCTCCTAGAAATGCATAAGAGCCCGGCGGGGCCCTCCGTCGGGCTTAGCCGAGCTCTTTCACAACGAGCGCGGCGATGCTAGCACACAATTTCTCTGCATCTTCCCCATTTTCGGCTTCCGCAAGCACCCTCACGACCGGTTCCGTACCCGAGGGTCGCACGAGCACACGGCCCCGGTCTCCGAGCTCCTCGTTGATCCGGTCGGCCTCGTCGCGGATCGAGTCGGGAAGGTCGAGGCGGGTGACGGGGACGTTGCGCTTCGCCTGCGGGTACCGATCCATCACCGACGCGGCCTCGCTGGCGGTTCGCTCGCCGACCGCGCGGCAGAGAAGGAGCGCAGCCGCGAGCCCGTCTCCGGCGACGTGATCCTCGAGCCAGATCACGTGGCCGGACTGCTCCCCGCCGAGACGCCCGCCCTCTCGCCGAAGCGCCTCGAGCACGTAGCGGTCGCCGACCGGCGTCGTCACGACCCGGATCCCGTGCTCCTCCATCAGCCGGTGGAAGCCGAGGTTCGTCATCACGGTCACGGCCACGAGCTCGACGTCGAGAGCGAGCGCGAGGATCGCGAGGATCTGGTCGCCGTCGAGCGGCTCGCCGCGCTCGTCGACGGCGAGCATCCGGTCTCCGTCGCCGTCGAACGCGACGCCGAGCGCGGAGTCGGTGGCACGAACCGTCTCGCCGAGGGCTCTGAGGTCGGTCGCGCCGCAGCCGACGTTGATGTTCGTCCCGTCCGGCTCGACTCCGATCGCGTGCACCTCCGCGCCAAGCGTCGCGAACACACCGGGGGCGATCTCCGAGAAGGCACCGTTCGCGCAGTCGACCGCGATCCGAAGGCCGGACAGGTCCGCGCCGAACGTCTCGAGGACGTGGCCGAGGTAACGATCGCGCGCGTCGTCGAGATGCTCGATCGAGCCGCGGTTCTGGCCGGAGGCGTCGAGGAGAGCCTCGATCGCCTCCTCCTCGTCGTCCGTGAGCTTGCGGCCGCCGCCGCCGAAGATCTTGACGCCGTTGTACTCGGGCGGGTTGTGGGACGCCGTTACGACGGCGCCGAGGTCCTCCGCGAGGAGCGCGACCGCGGGCGTCGGAAGCACTCCGGCCAGAACGGCCGTGCCTCCGGCGGACGCGATCCCGGCGGCGAGTGCCTGCTCGAGCGCGACGCCCGACGCGCGAGTGTCACGTCCGATGAGGACCCGACAGGGGTCTGACCCTTTCCCGCTCGTTGCGGCTGTCCGGGCCCAGCGGGCAGCCGCCCGCCCGATCTGTTCCACGAGCTCGGGCGTGAGGTCATCTCCGGGGATGCCGCGGATGCCGTCGGTTCCGAAGTAGCGTCTCTTCGCCATGGCGCAGGACGTCTCAGGCTACTTCGCGCCCGGACCGTGCCGGGCGCAGGTCAGCGCGTCAGCGTGAGTACGCGGCTAATCCCGGCGACGTAGCCGGGGGCCGCCTGCGCCGCGGGCATGAAGACCCGCACCGTCGAGCGACCGCGCGGGAGCCGCGCCTTGAAGGTCGCCGCGGACGTGGAACCGAGCGTCACCCGCTTCAGGTTCACCCAGCGCCCGAAGCGATTCTTCCGCTGGAGGTTCACAGACTTCCCGGCGAACGAGCGGGCGCCGCGGACCTTGCTGAAGAAGGTCACCACCCGGCCGCGCGCCGCCTTCTTGACGAGCCCGACCTGCGGCTTGACGTTGACCGTGGTCTGCGGGCTCGCCACGGTCTGGTTGGTCGGCCGCCAGCGCGCCTCGTATGCAGTCTGCAGCCGCGGCTTCACGATGAAGCTCCAGCTCCCGTTCGGGCCGCTCTGCGCGCTGCCGACGGCGGCGAACAGGTTCTGGCCGAACGGCTTCGCGAAGACGTTCACCGTCTCACCGGCGCGCTTGTTGGACACGGCACCGGACAGGGTGATGGAGCCGCCGTAGACGACCAGCGCCGGGACGGCCTTCTGAGTGACCGTCACGGCCCCGCCGGCCTGAACGGTGACCGAGCCCTTCAGCCGCTTGACGACCAGGTCCGTGTAGTTGAACTTCCCGGCCGTCTTGAAGAGGAACGAGTAGCTCTGGCCGGGCTGCAGGACGGGTGACTTGAAGTTGGCGGTCTTGGACTCGACCTGGTGCGTCGACGTGTCCCCGTTCGTCCATGTCACCGTGTCGTTCGGGGCGACCGTCAGCGCCTTCGGGGCGAACCCGTCCTTCGTGATGGTGACCGTGAACGTCGCAGCCGCAGCGGGCGCCAGCGCCACCAGGGCGATCAGGAGAGCCGATAGGAGTAGTCGTGACCGCATTTGTCGATTCCCTTGTCTGAAGATACGAGTCGGCTCGGACATCACACTCACCAATCCGAGTGATTCGAGCGTTTTCGCCGCTTGCTGCGACTAGCGCTTCGAGAACTGCGGCGCCTTTCGCGCCTTGTGCAGGCCGGCCTTCTTGCGCTCGACGATGCGCGCGTCGCGGGTGAGGAAGCCCTGCCTCTTCAGCGGGATGCGAACCTCGGGATCCGCCTCGACGAGCGCGCGGGCGATTCCGTGGCGCACGGCCCCTGCCTGCCCGGAGACGCCTCCGCCGTGAACACGGATCCGAAGGTCGTACGTCTCGGCGGCGTTGGCGACCTCGAGCGGGGCCATGACCATCTTCCGATGTGCGGCGCGCGGGAAGTACTCCTCGAGCGTGCGCCCGTTGATCCAGCTCTTGCCGTCACCCGGCCGGAGGATCACGCGCGCGACCGACGTCTTGCGCTTCCCCGTGCCGAGGTACTGGGCGATCTGACTCACGACAGCTCCATGGGTTCCGGCGCCTGGGCGGTGTGCGGATGCTCGGGCCCCGCGTAGATCTTGAGTTTGCGAAGCTGCGCCGCGGCGAGCTTGTTCTTCGGGAGCATCCCCTTCACCGCGATCCGCAGCACCTCGGTCGGGCGCCGGTCGAGCTGCTCGCGGAGCGTCCGCTGACGCAGGCCGCCCGGATAGCCGGAGTGCCGGTAATAGATCTTCGTGTCGAGCTTGGAGCCGGTCACCGCGATCTTCTCGGCGTTCACGACGACGACGAAGTCACCGGTGTCGACGTGCGGCGTGTACACGGGCTTCCCCTTGCCGCGTAGCGTGTCGGCGATGCGCGTCGCCAGACGACCGAGCGTCTGCCCCTCGGCGTCGACGAGGAACCACTGGCGCTCGATTTCGCCGGGCTTTGCCGTATACGTCTTCATCAGAAAGAGGGCGGACTGCCGTCCGCCGGCGGCGGATTCTAGCAGCTGAGCCGCTTTCAGCCCGCCGGCTCGAGTGCCGCGGCAGCAGGCGGGCGGCGGGCGACGAGGATCGCGAGCGCCGGCGCGACGACCGCGATCGTGGCGCCGATCGCGACGGCCGCGACGCCCCACTCCGTGTACGCCGCGCCGCCAAGAAGTGCCAGCCCCGCCCCCAGCAGCCCGGCTGCGAGGTCGACGGCGCCGACGAGGCGCCCGCGCTCGAGCGGGCTCGCGTGCGAGACGAGCTCGGCGGTCGCGGCGACGTACGAGATGTTCCAGCCGAGGCCGAGGAGGAGGAGCGAGGCCGACGTCCAGAGGATCGACTCCGCCCAGACGAGCATGATCGTGGACACGGCCATGATCGCGAGACCGGTGACGAGTGAGGGCTTCCTCCCGACCCGATCGATCAGCGCGCCGATGACGAGGACGAGCGCGTACATCCCGACGATGTGCAGGCTGATCACGGTGAAGACGTCGGCCTGCTCGTGCTGGTGCCCGACGACGATGTAGCCGGTCAGGTTCATCACGCTGACCATCACGGCGAAGCTCGCGAGCGCCGCGACGACGGCCGACGGGACGCCCGGGCGGCGGAGGATCTCCGAGATCGGCGCGGGCGGTGCCTTCGGCGCGTCTGGATGCTCGACCGCTTGCCGCGCAAGCGCGATCGTGCGCGGATCCGGTCGGATGAGAAGCGCGATCGCGACCCCTCCGAGCGCCATGCCCGCGGCAGCGAGCCAGGGGATGACGAGCGTCTCGAGATCGAGCTCCTTCCCGGCAAAGAGCGGCCGGAAGACGAGCGGCCCGAGCGCCGCGCCGAAGAGCGCGCCGAAGAGGACGTACGAGATCGCCTGCGCGCGGCGGTTCTCCGGGTACATGTCCGCGGCCGCCGTGCGCGCGAGCAGCACACTCCCGTTCATCGCGCCGAACGCGACGAAGCCGACGATGACGAGCACGGCACTGTCGATCGCGCAGCCGAGCGCGACCAGGCAGCAGCCGGCCGCACCGATCCCGAACCCGCCGGCGATCACGGGCACCCGGCCGATCCGGTCCATGAGCCGCCCCGCGGGCAGCGCCGCGAGGGCTCCGGCCGCGAGGAAGATCGCCGGCCCGAGCCCGAGGATCGACTCGATTCCGGTCACGAGCACGAGCGTGATCGTGGCGACCGCGACCCCGAGTTGGATCACCCCCGACAGCAGCACGAGGCAGACGCTGAGGAGGATCGTGTTACGCCGGACCGGGTAGTCCATCGAGCAATTCAACCAGCCCGCCCCGGAGCTCCCGTGCGCCGCCGGGTCGTAGCCAGCTCTTGGACGAGCGCGCTCGGTACCATGCGAGGAACGTACGGGGAGCTCGGGCAACCGGGCTGAGAGGGCGGCTGGACGCGCCGCCGACCCGCTGAACCTGATCTGGGTAATGCCAGCGGAGGGAGGCACGTGTCGAACGAGGTCGTGGTAGTCGTCGCAGGCGGGGAAGCTCCGCCCGCGGACGCCGCAGGTGCGGTCCCGACCGGCGCGGATGTCATCGCCGCCGACGGCGGCCTGGAGCACGCGCAGGCGCTTGGCTTGGACGTCAGGCTCGCGGTCGGGGACTTCGACTCCGCGTCTCCCGCGGCCGTGGCTGCGGCCGAGGCGAGAGGCACCGGCTTCAGGCGCCACCCGGCCGAGAAGGACGCGACCGACCTCGAGCTCGCGCTCGACGCGGCGCTCGAGTCCGACCCCGAGCGCGTGCTGGTGCTCGCAGGGGTCGGCGAGCGGCTCGACCACCTCGTCTCCGCGCTGCAGGTGCTCGGCTCGCCTCGCTACGCCGCCGTCGAGGTCGATGCACGCATCGGCTCGGCGCACGTCCACGTCGTCCGCGGCGAGCGCACACTCGAAGGCGAGCCGGGCGAGCTCGTCTCGCTCCTCGCGCTCCACGGCCCGGCCGAGGGTGTGGGTACCGAGGGCCTCGAGTACCCGCTCGCGGGCGAGACCCTGGAGCCCGGCTCGAGCCGCGGCGTCTCGAACCGATTCGTCGGCGAGACGGCACGGGTCACCGTCGAGCGCGGCGTCCTCCTCGCCGTGCGGCCCGGGACCCGAGACGAACCGGTGACGTGAGGAGGATCCTCTACGCCACGGGAGCGGCTGTCGTCGTCCTCGCTATCGCGGCGGCGGTCGTAGCCCGCGACGGTGGTGGAGGCTCCGACGAGGTCGTGCTCGTCACACACGCGTCGTTCGTCGTCTCCGACGACGTGCGGCGCGAGTTCGAGACGTCGACCGGGAAGACGCTCACCATCCTCCAGACCGGCGACGCGGGCGAGGCGCTCACGCGCGCCCTCCTCACCGCCGGAAACCCTGAGGGTGACGTGTTCTTCGGGGTCGACAGCAACCTTCTCTCTCGCGCGCTCGACGGCGACCTCTTCGAGGCGTACGAGTCGGCGGAGCTCGAGAAGGTCGAGCCCGAGTACCTGCTCGACCCGGAGCACCGCGTGACGCCGATCGACCACGGCGAGGTCTGTCTCAACTACGACCGGGCGTGGTTCGCTGAGCGCGGCATCGAGCCCCCGGAGTCGCTCGACGACCTGACGCAGCCGCGGTACGAGGGCCTCCTCGTCGTCCAGAACCCTGCGACGTCCACGCCGGGCCTCGCGTTCATGCTGGCCACGATCGCGCGCTACGGCGACGCGGGCTGGAGGGAGTACTGGGCGGACCTGCGCACGAACGACGTCCTCGTCGTCTCGGGGTGGGAGGAGGCATACAACCTGCGTTTCTCCGGGGCCGCCGGCAGCGAGGGCGACCGTCCGATCGTCGTCTCGTACGCCACGAGCCCGCCAGCCGAGGTCATCTTCCGGAGCCCGCATCCCGCCCAGGCTCCCACCGCCGTCGTGACGGACAGCTGCTTTCGGCAGGTCGAGCTGGCCGGGATCTTGCGCGGCGCGCCGAACGTGGAGGGCGCGCGAGAGCTGATCGACTTCCTGCTCTCGACCCGCTTCCAGGAGGACGTACCGCTCTCGATGTTCGTCTTCCCGGTCGACCCGAACGCCCAGCTGCCGCCCGCGTTCGTCGAGCATGCGGCCGTCCCCGACGAGCCGCTCTCGCTCCCGCCTGCGCAGATCGACGAGAACCGAGACCGGTGGATCGAGGAGTGGACGGCGACCGTGCTTCGCTGAGCGGGACAGGCTGGCGGGCGCTCACGATCGGCGTCCCGCTCGCCTTCCTCGCGCTCTTCTTCGCCTTCCCGCTCGCGACGATCCTCGAGCGCGGGCTTCGTACGGACCGAGGGGTCGTATCGCCGGTCGACGTCCTGACCGACCCGCTGACGCGGGACGTGGTCTGGTTCACGGTGTCGCAGGCGCTCGCCTCGACGGCGCTGACGTTCGTCGTGGCGCTCCCGGCGGCCTATGTCCTCGGACGATTCGCATTCCGCGGCCGCGGATTCGTCCGGGCGCTGGTGACGGTGCCCTTCGTCCTGCCCACGATCGTGGTCGCGCTCGCGTTCATCGCGATCCTCCCCGCCGACCTCGAGCGCGGCTGGGTCGCGATCCTCGTCGCGCATGCCTTCTTCAACGTCGCGGTCGTCGTCCGCGTCGTCGGCGGCTTCTGGGCACAGCTCGACCCGCGCGTGTCCGAGGCGGCGGCGACACTCGGGGCCGGGCCGTGGCCGCGCTTCCGGGAGATCACGCTGCCGCTGCTCGGCCCGGCGCTCGCCGCGGCGGCCGCGATCGTCTTCCTCTTCTCGTTCACGTCGTTCGGGATAGTCCTCGTCCTCGGCGGGCCCGAGTACTCGACGCTCGAGGTGGAGATCTACAACCAGGCCGTCCGCATGTTCGACCTGCGCGCTGCGGCGATCCTGTCGCTCGTGCAGCTGGCGTGCGTGGCCGCCGCAGCCTTGGTGGCGACGCGGCTGGAGGCCAGGCTCGCCGTGGGGCGCCATCTGCGGCAGGAGGAGGACGTGCTCCGTCGGCCGCGTACGGCAGGCGAGAAGGCGGTCGTCGCAGGGACCCTGGTGGCGCTCGGGCTCTTCCTCGGCACGCCCCTGGCCGTCCTCGTCGAGCGGTCGCTCGCCGTCGGAGACGGGTACGGACTGGACGCGTACCGGGCGCTCGGACAGCCGACCGCCGCGCTGCTCGCGACTCCGTGGGAGGCGGTCGCCAACTCGATCCTGTACGCGGCAGCCGCGACCGTCGTCGCGCTCGTCGTCGGCGGCCTCGCCGCGTTCGCGATTGCGGAGCCGCGGGGCTCGCGACTGCTCGACGGGCTCCTGATGCTCCCGCTCGGCGCATCCGCAGTCATGCTCGGCTTTGGATTCGTGCTCGGTTTCGACACGGCCCCGGTCGATTTCCGCACGGCACCGTGGATCGTCCCGGTCGTCCAGGCGCTCGTGGCCATTCCGTTCGTCGTCCGGATCGTTGCCCCGACACTGCGGGCGATCGATGTGCGACAGCGCGAGGCGGCTGCACTGCTCGGAGCCTCACCCGGCCGCGTCCGCAGGGAGATCGACGTCCCCGTCGCGGGTCGCGCGTTCGCGGTCGCGGCGGGATTCGCATTCGCGATCTCGCTCGGCGAGTTCGGCGCGACGGTGTTCCTCGCCCGTCCCGAGAGCCCGACGTTGCCCGTCGCGATCTTCCGTTTCCTCGGTCGCCCGGGCGAGCTGAACACGGGTCAGGCGTACGCGCTGGCCGTCGTGTTGATGGTGGTCGTCGCGACATCGGTCTTCGTCGTGGAGCGGCTCCGCGAGCACCGCGCCGGGTGGTTCTGATGCTGCGGGTCGAGGGCGTCTCGGTGCGGTTCGGTGCAACGGAGGCTCTGGCCGGTGTCACGCTCGACGTCGCCGAGGGAGAGGTCGTCGCCGTCCTCGGGCCGAGCGGCTCCGGGAAGAGCACGCTCCTGCGGGTCGTCGCAGGCCTCCAGCGACCGGACGCTGGCCGGCTCTTGCTCGGTGGGCGCGATCTCGCGTCTGTGCCGCCGCATCGCCGCGGGATCGGGCTCGTGTTCCAGGATCACGCGCTCTTCCAGCACCGGGACGTCTTCGGGAACGTCGCGTTCGGGCTCCGGATGCGCGACGACTCCTCGGAGGAGGTCGACGCAAGAGTCCGCGAGCTGCTGGCGCTCGTCGGGCTCGAGGGGTTCGAGCGGCGCTCGGTGGCGACACTCTCGGGCGGGGAGCAGCAGCGGGTCGCGCTGGCGCGGGCACTGGCCCCTGCGCCTCGTGTCCTGCTCCTCGACGAGCCGCTCGGCTCGCTCGACCGACGCCTGCGAGACCGGCTGCTCGACGATCTCGCCATGCTGTTCGAAGCGCTTTCCGTCACCGCTCTCTACGTCACCCACGACCAAGCCGAGGCCTTCGCGCTCGGCGACCGCGTCGCCGTCATGCGGGCCGGCCGGATCGTGCAGGAGGGAACGCCGGACGAGCTCTGGGCGCACCCGGCAGACGAAGACGTCGCGCGGTTCCTCGGCCTCGCAAACGTCCGCGACGGCACGGTGATCCGGCCGGAGGCGATCACGGTCTCGCCGGCGACCGGCGGCGGGGGGAACGCGGTCGTGGCGAGCGTCGTTCGGCAGGGGCCGCTCGCGCGCATCACCGTGGAGCTCGACCTGGGCGACACGCTCGTCGCCGCCGTCGCAGCCGTCGAGCATGCGCGACCCGGAGATCGTGTGAGCGTCGAGGTCGACGAACGCGGCGTCGTTCGCTTGTCGTCCACAGCCGGATGACGACGTGGGCGGCGCGCGAGCCGGCACACACTTGGCACGCTCGTGTGTCCCACGCGTACGCAGTTCGCGGTCATGCTCGCAGCGGGTGGTGGGCCGGGGTGCCCCATTCAAAGGACGCAAAGTGAGTACGCCCGGCGCCGACATCGCAGTCCGACGTCGAGTCGTCGTGCGCGGTCACGTACAAGGCGTCTTCTTCCGCGACTCCGTGCGTCGGCGAGCCGAGGCTGCCGGAGTCGCCGGCTGGGTGAGGAACAACCGTGACGGGACGGTCGAGGCGGTCTTCGAGGGGGAGCCAAGCGCCGTCGAGCGGCTGGTCGAGCTCTGCCGCGAGGGCCCACGGAGTGCCCGGGTCGATCGACTCGACGTCTTCACCGAAGAGCCCGAGGGGCTCACGGGCTTCGCGGTCGGCTAGCCCGCTACCAGCGCTCCCAGCGAACGACCTCGTCGGGCGCGCGGCGGGGCTGCGTCTTGCGGCTCGTGACCGCACTCCAGCCCGGATCGGGCGCGGGAGCGCCGACGGTGACGAGCGCGACGACCTCCACGTCCTCGGGAATGCCGAACGAGGTGCGAAGCGCCGCAGCAGCGTCCTGCGGCACGCCGGAGAGCCCGGCAGCAAGGCCCTCGTCGATCGCGGCGAGGAGGACGAGCATCAGCGCCGCGCCTGCGTCGACGAACCAGTACGGGACGGGCCAGTCGATCTCCTCGCCGTCCTGGAGCTTGTCCGGCCGCAGGTAGCGCTCGTGGTAGTCCGCCTCGCGCACGCAGACGAGGACGAGCACGGGCGCGCTCTCGAGCCAGGGCTCGCGCCCGTCAGGGGTCGTCCAGCCCGCGTCACCGAGGACGCGCGCGATCTCCGCGCGGCCGTCATCCTCCGTCACGACGAGCAGCCGCTGGCCCTGGCTGTACCCGGCGCTCGGCGCGCGCCTGACCGTCTCCGCGATCCGGTGGACGACCTCCGGCGGCACGGGCTCGGCGGTGTAGTGCCGAACCATGCGCCGCTTCGGGAGCAGGTCGCGGAAGTCCACGGGGCGCTAGACCTCCTCGTGGGGCAGCGCGTCGTCTTTCGGCTCGTCGACCTCGGCGTCGTCGAGGTCGGCGCCGTAGCCGGTGAGCGCATCGTCCTCGAGATCCGCCTCGAGGCTCTGGCCGCCCTCCCAGTCGTCCTCGACGCCGAAGCCCTCGTCGTCCCACGCGTCGCTCACGGACATCGAGCTTATCGGCGTCAGCGCTCGGGAGCGCAGATCGTGTCGTTCGCCATCACGCGGTCGAAGGTCGCGTTGAACTCGCGGTCGCGGCCGCGGTCCTTGTGCTTGAGCCCGGGGATCCCGGCGCGAATCATCGGCGTCACCCCTGGCCCACCGATGGTGACGCGATGCCGCTCTCCGGGTGCCGCCGGGCGCAGTGCCTGACTCGGGTAGCCCGCGATCGGTCGCTGCGGGACGAAGCTGTGGCAGAAGGTCCCGGTCGCCCGGTGCGTGAGGATCCCGCTCTCGCGCTTCCACCCCTTCCCGTAGACGGAGTTGAAGGTGTCGATGAAGAGGTTGCGCCCGTACTTGTCCGTCGGTACGCCCTTGGGCGTATTGCCGAAGCCGAATACGGGCACGCCGCGGTACGAGTAACGGCCGAAGATGCCCTGCCAGGCGCCGTCGTACGTCCAGTTCGGATACACCTCGAGCACCGCGAGCGGCCCCGACCAGTGCGCAACGTGCAGCTCCAGGTTTCGGTGCTGAGGGAGCCACGGCTCGAATCCGTAGAGCGGCATCCGCCGCCGCCAGGCCTGGACCGACCAGTACGACCCGTCGGGCGCCTTGCACGCGGCGACGAGGTTCGCGAGCCGCGGCCCGTCGTACGGTCGGCAGCGGTCCCGGAAGCGCCGCCAGTACTTCCCGTTGCGGTACTTCCCCCACCCGCCCGCGTAGTCCCACTTGAAGCGGACCTGGGGCACGGTCTCGGAAGGGGGCCTGGCGTTGATCGCGCCCCAGACCAGGACGTTGCGAAGCTTCCCGCCCGGCAGCCGGTACGAGATGAGCGCTTCCCCCTTTCGGTTGACCCTCAGGGACTGGAAGTCGACGTTTGCGTCCCAGAGAGGCTCACTCGCGGACGCGGGCGTCGCGGGGACGGCGAGCACCGCGACCACGCAGGCGACTGCGGCCGGGCCTTTCACGCAAAACGGGAGGGGCCTACTCCCACTCGATCGTGGCCGGCGGTTTGGAGGAGACGTCGTAGACGACACGGTTGACGCCGGGAATCTCGTTGATGATGCGGCTCGAGACGGCCTCGAGCACCTCGTAGGGTAGCCGGGCCCAGTCGGCGGTCATGGCGTCCTCGGACGTGACCGCGCGGACCACAACCGGGTACGCGTACGTTCGCTCGTCCCCCTGTACACCGACCGAGCGGATCGCGGGAAGCACCGCGAAGCTCTGCCAGAGATCGTGGTAGAGGTCGGCGCGGCGGATCTCCTCGAGCAGGATCGCATCGGCGCGGCGCAGGATCGCGAGCCGCTCCTCGGTCACGTCACCGACGATCCGGATCGCGAGACCCGGGCCCGGGAACGGCTGGCGCCAGACCATGCGCTCCGGGAGCCCGAGCTCCTCCCCCACGCGCCGGACTTCGTCCTTGAACAGCAGCCGCAGCGGCTCCACGAGCTCCATCCGCATGTCCTCCGGCAACCCGCCGACGTTGTGGTGGGACTTGATCTTCGCGGCGACGCCGTCCTCAGCTCCGCCCGACTCGATGACGTCCGAATACAGCGTGCCCTGGACGAGGAAGCGGACGTCTCCCAGCTTCGCCGCCTCGTCCTCGAAGACGCGGATGAACTCCTCGCCGACGATCGTGCGCTTCTCCTCGGGGTCGGAGACACCCTCGAGCCGCGTGAGGAAGCGCCGCTCCGCCTGGACGTGCACGAGCGGGACGCGGAAGTGGCCGGAGAAGGTCTCGACCACCTGCTCGGCCTCGTTCTCGCGCAGGAGGCCGTGATCGACGAAGACGCACGTGAGTTGGTCACCGACCGCCTTGTGGACAAGGAGCGCGGCGACCGCCGAATCGACGCCGCCGGAGAGCGCGCAGAGAACTCTTTCGTCGCCGACAGTTGCTCGAATGAGGCTGACCTGCTCCTCGATCACCGCGGCGGGCGTCCACGTCGGCGGAACGTCGGCAACCTCGTACAGGAAGTTCTTGAGAATCTCCTGCCCGTGGGGCGTGTGGACGACCTCGGGATGGAACTGGACGCCGTACAGACGACGCTCGCGATCCTCGAACGCCGCGATCGGGGTCGAGGGCGAGGACGCCGTCACGACCGCACCCGTCGGCGGGGCGGTGACCGAGTCCCGGTGGCTCATCCACACGGTCTGCTCCGGCGGCAGGTCGTGGAAGAGCTCGGACTCGCTCGCCTCGAGCTCCGCCTTGCCGAACTCCGAGGCGCCGGTGCGCTCGACGGCGCCGCCGAGGTCGCGCGCCATGAGCTGCATCCCGTAGCAGATGCCGAGCGTGGGGATCCCGAGCGCGAAGATCCCGGGATCGACGTCCGGCGCGCCGTCCGCAAACACCGACGCAGGCCCGCCGGAAAGCACGAGCGCGGCAGGGTTGCGCCGCGCGATCTCGGCGGCGGGCAGCCGATGCCCGACGAGCTCCGAGTAGACCCTCGCCTCGCGCACGCGGCGGGCGATCAGCTGGCTGTACTGGCCGCCGAGGTCGACGACGAGGACAGGGCGCTCCTCCGCGGCGGGCTCCGGCACGGAGAGCGGTAAGACCTCGGCCATCAGCGCCTGTAGTTCGGGGCGTCTTTCGTGATCGTGACTCCGTGCGGGTGGCTCTCGTGCAGCCCCGCGGGAGTGATCTTCGTGAAGCGCGTCCGGGTCTGCATGTCCTCGATCGTCGCCGCGCCGCAGTAGCCCATGGACTGGCGCAGCCCGCCGACCACCTGATGGACGATCGGCGCGAGCGGGCCCTTGTACGGGACGCGGCCCTCGATGCCTTCGGGGACGAGCTTGTCGACGTCCTCGACGTCGCCCTGGAAGTAGCGGTCCTTCGAGAACGAGCGTGCCTTCATCGCGCCGAGCGAGCCCATCCCGCGGTACTCCTTGAAGCGTTCGCCCTGCGCGACCATGACCTCACCCGGCGCCTCGTCGGTCCCCGCGAGCATCGACCCGAGCATGACCGTGTCCGCGCCGGCGGCGATCGCCTTCGCGATGTCGCCGGAGTTGCGGATGCCGCCGTCCGCGATCACCGGGACGTCGTAGTCGGCCAGAGCGGAGGCGGCGTCGTATACCGCCGTCACCTGCGGGACGCCGACCCCGGCAACCACACGAGTCGTACAGATGGAGCCCGGACCGACTCCCAGCTTCACGGCGTCCGCTCCCGCGTCGACGAGAGCGAGTGCGCCGTCGCCGGTGGCCACGTTCCCCGCTATCACCTCGACATCGTGGTCGGCCTTCAGCCGGCGGACGATGTCGAGGACGCCGCGCGAATGGCCGTGCGCGGTATCGACGACCAGCACGTCCACCTCGGCGGCGACGAGTGCGGCCGCACGGTCGAGCGCGTCGGTCCCCACGCCGACGGCGGCGCCGACGCGGAGGCGCCCCTGGTCGTCCTTCGTCGCGGCCGGGTACTTGATCCGCTTCGAGATGTCCTTGACGGTGATGAGGCCCTTGAGCACGCCGTCGGCGTCCACCACGGGGAGCTTCTCGATCTTGTTCCGGTGGAGGATGTCCTCCGCCTCCTCGAGCGTCGTGCCGGTCGGCGCAGTCACGAGGTTCCGGCTCGTCATGAGCGCGGAGACCGGCTGCGCGGTGTCGGTCTCGAAGCGAAGGTCGCGGTTCGTGAGGATGCCGACGAGGACGCCGTCGTCGTCCGTGATCGGAACGCCCGAGATGCGGTAGGTCGCCATCAGCTCGAGCGCCTCGGCGACCGTGTTCCCGACCCGGAGGGTCACCGGCTCGACGATCATCCCGCTCTCCGACCGCTTGACCTTGTCCACCTCCGCGACCTGGTCCGCGATCGAGAGGTTGCGGTGCACGATCCCGAGGCCGCCCTCGCGCGCGAGCGCGATCGCGAGCCGCGCCTCGGTGACGGTGTCCATAGCGGCGGAGATGATCGGGATGTTCAGGGAGATCGACGGCGTCAAGCGCGACACGGTCGAGACGTCGTTCGGGAGCACATGCGACTCCGCCGGAAGGAGGAGCACGTCGTCGAACGTGAGGCCTTCCTTGCCGAACTTCCGGTCGACGGCGACGAGCCGCTCGATCTCCTGCTGCCCGAGCTCGGTCTCCATCCGGTGACGTTAGCAGCGGCCGGCGACGAGTCTTACGACGGTCGCGCCGTTCGAAGCTCGTGCAGCACCGTGCGCGATCGCTCGGCCGAGACGACGTTGCCCTTCTGCTCGTGGAGGGAGATCGCGCCCTCGACCGCAGCCGTCGCTTCCGTCGTCTTTCCCGCGAGCGCCAGCACCTCTCCGAGAGCGTCGTAGACGACCGCCTTCAGCGGGAGGAAGTCCGTCGGCTCGACGAGGGCGACGGCCTCGCGCGCGAGCCGCTCGGCGTCGGCCGACTCACCACGGCTCGCCAGGACCCGCGCCAGCGCAGCCCGCCAGCGCGGCTGCGCGTCGAGGTCGTCGACGGCAGCGATCGACCGACTCTGTTCTGCGTACCAGGCTGCTTGGTCGATGCGTCCCCGGCCGAACTCCACGTCGGCGAGCACTGCGTCGAGGCTCGAGCGGAGTCCCAAGTCGCCCATCTCCACGAGCAACTCGTGGCCGCGGCGTAGGAGCCCCTCCGCCGCCTCGAGATCACCGGCGAGCACCTCCGCGATTCCGACGTCGAGCGAATGGCTGCCTTTCAGGAGCTCGAACCCGAACTCTTCGATCACCGCCCACGACTGCGAGCTCGACCTGCGAGCGGCGTCGAAATCGCCCTGCATGGCGTGGAACAGCCCGCGCACCTGGAGCGCATGGGCCCGATCCGAGGCATTCGTAGCCTCGTTCTCGAGGAGCGTCGCGCAGAACCCAATCCCCTCGTCAGCCGGCGTCGGCCCCCAGGCGATCGGACGAAGCCTCGAGTTCATCGCTGCACGTTCCCACGCGCCGTCACCCGCACGACTTGCGACGTCGGCCGCCCTCTCGAGATCGGCCTCGCCCTCGCCGGCACGTCCGAGCATGAAGCGACACATCCCGATCTCCGCGTATGCGCGAGCGAGTGTCGAGAGATCACCGGTCCGCTCCAGCGAAGCCGCAATCTCGAGCGCCTCGTCGAGCTCTTGCTCAACGAGGGACCCGGTGTCGGCCCTGGTGCGGTGCGAGTTGAGCGCGAGGCGCGCTCTTGCCTCGACCCCCTCGTTGCCTGCCCGCCGTGCCTCGTCTCTAACCAAGGTCAGCACTGCTTTGGCCCGCTCGAGCTCGCCGCGACGCGAGAGGGCGTCCGCGAGATCGCTCAGCGCCTCGAGCCGCACCGGGTCTTCCTCGCGGAGATGGTCGACCGCACGCTCGAGCAGTCCGATCGCGGCGGAGAAGTCCGCGCGACCGAACGCGCTGTGCCCCGCGGCGGCGAGCTTCGTTCCCGCGCGAACCGCGAGATCGCGCTCGGCGGCCCCTTCGCGTCCGAGCTCGACATGCAGGCTCACGGCCTGCTCGAGGTGGTATCCGAGAATCTCGTCCAGCTCGAACGACGTCACCCTGGCGCCCTCGAGCCAGGTGGCGAACTGCTCGTGGAGGCGGGCGCGCAGCGTCTTGGGCATGGCTCCGTACGCCGCGTCCCGGATCAGGATGTGCCTGAAGCGAAACGCGTCCTCGTCCGGGATCAACGACCGCTCCGGTCGAATCAGCTCCTTCCGAATCAGGCCCGAGAGGGAGTCCTCGAGGGACGGCCGCAGATCGTCGTCGGCGAGCGCGACGACCGAGCCGCGGTGGAAGACCTCTCCTTCGATGGCGGCATGTCCGACGAGGAGACGCTCATGGTCGGCGAGCGCGTCCAGGCGGGCCTGCAGCAGCGCGTGGATGGTAAGCGGGATGTCGATCGCTCCCCCGCTCGACCCGCGCTCGCGCACCATCGCGAGCATCTCCTCGACGAAGAGGGGGTTGCCGTCGGAGGCGTCTGCGATGCGCTCGCGCGTCGCCTCGTCCAGTGACTCGCCGCCGGGGAGATTGTCGATGAGAAGCTCACGATCGGCCTCCCCGAGCGGCTCGAGGAGGAGCGACGTTGCGTTGAGCTTCCCTCCGCCCCAACCGGGTCGGCGGTCGAGCAGCTCGGTGCGCGCGACGACGAGCAGGAAGATCGGCGCGTTCCGCGAGAGGTCGGCGACGTGCTCGACGAGATCGACGAACACCGGCTCCGCCCACTGCAGGTCGTCGACGACGACCACCTGCGGGATCTCCACCGCGCGAGCCTCGAGCAGGCGGCGGAAGCTCACCCGCGTCTCCTCGGGAGTCGACGCGACGATGGCCCCCGGATCGATTCCGAGCGGGGTGAGCATCTCGACGAGCGGCCAGTACGTGATCCCCTCTCCGTACGAGAGACAGCGGCCGCGGAGCACGTCTGCGGAGTCGCCCACGCGCTCGAGGAAGTCTGCGACGAGGCGCGACTTGCCTATACCAGCCGGACCGAGGAGCGTGAACAGCCGGCACGTGCGATCGGCCACCGCGTCCTCGTAGTCGCGCCAGAACCGCTGGCGCTCGCGTTCACGCCCGACGAGCGGGATCTCGAAGTGGCGGGCGAGCGGGGCGGCGTCGCTCAGCACCTCTACCAGGCGGTAAGCCTCGACCGGCTCGGCCTTCCCCTTCAGCTCCAGCCGCTCGGGCGACTCCACGCGCACGGCGTCTCGGACGAGGATCCGCGTCTCGGAGCCGATCAGGACCTCGCCCGACGACGCCGCCTGCTCCAGCCTGGCGGCGACATTCACCGCGTCGCCCGTAACGAGCGTCTCGCCCTCGCCCCCGACCACGACTTCGCCGGTGTTGACACCGATCCGGGCCTCGAGCCCGTGGTCGGCAATCGCGGCGCGCATCTCGGCCGCAGCACGAACAGCCCGCAGCGCATCGTCCTCGTGGGCGGTCGGAATTCCGAAGACCGCCATCACCGCGTCACCGACGAACTTCTCGACCGTCCCGCCGTGCCGTTCGATGATGGCGCGCAGGTCCTCGAAGTAGCGGCGCATGCGAGCGCGGAGTGCCTCGGGGTCGGTGGACTCGCCGAGCGCCGTCGAGCCCACGACGTCGCAGAAGAGGACGGTTACGACCTTGCGCTGCTCTCGCGTCGGCTGGAAGACGGCCAGGGCTGCGCCGCACGCACTGCAGAAGCGGGCTTCGTCAGGGTTCGCGCGACCGCAACTCGGGCACGCCGCCATCCGCGGGAGTCTACGAGCGAGCCGGCTGGAGCTCCGCGACCTCGACGCCGTCGGCGTAGGTCGCGGCGAGGTGAGGATCGAAGATGCCCGCGCCGACCGAGCGGACCGCCGCGGCGCCGGCGGCGACGGCCCGGCGGATCGCGTCGTCGGGGGCGAGGTCGTCGACGACCGCCGCCAGGAACTGCGCGAGCAGGACGTCTCCCGACCCGACACGCGACACGGGCTCGAGGTGGGGCGCGAGCGCGCGGACCCGACGGGCCTTGCGGCCGAGCCGCAGGAGCGCGAAGCAGCCGGTCTCGAGCGTGATGACGACATTGCGCGGGCCCATCTCGGCGATCGCATCGAGCGCCATCAGGAAGTCGTCGTCGTCCTCGAGCTCCTGGCCAACGAGCTGCTCCGCCTCTCTCTGGTTCGGGGAGACAAGGTACGGACCGGCATCGACACCCGCCTGCATCGCCTCCCCCTCGCTGTCGAGGACGACGCGCACGTCGCGCCGCGCGAGGTCACGGATCACGTCCGCGTAGAACGAGGTCGGCACCCGGCGGGGAAGCGACCCCGCCAGGACGACGAAGTCGGCGCCGCGCGCGAGGTAGCGAAGCTTCTCCACGAGGAGCTCCAGCTCGGCGGCGGTGACCTCCGGGCCCCACTCGTTGATCTCGGTGTAGGTCCCCGCGGTTGGGTCGACGACGGCGGACGACGTCCGCGACTCCCGCGCGATGCGGACGAAGTCGTTGAGGATCGCCTCGGCGGTCAGCTCCTCGACGATCCGTGTGCCGGTCCGGCCGCCCGCGAGCCCGGTCGCGACCACGGGCACCTCGAGGAGCTTCAGCGCCCGCGCGACGTTGATCCCCTTCCCGCCCGCAAGCGCGAGCACGTCACTCGAGCGATGCCGATAGCCGATCTGGAAGCCGGGGACGGTCAGCGTGCGGTCGAGGGCCGCGTTCGCGGTGACGGTGACGATCACGTGAAGATCCCCCACAGGTTGGCAGCCGTTCGCTCCGCGAACCACTTCGTCTTGCCGAGGAGCCCAGGCTCGGTGACCTCTTCCGCGGCGACGAGCCTGGACTTGGCGAGGACGGTGTCGCCGTCCAAGATCTCGACCCGCCCCAGCCGCTGGCCCTTCCGCACGGGGAGCTCGACCGATCTCGGCGCGACCACCCGCTCAACGAGGGACTTCGTCCTGAGCACGGTCCGCGTCACGGTGCGCGGCGCGACGAGCTCTACCGCCGGACGGCCGTAGCCGGTCTCGGCCTCCCCGTAGACCCGGCTCGCGTCGATGACCGCTACGCGGCGGTAGCTCGCGATGCCGAAGCGGAGCAGCTTCTGCAGCGCGGCGTTTCGGCGCTCCCGCGTCACGCCGCCGAGCACGGTGCCGTAGACGGTCGCCCCGCGCCCGGCGGCGGCCGCCGCCTGCGACCAGCCGGCGTCCGCGGTGTGCCCGGTCTTCCCGCCCACGAGAGCCGGCCAGCCGACGAGGAGGTCATCCGTCGTCTCGAAGTCGCGGCCCGCGGGGTCCGTGAAGGAGCTTCGGGCGAGGGCGTCGCGGATGAACGGGACGCCGAGCGCGTGCTTGACGAGCAGGGTCGCGTCTCGAGCGCTCGAGACATGGCCGGCCTGGTCGAGCCCGTGCGGGTTGGCGAAGGACGTGTCCTTGAGCCCGAGCGCCTTCGCCTTCGCGTTCATGAGCGAGACGAACCGCGCGACGGAGCCGCCGCCGACGTGGATCGCGAGCGCGGTTGCGGCGTCGTTCGCGCTCGGAACGAGCATGCCGCGGACGAGCGTCGCGACCGTGAGCTCCTCACCGCCCCGGAGAAGGATCGTCGAGCCGCCGACTCCCGCCGCCTCCGGGCTCACGCGCACGACGTCCGCGGGGCGCGCGTGCTCGAGCGCGACGAGCGCCGTCATCACCTTCGTGATGCTCGCGATCGCGCGAGCGCGCCGCGAGCTCTGCTGCGCCAGGACGGTGCCGTCCTCGCCGACGAGGTACCAGGCGGCCGCGTCGATCGGGGGGCGGGTGGCAGAAGCGTCGCCTGCGGCCCCGGCGGGAGCCACGAGTGCGACGCCGAGAACCACGACGGCGAGCAGTGCTCTGCGCATCACCGGCGCGACACTCTAGCGGTCGAGCGGGCTACCAGCCCGCTGCCGACCAAACCCGAACCGCGAGCCGCTCCGCCTCTCCCGCCGCCGCGACCCGCCAGTCCTCCTCGCTCTCGCGGAACGCGTAGATCACCGACCGCGAGGCCGTCACGAGAGCGGTCGCAGGGCCGCGCGTGAACGCGCGCGCGACGTCCGCGGGCGTCGCGCCCTGTGCGCCGACGCCGGGCAGGAGCAGTGGGCTCTGCGGCATGAGCCGCCGCGCGTCCGAGACCGCCCGCGGGACCGTGGCGCCCACGACCGCACCGACGCTCGACATGCCCTGCTCCCCGACGAGCGGCTGCCCCCACTCGTGCACGAGGGCGGCGACGTACTGCCAGAGCGGGCGCCCGTCCGAGAGGATCGCGTCCTGGACGTCGGCTGCCCCCGCGTTGGACGTGCGGACGAGGAAGAACACGCCCGCGCCGTAGCGGCGGCAGGCAGCGAGGAAGGGCTCGACCGAGTCGAGCCCGAGGTACGGGCTCGCGGTCATCGCGTCGGCGAGCGGCGGGCCCGACTCGCGCGGCTCGAGGTAGGCCGTGGCGTAGGCGCGCGAGGTCGAGCCGATGTCGCCGCGCTTCACGTCGAGGACAACGAGCAGGCCGGCCGAGCGAGCGTGGTCGCAGACCTCCTCGAGCGCCCGGATCCCGTCGGAGCCGAGCGCCTCGAAGAACGCCGACTGCGGCTTCACGGCGACGACGTACGGGCCGACCGCGTCCACGATCCCGTTGCAGAAGCGCGCGACGGCGGAAGCCGCGGAGGCCCGCCCGAGCACGGCCTCGCCGCGGAGCTCCATCGGCAGCAGGTCGAGACGAGGGTCGAGCCCGACGACGAGCTGGCTCCGCTTGCGCGCCACCGCATCGCCGAGCCGGTCCGCGAACGCAGGCGTTTCTTCCACGGGCCCATTCTCGCGACGGGCGAGGGACGCGGGCACGGGCTCATTCTGTCAAGCGGCGAGGATCACCCGCGCGTCCAGCGACACGATCCGGAGCTCGGGGCCCGGCCGGCGTAGGAACCCGGAGACGACGAGAAGCTCGTCGGCGTCCTCGGGCGCGTACGACGGCTCGGCCTGGGCTGCCTCCGCGAGCCCGGCCTCGATCTCGAGCCGCCCGGCCGCGCCCTCAGGCACGCTTCGAACCGCCGCGACCCGCCCCTGGGCGACGAAGAGCGCGCGGCGAAAGCCGCTCTCGCGGGCCGGGGCGAGGACACAGAGTCGAACCCGTCGGAGACCAGCGAGCGTGTCGATGCGCGTGACGGCGTCCTCGAGCGCCTCGAGGCGATCGCGGAACCGCGCGGCATCCTCGAACCGGAGGTCGCTCGCGAGCCGCCGGAGCCGCGCGCGCCCGGCGGCCAGCGCCGCGGCCGGATCGTCCCCTTCGAAGCCGTCGAGCGCGCGGACAGCCAGGCGAGCGCGGTGCTTGCTTGCGATCGGACCGAAGGGGCCGGGCTCCGTGACGACCGCCCAGCGCTCGCCGCGTCGCGCGAGGTAGCAGTACCGGTCGGGCCGAGGCGCCCGCGCGTTCGCGGGAGGGCGGAGCTCGCGGAGCAGGCGGAGCTCCTCGAGCGCGGCCTCGAGCTCCGAGCCGAGCTCGCGCCACTCGACCCGCTCGAGGACGCCGAGCGCGGCCTCCACCGCCGGCCGTTGCCGGCTTCCCGAGAAGTACGAGCGGAGGCGTGCCCGGAGGTCGCGGGCCTTGCCGACGTACAGGACGGTGTCGTTCTTGTCCCGGAAGAGGTAGACGCCTGGCGTGCGCGGTGCTCCGGAGACGAGCGCCCGCTTCGAGTGGAGCCTTCGGGCGCGCGGCGCTGCGAGCTCGAAGACCTCGGCGAGCGTCCGCGCGCCGCGCTCCTGCGCGAGCCCGAGGAGCGCGATCAGGATCTCGGCCGTCGCGAGCGCGTCGGGGAGCGCCCGGTGGCACGGTGAGGTCGCGGTGCCGAAGAAGTGCGCGAGCGACGCGAGCGAGAAGCGCTCGCTTCTCCGCTGGAGGAGCCGCCGTGCCAGCCATACCGTGTCGAGCACGGGCGCGGCGACCCGGCGACCCGAGAGCCGCTCCACTTCGCCGTCGAGGAACGAGACGTCGAAGCGGGCGTTGTGCGCCGCGAGCGGGGCGTCGCCCGTGAACGCAAGGAAGCGGCGGACGGCAACCTCCGGCCGCGGGGCGCGACGCAGGTCGGTCTCCCGGATGCCCGTCAGCCGCGCGATCGAGGCGGGCAACACGGTGCCGGGGTTGACCAGCGTCTCGAACGTGTCGGCGACCGCGAGCTCGCGCACGCGGACGGCCCCGATCTCGCACAAGCGGTCCCGCCGCGCGGAGAGCCCGGTCGTCTCGAGGTCGAAGACGACGAGCTCCGCGTCTTCGATCTGCGTGTCGCCGTGCGGGTCGTTCGCAAGTCCGACGCGTGCCCCGAGCCAGGCGAGCCGCGCGTCGCCCTCGACGACGTCCGCGAGAAGGGACCGCGCGAGCTCCGCGGGAGCCCGGTCGAGCGCGAAGAGGACGCGCGCAGCCTCCTCGGCGGCGACGGCGCCGCGTCGCGCCTGCACGAGCTCCACGAGCCGGTCGGCCGCGTCGAACGCG
This sequence comes from uncultured Actinomycetes bacterium, assembly GCA_963717025.1. Taxonomy (GTDB): domain Bacteria; phylum Actinomycetota; class Thermoleophilia; order Gaiellales; family Gaiellaceae; genus GMQP-bins7. The sequence goes on along the minus strand of CAVQVJ010000003.1, from coordinate 904,224 downwards.
AGCTGCATTGGACGAGGCTAGCGAACATACGTTCGCATCTCAAGGGATGTGACCTGCAGGACAGGGCCGTCACGGCCAGGAGGGCGCTGCACACGAGCGGGATAGGTCAGACCCGGGGCACGTCCGAAATGGACGCCGGAACACGTGTCTAGTCAATGCTTGCTCGTCCACAGGACGCGGCCATCCAGGACGCGTCAGTGATCGGGCATGCAAACGCTGAGGGGCCGCCCGCAGGCGGCCCCTCGAAAGGGCGAAGCCGCGTTAGCCCCCCTTGACCGCGGTCTTGAGCGAGCTACCGGCCGAGAACTTCGGCACGGTCGTCGCCGCGATCGGCACCCGCGCGCCGGTGCGCGGATTGACCCCCATGCGCGCAGCGCGAGCGGAGGTCGAAAACTTCCCGAAACCTGTGAACGTGATCGAGTCACCCTGCTTGAGCGCGGCAGTGATCGTGTCGAGCACGGCATCGACAGCTGCGCCGGCATCGCGCTTCGACATGTCGGCCCTGTCCGCTACCGCATCCACGAACTCTTGCTTCGTCACCTGTCCTCCTAACGTCGGGTTCGCCCCTCGCAGACCGAATGAGCCTAACAGCCCTTCGGATTTGGCTCAACCGTGCCGTTTTGCGGCGGTTTTTTGCAGTTTCAGAAGGTTATTGGCCCGAAAGAGCGCCTCTAAACGCACGCCGAGGCGCGCGAGAACGTCGGAGCCGCCCTCCTCCCGGTCGACGACGCAGACGGCGTTGCGGACGACGAGACCCTCGTCCCGGAGAGCCGACACCGCCTCCGCGAGGGCGCCGCCGGTCGTGACGACATCCTCCAGGAGGCACACGAGCTCGCCGGGCTCGAACGGGCCCTCGATGCGATTTGCGGTGCCGTAATCCTTGGTCTCACCGCGCACGATGATGAACGGGAGGCCGGACGTCAGGGATGCCGAAGCGGCCAACGCGACGGCGCCGAGAACGGGGCAGGCAAGCCGAACCGCGTCCGGCTCACGCTCGCGTACCGCGTCCGAGAGGGCGACACCGAGGCGGCGGAGGACGTCTGGCTCGGTCTCGAATCGGTACTTGTCGAGATACCAGCTCGAGCGCTTGCCGGACCGGAGCACGAAGTCGCCTTCGAGCAGCGCCCGCTCGACGAGCACACGCCCCAGGTCCTCGTCCTCGCTCACGAGCGGAGCGCGGCCCGCGCGGCGGCGGCGAGCCCCTCGAACCCGGGCGACCCGGGCTCGAGCACGAGCGCGGAGCCGTCCGAGAACGCCACCCTCGCGAGCTCGGCCGACTCGCGGCCGCCCACGAAGCGACGCCACGCCCAGACAGCGAGCGCGGCGACGACGACGAGGCGCAGGAGCCGTCTCACGCGTCGGCGTCCTTCGCCTCGGGCTTCGGCTTCGGCTTCGCGACGCGACGCCGTTTTGGCTTCGCGGCGTCGATCCCCTCCAGGCACGTCCGGAGGTCGTATACGACGATCCCTGCTACGGCGCCCGGTCCGGTAGTCGCAGCGATCGTCCGGCCGCCGGCGCGGAGGACGAAGACGCCGCCCTCGTCGAGCTCGACCTCGACCCGCGTGACCTCTTCGTCCGGGGAGCGGAGGCGGGCCGCCGCTGCGACGACCTCGGCCGCGGCGCCGGCGAGCCGCTCGGTTTCCGTGGAATCGTCCCGCGTGGAGCCGAGCACCGTTCCGGCGTCGTCGAGGACGACGGCGCTCTCGACGTGGGACGAGCGCTCCTGGAGCTGGGCGAGGGCTGTCGCAGCGTCCACCGCCCGACGCTACCACGCCTCACCGAGCGCATCCGCAAGTCGCCGCCCGGCGCGCGCCCGGTGCGAGTGCTCCGCCTTCCACGCGTCCCCGAGCTCGGCCACCGTCCGCGACTCGCCCAGCGGCACGAAGATCGGGTCGTAGCCGAACCCCTCGCGTCCCGCGCCGCTCTCGCGCGATCTCGCCGTCGAGCGTGCCGCGGGCGGAGACCTCGGCTCCGCCGGCCGCGAGGGCGACGAGCTCGCTTACGTAGCGCGCACGGCGGTCCTCGACGCCGTCGAGCTCGGCTAGGAGCCGCGTCACGCCGTCCTCGGCCCAGCGCGCGGAGTGGATGCCGGGAGCGCCCCCGAGTGCGGCGACCTCGATCCCGGCGTCCTCGCCGGCGACCCAGTCCTCCGGCGCGGCGTACGGCCGTCCGTGCCGCGCCTTGATGCGCGCGTTGTCGAGGAACGTATCGCCGTCCTCGACCGGCTCGTCCGGCGCATCGAGCAACGCGATCTCCCAGTCCGGCAGCACCGCACGCAGCTCGCGCAGCTTGTTCTCGTTCCGCGACGCGAGGACGAGCCTCACGGAAGCGCTGTTGCGGCCGCCTCCACCTGCGCGCCCGTCAGGGACTCGATCCCGCCCGCCGCGAGGTCGAGTAACTCGTCCAGGAGCTCGCGCGAGAAGGGATCGCGCTCTGCGGTCGCCTGCACCTCGACGAGCGCGCCTTCACCGGTCATCACGACGTTCATGTCCGTCTCCGCGGACGAGTCCTCCTTGTAGTCCAGATCGAGCACGGCCTCGCCGCCGACGATCCCGACCGACACGGCGGCGATCGAGCCCGGGAGCGCCTTCGAGAAGCCGAAGCGATCGAGCGCGCGGCGCGCGGCGATCCACGCGCCGGTGATCGACGCGCAGCGCGTCCCTCCGTCGGCCTGGAGGACGTCGCAGTCGAGCCAGAGCGTCCGTTCGCCGAGCGCGTCGAAGTCGCACACGGAGCGGAGAGCCCGCCCGACGAGCCGCTGGATCTCCACCGTACGCCCGTCCGGCCGCCCGCGTGAGACCCCGCGCTGCGTCCGCTCGCCGGTCGAGGCCGGGAGCATCGAGTACTCGGCCGTCATCCAGCCGCGCCCCTCCCCTTTCAGCCAACGCGGGACGCCCTCCTCGACCGTCGCGGTGCAGAGGACGAGCGTCTTCCCCTGGCCGTAGAGGACGGCGCCGTGCGGCTGCTCGAGGAAGTCCGTGCGGATGTCGAGCGGGCGAAGCTCGTCGCTCCGGCGGCCGTCGGCTCTCATGCCGCGGCGGCCTCGAGCGCGGCCAGGTCCACGCGCTCGACCTCGGAGATCGGGAGCTGGAGGAAGCGACGCCCCATCTCGCGGAAGAGCTCCTGGTCGCCGGTCGTGAGGAACCGGCACGCGCCCTCTCGCGACTCGGCGTTCTCGATGCCGCGGCGGGCAAGGAGCTCGGCGACCTCGCGCGCGGTCTCCTCGGCCGAGAAGACGAGCGTCACGCCGCGCCCGAGCACGCGCTGGAAGACGGGTCGGATGAGCGGGTAGTGCGTGCAGCCGAGGATCACCGTGTCCACACCGGCCTCCTTGAGCGGCGCCGCGTAGGCACGAACCGCCTCCGAGGTCTCCTCCCCGAAGGGATCCTCGCCCTCGATCAGCGGAACGAGCCGCGGGCACGCGACCGGCACGACCTCCGCCCCGGCGTCGAGCGCATGCACGAGCTCGGCGTAGCGTCCGCTCGCGACCGTGGCCTCGGTCGCGAGGAGCCCGATCCGGCGGTTGCGCGTCGCGAGGACCGCGGCATGAGCCTCCGGGGCGAGGACGCCGACGACGGGCACCGAGAGCCTGCGCTGGAGGTCCGGGAGCGCTGCGGCCGTCGCCGAGTTGCATGCTGCGACGATCAGCTTCACGCCGAGCCCCTCGAGGTAGCCGGCGATCTCCGCGGCGAAGCGGCGTATCTCCTCGAGCGGCCGTGGCCCGTACGGCAGCCGCGCGCCGTCACCGAGATAGACGAAATCCTCGTGCGGGAGGGTGACGAGGCACTCGTGCAGGACGGTGAGCCCGCCCATGCCGGAGTCGAAGACGCCGATCGGGCGCGAATCCATCGGCTGGATACTACGGCGGGCCGCCGCTGCCTCTCTTTTCGTCCTAACGAACGCGCTCTACCCTGTGGTGGTGGCGAGGACGTCCTTCCTGGCCCTCACGGCCGCGCTCGTGCTCTCCGTCGGGGACGCGTCCGGGGCTGCGTTCTCGCGCCAGGACGTCACGATCCCGATGGACGACTCCGTGCCGATCGCGGCGACGCTCTATCTGCCGTCAGGCGCCGTCCCGCCCGGTGGCTGGCCGGCGGTCGTGGTCGTCCACGGCTTCGGAGGAAACCGCGAGCAGGTCAACGCGCTCGCGACCTCGTACGGCCTGGTCGAGCGCGACTACGCGGTGCTCACCGTCGACCTGCGGGGTCATGGTCAATCTGGGGGGCTCGTCAGCGTTGGCGGGTCGCGAGAAGTCGCGGACATGCGCGCCGTGCACGCGTGGCTCGCCGCGCGGGCGAGCATCTCGAACACGAGGATCGGAGCGTGGGGCATCTCCTACGGCGGAGGCGTGGTCATGAACTCGCTCGTCGCGGGCGTCCCGTGGGCAGCGGTCGTCACGTTCGAGAGCTGGACCGATCTCCTGACGGCGCTGATGCCGCAGGGGCTCGCGAAGTCGGGTGTGGTCTCCTCGCTCGCGGCCTCCATCCCGACGGAGCGCCGCGATCCGTCGCTCGCGCCCGTGCTCGCAGCGACCTTCTCAGGGCAATCCGCGCTGGTCAAGCCCTGGGCCGCCGAGCGCTCGAGCCTGTCCCGCCTCGGCCTCGTGACTGCCCCCGTCTTCATGGCGCAGGGCAGGCGCGACTTCCTGTTCGGGATCGAGCAGGCCACCACGGCATTCCAGCGCCTCCAGGGGCCGAAGACCCTCTACCTCGGTCTGCACGGGCACGCGCCGTCGACGTTCCCGGCAGCCGACACGACCCTGCTCCTGACGCACGTGAAGACCTGGCTCGACTGCCACCTCCAGGGCCTCGGCTGCGAGAGCGTGCCCGACGGCGTCTATCTCGCGCCGGAGCGCCTCGCGGGGCCGGTCGTGCGCCGCGCGACGCTGCCGCAGACGAGAGTTGCGCAGGTCGGCTTCCCGGGAGTGACGACGTTCGCGCCCAGGGGGAAGGCGGTGCGCCGCTCGGCGCCGCTTCGGAACGCGGTCGAGGTGTACGGCGCGCCCGTCGTGAAGGTGTCGATCGCGTCAAGCGGCGGCTGGTCTCGGCTCGTGGCGGTGCTGACCGCGAAGCCGCCCCGCGGCCGGGAGATCGTCGTCGCCTCGGGCGGGATTCCGACGAGGAACGGGCTCCGCCGGGTCACGATCAAGCTGGCCAGTCAGGCGACGTTCGTCCCCAAGGGCTCGCGGCTGGCACTGACGCTCGGCTCGTCGTCGCTGGCGCAATCGAGCGTGAGCCCGGTCTACCTCGACAGTCCCATGGCGAAGAAGGCACGCGTGCGCGTCGGGAACGTCGCGCTGACGCTTCCCGGCCTGCGCTTTCCCGTCACGCAGTAGCCGGTCACGGGGACGCCCGCCGCCTATCCTCGGCGCGATGCCCGCCACGATCCGGCTCGGGACGTGCAGCTTCGCCGACGAGGGGCTCGTCAAGACCTGGTACCCGCGAGGTGTCTCGAGCTCGAAGGCTCGGCTCGCGTATTACTCGGAGCGCTTCGACACCGTCGAGGTCGACTCGCCCTACTACCACCTGCCCGATCCGGAGGTGACCCGCCGCTGGGCGGAGCGCACGCCGCCCGAGTTCGTCTTCCACGTGAAGGCACACGCCACGATGACCGGCCACGAGCCCGCAGAGCAGGAGAGCGCCTTCGCGGAGTTCCGGGCGTCGCTCGAGCCGCTCGAGCTGTCGGGGAAGCTCCGCGCGATCCTCCTCCAGTACCACCCCCGGTTCGTGAAGTCCGAGATCGCGAAGGAGGAGCTGTCGCGCGTACGACGGCTGCTCGACCCGCTCGTGCCGCTGATCGAGTTCCGGCACCGCTCGTGGCTCGAGGAGGACGAGCGCGCCGACACGTTCTCCTTCCTCGAGCGGCACGGGCTCGCGTACGTCTCCGTCGACGCGCCGCGGACGCGTGCGTCGAACGTCGTCCCGGCGGTCGCCGCGGCGACGCATCGCGTCGCGTACGTCCGCTTCCACGGGCGGAACTGGAAGACGTGGAACATCCGGGGCGGGAAGTCCTCCGACCGCTTCGACTGGCTCTACTCGGGCCAGGAGCTCGAGGAGTGGGTCGAGAAGCTCGGCGGCCTCGCAGACGCGGCCGACGAGGTGTACGCGATGTTCAACAACAACCGCGACGACTTCGCTCCGCAGAGTGCCGTGCTGCTCCGGGGGTTGCTGGACGAGGCGGGGATCCCGGCCGCCGGCGGGATCGAGCCGCCGCCCCTCGCGCCGACGCTGTTCTGACGCGGCGCTAGAGTCGCCCGCGTGCGCGTCCTCTCCGTCACCCACGGGCCCTCGGTGCCGGGCGGCGTCTTCGACGAGGCCGTGGAGGCGTCCGGCCACACGCTCGAACGCTGGGTCGTTCCGCTCGGAGGCACCCCACAGCCGCCTTCCGCGTACGACGCGGTGATGGTGTTCGGCGGGTCGATGCACCCGGACCAGGACGAGGACTTCGTCTGGCTCGAGCGGGAGGCCGAGTTCCTCGTAGAAGCGATCGCCGGCGAGGTGCCGGTGCTCGGCGTGTGCCTGGGCGCGCAGATGCTCGCGCGCGCCGCCGGCGCCTGGGTGGGGCCTGCCCCTGCATCGGAGGTCGGCTGGTTCGAGATCGAGCTCACCACCGAAGGACGCGACGACCCCGTGCTCGGCGCGCTTCCACCGCGGACGAGCGCGTTCCAGTGGCACCACTACACGTACGCGGTCCCGAAGGGAGGGGCGGAGCTCGCGCGGAGCGCGGCCTGCACGCAGGCGTTCCGGCTCGGGCACGCTGCCTGGGGGATCCAGTTCCATGCGGAGGTGACGCTGCCGATGCTCCGGGCCTGGGTCTCCGAAGACCAGGCGGAGCTTCCCGTCCCGTCGGACGAGTTCCTCGCGGACGCGGAGACGCGCATCGCCCACTGGAACGAGCAGGGCCGAGCGCTCTGCGACTCGTTCCTCGGGGTCGCCGCTACGACTCGACGGGCAGCGTGAGGTCACGCGACCACTCGTGCCACGAGCCGGCGTAGTTCCGCGCCTCATACCCCACCTGCCGCAGCACCTCCACCGCGAACGCCGAGCGGCTCCCGCTGTGGCAGTAGGCGACGACCTCCGCGCCCTTCGGAAGCCCGACGAGCTCCAGCACCTCACCCTCGGTGCGGCAGGCGAGGATGCGCTCGAGCGGGACGTTCAGCGCACCGGGGATGTGGCCCTGGCGCGGGTCGCAGTGCGCCCCGGCGGATCCGTCGTACTCGTACGGCGTCCGGACGTCGAGGACGGCCAGCGCGTCGACGCCGAAGCGCCGGCGGAGCTCGTCGAGGGTCACGTCTTCCATTGCTCCAGGTACTCCAGGAGCACGGCGTTGAACTCGTCGGGCTGCTCGACGCTCAGGAGGTGGCCTGCCTCCGGGAACACCGCGACCGACCCGAGAAGAGCGCTCGCGGCGAGCTCGCGGGCGTCGTCCACGGGGACGATCTCGTCCCGCTGGCCGACACAGACGAGCAGCGGCCCGCCGAACGAGGACGCGACGCCCGAGAGGTCCGGTCGGTCGCGGATCGCCTCCTGCGCGACGGCGAGGTCCTCGGCGGGGACGTCCGTCTCGAGCTCGGCGGGAACGCCCGTGCCCCGAAGGAGGGCGACCTGCTCGTCCCGATACCTGCGGCGCTCCGGCGAGTCGGCATCCGCGCGCGAGCCGACGAGGACGAGACCGGGCACGCGCTCCGAGGCCCGCCGCGCGAGTGCCAGGGCGCAGTAGCCGCCCATCGACGCGCCGACCGCGACGAACGGCCCCTCGATCTCACCGAGGATCTGCGCCGCCCAGTCGTCGATCGAGGCCCCGCGGCCGTAGAGCCGCGGCGCGACGGGCGTGAGCCCTGCCGCGCCGATCGGCGCGCGCTGCGGCTTCCACATCGACTCGTCGAGCGGCCAGGCGTGCAGGAGCAGGACGTTCACGCGCGGTCGATCCGCTCCGCACCGTCGATTCCGGACGCGCCCTCCCACCCGTGCTCGGCGCCCTCGATGCGAAGCGCCTGCGCGAGCTCGGTGAGGACTCTCGCGCGGGCGCCAGGTCGGCCGGCGAGGGCGCGGTCACTGCGATCCGGCGCACGGCCTCGGGATCGGCACCCGTGAGCCGTGACACGACCCGCGGGTTCGCAGCGAGCCCGACGACGTCCCCGGGCGGCAGCGGGCCGTAGAACTCGGGCACGGAGAGGTACTCGTCGACGATGCGGCCCGACTCGAAGAGGATCATGCGCACAAGCTCATCCCGCTCGACACCGAGCAGGAGCACGACCGCGCCCGTCCGGTCCGAGAGTTCCTTCGCGAGCCGGCGCAGCATCTCCGGGTTCCGGTCGCAGACGTCGTCGTACACCGCGATCCAACCGCGTCGCGGCGGCGCGACCACCGATCCGCGCGAGTTGCCCGGGAGCCTCGGCACGAACTGCCGCACGGCATTCGCGACCGAGCTCAGGTCGTCGGACTGAATGTGGATAGAGCCGAAGGACGACGCCTCCTGCCGGCCGAGCCGCGCCTCGAGGTCGGCCACCCGGCCGGTCATGATCATCACCTCGTCCCGCAGCCCCCAGCGCTGATACAGCGAGCGAGCGCCGGTGTTCGCGGCCACGACCTCGAGGTCGATCTGCTCGATGCCCTGCTCGCGGAACGTCGCGAGCACCTCGCGCATGAGCTCGGTGCCGACGCCGCTCCGGCGGTCGAGCTGGCGAACGAAGAGGTCGGTCAGCGTGCCGAACCCCGGCGCCCGCCGCCGGGCGAGTGCGAACCCGACGGGCGTGCCGTCGTCGTCCGAGCGCGAGGAACGCGATCCCGTCCGCCATGATCGCTCGGATCTCGGCGAGCTCCTTCTCGAGGTCGTTCGGGCCCTCGTGCGTCGGCGGCGGTACCTCGTGGTCGAACTCCCTCCAGAGCTCCGCGAGCGCGTCGTAATCGTCCGGGGTCGCTCGGCGGACGGTCATCGGCCAACCTCGGTTGGTCGATGAACGTGTGGAGGGGTGTGGGGAACCGGGAGGTTCCCCACGCTTTCGAGAAGAAGGGGGCACGTGGGGGAAACATGGTTTCCCCCACGAACGCAAGCCGAAGGCGCGGGTTCGGTCATCCGGCGAGCCTCCCGCCCATGAGCAGGTACTGCGCGGACAGGTTCTGGAACGGGGCAAAGCGCTCGCCCATGCTGCGCACCTCCGGGATCGTTAGGGGACGGCCGTCAGCGTAGAAGGCGGCGACCGCCTTGCGCACGCCGAGGTCGCCTGCGGGCCAGGCGCCGGGTCGCGCGAGGTGTCGCGCCAGAAACCAGTCGGCGCTCCACCGGCCGAGCCCGGGAAGCGCCGTCAGCGCCGCCACGACCGCCTCGTCCTCGAGCGCCGCGAGATCGTCGAAGTCGAGCTCCGAGCGAGCGAGGCCGAGAACGTACGCGGCCTTGCTCCGTGAGAAGCCGATCTCGACGAGATCCTCCTCCGCGGCGGACGCGACCCGCTCGCGCTCGGGGAACTCCCACGCCACGTCGTGCCGTGCCCCGAAGCGCTGTACGAAACGGCCACGGATCGCCGCTGCCGCTCGAAGCGAGATCTGCTGCGTCGTGATCGCGACGACGAGCGCCTCGAAGGGGTGCGGGTTCAGGGTCGGGCGGAAGCCGGCGAGGCGTCCGACGACACGCTCCAGTACTGGCTCGGCGGCCGCCCAGGCGCGGAACGGCTCGAGGTCGAACGGGAGCCCGAGGAGCCGCGAGACCTCGGCCACGGCTTCCGGCGAGGCAGGCTCGAAGCCGACGCCGCCCGGCGCAGGCTCGATCCGCACCTCGGTCCCGCGTACGACCCGATGGAGTCCGCCCTCGTGCCAGACGGTCGCCCCGTCCGTCCCCCACTCGCGAAACCGCGTGAGCGAGAGCTCGAAGTCGTACGGCTCGGGAATGCGGAGGAGCGCCAAGGTCAGAGCGCGCGCAGGAGGTCGTGGAAGTCGTCGAAGGGCTCGAACGCGACGCCACGGGCCTCGAGATAGCGGGCGAGGCCTGCGCGCGCGAAGACGCGCGATGCCGCGAGCGCGACGCAGCGGTCGGAGAAGCCGTCGCCGGCATACACGAAGCCGTCGAGGCCCGCGACGTCAGAGCGCTTGCACCCCTCGCCGCACACCTCGCACGCCGCGGACTCGCGGAACCGCGCCCGCCAGCCTTCCGGTCGCGCCTCGACCCGGTTCGCGACCAGCTCGAGCTCGAGCCCCTCGCGCTCGAGGATCGGCTCGATCAGCTCGCGGAAGCCGCTCGAGACGATCAGCGGGTCGTGGGCGCGCGCGAGCTCGGCGAAGCCGGGGCGCACGACCACGTTCGCGCGCATCCAGGCCACGACCTGGTCGAGCGGCGCGCTGACGCTCTCGAACTCGAGGGAGATGACCTCGTTCAGCGTCAGCTCGCGGCCGAGCTTGCTCTCGGCGGCGTCGTAGAGCCGCTCGTCGCCGAACTCCTGGAGCACGAGGTGGAGGCCGTCCACCTCCGTCACGGTCCCGTCCCAGTCGAGGACGAGCTTCATTGGGTCTCGACGTACGACTGCACCGACTGGGACAGCACTCCGATCCCTTCGATCTCGACGTCGACCATGGTTCCCGGCTCGATGCCCTCGACCACGCCGAACGCCGGGCCGGCGATGATGTCGCCCGGGCCGGAGCGTCGTGTCGGCCGCGGCGAAGTCGCGTGCCGCCGCCCAGTCGAACGGGCCCGCCCGCCCGCGGACGACGACGTCGCCGAGGACGCGCACCTGCCGTCGGGTGTTGCCGGCGACCTCGTCCGGTGTCACGACGACCGGGCCGAGCCCGAGCGCGAAGTCGCGATCCTTCGGCCGCGGGAGACCGGGCGCGCGCCAGTCGGCGAGGATCGTGAAGCCGCTTATCTCACCTCGGCCTCCTATGACGGCCGCGACGCGCGGCCGGAGCTCCAGGGGAAGCGAGTCTTCGACGGTGCGGTGTGCGACCTCGGTGTTCGGCCCCATGATTGCGGCCGGATTGGCGAACTCGAACGACGCCTCGGCGTCGAAGATCCGCACAGCAGGTGGGTGCAGCACCGGCGCCAGCAGCTGCACGGTGCTCAGCGGGAAGAACGCGTGCTCCCGCGCGGCGCCGCCGCCCGTGAAGTACGCCTGAAGCGTCTGCGCAGCGAGCTCGACGATGCGGTCGCCGTCGACCCGGCCGACCCACCCGCGCTCCATCGGGTGATCGACGGGATGAAACATGCACAGCTTCATCGGCTCGGTGTGCACCACACGTCGGCGACCCGGGACGGCCGCACGCACCCGCTCCTCGACGGCGCTCGCCCGCGCGTGCGCGTCGGTGAGCGACTCGTTCCCGGCGAGCGCGAGCGTGAGGAACGCGACGAGGCCGTCGTCGGTCCGCACGAAGCGAAGCTCGCGCGGCGCAGCGCCCGTCTCCTCGCGCACGGCCCGCTCGACCGCGGCCGCGTCAACGGCCACCTCCTGCGCCGACGCCGCCTCGGTGAGCGGCTCGAGATGCGTCCGCACGTCCTCGACCTCCGGCACCGCGCTGCAGATCGCGCGCTCGACCTGCTCCGCGATCGCGTGCGCGTCCTCGAGCGGGAGCTCGCCCGGGAGCTTCAGGTGCAGCGACGCCTCGACGCGCCCGTCCACGTCCAGCACGACGAGGTTGTGGATCTCCCGCACTCGCGAGACGCCGAGTGCCGCGGCGAGCACGCGCTCGCGGATCTCCGCATCCGCGCTCGCGCGGCTCCACGTGGACCACGACGTCGAGGCCCGGGAGCCGCTCGCGGAGCGCATCCTCGACGCGGTCGGCCGCCGCGTGCCCCTGACCCACCACAGCGCCCGGTGCGATCCCGATGTCGACGTCGACGAAGTGGGCGCCTCCCGACTCGCGGACGCGCAGCCGCCTGAGCTCGACGGGCGGGTCGAGCTCGGCGATCGCCTGCCGCGCCGCCTCCTCCGCGCCTGCGGGCGTGTGGTCCATGAGCACGTCCACATTGCGGCGCAGGAGCCGGCCCGCAGCGAGGATGACGAGGCCCGCGACGAAGAGCGCCGCGATGGCGTCTCCCTTCGGGAAGCCGAGAGAGGCCGCGACGAGGCCGGCGAGCACCGCGAGCGTGCCCGCGAAGTCGCTGCCGAAGTGGAGCGCGTTCGCGAGCAGCGCGTCGCTCCGGTACTGCCTGCCCGCGCGGAGCGAGACGATCGTGCGCGAAGCGTCGATCGCGAGCACGAGCCCCACCACGGCGAACGTCCACCACGTCGGGTCGACCTCGAAGTCGACCGACGCCGAGGAGACGCGCTACCGCCAGCGCCGGCGATCGCGAGGCTGATCGCGACGAGCAGCCCCGCCTCGGCGAGCGCGGCGAGGTTCTGCGCCTTGCCGTGGCCGAACGGGTGATCCGGGTCGGCAGGCCGCACCGCGACCGAGACCGCGAAGAACGTGAGCAGCGCCGCCGCGAGGTCGGTCCCGGAGTGCGCGGCCTCCGCGAGCAGACCGAGGCTCCCGCTCGCGAGCCCGGCCGCGAGCTTGATCGCGATCAGGAGGCACGCGGCCCCGACGGAGACGAGCGCGGTGCGCCGCTGCGGCGACATGCGCGGAAGGCTAGAGCGTTCCCCGCGCGACAAGGGCGTCCTATCCTCCGGACGTGAAGATCTGCCCGAGCTGCGCGCGGGAGAACGCGGACGACGCGAGCTTCTGCTCGCGGCTGCGCGACCCCACTCGAGGCCGAGGCGCCCTCGCGGGAGGAACGCAAGGTCGTCACGTGCCTCTTCTGCGACCTCGTCGGCTTCACGGCTCGAGCCGAGACGATGGACCCGGAAGACGTGCGGCGGCTCCTCCAGCCGTACCACGCCCGGGTCCGCGGAGAGCTCGAGCGTTTCGGCGGCACGGTGGAGAAGTTCATCGGCGACGCCGTGATGGCTGTCTTCGGCGCGCCGGTCGCGCACGAGGACGACCCCGAGCGAGCCGTTCGCGCCGCGCTCTCCATCCGGGACACGCTCGCCGAGGAAGGGGAGCTCGAGGTGCGCATCGGGATCACGACGGGCGAGGCGCTCGTGGCGCTCGGAGCTCGGCCCGAGGCGGGAGAGGGCATGGCTTCCGGTGACGTCGTCAACACCGCCGCGCGGCTGGAGGCAGCCGCGCCGACGAACGGGATCCTCGTCGACGAGACGACGCACCGGGCGACCGAGCGCGCGATCGAGTACGGCGATCCTCGTGCGGTCGAGGCGAAAGGCAAGGCGGAGCCGATCGCCGTCCGCGAGGCGCTGAAGGCGCGTGCCCGCGTCTCTGTCGAGCGGGTGGGAGGCGCTCCCCTGGTGGGCAGGGAACAGGAGCTGACGCTCGTGCGCGAGACGTTCGCCCGCGTGATCCGTGAGCGCGAGCCGCAGCTCTTGACGCTCGTCGGCGTGCCCGGGATCGGCAAGAGCCGGCTCGTCTTCGAGCTCTTCCAGACGATCGAGACCGGCGAGCACGGCCTGGTCTTCTGGCGCCACGGCCGCTCGTTGCCCTACGGCGAGGGCGTGACCTTCTGGGCGCTTGGCGAGATGGTGAAGGCGCAGGCGGGAATCCTCGAGACCGACAGTGCGCAGCTGGCGGGCGAAAAGCTCCGCGAGGCGGTCGAGAGATTCGTCTCGGACGGTTCGGACACCGCCTGGATCGAGCGTCGCCTACGGCCGCTCACAGGGCTCGAGGCTGACGAGTTCTCGGGTGACCGGCGCGAGGAGTCTTTCGCCGCCTGGCGTCACTTCGTGGAGGCGATTGCGGACGACCGCCCCCTCGTCCTCGTCTTCGAGGATCTGCACTGGGCCGACGATGCACTGCTCGACTTCGTCGACTACCTCGTCGACCGGGCGACCGGCGTACCGCTCCTCGTCCTCTGCACCGCCCGGCCCGAGCTCCTGTCCCGCCGGCCCGGCTGGGGCGGCGGCAAGGTGAACTCATCGACGATCCTGCTCTCGCCGCTCTCCGAGGAGCAGACGACGACGCTCCTCCACGCCCTCCTCGGGCGTTCGGCACTCGACGCGGATCTCCAGGCACGGCTCCTGACGCACGCAGGCGGGAACCCGCTCTACGCGGAGGAGTTCACGCGCATGCACACCTCCCGGCCGGGTGACGTCGTCCTTCCCGAGACAGTCCAGGGCATCATCGCCGCCCGCCTGGACACGCTCCCGCCGAAGGAGAAGGGGCTCCTCCAGGAGGCGGCCGTGATAGGCAGGGTCTTCTGGCTGGGAGCGCTCGGCCGCGAGCGGTGGACGCTCGAGGAGCGGCTGCACTCGCTCACGCGGAAGGAGTTCGTAACCCGCAACCGTCGCAGCTCGGTCGCGGGCGAGGACGAGTACATCTTTCGCCATGCGCTCGTTCGCGACGTCGCGTACGAGCAGATCCCGCGAGCCGAGCGAGCGGACAAGCACCGCTCAGCGGCCGAGTGGATGGAGTCGCTCGGGCGGACCGAGGACCATTCCGAGATGCTCGCCCACCACTACGCATCCGCGATCGGGTACGCGCGTGGCGCCGGACAGAGCATCGACCCGCTCGCCGACCGCGCGAGGCACGCCCTCCGGGACGCGGGAGATCGCGCTTTCGCGCTCAACGCCCTCGCGACGGCCGCGCGGTACTACGAGCTTGCCGTGGAGCTGTCGGCGAGTGACGATCCGGAGCGACCGGACCTCCTCCTCGAGCTCGCCCGCGCTCGTCACATCAGTGGGGACGAGAGACGGGAGCGCTCGCTCGAGGACGCGCGAGAAGCACTGCTCGCCACCGGACGGGACGAGCAGGCGGCCGAGGCCGACGCGCTGCTCGCCGAGGTGTGGTGGAACAGGGGCGATCGCGAGCAGTGCGATCGTCACCTCGAGCGCGCATACGCGTCGGTCTACGACCTCCCGGCCTCGCCCGGAAAGGCACTCGTGCTCAGCCAGGTCTCCCGCTACCGGATGCTCGCGGGCGCAGAGGACGAGGCGATTCGGATCGGCGAGCAGGTGCTCGCCATGGCCGAGGAGCTCGGGCTCGAGGAGTTCCGCGCCCAGGCGCTCGTCAACATCGGGACGGCCAGGACCAACATGGGTGACGCCACGGGGCTCCGGGACCTCGAGCGGGCCATCGAGATCGCGGCCGCCGCAGGTTCGGCCGAGGTCGGACGGGCGTACAACAACCTGGCAGTCTCAACCTGGTCCCTGGGCGACCTCCGTGGGGGGCTTCGGCTCATGGGCGAGGCGATCGCTCACGAGGAGCGCCTCGGACAGGCCAGCTTGCTCAGGTTCTCTCGAAACGTCCAGCTCTGGCTGCTCACCCGAAGGGAGCACTGGGACGAGGCTCTTCCCGGGATCGACGAGTTCCTGGCGGCGTGCGAGGCTGGAGAGCCCCATTACCACGAGGGCGGCATGCGCCTTCGGCGGGCGGCCGTCCGGCTGGCGCGCAACGACGTCGACGGCGCGCTCGACGACCTACGGAAGGTCGTGCCTCTCGCACTGAGCGCGGGCGATCCCCAGCAGCGTGTTCCGTGGCTCGCCGGCGCCGTGCGTCTCCTCGTCGAAGCGGGCCACGTCGTCGAGGCGAGGCAGCTCGCCCCAGAGCTGTCGGAGCTGCTCCGCGGTGAAACGATAACGATGGCCCGCTGGGGTCTCGTCGATCTCGCCCTCGTTGCAGACGAGCTCGACTGCGCCGACGAGCTCGCCGCGGTGGTCGACAGCGGCATGAAGACGAAGTGGACGGAGGCTGCGAGCGCGGTGCTGCGCGGCGAGATCGTCCAGGCCGCCGAGCTCCTAGACGAGATCGGCGACGCCGAGCTCGAATCCCTCGCGCGTCTGCGTGCGGCGCGCCGACTCGTGGCCGAGGGCCGCCGCGCCGAGGCCGACGAGCAGCTACAGCGGTCGCTGGCGTTCTGGCGCTCGGTCCGCGCGACCCGCTACATCGAGCAGGCTGACGAGCTGCTCGGCGAAGCTTCGGAGATTCCCGCGTAGCGCCTGCCCGCGCACGATCGCGTCGAACAGCGCGCGGAAGGCTACGGGTCAGTTGGCTGCTGCGTAGAGCGTCCAGCGATCGGGCACGCCCTTGAGCTCGTGCTCTCCGCGCTCGTCGAACACGATCCCGGAGCCGGCGACGAGATCACGCACCGTTCGCGTCACCAGCACCTCACCCGGGGCCGCGAGCGATGAGACGCGGGCAGCGATGTGAACTGCGATCCCGGAGACTCCCCCTTCACGTCGAGTGATCTCGCCGGCGTGCAGCCCCGACCTGACCTCCAGGCCCTGTGCGCGGACGGCGTCCCGAATCTGGCGCGCGCAGCGCACGGCGCGCGCCGGACCGTCGAAGGTCGCGAGAACGCCGTCACCGGCGACGTCGACGAGCTCTCCGCCGTAGGCCTCGAAAGCATCGCTCGCGGAGCCCTGGAAGCGGTCGCGAACGTCGCTCCAGCGACGATCACCGAGCGCGATGGCCTGCTCAGTGGAGCCGACGATGTCGACGACGAGCAGCGCCGCGAGAACCCGATCCGTGTCCTCGCGGACGTCGCGGGACCCGGTCACGAACTCCTCGATCGCGCCGAGCAGCTCGACGTCGGGGAGCGGCCAGTGGTCAGCCCTGTCGAGCTCGACGAGGCGCGCACCGGAGATGTGCTCGGCGAGATAGTGGCCGTGGCCCGCCCGCACGTACGTGTTGTCCCGGCTCTGGATGACGAGCGTCGGAGTGGCGACGAGCGGTAGCACCTGGCGCAGGTCGAGATCGTGGATCGTCCGCGCCTTCGCCAGTGCCATCCTCGGAGTCCCCGCGAAGCGCTCGAGCCGCCCCCACCACTCCGTGACGCCGGGGCGAGCGGCGACGGACGGTGCGAGCGCCGCGGCGAGAGCACCCGTTCCCCAAGTGGCTTCGATCGTCTGGAGAACTGCCTCCTGGGCGGCGTCGGGCATGCCGGCCGGATAGTCGTCGGCCCGCGCAAGCCGGGCGAAGCCGTTGTAGAGCACCAGCGACTCGATCCGCTCCGGGTGCGTGACCGCGGCCAGCAGAGCCATCTGGGCGGCGTGGCCCTGTGCGATCAGTGCGGCGCTCTCGAAGCCCGCGGCGTCCATGACCGCGGTCACGTCGTCGACCCAGTCCTCGGGCGCCGCCGCTCCGCCCGGGACTGGGTCGGACATCCCGATGCCGCGCATGTCGAACCAGAGGACACGCGCGAAGCGCGCCAGGGAGGTCAGGAACTCCTCGAGCAGGGGCTGCTCCCACAGGGCCTCCAGATGGCTCGCCCAGTCGAGAACGAGCACGACGTCAGGCCCTTCTCCGAAGACCTGATACGCGAGCTGAAGCTCTCCGCTGCGCGCGTACTGCGTGCGCGGCGGCATAGCGGGCTAGAGGTTGCCGCGCAGTGCCTGCTCGCGCTCGATCGCTTCGAACAGCGCCTTGAAGTTCCCGATCCCGAAGCCGCGCGAGCCGTGCCGCTCGATCACCTCGAAGAAGAGCGTCGGGCGGTCCTGCACGATCTTCGTGAAGAGCTGGAGGAGATAGCCCTCCTCGTCGCGGTCGGCGAGGATGCCCATCGAGCGCAGGTCGGCCCAGTCCTCCTCGATCTCTCCTACGCGTTCCTTGACGATGTCGTAATAACTATCCGGCGTCGTGATGAAGAGGACGCCGTGCTCTCGGAGCGCCGCGACCGTCTTCACGATGTCGTCCGACTGCATCGCGACGTGCTGCACGCCGGGGCCGCCGTGGAACTCGAGGTACTCCTCGATCTGGCTCTTGCGCTTGCCCTCGGCGGGCTCGTTGATCGGGAACTTGATCTTCCCCTCGCCGTCCGTCATCACCTTCGACATGAGCGCCGAGTACTCGGTCGAGATGTCCTCGTCCGAGAAGTGGGTGAGCTGCGTGAATCCGAGCACGCGCTCGTAGAAGCCGACCCACTCGTCCATGCGGCCAAGCTCGACGTTCCCGACGACGTGGTCGATCGAGATGAGCCCGACGCCGGGCGACGGGCCGCCGCCGTTGCCGGAAGCCGAGACGTACCCCGGCAGGTACGGGCCCGTGTACTCGGAGCGGTTGACGAACGTGTGGACGTTGTCCCCGTACGTCCCGATCGAGGCCAGTTCGACGCGGCCGTGCTCGTCCTCGACCCAGTGCGGCTCGGCGATCCCGCGAGCGCCGCGCTGCACCGCCTGGCGGTACGCGTTCGTCGCATCGGGCACCGCGAGCGCGACGTCGCGGACGCTGTCGCCCTTCGTCGCCGCCCAGCGGCAGACGTCGCTGTCGGCACGGAGCCCGCTCGTGAGGACGAGGCGGATGTCTCCCTGCTCGAGCACGTACGAGGCGCGGTCGCGGACGCCGGTCTCCGGTCCCGCGTAGGCCGTGCGCGTGAAGCCAAAGGCGCTCTCGTAGAAGAACGCCGCCTGCTTGGCGTTCCCGACCCAGATCTCGAGGTGGTCCCAGCCGTCGATCGGCATGAAGTCGTGATCGCTCATGGGTCGGATTCTAGGCAGCTTGGGGCGCGGGGGCCCGCCGGCGCACGACGAGGATCCCGATCGCGATGAGGACACCGCCGGCGATCTGGAGGGCCGAGAGCGGCTCCGAGAGCAGGATCACGGCGAGGACGGCGGCGACGAACGGCTGCAGGTTCGCGGCGAGCGTCGCGCGGTTCGCCCCGATCCGGTGCAGCGACCGGAACCAGAGGACGTTGGTCAGCACGAGCGGCCCGAGCGTCGCGAACACCAGCAGCACCCAGATCTCCCATCCGACCGACCAGTCCTGCTCGGAGGTCTCCTGCAGCCCCGTCGACCGTGAGCGCGACCCAGGCAGCGGGGATCACGAGGGCGCTCACCCGTGACGGCGAGTACGTCGCCATCAGCGGCGCGACGATCACCGAGTACGCGGCCCAGGTGGCGCCGGTCGAGAGCCCGAGCAGAATCCCGACCGCGCTGCCCGAAACCTCGCCGCCCGAGCCGAGGGCGACGAGCGCGACTCCGACGAACGAGATCGCCGCCGCCACGAGGAAGCGCCCGGTCGGCCGTTCCGTGCCCAGGACGAGCCCGAAGAACGCCGCGAAGATCGGGATCGCCCCGAGGAGGAGCCCGATCGTCGACGCGGTCGTCGCGTCGAGCGCGAAGACGAACGAGAGCTGGTTCAGCCAGAGGCACGCGGCCGCGAGCCCGACGATCGGGAGGTGACGGCGCTGGATTCGCAGCGTCCTCTCCGCGAAGAGCGTCAGCGCGACGAAGATCGCGGCCGCGAGCCCGTAGCGCACGCTCGCGTACGGAAGCGGGTCGAAGCCGTGCGTGAGGATGTACTTCGTGACGCTGAGATTCAGCGACCACAACAGGACCGTGGTGAGCAGCATCAACTCCACGGTCGAGGGACGGCGCACGGGCGGACGCTAGCGGCGGGCCGCCGCTTTCCCGCCGATAGGCTTCTCACGAGATGGCCGAGCCGACGTTCGAAGACGTCGACGCCCTCGTCGGGCCGGCGACGCCGCACTTCGCGTACCAACTCCGAGCGCGGGTGCGCGAGCTGATCCAGGACCTTCCGGCCGAGCACCCGGTGCGGCGCTACGGCGAGGAGAAGATGGAGCTCCTCGACCGGCTCGGGCGCGCGTCGTCGCTCGCGGCCGACGGCGCTCGCGAGCCGCGAAGCCGGATCGGCTGGGACACGGTCCCGTCGTCCGCGCCTGCCTCCGAACCCCTCGAATGAGCATCGTTCGCCTTCGGCGAACGATCGTGGGAGAGGGAGCCTCCCCGTGGGTGGGGGAACCTCCCGGTTCCCCCACACCCCCTCCACTGGTCCGCTCCGCGGACAGAGCGCTTCGCGCTCTCCCCACACCCCTCCCCGCTCAGTGGCCGAGGATCGACCACTGAGCTTCCAGGGCGCCTCCGTCCTCGTGACGGGTGGATCGCGCGGGATCGGGAAGGCGATCGCGCTTCGCTTCGCGACGCTCGGCGCGAAAAAGGTCGCGATCGGCTACATGCGCGGCGACCGGCCGGCCGAGGAGACGGCGGCGGAGCTGACCGACCTCGGCGCTGAGCCGGTGCTCGTCCGCGGGAACGTCGCCTCGCAACGCATCGCCGAGGAGGTCGCCGCGCTCGGGCCGCTCGACATGCTCGTGCACGCGGCTGCGACCGGTGTCATCCGCCCCGCCCTCGAGACCGACGACAAGCACTGGGACTGGACGCTCTCGGCGAACGCGCGGGCGCTCCTGTCCCTTACCCGCGCCGCAGCGCCCGCGATGCCCGCAGGCTCCTCGATCCTCGGCATCTCGAGCCTCGGCTCGACCCGCGTCCTCGACAACTACGCGCTCGTCGGCACGTCGAAGGCGGCGCTGGAGGCGCTCGTCCGCTACCTCGCAGTCGAGCTCGCACCGAGGGGGATCCGCGTGAACGCCGTCTCCGCCGGAGTCGTCGAGACGGGCGCGCTCGAGCACTTCCCGAACAAGGAGGCGATGCTCGAGATGGGGGCGCGCAACCCTGTCGGGCGCCTCGTCTCACCCGAGGACGTCGCCGCATGCGTGACGTTCCTCTGCTCGCCCGAGGCGGAGATGATCCGCGGCCAGACACTCGTCGTCGACGGCGGCTGGTCGCTGCTGGCGGCTCAGGCCCAGGCCTGAGCCTCGGCTCGCACGACCGCGAGGTCCTGCCGGCTCCAGACGACGGTCGCTGCGAAGCCGACTTCGCTCAACCAGGCGACCTGCTCGGACAGCGGATCGGGGAAGTCGAAGCCTTCCTCGATCGGCACGACGGCGTCCTCGGGCTGCTCCGGGACGACGACATCGCCGAGCACGAAGCGGCCGCCGGGAGCGAGCGCGCCCGCGATGCGGCGAAAGAGGTCCGCCTTCGCGTCCGCGCGCAGGTGGTGCACCGCCAGCACGGAGACCACGAGGTCGAACGAGCCCTCGGGGAGCGCATCCTCGAGCTGCCGCAGTCTGAGGTCGACGCGCTCATCGGGGAGTGACGCCCGCGCGGCGGTGAGCATCTCGTCGCTCCCGTCGACGCCGACGAGCATCGCGTCCGGATGCAGGTCGAGCAGGCGCTTCGCGGTCTCGCCCGTCCCGACCCCGAGCTCGAGCGCCGTCCGCACCCGAAGCCCCCGAGTCGCCTCGACCACCCGCTCCTGAAGCTCGTCGTACCGCGGGACCTCGGCGCGAATCTCGTCCAGATACGAGTCCGGTCGCCAGCCCTCGCTCATTCGCGCGCGACCTACTGGCGCATGAAGCCCTGGCGGGCTGCGGAGACGAGCGCGACGGCCTCCGGGAAGAGCACGCGCATCGCGTCGCGGAGCGCGATCGCCTGCGCGTCCGACGTGCCCTCGGCGTGGATCTGCTTCAAGGCTGCCGCCGTGAGCTCGACCGCGGTGTTCAGCGTCAGCGTCGCGTACTGCTCTTTCTGCGCGTCCTGGACCGACTCGGCCTGCTTCTCGGCGAACTCGCGCAGCGCCCCGAGAAGGTCCTCGGGGTCGCCGCCGCCGAAGGGGAAGAAGCCGCCACCGCCGCCTTCCATGACCTCAGTTTAGGTGAGAGGCAGCCGGTACCCGGCCTCGATCTCGCGCTGGAGCTCGCCGACCGCGCCCTGGGACGACCTCAACGCCGCCGAGAACGGGGACGCACCGGTCGGGTCGAGCTCGCGCTCGAGCCTGCGCGTGGCGGCTCCGATCTCGTCGAGGCGTGCGGGCGTCGCGACCTGCGGAGCATCGCCGAGAACGTCCCGGAGCGCACGAGCTGCCTCCTCCGCCGCCTCGATCCCCTCGGGGGCTTCGGTCCGGCGCAGCTCCTCGAGCCGCTCGATCAGCACGTCGAGATCCCCGCCTCCCGCCGCGTCGGACGCTACCTCGCAGAGCGCGGCGATCGATACCGCCTCGCGCAGCTCGCTCCGGCTCTCGACGACCACCCCGTCCTCCCTGACGGCCAGCCAGCTCCGGTAGCCGTCCGCGTCGTCGAAGGCGCAGAGGTAGACGCGGTGCCCAGGGCTCGGCTCGGTCGCGATGACCCCGGAGACCACGTTGCCGTCCGCGCGCGCGGCCTCGGCCGCGAGGCCCGCGGCCCGTTCCACCTCCTCTGACAGGAGCACGCCCGCCACAATAGGGGCTGGATGTCGGCGCGAACCGCCCACGCGCGCGAGCTGTTCGCCCCGCTCGGGCCGACGTACGACCGTGTGGGCGCCGTGCTCTCGCTCGGCCAGGACCCGCTCTGGCGCCGCTTCCTCGTACGGCGTCTCCCTGCGGACCGGGGCCGCGTGCTCGACGTCGCCTCCGGCACTGGTCTCGTCGCCGACGAGCTCCTGCGTCGTGGGTTCCTCGTCACGGCGCTCGACCAGAGCCCGGAGATGCTCGCCTTCGCGCGCGCGCGCCTCGACGGGCGCGCGACGCTCCTGGAAGGCTCGGCCGAGTCGCTGCCGTTTTCGGACGGGACGTTCGACCACCTCACCGTCACGTACCTCCTCCGCTACGTCGACGACCCCGGCGCGACCCTCGCCGAGCTCGCGCGAGTCGTCCGCCCCGGAGGGGTCGTAGCGTCGCTGGAGTTCGGGGTCCCGAGCGGCCCGGCGCGTCCGCTCTGGGAGGTCTACGTCCGCGCCGGACTCCCGCTCGCCGGCCTCGCACTGCGGAACGGCTGGCAGGAGGTCGGGCGCTTCCTCGGAGGCTCGATCCGGGATTTCTGGACGCGCTTCCCGCTCGAGCGCCAGCTCGATCTCTGGCGTGCCGCCGGCATCTCGAAGCCGGAAGTGCGCCGCCTGAGCCTCGGCGGCGGCGTCGTGATCTGGGGGACGAAGACATGAGCGAGCCCGACCGTTCCGAGCCGGCCACCCTCGTGTCGCTGACTCGCGAGGCCGAACCGGCCCCGGCCGTCACGGCGCCCGCGAGGCCCGCGTTCTACGCCCTGACGCCGGGAGGGTGGCGCGACTACGTGACGCTCCTCCACCCGCCGTACACCGCGTGGCACCTCTCGTACGTCGTGATCGGCGGCTGCCTGGCGCCTGCCGTCGCCTGGGGGCGGCTCGGCGCGGCAGTGGTGGCTTTCGCGCTCGCCCTCGGGATCGGCGCGCACGCGCTCGACGAGCTCCGCGGCCGGCCGCTCCGCACGCGGATCCCCGACTCTGTCCTCGGCGCTCTCGCCGCCGTCTCGATCGCCGCAGCATGCGCGATCGGGCTCGTCGGCGCGGCGACCTTCGAGGCCTGGATCGCGTTGCTCGTTCCCCTCGGGGTCTTCCTCGTGCTCGCGTACAACCTCGAGCTCGCGGATGGGCGCTTCCACACCGACCTCTGGTTCGGGCTTGCGTGGGGCGGGTTCCCGGTGCTCTGCGGATACGCGGCGGTTTCGGGCGACATCGGCGCGGTGGCGGTTGTCGCCGCCGCTTTCGCCGTGCTCCTCTCCCTCGCGCAACGGGCGCTGTCGAACCACGTCCGCTTCGTCCGGCGGCGCGTGGCGACCGTGCAGGGAGAGATCGAGCTCGTGGACGGAGAGCGCAGGCCCATCGACGCACGATCGTTCATCGCCGCCGAAGAGCGCGGGCTCCGGCTCCTCGCCGCAGCAACGGTCGTCCTCGCGGCCGCCCTCGTAGCGTTTCGGCTCTAGCATGGCCGCGTGACCGTGACCGTCTGGCTCCTGCTCGCTGCGCTCGTCACCGTGGCGCTCGCCGCCGGGATCCTCGCGCTCGCGCTGCGCCGCGCCTGGGCCCGCACCGCGCAAACGGACGAGGTCGTCGCGGACGCCCGCCGGTCGGTGCGCGCTGCCGCGGACGAGGAGACGGCGCTACGGATCGAGCAGCTGCGCATCTCGATCAACCGCGCTCACGCCGACGCGCTGTCCACGTACGCGACCGAGGAGCGCCGGCTCTCCGACCAACGCCGGGGCGAACTCAACGTGCGCGAGCGCGAGCTCTCGGATCGGATGGCGGAGATGGTCGCGGCGGTCGAGCGCCGCGTCGAGGAGCGCCTGCGCGCCTGGGAGGCGGACCTCGAGCGCGCCCAGCGCGCTCTCGAGGGCGAGGTCACGAAGCTCGAGCAGCGGCAGCAGCAGCGGATCGGAGAGGTCGAGGCCAGGATCGAGGCGGAGGCAGTCGAGCTCGGGACGACGTCCGAACAGCAACGCGCGGCTGCCATACGGCTTCGCGAGGAGCTCGAGAGCACCTCGCGGAACGCCTTGGCGGAGGCACTCGAGGAGCTCCAGCTGCAGGCCGACGACCGGCGACGGGCGATCGAGGACGTCATGGAGCGCCTGCGCCAGCACGAGCACGCCATCGGAGAGCAGGTCGACCGCGCCGAGGCCGAGGCGCGCGCGAGGATCGAGTCGGCGTTCGCCGAGGTCGAGCGGCGGCAGGTGGCCGAGCTCGAACGCGAGACCGCCCGCGAGGTCGAGCGGCTCAGCGAGGCGGGCGCGCTCGAGTTCGAGAACCGCATGAAGGCGATTCGGGAGGAGGCCGCCAGCCGACTCCGCGAGGAGCTCGACCACACGTCCGAGACGTTCCTCCGGCGCGCCGACGGCCTCATCGCGCACCAGCTCCAGCAGGCAGCAGACGCGGCCGCTGCGCGTCTCGACGACCGGATCATCGAGCTCGCGCGCCGGTACGAGGCCACTCGCTCGTCCGCCGGCGTCTAGCTCTCGGTGTTCGACCGCGCCGACAAACAATCCCGGGCAGGGAACGTCTCTAGGACACCGAATCCCACGCACATGGCCGAGACGACCGAAGCCCCCCTGTGGAACGAGAACGAGCCGGCGAGAGTCGAGAGCTGGCGCCTGCACGTCCTCATCGAGGCCGGCTACCCGGTGCACCTCGCCGAGCGCCTCGCGGGGAGTGAGGTCGATCTCCACTTCGCGGTCGAGCTCGTGACCCGCGGCTGCGACCCGATCACCGCCGCCGAGATCCTGCTCTAGGAGCGAGGCGTGCGTCGCCGGGCCGCGGACAGCCCGGCCCCTACGGCCTTCGGCGTTACCCTGCGGCGATGAAGATCGAGCCGGTTCTCCACGGGGATCGCAAGGTCTACTCCGTCTCGGCTTTCAACCGCGGCGTCGCCCGCTACCTCGGCCGCCTGCCCGCCGTCTGGGTGGAGGGGGAAGTCATGGAGCTCCGCCGGAACGACGCCTGGGCAACGGTGTTCATCACCCTGAAGGACCCGAAGACCGGGGCGACGCTCAAGGTCACGATCTCCCGTGGCACGTTCGACCGGCTCGAGCTCCGGCTCGCGGAGGGAGAGACCGTCCACGCGGCCGGGAAGGCCGAGCTGTACGAGCTCAAGGGCGAGCTCGGGCTGCGCGCGACGACCGTCGAGCGGGTGGGCGTCGGCGGCCACCTCGTCGCGCTCGAGCAGCTCAAGCGACGCCTCGCCGCCGAGGGGCTGTTCGCCCAGGTGCGCAAGCGCCCGCTCCCGCGGGTGCCGCGGGCGGTCGGTGTCCTCACCGGCGCGGACGCGGCCGCGCAAGGCGATCTGGTGGCGACGATCGGCCGGCGCTTCCCGGCGGCAAAGATCGTCGTCCGCGAGACCCGAGTTCAGGGCCGCGGCGCCGAGCAGGCGATCGTCGCCGGCCTCGCCGCGCTCGCAGGACATCCGGAGGTGGACGTCGTCGTCCTCGCCCGTGGTGGCGGCAGCTTCGAGAATCTGCTCCCGTTCAGCGCCGAGGCCGTCGTTCGCGCGGTCGCGGCGTCTCGCGTTCCCGTGGTGTCGGCGGTCGGGCACGAGCAGGACACTCCGCTCTGCGATCTCGCAGCCGACGCGCGCGCAGCGACGCCGACCGCAGCGGGCGCGCTCGTCGTGCCCGACGAGCAGGAGCTCCGGGCGGCGCTCGAGACTACGCACCGGCGGCTCGGGCACGCCGCTCGCTCGTTCCTCGACCGCGACGCCCAGCTCGTCGCCCGGCTCGGAGACCGTCTTCGCCGCTCGCCGCGGCTGTTCCTCGAACGACGCCGCGCCGCCGTCGACCATGCGGGAGCGAGGCTCCAGGCGCTCTCGCCCCTCGCCACGCTCGCCCGCGGCTACGCGATCGTCCGCTCGGGCGGCGACGCGCTGCGCGAGGCCGCAGCCGTCGCGCCCGGCGATCGGCTCGAGGTCGAGCTCGCGTCGGGCAGGCTCGGCGCCCGCGTCGAGGACGTGCGCCCGTGACCGACGGCAGGTCGTTCGAGGAGCTGCAGAAGGAGCTGGAAGACATCGTCGCCCGACTGGAGCGCGGCGACGTCGCGGTCGACGAGGCGATCGCGCTGTTCAAGAACGGCGAGGAGCTCTACCGCGCGTGCGTCGCGCGCCTCGAGGCGGCCGAGCTCAGGATCGAGGAGCTCTCGTCGAACGACGGCAGCACGTGACAACACGGGCCCCGTTCGTGTATGAATCGCCTCATGGCCAAGCCGAACCCTGACCTTCTCCGCAAGGTCCCGCTCTTCTCCGGCCTCGACGACGGCGAGCTCGAGAGCCTCGCAGACGAGTTCAACGAGCGGCGGTTCAGCGCCGGCGACTCGATCGCCCTGGAGGGCGAGGGCGGGCTGATGTTCTTCGTGGTCGAGAGCGGCGAGGCGAACGTCGAGGTGCAGGGCAAGGCGGTCGGCAAGCTCGCGGCCGGCGACCACTTCGGCGAGATCGCGCTCATCGACCGCCGCCCGCGCACGGCGACGGTGACGGCGGTGAGCGACCTTAAGACCTACGGGCTCCCGGTCTTCGTCTTCCGCCCGTTCGTCGAGGCGCGCCCGCAGGTCGCCTGGAAGCTGCTCGAGGCGATGGCGGACCGGCTCGCAGCCGCAGAGAGCCGTTAGCCCAGGCTCCTCCCGAGCTCCACGAGATCGGCCTCGGCGCGCGCGCGGTCGCCGGAGAGTGCGACCGTCTCCGCACCCGGAACCTGCACGCGCACGCGGCCCCCGAAGACGACACAGCGGATCCTGAACACGCCCGCCCGACGCGCCACCTCGCCGGGCGCCTTGCCTTCGAGGGTCGTCTCGTCCACGGCCCCCTCGCCGGTGACGACGAGGTCGCACCCGGCCGCGTGCTCGTCGAAGCCGATGAGGTCGAGCACGGTCGCGGCGCCTTCGACCAGCTCCGCGCCGAGCGAGGCGAGTGCCGCTCCGAGCCCACCTGCGGCGCCGGACCCGGGCAGCGCAGCGTACGGCCGCAGCTCGTGCATCCCTGCGAGGCGCTGCTCGAGGACCGTGACGTCCTCCTCCGAAGCGCCCTTCTGCGGACCAAAGATCCGAGCCGCGTCGGCGAGCTGCGTGCGGACGTCGCAGAGCACGAGAGTCGGGACGGACAGCTCGCGCAGGACCTCGCGCAGCCCCGCGCCGCCGTCGACCGTGGCCGAGCCGCCGAGCGCGACGACGAGGGACGATGCGCCGTCCTCCGCCGCCGCGAGAACGAGCTCTCCGAGACCCTTGCTCGAAGCGCGCAGCGGGTCGCGCTCATGCGGCGCGAGCAGTGGAAGCCCGATCGCGGCCGCAGCCTCCACGACCGCGCGCCCGTCCGGAAGCACGAGCCAGCTCGCCTCGACCGGCCTCCCGAGTGGATCGGCGACGCGCGCCGTGCGCCACTCGCCACCCAGCGCCACGTGGAGCACGCGCGCGGTGCCCTCTCCGCCGTCCTCGACCGGCAGCTCCACTGCGTCGCCTCCTGCCTCGCGCACCCCGGCCGCCAGAGCCGCCGCGGCGGCGTCCGCGTCGAGGACGCCCTTGAGGCTAGCGGGAGAGAGGAGCGCCCTCACGGGCGGCTTCGGCCTCGGAGTCGAGCTCCTCCATCAGCTCATGCACCTCTGCGACGGCCTCGTCGGAGGCCTCCTCGTCGTCGTCGCGCATACGCCGGAGCATCGCCACCGAGATCCCCTCGCGTGCGAGCGCGAGGAGCCCGAGCCCGACGCCACACGCCATCTCGAGCGCCTGCAGCGCGAGGCCATAGGCGAAGCCGGTCGCGTACGGCACGCCGTAGTTGCGCAGCGGAACGGCGACCGCGGCCTGCACGAGACCGATGTTCCCGGGCCACAGTGGGACGATCGTCGCGATGTTCATGAGCACGAGGACGAGCCCGGCCGCGGGGAGCGGCGCATCGATGCCGAACGCCTGCATCGCCGCGTACACGGCGAGGAGCTGCATCAGCCAGCCGAGGCACTGAAGGAGGAGGGCGCCCGCGAGCGGAAGCGGCGCCTTCAGGACCGAGAGGCCCTGCCGCGCCATCGTCAACAGATGACGCACCGAGCCCACGCCCTCGCCCACGACGGGCCGGTCGTGCCGGCGCGCGCTCATCCACGCGATCGTGAAGAGCGCGAGGCCGACCGCGGCCACGATCATGAGCGCGACGATCGCCCAGTGCGGGACCTCCGCGGTCAGGAGCACCCAGACCACGAGGATCGTCGCCGGGACGAGGTCGAAGAGCCGGTGCGCGAACACGGTTCCCACGAGAATCGCGCTGGTTCCGTGCGGCGCGGCCGGCAGGTGCCGCCGCAGCGTCGCGACGCGCGCGAGCTCCCCGAGCCTCCCCGGCACGACCGCGTTCGCGAACAGGCCCACACCGAAGGCGGAGAAGACATGGATCGCGCGCGGCTGGTGCTCGGCCGAGAGCGCCTGCCCGATCGTCATCCGCCACGAGAGCGCACGGAAGACCGTCGAGACGACGTTGAGCGCGAGCGCGAGCACGATCCAGCTCCAGACGACGAAGCGGAACGCCTCCCAGACGGCGCCCCAGTCGGGGCCGCGCCACCAGAGGACGGTGAATGCGAGCAGGACGAGAAGGACGACGCCGCCGGCCTGGATCCACGGGCTCCGCCAGGCGGCCCGGAGCGCCGTCACGCCGCCCGCACCGCCTCACGGGCTCCACCCGTGACCTGCTCGTAGATCTGCTCGAGCCGATGCGCGATCCCGGGCCACGCGTAGCGCTCGACCGCGATCGCGCGGGCGGCTTCGCCGAGCGCCACGCGGCGCGGTTCGTCGTCGACGAGCGCCGCGACGGCCTCCACGAGTGCAGCGGGGTCGCCTGGCGGGACCGCGACCGACGCCGACGGATCGAGGACCTCGCGGTACCCGGGAATGTCCGACGCCACGACCGGGAGCGCGCACGCGTAGGCGCGGGTCAGGACCATCCCGAAGCTCTCCTGGCCGAGCGAGGGCGCCACGAGCGCCTGCGCGCCGAGCAGTGTCTCGGTCAGCCCTTCCTGGCTCAGGAAGCCGACGACGTCGATCCCGTCGTCCGAGACGCCGAGGCGCGTGAGGAGGAGCCGTACGGCCAGCGGGTCGGCGCCCGCGACCGTGAGCCGAAGTCCCGTTCGCCGCCGGATCTCCGGCCACGCGCGCAGCAGCACGTGCAGCCCCTTGCGAGCCTCCTGGCGCCCGGCGAAGACGATCCGGTGCTCGCGGTTGCCGGCGGGAGCGTCGTCCGGTACGAGCACTCCGTTCGGGAGGACCTCGTACTCGCCGGGGAGCCACCGCGCCTGCGACGCGCGCGCGCGCTCGGACACGGCGATCCGGTAGTCGACGCGGTCGATCAGGAATCCCCAGATCGGCTTTCCGTATCTCATCCAGCCGAGATCGCCGGACGCATGGAACGTCGCCACGATCGGCGTCCTCGCGATGACGAGCGTCGCCGTGCAGATCGCGGGCGTCATCGGCTCGTGCAGGTGCAGGACGTCGAACCGCTCGCGCTCGAGCGTGCGCTGGATTCGGAGGTACGTGCGCGGCGAGAGGACGATGTTCGGGAGCGAGCCGTTCGCGGGCACGATCACCGAGCGCCCGACGGGGATGACATTCTCCGGCGGGTCGCCGTGGCGGCCGACCCGCGGGTGCAGCGCGCGGGTGAACTGACCCGGCGGGTCGTTGCCCATGATCAAGCGCACGTCGTGGCCCAGCTCCTCGAGCGCTGCCGCCTGCGACTCCGCGTGCTCCACGACCGCGCCCCAGAACGACCACGAGAACGGGACGACGATCCCGATCTTCACGGGGCGCACACTAACGACCCGCCGTTACGCTGCGGAGCGATGGGCCTCGACGGCGTCCACCACGTCACCTGCATCACGGCCGACGCACCGCGCAACGTCGACTTCTACACGCGCGTCCTCGGCCTGCGCCTCGTGAAGAAGACCGTCAACCAGGACGACCCGACCGTCTACCACCTCTTCTACGCCGACGAGGAGGGGAGCCCGGGCAGCGACATCACGTTCTTCGAGTATCCGGGCGTCCAGCGCGGACGCGCCGGGGCGGGGATGGTGCATACCGTCGAGTGGCGCCTCGGCTCGGAGGAGGCGGTCGACTTCTGGGAGCGGCGGCTCGCGGACGAGGCGGCCGCCGTCGCGCGCGGCGACGGAGGCGTGACGTTCGAGGATCCGGAGGGACTGCGGCATCGCCTCGCAGTGGTCGAGACCGCGGACGCACCGCTCGTCGCCGAGCACCCCGAGATCCCGGGCGAGATGGCGCTTCAGGGCTTCGACGGCGTGCGCGCCTTCTCGGCCGATCCCGAGCGTTCGCGAGCCGCCCTGGAGAGCGGCCTGGCTTTCGCGCCCGCGGGCGACAACGCCTGGGAAGCACGCGGCGAGACCCGCGGCGGCCTCTACGCCTACGACGAGCCGCCGGCCGAGCGCGGGATCGGTGGCGCCGGGACGGTGCACCACGTCGCCTGGGCCTCGACGATGGACGAGCACGAGGCCTGGCGCGAGCGGGTCGCGGCCGCCGGCCTGCGCCCGACGCCGGTCATCGACCGCTTCTGGTTCCGCTCGGTCTACTTCCGCGAGCCGAGCGGCGTCCTCTTCGAGATCGCGACCCTCGGGCCGGGATTCGCCGTCGACGAGGATCCCGAGCACCTCGGCGAGTCGCTCGTCCTCCCGCCCGCGTTCGAGCATCTCCGAGCCGAGATCGAGCCGCTGCTGACGCCGCTGCCCGTTCCACGGGCGCCTTTGCGCTCCTAGCCCGAATGCCCGTGCGCCCCGTGCGCGAGCGCGTGGCCCTTCCCGCGGCGGATCAGCGCGCGGTTGACGAGGAACGTCGGGCCCCAAGCGACCGCGAGCGCGATCGCGAGCGAGCCCCAGAAGAGCAGATCGCCGAGCCCGGCGTCCATCGCTCCGGGCCAGAGGAGCAGCACTGCGTTGTCGACGATCTCCATCGTCGTGATCGAGAGCGTGTCGGCAACGAGCGCGATCCCGAGAGCGGCGCCTAGCGCCGTCCCGGCGCGGAAGAGCGGAATCAAGGTGAGCAGGTAGCCGAAGAAGAACGCCAGCGCGATCGCGAGCGCGATCGAGGCGGCGTCCCCCCAGCCCCACCAGGTCGCAAGCACCATCCCCAGCACCTCGCCGATCCCGCAGCCGGTGAGGCAGTGGTTCGTGGCGCGGGCAGCGAGCCTGTTCACCTCCACGGGACAAGGCTAGACTCGCGCGACCGTGACCGACGAAGGTCTCGCCGAGCTCCACACGCACCTCGGAGGCTCCGTCGCCTCCGACATCCTCTGGAGCCTCGCGCACGAGCAGGGGATCGCGCTTCCCGTGAAGGACTTCTGGGAGTTCGATGCGCTCGTGACCGTCTCCGACCCGCACGGCGTGACCGGGCTCGACGCGCTCGACCGGATCTACCACTGGACGGAGCTCATCCAGTCCTCGCCGCTCGCGGTCGAGCGCTCGGTGCACGGAGCGATCGGCGGCGCCTACCGCTCGCAGCACATCACCACACTCGAGCTCCGTTTCAACCCGATGAAGCGGAACCGCGGCGGCGAGCGCGACCTCGACCACATCATCCTCGCCGCGATCCGCGGGCTCGACCTCGCGAGCCTCGAGTACCCGCACGTCCGGGCGGGTCTCATCCTGATGATGGACCGCACGTTCGATCGGCGGCTCAACGAGATCATCGTCGAGAAGGCGATCCGCTGGTCGAGCCGCGGGATCGTCGGTGTGGACATTGCGGGACCCAGGCCGGGCGGCGCGCGCTACGACTACACGCAGCTCGCGCCCATGGTCGAGACCGCGCGTGAGGCGGGGCTCGGATTCACCATCCACGTCGGCGAGGAGGGCGGCGACATGGGCCGCGAGGAGATCGGCGAGGTCGTCGAATCCCTGCGGCCCGAGCGGATCGGGCACGGCATCCTCGCCGCAGGCGATCCCGAGCTCATGCGCGCCCTCCGCGACCTCGGCACGGTGCTCGAGATCTGCCCGACCTCGAACCTCCTCACCAAGGCGCTGCCGGACGAGGAGGCGGTGCGCGACACGATCCGCCGCTTCGTCGAGCACGGCGTCGCCTTCACGATCGCCACCGACGGCCCGGAGATGATGCGGACGCACCTCCGCGATGAGTTCGACCTCCTGCTCAGGATCGGAGCCCTCGACGAGGACGAGCTCCGCGAGGCCAATGCCCGCGGCCATGCGGCCGCCTTTCAGCACTGCACCGCGGTACCGGTCTAGGACAGATGCGCCACGGTGTCCTCGGAGCCGGCGGCGTCGGCGGGTTCATCGGAGGCGCGCTCGCGCAGGTCGGTCGAGAGGTGGTGCTGCTGATGCGGCCCGCCACCCACGCGCGCTACGACGGGCGCCTCCGGGTGGAGAGCGCGCTGCTCGGAGACTTCGAGGTCGACGTCCCGGCGGCGACCGCGCTCGATCGCTCGGTCGACGTCCTCTGGGTGACGCCGAAAGCGACGCAGCTCGAGGCCGCCCTCGACCTGGTCGCGCCCGAGCAGGTTGCGGGGATGACCGTCGTTCCGTTGCTCAACGGGCTCGACCACGTGGCACTGCTGCGCGCGCGGTTCGGCGACGACTGCGTCGTACCGGGAGTGATCTACGTCGAGTCGGAGCGCGCCGAAGTCGGTCGGATCCTCCAGAAGAGCGCGTTCGCGCACGTCGAGCTCCCTCCCGGCGAACGCGCAGAGTGGGTCTGCAGCGAGCTCGACGAGGCGGGCCTGACGTGTGCCGTCGGCCCGAGCGAGGAGGCCGTCCTGTTGCGCAAGCTCGCGACGCTCGGCCCGGTCGCGCTGACGACGACCGCGCTTGGCGCGCCGCTCTCGGCGGTCATGAGCGACCCAGCGTGGCGCCGGCGCCTCGAGGCGTGCATGCGAGAGGTCGCGGCGGTCGGCGCCGCGGAAGGGGTCGAGTTCGACGTCGACGCCGCGCTCTCGGCCTGCGAAGGGGCGGGCGACCTGCGGAGCTCGATGCAGAAGGACCGAGCCGCCGGGCTGCCGCTGGAGCTCGACGCCATCGGCGGCGCCATCCTCCGCGCCTCGCGCCGCCAAGGGCTCGACGCCCCGGCGACGCAGGAGCTCGTCGACCTGATCTCGCGAGAGACCCGTTGAGCTAGGCCGTGACGGCCGCCGCGAGCTCGCGCAGCAACGCCCGCACCTCGCCCGGTCCCGTGATGTGGACGTGGTCGCGCGGGCCGCCGTCCGTACGCGTGCTCGGGAGGAGCCCGCCGACGTGTCCGGCGACCGAGCCCTGAGGGAGCGCGTCGAGGAGGTCGTGGTCGGTGCGGTCGTCGCCGAGCCCGATGACGAACCGCGTCGGCTCCTTCCCCTCCGGGAAGACGCTTCGCACGTAGACGCCCTTGTCCACGCCGAGCGCCCGCACTTCGATGACGCGATGACCCTGCAGGATCTCGGCCGGCGCCCCGGCGAGGTGCTGCCCGAGGTCGTTCAGGAGCTCGTGCGCGCGCCAGGCGCCGTACTCCGGCTCCGCCTCGCGGTAGTGCCAGGCGACGCTGCACGCCTTCCGCTCCACGTGCGCGCCCGGGACGTCGGCCGCAACCCGTCGCAGGAGGCGCTCGATCGGCCGCATCCAGGTGAGATCGAGGTCGAGCAGCGTGCGCCACTCACCGCCTGGCTCGCGCGCGAGGTAGCCGTGCTCGGCGCACAGGTGGATTGGGAGTTGGCCGAGCCACTGCTCGAGGTTGCGGCGACGGCGGCCGCTGACGATGTGCACGTCCGTGTTCGGGAGCGCGGCCAGCTCGCGGAGGAGCGCGCGGATCTCCCGGGTCGGGACCGCCAGGTCCGGGTGCGGCTCGATCTCTCGGATCGTGCCGTCGTAGTCGAGCATGATCGTCCGCGTTCGTGCGCGCGTGAACCGGCGCACGAGCCGCTCCTTGACCTCCCCGTCGATGTCGGGCGGCGGCTTGCGGCGCCGGTCGCGGCGCGAGTGCCTCCCGAGCCGCGTCAGAAACCCGTCGGCCCATTTGCGGCAGTCGAGCGCCTCCACCCGCTTTGCCATCGTCTCCAGCCGCCGCCTGCGCTCCGGAAGCGGAAGCTCGAGCGCGGCCGCGAGCCGGTCGACCATGTCGTCGACGTTCCACGGGTTGACGAGCGTCGCACCGGGTAGCACCTGGGCCGAGCCGGCGAGCTCCGAGAGGACGAGCGAGCCGCGCCACCGCCCCGGGAGCCCCGGCTCCGACTGGCAGAGCACGAACTCGTGCGCGACGAGGTTCATCCCATCCCGGAGCGGCGTCACCATCATCACGTCCGCCCGTCGGTACAGCGCGACGAGGCCCGCCTTGGAGATGTGCCGGTGCAGGTACTCGACAGGTGTCTGCCCGGGCTGCCCGAAGCGGCCGTTGATGCGCGCGATCAGGAGCTCGATCTCGTCGCGCTGC
The DNA here is from genome assembly GCA_963717025.1 of uncultured Actinomycetes bacterium. Lineage (GTDB taxonomy): Bacteria > Actinomycetota > Thermoleophilia > Gaiellales > Gaiellaceae > GMQP-bins7. Next base: position 869,819 of record CAVQVJ010000003.1, on the reverse strand, counting down.
TGCCGGTACTCGGGGCTCTCGAGCCGCGAGGGAACGAGAACCTGGAGCATCGTCGTCGTGCCTGCCCTCTCCGGCTCCCGCTCGAGCAGGCGCTCGAACGCGAGCAGCTTCTGCGGGATGCCCTTCGTGTAGTCGAGCCGCTCCACGCCGAGGACGAGCTTGCGCCCCTCGTACTGCTTCTCGAGGTCGGCGAGCAGTCGAGCGGTCTCGGGATCCTGGAGCGTCTCGACGAAGCCGACGGTGTCGATCCCGATCGGGTCGACCCCGATCCCGACGGGGCGGCCGTCGACCTCGATCGAGTCGGGGTCGGAGTCGAGACCGAGGATGCGCAGGCACGACGAGCGGAAGTGGCGCGCGAAGTCGCCGACCTGGAAGCTCACGTAGTCGGCCCCGAGCAGCCCGCGCAGCACCTCCTCGCGAGCCGGGAGCAGGCGATAGACCTCCGACGACGGGAACGGCGTGTGCAGGAAGAAGCCGATGGCGAGATCGGGCGCCCGTCGCCGCAGCATCGCGGGCACGAGCATGAGGTGGAAGTCGTGGACCCAGACGCGCGAGCCCGGGCCGGCGTGCTCGACGATCGTGTCCGCGAAGCGCTCGTTGACCTGGACGTAGCGCTCCCACGCCTCCGGCGTGATGCGCAGTCGGTCACCGAAGTAGTGCAGGAGCGGCCAGAGCGTGTCGTTGCAGACACGGTTGTAGAAGTCCTCCTCCTCGGCGGTGGACAGAAAGACGGGCACGAGGTTGTCCTCGGCGAGGCGCTTCGTCGCTTCGGCTCGCTGCGAGTCCCGGACGACCGCCCCGGGCCAGCCGATCCACATCGAGTCACCGCGCACGGCCGCCCGCAGCGCGGACGCGAGGCCGCCCGCGGACAGCTGCACGTCCAGGGCGCCTCGCTCGCGCGCGAGGCGCACCGGCAGGCGGTTGCTCGCGATGATGAGCGTGTGCTGTCCGTGGCTCCTGGCCAGAGTCTCCCCCCGCAGCGACGATCGGGTAGATACAACCTACGCTTCGACCATGGCCCGCGGCCTCGGCATCATCGGAAACTGCTCGTACAGCGCGCTCGTGCGCGACGGCTCGGTGGAGTTCATGTGCTGGCCGAGGCCCGACTCGAGCTTCGTCTTCGGCCCGCTGCTCGACCGCGAGAAGGGCGGCGTCTTCGCGATCGAGGGCGTGGATGCGACCGAGGTGCGCCAGGAGTACATGGAGAACACGAACGTCCTGCGGACGACGTTCACGACCCCGAACGGGAACTTCGAGGTCTACGACTTCGCCCCGCGGTTCGTGCTCTACGACCGCTACTACAAGCCGCCGATGCTCGTGCGCGTCATCCGCCCGCTCTCGGGCGAGCCGCGCGCGCTCGTCCGCTGCAAGCCGGTCTACGACTACGGCCTCCTCGAGCCCGCGAGCTGGGGCGCGTCCAACCACGTCGAGTACCGCGGCTTCCCGGCGCCGCTGCGGCTGACGACGAACGTCCCGCTCGCGTACATCGAGGACGAGCGCCCGTTCCTGCTCGAGCGCGACCGGCATCTCGTCCTCACCTGGGGGCAGCCGCTCGAGGCCGGGCTCGAGGACACGGCCGAGCGCTTCCTCGAGCGCACGCTCGACTACTGGCGGCGCTGGGTGAAGGGAACCCGCGTCCCGCGCGACTACCAGGCCGAGGTCATCCGCTCGGCGCTCGCGCTCAAGCTGCACCAGTACGAGGACACCGGCGCGCTCCTTGCGGCGACGACGACGAGCCTGCCCGAGTACCCGGGAGCCGGGCGCAACTGGGACTACCGCTTCTGCTGGCTCCGCGACGCGTACTTCACCCTGAACGCGCTCGAGCGGCTCGGCCACTCGGAGGAGATGGAGCGCTTCCTGGAGTACCTGCGCAACCTGGCCGAGGAGAGCGAGGGCGTGCTCCAGCCGGCGTACCGGCTGAACGGGAGCCCGGACGCACAGGAGCAGGAGCTCGACCACCTCGCCGGCTTCAACGGGGAGAAGCCCGTGCGCATCGGCAACCAGGCCTTCGAGCACGTGCAGAACGACGTGTACGGGGAGATGGTGCTCGCGATCAGCCGGCTCTTCCTCGACCTGCGCTTCGTCGGCTCGGTGCCGCCGGGGACGGCGATCGAGACCGTGGAGGGGCTCGTGTCACAGATCGAGGCGCGGCTCGACGAGCCGGACGCGGGGCCCTGGGAGTTCCGCGGGCGCACGCGACTCCACACCTTCACGGTGCTCATGCACTGGGCAGGGTCGCGGCGCGCGGTCGAGGTGGCCGAGGCGCTCGGGGCCGAGGAGCTGGCGGCGCGTGCGCGCGACCTCGAGCACAGGGCGGCAGAGCTGCTCGAAACCCGCTGCTGGAACGACGAGGTCGGCGCCCTGACCCAGGTCGCCGGCGAGCCTCAGCTCGACGCCGTGAACCTCCTGGCCGTGCACGTCGGGTACCTCGAGGCAGACGACTGGCGCGCGACCTCGCACGTCGACGCGATCCGGGAGGCGCTCTCGGTGAACGGCGGCGGCCTTCTCCGCCGCTATGCGACGCACGACGACTTCGGCCAGATGGAAGCCGCCTTCACCGTTTGCACGTTCTGGCTCGTCGAGGCGCTGGCGATGCTGGATCGGACGGAAGAGGCGCGGGAGCTCTTCGAGCGCCTGCTCTCGCTCTCGAACGGCCTCGGGCTCTACGCCGAGGACATCATCCCGGAGACGCTGGAACAGAGCGGGAACTTCCCGCAGACGTACTCCCACGTCGGGCTCATCAACGCTGCGTTCCGGCTGTCGCGCCGGTGGGACTGAGCTCTACGGGCCCAGCGCAATTCTGCGCTTCATGGTGACGCCGCGCCCGTCGGTCGTCCGCACGTGGACGCGGACCGTCGCGGTCGGGCCGTCGAAGAGCGCCGACGGGAGCACGACGGTGAAGGGTGCCCGGTTGTCGGCAGCCACCTGCGTGCCGTCGACGTAGAAGCGCGTTGCTGCGACCCAGCGCGCGTCTTCTCCGGAGACAGCCGCACGGACCGAGCGGCCGACCGACGTCAACCGCACGTGAAGGAGCGGATCGCTGAGACAGGAGGCGCCGGAGCAGGTCCCGAGGTCGTTGACCCGCTTCTCGAGCTCCAGGCGAAGCTCGCGGAGCGCCGGGTCCCGGTGCCTGCTGTTCAGCTGGTACGGATCCTTCTGGAGGTCGTAGAGCTCCCACGCCCTGCGGTAGTGCGCGATGTAGACGTACCGTTGCGTGCGAATGCCCAGGAAGTGAACCGACTCGAGCAGGAGGTCGCGCCCGAAGTCGGCCAGGGGGTCACGCGCGAGCGGAAGCAGCGAGCGGCCGTCGACCACGCGGCCGGGCGTCGCCTTCGTGAGGGCGAGGAACGTCGGGGCAAGGTCGACGTTCGCGACGAGGTCGGTCACGCGGCGTCCACGAGGCAGGTCGAGCCCCCGGAGCACAAGGGGGACGCGCGCGGACGGCTCGTACGCGAAGCCCTTGCCCTTGTCGGGCATCACGCGGTGCTCTCCCTGCATGAACCCGTTGTCCGACGTAAAGACGATGAGCGTGTTCGCGAGCTCCCCGTCGTCGCGCAGCGCCTCGACGATCTGCGCCACCCCCTCGTCCACCGCGAGCAGCGACTCGAGGCGCTGCTGGTACGACTCGGTGACCGCCAGCGTCTGCAGGTTCGTCAGCCGGCCGAAGTTGCGGATCGCACGCGGCTTGTCGGAGACGTCCGCCTCGTCGAACGACGGGGGCACCGGAAGCGGCTCCACCACGGCCGCGTCGCGATGGCGCGCAGCCGGCGAGGGAGTCAAGGAGACACCGGGAGCGCGAATGTCGTCGTCGTCGATGGGCAGGCCGCTGTGCGGTGCGAAGTACGCGAGCCAGAGGAAGAACGGCGAGCCCGTGGCGGAGCCGCGACCGATCGCGTCGACCGCCTTACGCGTGAAGACGTCCGTCTGGTAATTCGCCTGGTTCGGCGGGTAGTCGACGAGGTCGCCGTTCTCGTTCAGCGTGAAGCCGACGTACGACTGCGTTCCCTTCCCCGGCGTCCGGACGGCGGCGCGCCAGTTGCTCCAGCCCGCAGGGACCTCGTTTCGGCCGCCCTCGCCCTCCCCGTAGCCGTTCAGGTACTTGCCGACGAACGACGTGTGATACCCGGCCTGCTGGAGCCAGACGGGAAGCGTGTTCGAGTGATCGAGCCGCACGTAGCCGCCGAGGGGCGGCCGGTTCCCACGGACGCCGTGGTTGTGCGCGTACTGGCCCGTCAGCAGCGTCGCGCGCGACGGGCAGCAGAGCGGGTAGGACGCGAAGTTGTTCTGGAAGCGCACGCCCTGCCGAACGAGCAAGCGGTTGACGTTCGGCATGAACCGCAGCGAGTCCGCGGTCTGGTCGTCGGTCTCGATGACGACGATGTTCGGCCTGTCGTCGGCCTGCTGCGCGACGACGGCGCCCGACTGGGAGCCGGCGGCGAGCGCGAGCAGCCCGGCGACCACCAGTCCTGCCCCGAGGCGCCTTCGCATGTGGCTGACGAGGGTACCGCCTCGCTCAGAGAGCGGCCAGCGCACGGTACGTCTCGCGTGCGGCGGCTACGCCGAGCGGGAACGTCTCGAGGAGCATGCGCTCGTTCGGCGAGTGCGTGCGGCTGTCGGGAAGCGCGAGGCCGGCCATGACCGTGGGGATCCCGCGGCGGGCGAGCGCGGCGAGGATCGGGAGCGTCCCGCCGGCCCGGACGATCAGCGGCTGGCGGCCGAAGACGCCAGCGAAGGCCTCGCGCCCGAGCCGGAGCGCCTCGGTGTCTCTCGGGAGGACTGCCGGAGGCGTGGACTCCACGGCCACCTCCATGCTCGCCCCCGCCGGGAGCGCCTCGCGCAGGAGGCGCTCGGCCGCGGCGGCCAGCTCCTCCGGGTCCTGGCCGGGCGCCACCCGGATCGTCACCCCCGCGGACGCCTGCGAGACGAGCGTCGTGTTCCGGAGCCCGGGCTTGCCGCCGAGGATGCCGGTGACGTCGATCGACGGCTCGACGAATGCGCGCACGTAGAACTCCTCCGCCGCCTTGGCATCGAGGGGCACCGCGCCGACGCGCGCGAGCTCCTCTGCTCCCGGCGGGAGGTCGCGCCAGCCGGCGATCTCGTCCTCGTCCGGCGGCGTGACGCCTGAACGCAGCGGCTCGGGCAACCGGCCGTCGCGCGGGAAGAGCGCGGTCAGCGCAGTCGTGAGCGCGTGGATCGCGTTCAGGGCGGTTCCGCCGTAGTGCCCGGAGTGGAGATCGCGGTCTCCCGTCCGGACGTCGAGGTCGAGCGCGACGAGCCCGCGGGTCGCAACGACGAGCTCCGGCGTGTTCCGCGTCTTCATCCAGCCGTCGAGGACGACGCACGCGTCCGCGGGGCCGTCGTCCTCGTCGAGGAAGCGGGAGATCGCGTTGCCGCCCGTCTCCTCCTCGCCGTCGCAGACGACCCGGAAGCTCACGGGCAGCTCGCCCTCGGAGACGAGGGACTCGATCGCCTTCAGCTGCATCCAGAGCTGCCCCTTGTCGTCGGCGACGCCGCGCGCGTACAGCCACTCGCCGCGCGGTTCCGCGACGAAGGGGTCGGACTCCCAGAGCTCGAGCGGATCGGGCGGCTGGACGTCGTAGTGGCCGTAGACGAGGACGGTCGGCGCACCGGGCGGCCCGGCGATCTCGCCCACGACGAGGCGACCTTCCTCGCGCACCTCCGCCTCGCCGCCGAGCCGCCGCACGAACGCCGCTACCCACTCCGCCGCCTGCGCAACGTCGTCGGTGTGTGCCGCGTCGGCGCTCACGCTCGGGATGGCCAGGAAGGCAGCGAGCTCGTCGAGCCAGCCTGCAGGCAGTTCCGTCGCCACGGCCGGGAGGCTAACGGCCATTAGCGCGGCCGTTCGAGACCATCTGCAACCCGCATCGAGCTCCCGGAGTGCGCGGCGCGTCCCGCACGTTCTCACAGGGGTGCGGCGCCCACCGTTCTCCTTCTCATGACGGCTCCCGTCAAGCACGTCTGGATAGCCCTGCTCACCGTCTGGGTGGTGTGGGGCTCGACGTACTTCGGGATCAAGGTCGTCGTCGACACGGTCCCGCCGCTGATCGCCGGCGGAAGCCGGTTCCTCGTCGCGGGCACGATCCTCGCCGCCGTTCTCGCGCTCCGGGGCACGAGCCTACGGATCACGCGTCGCGAGCTGATGGGCAGCGCCGCCGCAGGGCTGCTCCTTCTCGGCTTCGGCGTCGGGCTCGTCCACGTCGCCGAGACCCGGATCGACTCGAGCGTCGCGGCGATGATCGCGGGCACGGTGCCACTCCAGATCATCATCATGCGGCTCGCGTCCGGCCAGGACGTCGCCCGCGCAACGCGGCTGAGCACGCTCGCCGGGCTCGTCGGGCTCGGTCTCGTCGTCGCGCCGGGCCTCGGTGCCGGGTCGACCGCCATCGGGCTGGCGATCATGATCTCGGCATCGATCTCGTGGTCGATCGGATCGTTCTTCACCGGCCGGCTCGGGATGCCGAGCGACCCATTCGTCGCTGCGGTATACGAGATGCTGGCCGGCGGCGCCTTCCTGACCGCGGGAGCGATCGTGCTCGGCGAGTGGCGCGACCTCGATGCGGCCGCGTTCGCGGCCGACTCGGTCGCCGCCTGGGTCTACCTCGTGGTCGTCGGCTCCATCATCGGATTCACGGCCTATGCGTGGCTTCTCCGCGTTGCGCCGATCTCGCTCGTCGTCACGCACCAGTACGTGAACCCGCTCGTCGCGATCGCGCTCGGAGTCGTCCTTCTCGCCGAGCGCCCGAGCCCGTGGACCCTGGCGGGCGCGATGCTGATCATCGGCGCCGTCTACGCGGCCGTGCGGGCGGAGTTCCCTAGAGAGACTCGACCTGCGACCGTCGCGCCGCGAGGAACTCCAGCAGATCAGATCGTGTGAGGATGCCGGTCGGACGGCCGTCGCTCGCGACGACCACCGCCGCGGCCGGGCCTGAGAGCCCCTCGTAGACCTCGTCCAGCGACGCGTCCGCGTCGACCGCCGGTAGCGGCGGCTGCATCGCAACCGCGACGTCCTCGTTGAGCGCGTCCGCGTTCAGGAACACGCGCTCGAGGAGGCCCCGCTCCTGGAGCGACCCGACGACGTCGGCAAGCGAGTCGACAGGCTCGTTCCGCACCACTGGGAGCTGCGAGATCCCGTAGCGCTGCATGGCCTCGATCGCGGCGCCGACCTTCTCGTGCGACCCGATCGTGACGAGGTCCGGCACCTCGTGACCGACGCGACGGAAGCGGAGCACTTCCTCGACCAACGGCGGCGGCGTCGTCCGCTCGAGGAAGCCGTACTGGATCATCCAGTTGTCGTCGTACACCTTCGACAGGTACGAGCGCCCGGAGTCGGGGAACATCATGAGCACGCGCGCATCCGGCCCGAGCCGCTTCGCGACCTCCATGCCCGCCCAGGCCGTGGAGCCCGTCGAACCGCCGACGAGGAGCCCCTCCTCGCGCGCGAGCCTCCGCGCGGCGAGGAACGAGTCGCGGTCGGAGACTCGCACCCACTCGTCCACGACCTCCGGGTCGAGCGTTTCGGGCCAGCGCTCCTTGCCGATGCCCTCGACGAGGTATGGCCCCATCGGATGCTCCTCGTCCGCGGTGAAGACGGAGCCCTCGGGGTCGACGCCGACGATGCGCGCACGTGAGCCCTGCTCCTTGAAGTAGCGCCCGACGCCGGTGATCGTCCCGCCCGTCCCGACCGAGATCAGCAGCGCGTCGATGTCGCCCCCGCCCGTCTGCTCGAAGAGCTCGGGACCGGTCGTCTCGTAGTGCGCGTCGGGGTTCGCCGGGTTCGAGTACTGGTCGGGCTTGAAGCCTCCCGGAATCTCCTCGGCCAGCCGGTCGGAGACGGAGTAGTAGCTCTCGGGCGAGTCCGGCTCGACCGCGGTCGGGGTGATGACGACCTCGGCCCCGTACGCCCGGAGCATCGAGATCTTCTCCTGGCTCATCTTGTCCGGCATGACGAAGATGCAGCGGTAACCGCGGAGGGCCGCCGCCATCGCGAGACCGACGCCGGTGTTGCCCGAGGTCGGCTCGACGATCGTCCCACCAGGGCGTAAGCGGCCGTCCTGTTCCGCCGCCTCGATCATCGCGAGCCCGATGCGGTCCTTCACGGAGCCCCCGGGGTTTAGAAACTCGAGTTTTGCGAGAAGCTCTCCAGGGACGTCGCGAGAGAGACGGGGGAGTCGGACGATCGGCGTCGAGCCGACGAGCTCCAGGACGATCGGGTACTCGCGCCGGGCCACCGCGGAAGCCTACTTCCGACGGGATCGTCCGAGCTGGCCGCCAGCCTGCGTCGCAACGCTGCCCGGCTAACCTCCGTGCCCGGCACGCGTCTGTCTTCACTCGACCTCCATTCGCATGCCGACGACTCCGAGATCCACTGACACCCGCGTGAGACGACGTCGCGCCGCACTGCTCGCTGCGTTCGTCGTACTCGCCGCTGCTGCCGGTGCCGCGGCGCTGCTTCGTGACGCACCCGAGACGCCGGCTGCCGCGCCGGCAGTGACCACGCCGAGCTTCACGCCGCCGGTCGCCGACGACAGCCCTCCAGCGGCAACGGCGCCGCGCCGGCTCGCGAGCACTCCCCAGCCGGTTCCCTCAGAGCCGATGCTCGTGGGCTTCATGGATGACGTGAGCTTCCGCTGGAGCCCGTCCCGCGCACAGCTGCTCGACCGCGCCCAGGCAACCGGCGCACGCCTGATCCGCGCGTTCGTCCAGTGGCACCTCGCCGCTCCCGAGCGCCCGAGACCCGGTGCGCTGCCGTTCGATGAGCCTCGGATGTACGAGCTCGACGAGCTCGTCGCGAACGCGAGGGCGCGCAACATGGAGGTGCTCTTCACGATCTGGGGCACGCCGTCGTGGGCCAACGGCGGGCTCGAGCCGAACCACGCGCCCACCGATGTCGACACCCTGCGGGACTTCGCGCGCGGCCTCGCCGCCCGATATCCGTCCGTCCGCCGGTACTCGATCTGGAACGAGCCCAATACGCAGCGCTTCCTCACACCGCAGTTCGACCCGGCCGGTCGGTCGGTGTCGCCCGGGACGTACGCCGCGCTCTTCCGCGCGGCGCGCGAGGGGATCAAGGAGGCCAATCCACAAGCGCTCGTCGCAATCGGCGGGACGTCCTCGCATGGCCGCGACGCCCCTTCCGCGACCGGAATGCAGGACCGGCACTCACCCGCGCGGTTCGCGCAGCTCCTGTCGCAAGAGAGCCCGGATCTCGAGTTCGACGCGTGGGCGCACAACCCGTACCCCGTCCACCCGTCGGTCCCGCCGGACGGCGAGGCGCACTGGCCCGCCGTGACGCTGCCGTCGCTCGGCCGCTTCGCGAACGCGCTCGACACGTGGTTCGGGCGCGACGGGATTCCGATCTGGATCACTGAGTTCGGCTACGAGACCTCCCCTGCTGAGCCCGAAGGCGTCGCGGAGGACGTGCACGCCGCCTACGCGGCGCGGGCGATCGAGCTCGCCGCGGCCGTACCGCAGGTCACGGTGTTCGTCTGGTTCGCGTTCGCGGACGACGAGTCCAACGCCTGGCAGAGCGGCCTGCTCGACGAGACCGGTGCCGAGCGCCCCGCATACGAGAGCTTCGCCGCAGCGGTGGGCGAGTTCGCCGAGCGCCGGTAACGCCGGCCCCGTCCGGTAGCGTCCAGCCGATGTCCGTGTACGTCGGCACCGAGGACCTCGAGGCGGGGCTTCCGGAGATCCTCGCGGCGCCCGCGAGCGAAGGCACCGTCGAGCTGGTCGTACGCCGACCTGCCGAGGGGGAGCGCGAAGTGCTCGACGAGGGTGTCCTCGACGTGCACGAAGGGCTCGTCGGCGACGACTGGGCCAGGCGAGGAAGCAGCCAGACGTCCGACGGCTCGGCGCACCCCGGGATGCAGCTCACGCTGATCAGCACGCGCGTGATCGCGCTCGTCGCCGGCGACCGCGACCGCTGGCCGCTGGCCGGCGACCAGCTCTACGTCGACCTCGACCTCCGCCCGGAGAATCTTCCGCCCGGAACGCGCCTTCGCGTCGGCTCCGCGATCGTCGAGGTGACGGAGATCCCGCACACGGGCTGCGCAAAGTTCACCGAGCGCTTCGGCCCGGCGGCGATCCGCTTCGTGAACGGGAAGTCCGGACGCTCGCTGCGCCTGCGCGGCATGTACGTGCGCGTGGTCGACGGCGGGACCGTCCGCCCGGGCGACTCCATCCTGAAGCTGTAAGCACGGCGCACTCGACGGCCGTTCGATCGGCCATTGCGCACCTCGTAACAGCGCGGTAACGGCCCCGTAGGTGGGTGCCGAGATCCTCCTGGCTCACGAAGCCGCTACGGCACCTCAGGGAGGAACGGCAATGGCACGCATCTTCGCACTCGGATCGGCAATCGCAATCGCCGCGATCTCGCTTCTCCTGGTGGCAACGGCTTCCGCGGGGCATACGGCCGCGCAGAAGCCCAAGCCTAAGGTCAAGGCGAGCATCTACCGCGGCCAGCTCAGCGTCCTCGGGACCGCCAAGAGCGAGAGGATCGCGCTGCGGTTGAAGCCGGGCTCCAAGTCCCGACTCCAGGTGGACGTCGGCGCCAACGGTTCCGCCGACTTCACCTTCAAGCGGTCGGCCTTCAACCGGATCGTCGTTCACGGCGCATCCGGCGCCGACGCGCTCTCGGTCAACGAAAGCCACGGGGCGTTCACGGGCAGCGAGGCGACGAGCATCTTCGGTGATGCCGGAAACGACCAGCTGCGCGCCGGTTCCGGAGCCGAGCGGCTGTTCGGCGGCCTCGGCAACGATACGGTCGATGGCAAGCGGGGCAACGACCTCGTCGAGGGCGGTGCGAGCGATGACCTCGTCATCTTCGGCGGCTCGAACGCCGCCGAGAAGTTCGAGTTCTCCGCCAACGGGAAGCGCCTTAGGTTCGCGGGCGCGAGCACGATGAACATCGCGGGTGTCGAGCGGTTCGACCTCCGTGCGCTCGGCGGCGCCGACAACGTCGTCGTCAACGACCTCTCAGGCACCGGGCTCGGCCAGCTCAACGCCGACCTGGCGAACGACGGGGCTGCAGACGTCGTGGACATCAAGGGCTCGCCGGCTGCGAACCAGCTCCGGGTCGGCGGCGCGGCCACCATCTCTGGCATCGGAGCTACCGTCAACGTCTCGCGTGCACAGGCCGCGAATGACAGGCTGAACATTGACCCCGGCGCAGGTGCCGACCGCGTCATCGTCGAGGGTACGGCCGGCAACGACACGATCGGCGTCGCCCCGGCCGCGGCGGCGCCACACATCGCCGTCTCCGGCGGCCCGGGCGGCCTACCGGTCGACGTCTTCAACACCGAAGCGCTCGCGATCGAGGGCCTCGCCGGCAACGACACGATCAACGGCGGGCTCGGGCTCGCCGCGCTGACCCAGCTGACGCTGGACGGTGGGGCAGGCAACGATGCGATCAACGGCGGCGACGGTGCTGAGATGCTGCTCGGCGGCGACGGCAACGACGCGATCGACGGCAATCGCGGAGACGACACCGGTCTCCTCGGCGCCGGCGACGACTCGTTCACGTGGGATCCCGGCGACGGCAGCGACAAGGTGGAGGGCGAAGCCGGCACCGACACGCTGGTCTTCAACGGCGCCGGAGTCGCGGAAAGCTTCGACTTCTCCGCCAACGGCAACCGCCTCAAGTTCTTCCGCAACGTCGCGAACATCACCATGGACGTCGACGACACGGAGCGGGTCGATGTCCGCGCACTCGGCGGAATCGACAACACGGTCGTGAACGACCTGTCCGCGACCGACGTCAAGAACATCGAGGTCGACCTCGAAGCGGCGATCGGCGGCGGAGCCGGCGACGGCGCGGCCGACACGATCACCGTCAACGGCACCGCCGGCAACGACACGATCGCGATCGCGCCCAACGCAGGTGCGGTCGACGTGACCGGGCTGGCCGCGGCCGTGAAGATCGAGCACTCGGAAGCGGCGAACGACCTCCTAAACGTCAACGGGCTCGACGGCAACGACACGATCTCCGGCGCGGTTGGGCTTGCAGCCCTGATCAAGGTCGCGATCGACGGCGGCGCCGGGGACGACACGATCAACGGCGGCGACGGCAGCGAAGCCCTGACCGGCGGCGACGGAGACGACGCGGTTGACGGAAACCGCGGCAACGACACCGGGCTCCTCGGAGCCGGCAACGACACGTTCCGCTGGGATCCGGGTGACGGCAGTGACGTCGTCGAGGGGCAAGACGGCGCCGACGACGGCGCCGACACGCTCCTGTTCATCGGGGCCGGCGCGGCCGAGAACTTCGACGTCTCGGCCAGCGGCGAGCGAGTCAGGTTCTTCCGCGACGCCGCCAACATCACGATGGACTTGAACGACATCGAGTTCATCGACGTCCAGGCGCTCGGCGGCAACGACAACGCGGTCCTGAACGACACCAGCGGGACCGACCTCAAGACCGTCGCACTCGACCTCGAAGCCGCGATCGGCGGCGGCGCGGGAGACGGCGCGGCCGACTCGATCACGGTCAACGGCACGAACGACCCGGACGACATCCAGATCATCGCGGACGGGAGCGCAGTGGAAGTCGTCGGAGCTCCGGTGAACGTCCGGATCGACCACTCGGAGGCCGCGAACGACAAGCTGACGGTCAACGGCCTCGGCGGCACCGACACGGTGACGGCGGGCGACGGCCTCGCCCGCCTGATCCAGCTCGTCCTGAACGGCGGCACCGAGGTCGACGTCCTGACCGGCGGCGACGGCGATGACCGGATCGCCGGCCAACAGCAGAACGACTCCATGTTCGGCGGCGCCGGTAACGACACCCTCGTGTGGGACCCCGGCGACGGCAACGACCTCCTCGAGGGTCAGGCGGGCAACGACACGATGGTGTTCAACGGCGCAGTCGGCAACGAGATCTTCGTGGTCTCGGCCGTCGGTTCGCGCGTGGAGTTCCTGCGCAACCTCGGGAACATCGACATGGACCTGGACGACGTCGAACGGATCGACCTGGACGCGCTCGGAGGAACCGACGCGACGACCGTCAACGACCTCTCTGGGACCAACATGGAGGAAGTCAACGTCGATCTCGAGGCTGTCAGCGGCGGAGGCACGGCCGACGGCGCAGCGGACACGGTGACCGTGAACGCGACGAACGGCGTCGACGTCATCGACGTGGCCGCGGTCGCCGGCGAGACGCAGCTCACGGGGCTCGCGGCCGCCGTGCGCATCGCCCATGCCGACGCGGCGCTCGACCAGCTGATCGTGAACACGCTGGCGGGTCTCGATCAGGTGAACGTGGGTGCAGGCGTCGGTGGGCTTATCGGAGTGACGACCCACCAGTAACCCGCATCGCTTCGAAGTGCAGCAATCGGGGTCTCCGGAAGGGGGCCCCGACCCGTTGGACCGGGCAAAGGAGGGCGCTAGTGCCGGAAGTGGCGGCGGCGCGTGAGGACCATCGCGCGACCCGCCTTCGACACGGCCTCCGCGACCTCGTCGTCCCGCTTCGAGCCTCCGGGTTGGATGACTGCGGCGATCCCGGCCTCGAGCGCGACCTCGACGCCGTCCGCGAACGGGAAGAACGCATCCGACGCGAGCACGGCGCCGTCGAGGTCGTGGCCGAGCGCACGCGCTTTCTCGACGGCGATCCGCACGGCGTCGACGCGACTCGTCTGACCCCCGCCGATCCCCAGCGTTCGACCACTCTTGGCCAGCACGATCGCATTCGACGTCACGTGCTTCACCACGCGCCAGGCGAAGAGGAGGTCGAGCCACTGCTCGTCCGGGACCTCCCCGCAGACGACCTCCATGTCATTCCGGTCCGGGAGCTCCCAGTCGCGGTCCTGGACGAGCAGGCCGCCGAGCACGCGCCGGTAGTCGCGCTCGTTCTCGACCAGGCCACGGCGCTCGTTGTCGCTCAGTATCCGCACCGAGGCCTTGCCGGAGAGCGCTTCCAGCGCCTGCTCGTCGTAGCCGGGCGCGAACAGCACCTCGACGAACTGCCCGGCGAGAGCCTCGCCGAGTGACGCCGTCACGGCCCGGTTGAAGACGACGACGCCACCGTACGCGGAGACGGGGTCGGCGGCGAGAGCGCGCGCGTACGCGTCCTCGATCCGCTCCGCGATCGCGACGCCGCACGGGTTCGCGTGCTTGACGATGACGCAGGCGGGATCGTCGAGCTCGCGGACGAGGAGCCGGCCGGCGGAGAGGTCGTTGACGTTGTTGAACGAGAGCGGCTTTCCGGCCAGCTGCTCCACGCGCGAGAGGACATGCGTACGCCGGCCACGCTCGGCGTAGTAGGCCGCCGCCTGCTGTGGGTTCTCGCCGTACGCGAGCTCGAGCACCTTGTCGAAGGCGGGCACGAACGTCTCCGGCAGCTGCTCGTCCCCGTGGAGCCAGCGCGAGATCGCGGAGTCGTAGGCCGCGGTCACCGTGAACGCGACGGACGCCAGCCGGCGCCGCATCTCGGGCGAGGTCGTGCCGTCCTGCGCGCGGATCTCGGCGAGGACATCGTCGTAGTCCTGTGGGCGACAGACGGGGACGACGTGCGCATGGTTCTTCGCGGCGGCGCGCAGGAGCGCAGGCCCACCGATGTCGATCATCTCGATGACCTCCTCGTCCCTCTGGGCGAGCCGGTCGGCGACCCGTTCGAACGGATAGAGGCTCACGCACACGAGGTCGAACGGCTCGATCCCGTGCTCCGCGAGCGCAGTGACGTCGTCGGGCCGATCGCGGGCGAGGATCCCCGCGTGGATGCGCGGGTGCAGCGTTTTCACCCGTCCCTCGAGAAGCTCCGGAAAGCCCGTGACGTCCTCGACCCGTGTCGTCGGCAAGCCCGCGTCCTCGAGCTCGTTCGCGGTGCCGCCGCTCGCCACGAGCTCGAAGCCGAGGTCGACGAGCCCGCGCGCGAAGGGCACGAGGCCGGTCTTGTCGTAGACGGAGATCAGCGCGCGCACAGCTCTCTCACGACTTCCGGCAGCAACCGATGCTCGACCGCGTGGACGCGCTCGCGGAGGGTCTCCACCGTGTCGCCCGGGAGCACTGCGACGGCCTCGCTCGCGATCACCTCGCCGGTGTCGACTCCCTCGTCCACGTAATGAACCGTCGCCGCGGCGTGAGTTGCGCCGGCCGCCAGCACGTCCTCGAGCGGGTGCGCGCCGGGGAACTCGGGGAGCGGAGCCGGATGGACGTTCACGACCCGCCCGGGGAAGCGGTCGAGAAAGGACGACCGGAGGAGGTGCATGTAGCCGGCGCAGACCACGAGCTCGACGCCTCGCTCCTCGAGCCACTCGGCCATCGCCGCGTCGCGCGCGCTGCGGTGCGCGTAGTCGTCGAGTGCGAAGACCTTGGCGGGGATCCCCGCCGCGCGCGCGCGATCGACAGCTCGCGCCCTCCGGCTGTTCGACGCGACGGCGGTCACAGTCAGCCCGGCATCGAGCAACGCCTGGAGATTCGTGCCCTCCCCGCTCACGAGGACGCCGATCACGCGCGCACGATCGTCCCGACGACGAGCGCGTCGCCCGGATCGGGGACGACGGCGACGTAGCCGACGCCGAGGTTGAAGACGCGGCGGAGCTCGTCCTCGTCGACGTGGCGGGCGAGCCAGTCGAAGACCGGCGGCCTCTCCCAGGCGGCCCAGTCGATCTCGGCTGCGAGACCGTCGGGAAGCACGCGCGAGAGGTTCCCGAGGATCCCGCCACCCGTGACGTGCGCGAGGCCGCGGACATCGGTGCGCTCGCGGAGGGCGTGGACGTCGTCGAGGTAGAGCCGCGTCGGTGCGAGCAGGTCGTCTCCGTCGTAGTCCTCGGCCTCGAGGACGCGGCGGGCGAGCGTGAAGCCGTTCGCATGCATGCCCGCGGAGGGGAAGCCGACGACGGCGTCCCCGGCCTCGATCCGCGAGCCGTCGATCACACGGTCGCGGTCGACGATGCCGACGCACGTGCCGGCGAAGTCGAGCTCGTCCTCGCGGTAGATCCCGGGGAGCTCGGCCGTCTCGCCGCCGACGAGCGCACAGCCGGCTGCACGGCAGACCTCTGCGGCGCCTTCCACGAGGTCGGCCACCTGCTCGAGGTCGATGCGGTTGGCGGCGATGTAGTCGAGGAAGACCAGCGGCTCGGCGCCGCAGGTGAGGACGTCGTTGATGCAGTGCGCGGCAAGGTCCGCACCGCAGGCCCGGAGGGTGCCGCGGGCGCGAGCGAGGACCAGCTTCGTCCCGACCGAGTCCGTGGAGGCCGCGAGCAGGCGCGTGTCGTCGAGCCCGTGGAGGCCGGCGAAGGCGCCGAACCCGGTCGCGCCGGTGGATTCCGCGGCCGCGCGAAGCCGTTCGACGACGGCGTCGGCCTTCTCGATCGAGACGCCGGCGTCCGCGTACGTCGGGGGCTCGGTCCCCACGGTTCGAGTCTACGGCCCGTACAGTCCGCGGAGTGGACGAGCCGTCGCTCCTGACGAGCTGGACGCTCGACCCGCTCCAGCTCGCGCCGATCGCGGTGATCGCCGTGGCATACGCGATGCGCGCGCGGACGCTGTCGCAGCGCGGTCAGCCCGTGCCTGTCTGGCGGATCGCCCTCTTCGCGCTCGGAGTCGCGCTGCTCCTCGGGGCGGTCGCGTCCCCGATCGCGACCGTGGGCGAGGACGAGCTCTTCTCGTTCCACATGGCGCAGCACCTGCTTCTCGGAGATCTCGCGCCGCTCTGCCTGCTCGCCGGGTTGACGGGCCCGGTGCTCCGCCCGCTCCTCGCGCTCCCCGGCGTCATGCGGCTGCGCGTCCTCGCGAACCCGCTGATCGCGCTCCCGATCTGGGCTGCGAACCTCGTGCTCTGGCACGTCCCCGCCGTCTACGAGGCCGCGGTGGAGAACGGCGCCGTGCACGCGGTGGAGCACATCGCGTTCTTCTCAGCGGGAATCGTTCTCTGGCTGCCCGTAGTCGAGACGCTGCCCGCGCCCGAGTGGTTCGGAACCGGCGCCAAGCTCGGGTACGTCGTCGGTGTGCGACTCGTCGCGACGGTGCTCGGCAACGTCTTCGTGTGGAGCGGGAGCGTGTTCTACGACGTCTACGCGGACGGAGACGACTACCTCGGGCTCTCTCCGCAGGGTGACCAGAGCCTCGCCGGCTCCCTGATGATGCTCGAAGGCTCGATCGTGACCGTGGTCGCGATCGCGTGGCTCTTCCTGCGAATGGCGCAGGAGGGCGAGATCCGGCAGGAGCTCCTGGAGCGCGGCCATGACCCGCGGACGGTGCGGCGGGCCGTGCGCTACCGCCGCTGGGAGGAGCTCACAGATCGGCCGTAGGGGCGAGGCTCGCTTCGCCCTCGCCCTCGTCGCGCGACGGCGCACCGTCGTAGCGCAGCACGTTGACTTGCCACCAGCGCTCCTGCCAGGCCTCGTCGTTCGTGGCCTGCCAGAGCTCCCAGTACACGCGCGCGAGCGCCTCTACCACGTCCGGGTCGTGCGCCTCGCCGAGGAGCTGCTCGCCGAGCGTCGCGGCCGCGCCGAGGTGGCCGTCGTCCGCGAGCAGCGAGACCGAGACCGTGCGTGCGGCCCGCGTCGGCGCCGGCCCGGCGTCGAGGGCGATCGTGGCGTCGACCGCGAGCCGGGCGAGCTCACCGGCTCGCTCGCGCCGCAGCCTGTCAGCGAGCGCGACGAGCGCCAAAGCGCGCTGCTCGACATCGGGCTCGATCGCCGCGCTGACGGCAAGCTCGATCGCCGACCTCACCGGCCGCGCGCGAAGCCGCTCGCGCAGGCTCGCGAGCAAGACGTGCCTGAAGGCCGAGTCGTCCGTCATGTCCCCGTGTATCGACGGACTTCGGGCTGCGCTTGATCACACGTTCGCGGGCTCGAAGCGGAGCTTCGCGGCCTTCGCGGGCACTCGGGTGGGGTAGTCGCGCGTGAAGCATGCGCGGCAGACGGCGTCCTCGGGTAGCTCGGTTGCGGCCTGCATGCCGTCGACCGAGAGGTAGTGGAGCGAGGTCGCGCCGATGAGCTTGCGCATCTCCTCGACCGAGCGGTGCGCGGCCGGCAGATCGTCCTCGTCGGGGAAGTCGATCCCGTAGAAGCACGGGGAGACGACCGGCGGCGAAGAGATGCGCACGTGCACCTCCGCGGCCCCCGCGTCGAGGAGCATGGCGACGAGCTGGCGCGTCGTGTTCGCGCGGACGATCGTGTCGTCGACGACGACGATGCGCATCCCCGCGACCTCGTCGAGCGGATTGAACTTCATCCGGATCCCCTGCTCGCGCATCGCCTGGTCCGGCTGGATGAAGGTGCGCGCGACGTAGCGGTTCTTGATGAGCGCCTCGTTGAAGGGGATCCCCGACGCCTTCGAGAAGCCGATCGCAGCGGGCGTGCCGGAGTCGGGGACCCCGATGACGAGGTCCGCCTCGACCGGCGCCTCGCGCGCGAGCGTCTCTCCCATGCGCACACGCGCACCGTGCACCTCGACGCCCGCGAGCCGCGAGTCCGGCCGCGCGAGGTAGACGTGCTCGAAGATGCAGAGCGCGTTCTTGCCGGCGGGAAGCGCCTGCGCGCTCGAGAGCCCGTCGTCGTCGACCCAGACGACCTCGCCCGGGCGCACGTCCCGCACGGCGTCGGCCCCGATGAGGTCGAGCGCGCAGGTCTCGGAGGCGATGACCCAGTCTTCCCCGATCCGCCCGAGCGTGAGCGGCCGGAACCCGAGCGGGTCGCGAAAGGCAACGAGCACGCCGTCGGCGAGCGCGGTCACGGAGTACGCGCCCTCGAGCCTGCGCATCGTGTTCGCCACCGCCTCCGGGAGCGGTGCACCGTCGCGGGCGATCAGCGCCGCGATCACCTCGGAGTCGGAGCCGGAGGTCATCCGCACGCCGTCGGCCTCGAGCTCGGCGCGCAGCTCCTCGACGTTCACGAGGTTGCCGTTGTGCCCGAGCGCGACCGTGCGCTCGCGTCCGTGGTGGATCAAGGGCTGCGCGTTCGCCCACCGGTTCGCGCCGGTCGTCGAGTAGCGGTTGTGGCCGATCGCGACGTGGCCGGGGAGGGCCTGCAGCTGCTGCTCGTTGAAGACCTGCGCGACGAGCCCCATGTCCCGGACGACCGTGAGGCGCCCTTCGTCGGACACGGCGATGCCCGCGGACTCCTGGCCACGGTGCTGGAGTGCGAACAGGCCGAAGTACGCGAGACGCGACACGTCCCGCTCCTCCGAGCGAATGCCGAAGACACCGCACATCAGCTGCTCCCGTCCCAGGCTCTTCGGAGCTGCGAGAGCTCCACCCCGAAGAGCCTAGCGCCCTCGGCGAGGCCGATGCCGTGCACCGGCACACCGAGCTCGCCGGCGAGCGCCAGTACCTCGTCGCGCACGTCGGGAGCGCACGCGAGCACCGCCCTCCCGCCGACCTCGCCGAAGAGCGTGACCGGGTCGTCGTCGAGAGCGGTAGCCGCGCCGACCCCGGAGTGGATCGCCGCCTCGGCGAGGCAGGCCGCGAGCCCTCCTTCGGACGCATCGTGGACGAGCGAGCAGAGCGGCGCCGCGCGCCAGAGGAATCCGACGAGGCGCGCCTCGGCATCGAGGTCGAGCGGCCTCGGAGTCCCGCTCACCTCGCCGAACAGTGCCTGGTACTCCGACCCCGCCAGCGACGGTGGCGAGGCCTCGGCGAGGAGGACGGAGTCGCCTTCGCGCCAGGCTTTCGGCACGAGCCGGACGTCCTGGACGAGCCCGACGGCCCCGACGACCGGCGTCGGATGGATCGCGCGTCCGTTCGTCTCGTTGTAGAGGGAGACGTTGCCTGAGACGATCGGAGCACCGAGCGCCTCGCACGCCGCCGCCATCCCCTCGATCGCCTCCACGAGCTCCCAGCCGATCTCGGGCTTCTCCGGGCTCCCGAAGTTGAGGCAGTCGGTGAAGCCGATCGGCTCGCCCCCTGCGCAGGCGACGTTGCGCGCCGCCTCGAGTACCGCGAGCGCGCCGCCGGTGAACGGGTCGAGGCGCGCGATGCGGCCCTGGCCGTCGAGCGAGACCGCAAGACCGCGAAGCGATGGCTTGAGGCGGAGCACTGCGGCGTCGAGCCCGGGGCGGCGGACGGTCCGCGAGCCGACGAGCTGGTCGTAGCGGCGGAAGACGAACTCGCGGCTGCGGAGGTTCGGGGATGCGAGCAGCCCGAGCAGGGCCTCGCCGGTCGGCGGCGCGCCCACGGTCTCCCGCTCGGGCTCGGAAGGACGCGGCGTGCGGGCGACCTCGTAGCGCGGGCATTCGTCGGTCAGGAGGCGTGCGGGGATCCCGCCGACGAGGTCGCCGTGCCAGTAGGCCCGCAGCTCGCCCGTCCCCGTGACCTCCCCGACGACCGCATGGTTGAGCTCCCACCGGTCGAGCACCTCCTCGACGGCCTCGAGCATCGGCGGGCGCACGAGCGCGACCATCCGCTCCTGGCTCTCGGAGATCATCACCTCCCACGGCTCCATTCCCTCCTCGCGCAGCGGCACCCGATCGAGGTGGACGTCGATGCCGAACTCCGCCGCCATCTCCGAGAGCGCGGAGGCGATCCCCGCCGCTCCGCAGTCCTGGAGCGACTCCACGGTGCCGGCCGAGACGAGCTCGACCGAGGCCTCGATCAGCTTCTTCCCCGTGAACGGGTCGCCGATCTGCACCGATGGGCGCTTCTCCGCCGAGCCCTCGTCGAGCTCCTGGCTCGCGAGCACCGAGGCGCCGCCGATGCCGTCGCGACCGGTCGTGGCGCCGTAGACGAGAACGTGCTGGCCGCTCCCCGTGGCTTTCGCCGTCATGACGCGCTCCGTCGGGAGCAGCCCGACGCACATCGCATTCACGAGGCAGTTGTCGCGGTAGGCCTCGTCGAAGACCGTCTCGCCGCCGACCGTCGGCACGCCCACGGAGTTGCCGTATGCCGAGATCCCGCCTACTGCGCGGGAGAGCTCGTGGCCCGGCTCGGCGAAGCGCAGCCCGTCGAGGAGCGCGACCGGCCGCGCGCCCATGGCGACGATGTCGCGGAGGATGCCGCCGACCCCGGTCGCGGCGCCCTGGAACGGCTCGACCGCCGACGGGTGGTTGTGACTCTCGACCTTGAACGCGACCGCGATCCCGTCGCCGAGATCGAGCACGCCCGCGTTCTCGCCCGGCCCCTGGAGCACACGCTCGCCCGCGCTCGGCAACCGCCGGAGCAGGAGCGCGGAGTGCTTGTAGCCGCAGTGCTCCGACCAGAGCAGCGAGAAGACGGCGAGCTCGAAGTCGTTGGGGTCCCTCCGGAGCAGGGCCTTGATGCGCTCGTGCTCCCCGTCGGTCAGGCCGAGGGCACGATGGAGCGGCTGCTGCGCAACGCTGCTCAGAGAGGCCAGCTTATCGGTGGGGTCTGACCGAGTCCGCCCGAGCTCCGAGCCGGTCGCTGGCGCCAAGGTCGTGTGCCCGCCGGGAGGCCGGACCGTCGCGCCGGGTAGCCTCGGACGGTGACGCGGTACTGGCCGATGCTCGTTCTGCTCGCGGCGATCTGGGGCGCGTCCTACCTCTTCATCAAGGTCGCGCTGGAGGACATCGAGCCGGCGCCGATGATGGCGATCCGGTGCCTCGTCGCGGGCGTCGTCCTGCTGGCCTACCTCGTGCTCACCCTCGGCGGCCGGAGTGCGCGCGCCGAGCTCATCCGCAGCTGGCGGGCGGCGCTCGTCCTCGGCGCGCTGAACGCCGCCGTCCCGTTCTGGCTCATCGCGTGGGGCGAGACCCACGTCGACTCGAGCGTCGCGGGGATCGCCCAGTCGACGGTCCCGATTTTCACCTTCCTCCTCGCGACCCGCTTCCTCCCCCACGAGCCGGTCGGCAGGGCGCGCGTCGTCGGAGTCGCGGTCGGGTTCCTCGGCGTCGCCGTCCTCGCCGGGCTCGATCCCCGCGGCGGCTGGTGGGCCGTGGCCGGCACGCTGGCGGTCGTCCTCTCGTCGCTCGCGTACGCGACGTCCGGGATCTACGGACAGCTGCGTGTGCGTACGGTCCCCGGGCCGGTGCTCGCCACCGGCTCCATGCTCGTCGGCGGGCTGCTCCTCCTGCCGCTCTCGCTCTTCCAGCTCCCCGACCACGTCCCGGACCTGGCCTCGATCGCGTCGCTCGCCGCACTGACGCTCCTCGGGACCGCCCTGGCGCAGCTCATCCTCTTCCGGATGCTGCGCCTGTTCGGCTCGCGCCGACTCTCGCTCGTCACGTACCTGATCCCCGGCTTCGCGCTCTTCTACGGCGCCGCCTTCCTCGACGAGCCGGTCACGGTCGCCGCGCTCGGCGGGCTCGTCCTCATCCTCGCCGGAGTCGCGCTCGCCTCCGGTGAGCGGATCCTGCGGGCACGCAGCGCGGCGCGTGAGGAACCGGCCTGAGCGTCTCGATCCGGAGAGCACGCCCGGACGACGTCGACTTCCTCGTCGAGCTCTTCACACACGAGGACGTCGAGCCGTTCCTCGCCGCGGTCCGGTCGAAGGAGCCCGAGTCGGTGCTCGCAGAGGTCGAGCGAAGCGACGCTGAGCCCGAGGCGATCGGCGTCTTCGTCGTCGAGGTCGACGGCGAGCGCGCCGGGACGATGCGCTTCGAGCGCGCGAACCGGCGAAGCAGGATCGCGGACCTCGGCGGGCTAGCGATCCACCCGGACTTCCGCGGCTCGAAGCTCGCGGACGAGGCGGCGCGGCAGTTCCAGCGCCACCTGCTCCGCGATCTCGGGTTCCACCGCCTGCAGATGGAGATCTACGGCTTCAACGAGCGGGCATTGGCCCACGCCGAGCGCGCCGGCTTCACGCGCGAGGGGGTCCGGCGCAAGGCGTACTGGCGGAACGAGGAGTGGGTCGACGGCGTCCTCTTCGGCCTCGTCGCGGAGGACTTCGCAGACTGAGCTCCGTTCGGTAAACTCCGAACGATGAGTTCGGTTAAGAGCGAACGGCGCGCGAAGGGCCTCGCGACACCCGCCACCCCGGCCGTGGAAGTCGGCTGGGGGCTCGCGTACGAGCTCGTGCTCGGGTTGCGCATGTTCGTCGACCGCGACGAGGACCCCGGCTCGTATGCCGTCGGAGCGGACTGGTTCGCGCAGACGCGGGCGGCTCTCGACGCGGAGACGCTCGACGCCATCGAGCGCTACGCGGGCGGCCACGAGATCCTGTTCGGCTACCTGCTCGCCCTGGCGTCGGACACCGCCGCCCCGCACGACGCCGCCGCCCTGCTCGCCGCGGTCGAGCGCACTTCGCCCCGGGACCTGCGACGGCTGCTCCTCGGCCACCGACTGGAGACGTATCGCGGAGATGTCTCGCACGAGACGATCGCCGCGGCGGCCGACGGGGACGAAGCCGCGTCCGCAGTCCTCCTCGACGGAAGCGCCGACTGGCAGCGCGCGGCGTACGCACACGTCCTGTCTCGTCGACCCCGCCGACGCGAAGGGGCTGCTCGAAGCGGCGTGCCGAGGCTGGCACGACGCCGTCCTCCATCCGAACCAGCAGGCGACCGCCCGGGTGCTCAAGCGCAGCGCTCGGGCGGCGCGCGCTCTCGCCGCGCGCCTCGCGCCGGAGGAGCTGATCGACAGCGTGACGCGCGGTATCCGCTACACGCCGGAGCCCGGGATCCGGCGCATCCTGGTCGTGCCGCACGTCGTCAGCCGGCCGTGGTCGATCTTCACCGAGGCCGACGGCACGAAGATCGTGTGCTACGGCGTCGCGGAGACGCACGTCACGGGCGATGCCCCGCCCGACCCGCTCGTGGCTGCGTACAAGGCGCTCGGGGACGAGACTCGCCTGCGCATCCTGCGCCGACTCGCCGAGGGACCTGCCTCGCTCCACGAGCTGACCGAGATCCTCGGGCTCGCGAAGTCCACCGTCCACGGCCATCTGCTCGTCCTGCGCACGGGCGGGCTCGTGGTCGCGGACGTATCGAAGAAGACCGGCTACCGGCTGCGGCGCGAGACGCTCGCGGAGAGCGCGGCGCTGCTCGACACCTACCTCGAGGGAACGGAGGAGAGATGACCATGCGGTACAAGCTGCTCGGACGAAGCGGGCTTCGCGTGTCGGAGCTAGCACTCGGGACGATGACATTCGGAGAAAGCTGGGGCTGGGGAGCGTCGAAGGACGAGAGCCGCCGGATCTTCGAGGCGTTCACGGATGCCGGTGGGAACTTCGTCGACACGGCCGGCAACTACACGGACGGCGAGAGCGAGTCGATCCTCGGCGAGCTCATCCACGAGGAGCGAGAGCGCCTCGTCGTCGCCACGAAGTACACGTTGACGGCACGCCGCGACGACCCGAACGCGGGCGGCAACAGCCGCAAGAACTTGGTGCAATCGCTCGAGGCGAGCCTACGGCGCCTCCGAACCGACTACGTCGACCTCCTCTGGCTGCACATGTGGGACGGGATGACGCCGATCGAGGAGGTTCTGCGCGCCTTCGACGACGTCGTCTCGTCGGGGAAGGTGCTGTACGTCGGCTTCTCGGACACGCCCGCGTGGGTGGTGTCCCAGGCAGTAGCGCTGGCTGAGCTCCACGGATGGGCACGGCCGGTCGCGATCCAGGCGCCGTACTCGCTCGCCGACCGCGACGTCGAGCGCGAGCTCCTGCCGATGGCCCGCTCACTCGATCTCACGTTCACGGCGTGGGGCACGCTCGAGGGCGGCGCGCTCACGGGGAAGTACCTCGAGGAGTCGGGTGAGTCGCGCCGCTATGACGACGTCGGGCCGAAGGCGAACGAGCTGGCGCGAGAGGTCGTCGCCGTCGCCGAGGAGCTCGACGCCACGCCGTCCCAGGTCGCGATCGCCTGGGTGCGCGCACAGCGGTGGCACTCGATCCCGATCGTGGGAGCGCGAACTGAGGTCCAGCTGCGCGACAACCTCGGCGCGCTCGAGCTCGAGCTTCCCGAGGAGGCCGTCGAGCGGCTGAGCGCGGCGACAGGCTTCGGCGTCGGATTCCCGCGCGGCTTCCTCGAGTCGGACCACGTCCGCGGGCTCATCTTCGGCGACACGTTCGAGCTCATCGACGACCATCGGACGCCGTCGCGGGCGCGGCGCGAGCCGGCGGCCGTCTAGGGGACTGCGGCCGCGGGGTCGCGGAGAAACTGCTCCAGGAGCGCGCGGACGCGAGCCGAGCCCTGGACGAGGAAGGTCCCGTGCAGGGAGCCCGGGACGAGCTCGAGGCGCTTCTCGGTCGTTCCGGTCGCGTCGTACAGCTCCTTCGCCTCCGCGGCGAAGTCGTACGGGCCGTTCTGGTCCTGCTCCGCCGCCACGTAAAGGGTCGGAACGCGGAGGCGCGGCGCCGCCGGACGCGCGTTCAACTCACCCTCGATCGCGGCCGGGCCCGAGACCGACACGACGCCCTGGACGGCGGGCCGTAGCTTCGTCGCTGCGACGATCGCCGCGATCCCGCCGAGCGACGCCCCGCCGATGACGACCTTGCGCGCGCCGAGACGACGGACCGCACGCACCGCCGCGCCGAAGTCCGCGACCGCCTTCGCGTGGTTCCGTCGGCCCCTGGAGAGCCCGTGCCCGCGAAAGTCGAACGGGAACACCCAGAAGCCCTTCGCCGCGAGGCGCCGTGCGTACGGGGCCCAGACGCACAGGTCACCTTCGGACATGTGGGCGAGAACGACCGCGGTCTTGCGGCCGGGCTTCGCACCACCGAAGCCGTGCCCGACGAGCCTCGTCCCGTCGCCCGCCCGGAACCGGAGCTCGTTCGCCTGCACGCACCCGTGCGCCGTCGCCGCGCCCGAGGTGGAGGCGAGCCCAACCGTGAGCGCGGAGAGCGCCAGGGCGAGCGCGAGAGAGGCTCGAAGCGTCACCGCCGCACTCGCACCCGCACCGTCGCCGCACGACCTCGGTTTCCGGCGCGATCGGTCGCCCGCACGCCAATGCGATGCGCGCCGCGGGTGAGCCGCAGCGTCGCGCTCGCGTTGAGGTACGGGATCTGACCGTCGAGAATTCGGACTGTCCGACCGTCGACCAGCACCGTGTAGCTCAGGAGCCCACTGCCCTGCTCCCGCGCCGGATCCCAGGTGACGCGCACGCGCCCTCGCCGGAGTACCCGCACGTCGATGCTGGGCCTGGCCGGCGCCACCCGGTCGAGCCATTCGAACCCGAGCGACGCGCTTTCCGCCGCGTGCCGGTCGATCGTGACCCTGAAGACACCCCGCCTGACGAAGGACTCCCCGGCCGCGTACGCCAGCCGCCCTCCGCCACGTGGGTTCGGGAGCAGCAGGTTGTCGCGCGGGTACGGCGAGGTGATCGCTCCGTTCGCAGGGCCCGCGACGATCGCGACGCCCGGCGGCTGCTCCGACGCTCCGACGAACGAGGGCGTCGTGCGTCCTCGCGACTCGAACCAGAACTCGCTCGCCGCGGTCGTCACGACCAGCGCCTGGGGCAGCGTCGTCGCACCGTCGATCGAGCCGATCTCGTAGGTCGCGTTCCGGGCCGGGCGGACGACGCCGCTCAGCCACTGGAGCTTCGACTTCTCGTAGGCGTTGAGGTCGCCGTTACCGTGGCCCATGACGCTGAACTCGTTGCCGTACTGGTTCACCTGACACGAGGAGCGGACACAGTCCCAGCGGCTGGCGTGAGCGAGGCCGAGGGTGTGGCCGAGCTCATGGGCCGCGAGCGCCATGTAGAGCGCGCCGTTCAAGAGCACTTCGGTCGGGTTCGCCTCGCCCCCGAACTCGCACGACGGCACGCGAGGCATGACGATGACCGCACGGTCGAAGCCGGCGAAGACCGACGCCGGCGCGGCGTTGCGGATCACCGTGGCGTCGCAGCTGTCGAAGACCGCGCGCGGCAGCTGGACCGGGCCGACGAACGTGCCGGGCATCGACAGCCGGCCGGATGACGACGCGCGAAAGTACGCGTCCGTCTCGGAGGCGACGCGCTCGAAATCGGCCTGCGTGAACGGCGTCGGGCCCCACGTCGCGAGGACGTAGACGACGCGAAGCTCGCCGGACACCGCGGACGCCGACGGCACGGAGGTCGCCGCGGCGACCGATTACGACGAGGATCGCCAGCAGCCGAGCCGATCGCCACATCGATCGTCCGCATCGCTGTGGAATCATTTATCGTGAAACAGTTGACATGTCAAGTCTGACATAACGATGTCGCTCCGCCATGCCCTTCTGGGAGCCCTCGCCGACGAGCCGCGGACCGGCTACGGCCTGCTCAAGCATTTCGAGCAGTCGCTTGCCTACGCCTGGCCGGCGAGCCACAGCCAGATCTACCCCGAGCTCGCCCGGCTTCTCGAAGACGGGCTGATCGAGCAGGCGGCGACCGGGCCGCGCGGCTCGAAGACGTACGCGGTGACGGAGGCCGGCATCGCCGAGATCCGGCGGTGGCTACGCGACACGGAGCCGGACCGGCGCGTGCGCAGCGAGGCGACGCTCCGGCCGTTCTTCCTCTGGCTGCTCGAGCCCGAGGAGGCGGCGAGCCAGCTCGAGGCCGAGCGCACGTACTGGCGCGGTGTCCTCGACGAGCTCGAGCGCATCCGCGAGGAGCCGACGGGCACGGGCCGGGAGGGGAAGACGTTCCGGATCGTCTTGGAGGGCGGCATCCGAACGATCACGGCTCGGATCGAGTGGCTCGAATGGGCGATCGGGGAGGTGCTGTCGCCGGCCTGGCGGGAGGCGGGCTTAGCGCGTCTCGGCGCAGACAGCTGACGTCCAGCTCTGGACCGAGCGGGCGCGGCGGTGGAAGCGGTGCAGGCCGGTCTCGAGCGCGAACCCGAGCGCACCGTGCACCTGCTGTGCGGTCGCGGCGACCTCACCGCATGCGCCTGATGCCCACGTGAGCTCGGATGCGGGCACCGCCGCGTCGGCGTGCGCGGACGACCAGGCCACGAGCGCGATCCCGTCGGTGGCAAGCGCGGCGGCGGCGAGCCTTGACTGCACCGCCGGCTGCGACGCGAGCGGCGCGCCGAACTGCTCTCGCGTCCGCGCATGCTCCACGGCGAGCACGAGAGCGCTGTCGGCGAGCCCGGCCAGGTAGCCGAGCGTCGCGCAGCTCCAGGCGGCCAAGCGCGCGTGCGCCTCGTCCGGCTCGAGGGGCGTCACGTCGCTGACGTCGACACGCACCGTTCCGGTCCGGTCCAGCGTCGGCTCGGGAACGGGCCGCGAAACGAGCGCGCCGAGCCCGAGCCCACCGCCCGCAAGCGGCACCGCGAGCGAGGCCGCGCCGGTTCCGTGACGCGCGCGGCCCTGGAGGGCGAGGGGCGCTCCGAGAGTGGGCTCGTCGATGAGGCAGAGCGGCGCGACGACGCGGCCGAGCTCCATCCCGCCCGCGACCGCTGCGCCACGCAGCTCGGGGTCGGCGAGGTCGGCGAAGCCCGCGGCCGCGACGCGGGCCGCGAGCGCGTCGTCGCGGTCGTCCTGCCAGGTGCCGAGCTCGTCCTCGCGCGGAGCTTCCCACCCGCGGATCGCCGCCCGCAGCGCGTCCGCGAAGAGCCGGAGCTCCTCGGCGACCTCGAACGTCACGGCAGCCCCCCGAGCACGGCGTCGGTGTCGGCGCCCAGCTCCGGCGCGGGCTCGAGCGGGCGACCGGGCCGAACGAAGGGCGCGAGCAGACGCACCGGCCCGATCCCCGGCTGGTCGATCTCGCCGACGAGGCCGGAGGCGACGATCTGCGGATCCGTACCGACACCCTCACGTGCGTGGACCGGAGCAGACGGGACACCGGCGGTGCGCAGCCGTTCGCGCCAGGTCTCGACCGAGTGACCCTCGAACGCACGCTCGATCTCGGCCACGAGCGCGCGCTTCTCCGCGAGCACGGCGGGATCCTCGGGAACGAGGTCCGGGGCCTCGATCGTCTTGTCCTCGAGCCCGAAGAGCGCGAGGAATGCTCGGCGCTGGGCCGGGTTCAGGCATGCGACTGCGACGAACCCGTCCGCGGCCTCGAAGCACCGGTAGTACGGGTTCATCGCCACGTCGCCCGCGATCTCGCCCGCCCTGGCGTCGAGCAGCGCCCGGTCGGCCATACGCGGCCCCTCGTCTTCGCCCTCGAGCCACACGAGATCCTGCACCTGCACGGCGAGCGCGGCCTCGAGCAGCGAGATCTCGACCAGCTCGCCGACACCCGTCTCGCGGGCGCGGACGAGCGCGGCGAGGACGGCAGTGGAGAGAAGCATCCCTGCGGTCAGGTCGGCGACCGGAATGCCGCCGGCGCGCACGGGCACGCGGTCTCCCGGCGACGCGTGCGCCGTGAGCAAGCCCGAGTGCGCCTGGGCGACGAGGTCGTACGCCGGCTCGCCGGCGAGCGGCCCGTCCGGGCCGAACGAGCTCACGAGCCCGACGACGAG
Organism: uncultured Actinomycetes bacterium; assembly: GCA_963717025.1. Taxonomy (GTDB): domain Bacteria; phylum Actinomycetota; class Thermoleophilia; order Gaiellales; family Gaiellaceae; genus GMQP-bins7. Next base: position 840,606 of record CAVQVJ010000003.1, on the reverse strand, counting down.
CTTCGGGCTCGACGCGTGCACGGTCCCCCAGTCGAGCCCGAACGCGCCGGCTCGGTCGGGCGTGTAGTTGTGGAGGACGACGTCGGCCGTCCCCAGAAGACGCGCGCTCTCGCGCCTCCCAGCGTCCGTCTTCAGGTCGAGCACGACCGAGCGCTTCCCACGGTTGAGCGGCACGAAGTAGCGGCCGAAGCCCTGTGCCACGGGCATGACGTGGCGATACCCGTCCCCGGCGGGCGGCTCCACCTTGACCACCTCCGCCCCGAGATCCGCCAGGAGGACGCCGCAGAGCGGGCCGGCGACGTACTGCGCGTACTCGACGACGCGGATGCCTTCGAGTGGAGCGGTCATCCGAGCCCGAGCCCCCGGCGCGCGATCACGAGCTCCAGGATCTCGGCCGCGCCGCCCGAGATCGTCGCGCCGACGGCCGCGCGATGCAGCGCTCCGGCGCGGCCCTCGAGCGGAGCGGCGGGATCGCCGTCCGCGAGCCCTTCGAGCCCGAGCAGGTCGACCGCCTCGCGCGCGAGCCGCTGCGTGAGACGGGCTCCGGCGAGCTTCGCCATCGCGGACGCGGCGCTCGCGGGCTCCCCGCGGTCGAGCAGGTCGGCGGCGCGCAGCGAGAGGAGCCTCGCCGCCGCCAGCTCGCCACGGAGGAGCCCGATGCGTGGCCACTCCGTCTCGAGCGCGCCGGTCTCTTCCAGCCGCGCCTCGAGCCCGTCGAGCACCCACGCGAGCCCGCCGAGCTTCTCTGCCGTGATGCGCTCGAAGTCGAGGGTGTGCAGGAGCACGTCCCAGCCGCCGTTCAGGTCGCCGACGAGGTTGTCCGCGGGGATCTCGACACCGTCGAGGAAGACCTCGCACAGGTGGCCGCCGCCGAGGACGGGGAAGCGCCGCACGTCGATCCCCGGCGTGTCGATGGGCGCAACGAGGACCGAGAGCCCTCGATGCCGCTGCTCGCCTGGGTCGGTGCGGACCGCGAGGTAGATCCAGTCTGCGAGCCACGCGCTCGACGTCCAGATCTTGCGCCCGTCGACGACGAAGCGGTCGCCGCGGAGCTCCGCACGTGACGTGAGCGCTGCAAGGTCGCTCCCCGCGCCGGGCTCGGAGAAGCCCTGGCAGAACATGAGCTCGCCGCGCGCGATCGCGGGCAGCAGCCGCTCGCGGAGCTCCGGCGAGCCGAAGCGCTCGAGCGCGCACCCGACCGTCTTGTACGAGAGGAGGTAGAGCGAGAGCGGCAGCCAGTGGTAACCGAGCGCCTCTTCGACGAGGGCCGTGTCGACGTGCGAGTGACCGCGGCCGCCGACCTCCTCGGGCCAGGTCAGCCCGATGTAGCCGGCGCGCCCGAGCTCCCGCGTGACCTCGCGCGAGTCGCCGTCCGAGAGCATCCCCTGGCGGCGCCACTCCGGGTCGGCCTCGAGCACCGGACGCAGCCCGCGCGCGAACGAGTCCGCCCCCTCGCGGAGGGCCTCCTGCTCGGGGGAGAGGCGGAGGTCCACGACCGGCGATCCTAGAGCGCCGCCTAGGATCCGCGCCCATGGAGGAACGGCGCGCCTGGATTTCGATGTCGGACGGGGCGCGGCTCGCGGCCAGGCTCTTCCTTCCGGACGAGCTGCCGGCGGCGGTGCTCCTCGAGGCGCTCCCGTATCGCATGGACGACCTGACCTCGTCCTACGACTCCGAGTGCCGGCGCCTGTGCGGCGAGGGTGGGTTCGCGGTCTGCCGGCTCGACCTCCGCGGGACCGGCTCCTCCACCGGGATCGCGCTCGACGAGTACCACCCGCAGGAGCAGGCGGACGTGTGCGAGGCGATCGCATGGCTCGCGGAGCAAGACTGGTCCACCGGGCGCGTCGGCATGTACGGGACCTCGTGGGGCGGGTTCAACTCGATCCAGGTCGCGATGGAGCGGCCACCCGCGCTCGGCGCGATCGCCCCGATCTACGCGTCCGACGACCGCTACACGGACGACGTCCACTACATGGGCGGCGCGCTCAAGGCGCTCGACCTCGTCGACTGGGTGCTCTACATGGCGGCCTGCAACGTGCTGCCGCCCGTGCCCGAGGTGTTCGGCGACGGCTGGCGCGACGAGTGGCGGCGGCGGATCGAGGGAACCGAGCCGTGGCTCCTCGGCTGGCTCGAGGAGCAGGTCGACGGGCCGTACTGGCGCCACGGCTCGCTCCGCCCGCGCTACGAGCGGATCGTCTGCCCGACGATGATCGTCGCCGGCTGGGCCGACGGCTACACCAACATCGCGTTCCGTGCGCTCGAGCGGCTCCGGTGTCCGACACGCGTGCTGATCGGCCCCTGGAGCCACATGTCGCCCGCGACGTCGGTTCCCGGCCCGCACATCGACCTCGTGCCCGAGCTCATCCGCTGGTTCTCGCGCTGGCTGCGCGACGATCGCAACGGGATCGACGAGGAGCCTCCGGCTCGTGTACTTCGCGCGGCGCTCGACGCGGCCGGCGCCCGAGCTCGCCGAGATCCGGGGCGAGTGGCGGGCGGAGCCTCTGTGGCCGCCGGCGAGGCTGCGCGAGGACGTTCTGCGGCCGCCGGGCGAGGGCACCGACCTCGTCGACGTCCGGGGAGACGTGGGAACGGCTGCGTGGATCTCGTGCGCGGGCAAGCCTCCCTGGGTGCTCCCGGACGACCAGCGCGGGGACGATGCGCGTTCGCTCACCTACGACTGGGATCCGCTCGCGAGTGAGCTGGACGTGCTCGGCCACCCGCGCGTGCAGCTCACGGTCACGGCGCCCACGCCGGTCGCGTACCTGTCCGCGAAGCTCTGCGACGTCTTCCCGGACGGGACGTCCGCGCTCGTGACGCGCGGGATCCTCAACCTCACGCACCGCAGCGGGCACGACACGCCGGAGCCGCTCGAGCCCGGCCTCCCGACCGCCGTCGAGATCGAGCTGGAGGCGACCTCGTGGACGCTCGAGCAGGGCCATCGCCTCCGGCTCTCGCTCGCGGGCACCGACTGGCCGAACATCTGGCCGCCTCCCGACGGCGGCTCGCTCGGGATCGAGCGCGCGTCCGTCGAGCTGACGCTGCCGGTGCTCGATGGCCCGCCTGTCGTACCGGGCCCGGAGCTTCCGCCGCCTCCGCCGAAGGAACCGGACGAGGACGACGGGCCGCCGGCTGCATGGCGCGTCGAGCGCGACGAGGGCGAGGCGCGGGCGGTGACGAGCTACGGCTCCGACTACGAAGGGGCGTTCGGCGCGAGGATCGAGGAGCGCTACGAAGGCGCGGTCGGGGTCTCGCCGGGGGATCCGGCGAAAGCCTGGGCCCGGGGCGCGGCCCGTTATCGCATCGCGTGGCCCGAGACGACGGTGGAGACCGAAGCCCGCCTCGACCTCCGCTCCGACGTCGAGGCGTACCACGTCGGCGTCGACGTCGTCGTAGAGGAGGTCGACGGCGAGCTCGGCCGCGTCGAGCGCCGCTTCGAGCGCACGATCCCCCGCCGTCTGCAGTAGCCGCGCCCCGTTCGGCCGTCTTGCGTCGCGCCAGTCGCACACGGCACCATGAGATCGTGTTCCGTCGGCGACGCCGCGAGCCCACGCTCACCCGAGAAGAGGTGAATGGACTGCTCGTGATCCTTATGAGGATCGATGCAAACATCGCCCGTATCGCCCAAGCAGAGGAGGAAGACGAGGATGGCGAAGCGCGCTAGAGACGCTGCGTACTGGGCCAGGTACGACCAGCAAACCCGCGAGCTCGAAGATCTCTTCGAGCGCATGCGAGAACGCCATCGCCGCGAAGACGAGCGTGACGAGCGGCGCCGCGAACGCCTTCGCCGGCTGACGTTCGGCCTCCTCGGCCGGCCGCACCAGGTCTAAGCCGAGCGCGAGACCGCGAAGCAGGCCGCACGGTGCCCACCGTGCAGGTCACCGCCGATCGGCTCGAGCCCGAGGTCCTCTCCGCGGCAGCGCTCCTCGATCCCCAGCCTGGCCGCCTCCTGCGAGGCCACGAGCGGACAGCGCGGATGGAAGCGGCAGCCAGGCGGTATCTGCGTGGGATCCGGGGCCTCCCCGACGAGGATCTGCTGCTCCATCTCCTCGACCTCCGGGACCACCGACAGGAGCGCGCGCGTGTACGGGTGGCGCGGATTCGAGAGCAGCTCCTCGGCCGGGCCCTCCTCGACGATCCGGCCGAGATACATCACGGCGATGCGGTCGGCGATGTTCCACGCGAGCCCGAGATCGTGCGTGACCACGAGGATCGTCACCCCCTCCTCGCGAACGAGCGCGAGCATGAGCTGGAGGATCTCGCCGCGCACCGACGCGTCGAGGCTCGAGACGGGCTCGTCGGCGACGAGCAGGGACGGTTCGAGCACCATCGCGCCGGCGATCACGACGCGCTGGCGCTGCCCGCCGGAGAGCTCGTACGGATAGAGCTGGAAGAAGCGCTCGGGCGGGCGCAGGCCGGCGCGCGAGAGCGCGTTCTCGACACGCGCCACCTCGTCGCCGGGAACCTTCTGGATCCTGAGCCCCTCGGCGACCGCCTCGTAGACGGTCTGACGCGGGTTGAGCGCGCCCATCGGGTCCTGGAACACCATCTGCGCCTTGCCGCGGTACTTTCGGAGGTACGAGGTCTGGTAACGGATCGCCTCCCCTTCGAACCGCACCTCGCCATCGGCCGGCCGCTCCAGCCCGAGGATCGTTCGCGCGAGGGTCGTCTTCCCGCACCCGGACTCGCCGACGAGCGCCAGCACCTGGCCACGCGGCACCGAGAGGCTGACGCCGTCGACCGCACGCGCCACTGCTCCCCCTCGCCCGCGGAACCGCACGTGCAGGTCTCGGGTCTCGACCAGCGTCTCGGTCATTGCGACGGCGCCGATCCGTCGAGAACGCGGACACACGCAGAGCGGCGCGAGTCGCCCGCAGCCCAGAGCTCCACTTCCGTCCTCGAGCAGTCGTCCCGGACTACCGGGCAGCGTGGGTGGAAGGGGCAGCCGCTCGGCAGCGCGCGCGGGTCGGGCGGGTCGCCGCCGAGACCTGACGGGTTCATCCGGAACGCCTGGTCGCCGATCACGGGGAACGCCGCTGCGAGCGCCGCCGTGTAGGGGTGCGCGGGTCGCTCGAAGACGTCCTTGCTCGGACCGTCCTCCACGATCCGCCCGGCGTACATGACGGCGATCCGCTTGCACACGTCGGTGAGCGTCGAGAGGTCGTGTGTGATGAAGATCATCGCGAGCCCGAGCTCTCTCTGGAGCTTCTCGAGCAGCGCGAGGACCTGGGCCTGCACCATCACGTCGAGCGCGGTCGTCGGCTCGTCGGCGACGAGTATCCGCGGATTGCAGGCGAGCGCGAGCGCGATCAGCACCCGCTGCCGCTGGCCACCCGAGAGCTGGTGCGGGTAGTCGCGGGCGCGACGTGCCGGGAGGCCGACGAGCTCGAGCAGCTCCGCGACCCGCGCTTTCGCCCCTCCTTGCCGGTGGATCTCGATCGCCTCGACGATCTGGTCCCCGACCTGGTACACCGGGTTGAGCGAGTGCAGCGCCCCCTGGAACACGATCGAGAGCTCGGTCCAACGCACAGCCCGCAGGCGTCCCGGTCTCATCGTGAGCACGTCCTCGCCGTCGAGCAGGACCTCGCCGGTGACCTCGGTCCCGCGCGGAAGCACGCGCAGGAGCGCACCCGCGACGGACGATTTGCCGCAGCCCGACTCGCCCGCGAGCCCGAGTGTCTCGCCCTGGTCGAGACCGAACGACACGCCTCGCACGGCAGGGACGTCCCCCGCGTCGGTCCGGTAGCGCACGCCGAGATCGCGGACGCTGAGGAGCGGATCGCTCATCCGCGCAGCCCCGCACGAAGCCGCGGATCGATGATCACCTCGAGCGCGCGTCCGACCAAGGTGAACGCCAGCACGACGGCGATGACGCAGAGGCCCGGCGGCAGGTACCACCACCATGCCTCGCGGCCGAGCGCCCCCGACGAGAACGCGTCGTCGAGCATCGAGCCCCAGGAGACGCGAAGCGGATCACCCAGCCCGAGGAAAGCGAGCGTGGTCTCCGAGAGGATCGCGATCGGCACTGTCAGCGTCGCGTTCGCGACGACCAGCGGCATCACGTTCGGGAGGATGTGCCGGCCGAGGACGTGCGCGCTCGACGCGCCGAGCGCGCGGCTCCGCTCGACGAACAGGCGCTGCTTGACGGTGAGCACCTGCGCACGGATGAGCCGGGCCGTAACCGGCCACGACGTGACCCCGATCACGAGGATGATGTTCTGGAGCGACGGCCCCAGGATCGCCGCCAGCACGATCGCGAGCGGAATGAACGGGATGACGAGGAACCACTCCGAGAGACGGTTGAGAACGGCGTCGACCCAGCCGCCGAAGAACCCAGCCGCCGCACCCACGAACGTGCCGATCACGATCGCGATCAGGGTCGCGGCCACCCCGACGAGCAAGGAGACCTGGGAGCCGTAGACGAGCTGATCCCAGACCGGTCGGCCGAGGTTGTCCGTGCCGAGCGGAGGGTGCGCCGAGGGCGGCGCCCAGACCTCGTTGTCGGTGGTGTTGACCGCGCTCAGCTGGCTCTCGTCGGCGAGAAGTGGTGCGAGCAGGGCAACCGCGACGAAGATCGCGAGCACGATCAGCCCGGTCATCCCTTCGCGGTCGCGCCGGTACTCGGCCCAGGTGCGACCAAGCGCCCGCTTCCTACGTCCCCACGCAAGCGAGGTCATGCGTACCGCACCCGCGGGTCGAGGAATGGGTAAAGGAGGTCGGCCAGGAGGTTGAACACGATCACCGATGCGCTGAAGACGAGGAAGAGACCCTGGAGCATCGGTAGGTCCGGCCCCGCCAACGACTCGGTCGTGAGCAGGCCGAGCCCCGGCCACGAGAACACGGTCTCGACCGCGATCGCACCGGAGAGGACGAAGCCGAAGTTGATCGCGATCAGCGCGGTCGACGGGAGCAGCGCGTTACGCACGGCGTGCCGGTCCCGCACCTGCGCGTCACGGAGTCCCTTCGCGCGCGCGAGCGTCAGGTAGTCCTCGCGCATGACGTCGAGGATCGACGACCGCATCACGAGCGCGAACTCGCCGACGTACGCGATCGCCAGCGTGAGGCACGGAAGCGTCATGTGCCAGGCCTGGTCGAAGAGCTTGCCGAGCCCGCCGGCGTCGGACGACGGATCCTCGATGCCGCCCGTCGGGAAGAGGCCGAGCCGCACGGCGAAGACGGTGAGGAGGATCATCCCGAGCCAGAAGTCCGGGGTCGACCAGGTCGTCATCGACCCTGACGTCAGCAGGCGGTCCCTGTTCGTTCCCCGCCGCCAGCCCGCGGAGATGCCCATGAGGATCCCGATCACCATCGAGAGGATCGTGGCGACGCCGACGAGCGCGATCGTCTGCGGCGCGGCGGCCCAGATCTCCTCGAGAACCGGCTGGTTCGTGGCGTACGAGCGACCCAGATTGAGCTGCAACGTCTGTTCGAGGTAGCGCACGAACTGCTCGAGCTTCGATCCGTCGAGCCCGAACTGGTGCGTCAGCTCGTCCCGCTGTGCGTCGGTCAGGTTCCGGCCGCGATAGAGCGTTGCGACCGGGTTCCCCTCCACGATGCGGAAGAGGAAGAAGTTGAAGACGAGGACGAATGCGAGCGTCGCAAACGCGCCGAGAAACTTCCCGACGGCGAGCCGGACGCTCATCTCCTCTGGTTCCCGCCGACGGCCGCTACTCGCGCTCCTCCACTGTCCGCCTTCTAATGAAGAACCACGCGACGAGCGCGAGGCCTAGCGCGCCGGCGAACACGATCGCGGCGACCGCGGCCGTCGACAGGCCGCCGCTGTCGCCCGACGACGCGATCGGCGTGAGGTTCCAGTACGAGGGGGACGAGTTCGAGAACAGGACCGGCCCGACCTCGGCCGGCTGGTGCACCCAGCCCTCGAAGCGGTCCGTGCGGTAGGCCTGGAGATCCGGGCTGGTATTGAGCACGACGTACCCGGCGTCCGCGTACCAGCGCTCGAGCATGTCGTGGACGATCCCCCGGCGGGCGTCCTTGTCGAGCTCCGTGTTCTGCCGCTTGTAGAGCCGGTCGTACACCGGGTCGCAGATACCGGTGTCGTTGTAGTAGTTCGAGAAGTCCGACGCGTCGACCGAGATCTGGTCGCACTTCATGTACGAGAGCATCGGGTCGGGATCGACGAACGGCACCCAGCCCCAGACGTAGAGGTCGAAGTCGCCCTTGCCCGCCACCTCGATCAGCTGCGAGTCGTTGTACGTGGAGAGGGTCGTGCGGATCCCGATGTCCTCCAGCCAGCCCGTGATGAACTCGGCGTACGGCTTCGAGTACTCCGACTCCGAGCGGATCGCGTAGCGGAGGACGATGTCCTCGCCCTCGTACTCGCGGACGCCGTTGCCGTCGGAGTCCGTGTATCCGGCGTCGTCAAGGATCTGATTCGCCTTCTCGAGGTCGAACTCGTAGTCGTCCTCGGCGCTGATCTCGGGGATCCACGCCGGATCCGGGCTCGGGCTCATCGTCGTTCCGGGCGTACCGATCCCCGACAGCACGCGCTCGACGAGCGTCTCCTTGTCGATCGCGTGGGCGATCGCCTCGCGGAAGCGGGGATCGCGCAACGCCGGGTGCGGTGCTTCGAACTTCGACGTGTCTCGCGGAGGCTTGTCCGCGTAGCTGTTCATCACGAGGTAGTCGAAGCTGCCCTGCTCTCCCTGGACGGCGACGATGCCCTCAGCGGTCTCGAGGCTGGGGAACGCCGATGACGGCACGTTGTGCGCGGCGTCGAGCTCGCCGCTCTGCAGGGCTGCCACCATCGCGTCCGGGTTCCGGAAGACACGGAAGACGACCTCGTCGATCGGGACTTGGCCGCGCCAGTAGTTCGGGTTCGCCTCCATGCGCCAGAACTGGCCCTTCTTCCACTCCTTCAGGGAGAACGGCCCCGCGGACACGCCGTCCATGGCCTCGTACTTGGTGATCGAGGCGGCGTCGATCTTCTCGTAGATGTGCTTCGGGACGATGTAGACGGAGAGCCCGGGGAGCTTCGGGTCGTTCACGCTCGACGTCACGACGACGGTGCGATCGTCCGTCGCCTCGGCCGTGAGGTTCGCGACCGTCGACGTGTGGTTCAGCCACGACTCCTCGCGGGAGCGGTTGATCGTGTAGGCGACGTCCTCGGCAGTCAGCGGCGTGCCGTCGGACCACTCGAGCCCTTCGCGCAGCGTGTACGTCCACCGCTTGCCGTCCTCCGAGCTCCAGGACTCGGCGATGCCGGGCGTGACCGCGAAGTCGTCCGCGGCGAGGTCGGTGAGCGTCGGGTACTGGAGGTTCCAGACCTCGTACGACGAGACGAGCTCGCCGACCGTGACGTTGGGGCTGTCCAGGTCCTGGGTCAGACCGACAGTGAGCACGACCTTCTCGTCGTCGGACTGAGCCGAGGCGACGGTCGCAATGGCGAGGGCGAGGACGGCGGCGAGGGCTGCTGCGGCAGCACGGGTGACGGGTCTCACGGGTGATCAGCCTCCGGAGTCGGGGTGTCCGGCGATTATCACCACAGTTGAGACGGGCGGGTAGTCTCGCGCGCGTGCCGGCCCCTGAATCTCGCGGACCGCGCCTGCGCGAGCTCGGCCTCCGGATCGGGCGGTTCGAGGCGGGTCTGGCGAACGCGATCACCGACGTCGCGGGCATCACAGTCGGCCATGTGACGATCTGGCGCGACGAGCCGGAGCCTCCCGACGGGCGGGGGATCGCACGCACGGGCGTAACCGCCATCCTCCCCGCTCCCGTCGAGACGATCTTCGGCGCGCCGGTTCCGGCCGGGACCGCGGTGCTGAACGGAGCCGGCGAGTTGACGGGGTCGATCGCGATCGCCGAATGGGGACTGCTCGAGACGCCCGTCTATCTGACGTCCACGCATGCGGTCGGGCGCGTGTACGACGGCGCCGTCGAGGCCGCGGTCGCATACGACTCGCGGGTCGGCGTCGAGGACTTCGTCATCCCGGTCGTCGGCGAGTGCGACGACAGCTGGCTCTCCGAGAGCCGCGTCGTCCAGGTCGAGGCGGCGGACGCCGGGCCGCGCTCCGCGCGGCGGAGGGAGGAGCTGTCGCCGAGGGCGCTGTAGGCGCGGGCACGGGGATGCTGACGAAGGGCTACAAGGCCGGAATCGGGACCTCGAGCCGCATCGCGCCGACTCTAGGCAGCGCCGTGGGCGTGCTCGTGCTTGCGAACTTCTCCGCACCGCCCGGGCTCGTGGTCGACGGCGTCCCGGTCGGAGACTTGCTCGGTGACGGGGGATCGCCGCGCGGGAGGGTGGGGAGCTGCATCGCGGTCGTCGCCGTGGACGCCCCGCTGTCGGCGGGTCAGCTCGAGCGGGTGGCGCGGCGGGCGGGCCTCGGCCTCGCCCGTACCGGCTCCGTGGCCCACCATGGCAGCGGCGAGATCTTCCTCGCCTTCGCCCCACCCGGTCGGGCGGCGAGAGGCGAGGCGCCCGCCGCAACCGTTCCGGACCGCGAGCTGAACGACGTCTTCGAGGCCGTGGTCGACGCCACCGAGGAGGCGGTGCTGAACGCGCTCTGGGCGGCGCCGGGGATCGAGGGGCGCAACGGCCGGGTCGGGAAGGCGCTCCCGCACGACGACGTGCTCGCGCTGCTCGACGCACACGGACGGCTCTCGCACTGACGCTCGAGCGGCCTCTAGTAGGCTCGGTGCATGCCTTCCTTCCTGCACACCATGGTTCGGATCACCGACCCCGCGAAGAGCCGTGCGTTCTACGAAGCGCTCGGCTTCCGCTTCAGCCGCGACATGGACATCGTCCGGAACGGCGAGCGGGAGGCGACGAACTACTTCTTCTCGATCGGCGATCAGGACAACGTCCTCGAGCTGACCTTCAACCACGACGGGCGCGTATACGACGTCGGCACCGGCTACGGGCACGTCGCGGTCGGCGTCGACGACCTCGACGCAACGCTCGAGGCGCTCTCCACGGAGCACGGGATCGAGCCGGAGCGCCCGCCGTACCAGGTGAGCGAGGGCGGCTCCCGGATCTGCTTCGTCCGCGATCCCGACGAGTATCGGATCGAGCTCATCGAGCGCGGCGCGCGGTAGCGGCGCCTGCTGGTCGAGCTGCTCGCCTAGGCGAGCAGCGGTTGTCGCACACTTGGCACGAACGTGTTTCCCATGCGTGATCCGATTCGCCGTACCCTCGACGTATGGCGGTGGCACAGGCGAAGCCTCGGTTGGTTGCGACCCCGTGGGGACCGGCGGGCATCGTCGAGGAGGTCGCGGTACCCCAGCGCGCAGGAGCGAAGCGGTTCTCAGTCCTCGTGCAGCTGCTCGAGGCCGGAAGCGGCGAGCGCCTCGTCCGCTTCGCCTACACGACCGAAGGAACCGCGCGGCGCGGTCCCGTCACGATGCGGGCGCGTGACATCGAGCGGCTGCGGGCGGCGCTCGAGCGCGCGCCCGTACTCGGAGAAGCGCTGGGTCTATGAGAGCGCAGGACTACGACTGTGCGACGGCGAGCGTGTGCTCGGCGGCAGCATCCACGAGAGCTGCGAGCAGGAGCCCTCCGTCCGCCGATCCCAGCAACGGGTCGACCGCGTGCTCCGGGTGGGGCATCAGACCCATCACGTTCCCGGCCTCGTTGACGACGCCGGCGACCGCTCCGAGCGCGCCGTTCACGTCCTCGACGTAGCGCAGGACGATCTGGCGGCCTCGCGCGGCAAGCGCCATGAACTGCCCCTCGTCCGCGTACCACGCGCCCTCGCCGTGCTTCACAGGGATGACGAGCTCCTGGTCGTCCGCTAGCCGGCGGGTGAACATCGTGTCGGCGTTCTCGACGCGCACCGTGACGTCGCGGCAGACGAACTCGAGCTGGTGATTCGGGCGAAGGACGCCGGGGAGCATGCGCGCCTCACAGAGGGTCTGGAAACCGTTGCAGATTCCCAGTACGGGGCCGCCGCCGGCCGCGAAGCGACGTACGGCCGCCATGGCCGGCGCGAGGCTGGCGATCGCTCCGCAGCGCAGATAGTCACCGTACGAGAACCCGCCTGGGAGTACCACCGCCCCGGTCCCAGCCGGAAGCTCATGCTCGTCGTGCCAGACGAGGACAGGCTCCGCGCCGACGGCGCCGAGTGACCACGCGGCATCCCGGTCGTCGTTGGAGCCCGGGAAGACGACGACGGCGACGAGCGGGCGGCTCGTCACGGCTCAACCCTCATCGAGCTGGACCTGGACGCTCTCGATCAGCGGGTTCGCCAGCAGCTCCGAGCACATCAGGTCGAGCTGTATCCGCGCATCGCCCGACCCCTCGGCATCGAGCTCGAGATCGATGACCCTCCCTACCCGCACGTGCGAGACAGCGAAGCCGAGCTTGCGGAGCGAGCCCTCGACCGCCTCGCCTTGTGGATCGAGGATGCCCTCCTTCGGCCGCACGAGGACAGTCGCCTTCACTCGAGCACGATCTCCGGATCCGCGAGATACCGGTCGAACCCGATGCCCGTGAGTCGCTCGAAGGCCTCCTCGTAGCGCGCGCGCGTCCCGGCAGCGACATCGCTCGGAAGCTCTGGCCCCGGAGGCGTCTTGTCCCAGCCGGACGCCTCACACCAGTCGCGGGCGAACTGCTTGTCGAACGAGGGCTGCGCACCCCCGGGGGCATAGCCGTCCAGCGGCCAGAACCGCGACGAGTCGGGCGTGAGCGCCTCGTCACCGAGCGTGATCGTCCGGTCGGGGGCCCAGCCGAGCTCGAATTTCGTGTCCGCGAGGATGATTCCGTGCGCCTCCGCGTGAGCCGCACCGAAGTCGTAGAGCTCGAGCGAGGCACGTTTCGCCGCTTCGTACGCGTCCGGCCCGCAGAGCTCCGCCGCCCGCCCCTCGTCGATGTTCTCGTCGTGGCCGTCGGTCGCCTTCGTCGCGGGCGTGAAGATCGGCGTGGGGAGCCGCTCGGACTCGCGCATGCCCTCGGGCAGCCGATGGCCGCATATCGCGCCCGTCTCGCGATAGTCCCGCCATCCGGAGCCTGCGAGGTAGCCCCTAACCACGCACTCGATCGGGAGCATCTCCAGCTTCCGGCAGACGAGCGTTCGCCCGTCCGGTCGGATCTCCAGGAGATGGTTCGGCACGATCTCCCGCGTACGCGAGAACCAGAACGCCGAGAGGCCCGTCAGCACGCGGCCCTTGTCCGGAATCGGCGTCGGGAGCACGACGTCGAAGGCGGAGAGCCGGTCGCTCGCGACCAGCAGCAGCCGCTCGTCGTCGAGAGCGAAGATCTCGCGCACCTTGCCGCTCGCGACGTGGACGACGTCAGGCACGAACTGCCTCCCCCTGGCGGGCGACGCTTCGCAGCCGGGCGAAGATCACGTCGACGTGCTCGGTGAAGGCGTCGAGGTCGAAGGCGCTGTCGAGGTCCACGCGCCCGGCGATCTCGGCATCCGCTCGGACGAGCTCACGGAAGTCGAGACCCTCGTCCCATGCTCGCATCGCATGGCGCTGCACCAGGCGGTACGCCTCGTCCCGGTCGAGCCCCGATTCGACGAGCGCCAGGAGCAGCCGCTGGCTGAGGAAGAGTCCACCGGTCGAGTCGAGGTTCTCGCGCATCCGCTCGGGACGCACGACGAGACCGCCGACGAGCCACGCAAAACGGTCGAGCATGTAGTCGACGGCGAGGAACGCGTCAGGGATGACCACCCGCTCTGCGGACGAATGCGAGATGTCGCGCTCGTGCCAGAGCGCGACGTTCTCGAGCCCGACCTGCGCGTGGCCACGTACGACGCGCGCGAGCCCGCAGATCCGCTCGGCGGTGATCGGGTTTCGCTTGTGCGGCATCGACGACGAGCCCTTCTGCCCTCGACCGAACGGCTCCTCGACCTCGCGCACCTCGGTGCGCGCCAGGTGGCGGATCTCGAGCGAGAACCGCTCGAGCGACGAGCCGAGAAGGGCGAGAGCGGACAGGAGCTCGGCGTGGCGATCGCGCTGGATGATCTGCGTCGAGCTCGGCGCCGGCTCCAACCCCAGAGCCTCACAGGCGATGCGCTCGACGTCGGGTGATGTCGCCGCGTACGTCCCGACGGCGCCCGACAGCTTCCCGACACGCAGCCCTTCCAGGGCGGCCTCGAGTCGACGCCGGTCCCTGGTGAGCTCGAACGCCCAGCCGGCGAGCTTGAGGCCGAATGTCGTCGGCTCCGCATGGATCCCGTGCGTCCGCCCGATCGTAAGCGTCTCGCGGTGCTCTTCAGCCCTGGTGACGATGTCAGCGAAGGCCCGGTCGATCCCGTCGAGGACGATGCGTCCGGCGTCCTGGATCGTGAGCGCGAGACCGGTGTCGAGCACATCGGAGGAGGTCAGCCCGTAGTGGAACCAGCGGGCGTCCTCGCCGAGCTCGCCGGCGACCGCGTCGACGAAGGCCGCGACATCGTGGTGCGTCGTCAGCTCGATCTCGGCGACCCGCGCAGGCGACGGGGCAACCGCACGCTCACGGATCGCGCGCGCCGCCTCGGCAGGGATCGTCCCGATCTGCGCCCACGCATCGAGCGCCGCGAGCTCGACGGCCAGCCAACTCTCGAGCTTCGCCTCCTCCGACCACACGCGCGACATCTCTGGCCGGGAGTAGCGCGGAATCACTGGAGCGATTGTAGTGACCCGGCCTGCCGCCGGCCGCGTGGTCACGCGCTGCCGCGACAGGGCACGACTTGGCATTGACTCGGCATGGTCCCGTGTCCCACTCGTATGAACTTCCCGACTAGACTCGGCAGTGGGTGGTGGCCCGGGGTGGCCCCACCGAACAGGGCCAGAACGGTCGTTTCTACGGGATTTGGACTCCCTGTCCCGCCGCGGCTGCTAACGCAATGTCCTCCCGCCGCCGAGCGCCCTCGAACTCGATCAGGTCGGCCGCCCGATACGCCGCCGCGCGCGCATCGGAGACCGTCTCGCCGAGCCCCGTCACGCCCACGATTCGCCCGCCGTTCGTGACGAGCCGCTCACCCTGACGCGCGGTCCCGGCATGGAACACGAGCGCGCCGGACGCCTCCGCCTCGTCGATGCCGGCGATCGTCGATCCGCGGTCGCTCTCCTGCGGGTATCCACGCGCCGCGAGGACCACGGTTACCGCCGCACCGTCCCGAGCCGCGACATCGACCCCGCCGAGCTCACTCGCGGCCGCCGCTGCGAGCGCGGTCAATAGATCACCCTCGAACAGAGGAAGCACGGACTGGGCCTCCGGATCGCCGAGGCGGCAGTTGAACTCGAGCACGCGAACGCCGTCGGACGTCAGCATCAGCCCCGCGAACAGCACGCCGACGAATGGCGTCCCGCGACGAGCCAGCTCCGCGAGCACCGGCTCGTGGATCGTCTCGACGAGCTCGGCGGCCCGAGTCGAGTCGAGGCCGACGACGGGAGCGTACGAGCCCATGCCGCCGGTGTTCGGCCCTTCGTCGCCGTCGTAGGCGCGCTTGAAATCCTGCGCCGGAACGAGCGGCGCCGCCTCGCGGCCGTCGCAGAGCGCGAGCAGCGATACCTCAGATCCCTCGAGAAGCTCCTCCACGACGAACGCATCGCCGAGGGCCGATACGGCGCGCAACGCGGTGTCGAGCTCCGCCTGCGTCCGGCAAACGTGCACGCCCTTGCCGGCCGCCAGGCCGTCGGCCTTGACGACGCACGGCGGTCGGGCGACGGCAAGCGGCGCGGCGCTCGGAACTCCGGCAGCGGCCATCACCTCCTTCGCGAACGCCTTCGATCCCTCGATCGCAGCAGCCGCCGCGCTCGGCCCGAACACGGCCACTCCCGCAGGACGGAGCACGTCCGCAAGGCCCGCGACCAACGGTGCCTCGGGCCCGACCACGACGAGGTCGACCTCCAGCGCATGCGAGAGCGCGAGCAGCCCCTCAGCGTCCTCCGCGCGTATCGGATGGCACTCACCGAGTTTCGCGATCCCGGGGCTCCCGGGTGCGGCGTGCAACTCGGTGAGAGACGGGGACTGCGCGAGCTTCCAGGCGAGCGCATGCTCGCGTCCTCCCGACCCGACCAACAGCACTCGCACCGGCCGAGTCTAAGTAGCGACGGTCACTCGCGCCGCCGCGGCCCCGGCATAAGCTGTGCGCGTGGAGAGGGACTCGTTCCAGCGCTGGCTCGACGCCTACGTCGAGACTTGGCGCACGTACGACGAGGGCGCCATTCGCGCCCTCTTCAGCGAGGACGCCGTATACCGCTACCACCCGTGGGAGGACGGTGACGAGGCCGTGCAGGGACAGGCTGCGATCGCCGCTGCGTGGTTGGCTGACCGGGACGAGCCCGGATCGTGGACCGCCGAGTATCAGCCGTGGGCGATCGAAGGCGACCGCGCGGTCGCGGTGGGCGTCACGCGCTATCTCGCCGCCGACGGTACGGTCGATCGCGAGTACCACAACGTGTTCCTCTGTCGCTTCGACGGCGATGCGCGGTGCCGCGAGTTCACCGAGCTCTTCCTGCGACGGTCGGACTGATCCGCCGACCGCCGCTCACTGGAGCGTGAGGACGCGCTCCCGTGCGGCGCCCGTCCCGACGAGGCTCACCGGAACGTCCAGGCCCCGCTCCACGAACTCGACATAGCCCTGTGCCGCGGACGGGAGCTCGTCGCCGATCTCGCGCTCCCACCCCGGAAGCGTCTCGAAGACGGGACGGCAATGATGGAAGTCCGTCTGGTGCGCGGGGAACTCCTCGGTCTCGCTCCCATCCGGCAGGCGATAGCGAACGCACACGGGAAGCTCCGGAAACGCAGACAGTACGTCGAGCTTCGTGAGCGCGAGCGACGTGATCCCGTTCACGCGCACGGCGAAGCGCAGTGCCACGAGGTCGAGCCACCCGCAGCGGCGCTCGCGGCCGGTCACTGTGCCGAACTCGTTCCCGATCTCGCGCACGCGGTCGTGAGTCGGGCCCTCGATCGCGCTGGGCAGCGGCCCCTCGCCGACCCGCGTGACATAGGCCTTCGCCACGCCGAGCACCGCGTCGATCCGGTTGGGCCCGATCCCGAAGCTGACTGCGGCTCCGGCCGCTATCGGGCTCGACGACGTCACGAAGGGGTACGTACCGTGGTCGAGGTCGAGCAGCGTCCCCTGAGCGCCCTCGAACAGGACCCTCTGCCCGGCGCGCAAGGCACGGTCGACGAGGAGCGACGTGTCGGCGACGAACGGTCCGAGCCTCTCCGCGTATCCGAGCTGCTCCTGAACGACCTCCTCGACGTCGAACTGCTCGAGGCCGTAGACGCGGTCGAGCCACACGTTCTTCTCCGCCACCGCGAGCTCCAGCTTCTGGCGAAGGATCTTCCCGTCGAGGAGATCCTGGACCCGGATCCCGATCCGCGTGGCCTTGTCGGCGTACGCGGGGCCGATCCCGCGCCGCGTCGTCCCGACCTGTAGGCGGCCGAGTCGTCGCTCGCGTGCGCCGTCGAGCGCCACATGCCACGGCATGACGAGGTGGGCGTTCCCGGAAAGGAAGAGGAGGCCTTCGGTCGCGTGCCCGCGCTCCTCCAGCTCGTCGAGCTCCGCGATCAGGACGGCCGGGTCGACCACGCAACCTGCGCCGATCGCGCTCGGCTTGCCGGCGACGATCCCGCTCGGGATCTGGCGGATCTTGTACGTCTCGTCCTCCACCACGATCGTATGGCCGGCGTTCGGCCCGCCTTGGTAGCGGCACACGAGCTCGGACTCCTGGGCCAGAAGGTCGACGATCTTCCCCTTGCCTTCGTCGCCCCACTGCGCCCCGACGATGACGGTCGCGGGCACGTTCCTGAGTGTTGCACGCCCGCCGAGAGAGCCGCCTCGCCGGCCGACGCAGGCGCCAAATACACCCCGGTTTACACCCCTCGGCGAATGGCCGTCCCTCGAACGAGGGAGTAGCTTCGTGCCCATGATCGAGCTGGCCACACCGCGAGGGAGAATCGCTCCGATCACGGACCGCCAACGCGAGGTCGTCGCCCTGATCGCGGCAGGCTGCTCGAACGACGAGGTCGGAGCACGGCTCGGGATCTCCCCCAGAACGGCCAAGGCTCACTGCGACGTCCTGCGGCAGAAGCTCGGCGTCAAGCGCAGGCGTCAGATCCCGATCGCGTTTCGCATCCTCACCGGTGAGGACCCCCTCTCGGCCGCGCAGCGCCCGCGACGCCACCGCTGACGGGTCGCCTGCGGCGCGGCGACCCGCGGGCGGCCCGAGCAACATGAGGTGTTAGGTTCTGCCCGGCCAACGACGAGCGACAGGCGGCATGGGGACAGCCGAAGAAAGTGCAACGCGGCGTGGGACGCTTCACCGCCGCCGGATCATCGAGCGGCCGCGCCTGTTCGCGCTCCTCGATGGCGCGAACGCGCGGATCGCGACGCTCATCGCGCCGGCCGGTTACGGGAAGACCACGCTCGCCGACCAATGGGTCGCACGTGAAGGACGGATCGCAGCCTGGTTCCGCGCTCGTCCCTCCTCGACCGACGTCGCGGCCCTGGCACTCGGCTTGGCCAGAGCGGCGACGGTCGCAGTGCCAGATTGCGACGTGCGCTTGCGCGAGCACCTCCGCGCGCTTCCGGCGCCAGCCGACAATCTCGAGGTCCTCGCCGAGATACTTGCGGAAGACCTCGAGCGCTGGCCGACCCACGCCTGGCTCGTCATCGACGAGTACGAGGAGATCGCGGGCGCCAAGGATGCGGAGAGGTTCGTCGAGACGCTCATCGCCGCCTCGCCGATCCAGCTCGTGGTCGCCAGCCGACGGCGACCTGCGTGGGCGACAGACCGCTCGGTCATCTACGGCGACGTGTTCGAGATCGGCCGAGCCGACCTGGCGATGGACCGCCGAGAGGCGGATGAGGTCCTCGCCCAAAGGGGCGGCTCGACGACTTCGGGCCTGCTAGCCATCGCGAACGGGTGGCCGGCGGTCATCGGACTAGCGAGCGTCTCGCCGACCAAGATCGACCGCCTCGACCAGCTCCCGGAGTCGCTGTACCGCTTCTTCGCGAAGGAGGTCTTCGAGGCATTCGCTCCCGATGTGCAAGCCGGACTTTTCGGCTCGCGATCGCGCCTGTCGTTGATCGAGCCCTTGCGGCCGAGCTACTCGGTGCCGAGGTGCTGAACACGTCTGTCGTCGGCAATCGATGTCGGGAGTCATGGTCGAGCGTGACGGACAACTCGAGCTTCATCCGCTGACAAGCTCCTGTTCCTGAACGGAGCGATCAACTCAAGATCGTCGCGCGCTCCCGACATGGCAGTACGGTGCTTGACCACTATCGCGACGTCGAGACTGGGAAGCTGCATTCGAGCTGATCGTCGCGCCACGACCTGACCCTAGAGCTCGAGCTCTTCTTCGCGTCGCGCTCGACGAACTGCTCGAGACCGCACGTCTCGCAACCATCGAGGCCTGGTGCGCGTTGGCGCAAGAAGAACCCGGATCCACACGTGAGTTCGCACTCGCTCGGGCCGAAGTCAGCCCTCCGTCGAGGGCGATTCACCGAAGCTCAGACCCATGGCTGAAAGTCTCAACGGCGGAGGGGTCGCGTTCACGTTCCGCGCGCTTCGCCCGCGGGACGGGCCGCCCACCTAGACTTCAAGGGAGGAAGAAGCAATCGACTTTATCGAGCGAGCCGAAGGAGCCGCTCAGACGAGTCAGGAGAGCCGCGAGGCCGCTCTCGGGGCCGACTCTTCTGCCTCGATCGATCTCGAACGGCCGGAGGCCGCTGAGACTTTCGACGAATGCTCGGCCGTGAGTTACCCGGTCCGAATCCGATCGAAGTCGTTCGTTGCGCTCTACACGAACCGTCGGTACCAGTTCAAGCTCGGTGAACTCGACTTCACCGAGGCTGACCGAGCGCTATGAGTTGTTGGAGGCGGTGCGCGATCCGCATGTTCGGGCTTCATTCCAGATGTTCGTACGGACATGCGCTAGGGCTTGCAGCTCGCTACGACGATGCTCTTCGCGGTCGGCATCGGTTCTTGAACTCGTTCGCCGTTTTCGACTCGACTTCGCGCGGCCGTACGCCCTTTGCGTCTCCGCCTTAGCTCATGCGGGTCGCCGTCGAGTGGACCAGCCGCCCATCACTCGATCGAGAGGCGTTGCAAGAGCCCGGGCCGGCCACAGCGGTATGCGGAACACATGTGCTCGCGGTGAAGCTGCGGATCCTCGCACAGAGGGTAGGCACGAGGCTGCCGTGGCGCTGGACGTACCAGAGCGGCCGTATTCGCTCCCTTCCGGCCGTGCGGAGCCCTTGGATCGAGAGGCTCGTCCTTGCGTCGATTCTCGACTAGCGAGGCGAGCGCGGTGGTCGAGGACGTACGGGGAGCTTCCTCGGCGATCGAGCCGACCGTTCTCATAGCGGCTGTGGAAGCCCTCGTCGCCTTGAAGAGCGGAGATCCGCTGCGCCTCGGATGGTTGCCGCGTTTCTGGACGCCGCGAGGAGACGGCGCACTCGACCTGCTGGTGACGGCCTATCGGCCGCACCCGAGCTCCTCGGACGCTTACTCAGCGGAGATCCAAATCAAATGAGATGGTCAAGCCGTCTGCGCGTCGGCGACGCGGATCTGGCGACCGCGGTTGGCCAACCCGCTCGCACTTGAGATCCACAAGCTCAGGCTCTCCCGGCGCGAACGCGAGGTCCTTCGAGCATCTAGAAGACGGGATGACAAATCGCCAGATCGCTGCTGCCCTGTTTATCAGCGAGTCGACGGTCAAGGTGCATGTGCACAGCATCTTCGACAAACTCGGTGTTCGTTCCCGAACGCGATAGCAGTACAGGCGCGGCTAAAGCGGAGGTCACGCGACATCCGCGATCGAAGTCGGCCCCTTGGATAGCGACTCGTAGGTCCTCGTGCTCTGCGCGAACTCAAGGAAGTCGGTCCGCTTCGCAACGCGATAGTCTCGTCTGAGCCGGCGAGTATCGCTTCAAAAGCGGCCACCACCGCGGTGTCGAATTGGCCGTCCATCGCTTGAGCCAAGCTTAATCGAGCAACCCGGCTTGGCATGGCGTCCCGATACGGTCGATCAGAGGTCATCGCGTTGTATGCATCCGCTACGGCGATTATTCGCGACACGAGCGGGATCGCTTCGTCGCTCGATCCCATCGGGATACCCTTGCCCGTCGAATCGTTCGTGATGGTGGCGAACGACGGTCGAAATTTCTGAGTACTCGTCGACGTACGCGAGGATCCGCTCGCCGATCGAAGAGTGCTCCTGCATCTGCCGACGCTCGTCGAGCGTCAACGCACCCGGCTTCTCCAGCAGTCCGGGAGACAGTCCGATCTTCCCAATGTCGTGTACGAGTCCGCAGAGGTATGCGTGCTCCTGCATCTCGACGGAAGTCCCATACGTTCGGCGATGTCGCGCGAATAGATCGCAACAGCGGCCGAATGACCCGCTGTGTATCGGTCCCGTGCGTCGAGTGTCGCGATCAGAGCGGCTGCGAACTGAAGGTTCGCCCGCTCAAGCGTCTCGTTCGCCGTCGTGAGATCCGTCGCCAAACGACGCTCCTCCTGGTAGAGGTCGTAGAGTCGCTGCGCCGCGATCGCGGGAACCAGGAAGAGGACGAGCGTCCAGGGCGAGACCTCGAGATACATGTACGCCAGCAGCGCGACGATAGGTGCGTAGATCGGTGGTGCGAGCACGAGTAGAGGTGCCAACGTCCAGGCGCCTCCCGCATCGAGCCTCCACGCACGGCCGCGGTGATCGCCGCGAAGACGATCTCAAGACCCTCGCCTACAAGCGCTCCAACGAGCGTTGCAGCAATGAGGCCGCCGAACTCGGACGGGACCAGAAGAATGGTCGCCTGCGCTGCGAGACCGGTAAGGGCACCCGTGATGAAACGCGTGCTCGTGTAGGCCGCCCACTTCAGCCGCGGCGCTCGTTCGCTTCGTCGTGACGTCAGCTCTGGGTCGCCGAGCATTGATGCCGCGCCGACGACCGCCGCTTCAAGCGGCCCAAAGAGCACGGCTGCGACCAGAGCCGGGAGCACAGAGATCGACAGCTCTGTCGTACGTGTAAGTCGAACACTGCTGCGCTCAGCGACGGCTGCTACGCCAGCCAGTGCGACCACAACGACCGGTGCTTCAAACCCGTAACCCGCACCGATCAGGATCGTCGCCGTCAGCGAAGCAGCGCACACGACGAAGATCACGTACGCGACGGTTCGCCGTTGAGGCGAGTGAGCGACTTTTTCGATCGCTTGCGCTATCCCTCGAATGGGGTATACGATTCGCAAGCCGTCAGTTCCCAATCGAGGAGTCATATGCCAATGGCCAGGGGTGGTAAGTACTGGTAGCCGTCTAATCCTCGGTTCTCCGCCGGGGGTCAGCATCCCTCTTTCGGGGGGCGCAGCATCGAGGGATGAGACCCGGGCGAGCGGCCCGGTGAGACAAGGGATAGGCGGCCGTGGCTACGCAATGAGCCCACGCCGGAAGCCAACAGCTACGGCGTGGGCTCTGCTTCGCGCTTGAAGCTTCGCGAGCAGGTGCCGAACGTGCGACTTCACCGTCTCCTCGGAGAGGAAGAGGTGCTCGCCGATCTCCCGGTTGACGAGCCCGTCGGCGACGAGCTGTAGCACCTCGATCTCACGTGCCGTGGGATCCTGACCGACCTCACGCGTCGCAGGCGGGGTGAACGGGATGACCGAGCCGTGCCGCCGCGTGCTCCGTCGCGCTGCGGCCGCCTCGAAGCGGCGGCTGTGGTCGCGATAGCGGTCGAGAATCTCTTTGCGCTCGGCAGCATCCACGCTCTCCGGTATCGGCCGAGGCGCTTTGGCGCTTTAGGTCACCAGCACCGGCATCGCTCGAACGAGGGACTGTCATCCCCCATGTGTGGCAGCGCGGATGCGTCCCGCCTTCACGTCCTCCGCGTAGTGACACGCAACGAGGTGGCCGTCCAGCTTGCGGAGTAGCGGCTCCTCGGTCGCGCACCGGGTTGGCTGGACGAACGGGCAGCGCGTGTGGAACCGACACGCAGCCGGAGGATTCGCGGGGCTGGGGAGATCGCCTTCGACACGGATCGAGACGCGTCGACGCTCGACTTCGGGGTCGGGGATCGGGATCGCCGACAGGAGCGTGATGGTGTACGGGTGGAGCGGGTTGTCGTAGAGATCGTCGGCCGGTGCGACCTCGACGATCTTGCCGAGGTACATCACCGCGATCCGTGTCGAGATGTGCCGGACGACGGCGAGGTCATGCGCGATGAAGAGATAGGTCAGGCCGAACTCGCGCTGAAGCTCCTCCATGAGGTTCATGATCTGCGCCTGGATCGACACGTCGAGCGCCGAGACGGGCTCGTCGCAGACGAGGAACTCGGGGTTGAGCGCGAGCGCCCGGGCGACCCCGATCCGCTGGCGCTGGCCACCCGAGAACTCGTGCGGGTAGCGGGAACCAGCGTCGGACGGCAGGCCGACGAGCGACAGCAGCTCACGCACGCGCGCGCTCGCCTCTGCACGGCTGGCCGTCGCGTGCACGCGAATCGGCTCCCCCACGATGCGCCCGACCGAGTGCCGCGGGTTGAGGGACGCGTAAGGGTCTTGAAAGACCATCTGGATCCGTCGCCGCAGCGGCCGCAGCTCGCTCTCCTTGAGATGCGTGATGTCGCGGCCGTCGAACACGATGCGCCCGCCCGTCGGCTCGTACAGGCGAAGGATCGTGCGGCCGAGCGTGGACTTCCCGCAACCGGACTCGCCGACGAGCCCGAGTGTCTCTCCGCGTGCGACCGCGAGTGAGACGCCGTCGACGGCGCGGATGTCTCCCACGTGCCGGTCGAGGACGATGCCGCTCTTGAGCGGGAAGTAGACCTTCACGTCGTCGAGCTCGAGAAGCGCGTCTCCGCTCCAAGGCGGTTCGCTCACGCGACGCCCTGAAGCTTGTATCGCTGCCACTCGTCCGCCTCGACGGGGTTGAAGCAGGCCGCTTCGTGACCCTGTTCGAGCGCCCCGAGCTCCGGGAGATGCTCCACGCACGCCGCGATCGCGTTCGGGCAGCGCGGAGCGAACGGGCAATGGTCCGGTGGGCTGAGCATGTCCCGTGGCGTGCCCCTGATGGGCTGCAGCGGTTGCCGAACCTTCGTGTCGAGGCGCGGGATGCTCTGGAGGAGGCCGAGCGTGTACGGGTGGCGCGGCCTGGCGAAGAGCTGGGTCGCGTGGCCGGTCTCGACGATAGTGCCCGCGTACATCACGTTCACGCGCTCGCACATGCCGGCGACGACACCGAGGTCGTGCGTGATGAGGATCAGCGCGGTCTCGCGCTCGCCTACGAGCTCTCGCAGGAGGTCGAGGATCTGCGCCTGGATCGTCACGTCGAGCGCGGTCGTCGGCTCGTCGGCGATGAGGAGCTTCGGCTCGCAGGCAAGGGCCATCGCGATCATCGCCCGCTGCCGCATGCCCCCCGAGAACTGATGCGGGTAGTCCTTCAGGCGCAGCCTCGGGTTTGCGATGCCGACTTTGTCGAGGAGCTCCGCAGCCCTGCGATTCGCCTGGCTCTTGTCCATTCCGAGGTGCGTCTGGAGGGGCTCGCGGATCTGCCTGCCCACGGTGAGCACAGGATTGAGCGAGCTCATCGGGTCCTGGAAGATCATTGCGATGTCGCGGCCGCGAATCTTCCGGAGCTCGTCGTCGTCGAGCTCGAGAAGGTTCTGTCCGGCGAAGACCGCCCGTCCGCTCGTCACCCGCCCCGCTCGCGGCAGGATCCCGAGGAGCGCGAGCGACGTGACGCTCTTCCCGCACCCCGACTCGCCGACGATGCCGAGCGTCTCTCCCGGTGCCACTTCGAACGAGATGCCGTTGACCGCGTGAACCGTGCCGCGATTCGTCCAGAACTGAACGCCGAGATCCTCGACCTGGAGGAGCGGCTCGCGGCTCACGTTCGACCCCTGAGCTTCGGGTCGAGGGCCTCGCGCAGCCCGTCTCCGATGAGGTTGAAGCCGAGGACGGACACCACGATCGCGAGACCGGGAATGATCGCGAGATGCGGCGCCGTCTGCAGGTAGCGAACCGTGCCCGTGAGCATCGTCCCCCACTCGGGTGTGGACGGGTCCTGCGGGCCGAGCCCCAGGAAGCCGAGCCCGGCCGCGTCGATGATCGCGGTCGCGAGCGCAAGCGTCGACGCGACGATGAGCGGAGAGATCGAGTTCGGAAGGATGTGCGAGAAGAGAATCGTCCGCCGCGGCACGCCGACCGACCGCGCGGCGAGAACGAAGTCGTTGCCCTTCTGGCCGAGCACGGAGCCTCGAAGGAGCCGCGCGAAGATCGGGATGTTGACGACCCCGATCGCGATCATGATCGAGAGCAACCCTGGGCCCAGCATTGCGGCGATCCCGATCGCCATCAGCAGTCCCGGGATCGAGAGCATGATGTCCATCGAGGCGCATGACCAACGTGTCCGTCTTGCCGCCGAAAAAGCCCGACATCGCTCCGAGGACGAGGCCGAACGTGACGCCGACGGTTACCGAGACGACCCCGATCAACAACGAGAACCTGGCTCCGTAGACGACGCGGGAGAACTGGTCGCGGCCGAGGTCGTCGACGCCGAACCAATGCTCGGCCGACGGGCCTGGACAGCAGGAGCCCTGGAGGAGGTCGAGGTTCTGCTCCCTCGGGTCGTATGGTGCGATCACTCCTGCGAAGAGCGCCGTGAAGATGAACAGGGCGACGAGGACGAAGCCGATGATTGCCGCGGGATTGCGAACCAGGCGACGCCAGGCGTCGCTCCAGAGGCCGCTCGGCGCCTCGAGCTGGATCTCGGCGGACTCGAGCTCGGCGACCGACATCAGCTCAACCGCACCCGCGGGTCGACGAGGGCGTAGGTGATGTCCACGAGGAGGTTCACGAGCACGAAGATGATCGCGACGAAGAGGATCCCTCCCTGGAGAACTGGGTAGTCGCGAGCTTCGATCGCCTCCGCGAGCCAGCTTCCCATGCCAGGTATCGCGAAGACCGTCTCGGTCAGGATCGCGCCCGAGAGGAGCAGCCCCATCTGCAGGCCGATGATCGTCACCACGGGCAGCATCGCGTTGCGGAAGACGTGACGTCGGTCGACGATGCCGGAGGAAAGCCCCTTCGCCCGCGCGGTGCGCACGTAGTCCTCGTTCTGGACGTCGAGCACAGCGGCACGCGTGATACGGGCGATGATCGCGAGCGAGATCGAGCCGAGCGCGATGGCCGGCAGGATGAGGTGCCACACCGCGTCCGAGAAAGCCACTGGGTCGAGGGCGATGATCGCGTCGACCGTGTAGAAGTTCGTCGGGTGGTCGATGTTGATCTCGACCGACTGCCGCCCGATCGTCGGGAAGAGCCCCAGCTCCACGGCGAAGATCCACTTGAGGATGAGCGCGAGGAAGAAGATCGGGATCGAGATCCCGAGTAAGGACCCGACGAGGCCGGCGTTGTCGAAGACGCCGCCATGGCGTTTGGCCGAGAAGAATCCGAGCGGGATCCCGAAGACGATCGCGAAGAGGAGCGAGGCGACTGCAAGCTCGACCGTTGCCGGGAACCGTCGCGAGATCTCCTCGGTGATAGGACGGCGTGACTCGATGCTCGTGCCGAGATTGCGATCGAAGATGACGAGGCGGAGGTACGCGAGATACTGGACGTAGACCGGCCGGTCGAGCCCGTACTGCTCACGGACCTGCTCGATCGACGCCTCGGTCGCCCGCTCGCCCAGGAGCGCCGCCGCGGGATCTCCTGGAAGGGCCCGGACCCAGAGGAAGACGAGGATCGAGAGCCCGATGAGGATCGGAACGAGGAGCAACAGCCGACGGACGACGAAGCGGAGCATTGCTGCTCTCGATTACGACGTCCGCCGGCTGTTGGTCGCTAGATCTCTAGCCCGTCTCCGTCTCTTCGGTCTCGGTCTCTTCGGTGTCCTCCGACTCGTCGCTGAACGACACCGTGTCGAACTCCTCGAGCGACACCGGGCTCGGAACATACCCGGTGACGTTCGACTGGAACGCGAGCGCCGGCGACGTGTGCACGTACGGCACGCCGGGGATCCAGTCGGCGATCAGGCGGTTGGCCTGCTGGTAGAGGGCCTTCCGCGCCTCGATGTCCGTTTCTCGCTCGGCCCGATTGAGGACATCCATGACCTCCTGGTTCGGATGGTCGTTCGTTCCCCACGCGGGTTGCTGGCCCTGGAAGAACGTCCCCACGAAGTTGTCGGCATCGCCGAAGTCGCCCGTCCACCCGATGAGGTTCAGGTGGCCGGCGGTCCCGTTCTGCTGGCGGCCGAGGTAGTCCGGGCTCCACGGCGCGCTTCTCGCTGTCACCCGGAATCCCGACTCGTTGAGGCTCGCTGCGAACGCCTCGAAGTTCCGCTTCGGGTCCGGCATGTACGGCCGCGACACGTCCGTCGGATACCAGAACTCGATCGGGACAGGCAGCGTCAGCCCGGCCTGTTGGAGCAATTGCTTCGACCGAGCCGGGTTGTAGTCGTATTGCGTGACGTCGTCCGCGTAGCCCTCGACGAGCGGCGGCATGAACTCGTGCGCCACGACGCCGCGACCGGCGTAGAAGTTCGTCACGACGGCCTCTCGATCGAGCCCGTGGGCAACCGCCTGCCGGACGAGCGGGTCGTCCATCGGCTCCATCGACTGATTGATCGTCACGTAGCCGACGTTGAACGCCGGGCGATCGAGGACCTGCAGCGCTGCGTCGCCTTCGATCGTGGCGATGTCCTGGGGCTCGACGAGGTCGTACCCCTGGATCTCGCCTGTCTGCAGCGCCTGGAGACGAGCGGCGTTGTCGGCGATCGGCCTGAAGATCAGGGTGCCGAGCTCCGGTGCCTCGCCCCACCAGTCGTCGTTGCGGACCAGCGTTAGCCGGTCCCCGCGCTCCCACGACTCGAACTTGAACGCGCCAGTCCCCGTCGGATGCTCTGTCCCGTACGTTCCGGTCGGCTGGAAGACCCCGGCCTCCTCGTCGACGGTGCCGGCGTCCGCCTCGAAGTCCGTCAGAGCCTTCGGGCTCGCGATCCCGAAGTTGACGAGCGCGAGCGCACCCAGGAACGAGGACGAAGGCTCGGTGAGGGTGATCACCGCCGTCTGCTCGTCCGGCGCCTCACAGCTCTTGTAGAGGCTCGGAGCGAGAGTCTCGTCCGCGTTGTTCTTGTATCCGCGGAAGACCGTCTGCCAGTAGTACGAGACACTCGAGTTCTGCAGCGGGCCCTCGAAGTTGAACCAGCGGTCGAAGTTGAAGCAGACCGCCTCGGCGTTGAACGGCTCGCCGTCGTGGAAGGTCACCCCTTCTTTCAGCTTGAAAGTCCACGTCAGCCCGTCCGCCGACGCCTCCCAGCTCTCGGCCAGCTCCGGCACGATCTCCGTCGTACCCGGCTCGAGCCCGACCAACGTCTCGAAGATCTGGTCGATGACGCGCAGCGACTCCCCGTCCGACACGAGCGCGCCGTCGAGCACGACCGGGTCCGACGCGGTGCCGAAGGTCATCGAGTCGCCTCCGCCTCCTCCACCGCCGCACGCCGCGGAGAACACGGCGAATGACGCCACGCCTCCGAGCAGTGCCAGCCACCTCATTGTCCGCCTCACACCCTCTCCTTTCCGCGGCAACAAAAATGTCGAGCCGCCAGTATCCCGAAGGCTCGGAGAAGGGGCAAGCGAGAGGGGCCTGACGGCCCCTCTCGATTGGTCGATCAGGAGGAGGCTAGGCCGCGAGGCCTGCGAGATCGCGAAGTGCCTCGAGCCGCTTGAGGGCCTGGCCCTCGAGCTGGCGAACGCGCTCACGAGTCAGGTCGAGCTCGTGCCCGATCGCCTCGAGCGTCCACGGCTCACCCTCGAACCCGAAGCGGAGCTCCAGGATCCGGCGCTCGCGCTCGGGGAGCGCATCGAGCGCGCGGCGGATGCTCTGGCGCCGAAGCGACTCCTCGGCCTCGTCGAACGGATCGGCCGCCTCGCGGTCGGCGAAGAGGTCGCCGAGCTCGCCCTCGTCGTCCGCGCCGACGGTCTGGTTGAGGGAGACCGAGGCGTGCGCTGCTCCGAGTGCCTCGTCGACATGCTGGAGCGGCAGGCCGGTGGCCTCCGCGAGCTCCTCCTTCGTAGCCTCGCGCCCGAGCTCGACCTCGAGCCGGCGGGCGGCGCGCGACAGCTTCTGCTGCCGCTCGACGACGTGGACGGGCACGCGGATCGTGCGCGCGTGATTGGCTACGGCGCGCTGCACCGACTGGCGGATCCACCACGTGGCGTAGGTCGAGAACTTGAACCCGCGGCGCCAGTCGAACTTCTCGACGGCGCGGTTGAGTCCGAGGGTCCCCTCCTGGATGAGATCGAGGAACGGGACTCCCAGGCCGCGATAGCCCTTCGCGATCGATACGACGAGCCGGAGGTTCGACTCGATCATCGTGCGCTTCGCGACGGGGTCACCGCGCTCGATGCGCTTCGCGAGCGCAACCTCCTCCGAAGCGGTCAGGAGCTTGTGGCGACCGACGTCGGCCAGGAAGAGCTGGAGGCTGTCGGCAGCGCCGGAGACGGCGCCGGCCTCGTACTGCGGCTTCTCGGCCTCCTTCTCGGCGGCTTCGGCGTCCGGGTGGGCGATCTCGATTCCATGCGCCTCGAGCTCACGCTGAAGCAGCTCGGCATCGTCCTCCGCGAGGTCGTGCTCGAGCACGAACGCCTCGATGTCGGTGGTCGCGAGGCTCCCCCCGTGCTCCTCGGCGCGCTCGATCAGCGCCTTCACATGCTCGGACTCGAGCAGTTCGATTAGCTGGTTCTGCGTCAAGAGAGTATTTCAGTCCTTTCGAATTCGGCGACTCGGTGAAGCAACAAACCTACGAAGTCTAAGCTGGCTTTCCTTCTCTTTCCAGGGGTGAACGACGCTGGCGGAGCGTCACAAAGTCCTCAACGTCGTCGCCCCCTACGGATATTCCGCTGCCGATCCCTCGGCGGTTTGGCGCGGACGTCGAGGAGCCCGGAAGCCCCTCACCACACCTGAGACGTTGCGGCGCTCAGGCAGTTAGATCATGACCGCTTACGCGGACGGCGCAAACCCCCTCGCGAACGGCTTTACGCGCTCTTAGCGCGCCTTTCCGCGAGCAACTCGGACGCACGCTCGACCGTCACGCCCTCGACCGTGTCCGCCCGGCGCAAGCTGGCGTTGGTCTCTCCGTCCGTGACATAGGGGCCGAAGCGGCCGTCCTTGACGACGATCGGCTTGCCACTCGAGGGGTCCGCGCCGAGCTCGCGCAGCGGGCCGCGCGCGGTGCCCCGCCCGCGCCGGCGCGGGGGCTGCGCGAGGAGCGTCTTGGCGTCGTCGAGCGTGACGGTGAAGAGCTGGTCCTCGTTCTCGAGCGAGCGCGAGTCGGAGCCGCGCTTGACGTACGGTCCATAGCGGCCGTTCTGCGCGGTGACTTCCTCGCCGTCGATCTCGCCGACGACACGGGGGAGTGTGAGGAGGCGGAGCGCGTCCTCGAGGCTGACCGCCTCGGGCGACATCGACGCGAAGAGCGACGCCGTGCGCGGCTTGCCCTCGGCACCCTCGGGCAGCACCTCCGTGACGTACGGGCCGTAACGGCCGACACGGACGACGAGCTCGTGGCCCGACGCCGGATCGCGGCCGAGCGGTCGGCTGTCCGGCTGCGCGAGGAGCTCCTCGGCCTTCTCCGCGGTCAGCTCGTCGGGCGCAAGGTCTTCGGGAATGCTCGCGCGCTGGTCACCGCGCTCGACGTACGGGCCGTAGCGGCCGACTCGCACGACGGCCTCGGTGCCGGGGATCGAGATCGAGTTCACCGCGCGCGCATCGATCTCGTCGAGGTGCTCGGTGACGAGCTGGTGTAGGCCCGGACCGCCGTCTCCGCGGTAGAAGCGCTTGAGCCACGCAACACGCTCTTCGTCCCCGGCGGCAATCCGGTCGAGGTCGCCCTCCATCCGCTTGGTGAAGTCGAAATCGACCAGCTGCTCGAAGTGACGCTCGAGGAGGTTCATGACGGCGAATGCAACGAAGGTCGGCACGAGCGCAGTCCCCTTCTTGAACACATAGCCGCGGTCGACGATCGTGGAGAGAATCGCCGCGTACGTCGAGGGACGCCCGATGCCGCGGTCCTCCAGCGCTTTCACCAGGGTCGGCTCCGTGTAGCGCGGCGGTGGCGTCGTCGCATGACCGTCGGGCTCCAGCGATTGGGCCGTGACCTCCTGGCCGACCTCGAGGCGAGGAAGCCGCCGCTCCTCGTCGTCTTCGCCGGGCTCGTCGCTGCCGGGCTCGTAGGCGGCGAGGAAGCCGCGGAAGGTAATCACCGTCCCGGAGGCACCGAACTCAACGTCCTCGCCGGCGGAGGAGATCGCCTCGATCCGGAGCGAGACCGTTTGCACGCGCGCGTCCTCCATCTGCGACGCGAGCGTGCGCTTCCAGATGAGGTCGTAGAGCGCGTGCTCGTCGCGTCCGACTGCGCCCTTGATCTCGTCGGGCGTGCGGAACGTGTCGCCGGCCGGGCGGATCGCCTCGTGCGCCTCCTGCGCGTTCGCGACCGGACGCCCGTACGCGCGGGCCTTCTCCGGTACGTAGTCGTCGCCGAATAGCTGCTTCGCCTGTGAGCGCGCAGCGGCGAGCGCTGCCTCCGACAGCGTCGTCGAGTCGGTCCGCATGTAGGTGATGTAGCCGGACTCGTAGAGTCGTTGTGCGACGCGCATCGTCGTCTGGGCCGAGAAGCGGAGCTTGCGGCTCGCCTCCTGCTGGAGCGTCGCGGTCCGGAACGGCGCCTTCGGTTGGCGGCGGGAGGGCCTCTCGTCCGAGGAGCGGACCGTGTAGCTCGCGCCGTCCAGCCGCTCCGCGAGGCCGCGGGCTTCCGTCTCGTCGAGAACCGTGAGGCTGGAGTCGCGGAGCGTCCCGTCGGAGGCGAAGTCGCGCCCCTGCGCGACTCGCTTGCCCGCAACCGACACCAGGCGCGCCTCGAACGAGCCCGGATCGAACGTCGCCAGCATGTCCCAGTACCCCGCCGAGACGAATGCGATCCGCTCGCGCTCCCGCTCCACGACGAGCCGCGTCGCCACGGACTGGACCCGCCCGGCGGAGAGGCCGCGCATCACCTTCTTCCAGAGGACGGGCGAGACTTCGTAGCCGTACAGCCGGTCGAGGATGCGCCGCGTCTCCTGCGCGTCGACGAGGTCCTGGTCGATGTTGCGCGTCTCCTCGAGCGCGCGGGCGATGGCCTGCTTGGTGATCTCATGGAAGACCATCCGGCGGACGGGCACCTTCGGCTTGAGAACCTCGACGAGGTGCCACGCGATCGCCTCGCCCTCACGGTCCTCGTCCGTGGCGAGTAGGAGCTCGTCTGCGTCCTTTAGGTGCTTCTTCAACGCGGTGACGACCTTCTTCTTCTCCGCATCGACGATGTAGTACGGCTCGAAGCCTTGCTCGACGTCGACCCCGAGCGCGCCGAATCGCTTCCGGTCGGCAGCGGGGACGTCTGAGGCGCGATTCGGCAGGTCGCGGATGTGGCCGATGCTCGACTCGACGGTGTAGTCGCCGCCGAGGTAGCCGGCAATCGTCCGCGCCTTGGCGGGTGACTCGACGATGACGAGGCTCTTTCCCATCGGCGCGACAGGTTAGCGCCGCCGCCTTCCGGCGCAAGGCCGCGATACTGCCGCCGTGAAGAAGGCTCCCAGGCCGAGCTGGCTCTATTTCGCGATCGCGGCGCTCAGCTGGCCGGTCGTGAAGACGGTCTTCAGGCACCGCGCCGCCGGGGTCGAGAACGTCCCGCGGGAGGGCGGCTTCGTGCTGGCAGCAAACCATCTTTCGAACTTCGACCCTTGGCCGCTCGCGATCCCGCTCTTCCCCCGGCGGTTCCTGCGGTTCATGGCAAAGTCGGAGCTCTTCTGGTTTCCCTTCAGCGTCATCGCACACGCGGGAGGCGCTTTCCGCGTCCGGCGGGGCGAGCGTGACGAGGAGGCCGTCGCGACCGCGGTGTCGCTCTGCCGCGAGGGCCATGCGGTGGTCATGTTCCCCGAGGGCACCCGGCGCCTGAAGGGCATCCGGAAGAAGCGCGAAGCGCGCTGGCACAGTGGTGCGGCGCGCATCGCGCTCGAGGCCGGCGTCCCGCTCGTCCCCGCAGGCGTCGCGGGGACCGACCGGCTCGCGCGCCTCGGCCCGCTGCGCGTGCGCTACGGGACACCCGTGGAGCTCGGGGACCTCGCCGATCTGCCACTCTCCGACGGCGCACAGATCGCCACCGACCGGCTCCAGGCGGCGATCGGGCAGCTCGAGGAGTCGCTCACATGACACCGCTGCTCGTCGTCGACGGTGACTCGTTCGCACATCGCGCGTACCACGCGATCCCGAAGTCGCTGCGCCGCAAGGACGGTGGCCCCGGGAACATGCTCTTCGGCTTTTCGACGATGCTTCTCCGGCTCTGGCAGGAGGAGCGGCCGCGGACCGTGCTCGCGGCCTGGGACACGCTCGAAGTCCCGACGTACCGGCACGAAGCGCTCGAGGCGTACCAGAGCGGGAGGGAGTTCGAGGACGAGCTACTCGAACAGCTCGCTCTCCTCCCCGCGGTGGTGGCCTCTTCCGGCCTCGCCTACGCGAAGGCACCCGGGTACGAGGCCGACGACTTCCTTGCGGCAGCAGCCGACCAGGAGGAGGCTGCGGGGGGCACGGTTCTCGTCGCGACCTCGGACCGCGACGCGTTCCAGCTTGCGAGCGCGAAGACGACGATCCTCCAGCCGGTGCGCGGTGAAGCGCCGGCACGCATCGGGCCGGCCGAGGTGCGCGAGCGTTACGGCGTCGATCCCGAGCAGGTGCCGGACTTCATCGCGCTCCGCGGCGACCCGTCCGATCGCATTCCGGGTGCGCGCGGGATCGGCCCCAAGAGGGCCGCCGATCTCCTCGCGCAGCACGGCTCACTCGACGCGCTGCTCGACGACGGCCGCTTCTCGGCCGAGGCAGATTCGCTCAGGCTCTATCGGGAGATCGCGACGATGCAGGCCTCCGCGCCGCTCCCGGCGCTCCCCGACGTCACACCGGACTGGGCGGCCTCCGCCGCTCACGCCCGCGAGCTCGGCATGGACGGGCTCGCCGGCCGCTTCGAGGAGGCGGCCTCGTGGACGTGATCAGCCACGCGGCGTTCGCCGACCTGCACGTGCCGCCCCCGCAACGCGGCGGCCAGGCGGAGATCCCGGAACGTCTGGCCCGGCTGCACGCCCGGTTCCCCGACTTCGCCGAGGGGCCGGCGGCGACACGGGGCCAGATCGAGACCGTGCACTCCTCCCGCTACGTCGACGTCATCGAGTCGATCGACCGCGATGTGTGGCTCGACCCGGACACGTTCGCATGCCCGACCAGCTGGGAGGCCGCGCTCCTCGCCGCCGGCTGCGCGATCGCCGCCGTCGAGCAGGAGGGCTTCGCCCTCGTCCGCCCTCCCGGACATCACGCGCTCGAGTCGCTCGCGATGGGATTCTGCATCTTCGCCAACGTTGCGATCGCCGCCCGGCACGCCCAGCTCGAGCTCGGCCTGCGGCGTGTGGCGATCGTCGACTTTGACGTCCACCACGGGAACGGGACCGAGGATCTCTTCCGCGGAGATCCGGAGATCCTCTTCGTCTCCCTGCACCAGTGGCCGTTCTGGCCCGGCACGGGCGGCCCGGGGACGAGCGACGGGCAGACGATCAACGTCCCGCTGCCGGCGGGCTCGGACGACGCCGACTACGCCGAGGCGTTTCAGGACACGGTCGAGCCGGCGGTGCGTGCCTTCGAGCCGGACCTCGTGCTCGTCTCGGCGGGGTTCGACGCGCACGAGGGCGACCCACTCGGCGAGATGCGGATGACCGAGGAGGGCTTCCGCGATCTCGCCCGCCGCTGCGCCGAGCTGGGCCCGCGCACCGCTGCGGTCTTGGAAGGCGGCTACAACCTGGAGACACTGCCCGGCCTCGTCGAGGCCGCGCTCGAAGGCTTCTCGAGCTAGGCGGCGCGGGTGGTCTCGAGCCGCTCGAGCGCCCCACGCCGGGACGACACGCCGAGCTTGCGGAGGAGGCTCTTCACGTGCGAGCGGACCGTGTGCTCGGAGATGAACAGCCGCTCGGCGATCTGGTCCGTTCCCAGGTGCTCGTCGAGCAGCAGCAGCACCTCGACCTCGCGGGCCGAGAGCACACGAGTGATCTCCTCCGGGATCCCGTCCAGGCGACCCCCCTGACGCACGCGATCGAGGAGCCTGCGGGCGACGCCACCCGAGAGCGCGGCCTCGCCGCGAGCGACGCCTCGCAGGAACGTCGCGATCTGCTCGGGGGGCTCGGTCTTCAGGAGGTACCCGGACGCGCCCGCGCGGATCGCCCCGAGAAGGTTCTCCTCGGCGTCCGACGCGGTCAGGACGACGACCTCGCTGCTCGGGGCCCGCTCGCGGATGCCCGGAAGCGCCGTGAGGCCGTCCATCTCGGGCATGGTCAAGTCCAGGAGGACGAGATCGGGCTGGAGCCGCTCCGCGGCGACTATCGCCTCTTCGCCGTTCGAGGCGATGCCCACGACCTCGAAGCCCTGCTGGACGAGCAGGGCGGCGAGCGCATCCCGGGTCAGGGGATGGTCGTCGACGAGCAGGATTCGCTCCGCCACGCTCCCCTTATCGGCAGGGAGCCGCTTGCCGACAAGAGGTACGTGGAGCACAGGCGTTCGCAGAGTTATCGCTCGTGGGTCGTGAGCGAGGTCCTGCTGGTCGGCCTGCTCGCGTCGGCGACCGGGCTCCTCGCGATCAGCGAGTCGCTCCAGTCCGCCTACGAGCTGCCGGAGACACGCCTCGCGCTCGACACCGCCATCGCGGTCGTGGCCGCAATAGTGTCGGTGCTCGCAAGCATCCGCTTCCTCGTCGACGGCCGCACACTGGACCTTCTCGTCGCCGCGGGGTTCTGGAGCATCGCACTCGGAACGATCGCTTTCGGCCTCGTCCCCGTGCTCGGCGGAGAACCGCTCGCGCCGGGGGCCGCCTGGGCCCTTGTCGGATCCCGCCTCCTCGGCGCTGCGCTGATCGCGGTCGCCCCGTGGGCGGACGGGCGACTTCAGTCGCGGCGCCCCGCGCTGCTCACGGTCGGCAGCGGCGTGGTCGCGGTGCTCGCCGCGGCCGGACTCTGGCTGGGCACGTCCGAGTGGAACCGCCATACGCCGGCGGTCGAGCTCGTCGAAGGGTCATCCGTCGTCCTCGCGGCGTCGTTGCTTG
This sequence comes from uncultured Actinomycetes bacterium, assembly GCA_963717025.1. GTDB lineage: Bacteria > Actinomycetota > Thermoleophilia > Gaiellales > Gaiellaceae > GMQP-bins7. Next base: position 804,570 of record CAVQVJ010000003.1, on the reverse strand, counting down.
CGATCCTCTGGCTCGTCGCGCTCGTCGGCTTCGCGCTCCGCTACCACCGCTTCGGCCGCGACCTCGACAGCTGGCTCTGCCTGTCCGTCACGCTCGCGCTGTTCGCCGACCTGCACCTCGTCATCACGCCGGTCGTCTCGAGCGAGGTCGTGCTCCAGGGTGACTTCCTCCGCCTGATCGCGTTCGGGCTCCTGCTCGTCGGGGTCTGGCGCGCGATCGCGGAGGCCGAGTTCGGCAGAGCTGTCGCAGATGAGAGGGCGCGTGTAGCACGGGAGATCCACGACGGCCTGGCGCAGTACCTGTTCGCGATCTCCACCCACGTGAACGTGCTCGAGGCAGGGGCGCCGCTCGACCAGGTCCTCCCCCGCCTCAAGCGCGCGTCCGCGGTCGCGCAGCAGGAGGCGCGGTTCGCCGTGCTCGCCCTGTCCTCGGCCGGCGGCTCGGCCCGGTTCGACTCCGCCCTTCGCCGTTACGTCGAGGTGCTCACCGCCGACGGGGAGCTCGAGGTCGAGCTCGACGTCGACCGCGCGGTCCGGCTCGCCCCCGACGAGCAGATCGAGGTCTTCCGGATCGTCCAGGAGGGGCTCGGAAACGCGCGCCGGCACGCCGGGGCGAAGCACGTCGAGATCGAGATCGGGCAGCGGAGCGGCCGCCGCGTGGTGCTCGTCCGCGACGACGGAAGCGGCTTCGACGAGGAGACGGCACCGGAAGGGCAGGGGCTCGAGAACATGAAGGTGCGGGCGGACGCGATCCAGGGCGTGCTCAGCCTGCGCTCGGCGCCAGGCCGCGGCACGGCCATCGAGGTCGTTCTCCGGCCTACGTAGAGACTGCGTGCTCGGGGGAGCGCGGCTGCGCGACACCGATCATCGAGTCGCGCGTGACGAGAGTGGCCAGTTCCTCCTCGCCCAGCTCCTCGGTGCCCGCGGGGCGGCGCGGGAGGACGAGATACCGGACCTCGGCGGTCGAGTCGACGACCACGACCTCGATGCCGTCGTCGAGCTCGACCCCGAACTCGTCGAGCACGCCACGAGGGTCCGAGACGGCGCGTGAGCGATACGGGAGGCTCTTGTACCAGTCGGGCGGCGGGCCGAGCAGCGCCCTCGGGTAGCAGGAGCAGAGCGTGCAGACGACGAGATGGTGCACTGTCTCGGTGTTCTCGAGCGCGATCACTGCTGGGGACGACCCGGCGTCGAGGCCGAGCTCGAGCGCAGCCTCGCGCGCGTCCTCCAGCAGCCGACCTTTGAACGAAGGGTCGACCCAGGCGCGCGCGACGAGCCGCGCGCCGTCTGCCGGAGTGCGCGACACGAGCCGGTCGATCGCGTCGCGAATGCTCTTCCGATCGACGATGCCCTTCTCAACGAGCAGCTCCTCGAGCACGCGGGCGCGCGCGGCGACCTCGGGCTCGTCGTTCCCGATCGGCGTGTGGTCGTGATCGTGAGTCACTCGACCTTCTCCAGCCAGTGCTCGAAGAGGTCGACGACGAGGCGATCGCCCGCTTCCCCACGGTAGTCGGGCCAGAGCTCGTGCTGGGCGAAGCCCACCAGGTACACGGGTCGCTCGGGAAGCCCGTCGTCGCCGTACGCCCGCGTCTCCGGGTTTGGGCACGACGCGCGCACGCGCTCGATGTGCCCGGTCCTGCCCTTCAGGTAGCCAGGCGTGCGGTGATGGCCGGTGTGCGGCCGCGCCGCCACGCGTACACGCTGCCCGGGCTCGAAGCTCACGTCCCGATCCTCGCGTCGATCTCGCCGGGCTCGAGAATCTTCTTCTCGGTGAGGATCGACTCGATCGAGAACAGCCAGCGCTCGTAGTAGGACGCGCGCTCGTACTCGACCGGCGGCATGCTCTCGATCCCGCGGCGAAGCTCGTCCACGTTCATTACGCCGGCCTCGTCGAGGGCTCCGACGAGCCGGTCGGTCAGGAGCTCCCAGTCCGCGAGCTCGTGCTCGGTCCTGTCGATCGGTGCGTCGGTCGGCTGCCCGCCGCGGTCGTGCACGGCATGCTCCACGCCGCGATCATCGCACGCGCTCGCGCGTCCGCGCGAATGCGAACAACCCGGCCCACTGGCCGGGGCCGAGGTCGCGCGGGAGCGCATCCGGGGCAAAGCCGAGAACGGGACCCAGCCGCTTCAGCTCGCGCGCGGAGAGATGCGTGCGGAGAGCGACCCGCAGTGGCGCCCGCGCCCGGAATCCGTCGGTGACGAAGCGACGGAAATCGGCGTGATCCGTCGGGGCTACGAGCGGATGCGGACGCCGGACCGCGCGGAAGACGCCGGCGTCGACTCCCGGAGGCGGCGAGAACGCGCTCCGCGCAATCCGCACCGTCACCGCGAGCTCGTGCCAGGCGCTCCAGCACGTGCTCTGGAGCGTTGCCGGCCACACGGCCGTTTGCTTGACGGCAGCCTCCCACTGGACGACCGCGTCGACGCGCCGGACCGGGATTCGCGGATCGCCGAGCAGGTCGCCGAGGATCGACCTCGAGCCGGCGAAGGGCAGGTTGGCGACGACTGCGAACCCGGCCTCCGGCCAGGACCACTCGCGTGCGTCGACCGCGAGGACGTCGACGTCTCGCCCGGCGAACCGCCGGCGGAGCCCCGCCGCGAGGACAGGGTCGAGCTCGAGCGCGAGCACGCGCCCGCCCGCGTCGGCGAGCGCCTGCGTGAGCACGCCGGTGCCCGCCCCGACGTCGACGATCAGATCGCCGGGTGCAACGCCCGCTTCGCGAACGATCTCCGCTGCGAGTCGGCTACTGCGAAGGAAGTGCTGGCCCGGAGCGGCCCGCGAGGGTCGCTGCCGAACGGCCACGGAAGACCGCCATGGTGCCCATTGTCGGGGAGTTTATCCCTCAGGGTCGTCGACGACCGGCGCGACGACGACTCCGTAGCCCTGCTCCTCGAGCATCACGGCAGCGAGAGCCGCGTCCTCCTCGCCCGTCACGAGGATCGTGAGCGTGCCCCCGCGGTCGTGCGAGAGATGGTCGAGGTCGAAGTCGGCGACGTTGATCCGCCCGGCACCGAGCGCCTGGAAGATGCCTGCGAGGACTCCGGGGCGGTCCGGAACGTGCACGCGTAGGCGGTGGAGACGACCCGCGTCCTCGTAAGCGGTGTCGAGCATTCGGCGGCGGTTGCCGGCCGCCTCACCGATCCAGCGAGCCAGAAAGCCGGCGTCACCCTCTACGAGCGCTGCCTCGAGCTGCTCGACGCGCCGGCGGTGCTCGGCGAGCGAGGATACGAGCGCCGCGCGGTTGTCGAGGAAGATGTCCACCCAGATGCGGGGGTTGGCGCCGGCGATCCGGGTCATGTCCCGAAGCGAGCCTCCCGCGGCGGCGAGCGGCTCGTGACCCTCGACGCGTGAGGCGCCCGCCTGGTTCAGGAGGACGTTGGCGAGCGCGTGCGGCAGGTGGCTCGTCACCGCGACGAGGCGGTCGTGCGCGGCCGGATCGATCGCGACGGGCCGCGCGCCGAGCGACGCGACGAGCGCGTGGATCGCCCGGTAGCGGGCGGGCTCGGTCGCCGCGAGAGGCGTGAGGAACCAGGTGGCGCCGTCGAAGAGCTCCGCGCTCGCGCGGGCGGGGCCCTGCGTCTCCGCCCCGCAGATGGGATGACCGCCGACGAAGCGAGGATCGCCAGCCGCGGCCGCGCAGACGGACTCCTTCGTCGAGCCGACGTCGGTGACCGTGCAGCCCGCCGGGGCCGACTCGAGCACGCTCCGCACGGCGCTCGAGAGCGCCGCGACCGGCACGGCGACGAGCGCGACGTCCGCCTGGGCGAGAGCCTCTTCAAGCGAGCCCGCGGGTACGACGGCGCCCCGTTCGGCGGCCACCTCGAGGGTGTGCGGTTCCTCGTCCCAGCCCACGACCTCGCCGACACCAGCGCGACCGGCCGCGAGCCCGACCGAGGCGCCGATCAGCCCGGTGCCGACGACCGCGAGGCGCACAGCGTCACTCGGACCGCATCAGCTCGGCGACCCGGAATGCGAGGTCGAGCGACTGGCGGCCGTTCAGGCGCGGATCGCAGAGTGTCTCGTAGCGGTGATCGAGCTGCTCCTCGAGCACCGCCTCGGAGCCGCCGAGACACTCGGTCACGTCCTCGCCGGTGAACTCGATGTGCACGCCTCCGGGCCACGTGCCGACCTCCCGGTGGGCGGCGAAGAAGCCGCGCAACTCCTCCATGATCGAGTCGAAGTGCCTCGTCTTCGTGCCGCGTCGTGTCCGCACGAGGTTCCCGTGCATGGGGTCGCACACCCAGACGACAGGGATCTCCGCCTCTCTCACCGCGCGTAGGAGCGGAGGAAGCAGTTCGCCAACCCGCTCGGCGCCGAACCGCGTGATCAGGGTCACGCGTCCCGGTACCCGGTCCGGATTCAGTCGCTCGACGAGAGCGACGGCGTCCTCGGGCGTCGCCGCCGGCCCGAGCTTGACACCGATCGGGTTCCGGACGCCCGAGAAGAACTCGACGTGCGCGCCGGCGGGATCACGCGTCCGCTCTCCGATCCACAGCAGGTGCGCCGAGCAGTCGTACCACTCGCCGGTGAGCGAGTCCTTTCGCGTGAGCGCCTCCTCGTACTCGAGCAGGAGCCCCTCGTGGCTCGTCCACACCTCCACCTCGTGCAGGGTGCGCTCGCGCTCCAGATCGATGCCGATCGCCTGCATGAAGCGAAGCGCACGCTCGATCTCGTCTGCGAGCGCCTCGTAGCGCTGCCCGGCGGGCGAGCCTGCGACGAACTCGCGGTTCCAGGTATGGACGAGCGCGAGGTCCGCGAAGCCGCCCTTGGCAAAGGCGCGAAGCAGGTTGAGCGTCGAGGCTGCCTGGTAGTAGCCCTGGATCATCCGTTCCGGATCGGGCGTGCGCGCCTCGGGCGTGGCCTCGTCGGAGTGCACGACGTGGCCGCGGAACGACGGGATCTCGATCCCGTTCACGACCTCGGTGGGCTCGCTGCGCGGCTTCGCGAACTGGCCGGCGATGCGGCCGAGCTTCACGACCGGCAGCGTCGCCCCATAGGTGAGCACGGCGGACATCTGGAGCAGCACCTTGAGCTTCTCGCGGATCGCGGGCGCCGAGACGTCGCGGAACGACTCGACGCAGTCGCCGGCCTGGAGCAGGAAAGCGCGACCTTCGCTGACCTCTCCGAGCGCCGCGAGGAGCCTGCGAGCCTCGCCCGCGAAGACGAGCGGGGGGAGCCCACCGAGCCGCTCTCGGACCGAGGCCAGCGCAGCCGGGTCCGGCCAATCCGGCTGCTGGCCAGCCCGGAGCGCGCGCCATGAGGACGGCGTCCAGTTCGAGGCGGTAACGGCCATCGGACGGTGAGTGTAGAGGCGGCCTGCTGCACTCTTAGTGGCGTGACCACGGTCGGCTATCCGGGACGCGAGGGCGCCCACAGCGCCGCAGCCTCCGAGGCCCTCTTTCCAGTGGATGTGGAGCTCGTCGCTCTGCCGAGCTTCATCGCCGTCGCGGAGGCGACCGCCGCGGGCACCGTCGAGTTCGGAGTCCTCCCGATCGAGAGCTCACTCTCGGGCCCGGTCGCGGAGACGCACGACCTGCTCTACGAGTCACCGCTGGCGATCTCCGAGGAGGTCGTGCTTCCAGTACGGCACTGCCTCGTCGGCCTGGCGGATACTCCGCTGGAGGAGATCGCGGTCATCCGGTCGCATCCCGTCGCGCTGGACCAGTGCAGACGATTGCTCGCGTCGATGCCGTGGGCGACGGCGATCGCAGCGCCGACCACTGCCGACGCAGCGGCGCAGGTCGCCCGGGACGGCGACGCGTCGGAGGCCGCGATCGCGAGCGAGCGCGCGGCGGCGCTGTACGGTCTGAGCGTGATCGCTGCCGACGTCGGCGACCATCCGGAGGCGTTCACGCGCTTCGTGTCGGTCGCGACGTACACGCGGCTCGACGGCAAGGGTGAGGGCGGTGCGTGGCGGACGGCGTTCTCGTTCGTGACCGACCACCAGCCGGGCGCCCTCCACCGTGCGATCGAGCCATTCGCACGGCACGGCATCGATCTCTTGCAGCTCGTCTCGCGCCCGATCCCACAGTCGCCCTGGCGCTATCGGTTCGACGCTGTCCTCGACGGGCATCCGCTCGACGTGGTGGTGCGGGAGGGTCTCGCCGACCTCAGGGCGCGCACGCGGCAGCTGCGGGTGTTCGGCTCGTACCCTGCGAGTGGACGATGAGCGACGGCCCATCCGATCCCACGGTCCAGCGGCTCCGGCAGGAGATTTCGGACGTCGATCGCGAGATCCTCAGAGGGGTCAACGCCAGGCTCGCGCTCGTCGCGCAGCTGAAACGGCACAAGGAGAGCCTCGGCATCGGGTTCGTCGACCCAGACCGTGAGCGCGAGCTCCTCGACGAGCTCGCCCGCGCGAACGGTGGTCCGCTCTCCGATGAAGGAATGCGTGCCTTCTTCCGCGGGCTCCTCGAGCTGACGAAGCGCGAAATCGACCGCCAGGATGACTAGCGTCGGTGCGACGACGGCGGCGTTGTGCGGCGCGCGCCGCGACCAACCTGGCACGTACTTGTGACCCAGGCATGACCGACTGACCGATACCGTGTCCTCAGGGACGCGGGAGTGCCCCTGGGGGCACGTCCGGCGGGTTGTCGGCGCGAGTGCGAGTTGCGACGTTCGACGACCGACGATCCGCGCGCCTCAGGCGTCGAGCGCGTTGCGGAGGGAGCGGACGTAGTCGCGTAGCGAGTCCAGGCCCTCCTCCGCCGCGAGCAGCGCACGCGAGCCGACCACGACACCGTCCGCCAGGTCGGCCGCCTCCCGCGCCTGCTCGGGCGTGGAGATGCCGAACCCTGCGTACAGCGGAACCTCGGGGCCGAGCCGGCGCGCGCGGAGGGCGAGCTCGCCGAGCGACGAAGACAGCTCGTCGCGGACCCCGGTCGTGCCGGTGAGCGTGACGAGGTAGAGCCAGCCGTCGGTCTCGCGCGCCGCGAGCGCGATCCGCTCGTCGGTGGAGGTCGGAGCCACGAGCTGGACCCGGCGAAGCTCCGGACGCGCCCCGGCCGGCAGGTCGGCGACGATGAGGCTCGTTGCGCCGGCAGAGCGGGCGTCGGCCGCGAACCGTTCCCACCCGTACGCCTCGAGCAGCGACGCGTACGTCATCGGGATCAACGGCGTCTCGCCCACGCGCCCGCGAACCTCGGCCAGGCAGTCGAGGCACGCGCGGGTCCGCATGCCGCGCGCGAGCGCTCGCTCCGCAGCCCGCCGGATGACCGGCCCATCGGCGAGCGGGTCGGAGAACGGGAAGCCGAGCTCGACGACGTCTGCGCCACCGTCGACGGCCGCCTCCGCGAGCTCGGGCGTCTCGGGCTCGGACATGAGGTAGACGACGAGCGTCTTCCGCATCGGCCTCAGCCTGCGAGCGCGCGCAGCGCCTCGGCCAGGTCTTTGTCGCCGCGGCCGGAAAGGCACACGACGACGAATTCCGCGTCGAGCGCGTCGATGCGCGCGAGCGCGTGCGCGGGCTCGAGCGCCGGGACGATGCCCTCGGTCTCGGCGAGGCGCCGGAACGCCGCGAGCGCGTCCTCGTCCGTCGCCGTGACGTAGCGCACGCGGCCGGAGTCGCGGAGGAAGGCGTGCTCGGGCCCCACGCCCGGGTAGTCGAGCCCGGCAGAGATCGAGTGCGCGTCCGCGACCTGCCCGTCCTCGTCGGCGAGCACGGACGAGCGCGTCCCGTGCAGCACCGCCGGACGACCACTCGAGAGCGACGCCGCGCCCGCGGCCTCCACGCCGACGAGCTCGACGCCGGCATCGTCGAGGAACCCGGCGAACATCCCGATCGCGTTCGAGCCTCCCCCGACGCAGGCGAGGACGGCGTCGGGCAGCCGTCCCTCGGCAGCAAGGACCTGCTCGCGCGTCTCGCGTCCGATGACGGCCTGGAGCTCGCGCACGAGCTCGGGGTACGGCGCGGGGCCGACGCACGAGCCGATGAGGTAGTGCGTCGTCTCGACGTTCCCGATCCAGTCCCGGATCGCCTCGCTCGTCGCCTCTTTGAGCGTGCGCGTGCCGAACTCGACGGCCCGGACCTCGGCCCCGAGCAGTCCCATCCGCTCAACGTTGGGCTGCTGGCGGCGCATGTCCTCGGACCCCATGTACACGACGCACTCGAGGCCGAAGCGCGCGCACACCGACGCCGTCGCGACGCCGTGCTGTCCCGCCCCTGTCTCGGCGACTATTCGCCGCTTCCCGAGGCGCTGGGCGAGCACGGCCTGGCCGAGCGTGTTGTTGAGCTTGTGCGCGCCCGTGTGCAGGAGGTCTTCCCGCTTCAGGTAGAGGCGCTTGCCCGGGGCGAAACGGTCGGCGCGCGTCAGCGGGGTCGGCCGGCCCGCGTACGTGCGGCCGAGCTCGTCCAGCTCGTCCCAGAAGGACGCGTCCTCGCGCGCGGAGGTCCAGGCGGCCGTCAGCTCGTCCAGCGCGGGGATCAGCGTCTCCGGGACGTACCGGCCGCCATAGTCGCCGTACGTCACGGTCATCGACGTGCCGCTTCGACGAACGCTCGGACCTTGGCGTGGTCCTTCACGCCAGGGGAGCGCTCGAGCTTCGAGCTCGCGTCGACTCCCCACGGCCGGACGCGCTCCATCGCTGCCGCGACGTTGTCGGGGCCGAGCTGCCCGGCGAGGACGACCCTGCCCTCGGCCATGGCAGCGCGCTCCCAGTGCGCCGAGTCGTCCTCCTGCCACGGCAGGTCGAGGTGGGTCGCGACAGCCTCGCCCTCGCGAAGCAGAACGGCGTCGCGTCCGCGCACCTTGCCAACGGCGCGGGGATGCACCTGGTCGAGGTCGGCGGCGCTCTCGCCCGCATCGCCGACCCAGACGGCAACGGCGAGCGTTCCCTCGGGGACCGGCAGAACCGCGGTCGCCGCCCGAGGGCTCTCCGGCGCGAGGACGAAGCCGAGCAGGTCGGCTCCTGCCTCGGCGGCTGCGGCGACGTCCTCCTCCCGCGTCAGCCCGCACACCTTCACGAGCGGGCGCGCGAGGAGCTCCGCGAGCTTCGCCGCGGGGTCGGGCGCCTGCATCAACGCCGATCCGACGAGGATCGCATCCGCGCCCGCGAGCTCGGCCTCCGCGCCCTGGGCACGCGTGGAGACGCCGGACTCGGCGACGATCACCCGATCGCGCGGCGCACGCGCGACGAGCTCGAGCTGCGCACGACGGTCGATCTCGAACGTGGCGAGATCGCGCGCGTTGACCCCGATCACGGGCGCCCCTAGTGCGACGGCGCGCTCGAGCTCGGCGGCGTCGTGGGCCTCGACGAGCGTCTCCAGCCCGAGCTCGGCGGCTGCGGCGAGAAGCTCGGCGCACGCCGAGTCGTCGAGATCGCGGAGGAGCAGCAGCGCGGCGTCGGCGCCGGCCTCGCGTGCGGTGCGCAAGTCGTCGTCCACCGTGAAGAACCCCTTCGCGAGCAGCGGGAGCGATGCCGAAGCCCGCGCCGCGCGCAGGTCGGCCCAGGTTCCACCGAAGCGCTCGTCCACGAGCACGGACACCGCGGCCGCGCCCGCACGCTCGTAGGCCGCCGCTAGCAGGCCCGGGTCCGCGTCCGGCCGCAGATCACCGGCCGACGGCGAGCGGCGCTTGATCTCGGCGATCCCCGCGAGACCCGGCTGTGTCAGCGCGTCCCGAAACCGACCCGTCACGCGGCAACCTCCACCGAGAACGCCACCAACTCCTCGAGCCTCTCCCCCGCACGGCCGCTGTCGATCGCGGCAGCGGCGAGCGCGAGCCCCTCGCGCAAGTCGGCCGCGTGCCCGCCGGCGGCGATCGCGCCGGCGGCGTTCAGGAGCACCGCGTCCCGCTTCCCGCCGTGTACGCCGGAGAGGATCTCGTGCGCCGTGCGCGCATTCTCCTCGGGGGTTCCGCCCGTGAGCTCGCTCGGAGCACAGCGCTCGACGCCGAGGTCGCGGGGGTCGATCGTCAGCTCGCGCACACGGCCGTCGACGATCTCGCAGACCATGTTCGGTCCCGCAGGCGAGAGCTCGTCGATCCCGTGCGCGCCGTGTACGACGTAGGCGCGGTGGGCTTTCAGCGCAACGAGCGCGTCCGCGATCGTCCGCACGAGCTGGGGCGAGAACACGCCGAAGACGCCGGCGCGCGCCCCGGCGGGGTTCGTAAGCGGCCCGAGCACGTTGAAGATCGTGCGCGTCCCGAGCTCGCGCCGCACGGGCGCCGCGTGCTTCATAGCCGGGTGGTGCGCCGGTGCGAACATGAAGCCGAACCCGAGCCGGTCGATCGACTCGGCGATGCGCTCGGGCGGCTGCTCGAGCCGTAGCCCGAGCGCCTCGAGCACGTCGGCGGAGCCGGACATCGAGCTCACCGCGCGGTTCCCGTGCTTCGCGACCCCGCCGCCGGCCGCCGCCGCGACGATCGCAGCGGTCGTCGAGATGTTGAACGTCCGCGCCTCGTCGCCGCCCGTGCCGACGAGGTCGACGACATCTGCGCGCGTCGGATGGACAGGCAAGACGTGCTCCCGCATCGCCTCCGCACAGCCCGCGATCTCGTCCGCTGTCTCCCCCTTATCGCGGAGCGCGACGAGGAAGGCGCTCATCTGAGCCGGTGTCGCCTCCCCGCGCATGATCTCGTGCATGACCTTCCGGGCCTGCTTGCGCGTGAGGTTGCGGCCCTCGAGCGCGATCGCGGTGCCGGCCTCGATCACCGCAGGAAATTCTCCGCCATCGCCGGCCCGTCGGGCGTGAGCACGGACTCGGGGTGAAACTGGACGCCCTCGATCGGATGCTCGTGATGCCTGACTCCCATTACCTCGCCGTCGGCGGTTCGCGCGGTCACGATCAGCGTCTCCGGCACCCCGACCGCCGCGAGCGAGTGGTAGCGACCCGCCTCGATGTCGGCGGGAAGCCCGGTGAAGATCCCCGCTCCGTCGTGCTGGACGCGGCTCGCCTTGCCGTGCAGCAGCGCCTTCGCCTGCCCCACCTCGCCGCCGAACGCTTCGATGATCGCCTGGTGCCCGAGGCAGACGCCGAGCGTCGGCACCCACGGCCCGAGTCGGCGTATCAGCTCGACCGAGATGCCCGCGTCAGCCGGACGACCCGGCCCGGGAGAGACGACGAGCCGGTCGGGGGCGAGCGCCTCCGCTTCCTCGACGGTGAGCGCGTCGTTCCGGTGCACGACGACGTCGACCCCGCGCTCCTCGAACAGGTGGACGAGGTTCCACGTGAAGGAGTCGTAGTTGTCGATCATCAGGAGCTTCACGCGTACTCCTTCTCGGCGAGGTCGATCGCCGCCTCGAGCGCGGCCAGCTTGGCGAGGCACTCGCCATGCTCGGCCGCCGGATCCGAGTCTGCCACGATCCCGGCCCCAGCCTGTAGCCGCGCGAGGCCGTCCGCGAGCACGATCGTCCGCAACGCGATGCACGTGTCCATGGTTCCGCCCGCTAGCACGTACCCCACCGCGCCTGCGTAGGGGCCGCGGCGGTAGCCCTCGAGCTCGGAGATGATCTGCATGGCGCGGATCTTCGGGGCGCCGGTGACCGTCCCCGCCGGAAAGCAAGCACGGAGGACGTCGAACGGCGTCACGCCGTCGCGCAGCTCGCCGACTACCTCCGAGACGAGGTGCGTCACGTGGGAGAAGCGCTCCACCTCGAGCGAGCGCGTCACGGACACCGTCCCCGCACGGCACACGCGCGAGAGGTCGTTCCGGCCGAGGTCGACGAGCATCACGTGTTCCGCGCGGTCCTTCTCCGACGCCAGCAGGCGCTCGGCGTCGCCCTGACCCGCCACTGTCGTGCCCGCGATCGGGCACACGCTCGCTCTTCCGTCCTCGCAGGCGACGAGTCGCTCGGGCGACGACCCGACGAGCGCCAGGTCGCCGAGCTCGAGGAGGAAGAGGTACGGCGACGGGTTGACGCGGCGCAGCGCGCGGTAGACGGCGAGCGGGCTCGCGGAGGTCGGACGCTCCGCCCGCTGCGAGGGGACGACCTGGTAGGCGTCCCCCGCGACGATGTACGCCTGGCAGCGGCGCACCATCTCCTCGTAGCGCTCCTGCGTCGGGAAGCGGGTGAGCGGCCCTGGTCTCGTGGTGGCGGTCTCGGGCGCGGACGGGAGCGGCTGCTCGAGCCGATGCGTGAGCTCCTCGGCATCGCCCGCGAGCACCTCGACGACGCCGGCGCCAAGGTCGAACCGCAGCAGCGAGTCGGCGACGACGAACAAGCTCTCGGCGAACGGCGGCCCGTCCGCGGGCAGCGGCACCGTCGGCTCTAGCTTCGCGGCATGGTCGTAGGCGAGGTAGCCGACAGCAGGTCTTCCGAGCCGCTCGACCTCGTCGATGCCAACGAGCCGCGCCCCACAGCCGACGAACGAGTTGCGCCCGAGGCGACCGCGCTCGACCGACTCGAGCAGGAAACTGCCGCCCTCCGCAGGACGCAGCCGGAGATACGCCCCGAGCGGAGTGAGGAGGTCGGCGGGGATCGCGTGCTTGGGTGTCATGGCATGAAAAAGGCCTCCTCGGAGGCCGGTTGCGAAGCGGGTGGTGAAGGCGCTCTCAGCGCAGGCTCCCGCTTCGCAGCCTGCGCCACCACGGGCACGAACGCGAAGCGAGCGGCATCGCGAGTCAGCGTAGCCCCGCGCTCCGGGGCATGCAAGCTCCGCTCCCGCGGATGGCGTTGAGTGCCACGATGGGGCTGTTGCCCATTCCCGAGACTCCCGAGGGGCTGACCCCGGAGTGGCTCACGACTGCGTTGACCGAGTCGGGCATTCTCGCGGGCGAGCGCGTCGCCGACGCGCGCTGGGAGCGCGTGGGCGAGGAGTATGGCTTCACCGGCCTCGTCGTCCGGATCGAGCTCGAGTACGAGCACCGGCGCGCCGGCCTGCCGAGATCGCTGGTCGCAAAGCTCCCGATGGCGCAGGGCGACACCGTCTCCGGCTACCGCGCGCTCCAGGAGCGCGACCCGGCCCTCATGCGCCGCTACTACGAACGCTGCGCGCGCGAAGAGCGCTTCTATCGCGAGATCGAAGTCGGGTGTGCTCCGAGGCTGTACTACTCCGCCGTCGACGAGCATCGGGTCGTTCTGCTGCTCGAAGACCTGAGCGGCGGTCGCCAGGGCGACGTCCTCGATGGTTGCTCGGTCGAGGACGCCGCGCTTGTGATCGACGAGCTGGCGCAGTTCCACGCCAGGTGGTGGGGAGCGCGCTCACCCACGAGAGGCTTCGAGCCCCTGGTCCGCGCACCGGGGGAGTGGCAGGAGCGGTACGAGCGGCAGGTTGATTCGTTGCTGGAGCGAGCCGGCGACAGCGTGTCTCCCACCGTCTGCGCGACCGCCGCGCTGCTGCGCTCGAGGCTCGGCGAAGTCGCCGACGCGCTCTACGGGCGACCGCGCGCTCTGACGCACGGCGATCTGCACCTCGACAACCTGCTCTTCGAGGCGCGCGGTGCCGGCTCCGTCGCCGTGCTCGACTGGCAGACGGTGTCCGTCGGCCCGCCGGCCTGGGACATCACGCTCTTCCTCGTCGAATCGCTGAGTGTCGACGACCGGCGCGTCGCCGAAGCCGAGCTGCTCGACCGGTACCTCACGCTCCTCGCAGAGCACGGCGTCTCCGACTATTCGCCGGACGAGCTTCGGCTCGAGATCCGCCTCTCCCTGCTCGTCCTGCTCGCGGGCACCGTCGGCTGGTTCTCGAATCTCGACGCGACAGAGCTGACCGGCCGCGAGCGCGAACTCCACCAGGCGGCGCTCGGCGACGGCCGCCTCGCCGCCGCTCTGCGCGACCACGACGTGGACGCTCTGCTGACGGCACCCACTCCTGGTTAGCTCTCCGCGATCGCGGGCAAATAGAAAACCCCGCAGAGCGGGGTTTTCCGTAGCAGGCCTGTAAGCCGGATTCTGTCTTGGGTGACCATCCATCTTTGCGGCGCACCCGGTCCCTCGGCGGGCCACGTCAGCGGGACCTGCTTCGCCTTGCACCGGACGGGGTTTGGCAAGCCGGCGATGTCGCCACCGCCGCTGGTGGGCTCTTACCCCACCGTTTCACCCTTACCGACTCGATCGTGCACCAATCGGCCGGCGGTCTCCTTTCTGTTCCACTTTCCGTCGGCTTTCGCCGCCTGGGTCGCCCCAGCGTCCTTGCCCTGCGGTGTCCGGACTTTCCTCGAGCCGCCAGCTGACTAGAGTCAGCCGCCGGCCCGCGGTCACCCGGCCTGCACGACGGATGGTAGCTCTATCTCCGGGATTTCTCGTCCCTCGGCCAGGATCGAGCGGCACTCCGGGCATGCGAGCGCGCCTCGTGCCTGCAGCACGAACTCGCCGCAGACGAGGCACTCGAGGCTCACGCCGCGGACGAGCGCCGTCAGCTCCTGGTCGAGCGTCTTGTCTATGCGAGTGACGCTCACCCTCTGCCCCTCACCCGACGCTCCTGAAGACGCCGGTCACCTTCCCGAGGATCTGCACGTGCTCCGGGTAGAGCGGCTCGAGTGTGCTGTTCTCGGGTTGGAGCCGAATGCGGCCGGAGTCGCGGTGGAACGTCTTCACGGTCGCCTCGTCTGCCGACTCGTCCTCGCCGACGAGCGCGACGACGATCTCACCGTCGCGGGCATCGTCCTGCCGGCGCACGACGACGATGTCGCCGTCGAGGATCCCGGCGTCGACCATCGAGTCGCCGGTCACGCGGAGCAGGAAGTCGGCGTTCCGGCCGAGCGTCTCTGGGACCGCGATCCGGTCCTCGACCTGCTCTTCCGCCAGCAGCGGCCCGCCGGCGGCGATACGGCCCACGAGCGGGAGCACCGGCGCTCGCGAGTCGGGTATTGCCTCCGGCTTCGGCCTGCCGACGAGCTCGATCGCACGCGGCTTCGTCGGGTCGCGGCGAATGAGCCCGGCGCGGTCGAGGTTCGCGAGGTGCGCGTGCACGGTGGACGGTGATGCGAGCCCCACGGCGTCGCCGATCTCGCGGACGGTCGGCGGGTAGCCGTGGTCGTCGACGTACTCGACGAGGAACTGCCAGATCTCCTGCTGACGTGCGGTGAGGAGCGGGGTCTCGAGCATCGTGGTCATCTCCCGGTTTTGGTGACGAACATATGTTCGCCACGAGAGGGTAGACCCCTCCCCGGACGACGTCAAGCGGGCCCGAATGCACGAAGGCGGCCTGAGCCGCCTTCACATGCGCTGGAGAGGACTTGAACCTCCACGGCCTAAAGTGGCCACTAGGCCCTCAACCTAGCGCGTCTACCAATTCCGCCACCAGCGCGCGTCCGGCCATCTTAGCCGCCGGTCGTCCGGCAGCCGCTAGAGGAGATGGAACAGCACGAGCGTGTTCACTCCGAAGATCGTCGCCACGACGACGGTGAGCCGGGTGAGGTTCCGCTCCACGATATGCGTCCCGCCCTGCGAATGCGGCGTGAAGCCGAGGCCGCCCATTCCCGCCTCGCGGCCGGAGTGCATGAGCACGAGCACGATCGAGAAGGCGCTCAGGAGCACCTGGAGGACGGCGGAGATCTGAAGCCACGGCATAAGCCGGGCCAGGGTAGCACTGGCGCGACCGGCATCTGCGCCAGCAGATGCCGGTCTTGCGCAGAAACCGCGTAGCAGCGGCGCTAGTGTCCTCCCGTGGCCGACGACGCGCGTGAACGCATACAGAAGCTCCTTGTGACCGGGGATAACCGGCTGAAGCAAGGGGTCGCAGCAGAGAAGGTGCGCGAGACGTACGAAGAGGCGTTGGCGGTGGCGCGAGAAGCGGGGCTCGAGGACTCGGTCCGCCCTCTCGTCGAGGTCAGACTCGCTGATCTCGAGCGGCTCGCTCGAGGATCTCCTCCACCCGAGCCGCCTGCAGCCTGACGTCATGGGGCTCCGCCGCCGCGCGGGCGGCGGGGTTCGGGCGCGGTAGTGCGGCCGCGGCATCCAGCGCGAGGACGAGCGCGTCGTCGTCCTCCGGGTCGACGAGGATGCCCGCCTCGGGCGGCACGAACTCCGGCGGGCCGCCGACGCGGGTGGCGACGACCGAACGCGCCGATGCCAGCGCCTCGAGCGTCGCGAGGCCGAACGGCTCCATGAGGCTCGGCTGGCAGACGACGTCGGCCGCCGTGAGCCAGAGCGGGACCTCGTCATGGCTCACCCGGCCGACGAGCCGGATGCCCGGCCGGCCTTCGAGCGCCGAGCGGAGCGGCCCGTCGCCGACGAAGGTGAGCGTCCCCTCGCCGCGCCGCTCGAATGCACGCGCGAGTCGAAGGACGTTCTTCCGCTCGATAAGCGCGCCGAGGCAGAGAAACGCGGTGCCGTCACCATCCTCCCACCCGACTTCCGCGCGCGCCTCGACCGGCGAGCGCGGCGCGAAGCGCTCGAGGTCGACGCCGCAGTTGACGACGACGGTCTTGGGCATGGCCTCGGGGACCGCGGTCCCGAGCCGGTCGCGGAGCCACTCCGATACCGCGATCACCGCGGCCGCGCGGCGTACGACGTAGCCCGTCGCGGCGCGAACCGCGGTGTTCTCGACCGCGTTCGCGACATCCTGGCCATGCGCAGTGACGACGAGCGGGGCCTTCGACCCGAGGGCGGCGGCGAGCCCCGCGGGCACGAGGAAGTGCGCGTAGACGATTTCCGGATCGAAGCTTCGTGCAGCCCGTCTCGCGTCACGGAAGAGCGCGAGGTGCCGACTCCGCCCGCCGGCGCGCCGGTCTACGACCGCCCGCTCCAGCTGGTGGCCGCGGCCGACGAGCTGTTCCTCGAGCGACGCCACGAACACGCCGAGGTCGGGGTCGTCCGCCCCTGGGTACATCTGCGAGACGAGGAGGATCCGCATGCCGCCGGGCAATCGTGACGGTTTCGGCACGGATACGTGAGTGTCGACGCGTACGGTCGCGATACGCCTACGTGCCGCTCGTCACCTGGAGGAGGCCGAGGCACATCTCGTCGGTCGTCCCCTCGCCCCAGAGGATGTAACGAGGCGTCTTCGCGACGCCCTGCTCGCCGGCCGCCCGCTTGCCGACGTCGTGCTGGCAGGTCACCCGGACAACGTCGCCGGCGCGCGCCCGCACGGGGTGCGCGAGCGCGTACGCGCTCTGCCAGTGGAAGTCCCAGCGTGGGATGTCGAGCAGGACCTGGGCACGCGACGTCCCCGGATTGAGCTCGATGGTGATCGACGAGCCGAGAAGATGCATGTGCCCCGCCGCGATGCGGATCGTCGCCGGCTCCGTGAAACGGCGGTCGCAGCTCGAGACCCCGTCCGCGTCGGCGCGCCGCGAGTCACCGCCGCAGAGGAACAGGAGCCCCGTGGGCACGAACGCGGCCTCGGGGCCGTACTTGCGCGCGAGCGCGCCGAGCGCCTCGTCGCGATCGCAGAGGCGTCCGCTCTCGCCGTCGGCGCACGGGAGCTCGACCGGCGCGGGCAGGAGCATCGTCCGGAGCGGCGTGAGTCCGGCAGACGCGGGAGCGACGGTGAGGAGCGCCTGCGAGCGGTCGGGCGCGCGCCCGTTGAGGAGGTTGTAGTGCACCTGCATCACGAGTCGGCTGTGCGCCTCCAGTGGAACGCCGGTCCCGTCGGGGAAGCGGCCTCCCTCGCCGCCCGGCGCCCACGCCGCAACCCAGTCGGCGTCGTCCAGCGTGCTCTGCGCCGACGTGGCGTCGACCGTCAGGCCCGTGCCGCCGAAGCAGCTCCAGCCCTGGCCCGCGGACGCCGCATCGAGCCCCTGTGCTTCCGCCACCTGCGACGGAGCGACGCGGAAGAGGATCACGTGGTGGACGAGCCGCGGCTGTCCCGGGTCGATCCGGACCGAGGTCACAGTCGCGTCCTGGCCGAGCTTCGGGTCGAGGAGGAAGCAGCGGTAGTCGTCGGTCGCGCCGCTCTGGGCCCTCGGCAGGTAGGCCGCCGACATGCGCAGGCGGAGGAGCAACTCGCCGCGCCGCGCGCGCGCCGGCGGTTCACGTTCCGGCTTCGTCGCGGGGCCGTCGATCTTGCCCCCGGCGCTCGCCCACGCGACGACCGTCGCACGCTCACGCGCGGTCAGCGTCCGCTCCCGCTCTCCCGCGTACGCCGGCGAGCGGCTCCCCGGCGGCCAGGGCGGCATGACGTCCGCCTGGACCGCGGCGCCGATCAGCCCGGCACGGGACGAGACTTGCTCTGCAGTCTCGAGCGGGAACGGAGCGATCCCGCCCGTGCGATGGCAGCCGGCGCACTTGTCGCCGATCACGGGGGCGACGTCGCGCGTGAAGCTCGGGGCGATCCCGGCCCCGCCGGGCCCTCCGCCCTGACAGGCCGCGAGCGCGATGACCGGCACCAGCAGTGCCGGGACGACGACTGCCGCGACCGCGGCTCTACGCATGCTGGGCGTCATACGTGCCCCAGGTCGCGCGGAGTGCTCCGCAGATCTCGCCGACGGTGCAACGCGCAGCGAGCGCCTCGCGCAGGACCGGCAAGAGGTTCGAGTCGCCCTCGGCGGCACGCCTGACCTCCGCGACGGCCGCGTCGGCGACAGCCGCGTCCCGCTCCGCGCGCACCCTAGCCGTCCGCTCACGCTGGCGCCGCTCGGTCTCGGGGTCGAACCGGAGGAGCTCGACACGCTCCGAGTCGTCCTCGGTGAAGCGGTTGACGCCGACGACGACGCGCTCGCCGGACTCGACCGCGGCCTGATGCCTGAACGCCGAGGCCTCGATCTCGCCCTGGACGAAGCCCCGCTCGATCGCTGCGACCGCTCCACCCAGCTCGTCGATGCGGCCGATGAGCTCCCAGGCCAGCGTCTCGAGCTCGTCGGTCAGGGCCTCGACGAAGTACGCGCCGCCGAGCGGGTCGGCGGTGTCCGTGCCCCCGGCCTCGTGCGCGAGGATCTGCTGCGTGCGCAGCGCGATGCGCGCCGCGCGCTCGCTCGGCAGCGCCAAGGCCTCGTCGAACGAGTTGGTGTGGATCGACTGCGCGCCGCCGGCGACCGCCGACAGCGCCTGGATCGCAACGCGGACGACGTTGTTCTCCGGCTGCTGCGCGGTCAGGGTGGAGCCGCCCGTCTGGGCGTGGAAGCGAAGCGCGGTCGCGCGCGGGTTCGTCGCACCGAAGCGCTCCGCCATGATCCGCGCCCACAGCCGCCGCGCAGCACGGAACTTCGCGACCTCCTGGAAGAAGTGGTTGTGCGCGTTGAAGAAGAACGACAGGCGCTCGCCGAAGGCATCGGGCGAGAGACCCGCGGCGACCGCAGCCTCGCAGTACGCGATCCCGTTCGCGAGCGTGAACGCGAGCTCCTGGGCCGCGCTCGCCCCTGCCTCGCGGATGTGGTACCCGGAGATCGAGATCGTGTTGAAGCCCGGCAGCCGCTCCGCGCAGTACGCGAAGAGGTCGGTCGTGAGCCGCATCGATGGGCGTGGCGGGAAGATGTAGTTGCCGCGCGCGATGTACTCCTTGAGCACGTCGTTCTGGACCGTCCCGCGCAGCTTCTCCCCGGGAACGCCCTGCCCCTCTGCGACGAGCTCGTAGAGGAGCAGGAGGAGTGCGGCCGGCGCGTTGATCGTCATCGAGGTCGAGACCTCGCCGAGCGGGATCCCCTCGAGCAGCACCTCCATGTCCGCGATCGAGTCGATCGCGACCCCCGTGCGTCCGACCTCGCCCTCCGCGAGCGGGTCGTCCGAGTCGTAGCCGAGCTGCGTCGGGAGGTCGAACGCCACCGAGAGGCCCGTCTGCCCGCGCTCGCGTAGATAGCGGAAGCGCGCGTTCGACTCCTCCGCCGAGCCGTAGCCCGCGTACTGGCGCATCGTCCACGGGCGGCCGCGGTACATCGTGGCGTAGGGCCCCCGCGTGAACGGGTGCTCGCCCGGGAGCTCGAGCTCGCCGGGTGCGAGATCGTCCGCCGTGTAGACGGGCTTGACCTCGATGCCGGAGTCCGTCTCCCGGCGCTCCTCGGCGGTCGCCATGCGCTGCATCGTACGGAGTCGCCGCCCCTACACTCACGCGGTGAACGTACGGGTGCGGCTGTTCGCGGCGCTGCGCGAACGTCTCGGGTCGGGGAGCGTCGAGCTCGAGCTTCCGGACGGCGCGCGAGTCGGCGACGTGTGGGCGGCGCTCGACGCGGGCGAGGAGCCTGCGGGCATCCTGTTCGCGGTGAACCGCGCGTATGCCGAACGAGGGACTGAGCTTGCATCCGGGGACGAGGTGGCGCTCATCCCGCCGGTCTCGGGCGGGACGGGCGCGTTTCGGCTCGTCGAGGAGCCGCTGTCGCTCGACGCCGCCGTCGACGAGGTGCGCGGCGACGGAGCGGGCGCGATCGCGACCTTCCTCGGGACCGTGCGCAACAGGTCGCGGGGACGCGACGTGCTCCACCTCGAGTACGAGGCCTACGAAGGCATGGCCGAGGACGTCATGGCGGAACTGGCGGCGCGGTTGACCGAGCGCCACGGACTGTCCGGCGTCTCCATCCACCACCGGATCGGCCGCGTGGACATCGGCGAGGCGAGCGTCGTCATCGCCGTCTCGGCACCGCACCGCGGGGAGGCGCTCGCCGCGTGCAAGGAGGCGATCGACGAGCTCAAGGTCGCGGTCCCGCTGTGGAAGAAGGAGTTCTACGAAGGAGGTGAGGAGTGGATCGGCCAGGGGTCGTAGATCCCGAGCGCGACCCGTGGCAAGAGGCGCACGAGGCGCCGGAGGCCGCGACCCTGCCCGATCCGCAGCCGGCGGAGCACGGCGAGCGCGGCTACGAGCCCGTGCAGCCGCGCTGGGGAGTCCGCGAGCTCCTGCGGAAGCTCTTCGCGCCCGTGATCGCGCTTGGTTTCCTGATCGTCAAGTTCGGTGGCTTCCTGCTCAAGTTCAAGGTCGTCACGACGGGCGCGTCGATGCTCGTCTCGATCGCCGCCTACGCCTGGCTCTGGGGACTGCCGTTCGCGATCGGCTTCGTGATCCTGATCTTCGTCCACGAGCTCGGGCACGTGATCGAGCTGCGGCGCCAGGGCGTTCCCGCAAGCGCGCCGCTGTTCATCCCCTTCCTCGGCGCGGTGATCGGGATGAAGCAGCTGCCGGACGACGCCTGGAAGGAGGCACGCGTGGCGCTCGCGGGCCCGATCCTCGGGTCGGTGGGAGCCGCCGTGTGCTGGGCGGCCGGCGAGGCGCTCGACTCCGAGTTGCTGGTAGCGCTCGCCTTCTTCGGGTTCTTTCTCAACCTCTTCAACCTGATCCCGATCGTGCCGCTCGACGGCGGGCGCGCGGTCGGCGCGCTCCATCCCGTCTTCTGGTTCGTGGGGCTGCTGATGATGGTCGGGCTCGTCGTCGTGAACCCGAATCCGCTCCTCCTGATCATCGTCGTCCTCGGCGGCCTCGACCTCTGGCAGCGGTGGCGCGCGCGAGGCGAAGACGTGGAGTACTACCGCCTCCCGACGTGGCAGCGGGTGACCGTCGGCGTCGTGTACCTCGGGCTCGCGGCCGTCCTCGCGCTCTCGATGTCCGCCACGTACGTCGAGCGGGACCTCTGATTTGAAGGACGGCCAGCTCGACCGCCGACTCCTCCGCCGGACGCACGAGACGCTCGCCGGCGACATATCGCTCATCGCCTCCGAGTTTCTCGCCGGGTTCCAGGCCGTCCAGCAGATCGACCGGCCGGCGGTCTCGATCTTCGGATCGGCGCGCGTCGTCGAGGGCAGCCCGACCTACGAGAGCGCGCGGGCAGCCGGGCGCGCGTTCGCCGAGGCGGGGTTCGCGGTCGTCACGGGCGGCGGGCCGGGCGCGATGGAGGCCGCGAACCGCGGCTGCCAGGAGGCCGGCGGGCTCTCGGTCGGCTTCAACATCGAGCTGCCACACGAGCAGGGGCTGAACGCGTGGTGCGACATCGGGCTCACCTTCCGCCACTTCTACGCCCGCAAGGTCATGTTCGTGAAGGCCGCGGAGGGGTTCGTGATCTTCCCCGGCGGCTACGGCACGCAGGACGAGCTGTGGGAGGCGCTCACGCTGATCCAGACGCGGAAGATCGGAGAGTTCCCGGTCGTACTCTTCGACTCCGCCTACTGGGCCGACCTCCTCGACTGGGTCGGTGACGAGATGCTCGCGAACGGCCTCATCTCGCAGGAGGACCTCGACCTGCTCATGGTGACCGACGACCCGAGGGAGACGATCTCGATGGTCGTCGAGCACTACGAGAGCCGCGTCGCGGAGGGGTCGGCCTGACGATGCTGGACGAGGCGGTCGCTCACGTTCGGGAACGAGCCGGCGTCGAACCGGCCGTCGGCGTGATCCTCGGGAGCGGGCTCGGCGGGCTCGCGGACGAGGTCGAGGGGGGCGTCGCGATCCCGTACTCGGAGATCCCGGGCTGGCCCGCGTCGACCGCGGTCGGGCACGCGGGGCTCCTCGTCGTCGGCACCGTCGGCGGGGTCCCGGTGGCAGTCATGCGCGGGCGGGCGCACCTGTACGAGGGCGTCGGCGCCGACCGGGCCGTGTACGGCGTGCGGGTGCTCGGCCAACTCGGCATCCGGACGCTCGTCGTCACGAACGCGGCAGGCGCGGTCAACGAGTCCTTTCAACCGGGGATGCTCGTGCTCATCTCCGACCACGTGAACCTGCTCGGGACGTCGCCGCTCGTCGGTCCGAACGACGATGCGGTCGGTCCGCGCTTTCCGGACATGTCGGATGCGTACGACCCTGCGCTGCGCGCGGCCGCGCGCGATGCCGCCGGCCGGCTCGGGATCGAGGTCGGGGAGGGCGTGTACGCGGCCTGGCTCGGCCCGCAGTTCGAGACCCCGGCCGAGATCCGCTTCATGCGAGCGATCGGCGGCGACCTCGCGGGCATGTCGACCGTCCCGGAGGTGATCGCGGCGCGGCACGCCGGGATCCGCTGCCTTGGGATCTCGGTCGTGACGAACATGGCCGCAGGCGTCGTGGCGGGGAAGCTCGGCCACGAGGACGTGCTCGCGGTCGGGGCCGAGGCGCAGCCGAGGCTCACGGCGCTCCTCCGCGAGCTCCTCCCTGTCCTTGCGGCGTAACGCGCCGAGCGGCCACACTCTCCGCATGCCGGGGCCCCGCTCCCTCCGCGATCTTCCCTCAGTCGATCGGCTCCTCGCCGACGAGCGCCTCGCGGCGGAGCCACACGAGCTCGCGGTGGTCGCGGCGCGCACGGTGCTCGAGTGGGCGCGGGTGGAGATCCAGGCCGGACGCGAGCCAGGCCCGCTCGAGGACGCCGTGCTCGAGGAGATCTCACGCGCGCGGCGCCCTTCGCTTCGTCGCGTGCTGAACGCGACGGGCGTGCTCGTGCACACGAACCTCGGCCGCGCGCCACTCGCGGAGGCGGCGCTTGCACGGGTCGCGGAGGTCGGCTCCGGCTACTCGAACCTCGAGTACGACGTCGAGCGCGGCGAGCGCGGATCGCGGCAGGATCATCTCGCATCGCTCCTCGGGCGACTGACCGGCGCCGAGGCCGCGCTCGTCGTCAACAACAACGCGGCCGCGGTGCTGCTCGCGCTCGCCGCCCTCGCGGAAGGCCGCGAGGTCGTCGTCTCGCGCGGTGAGCTCATCGAGATCGGGGACGGATTTCGGATCCCGGACGTCCTCGCGAGGTCGGGTGCACGCCTCGTCGAGGTCGGGACGACGAACCGCACCCGCGCTTCCGATTACGAACGAGCGATCGGGCCGGAGACCGCGCTCCTCCTCCGCGTGCACCAGTCGAACTTTCGCGTGGTCGGGTTCTCGGAGCAACCGAGCCTCGCCGACCTCTCCAAGGTCGCCGTGCTTGCCGGCCTGCCGCTCGTGGACGACCTCGGCTCGGGTGCCCTCGCCCCGGTGGGCGACGAGCCGACGCCCGCCGAGAGCCTGCGCGCGGGCGCGGACCTCATCTGCTTCTCCGGGGACAAGCTCCTCGGCGGCCCGCAGGCCGGGCTCGTCGTGGGACGGGCAGAGCTCGTCGAGAAGCTCCGTCGCCATCCGCTTCAGCGCGCACTCCGGGCGGACAAGCTCACGCTCGCTGCGCTCGAGGGCACACTGACCCTCGCGCTCGACCCCGAGACTCGAGGTGAGATCCCGATCCTGCGGATGCTCCACGAGCCCCTGGAGCAGGTTCGCGCGCGCGCGCAGAGACTGGCCGAGCTCGTCGGCGGCGAGGTCGAAGAGACGGTCGCACGCGTCGGCGGAGGCGCGCTTCCGCTCGCCGAGCTCCCGAGCTTCGCGTGCGCGGTCGAGGAGGAGCTCGCGGAGCCGCTCAGGCTCGGCGAGCCTCCGGTCGTCGGCATCGTCCGCGACGGGAGGCTGCTACTCGACTGCCGGGCTCTGTCCGGCGGTGACGTCGAGGAGGCCGCCGCAGCGGTCGAACGCGCCCGCCGATGAGCGAGCGAGCGCCGCAGACCGTCCTCTGGGACCTCCTGCGCGGAGCCATGACGACGAAGGCGCTCGGGATCGTCGTCGACCTTCGCATCCCCCAGGCGCTCGCCGAGGGCCCGCGTCCGGTGGCAGAGCTCGCGCGAGAGGCGAATGCCGACGCCGACGCCCTCCACCGCGTCCTCCGAGCCCTCGCCAGCGACGGCGTCTTCGCCGAGGAAGAGCCGGGGATCTTCGGCCACACCGAGACGTCACGGCTCCTGCTCGGTTCCGGCTGGCCGGAGTTCGCGCACCTGTTCGGCGACGTCTTCTATCGGAGCGTCGCGGACCTCGAGGTCGGCGTCCGCACGGGCGCCGCGACCTTCCCGGAGGCGTTCGGCACGGACTTCTGGTCGTGGCTCGGCGCCGACCCCGGCGAGCGCGCGGTGTTCGACGGGGCGATGGCCGGCGAGAAGGGCCGGGGCGCCGAGCGCCTCGCCGAGCTCGAGTGGCGCGACGGCGAGACGGTCGTCGACGTGGGCGGCGGCAACGGCGCGCTGCTCGTCGAACTGCTTCGGCGGCGCCCGGGCTTGCGCGGAATCGTGCTCGACCTCCCGGAGACGGACCGCGACGAGGATGCGCTCGCGCCCGACATCGAGTTCGTCGAGGGCAGCTTCTTCGAGAGCGTCCCGCCCGGCGACGCGTACCTGCTCTCCGGGATCATCCACGACTGGGACGACGAGGCGGCGGCGACGATCCTGCGGACGATCGCGACCGCAGCCCGCCCGAGCGCGCGTGTCCTCGCGACCGAGACGGTGATCCAGCCGGGAAACGAGCCCGACGGGGCGAAGTGGCTCGACCTCCTCATGCTCGTGCTCGCCGGCGGGCGCGAGCGGACCGAGCCGCAGTGGCGCGCGCTGCTCGAGGGTGCCGGGCTCGAGCCCGTCTCGATCGAGGATGGCCTCGTCCAGGCGCGATGTCCCTGAGCGAGATCGTGGAGCTCGTCGAGCCGGCCGAGCGCTCGGCACTCTGCGAGCGCGTGCTCCGCGATCTCCCTGACTGGTTCGGGATCGAGAAGGCGACGGCCGCATACATCCGCGACGTCGCCGAGTTGCCCACCTTCGCGATCGGCGAGGACGCGTTTCTGTCGCTGAAGCTGCACACGCCGCAGGCGGCCGAGGTGTACGTCATGGGCGTGCTGCGCGAGCGGCACCGCGAAGGGCTCGGCACCGCCCTCCTGGCCGCCGCGGAGGACTACCTCCGCGAGCGACGAGTCGAGTACCTCCAGGTGAAGACGCTCGGGCCGTCGGACCCGGACGAGGGCTACGCGGTGACGCGGGCGTTCTACGAGGCGCGCGGCTTCGTGCCGCTGGAGGAGCTGCACGACCTGTGGGAGCAAAACCCGTGCCTGCTGATGGTCAAGTCGCTTTGGTGACGCACCGCCCCGGCGAGCTGGTCGTCGTCCAGGAGGTCTGGAAGGAGGCGGTGTGGGCCGCCCGGCCTATGACCTTCGTGCGGGATGAGGACGGTCTCGTGGCGCTCTGGTTCCCGAAGGGGACACGCTGGAAGCGGCCGATCCCGCCGCCTCACTGGCCGAACGAGGCGACCCGCGGCGAGCGGCTTGCGACCTGCCTCGAGCGCGGCGAGTGGGTGTTCGAGGACGCCGAATGGGACGTCTCGACGCTCGTCCTCGTCCGAAAGGGCGACTGGCACGCGCTCTGGGTCTCGTGGCTCGACGGGCACCACCTTTGCGGCTGGTACGTCAACCTCCAGGAGCCTCTCCGGCGCACGGCGAAGGGCTACGAGACGATGGACCTCGCACTGGACGTCGTCGTCGACCTCGACCGCACATGGCACTGGAAGGACGAGGACGAGCTCGAGACTCGCGTCGCGCGCGGTGTCGTCGACGAGCAGCTCGCCGGGCGGCTGCGCGAGGAGGGGCTGCGCGTCGCGCAGCAGGCAGAGCGCGGCGAAGGGATGTTCGCCGAGTCGTGGCCCGATTGGCGCCCCGACCCCGCATGGCCCGCACCCGCACTTCCCGACGGCTGGGACGAGCGATGCCGCTGACCGTCGGCACCGCCGGCCACATCGACCACGGCAAGACGTGGCTCGTGCGAGCGCTCACCGGGAAGGACACCGACCGGCTGCCGGAGGAGCAGGCGCGTGGGATCTCGATCGACCTCGGCTACGCGCCGCTCGAGCTCGCCGACGGTAGTCGGCTCTCGGTCGTCGACGTCCCCGGCCACGAGCGCTTCGTGCGGACGATGGTCGCC
The DNA here is from genome assembly GCA_963717025.1 of uncultured Actinomycetes bacterium. Lineage (GTDB taxonomy): Bacteria > Actinomycetota > Thermoleophilia > Gaiellales > Gaiellaceae > GMQP-bins7. The sequence goes on along the minus strand of CAVQVJ010000003.1, from coordinate 778,120 downwards.
GGCGCAACCGGGATCGACCTCTTCCTGCTCGTCGTCGACGCGGGCGAGGGCGCGCGGCCGCAGACCCACGAGCACCTCGCGATCCTGCGGCTGCTCGGCATCGAGCGCGGCGTCGTCGCCGTGACGAAGGCGGACGCGGTCGATGTGGAGACGCTCGAGCTCGCGGTCGCGGAGGCGACCGAGCTCGTGCCCGGCGCCGAGGTGGTCCCGGTCAGCGCGAAGACCGGGGTCGGCCTCGACGAGCTGCGCGAGGCGCTCACAGGAGTTGCAGCGACACTCGAGCGAACGCGGACCGACCGCCCGACGCGCCTCTACGTCGACCGCTCCTTCACGCTGCGCGGCATCGGCACCGTCGTCACAGGCACCCTCTGGTCGGGGTCGCTCGGCGCCGGGGACGAGCTGCGCCTCGAGCCGGAGGGGAGAGACGTCCGCGTGCGCAGCGTCCAGGTGCACGACCGCGAGGTCGAGCGCGCGGAGCCCGGACAGCGCGTCGCGGTCAGCCTCCCGGGCATCGAGCGCACCGAGGCCGGACGCGGTGACGCGCTCGTCGCTGCAGGCGCGTACCCGGTCTCGTATCGCCTCGACATCGCGCTCGAGGAGCTCGAACCGATTCGCGACCGAGAGCGCGTGCAGGCTCACGTCGGAACCGCGCACACGCTCGCGCGCGTCGTGCGGGTCGGCGACGACTGGGCGCAGATTCGCCTCGCGGAGCCCGTCGTGGCCGCGCGGGGCGACCGCGTGATCCTGCGCGGCGAGACGACGCTCGGGGGCGGCGTCGTGCTCGATCCCGCACCGCCTCGCCACCGCGACGCCGAGCGCCTCGCCGCCATCGCGCGCGGGGAGATCGCCTCGACCATCCACTCCCCCGTCCTCGTCGACTCGCTTCGCCACGTGCTCGACGAGGAGCCGGCCGGCGTCGAGCGCGCCGGGCCATGGGCGTTCTCCCGCGCGTGGCTCGAGGAGCTGGAGACGGAGCTCCGTTCGCGTATCGCCGCGGCCGACCCGCTCGACCCCGGCGTCCCGCCTCCGTCGGAGCCCTGGGCCGCCGACGTAGTGCCGCTCCTGCCGTTCGAGCTCCGCGGCGCCAAGCTCTACGCGCCCGGCGCCGCCCCCTCGCTCGACGGTCGAGAAGCGGAGGCGCAGGCGCTGGAGGAGAGCCTCGTCGCGGCGGGAGTGCGCGCGACGAAAGTCGAGGATGCGGAGCTCGCCCGGTTCCTCGAAGCGCAGGGCCGCCTGGTCCGGCTCGGCCCGGAGCACGCGATCTCCGCCGCGGCTTTCGAGTCGGCCCGCGAAGCGCTCGTCGCCGAGTGCTCGGCGACGGGAGCGATCACGCTCGCTCGTTTCCGCGACCTCGTGGGGACCGGGCGACGTGATGCACAGCTGCTCCTCGAGCGCTTCGACCGCGACGGTCTCACCCGGCGCGTCGGCGACGGTCGGGTGTTGCGACGGGCCGCGGCCGCGGCAACGCACAGGCCCTAATAGTCGGACCGACGCTCAGTCCCAGTCCGGCTCGTCGTCGATTCCGACCCCGTCCGCGACACGCGTCACGTAGTTGAAGTAGCCGACGACCTGGATCGCGTCCGAGATCGCCGTGTCGTCGAGGCCCTGTGCGCGCAACGCGTCGATGTCGGCCTGGTCGACCTCGGCCGCGACGTGCGTGAGCTTCACCGCGAACTCGCAGAGCGCCCGCTCGCGCAGGGAGAGCTCGGCCTGCCGCCAGTCGTGCGCTGCGTGTGCTGCGAGCTCGGCTGCTGCGCCCTCGGCACGGAGGTCGTCGGCGTGCGCCTTCGTTCAGTAGTGGCAGCTCTGCTCCGCCGAGGCCACGGTCGCGAGCAGCTCCCGCTCCTGCCGCGAGAGCCCGGACTCGCCGAACATGATCTCGCGGTAGAGCGCCATCGACGCCCGCAGGACTTCCGGTCGCAGGCTCATCGCTTTGACGATGTTGAAGACCTTGCCGGCGCGGTCGATCGCGGCGTCGTAGTCCTCCTTCAGGGGCCCCTCGGCCTCGCCTTCCTCGATCAGCCGGATGAACGCCACCGGGTCAGCGCGTCTGCGGGAAGCCGAGGTCGACCTTGCTCGTCGCCGGGTCCGGCCAGCGGCTCGTGACCGCCTTCGTCCGCGTGTAGAAGTCGATCCCCTCCGGCCCGTAGATGTGCCGGTCGCCGAAGAGCGAGCTCTTCCAGCCGCCGAACGAGTAGTACGCGACCGGAACTGGGATCGGCACGTTGATGCCGACCATGCCCACGTTCACGTCGAACTGGAACCGGCGAGCGACGCCGCCGTCCCTCGTGAACAACGCAACGCCATTTCCATATGGATTCTCGTTCACGAGCCGAAGCGCCTCGTCGTAGGTCGGAACGCGCACGACCGAGAGCACCGGACCGAAGATCTCGTCGCGGTACGCGTCCATCTCGGGCGTGACGTCGTCGAGCAGCGAGACGCCGAGGAAGAAGCCTCCGTTATCAGGCGCCGTCTCGCGCCCGTCCGCGACGAGCGTGGCTCCCTGTTCGGGCCCGGAGTCGAGGTACGACGCGACCTTGTCGCGATGCTCGCGCGTGACGAGCGGGCCCATTTCCGAGGACGCTTCCATCCCGTCGCCGACCTTGATTTTCGGAAGCCGCTGCTTGATCGCGTCCACGAGCGGGTTGGCCGAATCGCCGACCGCGACGACCACCGACACCGCCATGCAGCGCTCGCCGGCGGAGCCGTACGCGGCGCTCACCGCGGCGTCTGCGGCCATATCCAGATCCGCGTCGGGAAGCACGACCATATGGTTCTTCGCCCCGCCGAGCGCCTGCACGCGCTTGCCGTTCTTCGTCCCCGTCTCGTAGACGTAGCGCGCGATCGGGGTCGAGCCGACGAAGCTGACCGACGCGATGTCCGGGTGCTCGAGGATCGCGTCGACCGCGACCTTGTCGCCCTGCACGACGTTGAAGACGCCGTCCGGGAGGCCGGCCTCCTTCAGCAGCTCCGCGGTGAGGACCGACGCGGACGGGTCCTTCTCGGACGGCTTGAGCACGAACGCGTTCCCGCACGCGATGGACGGCGCCCACATCCACATGGGCACCATGGCCGGGAAGTTGAACGGCGTGATCCCGGCCGTGACGCCGAGCGGCTGACGGATCGAGTACACGTCGATACCCGTCGCCGCCTGCTCGGAGTACGAGCCCTTGAGGAGGGTCGGGATCCCACACACGTACTCGATCACCTCGAGCCCGCGCTGCACCTCGCCGAGCGCGTCGGAGAGCACCTTCCCGTGCTCGAGCGTCAGCAGGCGCGCGAGGTCCTCGCGGTGCCGGTCGAAGAGGTCGTAGATCCGGAAGAAGAGGTCGGCACGCTTCGAGAGCGACCAGCCGCGCCATTCCCCGAAAGCCGTCTTCGCCGTCTGCACGGCCTGGTCGATCTCCTCGACGGTCGCAAACGTCACCTCGCCGGACTGCTCACCGGTCGCCGGGTTGTAGACCGGGCCCGAGCGCCCGGACTGCCCCACGACGGCCTCGCCTCCGATCCAATGGCCGATCGTCTTCAGCTCCGTCGTCACCGCTGCGTTCATTCCGCACCTCCTCAGGTCATCCAAGCGTACCGCCGCAATTAGCCTGGGGCACCGACGGCGTGGGATGCTCCGCCGCCCTCGCGATCGAGCCACGTCCGTAGAGATTTCCTGAACCCTGCGAAGGGCTCTCCCCTTCGGGGAGGGGGACGTGCGGCCGTTTGACGAGCTCATGGGGCGCCTGTACTTGTAGAAGCCGTGAGCCCCGCGAACACGAGCATCGACGGTCTGCCTCTGGACTCGTTCCAGGCTCTCTGCCTGCACGAAGCGACCCACGCAGCGGTGGCACTTGCCTTGGGGTTGACCGTCGAGGAGGTGTGCGTGACGGGAACGATGCATACGGACGAGGCCACGGAGCAGCTCTACGGCCTCCCGGTCGGCACCGAGCTTCCGGCAGCAGGCACGCGGATCCCGGACGAGTTCCTCGAGACGCACCCACGCCAGCTCCTCGCGGCGATGGCGGCGCCCTCGTACCTGCCTACGGGCGTCGAGTCGATCGATGACTACGCAGCCGCGGAGGCCGCCAGCGCGTTTGCAGCGGCTCGCGAGCGAGGAGTCGATCCGGCCGAGGTCGCGGAACTTTCCGAGGCCACCGTCGGTGCGCAGGAGGCGAGGATCCGTGACCTCGCCGCGCTCCTCACGGACCAGGGCGTCTGGACTCCTGGCGACGGTCGGGAGCGGTTCGGATAAGAACCCGCGCTCCGGCGAGTCAGGCCGGGATGATCAGGCTCGCGAGGTCGCGCGGGTAGTACGTGAGGATCTCGATCCCGTCCTCGGTCACGAGCACCGTGTCCGAGTGGCGGAAGCCGCCGAGGTCGGGCGCGTACAGGCCGGGCTCGACGGTGAAGACCATCCCCGGCCGGATCTCGGTGTGGTCGCCCGTGTCGAGGAACGGCCCCTCGTGGTAGCGGAGGCCGATCGCGTGCCCGGTGTGGTGGCGCCAGTGCGGGAAGAGGTCGTGGTGGGCGAAGTACGAGCGGACGGCTTTGTCCACGTCCGAACAGAGCGCCCCCGGCCGGATCGCGTCGAAGGCGACCTCCTGGAGCGCCTTCATGTGCCCGAACATGCGCTCCTGGTCGGCAGTCGGCTCGCCGACGAACATCGTGCGCTCGAGCTCCGAGAGGTAGCCCCACACCGGCGCGCTCGCGCCGGTCACGAGCACGTCCCCCTTCGCGAACACGATGTTGCCCGCGAGCGCGTGCGGGATCGCCGAGTTCCGCCCGATCTGCCCGCGGTACCCGGCGTGCGCTCCGGCCCGGCGGAAGCTCTGTGCGCGGTAGATCTCGCCGATCGCGTCGAGCATCGCGAACGTCGCCTCGTCGGAGGCGCGTTGCTCGACCTCGGTCTCCGTGACGCCTGGCTTGGTGTAGCGCTGGAGCAGCCGGTGCGCGAGGTTTCCCCAGCGGACGCTCTCGCGGATGAGCGCGATCTCGGCCTCGGACTTGATCGCCATCTGCTCCTCGATCTGCTCGGCGACGCGGACCACGGTCCCACCGGACAGCTCCGAGAGGGTGGGGCCGCGATACCCGAGGATCCACGGATAGCCGTCCTGGTCGGCGCCGATCTTGCCCTTCAGGTCGAGCGCCGCGAGCGCCCGCTCGATCGCGTCCTCGGCGCGCGGCTCTCCGGGGTACTCGTCGTAGTGCTCGACGCGGTCGAAGATCCCCTTGGCCTCCGCGTGCTCGACCTCGAGCCGCGGGACGACGAGCGCGCGCGTCCCTTCCGCCCCGACGAGGAACGCCATCGGCCGCTCGGTCGGGACGAACGCGAATCCCGCGTAGTAGAGGACGTAGTAAGGGTCGAAGAGGACGACGCCGGAGAGGCCCTCGTCGGCAACGCGCTCGAGCAGAGCGTCGCACCGCGCACGATGCTCCTCGGGCGCGATCGCGATCGAGGTGACCACGACCTGGGAGACTACTGCGGGTACCCTCCCGGTGTGTGAGGGGGCTTCTCGTCTCGGCTATCGCGGTTGCTGCGGTGCTGAGCAGCCCTGCCCAGGCGGCGAACTTTGCGTACGACCGGGAGCTCGGGCGCATCGGGCGCGCCACGCTCTGGAGAGCGACGGAGCCGGACCGGCAGGTCCCCCGCAGTGAGGTCTTCCGCGCCTACGTGCGCTGCTACCGCTCCGAGCGAGCCTTCGAGGACGCATTCGAGCAGCGCTACGGCGTGTCGGCCGACCGCATCATCGCCTACTACGCCGGAGGCTCGGACGTGTTCCTCCGGCAGACGACCTGCCGGAACGTCCACCTGTTCGTCCGCGGCCGGCACACGATCGGGACGTCCGCGGCCTTCTCCATCCTCCTCCACGAGGTGCTCCACCGACAGGGCGTCCGGAGCGAGCGGATCACATCGTGTCTTGCGAACGACGCGGTGTACGCCGGCGCCCTGTGGCTCGGGTTCGAGGAGGAGCGGGCGTCTCGCGCCCGCGAGCTCGCACTCAGCTTCACGAGGGCGTACTCACCGCCGGAGTATCGGATGGGGATCCCGCATTGCCGCCTCCTGAACCGCAGGACGGACTGGACCGACCACACCGGCCCCCGGTAGATGACGAACCCGGACGCGGCACAGGCGCGCGTCGAATCCGAGGAGAGGCAGGAGTCGGTCAAGGACCGCCTCGAGCGGGAGCACAACGAGCTGCTCCAGGAGCTGCGGTCCCTCATCCCGGCGGCCCAGGTGCTGCTCGGATTCCTGCTCGCGATCAGCTTCACCTCGCAGTTCGGCGAGCTCACCGACGGGCAGCGGTACGTGTACTACGGGACGCTCGTCAGTACGGCCGTCGCGCTCGTGCTGTACCTCGCGCCGGCCGCGCACCACCGTCTCCGCTTCCGCACGGGGGACAAGGAGTACATGCTCAGGAAGGGCAACCGCGAGACGATCGCGGGGACGGTGGCGGCGTCGTTCGCGCTGACGGGCGTCATGTACCTCGTGACGTCGCTCGTGTTCGGGGCGACGGAGGCCGTGCTCGCGGCCGTCGTGTTCTTCGCGTTTGTCGCATGGCGGTGGTGGGCGTTCGCGCTGCTGCGGGCCTGGCAGGATCGTCAACAAGGCGTGTGACACACCGACGAGAGGGGCTCGGTCGGTCGCCGGTCGAGCGCCGTCCGAGCCCGTCGAACCCGAAGGCAACCAGGAGCACGGCGTTGCTCTCAGCCAGAGGCTTGGCTACGTTCCGAGCCATGGATCGCGAGCAGCACGTCGTCTGGATCACGACGAGACGCATCAAGCCGGGCACGTACGAGCAGTTCCGCAAGGCGTGGCGCCCGGGCGATTTGCCCGAGGGAATGCTGCGTGCCTACGAGTGCTTCTCGGAGGGGCGCAGCGAGGTGGTCGGGATCTCGACGTGGGAGTCGCTCGCGGCGCGCGAGCGGTACCGGCTCTCGGACATCGAGTCGGCGCGCCGGCGGGCGATGGCGCCCTTCGTGGAGGCGGAGAGCTCGGGGGTCTACATCGGCCGCGAGCTGCGAATCCCGAAGGGTTAGACGCGTTCGGCTCCGAAAGCGAGGCTGTGCCTGCCACCGGGGCTCAACGGAGCGGCGCCGGAGTCGAACCGACCGAGCCGTGGGCTACACGACCGCACTGGTTTTGAAGACCAGCTGGGCCACCGGGCCCATGCCGCTCCGCGCGCGAGCGTAGCCGAGCACCCTCAGTCCTGAGCCTCGCGCCGCCAGCTCGTCAGGTCGTAACGCTCGTTCAGCAGTCTCAGCACCTTGCGCGCGATCAGGTCTCCCGCCGGTCGCTCGAAGTGGACGCCGTCGTCGGCGCGCATCTTCACGAGCGTGCCCGACCCGTTCGCGAGGTACTCCGCGTACCCGCCGTCGTCCCCGGCGAAGAAGAAGTACGTGTCGAGATAGGCGACCCGCCCGGCGCGCTTCGCGGCCTCGGTCTGCACGACGCCGTTGATCGTGTCGAAGCGGGCCGTCTGTTCGGTGTCGTCCGTGATCGGCAAGCCGATCCAGACGAGGAACGCGCCGTTTCGTGTGACCGTGTCCATGATCCCGCCGACGCGGCGGCGGTACTCCTCCGTCCAGGTGGGGGTCGCGAACCCGTCGACCTCGCGTCCCGGCGGCAGGCCGGTCATGAACCCGTGGTCGTCGTTGCCGCCGAACATGAGGACGACCGCACGCGGCCGTTCCTCGCGCATCACCACGGGGATGTGCTCGAACCAGTTGAAGGCGTCGGGCCGCTCGAGGCCGCTCGCGATCCTGCCGTCGACCTCGCCGATCGACTCCATCGCGCTCCGTCCGCCGATCGCGCGCAGCAGCGACTGGCCGGGGACGACGACGAGCGAGTCGCCCGCGACGTAGATGCGGAGCTTCCGCTCAGATGAGAACTTCTCGCGAGGCGGCGACGTCGGTTCTCCCGCGGGCGGCTCGGGCACGGTGATGCCCGTGTCGATCTCGTCGTCCTCGGAGCGCCCGAGCACGGCCTTGAGCCCCTCCCGCGGGCGATCGAGCAGGAACGCGTCGCTGGTCGAGACGAGCGGCTCGGTGAACGCGAGCGCGAGGTCCCGCTTCCAGCCCTCCGGCTGGATCGTCGCCGACTTGTGCAGCCCAGGTGCGTTGAGGAGGACTGCGAGCCCGAGCGCGAGCGCGCTGACCACGACGGCGGAGCCCGCGGAGTGCAGCCGCCGGCCACCGTCGCCGACCCGGCCCGGCGGCTTGCGCGTCTTCCTCGATGTCGGCTCGTTCGGCATCAGAACTGGAAGTAGATGAAGGGGGCCACGCCCTCGGGCCCCATCGCGTGGACGACGAGAAGGCCGACCGAGAGCACGACAGCCTGCGCGGGGACCGGGAGGCGCGAGAAGCGCGCCATGAGCGCGAGCGGGAGGTGGCGCGGAAGGTACTGCGAGCCGATCCCGACTGCGATCGCGAGGAGGACGCCGCCCGTCACGAGCTCGGACGGCTCGCCCCAGGCCGTGAAGAGACGGACGATCATGTCCCACGCGTCCGCGAACGAGTCGGAGCGGAAGAAGATCCAGGCGAAGCAGACGAGGTTGAACGTGACGAGGCGCTTCCACGCAAGCGTCCAGCCGGTCGCCGGCCGCGCGACGTAGCCCGGCCGATCGCGCCACCAGCGTTCGGCAACGAGCGCAGTGCCGTGGATCGCTCCCCACACGACGAAGGTCCAGCCCGCGCCGTGCCAGAGCCCGCCGAGGAGCATCGTCAGCATGACGTTCCGGTACGTGAGGAGCCGCCCGCCGCGGCTCCCGCCGAACGGGATGTACACGTAGTCGCGGAGCCAGCGCGAGAGCGTCATGTGCCAGCGACGCCAGAAGTCCTGGACGGACACGGCTGCGTACGGCGAGTCGAAGTTCTGGGGGAACTGGAAGCCGAGGAGCAGCGCGATCCCGATCGCGATGTTCGTGTACCCGAAGAAGTCCGCGTAGATCTGCACGGCGTACGCGTAGATCGCGACGAGCACCTCGAGCGACGAGTGCTGGTTCGGCGCCCCGAAGACGTCGTCCACGATGCTCGACGCGAGGTAGTTCGAGATCACCACCTTCATGAACAGGCCGGTCGCGATCAGGAAGAACGCGCGCGAGGTGTCGACGTAGCGCGGGTCTCGCGGGGAGTCGAGCTGCGGGATGAGCTCCCCCGGCCGCACGATCGGGCCGGCCACGAGGTGCGGGAAGAACGAGAGATAGGCGGCGAACTTCCCGAGGCCGGCCGGCTTGAAGTCGCCGCGGAAGACGTCGACGACGTAGCTGATCCCCATGAACGTGAAGAACGAGATCCCGACCGGGAGGACGATCGAGCGCGCCTCGAGCGGGACGTCGACCCCGATCCAGGCGAACGCGTTGTTCGTCGACGTGACGAAGAAGTCGACGTACTTGAAGTAGCCGAGAACCGCCAGGTTCCCGGCGACCGCGACGGCGAGGAGGCGCTTCCGCGCGTGTCGGTCGGACCGGCGGTGGATCGCGAGCGCGAAAGCTTGGTTCCAGACGATCGACGCCGCGAGGAGCAGCACGAACCTCCAGTCCCACGCGCTGTAGAAGACGAAGCTCGCGGCGACGATGAACGGGCGCCACCGCTCTCCCCTCGGCATCAAGAGCCACGAGAGCGGAAGCACGACGAGGAAGAAGATCGCGAAGGTGGCGGTCGGGAAGAGCACGTCGCGGGCGCCCTACAGGAGGCCGGTCACGTGGCGCAGCGCGACTTCACTGCGTTCGCGATCGCCCGCGCGCGGGCGCGGTACCCCGCTTCGCTCGCGTGCACGCCGTCGCGACCGAGCCAGCCCGGATGCCGGCGCAACATGCCGACCCAGTCGACGAGGACGAGGCTCCCGGAGTGCCTGGCTGCATCGGCGAGCGTGCGGTTGAACCCGGAGTAGGTCCGTCCGCCGACCGGTGGGCGGACGATGTTCGACCAGACGACGCAGCGTGCGCGCCCCGCCGCCTCGAGAACGCCCGAGACGGACTGCGAGAAGGCGGAAACCTCATGCGGATCGTCGTTCGTGCCGGCACTGACCACGAGCACATGCGGAAGCGCCCGCGACCGGGCGATGCGCCTCGCGACCTCCTGGGAGCGCAGCCCGACTGCGCGGTAGCCGCCGATCCGGTATCCCGGGAGCTCGCGCTTCAGGAACGGAGCAGTGCCGACGCTCAGCGAGTCGCCGAGATCGAGGACCGCCCTCCGAGCGTCCGCGCCGGACGCGGGGGCCCCGAGGCCCGCGAGCGCGATGACCAAGCCCGCGCCGGCCGCGATCCGGGCTATCGGCACCCTCGACACCGTGGCCGAGGGTAGCTCCCTAGCCGGTCGGGTGCGGCGTGAGCCCGTCCTGCGTGTCCTCGTCGTCCTCGGCCGCCGGGACGGGCTCGAGCGGCACCCGCTCGACCGGCGGCTTGAACCACGAAGGATCGTCTGCGAGCACGCCGCCCATCCCGGTGAGCGGCCTCAGCGCCAGCTCCGCGCGCTCCTTCGCTGCTCGAGCGGCGAACCACTCGGCGAGCGCGACCAGGCCCCAGGCCACGGCCATGAGGACGACGATCACGAGCGGGTCGAGCTGCGCGATGGCAGCCGCCACCGCGACGGCCACGAGGAACACGATCTCGAGCAGGAGCCGGGGAACCGCGGGAGGACGCGACACCGGGCCGTCGAGCGAGCGGATCCAGGTCGAGCGCTCCCGTGCGACGGGTGCGCCGTCGGGCACCCAGCCGGGGACGTCGATGCCGGAGGGCGGAAGAGGGCCCCGGCTCTGGGCCCGGAGCGACTGCACCTCGGACTGGAGGTCCCCGACCTGCGCGGAGAGCGCGCTGATCGCGCCGAGGAGCTCCTCCAGGTCGGGCTCGGCTCGCTCCTGGTCGGGCGGATCCGGATCCGCCGGGCCGAGCGACATCTGCGTCGTCTCCGACGGTTCCGCCACGCCCACCTAGCTCTCGTCGGTCTCGCGCATCTCATCGAGCGCGGACCTGCCCTGGTCGTGGACCTCGGCGCGCCGCTCCTCGACCGTTTCCGGGGCGGCGTCGGCCACCGGCTCGTCCTCCGTGCGCGAGTCCGCAAGCTTCCGCCGGAGCTCGTCCGCCGGGTCCTCGGCGGCCTCTGCCGTCTCGACATCGAGCCCGGCGCCGTCCTCCTGGGCCTGACTCGCACGCCGCAGCCTGCGAATGAGCGCGGCGATCCCGAGCGTGACGAGGAGCCACGTGAGCAGCCGGCGCATGCGTCGATGGTACCGAGCGCCTCAGAGGGCCGACCTTCGGGCCGACGAGGGCCTGCTGGTAGACTGCCGCGGCTTCCTGCCTCGCACAGGCCCCGCCCGTTCCCGGCGGCGCCACATGCGGTGAGGCCGATTTCAGACCGAAGGAAGGAGACACGGGAACCGTGACCGAGTACGAGATCCTGCTGCTGCTCGACCCCGACCTCGACGAGGACCGGCAAGGCGAGGTGGTCGCACGGACGCGCGAGCTCGTCGAGAAGTCGGGCGGCTCGTGGGACCTGCACGACGTCTGGGGCCGGCGGAAGCTCGCCTACGAGATCGCGCACAAGGGCGACGGCATCTACCACCTGCTGCACTTCACGTGCGACGCGGAGACGCTCGACGAGATCTCGCGCGTGCTCCGGATCGACGACGGCGTGATGCGCCACCTGGCGACACGTCGGATCGAGGGGAGTCCCGCCCGGCCGGTAGCGGTGGGCGCTCCGACGCGCGAGGATGAAGGCACCGCATCCGAGGTCGAGGAAGAGGAGGAGTAACGATGGCCGGCGATATCAATCGCGTAACGCTCGTGGGACGCTTGACGCGCGACCCGGAGCTCCGACACCTGCCATCCGGCACTCCGGTGCTCGAGATGGGCGTTGCCGTCAACGGGCGCATGCAGGACGACGCCGGCAACTGGGTGGACAAGCCGAACTTCTTCGACGTGAAGGTGTACGGGAACCAGGCCGAGATGCTCTCGCAGCATCTGACGAAGGGCCGTCGCATCGGCATCGACGGACGACTCGACTGGCGCTCGTGGGAGGCGCAGGACGGCACGAAGCGCTCGAAGGTCGACGTCGTCGCGCAGAGCGTCCAGTTCCTCGACAGCCGCGGCGACCAGGAGTCCGGTGGGCAGTACGTCCCCGCCGGTGCCGCCGCCGCGACCGGCGGCGACGACTTCCCGCCGACCCCCGCAGACGACGACATCCCGTTCTAGGAGCACCATGGCACCGAAGAAACCGCAACGCAGGCGCACGGGCCCGACCACCGCCCCCGGCAGGCGCAAGAGCTGCCATCTCTGCCGGGACAAGGTCGCCGAGGTCGACTACAAGAACCTCGCGCAGCTCAGGCGCTACATCTCCGAGAAGGGCAAGATCCGCTCCCGCCGCATCACGGGCGCGTGCCGCCGCCACCAGATCCAGGTCGCGGCCGCAGTGAAGCGCGCGCGTGAGATGGCGCTCCTGCCGTACGTCTCCCAGTAGCCGATGGACGTCATCCTGCTCAAGGACGTCGACAACCTCGGGCTGCGCGGGGACGTCGTCGGCGTCGCCCGCGGGTATGCCCGGAACTATCTCCTCCCCCGACAGCTGGCCGAGGTCGCGACTCCCGCGCGCGTCACCGAGCTGCGCAAGGTCGAGGCCCAGCGGGCCATGCACGAGGCGCGCAGCGAGGAGCAGGCGCACGAGATCGCCGAGGTGCTCGGGAAGACCGTGCTCACGTTCGAGGTGAGGTCCGGACCGACCGGCTCCCTCTTCGGCTCCGTGACGCCGACGGACGTCGTCGACGAGATCTGGCGCATTCGGAAGGTGCGCGTCGACCGGCGGAAGGTCGCAACCGACCCGATCAAGCGCATCGGCCGCTACGCGATCCCGATCGAGGTCTTCGAGGGCGTCAGCGTCGAGGTGAAGACGCTCGTCGTGCCCGAGGGCGGGGAGCTCCCGCCCGAGGAGGAGCTCGCCGCGCTCGAGGCGGCCGAGGCGGAAGCCGTGGAGACCGCCGAGACCGATGCGGCCACGGAGCACGAGGAGGCGGAGGCCGCGATCGCGGAGGTGATCGCGGAGGAGGAGCCCGAGGAGGCGGATGAGGCCGAGACGTCGGAGCCGGTGGCCGAAGTCGCAGATCCGGAGGAGACCGAGGCGTCGGAGCCGGAACCGGTCGCCGAAGTCGCGCCGGCCGAGGAGGCAACCGCAGCCGAGCAGACACCAGGCGACCCTCCGCCCACCGCCGACGAGCCCGAGTAGGGCTCTCGCCCGGAGGCAGGGCCGAGGAGGGCCGGCCTTCCCCAGGGTCGTCCACACCCCTGTTGAGGAAGGCAGGAATCCTCCGCTCCGAGCGGACGATTCCGCTTGGAAAACATCCACGGGACTGAGGGAAGTCCGTCCGACGCGGTGGACAAGATACGAACAGATGTTCCCTTCGCCCTGCACGCGGGGCCGGCGACCGCTTACCGCCGGCGAACTGGACGACCCGGACGGCTCCGGCTTGACTGCGGCGCGATGGCACGGGCAGAGGTAGCGAGCATCACCGAGCGGCTGGGCGCAAGCGTCCCGCCGCAGAACCTCGAGGCCGAGGAGTCGGTCCTCGGGGCGATGCTGCTCTCGCCGACGGCGGTCGGCAACGTCACCGAGATCCTCGATGCATCCGACTTCTACCGCGAGAGCCACGCGACGGTCTACCGGGCGGCGCTCGCGCTGTGGGCGAAGGGCGAGCCCGTCGACGCGATCACGCTCGCGAACGAGCTCGACGCGCGGAGCGAGCTCGAGGCCGTCGGCGGCGCGGCGCGAGTCGCAGAGCTCGCGGCCCTCGTCCCCTCCACCTCCAACGTCGAGCACTACGCGCGCATCGTCAAGGAGATGGCGATGCTCCGCGCCCTCGTCCGGACGGGACAGGAGATCACCCGGCTCGGCCAGGACCGGCCGGGCGAGGTCCCGGACCTCGTCGACCGTGCCGAGCAGATGGTCTTCGAGCTCGGCCAGCGGCGCGCAACGAGCGACTTCTCGCACATCGAGGCCCTGCTCAAGGAGAGCTTCGAGCGGATCTCGCAGCTCGTGGAGATGGGGGCTGAGGTCACCGGCGTGCCGACCGGCTACAAGGAGCTCGATCTCCTGACGTCCGGCTTCCAGCCCGGCAACCTCGTGATCCTCGCGGCGCGGCCGTCGATGGGGAAGTCCGCGCTCGGGCTCTGCGTCGCGGCGAACCTGGCGGTGCGGCACGGCGTCCCGGTCGCGCTCTTCACGCTCGAGATGTCGAAGGCCGAGGTCACGCAGAGGATGATGTGCAGCGAGGGCAAGGTCGAGTCGCAGCGGCTCCGCACGGGGCGGCTCGCACCGGATGACTGGCCGCGCCTGACCACTGCTTGCGACCGGCTGTCCAAGGCTCCCATCTATGTCGACGACACGGGCTCGACGACGATCATGGAGCTGCGGTCGAAGGCCCGCCGCCTGAAGTCCCGCGAGCCGAACCTCGGGCTCATCGTGGTCGACTACATCCAGCTCATGACTTCCGGCGCGACCGTTGAGAACCGCGTGCAGGAGGTGTCCCAGATCTCCCGCGCGCTGAAGGTGCTCGCGCGCGACCTCGACGTGCCGATCCTCGCAATGTCCCAGCTCTCGCGCGCGGTCGAGCAGCGCCACGACAAGCGCCCGCTCCTCTCCGACCTGCGCGAGTCCGGATCGCTCGAGCAGGACAGTGATCTCGTCTTCTTCGTCTACCGCGACGAGTACTACCTGGGCGAGGAGTCCGACCAGCAGGGCATCGCCGAGATCATCCTCGCGAAGCACCGCAACGGCCCGACCGGCACCGTGAAGCTCTCGTTCCTGCGCCGCTACGCGAAGTTCGCCGATCTGGCCGCGGCGTAGCGCGGAACTCCATCGGCGTCGGCAAACTGCGGCGGTGGCCCGGCTCCCGAAGAAGAAGTCGGCGCCGGCGTCGAAGCGCCCGTCAGGCGTCATGGTCGTGCTCGCGTTCGCGGTCGCGATCGCTGCGACGGTCGCGCTGGTCGCAGCTGCCCTGCTGCTCCGGGGCGACGACGACGCGCCCGCCTCCAATCCGACCCCGACCGTGGATTTCGCGGGAGTCCCCCAGGACGGCGCGCTCCTCGGCGCGGACTCGGCGAGGGTCACGCTCATCGAGTACGCGGACCTCCAGTGCCCGGTCTGCCGCGTGTACACCGAGCAGGTCTTTCCGACGCTGTTCGACGAGTACGTTCGGCCCGGGACGATCAGGAGCGAGTTCAGGGGCCTCGCCTTTCTCGGCGACGACTCGGGCAAGGCGCTGCGGTACGTGTACGCCGCCGGGCTCCAGGATCGCCTCTGGCAGATGCAGGAGGCGCTCTACCGTAACCAGGGCGCAGAGAACTCAGGGTGGGTGACGGACGAGCTCGTCCGCTCACTCGCGGCGGACATCGACGGCCTCGACGTCGACCGCATGTTCGAGGACGCGGACGGCGAGGAGGTGGCCGCGCTGGTCGACGAGTCGGCCGCGCAAGCTCAGGCCGTCGGCGTTCCCGGAACACCGACGTTCTACCTCCAGGTCGGCGACGAGGAACCGTACCCGATCGAGATCGAGGCGCTCGACCCGAGCGCCTTCCGGCCCGCGCTCGACGATGCGCTCGACGGTTGACGGACCGCGCGCTCCGCCTCGGCGCCGGGCTCGTCGCGCTCGCGGGCGTCACCGTCGCCGGCTACCTCACGTGGGCGCACTACGCGGACTCGAGCGTGCTCTGCCTCGCCGGGGGCGGCTGCGAGACGGTCCAGGAGTCGGAGTACGCGGAGGTCGCGGGGGTCCCCGTCGCAGTGCTCGGCCTGGGCACGTACGCGACGATCCTCGCGCTCGTCGCCTGGGACTCGGTCGGCGCGCGGCTCGCCGCCGCCTCGCTCGCGTTCGTCGGGCTGCTCTTCAGCATGTACTTGCTCGTGCTCCAGCTGTTCGTGATCGAGGCTGTCTGCGTCTGGTGCCTGGCGAACGACGTCGTGATCGCGCCCGCGCTCGCCGTGCTGACCGCCCTCCGGTTGAGGTCGTAGGAGTGGCACCTGAGCTCCGCTCTGCGGAAGCGACACTCTGGCGGGCCACGCAGCAACTCGCGGACGAGGTGGACGCGATCTCGTTCGCCGAGCCAGTGACCCACGTCTACAACCCGCTGCGCTACGCAGCGTCCGCCCATCGCGAGTACCTGCGCCGCTACGGAGGCCCGCCGAAGCGGATCGTGTACCTGGGCACGAACCCCGGCCCATTCGGCATGGCGCAGACCGGCGTGCCGTTCGGCGAGGTCGCGCACGTTCGCGATTGGCTGGGCATCTCCGGGGACATCGGCAAGCCCGCCGTCGAGCATCCGAACCGCCCGGTCGCGGGCTTCGCGTGCCCACGTAGCGAGGTGAGCGGGGCGAGGCTGTGGGGCGCGTTCGCGGAGCGGCACTCGACGCCCGAGCGCTTCTTCGGCGAGCGGTTCGTCGCGAACTACTGCCCGCTCCTGTTCCTGGAGGCGAGCGGCAGGAATCGCACGCCCGACAAGCTCCCTCCGTCCGAGCAAGACCAGCTCTTCGCGGCATGTGACCGGCACCTGCGTGCGCTCTGCGACGTGCTCGCGCCCGAGTGGCTGATCGGCGTCGGCGAGTTCGCCGCGAGACGCGCGCAGCGCGCGCTCGTGGACACCGGTATCAGCATCGGCAAGATCCTGCATCCGTCGCCGCGGAGCCCGGCGGCGAACCGGGGCTGGGCGGAGCAGGCCGAGGCGCAACTCGAGCGGTACGGGCTCTCGCTGTAGCCGTCAGTCGCGCGCCAGTCCTGGCAGCCCGTGGATGCCGAGCGTCTGCGACAGCTCCCGGCGTGCCACCCTCGTGGGTAGGAGCGCTGGAGGATCGAGCTGCGCGTGTGGACCTGGACAGTGCCGTCGAGGGCGTGGATCTCGTCGGTCAGCGCGTCCGTGGTCCATCGGTCCAGGCAGCCCTCGATGGTGGCGGGCGACGTTTGGCTCGTTCCGGACCCTCGTCTCCGGCTGTCTCGAGGCGCGTGGGCCGCAGCACAGGCGGGTGGGCTCGGGGCGCGGTGCCCGCCTCGCCCGCTCGACCTGTCGCTTGTAGCGGTCCACCCGACTCATGGTTGCGGTGGTCGCGGCAGCGGCACTGCGTCCGGGGGTGCAGTGCGTCGGCGCGAGGGTCTGTTCGCGCGACTTGGTCTTCTCTGGGCGGCTGGGTCCCCGGACGTCTCGCGCCCGTTGCCCGACCGAGGTATGCGGCGTGACTACTGCCCCGTCCAGCCGTGGTCACATCGATGCGCCGCGCCTTGCCTTCGTCGCGCTTGCGGCTGTTGGCGCCCTGACCTACGTGCGGCTCTACTTCGGCGTCGACCTCACCGACGAGTCGTTCTATATCGGCCGTCCCATACCGCTTCGCCCTCGGAGCGCGGCCGCTGATGACGAGACGAACATCGTCCCGCAGACGCCTGCCGTGCTGCTCTACCCGTTCGTGCAGCTCTGGCAGTCGCTCATCGGCCTCGACGGGATCATCCTCTACGCGCGCCATCTGCATCTTCTCTTCTCCGGCACAGTCTCGCTCGCACTGTTCCTGTCGCTCCGACGCATCCTTGGCGACCGTCCATTGAGCGCCGTGCTCGCGGGTTCCGCGATCGCGTTCGTGCCCTTCGGGATCCATGCCCTCAGCTACAACACCTTCTCGTCCGGCTTCTTCGCCGCCGGCTGCTTCCTCGGCGCTGGCCTGGCTCTGGGGCGGCAGCCGCCGCAGCCTCGTAGCTGCGGGGACTGCACTCGGGCTGGCGATTTTCGCTTACCCGACCTTCGCGATCCCGGTCGCTTGCTTCTTCGCGGCGCTCTATCTCACGTCTCGCCTCCGCTCGGTGCGAAGCCTCGGACCGGCTCTCGCTACCGGCTGTCGCCGGAACCCTCGCGACAGTCGTCTTCTTCTTGCACCACGGCGTCGGACGATCCACGAGCTGGTCGGGTCAATGTTGACCTAGGAGGCCAGGGCGGAGGCCTCCATGAGGTCGGCACGATCCTCAACCTACCTCTTCACGAGCTTCACGCTCAAGTACCTCGCCGTCTTGTTGCTCGTCGCCGCCGCCGCACTTCGTGCCTGGAGACCGGCAGCAGCATGTTGCCGCTGATCCTCTTGCCGATCGCCGCCCTCCCGGCTGATCTCGGATCGTCCGCCGCTGCGAACCAGTTCGTCACGAACGCCGGGCTGCTCGCACCGGCCGTGTTCCTCCTCTGTTCGCGATCAGCGTTCTCGGAAAGCGGTTGCTCGCGGTCGTCTGGCTGCCTGCGGCAATCGCAGGGTTCACGACAGCGTTGAGCAGCGCCAACGGCGGTCATCAACTTCGCCATCGGCTTCTTTCCCGTCTCATGCTCGTGACCGGTGTCCTCTCGGACTTGGCGTCTCCAGGAAGCAGCGGGCGGCCGCGTCATCCCGCTCGACCTCGACACCAGCCGTCGCGCTCCTTGCGATCGGCGTTGCGCTCCAGTACTTCTAGCGTCTACCGCGACGCCACCATGCGAGCACCTCACCGTCGCTCGTCACCGACGGCGCCTACGCCGGTCCTCTACACGACTCGCGGAGAAGCGCGACTTTCATCACAGCGCTCGACCAGCGTACCTCGCGAGCCGTTTCCGGGTCCAGTCTGCCGGATCGTCTTCTACGACGCGTTTCCAGCGGGATATCTCCTCGGCCACGGTCGTCCCGCGACCAACGCCACCTGGCTTGTCGATGTCACGAACGACACCCGGAGGCTCAGTACCAGCGTCTGTTACTTGCGTACTACGCGTGCACGGCGGCTTGCCCGACATCGTCGTCCGTCTCGCTCGCATCCCTTCGTCGCCCACCTAGTCTCTCTAGCAGTAGCATGTAGCCTTCTAGCCTCTCTATCTCTCTCTTCTTGTCTTGTCTTTCTCCTTGTCTCTCTTCTTCCACCTCTTCATAGTTCTTCTCTATCTATATTCAGCTTTCTATCTCTTTCTCTATTGTATTGATCTTCAGCTATCCTCTCTGCCCCAGCCTTCTGCTTCAGTCCTTTTATCTTCTCTTTTCCATGCCCTCTATCGCCTTTCTCTCTCCTCGCAGTTTTAGTTAGCTTGTTGTCCTCTATCTATCTTCCAGAGTAGTCTTCTCCGTCGTCTTCCTTCGTCTCGCCGTGTCATCGTACTCTAGGTACCTTCTCAGCTCGTCCCGTAGCCCATCGTTCAGCCTGTTCAGCTCTTCGTCATCTAGATCGTGATCAGAAACTTGCCGTGCTCGTTCGCGCAGAAGCCTAGTCGCAGCTCTAGCGGTACTAGCTCTCGCTCTAGCTTCGCCCGTCGCGCTGTCTCGTACAGAGACCGTCAGTCGGCCGCCAGAGGTCGATCTGCGGCAGCCCGTGGATGCCGAGCGTCTGCGACAGCTCGCCGCCGTGGTACGCATCGTGGCTGAGCATGCCGCTGCAGTATCGAGCTGCGCGTGTGGATCTGGCGCCGTGCCGTCGTAGTCACGGTCGATCTCGTCGGTCGAGCATGTCCATCGTCCATCGGTCCAGGCAGCCCTCGACGACCGCGCAAGGTCGTCTCGAGAGCCGTCGACCAGCTCGTCGGCGGAGCGCGGACGCTCTCGGTCGTCCTCCCAGTCGATGCGCCGCGGGTCCGCAGAACGGCGTCGTCTCCGCACCGGGCTCGCCGAAGACCTCGCACAGCCAGTACACACGCATCGCCGGCCGTGTGGCCGACCACCGCCCAGATCGGCATCAGATCCGGCGCCGGGCGGATGGCCAGCTGCTCCTCGGTCAGGGCGCCGACGACCTCACGCAGCCGACGGTTGTACTGCGGCCACATGTCGTAGGCGGCGCGGATCGCGGTAGCCATGCGCGAGGAGATCTATGTCATGGGGACCTGGCGGAGGACCTTGGCCGCGATGCGGTCGAGGATCTCCGACAGGCTGTCGCCCGTGCAGGTGAGGCCGTGGTTGCGGAGGCCGATCACCGCATGTGCGGGATCGGGCTCGAGCGCGACGAGGTCTGCGACGGCAACGGCGAGCTCCTGGGTGCCGCACGGGTAGTTCACGTCGGTCGCGGCGATGCCCTCCATCCATGCGTGCACGTGCAGGATCGCCCCGACTTCGGGATGCGCCTGGTAGATCATCCAGTGCTCGATCGCGTCCACCGAGACCCGGCGCGGCTCGATCCCCGGCGGGACGCTGAGCACGATCACACCGCGCTCGTCGTCGAAGTCCTTGACCATGAGGATGTCGCGGCCTACAGCCTCGAGCTTCGACTTGTCGACGCCGCTCGCGCTCATCCAGAAGCGTGTCTCGTCCTTGCGGGCTGAGAGGTTGCCGTACGAGAGGCCGCCCACGCTGTAGAGGCGCATGACGTGGCGGAGGTCGCGGCCCGAAAGGTACTCCTCGACCGGGAACGGCGACGGGAGCAGGTCGAGCTCGTCGAGTCGCCGCCCGGCCTCCGCGATGTCCGCGGTCACGTCGTCGCCCCCCCAGAGCTCGGGCTCGAGGTCCGGATGCCAGTCGTTGTCGATCACGAGGCGAGACGTCGCGAGCGGCTCGAGGCGCTCGTAGATGGCCTCCGGGTCGTCCTCGACGTGGTACGTGCCGCGTTCCATCGTCGTGAACCAGACACCCTCGCCCGGAATTCGGAGGAGGACGACGTTCGACAGCGTGCGGACGAGCATCGGATAGCTCGCCTTGAGCACGTCGTCGGGGGTCTCGGCGAGCTCGTAGAACGCCGCCGAGTATGTGCCTCGGGACGCGCGCCGGAACGCCTTGGGCTCGGAGGCGTCGAACATGTTGAGGACGAAGTCGGCGTCGTTGATGTCGTCGACGCGCGCGAAGTCGTCCCGCTCGAACTGCCTGCCGATCGCGCCGACCCACTCCTCGTGAGCCGGAGACGTCGCGCTCCCCCAGATCGCGTACTTCCGCACGGCCACGAGTCTAACCGGCGGCTCTCGAGGCGGGAAACCAGGTCGGCCTGCGTCGGTTCCGTCTGGTATCAGTCACGGCGTGGCGGCCTCCGCGACCGATGCAGCCGACGCGTCGCGGCGCTCGGAGCACACCGCCAGGACGAAGGCACGCATCGTCGAGCTGTCTCTGGCCGAGCGCGCGCCGTGGCTCGCGGTCGTCGCAATTTTTGCGGCCGCCTTCGTTGCATACGGGCTCCTCGCCGCGACC
This sequence comes from uncultured Actinomycetes bacterium, assembly GCA_963717025.1. Lineage (GTDB taxonomy): Bacteria > Actinomycetota > Thermoleophilia > Gaiellales > Gaiellaceae > GMQP-bins7. The sequence continues at coordinate 757,006 of CAVQVJ010000003.1, read as the reverse complement.
GTCGACTCGCCGCGCGTATTCAGCGACGAGCTCCTCTACTTCGACGCGGCCGCAGCGGTCGATGAGGGGGAGGGGCTCAGCGTACGAGGCCAGGACTACAGCTACGGGCCGCTCTACCCTGCGCTCCTCGTTCCCGTCCACTGGCTGGCACCCGACCGTGATACCGCATATGAGCTGGCGAAGTGGCTGAACGCGCTCCTCCTGGCGCTCGCCGCCTTTCCCGTCTTCCTGCTCGCGCGCCGCCTCCTCGGAGCGTGGCCCGGCGTAGCAGTGGCGGCGCTCGGCGTGGCGATTCCGTCGGCGTCCTACGTCTCGGTCGTGATGACCGAGTCCCTTGCATTCCTGGCGTGCTCGTGGGCGTTCTATGCAGTCGTTCTCGCTCTGGAGAGGCCGACCGCCCTCCGCCAGCTCGCCGCGCTCGTGGCGATCGCCGTCGCGACCGGCGTGCGTACGCAGCTCGTCATTCTCTTCGCCGTCTACCTGCTCGGACTCCTGCTCGTCACAGTGGTCGTCCCGGACCGCCGCGGGCGGCCCAAGGCGGTGGCAGCCGCGTTGTGGCCCACGTGGGCGGCGGTAGGGCTCGGAGCGGTGCTGGTGGCCAGGATCCTCACCGCGCCGGCCGGCACGGGCCCGCTCGGCGGATACTCCTCGCTCCGGCGCTCCTACGAGCCTCTCGAGGTCGGCCGTTGGTTCGTCTACCACCTGGCAAACCTGGAGTTGTACGTCGCGGTCGTCCCCCTCGCCGTCGCGCCGATCGTACTCACCGCAATGGTCCGGCGCGGCCTCCGCGGAGATGAGCGACAAGCCGCGTACTTCGCGCTCTTCGTCGCAGCGAACGCGATCTTCCTGCTCCTGGCGGCCGCTTTCAACTCGACCGAGTATGGCGTCGAGTCGCTTCACGACCGAGTGCTCTTCTACGTCGTCCCTTTGTGGATCGTCGTGCTCTTCGCGTGGCTCCGCGACGGCGCACCCAAGCCCGCGATCGCGGCGATCTCCGGCGCGACGCTCGCGGTCGTACTGCCTCTCCTCCTCCCCTTCTCCGAATACGCGAAGGACGACGCGCGGCAGCAGTTCAACGGAGTCGGCACGACGCTGTGGACGGCGGTGGACGAGGCGACCACGGGAAGCGGTGTCTCCGGCCGGCTGATCCTCATGGGCGTCGTCGTCGCGCTCGTGACAGCCACGCTGCTCGCTCGCGCTCGCGCGCGGCTTTTACCTCTCGCGATTCTGGCGGTCTTCCTGCTCTCGGGCGCGCTCAACTGGAGTCTCGCGGAACGCGTGGCCACGACGTGGGGCGCGGTCCTGCCCGCGCAGCAGCGATCCTGGCTCGACGACCACGTGCGCGACGGTCAACCGGTGACGGCGCTCGCCGCGCTCGAGAAGTGCGCCGACTACACGGCGCGGGACGGCTTCTACCTGACCGAGTTCTTCAACTCCTCGCTTGCGCGCGTCGTGCACGTCGGAACGCCGCCCGACTCGCTCCCCGCGGACAGCGTCCGCGTCGAGCGGGACGGGCTCGTGGCACTGTCGTCGGGCGCACCGCTCGTCTCCGACTACGTGCTCGTGCAGCCCGGGGTCGAGATCGAGGGACGTCGCGTCGCCGACGGCACATCGGCGCGGCTCACGCTGTGGGAGACCGCCGGCCCGGTACGCGTCGTCGGCCTTCGCTCGACAGCCGAACTCGAAGCCGCGGCCTGCTAGCGGAAGAGGTCCCGCTCGCGCGGCATGACGAGGTCCGCGCCGCGCCCGTCCCCGGCGACGGCGAGGCCGCGCACGATCGCCGCCGGGATCCCGTCCGTCTTGCCCATGACGAGCTCCGCCGCACCCGCGATCTCGTCCGCGACCGCGATCTCGGTTGCGTGCAGCTCGTATCCAGTCGAGTCCCGCGTGCCCTTCAGGTCGACCAGCGGCACGATCCCCGCGAGCCCGAGCGCGACGTCGGTTGTCCCACGGCGCCACGCGCGGCCGAACGAGTCCGAGACGACGACGCCGACCTCGACGCCCGTCAGCTCGTGGATCCGCTCGCGCAGACGGTGCGCGGAGGCGTCCGGGTCGAGCGGAAGGAGGACGAGCGTGCCCGGGCCCTTCGCGTTCGACGCGTCCACGCCGGCGGACGCGCACACGAACCCGTGACGCGTCTCTGCGATCACGAGCGGCGGGCGGCTGCGAAGGATCTCCCGACTCTCGCGCAGGATGACCTCGAGCCGACGCGCGTCCTCGTCGCCCGCAAGCTCCCGTGCGCGCGCGGACGCCTCGACCTCGTCGAGGTTCACGACACGGCCCTCGACCTTCGAGACCACCTTCTGCGCGACGACGAGGACGTCGCTCTCCTCGAACACGCCAGCCCGCGCAATGAACGCCCCGAGGTCGTCACCCACCTCGAGCTCAGGGATACCGCGGAGCGGGATGACGCGGACCTCGCCGCTCAAGGGAGCCCGGTGACCCGGATGCCGGCGTGCCCGCGGTAGCGCTTGTTCAGGTTGACGATTACGGCCGTCAGGCCCTCGAGCGCCCGCGCGCTCGCGAGCGGGCCGGCGTCGAGGGCGCGACCCGAAACGAGCTCTTCCGCGAGTTTGAGCGCCTGCGCCTTCGCATCCTCGTCGTCTCCGCACAAGAACGCGTCTTCGTCGGGAGCCTCATCCGCGCCGAGCGTCGACGCGGCAAGCGAGTGCAGCCCCGCGAGCACAGGCCCGGCGAGCTCGGCCTGAATCCGCTCGGCCAAGGACGCCGCGTCGGTACAGGGAAAGACACCGCCGGGCGTGAAACGGAGCTCCGATGCGACCGACAACACAGGCCTGGCTCCGATTGCGCCGGACAGCTCGCGCGCGGTGTCGAGCGCTGCCTCGGACTTCGTCGCGAGAACGACGAGATCGGCCGACCGGACGGCGTCCTCGTTTGTCGCGCCCTCTGCACCGACCTCGGCCGCCGCGGCAGCCGCGCGGTGTGCGTCGCGGGAGCCGATCACGACATCGTGCTCGCTCGCGGCCAGCCTCATCGCGAGCGCCTTGCCAAACGGGCCAGTCCCGCCGACGATCGCTACCCGCACGCGACCTCCAGGACGGCCTCCGCGAGCCGGCGCTCCGCGGCCCGGTCGCTCATCAGCGTCTGCGTGACGATGAGCGGAACGTCTGCCTGGGCGGGCGCATCCGCCTCGTCGATCACGAGCACGTCGATCAGCCCGTCGTAGCTTCGGGCCACGTGATCGGGAGTCGTGCCGCCCGCCATGCGCCGGAGCATACGGTCGAGCGGGCCCGTCACCGACCGGCCGCCGACGAGCGGGCTGACGGCGACGCAGCGGACCCGCCGCGCCGCGATCGCAGCACGGATTCCACGTACCGCGAGGATCGGCCCCAGTGAGAGGTACGGGTTGCTCGGCGCAAGCAGGATCGCCTCCGCGGCCCGCAGCGCCTCGCCTACGCCCGAAGCGGGACGAGCGTCCTCCGCACCCTGGTACGACACGCCCGTCACTTCGTCGCGGTGGCCGCGGCCGACGTACCACTCCTGGAACGGGAACGTCCCAGCGGGGGTCTCGACCAGAGTACGGAGACGATCGTCGGTCGCCGGAAGAATCGAGGTCGCGAGCGCCCTCCGCCCGGCGATCTCCGCGGTGACCTCCGAGAGCGTTGCGCCCGCCCGAAGCCGCTGGGTGCGCACGAGGTGGAGGCCGAGGTCGAGGTCGCCGAGCCGGAACCAGTTCTCGCCGCCCCACTCGCCCGCCGCTTGGAGTGCGCTCCACGACTCGCCCGCACGCCCCCAGCCGCGCTCGTCGTCGATGAGCCCGAGCAACGTGTAGAGGAGACTGTCGAGGTCCGGCGACACGTGCAGGCCGAGGACCTCGACGTCGTCGCCGACGTTGCCGATCACGGTGAGCTCACCTGCCGGTAGCACGTCCGCAAGCCCGCGGGCGAAGCGGGCTCCGCCTCCGCCCCCCGACAGGACGACGACCCTCACGCGTGTACGGCGAGGAGAGCGCGCGTCCGCGGCCCGAGGCGCGAGGCCAGCCGCTCGAGGTCGTCGCCCGTGTCGACGTCGGCCTCGAGCTCCGGAATGGCGACGGTCGCGAACGGCGCGTGCGCGCGGAACCGTGCGGCACTGCCCGGCCCGTAGAGCGGCGCGAACACGGACGGATCGGGAAGCGAGAGCGCGTTCGTCGTACCGTCCGCGGCCTCCACGAGCGCGAGCCCGGCAGCCGCGAGCCTGCGGATCGCAGCCGGCGTCGCGCGAGGTAGGTCCGCGTTCACGACGAGCGCATGCCCTTCCACGTGCGCCAACCCGACCTCCACCGCGCGACCGAGGCCCTCGCCGGGATCGGGTATCGGCTCTGCCCCCGACGGAAGAACACCGCGGTCGTCCGTCACCACGAGCACTCGACCGACCGCAAGCGCTGCCTCGACGACGTCCCCGAGCATCGCGAGGGCCAGCGCCGGGCGAAGCGACGCCGGGAGCCTTCGCTTGGCATCACCTCGGTACGGGACGACCACCGTGAGCACGACGAGAGTCTAGGGCGGCACCCTCGAGGCCTCGGCCGAGGCGCGTCAGGCGGCGGTCGTGGAGGCGCTGGCGCCGGGGCCCGACGTCGCCCATTCGGCGAGATCGAACCAGTGCGTCTCGCGGAGCGCCGCGCAGACTTCCGGATCGGTGTGCGCCGAGTTGAAGACGTGGTGGTCGATGTCGCAACAGATCTCGACGTCGCCGAGCGACACCTGCGCAACGCGAGCGAGAGCTTCTGCGGGAAGGTGCACCTCGGCGAGGGTGTAGTGCTTGAACTGGAGGTCGGGATCGAGCTCCATCAGATCCGGCCAGTTGGGGCAGGTCCGGGCGGTCACGTCGTCCTCACGGTGAGTCGGAGACGGGCGCTGGTCAAGGGGCTGCCTACTTCGACTCGCGTGCCCGGCTCCCTGCTGTTCGCACGGGCCATGAAACCAGTGTACGAGCAGGGCCTTTCCGTTTTGTTCAGAGCGCGAGAAGCCGCTCGGGGTGCTTCCGCACGAAGCGTGCCATGCCGCGCAGGTGCCAGAGCGTGTGCCGCGAGAGGAAGCTCCGGTCGATCACGGCCGCGTAGTCGTGCACGACGACCGCAGCAGGGACGTACCAGCGCTCCCACCCCGCCTGCGCGGCGCGGTAGCACAGGTCGATGTCCTCGCAGTAGTGGCGGAACCCGGCGTCCCAGCCGCCGAGCTCGTCCAGCATCGTCCGGCGCTGGAGGAGGAACGCTCCGAGCATCCAGTCGGCCTCCACCGGCTCCGTCGGGCGTTCGTCCAGCTGGTAATGGTCGCGTTGCGCGTACATCCCGCGAAGGCGGCGCAGAGGCGTGCGCCGGACGATGGTGCCACCGACGGTCGGAAAGCGCCTCCGCGACGGCTGCCAGGTTCCGTCCGGCCAGCGCACCTGCGGGCCGAACACGCCCGCGCGCGGACGCTCTTCGGCGACGGCGACGAGCGCAGCCACCGCGCCCGGCTCCGCGATCGCGTCCGGGTTCGCGCTCAGGACGTACTCGCCGCTCGTCGCCGCGATCCCGAGGTTGACGTTCGCAGCCAGCGAGAGGGGACGCGCGTTCACGAGGACCCGGACGCCCTCCGGGACGCCGCCGACGGAGTCTGGGATGTTCGCGACGACGACGGCCTCGTCCACCTGCGGCAGAAGCGCTGGCAGCGAGCGAGCGAGCTCCTCCGCGTGCCCGTGCGAGACGACGACCGCCGAGACCTTCACGCGCCGAGTATCTCCCGGTACACGGCCACGGTCCGCTCGGCGGAGGCCCGCCACGTGAAGGCGCGCGCACGTTCCACGCCCGCTGCGACGAGTCGGTCGCGCTCGGCGAGCGCTCTTCTGATCCCGTCGGCGAGCTCGTCGCGCTCGACCACCACAGCCGCGTCGCCCGCGACCTCCTCGAGCGCGGCCTCCCGGACGATCACGACAGGGGTCCCGCTCGCCATCGCTTCGACGACCGGAAGCCCGAAGCCCTCGAAGCGCGACGGCTGGACGAGGCATGCGGCTCCGCGGTAGAGATCCGCGAGCCGTTCCGTCTCGACGTAGCCCTCGAGGCGGGCGCCGCGGCGACGAAGCTCGGCCGCGAGCGCCGTGTCCTTCTCGGGACCAGCGACGACCAGTGGGAGCCCCACTGCCGCCGCAGCGTCGAGCGCCGCGAGCTGGTCCTTGCGCGCCTGGATCGCACCGACCGCGAGGACGTAGTTCCCGGGCCTGCCACCAGGGTGGAACGCGGGATCCACGCCGTTCGGCGTCACCACGACGTGCTTCTCCGGCACGGAATAGTGCTCGACGACGTCTGCCTTCGTCCGCTCGGAGACCGTCAGCACACGGGCGGCGCCACGGACCGCGCGTGGCACGACGCGGCGGAACACGAGGCGGTCCTTCCGGCCCATGAGCCCGGTCTCGTACGCGAAGGAGAGGTCGTGCACCGTGACGACGACGGGGCACGGGGACCGGAGCGGAAGCGCGTACTGCGTGTGGACGAGGTCGGCGCCGAGTCGCCGGAGCGCGCGTGGAAGGGAGAGCGCCATGCGGAGCTCCTGCAGCCGCGTCGTCAGCTCCACCGGCTCGACCCCGTCCGGGACGAGGTCCGGGCGCCGGGTCGCGGCGGCGAGCCTGATCCCGGCCGGCGCCATTTGCGCGAGCTCGCGCAGCAGATTGCGAACGTACGTCTCGTCACCGGTCCGCTGTCTGCCGAGGACGTCGGCGTCGACCACGACGAGCTTCACGCGAGCCCCCTCCAGAGCGCCTCGATCGAGTCCGCGGCACGTGTCCACGTGAACTCCCGCGCACGAGCGAGGCCGAGCGGGACGAGCTCGTCGCGACGCGCCTCGGCCCCCGCTATCCCCTCCGCGATCGAGTCGGCGGACAGCGGATCGACGAGCACCGCCGCTCCGCCGGCTATCTCCTCGGTCGCGGTCCCCGAAGACGTGACGACCGGCGTCCCGCTCGCCATCGCCTCGAGCACCGGCAGCCCGAAGCCCTCGTACAGCGACGCGTAGACGACGCAGCGCGCTCCGCGGTAGAGCCGGGCGAGCTCGGCGTCGGGGATCTCGCCCACCCAGCCGGGGACGTCGACCCCGCCCCAGCCGCGCGCGCCCACGACCCGGAGCTCGACGCCCGCGATCCGGGCAGCGCTGACAACGCGGCCGAGGTTCTTCCGCGGTTCGAGCGTCGCGACCGCGAGCACGTAGTCGCCCTCCGCCCGCGGCCCGTCGTCCGTGAAGACCGAGTCGACGCCGTTTCCGACGACCCGGACCCGCTCCGCAGGGACACCGAGCAGCTCGACGACCTCCGCCTTCGTATACTCGGAGACCGCGACGACCGCGTCCGACGCGCAAACCACCCTCGCGAGGCCCGCGCGCCCATACTGCCTGTGCCAGAGCGGAAGGGACTCGGGGTAGCGGAGGATGGCGAGGTCGTGGACCGTGACCACCGTCGGCTGCTGCGCGCCGGCAGGCCCGCGAAAGGTCGTGCAGTGCAGGACGTCGAGCCGGCTTGAACAACGGGCGATCCCTCGCGGGTACCAGACGGTGTCCCGGACGACGCTCGCGAGGCGGTCCGGCCCGCCGAAGGACAGGAGCTCGAGCTCGAGGCCGGGGCGGTCGCGAAGCTCTCCGACGAGCCCTCGGACGTGGCGAGCCGTCCCCGCACGCGTCTGGACGAGCGGTGAGATGTCGACACCGACTCTCATTCGCCGCGCTCCAGCCCACGTGCGACGTGCTCCAGCGCCTCACGCGGCTCGGGGTACTCGAGCAGCTCCAAGGCCACGGCCTCCGAGCACCAGCGGTACTCGACATGTTCCTCGTTCAGGATCGGCTCCCAGCCGGAAGGCGCCTCGACGACGAAGGGGTGCAGCGTGATCCACGTCTCGTCCGGACGCCGGTATCCGAGCTCGAGCGGGAGCGCCTCGAACCTCACAAGCTGCGTCAGGCCTGTCTCCTCTTCGAGCTCGCGGACGGCGGCCTCCCGCGGCTGCTCGCCCGTCTCGACCCCGCCCGAGACGAGATGCCAGTACGCCTCCGGCGAGCGGAGGAGGACGAGGAATTCCGTCCTTGGACGGTGCACGACCAGCAGCGCCTCGTGCGCTGTCCTCATCGCGAGAGCGCTTCCTCGTACGCGCGCAGGAACGTGTCTCCCACGGCGCGCCAGGTGAAGCGGCGCGTGTGCTCGAGTCCGGCAGCTACGAGCCTCTCCCGATCGGCGAGCGCCTGCTCGATTGCCGAAGCGACAGCAGCGGGGTCTTCGGGGTCGGCGCGAACCGCAGCACTCCCGCTCGCCTCGTCGAGGGATGGGTGCGACGACACGACCACCGGGCAACCGGACGCCATCGCCTCGAGCACGGGGATTCCGAAGCCCTCGAAGCGGGAGGGGTAGACGGCGACCGCCGCGCCGCGATACAGAGCGGAGAGCTCGGCGTCGGAGACGAACCCGAGCCGCCGGATGCGCGGCCCTTCGAGCTCCGGCTGGTCGCCCCAGCCTTCCCCTCCCGCGACAGCGAGCAGGAGGTCGCCGTCGAGCAGGCGATGGGCGTCGACGAGCATCTGGAGGTTCTTGCGCGGCTCGAGCGTGGCCACCGTGAGGACGTACGGAGCGCCGAGGTCGGCCGCGGTGCCGTCGGGACGGAAGTCGACCTTCGCCGCAGGGTAGGCGACGCGGACTCTCTCGGCGGGGACACCCAGGGTCTTCTTCACGTCCCGTGCCGTGTAATCCGAGATCGCGAACACGACGTCGCAGGTCGTCGCGGCGTTCTCGTACTTCCGCGAGTGCATCGCATATGTCCTGGGCGTCACCCATTCGCGGAAGTGGAGCGGTACGAGGTCGTAGATCGTCGTCGCGCGCACGCCCGCGCGTTGCGGCGGGTACATCCAGTCGCTGTAGTGGAGGACGTCGACAGGGCCGAGCAGGCGCTCCGTGGCCGGGTGCCGCGCACGGCTCCAGGCCGTGCGCACGGCGTGCGAGAGCGGCAGCCGCCACGTCCGTAGCTCGACGTCGAGCCCCGCGAGCGCCTCGCGGATCCGCTCCGGTCCGCGCAAGCTCGTCGGCGCGAACGTGACGATCTCGTGCTTCCCGCCGGACGCCTCGGCGAGGCCCCCGAGTGCGCCACGCAGATAGTTCCCGATCCCGAGCGGCGGGTGCGAGAGAGGCGAGACGTCGAATGCAATCCTCACGCACCCCGTTCGTACACGAACGGATGGCCCCGCGTCGCCGGACCTTCTTACCGGGGGATGTGCCCTAGCGATCCCGCCGTACCATGAGGACCCGCGTGCGCGTCGGGATCTCGCTGCTGAGCCTCGCCGCCGGCGACGCCGGAGGATCGGGCTCGCCCGCGCGCCAGCTCGTGCGTGCGCTCGGATCGGTCGGGACGTTCGACTACGTGGTGTTCGTGCCGGCCGGCGAGAAGGACGCCGCCGGGAAGCTCACTGCCGTGGACGTGCGCGACGACGGTCGCGCGGCGCCGCGGTCGACCGGGCGCTTCGCGGCTCGTGCGCTCACGCGTCTTCGCTCACGCAGGGTGCAGGCGAAGGTCGAGCGCGTCGACGTCGTCCACTACGCGCTCACAAGCCGAGAGCCGGGGTCGAACGCCCCGAGCGTCGTGACGCTCCACGACGTGCAGCACCGCGGTGTCCCGGACTTCTTCGGGCCTGCGCGGCGCTCGTTCCGGAGCACGGAGTACGACCGCGCGGTCCGCTCCGCGGACGCAGTGGTCGTCGCGACGGAGTTCGTACGACGGCGCGCGATCGACCTGCTCGAGCTCGTCCCGTCGCGCGTCCACGCGATCCAGCCGGGAGTCAACCACACCGTCTACCGGCCCGGAGAGGACGAGCGCGAGCCCTTCATCCTCTACCCGGCCAGGCCGTGGCCGCACAAGAACCACGCGAGGCTGTTCGAGGCGTTCGCGAGCCTGCGCAAGAACAGGCGGCAGCTGAAGCTCGTGCTGGTCGGCGACGGCCTCGAACGCCTCGCTCCGCTACCGGATGGCGTGGAGCGCTGGGGAGTCGTTCCGGCGGCGGAGCTCGCGTCCCTGTACCGGCGGGCGGCGTGTCTCGTGTACCCGAGCCTGTACGACGGCTTCGCGACACCGCCCCTTCAGGCGATGGCGTGCGGATGCCCGGTCGCAGCCGCCGATGCGGGAGCTCTCCCCGAGATCTGCGACGGATCTGCGGTGCTGTTCGACCCGCTCGACCCCGAGGCAATGGCCGAGGCGATCCTCGAGACCGACGACCGCAGGTCGGAGCTCCGCGAGCTCGGGCTCGAGCGGGCGGCGGCGTTCACATGGGACGAGTCAGCTCGCCGCCACGACGAGGTCTACCGCTCGCTCGCGTAGCCCGCGAGCGTGTCAACCGAGCCCGCGCAAGTAGCGCCAGCCGGTAGCAAGGCCGCGCGGCCGGACGAGCGCAAGCAGGATCACGTAGAGCACCAGCCCGAGCACCGCTGCCTGCAACGAGTCGAGGACGGCGGCAGGTGGGATGAAAGCGACAAGACTCACGCCGACGACCACAAGCACGGCAGTCACGAGCTGGCGCGCGGCTAGAGCTAGAACGTCGAGCTCAAGGAGCAGCGCGACGAGTACTAGCAGCGTCGTCAAGGCCAGCGTTAGTGCAAGGCCGTTCAAGCCCAGCCATGCGGCAGCGCCCCATGCGAGGAGCACCTGGAGCGCGAGAGCTGCCGCAGCGATCGCGGGAAGCCTCCGCGTTCGTCCGACGACGAATGCAAGAGGAAAGGTCACGGAAACGCCGATCGACGCGACGATCCAGGGGCTTAGGGCAACAATGAGCATGCTGAGATCCGAGCCGACCTCGGCGCCGTACGCGGACCCGAGGACGTCTTCGACCAAATCTCCTCCCGCTAGTGCAAGCACGCCTGCGGCGGCTCCGACAAACGCGAGCGCGAGCCAAGTGGTGGCGAGCACGTGTGCTGTCGTCTGGCTTACCCCCACGGCCGCCCGAGCGAGCGGGACGGACGTGACGATCGCGAGCGCGCCGGCCGTCACGGCGACGAGCGCGGAGCCGGCGAGATATCCATACACGAAGCTCGTCGCAGCGCCGGTGTCGAGCCGGGCGGCGAACGCAAGGCACACGACGTACAGGAGCTGGAGCGCGAGCGGAAGCGCTGCGCCAATGGCGAACGTGGCGAGCCTATCCCGCAGCGGAGGCCCGGTGGGCCGGACCGCCCCGACCGGCATGCTTGCGCGCGAGGCTCGCAGAGCAAGCGCCACCAACGGCACTAGCATGGCGATCGCCCCGTTCAGCGCGACCCCCCACGCAACTGCCACGATCCCGTCGGGCTCGACACGCAGCAGGATCAGTGTCAGGCCCGCGAGACTCCCTACCGCATAGCCAAGAGCGGCCGTGCCGTAGTCGTCGAGAGCCGCAAGCCCGCTCGCGGCAAGGGCTGCGAAAAGATGCGCGACCCCCGCCGGCACCACCCAGCGGAGCGCGTCGGCAGCAGTTTCCTGCGCGATTGCAGACTCGTCGCCGGTGAGCAACTCCGCAAGCCATCCGGCGCCGAGCACGGCAACGAGAAGAATCGGGACCGCGATGATGGCAAGCGCACCCGCGAAGCCGGCCAACTCCCCGGCGAGCCTGTGCTCGTCCCGAGCACGCGCCAGCGGCGGAAGCACGGCGAGCCGGATCGCATGGGCCGCGATCGAGATAACGATGAACACGCCGTACGCCGCCAAGAGCCCGTCGGTCTCCCCCGAGCGCCCAAACTCCCGCGCGATCACGACTCCAGTCGTGGCGGCCACTCCGGTGACGACGGTAAGGGACGCCGCCGTAAGGACGCCGGACGCCAGCGAGCCCAGCCCAGGCGAGTCTGTACGCTTGCTCACCGACGCGGAAGCGTACGCACCATGCCGAACGACACTCTCTGGACAGGCCCGGCGCTCGACGATCTCCGCAGCGAATACGCCAGCGTCTACGAGGGACGCACCGTGCTCGTTACTGGAGCCGACGGTTTCATGGGATCGCACCTGACCGAGGCGTTAGTCCACATCGGTGCGCACGTCCACGCGTTCGTCCGAGCAACTTCGAGCGGGGCGTTGAACAACATCGCGCACGTGCGCCGGCAGCTGAAGGTGCACTTCGCGGACCTTACGGACAAGCACTCGATCGACCTGCTCATCAGGCAGGACCTTGTCGACGCGCCCGACCGGCCATACGTCTTCCACCTCGGAGCGCAGGCGCACGTGGGTGAGTCATGGCACCGCCCGTACGAGACGTTCATGGCGAACACCGTGGGGACGCTGAACCTCCTCCAGTCGATCGTCGACAACGGCCTCCAGCTCGAGAAGTTCGCCACCGCAGGCACGTCGGAGGAGTACGGGAACGTGCGCGAAGCCGTTTCGCACCACCACGACTTCGACGACGCGGGCAGCCTGATCCTCCACGAGCGCTCTCCCATCAACCCGAAGTCCGTCTACGCGACCTCGAAGGTGGCCGCCGACTACCTGACGATGAACTACTTCGACGCCTACGGCGTGCCCGGACTCGTCACGCGCATGTTCAACAACTACGGGCCGCGCCAGAACCCCCGCTACGTCACGGGCACGATCATCACGCAGGCGCTCGAGCGGGAAACGGTCGAGCTTGGCGCGCTGGAGCCGCTACGGGACTTCTGCTACTGCACGGACGGCGTCCGCGGTCACCTGACCGTGGCGGCGAACGGCACCCCGGGCGAGCACTACGTGTACGGGCAGGGCGAGAACATCTCGATGGCAGACTGGGCCGCGCTCATCTTCAAGGTCGGCGCCGGGCTCGGATTCTGGCCCGAGGGGTCGCGCGAGATCGTGCAGACGCAAGCCCGCTTCCGACCGGGTATGAGCGACGTGATGGCGCTCCGCGTCGGCTACGAGAAGCTTCGCGCGGAGACGGGCTGGGAGCCGAAGGTCTCGTGGGAGGACGGGCTCGCGCAGACGATCCGCTGGTACGCCGACCACCGCGACAAATGGATCGGTCGCGTCGATTGGCTCGGTGGCACGGATCCCACCGTCAAGCCGCGCAGCGAAACGCAACCCGCCTGACTAGCGCTCGTCGTCGTCGTCCTCGCGGCGCAGCCGCTCCTCGAGCAGCGCAAGTCGTTGCGCGAGAAGCGAGTTCTGATCCGAGAGCCGTGAGATCACCGTGGAGTAGTGCAGAAGCACGACGAGGATGAAGAGCGTCGCGGTCGCGAAGAGCACCGCGGGCGGGTAGCTCGTGACACCAGCCCAGCCGGCGATCGTGTTGAGCCCGTCGCGCCAGGCCGAGAGACCGAGCAGGACGAACCCCGTGAGAAGCCAGAGCAGCGCGTAGCGCTCGCGCAGCCGACGGCTCCGGATCAGGTGGAAGATGATCCCTAGCAGGACAAGCGACGCAACGACGCCGGCAAGCGAGATGAACCACGGGGTCACGCCTCCTCCTCCAGCGGCGTCGCGTATCTCCGGGAGAGCGCCATGAAGACGGCGAGCAGCACCTTGATCGCGTAGTAGACCGACCAGAAGCCGCCTATCGACGACCTGCCGACTTCGCGTTCGCGCATCGAGACTGGCACCTCCGTGAAGCGGAGCCGGTGCTTGAACACCATCACCGTCGCCTCGACCTCGGGGTAGTCGTGCGGATAGTCGGCCGCGAACAGGCGGATCGCCTTTCGGTTGCACGCCTGGAACCCGGATGTGGTGTCGGTGACTCTCTGCCGCGTGAGCAGCGAGACGACACTCGCGAACAGCCGGATCCCGAGCCGGCGCGCTAGTGGCGGCTGATATTCGCTCGGGCCGGCGAACCGGGAGCCGACGACGATGTCGGCCGTGCCGTCGTGGATAGGCGCGAGCAGCTTCGGCAGCTCCGAGGCGATGTGCTGACCGTCGCCGTCGAGCCGGACGGCGAGCTCGAAACCCTCCTCCTGGGCAAGCTTGAACCCGGTCTGCACGGCCCCGCCGATCCCGAGGTTGAATGGAAGCGAGACGACCCGCGCCCCCGCGCCACGAGCGCGCGCGGCCGTCCGATCCGTGGACCCGTCGTCGACGACGACTACCTCGAAGGAGGCATCGAACTCCCGGATGGCCTCCACGACGGTGCGGATGGCCTCCGCCTCGTTGCGGGCGGGTACGATCGCGATCGTCCGCGGCGCGCTCATGCCGCGGTCTGGTGGACGTCGGCTGTGGTCCGCGACGGCCGCACGACTCCGAGAGTATGGCGTCGGCCCAGGCGGACACGCCGCGTCAAGGGACGACCGGTTTTGCCGCGACGACGAACTGGTACGCGAATAGCGGCGGACGCAGTCGACCAATCGCGTGAGCGACCCGTTCGATCGCCGGCGTCCCGACGAGCGGGACCGGGTCGTGAAGTCGAGCACGACCACGCGATAGCCGGACCCTTCGAGGGCCTCGACCAGCGTACGTCGTGTGAAGAGTCGGGTGTGCGTGCGGTCGAGGATCCCGCGATCGGTATAGCGCCAGCGACCGGCGAGAAGCCCCACGCGGATCGCCCAGTTTGCGACGTTCGGCGTCGACAGGACGAGGCGACCCTCGGGAGCCAGCACAGGTCGCACGCGCTCGAAGAAGCGCTCGGGATCACGAAGGTGCTCGATGAGATCGCCACAGAGCACGACGTCGAAGGAGCCGGGCTCGAACGGGAGCTCCATCGCCTCAACGTCGCCGACGAGAACCGCTACGCAGACCTCACGCGCGCCCTCCGCTGCCGTGTCGTCCTGCTCGACTCCCACCACGGTGCAGCCACGCTCGACGAGCGGACGCGCCAGGTAGCCGCTGGAGCAGCCGACGTCGAGGACACGCTTCCCAGGCCCGACGAGGTCGATCAGCTTCGCGTGGGCGCCGTAAGGCCGCTCGCTCAATGCGACGTACCCGGAAGAGTCTGCTGGCGTGCCTAGGCTCATGAGGTGGACGCGCTCGCTGCGAGGTTAGGCGACGGAGGGTACGGACGGTGGCGAAGCCCCGTGAGGAGTGACCCCTGCGAGTATCTCCCGGATGCCGACCATCGCGGTCGTTGTGGTCACCTACAACAGCGCCGGCGCGATCCGGCGAACGCTGCCGGCGCTCACGGCTGAGTTGCGCGACGGCGACGAGCTGATCGTCGTCGACAACGCGTCGCAGGACGGGACCGTCGCGCTCCTCGCCGAATTGGCGCCGACGGCGACCGTTGTCGAGTCGGGTGCGAACCTCGGCTTCGCAGCCGCGTGCAACCTGGGAGCGCGGGCGGCGGGGGCCGACCTCCTCTGCTTTCTCAACCCTGACGCGGTGCCACAGCCCGGATTCCGGGATGCGATCGAGCGCCCGGCCGTCGACGGGTCGGGCTGGACGGCGTGGCAGGCGCTCGTCGCGTCCGACGCGGGCCGGGTCGTGAGCTCGGCTGGAGGGGTACTCCACTTCACAGGCGTCGCCTGGGCCGGCGCGGCGGGGCATCCGCGCGGCGCGACAGTCGAGCGCCTCGGGTTTCTCAGCGGCGCCTGCCTCGTCATCGGGCGCGAGCGCTTCCACGAGCTCGGCGGCTTCGCCGACGACTACTTCCTGTACCACGAGGACGTCGACCTTTCGCTACGCGTGTTGCTCGAAGGCGGCGCGATCGGAGTCTGCTCCGATGCCGTCGTCGACCACGACTACGACTTCGACAAAGGCGCGGCCAAGTGGCGCCACCTCGAGCGGAACCGCTGGGCGACCATCGTACGGACCTACCCGACGGCGCTGCTCGTTCTGCTCGCGCCCGTGCTGCTCGTGGTCGAGCTCGCCGTGATCGCCGCCGCCGTCCGCGGCGGCTGGTGGCGGCAGAAGCTTCTGGCCGCCCAGGACTCCCTCCTGCGCCTGCCCGCCTGGCTCCGCCAGCGCCGTCGAGTGCAGCGCGGGCGCACGGTCCCGTCCGCGCGTTTCGCGCAGAGCATGGTCGCCACGCTCGACTCCGAGTACCTCGGCCCGGCGACGCGATCGCCGCTCGTCGCGGGGCCGCTGCGCGCGTACTGGCGTGTGGTGCGGGCGCTGCTCGCCCTCGGCCGCTAGTACGCGCCCTTCCCGCGGAGGACGGCGGGGAAAGTGCGGGCGATGATCGTGACGTCGAGCCAGATCGACCAGTGCTCGAGGTACGTGAAGTCGAGGCGTACGAGGTCGTCGAAGGTGAGGCCGGAGCGGCCGGAGATCTGCCAGAGCCCGGTCATGCCGGGGAGCACCGCGTAGCGGGCCTTGTGCCAGTCCTGGAGCAGCGCATGGTCGCGGAGCGGAAGGGGACGCGGCCCGACGAGGCTCATCTCGCCCTTGAGGACGTTCACGATCTGCGGGATCTCGTCGAGTGAGAGCCGGCGCAGCACGTGGCCCACCCTCGTCACCCGCGGGTCGTCGCGGATCTTGAAGAGGGCACCCTCGGCCTCGTTGGCCTTCTCGAGGGCGGGCTGGAGAGCAGCCGCGTCCTCGACCATCGTCCGGAACTTGAGCATCGCGAACTCCCGCTCCCCGACGCCGATCCTGGAGTCGGCGTGGAAGACGGGGCCGCGCGAGTCGAGCTTCACGGCGAGGGCGACGAGCAGCCAGAGAGGCAGGAGCAGGACTCCCACGAGAAGGCTGACCACGATGTCGAACGTCCGCTTGAGCGCCCACTCCCAGCCCGTGAGGACCGGCGGGCGCAGCTCGAAGAGCGGCACGCCGTGGCCGGGCACGTACTCGCCGCGCTTGACCAGGAGCTCGGTCGTCTCGGGCGCGAGCCGCACCTTGATCCCCTGGCGGTGCGCGTGCTCGACCACCTCGAGCACGGTGCGCTCCGGGAGCTCGGCCTCGGAGAGGATGACCTCGTCCGGCTGCACGTCCTCGAGGACAGCCGGGAGCTCCGGGAGCGAGCCGAGCCGCCGCAGTCCCGGGACGGTCTCCGTCGCGATCACCCCCGCGAACTCGTACCCGAGGCCCCCGCGGGTCGCGGCCAGTGCCGTGCGCAGGCTCGCGAGGCTGTCCGGCTCTCCGACGAGAACGACACGGCGCCTGACGCCGGCCGCGCGCATGAGCTCTAGCGTCACGGACTCGTAGGCGCTCCTGAGCACTCCGATCGTCAGAAAGCTCATGGCGGCGGCGGTCGGAATGAGCCCGGAGCTCGTGAAGTCGTAGTCCGTTCCGACTCCGAAGACGAAGACCACGACCGCGACGATCGCCAGTGACGACAGGATGCGACCCGCGCCGGGGCGGCGCTCACGCTGTCGGTAGAGCCCGGCCTGTGCGAAGACGAGGACGGTGATCGGTGCCGCCCACCGGAGCCAGTCCGCGGGGCCCTCCCGCCAGAGCAGTCCCCAGAGAATGTCTCCCTCACCGCGGATCGCCTCGCGCAGGACGAGCGCGAAGTAGATCCCGAGCGCCAGGCCCGCGACGTCGAGCGCGACGAGCGACACGATAGACACGAGACGCCGGGCGAGCGCCAGGGCGCCGCCTCGGGAGACGAGGTAGAAGCGAGACGCGCGCACGTCGCGACCCGTTGGCGAGGCGGGACGCGCGCTGCGCGTCCGTATCGGCGGAGCGGCCTTGGACACGGTGTGATGTTAGAGCGGCCGGAACGCGGAAGAGGCAAGGCCAGCGGGTGGCCGGTCTAGAGTCCCGCTCCGGAATGCGAGCCCACCTGCCCGCGACCGGGGACTCGCTCGGCGCCCTCGTCGTGGCTCTCGGCATCCCGTTCCTCTTCTTGCAGGAGGACCGGTTCGCGATGTTCGAGCTCGGCGTGGGCTCGGCAACGGTCCACGTCGAGCCTGCGGACCCCGCGGTCGTCGCGATCCTGATTGCGGCTCTCGTCGTCGGTCTCCGGTCGGGCACGTCTCGCCTGAGGGCAGGACGACTCCTCTGGGTGCCCGGGATCGCGCTCGTCCTGTGGCTCGCATTCGAGACCTTCCGACCCGTCTCGCTCGACGACGCGCGGTTCCACTCCCACCTCGCGGAGTACGTCGAGTTCGTCGCCTACGCGAGCCTGGCTCTCGCGGTTCCGCTGCTCGTCCGCCGCGCGCAGGACCTGACGGTCGTGGTCGCGAGCTTCGTCCTCTGGTCCCTCGTCGCATCGACCGTCGCCCTCGTGCAGTTCTTCGGCGGCGACGTCTTCGACGCGTGGCCGCCGGGCTGGCGGCAGCCCTCGTTCCTCGGCCACGACGACCTCGCGGCGCTCTCCGGCATCGCGATAGGAGTCGCTGCGGCCGGGATCGTCTGCACGCGGAGACGGATCCCCGCCCCGCGGCTCTTTCCGGTCGCCCTCTGCGCGGGCGCTGTCGGACTCGTGCTCGCGGGCTCGATCGCTGCGGTGGCGGGGTTCGCGCTCGGCGCTCTCGTCATCACGCTCGCAGCGCGGAAGCGCTTCGCGCCCTCGGGGAAGCGCCTCCTCGCAGTCGTCGCGCTTGTCGCCGTCGTCCTCGTTGGCGTGAGCGCGATCAGAGCCGATGCGCTCGTACCGGTGGGCGAGCTCACTGGTCTGGGCGACGAGCGGACACCGCCCGACGTCGAGACCTACTCGGCGCATGCGCTGCTCGCGTACATCGGGCTCCGGATCTTCCAGGACAACCCGATCACGGGGGTCGGCTGGCAGCGTTCGACTCGCGCGGAGGTCTTCGACCCGTACCTCCCGGACGCGCGCCGCCGCTTTCCGGACGTTGACGCTCCCGGGGGCGAGCTGACCGTCCAGAGCCTCTACGTCCAGATGCTCGCGGACGCGGGAGCGCTCGGCCTCGCGCTGCTGCTGGCGACAGCTGCCGGCGGCCTCGTCCTCTGCTGGCGCACCGCCGCGCACGCCTCGAACCCATGGGCGGCCGGCGCCGGGCTCGCCGTGCTCTGCGGGCTGCTCACGCTCGCCGGTGCATGGACGGTCGTGGCCATCGTGCCCGGAATCCCGTTGGACGCCGCGGCCTGCCTGCTCCTCGGCCTCGCGGCGGCGGGAGCGGCGACCGTCGAGGAGGAGAGCGGAGCCTGAGCGCCCGCGGCCCAGACGACGCTAGGGTGACTGACGACATGGGCCACGGATTCGGATCGGTCGACGAGCTCGGCGAGGGGTACGGGTTCCGGAAGGTGCGCGTGCCGCTCGGCGTCACGGCCTTCGGCGTGAACGCGATCGTGTACCCGCCCGGCTACGAAGGCTTCCACCACTACCACGACACCCAGGACGAGCTGTACTTCGTGCACGCGGGCTCCGCGCGCATCGAGGTCGAAGGCGAGGAGCGGGTGCTCGGGCCGGGCGGCCTCTGTCACGTCGAGTCGACGACGCCGCGTAAAGTGTCGAACGCGAGCGAGACGGAAGACCTCGTCCTGCTGGTGGTCGGCGGGAAAGGCGGCTATGTCGAGCGGGACGGCCACATGGTCGACGACGCCGACATCGCCAGGCGTGCGTCGTTCGGCCGCGGCGAGGCCGAGCAGCCCGCGGGCTAGGCGGAGCCGACGGCCGACTCGCGGCCGAGCGCGGCGATCGTCTTCCGGAGGCCATCCTCGAGCGAGACCTCGGGCTCCCATCCGAGCAGCTGCTGCGCGCGCGTGATGTCGGGCTGCCGCTGCTGCGGATCGTCGACGGGGAGCGCCTCGTACACGATCTCGGAGGAGGAACCGGTGATCCGGATGATCGTCTCGGCGAGCTCGAGGAGGGTCTTCTCGTCCGGGTTGCCGATGTTCACGGGGAGATGCTCGCGCGACTCGGCGAGCAAGATGATCCCTCGGATCAAGTCGTCTACGAAGCAGAAGCTCCGCGTCTGCGAGCCGTCGCCGAACACCGTCAGCGGCTTCGCGTCGAGCGCCTGGCGCAGGAACGTCGGGATCGCCCGGCCGTCGTAGGCGCGCATGCGCGGGCCATACGTGTTGAAGATCCGGACGATCGCGGTGTCGACGCCCTGCTGGGTGTGGTACGCCATGACGACGGCCTCGGCGTACCGCTTGGCCTCGTCGTAGACGCCGCGAGGACCGATCGGGTTCACGTGGCCCCAGTACGTCTCCGGCTGCGGATGCACCTCCGGGTCGCCGTAGACCTCGCTGGTCGAGGCGAGCAGGAAGCGCGCGCGCTTCCACTTCGCGAGGCCGATCGCATGGTGCGTCCCGTACGAGCCCGTCTTCAGCGAGTGCAGCGGCATGCGCAGGTAGTCGACGGGGCTCGCGAGCGCGGCCAGGTGGTAGACGAAGTCCACCGGCTCGTCCACCGTGATCGGCTCGATGATGTCGTGGTTGAGGAACGTGAACGCGTCGTCGCGGAGATGGTCGATGTTCGCGAGCGACGAGACGACGAGGTTGTCGACGCACACGACCCGGTGCCCGCGCTCGAGAAGCTCCTCACAGAGGTGGGAGCCAAGGAAGCCGGCGCCGCCGGTGACGACCGAGGTTGGCACGCGCGAGATGCTAGCCGGGCGGGACGCAGCCGCGTGAACGTCGGCGCACGCCGGGGGGTGGCAATGCCCGAACGAGGGTGGTCAGCGCAGGTCCTTGTTCGCCTCCATGTCGAACCACATCGCGAACAGCGTGAGCTGGAGCCCGGCGATCAGCAGGACCGCGACGAGGACGATCGACGCAGGGGTGATGGCGTTCCCGGCCAACCGTAGCCCCACCTCGACGATCCCCAGCACGAGCCCTGCCACCGTCATCAGCACCCCGAACGCGTAGAAGAAGACGAGCGGGTGGAAGTCGCGTATGACGTACTTCTGCGCCATGCGCCACCAGAAGCCCTTGAACAGGAGCCACGAGATGCGCGGCACGACCGAGCGCAGCTTGATACCCGACGTCTCCCCGACGTCGTAGATCGGGCGCGAGGGGACGTCCCGCACGCGCGCGTTCTGGACGTTCAGATGGACGAGCATGTCGTTCGGGAAGCCGTAGCGCGGGTACAGCCGATCGAGGTCGAGACGCCGCAGCGCCTCCAGGGACAGCGCGGTATACCCGGCCTGCGAGTCGGCGACGTGCCAGTACCCGGACGCGATCTTCGTGAGCAGCGAGAGCACTGCGTTCCCGAGGTAGCGCGTGCGCGGGATCACCTGCCAGGCCTCGCCGGAGAAGAGTCGGTTCGCCTTCGCGTACTCGACCTCGCCGCGCGCCACCGGGCCGGCGATCTCCTCGAGCTCGTCGCCGTCCATCTGGTTGTCCGCGGCCATGACACACGTGACGTCGATCTCCTCCTCGAGCGCCCGCCGGTAGCCCGACGCGATCGCCGCGCCGACGCCGAGGTTGCTCTCGTGCCGGATCACCTCGACGCGCGGGTCGCCGAGCTCGAACGCGCGGTCGCCCGTCCCGTCGCGCGAGGCGTCGTCGACGACGTAGACCCGGTCGACGAGCTCCGGGATTCCGCCGAGCGTGTCCACGACGAGCCGCTCCTCGTCGTAGGCGGGCACGACGACGGCGACCCGCTTGCCCTCGAGCATCAGCTGGCGGGCACGGCCGCACGCTGCCGACGCGCGGCGAAGGGCTCGGCGACGAGCGCGGCCACGGCGCCCAGGAGAAGGCCGACGAGCGCGCCGACGAGGACCGAGCTGCGGCGCGAGCGGGCGGTCGTCTTGACCGCCGCCGCGTCCTCGACGACCCGGCTCGACTCGACGTCCTTCGCGAGGTTGAGGAACTGCTCCGCCTCGAAGAGGTTGTCCTGGAGCGCCGCCCGCCGCGCGTCCGCGGTCGTGATCACCGAGTTGAGGTTGAGGCTGAGCAGGAGTCGGGTGTCGAGCGGGATCGACTCGTCGTTGTTGATCCGGTTCTGCTGATCCGCGGCCTGCGCGATCCGCTCCTCGATCGCCTCGAGTTGCGCCTGGCTCACCTCGACCTGGCGCTCGAGGAGCTTGATCTTCTCGACGACGAATGACGAGACGTTCTGCACCACGCGCTCCGAGAGCGCGTTGGCGGCCTCCTCGATCCTCCGCGGCTCGGCATCGCCCTTGACGCCGATCTCGATCAGCGGGTTGATCCCGCGAATCTGGCCGGGCGCGACGAGCTCCTGGGTCGAGATCGAGGAGCGCAGCTTCGAGACGGGGATCCCCGTCTCGTCGGAGACGGCGCGCAGCACGGACTCCGAGCGGATGATCTCGCTGACCGTCCGAGGGTTCGTAGCGAGGCTCTGGATCTGGCCGCCACCTTGCGGCGCGAACGGCTGGCCGAGGTAGACGATCGTCTCCGCGCGCCAGACGTTGCCGCCGGACAGCGCGAGCGCGATTCCGACGACTGCTCCGAGCACGAGCCCGCCGACCGGGAGCCACCACCGTGCCTTTATCCGCTCCCACGCGGAGGCGAGGTCGACCTCCTGCTCGTCGTCCGGTTCCGGAGCCGCCTGGCGGTCGTTCATCGGCTCGCGACCCTATCAGCGGCCCCGCGCGAGTACGGGCTGGAGCGAGCCGTTCCCATCGCGGGTGAGACAGACCTCGGAGAAGAACCGGGTCATGTAGACGCCTTCCTCGAACTCGCCGAGCCTCGGCTCCGGCTGCTCCCCGCGCGCGAGGGCGAGCGCGAGCTCCGGGTAGCCACCGCCCGCAGCGAGCGGCAGCGGAAAGCCTCCGCCGAAGCGCGTGTTGACGTCGGTGACGGGCAGGCTCCCGTCGGGCTCGCGGAAGCACTGGACGTTGGCAGGCCCCTTGATCCCGACCGTCTCGGCCACGAGCCTGCCGTGCTCGATGAGCTCCGCGTCCTGGATCGACGCGCCCTTGATCGACTCGCCGCCCTTCGACTGGAGCATCGTCCGCGGGATCGCGTTCAGGCAGCGCGCGTCCATGTCGCAGAAGACGTCGATCGAGAACTCGACGCCCAGACAGCGCTCTTGCACGAAGGACGGGACGGTCGTGTAGCCGAGGAAGAAGTCCAGCTGCTCGGGATCGTCGGCACGGAAGATGTGGTTCGAGCCGAACCCCTCGCGGGCCTTCACGAGGAGCGGATAGCGGGCGTCGTCGGAGACGTCTTCCGGCACCCAGCTGCGCGGCGAGGCGATGCCCTGCTCGAGGAAGAAGTGGTGCGCGTCGAGCTTGTCCGACATCCGGTCGCAGACGTCGGCCTCCGGGAGAAGCACGAGCGCTGGCGCGAACTCCGCCCGCGCGCGCGCGAGCACCGAGTGGTCGAGGTCGGTCAGCGGCACGACGAGCCGGGCATCGTGCTCGGCGACCAGGGCCGCTAGGGCGGGAACGTAGCCCGGGTCGGCGATCCGCGGCACGACTTCCCGACGGTCCGCGTAGTAGAGGGCCGGGGCGAGCGAGTCGGCGTCGACCGCGATCGTCACGCCGCCCGCGTCGCGGAACGCGCGCACGATGTCCACGCGCTGCCCGGCGCAGGTGAAGAGCACCACGGTCACGACGGCAGAGAGTAGCTAGGCGCCTGGCGGCACCCGCCTACGACCGCCAGCCGCCGGTCGCGCCACGGTACGTCCCTCGGAAGAGCACGAGCGGCGTGCGTGCCAGGATCGCGAGGTCGACCCGTGGCGAGCGGTGGTCCACGTACCAGACGTCGAGCTCGATCCGTTCCGGCCACGAGAGCTTCGCGCGGCCGTTGACCTGTGCCCACCCGGTGAGCCCGGGCCGGACTTCGAGCCGGCGGCGCTGGTGCTCGTCGTACTGCTCGACCTGGTAGCGCAGGGCAGGCCGGGGCCCGACGATGCTCATGTCTCCGCGCAGAACGTTCCAGAGCTGAGGCAGCTCGTCGATCGACGTCCGCCGGAGAAACCTGCCCACACGCGTGATCCGCACGTCGCCCTGGTCGACCGCGTAGCCCGATCCGAGCCGCTCGGCCCCCTCGACCATCGTCCGCAGCTTGAGCATCTCGAAGTCCTCGCCGTCGCGACCTACCCGCGCCTGTCGATAGAGAACGGCTCCCCCGTCCCCGAGCCTGGTCGCAACCGCAGCGGCCGCGATGAACGGGCTCGCCACAAGGAGGCCCGCGCCCGCGATCGCGACGTCGAGCGCCCGGTTCACCGCGTCCCTTTCGCCTTCTCCCACGTCTGCGGCGTGCCCGAGCGCAGGTAGCGCACGAGGCCCGCGGCGGTCGCCCGCGTGACGAGAAAGTAGTAGTAGGCGAGCCGCGCGCCGGGGAGCGGGATCCGCGCTCTGCCCGCCGCGGCGAGGCCGAGGCCGCCGAGTTGGAGCGCGAAGAACACGCGGTACAGCACGCCCTGCCCGAGCAGCACGAGGTTCGAGACGAGGAGCACCACGTGCAGGATCCCGCTCGAGTAGCGGAGCACACGGTGCGAGATGAGCTCCACGAGGTACAGCGGCCGCGTCCGCCGGAACATGCGGCCGGTCACGATGTGGCCCCAGGAGCGCGCGTTCATCCTCACCTTCCGCCCGTACTCGTCCTCGAGCTCGCTCGCGGGTTTCTCGACCGCGATCGCCTCGGGGTCGTACACGGCGCGAAGCCCGTTCTGCTCCATCGCGTACGGAAGGCCGAAGTCGTGCCCGAACTTCGGGTCGTCCTCGACGTACGCTGCTCGGCGCACCGCGTAGATCGCGCCGTTGCCGGCCGTGATCGAGCTCGCGCGCGACTCCTGCTCGCGCACCCAGGTCTCGTATCGCCAGTAGACGCCCTCGAGATTCGCGCCGTCGGGGCTCTCGAGGCGGAGGACGCCGCAGACATACCCGACCTCGGGGTCTGCCAGGTTGCGAACGAGCTTGCGGAGAGCGTCGGCCTTCCACTCCGTGTTCGCGTCCGTGAACGCGAGGATCTCGCTCTCCGTCTCGCGAACGGCGCGGTGCTGAGCTGCGACCTTTCCTTCGCGCGGGCAGCGTAGGAGCCGGACACGCGTGTCGCGCGTGGCGATCTCCTCCACGATCGCGTCCGTTCGGTCGGTGGAGCCGTCGGAGGCGATGACGATCCGGCATTTGTCCGCCGGATACTCGAGGTCGAGCAGGTTCTCGACGCGGCGGCCGATCACACTCTCCTCGTCATGCGCGGAGACGACGAGCGCGACAGAGGGCTCGACGTCGTCCAACGCGATCGGTCGCGGCCGCACGCGGGCGAGGAGCCCCATCGCCGCCGGGTAGCCGACGTGCGTCCACGCGAGTGCACCGAGCGAGCCCCAGAAGAGGACCTTCGTGATCACGGGTGACCGGGAGGCTAGCGCCGGCCGGCGAGGCTAGGCGAGCCCGCCACCGCCTCCCGCACCGCGGCGACGAAGCCGTCGACGCTCGGGCCGTAGCCCCAATCCTGCGCTCGCTCCCGAGAGCGCGCGCCGAACACCGCCCTGAGCTCCGGGTCCTCTGCGAGCATGCCGAGCGCGTCCGCCGCCGCGGACACGTCGCCGGTCGGGACGAGGACGCCGTTCTCGCCGTCGACGAGTAGATCGTGGGCTGCCCCGACGCGGTCGGAGAGAACGAGCGGCAGCCCGCAGGCCGCAGCCTCGTTGACGACGACAGCAGACGTCTCCCGCTCGGAGAGCAGCGCGAAGACGTCTGCGGCCGTGTAGAGCTCGATCGGCGCCCGGGCGTCGTCCCGCGTCACAACGAGCCGCACGCCCCGGATGTGCGCGATGTCGTCGAGGCGCTCGTGCTCCACGCCCTCGCCGGCGAGCACGAGCAGGAGCCGGTCATCGCCGGCTTCCGCAAGCGCGTGGACGAGGTCCGCATGACGGTTCGCGGGAGCGAGCGGCCCTGAGGACAGAACCACGACGTCGTCCGGGCCGGCACCCAGCGCGGCGCGGAGCTCGGGGCGGTGGCGCGCCATCCGGTCGGCGCGCACGCCAAAGGCCTCGACGTCGATCGTGTCGGCGAACACGCGCACGAGCTCGGGCGAAGCGCCGCGCTCGAGAGCCGTGCGGCGGGCGAGCGTCCCGGTGACGAGCACGCCCCGCGCATGCTGGACCACGGGCGTGAGGACCGCGCCGTCGAGGACGTGCCGCCATCCGCCGCCTGCATCCTCGCCCGGGCCCTCGACCACGAGCACGTACGGGACCCGCGCGAGGCGGCACCACGCGATCGCGGCCTGCGAGGCGAGCGCACGCCAGCCCGAGACGACAACGACATCGGGCGCCAGGTCCCCGAGCAAGCGGCGCATACCGGGCACGCGCAGCCCACGAAGGAACACCGCACGGTGTCGAGGGTCGCACCCCGCCGCTCCCGGCGCGGAGTACATCGCCGTGAGGTCGATCTCCGGGTGCGCGGCGACCCGATCGAGGAGCGGCGCGCCTTCCCGGGTCAGCTCCGGGAAGACGGCGGCCACACAGAGCGCGCGTGATCGACGGGAGGACGCCGAGGTCGCGCCGGACCCTTGGGGCCGAGCCGAGACGCTCACTCAGCCGTCGACCACGCTCTCCGCCTTCTCGAGCTGCGCGCGGAGACGCTCGAGGTCGGCGTCGACAAGCATCCGGACGAGGCCCTCGAAGTCGACGGTGTGAGACCAGCCGAGCCGCTCGCGCGCCCTCGTCCAGTCGCCGAGGAGATCGTAGAGCTCCGCCTTCCCGCGGACGAGCGAATCGTCCATCCGCACGTGCTCCTCGTAGTCGAGCCCGACATGCGCTGAAAGCGATCTCAACCAGCTCGCGGACGCTGTGGCTCTCGCCCGTCGCGAGCACGTAGTCGTCCGGCTCGTCCTGCTGGAGCACGAGCCACATCGCGCGGACGTAGTCGCCCGCGAAGCCCCAGTCGCGACGGGCATCGAGGCTTCCGAGCTGGACCTCGCTCTCGAGCCCGAGGCTGATAGCCGCGGCTGCGTGGGAGACCTTGCGCGTGACGAAGTCCAGCGGGCGCCTCGGCGACTCGTGGTTGTAGAGGATCCCCGAGGACGCGTGCAGCGCGTAGTGCCTCCGGTAGGACCGCGTGATGAAGTGGCCGTACGCCTTGGCGACGCCGTACGGCGTCACCGGTGCGAGGGGCGTGTGCTCGGTCTGCGGCATCTCGCGCGGCTCCCCGAAGATCTCGCTCGACGAGGCCTGGAAGAAGCGGATCGAGTCGTCGACGCGGCGGATCGCCTCGAGGAGCGCGGTCACCCCGACGGCCGCTAGCTCGGCGGTCCGCACTGGCTGGCGCCACGACATCGGGACGAACGAGGGGGCGGCGAGGTTGTAGACCTCGTGCGGGCGGCAGGAGGAGAGGACGTCGACGAGCGAGAGCTCGTCGAGGATGTCGGCCTGCACGAGCTCGAGCCGGTTCCGGACGGCCGCGAGGTTTGCGAACCCGGTCGACGTGGGACTGCGGACGACTCCGTGCACCTCGTAGCCCTGGTCGAGGAGCAGCTCGGCGAGGTAGGAGCCGTCCTGTCCGGCGATGCCGATGATCAGAGCCCGGTTCGCCGCCATGCCCAGGGACGTTATCGCGGAGCGCTGTCGGCGACGGTCCAGCTAGAGCCGGAAGGCTCGAGCGGCCAGCGCAGAGAGCACCGGGCAAGGCACTCCGAGCCGCTCGCCGGCCCGGACCACAGCCCCGGTGATCGCGTCGATCTCGCGGCCGGCGCCGGTTCGCACGTTCCGCGCTACCGAGGTCGTCACGCTGGCGTCCATCTCCGCGATCCGCGTCAACTGCGCGGAGGGCATGAGGCTGACGCCGTCAGCGGCCGCGATCGCGCAAGCCTCCGCGACCCCTTCCTCGATGCGCGCTCGCCACTCGTGGTCGTTCCTGAGCTCGCCGACGGTTCGGCCCGTGAACACGGTCGCGGGCGCCAGGACCGCGAGGCGCACTGCCTTGCGCCACAGCACGCGCCGCTCGTCATCGTCGATCTCGACGTCGATGCCGGCGTGCTGGAGGATCAGACGCGCCCACTCGAGGTCCTCCGGTGGGAGCTCCTCGGACGCCATCGTCACGAGAGCGGTGGGCGTCTTCTGCACGATCTGCGTACGACCAACGCGATATGCGTCGAAGTACGAGAGCGAGCCGGCGGCGACGCGTCCGGGAAAGCGCTCGCGGATAGGGTCCATGTGCTCGAGGCCGTTCAGCAGCGGGAGAACGACCCCGTCTGCGACGGATTCCGGGTCGACGCTCTCGAGCGCGTCCTCGAGCTGGTCCGGCTTCACGCTGACCACGAGGAGAGACACCGGGACCGAAAGCTCGTCGGTGACCTCCGGACGACCGACGAGCGGCGGCGCGCCGCCCGCCTCGAGCGAGATTCCGGAGAACGCGATCAGCTGGGCGGTCGCGGCGGGGGCGACGACGAGCGTTCGGTACTCGGCAGCGACGAATCGGACTGCAAACGTGCCCCCGACGGCTCCGGGGCCGAGAACTGCGACGGTGGGCTTCATGTCCTACAGCTCGGTGGTTGAAGTCACGACCGATGTCGGCCGCAAGCGACTAGTGCGTGAGTTGGCCTGCCGGGCGGGTGTCCGTCGCGGCATCGTAGGTGTCGAGCGCAGCCCGGGTCGCCGCCTCCCACGAGAAGCGCTCGCACGCCCGGTGGCGCGCGGCCGCGCCGAGGCGTCCACGGAGCTCCGCATCGCCGAGTAGGCGCTCCACCGCCGATCGGAGCGCGCTCGCGTCCCGCGGGGGGACGAGGAGACCTGTGACTTCGTCCTCGACCGCGTCGACTAGCCCTCCCACCGCGGACGCGACCACGGGCCGCCCGTAGGCCATCGCCTCCCGGGCGACGACGCCGTACCCCTCGCGCCGCGACGGGCAGACGACCACCGCGGACCGCTCGAAGTAGGGACCGAGCTCGCCCGGAGGGACGAACCCGACGGGGTCCGGGACCTGCGCCCGGAGCGGGCCGTCGCCGACGATCACGCGAGGCAGGCCCTCGGTCGCCTCGAGCAGCTCCGCGACGCCCTTCTCCTCGGACAGCCGGCCGGCGAAGAGGACGTGCGGGGGCGCCTCGGGCTGGCCGACACTCTGGGGGACCGCGACCCCCGTGGGGACGACCCGGACATCCCGTGCGCCGAGCTCACGCCCGGCGGCGGCAAGGGCCTCGGACGCGCACACCACGAGCCGAGCCCTCCGCAGCAGGTGGCGAGAGATCCTCGGCACCCTCCGCGCGAGCTCGACGTCCGTCCCCCAGAGCTGCACGACGAACGGCCGGCGCGTCGCGAGCGCGGGCAGCGCCGACGGGAGCCAGTGCGCGTGAACGAGGTCGGCGTCGCGCGCCGCACGCCTCGCGGCCCACGCGTACGAGATCAGAAACAGCGGAAGGAGGAGCCCGAGCCACGGCCGCCGGCGCAGGTTCCCGACGATGCCGTCGCCGTACGCGAGGCCGAAGTGGGGGAAGGACGCGGGCGAGACGACGTCCACGTCGACGCCGGCTTCACGCAGGTGGAGGACCGCGTCGCGGACGAACGCCCCTGCGACGTCGTCCGGCCCGCGCGGGTAGGACGTCGTCAGGACGACGAGCTTCATGCGTCCCGCGCCGCCCTCCCGAAGACGACGGGCACGGCGACCGCGAGCGCCGCGAAGACGTAGAAGTAGTAGAAGGTCATCGTCAGGTAGAAGACGTTCGCGACGAGCGTCGCGACGAGCGCGGCCGTCATCCCCCACGCGAGCGGGCGGACGCGGGCGGCGAGAGGGTTGCGGGCGGCGGCGAGCGCGCGCCCGAGCCGGTGCGCTGCGCCGATTCGCCGGAAGATCCAGACGACGAACGCCGCGAACACCGCGGAGCCGACGATCCCCGTCTCCACGAGCGTCGCGACGTAGAACGAATGCGGGCCGAAGTCCGGCCGCCCGGTGACGAACTCGTAGTAGACGGCGAAGTTGTTCAGCCCGAGCCCGAGCAACGGGTTCGTCTGGAGCACGTCGGGGACGAAGCTGTAGACCTCGAAGTGGGGCGAGGCGGAGGCCGCGCTCGCGTTGGTGCGCACGCGCAGGATCGTGAGGAAGAAGTCGAGCCGCGCGAGGACGACGGAGCCCACGAGAACGAGGAACGCGCCGAACGGGATGAGGAAGGCCCGCCGCGTCAAGTGCCCGCGGTACGGCAGCAAGAGGACGAGCGTGCCGCACATGAGCCCGAGCAGGCCGCTTCGGGAGAGCGTCGCGAGCTCGACGATCAGCAGGAAGACGAGCAGAGCGGCGAGGGGCGCCCGCAGGCGATGTCCGGCTTCGAGTCTCAGGTAGAGGGGCGTGAGCACGAGCAACGGGATGACGAGCTCGATCCCGAGATGGTTCGGGTCCCCGGTGAGTGCGTTCGGGCGGAAGATCTCCTCGGTCCCGCCGACGACGCCGAAGAGGCTGATGTCGGTCTGCCGCGACGTGATCGGCTCGACGAGCACCGAGTCGAGGTTGACGCCGCCGAGCTCGGCGAACAGGAGCTGTACGACGCCGTAGACGGCGTTGAGCGCGATCCCGCCGCAGAACGCCGCGAGCGTCAGCCAGTAGAACGACACGGTCCGCCGGGCGAGGAGCGCCACGCCTGCGACGAGGAAGCCGAAGTGGAGGACGAACTTCACCATCCCCTTCGCCCACTGCGCGAGCGCCTGGCCCGTGTCGAGCGAGTAGAAGCCGGCGAGATACAGGATGGCGAACGCGAGCATGAACGCGAGCGCGATCCACGCCGTGTGCGTGAGCTTTCCGTCCTCGTGCTCCAGCCGGCTCCAGACGAAGAGCACGAGGAACACCGAGGTCAGGACGTCGGAGAGCGTGAGCGAGCCCGCGAGCTCCCACTGGAGCTTGTGGAAGGTGACCGTGAGCGCCGCAGCGAGGAAGAGCCCGTCGACGACGGGCTGCGCGAGAACGCGCTCCCGCCCTTCGCGGAAGCGCAGGCGCGTCGTGAGCGCATGCGAGGTCACGGCACGAGCTCCCGGAGCAGCTCGGCGGTCTCCTCCACGCGGGCCTTTCGGGACAGCCGGTCACGGACGTCCTCTGGCAGCTCGAGCGACGGCAGCCCGCCGTCCGCGTGGCGGGCGTGCAGGTCCCGGAGCGCGGCGGCAACCCCCTCGACGTCGTCGGGCGCGACCACGACGCCCGCGTCCGTCTCGCGGATGAGGTCGGCCGCGGCTCCGTCCGGGGGCACGACGGCGAGGATAGGGCGGCCGGCGGCGAGGTACTCGAACACCTTCCCCGACAGCACGCCCTTCCCGCGGCCTCCCGCGTCGGGGACGAGCAGCAGCAGGGCCTCGGAGTCGCGCTGGAGGCGGAGCGCCTCGGCATGCGGCGCGTACGGCACGAGCTGGAGGCGGTCGCCGAGGTCGAGTGCCTCGGCCCAGTCGAGGTCGGACTGGCGGAAGTCGCCGACGAAGCGGGCGACCGCATCGACGCCCGAGTCGTGCAATGCCTGCAGGAACGGCCGAGGGTCCCGCTTCCCGAAGAAGCTCCCGGCGTGCGTGATCCGAAACCGGCTCGCGGTCAGGTACTCGAGCCCGGCGAAGTCGTCGAAGTCGCAGCCGTTCGCGATCGTACGCACGAGGCCGCTCGCGCCTAGGCTCGTCACTTCGTCCGCGATCGCGTCCGAGACGCAGGAGATCGCGTCCGCCCGCCGCGCGATCAGCCGCGCGAGGCGCTCGTTGGTCGCCTGGCGGGCGCGGGCCGCGGTCGTGTCCGAGCGCCGGTGCGGGTTCGCCACGAGCGGATCGCGGAGGTCCGCGAGCCAGCGCGCGCCGGTCGCGCGCTGCACGGCAGCCCCCACGAAGTGGACGGAGCCCGGAGGAGAGGTCGTGATCACTGCATCGATGCCCTCGCGGCGCGTGATCCGGACAGCGGCCGGGATCGCAGTCAGGTTCCAGGTCACGTTGGCGTCGGGGAGCAGCATCCGGCGCGCGGTGGCGTGCGCCTGCACGAGCGCACGCTCGAGACCTTCCGCTGCCTGCAGCTCCTCCTTCGGCTTCTGGGCGCGGAGGCCGAGGTAACGCGCCCGGTGGACCCACGCCTGGGTCGGCACGCGGAGCTCGGCGTCGCGGTGCACCCACTTCGGATCGTCGGGCGCGAGGACGTGGGTCTCGATCCCGAGAGCCGGCAGGTACTGAGCGAGCTTCAGCGGCCGCTGCACCCCGCCGCCGCCCGCGGGCGGGAAGAACATCGTGACCAGCAGTACCTTCACGGCGAGAAAGCGTAGAGGTCAGTCGAGCGAGGCGAACGCGTCACGAGCCGCGACGATCGTCGCGTCGATCTCGGCTTCCCCGTGCGCGGCCGAGACGAACCACGCCTCGAACTGCGAGGGCGGGAGGTAGACGCCGCGCTCGAGCATCGCGCGATGGAAGGCTGCGAAGCGTGCGGTGTCGGCGTGTTGCTTCGCGTCCTCCCAGCTCGCGATCGGTGCCGCCGTGAAGAAGAAGCCGAGCATCGTCCCGACCCTCGTGGGCAGGCCGGCGACCCCGGCGGTGGCCGCCGCGTCCCTGATCCCTTCGACGAGGCGCTCGCCCGCCTGGACGATTCCCTCCCAGGCGCCGGGCTCAGAGAGTGCGCGCAACGTCTCGATCCCCGCGGTCATCGCGAGCGGGTTTCCTGACAACGTCCCAGCCTGGTAGACGGGACCGGCGGGCGCGACGAGCTCCATGATCTCGCGGCGGCCGCCGTACGCACCGACCGGGAGCCCGCCGCCGATGACCTTTCCCAGCGTCGTCAGGTCGGGCTCGATCCCGTACAAAGCCTGTGCGCCGCCCGGATCGACGCGGAATCCGGTCATGACCTCGTCGAAGATCAGGAGCGCACTATGGGCCGTCGTCAGCGAGCGCAGCCCCGCGAGGAATCCCTCACGTGGAACGACGAGGCCCATGTTCCCCGCGACAGGCTCGACGATGACCGCGGCGATCGTGTGCTCCGCGAAGAGGCGCTCGACCGCATCGAGGTCGTTGAAGGGTGCAGTCAGCGTGTCGGCCACCGCGCCGGGCGTGACTCCGGGAGAGTCCGGCAACCCGAGCGTCGCGACCCCCGATCCCGCCTGCACGAGGAGGAAGTCCGCGTGCCCGTGGTAGCAGCCCGAGAACTTGACGATCTTCTCGCGATCGGTGAACGCGCGTGCGAGGCGGAGTGCGCTCATCGTCGCTTCCGTTCCCGAGCTGACGAAGCGCAGGAGCTCCACGCTCGGCACGGCGTCCCTGATCAGGCGTGCGAGCTCGAGCTCGAGCGGAGAGGGCGCGCCGTAGCTCGCCCCGCGGCGGACCGCCTCCTCGAGCACGGCAACGACCCGCGGATGCGCGTGGCCGAGAACGAGCGGGCCCCACGAGAGCACGTAGTCGACGTAGCGGTTCCCGTCCACGTCGACGAGGTACGCGCCCTCGCCGCGCTCGACGAAGAGCGGGTCGCCGCCGACTGCCTTGAACGCGCGGACCGGTGAGCTGACACCGCCCGGCAACAGGCCGACGGCCTCCGCGAAGAGCTCATGGGACCGGTCTCGCCTCACGCCCGTACGCCTGCTAGTGAGGAGGCGAGGGAGCGGGCGGCCTCCTCGCCGGAGTCGATGCAGTCGGGGATGCCGACGCCGCGGTACGCGGCGCCGGCGAGCGCCAGGCCCGGATGCCGCTCGATCGCCGCGTCGATCCGCTCGAGCCGTTCCAGGTGGCCGAGCACGTACTGCGGCATTCCGCGCGGCCAGCGGTGGATCCGCGTCAGGACGGGCTCGGCGTCGATTCCGATGAGACCGACTTCCTCGAGCGCGAGCGAGACGAGGACCTCGTCGGACTCGAGGTCGAAGCGGCCGACGAAGACCCGGAGCAGCACCCGATCCTCCGGCGCTCTGCCTTCCCACTTGCTCGACGTCCACGTGCAGGCGAGTACATGCGATCCCTCGCTGCGCGGGACGACGTAGCCGTACCCGTCGAGCGGATGCGCCACGTTCTCGCGGTGGTAGCCGAGAGTGACGATCGCGCTGCCCGCGTACGGGATCTCGGCGAGCGCGCGCGAGAGCTCCGGGTCGAGCTCGGAGACGAGCTTGGCCGAGACGAACGCGGGCGTGGCGAGCACGATGCCGTCGGCCTGGACGCTCTGGCCGTCTTCGACCTCGACCGCGTAGCCACCGGCGACGGCTCGCACCATGACCGTGCGCGCTTCCCGCCGGACGGATGTCCGCAGGAGGTCGTCGACCACCGCGCGCACGAGCGTCTCCATACCCGACCGCAGGCCGAGGAACGGAGGCGGCGAGGCTTCGGCGGGCGCCTCCGCGCCGAGCCCCCGGAGAAGGCTCCCGTGCTCGAGCTCGAGCGCGCGGAGCTGCGGGAACGTCGCCTGCAGGGAGAGCTGGTCGCCGTCGCCCCCATAGATGCCGGTCGTGAGCGGCTCGACGAGGCGCTCGTAGGCCTCGCGTCCGAGCCGGCGGGACACGAACGACGCGATCGACTCGTCGCCGCCGGGCGGAGCAGGTGGAATGTCCGCCTCGGCAGCAATCCGCCGCTTTCCCTCCGCCGAGAGGAGCGTGCTCACCTCGAGCGCGTCGAGATTCGTCGGGATCAGGCCGGTCAGGCCTTCGGGCAGCGGGTGGAGCTCGCGGCCCACCCGCACGAACGAGCGGGCGTTCTCGGGCCGGCGCGCGATGAGCTCGCCCCCCTGCCCGAGCTCCTCGCACAGCCCGATACCGCGCGGCTTGCGGGAGAGAAAGCTGTCGGGACCCCCCTCGACGAGGAAGCCGTCCACATGCTCGGTCCGGAGCACGCCACCGATCCGGTCCGTCGCCTCGAGGAGCACGATCTCGGCGTGCGGCACGAGCGACTCCAGCTGCCGTGCGGCTGCAAGCCCGGCGATTCCCCCGCCGACGACCGTGACCTTCACGCCGCCACCTCGAGATCGGCGGGCGTATCGAGGAACTCTCCGAGCCGGTCGGCCTCCTCCGCGATCGCCGACCGCGTGGCCGAGCTAAGCCGGCCGAACGGCTCGACGCGGACCTCCAGACGGCGCCCGCGACGCTCGCGCTCCCAGATCCCGGCGGCACGCCCGTTCACGAGCACGACCGGCGAGAACCACGCCTGAGGGCGAAAGATCCTCCCTTCGTGCTCGGCATCGACGAGCAGCGAGCGCGGACGGAAGCCGACGACGTACGGGTCGAACGCGGGCAGGAGCCGCACCGACGTCGGCGGCGGAGCGTTCCTCAGGCTGTCGAGATCGACGGCGAGGACGGAGGCCGGCGAGCCCGCGACCTCCACCTCGGCGAGCTCGTCGTCGAGCGCTCGGAGCATCCGCTTCAGCTTCGCGACGCTCATTCCGAGCCAGCGCCTGACGTCGTCCGCGGTCGCCGGGCCGTACGCGGCGAGGAACCGACGCAGGATCTCGCGTCCTGCCTCGTCCTCGTCGACGCGGCGCAGCGTGCCGAGCCAGCGGTCCGGGCGAACGAAGGTGACATTGCGGCCGCGATTCGGCCCGAACGCGAGGTCACCGCGCCGCGCCGACGGCTTCAGAAGCGCACCCCAGCCCGAGAGGAGCTTTTCGCGCAGCTCCGGGCCTCCGAGCTCGCCGAGCTTGTCGGCGAGCTGCTCGCGCGTCTTCGGACGCGCGCCGAGCGCGCGCGGTACCCCGGCCACGATCGCGTCGTACTGCTCCCTTGTGACACCGAACCCGCGCAGCCAGGCGCCGCCCGGGTCGTCCCAGGGCGGGCCGAGCAAGGCGATATAGAGCGGGAAGTCGTCCGCGGCGAGGAGATGCAGCGTGCCGCGCATCGCCCAGGTCTTCACGAGCGTTCGATCCCGCTCGAGCGCCTCGCGTACCTCGTCGCGGGCAAGACCTTCGGCGCGCGCCCAGACGGAGAGCTCCGCCGTCGCAGCGAGCTGCGCATGCAGGCCGCAGAGCGTGCGCGCGACCTCCGCGGGCAAGGCCGGGACGCGGCGGTCGAGCAGATGGCGCCGCACACGGAAGCCGAGGACCTTCGTTCGGCCGACGCGTGTCACGCCGCGCGCGTCTCCCCGAGCCACGAGGCGGCACGCTCCCGGACGAGGCCCGCGAGCGTCTCCACGAAGACCGGATCGTCGTTCAACGCGGGCGGCCGTTCCAGCCGTACTCCGACCTCCTCCGCGACCGCGCGAGCGCGCACATCGATGTCGAAGAGCAGCTCGACGTGGTCGGAGACGAAGCCGACGGGGACGGAGACCACGTTTCGCACACCGCTTCCCGCGAGATCCCGCAGGTGCTCACCGAGATCGGGACCTGCCCACGGCTCGGGTGTGCGCCCGGCCGACTGGTAGCTCCACGACCAGCGCTCTTCCGGAACTCCCGCACGCTCGGCGACCAGCCGGGCCGTCTCGCGGCACTGCGAGTCGTACGGGTCCCCGCCCGCGAGGACGCGCTCCGGCAGCGAGTGCGCGCTGAACACGACGTGGACGCGCTCCCGCTCGCCCTCTGGCCAGCGCGCGATCCCTTCGTGGACGCGCGCGGCGAGCGCGTCGATCAGGCCGGGCGCGTCGTGGTAGCTCGGCACGTGCTCGACGACCATCTGCCCGCGGTAGAGCTCGAGCCCGTCAGCGACGCGCTGCTGATACCTCGCAATCGAGAGCGCGCTGAACTGCGGCGCGAGCACGAGGCCGACCGCGTGCGTGACGCCGTCCTCGACCATCTCGCCGACGACCTCCTCGATCCACGGCGCCCAGTGCCGCATCCCGAGATAGCAGCGGTAGTCGGCGCCGAGCGCGTCCGCGAGCGCGTCGACCTGGCGCCGCGTGACGTCGAGCAGCGGGGAGCGTCCACCGATCGCGCGGTAGTTCTCCGTGATCTCGGCCACGATCTTCGTCGAGGTCGCGCGACCCGCTCGGATATCGGCGAGATAGCCCGGGATCTCGTCCAGCGACTCGGGACCGCCGTAGGCCATGACGAGAACGCCGATCGGGAGCTGCGCGGTCACGACGAGGTCCGCTCGCGGACGTGCTGGACGAGGTGGCGCACGTGATCCGGCGGTGTCTGCGGCACGAGCCCGTGTCCGACGTTGAAGACATGTCCCGGGCGCCCGGCCGCGCGGGCGAGGACGTCGTCGATCCGGTGCCGGAGCTCGCGCCAGGGCGCGAGCAACGCAGCCGGGTCGAGGTTCCCCTGCACCGGCCGGTCAAATCCGACGCGCTCCCAGGCCTCGTCGAGCTGAAGCGTCCAGTCGAGCCCGACGACGTCGCCGCCGCAGGCCGCCGCCTCGGCGAGATAGGTGCCGACGCCGAGCGAGAAGTTGATCACCGGCACTCCCGCCCCCGCGACGGCCGCATACAGCTCGCGGTTGGAGGGAGCCACGTACCGGAGGTAGTCGTCCCGAGCGAGCGCGCGCCCGGCCCAGGAGTCGAAGACCTGGAGGGCCTGCGCCCCTGCGCGCGCCTGCGCGAGGAGGTAGTCCGCCTGAACCGTCACGAGCTTCGTCAGCAGGCGGCGCCACGCGGCGGGCTCGGAGAGCATGAACGCCTTCGTTCGCGCGAAGTCCCGCGACGTCCCGCCCTCGATCGCGTAGCTCGCGAGAGTGAACGGCGCACCCGCGAACCCGATCACCGGAACTCCGCGCGGCTCGAGCTCCTTGCACACGAGTGCGATGGCGCCCAACGTCCCGGCCATCGTCTCCTCGGCGGGCGGCGTACCCAGCCGATCGACGTCACGTGTCGAGGAGATGTGGTTGCGCAGGACGGGGCCGTCGCCCTCGACGAACTCGAGCTCGAGGCCCATGCCGACGAGCGGCGGGAGGATGTCGGAGAACACGATCGCCGCGTCCACTCCGAACGCGTCCACCGGGAGCAGCGTCACCTCCGCCGCGAGCTCGGGCGACGCGATCAGCTCCAGCATCGAGTGTTGCTCGCGGAACGCCCGGTACTCCGGCATGTACCTCCCCGCCTGCCGGAGCAGCCAGACGGGCGTGCGCTCGACGGGCAGGCCGCGACACGCGCGGAGAAACAGGGAGGTCGGCTCGGCGTCGGTCGTGTCCGCCGGCGCAGCCTCGGTCACGCCGCGTTGCTCTGCCACGCGACCCTGCCGACGAAGAACGGGCCCAGACGCTCGAGGTGGAGGGAAGTCTGGCGCGTCTTCCGCATGCGCTGGACGATGATCGAGAGCGGATGCAGCTCGGGGCCGAGGAGCCCGACGACGAAGTCGTTGTCGGCCTGATCCAGCCCGTGGCACGCGAGCCGGATGTCGTATCCGAGCCCGGCGCGCCCGAAGGACATCCCGACGCCGCCGTGCTCCATGAGGATCTGGTTCTGCTCCTTCCGCGAGAGCTGCTCGAAGGAGCCGGAGCGCCGGAGCGGGTACCAGATCGCCCAGTGAAGGCCCGGATCGAGCACGCGTCGGCGCGGCCGCTCGACGAGCGTGTCCTCGAGATCCTGCTCGTGGCCGATCGCATACGTGCGGCCGAGCATCGTCAGCTCCGGCTTCGGCTCGAGGCCGGCGAACGGCTCGGACTGTAGGAACGCACGTGTCCCCAGCACGAACGCTCCGGGGTCTTCGGAGAGCGTGAGCAGCGCGACGCCGGTCGGGTCGTTGACGTCCTCGTAGAGCACGCCTTCCACCCCCGCCGATTCGAGCGCCGAGACGAGCGCCGCCGTGTCGCCGGCGCCGCCGAACGCGTGGAGCTGCATGAAGAGCCGCCGGTCGAGCGAGGTCGTCTCACCGTCGGCAGTGCGGCCGTGCTCGGCAACGTCCGCCTCGCCGATCGACCCCTCCTCGTCCGGCCGGTCGTCGACCCTCGCTTTCACGGGGCGACTGCCCCGTGGTGGAGGGGTGTGGGGAACCGGGAGGTTGGCGGGGGACCCTCCCGGTTCCCCCGCACCCCCTCCACTGGTCCAGCTTCGCGGACAAGGCGCTGCGCGCCTTCCCCACGATCTCAGGAAGAAGGTGACACGCGGGGGAAGCATGGTTTCCCCCGCGAACGTTTGCCGAAGGCGAACGTTCAAGCGCGCTCCTGGAGCCAGCCCGCGGCCTCCTTCGCGTGGTACGTGACGACGAGGTCCGCGCCCGCGCGGCGGATCCCCGTCAGGAGCTCGAGCACGACTGCGCGCTCGTCGAGCCAGCCCTTCGCGGCCGCAGCCTTCACCATCGCGTACTCCCCGCTCACGTTGTACGCGGCGAGCGGGAGCTCTCCGAAGCGCTCGCGCACGTGCGCCACGACGTCGAGGTACCCGGTCGCGGGCTTGACCATGAGCGCGTCGGCGCCCTGTTCCACGTCGAGCGCCGCCTCGCGCAACGCTTCGCGCGCATTCGCGGGGTCCATCTGGTGGCTCCGGCGGTCGCCGAACGCGGGAGCGCCCTCGGCGGCGTCGCGAAACGGCCCGTACAGCGCGGACGCGTACTTGACGGCGTACGAGAGGATCGCGACCCGCTCCAGGCCGGTGTCGTCGAGCGCGGCGCGAATCGCCGCGACCATGCCGTCGATCATCCCGCTCGGCGCGACGACGTCCGCACCTGCGTCGCCGTGCGAGACCGCGATCCGCCCGAGGATCTCGAGCGTCTCGTCGTTCAGCACCTCGTCGCCGGGGCCGAGCAGACCGCAGTGGCCGTGGTCCGTGTACTCGCAGAGGCAGACGTCGGTCAGGACCACGAGCTCGGGCGATGCATCCTTGAGCGCGCGGATCGCCTGCTGCACGGCGCCGTCCACCGCGAAGCTCTCGAGTCCGAGCGGATCCTTCGCGCTCGGTATCCCGAACAGGAGCACGGCCTTGATCCCGAGCGAGGCGAGCGCGCAGGCCTCTCCCACGAGCGCGTCCACGGAGAGCTGGTCGATCCCGGGCATGGAGGGAATCGAGCTGCGGACGGCCTCGCCGGGAACGACGAAGTAGGGCTGCACGAGGTCGTCGGGCGTGAGCGTCGTCTCCCGGACGAGGTCGCGGAGCGCCGCCGTGCGTCGCAGCCGGCGCGGCCGCCGGGCACCGGCGTGAGCGCGGAGCGCGTCGAGCGTAGTGGAGTCGGCGAATTCCGTCACGGGCTCTCCCCGAAGTGCGACACGAGCGTCTGAATGATGCCCTCCGCGGTCGCCTCGGCGGCCACGAGACCGACCGGCAACCCTACCTCGCGTGCCTCCGATGCGGTCTTCGGGCCGATGCAGACGAGGACAGTGCCGGCTGCGAGCGCGACGTTCAGCGCGGCGAGCGACCGTGCCGCGGAACCGCTCGCGAGGACGATCGCGTCCGATTCCCGTTCGAGCTCCTCGCGCAGCGCGTAGGACGGCTCGACAGCCACGGTTCGATAGGCGGCGATCGCGTCCACGTCGGCACCACGCGCGCGGAGCTCGATCGCGAGGTCGGACGGGGCGACGTCCGCCTGCGGGAGCAGCACGCGAGCACCGGCGAGCGGGCCGAGGCCGGCAGCCACGTCCTCGGCCGCGAAGACGGCAGGGACGAACGCGACCTCGCCCCCCAGCGTGCGCACGGCCTCGGCAGTCGCCGGGCCGACGGCCGCGACCTTCGGGCCGCTGAGCTGCGCCCCAGCCAGCGCACGCCCGAGGGCGGCGGCCCCGTTCGCGCTCGTGAGTACGACCCAGTCGTACGAGCTCAAACCGCGCGCGGCCGCGTCGAGGGAGGCGGTGTCGTCGAGCGGCTCGATCGCGACGAGCGGAAGCACCGTCACCGTCGCACCCAGGTCGGCGAGCCCGTCCGCGAGCGGGCCTGCCTGCGCCCGGGGTCGCGTGACGACGATCCTTCGACCCGCGAGCGGCCCGTCAGCCACGGATCGCCCCGAGGATCGCTTCCGCGCCCGCTGCGAGCGCCTCGTGCGCGAGCCGGGCGCCGACCGCCTCCGGCTCGCCCTCGCCCTCGACGCGGACGACGTCCTGCCCGTCGACGGAGGCCACGAGCCCCCGCAGCACGACGCCCGTGTAGCCCGGCTCCGCGTACGCGCCGACAGGTGCCGTACAGCCCGCTTCGAGCTCGCGCAGGAACACGCGCTCGGCGGTCGTCGCGGCGCGCGCGCCGTCGTCCTCGATCGACTGGAGCAGCTCGAGGACCTCCTCGTCTCCCGCGCGGCACTGGACTGCGAGCGCGCCCTGGCCGGGCGCGGGCAGGAACGTCTCGGGAGCGAACCACTCCGCGACGTCGTCCTCGAGCCCGAGCCGGCGGATCCCCGCCGCGGCGAGCACGACGCCTGCGAGCTCGCCCTCACGCACTTTCCGGACCCGCGTGTCCACGTTCCCCCGCACCGAGCCGAGCTCGAGGTCGTGCCTGAGCCCGCGAAGCTGCGCCACGCGCCTTAGGCTGCTCGTGCCGAGGAGCGCACCTGCGGAAAGCTCGTGGAGCGCGAGCCCGTCGGTCGACACGAGGCAGTCGCGGACGTCCTCCCGCTCGCAGACAGCGCCGATGACGACGCCGTCTGCGGCCTCGGTCGGAAGGTCCTTCAGTGAGTGCACCGCGAGATCGATCTCACCCGAGCGGAGCGCCTGCTCGAGCTCGAGGGTGAAGAGCCCCTTGCCGCCGATCTCGGGCAGCGGCCGTCCGCTCGCCTGCGTGCGATCGCCGGTCGTGGCGATCGGCCTCGTCTCCACGCCGAGGCCCTGCCACGCGGCCTCGAGCAGCTCGGCGACGCGTGCCGTCTGCGCCCGCGCGAGTGGCGACGCTCGAGTCCCGACGATCACCGCCGCGCGAGGCGGCGGACCGGTCACGGCTCGCGGGGGGCGGCGAGCCCGAAGAGCTCGCGGACCGCGGCTGCGACCTCGTCCGCGTCGCCCTCGCCGGCTCGCTCGCGGAGCCGAACGGTGGGATCGTGCAGGAGCTTCTTCACGAGCGCGTGCGAGAGATGCTCGATGCGCTCCGCAGTCTCGGGATCGACGTCACTTAGGTCACGCAGCGTGCGCTCGAGCTCGGCCGCGCGGATCGCCTCGGCCTGCCGGCGCATGGCGGCGACCAGCGGCTCGACCTCGAGCTCGCGGTACCGGCGTGCGAAAGCATCCACTAGCTCGTCCACGACGGCCTCGACCTTCGGCACCTCGCGCAGCCTCGACGCGATCGCGTCGTCCAGGCCGGCGCGCAGGTCGTCGACGTCGAAGAGCCGCGCGCCGGGACCTCGGCGGCATCACGCTCGACGTCTGCCGGGACCGCGAGGTCGACGAGCACCAGAGGCCTCTGTCCTCGCCTGGCGGACGCGGTCGAGACCGTTGTCGCCGAGACGACCGGCTCCTCCGAGCTCGTCGCGGTGACGGCCACGTCGGCCCAACCGAGCAGGTCTTCGAGCTCGTCGAGGCCGTGAGCGGCCGCACCGAAGCTCGCCGCCGCCTCGGCAGCGCGCTCGGGAGTCCGGTTGGCGACCGCCAGCTCCGAGATCCCGCGCCCCGCCGCGGCCTTCAACGTCTGGAGGCCGATCCTGCCCGCGCCGACGACCAGCACGCGCTTGTCGCGCAGGTCGCCGAGCGCGCCCGCCGCGAGCGCGAGCGCCATCGAGCTCGCCGTCGCGGGATTCGCGCCGATCGCGGTCTCCGAGCGAGCGCGCCGGCCCGCCGAGATCGCCGAGCGGAAGAGCAGCGCGAGCACGGGCCCGGCCGTCTCCTGCGCCTCGTCGTGCGCGTCGCGGACCTGCCCGAGGATCTCCGCCTCGCCGAGCACGAGCGAGTCGAGCCCGGCTGCCACGCGGCAGAGATGGCGGCAGACGTCCTCGCCTGCATGGACGTAGAGGTGGTCGACGAGGAGCTCGCGGTCGACGCCATGCCCGTCCGCGAGAACGCCGATCAGCTCGTCGCGCGCGCCCTCGACTCCCTCCGAGAGGTACGCGTAGAGCTCGACGCGGTAGCAGGTCGAGAGCACCGCATGCCCATCGACTGCGGGGCAGCTCCCGGCGGCCGGCCCGAGCGCGCCGAGGCGCTCGCGCAGCTCGACGGGCGCGGTACGGTGGCTGAGGCCGAGGCAGACGAGGCGGTCCACTCGCGCGGAACTCTACTCCGGACACGCGCTTGCCATGCGGCGAGAATGCGCGCGTGCGTGCGCTCGGGATCGACGTCGGGGGGACGTTCACGGACGCGGTGCTCGTCGCGGACGGCCACGTGTCGACCGCGAAGGTGCCGACCCGGCGGCGACAGGAGGAGTCCGTGCTCGCCGCGGCGGAGGCCGTCGGTGCAGGCAATGTCGACCGCTTCACGCACGGCACGACGATCGCGACGAACGCCCTGCTCGAGCGGCGCGGCGCGCGCACCGCGTTCGTCGGGACGGCCGGGTTCGAGCACCTCTTGCACCTCCGCCGCCAGACGCGGGCTCACCTGTACCGCCCGTGCGCCGAGCACCCGGAGCCGCTCGTCCCGCTCGAGCTCTGCGCGGGCGTATCGGGGCGGATCTCCCGCGACGGCGAGCTCGAGCCGCTCGATCTCTCGAGACTGCCCGAGATCGAGGCCGACGCGATCGCGGTCTGCCTCCTGTTCGCCTTTCGCGACGCGCGGCACGAGCGGGAGGTCGCCGCGGAGCTGCGCCGCCGCTACCCGGACGCCCACGTCGTCGCTTCACACGAGGTCGCGCCCGAGCTCCGCGAGTACGAGCGCGCCTCCACGACCGTCGTCGACGCGTACCTCGGCCCGACACTCGGCCGCTACCTCCTCGCGCTCGCCGCGGGCTGCGGGGCGCAGGGCCTGCCCGTGCCGCTCGTCATGCGCTCTTCCGGCGGGCTCGCGACGCTCGAGGAGGCGGCGGAGCACGCCGCCTTCGCGCTCCTCTCCGGCCCGGCCGCGGGTGTCGTCGGCGCCGCGAGGATCGCGGCCCTCGCGGGCTTCCCGAACGCGCTCTCCTTCGACATGGGCGGGACGTCCACCGACGTCTGCGCGATCGTGGAGGGCGACGCGCGCCGTGAGGCGGAGAAGACGGTCGGAGGGATGCCCGTGCGCCTGCCCACGCTCGCCGTGCACACGGTCGGCGCGGGAGGAGGCTCGATCGTCCGCCTCGATGACGGCGGCGCGCTTCGCGTCGGCCCCGAGAGCGCCGGCGCGGATCCGGGGCCCGCCTGCTACGGGCACGGCGGCACGCGTCCGACGGTGACCGACGCGAACCTCCTGCTCGGACGGCTGCCGGTCGCCCTCCCAGGCGGGATCGAGCTCGACCCGGACGCCGCACGCGCAGCGCTGGCTGAGATCGACCCCGAGGCCGCGATCGCGGTCGTGAACGCCGAGATGACCCGCGCGCTCCGGCTCGTCTCGGTGGAGCAGGGGCTCGACCCGCGCGACTTCGCCCTCGTCGCGTTCGGCGGCGCCGGGCCGCTCCACGCGTGCGCGCTCGCGGAGGAGCTCGGGATGTCGACCGTGCTCGTTCCCGCCGCCGCGGGAGTGCTCTCCGCGCTCGGTCTCGTCGCGGCGGACGAGCGCCGTGACGCGGTGGTGTCGTACGTCGTGCCGCTCGCCGAGGCCGGGGAGTTGCCGTCGGAGGGCGAGGCCGATCTCCGATACACGGGACAGTCGTTCGAGCTCACGGTGCCACTCGGGCCCCGCCTTGCGGAGCGGTTCCACGCTGCGCACGAGGACCGCTACGGCTACGGCGACTCCTCCCGCTCGCTCGAGCTCGTCGCCGTCCGGACGGCCGAGGTGCGCGCAGCCCCAGAGCTCGACGTCGACGGGCCTGCGCGGGCAGTCTCAGGCCCGGCCGTCCTCGAGCTCGAAGGCGCGACCGCGTGGGTGCCGGAGGGTTGGTCGGGCGAGACGGATGC
Source organism: uncultured Actinomycetes bacterium (assembly GCA_963717025.1). GTDB lineage: Bacteria > Actinomycetota > Thermoleophilia > Gaiellales > Gaiellaceae > GMQP-bins7. Next base: position 712,777 of record CAVQVJ010000003.1, on the reverse strand, counting down.
GCACGGGACTCTCGTTCTCCGGGCGGAGGAGGCATGAGCGAATACCCCGTCGAGCTCCAGGTCATCGGCAGCGGCCTCCGCGCGATCGCCGAGGAGATGGGTGCGGTGCTCGTGCGCTCGGCGTTCTCGGCGAACATCAAGGAGCGTCGCGACTGCTCGACCGGGCTCTTCGACGAGGCCGGTCGCATGGTCACGCAGGCCGAGCACATCCCCGTCCACCTCGGGGCGATGCCGGAGGCGGTCGCCGCCGTCCGCGCGCACGATCCCGCCCCCGGTGAGCCGTGGATCCTCAACGACCCGTACGCCGGCGGCACGCACCTCCCCGACCTGACGATCGTGACGAGGACCTCGCTCGGCTATGCCGTGTCGCGCGCGCATCACGCGGACGTCGGGGGAACCGAGCCGGGCAGCCTCCCCGCCGGCTCGACGACGCTCGCCGAGGAGGGTGTCGTGATCCCGCCCACGCGCCTCGATGACGAGGCCCTCGAGCGGCTCGTCGGCCGGATGCGGAACGCAGACGAGCGCCGAGGCGATCTGCGCGCCCAGCTCGCGGCGCACCACCTCGCCCAGCGCCGCGTCGAGGAGCTCTGTACGCGTCGTGGCCGAGCGCGCGTCGCGGCGGCGATGGACGAGCTACTCGCGTACTCGGAACGCGTCGTCCGTACCGCGCTCGCCGCGCTCCCGGACGGCCGCTACCGGGGATCGGACGCGCTCGAGACGCTGGCCGGGCAGCTCGAGCTGAGAGCGACCGTGACGATCGCGGGAGACACGATCGAGATCGACTTCGCCGGCACGTGCGGCGCAGCACGAGGGGAACCTGAACTGCCCGCTCGCCGTCACCCGCTCGGCGTGCTTCTACGTCGTCCGCTGCCTCACGGCCCCCGACCTCCCCGCGTCGGGCGGCGCCTTCGCCCCCGTAACCGTCCGAGCGCCGGAGGGCTGCCTCGTCAACGCCCGCTCCCCGGCTGCGGTTGCGGCGGGCAACACCGAGACGTCGAGCCGGATCGTGGACGTGGTGTTCTCCGCCCTCGCGGAGGCGGTGCCCGTGCCGGCCCAGGGCCAAGGCACGATGAACAACGTCGTCCTCGGGAACGAGCGCTTCACGTACTACGAGACGATCGCGGGCGGACAAGGAGCATGCCCCGACGCCGACGGCCCCTCCGCGGTACACGTGGCGATGTCGAACACGCTGAACACGCCGGTCGAGGCGCTCGAGCTCGCGTACCCGCTGCGGGTCGAGCGCTACGAGCTCCGTCGCGGCTCCGGCGGCGCCGGCGAGCACCGCGGGGGAGACGGCGTCGTCCGGGAGCTCCGCGTGCTCGAGCCCTGCCGCCTGTCGCTCCTCACTCAACGACGAGCGCTCGCTCCACGCGGCGAGCGAGGCGGTGGCGACGGCCGCCCAGGCCGCAACCTGCTGAACGGACAGGAGCTGCCGGGATTCGTCACGGTCGACCTCGAAGCCGGTGACCTCCTCCGGATCGAGACACCCGGCGGCGGGGGCTACGGCGGCGGAGGCACCCGGTAGAGCACGAAGCGCGGGTCGCGGTACAGCTCCTCGAGGTCGAACTCGCGCCGCTGGCGGAGCCGGTCGACGACGAGGTACTCGGCGCCGTACTCCTGCGGGATCGCGAGATCGCCCGTCCGCAGGAACCGACGCGCGTCTCGGGCCCGCTCGAACGGCATGTTCTGAACGGTGTTCGCGACGTGGCCTGGCGGCGCGACGGCGATGTAGACGGGCGCGAACGCGGCGATGCGGTAACTCGTCTCCTGGTCCGAGTAGACGACCGCCAGGGGCGGCACCTCGTCCCGGACCGCTTCGATCAGCCCCGGCGAGAGCAGGTGGCCGGGCGGTACCGGCACCGGGTCCCACTTCGCGAGGCCGACGGCGACGATCGGCGCAAGGAAGAAGACGGCGGCCACGCCCGCTGGCTGCTCGTAAGGCTGCGCGCGCCGGCCCAGCGCGAGCCCGGCGTAGAGCGCGACAATCGCACCTGCGACCGCGAACCAGACGACCCACGAGGGGCCAGGGTCGTCGAGGACGTAGTCGAAGTCGCCCGGATACAGGTACTGGAAGAGCGAGCCAGCGACGAGGGCAACGGGCGGCAGCCACGGCCAGAGGGCCCGCGAGAGCACCCCGAGCCCGCCCGCGAACGCGAAGGCGAACGGGAGGAACCCGGCCGCACGCCGGGCCTGGGAGATCGAGACGAAGTCCGACAGCGTCGTGAACAGCAGCGGCACGAGCATGAACGCGAACACCGCGAGCGAGCCGCCGATCACGAACGCGGACCAGCGTCGCCGCGCGGCGAAGGCAGCCAGCGGAAGGAGCAGCAGCGCGGCGATCGCGACAGGGCCGCTCCGCGTGAACACCTCGGGCGCGAGCGCGTAGCTCGTCGGAGACCGGACGTCGAGCTGTCCCCGGTACTGCTCGAGCGCGCGCTCCACCTCGTCGGCGTGGGGCGACACGGAGACGGCGTCGGCGGCGATCGGGAGCAGCCAGAGCATGAAGAACGCCGCGGGCACCGCCAGCGCGCAGAGCACTGCGATGCCGGCGCGGAGGTCCCGTCTCGTCCAGAGCCAGCGGACGGCGAGGAAGCCCGCGAACGGGATCCAGAGGAAGATCGCGTACGTCGGGTGCACGACGGCGACGACGAATCCCGCAGCCGCCGCCGACGCTACGACCGCCGGCGTGTGGTTGCGGATCGCGGTCAGCGCCAGCGCGATCGCGGCCGCCACGAGCACGTGCCTCGAGATGGTGGCGGGGAGCGCGAGCAGCGGATATGCGCCTCCGCTCCCGGGCGCGAAGCAGGTCGCGGCGACGGAGGCTCCCGCGACCGCACCCGCCGCCCACGCGCTGCGGAAGAGCGCCCACCCCGCCTCGTAGGCGACGAGCACCGCGATCGGGGCCAGGATCGACGGGAGATGGAGGAGGACCTGCTCCGAGTCGGTGCCGGCGATGCGCGCGACGAGCGCGAGCAGCCCGTGCCAGAGCGGGAACGCGTAACCCGGGTGCAGGCTCGCGTCCTCGAACTCGCCGAGGTCCTCGAGCGAGAGCCCGTCGAGCTCCGCGAGCTTACGGACGCGGGCGAGGTGGAACAGGCCGTCGCCCTGTACGGCGCTCGTGACGCTCCACAGAAGGATCCCGACGGCGAGGCCGCCGAGGCCCGCGAGCCAGCTCCACGGCGGCGCGCTCGTCTTCTCCGGACGACGGAGGATCCGTACGCCCGCCGACACGAGCGTGGCGATCGCGAGGAGGACGAGGGCGAGGACGAGCGAGCTCTGGAACAGGAACATCACCGCGAGGGCGCCGAAGAGCAGCGTGAGCGCCCACGCGAGCGTCGCCGACATCCCGCGCACGCCGAGGGCCCGCGCGAGCGCGAACCCGGGCGCGAGCACCACCGTCGTGGCTGCGAGCAGCCTCAGGTAGAGCCAGATGTTGCTCACGTCTCGGTGAGCAAGGCGTTCACGTCGCCCGACGCGAGCCACGCAGCGGCCTCGCGATAGGTCGCGCCCCGACTCCCGTGGAAGAGCAACCCGCGGAGCCGGAGCGCGGCGAGGAGCAGGCGGCGCGCGCGGTCCGCCTGCCGCGTGCCGTGGTGCTTCGAGATGAACCGCAGGTGCCCGCGCAGGTTCTCCCGGAAGAGACGGCCGCCGTGCGAGCCCCCTCGCACGTGGGTGCACTCCGCGCCCGGGAAGAAGACGACCTGCCAGCCGGCCTCGCTGAACCGAAAGCACCAGTCGGTCTCCTCGCTGAAGAGGAAGAAGTCCTCGTCGGCCACGCCGACCTCCTCGACGGCGTCGCGGCGAACGAGCATGCAAGCACCCATGACGACCTCCACCTCTCGCGCCTCGTCGTGATCGAACCCGCCGGCATAGAAAGCATTGAGTGCCGACGAGTCGGGTGCAAGCCTCCGCAGGAAGAAATACTCGGTCGCGAGGCGCCAGAGCGTCGGGAAGCCGCGGACGGAGCGCTGCAGCGTCCCGTCCGGGTTCGAGAGCCGCGGGCCGACGACGGCGGCGCGGGGGCGCGCGTCCGCCGCCTCGACCAGCCGTTCGAGCGCGTCACCGACGAGCCATGCGTCGGCGTTCAGCAGGAGCACGTAGCGGCTCTCCGTCTCGCCCAGTCCGAGGTTCCAGCCGGCTGCGAGGCCGCGGTTCTCGGCCTCGATCACGCGCACGTCCGGGAAGCGCTCGCGGACGAAGGCGACGGTCCCGTCGCTCGAGCTGTTGTCGACGACCACGGTCGGCGCGCCCCGCACGCTTTCGAGGCACTGCTCGATCCACGGCAGCGAGTCGTACGTGACCACGACGACTGCGGCGTCCGGCACATCCCCGCTAGCCATGCTCGACCCGCGGGCGAGCCTCTCCCCGAACGCCTTCCCAGGCGAGGACGATCGCGCCGGGAAGCGCCATGATCACGGTGACCAGGAAGAACAGGAACCCGGCAGCGAAGGCCTCGTCCGCCCCGACGCCGAGGCTCCCGAGGAAGCTGACGAAGAACGCCTCGCGGACTGCGATCCCGTTGAGCGTGAAGGGGACGAGCATGACGAGGAAGAGCAGCGGCCCCATCACGTAGTACGCCAGCACGCCGAGCTCGATGCCGACCGCCTTCGCCGAGGCCCAGATCGCGAGGACGCGGACGGCTTGCGCAGCAAGGCTGACTCCTGCGACGCCAAGCAGCAGCCTCGGCCGCGCCCGGAAGTGGTGGACGCTCTCGTAGAACGCACGCAGGGGCCGCGCCAGCCGGGCGCGTTCCAGGAGTGGTTGCACGCGGCGGAGAAGCGGACGGGCGGAGCGCGCGAAGAAGAGGAACCCGAGGACGATCGTCCCGAACACGAACACGCCCTCGAGCCAGAGGTACGCGCTCACGTCGTAGCGGCCGATCGAGAGCAGGAACGCGACCGCGCCCAGGAGGACGGTCGCCGCGCCGCCCAACCCGCGTTCGAGGACGACGGTGCCGGTGATCGCCGCCGTGCGGCCGGTGTGGCGGCGGGCCGTCTCGAGAACGCGGACCGCGTCGCCTCCGAGGGCCGTGGGCAGGAGCTGCCCGGCGGTGTAAGCCACGAAGTACGCGCGCGTCAGCCACGCGAGTCGCTCGCGGATCCCGTGCGCACGGAGCAGCGCGTCCCAGCGGGCGGCGAGCACGGGGACGGTCAGCACCATGATCGCGGCGGCGGCGGCGAACCACGCGAGGCTCGTCTCCGAGAGCACGTCGAGCGTCGTGCCGAGCTCGATCTTCCACACGAGGTACGCGACGGCGACGGCCGTGAGGACGAGCGTCCCGAGAACGCGAACGCGGCGGCTCACGAGCCCGACCCGAGCACGTCGAGCGTGAGGAGCTCGAAGGCGACGTTGGCGGCCGCGACGGCCGTCGGCTGGCCTCGGCCGTCGTACGGCGGGCTGACCTCGACGAGGTCGTAGCCCGAGAAGCGGAGTCCGCGGAGAGCGCGCAGGTAGGCGAGGGCCTCCCGCGTCGTCAGGCCACCGGCCTCGGGGGTGCCGGTGCCGGGTGCGTAGGCCGGGTCGAGGACGTCGATGTCGAACGAGAGGAAGAGCGGCCCGTCGCCGGCGCGAGCGCGGACGCGGGCGGCGTATTCCTCCGGGCCGAGCGTCACGAGCTCGTCGCCCGGGATGACCTCGAAGCCGAGCTCGGTCGGCATCGCGGCATCCCCCGGGCCGTAGAGCGAGCCTCGCATCCCGGCGAGCAGCGAGCGCGAGGGATCGACAAGGCCCTCCTCGAGCGCCCGCCGGAAGGGCGAGCCGTGGTAATAGCGCTCGCCGACGTAGACGTCCCATACGTCGGCGTGCGCGTCGAGCAGGACGAGGCCGACGGGCCCGTGCACGGCCGCGTGCGCGCGCAGCTCGCCGAGCACGACGAGGTGGTCTCCGCCGAGGCAGAGCGTCCTCGTCCCTGCTCGGACGATCGGCTCCAACGCCTCCGCGATCTGCCCGACCGTTCGCTCCGCGTTCCCCGGCGTCACGGGCACGTCTCCGAGGTCGGCCACCGAGAGCCGGCCGAATACCTGAGCCGACTGGGCGGGGTTGTAGGGACGGAGCGCGATCGACGCCGAGCGGACCGCCTCGGGGCCGAAGCGCGCGCCCGGCCGGTTCGTCGTCGCGGTGTCGAACGGGATCCCGAGAACGGCGACGTCGACGCCTTCCGGGTCGCCTGCGAGCGGGCACCGCGCGAACGTCTTCACGCCCGCGTAGCGTGGCGTCGTCAGGGCGTCCGGAGGGGCATAGCGGGGCGCATCGTCGCTCGGCACGCGGCGACGGTACCAGCGCTCCCGGTAGGGCGACGCCGCGCTACCCAGCCCGACTAGACACGGGCTCCGACCCCGGCCGGGACGTCAGCGCGGACGCTCCATGTCCACGAACGGCACGTCACCCCACCCCTCGAAGAAGCGGAGACGGCTGCCGGTCCGCCGGAACCCGGCGCACTCGTACACGCGGATTGCCCGCTCGTTGAACGCCGCCACGTCGAGCACGATCCGCCGTCGTCCGAATAGCTCTTCCGCAAACTCGAGACCTGTGCTCACGAACGCCGTACCAAGCCCTCGGCCGGTCAGGTCGGGACGCAGTCCGAGGCCGTAGAAAATCGCATCATCGCGCTCCTCGAAGTAGTAGAAGCCCGCAAGCGTCCCGTCCTCGGTGCAGACGCTGTAGAAGCGCTCGGGATTGTTCGGCGGAACACCGTCGTCGTCGTAGAAGTCGTACGGCGGCGGATAGCGCCATGCGGCCCTCTCGGAGAACAGATCGTCCGTCGCCCGCTCGATCCGGAAGTTCACGGCCGTCCGTGAGCATGGCAGAGTCGCGAAACGGACCCGCCCCTCGGACTGGCGGGCGCTCGCCGCGGCGAGCGCCCGCCCAGAGAGCTCAGGCGGCTTCCGCCTGCGGAACGAGCGGCTCGGACGCGGCTACCGGCTGCTCGGCGGCCCGCCGCTTGCGCGGGATCAGAAGCGAGAGCACCGCCCCCACTCCGACGACGATCGCGCCGACCCAGAGCGCGGGCACGAGGCCGTCGTTGAACGTCGCCGGCGTCTCGTACCCACCCTGGCGAGCGAAGATCGTGGCGAGAACGGCCACCCCGAGGACGCCTCCCACCTCGCGAATCGCGTTGTTGGCGCCGGACGCCTTGCCCTCCTGCTCGGGCCGGACGGCCGACAGGACGACGTTCGCGACGGGAGCGAAGAAGAGCGCCATCCCGATGCCCGAGAGCACGAACGGCAGCACGAGCGACGAGTAACCGACCGTCGCCGTCGAGACGTACGCGATCCACGCCGAGGCCGATCGCCTGCAGCCCGAGCCCTGTCGCCATCAGCGGCCGTCCTCCGATGCGATCCGACAGCGCGCCCGCGATCGGCGCGACGAACATCGGCATGATCGTCCAGGGCAGCACCCGGAGCCCCGACTCGAGCGGCGAATACCCCTGCGCGGTCTGGAAGAACTGGGTCAGCAGGAAGATCGAGCCGAACATCCCGAAGTACATCAGCAGTGACGCCGCGTTGGCGGCCGCGAACCCACGGTCGCGGAAGAACCCCATCGGCAGCATCGGCTCGCGCGCTCGGAGCTCCCAGGCGACGAACGCCGCCAACCCCACGGCGCCCACGACGAGGGCGCCGACGATCACAGGGCTCGTCCAGCCGTCGCCGTTGCCGTGGATAAGGCCCCACACGAGCCCGAGCATCCCGACGCCCGCGAGCCCGAGTCCCGGCAGGTCGAGCGCCTTGTCCGGACCGGTGGACTCGCGGAGCTGCGTGGCGAGCGGCAGCAGGACGAGTCCGACAGGGACGTTCAGCCAGAAGATCCACTGCCACGAGATCCCGTCCACGACGGCGCCGCCGACGAGCGGCCCCATCGCGACGGCCAGGCCCGCCACGCCGGACCACGCCCCGAGGGCGGCGCCGCGCCGGTCGCGCGAGACGGCGGCACTGAGGATGGTCAAGGTCAGCGGTGTGACGATCGCCGCGCCGAGGCCCTGGACGGCGCGGGCTGCGATGAGCCAGTCGGCCGAAGGGGCGAGCGCCGCCGCGGCCGAGGCGACCGTGAAGAGCCCGACGCCGAGCATGAACATGCGCTTCCGACCGAAGCGGTCGCCGAGCGCGGCGCCCGTGAGCAGGAAGACGGCGAACGTGAGCGTGTACGCGTTGACCGTCCACTCGAGCTCCTCGATCGTCGCGCCGAGGTCGACGCGGATCACCGGCAGCGCGGTCGAGACGACGAGGTTGTCGAGCACGACCATGAAGAGCGCGATCGACGTGACGACGAAGGTCCAGATCGTGCGGGTCCCGGCTCTCATGGTTACCTCCTGACTGCCGTGTGGCTGGGATCTAGTGACTGATTACTCAGCTTCTGGAGAAAAAAGAGAAGAACTGCCCCGATCACTCGTCCTCCCTGCACCCCTCTGCGAGACGTGCGGCCCAGGAGTCGCGCGGCTCGGTGTCGAGCGAGTAGTCCATGGCGGCGAGGACGTTCATGAGCATGCCCTTGGCGAAGAAGCGCGCGATCGTCGCGCGGTCCGCGCCCGAGACCGTCTCCACGTAGTCGACGAGCCGGCCGAAGCCGCGTGCGGTCGCCTCGCGGATGTCCGCGTCCTCGACCGACGCCGCGTAGGACTGGAGCTGGCCCTGGAGCATGGTGCGGTCGCTCTCGATCGAAGCGGCGTACGCGTCACCGATGGCGCGTAGCGCCTCGTCGCCCGACGTACCCGCCGCAGCAGCGCGAAACGACTCGAGCGTCCGCGCGAGGCAATCCTCGATCGCCGCGATGAAGAGCTGCTTCTTGGAGCCGAAGAGGCGGAAGAGGTACGGCTGCGAGATGCCCGCGCGGCGGGCGATGGCGTCCGTCGAGGCGCCGTGGAGCCCGCGAAGCGCGAACTCGACGTTCGCCGCCTCGAGCACCGCCTCGCGACGCTCGGCCGCAGTCTGTCGGGTTGTGGTCGCCATGGAGGAAGTGATTATTCACTCACAACACTGTCCTTGTCAAGTCGAAGTGCATGAGCCGGCAGCGCCCGGGGTACGCTGAGCCGTATGCGCCCGCTGCTCCTGCTCGCCCTGGTGGCTGCGCTCGTCGCGTGCGGCTCGAGCTCGGCAGCGGAGTCGGCCGGGGCCACCTCGCTCACGGTGACGTACTGGCCGCAAGGACCCGGCAATGGCGGCAAGCAACGCTGGACGCTCGCGTGCGCCCCCGCGCGCGGCACACTCTCCCGCCCGGTGCTCGCGTGCCGGAGGCTGGCTGCCGGCGGCGCGAAGCTATTTGCTCCGATTCCTCACGACGCGGCGTGCACCGAGATCTATGGCGGCGACCAGGTCGCGCGCGTCGTCGGCACGGTCAAGGGCACGCGCGTGTCGACGACTCTGAGCCGCCGGAACGGCTGCGAGATCGGGCGCTGGAACCGCGTCTCTCCCTGGCTCATCCCGCGCGGCGGCGTGTCTTAACCACCGCCCGGCCCGCCCGCGTGAATCTCCGGCCGAGCATCTAGTCTCGCCCGTTAGTGGCGCTCGGCCCGCAGCTCGCACGACTCGGAAAGCACTCCGCGATCTACGGGCTCGGCGGGCTCGTTCAGCGGATCCTCGCGGTCCTCCTGCTCCCCGTCTATACGCGCTACCTCAGTCCGGCTGACTACGGCACGGTGGAGACGCTCGTCGCGCTCACGACGGTCCTCGTGATCACGTTGCGGCTCGGGATCACGAACGCGTTCATGCGCTTCTACTTCGACTCGCCGGACCCCGCGCACCGCCGCCTCGTCCTCCGAACGTCGTTCTGGTTCACGATGGGCGCCGCGACCCTCGGGCTCGCGCTCGGGCTTCTCTTCTCACGCGAGATCTCGACGCTGCTCTTCGGCTCCTCGGGCGACACAGAGCTCGTCGCCGCCGCGTTCGTCGGCCTGTGGGCGCAGATGAACTACGAGCAGCTCACGTCGCTCTTCCGCGTCGAGGAGCGCTCGGTCGCATACGTGATCGCGAGCCTCGTCAATGTCGGGATCACGATTGCGGCGACGCTGCTACTCGTCATCCACTACGACGCGGGGCCGCTCGGGGTCATCGTCGGAAGCTTCACCGGCACGCTCCTCGTCTACGCGGGGCTCATCGGCTACCGGCGCGAGCAGCTCGGCCTCCAGTTCGACCGCGGGCTGCTCCGGGAGATGAACCGCTTCGGTATCCCGCTCGTCCCGAGCGCGATCTTCCTGTGGGTGACGAACTTCAGCGACCGCTTCTTCCTGATCAAGCTTGCGGACGCCGAGGAGGTGGGCCTGTACTCGATCGGCGTCCGGATCGCGTCGGCGATGGCGATCCTCCTCACCGCGTTCCGCACCGGCTGGCCCGCGTTCGCGTACTCGATCGAGGACGAGCACGAGGCGAAGACCACGTACTCGTACGTGCTGACGTACGTGGTGCTCATCACGACCTGGGTCGCGACCGGGCTCGGGCTGCTCTCGCCGTGGCTCGTCGACTGGATCGCGGCACCGGCGTTCGCGGAGTCGTCGCGCGTCGTCGCACCGCTCTCGTTCGCCGTCGTGGCCTTCGCAGGCTACGTCGTCGTCGTGATCGGAATCGGGCGCGTGCGCCGGACGCAGTTCAATTGGGTGGTCACGGGGATCGCGGCGGTCGTCAACGTCGCGCTCAACCTCATCCTGATCCCGCCCTACGGGATGATGGGCGCCGCCGTAGCCACGATCGCGGCGTTCGTCACGATGTTCCTGGGAATGACCTGGTGGGCACAGCGCGTCTACCCGGTCGCGTACCAGTGGCGCCGCGTGGTCACGGCGGCGGCGGTCGGCGTCGCGCTCGTCGTGGGCGGAAAGCTCGCCGGCGCAGGGCTTCCACTCGCATTCGTGCTCGCTCTCGCGTACCCGCTCCTCCTCTTCCCCGCCGGGTTCTATCTCCCCGCCGAGCGCCGGGCGATCGCCACGCGCCTCCGGCTCGCTCCCTGACGACTACTTGACGAGGAAGGCCATCCCTCGGCCGAGCGCGATCGGCTCGCGGTTCTGCTCGCGTGCAAGCTCGGGGAAGGCGGCGGTCGAGTTCACGTCGTCCGACACGAGGACACCGCCCTCGCGCAAGACCGGCCATGCGCTCATGAACTCGAACTGCATGCACTCGTACGAGTGCTCGCTGTCGTGCAGGAAGAAGTCGATCGTCCCCAGGTTCGCGAGCAGCGGCGGCAGCTCGTCCTGGCTGCGGCCGAGCCGCAGCGTCCACCGCTCGCGCAGGCGCTCGGGGATCAGCCAGCCCGACTCGTGCTCGGAGGGGACGCCGACGCTGCCGATTCCTTCGTGAAAGACCCCGGCGTTCTGGTCGAACGTGCGCGGGTAGTCGATGGAGTACAGCTCGCCGTCCTCGTTCTTCTCGAGCGCGAGCAGCGCGAACGCCGTCGAGAAGCCGTTCGCGACCCCCGTCTCCACGGCGATCCGCGGCTTCAGCGTGCGCATGATCGCGTACAGGTAGATCCGCTCGGTGATGCCGATGCCGCCGGGCGTGTAGCCGTCGGTTCCGGAAGCGGCGAGCAGTGCGTCGTACTCGATCCGCTTCCCCCGGATGTGCTCGAGAAGGCCGCTCTCCCGTAGCTCGCGCTCGTACCCCCCGAGGGCTCGCCGGTCGTGCAGGAAGGCGTCCTCGAAGCGGCGGCGCACGAGCCGCCGGTGCGCGGACTCGCGCGGGTGGGCGGCAGCGCGGAGGGCTCGCCGGAGCGATCGGTACGCCTCCGAGCTGGCCAGTGCGGCGCGAGGCGAAGCGGTCGACACGCCCGGATTCTCCCAGCTAGCCGAGCCAGACGTCCGCGGCTGCTGCGAGCTCGCCCGCCGGCAGGCAGACGCCGTCGCGCGCGCGGACCGCGTCGAGCAACCGCAGGTACAGCCGGTCCCAGCCCTGCGCCGTCGAGTGGTCGAAGCGGTCCGTGTGCCAGAGCACCGCGAAGCCGCCTCCGCGCTCCGCCGCCCGGTCGAGGAGCGCGAGCAGCGGCCGCTCCGCTTCGTCGGCCGACAGCCCCAGGTACCGGCTCTCACCGAGCGTCACGTCCATTGCCGCGAGCGGGATCTCGACGAGGTCGAGCGGGGACTCCGTCTCGAAGTCCCACGGGTGGAACGGCTGCGCGATCCCCGCCCGGAAGCCGGGCGCGTCCGGGAACCCGAGCGTCGTGTCGTAGCGGAATCCGAGCCCGGGGAGCGGTGCGAGGTTCGCGTGCGGGTCGACGCGGAGGTAGTGGTACCGCTGGCCGCGCACCTCCGCGCCCAGCCCGGTCAGCATCTCGGCCTCGCTCGCGAGCAGCCCCGCGTCGCGGGCCGCCCGGTAGCTCCCGTGCAGCCCGACCTCGCCGCCGTGCGCGAGGATCGTCTCCACCAGACGCGGCCGCAGGCTCGCGTAGGCCTCGGGAGCCGGACCGTCGTGCGGGTCCGAGTGGCCGGCGAGGAGGAAGAACGTCGAGGACGCGTCCCGTTCCCCCTCCGCCTCGAGGATGGCCTCGAAGCTCCAGTTCGGGTCGCTGCCGCGCAGCTTGTGCAGCGGCAGCCCTGCGAGCGCGCGCGCCTCGCGCATCGCCGCCGACCCGCGCCGCGCAAGGGCATGCGACTTCAGCCGCGCGGCCGTCCCCCGTACGGCGCGACCCGTCCAGCGCCACGGCACGTCCACGTCATGCGTGAGTGCGACCGCGAAGCGGGCTCCGCGCCAGCTGGGCGGGTCGAGCTCGAGCCGTCGACGCAGTCGTTCGAGCGGGGGGTCGAGGGGGTCGACGCAGCTGGACGCCGCGAGGAAGCGCCCGTGCTCGTCCTTGGGCCCGGCGAGCTCCTCGACGCGGGCGAGGTGGAAGAAGGCCTCGGCGAGCTCGTCCCCCTCCGGACGCTCCCCGCGTGAGACCTGCTCCCAGGCCCCGCCGTGGTACGGCACGTCCGCCCCGAGCACGAGCGCGCGTCCACCGATCGTGTCCAGCACCCAGCGGGCGCGGCGCTCGACGTTCTCCGGAATCAGCGGACGAGGCTCCGGACGACGCGCGCGGCATAGGCAGCGGCGGGGCGGAGATCGTCCCGCGCGAAGACGGCGTCCACGTACGGCGGTCGCTGCAGGGCCGGCGACTCGCCGGCGAGGAACGTGATCGCCCAGCGCCGGCGGCGGCCGTTCATCGACCCAGGCGAACTGTCGAGGCCGAGCAGATCCTCGTACGCGAGGCGCGGGAGGTCGACGCCGCACGCCGCCGCGAGGCCGTGCCATTGGAAGAGGCGCGGATTGATCTCCATGAGCTTGTAACGGCCGTCTCGCGGGTCGCGCTTGAGCTCGACCTGCGACAGCCCCCGGTACTCCACCGCCGCGAGCAGCCGGAGCCCCGCGTCGACGACCTCCTGCACCCAGAGCGCCTCGCCGACACGGCAGGTGCCTACGAGCCGCGGTGTCTGCCGGATCTTGCGGCCGCTGAAGACGCCGAGCGGACGCCCACTCGCATCGAGGTAGCTCCCGAGCGTGTAGAGCGCGTCGTCGCCCCCTGGGATGAGCTCTTGCACCATCGGCTCGTGTTCCTCCGCCTGCGCGTAGGCCGCCTCGAGCTCGGCCGCCGTCTCGCAGCGGAACGCCTGCCGCTGGTGGCGGCGCTTGAACTCGATCGGATCGGCCGGCTTCACGAGCACCGGGAAGCCGATCTCTCTCCCGACGGCCACAGCCTCCGCCGCGGAGCGCGGGTGGCCCGTCTCCGGCACGTCCACGCCGGCCGCCTGCGCCGCCTCGAGCTGCGCGCGCTTGTTCTGGATGCGCGCGAGCGTGTCCCACGACGGGAACGGGCACAGGAAGCGGTCGCCGAGCTCCTCCTGCCTGCGCGCGATCGCGTTCAACCACACGTCGTGGGTGGGGAAGATCGGTGCGGGTCGGCCGAGCGCGTCCCCGAGCTCGACGAGCCGCGCGACGAACCCGTCCTCGTCGTCGCCGGCGTTCGGGGCCATAACCGGGAGCGCGTACCGCGAGCGGAGCCCGAGAGCCCAAGGGCGGTGGTCGACCGCCACCACCGCTCCGCCCGCCCGCCCGAGCGACCGGATCGCCGCGAGCCCGTTCACCCAGCCCACGTCGACCACGACAGCGGGCGGCCGTTCTCGGGCCCTCGCGGCCGCGGCGGCGTCGGCAGGCTCGAGAATGCGCGTCACAGCCGGCCTCAGGCGACGATGCGGTACACCTGGAAGCACTCCGCGTACTCGCGGTTCACGTTCACGCCGTGGACGCGCGCGAGGTTCCGGACGTACTCGGGATCGGCATAGCGCCGGTGCTGCTGCGACGCGTAGCAGGAGAGCGCCGCGACCTTCCTTTCGACATGGCGGTTCTCGAGAGCGATATACGCGCCGTACGAGAAGTCGAAGTTGTTCCAGGGGATCTCGTAGCCGAGGATGGTCGTGCGCTTGAAGGCGCGCAGCCCTTCCTGCGCGATCGTCTGGTGATCCTGGTGGACGTCGTGGTGCGACGGCTGGAAGACCGCGTCCGGCCGCCACTCCTCCCACAGCGCGACGAGCAGCTCGAGGATGTCCTGCCTGCGCTCCGGGAACGTGCGGACGTCGAAGTCGTGCACCGTCAGCTGCTCCTCGCCGAGGCCGAGCTCCGCCGTCGCCTGACGGACCTCTCGCGCGAGGACGTCCGGCTCGAAGCCCTCCGGGAGAGAGCGCGTCGCGATCGAGAACGCGACGTAGCGGACCTCGCAGCCGCCCTCGACGAGCCTGGCCATCGTCCCGCCGCACCCGAGCTCGCCGTCGTCGGTGTGCGGCGCGAGCACGAGCGCCCTCTTCCAGGACTCGATCACCGCGCTATTCAATCAGCGCCGGCGCACTACGATCGAGCGCGTGAGGACGATGCGACTGTTCGGCGTCCGCAGACGGATCTGGCGGGTCCGCCGGAGCGTGCCGCGTGTCGCGCGGCCCGTCTCGCGTGTCGTGCCGGCGTTCGATCCTCCGGCGCACCCGGTGTTCGTCCTCGGGTGCCCACGCTCCGGAACGAGCGTCGTGCTCCAGAGCCTCCTGCGCAGCCCGTCACTGCGCTCCGTGCAGAGCGAGGGCCACATCCTCTGGGACGAGTTCCATCACCCACGTGACACGGGGTGGGAGTCGGACGCGCTCGACGCGGACGACGTAACAGACCGAGAGCGCGAGTACGTCTACTGCGCGATCGGCCTGTTCGTGCGCGGACGTCGCTTCGTCGACAAGACGCCGGAGAGCTCCCTTCGCGTCGCGTACCTCGATGCGCTCTTCCCCGACGCGACCTTCGTGTTCCTGCGCCGACGCGCCGCGGACAACGTGAGCTCGCTCATCGAGGGCTGGAAGGCGCGCCCGAGGTTCGTGAAGTACCGGCTTCCGGAGCCTCTCACCGGCCTCGGCCCGCTCAGCGGGGACCGTTGGAGCTTCCTCCTCGTCCCGGGCTGGCGCGAGTTGCGCGACGCGTCGCTCGAGGAGATCTGCGCACACCAGTACATCGCGTGCAACACGGCACTCCTCGACGCGCGGCGGAGCATCGCGCCCTCGCGCTGGATCGACCTGTCGTACGAGGACGTCGTCCGCTCTCCGGTCGAGGAGCTCGGACGGCTCTTTTCCGAGCTCGAGCTCGACTTCACGGAGGACGCACGCGCGTACGCCGCGCGGCTCGCCGACAGGCCTTCGCGCACGACCCTCACCGAGCCACGGTCGGAGAAGTGGCGCGATCAGAACCCCGAGGCGGTCGAGCGCGTTCGGCCACTCCTCGCCGAGCTCGAGCTGGAGCTCGGATACGGCTCCGGGTAGCTCCCGCGCCGCGTAACGTCTCGCCCCGTGGAGCACACGAACGCCGCCCAGGTTGCCGCTGTCCTCGGAGCGATCGGCGTCGTTCTCGTTCTCGTCCCGCGCGGACGCGTGCTGCCTCTGATCGGATTTGGGCTGCTCGGAGGAGCGACGGTGGGGCTGGGCTGGTGGCTGGTCGGCAGCGACGAGCTCCGGCTGCTCTTCCGGGAGCCGACCGGCCTCGCTCTCGTCGCGGTCGGCGTGGTCGCGGCGACACTCGGAGCGATCGCCCTCGCGCGGTATCCGGAGCTCGTCCCGGTCGCCCTCCTGCTGGCTGCTCCGTTCCGGGTTCCGGTCGACGTCGGCAACGAGGACGCATTTCTCCTGCTCCCGCTCTACCTCGTGCTCGCCTCGGCGGTCCTCGCCTTCGCCTACCGCACGCTGCGCGGTGACCGGACGCCCGCGCCGCCCCTGTTTCTGGCACTCCCGATCACAGCCTTCGCCGGGTTCCTCGCGCTCTCGTTCCTCTGGACCTGGGACGAGCGAGAGGGAGCGATCGAGCTCGCCTTCTTCGTCTTCCCGTTCGTCGCCGGATTCGCGGTCGTCGCGCGATCGCCCCTCGCGGCCTGGTTGCCTCGCGCGCTCCTCGCGACCCTCGTCGGCCTGGGCGTGCTGTTCTCGGCAATCGGTTTGTGGCAGGCACAGACGAAGACGCTCTTCTTCGCCCCGAGCCTCGAAGTTGCGAACGCCTACACGTCGTTCTTCCGGGTGACGGCGCTCTTCAAGGACCCGAGCCTGTACGGGCGCTACCTCGTGGTGCCGATCGTGGTGTTGCTGGTCGTCCTCCTGCTGCGGCGGAACGGGCGAGTCGAGTGGATCGCCGTCGCCGCCGCGATCGCGTTCCTGTTCGCAGGGCTCTACTTCTCGTACTCCCAGTCGAGCTTCGTCGCCCTGTTCGCGACTACCGCCATCGTGGCGTTCCTGGCCGGCGACCGGCGAGCTCGCGTCGTGTTGATCGCGTGCGCCGCAGCCGCGACACTCGCCGCCGGGGCGCTCGCGGCGCAGTCGATCGACGGCCGGTCCGCGAAGGACGTCACCAGCGGGAGATCTCGTCTGGTCACGATCACGATCGACGCGTTTCAGATGCGGCCTGTCGCCGGGGTGGGCGTCGGTGGACAGCCCCAGGCGAGCGCCGAGGCGGCAGGCAGGCCATCCTCGAGGCGAAACGCGTCACACACGACTCCGCTGACCGTCCTCGCCGAGCTCGGCGTCATCGGGTTCGCGCTCTACGCCTGGCTCCTCGGCGCCGCAGGCTGGGCTCTCTACCTCGTCGCGAGGAGCGATCGCGCGCTCGGGATCGGGCTGGCTGCGGTCCTGCTCGTCGTGACGGTGCACTCGCTCCTCTACGCAGGCTTCTTCGAGGATCCGCTGGTGTGGGGAGTGCTCGGCCTGACCGCGGCCACGCTCGCGGCGGCACGCCCGCCCCAGCCGGGCACTCAGGGCCTACTGGCACACTGAACGTCGCGCCGGGCGACCGGCGCTCAGCATATGCCGAGAGCTCTCAAGTGGATCATCATCGCCGTGGCCGCGCTCGTGGTCGCCCTTGCCGGCGCCGCGATCGCGCTTCGGCTGGCCAACGACGCACCGAGTGGCGCCCTCGACACCGAGCTCGAGGACGTCACCGTCACGCCGTTCAAGCCGGTCCTCCCACCGCCGAAGCCCGAGCCGAAGCCGGAGCTCGTGAGCGATCGGAGGTGCTGGCTGGAGTTCGGCGGCAACCCTCGCAGATCGCTCGCGCGCCCCGACGCGCAACTGGGGCTCCCGGCCGCCAAGCCGATGTGGCTGCGGTCGCTCGGCAGCTACGTCGAGTTCCCGGGCGTCTACTGTGACGGGACGTTCTACGTCAATACCGTGGCCGGCTCGACCTACGCGATCGAGGCCGAGACCGGCAAGGTGCGCTGGCGCCGGCAAGTCGGAGGCAAGCTGCCGTCGAGCCCGGCGATCGACGGCCCGCGCCTCTTCGTCGCGTCTCAGGCAGGCACGGTTACCGCACTCGACCGTGCGCGGGGTCGCGTCCTCTGGCGAGTCCAGACCGGAGGGAAGGTCGAGTCGTCGCCGGTCGTGGTGAACGGCCTTGTCTACTTCGGGTCACACGACGGCCGGCTCTTCGCGGTCTTCGCACGGACCGGCAGGGTCCGATGGGCATACCAGACGGCGGGCCGGATCAACGCCAGCCCGTCGGTCTTCGGCGGACAGGCCTGCGTCACGACGTATGCCGGCTCCATCCTCTGCGTGAACGCGCGGACCGGCCGCGAGCGCTGGACGACGTACGTCCGGCGCGACGCCTTCCGCTACGAGAGCTTCTACGCGAGCCCCTCGTCGGACGGGAGGAGGATCTACTCGGTCGCACGCTCGGGCAAGGTCGTGGCGCTCGACGCGAGGGACGGTGACATCGTCTGGACCGCACGCGTGGGTGGCCTGGGCTACACGACACCAGCTGTGGCGAACGGGCGCGTGTTCGCAGGGGGCTTCGACGGCCGCCTGCGGGCATTCGCAGCAACGGACGGGGACGAACTGTGGAGCAGGTGGGTCGGCGGCAGGATCCTCGGCGCACCCGTCGTCATCGGCCCCCATGTCTTTGCGACGACGAGGGCGAGTCGGACGTCCGCGGCGCGGGTCACGGACGGCTCGATCGTCTGGCAGCT
Organism: uncultured Actinomycetes bacterium; assembly: GCA_963717025.1. Lineage (GTDB taxonomy): Bacteria > Actinomycetota > Thermoleophilia > Gaiellales > Gaiellaceae > GMQP-bins7. Next base: position 694,366 of record CAVQVJ010000003.1, on the reverse strand, counting down.
GCCGCTCGGCCGCTACTCGCCGGCGATCGCGACCGAGCGGACCTACTACTTCACTCTGAGCGGGCGCCTGATCGCGTATCGCGGAAGAAACGTGCCGAAGGAGACACGCACCGCGTCGAGCGCCGCCGCCCAGCCGAAAAAGCGGCTGCCGGCCGGGGTCACGGCCCCGCGGGCTCCGTGACGATCACGTCGGCGCTGTCCGCGTGGCGCCCGACGACCACCACCAATCGGTATTCGCCCGGCAGTTCCGGTGCGCGCAACCTCAGCACTCCGGTCCGCCCGATGCCCGCCAGGCCGGCGAAGAGCCACCGGTAGGAAGGCGCGTCCTTCGAGACACGGACCGAGAAGCGCCGGCCCGCCTCGACCTCGATCCGATCGCGCGAGAGCGTCACGAAGCGAACCAGCACGGGGACCACACGACGCGTGCTTCCGCGGTTGCCGGCCAGGTCGGTGGCACGGAGTCGAAGCTCGTACACGCCCGGCCGCGCGGTCCTCCCGTTCTCGCGCCCGTGCCAGACGAGGCGGCCGCGCGCCGTGCTGAACTTGCCCTCCACGCGTTGCCTGCCGTCCACGAGCAGCACCGGCTTCGCGAGCCCGTCCAGCGTGTACTCGACCGCCACGGCGTCGCGCTGCCCGTCGCCGTCCGGCGAGAACACACGTGGCCGAACCCGTCCGAACCGGATTGCAGGCGCCGTCGTGTCCACGCGGATCAGGTTCGGCATCACGATCGTCCGGTCGTGCTCATTCAGCTCGGCGCGCGGCCGGTATTCCCCTTCCGCGACGACGCGATCGGCATTGTCGCGGCCGTCCCAGGTGTACGTGACGCGCCCGCGCGGCTCGTCCTTGTCGCGGACGAGCGTGCGCACCGACCTCCCATTCGCATCGAGCAGATCGAGCGTCACCGTCCCCGGCCGCCGAAGCACGAACGAGATCACGGCGACGTCCCGCGCGCACTCGCAGATCGGTGAGAACACCCGGTCGACCCGCGTAGCCGTGATCGGGCTCCGCTCGAGCTTCAGCCGCTCCGTGACGGCGAACGCGGCGGCCGTCGCGCCGAGCAAGATGACGACGACGAGAAGTTGCGGGAGCCGCGCCACCGGCAGCCCGGTCAGCGGGGCTCGAGCCCGCGCACGGCGGCAGGGACCCAGCGCATCGCGGGGCGATGCTACCGAGCCTCGGGCTCGGGCTCCGCCCCTGCGGGCGCCTCGCGGCTTCGCTGGAGCCGGGCCCAGGTCGTCCTGCCGATCACGACGAGAAGCGCCGCAGCCCCGGCGGACAGCGCGACCACCACGATCACGCTCGCGCCCGGGACGTCGAGGAGCTTGATCCCGGCGAGGCCGAGGACCGCCGCGAGCAAGAGCCGCAGTGCCTGTTCAGGGATCGCGAGCGTGAGCCGCCCTCCGATCAGGACGCCCGGGATCGACCCGAGCAGGAGCCACCCGAGAAGCCCGAAGTCGACGTTCCCGGCGAGCCAGTGCCCGGCCCCGGCGACGTACAGGAGCACGGCCGCATGGAAGATGTCCGTGCCCACGACCTTGTGCGCGCGGAGCGGGAAGAGGACGAGGAGCGTGAGCCCGAAGAAGACGCCGCTCCCGACCGAGGTCAGCCCGACGATGAACCCTCCGAAGGCCCCGATCAGAACCGCCGCCACCTTGTCGCGCGTGGACAGCCTCCAGCGGTCGGACTCGGGTGGCGGGGTGTGGACGAGGCTCTTCGCGACGAGCCCGATGGCGCCGAAGAGGAGCGCGGCGCCGAGCACCCGTCCCATGACGTCCTCGATGCCGTCCCCGTACCGCTCCGTGATCTCGAACGCGACCCAGACACCGACGAGCGAGAACGGCGCGGAGCCGAGGAGCATCCACCCGGCGAGCCGCGCGCGGACGTTCCCCATCCGCCGGTGCTGCACCGCGCCCACCGACTTGAACGCCGCCCCGTGCGCGATGTCCGTCCCGATCGCCGTCGTCGGCGGAACCCCGAAGACGAACACGAGCAGCGGCGTCATCAGCGAGCCGCCACCCATCCCGGTCATGCCGACGAGGAGCCCCGTGAAGAGCCCGAGGACCGTGTACTTCCAGTCCATCGTCTAGGAGCAGATACCGACCGCTGCCCCGAGCTCCACATGCCCCCAGGGGCACTGCCCGAGCGCGCGGCTCGAGGTCACAACCGGCCTCTGTACGCGTCGATCAGCACCTCGGCGACTTCCTTGCGCGTGAACTCGACCGGCGGTACCTCGCCCTCGCCGAGCATCTCCCGCACCATCGTGCCCGAGAGAAAGACTCTGTCGTCCGCACCGTGGGGGCACGACTTCGTGCTCGCCATCGACCCGCACACGTTGCACCAGAACGTGTGCTCGAAGAACATCGGCTCGATGTCGAGCTCGTGCGGGGCGAACTCGTCGAAGATGAGCTGGGCGTCGTACGAGCCGTAGTAATCGCCGACACCGGCGTGGTCGCGGCCGACGATGAAGTGCGAGCACCCATAGTTCTTCCGGCAGATGGCGTGCCAGATCGCCTCGCGTGGCCCCGCGTACCGCATCGCCGCCGGAAAAGCAGAGAGCAGTACGCGGTCCTCGGGGTAGTAGCCCTCGAGAAGCGTGCGGTAGCAGGCGACCCGCACGTCCACCGGCACGTCGTCCGACTTCGTCTCGCCGACGAGTGGGTGCACGAGCAGGCCGTCCACGGTCTCGAGCGCAACCTTCGTCAGGTACTCGTGCGCACGGTGAATGGGGTTTCTGGTCTGGAACCCGACGACACGCTTCCAGCCACGCTCCGCGAACACGCGCCTGGTGTCGGCGGGATCGAGCGCGAGCTCGGGGAATGCCGGCTCGGGCCGCTCGAACACGGTCACACGCCCGGCGAGGTAGAGCGGCTTCTGCGCGTAGAGCCGCGCGACGCCCGGATGAGCGTCGTCCGTCGTGCGGAAGCAGAGCTCGGCTTCGCGCTGCTTGTCGTACTCGTAGGCCTCGTCGACCTCGAGCACGGCGAGCGGGCGCGACGCGTCGTCGACGAGAACGACTCGGTCCCCGGACGGCGCGGCCTCGACCGCGAGACACACCGGCATCGCCCACGGCAATCCGTTCTCGAGGTGCATCTCCTCGACGACCCGCTCGTAGTCGGCTCGTCCCATGAAGCCTTCGACGGGAGAGAGCGCGCCCGAGGCGATCATGTCGAGGTCGGAGAGTTCGCGCGACGTGAGCGCCACCGTCTCCAGGCTCTCGACGTCGACCGGCCGCTCGCCGGTCCGGTCGACGAGGGAGCCTCCGTGCGGGCGGATGAGCCGGTCGGTGGCGGCAATCGTCACGCCGTGACCTCGGCCGGCACGAGCCCCAGCTCCTGGAGCCGGGCGAGAACGACCGCGGCCGACTCCTCGGGCTCGGCGCCCTCGGTGTCGACGACGACCTCGGGCGCGGACGGCTCTTCGTACGGGTCGTCGACACCCGTGAAGCCCTTGATCTCGCCCGCGAATGCCTTCGCATAGAGCCCATTGACGTCGCGGCGCGCGCATTCCTCGAGCGAGGTCTTCACGTGCACCTCGACGAACGTGCCGTGCTCCTCGACCAGCGCTCGGGCGTTGGCCCGCGCCTGCTCGTAGGGCGAGATCGCCGCGACGATGACCGCGCCGCCGTGCCGCGTCACCCGCGAGGCGACCCAGCCGAGCCGCTCGACGTGAGCGTCGCGATCCTCCTTCGAGAACCCGAGGCCCTTCGAGAGATGCGTGCGGACGGTGTCGCCGTCGAGGTACTCCACCACGAGCCCGCGCCGGTCGAGCTCCGGGCCGAGGTGATGCGCGATCGTCGTCTTTCCCGAACCCGAGAGCCCCGTGAACCAGATCGTGAAACCCCCTCCGCGATCGGTCTCGGACTCCGGATGCTCGTGCGCGTAGATGTGCTGGCTCATTGCTTCCTTTCCAGTGTCGTGTCTTCGTGGATCCCGCACTCGAGCTTGTCAGATCCCGCCCAGCGTCCGGCCCGCTCCTCCTCGTCGAGCCGCGTGGGACGGGTGCACGGAATGCAGCCGATCGAGCGGTATCCCGCCTCGTGCAGCGGATTGAACGGGATCTCGTTCACCTCGATGTACGACCAGACCCGCTTCTCGTCCCAGTCGGCGAGCGGGTGGATCTTGAACACCTGGTAGCGCTCCGACCACTCGATCTTCGGCGTCTCGGCGCGGCTCGGGGACTGGTCGCGGCGAATGCCGGAGATCCAGGCGTCGTACGGCGCGAGCGCGCGCACGAGCGGCTCGACCTTGCGGATGTGGCAGCAGCGGTCGGGTTCGCGCTCCCACAGGTTCGCACCCTCGGCGCGGTGCTGCTCGGCGATCGTGGGGATGCCGGGCTGGATGAGCTTCAGTTGGTAGCGCTCCACGAGCCGGTCACGCGTGTCGTACGACTCGCGGAAGAAGAGGTGCGTGTCGAGCTCGACCGTGTCCATGCGCAGGCCCAGCTGCGCGACCATGTGGACCAAGACGGAAGACTGCTTCTGCCACGAGCACGTGAGGCAGAGGCGCGGCCAGAAGAACCGGTGCGCCCAGGCGATGACCTCCTCCGCGGTCATGGCCTCGAAGTCGAGGTCAGGGAGTTGCGGCGGGCTCAGCGGGGCTGGAACCGCCAAGGAGCACCTCCTTCAAGGTGTCGGCGCGGAGCCCGAGACGGAGCGTCTCGAGCGCGATCACTTCGTCCGGCGGGATGTTCCCGAGGTTCACCTCGGGCCCGAAGTGGCGGACGAACCACGCCTGCGAGGTCTTCGTCGGGGCCTCCCAGATGAGGTCGTGGAAGCTCAGGGAGTGCTCGATCTCGTCGACGAGGCCAGTTCGCAGCTCGCCGGTCGGCCGGTAGATCCCCGCGGTGCCGCCCTCGCGGCCCTCCGCGATCACCTTCCAGGCGCCCGCGTCGAGCTCCTCGCGCATCCACTGCACCCACAGGTACGGCGCGATGTTGACGTCCGAGTCCTTGGAGCCGACCTCGGAGAGCACCACGAAATCGGCGGCGAACTCCTCGATGAGCCGGAGCTTCTCGTCGCGCGGGATCTCGAGCGTCCCGTCCGAGATCTCCACGTGCGAGAAGCGGTAGTGCTCGAGCCAGCGCTTGAACTCGTCGACCTTCGACTGCCCGTAGACGGCTTCGAAGAGCGTGCCGCCGCAGACCACGGGCGTGGAGAACGAGCGGTAGAGCGCAACTTTCTTCTCGAGGTTGTTCGTGACGTAGCTCGTGCCCCAGCCGAGCTTGACGATGTCCACGTACTCGCCGGCGGTGTCGAACATGCCCTCGATCTCCCGCAGGTTGAGGCCCTTGTCGATGACGTGGGTCAGGCCGCGGCTGCGCGGCTTCCCTTCCCGCGTCGGGATGTCGAGGAAGTTGCCGACGCCGTCAGAGCCGTGCATAGATCGCCTCCAGTCGCTTGCGAGCTTCGGCCTGGACGTCGTGGTAGAGCGAGCCGCCGTGCGCGTCGATGCCGACGGTGAGCGGGCCGAAGTCCTTGACGCGGAACTTCCAGAGGCACTCGGGCATGAGCTCTTCCCAGGCGACCTCCTCGATCTCCTCGATCTGCGTCGTCTCGAGCGCGGCGGCCCCGCCGACGATCGCGAAGTAGACCATCCCGAGGCGCTGCATCGGCTCGATCGCCTCGTCCGGGAAGCCGCCCTTGCCGCAGATCGCGCGGACGCCGTACTGCGAGCCGAGGCCCTCGGTGAACCGAACCATGCGCGCGCTCGTCGTCGTCCCGATGCAGACCTTCTCGTACCGGCCAGGCCCGAGCTTGCGGACGCCCGGCGCGGTGTGCAGGAGGAAGGCGCCCGTGAGGTCCATCGGTGGCTCGACGCCCTGGTCGAAGATCCGGATCTGCGTGCGGTCGCGGATCCCGATGATGTGCCCCTGCACGATCACCTCGTCGCCGGCGTGGAGCTTCACGATCTCGGCGGGATCGGTGACCGGGAACGTGACCTCGTGCGTCGCCATCACGCGTCCCTCTCGTACGAGACGGATCCGTCAGCCGCGACGTGGGCTGAGGCACGACGCGCGGCCCAGCACTGGTAGTTGACGGCGACCGGGTTCAGGGTCATGTGCGTGTCCGCGTGCTCGACGTGGACGGCGAGGACGGTGACGTCGCCGCCGAGCCCCATCGGGCCGACACCGGTCTCGTTCAGGAGCTCGAAGAGGTCCTGCTCGAGCTCCGCGACGAGCGCGTCCGCGTTATGTGTCCCGACCGGGCGCGCGATCGCCTCCTTCGCGAGATGCATCGCGTAGTCGGCCGAGCCGCCGATCCCGACCCCGACGATCCCCGGCGGGCACGGCTTCCCGCCCGCGCCGACGACCGAGTCCAGCACGAACTCCTTGATCCCGCGCACGCCGTCGGCGGGGACGCACATCTTGAGGAAGCTCATGTTCTCGGAGCCAGACCCCTTCGGCACACACTTGACGTCCAACCCGTCCCAGTCGGGAACGAAGTCCCAGTGCACGATCGGGACTCGGTGGCCGACGTTCGGCCCGGTGTTCTCCCGGGTCAGTGTGTGAACGGTGTTCGAGCGCAGCGGATGCTCGACCGTCGCGCGCTCGGTGCCCTCCTTGAGCGCGGCGTAGATCCGAGCCGGATGCAGGGGAAAGCCCTCGCCGACACGGCAGTAGTAGACCGCGATTCCCGTGTCCTGGCAGACGAGGTTCCTCTCCTCCTCCGCGACATTCACGTTCTTCAGGATCGTCTGCAGGACGCGCTGCCCGGTCACCGACGTCTCGGTCTCGGCGGCGTCGGCCAGTGCGTCGCGGAGATCCTGCGGGATGTCCTTGAGTGCCCAGACGTACAGGTGCGCGGCGGCGTCCTCGACCGCCAGCGCGAGATCGATCGACACGACGCTCATCGCGCGACCCCGCGCGCTTCCAGCAACTCAAGCACCCCGCGTGCCTGGTCGCCGCCCGCCCGCGCGTGCTCGACCAGCGGGATCCCGTGTGGACCGAGGACGTCGCGCGCGGCCGGGTACGCCTCCAACGCCGCGCGGACGAGCTCGACGTCGCCGAGCATCGCCGCTGCGAAGACGTCTATCCGGGCGCCGTGCTCGAGCAGGAGCAGCGCGATGTCGCGCCGACCCATGTGCGCCGCGGCGCCGAGGGCGGTCTCCCAGTCGCCGCCGCCCCAGTCCCACGTGGCATTCACGAGCGCCGGCTCGTCCTCGAGCAGCGCGCGGACGCCGTCGAGGTCGCCGTGCGCCTTCGCGACGAAGGACTCGACGGTCGCCGGATCGAGTGCGGGTGGCCGGTCGCTCACGACCGAGCCCTTTCTGCCGCGGCGCGACCCGCCCGGCGTCCGAAGACCGTGCATTCCAAGAGGCTGTTGCCCATCATGCGGTTCCTCCCGTGCGTCCCGCCCGCTATCTCGCCGCAGGCGAAGACGCCCTCGAGGGTCGTCTCGGCGTGCTCGTCGATCACGAGCCCGCCGTTCTGGTAGTGGAGGACGGGGTAGGTGTAGATCTGCTCCGCGAGCGGGTCGATCCCGCCTCCGCGGTAGCGCCGCAGCATGTACGGCAGCGAGATCTCCGCGTCCTCTTGCGAGATCCTCGTCGTGTCGAGCCAGACCGCGGGGCGGCCGTCCGGCGTCGAGGCGCCCTTCCCCTTCTCGACCTCGTCGAAGATCGCCTGCGAGACCGCGTCGCGCGCGCCGAGCGAGTCGGTGAACTCCTCGCCGTCGGCGTTCAGGAGGACGGCGCCGTACGCACGCGTCGTCTCCGGAATCGAGTAGCCCTGCATCGTCGACGGCCACGCACCGCCGTTCGGGTGGTACTGGAGCGCATCGAGGTCACGGGCCTCGGCGCCCGCGTCGAGCGCGATCCGCGTCACCTCGCCGGTCGCGTTGGGGTGGTTCGTCGAGAGCTCACCGCGCGTCTCCGCTTCCAGAAAGCAGCGGCCGCCGGCGGCGAGCACGATCGCGGCGGCATCCACCTCGGCGATGCCGTCCTTCGTGTCGAACGTGGCGCGCCAGCCATTCTCGGTCGGCGCGATCGCGGTGAGCGCATGGTGCGGAAGCTCGGTCCCGCCACCGGCCTCGTACGTCTCGCGGAGCGCCTTCGTGATGGCGTGCCCGGTGCGGTCGCCGACCTGCAGGAGTCGTTGCCGCGTCGCCCCGCCGCACCGCGCAAGCCGGTAGCCGCCGTTGATCGAATGGCCTCGGCCATTCGATCCACTAGAGCCCTGACGGGTGAACTCGACACCGTTTTCCTCGAGCCAGTGGATCGCGGACGGCGCCTCGCTGGTCAGCACCTCGACGAGTCGCGGGCTCGCAGTGTCGTGCGAGCTGCGCATGACGTCCTCGGCGTGGATCTCCGGGGAGTCGTCCCCGCCGAACGCGGCCTGGATCCCTCCCTGCGCCTTCGCCGAGTTGCAAGCCTGGAGCGTCGTCTTCGTCGCGAGCGCGACGCGGGCACCAGCGCGCTCGGCCGAGACCGCAGCGGCGAGCCCGGAGGCGCCGCTCCCGACGACGAGGACGTCGAACGAGGCTTGGCTCGCCACGTGCCGATCCTAGCGCACATGCTTATCCCTGTCATTATTGGCTGTTATCCAGAAGATCACGGTAGACTCGGCGCCCATGGGCAAGCTCGCGGACGTCGTATCGCCGAACTTCCTCACGGTTGCGCCCGAGGACACGCTGGGCGAGGTCGCCGAGCGGATGACGAAGCAGAACACGGGCGCGGTCATCGTGAAGGACTTCGGTCGCCTCATCGGCATCCTCACCGAGCGCGACATGCTCCGCGCGATGGCCGCGCGGGTGCACACGAGTGACGCGCGGGTCCGGCAGTGGATGACGGAGGACCCCATGACCGCCCCTCCCGACATGGATCTCGAGGAGGCGGCTCAGGTGATGCTGGACAACGGGTTCCGGCATCTGCCGGTCGTCGACGGTTCGAACGTGCTCGGGGTCGTCAGCCTGCGGCGCGTGCTCGGTGGGCGGCGGCAGCCGGCGCCGGCACCCGAGGCGGCGTAGGGCCGCCCCTCAGCTGCAGGCGGACGCGATGCCCGCGACCACGACCTTCGCGGCCGCCGGCTTGCTCACGTTTCGGCGCGCGAGCTGCCTGGAGAGCTTCCGATTCTTTCGGATCGCGACGAGCGCCTCGTGCGTGGTCTCCTCCGGCTGGACGCGAGCGAAAAGGCACGAGACCGGATCCTTCTTCCCGCCGATCCAGCCGACGGCGTACAGGTACTTGAGCACGGGCTTCGAGTACGGCGCGCGCTTGTAGGCGGAGCGGGCCTGCGCGGCCGGGACGCCCTGCGCCCTGCTGCCTGCGGTCAGGGCCTTGAGAGCCGTCCCGCTCGAGCTCGGCAGGACCGCGAGCTTCTGGCCGAAGGCGCCCGTGACGGTGGACGCCAGGACCGCCATGGCGGCGACCAGGCTCGCGTACTCGACCATCACCGAATCCTCGTCGGGAGCCCTACCCGCGTCAAGCATCTAGGCTCTCGCGGATGGCGCGCTGGCTGGGGAAAGCGGCTCTCCAGAAGGGGATGAGCGCGCTCCCTGGGGCGGAGAGCGTCAACTACCTCTTCCAGCGCCACGTTTCGCGCTCGCTCCCCGCGTCGGAGGCGGGCTTCCGGCGGAAGCTCGACCGCGCGGTCGGCCACGTCCGCACGTACGAGCTGCACGGGCCGCCCCGCGGCGTCGGCGAGGCGGTCTTCTACGAGTTCGGCGCCGGCTGGGACCTGACGATCCCGCTCGCCTACTGGGCGCTCGGCGTCGAGCGGCAGATCCTGATCGACATCCATTCGAACCTCCGCTTCGAGCTCGTCAACAGGACGATCGAGCGGCTGGAGCGCTCGGACGACGAGCGAGTGCTCCGCAGGCCCGGCGCGGCCGATGTGGCCTCGGCCGCGGACATCGAGGAGCGCTTCGGGATCGCGTACGTCGCCCCGCGCGACGCCCGCGCGACCGGGCTCGACGCCGAGTCGGTCGACTTCGTCTCGAACACGAACACGCTCGAGCACATCCCGGCGGAGGACATCGGGCCGATCCTCGCCGAGTGCCGGCGGCTCCTACGGCCAGACGGCGCCATGAGCTCGCGCATCGACCTCCGCGACCACTACTCGTACTTCGACCGCGGCCTCTCGCCGTACAACTTCCTCCGCTACTCCGACCGCGTGTGGCGCATCTACAACTCGCGGCTGCTGTACCAGAACCGGCTCCGCCGGCCCGACTACCTGCGGGCGTTCGCCGAAGCCGGTCTCGAGGTGGTCGAGGAGACTCCGTCCTCAGGCGAGCCGGCCGATCGAGAGTCGCTCGACGAGCTGGAGCTCGCCCCCCGCTTCCGCGCGTACCCGCTCGACGAGCTCGCCGTCCAGGCACTCGTCGTCGTCGCCCGGCCCGCCGGCGTCAGTTGAGCCGCTCTCGCGCGAACGCGACGAAGGCGTCAGCGACCCGGGTACGCGCGCGGCCGGCCGCCGAGGCGAGCGAGATCTCGCGGCGCGCGTCGAGCTCTTCGACGCGTGCCTCGGCCAGGCGTCCGTCCGCGAGCTCCGCCTCGACCGCGGTCCGGGAGATGAAGGTCACGCCGAAACCCGCTTCGACCGCGCGCCGTACCGACTCCTGGAGGCCCAGCTCCAGCCGAACGTCCAGATCTCGCATACGAACTCCCCGGCGCCGGAGTGCGTCCTCGATGATCTGACGGACGCCCGCGCCCTCTTGCATGAGTATCAGCGTCTCCTCGCGGAGCTCGTCGAGCGTGACGGTGCGGCCCGCGAAGCGGTGTCCCGGAGGGCAGGCGAGGATCACCTGGTCCGCGAAGAACGGCTCGAAGCGGACGCCGCGGTGACGCCGCGAGGCGCCGACGATCCCGAGCTCGAGCGAGCGCTCGGCTACGCGTTCGATGACCGAGTGCGTGTCGGACACCGTCAGGAACACGCGCACGGCCGGGTTCTCGCGCTGGAACTCACCGAGCAGGATCGGGACGACGATCGCCGCCGGCCCGGTCGACGCGCCGAGGACGAGATCGCCGGAGAGCTCACCTTCGGAGGAGGCGGCGACGTCGGCCATGAGCTGCTCCTCGAGCGCGATCAGCTTTTGCGCTCCGCGGTAGAGGCGCCACCCGGCCTCCGTCGGCTCGACGCGGCGGCCCGAGCGGTCGAGGAGCTGTGTCCCGAGCCGCTTCTCGAGCGAGCGCACCTGGAGCGAGACCGCCGGCTGCGTAACGCCCAGCCGCTCGGCTGCCTGCGAGAAGCTCCGTCGCTCGACGACCGCACAGAACGCCGCGAGTTGGCGCGTGTCCATAAGCGAACCTTATCCGTCGTTGCAGTTAGGGTCACGGCGTGCGCGTCTGGATCGACATCTCGAACTCGCCGCAGGTGCCGTTCTTCCGCCCGCTGATCGCGCTGCTCGAGGCACGCGGGCACGCGGTGGAGATCACGACGCGCGACTACGCGCAGACGATCGAGCTCCTCCGGCTGCACGGGGTCCGGCACGAGGTCGTCGGGCCGGCGCACGGGGGCGCGAGCGCGCTCGGGAAGGCGCGCGCCACGGCAGGCAGGCTTCCCGCGCTCCGCCGCTTCGCGCGCGGGCGAACCTTCGACCTCGCGCTCTCGCACGCGTCGCACGAGCTACAGCTCGTCGCGCGCTCGCTCGGGATCCCGTCCACGTACGCCTTCGACTACGAGTTCGCCCGCGTCCAGCACGGGCTCGGCTCGCGCGCGGCGCGTCGCGTGGTCGTCCCCGAGGCGATCCCGCAGGAGCGGCTCGACCGGCTCGGGGCGCGGACCTCCAAGGTCCGCCGGTTCCCGGGCCTCGAGGAGGAGTACTACCTCGCCGGGTTCCGACCCGACCGTGGAGTGCTCGACGAGCTCGCTCTCGACCCGCAGCGGGTCCTCGTCGTCGTGCGGACGCCACCCGACGTGTCGCTCTACCACCGCCACGGGAACCCGCTCTTCGCGGAGATCCTGCGTCGAGTCGGCGCGGACCCGGCAGTGCTTGCGGTCGTACTGCCGCGAACGACACGGCAGCGGGAGGCGATCGCGGCGCTCGCCCTGCCCTCGCTCGTCCTACCCGACCACGCGATCGACGCACAGAGCCTCGTCGCGCTCGCCGACGTCGTGGTCTCGGCCGGCGGGACCATGAACCGCGAGGCGGCCGCTCTCGGCGTACCCGTCTACACGACCTTTGTGGGCCGTCTCGGCGCGGTGGACAGTGCTCTCGTGGCGGAAGGACGGCTTCGGGTCGTGACCTCCGCCGAGGAGCTCCCGCTCGAGAAGCATGCGGGGCCGAGTGCACCCCGCGAGCGAGACCCCTCACTGCTCCTCGACCTGATGCTGTCGGCGCTCGAGACCTAGACCCCGACCGTGTCGGTCTGGTTAAGGTCCCGCCAGTCAGACGAGGGAAGGGGAGTCATGACACGACGAATGCTCGGCGTGTTGCTCGTCGGCGCACTGGCCATCTCGGCGATGGCAACGTCGGCGGCAGTCGCCGAAAACAAGAGCGGATTCAAGACGTCACGGCCGTCGATGCTCACGCCCGTGATGTCCGGCCTGGAGCTCACGCCGCTCCTGACGGTAGGCGACGTTCTCAACAGCGGATATCGCTTCGAGGCGATCCCGGACGGGATCTCCGTCCGTACCCGCGGTCAGGGAAGGGTCGACCTGTTCGTGAACCACGAGACCGCCAAGGTGCCGTTCCCGTACGTCACCGCAAACCCCACGGCGGCCAACTCGGAGAACGACTTCGACAACGCGCAGGTCAGCCGGCTGATCCTCAACCAGCACTCGGCGGGCGTGCTCAACGGCTCGTTCGTCATCCCGAGCCGGATGGGCTACCAGCGCTTCTGCTCCAACTACCTTGCGACCGCCAAGGAGGGCTTCGACAGGGACATCCTCTTCACGAACGAGGAGTCACCCGACTACGTGCTCCGGCAGGAGGCGTCCTGGCCACCGCAACTGGGAAGCCCCGCCGAGAAGGAGTCGGGACTCGTCGCCGCGCTCGACGTTCAGACCGGCAAGCACCACTCGATCCACGGGATGGGCCGGCACAACCACGAGAACAACGTCGCGATCCCGGGGTTCGACGACCTCGTCGTGCTCTCGGGCGACGACACGTTCACGAGTGGCCCGTTGACAGTCCCGAGCGGAGGCCCGCTCCCGGCGGGGAGTCGGCCGGCGCAGTCGCAGCTGTACTCGTACATCGCGCCGGACACGGACTCGCTGCTGGCGGACGAGGGTGATCTGTGGGCGTTCGTGTCGGACAGCGCCAACTTCAACGACTATTACGACTTCACCCCCAACTCGACGCAGGCGGTCTCCGGCCGATTCGTGAAAGTGCCGAAGAACATCGCCACCGGGCTCGACACGGACGGCTCCGAGCTGAAGGCCGGCGATGTCGGCTTCCCGCTGCCGCCGACGGACGGCAGTTGGCAACGAGACCTCCGCTCCGTGGCCCCGCTCGGCATCGACGGGCCGCAGTGGGCGCTCGAGTACTGGAGCCAGCTCAACAACGTCTTCCAGTTCGTCCGCGTCGAGGACATCGCGTACGACAAGCGGCCGGGCAGCGAGAACGTGGTCTACGTCGTCGACTCCGGCCGCGGCACGGCCGGGGCATCCCAGGCGGGACGCTCGACGAACGGCCGCGTGTGGAGGATGGAGCTCGACCCCGACGACCCGACGAGAGTGACGTCGCTCAGGGTGCTCGTCGAGGGCGACGACAACCCCGTTCAGACGCGCGACGAGATCCATCAGCCGGACAACCTCGAGACGACGCAGACCGGGCTACTCGTCACCGAGGATCCGGGGGGCAGCCAGCAGTTCCCGGCCGGCTCGACGCTTCCCAACGCGACCACGGCACGGCTCTGGTACGTCCCGTTCTCGGGAACGCCGCAGGTGGTGGTGAAGGTCGATCAGTCGGCCGACGGCGGCCCGACCGACGTCGACGGCCGCGCTGCCGGAAACTGGGGAGCCTGGGAGACGAGCGGCATCGTCGACGCCTCGAGTGCCTTCGGCCCCGGCGCCTTCCTGATCGACGTGCAGGCCCACACACTGTGGGTCGAGAAGGCCGACGGCGAGGACAACTTTGCGCCGACCGGCCCCGACTTCACCTACAAGCGTGAGGGCGGACAGCTCGTGCTGCTCAGGATCCCCGGCGTGTAGGAGCGGCTAGATCGATCTGGATGCGGGCGCCGTCTCGGCGGCGCCCGCTCCGTCTCCGGAGACAGGCGCGCCGCGCGGCGTCGCGAAGAGCGAGCTGAGCCGGCCCACGAGCTCGAGCGTGTCGCCCGCGTCGACCAGGCTCGCAAGGGCGTCGAGCTCGCCTTCGAGCCAGCCGGCGTCGATGGGCAGGCGGGTTACGAGCAGGATCGCCTCGTGCGACGACGGCGTCACGTTCTCGTCCGTCGACCACAGCTCCTCGTGCAGCTTCTCGCCCGGCCTCGCGCCGACGAACTCGATCGCGACGTCGCGCCTCGGCTCCTTCCCGGAGAGGCGGATCATGGTGTCGGCGAGGTCGACGATGCTGACCGGCTCGCCCATGTCGAGGACGTAGACCTGCCCGCGGCCGCCGATCGCGCCGGCCTGGACGACGAGCTGCACGGCCTCGGGAATGGTCATGAAGTAACGCGTCATCTCCGGGTGCGTCACGGTGACGGGACCGCCGCGCGCGATCTGCTTGCGGAAGATCGGGATCACGCTGCCCGACGAGCCGAGGACGTTCCCGAAACGGACGCCGCAGAAGCGCGTCGGCGTGTCCTCGCGCTGGCCCCACGCCTCGACGATCCACTCGCAGATCGCCTTCGACTGGCCCATGATCGTCTTCGGGTTCACGGCCTTGTCCGTGGACACGAGCACGAAACGCTTCGCGCCGAACTCGACCGCGATGTCGGCGACCGTGCGCGTGCCGAGCGTGTTGTTGCGGACGGCGTCGAGCGGGTTCGCCTCGAGCAGCGCCACGTGCTTGTAGGCCGCCGCGTGGAAGACGACGGTGGGGCGGTACTTGTCGAAGATCTGGCGCATCTTGGTCGCGTTCCCCGTGTCCGCGAGCACCGCAGCCGTCGCGTGGAACCTGCGCTCGTCGACGAGCTCGCGCTCGATCTCGAACAACCCCGGCTCGCCGTTGTCCACGAGCACGAGCCGGGTCGGCCCGACGCGCGCGATCTGCCGGCAGAGCTCCGCGCCGATCGAGCCGCCCGCGCCCGTGACGAGCACGACCTCGTCCGTCAGGTAACTCGCGATCGAGTCGAGGTCCACTGTGACGGGCTCGCGCCCGAGGAGGTCCTCGACCTCGACCGGCCGGATCTGGCCCGCGAGGTCGAAGTCGCCGGAGATGAGCTCGTTCAGGGCCGGCAGCGTCTTGACGGGGACCTTGGCAGCGCGCGCGATCTCGACCACCCGCTCGCGCTGGTCGCCGGAGGCCGAGGGAATGGCGATCAACAGCTCGTCGGGCCTGCGGTCATGGAGGAGTTGCGGCAGCTCGTCGGTCGTCCCGAGCACGCGCACGCCGTGGAGACGGAGGTTCTTCTTGCGCGGGTCGTCGTCGACCAGCCCGATCGGCGTATAGCCGAGGGCCGGGTTCTTCAGCATCTCGCGGAGCATGATCTGAGCCGCGTCGCCCGCGCCGACGATGATGACCTCCTTGCCGCGCGCGACGACCGCGCCAGGAGCCGGCCGCTCGATGATCGTGCGCGCGAGCAGCCGCGAGCCCGTCACGAGCGCCATCAGCAGCAACCCGTAGACGATCCAGATCCCGCGCGGCACTCCCGCCGGGTGGAAGTCGAGGAGCGTGAACACGAGGTAGGTCGCGATCCCCGCCGCAACCACGCCACGCACCGCGTCCCACATGTCCCGCGTCGACACGTACCGCCACCAGCGGTTGTAGAAGCCGAAGGTGATGAAGACCGGCAGCGTGATCCCGACCACGAGGACGACGACGTCCCACTCGAGATAGCGGTCGTAGTAGACCGGCCGCGAGTCGCCCTCGAAGCGGACGTACCAGGAGAGAGCCCACGCCACGGCGACGAGACCGGCGTCGACGAAAACCTGCCACAGGCGGTGCCTGTTGACCGGGGACCGCATCAGGCCGGCACCCCGAGCGCGGCGCGGACGGTATCGACGACACGCGCCTGCTGCTCCGCGGCGATGCCTGCCCAGAGCGGCACCGAGAAGTTCTCCCGCGCGGCGCGCTCGGTCTCCGGAAGCTCGCCCTCGGAGTAGCCGAGGTAGCGAAGCGCGGGCTGAAGGTGGAGGGGCGGCAAGTAGTAGTCGGCGCTGCCGATCTGCGCGTCGGTGAGCGCGCGCCGGATCTCGTCCCGCTGCGGCGAGCGCGACACGAACAGGTGGTAGACGTGACCGGGCTCGTCGGCAGGAACCTCGCACGCCTCGCCGAGCCCGAGCTCGCGGTAGCGCTCTGCGGCCTCGCGCCGGAGCGCGGTCCAGGAGTCGAGCTCGCGGAGGAAGATCCGCAGCACCGCAGCCTGGATCTCGTCGAGTCGGGAGTTCGTCCCGATGTGCTCGAAGATGCGCTTCGACTTGGACCCGTGGAAGCGCAGCAG
Source organism: uncultured Actinomycetes bacterium (assembly GCA_963717025.1). Lineage (GTDB taxonomy): Bacteria > Actinomycetota > Thermoleophilia > Gaiellales > Gaiellaceae > GMQP-bins7. The sequence goes on along the minus strand of CAVQVJ010000003.1, from coordinate 677,885 downwards.
GCGGAGCCGCTCTGCGAGGTCGGGGTCGTCGGTCGACACGAGCCCGCCGTCGCCGAGCCCGAACAGGTTCTTCGTCGGATAGAAGCTGAACGTCGAGGCGACGCCGGTGCGCGCGACGTCCGGCGAGCCGAACGCCTGTGCGGCGTCCTCGATGAGGGGAACGCCGAACGCGGCGAGCTCCGCGAGCGGGGCGGGCCGACCGAACAGGTGCACCGGGATGATCGCCTTCGTGCGCGGGGTGATCTTCTCCGCGACACGGTCGGCAGAGAGGTTCAACGTCTGCGGGTCGATGTCCGCGAAGACCGGCGTCGCCCCCACGCGCGCGACGGCCTCGGCAGTCGCGTAGAACGTGAAGGCCGGGCAGATCACCTCGTCGCCGGCGCCGATCTCGAGCGCGTTCAGGACAAGGACGATCGCGTCCGTGCCGTTCGCGACTCCGACGGTCTCCCGGGTCCCGAGATAGCGCGCGGCCTCCTCCTCGAACGCGCTCACGTTCGGCCCGAAGACGAACTGGCCGCTCTCCAGCACCTCGTCGATCGCCGCCCGTATCTGGGGTAGGAGCGGCGCGTACTGCGCCTTCACGTCGACGAGGGGAATCGGCTGACTCACGGGGGCGAGTGTAGCTTCGGGGTCTCCGGCTCTTGGTTCCTCAGGCGCCCGAGGACTCCTCGGCAGGCCCGCGACGGCGCCGGACGTGGCGGATCACGAGGAACCCGACGGCGGCGACGATTGCGGCGGCGACGAGATAGTCGAAGTACCTGAACGCGTGGTGGAAGTCCTCCCAGCTCTCGCCCGCCGCATACCCGGCCGCGGCGAACGCGAAGCACCAGATCGCCGAGCCGAGGAGCGTGAGCACGGTATAGCGCCCGAGCTTCGCCTCGAAGACGCCCGCCGGGACGGAGACGAACGAGCGCACCACCGGCGTCAGCCGCCCGAAGAAGACCGCCCGGTCTCCCCAGCGGTCGAACCAGCGCTCGGCGCGGTCGAGCTTCGCCTCGCTCAGGTGCAGCCAGCGCCCGTGGCGCTCGAGGTACGGGCGCCCGCCGTAGAGCCCGATGGCCCAGCCGCCGATCGCCCCGATCGTGTAGCCGATCGTGCCCGCGAGCGCGACCGCGAGGTACGCGGGAAGCCCCTCTTCGATCGTGTTGCCGAAGAGCTTCACTTCCTGACCGACGAAAGCTCCCGAGGCCAAGGCGCCGCCGTACACCATCACGACCTCGCTCGCCGCCGGCAGGACGGCGTCGACGAGCATCAGAAGGAAGACCGCGTACAGGCCGTAGTCCCCGATCGCGCCGGTGACGGCATCGGTGATCCCGCTCAGGATCGAGGCGACGAGCACCGCGGCAGTCTAGAGACGGGGGTTACGGGCGCTTCTTCGGAGCCGCGAGGCGGCGGACGGTCAGTCCGCGCTCGAGGTAGACGGCGCCCACCTCGTTCCGCGCCTCGACCCGAACGACGTAGCGGCCGCCGGCGACGAGCTTGCCGTTGCCACGCGCCCCACTCCAGGTGACGGACTGGTCCCCCGCCGTGAGCCGCCGGTTGGCGACGACGCGCATGAGGACGCCGTCGACCGTCAGCACGACGACCTTCACCCGCGCGGCTCGAGCCTGCTTCCAGCGGATCGTCGCCGTGGCTTTCCGACCCGGCTGCAGGGTGAGCCGGGCCGGCGCCCGGAGGAAGCCGAGCGTCGAGTTGACGGCGAAGCGCTGGACGGTGGTCGAAGCGAGCCCCTGGTCGTCGGTCGCGGCGACGGTCAGCGTCCAGCGGCCCTCGGCCGGCGGTTGCGGCGCCGCGGGCGGCGGGGGCGGCTGCGTCGGATCGAGCGGAGGCGCCGGAGGGGTGGGCTGCGGCGGGAACGAGACGTCGTACCTCCCGGGCGCGCGAGGCACGGTTTCCGTGAACGCGACCGAGCCGCCCGGCCCCGTCAGCGTGACCGTCACGTCGGACTGGCGGACGACCTTGAACGACAGCTTTTGCCGCTCCGAGATCCCGTCGCCGTTGGGGGAGACGATCTCCTCGGCCGGCGGAGGCGCGAAGACGCCGTAGTACTGGAGCATCAACGAGTTCGCAACCGCCCTCTCCCGCCCGTCCGACGGACGGTTGAGGACGGTGCCCTCGAACGCGAGCGTCGAGGAGCCGCCGCCGTCGAGCGCCATACCGGTCACCGCGCCGAGCCGAGCGAGCGTCTGTGCGAGCTCGAAGTTCGTCATCCCGACCGAGTAGCCCGGCTGCCTCCCGTCCGTCGCGACGAAGAGCACGCTTCCGTCCGCGCGCTGCCCGACGCCGGTGCGCGGGCCCCGCGGAGCGAGCTGCGAGGTCGTGAACGCCTCGTTCGCGCGGAAGACGGGCTTGCCGCTCTGCACGAGCACGGGCCCTCCCCCGATCGCATCGGAGACCGACGCCCAGTCGGGCGTGAGGATGAGCCGGAGCGTGACGGTCTCGCCGACGAGCGCCTCCGCCTGGAGCCTCGACGCGGCCGTCCCCCGCGCGACGAGAACAGCGCTTCCGGCAGGTATGCCCACACGAGCGTTCCCGACCGTGCTGGTCACCGCCGCCTCGATGTCGACGTTCGGCGCCGCGGGCGGGAACTCTCCCAGGACGACCGCGAACGACCCCTCCACGCGTGGTGTGAGGCGGCCCCAGTCGGACGTGAAGAGGGCTATCTGGTTCCTTCCGGGCGGCTTGTTGATCATTGTCAGCGTCCTGCGCACGCCGTTCCCGCGCCACGTGCCGCGGAAGCCGATCTTGCGAACGTCGAGCGTGCCGTCGAGCGTCACGCCGGCGCTCGAGCGGCCGGGGTTCGGCTGCGTGACGAGCACGCCGTCCCGAAGGAGCATTCCGCTCGGCCGACCGTCCGCCAGCGAGAAGAAGTCGCCGTTGACGCCGACCGAGGTCGCCGTCGACGAGATGCGCCTCTGCATCGACGAGACCGGCTCGCGCCCGAGCACCGACTCGTTCGAGAGCACGGGCCTCAGGCGATACAGGCCGACCGGGCGCGGGCCGCGGACGATGTGCAGCGCTACTGGCCCGTGCGGCGTGAACTGGATGCCCTTCTCGTACGTCACGCTCGGGAACAGGGGCGTCGGCGCAGCCTGCGCCGGCGCAGCGAGCACGAGCGCGGAAGCGAGGGCGGTGAGCCCGGTTGCGAGCAGGAGGCGAGCCACGGCCCGATCGAGGCTAGCGAAATCCAAACGGGCGATTTGCAGGTCTTACAGGATTCGAACAGCCCAACGCGGGCCGTCTTGCCATGCCGTTGGCGTAGCCTGCCGCGATGCGGCTGCGCCTCGTGCTGGTCGGGATGCTGGCGCTTGCCACCGTCGGGGAGGCCGGAGCGCACAGCCCGGCGACGGCCATCGGACGCGCTGTGGAGGCCTTCGGCGTGCTCACGGTGTCGTACGACCCGGAGTCGGTGGTCAGCGACGTCGAGGCCGGCGGCTTCCCGCAGATCGTCGGCTCCGACCCGAAGGTCGCGTTCCTGCCGGCGTCCGCGAACTCGGAGATCAGGGGCGGCCCGAACGCGGTCGCCTCCGAGATCGCGCGCGAGGCCGGGCTCGACGGAACGCTCGTCGTGCTCGTAGGCCACCGGCTCGGGGCCTGGAGCGAGGACATCGGACAGGTGCGGCTCGCTGAGCTCGTCGCCGACGCGGGTGCCACGCCCGAGGCAAGCTCGCCGGCAGCCGCGGTCGATTCGCTCGTGCGCTCGGTGCAGGCGGAGCCGAAGGGATGGGACCCTCCGTGGGGCTGGATCGCCGCGGCCATGCTCGTCGTCGCCGTCGGCGCGCTCGTCGCCTTCGACCGGGTGGTCAGGCGAAGACCTTGACCTCGCGGTAGAGCGTGTCCCGCTGGACGGGGATCTTCCCGACCGCCCGGATCAGGTGGACGAGCTCGTCGGTCGTCGTGCGATGCGTGGTCCCGGCCGCCGAGACGACGTTCTCCTCGATCATCACCGAGCCCATGTCGTCGGCGCCGAAGCCGAGCGCGACCTGGCCGACCTTCATCCCCTGCGTCACCCACGACGACTGGATGTGGGGGACGTTGTCGAGGTAGATGCGGGAGACGGCTTGCGTCAAGAGGTAGTCGAACGACGTCGGCCGCGTCTCCTCCGGCACCAGGTCGTCGAGACGGTTGCCGTCGCGCTGGAACGTCCAGGAGATGAACGCGCGGAAGCCCCTCGTCTCGTCCTGGAGCTCGCGGATCCGGCGCATGTGCTCGACCCGCTCCGCGACCGTCTCGACGTGGCCGTACATCATCGTCGCGGTCGTCGACATGCCGAGGCGGTGGGCCTGGCGCATGACGTCGAGCCAAGCGTCGCTCGTGGTCTTCTTCGGCGCGATGATCTTCCGCACGCGGTCGACGAGAATCTCGGCGCCGCCGCCGGGAACGGAGTCGAGGCCCGCGTCGCGGAGCCGCGCGAGCGTCTCGGGGACGGTGAGCTTGGAGCGGCGCGCGACATGCTGGATCTCCGGCGGCGACAGCGCGTGGAGGTGGATCTTGTAGCGCGCCTTGATCGAGCGAAAGAGATCCTCGTAGTAGTCGATGCCGAGGTCGGGGTGGTGCCCGCCCTGCATGAGGAGGCCGGTGCCGCCGAGCGCGAGCGTTTCCTCGATCTTCTTGAAGATGACCGGCTTCGGCAGGAGGTAGCTCTCGCGCTGGTCTCCCGGCCGGCGGTAGAACGCGCAGAAGTCGCAGTCCGTGACGCAGACGTTCGTGTAGTTGAGGTTTCGGTCGACGATGAACGTGACGCGCGAGGGGTCGACGAGGCGACTCCGGATCTCGTTCGCGACGCGGCCGACGGCCACGAGGTCGCGCGAGCTGAGCAGCGCGACCGCGTCCTCGTCCGAGATCCGCTCGCCGTCGAGCGCCCGCTCGAGCACGCGTTCCACAGACAGCTGCGATTCCGCCACGGTCATGCGGGGATCTCCTGGCGCACGAACCGGAGCTCGGGCACGTGGTCGAGTGCGCCCACGTCGCGCGCCATCTCGAGGAACGTGTACAGGCCGGCGCGCTCGCGCGGACCGAAGCTGTAGCGGAGCTTCTCGAAGTAGCGCGCGAGGAAGCCCGGCGGGTAGCCGTAGATCTCGCTCGCCTGCCGCGCGAGGCGCTCCGGCTCGGAGCGTGCGAGGCGGACGGACGCGACGAAGGAGTGCTCGAGCTCGGCCAGCCCATCCACGACCGGTTCCAGCGCAGCCCACACCGCGAACACCATCGGCAGCCCCGTCTTGTCGAGCCACAGCCGCCCGAGGTCGAAGTGCGGGGTCGGATCCTCGTACGCGCTCTTCAGCGCGGCGTCCCCGATGAGGAGCGTCGCGTCGGCGTCCGTACCGAGGGGCACGATCTCCGCCTTCGGAAGCAGGATGCGCACGAGCACGACCGAGGTCGCGCTCTCGGGCGTCACCGCGACCGAGCTCACCTGCGGGAACGGCAGGCGAGTGACGAGCTGGATCGAGTCGACCGCGCCCTCGGAGGAGACGCAGAGCCTCGGCAGGATGCGCAGCCGGTCGGCGTTCCGGGCGTAGTCGATCGACGGGATCGGGGCGATGTCGAGCTCGCCGTCGAGCAGCATCCGCGTGAGCTCCGTCGGGACGCCTACGACCTCCTCGACGTCCGCCTCGAGCCCGTGGAAGACGGGAGCCATGTTCACGTACGAAATGCGGCCGAGCCGGATCACGAGTTGCCTCGCGGCTCATACCCGTTGGGCGTCTCGAAGAAGGTGACGAGATTCCCGTCCCGGTCCCGGACGGAGAACTCGCGGAACCCCCACGGCGTCTCCTCGAGCGGGGCGTTGGGATGAACGATGTCGCGGCCCTGGCAGTGCGCGTAGAGCTCGTCGATGCCTCGGACGCCGAGCCGAATCATCGTCATCGAGTCCTCGGGGGCGATCTCGCTCGGGCCCCAGAAGTGGATCCAGGACTCGCCGCGGCCCACGATCCCGTACTCGCGCTCGAGATGGAACACGTCGAACCCGAGCTCGTCGCGGTACCAGGCGGCGGCAGCGTCGATGTCCCGCGCCGGGATGATCGGGACCGCGGACACGAACTCGGTCATGACCACCGGCGAAGCTCGTTGTAGAGCGTGTCGCGCTGGACGGGGATCCGCCCCGCCTCGCGCACGTAGCGGACGAGCTCCTCGATCTTCTGCTCCGTCTCCGTGCGCGCCCCTGCGGCGTGGAAGATCTCCTCGCGCACGACGGTGCCCTGGACGTCGTTCGCGCCGAAGTGGAGCGCCACGGCGGCGAGCGGCATTCCCATCATGATCCAGTAGGCCTTGACGTTCGGGATGTTGTCGAGCAGCAGGCGCGAGAGCGCGAGCATCTTCAGGTCGTCGGTGCCGGTCGTGTGGCGCCAGCCGCGCCTCTCGAAGACCGTGTTCTCGGGGTGGAACGCGAGCGGGACGAAGGCGAGGAAGCCACCGGTCCGGTCCTGCTGCTCGCGGAGCCGGATGAGGTGGTCCACGCGCTCCTCGTAGGTCTCCACATGCCCGTAGAGGAGCGTGCAATGCGTCGGGATGCCGAGCTTGTGCGCAGTGTCGTGGACGTGGAACCAGATCTCGGGGCTCTCCTTCCCCGGCGCGACGAGCCGGCGCACGCGGTCGGCGAAGACCTCGGCGCCTCCGCCCGGGAGCGACCCCAGGCCGACCGACTTGAGCTCGCGGAGCACCTCCTCGTGCGTGAGCCCCGAGAGAGTCGTCATGTGGTGGATCTCGGAGGCCGTGTAGAGCTTGAGGTGCACTTCGGGAAGCGCTTCGTGCAGCGCGGCCGTCGTGTCGCGGTAGAAGTCGAAGTCCACGTGCGGGCTCTCGCCGTTGACCATGTGGATCTCGGTGAACCCGGTCGCCTCGCGCTGCCGGAGCACGTCCTCGACGAGCTCCTCGGCGGTGAACGTGTACGCGTGCTCCTGCTTCCGCGTCGCCGCGAAGGCGCAGAACTTGCACTTCACGCGGCAGACGTTCGTCTGGTTCACGTACAGGTTCTGGACGAAGTACGCCTCGTCCGTCCCGCCGCGGAGCCGGCGCGCGAGGTCGGCGAGCTCGCCGATCGCAAGCAGGTCGTCCGACTCGAGGATCGCGACGCCGTCGTCGAAGTCGAGGCGCTCGCGCGCTTCCAGCTTCTCGCGAATCGGCTCCAGCGTGCGCAGCTCGGCGACGGCCATCTCGTTCACCGCTCCCGGTCGATGACGATGTGCGTGAGCGCCTCGAGATCGGGCTCGTCCCGCAGGAGCTCCCTCGCCGTCCTAGCGTAGTCGAGCGCCAGCGCGCGGGACTGCTCGAGCGCGCTCGTCGCCGCGACCCGGACGAGCGCCTCCTCGAGCGGGCCGCCGGCCAGCGCACGCCTCACGACCTCGTCCTCGCGCGCGGCGAGGATCAGCGGCAGGGTGGGGACGCCCTCGCGCAGGTCCGCGCCGGGGATCTTCCCCGTCTCGATCGTGTCGCCGACGCAGTCGAGGATGTCGTCCGCGATCTGGAATGCGATCCCGAGCGCGCGCCCGAACTCGCCGAGCCGCTCGTCGCGCGAGCCGAGGAGGCAGGCCGCTCCGAAGAGCCGTCCGGTCTTGAGCTCTATGCGCTCGAGGTAGGCGTCGATGGGCGTCTCGGGATCGTGGGCCTGGAGCCGCTGCATCGCCTCGCCGCGGACGATCGCGAGGCAGGCCCGCGCGAGGATCTCGACGCCCTCGAGGTCACCGGCGTCTGCCAACTCGGCGAACGCGCGCGAGAAGAGGTAGTCGCCTCCGGTGCGTGCGGCGCCCTCTCCGTGCTCGTGCCAGGCGGACGGACGGCCGCGCCGAAGCTCGGCGCCGTCGATGAGGTCGTCGTGGACGAGCGTCGCGACGTGGGCGAGCTCGATCGCGGCGCCACCGCGCACGGCCCGCTCGCGCGAAGGCGAGGTCAGGTGCACGAGCAGCGGGCGCAGGCGCTTCCCACCGGCAGCGACCGCGTTCCGGCCGACCGCCGCCACGAGGCCCGGGTAACGCTCGACCGCGAGCGCGAGCCGCTGCTCGAGCTCGTCGAGGAACGGTCGCGCGTCCTGGAGAACGGCCTGGGCGCTCACGGCGCTCACGGCCTCACCGCCGTGTGCAACGCAACGCTGCCGCCGCCGAGCAGGCGATACCGGATGTCGCGGAAGCCGGCGTCCCTCATGAGCCGGGCGAGATCCTCGGGCCCCGGGAAGCGGCGCACGCTCGCCGGGAGGTAGGTGTACGCGTTCCCGCCCGGCAGCACCTTGCCCGCCAACGGCACGAGGACGTCGAACCAGAGGCGGAAGAACGGCCGCAGGAGCCCGCGCGGACGGGTGATCTCGAGCACCGCGATCTTGCCGTCGGGCCGGAGGACGCGTGCGAGCTCGGCCAGCCCGCGGCCGAGGTCCTCGAGGTTGCGGACACCGAAGCCGACGGTCACGGCGTCGAACTCTCCGTCGGCGAACGGCAGCGCCATCGCGTCGCCCTGCACCCACTCGATCGCGCCGGACTTGGGGCGCGCCCGTTCGAGCATCCGCTCGGAGAAGTCGAGCCCGACGACCCGCCCGCCGCGCCGCTCTGCCTCGACTGCGAGGTCCCCGGTCCCGCAGCAGGCGTCCAGGACGCGGTCGCCCGGCCAGACGACCTCACGCACGGCGAGCTTGCGCCAGCGCCGGTCGAGCCCTGCCGTCATCACACGGTTCATCGCGTCGTACACCGGCGCGATGCGGTCGAACATCCTGCGCACCTCGTCGGGTGCCAGCGTCCCGGTCTCGTGCGTCACGAGCCGGCCCCCGGCTCGTGATCGGGGAGGGGTGTGGGGAACCGGGAGGTTCCCCACGCTCTCAGGAAGAAGGGGGCACGCGGGGGAAACATGGTTTCCCCCGCGACCGCGAGCCGAGGGCGAGCGGTCGTCACGACTCCCCCCACCTCGCGGCCAGTGCGTTCTCGATCCCGAGCTGGTCGAGGCAGCGCGCGACGACGAAGTTCACCAGGTCGTCGACGCTCTCGGCGCCGTGGTAGAAGCCCGGCGCGGCGAAGAGGATGACGGCGCCGGCCTCGTTCAGGGTCGCGAGGCCCCGGAGGTGGATCGACGAGAGCGGCGTCTCGCGAGGGACGAGCACCAGCTTCCGGCGCTCCTTGAGCGCAACCGAGGCCGCCCGGTGGACGAGGTTCTGCATCGCGCCGGCCGCGAGCGTCCCCACCGTCGCCATCGAACAGGGGCAGATCACGTACGCGTCGACCTTCGCAGAGCCGCTCGCGTACGGGCTCCCGAAGTCGTTCTCGCCGTACACCGTGACCTGCGCCGCGGCGTCTCCGACGAATCGGGACAGGACCTCGTCACGTTCCAGCGAGGGGTCGCGGTAGAGCTCGGTCGCGAGCACCTCGATGCCGGAGCGCGAAGCCGAGAGGCCGATCTCGCAGTCCGCCGCGACGAGCGCCCGAAGCAGCCGCTCGGCGTAGGGAGCGCCGGAAGCGCCAGTCACGCCGAGGAAGACGCGCACGGCCAGAGCGTATCCCGCTCGATCGCGAGTAGGGCGAGGCAAGCCTCACCCCTACGGGGACTCTGCGCCGCCCTTCGAGGCCTCGAGGAACGCCCCGAGAGCCGCGAGGTTCTCCTCCCCGAGGTACGAGTACGAGCCCATGACGGTGTTCCCGAACGCCGCCGGGTTCGAGAGATACTGGACGAAGTAGGCCGCGTCGTTCGTCTGCCCCACCGCCGAGAGGTCGGGCGCGCCGAGGTTGCCCGCGCCCTGTCCGAGGTACGTGTGGCAGTTTAGGCAGCCGGAGACCGCGAACAGCTCGGCGCCCTCGACGGCCAGCGGCTCGTCGGCGAAGCCCTGCTCCTCCGACCACTCCGGGACGAGCACGATCAGCTCCGAGCCGAGTGCCTCGCTCGCGGTCGCGCCCTTGTACGTGAGGACGCCCATCGAGATGACGGTCAGCACCGCCGCGACCATGGCGACCGGCCGCCGGGACGGCCTGCGCTCCGGGCGGCGGTCGTAGAACGGAAGCCCGATCAGGAGGATGAGGCAGATGGTCGGAATCCCGACGGTCGCGATGAAGACCGTCTCCGGCCACTCGAAGATCCGGAGGAGGTAGAAGAGGAAGTAGAAGTACCAGTCGGGCCGCGGGACGAAGTCCGTCGTCCCCGGGTCCGCCGGCTCCGTGTACCACGGCCCGAGGATCCCGGGCTCGACGCCGTCCGCGTCGTAGTACCAGATGATCGCCAGGCCGATCATCACGAGGATCGCGACGAACCCCATGATCGTGTCGTGGAGCATCGCTCGCGGGAAGAAGGGCTTGCCCTCCCTCTTGACGTCGTCCTTGTAGCGGGCGAACCACTCGCGGTTCCGCTCGCCGAGGTCGCGGGCCATCAGTCGCCGCCACCCGAGCCGCGGACGAGGCCGGCGCGCGCGCCCTTGGGCTGCGGGACCTCCGGCCGGTCGCGCCCGGCCTGCTCCTTCGACCACGGCGGCGACGTCACGCCGAGCCGCGTGACGAGGTAGAGGTGGACGAAGATGAGCGCTATGAGCGCGCCCGGAACGAGCAGCATGTGCAGCGCGTACCACTTCGCGAGCGTGTCGGAGCCGATCTCCGGCCCGCCCGCGAGGAACTGGGCGAGCCACGGGCCGGCAAAGGGCGCGGTCCCGTTCAGGTTGATGCCGACGACCGTCGCCCAGTACGCCGTCTGGTCCCACGGCAGCAGGTAGCCCGTGAAGCCCATCAGCATCCCGGTCGCGAGGATCAGCACGCCGGTGATCCACTGGAGCTCGCGCGGGTACTTGTACGCGCCGAACAGGAACACGCGGCCCATGTGCAGGAAGAGCAGGATCACGAAGACGCTCGCGCCCCAGCGGTGCATCCCGCGCACGAGCCAGCCGAGCGTGAGGTCGTTCGTGATGTGCTCGATCGAGACGTAGGCGATCGGCTTCCCCGTGAGCGGGTCGATCTCCGACGACGGCTTGTAGTACATGGCGAGGATCGCGCCGGTCAGCGCCTGGGCCGCGAACGCAATGAGGGTCGCGAAGCCGAGCGTCTGCGCCCAGCTGACGTCGCGCGGGACGTTCCTGAAGAGGAACCACTTCGTGCCGCGAACCGCCCCCGAGCGCTCGTCGATCCAATCGAGCGGCACGAGAACGGCCATCTCGACGGCTTTCGACCGCCTCGACTTGACCTTCGCCATTACCCCGTCACCTGACTCGGCACGATCGGGTAGAGCCAGGCCTCGATCCCGTCGACGTGCGTTCCCGGCGTGGACCACGGGTACCTCGAGATCGTGGCGGTCGCTCCGGTGCCCGAGACGCTCCCGACCGCGAACAGCTCGCCGAGGATGAGGTTGCCGTTGCGGATCGAGAACGAGTAGCGATCCATCGAGCGGACGGGCGGGCCGGCCTGGCGGTTGCCCTCCGCGTCGTACAGGCCGCCGTGGCATGGGCAGCCGAACGACTGGGCGAGCACCGGCCGGAGCTCGACCCCGTTGACCTTGGTCATCCCGGCCTCGTCGATCGGGCCGTTCGGCTGCACCGGGCAGCCGAGATGGACGCAGCGGCTGTACAGGATCGTGAAGCTCTGCTCACCCTCGTCGGTCTGTCCGTTGTTGCGGACGAACGCGGTCCGCCTGGTGACCTCGCCGCGCTCGGGGAGCGCGAGGTAGGTCGCGATGACGTACTGGCCCTCGGGGAAGTTGTCGATCGGGCCGAGGTCCGCCTCGTCCTCCTCGACGTTCGTGAAGGACGGCAGGACCATGAAGCCGAGCACCGGAAGCGTGAGCACCGCTCCCATCCCCGCGGAGAGCCCGATGAGCGACGCTTCGAGGAAGCGCGAGCGGGTGTAGGCGGGGAGCGGCTCGGGGACCGCGCCTGCGACGGCGCCCGCGTCGACCGCACGCACCTCGGGCTCGACCTGCGGAACCTCGCCGCGCACCTCGCGCGTGACGTCGCGCGCCCAGAGGAGCCCGAAGACGACCACGAGGATCGCGCCGACGAGCGCGACGATCCAGTTGAGGACGAGGCCGAGGAGGAGACACGCGACCCCGATCGCGAAGGCGATCGGCCAGAGGCTCGGTCCCGGGAGGTGCGGATTGTCGTTGCCGTTATCGCTCAAGACGAACCTGGGCTGGATTCAATCGATCGCCCGTCGCCAGTGTCAACGACGTGACGAGGTGTCGCAACGACGTCTGATTCTGACCGGTCCGGAGGGCGTGTGTTGCAATGGCGGTCAGACCCTCCCGATCCCGTACTCCTGCCAGCGCCTGGTGACGAGGTCGCGGATCTCCTCGCTCATGTCGATCTCCCGCGGCCACGGGCGAGCATCCTCCTCGGGCAGCTTGTGCGTCGCGTCGATGCCGAGCTTGCCGCCGTAGAACTGCCGTCCGGGCGCGTGGTCGAGGTGGTCGAGCGGGCCTTCGGTGACGAGCACGTCCCGCTTCGGGTCGACGTTGGCAGTGACTCGGAAGAAGACGTCGGCGTAGTCGTGGACGTCGACGTGGTGGTCGACGACGACGATCGACTTCGAGAGCGAGAGCATCCCGAGGCCCCAGAGCGCGTGCATGACCTTCTGCGCGTGGCCGGGGAAGGCCTTGCGGATGGAGACGATCACGCAGTTGTGGAACGCGCCCGCGACCGGGAGGTCGTAGTCGACGATCTCGGGGAGGGTCATCCTGACCGCGGGGAGGAAGATGCGCTCGGTCGCCTTGCCGAGCCAGGCGTCCTCGGCGGGCGGCTTGCCGACGACGATGGACGCGTAGATCGCGTCTCTCCTCATCGTCATCGCAGTCAGTCGGAAGATGGGGAACTCCTCCGCGTGCGAGTAGTAGCCCGTGTGGTCACCGAACGGGCCCTCGATGCCGACATCGTCGCGCGAGACGTGTCCCTCGAGGACGATCTCGGCGTTAGCCGGTACCTCGAGGTCGATGGTCTTGCAGCGCACGAGCTCGACCTGGTCGCCGCGCAGGAACCCAGCGAGCATGAGCTCGTCCAGGTGGTGCGGGAGTGGCGCGCTCGCCGAGTACGCGGTGACGGGGTCGAGCCCGATCGCGACCGCGACCGGGATGCGCCCGTCCTCGGCTGCGAGCAGGTCGGCTCGGCCGTCCTTGTGCATCTGCCAGTGCATGAACGTCGAGCGCCGGTCGATCACCTGCATCCGGTACATGCCGACGTTACGGACGCCCGTCTTCGGGTCCTTGGTGATCACGGCCGGCAGGGTGATGAACGGCGCCGGGTCGCCCGGCCAGCAGCGCTGGATCGGCAGCCGCCCCAGGTCGATGTCGTCCCCTTCGTAGAACACCTCCTGGCACGCGCCCTTGGAGACCGTCTTCGGCAGCGAGTCCGCGACGGACTTCAGCTTGAGGAGCCCCTTGACCTTCTCCACGAGCCCCTCGGGCGGCTGCATGTCGAGGACGTCGCCGAGCTTGGCCGCCGCTTCGTCGAGCTTCTCGACGCCAAGCGCGAGGCACATGCGCCGCTCGGTGCCGAACTGGTTGATCAAGAGCGGGTGGCTCGACCCTTTCGGCTTCTCGAAGAGCAGCGCCGGCCCGCCCGCCTTGACCACCCGGTCGACGATCTCCGTGATCTCGAGGTCGGGGTCGACCTCGGCCGAGATGCGCCGAAGCTCGCCCTCGCGCTCGAGGAGCGCGATCCACTCGCGCAGATCCTTAGGAGGCGCCACCGGCGTCAGTCTATGGAGGCGAGGGCGTACTCCACGGCCTCGTCGAAGCCGAGCGCCGCGCCCTCTGCTCGCGCACGATCAGGCACCTCCGGCGGGAGCGACTCGGTGCGAACACCACCCGTATCGAGCCGGAGGGCTGCGGCTGCGCCGACCAGCCGCCCGGCCCGCTCCGCGTCACCTCGGGCAAGCGAGATCGCTGCATGTGCGCGCAGCCGCGGGGGTGTCCACTTGCGCTACTTGACACTAACGGCCAACAGGCGGAAAGTGCAGCCGTCACCGACAGGGAGGGGGATCATGGCCAAGCGCTGGTTCGCACTAGCCGCGCTGGGCGCCGTCGCTCTCGCGCTCGGGTTGAGCGGCGAGAGCGGCATGGCTGCACCCGGCAAGCCCACGATCGCATGGAGCCCGTGCTTCAAGCAGATTGGCCCGTTCGAGTGCGGGACCGTCCAAGTGCCGCTCGACTACGACACACAGCGCGGCACGATCTCGATCGCCGTGGCGCGACTGCCCGCCACGGATCCAAGCCAGCGCATCGGCTCGCTGTTCTTGAACCCTGGTGGGCCAGGGGGCTCGGGCATCGACTTCCTGCTCGGCGCAGGCCCGTTCCTCTACGGCGACGAGGTGCGCGCGAAGTTCGACCTCGTCGGGTTCGACCCGCGCGGGATCATCCGCAGCACGGCGTTTCGCTGCTTCGGGAACCCGAAGCAGTGGGAGCCGTTCTTCACGCCGTTCGCGTTCCCGTTCACGCCGGCCGAGGAAGCGCTCTGGATCACGGCCGACCGCTACCTGGACGCCGCGTGCGATCAGCGCGGAGGACAGATCGGCGACCACATGTCGACCGCAAACGTCGCTCGTGACCTGGACCTGCTGCGACAAGCCGTCGGCGACGAGAAGCTGACGTACGCGGGTTACTCGTACGGGTCATTCCTCGGCACCACGTACGCCAGCATCTTCCCCGACAAGGTCCGCGCCGTCATCGTCGACGGCGTCCTCGACCCGATCGCGTGGACGACAGGTGCACCGGGACAGCAAGGGATCCCGTTCTCGACCCGGCTCCGCAGCGACGCCGGGGCGATGGCGACCTTGAACGAGTTCTTCCGCCTCTGCGACGCGGGTGACTGTGCGTTCGGACCGGGCTCGGCGGCCCGCTTCGCCGACCTCGTCGACGAGGTCAAGGCTGACCCGACCGTCATCGACTACACCAACCTGATCGGGATCACGCTCCGAGCGATGTACGACTCGGCGAGCTGGGAGGACTTCGCCGCGCTTCTCGCGGACATCGAGTCGGCCGAGGGCAGTTCGGCGACCCTCCGCGCACGGATCAAGGAGTTCCAGGCCCGACCCATGTACATCGCGAAGCGGGGCTTCCCACAGTACCCGAACTTCGTCGAGGGCTTCCCCGCAGTCGCCTGCACCGACAGCGACAACCCTGACTCGTACGCCGCTTGGTCGGCCGCAGGCGCGGCCTCGGATGCGGCATTCGGCTACTTCGGCCGTCTCTGGACCTGGGTGTCGAGCATCTGCGCGGAATGGCCGACCGCCGATGCCGACAGGTACACGGGGCCCTTCGACAAGCTGACTGCGAACCCGGTGCTCGTGATCGGGACGCGTTACGACCCGGCGACGCGGTACGAAGGAGCCGTGACCGTTGACGGCCTCCTGCCCAACTCTCGTCTTCTGACGGTCGAGGGATGGGGCCACACCTCGTTGTTCCTGTCGCAATGCGCGGACGCGATCGCGAGCACGTACTTGCTGACGAGCAACGCTCCAGCGACTTCGACCTGCACGCAGGACTTCACGCCCTTCGTGCCCTGAGGCAAGGGCTCGGCGCTCGCGGCCTGCGGGTCGCGGGCGCCGGGCGTGGGCAGTGCCAGGTCGAACGCCGTCGTCAACTCGCCTCCCGCGAGCGAGGCAAGCCTCGGCTTACGACCGGTGCTTCCGGTGGCTGCGCCAGGCGTTCAGGTCGCCAATGAGGATCACGGCGACGAAGATCAGCCCGACGACGAGCATCGAGAGGATGACGTTCCTGCCCTCTTCGGCCGCGTCGGCGAGGAACGGGGCTAGAGCGATCATCGACGCGACTCTAACCCACGAGGCGCGCGTGGGCTGCGAGGGCGGTCTCGACTGGGCCGTCGCCTGCGCGTTCCCGCGCGATGCGCTCGAGCGCATCGGAGTCGCCGCCGAGGCGCATTGCGTCGCGCGCGTTCTCGAGCCCACCGCCGGAGAGGAGCGCCGCGGTCGCGGCCCACGCCGGGCCGTCGCCGTCGCGCCCCTCGGACCGCGCCTGGGTGCACAGCGAGATGAGCTCGGCGAGATCCGCGACCGCGGCGACGTTCCCGGTCTCGGCGACCCGCACGAGCCCGTGCGCATAGAGGTAGTCGCCGAGCAGCAGCGCGACGTCAGGATCGAGCGGCGAGAACAGACGAGCGCGGCCGTAGTGCACGAGGTAGCCCTCGTAGATCGTCTCGACGCCGAGCACGAGCTCGGGCGGGGCGAGCGGCGAGAAGACGGGCTCGGGCGCACGCTCCGGAAGCAGCGCCTCGGCCCAGAGCGGGCTCTCGGCGGCAGCCTCGGCGGCGATCGTCTCCCACACGCGCAGGACCCTAGCGCTGCCCGCTGGCTGCCTTCGGCTGCTCGGACTCCGGCGGCTCGAGCTCGACCTCGACCGGCACTTCGGGCGCGCCCTCGTCCCAGCGCTCGAGCCGGACGCGCGGTTGGAAGAACCCCCAGATTGCACGCAGGCCGGCCATCGTCGGCAGGGCGACGAGCACGCCTGCGATCCCGTACAGCTCCCCGCCTGCGAGCAGGCCGAAGATCACGAGCAGCGGGTGTAGCCGCAGCGCGCTCGCCATCACGTTCGGGACGACCACGTGACCTTCCACCTGGTAGATGAAGAGGAAGAGGGCGGCCACCCAGACGACTCCCCATGGCGGGTCGGCGAACAGCGCGAAGATCACGGGTGGCACCGCCGAGAGCCATGGACCGATGTACGGGATCACCTCGATGAAGGCCGTCCAGAGCCCGAAGAGGAGCGCGTACTCCTGCGCGCCCTCCACGAGGCCGGTCTCGCCGAGGACCCACATGCCGATCCCCGCGCTCGCGCCGATGACCGTCGACAGGATCGCCTGGCCCTTCACGTAGCCCCAGAGCGCGCTCTCGATCTGCTCCGTGAGCGGCGGCCCGCCGTGGGGCGGGAAGCGCGAGTCGATCGACCGCTCGAGCCGCGGCATGTCGAGGAGCATGTAGATCGAGATCACGACGATGAGGATCAGCGAGAAGAGCAGCAGCACGACCGAGATCGCGGCGCCCTGCGCGAACTCGATCCCCTGCTGCACGTAGCCGGAGACCTTGCCCGCGCTGAGCGAGTCGACCCAGTCGTTGATCTGCCGTTGCACCCGGATGCGCTCGAGACCGTGGTCGTCGAGCCACAGCTGGAGCCCGTCGACGTCACGCTCGGCGGCAGTGAGGCCGGTCAGAGGATCCTCGTTCGAGACGTACTCGTCGATCCGCTCGCCCGCGTTTTGCGCCTGGTCGACCGCGACGATGCCGATGGCGATCAGGAGCGCGACGACTATCGCGGCGAAGATCGTGTAGACGACCATCACCGACAGGGCCCTCGGAAGCTTCAGGCGGGTGAGGTCACGAACGAGCGGGTTCAGCATGAACGCGATCACCGACGCGGTCAGGAACAGGAAGAGCACGTGGCCGAGGGTGCTCGCCATGAGAAACGCGAGCACGAGGAGCACGGGGAGGCCCACGAGCTGTACCCACCGCGGGATCTGGATCGTCGGACCCGGGGTCCCCATCTGCGGGTTGATCGTACCGCCGACCCGTGCTTGTCACGGCGGTCGTTCCCGCGGGAGAGCTTGCTACGGTCCGGGCGATGACGACTCCGCGCTCCCGGCACGCTGCGAGGTTGCGTGCCCACCGGCGGCGGGCTCAGGCACGCGCGCGCTGGTTCGCACTCGCTGTGGTGGTGGGCGTACTCGGCGTCGCGACACTTCTGCTGACGGCGTTCGACGGGAGCGCGGGCGACGGCTCCAGCGTCGTGGCCGTCCCGCCTCCGCTGCCCATGACCTCGGAGGCGCCGCAGACGCAGGTGCTCGCATCCGTCGGAAACGTCCGCGTGCAATCGCCGATCGCACAGGGAGGCGTGACCGCGGTCGGGTTCCACGGCTCGGAGGAGGGCGCGCTCGTCCTCCAGCCGGTCGGCCCGCAGGCGAACGAGGGGCTGCTGGCGCGGCTGTGGCGCCGGATCACCGGGTCGTCGCCCACAGGGCTCGCCTGGTACCAGCTCGAGGGCGGCGAGCTCCGCACGCTGGACGTCGGGGCCGTGGCCGGGACCGACGTCTACGCGCCCGTGGACGGCACCGTCGTCGCGATCCGCGACCAGGTCGTCGCAGGGTGGACGGTCGGCTCGGAGATCGAGCTCCGCCCGAGCTCGGCGCCCTCGCTCGTCGTCGCGATCGACAATGTGGTCCCGGACAGGGCGCTCACGGTGGGCGCGAGCGTCGCGGCGGGCTCGTCGAAGCTCGGCCGCGTCGTCAACATCCGCCGGTACGAGAAGCAGGCTCTCGCACGCTTCGCCACGGATGGCGGTAACAACGTCTCGATCGAGGTCTACCCGTCGGCGTCGCTCGGCGTGCCGTAGTTAGTCTTCCGCACCCCCGTGCGCATCCTCTTCATCGCCGACGTCGTTGGTGCACCGGGCCGCGGTGCCCTCGAGGCGCGTCTCGCCGGGTTGCGGGCAGAGCGCGAGATCGACGTCTGCGTCGTGAACGGTGAGAACGCCGCCGACGGAATCGGGATCACGCCGAGGCTCGCCGACCGCATCCTCGCTACCGGAGTCGACGCGATCACGCTCGGCAACCACGCCTTTCGGCGATCCGAGATCGGCCCGTACCTCGAGAGCTCCGACCGGATCGTCCGGCCCGCGAACACCTCGACCAACACGCCCGGCCGCGGGCTGACGTTCGTGCCTGCTAGGAACGGGGCGAAGCTCGCGGTCGTGAACGTCCTGGGCTCGCTCTTCCTGCACCCCGCCACCTCGATGTTCGAGGTCATCGACGCGCTGGTGGAGACCGCGGCCGCGGAGACGCCGTTCGTCCTCGTCGACGTCCATGCCGAAGCGACGAGCGAGAAGGCGGCGCTCGCACGCTGGCTCGACGGCCGGGTGACCGCGGTCGTCGGGACCCACACGCACGTCCAGACCTCCGATGCACGCGTGCTCCCGCGCGGAACCGCGTTCATCACCGATGCGGGCATGACCGGCCCTCACGAGTCCGTGATCGGCGTCGAGATCGAGCTCGCGGTTCGGCGCATGCGCACCGGGATGCCCGTGCGCTTCGAGACCGCTCAGGGCGACGTGCGGATCGAAGGCGCCGTGATCGACTCCGACGCGGAGTCGGGCAAGGCGACCGCGATCGAGTCGCTGCGCATCTCCGTGCCGTAGTCCTCGCGCGTCGGCTCCACGATCCTGGGCAGGACGAGCCAGAGGACGACGAAGGGGAGCACCCACGGGAGGTAGAGGTAGAACCAGTGGGTGAGCGTGAGCTGGAAGGCGACCAGCACCGCCGCCGTCAGTGCTGCGAGCTCGAACGGCCCCTTCTCGCGGGGCACGATCCCGACGACCAGCGCGAGCACGACCGCGAGTCCCGCGACCACCGGCTGGACGAAGCCGAGATCCGGGATCCCCTCCGCGTGGTACTGGCCCCAGCCCCAGAGCGAGAACGGCGAGTCGCGGCTCGACTGGTAACCGACGCTCCGGCCCCAGAACGTGCGCACCGCGTCCCACAGGCTCGGCTCGAGCAGGAGAATCGCGAACGCGGCCACGGTGGCGGCGGCGAATGCGGCTGCGAACGCCAGCGCCCGCCGGAGCGTGAGCCGCGGATAGCCGGCCCAGAGCGGCGCGAGCAGGAGCGCGCCGAACTTCGCCCAGCCCGCGAGCGCGACCGCGCTCCCGCGCGCCCAGGCGGAGGACGCGAGCCAGAAGCCGAGGACCAGGAACGCGGGCATGATCGTGTCGTTCGTGTTCGCGTTCAGCGTGTACGCGGTAAACGGGTACGCGGTCCAGGCGAAGGCGAGGATCGCCGCGAGACGCAGTCCTCCGTACCGGCGACCGACGAGCACGAGGCCGAAGAGGGCGAGGAGGTCGAACGCGATCGATGTCGCGTGCGCCGCAGGCAGCGAGTCCCACTTCCCGCTCCAGCCGAAGACGAGCGTCGCAGGCACGTAGCCGAGATACGAGACCGGGCCGTACGTGTCGCCGCGCTCGATCGCAGCCTCGCAGCGGCCGTTGGTCTGGATCCGCTCGCGGATGAAGCCGTCCGTATCCGCCTCTCCGCACGGCTCGAGGTCGCCCGTGCGCGGCATGTTCCCGTACGGCGCCTCGCCGTCGAGGATGCGATCAGCGCCGACGACGCCCGCGAGGCCGACGTCGATGACCCCACGCGGCGTCTCGAGGTTGAGCCCGACGCGGAAGCCGAGCAGGAACACCGCCACGGCGGCGAAGGCCCACGTCGGCCAGACGAACTGCGGCGATCGCTCGCGCCTCCGCAGACCGACCCACAGGCTGCGGCCGAGGAGGTACGCGAGCACCGGGATACGCGAGCGGCACGCTCGCGAAGATCTCTCCGCGGTTGAAGAAGAGGAGCGAGACGGAGAACGACAGCAGGACGAGCAGGTCGAGGTTCCGCATCGAGAGGGGACGGCGGAAGTCCGCGAGCCCGGCGAAGAAGAGCACGCAGAAGCCGAGCCACACGTACCAGGCCTGAAGCGTCCTGCCGCCGAACGCCCCGGTTCGCCCGCGGGCCATCTTCCACGCGACCTGCGGTCCGGTCCACGCCTCGGTCACGCGTCCGGTCGTGTCCTCGACGACGGCCTGCGCGATCTGGCCCGCCTCCCCCGACCAGGCTTTCACGAGCCACGTCCGCGTGTCTTCGCTGAAGCTGGCGGACGTCGTCGGGTCCGGCGGGTAGCGGTCGAGCCAGGCAGCGACCTTCGGATGCTCGACCGCGAGCTCGACCGCCTCGTCCTCGGTGAGCTCCGCACGGACCGGGCCGGACTGCCCTAGGGCGGAAGGAACGAGGAGGAGTGCGAGGAGCGAAGCCGCTGCGAGCGCGGCCGCGCTACGACCCCGGCCCGAACGACCAGAGCTTGTTGCCGACGAAGTTGATCGGGGTGACGAGCACGATCGCGACCGCCTGCGCCGGCACCTCCGGAAGCCCGACGGCGACGAGTGCTGTGAGGACGACGAGGTTCGCACCAAGCGCGAGGGTAGAGACGACGAGGAACCTCATGCCCTGCCAGGCGACATGCCCGCGCTGAGCGCGAAACGTCCAGACACGGTTCCAGACGTAGTTGTTCGTGACCGCGACGAGGAACGAGCCGATCGCCGCGGGCACGTAGTGGAAGCCGAGGGCGAGCACGAGGAACGAGAAGACGACGAGGTTGACCGCGTAGCCCGTCGCGCCGACGAAGCAGAACTTCGCAAGCTGCTCCCAGTTCGCGCGCCGCCGTAGAGCCCGTCCCATGCGGGCACGGGACATCCCCGGCTTGAGGTCGGCAACGGTGTCCACAGACGTCGGAGAGTAGCCGGGCGGCTCGTCGAGTCGACCCCCGGACGGGTTAGGCACTCGTAAAGCCTTCGGCGCCGACGAGCGGGACGAAGCGGCACGGGACCGAGGCTCGCTCCACCGGGCCGTCCGCAGTGCGCTCGACCAGCACGAGATCCTGTCCCCACCTGCCGCCGCGCGGGAGGACGAGGCGCCCGCCGTCCACGAGTTGCTCGTACAACGCGGGCGGGATCGCGGGCGCGGCCGCGGCCACCGCGACGGCGTCGAACGGCGCTCGATCCGGCACGCCCAGCGACCCGTCGCCGAGGCGCACCTCGACGCCGTCGTAGCCGGCGAGGGTGAGCGTCTCGCGGGCATGCTCGGCCAGCTCGGGCACGCGCTCGATCGTGACCACCTCCGCCGCGAGCTCGGCGAGCACGGCCGCCTGGTACCCGGATCCCGTGCCGACGTCGAGCGCCCGCTCCTCTCCCGAGAGCCGCACCAGGGAGCAGATGGTGGCGACGATGTACGGCTGCGAGATCGTCTGCCCGTGGCCGATCGGGAGCGCGCCGTCCTCATAGGCCAGGTGGCGAAGGTGCTCGGGGACGAAGAGATGCCGGGGCACGCGAGCCATGGCCGCGAGAACGCGCTCGTCCGAGATCCCGCGCCTGCGGAGCTGGCGCTCGACCATCCGCTCCCGGGCTGCGACCGGATCTGCCGCGAGGGGCGCCGTTCGCCCCGGACCGCTCATTTCGCGAGTGTCCGCAACCCGGCGAAGCGGGCAGCCTCACGGCCTCGCATCCGCGCAGCGAGGAGCGGGAGGAGGACCGCCAGGACGTAGCCCGCGATCGGGACGAGCGCGACGAGGCAGACGAGCAGGCCCGCCGCGCCGACGTATGCGGCGACGCCCATCCGGGTCGCACCCCGACGCATCGCGCCGTGAACGACTGCGGCCGCGGCCAACGCGCCGAGAAACCCGCCGACGCCGCCCGCGATCGTTTCCCAGACGTCGCCGACGGCGTACCCGACGACCGCGCCCAGAGCGGCACCGGCGATCACCGCCACGCCGATTCCGACCCTGTTCACCCCCAGGAGCCCGGACAGGATAAGCCCGAGCCCGAGCCCCAGCCCGAGACAGAGGCCGATCGTGTACCAGCTTCCCACGTGACCAGTTTAGAAATTGTGAGGATGGAAACCGTCTGCGGAGCAGCTGCGTAGACTCAGCGACGTCCCAAACAGGGGGTGTTCATATGGCCAGACGAACTGGCCTCGTCACGATCATCGCGATCGTGGGAGCTGTACTGCTCGGCGTCCTCGCTTCGGTAGGTGCTGCTGACCACGGCAAGGGCAATAACGGCAAGAGGTCGATAAAGGAGAGGCTGATCGGCTTCCAGGAGGTCCCGGCGGTCTCCACGACCGGGAGGGCAAGATCAGGCTGAAGCTCCGGAATTCGACGTCCATCGAGTACACGCTCTCGTACTCGGGGCTCACGACACCGGCGACGCAGGCGCACATCCACTTCGCGCAAAGGGGTGTGAACGGAGGAATCGTGTTGTGGCTGTGCGACTCGGCCACGAACAACTCTCCGGTTGCAGACACACCGGCTTGTCCGGCGGGTACCACGACCAAGGCGACGGTGACCGGGACGCTCGACATGACCGACGTCCAGGCGATCCTTGTCGGGGGCCTCCCCGCCCAGGGCATCGCAGCCGGCGAGCTCGCCGAGGTTCTGACGGCGCTCAAGGCAGGTGTGACGTACGCGAACGTGCACTCCGGCACCTTCCCCGGCGGTGAGATCAGAGCCCAGCTGCTCGACCGGAACGACGACTAACAGCAGTTGATCGGACGGCTCGGCGGGCGCATCAGCCCGCCGGGCCGTTCTCGATCCTGCGAATCACCGCGAGTCCGAATGCCGCCGCTCGCGCGCCGTCCACGACCCGGTGGTCGAACGTGACGGCGATCGTGCCGGTGCTTGCGCACGACCACCTCGCCGTCCCGTACGACGGCCCTCGGCGCGACGCGGCCGATGGAGAGGATCGCGACCTCGGGATGGTTCACGATCGGGGTCTGGAAGAGGCCCGCGAGCTTGCCCGCGCTCGTGACCGTGAACGTCGAGCCGCGCACCTCCTCGGGCTTCGAGTGACCCTCCGCGCGCCCCTTCGGCGAGCCGCCGGATCTCCGCGTCGAGGTCGTCGAGCGAGCGCGAGTCGGCGCCGCGCACGACCGGCACGACGAGACCCTCGCTCCGTCTGCACCGCGACGCCGATGTCGTAGCGGTCGAGATAGACGATCGCGTCGCCGTCGA
This sequence comes from uncultured Actinomycetes bacterium, assembly GCA_963717025.1. Taxonomy (GTDB): domain Bacteria; phylum Actinomycetota; class Thermoleophilia; order Gaiellales; family Gaiellaceae; genus GMQP-bins7. Next base: position 654,408 of record CAVQVJ010000003.1, on the reverse strand, counting down.
AGCGCGCGTTCAGCTCGGGGAAGTCCGGGAGCGTCACCGCCACCGCTTCGACGACGGTGGCGAGCAGGCGCTCGAGCTCGACCTCCTCGAAGTCGCACTCCTCGACCCACGTCACCGGCGGCACCTCGCGGTGCGCCCGCGCCATGTGCTCGGCGATCACGCGGCGGACGCCGCGCAGCGGCTCACGGCGGCCCTCCGAGGCGACTGCACCGCCCGTGGCGGCAGCCCGCACGTCGTCGTCGGTGATCCTGCCTCCGGGGCCCGTGCCGGTCACGGTCGCGAGATCGACTCCGAGCTCCTGGGCGACCTTGCGCACGAGCGGCGTCGCTGCGACTCGCCCCGAGGGGGCGGTCTGAGCCGACGGCCCGCTCTCGCTGGGCCGCGGGTTCAGAGGGCGACGGGGTCTCGGGAACCGCCTCGCCCGGCGCACCGATGACGACGAGCACCGCCCCCACCGGCGCCACTTCGCCCTCGGCGACGAGGATCCGCAGCACGGTCCCCGCATACGGCGACGGGATCTCGACCGTCGCCTTGTCGGTCTGGATCTCGACGAGCGGGTCGTCCTCCGCGACCTCCTGCCCCTCGGCGACGAGCCACCGGGCGACCTCGCCCTCCGTGAGCCCCTCGCCGAGATCCGGCAGCTTGAACGAGTGCGGCACGCTTCGATTCTCGTCTATTGCAGGCGGCGAGCGCGGCGGCGCTGCTCGAGCACGACGATGCCGCCGAACGCGGCGAGAGCGATGAGGAGCGGCGGCGCGAGGAGCCCGACGACGACCGAGTAGTGGAGGCTCGTGCACTCGTCCCCGCACGCGACGATGTCGTCCGCCCCTCGAAAGCCGGAAGCGATCGCGGCGAAGGCGAGCACCCAGACGCAGAGCGCGGCCGCAAACAGGATCACCGCCGCGAGCGCGAGCCGCCGCTGCATCCACGCGAGAGCGAGAGCGCCGCAGGCGAGCGCGAAGAGCACGACGAGCAGGACCTGCACGAGCACATCGTTCATGTACCCAGTCTCATGCGACCGAAGGAAAGCGCAACGCGTCGTGGGCGAGCCGCGCGTGGATCCCGCGAGCTCCGTTCACCATCTGCGTGACGCGGAGGTCGACGACGACACTCGAGTACGCAAGCGCTTCACGACGCTCGAGACCGTGCTCGCGCCCCATGAGGTCGAGCATCCCGTCGATCGCGATCGCCGCCGCCTCGTCGAGATCCTCGTCGAACCCGAACGTCAGCCAGGCCTCGGAGGTCCGCGCGATCGGCGTCGTCAGCGGCAGGTCGTCGCGCAGGGTGAGGGTCAGCCGAGCGCGGTCGACGGGCGCCTCGATCGCGAGCTGCGAGACCTCGCCGTCGCCCTGCGCCGCATGTCCGTCGCCTGCGGAGACGAGCGCACCGTCGACGGAGATCGGGAGGAAGAGCGTCGTGCCGGCCACGAGCTCCTTGCAGTCGATATTGCCCCCGCACGCTCGCGGAGGCCCAGTCGGATGGATGCCCGATTCCGCCGGCGGCATCCCGATGACGCCGAGGAAGGGCGCAAGCGCAATCTCACGACCGGCTTGATCGCGGCCCACGCCCGTCTCCGCGTCGAGCTCCCACACGAGAGTGGCGGGCTCGCCCTCGGCGACTCCGAGACGCTCGTTGAGCGGCGAGTGCCAGCCCCCCGCGTCCGTGATGCCCCACGCGCCGACCCGCACCTCGTCGATCCGAACCTCGAGCGTCTGACCCGCCTGTGCATCCCGTACGGCCACCGGCCCGATCAGCGGATGGCCGCGGTCGAGCTCCGGGTCACGAGGACCGAAGCGGTCACGGGTCCCGTCGACGTCCTGCGGCGGGCCGATTCCCCAGCCGGCGTCTGGCGCGGCGAACGCGATCGAGTCACCGGAGTCGACGGTCAGGATCGGCTCGAGGTCGCGCGAGAAGTGGCCGTGGAGCGTCCGTCGCTCGAGCGGTATCTCGTGCAGCGTCACGAGCCGAGGACGCGGCGGGCAGCGTCGACGACGCGCTCGACCGACGGCATGTACGCGTCCTCGAGCTGCCAGTACGGGTAGGGCACGTCGTAACCCGTGACCCGCAGCACCGGGCCTCGCAGGTCGAAGATCGCCTTCTCCGCGAGGACTGCGGCGACCTCGGCGGCGAAGCCGGCGACGCGCGGCGCCTCTTGCACGACGATCGCGCGTCCCGTCTTCGCGACGGAGGCGAGGAGCGACTGCTCGTCGAGCGGCTTCAGCGTCCGTAGGTCGAGCACCTCGCACGACGCCTCGCCCGCGAGCGCGTCGGCCGCGCGCTCGGCGAGCGGAACCATCGCGCCGTAGGCGATCAGGGAGATGTCGGTCCCCTCGCGCGTCACATGCGCGGACCCGAGCGGCACCACGTGCTCACCCTCCGGGACCTCGCCCCGGGTCGTCCGGTAGATGAGCTTCGGCTCGAGGACGACGACGGGATCGGGGTCGCGGATCGCCGCGGCGAGGAGGCCCTTTGCGTCCGCCGGCGTCGACGGGATCGCGACCTTCACGCCGGGGGTGTGCACGTAGTAGGTCTCGGGGGAGTCGTCGTGGAGCTCGGGCGCCCGGACGCCGCCGCCGTACGGCATGCGGATCGTGAGCGGGAACGTCATCTTGCCGCCGGTCCGCCAACGGTAGCGACCGACGTGGTTGATCAGCTGGTCGAGGCCGGGGTAGCTGAACGCGTCGTACTGCATCTCGCACACCGGCCGCCAGCCCGCCATGCAGAGACCTATTGCCGTACCGACTATCCCTGCCTCCGCCAGGGGCGTGTCCACGCAGCGATCGGCGCCGAAGCGCTCCTGCAGGCCGGCAGTCGCCCGGAAGACTCCTCCGAGGCGACCGACGTCCTCGCCCATCACCATGACGTCGTCGTCGCGCTCCATCTCGACGTGAAGCGCGTCGTTGACGGCCTCGACGAGCAATCTCTCAGCCACCCAGGACCCTCCGCAACTCCGCGAGATCGTCGGCAAGGGACGGCGGCGGGTTGGCGTACGCGTGCTCGAACACGAGCCCTGGATCGGCGGGAGGCTCGGCCTCCGCCTCCGCGATCCCGGCGCGCATCAGCTCGAGAGCATCCTGGCGGATCTCCTCCGCCTGCTCCTCGGTGAGGACGCCCGAGCGGAGGAGGTAGCGCTCGTAGCGGCCGACGCACTCGTTCTCCCTCGCCTCCTCGACTCGCTCGGGGTCGATGTAGATCGACGGGTCGTCCGCGGTCGCGTGCGGCGCGGCGCGGTATGTCACGGCCTCGATGAACGTGGGGCCCTCGCCGGCACGCGCACGTGCGACTGCCTCGCGCGTTGCTTCGTACACCGCGAGCACGTCCGTCCCGTCCACACGCAGGCCCGGCATCCCGTACCCGATCGCCTTGTCGGCGAGAGTCCGCGCGGCGGTCTGCGCCGAGAGCGGCGTCGAGATCGCCCACTGGTTGTTGTTGCAGAAGAGGATCACGGGCGCCTTCATCACGCCCGCGAACGTCGCTCCCTCGTGGAACGCGCCCTCCGAGGTCGCGCCGTCGCCGAAGTAGGTGAGCGCGACCCGGTCGTCCCCCTTCAGCTTCGAGCCCCAGGCGAACCCGACCGCATGCGGCACCTGGGTCGCGATCGGCACGCAGATCGACGCGACGCCGTAGTCCTCCGGGTTCCACCAGCCCGCCGGGTGCCCGCGCCACCAGGAGAGCACCGTGGAGGCCGGAATCCCGCGCAGGAGCCCGATCGCCGACTCGCGGTAGGCCGGGAAGATCCAGTCGCGCTCCTCGAGAGCAAACACGCCGCCGGCCTGCATCGCCTCGTGGTTCCAGAAGATCGCATAGGTGCCGATGCGGCCCTGTCGGTGATAGACGACCGACCGCTCGTCGTAGGTGCGGAGCAGGACGAGATCGCGATAGAGGGCGACGAGATCGTCCTGCGTGAGCCCGTCGACCTGGCCGTCCGGAAGGCTCTCGCCGTCGCCGATGACTCGGCGCAGGCCTCGGTCCGCAGGCAGCACCTGAGTCACGGCCGGATTGTAGGTGCGAGGTTCGGAACCGTTCGCGCGAACGCGGTGTAGACACGACGACGTCGAGATCCGGAGGCACCGATGACACGCACCGCCCTCGCCACGCTCACCGCCGTGCTCGTTGCGGCGTCCATCCCGTCGCTCGCCCTCGCCAAAGGCCCGAGCGAGGCCACGATCACCGGTCCGGGCCTCGATTCGCCCATCACGCTGGGCCCCGGCGAGCCCGGAGCCGAGATGGCGCCCGGCGCTCCCGTGATGGGGCTTGCCGAGGCCGCCGGCTTCTTCCCCGCCTCGTTCGGCCAGGTGCCCAGCCCGATGGCCGACAATCCGCCCGCCGGAGAGCTCGGCCCACGCTACGTCGTCACCTACTTCGTTCCCGGGCCCGACAACGAGTCGGACCGGATCGTCCAGGACCTCTACCCATACGCGAAGCAGCCGGTGACGTACACGAAGCCCGGCCAGCCGTTCTTCGAGATCGAGGAAACGCGGGGCGGCTGGTTCGTCGGCTCGACCGAGCTGAGACGCGTGCTCCTCGAGTCCGGCCTTCCCGCGACCCCGCCCGCGAGCCCGCCCGCGGCGGGAGTGGACAGGTCGTTCCCATGGCCCATGACGCTCGCTGCGCTCGCGGTGATCGGAGCGCTGATCGCCGCCGCGTACGGCCTACGCGTTCGTCGACGCTCGCAGGCCGCGCCCGTTTCGTAGCTCAGACCAGCACCGTCACGGCGTCGCGCTCGGCCACGAGGACGACGTGGTCGACGTCGCCGAGATCCTCGCCGTCCGCCTCGAGGGGGAGCGGCCGGTCGCAGACGATCTCGATCCGGTCGGCGTCGTGCACGTACACGATGTCCTCTGCCTCGGCCGGATCGCCCCGCCCTCCCGCGTACCAGGCGAGGCGCGGGAGATCGCGGGCGCGAAGCCGGACCGGCGCGACGAGGTCGAGCCCGCCCTCGAAGCTCGCCTCCGGTGCCGGGCGCACCGCAACCGGTCCGGCATAGGTGTACGCGGGCCCGTTCGAGACGAGGGCGAACGCGGCGCGTCCGTGGCCTTTGACCTCGAGCGCTGGCTCGATTCGGAAGCGGCTGCGCGTGAGCGTGCGCATCCCGGTCCATGCGAACGCGAGATTCCCGGGGCGTCGGCCGTCCGGGCGTCGGCCCAGCTCGTCGACCGCGCGAACGACCTCGGCGTCGAGCCCGATCCCGCACGCGAACCCGAAGCGCTGGCCGTTCACGCGTCCGACTCCGATGCGCCTCGTTTGCACCGCGCCGGAGAAGCGCTGCGCCGCGTCGAACGGCGAGCGGGGCAGCCCCAGCGCACGCGGGAGCACGCTCGCGCCGCCGCCGGGGACGAAGCCGACCGGGGTCTCCGGGTCGATCCCGTTGAGCACCTCGTTGTACGTCCCGTCACCTCCGAAGACGTAGAGGGCGTCCACGCGCCCGGAGACCTCGCGCGCGATCTCGGTCGCCTCGCCGCTGGCCGTCGTCAGCCGGAGCTCGGTGCCCTCCGGGAGCGCCGCCCGGACTGCGGCCAACCCGGCCTCGTCGACCCCGCTCGCCCACGGGTTCGCGATCAGGACAAATGGCACGCGCCCGAGGGTAGCGGCGGGTGGATCCCAACTTGGATCGCGCGTCTCACGGTGGACGCGCGGCCGTGGCCGACAAGCGGAACCGACGCAACGACCGAGCCGGAGGCCGGCTTCGCCGGCCGGGAGGCTTAGTGGCGCGTGCGCTCAGCCGGGATCAAAAGGAGGGGGCTCGTGGGGGAACCATGGGTTCCCCCACGCTTGCGTACCCGCGGATGCCGTCGACAAGAATCGCCGTGAAGCGGTCGGCGAGCTCGTCGGTGTCGCGGCCGGGCGCGAGCCACGTGTAGGCCCAGTTCGCGGCCGAGAGGACGAGCAGCACCGCGGCGCCGACATCGAGGTCGGTCCGGAAGCCGCCCTTTGCGAGCCCTTCCTGGAACAGGCCGCGCCAGCGCTCCTCGTAGCGGCGGCGCTCGGCGAGGATCTCTTCCCGGTGCTCGCCCTCGAGATAGCGCCACTCGCGTGTGAAGACGGTCGCGACGTCGATCTGCTGGGACACAACGCGCAGATGGCCGCGGAGCGCGAGCCGGACGCGCTCGGCCGCGGGCGCGTCCTCGGGAATCTCGTCGAGTGCGGCGTGGAACGCGTCCGCGCCCTGCCGCATCGCGTCGTACAGCAACTGCTGCTTCGAGCCGGTGAGCGAGTAGAGCGATCCCTTCTGCACGCCGAGCGCGTCGGCGAGGTCGCCCATGGACGTACCGTGGTAGCCCCGCTCCGCGAACAGCCTCGCGGCTTGGCGCGTTAGCTCGTGCCTGCGCGTGGGCATACACTCGATGCTAACGACCGTTCGGTAGGATGCCAAGCGGATGGACATGCGCACCCAGGAATTCCTCGAGTACGTGCAGTCGGGAGGGCAGGTCGAGACCACCGACTGGATGCCCGACGAGTACCGCTCGAAGCTCGTCAAGTTCATCGAGATGCACGGGAACTCCGAGCTGATGGGCGTCCTCCCCGAGCGCGACTGGATCCTCCGCGCGCCGACTCTTCAACGAAAGCTCGCCCTCACCGCCAAGATCCAGGACGAGGTCGGGCACGCACAGCTCATCTATCGCGTCGTCGAGGACCTGGGGAAGCCGCGGACCGCGTGCCTGGACGACCTCGTGGCTGGCAGGGCGAAGTTCCACAACGTCTTCCACTACCCGACGAAGACCTGGGGCGACGTCGGCGTCATCGCCTGGCTCGTCGACGCTGCGGCGATCGTCTCTCAGAAGGCGCTCCTCAAGTGCTCGTACGCGCCGTACGCACGGATCATGAAGAAGGTCTGCTGGGAGGAGTCGTTCCACATCCTCCACGGCCGCGACGTCATCCTCGCCATGGTCACGGGGACGGAGGAGCAGTTCGCGCTCGTTCAGGAGTCGGTCGACCGCTGGTGGGAGCCGCTCATGCACTTCCACGGGAACCCGATCCCGGCCGAGGAGGACCCGATGTACGTCTGGCGGATCAAGAGCCAGGCGAACGAGGACGCGCGGCAGGAGTTCCTCGACGGGTACGTGCCGCAGATCCGCGAGCTCGGGCTGGAGATACCCGACCCCGCGCTCGCGAAGGACGAGGAGACCGGCGTCTGGAGATACACGGAGCCAGACTGGGAGAAGCTGCGCTCGGTCGTCACGGGGCACGGGCCGGCCTCGGTTGAGCGGCTCGCGTTCCGCAGGCTCTCGCGCGAGGACGTCGCCTGGGTCGAGCGGGTGGTGCTCGCCGAGGCGGCGTAGGGACGCGGATGGTCTTCGAGGTCTTCCGGCAGGAGCGGAAGGGCCAGCCGTTCCAGCACGCGGGCTCGGTCACGGCGCCCGACGAGCGCTTCGCCGAGATCTACGCGCGCGAGCAGTACGGGCGGCGGCAGGAGTCGGTCGCGCTCTGGCTCGTCCCGCGCGACGCAGTGAGCCGGATCACCGAGTTCCCGGACGAGTTCGAGATGAAGTACCGGCGCGTCGACGGGTACTCGATCAAGGCGCGCCTGCGCGAGGCGCGCGAGAGGGCGGGGACGCTCGAGATGGCGCCGGGAGCGCCGGACGAATGAGCAAACGCACCGACCTCCTGCTCGAGATCGCCGACGACGAGCTCTTCCTCGGCTGGCGGAACTCGGAGTGGACCGGCATCGCGCCGTTCCTCGAGGAGGACGTCGCCTTCTCGTCCATTGCCCAGAACGAGATCGGGCACGCTCGCGCGCTGTACGAGCTCGCCGCCGCCGAGCTCGGGACGACGGCCGACGAGCTCGCCTTCGACCGCAAGCCGGAGGACTACCGGTGTGCCCCGCTCGTCGAGCTCCGCCGGCTCGAGTGGGCGCGGACGATCGCGCGCCACTGGCTGTACGAGACCGCCGACGAGATCCGGCTCGAGGCGTTGAAGGCCTCCGACGACCCAGAGATCGCCGGCATCGCGGCCAAGATGGACCGCGAGGAGGCGTACCACCGCATGCATGCGGAGATGTGGGTCGAGCGGCTGCTCGCGACCGACGAGGGTCGCACCCGCCTGCACGAGGCGGTCGACGAGCTGTGGCCGTACGCGCTCGGCGTCCTCGACGACGAGCTCCGGCCGGAGCTCCGGCGCCGAGCCGAGGAACGCCTCGGCCGGGCGCTCCCCGACGTCGACCCCGTCCCGCGCGGCGTCCACGAGGCGGAGCTCGCCGAGCTGTGGGAGGAGATGACGATGGTCCGACGCTCTGCGCCGGGTGCGCAATGGTGACGGCCGACGCAGTCTGGGAAGCGCTGTCGGAGATCCCCGATCCGGAGATCCCCGTGATCTCGCTCGTCGACCTCGGCGTCGTCAAGAACGTCGAGGTCGAGAACGAATGCGTGCGGATCGACTTCACGCCCACGTTCCTCGGCTGTCCGGCGCTCGAGCCGATGCAGCGAGCGATGGAGGCGAAGGTCGCGGAGCTCGGCGGCCGCGCCGAGGTGCGCGTCGTCCTCGACGACTCCTGGTCGAGCGACCGCATCACCGCGGAAGGAAGAGAGAAGCTCCGCGCCGCAGGCTTCGCGCCGCCCTCACCCCGTCCGGCTGGGAAGCTCGACCTCGTACAGCTTCGGAGCGGCTCGTTCCGCTGCCCGTACTGCGGCTCGACGAGCACGCGCCTGGACAATCTCTTCGGCCCGACCCCGTGCCGCTCGATCCGCTACTGCGAGTCATGCCGCCAGCCGTTCGAGCAGTTCAAGACGCTCTAGCGGCCCGCGTGCGCAACTCGCTGAATTGCTGTTGCACAAGAGCGTCGCGATTAGGCAGCCGCAGCCAGAGGAGTAGGCGAAGGCGCGTTCGCGTCGGGTTGCGCAGGCGTGCATAGCGCTGAAGACCACGGCTCCGACGCGAGCGTCTAGACGGGCGGGGCGAGCTCCCAAGTGTCGCCCAGGCGTGCGCCGACGATGCCGCCCACTGGGAACCCGCCGAACAGCACTCCGCGATCACGGACGGGATCCCACGCTGTCGCGGCGTCCTCTCGCGAACTGGGGCCCATGTCCTGGATGTTGCTCCAGAACTGCCCGCTCCACAGCCAAGCCTTGCGACTCACGGTATGGAACGCGACAAGTCCCTGCGCTGTCGAGAAGAGGACCGATCCGGCATCGGCCCCGAAGTCCTGCACTTCGGTCCAGTCGCCGTCACTCCAGACCCAGGTGCGATTGGCGCCGACCGCGGAGCCGAAGAGCGTCAGGCGATCGGTTAGGGGATCCCAAGCAAGCTGAGGGTTCGTGACTACAGGCCCCGTGCCCTCGTCTCCGACCTGCGTCCAGAGACCTTTCTGGAAGCGCCACGTATCGCTACCCCAGACCCCTAGCAAGTGGCCGCCGAACAAGTACACCTCGTCGGTGCCGGGCTCCAACGCCATTGCCGCCGAGGTACGCGCGGACGGGCCGACGTCTGCGACCTGGGTCCATCGAGCGCCATCCCACTGCCACGTGTCTCCAAGGTTGGCGGCTCCCGCTCCCCCGAAGAGAAGGCCCGTTCCGTCTTCGTAATCACAGGCAGACGCGAACAAGCGAGCAGGCGGCCCCTCGTCCTCGGCGTTTGTCCAGTTGCCACCGTCCCACTCCCAAGTGGAGCCGAGGTTGGAACCCGCCCCTAGGCTGCCACCGAAGAGCGTCACGCGATTTCGTCGGCCACACCAGAAGAGGCAGCCGCCCAGACTTGCCGGCGGGCCAGAGTTCTCGATCTGCGACCAGAGCCATTCGGCCACGGTCAGACCATAAGCGAGAAGGAAGTTCAGACCGTGAAGCTGTGCATGTAGGCCGCCAGTCGCGCGCCGGTAGACAAGCGCGAGGCCGAGTGATATATCAGCGTGCGCCCTGAGTTTGGATGCGGCATGAGCGAGTCGGGCGCGATCGCCCTCGCGCCTACCCTGGCCCGGATCGACCGGACGGGCCCGCCCGTCATTCGCGCGCAGGGAGTCTGGAAGGTCTTCGGCCCGAAGGGGGAGCGCCTCGTGGGCTCGCCCGACGCGCTCCTCCCACGAGGTGAGCTCCGTGAGAAGACCGGGTGCGTGGTCGCGGTGCGAGACGTGTCGATCGAGGTCTGGCCCGGCGAGGTGTTCGTCGTCATGGGGCTCTCGGGCTCGGGCAAGTCGACCCTCGTCCGGACGCTCGTGCGGCTGATCGAGCCCACCGCGGGCTCGATCGAGATCGCGGGCCGAGACGTCGTCGCGGCGGGCAAGGCGGAGCTCCGGCAGCTCCGACGGCACGAGGTCTCGATGGTGTTCCAGCACTTCGGCCTCCTCGCGCACCGGCGCGTGCTCGACAACGTCGCGTTCGGGCTCGAGGTACAGGGCATGGCAAAGGCCGAGCGGCACGCACGAGCACGCGAGGTGCTGAAGCTCGTCGGCCTCGAGGACGCCGCGAACCAGTTCCCGGACCAGCTCTCCGGCGGAATGCAACAGCGTGTCGGGGTCGCGCGCGCGTTCGCGGTGAACCCGCAGGTCATGCTCTACGACGAGCCCTTCAGCGCACTCGACCCGCTCATCCGGCGCGACATGCAGGACGAGATCTGCCGGCTCCAGGAGGAGACGGGCAAGACGATGATCTTCATCACGCACGATCTGTCCGAGGCGCTCCGGCTCGGCGACCGGATCGCGATCATGCGGGACGGGGCGATCATCCAGCTCGGCACGCCGGAGGAGCTCGTCGGATCACCGGCGGACGAGTACGTCGAGAACTTCACGCGCGACATCCCGCGCAGTCACGTGCTCACGCTGCGCTGGGTCATGCGCGAGCCCGAGCCGGGGGAGCCGACCGACGGGCCGCGACTCGACGTCAAGACCACGGTTCGCCGGGCCGTGCCCGTGCTCGCCTCGAGCGAGAAGCCCGTGTGCGCGGTCGAGAACGGGGACGTCGTCGGCCTCGTCGACCGGGATACGGTGCTCACGGCGATCGCCGGGGAAGGCGGGGACTAACCGTGGCCTCCGTCGCCGCCGAGACCGTCGTCCCTGCTCCGGTCGTCGCGCATCGCCCGTGGTGGCGCGGGAAGCTCGTGCAGGTCGCGGGGATCGTCGCGCTCATGTACGTCGCCTATCGACTTTGGGCACTCGACTATCCCTGGCCGGAGCGCCTCGAGTGGAATGCGCTCACCGGCCACCTCGACGACTTCCAGGTGTGGCTGATCGATCAGCGCAACGCCGAGGACCCGAACTTCGTGTTCTCCGTCTTCGACCGCTTTGCGACCCTCGTCGACGACCTCGTCGGCTGGCTCGACAGGCTGTTGCTCTGGCTGACCTGGATCGGGACGGCCGTCGCGGGCACGTTGATCGCTTTGCGGTTCGGCGGCTGGCGTGCTGCTCTCTGGGTCGCCGCCGCCTTTGCGACCTTCGCGCTCACGGGACTCTGGGAGGAGAGCATGCAGACGCTCGCCCTGATGCTCGCGGCGGTCGGCCTCTCGCTCCTCGTGGGAATCCCGCTCGGCATCGTCGCCGGGCTCTCGAGCCGCTTCCTGAAGGCGATCACGCCCGTCCTCGACGCGATGCAGATCGTGCCCGCCTTCGCGTACCTGATCCCGGTCGCGGTGCTGTTCTCCGTGGGCCCTGGCGCGGCGGTGATTTCGACGATGATCTACGCAATCCCGCCCGCGATCCGCATCACCGCCCTCGGGATTCGTGGGGTTCCCGTCAACACGGTCGAAGCCGCGACGTCGATGGGCGGCACGCGCGGTCAGGTCTTGTCCAAGGTGCAGCTTCCACTCTCGCGGAGGACGATCCTGCTCGGCGTCAACCAGACGATCATGTTCGCCCTCTCGATGGTCGTCATCGCCGGCCTGATCGGCGGCGGAGGGCTGGGCGACGTCGTCACGGGCGGGCTGTCCACGAACGCGGCGCTAGCGATCCTCGGCGGGGTCGCAATCGTCGCCATGGCGATGGCGCTCGACCGGTCGACCGAGGCCATCGCCGACCGCACGGATCCCGCGCGTCGCCATCTCACCGATCGGCGGCGGCGCGCTTTGAGACTGGCCACAGTCGCAGGCGCTGCCGGCATCGCCCTGACCATCGTGGTCGCGAAGGTGCTCGGGGTAGCGGCCATCTATCCGGCGGCGAGAGCCGCTCAGGAGTGGCTACTGGCGAAGGTCCAAGCCGTTCTCGACTACGTCCAGGACCCGACGACGTGGGTCTTCTCGATCACGGAGCCGCTGGGGAACTTCATCGTCGTCCACCTGCTTCAGCCGTTGCTGCAGTTCCTGGTGGAGGCGCCGTGGTTCACGACGCTCGCGGGCGTGACGGCGATCGCGTTCGTCATCAGTGGCCTGCGACCGGCAGTCACGACGCTCGTCATGTTCGTCTCGATCGGCTTGATGGGGATGTGGGAGCCCGCGATGGAGACGTTCGCGCAGGTTCTCGTCGCGACGGCGCTGACCGTCCTGATCGGCGTCGCGCTCGGCGTCGCGGCAGCGGAGAGCAAGGCGGTCTCGAAGGTCATGCGCCCGGTCAACGACGTGCTCCAGACGCTGCCGCAGCTGGTCTACATCATCCCGTTCGTGTACCTGACGCCGATCTCGTACGTGCCCGGCATCCTGGCGAGCGTCCTGTATGCCTTCCCCGCCGTCGCTCGACTCGTCGAGCGGGGGGTCCGGGACGTCGCACCTGAGTCGGTCGAGGCGGCACGCGCGTACGGCGCGAGCCGCCGGCAGGTGCTCGTCAAGGTCAAGCTCCCGCTCGCAGGCGACGCGGTCATGCTCGGCGTCAACCAGGGGATCATCATGGTGCTCGGCGTCGTCGTGATCGCCGGGCTCGTCGGGTCCGAAGGGCTCGGCTACCTCGTCGCACAGGGGCTCCAACGGGGACAGTTCGGCCTGGGCCTCCTGGCCTCACTCGCGATCCTCGCGCTCGGCATTGCGCTCGACCGCGTGACGCAGGCCAGCCGGCGAAGGCGGACGGAAGACATCGCATGAGGCAGGCAACCTCAATCGACAGCAAGGAGGGTTCGATGTCCAAGAAGGTCCGAGGCCGGCTCACGCTCCTGCTCGGCGCAGCGCTCGTAGCGGTGATCGGGCTCGTGTCGTCGGGTAGTGCACTCGGCGGCTCGAGTCAGGCGTGCGGCACGGTGACCCTGAACGAGTACGGCTGGCCCGGCTCCACAGCGAACACGTACGTCGCGAAGTACGTCCTCGAGAAGCGGCTCCGGTGCAAGGTCGAGATCACGAAGATCGTCGAGGTCCCGAGCTATCAGGCGATGGCCGACGGCGAGGTGGACGCCGTGCTCGAGGACTGGGGGTATCCCGACCAGTTCAACCAGTACGTCACGAGGCAGAAGACCGTCGTCAACGCCGGCCCCAACGGCCTGGTCGGCCACATCGGCTGGTTCATCCCGAGCTATCTGCTCAAGAAGTACCCCGCGTTCAAGACCTGGCGCGGCCTCAAGGGCAGGGAGGCGATCTTCAAGAGCGCCGGGTCGGGCTCGCAGGGGATGTTCCTCGGCGGCGACCCGTCGTTCCAGCAGAAGGACAAGGAGCTGATCGAGGCGCTGGACCTCGACTTCAAGCACGTGTCGGCGGGTGGGTATTCGACGCAGGTCGCCCGCGTCAGTCAGATGATCAAGCAGCGCAAGCCCGTGATCATGTACTGGTGGACGCCCGAGTACCTCAATGCGCAGCTCAAGCTGGTCGAGGTGCAGCTGCCGAAGCGGTTCAAGGGCTGCAGCGACGTCGGCGCAGGCGGGGATGTCGCGAAGTACCGGTGCCGATATGCGTACGTCCCGCTGAAGAAGCTCTTGAGCAGGGAGTTCGTCCAGAGCGGGTCCCCGGCGGTGAAGTTCCTCCGGAAGTTCCGGTGGCCGTCGAACGACGCCCAGAACCTCGTCGGCAAGTGGATCGCCGGTAACAAGATGAAGCCGGAGAAGGCAGCGGAGAGGTGGGTCAAGGCAAACGCCGCAACGGTCAACAAGTGGCTCAGGTAAGGGAGTAACGGAGCTCGCGGCGGGGACGGTGACCCGTCCCCGCCGCACGCCTCCCGACGATGGCGACTCCGGCCGTCCGTATCCATCAGCCCGAGGCGGCCGAGGCCGCGCGGTCGCTCGCCGACCAGGCCTACTACCGCATCCGGGAGCTGATCGTCTCGCTCGAGCTCGCGCCCGGGTCGCTCATCAGCGAGCGGGACCTGATGCAGCGGTTCGAGCTCGGCCGGACGCCGGTGCGCGAGGCGCTCCGGGCGCTCGCTCGCGAGCGGCTCGTGGAGGTCTACCCACGGCGGGGGATCTTCGTCGCGCGGATCGACGTCGGTGACCTGGCCGGTCTCTCGGAGGTCCGGGCGGTGCTCGAGAGCGAGGCCGCGCGTTTGGCGGCGGAGCGGGCGACCGAGGACGATCGGGCTGAGATCGCCGCGCTCCTCGGCGAGCTGAACGGGGCAGCCGGCGAGCTCGGCGAGCGAGAGCTGATCGACCTCGACCAGCGCATCCACCGGCACATCTACCGCTCGGCGCACAGCCCGTTCCTCGAGGCGACGCTGAACGAGTACTACGTCCTCACGCTCAGGATCTGGTTCCTCGCGCTCGACAAGGTCGCGCGGCTGGAGGACGCCGTCCACGAGCATCGCGAGCTCCTCGAGGCCATCCGCGACGGTGATCCCGGACGGGCCGCGGAGGCGATGCACCGGCATGTCACGCGGTTCGAGCAGGCGATCCGGCGAGTCCTCTAGCTGTCATATATTCCGGCGCGCATGACTCATATATCAGGCTCACTCCCCCGCCAGGCCCGCGTCGTAGTCGTCGGGAGCGGCATCGTCGGGTCGAGCGTCGCGTATCACCTGACGCGCGAGGGCTGGAGCGACGTCCTCCTGATCGACAAGGGGCCGCTACCGAACCCCGGTGGCTCCACCGGGCATGCGTCCAACTTCATCTTCCCCGTCGACCACTCGAAGGAGATGACGGCGCTGACGCTCGAGAGCATCCGCCAGTACGAGGAGCTGGAGACGTTCGTCGCGTCGGGCGGGATCGAGGTCGCCCGCACCGAGGAGCGCATGCAGGAGCTCTGGCGTCGCATGTCGTCGGCAGCGTCGTGGGGCGTCGACCCGGTATCGATGATCACGCCGGCCGAGATCGAAGGGCTCGTGCCATTTGTCGACGCGACCGTGCTGCTCGGTGGCTTCCACACACCGTCGGTAGGAATCGTGGACCCGATCCGCGCGGGCGAGCTGATGCGCGGGCGCGGGATCGAGAGCGGCGGGCTTTCGGTCGTCGCCGAGATCGAGGTCGTGGGGATCGACGTCGAGCGCGGGCAGGTGCGGCGAGTGCGGACGACCGAGGGTGACATCGAGGCCGAGACCGTCGTGATCGCGTGCGGCGTCTGGAGCCCGAGGCTCGCCCGCATGGCCGGGGCCGCGATCCCGCTGACGCCCGCCGTTCACCAGATGATCGACGTCGCGCCGGTGCGCTGGTTCGAGGGCGCGGCGGACGAGATCGCGTTCCCGATCGTCCGCGACATGGACGCGGGCATGTACGAGCGGCAGCGCTTCGACCGGCTCGAGATCGGCTCGTACGCCCACAGGCCGCTGCTCCACGACCCCGAGGACCTGCTCCCGGTCGGAGATGCGGATCCATCACCGACGGAGCTCCCGTTCACGGAGGAGGACTTCGCCCAGCAGCTCGAGGACGCGCGCGAGCTCATGCCCTTCCTCCGCGACGAGTCGGTGCAGATCGTGAAGGCGGTCAACGGGATCCTCTCCTTCACGCCCGACGGTGCCCCGATCCTCGGTGAGACCCCGGAGGTCGACGGGCTGTGGTCGGCCGCGGCGGTCTGGATCAAGGAGGGCCCGGGCGTCGGACGTGCGCTCGCCGAGTGGATGACGCACGGTGAGTCCGAGATCGACCTGCACGCGTCCGACGTCGCGCGCTTCCACGAGCACCAGAAGACGCGCGGGCATGTCCGCGCTCGTGTCTCGGAGGCGTTCAACAAGACCTACGGGATCGTCCACCCGCTCGAGCAGTGGGCGTCGAATCGTGACGTCCGGCTGTCGCCGTTCCACGAGCGCGAGCGCGAGTTGGGCGCGGTGTTCTTCGAGGCCGCGGGCTGGGAGCGGCCGCAGTGGTACGAGTCGAACGCACCGCTGCTCGAGGAGTTCGACGACCCCCACGCCGACCGCCCCGCCGAGTGGGACCGGCGCTGGTGGTCGCCGATCGTCAACGCCGAGCATCTCGCGATGCGCGCGCGAGCGGCGCTGTTCGACCTCTCCGCCTTCTGCGTCTTCGACGTGTCCGGGCCGGGGGCGCTGGCCGCGCTCGAGAAGGTGTCGATGCGGCGGATCGACGTCCCGCTCGGGAAGGTCGTCTACACGCCATGGCTCTCGCCTGGCGGCGGATTCAAGTCCGACCTGACCGTCATGCGCCTCGGCGACGAGCACTTCCGTGTCGTCACCGGCGGCGCGCACGGGATGGCGGACCGCAAGTGGCTCGCCGATCACCTGCCCACGGACGGCTCGGCCCGGCTCACCGACGTGACGAGCGGCTGGACGACCCTCGGGCTCTGGGGGCCACATGCGCGCGAGATCCTCGGCGAGCTGACCGCGGACGACGTGTCGCACGAGGGCTTCCCGTTCGCGAGCTGCCGCGTGCTCGAGGTCGGTCCGCTCCGCGTGCTCGCGTCCAGGATCTCCTACGTCGGCGACCTCGGGTGGGAGCTCTACGTCCCGATCGAGCAGGGGTCCCGGCTCTGGGACCTCGTATGGGAAGCGGGAGAGTCACATGGCCTCGTCCCCGCCGGCATCGGGGTCTACGGCACGACCGGGCGCCTCGAGAAGTGCTACCGCGCGTACGGAGCCGAGCTCGAGAGCGAGTACACGGCGGTGGAGGCGGGCATGGCCGGGCCGCGCGTCAAGGAGACGGACTTCGTCGGCCGGGACGCCCACCTCCGCCAGCGCGAGGAAGAGCCCGCCGCCGTCCTCTGCACGCTGACCGTGGACGACCATACGTCGTCGGCCGGGGAGAAGCGCTACCCGCAGGGCCGCGAGCCGGTGCTCACCCGCGACGGCTCGCTGCTCGTCGATGCGAAGGGCCGGCGCTCGTACGTCACGAGCGCAGGCGCGGCGCCATCCGTCGGGAAGCACGTCCTCCTCGCCTACCTCCCGCCCGAGCACGCCGTCGTCGGCGCCGAGCTCGCCGTCGAGTACCTCGGCGAGCGCTACCCCGTCTCCGTCGCCGTCGTCGGCTCGACACCACTCTTCGACCCCGAGAACGCCCGCATCAAAGGTCTCGCCTCACCGTCCATGACGCCCGCCTAAGGAGGTACCAGTTGCCCGTCAACGAGCATCCAGAAGTCCTCTTCTACTCGCGGATCCGCCGGTCGCCCTACTTCTACGCCTCGCGCCGGCACGGCGTGCAGAAGTACAGCTTCTACAACCACATGTACCACCCCCGGCACTACCGCGATCCCGTGGAGGAGTACTGGGAGCTCTTGAACGGCGTGACGCTCTGGGACGTCGGTGTCGAGCGGCAGGTGGAGATCTCGGGGCCGGACGCGTTCACGTTCACGAACATGCTCGTCCCGCGCGACCTGACGAAGTGCGAGGTCGGCCAGTGCAAGTACGTGTTCGTGACCTCGCCCGAGGGCGGGATCCTCAACGACCCGGTGCTGCTGCGACTCGAGGAGAACCGTTTCTGGCTCTCGCTCGCCGACAGCGACATCCTGCTCTGGGCCTGGGGCGTCGCGCTCAACTCCGGCCTCGACGTGAAGATCTCCGAGCCCGACGTCGGGCCGGTCCAGGTGCAGGGCCCGAAGTCGAAGGACGTCATGGTGGACCTCTTCGGCGAGAGCATCGTCGACATCCCGTACTACTTCATGCGGGAGTTCGAGCTCGACGGCATGCAGGTCGTGGTGTCGCGAACGGGATACACCGGGGAGCTCGGCTACGAGATCTACCTCCGGAACGCGACGCGTGACGGAGTCCGGCTCTGGGACGCCGTGCTCGCCGCCGGCGAGCCGCACGGGCTGACGGTAATCGGGCCGTGCCACATCAAGCGGATCGAGGCCGGCATCCTCGCCCTCGGCTGCGACATGTGGTTCGACACGAACCCGTACGAGGTCGAGATGGGGTACGAGTGGATGGTCGACCTCGAGCAGGAGGCCGACTTCATCGGCAAGGAGGCGCTCAAACGAATCAAGGCGGAGGGCGTCTCGCGCAAGCTCGTCGGCGTCGAGATCGCCGGGCCTGGACTGGGGAGCTACAACGACAGCTCGATGATCGACTACTTCCCGGTCTTCGCGAACGGCGAGCAGGTCGGCCAGGTGACCTCGGCGTGCTACTCGCCCCGGCTCGAGAAGAACATCGGGTTCGCGATGGTCCCGATCGCGCATGCGGAGTTCGGCACCGAGCTCGAAGTGGAGGCGCCGACCGGGCGCCAGGCAGCCGTGGTGGTGCGAAAGCCGTTCATCGACGCGGCCAAGGACACGCCGAAGCAGGAGGTCGCAGTCGGTGCGGCCGCGGAGGCATCGAACGTCGGCTGACCAGCTCGTCGAGCTCCTCGCGCGGCCCCGCTACGAGGTGATCCCGCTCTCCGGGATCGAGGAGGCCGTGCTTCAGCACGTCCCGACCGAAGTACGGGTGACCGTGACCACGTCGCCGCGGAAGGGGCTCGAGCCGACCCTCGAGCTGGCCGAGCGGCTGGCCGGCCACGGCTACGCGGTCGTTCCGCACCTTGCCGCTCGGCACGTTCGGGACCGCGGCCACCTTGCCGAGGTCGTCGAACGCGTGCGCGCGTTCGGGGTGAGCGACGTGCTGGTCATGGCCGGTGACGCACCCGAGCCGGTCGGCGAGTTCGACGGGTCGGTGCCCCTCCTACGCGCACTGGCGGAGCTCGGACGGCCCTTCCCGGAGGTCGGCATCACCGGCTACCCCGAGAGCCACGCGTTCATCACGGACGAGGCGACGATCAGGTCGATGTTCGACAAAGAGGAGTTCGCGACGTACATCGTGAGCCAGATCTGCTTCGACCCCGGAGTGACTGCGGCGTGGGTGACCGCCGTCTGGGAGCGAGGTACGCGGCTGCCCATCCACATCGGTGTGCCCGGAGCCGTGCCGTGCGCGAAGCTGCTACGCGTGTCGGAGCGAATCGGAGTCGGGCCGTCGATCGCGTTCCTCGAACGCGACACGGCCGGGGACTTCGACCCTGGCCCGCTCGTCTCGGGGCTCGACGAGAGCCTCGGCGGGCACCGTCCCAACGTCGACGGCTTCCATGTCTTCACGTTCAACGACCTGGAAGGCACCGAGCGCTGGAGGCAGCAGGAGCTCGGGCACTTGCAGACCGCATAGGGAAGGAGGACCGGTGCCGGTAGAGGTCGACGTCGTACGCTCGGTGGAGGTGCCGACCCGAGTCGTGCACGGTCCCGGGGCGATCGCACAGCTTCGCGCCTCGCTCCGGGAGCTCGGCGTGACCCGGCCGATGCTCGTCACCGACCCAGGCGTGGCCGCGGCGGGTCTCGCCGATCGCACGCTCGCGCAGCTCGACGACGGCACCGTGGTCTTCGACGGCGTGCGGCCGAACCCCGACATCGAGCTCGTCGATCGCGGCGCGGAGCTCTACCGTGAGTCGGGATGCGACGGGCTCATCGGCCTCGGCGGAGGCTCGTCGATCGATACGGCGAAGTCGATCGGCGTCGTGGCCGAGCACGGCGGCTCGATCCTCGGCTACGAGTGGGGACACGACCCGATAGAGCGCCGCATCCCGGCCCTCGTCGCAATCCCGACGACGGCGGGGACCGGCAGCGAGGTCACGCTCTGGGCCGTCATCACGGACCACGACCGCCGCATCAAGTTCAACGTCGGCGGGACGCCGCTCATCGGCGCGCACGTCGCGCTGGTCGACCCGGAGCTGATGCTCGGGTTGCCGCCGGCGATGACCGCCGCGACGGGCATGGACGCCCTCTCGCACGCGATCGAGTGCTACACGTGCGACTACCACCAGCCGTTCAACGACGCCGTTGCGCTGCTCGCGATCGAGCTAGCCGGACGCTGGCTGCGGACCGCGGTGTCCGACGGGTCCGACCTCGAGGCGAGGACGCAGATGGCCCACGCCGCGACCCTCGGCGGCATGGCGTACGGGACGGAGAGCGCGGGCGCGGCGCATGCGATGAGCCAGTCGGCGGGAGGCGTGCACGACTGCCCCCACGGTGCGCTCACCGCCCGCGTCCTCGGGCCCGTCTGCGAGTACAACGTGCCGGCCGCACCCGAGCGCTACGCGCGAATCGCGCTCGGCCTGGGTGTCGACACGAGCGGCATGGACACGCTGGAGGCGGCCATTGCCGGAGTGGAGGAGGTCTACCGGCTCACGGACGACGTCGGCATTCCGACGATTCAGGAGCTCGGCTTCGCGGACGGCGAGATCCCGATGCTCGCGCAGATCGCGTTCGAGGATCCTCAGACGACGGGAAACGCGCGCGAGGTCGGCGTCTCCGACTACGAGGCGATCTACCGCAACGCGTTCTCGCGGGGGAAGAGATGAGCGTCGGGACGCGGGACTACGGGATGGTCATCGGCGGCGCGTGGGCGGAATCCGAATCGGGCGCGCGCTTCGAGGCGACGAGCCCAGCCACCGGCGAGGCGCTCGGCAGCGTGCCGGAGGGCACGCGGGACGACGCCGAGCGCGCGATCGCGGCGGCGAACGCGGCTCGTCGCGACTGGGCCGGGCGTTCGGCGTTCGAGCGGGCGGCGGCGCTGGAGCGGGTCGCAGACCTGATCGAGGAACGACGGGACGATCTCGCCCGCACACTGACGCTCGACCAGGGCAAGCCGCTGCACGCCGAGGCCTACGGCGAGGTCGAGGAGCTCGTCGTCTACTGGCGCATGGCGGCGGCCGACGCCACGCGTCTCCACGGCTCGATGCCACCGTCCATCGACTCGGGCAAGCGGATCCTCGCCTACCGCGTCCCGCGCGGCGTCGTCGGGGTGATCACGCCGTGGAACTGGCCGTACACGATGCCCGCGGAGCTGATCGCGCCTGCGCTCGCCGCCGGGAACGCGGTCGTGTGGACGCCCGCGTCGTCGACCTCGGTGTGCGCGGTGAAGCTCGCCGAGTGCATCGTCGACGCAGAGCTTCCTCCAGGAGTCTTCTCGATGGTGACCGGGCCCGGCTCCGTCGTCGGCGATGAAGTGGCGGGGAGTCGCGGGACGCATGCGATCGGGTTCATCGGCTCGGTCGCAACCGGGCTCCACGTGGCCGCGCGTGCCGCCGGCAAGACGACGCTCCTCGAGCTCGGCGGGAACGGGCCGATGGTGGTACTCGACGACGCCGATCTCGATGCAGCCGCCGAGGCGAGCGTCGTCGCCTCGTTCCTCTGCGCGGGACAGAGCTGCACCGCGGGCGAGCTCTTCCTCGTGCACGAGGCCGTGCACGACGAGTTCGTCGAGAAGGTGCGCGCTGCGGTCGAGCGCTCGGTGCGGCTCGGAGACCCGTTGGCGGAAGAGACGACCATGGGCCCGCTGAACAACTCGTCGACGGCCGACAAGACGGATGAGCACGTCGGGGACGCGGTCGAGCGCGGCGCTCGGGTCGTCACGGGCGGTGGACGCGCGTCCGGCTTCCCGACCGACCTCTACTGGCAGCCGACCGTGCTCGCCGACGTGACCGAGGAGATGGAGATCGCGCGCGAGGAGACTTTCGGCCCGGTGGTGCCGGTGCTGCGAGTCTCGAGCGACGAGGACGCCCTTCAGATCGCCAACGCCTCGCCGTACGGACTGCTGACCGCGGTGTGGACGCGCGACCTCGCGCGCGGGCTTCGCTTCGCCGAGGCGGTCGACGCGGGCTGGGTGAACGTGAACGAGTCGACGAACTACTGGGAGAGCCACCTGCCGTTCGGCGGCCGCTCGGGGAAGAGCTCCGGCGTCGGACGCGTGGGCGGGAGCGAGGTGCTGACGGCCTTCACCGAGCCGAAGACGGTGGTGCTCACGCTGTGACGACGTCGGCGTACCTCCGCGCCGCGAACCAGCCGCCGCCGCTCGAGGGGTACGACCTCTTCTCCGAGGACCGCGCGCTCGTCGAGGCGCTGACGCGAGAGGGTGGAGCTGGGCGCGAGGGCGAGTGCGCGGCCTTCGGCCGGCTCTGCGGTGAGCGCCCGCTGGAGCTCGGGCGTCTCGCGAACGAGCATCCGCCGGTGCTGAGACGCGATGACGAGGTCGAGTTCCACCCCGCCTGGCACGAGCTCCTGCTGATCGGCGTCGAGCACGGGTTGCATGCGTTCCCGTGGGAGGATCCGGAGCCCGCGCCGCACGTCGCGCGCGCCGCGAAGTTCATGACGCTCGCGTACGCCGAGGCAGGCGTCGGCTGCCCGCTCTCGATGACCTACGCGGCCGTCCCCGCGCTTCGCGAGGACGACTCGCTCGCCGCCGAGTGGGTTTCGCGCCTGGCGACGAGGACGTACGACGCGGAGCTCCGCCCGCCGGCCGAGAAGGCAGGCGCGCTCATGGGGATGTCGCTCACCGAGCGACAGGGCGGCTCCGACGTCCGCGCGAACGAGACGCGCGCGGAGCCCGCCCGCGACGGCTACGTGCTGACCGGGGAGAAGTGGTTCTGCTCGGCGCCGATGTGTGACGCGTTCCTCGTCCTCGCGCAGGCCCCGGGCGGCCTCACCTGCTTCGTGGTCCCGCGCGTCCTCCCGGACGGCTCGCGCAACGGCTTCCACCTCCAGCGGCTCAAGGAGAAGCTCGGAAACAGGTCGAACGCGTCCGCCGAGATCGAGCTCCGTGAGGCGTGGGCGACGCGGATCGGGGAGGAGGGTCGCGGGATCGCGACGATCATCGCGATGGTCGTGCACACGCGGCTCGACTGCGTTCTCGGCTCGGCCGCTCTTACGCGTCGCGCGATCGCCGAGGCGACACACCACGCCGCGTACCGGATCGCCTTCGGCGGACGGCTCGTCGAGCAGCCGCTTCAGCTCAACGTGCTCGCGGATCTCTGCCTCGACTCGGAGGCGGCAACGGCGACCTCGCTCCGGCTCGCGCGCGCCGTGGACGAGGGCGACCACGCTTTTCAACGCCTTGCGACGACGGTCGCCAAGTTCCACGTCTGCAAGACGACCCCGCCGCTCGTCGCGGAAGCGCTCGAGTGCATCGGAGGGAACGGGTTCGTCGAGGAGTCGCCGCTCCCGCGGATCTTCCGCGAGAGCCCGCTCAACTCGCTGTGGGAGGGCGCCGGGAACGTCAACGCGCTCGACCTCTGGCGGGCGGCGGGTCGGGAGCCCGAAAGCGTCGAGGCGCTGCTCGGCGAGATCGACCTCGCGGCGGGCGCGGACGTGAGGCTGGACGCGGCAACGCAGCGCCTCCGCATCGAGTTGCATGACGGCGAAGAGCCGGAGTACCGCTCTCGTTCCGTCACCGCCCTCGCGGCGCTCTGCCTTCAGGGCTCGCTGCTCGTGCGGCACTCGCCGCCCGAGGTCGCGGATGCGTTCTGCGCCGCGCGGCTCTCCGCTGTCGGCGGACGGGCCTACGGCACGCTGCCGCGCGGAGTCGACTGCGCCGCGATCGTCGAGCGCCACCGCCCTACCGTCGGAGGTTAGGCTCCCGCTCGTGCCGGTCGAGATCCTCTACTGCC
Source organism: uncultured Actinomycetes bacterium (assembly GCA_963717025.1). Lineage (GTDB taxonomy): Bacteria > Actinomycetota > Thermoleophilia > Gaiellales > Gaiellaceae > GMQP-bins7. The sequence continues at coordinate 630,862 of CAVQVJ010000003.1, read as the reverse complement.
CGACCTGAAGCGGGTACGACGCGCGGGCCGCGAGTCTCGCGGCCGAGATCGAGCAACGCGCCGGGGTCGGCGCGACTGCGACTCCCGGCGCCAAGAGCCAGTTCGACGTCCTCGTCGACGGGCGCCTGCTCTTCTCCAAACAGTCCGAGGGCCGCTTTCCCGAGCACGACGAGATCCTCGCGGCGCTCGCGGTGTAGGGACGAGGCCCGCCTCGCCCTCAGTCGTGGCCGCGGTCGCCCTCGCCCTTGCCCTCGCCTTCGCGCTCGCCCTTGCCCTTGCCACGCGAGTCGGCTAGCGGCGCGCACTGGTCGGACGCCGCACGGTAGAGATCGTCGATCTCTCTTCGGTGTCCCTGCACCGCCTCGGAGCGATCGAGCAGGCGGAGAACGCCCGAGCACTCACCGAGGGCGAGTCTCGTGTAGGCGAGGTTGTAGCTCGCATACGCCTCGGTGAGCGAGCCCGTGCGGCGGAGCGCTCTCACCGCCCGCTCGAGCAGCGGCCGCGCCGCCGCGAAGTCCCCGGCCCGCATGAGCGCGAACCCGGCGTCGTTCAGGGCCGGAGCGCCGAGCGTCACGGTCGTCTGCGTGGTCTGCGTGATCTGCGTGGTCAGCGTGGTAGTCGAGCGTGCCGTGTCCCGCGCCCGCGCTCCCTCGGAGCCGGTGGGATCGAGCACGGCGCCGACGAGGGCCGCGACCGCGATTCCCGCGACGACGAGGCCGAGCGCGCCGAGCAGGAGCGACGAGCGACGTCTCCTTCTCGCCGGCTTGGCGGGGAGGACGCGAGTCGGGGCCGCGCCGACCGGAATGGTGGCCGGAACCGAGTCCCCGCGAAACGCTGCCCGGAGGTCCGAGATGAGCTCGGCACACGTCCTCGGACGGCGCTCGGGCTCCTTCGCGAGCGCGCGCGCGAATACGGAGTCGACGCCCGGGGGCAGCTCCGAGTGGAGGCTCGCCGCGCTCGGCACCGGCGCGTTGACGTGCGCGAACGCCTCGGTCGCCGCGGTGTCCGCTTCGAACGGACGACGGCCGGTCAGAAGCTCGAAGGCGACGACGGCGAGCCCGTAGCGGTCGCTCGCGGCCGTCGCGGGCTCGCCGCGCGCCTGCTCGGGCGAGAGGTAGCCCGCGGTGCCGAGCACCGTTCCCGGCAGGGTCAGTGTGTCGACGCCGGTCGTGGACGCGATACCGAAGTCCGTCACGCAGATCTCACCGCTTCGGTCGACCAGAAGGTTGGCCGGCTTCACGTCGCGGTGCACGACGCCCTCCGCATGGGCGCTGTCGAGCGCCTGCCCGGCCTGCGTCAGCCACGCGAGCGCCACGCCCGGCGCGATCGGCCCTTCGCGGAGTCGGTCGTGGACGGTCCCGCCCTCGAGGTACTCCATGACGATGAACGGGCGCTTCCGGTGCTCACCGACGTCGAAGACCGTGATCACGTGCGGCGAGCCAGACAGCCGAGCGGCGGCGAGCGCCTCGCGACGGAAGCGCGCGCGGACGTCGTCCTCGCTCGCGTATCTGACCGAGAGCAGCTTGACCGCGACCTTCCGCTCGAGCACGGTGTCGGTCGCCCGGTACACCTCGCCCATGCCGCCGCGGGCGATCAGCGTTGCGGATGCGTATCTCTTCGGTAGAGCCTGAGTCGCGATAGCGATACCACCGGTGTTACCCGGCCCCGCGGGAAACGATACCCCTGTGCGGGTTAGAGGCTGGTCAACGGAGGAGAAAGCCTTGCCCAAGTGGATCGTCGGGATCGAGCATGAACTTGTGCTCTCCTGTCCGGTACGCGCTCCCCTCGACCTCGGTCACGACGGCCGGCCGGCCGGCGACCTCGGCGTCGCCGACGACCCGAGCGCGGAACTCCGAGCCGACGATGCTCAGGTGTCGGAGCTCCTCGCCGCGAGGGAGCCGTCCCGAGCGGTCCAGCAGCGCAAGCCGTGCGGACGTCCCGCTCCCGCATGGCGAGCGGTCGACCTCTCCGTCCGCGAAGACGGTGACGTTGCGCTGCGTCAATGGGTCCTCGCCCTCTTCCTGCCAGAAGATCACGCCGTAGACATCACGGAGCTCGGGCTCGAGCGGATGCACGACGTCGTGCTCGGCCTCGATCACCCGCTTGAGCTCACGGCCGAGCTCGATCAGGCGCGGTAGCTCCGCCGGCTCGACGCGCTCCTCGATCGAGGCGTAGAACGCGCCGCCGAACGCGAGGTCGAGCGTGCGGCCTTCGAGCTCGAGCCCCTCGGCGTGAACGTACGCCGGGACGTTGCGGAACCGGACGGAGCCGACGCGCCCGCCTTCGACGTGCGCCCAGGTCTCGAGTCGCCCGGAGGGCACGTCTACGACGACGTGATTCTCACCTTCGCTCCGCTCGACGACACCCTCGTCGAGCGCCCACGTGACGAGCGCGATCGTTCCATGGCCGCAGGCCGTCGAGTAGCCCGCGTTGTGGAAGAAGACGACGCCGAGGTCCGCGCCCTCATCGTCCGGCGGGACGACGAAGCAGCCGTACATGTCCGCGTGCCCGCGCGGCTCGTGGACGAGGAGCCGACGCACGTGGTCGAGTCGCTCGAGCGCGTCGCGGCGGCGGTCGAGGATCGACTCCCCGCGAGGCGTCTCGATCCCGCCCGTGACGATGCGGAACGGCTCCCCGGCCGTGTGGTAGTCGACCGTCTCGACCCGCCGCACTGGGCTACCGGCCGCGGAAGACGGGCGCCCGCTTCTCGAGGAACGCCTGCACGCCCTCTGCGAAGTCCTCTGTTCCCGTCGCGGCCTGCTGAAGAGCAGCCTCGAGCTCGAGCTGCTCCTCGAGCTCCGCCGTGTGCGCATGCTCGAAGAGCTGCTTCGTCATGGCGACCGCTCTCGTCGGGAGACCCGCGTACCAGGCGGCGAGCTCGCCGACGCGACCGGCGAGCTCCCCACCGGGAACGACCTCGGAGACGAGCCCCCACGCGCGCGCGTCGTCCGCTCCGAGGCGTCGGTTCGAGACCATCCACTCGAACGCCCTCGAGTACCCGAGCAGACGGTGGATGAACCACGTCCCGCCCGAGTCGGGCACGAGACCGATGCCGACGAAGCCAGGCACGAACGAGGCCTCCGCCGCGGCGACCCGCACGTCGCACGCGCAGGCGAGCGAGAGCCCGGCCCCGGCGCAGGCACCGTTGATCGCGGCGATCACCGGCTTCTCGAGGGCGCGGATGGCGCGGATGTTCGGGTGGTACGTCTCCTCGAGCCGCTGCCGGATGCCGCCGTCGGAGGGGATCTCCTGGAATTCCTTCAGGTCCTGCCCGGAGCAGAACCCGCGCCCGGCGCCGGTGATCACGACCGCCCGCACCTCGGGATCCGCGGCTTCGTCCAGCGCCGCGGCAAGCCCCGCGTGCAGGGCGAGGTTGAACGCGTTGTAGACGTCGGGCCGGTTGAGCGTGATCGTCAGCACCGCCCCGTCACGAGCCGTCAGCACCTCAGTCATCGCCACCACCCTCCCCTCTCGAGAGAAATGCTCGTACCGCGTCCTGCGCCTCGTCGCCGAGCATCGAGAGGGCCAGCCAGTCTCGCGCGTGCCCCACGGTCTGGTGCCAGGCCAGGTCCCGCCAGACGTTGAGCTGCTGCTTCGCGTAACGCGTTGTCTGCGGGAGCTTCGTGGCGAGCTTCTCGACCCAGTCGTCGACGACGACGTCGAGCTCGGCGTCGGGCACGGCTCGGTTCACCAGCCCCCACTCCGCGGCTTGCGCGGCCGGGACCTCCTCGCACAGGAACACGATCTCTCGCGCGCGCCGGTCTCCGACCATGAGCTGCAGCCACTGCGTCGCTCCGCCCGCCGGCACGGACCCGTGCTCGAGCCCGACGTGTCGGATGAACGCGGAGTCGACCATCACCGCGAGGTCGCACGCCATCTGCAGCTCGTTCCCGCCGCCCACAGCAATCCCGTTGACGCGGGCGACTGTCGGCTTGCCGATCTCACGCAGCCGGTCGTGTGCGTCCTTGAAGGCGCCGAACCACTTCCAGTAGTCCTTCGGCTTACCGAGGTAGTCCTCGTCCCAGGAGCGGAGATCGGCGCCGACGCAGAACGCACGCCCGGTGCCCGTGAGGACGACCGCGCGCACGTCGTCGTCCCACGACGCGTCCTCGGCCGCCCGCGCGAGCTCGCGCAGCATGCGGAAGTCGAATGCGTTCAGGACGTCCGGCCGGTTCAGCCTGATCGTCGCTCGCGGCGGCTCCTTCGAGTAGACGATGGTCTCGAAGCCGAGGTCGGCAGGATCCCGCGCCCGCGGGTGCGTCGGCTCGGTCACTCGACGGCGACGAAGTTGACCGTGAATGGAATGCCCATGTCGGACGCATCCTTGCCCGAGGCAGCGAATTCCGGCGCCCCGGTAGCGGCCTTGAACGACTCCATGTCGTCCCACTCGAACTCGGCGTGGTAGCGGTATGTCGGCTCGCCGAACGGGGACGCGAAGACCTTCCCGTGCCGAAACGCCGAACACTCGACCTTGGAGGTGTACTCGTCGAGGTGTTGCTGGTAGCGATCGGGATCCGGCTCCGACTCGTACTGGATGATCGCGCGGACCATTCGTCTCCCTTCGTCGCGGACGCGGGGAGCGTATAGCGTCCTGGGCCATGAACTCGACGGCACTCGCCACCCTGCTCGCGCTGGCCGCGGGTCTCGGCGGCGCGGTCCAGATCGCCGTTCAGAGCAGGCTCGGCGACCGTGTCGGCAGCCTCGAGGCGATGGCGACGGCGAGCCTGATCGGGGCGGTCATCGCTCTCACCGTGCTGCTTCTCGCTCGGCAGTCGCTCGGTGGGCTCGGCGATGCCTTCGGCGCCCCGAAGTGGATGCTCCTCGGCGGGGCGATGAGCGCGCTCATCATCCTCGCGATCACCGTCGCAGGCCCGCGCATCGGCATCGTCGCGACGACTGCCGTCCTCATCGCAGCGCAGTTCACGCTCGCCGCGATCATCGACAGATACGGCTGGTTCGGCGTCGAGCGAATCGCGCTCGACTGGCCGCGCGTGCTCGGGATCGGCCTGCTCTTCGTAGGCGCGGCACTGACCCTCCGGCGGTGAGCACGACCGACGTCATGGCGGGGCTCGAGCCTGCCCGGGTGTGGCAGCGGTTCTCGGAGCTGACCCGGATCGCACGTCCCCCGAAGGAGGAAGCCGCGGTGCGGGAGCACGTGATCGCATGGGCAACGCGGCTTGGCTTCGGGAGCGACATCGATGCGGAGGGCAACCTCGTCGTCCACGCGCCTGCATCCGCGGGCCGCGAGAGCGCACCGACGGTCGTCCTCCAGTCCCACCTCGACATGGTCTGCGAGCGCGACCCCGACAGTGAGTTCGACCCGCGCGAGGGCCGGATCCTGGTCGTGGTCGACGACGACTGGGTGGTCGCCCCCGAGACGACGCTCGGCGCCGACAACGGGATCGGCGTCGCCGCCGCGATGGCGGTCGCCGAGGATCCGGAGCTCGCGCACGGCCCGCTGGAGCTCCTCTTCACCGTGTCCGAGGAGCAGGGCCTCGATGGCGCGAAGGCACTCGACCCGGCGCTGGTCTCCGGCCGGCTGCTCCTCAATCTGGACGGCACGAGCGACACCGCGCTCACGATCGGCTGTGCCGGCAGCACGCACACCTTCACCCACCTGCGCCTGTCGCCTGCCGCCACGCCGGAGGGGTGGACCGTGCTCGAGGTCGCTGTGACGGGCGCACGTGGCGGCCACTCGGGCGGAGACATCGCGAAGGGCCGGGCGAACGCGATCAAGGCGCTCGGCCGCGTCCTGGCGGCCGCGTTCGAGGAGGCGCCGTTCCGGCTCGCGGCTCTCGAAGGCGGCGTGAGTCGCAACGCGCTCCCGCGTGAGGCCCGGGCCGTCGTCGCGCTTCCGGCGGCCGAGGACGAGGCGTTCCGCACGGCCGTCGCCGGCGAGCTCACCGCGCTCCGCGAGCAGTACGCCGGCTCCGACGACGGGCTGGCGCTCGCGATCGAGCCCACCGATCGAGCGAAGGTCGCGGACGAGGAGGCGACCGCCCGCGCGCTCGCCCTGCTCGCCGTCGTCCCGAGCGGGGTCGTGGCCATGAGCCCGCACGTCCCCACCGCGGTCGAGACGAGCACGAGCCTCAATGTCGCGACGACCGAGGACGGCGTCTTGACTCTCGCGTCGATGACGCGGAGCGCCAACGCGCCCGCGCTCGACGACGTCGTGTCCGGGATCGAGGCCGCAGCGCGGCTGGCCGGGGCGGAGGTCCAGATCAAGCCGTCGTACCCGCCCTGGCGTCCGGACGTCGGCTCGTCGCTGCTCGGAACGGCCAAGGGGACGTTCGAGCGCCTGTTCGGGGTCGAGCCGGCGCTCGAGATCGTCCACGGCGGCCTCGAGTGCGCCATCCTCGGAGACCGGCTCCCGGGTGTCGAGATGATCGCCCTCGGCCCTACGATCGTCGGTCCGCACGCTCCCGGCGAGCGCCTCAGCATCTCGGGGACGCAGCGCTTCCACCGGCTACTGGCGGCACTCCTCGACGATCTCTCGCACTAGCGCTCGAACCGGCAACGGCTGCCGAGCTCGTCCGCGTCGATCAGCGTTACACGGCCGCGCTGGAGCGCGACGGTGCCGCGTCGTTCCTCGTCGCGCAGGACGCGGTTGACCGTCGCCCGCGACGTGCCGGCCATCGCCGCGAGGTCCTCCTGTGTGAGCGGGACGACCGAATCCGTGTAGACCTCGGCGAGCGCGCAGAGCCTGCGCCGAACGCGGGTGTCCGCGTCCACGTAGTGCGCTTCGACGATGCGGTCGCTCGCGCGGCGGAGCTGCTCTGCAAGGAGCCTCAGGAGCACGTCCTTCACGCCGGGGTGGCTGCGTTGGAGGAGCGCGAAGTCGTCGCGGAAGATCGAACGCGTCTCGCCGTCTTTCGAGCGCGACGACCGTTGCGGATCGGCGCTCGCCCGTGAGCAGGAGGGCGAGCTCCCCGAACGCCTGCCCCGGCCCCAGCACCTCGAGGAGGACGCTGTCCCCCTGCGGCGTCGTGACCCTCGCCGCGAACCGGCCACGCGCGATCAGGTGGAGCGAGTCGGCGAGGTCGTCGCGGTGGAAGACGATGTCGCCCTTCTCGAAGGTGCGCCGGCGGGCGATCGACAGCAGTTGACGCACGTCCTCGGGCTCGAGGTCGGTGAGAAGCGGCCACTCCACGGGCGAAGTCTCTGTCACGGCCGTGACACTCGCAACGTCACGCGCGCGAACGACACGCGGTTGCGGCGCACCTAGGCTCGTTCCATGACGGATCGGACGGGAAAGGAGCACTCGATGAAGCGCACCGCCACCATCCTCGGAGTCATCGCCGCACTCGCGATCCCCTCGGTCGCGGCCGCGGGGAACAACCTCCCGGCTCGAGCGACGAATCCGCTCGTTGCCAACAAGATTCTGGTCGCCAACAAGGTTCTGGTCGCCAACAAGGTTCTTGTCGCGCACAAGATCCAGGTCGCGCACAGGATCCAGATCGCGAAGGCCCACCGCGCGCTCGCTGCTCGCGTCACGCTCCAGCGAGCCATGAACCTGCGCGCGATGAACCTGCGCACGACGGCGCTCGGCCTCGAGATCGTCACCATCCGGAGGATGCGCTGATCCGTTCCGTCGATCCATCCGGGAGGAGAGAAGGCCCTGCGGGGCCTTCTCTCTTGCCTGGGGCACGCCCCAGGTCCCCGACTGCCTAGGTCAACCCGACGATGTCGTCCGGCCGGACCGGCACGCGGGTGAGCTCGCGACCGGTCGCGTCCCGCAGAGCCGCCACGATGGCCGCAGTCGAGACCACCGTCGGCGGCTCGCCGACGCCCTTGACCCCGTACGGCGCGTCCGGCTCGGGCTCCTCGACGAGCTCGGAGACCACCGGCGGCATGTCGAGGAACGTCGGGATCAGGTAGTCCGTGAAGTTCGGATTCAGGATTGCGCCGTCCCGTGTCTGGATCTCCTCCATGAGCGCGAGCCCGAGCCCCTGCGCGGTGCCGCCCTCGATCTGACCCTCGACCGCGCGTCGGTTCAGCGCGTGGCCGACGTCCTGCGCGGTCCCGATCCAGACGACCCGCGTGAGGCCGAGCTCGACATCCACCTCGACGACGACGCGCATGGCCGCCACGGCGAACCCGACGTGCGAGCGCTCGCCAAGCGTCTGGCCCGTCTCCGGATCGAGCGGGTACGTGCGCGGGTGCCGGTAGACGCGCTCGACGTCGACCTCGCCCCCGCCGGCCCGCTCCTGCGCGTCGAGCGCCGCGCGACAGGCGAGCTGCACCGCGCCCGCGGCCATCCACGTCATCCGCGACGCCGACGTCGACCCCGCCGATCCCACGTCGGCCGTCGAGCCGGTGACGAGGAGGACGTCGTCGGTCCCGAGCTCGAGCCGCGCGACCTGGAGGATCACGTCGTGCACACCCTGGCCGACCTCGGCTGCCGCGCAGTAGATGTCTGCCCGCCCGTCCTCGAGAAGCCGCACCCGCGCCGTGCAGTAGTCGTCGAACCCCTCCGAGTAGCAGATGTTCTTGAAGCCCACCGCGAAGCCCGTACCGCGCCGCACGCCCTCGCCTCGGGTGGTGTTCCCCGCGCCGCCAGGCAGCCGGATGGCATCGCGCGGAAGCTCCTCGGGCTCGGGAACGGCGAGCGCGGCCGCCCGCCGGATGACCTCCTTCGTCGGCAGCGAGCCGGCGATGACCTGGCCCGTCGCCAGCGTGCCACCCGGCTCGAGCGCGTTCAGGAGCCGGAGCTCGACCGGGTCGATCCCGAGCTCGGCTGCCAGCTTGTCCATCTGCGCCTCCGCCGCGAAGCACGTTTGCACGGCTCCGAACCCGCGCATCGCGCCGCACGGTGGATTGTTGGTGTACACGACGAGCCCGTCCACGAGGACGTTCTCGACCGCGTACGGCCCGACGGCGAAGGAGCACGCGTTCGAGATGACGGCCTCGGAGCTCGAGGCATAGGCACCGCCGTCCAGGAGAATGCGCATCCGGACCGAGACGAGCTGTCCCACCGCCGTCGCCCGGTGCTCGGCCCAGATCCGCGCAGGATGGCGGTGGATGTGCCCGACGAACGACTCCTGACGGTTGTAGACCATCTTCACGGGGCGGCCCGTCTCGAGCGCGAGCATGGCCGCGTGCACCTGGATCGAGAGATCCTCTCGTCCCCCGAACGCGCCCCCCACACCCGAGAGGTGGATCCGCACCTGCTCCGGCTCGAGCGCAAGACACGGGGCGACCTGGTCGCGGTCGACGTGGGTCCACTGGGTCGCCACGTGGATGTCGATGCCACCCTCGCCGTCCGGGACCGCGAGCCCGGACTCGGGGCCGAGGAACGCCTGGTCCTGCTGGCCGACCTCGTAGATCCCGGACACGGCCACGTCGCCCGCAGCGTCCGGGTCGCCGCGGCGGATGACGAGCGCACGGACGACGTTCGGCCGCGGGTCCTCGCGGAAGCCGTGCCGCGCGGTCGTCTCCCTGGGATGCAACGGTTCCGCTTCGGTCGCACGCTCCGGATCGACGAGCGGCTCCAACGCCTCGTACTCGACGCTCACTGCCTCCGCCGCACGCCGCGCCTGCTCCGGCTCCTCCGCAGCCACGATCGCGACCGCCTCTCCGAAGTAGCGGACGCGGTCGGCCGCGAGCACAGGCTGGTCCGGGAAGTCGAGCCCGTACGTCTTCTGCCCGGGGACGTCGTCGTGCGTGAGCACCGCGTGCACGCCCGGCATGCGCGCCGCCACTGCCGTGTCGATCGCGAGGATCCGCGCGTGAGCGTGCGGGCTTCGCAGCGTGTGGCCCCAGAGCATCCCCGCCGCCTCGAGGTCGCTCGCGTACCCGAACTCTCCCTTGACCTTCGGCACTCCGTCGTGGCGGCGCGGGGCCGGCGTCGCCTCGCCGCGTCGGAGCCGCTCGGTACGAGCGGGGACGCTCATCTGCCCGCCGCCAGACGGACGGCGTCGAGGATCTTCTGGTACCCGGTGCAGCGGCACACGTTCCCGGAGAGCGCCTCGCGGATCTCGTCGTCCGTCGGCTCCGGGATGCGGCGGAGCAGGTCGTCCGCGGCCATCACCAGCCCGGGCGTGCAGAAGCCGCACTGCACGGCACCGGCCTCTATGAACGCCTCCTGCACCGGGTGCAGGCCGGCGCCGCCGCCGAGGCCCTCGACCGTGATGATCTCGTGGCCGTCCGCCTGCGCTGCGAGGACGAGGCAGGCGCAGACGAGCGTGCCGTCGTAGAGAACGGAGCAGGATCCGCACTCCCCCTGCTCGCACGCGTTCTTCGAGCCGGGCAGCCCGAGCCGGTCGCGGAGCGCGGTGAGCAGGCTCTCGCCCCCCCACACATCGACCTCGCGCGCCTCGCCGTTGATCGTGAGCGCGATCCTCACCCAAGGCACCTCTCGAGCGCTCGCGTCGCGAGAACGCGGAGCGCGTGGCGCCTGTATGCCGCCGACCCGCGGACGTCGTCGATCGGGCTCGCCGCGGCTGCAACCCGCTCGGCGAAGTCGCCGGCCTCGTCGACGGGCCCGCGCACGAGACCGACGACCGGGCCGGAGGAGCCGTAGGCCGCGCGCAGCTCGCCGCGCTCCCGGTCGGCCACGAGCGAGAGCGAGCAGACCGCGATCACCATCGCGTTCCGGGGCCCGACCTTCATGAACGTCTGTGGCTGCCCGCTCGGTCGGACGACGACGGCCGCGATCAGCTCGTCGCCCTGGAGCGCGTTCCGCTTCGGCCCGACGAGGAACTCGCCCAGCGGCAAACGGCGCGTGCCGCGTGCGCTTGCGAGCTCGACCTCGGCCTCCTCGACGAGGAGCGGCGGAAGCGAGTCGCCGGCGGGCGAGGCCGTGCCGAGATTCCCGCCGATCGTGCCGCGATTGCGGATCTGCGGGGAGCCGACCGTGCGCGAGGCCTCGCAGAGCGCGGGAAGCTCGTCGGCGAGAGGCTCCTGCATCAGCTCCGTGTAGGTGAGTCCGGCACCGAGCCGAAGCGAGCCGTTCTCGCGCGACCAGCCGCGGAGCTCCGCGACCTCGTTCAAGTTGAGGACGTACTCGGGCCTGAGCACGTCGAAGTTGAGCTCCACCAGGACGTCCGTTCCACCCTGCACGGGGATGGCCTCGGGATGCTCTGCCTTCAGCGAAAGCGCCTCCTCGAGCGTCCGGGGAGTAAGGATGTCCATCGGCGCCAAGGGTATTACGCTGTCGCCCATGGAGGCGCTCCGCCGCCGGCTGGCCGTCGCTCGCGGAGACGAGCCCGCCGATCTGGTCGTTCGCGATGGGCGCGTCTTCTCCGTCTTCACGAAGGAGTGGCTCGAGACCGATGTCGCGATCGTCGACGGTGTCGTCGCCGGCCTCGGCGAGTACGACGGCCACGAGTCCCTCGACGCAACGGGGCGATGGATCGTCCCGGGCTTCATCGACGCGCACATGCACCTCGAGTCGACGAAGCTCCTTCCCGACGAGTTCGCACGCCTGGTGCTCCCGCTCGGCACGACCGCCGTCGTCGCCGACCCGCACGAGCTGGCGAACGTGCTCGGCACGGACGGTGTCCACTGGCTGCTCGACGCGTGCGAAGGGCTGGCGCTCGACTTCTATTTCATGGCGTCGTCGTGCATCCCGGCCTCCGCATTCGAGTCGCCGCGTCGCCCCCTGCTCCCGGGTGACCTCGAGAGCCTGCTCCGGCGCCGCCGAGTGCTCGGGCTCGCCGAGATGATGAACTTCCCCGGCGTCATCGCCGGTGACGAGGCCGAGCTCGTGAAGATCGAGCTCGCGGGCGGAGGGCACGTGGACGGCCACGCCCCCGGCGTGCGCGGACGAGACCTGAACGCGTATGCCGCCGCAGGCATCCGCTCCGACCACGAGGCGATTACTCCGGAGGAGGGTCGCGAGCGCCTGCGCTCGGGCATGTGGCTCCTGATTCGCGAGGCGTCGATGGCCCGGAACCTGCGGGCTCTGCTGCCGCTCGTCGCCGAGCTCGGTACGAGCAACATCGCCTTCTGCACCGACGATCGCGACCCCGAGGACATCGCCGACGCAGGCCACATCAACGGCATGGTGCGCGAGGCGGTCGCGGCAGGGATCCGGCCCGAAGACGCGATCGTCCTCGCCTCGCACAACCCGGCGCTCTGGCATCGGCTCTGGCACCTCGGCGCCATCGCGCCCGGCTACCAGGCCGACCTGCTCGTCCTGCCCGACCTCGTGAGCTTCGCGCCGGAGCTCGTGCTCAAGCGAGGGCGCCAGGTCGAGGAGATCCCGAGGCCCGAGGTCCCGGAGTGGGTGAAGCACTCGGTGCGGATCAAGCCCGTCTCCGCAGCCGACTTCGGCATCGCCTGGAACGGCCAGAAGGCGCGCGTGATCGGCCTCGTCCCCGACCAGGTCGTCACCGAGTCGCTCGAGGCGGAGCCTTCCTCGGTCGACGGCTCCGCGGTAGCAGATCCCGCCCGCGATCTGGTGAAGATCGCGGTGATCGAGCGTCATCTCGGGACCGGCCGCATCGGGCTCGGCTTCGTGAGCGGATCCGGGCTCGCGCGCGGCGCACTCGCGTCGACCGTCGCGCACGACGCCCACAACATCGTCGTCATCGGCGTGTCGGACGATGACATGGCCTTCGCGGTGACACGTCTGGCCGAGCTCGGAGGCGGGATCGTCGCAGTCGAGGACGGCGAAGTGCGCGCGGAGCTGCCGCTGCCGGTCGCCGGCCTGCTCGCCGACGCTCCGCTCGACGAGGTGATCTCCCGCAACCTCGCGTGCAACGACGCGGCGCGCGCACTCGGGTGGTCCGGCGCGACGCCCTTCCTCACGCTGTCCTTCCTGGGCCTGTCCGTGATCCCGCACCTGAAGATCACCGACCGCGGCCTCGTGGACGTCGACCGCTTCGAGCTCGTCCCGCTCGAGGCATGAGTCCTCACGTTCCCGGGGCGACGCTCGCAAAGGAGGCGAGCGCGCGGCGCGCAGGACAGTACAAGAGGTACGGACAAGCGCCGCGCGCGAAGCTTCCTGCCGCGAGCGGCGTCAGCCTTCGGCGGAGCCCGGCTCCGCCGGGCGGGAGCCGAAGGCGGCCGGGGACGTGAGGCGTCTTTTTGCAGGCGGCTGGATCGTCACGTGCGACGACGACGGCACGGAGCACGAGGACGGATGGGTGCTCGCGGAGGACGGGTTCATCTCGGCTGTGGGCAGTGGCGCGGAGCCCGAGGGGGACGAGCGGATCGACCTCGCGGGCGCCGTCGTCACGCCAGGGCTCGTCAACACCCACCACCACCTGTACCAGACCCTCACCCGCGCGCGGGCGCAGGAGGCGGACCTCTTCAGCTGGCTCCGCGAGCTCTACCCCGTGTGGGCCGGGATCGACGCCGAGTCCGAGCACGCCGCGGCGCGGACCGGCCTCGCAGAGCTGGCGCTCTCCGGCTGCAGCACGGTCTTCGACCACCACTACGTGTTTCCGAAGGGACGCCCCGGCCTCGTCGAGGCGGAGGTCGAGGCCGCACGGGAGCTTGGCGTGCGCATCGTCGCCTCGCGCGGGTCGATGGATCTCGGCATCTCGGACGGTGGGCTGCCGCCCGATGAGCTCGTCGAGGAGCTCGATGCCGTCCTCGCGGACACCGAGCGCCTCGTCGGAGAGCTGCACGAGCCCGGCCCGGGCGCCCGCGTCCAGATCGCGGTCGCGCCCTGCTCGCCGTTCTCCGTGACGCGCCGGCTGATGGAGGAGTCCGCCCTGCTCGCACGCCGGCACGGCCTCGCGCTCCACACGCACCTCGCCGAGACGATGGAGGAGAACGCCTACTGCCTCGAGCTCTACGGCTGCACGCCGGTCGAGTACCTCACCGACCTCGGCTGGCTCGGCGGAGACGTCTGGTGCGCGCACTGCGTCCATCTGGCCCCCGACGAAGTGATGGACTTCGGCGCCACGGGGACCGGCGTCGCCCACTGCCCGACGTCCAATCTCCGGCTGGGCGCCGGGATCGCCCCCGTCCGCGAGCTCGTCGATGCAGGCGTGCGCGTCGGTCTCGGCGTCGACGGCTCGGCGTCGAACGAGCGGAGCGACCTCCTCTTCGAGGTGAAGCAGGCGCTGCTCGTCGCCCGCGGCCGCGGCGGGCCCGCGGCGATGACCGCGCGTGAGGCACTTCGGCTCGGGACACGGGGAGGCGCGTCCGTCCTCGGCCGCGACGACCTCGGGGCGCTGGAGCCCGGGAAGTGCTCCGACCTCGCGATCTGGAGCACGGACCGGCTCGAGCTGGGCGGCGCGGAGGATCCGGTCGCCGGGCTCGTGCTCTCGGCACCGCATCGTGTCGATCGCCTCGTGGTCGGAGGCGAGGATGTCGTCCGCGAAGGCTCTCTCGTCCGTGCGGACGAAGACGAGATCGCACGTGTCCATCGCGCGCAGGCGCAAAGATTCGCTCGATGAGCAACGCGCGCCTTCGGCTTGCGTTTCGCGGGGGAAACCATGTTTCCCCCGCGTGCCCCCTTCTTCCTGAAAGCGTGGGGAACCTCCCGGTTCCCCACACCCCTCCCCGCTCAGAGGCCTCACGGCGGCCTATGAGCGCCTCGGTCTCGACGCACGTCCTCGACACCGCGGCGGGGAAGCCCGCGAGCGGCGTGCGCGTCGAGCTCTGCCGCGGCGGTGACGTGCTCGCCGCCGCGAGCACCGACGAAGACGGACGGATCGCTCCCCTCGCCGACGCCCTCGACGCCGGCCGCTACTCGCTCGTCTTCTGGCCGCCCTCGCCCTACTTCACGCGGGTCGAGCTCGAGGTCGAGCTCGCCGACGGCCACCACCACGTGCCCCTCCTCGTCTCGCCCTACGGATGCGCGACCTACCGCGGAAGCTGACGATGGAGCAGCTCGAGGAGCTGTTCGAGGGCCGAACAGCGCTCGTCGAGCGGCTGGCCGAGGTCGAGGATCCACTCGGGCATGCCGACGGCGTGCTTGCGAAGCTGGGCGAGGCGGAGAAGATCGAGGCGCTCGACGCGCACCCCGCGATCGGAGCGCGAACGCTCTCGGCCCGCTCCGCCGAGGAGCAGGGCGCGAGTGCCGATCCGGCGGTTCTGTCCGACCTCGCGTACCTCAACCAGGTCTACGAGGAGAAGTTCGGCTTTCGTTTCGTCGTCTTCGTCGCAGGCCGGCCGAAGCGCGAGATCCTCGAGGTGCTGCGCGAGCGCATCGGGAACGAGCGCGAGGCCGAGCTCGACACCGGTTGCCGCGAGCTCGTCGCGATCGCCAGAGATCGATGGACCCGTACCTGAGGGACGTCCTCGACGTCTGTCTGCGGCTGCTCCACGTGACCGCCGGGATCGCGTGGATCGGCGCCTCGTTCTACTTCGTCCGGCTCGACCTCGCGCTCCGGCCCCCGAAGCGCGCGGAGGACGCGGAGGCCGGGGTCGCCGGTGAGTTCTGGGGCGTCCACGGCGGCGGTCTCTACCACTCGCAGAAGTACCGCCTCGCACCGGCCGAGATGCCCGAGCCGCTGCACTGGTTCAAGTGGGAGGCCTACACGACCTGGCTATCGGGCTTCGCGCTCCTCGTCGTCCTCTACTACTTCGACGCGGATACACGGCTCGTGGATCCGGCGGTGGCCGGGCTCGACGAGTGGGAGGCGATCGCGCTCTCCGTCGGAGGGCTCGCGCTCGCGTGGATCGTCTACGACGTGCTCTGCAGAACAGTCGGTGCGCGAAGCCAGATCGCGCTCGCGGGCATCGGAGTCGTGCTGCTCGCGCTTGCCGCCTGGGCCGCAGGCGAGCTGTTTGCGGCACGGGCAGCATTCCTCCAGGTCGGCGCGATGATCGGGACGATCATGGCCGCGAACGTCCTGTTCGTGATCATCCCCGCGCACCGGAAGCTCGTGGCCGCGATGGCCGAGGGACGCGAGCCCGACGCGACGCCGCTGCTCGAGGCGAAGAACCGCTCGGTCCACAACAACTACCTCACGCTGCCGGTCCTCTTCACGATGCTCGTCGGGCACTTCGCGTTCGTGTTCGGTAACGAGAACGCCTGGCTCGCGCTCGTGCTGATCGCGGTTCTGCTCGCGGGCGTCCGGCATTTCTTCAACCTCTGGCACACGGGTCGCCGGGCGTGGTGGATTCTCGGCGTGGCGGCGGTCGGCGCGGTGGCGCTCGCGTTCTGGCTCGAGCCGGACGAGGTGACGTCCGACATCGGCCCCGTCGCGTTCGCGCAGGTCCAGCCGATCGTCGAGCAGCGCTGCGCGCCCTGTCACTCGGGGGCTGCGCCACCGCTCGGTGTTCGCCTGGAGACGCAGGCCGAGATCGAGGCTCGTGCGGAGGACATCGAGCGCCAGGCAGTGCTCACGCAGGCGATGCCTCCGGGGAACTCGACCGGCATGACCGAGGACGAGCGCGAGCTCCTCGCCGCGTGGGTGGCACAGCGCTAGGGTCTCGCCGTGCTCGAGATCACGGCCGGCGGCTTCGCGTTCCAGGCCCGCTTCGAGGAGGACGCGGCGCCCGAGACCGTCGCCGCGTTCCGGCGCATGCTCCCGCTCGAGTCGAAGATCATCCACGTCCGCTGGTCGGGCGAGGGAGGCTGGATCCCGATGGGCGAGCTCGACGTCGGTATCGGTCCCGAGAACGCCACGAGCTACCCGAGCCCCGGCGAGCTCGTCTTCTACCCGGGCGGCGTCAGCGAGACCGAGCTCCTGCTCGCCTACGGCTACGTCGCGTTCGCGAGCAAAGCCGGCGCGCTCGCGGGGAACCACTTCGCGACGATCGAGTCCGGAAGCGAGAATCTCCGCGAGCTCGGCCGGCGGATGCTCTGGGAGGGCGCGCAGGACATCACGTTCAGCGAGGGGTAGGCACGAGGCTTGCCTCGTCGTCGATGACTCGCCGCAGCGCTCCGGTGAGGACGTCCACGGCCAGCGCAATGTCCTCGTCCGAGGACAGCTCGTCTGGCGAGTGACTGACGCCGCCGTTCAGGCTCCGCACGAAGAGCATCGCGCTCGGAACTCCCGCCGCGGCGAGGATCCCCGCGTCGTGCCCGGCCCCAGAGGGGAGGTCGACGAACGCGACGCCGTGGGCCGCGATCTCGTCGCGGAGCACCTGGCGAAGGTCGTCGCTCAACGGGATCGGCTCCGTCAGCTGCGCGGGGTCGAAATCGATCGCGGCGACGAGCCTCTCGAGCCGATCCGAGTCGGGTGCACGCGCATCGACCGACAGGCGAACTCGTGCTGGGATCACGTTGCTTCCGCCGGGCTCGATGTCGAGCTGTCCGACGGTCGCGACGGCATCCGCGATCCCGAGCGCCGCCTCACGAATCGAGAGCACCTTCGTGGCCGCCGCGACGAGAGCATCGTCGCGCGCGTCCATCGGCGTCGTCCCGGCGTGTCCGGCCTGACCTCCGAACACGATCTCCCCCCGCGCGTAGCCGACGATTCCGCTCACGACACCGAGCGCCGTGCCCGCGTCCGCGAGCACCGGGCCCTGCTCGACGTGGAGCTCCAGGAACGCGCTCGGGAGCGTAGAGGGGGCCGCACAGAGCGCGCGGCTGCCGATGCAGCCGACCTCCTCGCCGCGAAACGCGACGACGGAACCGGCGTGCGCGCGCTCGACAGCCTCGATCCCGGCCACGACGCCGAGGGCGCCGTCGTAGCGTCCGCCGCGAGGGACCGAGTCGAGGTGCGACCCGGTCCACACGTCGTCGCGCCGCTCGGATCGGCCCACGAGATTCCCGTGCTCGTCGACCTCGGCCGTGAGACCCGCCTCCCGCATCCACCCGGCCGCGAGCTCGTGGGCCTCGTCCTCCGCAGGGCTTCCGTGGGGCCGATTCGCGCCGGGGCCGCCGCCGATCGCGTACAGCTGGTCGAGCCGCTCGAGGACCCTCGCCGTCACTGCGCCGCAGTATGTCTCTCGCTCAGCGCGGCGAGCAGCCACCAGCCCGCGAGCGGGACGAGTGCCGCAACGACGAAGGCCGCGGGCCAGGACGCCCAGGACACCGTCGCCGCGAAGAGCACCGGCGCGACGACGCCGACAGCCGCGAGCACGGTCTGCTGGACGCCGATCGCCGCCCCCGTCCGCAGCGCTCCCGCGAGCTCCGCCGCGGCGGTGAACGAGAGCCCGTTCCAGGCCATCGTCAGTCCGCAGGCGAGAATCAGCACCGGGACGAGGAGCCATTCAGGCCCGCCCGCGAGCAGCGCCGTAAGCGAGCATCACGGCCACGATCGAGACGCCCACCCGCCGCAACGGAACGATCCGCGCGCCCATCAGGTCCGACCAGCGCCCGCCTCCGATGCGGAAGATCGCGGCGAGAACCTGCCCCGCCGCGAGGACGAGAGCCGCCGACTGCTTCGAAAAACCGTGCTCGTCGACGAGGAAGAGGACGCCGAAGCCGAGCACCGCGATCTGCGCGTACAGGTAGAGACCGCTTCCGACCGAGAGCCGCCAGAGCTTCGTATCGGAGATCGTCCGCGCAACCGAGGCGGGCTCGATCCCGTCCACTGCCTCCCGGCCCCGGAGCACGAGCGCGCCGACGACCGCGCCCGCGACCATGAGCGCGGCGAGAAAGAGAAACGCCGCCTCCGTCCCGCCCGCGTCCGCGATCGGGGGCAGCGTGAGCGCGCCGATGAGGCCTCCGAGCGGGATCGCCGTCTGCCGCACGCCGAGCGCGAAGCCGCGCTCCTCGGGCCCGAACCACTGCATGACCGCGCGCCCGCTCGCGGAGTTGACCGCGCTCCCGGCGGCGCCGACGAGGAGGAGAAAGACGACGAGCCCCTCGAAGCTCGACGCGTACGCCGCGCCGACGAGGCACAGGGCGCTCGCGAGCATCCCGACCGTGAGCGCAATCCGCTCGCCGAAGCGGTCGGCGGCGAGCCCCCAGGGCAGCAGCGTCAACGTCGTCCCGACCCACGACGCGGCGAGCAGCACGCCGATCTGGCCGAGCGAGAGGCCGTATTCCTCGCGGAGCTCCGGGACCATGACCGGCAGGCCGATCCCGAAGGCGGCGTTGCTCGCCGCGGCCGCCGTTCCCGCGGCCAGCACCGCCCACCGGTAGCGGCGCTCGTCTACAGCCGTGTGCTCACAACCCGAACGGGTTGATCGGCCGCGCGCCCGTGGACACGACGACGCTCTTCGTCTCCAGGTAGAGGTCGAGCGTCTCCAGCCCGAGCTCCCGCCCGAAGCCGGACTGCTTGTATCCACCGAAGGGGATCCCGGGGAAGGCGGTGTACGGCATGTTGATCCCGACCGTCCCCGACTTGATCCGTGCCGCGATCCGGTGCCCGCGCGCCGGATCGCCCGTCCATACGGTCGCCATCAGCCCGTAGCGGACGTCGTTCGCGAGCCTGATCGCGTCCTTCTCGTCCTCGAACGGCGTCACCGTCACGACCGGGCCGAAGACCTCCTCCTGCGCGATCTCGAGGTCGTTCGTCGCCGCGACGACCGTCGGCGGGTAGAACGCGCCCACGCCGTCCGGCACCGAACCGCCCGCGACGACCTCTGCCCCCTCGCCCGCGCCCCGCTCCACGAACCCGTGCACCCGGTCGCGGTGGCCTGAGGAGATCAGCGAGCCCATCTGCGTCTCCGGGTCGAGCGGGTCGCCGACCTTGACCTTGCCCGCGAAGTCGCTCATCTGCGAGACGACGTCGTCGTAGATCGAGCTCTCGACGAGCAGCCGCGAGCGTGCCTCGCAGCTCTGTCCGGCCGCGTAGTAGATCGCCCAGGCAGAGCTCGGGACCACGCTCGCGAGATCCGCGTCCGCGAAGACGAGGTTCGGGCTCTTGCCGCCGAGCTCGAGCGTGACCCGCTTCACCGGGTCCGAGGCCAGCCGCATGATCTCGCCGCCCGTCTTCGTCGAGCCCGTGAACGCAACCTTGTCCACGCCCGGATGGCGGACGAGGTACGCGCCGGTGGTCGGCCCGTCCCCGGGGACGACGTTGAGCGAGCCCGCGGGGAAGCCGACCTCGGTCGCGAGCTCGGCGAGCCTGATCGCGGTGAGCGGCGTCTGCGGGTCGGGCTTGAGGACGACCGAGCAGCCCGCGGCGAGCGCCGGGGCGAGCTTCCAGGTCGACATCATCAGCGGGTAGTTCCAGGGCACGATCTGCCCGACGACGCCCACCGGCTCCTTCAGCGAGTAGAAGAGCAGCGAGCCGCCGATCGGGTTCGCGCGGCCGCCGATGGTCGCGATCGCGGAGGCGTAGTAGCGGAAGTTCTCGACCGCCTGATGGAGCTCGGCCTTGACCGACGAGATCGCCTTGCCGACGTTCCGCGCCTCGAGCTCGGCGAGCTCGGCGCGATTCGCCACGATCGCGTCGGCGAGGGCATGGAGGAGGCGCGCGCGCTCGGTGCCGGGCGTCTTGCCCCAATCGCCCGCAAGCGCCCCGCGTGCGGCCTCGACCGCCCGGTCGACGTCAGCCTCGCTGCCCATCGCGGCGCGTGCGAGCGGCTCGCCGGTCGCGGGCTCTGTCAGCTCCCGGACCTCGCCGGCTGCGGGCTCGGTCGCCTCGCCGCCGATGAACAGTAGGTATTCGCGCGTCGCGACCGCCATCTACCCGAACGATAACGCCGCTCTCGTTCCCATCCCGCTGACAAGCGCAGCTCCGGTTCTCGTTTGACAGGAAAGCGCATCCGTGGTTGTCTTCCGACCTACTTTGTTTAGTAGTTATGTCAACAAAGTCAGAAAAGTCGAAATCACAGAAAGGAGACCCATGCGCGGTCCTCTCTTGACCATCGCCTTTCTCGTAGCACTTGGCGCCCTCCTCGCGAGCGTTGGCTCTGCGGCGATGGGCGCCCCCGCATCCACGACGGCGGCGAGCGCCACCGAGCTCAGCCTCGTCGCGTACACGACCCCGCGCGAGGCCTACGCGAAGCTCATCCCCATGTTTCAGAGCACGGCCGCCGGGCGGGACGTCACCTTCAAGCAGTCGTACGGCGCCTCCGGCGAGCAGGCCCGCGCCGTCCGCGCCGGGTTGAAGGCCGACCTCGTGGCGCTCTCGCTCGCGCCGGACGTGGATGCACTCACGCCCGACCTCGTCGACCCGAAGTGGAAGAACCAGCCGTACAAGGGCATGGTCTCGAACTCGGTCGTCGTACTCGTGCTCCGCGACGGGAACCCGAAGAAGATCCGGACCTGGAACGACCTCCTTCGCCCCGACGTCGACATCGTGACGCCGAACCCGTTCACCTCGGGCGGGGCGCGCTGGAACATCATGGCCGCCTACGGCGCCTGGCGCCGCGGGGGGGCCACCGACAAGCAGGCGCAAGCGAAGCTGCTGAAGCTCTGGCGGAACGTCGTCGTGCAGGACGTGGGCGCCCGTCAGTCGCTCAACACGTTCAACAGCGGCAAGGGCGACGTCCTGCTCGCGTACGAGAACGAGGCGTTCTTCTCACGCCTCCAGGGGCTCAACCTCCAGTGGGTCATCCCGAAGTCGACGATCCTGATCGAGAACCCCATCGCAGTCACGAAGACGAGCGAGAGCAAGGCCGCGGCGAACGCGTTCATCCGCTTCCTCCGGACGCCGGCGGCGCAGCAGGTGTACGCGAGCCAGGGCTACCGCTCGATCCTCCCGAACATCGAGCGTCAGCACCGCTCGAAGCTCCCCTTCCGGCCGGGACTCTTCACGATCGACGAGCCATACCTTGGCGGCTGGACGAAGGTGCAGAAGCGCTTCTTCCACCCGAAGTCGGGGATCATGGCCCGCTTCCAGCGGCTGGTCGGGGGCTCGACTGGCTGACATCGCGGTCAGCCGCCCCGGGCGCTCCCGGGCTTCGAGGGACAGGGCCGGGCGGCCCTGTCCCTCGGCTTCGTCACGACGTTTCTCACGGTGATGGTCGGCCTGCCCATCGCCGCGCTGCTGTGGGAGGCGACGAGCGAGGGGACGCAGACGTTCTGGGACTCCGTCTCGAGCCCGGAGGCCGTCTCCGCCCTGAAGATCACGCTCGCCGCCTCGGTCGGAGTCGCGGTGCTGAACGCCGTCCTCGGCACGATCACGGCCTGGGTCCTCGTCCGGGACGACTTCCACGGGAAGGTGGTGGTCAACGCGATCATCGACCTCCCGTTCGCGCTCCCGACGATCGTCGCCGGACTGACCCTGCTGGCGCTCTACGGCCCGACCTCGCCGGTCGGCATCAACGTCGCGTTCTCGAAGGCGTCGATCGTCCTGGCCATGATGTTCGTGACGCTCCCCTTCGTCGTCCGCACCGTGCAGCCCGTCCTCCAGGAGCTCGATCACGAGCTCGAGGAGGCGGCGCACTCCCTCGGCGCCTCGAACTGGACGACGTTCCGACGCATCGTGCTGCCGACCATCCTCCCCGGGATCCTCTCCGGGGTCGCCTTGGCCTTCGCGAAGGCCGTCGGCGAGTTCGGATCGCTCGTGATCATCACGGGGAACATCCCGTTCGAGACCGAGGTCTCGTCCGTGTACATCTTCGGCCGCATCGAGAGCGGCGACCCGGCATCGGCCGCGGCCGTCGCAGTCGTCCTGCTCGCGATCTCCTTCCTCGCCCTGCTCGCCATCGGCGGAATCCGCTGGCTCGCCACGAGGCACGACCGTGACTAGCCTCGCCAAGCGCCTCGGTCTGCGCTTCGTCGCACTCGGCTATCTCGCGGTGATCCTCGTCGGGCCGCTCGCGATCGTCTTCTGGCGCACCTTCGAGGACGGCTTCGCGCCGGCGTGGGACGCGCTCACGACCCCGGAGACGATCAACGCGTTCAAGCTGACGCTCATCATCACGGCGATCGCGGTCCCGGTGAACACCGTCTTCGGGATCGTCTGCGCCCTTGCAATCGTGCGCAGGAAGTTCTCCGGCAAAGGGCTGCTGAACGCGTTCATCGACCTGCCGCTCGCGCTCTCGCCCGTCGTCGTCGGACTCTCGCTCTTCCTGCTCTACGGCCAGGAGGGCTGGTTCGGGAGCTGGCTCGCCGACCACGGAGTCGACGTGCTCTTCGCGCTCCCGTCCATGGTGATCGCCACGATCTTCGTGTCGCTGCCGTTCGTGGCGCGCGAGGTCGTGCCGACCCTGCGCGAGGTCGGCGACGAGCAGGAGCAGGCCGCCTACACGCTCGGCGCCGGCGGCTGGCAAACGTTTTGGCGGATCACGCTGCCGTCGATCCGCTGGGCCGTGATCTACGGCGTGATCCTCACGACCGCGCGCTGCCTCGGCGAGTACGGCGCCGTCGCCGTCGTCTCGGGCCGCGTCCAGGGCGAGACGGAGACCGCGACCCTGCGCGTGCAGGAACGCTACGACGCCTTCGACCTCGCGGGCGCGTACGCGATCTCGATCGTGCTCGCACTCATCGCGATCCTCGTGCTCGTCGCCATGACGGTGATCCGTCCGAAGGAGGAGGCCGTCTAGATGTCGATCCTCGTCCGCAACGTCTCCAAGCGCTTCGGCGACTTCGTGGCCCTCGAGGACGTGTCGCTCGACGTCGAGAGCGGGTCACTGACCGCGCTGCTCGGACCGAGCGGGTCCGGCAAGTCGACGCTCCTGCGGATCATCGCGGGCCTCGAGACCGCGGACGAGGGCGAGATCCTGCTTTCGGGCAAGGACGCGACGTGGCTGTCGCCGCAGAAGCGAAACGTCGGCTTCGTCTTCCAGCACTACGCCGCGTTCAAGCACATGACCGTGCGCGAGAACGTCGCCTTCGGCCTGAAGGTGCGAAAGCGGCCGAAGGCCGAGGTGGCGGAGCGCGTGGACGAGCTCCTCAACCTCGTCCAGCTCCAGAACTTCGGACACCGGTATCCCGCCCAGCTCTCGGGCGGCCAGCGTCAACGCATGGGCCTCGCCCGCGCGCTGGCGCCGGAGCCGCAGGTGCTGCTCCTCGACGAGCCCTTCGGCGCGCTCGACGCGCGCGTCCGCGCCGAGCTCCGCGAATGGCTCCGGCGGCTGCATGACGTCGTGCACGTGACGACGGTCTTCGTCACCCACGACCAGGACGAGGCGATGGAGATCTCCGACCAGATCGCGGTCATCAACCACGGCCGACTCGAGCAGGTCGGCGGCCCGCGCGAGCTCTACGACGAGCCGGCGACCGAGTTCGTGATGACGTTCGTCGGGGACGCACAGCCAATCGGAGACGCGCTCGTCCGCCCGCACGACCTCGAGCTGCTCGCGGACGGGGACGAGGGCGCGGTGGAGGCGATGATCGTCCGCGTGACCATCCTCGGCCGCGACGTGAAGATCGAGCTGCACGACGCGAGCGGCGCCGAGCTCGTCGCGCTCATGACGCGCGAGAAGTGGGACATCCTCGATCTATGGCGCGGTCAGACGGTCTGGGTGCGCGCACAGCGCGAGCGTCTCTTCGCGGAGACGTAGCCCCGGGCCTAGGGGTCAGGTGGACGCCCGCTCGCCGGCGGTGTCCGAGTTCGGGACCGGCGCGATGAGCGACGGGTCGATCCATGGGCCGCCCGCATCGGAGGCGAGGTCGGCGAAGGTCACGCTGCCGAGTAGCCGTATCGTCGCGTCACGCACTTCCTCCCAGACGTCCCGCAGCGAGCACCCGATCATCATCGGGCACGGCTCGGGGTTGTGCCGCGTCGCGCAACTGATCGGCGCAAGCGGCCCCTGGAAGAGCCGCACGACGCGCTCGAGCGTGATCTCCTCCGGCCCCTTGTTCAACCGATAGCCGCCGGCCGGACCTCGCTCGGAGCGCACGATGCCCGCGGTCCGCATCGTGGGCATCACCTGCTCGAGCACCGATTGCGGGACCGCGGTTCGCTCCGCGATCGCCTGCAGCTTCAGAGGGCCGCCGCCATCGATCGCAAGGGCGAGGATCGCCCGCGTCGCGTAGTCGGTCCTGCGTGAGACCCACACGTTCGCCTCCCTTCGGACACGTTCCGGAACACGGTTCCGGTTTGACACCGGCGCAGCGCAACCCGTAGTTTGTACAGTCGCCTAAGTTTACTATTTCTGTCAACAATCTCCACTCGGTCAGAATGCCTGCCCTCATTGTCCTCATCGTCATCGGTTTCTTCGCCCAGCTCGTCGACGGCGCCCTGGGCATGGCGTACGGCGCCACGTCGTCCACGCTCCTTCTCGCGTACGGCCTCAATCCGGCCACGGCCTCGGCGTCCGTCCACCTCGCTGAGCTCGGCACGACCGCCGTCTCGGGCTTCAGCCACTGGCGCTTCGGGAACGTCGACTGGCGGACGGTGCGCCGGATCGGGATCCCGGGGGCCGTGGGAGCGTTCGTCGGCGCCGTTGTCCTGAGCTCGATCTCGGCGGAGATCGCGCGGCCGTGGATGGCCGGGATCCTGCTCGCGATTGGCGTCTACATCCTCGTCCGCTTCACACTCTTCGGGCCTGCCAAGCCGCGGGGCCGCAAGTACATTCGCGGCCGCTACCTCGCCCCGCTCGGCCTCGGCGCCGGCTTCGTCGACGCCACGGGGGGCGGCGGCTGGGGACCTGTCGCGACGCCGACCATCCTCGCGACCGGGAAGTACGAGCCGCGAAAGGTCATCGGCTCGGTGGACACGAGCGAGTTCCTCGTCGCGCTCGCCGCGAGCATCGGGTTTCTCCTTGCGCTCGGAAGCCAGGGCATCGCGTTCAAGTACGTGGGCGCGCTGCTGATCGGCGGGGTCGCGGCCGCGCCGCTCGCCGCCTGGCTCGTCCGGCACGTGACGCCGGCGCTGCTCGGCGCCTCGGTCGGAGGGTTGATCTTGATCACGAACAGCCGCACGCTGTTCGACACCTACGGCGTCTCCGGCGATGTGCGCAACCTCGTCTATGCACTCCTCGGAACCGTGTGGGTCGTGGCGCTCGCGATTGTGGTCCGCCGCCTCCGGCGCGACGGCCAGCCGCTTCTCGAGCGCGGGAAGCGCGAGGACCGCGGGCTCGCCGCCGAGCACGCATAAGACGCGGCGCGGCGGCCGCGTATGCCTGCCTCACCCATCGTTGTATCGTCCGCGCGTGCTCGCCGCTCCCCGCTGTCGAGAGCGCGGCAACGCGGTGAGCGCAGACGGAACGCAGATCGCGTGGTACCTCTACGGCGGGGGTGAGCGGGCGATTCTGTTCGTGCCGACGTGGAACCTCGTCGATGCGCGGGTCGTCGGGCATCAGGTCGCCGCGCTCGAGCCGCACGCGACCGTTCTCACGTATGACCCGCGCGGAGCCGGCCACAGTGACCGGCCGGAACGCGGCTACGACTTCGCGCTCCACGCCTCCGATGCGCTCGCCGTGCTCGACGCCGTCGGCATCGAGCGCGCGTCGCTCGTGACGGCATCCCGAGGACTGAACGCGGTCGTGCTCCTCGCTGTCGACGACGCTCGGCGCTTCGACCGCATCGCCGTCATCGCCCCGTACATGAGCCTCGAGCCCGATCCACCGCCACCGGACCCGGCACGACTCCAAGCGTGGCAGGCGGACTGGCCCGGATTCATCGTGCCCTTCATGCACGCGGTCTTCAACGAGCCCGGCTCCGACGACGTGATCGCCGAGATGGTCGCAATCGGCCTCGAGGCGTCGCCTGCAGTCATCGCGACCCAGGAAGCCGAGCTCGACTGGACGCGTCCGGCGCGGCTCCTCGGCAGAGTCGGTCTCCCGACACTCGTCGTCCACGGCGAAGCAGATGCACCGGTCCCGGTGGCGCTCGCGGAGAGCATCGTCGCCGCGATGCCCAACGCTCGGCTCGAGCTGATCCCCGGCGGCGGGCACCGGCCGGACATCCGCAGCCCGGAGGTCGTCAACCCGCTCTTGCTCGACTTCCTGCTCGAATCGCGCTGACCCGTCAGCGCTCGAACAGCGCGGCTGCGCCTTGGCCGACGCCGACGCACATCGTGGCCAGGCCGTAGCGCCCGTCGCGACGGCGGAGCTCGTGCAGAAGCGAGACCACCAACCGCGCGCCGCTCATCCCGAGCGGGTGGCCGAGCGCGATCGCGCCACCGTTCACGTTGACGCGCTCCTCGTCCAGGCCGAGCTCGCGGACGACCGCGAGGCTCTGGGACGCGAACGCCTCGTTCAGCTCCACGAGATCGAGCTCGTCGACCGAGACCCCCGCGCGCTCGAGCAGCTTCCGCACTGCCGGCACCGGCCCGATGCCCATGACGCGCGGATCGACTCCTGCGACCGCCGACGCGACGAACGCACCGAGCAGCGCGACTCCGAGCTCCCCCGCCTTCTCCTCGCTGGCCAAGACCAGCGCCGCAGCTCCGTCGTTGATCCCCGCCGCGTTGCCCGCAGTCACGGTCCCGCCCTCGCGGAACACGGCCCTGAGCCCGGCGAGCGCCTCCGCGCTCGTGTCCGGCCGCGGGTGCTCGTCGAGGGCGACGTCGCCGACCGCGACGAGCTCGTCCTCGAAACGCCCCGCTTCCTGCGCGGCAGCCCACCGCTGCTGGGATCGAAGCGAGAACGCATCCTGGTCCTCTCGTGAGACGCCCCATCGCTCCGCGACGTTCTCGCCCGTCTCGCCCATTGACTCGAGCGGGAACATCGCCTCGTGCCGCGCGTTGGGAAAGCGCCAGCC
Organism: uncultured Actinomycetes bacterium; assembly: GCA_963717025.1. GTDB lineage: Bacteria > Actinomycetota > Thermoleophilia > Gaiellales > Gaiellaceae > GMQP-bins7. The sequence continues at coordinate 603,516 of CAVQVJ010000003.1, read as the reverse complement.
CAGCGTCGTGTCCCAGATCGTGCGGTCGCCGCGCGGGAAGGCCTTGTCCGGCTTCGCCATGACCAGCGGCGCGCGCGACATCGACTCGACGCCGCCCGCGACGACCACGTCGGCGTCGCCCACCATGATCGCGTGCGCGGCCGAGGCAACCGCCGACAGCCCCGACGCGCAGAGCCGGTTCAGCGTGACGCCCGCAACCGACTCGGGCAGCCCCGCGAGCAGAAGCGCCATGCGCGCGACGTTCCGGTTGTCCTCGCCCGCCTGGTTCGCGCAGCCGAGGTAGACGTCGTCGATCGCGGCCGGGTCGACGCCCGACCGCTCGACCGCCGCTTGGATCGCGACCGCCGCGAGGTCGTCCGGCCGGACGCCCGAGAGCGCGCCGCCGTAGCGCCCGATCGGCGTGCGCACGCCGGAGAGGACGACAGCGCGTGGCATGCGCGCGACGTTAGCGGACGAAGTCGACCTGGACCGGCGCGGGGAACGCGCCGAGCACCTCGCCCCGGCGGAGGAGCTCCGTTACCGCCTTCCGACCCTCGTCCCCGTAGTCCTTCGTCAGGTCGTTCACGTACATCGAGACGAAGCGATCGGCGACCGCGGCGTCGATGCCCCTCCCGAACTGGATCGCGTACTCCAGCGCCTCCGCGCGGTTGTCGAGCCCGCACTGGATCGACTCCCGCAGGACCGCCGACACGTCGCAGAGCACGTCGTCGCCGAGATCGCGGCGCGCGACGTTCACCCCGAGCGGGAGCGGCAGGCCGGTCTCGAGCAGCCACCACTCGCCGAGGTCGAGCACCTTCACGAGGCCGTAGTCCTCGAACGTCAGCTGCCCCTCGTGGATCAGGAGCCCGACCTCCGCGCGGCCCGATGCGACCTCCTCCGGGATCTCCTCGAACGGGAGCTCCCGGTAGGGGAAGTCGTTGAGGAAGAGCCTGAGCGCGAGAAACGACGTCGTGAGCGCGCCCGGCACGACGATCTCGACCTCGTAGAGGTCGGTCCGGGACATCGGCCTCCGAGCGACGAGGATCGGCCCGTAGCCGGTCCCGATGCTCGCGCCGTGCGGCAGCAGCGCGTAGTCCTCCTGCACGAACGGGTACGCGGCGAGCGAGATGGCCGTCACCTCGAGCCGGCCCGCCCGCGCCCACTGGTTCAGCGTCTGGATGTCGCCGAGAACCTGCTCGAAGACATGGTCGCGGGTGTCCACGAGGTCCGTCGTGAGCGCCCAGAACATGAACGCGTCATCGGGATCTGGACTATGTCCGACGCGGATGCGCACGAAGCGAGGCAAGCTAGCACTGCGTTCGCGGCGCCGACCCGAGAACCGCCGCCAGGCGGGAGGTACACGGACGGTTAGGTCCTCAGCGGTTGAAGAACCAGCGTTCGAGGAGCGGGAGCACCTCCTTGCGCTTGAAGGGCTTCGCGTCCGCGTCGCGCCCGTCGGACTCGAGCACGACGACGTCGTCCTCGAGGGCCTCGTTCGCGCGCCCGAGCGCGTCGTCGAGCTCGTAGCCCTCGAAGATCACGTCCTCGGCACGGGTCTCGTCCGACTCCCGAAGCTGCGGGTTGACCACGCGCGCGACCGCCCACACGCCTCCCGAGCGACGCTCGATCCAGAGGACGATTCGCTCCTCCGCTCCCGTGTCGTCGACGCCGACGAGGGTGCGCTCGGCGAACCGGCCTTCGCGAGACCTTCGCTTCATGCACCGGGGATACAATCGCGTCTCGTGTCCGGCTTCAAGAACATGTTCTCGTTCCTGTTCCAGCGGAGCTCGGCCGAGGAGCACGTCGCCCGGTACGTCATACGGGAGCACGAGCGCGGCCGGTCGCTCCAGGAGATCCTCGAGGACAAGTACGTTCAGAACCGTCTGACGCCCGAGCAGCAGCGCAGGCTGCTCGACCGCCCGGAGATCATCGAGGCGATCTCGGGCGACAAGCTCGAGGAGGCGAAGGCCTCGGTCTCGTCCTCGCCCTCCGCCTAGACCGTCTTCCCGACCCCGCGCTCCTGCGCGCGCCGCAGCGCCTCCGCGCCGATCGCGACGTCCCACGCGGCGAGCCCGTTCGACTTGAAGACGACGATGTCGCCGTCCGACTGCCGGCCCGGGACCTCGCCTGCGACGACCTCCTGCAGCTCGTGAACCTCGAGCCAGTCGAGGACTCCCGCTTCGACGGGCTCGATCAGGTCACCCGACTCGAGCTTCGACTGCTCCAGCGAGTCGCAGCAGACGAAGGACGCTCGCTCGAGGACGGTGTTGTCGAGCTCGCGCTTGCTCGCGAGGTTCGCCCCGGCCGCGACGACGAGCGCACCCGGCTCGAGCCATTCGCCGCGAAGGACAGGGTCGCGCGAGCTCGTGATCGTCACGACGACGTCTTGCGCGGCCGCATCGCGGTGGCTCTCCCCCGGCTCGACGCCGACATGCTCGCAAAACGCCGCCAGCCGCTCCGGTGAGCGGCAGAACGCGACGACACGCTCGAGCGCGGGCACGGCGGCCCGGATGCAGGCAACCTGCGTCTCCGCCTGGTGCCCGCAGCCGATGACGCCGAGCGTCCGCGCGCCGGACCGGGCGAGATAGCGCGCCGCGACGCCGCTCGCCGCACCCGTCCGCAGGCGGCCGAGGTGGTCGGCCTCGATCACGCCCACGAGCCGCGGGCCGCCGGTCTCGAACAGGCAGACGACGAAGAAGGCGCCCTCGCCGGTGGCGGCGTAGAGCTTCCCGCCGGCGAGACCGAGCTCGAGATCGGACGCCGCCATGTCCGCCAGCGACCCCGCGGAAAGCCGCAGGCGGCGTCGAGGGACGTTCACGACCTCACCGCGCGCCATGCGCCCGAAGCACGCCTCGATCGCGGCAACGGCGTCGGCAGGCTCGAGCAGCCCGGCGACGTCCTGCTCGGTCAGATAGAGCGGCACGCCGCCGAAGTCTAGGAACGGCACGCGGACCGGCGTAGACTGCTCGCGCCGTGACAAGCGAGAACTACCTCAGCGTGCCTCTCGAAACCTTCCTCACCAGGCTCTCGGCGGGTGAGCAGGCTCCCGGTGGCGGCTCCGCGGCCGCGCTCACGGTTGCGTTCGCAGCGAGCCTCGTCGCGATGGTCGCACGCTCGTCACCCGCCAGCCTGGCCGACTCGAAAGGGGTCTCCGCCCAAGCGCTCGCGCTCCAGGACCGGGCCGCCCCGCTGTCCCACGTGGACGCCGAGGCCTGGGAAGAGGCTTCTGCCGCGCTGCGTGCGGCGTCCGATCCGGAGCAGGATGCGCCCCAGAGCCGCGGCGTCCTCGAGCGCGCGCTCGACCGCGCGGCCGCGATCCCGCTCGAGATCGTCGAGCTCGGCGCCGACGTTGCGGCCCTCGCGGCAATGGTCGGGGAGCGCTGCGAGCCCGAGTACCGCGCGGACGCGGCTGCGGCCGCGGCCCTCGCGGCCGGAGGAGCCCGCGCAGCGGCGCATCTCGTGGAGGTCAACCTCGGCATGCGCCCCGGGGATCCCCGTCTCGAGCGAGCGCGGGCGACCGAGCAGGCTGCGGCCGAATCCGCCCGTCGCGTTCTCGCGACGATCCGGTGAGAACGATGAGCACGCTGTCGACGTTGACCGACGCCGAGCTCGTCCACCGCTGCCGCGCCGGCGATGCCGAGGCGTGGAACGAGCTCGTCGAGCGCTTCTCGCGGTACGTGTACGCCGTCTGCGTCCGCGGCTTCCGGCTCACGGAGGCCGACGCCGAGGACGTCTACCAGGAGGTGTTCGCGCGCGCGTACACACACCTCGACTCGCTGCGCGACGACGCCGCTCTGAGACCCTGGATCGCGCAGCTCACCCGCCGGCTCTGCATCGACTCCGTCGCGAAGTCGAAGCGTGAGCAGCCGGCCGCGGAGCCGATCCCGGACGACGTCACACGCGACCTCGACGAAGTCGAAGAGGCGTTCGCCGTCCGTGAGGCCCTCGCGACGCTGCCCGAGACGTGCCAGGAGATCCTCGACCGCTTCTTCGCGCAGGACCAGAGCTACCGCACGATCTCGTCGGAGCTGGATATTCCTCCCGGGACGATCGCGAGCCGCATCGCGCGCTGCCTCGGAAAGTTGCGTGAGGAGCTCGAGGGAAGAAGCGAGGCCTCTCCCGAGTCTGGGGGGTAGATGGAACGCGTGCTCGACGAAGAGAGGCTGGGGAGGCTCCTGCGTGTCCTGCGCCCCGCTCCACGGGGCTGGATGCAGGCTGCACAGGAGCTTGGAGGCAGCCGCGGGTCTCTGGACGAGATCGTTTCACGTGCCGAGGCCGACCTGGAGTTTCGGGCGGCGCTCATCGAAGATCTCGAGACGGCGCTCGGGAAGGCGGGGTACGAACCGGGCGAGCGCCTTCTCGAGGAACTCCGGCGCCGGCTCACCGAGCGCTGACACGCACCTCGTAAAGCGCCTACGATCCCGCGCGTGAGCGAGGTCACCGCACATAGCGGGGACGCGAGCCAGGCGGCGCTTCCCGCCTGGAGCCTGCCGAAGGACGCTGTCGACCGGATCACGCTGCCCGGCGACTGGCCGGAACGCGTGACACGCGAGTGGGCGTTCGGGGGGTCGACCGGGGACGGCGTGCGCGTCTGCATCCTCGACTCGGGCGTGGACGGCGATCACCCGAGTGTCGGCGGGCTCGAGGACGCGGTCGCCATCTCCATCGACGAGAACGAAGACACCATCGCGGCACCGGACGAAGAGGGCGACGTCTCCGGGCACGGGACCGCATGCGCCGGGATCGTGCGCTCGCTCGCTCCGGACTGCCGGATCTCGAGCGTCCGCGTGCTCGGGTCCAGCTTCACGGGCACGGGCGGGGTGCTGCTGGCGGGACTCAGGTACGCGATCGAGCAGGGCTACGACGTGATCAACATGAGCCTCTCGACGACGAAAAAGCCGTTCGCAGTCGTACTCCACGAGCTCGCCGACAGCGCGTACTTCAAGCGCACTGTGATCGTTGCCTCGGCCCACAACATGCCCGTCGAGAGCTACCCGTGGCGCTTCTCCTCGGTCATCTCCGTCGGGAGCCACGAGGAGCCCGACCCGCTCGCGTTCTTCTACAACCCGAGCCCGCCGGTCGAGTTCTTCGGGCGCGGAGTGAATGTCGAGGTGCCGTGGAGCGACGGGCGCTCGGTCACGGTCTCGGGGAACAGCTTCGCGACCCCGCACCTGAGCGCGATCTGTGCGCTGATCCTCGCGAAGCACCCCGAGCTGACGCCATTTCAGCTCAAGAGCGTCCTCTATCTGACCGCGACCAACGTAGGGGGTGGGACGTGACCAGCAAGCCCGATCTGCACGCTGCCGTGGCGGCAGGAGTCGTAGGCTCGGAGGAGTCGTTCCGGGCGCTCCTGTCAGCGATCGTCGAGGTCGCGCGCTCGATCTTCGGCGCCACGGCGTCGTCGATCCTGCTTCTCGACGCCGAGACGGAGGAGCTCGTCTTCGAGGCCGTCGTCGGCGAGGGCGAGGACACGCTCCTCGGCACGCGGTTTCCCGCAGGGACGGGAATTGCCGGCTGGGTGCTCTCGACACGAACCCCACTCGTGATCGAGGACGTCCACTCGGATCCTCGGTGGTCACGTGACGTTGCCGAGGGCACCGGCTACGTCCCGAAGGGGCTCATGGCGGCGCCGCTCCTGCACGAAGAGGGTGCGCTCGGAGTGCTCTCCGTCCTCGATCGGCCGGAGCAGTCGCTGTTCAGCCTGCGCGAGATGGAGCTTCTGGGCCTTTTCGCCAATCAGGCCGCGATCGCCGTCGACCTGCTCCTCAAGGCGCGACAGGCAAACCGGCTCATCGGCGACGAGGACGGTGACATCGCTGTCGTGGCGCGACTCGCCGCCGCGGTCGACGCGCTCGAGGACGACCGGCGGGCGGCGGGCATGCGGCTCCTGAAGGACCTCACCGCAACTCTCGGGGCATAAGAAAGGCCCGGAAGACCCGGGCCTTTCAAACCTTTGCGACGGTTTGTCGCTCGACCGTCGCCTAGCTCGCTACGTCGCTCGCCACGTCGCTGGCAACGTCGCTTGCGACGTCCCCAACCACATGGACGTGACCCTCGACGTCCGGCTCCTCGTTGGCGCTCGCCACGTCGCTGGCGACGTCCGAAGCGACATCCAAGTTCACGTGACCCTCGACGTCCGGCTCCTCGTTGGCGCTCGCCACGTCACTCGCCACGTCACTCGCGATGTCCTTCTTGGGATCCGTCATTTGCTCCTCCTGTCCGGGCGCTCGAAGCGCGGTTCCGTCATACAAGACCGCGCAAGGTTCCGAAATCTTCCCTGTCCCTCTTTCATTCCGCAAGTCCCGGTGAGATGCTGGGCGCCCGTGCCTGGAGTACAGGGTCGTCTGAGGGAGTCGGGGGCCGCCTTCGCGGCTGTCTGGCGCAACGCGAATCTGCGTTGGCTCGAGCTCGCGTGGGCGTCTGCGGTCATCGGCCACTACGCGTTCCTCATCTCCGTTTCCGTGTACGCCTACACCGTCGGTGGCGAGAAGGCCGTCGGGCTCGTGTTCCTCGTCCGTCTCCTTCCGGCCGCTCTCGTCGCCCCGTTTGCCGGGATGCTCGGGGATCGCTATCCGCGCGAGAAGGTCCTCCTGTATACGAACCTCGCCCGCGTCCTGCTGGTTGCGGCAGCCGCACTTGCCGTTTTCGCGGACGCAGATCCCCTCGTGGTCTACGCATTCTCGATCGCGGCGACGATTGCGACCACACCGTTCAGATCGTCGCAGGCAGCGCTTACACCGACGCTCGCACGAACGCCCGAGGAGCTCACCGCGGCGAACGCTGTCGCAAGCGGCATCGACAGCATCGCGATCTTCGCCGGGCCGGCTATTGCCGGCGCCCTTCTGGCGGTGGCAAGCATCGGCACGGTCTTCACGATGACGGCTGCGCTGATCGCCGTCTCGGCGCTGTTCGTCCTCCTCATGTCCGTCGATCGCGAAGAGAAGCCTAAGCGAGAGCTCGACGCATCGACCATCGCCGCCGAGCGTCTCGCGGGCTTCACAACGCTGGCCCGAAACCCGTCCCTGCGCGTGCTGGTCCTGTTGCTGACCGCTCTCACCGGAATGTTCGGCCTGGTCCAGGTGTTCATCGTCGTCGCGTCGATCGAGCTGCTCGGTCTCGGGGAGGGCGGCGTCGGATACCTGAACGCCGCGATCGGAGTGGGCGCCTTCGTCGGGGCCGTGTCGGCACTGACGCTGACCGGTGCCAAGCGCCTCAGCCCGCCGTTTCTCGCCGGCCTTGTCGTCGCGGGGCTCCCCCTCGTCGCGCTCGGCCTGTGGCAGGAGGTGACCGTCGCACTTCTGGTCTTCGGCGTCATGGGCCTCGGCCACTCCTGGGCCGACGTCGCCGGCCTGACGCTGATCCAGCGCGCCGTACCGGACGAGGTGCTTGCACGAGTGTTCGGCGTCATCCAGATGCTCTTCCTCGCGGCGATGGGCATCGGTGCCGCGATCGCACCGGCCCTGATCGCGTTGCTCGGCACCGACACCGCGATCGTCGTGACGGGTCTTCTGCTGCCCGCGCTCGTGGCGGTCTCCGGAGTGACCGTCGCGCGCATCGACGCAGCGGCACCCGCGCCGGACATCGACGAGCTCCGCGTGCTCGCATCGGTTCCGATCTTTGCTCCGCTCCCCGGCGGGTCGCTCGAGCACCTGGCCGCCCGCCTCGTGCCGCTACGAGTTGATGCCGGCACGGTGATCGTCCGGGAGGGCGACGCGGGCGACCGCTTCTACATCGTGGCCGAGGGCGGGATCGAGGTGTCGCAGGACGGTCTGACCATCTCGGAGCTCGATGCAGGCGGGTACTTCGGCGAGATAGCGCTCCTACGCGACGTCCCGCGAACGGCGACCGTGACGGCGAAGACGAACGTCGTCCTGTACGCGCTCGACCGGGAGGACTTCCTCTCGGCCGTGACCGGGCACGCCCAGAGCGCGGAGGCTGCGGAGACTGTCATGAGCGCGCGCCTGGCAGGCCCGGCCGCGACGGGGTATCGCTCGGCGACGTCTAGCTAGTTGCGACGCGCCGGTCTGGCTCGACCGCGGATACCACGCTGTAGACCGCCCCTCGCCACGAGGCGGCGCCGACGCCGAGTCTCACGACCTCCCCGTCACGGCAGCCCAGCGCCCGCAAGTAGTCGTGTAGCGCCTCCGACTCCGTGGTCGCGTCCAGGAGCGCAACGCGCCGACCGCACGACCGAACCTCAAACGTTCCCACCGCAACTCCCCATTCCCCGCGGAACGCAACCGTTCCCGCGGCCCAGTCCCCAGAATCCCCGACCTGAGCTTGTCGCAGCTCAGTCCGCCGGACCGGACGATATGTGATCGCGCCCGGCTGTCAAGCTCGAGCCCTTCCCCGGTAGGCACTCCTCCGGACTCGAGGAGGCGCCGGCGGCGCACGTAGGCGACTCCGTTTTACGACACTACTGGGCACGAGAGTCGGTCGAGCCCGGACTCGCGAGCTACCTGCGGATCGAGGAGCGTGAGCTCGAGGCGGGCAGGCTGAACTAGCGGCGTTCCGACCTTTGCCGCGCACATCTCCGTAGCCCGGCGGCTTCGAGGGGTCCGATTCGGAGTTCGGAGCTAGGCGTCGTGCTCGCCGGCGAGCTCCGCCACCTGGGGCCTACCTTGGAGACCACCTTCTTGAAAGATCGCTGGGACATCAGGGTCGGAGACGAACTTCTGCCAGCCCTCCTCATCCCAGTCGAAGACCACCCAGACCCGGTCGTCTTCATTGGGATCCCGAAAGACGTGCGCACCCCCAGACCCGTAGTGCTTTCGCTTCTCAGCGCCCTTGGTCGAGAACGTATTCCAGAAGCGGTCGAAATCCTCGAACTTTGCAGTTGCCAGGATCAACTCTCTCCTCCTCTGTGGGAAGTGTCGTCGGGCTCCTGCGACCTAGCCCCGGCAGTATCCCGAACCACGTCTGTTCGTGCCGATTCGGTCGGTAGACCGACCCCTCACCCAGCACGGGGGACCATCCCGAGCTCGTGATCCACCTGCGGATCGAGGAGCGCGGACTGGGAAACCGGTAGCCAGCCGAGGAGGGCGACGCGCAGGTACGCCGCCCTCGTTGACACCGCTCGCCCTATGGGAGGGTGAGAAAGCCCTCGTGCTGCGCGAGCCACTGGGGGCTGCCCTGGTGGCGCTCGGCATCGTGCTCCTGTTGTCGCCCGAACGAGTGCGCGTGGGTCCGTCGGGCTGAGGTCGTTCGGACAGCGTCTTGGGGGAGACGCAACACGGCGCGCGTTTATCGCAGCTATGGTGGATGGGCGCGTTGGTTGTCTTTGAAGCCGTCGAGGCTTCGCACTTGCTCTTCGACTGTCGCATCGACCTGAGCGCAGCAGGGAGTTCATTCGAACTCTCCTGTCCTGAATAGGAACGAAGGGGGCATTTAATGCATGCAACCATCCGCCGCTACGACGGTGTGGACCAGAACCGCTCGGCCGAGTTGACCCGCAAGGTCAGCGAGACTCTCGTCCCGAAGCTCGAGAAGCTATCCGGGTTCAAGGGCTACTACCTCGTCGATGCCGGCAACGGCGTCTTCACCTCGCTCGGTCTCTTCGAGACGCCTGAGCAGGGTATGGAGTCGACAAAGCTCGTCACAACGTGGATCCGCGAGGAGAAGCTCGACACGATTCTCCCCAACGAGCCCAAGATCACGAGCGGCAAGATCGTTGCTCACAGCGACCGCGTTCTGGTCGCCGCGTAAGCTCGACCGCAACGCACTCGACGGAGGGCCCGGCTGGCCGGGCCCTCCTCATTCGTTTTCTCGGCGCGCCACTCGACCCGCCTTTTCGAGAGTGGGGGCCCCTCTTTCCTCTCGGAGATTGGGGCCCCCCGAAACGAAGTCCTGATCTGCCGCCTGGGCGCACCGGGAACGCCACACCGCTCGAGCAGCGTTGCCTAGATGGCCGAAGGGACCTGTCCGATGAGGACGTCGCGTGGGCCGGCGTTCGCGAATGTCACCCGAGCCGGAGCGGCATTATTCGGCCCAGTCGTGGACCTGATTACAGAGCGGGTGGCGCGCCTTGTCGGTGCAGAGCCGGTGGCGTGGGAGGAGCGGGCAGCACCGTGGCAACCTGAGGCCGCGGTCGAAGGCGGCAACGAGCGCTACTCGGTGCTGCTGGCGGATGGACGGCGCGTCTTTGTCAAGGCTGCACGCGGCGAGCTAACCGCTGCCTGGTTGCGCCGCGAGCACGAGGTGTACGCGCACCTGCGCGGGACTTTCATTCCGAAGCTCGAAGCATTCGACGACGACCCGCTGTATCCGGTTCTCGTCTTGGAAGACCTGAGCGATGCGGATTGGGAGATCCGCTGGAACGCCGATCGGATTGCGCTCGTTCGCTCGACGCTGGCAGAGCTGTCGGCCTCAAGACCGCCGCCCAATACGCAGACTGTGCGCCAGGCGTTTCCGCAGTTGTTCGGGCGCTGGCGCGTCGTGCAGGAAGATCCGGAGCCCTTCCTCTCAACCGGCATCCGGCCTCGCCGCTGGCTCGAGCAAGCGCTTCCGACACTTGCCGCGGCGGCCGACTCGGTTCGCGCCGACGGCGACGACACGCTTCACCTGGATGTGCGCAGTGACAATCTGTGCTTTCGGGACAGAGTCGCGGTTCTCGTCGACTGGAATTGGTGCGCGACCGGCAATGCGGATCTCGACGTCGCAGCTTGGCTTCCGAGCCTCGCGAACGAAGGTGGCCCCCAGCCGTGGGAGGTATTACCGGCAGCAGGAGACTACGCCGCCTTTCTCGCAGGTTTCTGGGCAGCCGTGGTCGGACTCCCACCTCCGCCAACAGCTCCCACCGTCCGAGAGGGGCAACGCCGCCAGCTCAAGGTGGCGCTGGAATGGTGCGAACACGAATTCGGTTGCTAAACGTCGTTTGCGCCAGCGTTCGGGAATGTCACCCGACGCTAGGCCTGGTCAGCCGAAGCGTGCATGCCGAAGCTCGGCGTTTACTCGCCTCAGCTGTCGGTTCGTCGGGACCGCTCGCCCGAACACGATGAAGACGGAGACCTCCCGTTTACCGATCAGGGTGGCGTCTTGGTAGACGCCGATCCCCGCCGGCAAGCCCTCGAATGAGCCAACCACGGTTCGACGTGTGACGCGTGGCGGCCACGCGAAGGTGCGCTTCGTCCGGAGCGGGCGTTCGATTGCGACCACGAGTTGGATAGCGATGTCCCTCGGGTGCATCGCTGCGACAGTGCGATGCGGCAAGCATTCGAGGCAGTCGCGGAAGCGCGCCGTCGACGCGACACTCGTCACCTGCGAACAGCGTGAGGCGGAAACGCCGAGGCAGGCGTGGGCCCTGCCCTCCCTCACTTGCCAGCCCGCGGCGGGGGCGAGGTGAGCGGGCTGCAAGCTGGTCACGCCGGCAAGAGCCGGGCCCGATTGGCGCGGAGCGATGAGCACCACCGACGCGAGCAGGAGAGCGGGGATGAAGGAAAAACGGGTGATGCCCAACGATACGGCGAGACCTAAGCCGAAGGTCCATGCAGAGGCAGCCTCCGCCAGTCTCGCCTGCGCCAGCGTTCTCTCACCGGAGCATGGATTGACGTTCATTCAAAGCGGCCACCGAAGGCCAGCCGTGCATTCGGCGCTAGGAGGGCTTGGCGATTCGATTGGCAAGCCCTTCCGATGGGACTATGGTCGGCTCATCACCACACGGCGGAGGTCGGCTCATCACCACACGGCGGATTCTCTACTGGCTTGCCGCGATGGTCGCTTTGCTCGTCGTGGGGACGACTATCGGCCTCATCTGGGCGGACACCAGCGACCTGGCCGGTGCGTTCGCAGGGGCGACGAACATCGTCAGTGCCATTGGGATCGTGCTGCTTCTGATTGCCCTCGCCGTGAATTGGCGTCGGCGTCGTCGCGGTTATCTGCCGAGATGACCGCTTCGAGGTTCGCAGCCCATCGTCGACATGTCAGCGCCGAACCCAGCCCTGCTAACGCGGGGCTTTCTCTAGGTGCGCCCGGCAAGATTCGAACTTGCGACCTCTGCCTCCGCAGGGCAGCGCTCTATCCCCTGAGCTACGGGCGCAGGGACGCCTAGCTTAGCTGCCTCGCGGCGCGGCTCCCGAGGTCGAGGACCGCGTCCGCGGGGGCCTCGGCCCGGACGTACGCAAGGGCAACGATCGCGTCGCCGTCGCGTGTCGCGCTCGTGACGCGGCCGACCGGCTTGCCGTCGTACGTGAGCTCGGCGTCGTACCCAGGGAGGTCCGTACCCTCGATCGAGAGCACGCGGAGCGATCGGTTCACGCGACCGCGGTAGTGCTGACGCGCAACCGGCTCCTGGCCGACGTAGCAGCCCTTCGCGAAGTCGATCGCGCGGACGTCGAGGCCCGCCTCGGCCGGGAGCACGCGGTCGTCGATCTCCTTGCCAGGGCGCGGAGTGCCCGCCCGGATCCGCAGGAGCTCGAGCTCGTCGTCGGGCATCGTCGGCTCGAGATCGGCATCGAGCACCTCCACCGCCTCGACGCCGTAGTCGCTCGTGGGAATCCCCTCGGTACCGCCGAGGACGACCGCAGACGTGTGCTGCTCGAGCTCGATCTCGCACTTCGCCGCGAAGCGCGAGCGGAGGAGCGTGGCGCGCAACTGCTCCCCGAGACCCGGCTCGGTCAGCAACAGGTAGTCGTCCGCGGCGCGGCGGAGGACCGTCATCGGCGCGACGACACGCGCCTTCGGGGTCAGGAGCAGCGCCTCGCACGACTCGCCCGGGCCGAGCTTCTCGACGTCGTTCGTCACGAGTGCCTGGAGATACGACTCCGCGTCGGGCCCACGCACTCCGACGAAGTCCCGGGGACGAGCAGCGACGTGTAACGCCGTGACGGCCACGCGTCTAGTGTAGGAACGTGTTCCGAGGCCGCGCCGAGAGGAAGGTGATCGAGGCGGGCTACGACCCCGCTCGCCTCCCTCCCGGACAGTATCTGACCGAGAAGTGGCCCGTCCTCCACGCCGGCACGATCCCGGACACCGACCTCGCCGCGTGGGACTTCACCGTCACGGGCGAGGTCGAGACTCCGCTCCGGCTCACCTGGGACGAGCTCAACGCGCTGCCTCGCACCGAGATCACCGAGGACATCCACTGCGTCACGCGCTGGAGCCGCTTCGACGTGATCTTCGAGGGCGTCCACTGGAGCGATCTCGAGGAGCTGGTGAAGCCGCTGCCCTCCGCGCGCTTCGTCGTCGCACGCTCGGAGCAGGACTACACGGCGAACGTGCCGCTCGCCTCGCTCCGCGATCCGCTCTCGCTCCTCGCGACGCACGCGGACGGCACGCCGCTCGCCCCCGAGCACGGCTGGCCGCTGCGGCTCGTGATCTTCGGCAAGTACTTCTGGAAGAGCGCGAAGTGGCTCCGGGGCATCGAGCTCACCTCGAGCGACCGCCCCGGATTCTGGGAGCGCTACGGCTACCACAACGATGCCGATCCGTTCGAGGAAGAGCGGTACGGCTTCTAGGGACGGTCGCGCGTGAGGTAGTGCGCGCCGGCGCCGAGCCCGGCATCCGCGTCGGCGGGGTTCAGAAGCTCGCAGCGGTCGATCGAGAGACAGCCGCAGCCGATGCAGGTCGAGAGCCGGTCGCGGAGCCCCTCGAGAGTCGCGATGCGGCGGTCGACGTCCTCGCGCCATGCGCGCGAAAGACGCTCCCAGTCGGCCCGGTCGGGCGTGCGATCATCCGGCAAGATCGCGAGCGCGGTCTGGATCTCCGCGAGCGGGATGCCGGCGGCCTTCCCGGCCTGGATGACCGCCATCCGCCGCAGCGTCGAGCGGCGATAGCGACGCTGGTTCCCGGCCGTGCGCGTCGCGGTGATGAGCCCGACGGACTCGTAGAAGCGCAGCGCGGAGGGAGTGACTCCGCTCCGCTCCGCAACCTCGCCGATCGTTAGCTCCGACTCCACCTTGACTTAAACGTTACTTGAGGTTCTAGGCTGCGCTGGACACTCGAAGGAGGAAACATGGCCGTGACCGAGATGGGCGAGCTCGTCCGAGCCGCCTCGCTGTCCGAGCTCAGAGCCGCCGGCAGGCTCGTCGTCGGCGTAGGTGGGCAGACGCTCTGCCTGTTTGCCGACGGCGACGCCGTCCACGCCGTCGACAACCGCTGCCCGCACATGGGCTTCCCGCTGCATCGCGGTACGGTCGCGGACGGGATCCTCACCTGCCACTGGCACCACGCCCGCTTCGACCTCTGCTCGGGCGGGACCTTCGACCAGTGGGCCGACGACCTGCGCCGCTTCCCCGTCGAGCTTCGCGGCGACGACGTGTACGTCGACGTGGCGCCACGCGAGGATCGCGTCGCCCACCAGCGGAGTCGCCTCCGCGACGGGCTCGAGCGGGACATCTCGCTCGTGCTCGCGAAGGCGACGATCACGCTCGCGGAGGCGGACCCGTCCGGTGTGGACGCTCTCCGCGCGGGGCTCGAGTTCGGCGTCGAGCGGCGCGGCGACGGCTGGGGCCGCGGGCTGACGACGCTCACGTGCTTCATGAACTTGGTCCCGGCTCTCGACGAGGCGGACGTGCCGGTCGCGCTCTACCACGGGCTCGCCGACGTCAGCTCCGAGGCCGCCGCCGACCCGCCGCGCTTCCCTCTCGAGCCGCTCCCGTCCGACGGAGCGAACGTCGAGCAACTCGCGCGCTGGTTTCGGCGGTTCGTCGACGTGCGCGACGCGGAAGGCGCCGAGCGGGCGCTGGTCTCGGCCGTGCGCGCCGGCGCCTCGGCCGAAGAGCTCGCGAGCATGCTGTTTGCCGCGGCGACCGACCACCGCTACCTCGACGTCGGCCATGCGCTCGACTTCGTCAACAAGGCGCTCGAGGCCCTCGACGCCGCCGGCTGGGAGCACGCAGAGGGCGTGCTGGCCTCCGTGCCGGCGCAGATCGCGATGGCGCGGCGGATGGAGGAGAGCAACTCCTGGCGGAATCCAGTCGACCTCGTGACGCTGCTCCAAGCCGGGTTCCAGCGGCTCCCGGGCGCGCTTGCAGCCGGTGCTCCCCGCCGTGGCGGCTGGACCGGGCGCTCCGCGCTCGTCGAGAACGTGCTCGGAGACGACGCCGCCGCGAGCATCGACGCGCTGCTCGCCGCGCTCGAGGACGGTGCGAGCGAGGTCGAGCTGGCATCGGCCGTCTCGTTCGCCGCTGCGACGCGCATCGCGCGCTTCCCGACCACGAACGAGTTCGGCGACTGGGACACGGCGCTGCACACGTTCACTTTCGCGAACGCCGTCGAGCAGGGCCTGCGGCGCTCGCCCTCGCCGGAGCTCCTGCGCGGCGTGCTCGACGCCGCCGCAAGCGTCTACCTCGACCGCTTCCTCAACGTGCCTGCGACGCGACTCCCGGAGCCCCGTGCCGATGCCGATCCCGAACCGCTCCTGCTCGACCTGCCTGCGCTCCTCGACCGCCAGCAGCAGGTCGACGAGGCCGGCGGTCTCGTCGCGACGTTCCTGGCGTCGGGCGGCGACCCGGCGAGGCTCGTCGCCGCGCTCGGGACAGCGCTGGTTCGCGAGAACCGGAACTTCCACACCATTCAGTGCGTGGAGGCCGCCGTCCGGCAGCACGACCTGCTCGCCGGGGACGAGGCCGCGCTGCCGCTCATCGCCGCCGCACGCTACCTCGCGGCGCATGCGACGACCACGCGCTCGCAGCGCCAGACCTTCGACATCGCGCGGCGGCTGCACCGCGGCGAGAAGCTCTACGAGGGGCTCGCCGAGGAGGCTAACTAAGCATTTCCCCCGTTCGGGGGAGGGGCCGCGGACTGATCTGACCGAGAAGGAGTCTGCAACCCATCCTCCCCAGTTCTTCCCCTCGAGCGGCCGTCCCAGCGGCCGCTCTCCCTTTGGGGGCAAGGGCATCCGAAGTAGACGAAGGGCCGGCGAGCCGGCCCTTCGTCGTTCCTGCGGAGTGCGGTGGGTCTAGAAGTCCATCCCGCCGCCGGGCATGCCCGCGGGCATCGCCGGCTGCTTCTCCGGGATCTCCGCGACGATCGCCTCGGTGGTGAGGATGTTCTTCGCGATCGACGCGGCGTTCTGGAGCGCCGAGCGCGTGACCATGGTCGGGTCGATGATCCCCGCCTTGACGAGATCCTCGATCTCGCCGTCCTCGACGTTCAGACCGAAGCCCTTCTTGGCACCCTTGATCTTGTCGATGACGACCGAGCCCTCGAGGCCCGCGTTGTACGCGAGCTGGCGGAGCGGCTCCTCGAGCGCGCGGAGGATGATCTGGGCGCCCGTCTTCTCGTCGCCCTCCATCTTCTCGACGTCGGCCCTGACCGACTCACCGGCGTTGATGAGCGCGACGCCGCCGCCCGGCACGATGCCCTCCTCGAGGGCCGCCCGGGTCGCCTGCAGCGCGTCCTCGACGCGGTGCTTCTTCTCCTTCATCTCGGTCTCGGTCGCCGCACCGACCTTGACGACCGCGACGCCGCCCGACAGCTTCGCGAGCCGCTCCTGGAGCTTCTCGCGGTCGAAGTCGGAGTCGGTGTTCTCGATCTCGGACTTGAGCTGCTTGATGCGGCCCTTGATCGCGTCGGACTCGCCGGCGCCGTCGATGATCGTCGTCGTGTCCTTGTCGATGACGATCTTGCGGGCCCTACCGAGCTGCGCGATCTTCGTGTTCTCGAGCTTGAGGCCCATCTCCTCGGTGATGACCTCGCCGCCCGTGAGGATCGCAATGTCCTCGAGCATGCGCTTGCGGCGGTCGCCGAAGCCCGGCGCCTTCACGGCGACGGCCGAGAACGTGCCGCGGAGCTTGTTGACGACGATCGTCGCGAGCGACTCGCCCTCGACGTCCTCCGCCACGATGAGCAGCGGGCGACCGGCCTGGATCACCTGCTCGAGCACGGGGAGGAGGTCCTTGACCGCGCCGATCTTCTGGTTCGCGATCAGGACGTACGGCTCCTCGAGCACGGCCTCCATGCGCTCGGGGTCGGTGATCATGTACGGCGACAGGTAGCCCTTGTCGAACTGCATGCCCTCGGTGAACTCGAGCTCGAGGCCGAAGGTCTGCCCCTCCTCGACGTTCACGACGCCGTCCTTGCCTACCTTCTCGATCGCGTCCGCGATCACGTCGCCGATCTCGCGCTCGCGCGAGGAGATCGTGGCCACGCGGGCGATGTCCTCCTTGCCCGAGATCTCGGTCGACTGCGCCTTGAGGTTCTCGACGACGGAGTCGACGGCCGACTCGATGCCGCGCTTGAGCGCCATCGGGTTCGCGCCGGCCGCGACGTTCCTGAGACCCTCGCGGACGATCGCCTGTGCGAGCACCGTCGCGGTGGTGGTCCCGTCGCCGGCGACGTCGTTGGTCGACGTGGCGACCTCGCGCACGAGCTGTGCGCCCTGGTTCTCGAAGACGTCCTCGACCTCGATCTCACGCGCGATCGTGACCCCGTCGTTCGTGATGGTGGGCGCGCCGAACTTCTTGTCGAGGACGACGTAGCGGCCCTTCGGGCCGAGCGTCACCTTGACAGCGTCGGCGAGCGTGTTGACGCCGCGCTCGAGCGCGCGGCGCGCGTCCTCGTTGAACTTGAGCTCCTTGTGAGCCATGTGGGTTGTTCCTCCTCAGCGAAGCGGGCTATGCGGTGGCGCCGGCAAGCTTCCGCTTACCCTTGCCGCCGGTTTTTGCGACCTTCGCGAGCACGTCGGACTCGCGGAGGATCAGGACGTCGTCCGAGCCGAGCTTGATCTCGGTCCCGCCGTACTTCGAGAAGATGACCTCGTCACCGACCTCGACGTCCATCTTGATGTACTCCCCGTCCTCGTCCCGAGCGCCGGGTCCGACGGCGAGGATCTTGCCGCGCTGCGGCTTCTCCTTCGCCGTGTCGGGCAGGACGATGCCGCTGACCGTCATCTCCTCCTCGTCGAGCACCTCGACGATGAGACGGTCGCCCAGAGGCTGCAGATCCATGCGCAGAAACCTCCCTGTTGCGAGTTTGTGACACGTCTGGCACTCACGATGTGCGAGTGCCAGAGGGAACATAGCACTCTCGAGGTCGTCGCCAAGCCGAATTGAGTCTGGCAGACTCACATCCTGTGACGATGCGGCACAAGGGTGTCACAAAGTAGTGGCGCGACGGGAGCTCTCCGCCGGTCTCGTCCTCGCGCGCAGGATGCGAGGTCGCTGGTGGCTAGCGGCCGTCCGGCCGCAGGGCAAGCGGGAGGGAACGTGGGCGCTCCCGAAGGGGCTCATCGACGCGGGCGAGACCCCGGCCGAGACGGCGCTCCGCGAGGGCTACGAGGAGACAGGGCTCCGAGGACGGCTCGGTCCGAAGCTCGGCGACGTCAAGTACGTCTACACGTGGGAAGGCGAGCGGGTCTTCAAGATCGTGAGCTTCTACGTCGCCCGTGTGGCCGGGGGGAAGCTCGGCGAGCTCCCTCCCGGGATGGAGCGTGAGGTGGCCGAGGTGCGCTGGCTGCCGCTCGCGGACGCGCCCCGGCTCCTGGCGTACGGAGGGGAGCGGGACATGGCCAGACGCGCGCTGGAGACCCTGGCGGGCGACGTTCTATAGTTGCGCGGCCGCCGTGCCGAGCTACGCCCTGAACTTCTACAACCCCGCTGTCGCCGACCAGCTTCGGAACGGTCGGAAGACCGCGACCATCCGCCTCGGCGACAAGTCGCCGAAGTACCGCAAAGGCATGATCGTGACGGTGCTCTGCGGGGCTCGCTACGGGCAGCGCGAGAAGGTCTTCGACGCGGTCATCGACAAGGTCGAGGTGAAGCAGCTCCGCGACCTCTCTCCACGCGAGATCGAGCACGACAACCCGGAGGTCCGCCGCGCGGAGGAGCTCGCCCGCTTCCTCGGGCAGCTCTACAACCGCGAGGTGACCGAGGACGACATCGTCACACTGATCCGCTTCTCGCAGATCACGAACGGCTAGCGGCGTCCCCGCCCGAGGTCGGGCCTAACGCCCGGGCCTGCGGATCTCAGTGCCGAAGAGCTGGGGCAGCCGGACCTGGGCGCCGCACTCCTCGCAGGCGACCGCGAACGCCGACGGGATCGGCGCGTCGCACGTGGGACACCGGTGCCGGAGCTCGCCGCCGCACTGCGGGCACGCGGGCTGAAGGTCGCCCTCGTCCTCGAGGAAGTACCTCTGCGTGTGGCCACATCTGAGGCAGAAGGCGACCCAGTCGCCGAGCGTCTTTCGCCGCTCCTCCTGGATCCAGCTCCGCTTCGGCTTCGCCATCGCACCCATCGTAGGGCCGACGGACGCAGTCGTTAGAGTTTCGGCCGACGGCCGAGCCCGACAAGGGAGACACGAACACATGGCAGTGCGAGAAGCCGAGCCCGTTGGCTCGCTCCAGGAGGTGAAGGAGGCCGGCCTCGACCGCGAGGACCTCCTCGCGATGTACCGCCACATGCTGATCACGCGCGGCATCGAGGAGCGCGGCCACATCCTGTACAAGCAGGGCAAGATCCCCGGCTCCTTCTACACGGGACGCGGGAACGAGGCGGCGGCCGTCGGCGTCGGCACGGCGATGGGGCCCAACGACGTGGGGACGCCGCTCCATCGCGACATGGGCGTCCACATCACGCGCGGAGTCGAGCCGTGGCGAATCTTCGCGCAGTACATGGGCCGGGAGGGCGGCCCGACACGAGGCCGCGACGGGAACGTCCACATGGCCGTGCCCGAGCTGGGGCTGCACCCGATGGTGAGCCACCTCCCGGCAATGCTGCCCGTGTCCACCGGCATGGCGCTCGCGTTCAAGATCCGCGGTGACCGCAGGGTCGCCGTGGGCTGGTTCGGCGAGGGCGCCGCCGCGCGCGGAGACGCGCATGAGGCGATGAACATGGCCGGCGTCCGGCAGCTCCCGATCGTCTTTATCTGTGACAACAACCAGTGGGCGTACTCGACGCCGACCTACCTTTCGTACCCGGTCGAGCACATCGCCGACCGCGCCGCCGCGTACGGGTTCGACGGCGTCGTCGTCGACGGCACGGACCTGCTCGCGGTCTACCGGGAGGCGAAGGCCGCGATCGAGAAAGCCCGCGAGGGCGGCGGACCGACGCTCGTCGAGTGCCTGACCCTGCGCATGGAGGGCCACGCCGTCCACGACGACGCGTTCTACGTTCCCAAGGAGATGTTCGAGCAGTGGGCGGCGCAGGATCCGCTCGAGCGCTTCCGATCGTGGCTGCGTGACCACGCCGAGCTCACGGACAACGAGGAGGACGAGATCGCGGCCTCCGTCAAGCGCATCCTCAGCGACGCGCTCGAGCGAGCCGACGAGTCACCGCTCCCGGACCCGTCGGGTCTCGTCGCGGGCGTCTTCGCGTCGCCAGAGGACCTCGACACGCCGCACCACAAGTGAGCCCGCGATGCCGGAGCTGACCTACATCCAGGCGATCTCCGACGGCCTCCGCCAGGAGATGCGGCGCGACCAGCGCGTGTTCGTCCTCGGCGAGGACGTCGGTGTCTACGGCGGCGCGTTCAAGGTCACGCTCGGATTCCAGGAGGAGTTCGGGCCGTGGCGCGTGATCGACACGCCGCTCTCGGAGACCGCGATCGTCGGTGGAGCGACCGGGGCGGCACTGATGGGGATGCGCCCGGTCGCGGAGATGCAGTTCGCGGACTTCATCTCCTGCGCGTGGGACCACCTCGTCACGGTGGCGTCGAAGCAGTTCTTCCGCGGGCGAACGCCCGTGCCGATCGTCGTCCGGCTCCCGTCCGGCGGCGGGTTCTCCGGCGGTCCGTTCCACTCGCAGAACCCGGAGAGCTCGTTCGCGCACATCCCGGGCCTCAAGATCGTGTGCCCGGCCACGCCTCACGACGCGAAGGGGCTCCTCGCGTCCGCGATCGAGGATCCGAACCCGGTGCTCTACTTCGAGCACAAGCACCTGTACCGGCGGATCAGAGGAGAGGTGCCCGAGGAGCGCTACACCGTCCCGTTCGGCCAGGCGAACGTGCACCGCGAGGGGGACGACGCGGTGGTCGTCACGTGGGGGGCGATGGTGCACACGGCGACTGAGGCCGCCGACGAGCTCGCGAAGGAGGGCTTCGAGGTCGAGGTTCTCGACCTGCGCACGCTCATTCCCTGGGACAAGGAGAAAGTGCTCGAGAGCGTCGGCCGGACGTCGAAGGTGCTCGTGCTCCACGAGGACACGCGAACGGGCGGCTTCGGCGGAGAGATCGCCGCAACCATCGCCGAGGAGGCGTTCGAGGATCTCGACGGGCCCGTGATGCGGGTGGCCGCGCCGGACACGCCTGTCCCGTTCTCGCCTCCGCTCGAGAAGGCTTACATCCCGCAGACCGAGGACGTCCTGACCGCGCTCAAGGAGCTCGCCGCCTATTAGGGCGAGGCGAGCCTCGCCCCGACGTAGCCGAGGAGGACACGTGTCGACAGGAACCCAGACCGAGGTCGTGATGCCGCAGATGGGCGTGTCCGTCTCGGAGGGCACGATCACGAAGTGGCTCAAGCAGCCCGGCGACCAGGTCGCGCGCGACGAGCCGCTGCTCGAGATCTCCACCGACAAGGTCGACACCGAGGTCCCGAGCCCGGGCGAGGGCGTGCTCGCGCAGATCCTCGTTCCGGAGGGCGAGACCGTGGACGTGGGCACCGTGCTGGCGCTCATCGGCTCGGAGGCCTCGGCCGTCACCGACGCGCCTGCCGCCGAGCCTGCTCCGGCCGCCGAGGAGCCTGCTGCCGAGGCAACTCCCGCAGCCGCACCCGCGCCTACGCCGGCTGCGCCCGCAGTGGCCGCCCCGAGCGGAAACGGCAAGACGTTCGTATCGCCGGTCGTCGCACGGATCGCGGCCGAGCACGGCGTCGATCCCTCGTCGATCCCAGGCACCGGTGCCGGCGGGCGCGTGACGAAGAAGGACATCCTCGCCTTCATCGAGTCCGGCGCCCAGGCCCCGGCAGCTGCCGCACCGCCTCCCGCAGCCGCGCCCGCCGAGGCACCGCCTGTGCCCGCAACTCCCGCCGCCGCTCCGGCGCCGGCCGCGCCTCCTGCTGCGCCTGCTCCGGCAGCCCCCGCACCGGCTGCAGCGGAGGCCGAGCCGTCGCTCCTCCCCGGCGAGCAGCTCGAGCCGATGACCGCGATGCGCCGCGGCGTCATGGAGCACATGCGCCGCTCGCTCGACACCGCCGCGCACGTCACGAGCGCGATCGAGGTCGACTTCGCGCGTGTCGTCGCGCTCCGCCAGAAGCTGAAGCCCGAACTCGCACAGCAGGGCGTCAACCTCACGTACCTCGCGTTCATCGCCCGCGCGGCCGTCGACACGATCGTCGAGTACCCGTGGATCAACGGCGAGATCCGCGGCCAGAGCATCGTCACGCGGCCGTTCGTGAACCTCGGCATCGCCGTCGCGCTGGAGGAGGGCAAGGGCCTGATCGTCCCCGTGATCCGTAACGCCCAGGACCTGAACCTCCAGGGCACGGCACGCGCGATCCAGGACATCGCCGAGCGCGCGCGGACGAAGAAGCTCCTCCCGGACGACGTGCAGGGCGGCACCTTCACGATCACGAACCCCGGCAGCTTCGGCACCTTCCACGGGACGCCGATCATCAATCAGCCGCAGTCGGCGATCCTCGGCACGTACGCGCTGGTGAAGCGCCCGTGGGTGATCCAGGACGAGCTCGGCAACGACGTCATCGGGATCCGCCCGCTGATGAACCTCACGCTCACGTACGACCATCGCCTCGTCGACGGCGCGTACGCCGGGATGTACCTCCGCGACCTCCGGGCACGGCTCGAGAGCTGGGACGAGGCTGCGTATTGAGCCCTGCGTCGTCTTCCACGCGGCGCGGAACGACAACGCACTAGAACCAGCCGAACACGCGGCGTAGAGTCCGCCGACCATGGGAACGGACAGCGAACCGAGCGCCGGAGGCGTCGACCCGCCTGAGGAGCCCGAGAAGGAGGCGAGCTCGTCCGCCGCTGAGCGATCCGATCTAAGCTGGGGTCATGGCCGAGCTGACTGGCACCTGCCAGTGCGGAGGCGTCCGCATAGCAGTGACGGTGCCGTTCCTGCGCGTCACCTCCTGCCACTGCACCACGTGCAAGAAGATCTCGGGTGGCGGGGGCACCGCGAGCGGCCGAGCGCGTACCTCGGACGTCCGCATCCTCGAGGGGCGTGAGCTGATCACGACCTACCAGCCGGACGAGGGCTCGGCCAAGAGCTTCTGCTCGCGCTGCGGGACGAACCTCTTCGGCGGCGGTTGGCCGGACACCGAGTTCACGAGCGTCCGCCTCTCCGCCCTCGACGAGCCGTTCGAGGGCCCGCTCGAGGCGCACTCTTATGTGCGCTCCCTCGCGCCGTGGGAGACACTCCCAGACGACGGCGCGGAGCGGCTGGAAGGAAGGCCGCCGTGACCCAGCGGATCTACCCGATGATCGCGTACGAGGACACCGCGGCCGCGATCGACTGGCTGACCGAGGCATTCGGGTTCATGGAGCGAGGCGAGCGCTACGTCATGGACGACGGGACGATCGGGCACGCCGAGCTCGACGTCGGCGGCGCGGTGGTCATGGTCGCGACCCCGAACCGCGAGTACCAAAGCCCTGCCCGTCATCGACAGCTGTGCGAAGCCGCCGACCGCTGGCTCGACAACCCGTGGGTGGTGGACGGCCTGCTGGTCCTCGTGGACGACCTCGAAGCGCATCACGCCCAGGCGCTCGAGGCCGGCGCGAACGTGATCCGGTCTCCGGAGGACGGCCCGGACGGCCGCCTCTACACTGCGGAGGACGTGGAAGGCCACCGTTGGATGTTCCAGCAGGCATGACGGGCGACGACGCCGAGCTCGTCCGACTCACCATCGCCTCGAGTGAGCCCGAGGCCGAGATGCTCCGCGGCCTCCTCGCCACCGAGGGGATCGAGAGCATGCAGCGGCCGACGAACTTCGCAGCGGGAGCGCTCGACGGGTGGGCTTCCGGCGGCGCGCGCGAGGTCCTCGTCCACGCCGCCGATCTCGAGGCTGCCCGCGCGCTGATAAAGCCTGCTTGACGGGTAGGGTCAGCGGGTGACCCGCGGTGCATATCTCATGAGCCTCGGCCTCGTGCCATATGCGGAGGCGTTCGCGCTCCAACGCTCGCTCGCCGGAGCCGTCTCGCAAGGCGCGATCCCCGAGACGGTGGTCTTCCTCGAGCACCCGCCCGTGATCACCGTCGGACGGCGAACGGAGACCGAGCTCGAGTTGCACGTTCCGGAAGGCGCCGACGTCGAGATCGCCGAGACCGACCGCGGCGGCAAGTCCACGTTCCACGGCCCCGGGCAGCTCGTCTGCTACCCGATCCTCGATCTCGGGAACCACGGCAAGGACGTGAAGCGGTACGTGCGCGACCTCGAAGAGACGCTGATCCGCACGCTCGCCGCGTTCGGCCTCGAAGGCACGCGCTACGAGGGGCTCACCGGGGTCTGGATGCCCCCGGGCGGCGGGCGCACCGCCGCCTCCAGCGCGTCGCTGGCGAGCGTCGGAGGGCGGGACAGTGCGGACGCACGGCCCGCCCGACAGAGCGAAGTCCAGCGACGCGAGCGCTCGGCGGAGCCGGGCTCCGCCCGGCGGGAGCCGAGCGCGGCTGGTGGCGGCTGGGGCCCGCGGAAGATCGCCTCGATCGGAGTACACGTATCGCGCTGGGTGACGACGCACGGGTATGCGCTCAACGTCGATCTCGACCCGGCGCCGTTCACGGAGTGGATCACGGCCTGCGGGCTCGACGACGCGGCCTTCACGACGATGGCGCGCGAGCTCTCGCGGCCGCTCTCGGTCGAGGAGGTCAGGCCGGCTGCGATCGCGGCGATCGCCGAGGTCTTCGAGCTGGAGCTCGAGGAGCTGCCGGCAGAGGACAACACCGGCCTCTGGCCGCAGCCGATCCACGCCTCACTCGCCACGAGCTAGGTCGCGTCCCGCGCGGGACGAGGTTGTTGCGGAAGTGCTGCGCCGCGACCCGGCAGTGCGCGACCGCTTCCTCCAGCTCGGCCGCCGCTTCGTCGTACAGCCGCGCAGTCGCCTCGAGCGCCTCGCTCATCCCGGAAACTCCTGCGGGCAAGAGACGGCATTCGGGTCGGAGAAGCGTGCGTACGCCTCGGACGGTTCGGTCGTCTCCTTCGAGACGCCCGCGTCGTGCTTCAACGCGGTCTCGTCCACCGGGTAGACGATGCCTCGGCCCTTCCGTCGGGCTCCGACGGCGAGCACGAGGCAGGGGCCGTCGCCGCTGCCGACGAAGCCGTGCGCCGTCCACGGTGGGCAGTGGAAGAAGTCCCACTGGCGGAGCGTGCGCTCCTGCCCCTCGACGATCAGCAGGCACTCGCCGGAGAGCACGAGGAACCCCTCCTGCGCGTCCTCGCTGTGGTACATGCCACCCGCCTCGCCGGGCCGGACGATGCCGAGGTTGAACCCGAACTGCTGGAACCGTGCGTTCTCGCCCTCGAACGGCGCATAGAAGCCAAGCGGCGTCGAGTCGAACCACTGCATCTCCCGTGCGTTGACGACGAACCAGCCCTCGCCGGCCGGGTACAGCCCGCCGGCGTCGTTCCGCTCGAGAGGGGCCTCCGGTACCACCGTCTCTAGACTAGTCCGGCGATGCAGAAGTCGCTTCCCGTCGCGGAGCGCCCGCGCCGACCCGAGTGGATGAAGGTCCGCGCGCCGAGCGTCCACTCCCGCTACTACGAGGTCAAGAGCCTCATGCGTGAGGGCGGCCTCGTCACGATCTGCGAGGAGGCACGCTGCCCGAACATCGGGGAGTGCTGGGGCCGTGGCACGGCGACGTTCCAGATCCTCGGCGACATCTGCACGCGTGCTTGCCGATATTGCTACGTCCACTCCGGGAGGCCCGACGCGCCGCCCGACCCGCTCGAGCCGCTCCGCCTCGCGCAGGCGGCCGCCCAGATGGGGCTCTCGCACGTCGTCGTCACGTCGGTCGACCGTGACGACGTCCCCGACCGCGGCGCGGGCCACTACGCGGCCACGATCCGCGCGCTGCAGCGAAAGCTCCCCGGCGCAACCGTGGAGATCCTGACGCCCGACTTCCTCGGCGTCGAGGAGGAGGCGCTCGGCACGGTGCTCGACGCGCGGCCGGACGTCTTCGGCCACAACATCGAGACCGTGCGGCGGCTCCACGCGCGTATGCGCGGCGCGAAGGCGAGCTACGAGAAGGCGCTCTGGCTGTTGCAGCGGGTGAAGGGCATCGCGGACTACCGCGTGATGACGAAGTCGGGGATCATCGTCGGGCTCGGAGAGACGAACGACGAGGTGGTCGAGACGATGCGCGACCTCCGGAGCCACGGGGTCGACGTCGTCACGATCGGCCAGTACCTCCAGCCGTCACCGAAGCACGCGAAGATCGACCGCTGGGTGCACCCCGACGAGTTCCGCTGGTTCCGCGAGCAGGGCGAGGCGCTCGGGTTCGGCTCCGTGTTCTCCGGGCCGCTCGTCCGCTCCTCGTACCGCGCCGACGAGCAGCGGCACGCGGCCGAGACCGGCCGCGGCGCTGTCGCGTACTGAGCGCTAGACGGCGCGCAGCGTCAGACGCCGCGTCAGCTCGTTGCCGTTCGCGTCGTCGAGCGTAAAATGCGCCGTGTATGAGGCTTTATCGGCGACCGTGAGCCCCTGCAGCGTGAGCCTGATCGTGCAGTCCGGCCGGACCTGCGACGACTGTTCACCGACTCCGGCGACACGGCCGCCCGGCAGCGTCGCACTCCACCTCACTCCGACCGTCGTCCCCGCCCCGGCGGCGGCGCAATACCGGCGCGCGTAGATCGTCACGGACGGGCTTCTCGTGCCTCGTCGAAAGTTGACGCCGGCCTGGCGTGGATCGAGCGACCGCGCCGCGCGCGAGAACGCCCGCGGCGAGGTCCCTTTCGCTTTGCCGGCTCGCGTGTAGAGGCCGGACTCCCACGGCTGGCCCGGATCGTCCTGGTAGACGAACCAGACGAACATCCTGACGAAGCTCTGCCTTCGCGCGATCGCGATCGACTGCCGGATGTACTCCGCTTGCTTCTTGTACGAGACGCCGAACCTGTCCTCCGGCTTCGTCTGGTGCCCGTACTCCGTGACCCAGATCGAGACCGGCCGCCTGAACCAGGCCTTCAGGTGCTTCTGAAAGACCGGAAGCGAGGCCAGCGTGACGTTCGGCCAGCGGACCTTCTGGGACGGCTTCAGGCTCGGGACGAACGGGTACGGGTGGTGTGCCCAGGCGTCGAACCTGAGCTTCGGGTTGGCCTTCGCGACGAGCTCCGCGAACTTGCCCGGTGAGTGGATCGGCCGGCTGCCGCGCGGCGCGTCCGAACCGCGAGCGGATGTCTCGCCGATCCCGACGCGCGCACCGGGGTTGCCCTGCTTGATCCCCCTGTAGGCGGCCGCGTACAGCTTCGCGTAGTTGCGCGGCGCCACCGACCTGCCCCTGCGGTCGAACTGGGGCGTGAGGAAGCGCTGGAGGTTCGGCTCGTTCCAGACCGACCAGAAGCGGACATACGGGTACTCCTCGAAGCGGCCCGAGTATCGAGACGCGATCGCCTGCGCGAAGGCCCTGAAGTCGGCGACGCGCGTCGGCATCGCATTCGCGCCGCGTCCACGGTTCGCCCACCGGGGAGTTCCGTAGAGCGTCAGCAGCACCTCGAGGTCCGCCTCCTGCGCAGTCCGGACGGCCTCGTCGAGGTCGTCGAAGTTGTACGCGGGGTCGAACGGATCAGCCGGGCGGGCCGGGCGGCGCGTGGCGGTCTGGTTCCAGCTGACCAGCAACCGTATGACGCTCGCGCCCTCGGCGGCAGACGACTCGATGCGGCGGGCGCGGTCGCCCGCCCAGCGAAAGCTCGGGTCGTCGTGGAATCCGACCCACATCCGGTCGGCCGCGGGCGCGGCAGGCGCTGCCAGCGCCGCGAGGGCGCCCAGGACGATGACGAGCAGAACAGTGCGTCTCATGAAGTCTGTCTCCCTTGTGTTCGTGCTGCCCGCGCCATGCACGTTCAGCGGCACAAGGCGTCGTTCACCGTAGCCTCCCGCATGTGAGCCTCGTGTAAACCTCGGTGCAGATGAGGTTCACCGAGAAGATCCGCGCACTATGCGCCCCCGTGCCGACGGACATGCTCGCGCGCGGCGCAGTGCTCGGAGCGCTGATCGCGACCGCCTCCGCCGGCGCGGCGGGAGCAACCCAGGGCGGCGACTCGCAGCTCCCCGTCCGCGAGTTCCGCGTCCCGAGCGGGACGCACCCGCACGACGTGGCGCCCGCTCGCGACGGCGGCGTCTGGTACACGGCGCAGCACACCGGCCAGCTCGGCTGGCTGGACCCGAGGACCGGCCGCTCGCGGCTCACGCGGCTCGGCGCCGGCTCGGCGCCGCACGGCGTCATCGTCGGCCCCGACGGGGCGCCGTGGATCACCGACGGCGGCCTGAACGCGATCGTCCGCGTCGATCCGCGCACGAGGAAGGTGCGGCGCTTCCCGCTTCCCGCGAGCACGGGCTACACGAACCTCAACACCGCGACCTTCGACAGGCGCGGAATCCTCTGGTTCACCGGCCAGGAGGGGATCTACGGCCGGCTCGACCCGAAGGTGGGGCGGGTGCGCGTGTTCCCGGCGCCGCGCGGCGAAGGCCCGTACGGGATCACGACGACGCCCTCGGGCGACGTCTACTACGCGTCGCTCGCAGGGAGCTACCTGGGGAAGATCAACGTCCGCACGGGGAGAGCAGGCGTGCTCCGCCCGCCGACCGCCGGCCAGGGCGCGCGGCGGGCGTGGTCCGACTCACGCGGTCGCATCTGGATCAGCGAGTGGAACGCGGGTCAGGTCGGCATGTACGACCCGCGGAGCAAGCGCTGGCGCGAGTGGCGGGTCCCCGGCGCGAGCCCGATGATCTACGCGGTCTACGTCGACGCGCGTGACAAGGTCTGGCTCAGTGACTTCGGCGCGAACGCTCTGGTGCGCTTCGACCCGGTGACGCAGCGCTTCACGCGCGTCCCGCTTCCGAGCGCCGGTGCCGAGGTCCGACAGATCCTCGGCCGGAAGGGCGAGATCTGGGGCGCCGAGTCGGGGACCGACAAGCTCGTGCTCGTGCGCACGAGCTCGTGACGCACCGCCTACTCGTGCGGCTTCGCCATCGATCGGTAGTCGAGCGCCGCGTCGAGGACCGCGTCGTCCACGCCGGCGTCGCGCGCGACGTCGCGAAGCGAGCGCCCGGAGGCCGCCGCCTCGGCCACGATCTCGGCCGCCCTGTCGTACCCGATGTGCGGGTTCAGCGCGGTCGCCGCGGAGAGGGTCAGCTCCGCGTAGCGCTCGAGCTGCTCGCGGTTCGCCTCGATCCCGTCGACGCACTTCTCGGCCAGGAGCCGGCTGGCGCTCGCGAGCAGCGCGATCGACTGGAGGAGGTTCCGCGCGATCAGCGGCACGTAGACGTTGAGCTCGAACTGACCGCTCATCCCGCCGACGGTGATCGCGGTGTCGTTCCCGATCACCTGCGCCGCGACCTGCGTGACCACCTCCGGGATGACCGGGTTCACCTTCCCCGGCATGATCGAGCTCCCCTTCTGGAGCTCCGGGAGGTAGAGCTCGGCGAGACCGGCGCGGGGGCCCGAGCCCATGAGGCGCAGGTCGCTCGCAATCTTCGTAAGCGAGACGGCGACGACCTTGAGCGCTCCCGACGCCTCGACGAGCGCGTCGCGGGCGGACTGCGCCTCGAACGGGTCGGCGGGCGCCGAGATCGCAAGCCCGGTCTGCTCGGCGAGGAGCGCACGCACGCGGGCGGCGAACTCCGGGTGGGTGTTCAGCCCCGTTCCGGTCGCGGTGCCACCGAGCGGGACCTGCCCAAGGCGGGGGAGGGCATCGTCGACCCGCGCGCTTCCCTGGCGGACCTGCGCCGCGTATCCGGCGAACTCCTGGCCGAGGGTGACGGGAACGGCGTCCATCATGTGCGTTCGCCCGGACTTGACGACGTCGTCGAACTCCGCCGCCTTACGCTCGAGTGAGGCAGCGAGCAGGTCGAGCGCGGGGCGGAGGTCGTTGACGAGCTCGTCGAGCGCAGCCAGGTGGACAGCGGAGGGGAAGACATCGTTCGACGACTGGCCCAAGTTGACGTCGTCGTTCGGGTGTACCCCCTCGCCTGCGAGCGCGGCGATGACCTCGTTCGCGTTCATGTTCGAGCTCGTGCCCGAGCCCGTCTGGAAGACGTCGATCGGAAACTGATCGTCGAGCTCGCCCTGTGCCACACGGTCGGCCGCGGCGGTGATCCGCTCGGCAACCTCAGGGTCGAGGAGCCCTAGGTCGGAATTGACGCGTGCCGCGGCGGCCTTTATCCGGCCGAGCCAGCGTGCGACCGGCGTCGGGATCGGCTCGCCGGAGACCGGGAAGTTCACAACGGCCTTGCGCGTTTCGGCACCCCAGAGCTCCCTGCCCTCGGTGGTCTCACTCACGCGGCGAGTCTAGCCGTGCCTCGACCGGTCACCGCCCGCCGGCGGCGGCCGCGAGGAGCTCGTCCCAGGTGCTCAGCTTGACTCGCGGGCGACCCTGCGGCTCGCCCCGCGACCGCTCGAGAGCGTCGATCGACTCCCAGCCTGCGTACATGACGACGTCGGCGCCGCGCTCGGCGAGGAGCTCGTCGAGCGTCCCGCCATCCGGCTCGGGGAGAAGGCCTGCGCGCGCGTCCTCGCAGCAGGAGATCCACGGTCTCGGTGGCGTCCTTCTTGTTCGTACCGATGACGCCCGTCGGGCCCCGCTTGATCCAGCCGGCTGCATACAGCCCGGGGATAGGACGGCCCCCGGCGTCGAGTACGCGGCCTGTCGCATTGGGGATCGTCCCGCTCCTTTCGTCGAAGGGCACGCCCGGAAGGGACACCCCGCGGTAGCCGACGCTCCGGAAGACGATTCCGCACGGGATCACCTCGCGCTCCTCGGTCGCGACCGCACGGACCTGTCCGCTCGAGTCGGCCTCGAGCACGTTCCGTACGATCTCGACGCCCTCGACCTTTTCCTCACCGAGGATCGCGACCGGGGAGACCCGAAACCGGAGCCGGGCGCTGCGCGGCTTCCCCGTCGGCTCGCGCGCCGCGAAGTCGCGGAGGATCTCGACATTGCGCTGGACGAGGTTCGAGCTCGCTTCGAGCTCGGCCTCGCTGGCCGGCTCCAGCACGAGCTCGGCCGGGTCGACGAGGATATCCGCCCCCGCGAGGTCGCCCATCTCGCCGAGCTCGGTCGACGTCCAGGCAGCCTGCACCGGCCCGCGGCGTCCGAGGACGACGATCTCGCGGATCCCCGAGCCGACGATGGCCTCGATCGCCTCGTCGGTGGTGTCGGTCGGCGCGAGCTCGTCCCGCGTCAGGGCCAGCATGCGCGCGACGTCGAGCGCGACATTTCCGTTGCCGACGACGACCACACGCTCGACTCCGTCGAGCCCGAATCGCAGGTGCTGGAAGTCCGGGTGGCCGTTGTACCAGGCGACGAGCTCGGTCGCGGCCCACGAGCCGGGCAGGTCCTCGCCGGGAATCCCGAGCCTACGATCGGTCTGCGAGCCGACCGCGTAGACGACCGCGTCGTAGCGCGCGGCGAGCTCCTCGTGGGAGAGGTCACGGCCGACCTCGACGTTCCCGAGAAAGCGGAAGCCGGGCCTCGCCGCGATCTTCTCGTACGCGCGCGAGACGGTCTTCAGGTTGGGATGATCAGGCGCCACGCCGAGTCGGACGAGACCCCAGGGAGTCGGCAGCCTCTCGATCATGTCCACCTCGGCCGGTGGATCCTCGCTCGCGAGAAGATGGCCCGCGGCATAGAAGGCGGCCGGGCCGGAGCCGACGACGGCGACCCGCAGCGCTCTCCCATCGCTCGTCATCGGCGGCCAATGGTACGGCGTGACCCACGGCGAGGCGCGTGCGACGATGGCTGTCGATGACCGGCCGCCTCCTTCTCCGCATCGCCGCGTTCGCAGGCATTGTCGTACTGCTCGTCGCGGTGGGGCTCGTTGCAAAGGCGTGGTACGACAGCCGCCTGCCGGGCACGTACAGCGTCATGGACTACGGCGATCCGGACTTCGGAGGCGGCTCCGAACATGCGGGCCACGAGGGGCACGGGGCCGGAAACGGCGGCATCAGCGTCACCGACCTCCATGGGCCGACGAGCGGTCAGCCGGATGCTCGGTTCGAGCTCGCTGCGAGGAGCGCCGAGGTGCGGCTCGCGTCCGGCCGCGCCGTCGACGCCCTGACCTTCAACGGCACCTCTCCGGGGCCGGAGCTCCGGGTGCGAGCCGGAGACCTCGTCGAGGTGGTCCTCGAGAACGAGGACGTCGAGGCCGGGGTCACGATCCACTGGCACGGCGTGGACGTCCCGAACGCGGAGGACGGCGTTGCCGGCGTCACCCAGAACGCCGTGGCGCCCGGCGAGCGCTACGTGTACCGCTTTCGAGCCGAGCAGGTCGGGACGTTCTGGTACCACACGCACCAGGTCTCGTCGAAGGAGGTCCGGCGCGGCCTCTTCGGCGTGCTCGTCATCGAGCCGCGACAGGAACCCGCCGAGGCCGAGGAGGATCTCGCCC
Organism: uncultured Actinomycetes bacterium; assembly: GCA_963717025.1. Lineage (GTDB taxonomy): Bacteria > Actinomycetota > Thermoleophilia > Gaiellales > Gaiellaceae > GMQP-bins7. The sequence continues at coordinate 571,114 of CAVQVJ010000003.1, read as the reverse complement.
TCGTCGTGCACACCTTCGACGGCGTCCCGACGATCAACCGCTCCGACCAGCTCGAGCGCCTACGGGTCTCACCCGGGACGAGCATGCGCCTGCGGCTCGTGAACACCGACAGCTTCGGCCAGCAGGTGACGGTCGACGGCGCGCCGTTCCGGGTCGTGGCGATCGACGGGACCGACCTGCACGGTCCGACGCGGCACGAGGATCGGACGCTCGCGCTCGCGGCCGGCGGCCGCTTCGACGTCGCCCTCACCATGCGCGCCTCGCCGGTCCGCATCACGCTCCTGAAGTCGAACGCGGCGCTCGCCCTCACCACGGACGGCAACAGGGTGCCGGAGGAACAGGAGCCGGGGCCGGAGTTCGATCCGCTCGCCTACGGCAGCCCCGCTCCCACGCCCTTCGACGAGTCGACCGCGTACGACCGCCGCTTCGAGCTGAAGGTCACGCGTAAGCCTGGCTTCTTCGACGGCCGCCCCGGCCGCCAGTGGGCGATCAACGGCGGGATCTACCCGCGACGTCCCGATGTTCGTCGTCGAGGAAGGCGACCTGGTCGAGATGACCATCACGAACGACACGAACGTCGTCCACCCGATGCATCTCCACGGGCACCACGTCCTCGTCCTCAGCAGGGACGGCGTGCCGGCGTCGGGCAGCCCGTGGTGGTCGGACACCTTGAACGTCCGCCCCGGCGAGAGCTACGTGGTCGCGTTCCGCGCAGACAACCCTGGTCTCTGGATGGATCACTGCCATAACCTTCCGCACGCCGCGAAAGGCCTGACCATGCACGTCGCCTACGCAGGCGTCAGCACGCCGTTCCTTGTCGGCAGCGAGCACGACAACGCGCCGGAGTAGCTACGCGGGCGCCGGTTCCGACGCGACGTCCACTGCTCTGCGCAGCTTCCACTCGTCCCACGCCACCCAGCCGCTGATCCCGGCGATGAGGAAGGCGTTGATCGGGTGCAGGAAACCGGACGGGAACGGCAACTCGAACCCGATCCACGCCAGCCAGAGCTGGATGAAGAGCAGGAGGAAGAGCAGGCCGTGCCGCCCGAGCCGCCACTTGCCGATGCCGGCGATGAGCCCGATGACCATGAAGATGAGCCCGATCAGGATCAAGAGGTAGCCGAACCCGATATGGAATCCGAAGCCGTCGCCGAACACGTCCTCGTCGATCGTCGAGCCCTCGTCCTCCAGCTTCTTCGCGGCGTAGAAGGCGCCGTAGCCCGCAAGCCCGATCTGGACGATGACCGCTGCGAAGAGGATCATCGACCACGCCCAGTACAAGGTCCTCACGCTTCCTCCCGGTCCGGTGACCGCGCGAGCCTACGACACCACGAGACGCAACTCAAGGCCGACCTCGAGTCGGCCCGCGTGCGTCAGTGGCTGCAGCCGGAGCCGCAGGCCGGGCCTGCGTCCGCCTCGGGCTCCTCGCCCTCGGCGACGGTGAAGGAGTGCCCGCAGCCGCAAGAGGCGGTGGCGTTCGGGTTGTCGATCTTGAACCCCGACTCCTCGATCGTGTTCAGGAAGTCGATGGTCGTGCCACGCAGATAGGGAGCGCTGAACGGATCGACGACGACCGGCACGCCCTCGAGATCGAGCTCCACGTCGCCGTCGGCAACCGTGTCGAAGCCCAGCCCGTACTGGAACCCGGAGCAGCCTCCGCCCTGGATCGCCACTCGGAGGACGAGCGTCTCGTCGCCCTCGTCAGCGAGAAGCTCCCTGACCTTGGACGCCGCGACGGGCGTCAGCGCGATCAGGGTCTCGGCAGGCTGCTCGATGATGGCCACGGGCTCATGGTAGCGGACTGGCTCGGCGGTTCCAGGGCCGACTTTGTGACACTCGTATCGCTCATTCCATCTGGAAACTCGCATCCCTTCGTGCGCCGCGAGGGAGGGTGCTAGGTTTCGACGCGAGACAGAGGACAGAGCTCTCGCCGGGGGTATCACCCGTGCTCGACAACTGGCTGCCGTTTCTCATCTACGCGCTCTTCGCGGCGATGATCCCGGCTTCGCTCATCCTCGCGACCTACGTCGTCCCGCGCCGCCCGGTCGCGCGCACGAGGCAGCGGATGCTGCCGTTCGAGTCGGGTGTCGCGGCAGAGGCGCCGAGCCACGAGCGCCGTTTCACCGTCAGCTTCTACCTGACCGCGATTCTCTTCATCCTCTTCGACATCGAGATCGTCTTCCTGTACCCGCTCGCCGTGCGGCTGGAAGCGCTCGGGTGGTTCGGCGTCGGCGAGCTCGGCGCCTTCATCGCGATCCTCGGCGTCGCCTACGTCTACGTCTGGCGAAAAGGGGCACTCAACTGGCGCTGAAGAAGGACCTGCCGGTCGTCCGCGACCGCCCGCTCGCGAAGGCCGGCCTGAGCTCGGAGCGAGTGCTCTGGCCGGACCGTGGCCCGGGTGTCTTCGAGCAGGAGGTCGCGGAGATCGAGGACGCGCTGATCCTGACGACGGTCGAGAAGGCGATCGCGTGGGCGCAGTCCAACTCCGTGTGGCCGGACACGTTCGGGCTCGCGTGCTGCGCGATGGAGATGATCGCAGTCGTCACCTCGCGCTACGACATCGCTCGCTTCGGGATGGAGCGCTTCAGCTCCTCGCCTCGGCAGGCTGACCTCCTCATCGTCTCGGGTCGCGTGACGCACAAGATGGCGCCGCCGATCCGCCAGGTCTACGACCAGATGCTCGAGCCGAAGTGGGTGATCGCCATGGGCGCGTGCGCGAGCTCCGGCGGGATGTTCAACAACTACACGATCCTCCAGGGCGTCGACAAGATCGTCCCCGTCGACATCCACGTTCCCGGCTGCCCCCCGCGCCCGGAGGCGCTGCTCGAGGGAGTCGTCCGTCTGCACGAGAAGATCCGCGCCGGGGTGCCGCCCGCCTACGAGATCCGCGGAGTCGCGGAGTGAGCTATGCGAATGTCCCCGGCGTCGTCGAGACGCACGAGGCGCTCGGGGAGACGACCCTTGTCGTCGACCCAGCGCGCCTGCTCGACGCGTGCCTGACCCTGCGGGACGAGCACGGCTTCAACGTCCTCTCGGACGTCACGCCCACCGACTACCTCACCTGGGGTGATGACGGCGTGGCGGGGTACCTCGGGACCGCCGGCGGGCGCGACGTCAACCAGCCCGGCTCGCAGGGGCTCGCGCGCCTGCCCGAGCCGAAGCCCAAGCGCTTCTCGGTCTCGTACCACCTCCTCCGCGTCGGCGACGATCCCGATCGCGTGCGTGTCCAAGTCTGGGTGGACGACGGCGAGTCGATTGCGAGCGTCCTCCCGGCCTGGCCCGCGGCGGACTGGTTCGAGCGCGAGGCCTGGGACATGATGGGGATCCCGTTCGAAGGCCACCCGAACCTCGTCCGCATCCTCATGCCCGAGGACTGGGAGGGTCATCCCCTGCGGAAGGACTACCCGCTCGGCGGCGAGCCGGTCCGGTTCTCGGACGAGGAGTGAGGATGGCCGTCGTCCCGACCCGCCGCATCTACGAAGGCACGCGCATCCCGAGCCCGGTGCCGACGATCCTCGAGGTCGACCCGGAGAAGCACGACCTCGACGACATCCTCACGATCAACTTCGGGCCGAACCACCCGTCGACCCACGGTGTGCTTCGGCTCATCGTCGATCTCGATGGGGAGACAGTCGCGGGAATCAGGGCCGTTATCGGCTACCTCCACACCGGCATCGAGAAGAACATGGAGGCCAAGACCTGGTGGAAGTCCGTGACGTACGCGCCGCGGGTCGACTACCTCGCCTTCCAGGCGAACGAGCTCGTCTACGTCATGGCGATCGAGAAGCTGCTCGGCCTCGTAGTCCCGCGCCGCGCAACCTGGACGCGTATGGCGCTCACCGAGCTCAACCGCATCCACTCGCACCTGATCTGGCTCGGGACGTCCGCACTCGAGCTGGGGGCGATCTCGCTCATCTGGTACACGTTCGACGACCGCGACGAGATCCTCGACCTCTTCGAGATGGTCGGCGGCGCGCGGATGCACACGCGCTATTTTCAGGCCGGCGGGCTCGCCGAGGACGTCCCTCCCGGCTTCACGGACGAAGCGCGGAAGTTCCTCCCGCGCATGGAGCGCTCGGTCGACGAGTACGAGGCGATCCTCGACCGGAACGCTATCTGGCTCGAGCGCACGAAGGGGATCGGGCTCCTGTCCGCCGACGACGCGCTGGCGCTCGGCCAGTCGGGACCGATGCTGCGCGCGTCAGGCGTGGACTGGGACCTACGGAAGACGATGCCGTACCTCTTCTACGACGAGGTCGACTTCGACGTGCCCGTGTACCCGAACGGCGACGTCTACGACCGCTACAAGGTCCACATGGACGAGATGCGCGAGTCGGTGCGCATCGTCCGCCAATGCCTCGACCGGATCGACGAGACCGAGGGGGAGCCGTGGATCGTCGACGACCGCAAGATCGTCCTCCCGCCGCGACACGAGCTGCACACGTCAATGGAGTCGCTGATCCACCACTTCAAGATCGTCACCGAGGGCTACGTCGTACCCGAGGGCGAGGTCTACGTCGTGATCGAGTCGCCGCGCGGTGAGAACGGCTGCTACCTCGTCTCGGACGGCGGCCCGCGGCCCTGGCGCGTGAAGTTTCGCGCGCCGAGCTTCGCAGCCCTGCAGGCGACGGCAACGACCGTACAGGGCTGCCTGATCGCCGACCTCATCGCCATCGCCGGCTCGCTCGACCCGGTGATGGGAGATGCGGATCGATGAGCACCTTCGAATCTCAGGTACAGAAGCTCCAGAAGCGCTACCCGCGCCGGCGCTCCGCGGTCATGGACGCGCTCCGGCTCGCGCAGGAGCAGCACGGCTGGCTCTCCCCGGAAGTGCTGCGCGAGGTCGCCGACGCCCTTGACGAGACGCCCGCGTACTGCCATTCGATCGCGTCCTTCTACGACATGTACCACCTGGAGCCGGTGGGAAGGCACATGGTCGAGGTGTGCACGAACCTCTCGTGCGCGCTCGTCGGCGCCCAATCCGTGGTCGACGCATTCGCCGAGGAGCTCGGCGTGCGGCCGGGCGGGACGACGGAGGACGGCGAGGTCACGCTCCGGGCAATCGAGTGCGCGGGCGGCTGCGGGCGCGCGCCCGTGGTCGTGATCGACCACGCCTACCACGAGCCGGTGACCGTCGAGGACGTGCCGGCGCTGGTGGAGCGGCTCCGTGGCTAGCCCGAACCTCCTCACCGCCGGAACCGAGGACCACGACCTCACGCGACTCGACGAGTACCGCGCGGTGGGGGGCTACGACGCGCTCGAGAAGGCGCGCGACCTCGAGCCGCAAGCGGTGATCGACGAGATCACCGCGGCAACCGTCCGCGGCCGCGGCGGCGCGGGCTTCCCGATGGGCCGCAAGGCCTCGCTTCTCGCGAAGGGCACGGGCAAGCCGACCTACCTCGTCGTGAACGCGGACGAATCGGAGCCGGGCGCGTTCAAGGACCGCGACGTCCTGCGCTTCACGCCGCACAGGTTGATCGAAGGCTGCTTGATCACGGCACACGGGATCGGATCGAAGAGCGTGTTCATCTACATCCGCGGCGAGTACGCGCACGAGTTCGAGGTCATGCGTGCGGCCCTCCAGGAGACGCGCAAGGCCGAGCTCCTCGGCGACGTCGAGATCGTGCTCCACCGCGGCGCCGGCGCGTACATATGCGGTGAGGAAACCGCGCTCCTCGAGTCGCTGGAGGGGCAGCGCGGCCAGCCACGTCCGAGGCCCCCGTTTCCGCCCGTGAACGGTCTCTACGGCGCGCCGACGCAGATCAACAACGTGAGCACGATCGCGCTCGTCCCGAAGGTGCTCGAGCTCGGCGCGGCCGAGTTCTCGAAGATCGGCCCCGAGTCCGCGCCGGGCACTGCCGTCTTCTCACTCTCGGGCAACGTCGCGCAGCCCGGGAACTACGAGCGCCCGCTGGGGACGACGATCCGCGAGCTGGTCTACGACGTCGCAGGCGGAGTCGCAGGCGGCCGCGAGCTGAAGGCGATCATCCCCGGCGGCTCTTCGGTGCCCGTCCTCACGCCCGCCGAGATCGACACGCCCATGGACTACGACTCGATCGACGCCGTCGGCTCCTTCTTCGGCTCGGCGGCGATCATCGTCGTCGACGACCGCTGCTGCATGGTCCAGCTCGCGCTGCGCGCGGAGCAGTTCTACATGCACGAGTCCTGCGGGAGGTGCACGCCGTGCCGGGTGGGGACGCGCTGGCTCGTCCAGCTGCTGACGAAGATCGAGCAAGGCGACGGCGAGGCGACGGACCTCGACCTGCTCGAGAACGTCTGCGACCGGATGCTCGGGAGGTCGCTCTGCGCGCTCGGCGACTTCGCCGTCTATCCCGTGTCGAGCTACCTGCGGAAGTACCGCGCGGAGTTCGAGGAGCACGTGACGCTCGGGCGCTGCCCGTTCGAAGGCGAGTCGTCGATCGAGGGGATCGTCGCTCCCGTCGACCAGCACGCGCACGACGTGCCGGAGACCGTGCATGCCTGAGCTCGTCAATCTCACGGTCGACGAGCGGACGGTGGCCGTGCCTCCGGGCACCGGCCTCGTGGAGGCAGCGCTCGCCGCGGGGGTCGAGATCCCCGTGTTCTGCTACGAGCCCCGGCTCGGGCCTCCGGTCGGCGCTTGCCGCATGTGCCTCGTCGAGATCGAGGGGATGGGGAAGCTCCAGGCGGGCTGCACGCTGACCGCCTCGGAGGGGATGGTCGTCCGCACCGCCGCGACGTCCGCGCGGGCGGCCGACGGCCAGGAGGCGACGCTCGAGTTCATCCTCGTCAACCACCCGCTCGACTGCCCGGTCTGTGACAAGGGCGGCGAGTGCCCGCTCCAGGACCTCACCTTCCGCTACGGCCCCGGCGCGACGCGCATGAGCTTCCCGAAGCTCACGTTCGACAAGCCGATCCCCATCTCGCCGCTGATCGCTCTCGACCGCGAGCGCTGCATCCTCTGCTACCGGTGCACACGCTTCTCCGAGGAGGTCGCGGAGGACGGGCTCCTGATCGCGCGGAACCGCGGCGCGCGCTCGGAGATCGCGACCTTCGAGGACGAGCCGTATGCGTCGGTGTTCTCCGGCAACGTGCTCGAGCTCTGCCCGGTCGGCGCGCTTACATCGAGCCTGTACCGCTTCGACGGGCGGCCATGGGAGATCCAGAACGTGCCGACCGTCTGCACGGGCTGCGCAGTCGGCTGCAACGTCTCGGCGACGATCCGCGAGGGGAAGGTCAAGCGGATCCTTTCCCGCAACCACCCCGAGGTCGACCGCGGGTGGCTCTGCGACAAGGGCCGCTTCACATACCCGCACCTGCGTGCGCGGGACCGCATCACGACGCCGCTCCGCCGCGGGTCGAAGGGGCTCGCGGAGGTGTCGTGGGACGAGGCGCTGGAGACCGCCGAGGAGATGCTGCGCGAGGCGGAGGGCGCGATCGTCACGGCGCTCTCGGGCTCGGAGACGAACGAGATCGCGTACGCGCTCGGCCGGCTCCTCCGCGGCGGCCTCGGTGCGCATTCGGCGGTGCTGCCGGAGGCGACCTCCGACGCGCTCGACGCGTTCAGGCTGCCGCTGTCCGCGATTGCGGACGCGGAGCTCGTGGTGGTCGTCGGAGACGACCCCGTCACGGAACGAGCACCGATCGTCGAGCTCTGGATCCGCGAGGCGCGCCGCCGCGGCGCGGAGATCGTCGTCTGCTCGCCGACCGGCTCCGTGCAGGTTGCACCGGGCGGGGGAGCCGCACACTGCCGCGACCTGGCCGAGCCTCGCAACGCCCTCGGCAAGAGGCTGCGTGCGGCGGACCGCGCGGTCCTCGTCTGGTCGGGCCGCGGCGGAGGCGGAGGCGCGCGGGTCGCCGAGCTCGCGCACGCGCTCGGCCTCGAGAGCAAGCCCGGGTCCGGAGCGTTCAGCCTCCCCGCGACGCCGAACGCGAGCGGAGTCGCCGCGGCCTGGTCCGTTGCGGCCGACGCCGCCGAAGCGAGCCCCGAGCCGATCTCGCTGCTCGTGGTCTCGGGCGACGACGCGGCTGCCGACCCGAGCGTGCGCGCGCTCGCGGAGGAGTCCGAGCGCGTCCTCGTGATCACGATGTTCCACGAGCTCGCGGGTGGCTGGGCGGACCTGATCCTGCCCGCGACCGGGTCGCTCGAGCGCGACGGCACATCCGTCAACCTCGAGGGCCGGCTCCAGCGGCTTCGCCGCGCAGTGCCACCACCGTGCCCGGACGAGCTCGCGTGGATCTCGAAACTCGCGGCACGCTTCGGCGTGGCCGTTCCCGCGCAGGCCACTCTCGTCTTCGGCGAGCTCGCCGCGCGCCTCTACGCGGATCTGTCGCTGGAAGACGTCGGTCAGTACTCGCCGCTCCCCACACGGCACGCGTACGAGGCCCCTGAGCCCGGGACGACGCCCGAGCCGACCCCGCTCACGGCTCCGGCCGACGAGCGGTTCGTCGGCGAGCTCAGGCTGCACCGGTACCGCCCGCACCTCTCCGGCCCGGCGGTCGAGCGCGTCTCGGAGCTTCAGTTCCTGCGCGCGTCCTCCGAGGTCGAGCTGTCGCCCGAAGATGCCGCGCGGCGCGGCATCGGCTCCGGGGACCAGGTCCTCGTCCGCTCGAACGGCACCTCCGTCGAGCTCCGGGCACGCGTCAACCGCAAGCTCGTCGCGGGGGTCGCGCGCGTCGCCGAGGACCACGCCGGTGACCTGCTTGCCGCCGTCGAGGTGGTGAAAGCCTGATGCAGGTCGAGTGGTACGTGAGCTTGATCCAGGCCTTCGTCGTCATCAACCTCGTCATGGTCACGTTCGCGTACCTCACGCTCGCGGAGCGCAAGGTGATGGGGCGCATGCAGCTTCGCTACGGGCCGAACCGGGCGGGGCCGTACGGTCTGCTCCAGCCGGTCGCGGATCTGCTGAAGCTCCTGCACAAGGAGAGCTTCCAGCCCACTGCGGCGGTCGACCGCCTGTACGTGCTCGGCCCGTTCCTGGCCGCTTTCACGGCTCTGACGACGTTCTCGGTGATCCCGTTCGGGCCGGGCTGGGAGGTCTGGGGCGTCTACATCCCGGGCCAGGTGGCGGACATCGACATCGCCTTGATCCTGATCTTCGCCGTCGGCTCCATCGGCGTGTACGGCTTCATCGTCGGCGGCTGGGCCTCCGACTCGAAGTACGCGCTCCTCGGCTCCATGCGCACCTGCGCGCAGCTCGTCTCGTACGAAGTGTCGCTCGCGCTCTCCGTGCTCGGGGTCGTGATCATGGCCGGGACGCTCTCGCTCACCGAGATCGTGGCCGCGCAGGACGGCACGTGGTGGTACGCGCTGCCGCAGTTCGTCGGGCTCGTGGTCTTCCTGTTCGCCGGCACGGCGGAAACGGCACGCGCGCCGTTCGACCTCCCGGAGGCCGAGCAGGAGCTCGTCGCCGGCTACCACACGGAGTACGGCGGGATGCGGTTCGGGCTCTACTCGATGAGCGAGTACATCAACCTGATCACGCTCTCGGGCCTCTGCGTCACCCTCTTCTTCGCAGGCTGGCACGGGCCGGGCTGGGACGGCCCGAGCTGGATGGGGCCGATCTGGTTCGTGCTCAAGCTCGCGCTTCTCCTCTACGTCTTCATCTGGATCCGGACGACACTGCCGCGCCTGCGCTACGACCAGCTCATGCGCTTCGGCTGGAAGGTGCTGCTGCCCGTGGCGACGATCAACGCCGTCGTGACCGCGATCCTGGTGGTGGCGCTGTGACAACGGCACGCGCGTTCCTCGGGCGCCGCTCGCGGTGCGTGGCCGGAGGGCACAGTACGACTGGTACGGGCTCGGAGAGCCGCGTGCCGCGAGCGGCGTCAGGCAGCGGCGAAGCCGGGCTCCGCCCGGCGGGAGCCGATGCCGGCGAGAGGCGCGCGTGAGCCCACAGCCGCTCGACTCGTTCAGGGGCTTCGCGGTCACCTTTCGCCAGATCTTCCGTCGGCCGATCACGCAGGAGTACCCGGAGTACAAGCGGCCGGTGTATCCGCGCTTCCGCGGGCGGCATCGGCTCTGGAAGCACGAGAACGGGATGGAGAAGTGCGTCGGCTGCTCGCTCTGCGCGGCCGCGTGCCCGGCCGACTGCATCCGGGTCGTGGCCGCGGAGAACGAGCCGGGCAACAGGATCTCGCCGGGCGAGCGCTACGCGCGCATCTACGAGATCAACATGAGCCGCTGCATCTTCTGCGGCTACTGCGAGCTCGCGTGCCCGTTCGACGCGATCACGCTCGGGAACGAGTTCGAGATCGCCGAGTACTCGCGCGACGACCTCATCTACACGAAGGACATGCTCCTCGCGGAGCCGATCAAGCGCGTGCCCGTCGCCGACCCGAGGCGCTTCGACACGCCCGAGCCCTCCTACAAGACGGAGTCGTAGGTGGGGAACGTCCTCGTGTGGACGGTCTGGTTCGTCGCAGCGGGGGCGTGCCTCGCGAGCGGCGTCGCCGTCGTCTCGTCGACGAACCCGTTCACGTCCGCGCTCTCGCTCATCGGGAACCTCGCCTCGCTCGCCGTGCTGTACCTGCTCCTCGCCGCCGAGTTCCTCGCGGCCGCTCAGGTGCTCGTGTACGCGGGCGCGGTGATGGTCATGTTCCTGTTCGTCGTCGCGTACCTCGGCGGCCGCGCTGACGCACCCTGGGCGGGCGGACCACCGCTGCTCCGCGCTGCCGCAGTCGTCGCAGCGGTCGCGCTCCTCGTCGAGGTCGTCGTCGTCCTCGGGCTCGCCTGGGGCGACAACCTCCAGGATCCGGCCGAGGTCTCCGACTCGTTCGGCAGCCCCGGCGAGATCGGAGAGCTCTTCCTGACCGACCATCTGCTCGCGTTCGAGATCACGTCGATCGTGCTGCTCGTGGCGGCGGTCGGCGGCGTCGTGCTCGGGACGACGCGCGAGCGGGAAGCGAAGTAATGGACGGCCCAGGCGTCGGCTGGTACCTCATCGTCGCGGCGCTCCTGTTCGGGACGGGCGCGCTCGGCGTGATGCTGCGCCGGAGCCCGCTCATCGTCCTGCTCTCGCTCGAGATCATGCTGAACGCGGCCAATCTCACGCTGATCGCGTTCGCACGACAGCAAGGGTCGCTCGACGGCCAGATCTTCGCGCTGGCGGTGATGGCGGTCGCCGCATCCGAGGTCGCGATCGGGCTCGGGCTCATCGTGGCGATGGCGCGCCAGGGGCTCGCCCTCGACGTCGACGAGGCGAGCGCGCTCCGCGGCTAGATGGTCGCCGGCGCCTGGACCTGCCTGCTCGCGCCGCTCGCCGGAGCGCTCGCGATCACGCTCGGCGGGCAGCGCATCTCTCGGCGTCTCGCGGGATGGATCTCGACGCTGACGACGTTCGTCGCCTTCGGCGGCGCCCTCGTCGCTCTCTACGGGCTCTGGGAGCGCGACCCGAGCGAGCGCGAGGAGCTCTCGACCGCGTACACGTGGCTCGCGACCGCGAACTTCGAGGTCGGCTTCGAGATCTTCGTCGACCCGCTGTCGATCGTGATGATGCTGGTCGTCTCCGGCGTCGGCGGGCTCATCGTCTGGTACTCGATGGGCTACATGGCGGGCGACGACGAGGAGCGTCGCTTCTTCGCCTACATGTCGCTGTTCGTCTTCTCCATGCTCCTGCTCGTGCAGGCGGGGAACTTCCTGCTCCTGCTCGTCGGGTGGGGCCTCGTCGGGCTCGCCTCGTATCTCCTGATCGGGTTCTGGCACCACCGGCCGGAGGCGGTGGCGGCGGCGAAGAAGGCGTTCGTGATGAACGCGATCGGTGACGCGACCTTCGCACTCGCGCTCGTGCTCCTGATCTGGGACACGGGGACGCTCGACTACCTCGGGGTCTTCGAGCAGGTCGACGGGCTCTCGGAGACGACGGTGAACCTCGTCGCGCTCGGGCTCCTCGGCGGAGCGGTCGCGAAGTCGGCGCAGATCCCACTCCACACCTGGCTCCCGGACGCGATGGAGGGCCCGACGCCGGTCTCCGCGCTCATCCACGCGGCAACGATGGTGACCGCCGGGGTGTACCTGCTCGTACGGGCACATCCGATCTTCGAGGCTGCACCCGACATTCAGGCGATGGCGGCGATCCTCGGCGCCGCCACGCTCCTCGTCGCCGGGCTGATCGCGCTCGTCCAGTGGGACATCAAGCGGGTAATCGCCTACTCGACGATGTCGCAGATCGGCTACATGTTCATGGCAGCCGGAATCGGGGCGTACGGCTACGCGATCTTCCATCTGATGACGCACGCCTTCTTCAAGGCGCTGCTCTTCCTGTCCGCGGGCGTCGTCATCCACCACCTCGCGGATGAGCAGGACATCCGGCGCATGGGCGGCCTGAAGGACGAGCTCCCGCGGACGCATGTCGCGTTCCTGGTCGGGACACTGGCGCTCGTCGGGATCCCGCCGTTTGCCGGGTTCTGGTCGAAGGACGGGATCCTCGCCTCCGCATTCGCCGACGACAGCGCGCTCGGGTGGACGCTCTTCGTCGCGGGTCTCGCGGGCACTCTCCTGACCGGGGCGTATGCGTTCAGGCTCTACTTCGCCGTCTTCCGCGGCCCGAGAACCGAGGCACACGCGGAGGCGGCGCACGGCCACGGCGAAGCGCCCCGGTCGATGATGTTGCCGGTGGGCGTGCTCACGGTGCTGTCGACGGTCGGCGGCATCGTCGTGATCCCGGGCGTCTGGCATCCGCTCACCGACTGGCTTGCCGAATCGGCGGAACCTTTGGTCGAGCCGACGACGGGCGAGGAGTACCTCGTGAGCGCGGTCGCAGTCGCGCTCGGGCTCGTCGGCTTCTGGCTCGCGCGGCGCGCCTTCAAGCACGAGCGGCAGCTCGTCACCCGCCCGGACGCGTGGCGCTTCTTCGAGCACAAGTTCTACTTCGACGAGCTCTACGACAGCCTCTTCTACCGCCCGGCGGCCGCCCTCTCCAACGGGCTGCGCCGAAACGTCGAGGAGCCGGTGATCGAGCGCTCGCTGGACGAGATCGGCGCCGGGACGATCCAAGCGAGCGATGGGCTCGCGCGGGTCCAGTCGGGGCTCCTCCGCTCGTACGCGCTGGCGGTCACCATCGCCGTCATCGTCCTCGTCGTCGTCTTCGTGAGCGTCCGCTAGCGCGATGTTGACGACCGCTCTCATCCTCCTCCCCGTCGCGGGCGCGCTCGTCGTCGCGATCCTGCCGCTTCCGCGCCTGATGACCGCGGGGCTCGCGTTCTTCGTCGCGCTGATGGAGGTCGGGCTCTGGATCGTCGCCGCCGCGCGCTTCGACTTCGACGACCCGAGCGCGCAACTCGGGACCACGCGCGAGTGGGTCGAGAGCGTCGGGATCTCGTACTCGGTCGGCTTCTACGGCTTCTCGATGTGGCTCGCCGGCGTAACCGTGATCGTCATGGCAGCCGCGATCGGGTATGCCACCTGGGTCGGACGCGACCGCCCGCGCGCATACCACGCGCTCATGCTCCTGCTGACGGGCGCGATCGTCGCCACCTTCGCGTCGCTGGACCTGTTGCTGTTCTACGTCTCGTTCGAGGCGATGCTCATCCCCCTCTACGTGCTCGTCGGTGTCTGGGGAGGGGAGCGGCGGTTCGCGGCCACGCTCACGTTCGTCGTCTACACGATGGCCGGGTCGCTCCTGATGCTCGCGTCGGTCGTCGCCTATGGCGTGACGCAGGGGACGTTCAGCCTGACCGAGCCCGGGACGAGCGACAACACGTGGATCTTCCTCGGCTTCGCTGTTGCGTTCGCAGTCAAGGCGCCGCTCTTCCCACTGCACGGATGGCTGCCGCTCACGTACCGCGAGGCGCCGGTGGAGGTCGCCGCGGTGCTCTCCGCGATCGTCTCCAAGACCGCCGTCTACGGGTTCCTCGTCATCGTGCTCCCACGCTTCCCGGAGCCGGTGGACGACTTCACCGGAGTCATCCTCGTAGCCTCCGGGGCGGCGCTCGTGTACGGGTCGCTGCTCGCATTTCGCGAGCCCGACCTGCGCGGGATCGTCGCGTACTCGTCGCTCGCGCAGATGGGCCTCATCACGATCGGGCTCTTCGCGCTCAACGACCTCGGGCAGACCGGCGCCGTGCTCCTGTCGGTCGGCCACGCGCTCGTCTCCGCGACGATGTTCCTCCTCGTCGGGATGGTCGAGCGTCGTTGCGGCACCGGTGACCTGTCGGCACTGGGAGGGATGGCGCGAGGACGCCCCGTTCTGGCGACGGTGCTACTCGTGGCGGGCATGGTCGCGCTCGCCGTTCCGGGCTCGGTCACGTTCGCAGGCGAGTTCCTGATCATGGCGGGCGCATACGAGAACGGCTGGGGCTACTCGGCGGTGGTCGCACTCGGGATCGTGCTCGCGGCGATGTACGTGCTCCGGCTCATCTCCGCGGTGCTGCACGTGCGGCCCGGCCCGGCCGTGCGCGACGAGGCCCTCGACCTGCGGCCGGGCGAGCTGGCGCTGATCCTCCCGCTCGTCGCCTGCCTGCTCGCGCTCTCGGTCTGGCCCGCGCTCGTCAGCGAGAGCTCGTTCTCGGGCTCGAGCTCGCCGTCCGCGATCTCGGAGGAGGCCCCGTGATCGAGACCCCGTCCGTCGACTGGCTCGCGCTCTCTCCGACGCTCGCGCTCCTGGCCGCCTCCGGCGTCGCGCTGCTCGGCGCGGTGCTCGTGCCGAAGTGGATGCGGAGGACCGTGGGCGCCGTCTTCGCCTTCGCCGGCTTCGTCGCGGCGGCGATCTGCGCGGGCATCGTCTTCGGCGACAGCACGCCGCCGGAGTCGCTCCTGTCGGAGTCGATGATCCGCGACCAGCTCGCCGGTTTTGCGCAGCTTCTCCTCGCGGTGACCGGGGCGGTCGTCGTCTTCGTATCGTGGGCCGAGCGGCGGCGCGACGACCACGGCGAGTACTACGCGCTCCTCACGGCGGCGGGCGCGGGGATGGTCTTCTTCGTCGGCGCCGAGAACCTGATGACGCTCTTCCTCGGGCTCGAGTGGTTCTCGCTCTGCCTGTACGTCCTCGTCGCGTTCGACACCGACCGCGCGACCTCGCTCGAGGCAGGGCTCAAGTACCTCATCGTCGGCGGCTTCGGCTCCGCGGTGCTGCTCTTCGGCTCGGCTCTCGTCTTCGGCGCCACGGGCGAGCTCGGCTTCTCGCAGATCGCCGCCGCGGCGGCCGGGAACGACGCCTTCCTCGTGGCCGGGCTCGCGATGATCCTCGCCGGGCTCGCGTTCAAGGTCTCGGCGGCGCCGTTCCACATGTGGACGCCGGACGTGTACCAGGGCTCGCCGACCTCGGTGACCGCCTTCATGTCCGCGGCGACGAAGACTGCTGCGCTCGTCGTCACGCTCCGGGTGCTGGTCACGGCGTTCCCGGACGAGAGCGAGATCTGGACGATCGCGGTTGCCGTGCTCGCATGCGTGTCGCTTGCCTGGGGGAACCTCGCCGCCCTCGCACAGAGCGACGTGAAGCGCCTGCTCGCGTACTCGTCCATCTCGCACGCGGGCTTCCTGCTGATCGCGATCGCGGCCGGGACCGAGCGCGGAGCGGAAGCGCTACTCTTCTACCTCGTCCCCTACTCGGCGATGTCGATCGGGGCGTTCGCGGTCGTCGCGGCACGAGAGCGCGAGCTCGCGGCACCGGTTCGGCTCGAGAGCCTCGCGGGCCTCGGTTGGGAGCGCCCGTTCTACGGCATCGCGCTCTGGATCTTCATGCTCGGGATGGCGGGATTCCCGCTGACGGGCGGCTTCTTCGGGAAGCTCTTCGTCTTCTCGGCCGCGTACGAGGCCGGCGACTGGTGGCTCGTCCTCGTCGGGGTAGCGGCGACCGCACTCTCGCTCGCGTACTACCTGAACGTCGTCCGCTGGCTCTACATGCGCTCCGGGGCGGAGCTCCGCCTGGCGCCTGCAGGCGGCTCGCCGCCGCGCGACTATGCGCTCGGCGTCGCGGTCACGGCGGCGGTCGTCGTAACCGTCGGCTCGTTCTTCGCGGTGCAGCCGATCCTCGACCTCGCGTCGGACGCAGCCGCCTCGCTGACGTTCTAACGGCCTGCTGCAGCGGTTGCGACAGGGCGCCCCATCTCCAACGTCACCAAGACCTGGGCGACGAACGGCCTCGACTGGTAGCCCCGCGTTTGCGCCGCACGTAGAACGACTGGTCCTCTAGATTCCAACCATGGCCACGAAGCTGACCTGGCTGGGTCACGCATCGTTTCGCGTCGACACGCCCGGCGGGAAGCGCGTCTACCTCGACCCTTTCCTGAACGGGAACCCGAGCTGCCCGGAAAGTGAGCTCGAGC
The DNA here is from genome assembly GCA_963717025.1 of uncultured Actinomycetes bacterium. Classification (GTDB taxonomy): domain Bacteria; phylum Actinomycetota; class Thermoleophilia; order Gaiellales; family Gaiellaceae; genus GMQP-bins7. The sequence goes on along the minus strand of CAVQVJ010000003.1, from coordinate 554,872 downwards.
CCCAGCGCTGCGATCTGCTACTGCTCACGCACGGCCACGGAGACCACCTCGGCGACACGATCGCGATTGCGCAGAGGTTCGAATGCCCAGTCATCGCTCAGGTCGAGCTCCGAGGCTGGCTTTCGACGCAGGGGCTCTCCGAGGATCCGACGCAGGCGGTCAACAAGGGCGGGACGATCGACGTCCGCGGCATCAAGCTGACCCTGACGCACGCGAACCACTCGTCGAGCGTGTTCGCGGACGGCGTCTTCCAGTACACGGGGGAGTCCTGCGGCTTCGTGATCGAGTTCGAGGACGGGCTCAAGATCTACGTCGCCGGTGATACGAACGTCTTCGGGGACATGGCCCTGATCGCGCGCATCTACTCGCCGGACGTGGCGATCCTCCCGATCGGCGACCACTTCACCATGGGACCGCGTGAGGCCGCCGTCGCACTCGAGCTGCTGGGCGTGAGTCGCTGCGTCCCGTGCCACTACGGGACGTTCCCACTGCTGACGGGGACACCGGAAAAGCTGCGCGAGCTCGCGCCCTCCGGAGTCGAGATCCTCGCGCCCGAGCCGGGCGAGACCTTGACGCTCTGATGCGCGAGCGCTGGTTCGGCGCCACAGGCCGCAAGGTCCCGCAGATCGTCCTCGAGGGGACGGTCGACCTCGAAGGCGCGCTCGTCCTCGACGACGTCTCCGATCTCGAGGCGATCCATTCGGCACATGTCCAGGGTGTTCCCGTCGTCGTCCGTGCGTCGACCGTGGAGGAAGTCCACGCCGCCCTCTCGCTCGGCGAGGTTTCCTGCGCGCTCGTACGCGACGAGACCCTGGTCGAGCTCGACCTCTCGCAGCTGACGTACGGATAGACACGGTGCCCGACACCGCCTCACGCAATCGGGTGGTTTCGCCCGTCCGCGATATCAGGCACTGTTGGATCTCGACCTACTCGATCTGCGCCTGCGACCTGGGCGCCCGGCAGTGGGGAGTAGCCGTGCAGTCGAAGTTCCTCGGTGTGGGCTCGGTCGTTCCCTGGGCGGAGCCGCTCGTCGGCGCGGTCGCGACACAGGCGTGGGCGAATCCGCGCTACGGGCCTGAAGGGCTCGCGCTGTTGCGCGAGGGGCTGCCCGCCGACGAGGTCGTCACACGGCTGACCGCTGCGGACGAGCATCACGCGCAGCGTCAGCTCGGCATCGTGGACGGCGAGGGTCGAGGGGCGAGCTACACGGGCGACGAGTGCACCGCGTGGGCGGGAGGCCGCGTCGGCTCCGGATACGCGGCGCAGGGCAACATCCTCGTTTCCGCGGAGACGGTGGACGCGCTGGCGGAGACGTTCGAGGCGACCGCCGGCAAGCCCCTCGTCGACCGGCTGCTCGACAGCCTCGATGCGGCCCAGGCAGCCGGGGGAGACCGCCGCGGGCAGCAGTCTGCTGCGATCCTCGTCGTCGGTCCCGAGCAGGGCTACGCGGGGCTGTCGGACGTCTTCGTCGACCTCCGCGTCGACGACCACGAGCGCCCGCTCGAGGAGCTGCGGAGAATTGTTGCGATTCACCACGAGCTGTTCGTCCGGACTCCTCGCGAACGCTGGCTCGAGCTGGACGACTCCCTGCGCGCCGAGATCGGAGAGCGGCTTGCCCTCCTCGGCTTCGAGCGGCTCGAAGACTGGGCGGGCGAGGAGAACCTCGAGGAGCGCGTCGCCGGCGAGGACGCGATCGACCCGTTCGTGCTCGACCGCTTGCGGAGGAAGTCGGGCTAGCGTGCCGCTCCGCCGACAGCCTCCGCTTCCGGACGGGCACGAGCTCCTGGACGCCGCTTTCCTCCTCGCGACCGTGGAGCACGGACCCGACGTCCACGGCCACGCGCTCGAACAGGACCTCAAGGCAACCGTGCGCTCGCTGGACGAGCCCGAGCGTCACGTCCTCCCGCTCTTCACGAGCGAGGACGTACTCGACGAGATCTACCCACAGGGCTCCACCTGGGTCCGCCTGCCCTTGCCGGACATCCTGCGGCTGTTCGCCGACGGCGACTGGGACGCCGCGATCGTCGATCCCGGACAAGCCGATGCGCGGGAGCTGTCGCGCGAAGAGATCGAGCAGCTGCTCGCTCACGCCGACGGGGCGTGAGGGTTCTCGCGACCCGACGCTACCCGGGGACGGCGTTCGAGGAGCTGGACGACGTCGAGGTGCTGCCGCTCGCGGAGCTGACCGGAGCGCGGCCCGACGTCGAGGGGCTCGTGGTCGCCAACGAGCCGGTCCCACTCGAGTTGCTCCCGGGCCTGCGGGTGGTGGCGAACTACGGCGTCGGCTACGACCGGATCGGCGTCGAGGCGTGCCTCGAGCGCGGCGTCGTCGTGACGAACACCCCCGGAGTCCTCGACGCGGCAACCGCCGATCTCGCCTTCGCGCTCCTGCTCGCGACCCGGAGGCAGGTGGTCGAGGGCGACCGCTACGTGCGTTCCGCGAGCTGGCGCGGGTCGTGGGCGGACAGCCGAATCGCGGAGGAGGTGACCGGGTCGACGCTCGGAGTTGTCGGTCTCGGACGTATCGGAAGCGCCGTCGCGAGGAGAGCGCGCGGATTCGAGCTGCGCGTGCTCTACACGCGACGGAGCCGGGTCGGGACCGATCTCGGCGAGCACCGCGAGCTCGACGACCTCCTCACGGAGGCCGACCTCGTCACCCTCCATGTTCCACTGACGCCCGAGACGAGCGGGCTGATCGACGCGCGGCGGCTGGGCCTCCTGCGGGACGGCGCCTGCCTCGTGAACACGTCGCGCGGCGAGGTCGTCGACCAGGACGCCCTTGTCGCGGAGCTCGTCTCCGGCCGAATCCGCGCCGGGCTCGACGTCTTCGTCGGCGAGCCGAACGTGCCGGCGGAGCTCCTCGGCCTCGAGAACGTCGTCCTGACGCCGCATCTCGGCAGTGCGTCGCGGCAGACACGTGAGGCCATGACGCAACTCGTCGTCGACAACCTGGTCGCGGTCGACCGCGGTGAGCCACCGGTGACGCCGGTCGTGCTCTGAGGCGGTGGGCGCGGACGTGCTCGGCCGCCCCGTAGCGAACGGCCACGAGTTCCGCTTCTCGGTGGACTAGTCGCCCGGGAGGCGCCGGCCGTCGGCAAGCTCGCGGAACGCGGGCACCGGATCGTGCTCGGGCCTCGCGACAACGAGGACGGCGCCGGGGTCGTCGCCGGCAAGCGCCCGCACGAGCAGCTCGAGCCCGGCCGACAGGGCGAACGCCTTGTGCGCATGCACGCCGCCGAACGGGACCAGCTCCTCCGCCGACGCGACGCCCGCGAGGACCTCGCCGTGCGTGACCGCCCCCATGGAGACGTCCGCGACGAGCGGCGGAACGTCGCTCGAGGGAATCGCGATCGCGAGCGGGTTCGTCCCCGTGAGCGGGGGGCCGCCGCTCGGATGCGGGAGCCGCCGCGGCGAGGTCGCTGTGAGCGCCGCGACAAGGCCGCCCTCGGCGAGCCTCCTCACCCAGTGGCCGAGAACGCCCGTCGGGAAAGTGCGCTCCGCGACGACGACGCGTGCGTGGACAGGTGGCCGCTCGAGCGTCGCGCGGACGACCTCGTCGAGGACGAGATAGCCGAGCGCGCCGCCGCCGTCCCAGCGCTCGAAGCCCTCGTCCTCGACGACTCGCTCGGGACGCGCGGCCGGATCGAGCTCGAGCGTCTCGAGCCACCCGACGCGCGAGAAGCCATGTCCACGCTTGCCTCGCCGCTCTGCCTCCCCGAAGTGCTCGACGAGCACTCCGACGTGGTCGTCGGCAAGCCCGAGCGCCTGGAGCCGACCGCGCGCCTCCTCCGGCGTCACGTCGACTAGAGAACCGTGAGCGGCTTGCGAATCGTGCCGGCGCGCGACGCCGCAAGCGACTTGGCGAGCGCGAAGATCGCCTGGGAAGCCTCGGCCTCAGGCGCGATCTCGAGCAGCGGCGTCCCCTCGTCGGCGGCCTCGCGAAGTGCAGGATCGAACGGGATCCTCGCGAGCAGCGGAACGCCGATGTCGTCCGCGAGCGCCTGGCCGCCGCCCGACCCGAAGAGCTCCTGGCCAGTGCCTGCAAGGTACGACATGTTCTCGACCGCGCCCACGACGCGCATACCGGTCTTGAGCGCCATCTGCGCTGCGCGCACCGCGACCTGCTGCGCCGCCGGCTGCGGCGTCGTGATCACGAGCGCCTCCGCACGCGGGAGCAACTGGCCAAGGGACATCGCGACGTCCCCCGTTCCGGGAGGCATGTCCACGAGGAGCGTCTCGAGCTCTCCCCAGTGCACGTCGGAGAGGAACTGCTCGAGCGCCTTGTGCAGCATCGGCCCGCGCCACATGATCGGTGCGTTCTCCTCGAGGAAGAACCCGATCGACATGAGCTTGAGCTCGCCCCGCACCGGCGGGACGATCATCTCGTCGACCGCGATCGGCTTCTGGTGGACACCGAGCATGTGCGGGATCGAGTGCCCGTACACGTCGCCGTCGAGGACGCCGACCCGCTCGCCGAGGGTCGAGAGCGCGTAGGCGAGGTTCGCGGTGAGCGTGGACTTTCCGACGCCGCCCTTGCCGGACGCGATCGCCACGACGCGCGTCCCGGCCGAGAGCGAGATGCTCCGCTCCGGCCGACCGCCTCGCAGCCGCGAGGCAAGTGCGGCCTTCTCCTCCGGCGTCATCACGTCGAAGCCGAGCCGGACCGAGGTCACGCCCGGCACATCACCGACGAAACGTCCAACCTGCTCCTCGAACGAGTGCCGCAGGGGACAGCCGACAACGGTGAGGGCGATCGTGACCGCGACGGCACCATCGTCCTCCACGAGAACGTCGCGAACCATGTCGAGATCGGTCACCGGGCGCTTGAGCTCGGGATCGATCACCTGCTCGAGTGCCTTCAGGATGGCGTCGCGATCCGGTCTCGCAGTAACAGTCATCTGGCCGAGCGTACCTGCGAGGAAGCGGCCCGACGAGGCCGAATGAGGGGACATGGGGCGGGTTTCGGTCGTGCTGTCCGTCACGGCGCTTCTCGTTGCGCTGCTCGGATCGACGCCGCTCGGCGAGGCGGCTCGTGAGATCGCTCTCCCGCGCGCGTCCGTCGGAACCGAGCAACTGCGTGACGGCGCCGTCACGGCGGCCAAGGTCCGGGACCGCACGCTCCTCGCCCGCGACTTCAAGGCAGGCCAGCTTCCCCGTGGCCCGGCAGGACCTCCGGGGACGATCGAAGGCGTGGCCGCGAGCGGCGACCTTTCCGGCTCGTACCCCGCTCCGACCCTCGCGCCGGACTCGATCGAGGGCGCCAACGTGAAGGATGGCTCGCTCGGCCTGAAGGACACCGCCACGCTGAGTGGGCAGGTCCGCATCGACGCGCCGCCGCTCGGGGCGCACTCCTGTCTCTCGCTGCGCGCAACGGTTCCCGGCATCAAGCCGTACGACCGGGCAATCCTGCTCCCGACCCAGAACCTGCCGCTCGGCCTCTCGGTGACCCCCATCTTCAACACCAACCTCGCCGGCAGAGCCATGTTCCGCCTCTGCAACGTGTCCGCGAAGACGATCGACGCGCCGTTCGGCGCGTGGGCATACGTCGTCTGGCGTTAGTCAGGCGCGAAGCGCGCCCGCGAGGGCCGAGACGAGCTCGGGCGAGCCGGCCGCAACGACGCGGGAGCGTGTGCCGAGGTCGAGCGGTGCGGAGCCAAACGGCGGGTCGTCGACGAGCTCGATCGCGAGGCCCTGCTCCCGGACCAGCAGCTGCGCCGCAGCGATGTCGACGGAGCGAGCGGCCTTCAGCGAACAGACGGCGTCCACCCGGCCCGACGCGAGGTGGCAGAGCGAGAGCGCGAGCGAACCCATCACCCGCACGCGGCCGGCGACGCCGACGAGCTCCTGGATGCTCTCCGCTATCGCCTGCGTCGTCGTCCCCTCGAACGAGAGGATCTCGAGGGTCTCCTTCGGCGGCGGCACCCGGAGCGGCTCGCCTCCGAGGCGCGCCCCCCGGCCGCGCTGGGCGGTCCACTCCTCGCCCGTCCCGAAGTCGTAGACGTACGCGAAGCCGACGTCCGCCATCGTCCCGCCTTCGGCAACGGCGAGCGAGAACGAGAAGAACGGGATCCCGCGCTTGGCGTTCACGGAGCCGTCGATCGGGTCGACGACGACTCGGCGTGCGCCGCCCTCGCCGAACGAGCGCTCGCCGAGCTCCTCGGAGACGAGCTCGAAGTCCTCGCCCAGCGCCTCGAGCCGCGCGACGACGGCGTCCTCCGCCTGCTGGTCGACTGCGGTCGTGTCGTCTCCGCCCTCGCCGCGCCGGATGACCGGCTCCCGCTCGATGCGGGTCGGTAGCCGCTCGAGCACTTCGCGTATGTCGGCCGCACATAGCCGGCAGACTTCGAGCCAGTCCGTCACGGACGGGGCTCGACCGGGTGGAAGAGCAGCCCTGACAGCGGCTTCGGGAAGAAGTACGTGCTCTTCGGCGGCATGCGCTCGCCGCGCCGTGCGACCGCGAACACTTCGTCGACGCGGGGGTCGCGGATGAGGAACGCGACATCCGCCTCGCCTCGGTCGACGGCGCCGACGGCGTCGTCCGTGTGGGGCGTGTACCCGATCCCGTCGTGCCCGTGCCGGTCGACGAGCTCCACGTCGAGCTCGCCCGTACCTCCCCGGACCAGCTCGACGCCGGACCGCCGGTACGCGACTGCGGCGGCGTGGTCGCGCGACTCATCGTCGAGCGCTGCGAGAGCGGCGGCGACGGTCTCGTGCGCCTCGCCCTCCCTGAGCTCGGCGAGGTCAGGCCGCCCGATGAACGTGCGGTGCGTCGGGAAGACGTGGAGACCGGGATCGTGCGTCGAGACGAGCAGCGCCATGATCCTCGCTTCGTCCATGTCCAGCGCGAGCGCGCTTTCGTAGCGATGGTGGCCGTCCGCGATGAGAAGTGCGCCCTGGGCGAGAGGCGTCAGGTCGAAGTCGTCCAGACGCCAGAGTCGGGTGCCGTCGACCTCGAGCTCGGGCATGCGTTCGGGCAGCTCGACATCGAGGCGGTCGTCGTGGAGCACGAAGATCGGCTCGGGCTGGACGCGAGTCGCTTCGAGCAAACGGAGCCGCCCCTCTTGGATGCGAGAGTGCGTGTGCTCATGGGGAAGGACGCGCCCCGTTTCGTACGGCTCGGCTGCGAGCGAGACGATGACCCCGCACCGCTCGCGCGGGACGCCGTCCGGCCCGACGTAGCTCTCCGCGAGCAGCCACGACGCGGGCTCCGGCTCGCGTTCCAGGATCCCACGCGCCAGCCACTCGCGGTACAGCCGGCCGGCCTCCTCGTCGGACTCGGGCAGGGTGACGTGGACGACGTTGTACGGGCTGCGCATGAACAGCCGCTCGCGCTCGTCGGGGGTCACGGCGTCGTAGGGAGGGGCGACGAGATCCGCCGCCAGACCGGCCGCGCCCGAGTAGCGGACGGCGCGAAACGGCTTCAGGTCGGCCATCTCGGCGAGCGTACCAACGTCCTGATCGCGGCCACTCCGGGCAGGTCCCTGCACGATCTGCCGGTGCCGACCTCGAGCCGATCTCTCCACAAAGACACGGCCGCCGGAGGCATGACAGGGGGTCAGACCCTGGTCATGTCCGATTGGGCGGTGCGAACTGCGCCAAGAGTGTGACAAGTCATCCCCAGGACCTAGACTCCGGGACGTGACGACCATCGCCGAGCTCGTCGAGGACCGGACGGTCGAGGGCGTCTTCGCGGTCACGAAGAAGGAGCACAAGCGCACGCGGGCAGGAGCCGCGTATCTCGCGCTCGAGCTCTCCGACGCGAGCGGCCGCATCGAGGCGCGCGTCTGGAACGACGTCGAGCTCCTCGACGGGCGCTTCGCCGAGGGAGACGCGGTGCGCGTCCTCGGCCGGGTCGAGAGCTTCGGCGGCCGGCTGCAGGTGCAGGTGCGGGCGGTCGAGTCGGTGGAGGACGCCGACCCGGCCGCGCTCGTGCCGTCGTTGCGCCGCGATCCGGACGAGCTCGACGGCTTCCTCGAGTTCCTCGCCGGTGAGATAGCGCACCCGGGCCTCGCAGCGGTCGTCGACTCGTTCCTTCGAGACGCCGAGATCCGAGCAGCGCTTCGCGCGCTGCCGGCTGCCGGCCTCGACGGCCACCACGGCTACGCGGGCGGGCTGCTCGAGCACACGGTCGGCGTGACGACGCTCTGCCGCGAGACGGCCGAGCTCCACCCACGTCTCCGCCGTGACCTCCTGCTTGCAGCGGCGCTACTCCACGACCTCGGCAGGACCCGTGAGCTCGGCCGCGCGCCTTCGTTCAGGCAGACCGAGGAAGGGCGTCTGCTCGGGCATGTCCATCTCGGTCTACGCCTCGTCGAGGAGCGCTCACGAGACCTCGACCCGGCCGTCCTCGCGGAGCTCCTCCACGCCGTCGCGAGCCACCACGACCGACCCGCGGCGCGCACTGCCGAGGCCGCCGTCCTCTACCACGCGAACCAGCTCGACGCACAGGCGGCGACCCGCCCCGTAGGCGACGACTAACCGACGTTGGCTGCGTTGCTCGCGCTCTGCGGCGCCGTCTGCTGGGGCGTCGGCGACTTCCTCGGCGGCCTCGCGTCCCGGCGGATCGCGGTCCTCACCGTCCTGGCCCTCTCGCAGGCGATCGGCCTCGTCGGCCTGGCGCTCTGGCTCGTGGCCGCAAGAGATCCCTTTCCCGGAGCAATCGAGCTCCTCCCCGCTGCCGGGGCCGGGATCGCCGGCGCCATGGGCCTCGCCGCCCTCTACCGCGGCTTCGCGCTCGGAGCGATGGGCATCGTCGCTCCGATCTCCGCTGCGGCACCGATCGTCCCGCTCGCGGTGGACGCCGCACACGGACGTGTGCCTTCGGCGTTCCAGTGGCTCGGCATCGCGCTCGTCCTCGCCGGAATCGTGACGCTGGCGCTCGAGCGCGCTCCCGTCGGCGGCAGCCGGATCGCCGCGGGTGCCGGGCTCGCTTTGCTCGCCGCGCTGGGCTTCGGCGCCTTCATCATCGGGATCGACGCGGGGGCGGACGAGAGCGCACCCTGGGCGGTCGCCGCCGCGCGCTCGGCGTCGGTCGCGCTCGTCGTCGTCGTCGCGCTGGCCACGTCGACGGCGATTCGACCTCCGCGGGCATTGCTGCCGATGCTCGTTGGCATCGGCATCTTCGACACGGGCGCCAACGTCTTCGTCGCGGTCGCGACGACCTACGGAGCCGCGGGGATCGTCGCCGTCCTGAGCGCGCTGTATCCGGTGGTGACGGTCGTGCTCGCTCGGCTCCTCCTCGGCGAACGGCTCGGAGCTCCGCGACGCGCGGGCGGCGGGCTCGCGATCACCGGTGCCGTCCTCGTCGCCGCCGGCTGAGGGAGGAGCGCCGCTCGCCACCGCGAACCAACGAGGCCATGCGTGATCGCTCGCCGCTCGAGGTCGGGGCTCTCTTGACGCTCACCTCGTTCTCGCTCGCCGGCATCCTCGGCATCGTCGCGGTCCTCGACGCCGAGAACGTGGCCTCGGCGTTCGGCACCGGCCTAGGGGTCGGGCTCCTGATCTTCCTCGCCGGAGCGACCGTCGCGTGCGCTCTCGCCTGCCTCAAGCGCGGTGGTGCCGACTTGCTCGCGCTTGGAGGAATCTTCACGTCCGGCGTCGCGCTCGACCTGCTGCTGCTCGCGATCGTCCTCGACGTCCAGAACGAGACTACGGCAAGGTCGTCGGGATCGCCTTCACGTGGAGCTTCTTCGCGCTCGTGATCCTGGGGCTCGTGCTGGCGCTCGGCGTGATGCCGAGCGATGTCGCGCGCCTGCTCTTCGTGGGGACGGCTGCGGTCGCCGTTCTCGCGGCTCTCGTGACCACGTGGCTGATCGCGACGGCAGGTGGCACCGTCCCGGTGCCCGCGGTCGGCCCGCTCGGCGTCGATCCCGGCGGAACGCTCGGCGACGACGGCCTGCTCCGCGTGCTCGGTGCGTGCTTCGTGCTCCTCGCGGCGCTCTGGTTCGCGGCCCTCGCCGCAAGCCGGCTCGAGCGGTCGCCTGCAGTCGAGGCCTGACCGTCGTCAGACGTTGAAGCGCACGTTGACGACGTCGCCGTCCTCGACGACATAGGTCTTACCTTCGAGCCGCTGGAGCCCGCGCCGCGCGGCCTCCGCGTGCGACCCGCACTCGAGGAGGTCGTCCCAGCGAATCACCTCGGCCCGGATGAAGCCACGCGCGATGTCGGTGTGGACCGACTCCGCCGCGTCGAGCGCGGTCTCCCCCTGCAGCAACGTCCACGCGCGGGCCTCGGTGTCACCGACCGTGAAGAACGCGATCAGACCGAGCGCCTCCTTCAGCCTGCCGACGATCTCGTCGAGAGCCGACGGTCCGGCGCGAAACTCGGCCGCCTCCTCCGGATCGAGCTCGGCGAGCTCCATCTCGAGCTTGCAGTCGATCCCGCGGGGCCCATTCTCGACCGTGATGAGCGCCTTCGTGGTCAGCGGCTCGAGGGCGCCGGGAAGCGCACGCGGCCACGTCGAGAGCGGAGCGTCGGACCCGAGGTGCGAGAGCACCTCCTCGAGGAGCGCCTCCTCCTTGCGAAGCGAAGGATCTCCCGACTTGGCGTCCTTTCGCACCTTCTCGAGGCGTCGTGTGACGTGGTCGCGGTCGGCGGCGACCATCTCGAGCTTCAGCAGCTCCAGGTCGCCGGCAGGGTCGGCGCGATCCGAGAAGCCGTCGACGACTGCGAGGAGCGCGTCCGCCTGCCGGAGCCCGCCGGGGAGGTCGGCGCCGGTCGCCGGGACGTCCACGACGCGGATCGCCGCGGGCGTGACCTTCCGCGAGCCGACGAGCTCCGCCAACCGGTCGAGCCGGTCGTCCGGGATCACCGCCATGCCGACGTTCGCCTTCTCGACGACGGAGGCGTAGGCCGTGACCTCCGCACCCGCACGCGTGAGCGCATTGAAGAGCGTGGTCTTGCCCGCGTTCGGCAGGCCGACGATGCCGACCTGTAACGGCATGTGCTATTCGCCGAAGCCGACGCGCGACTCGCGCGCGAACCGCTTCGCGTACAGGACGCGCGAGAGCACGAGCCGAAGCTCGCCGTCCTGCGCATCGAGCGCGAGCGCCCCGGAGTCACCCTTGTCGAGAGCGCGGTCGAGGGACTTCGCGCTCTCCGAGGTCATGAGCATGCTGAGAATCTGCCCTCCGTCGAGCCCGATCTCGACCCGCACGAATCCGTCCTTAGCCACTCGACACCACCTCCGTGAGGACGCCGTGCACGGCGTCTGGATGGACGAACGCGACCTCGAGCCCGAACAGGCCCCGTCTCGGCGCCTCGTCGATGAGCTGTACGCCCGAGGCGGCGAGGTCCCCGACCGCTCCCTCGACGTCCAGTGCGTCGAAAGCGACGTGATGCATGCCGGGGCCGCGCCGCGCAAGGAACCGGCCCACCGGCGTGTCCTCCGCCGTCGGCGCGACGAGCTCGATGCGGCTCTCGCCGACGAGCAGCGACACGGCGTCGACGCCCTGCTCCTCGAGCGACTCGCGGTGCTCGATCCGGGCGCCGAAGAGGTGCTGCCAGGTCTCGATCGCGTCGTCGAGATCGGAGACCGCGAGACCGAGATGGTGGATGCCGCGGACCTGCACGCGATCGATGCTATCGGCGGCGCAGGGGCAGCCCACGGTATGGGCTCAGTCGCGAAGTGGCAGCGCCCGGACCGTGCCGACGGTCTCCGACGAGCGTGACTCGGGCTTCACGTCCCCGAGAAGCGCCTCGAGCTCGGCCCGATCGAGGCTCTCCTTCTCGAGGAGCGCCTCCGCCACGCGGTCGAGTGCCGCGCGATGCTTCATCAGCAGCCGCTGCGCCTCCTCGTACGCGTGATCGGTGAGCCGCGCCTGCTCGGAGTCGCGCAGACGCTTCGTCTCCTCCGAGAGCGCGTAGTTGTCGGCGCGCATCGTGCGCGAGGGTGCGACCTCCGACATGCCGTACTCGAAGACCATCGAGCGCGCGAGCTGCGTGACGCGCTCGAGGTCGTTCGCGGCGCCGTTCGTGATCCGCCCGAACACGATCTGCTCCGCCGCACGGCCGGCGAGGAACACCATCATCAGGTCGACGAGCTCCTCGCGGGTGTGGAGGTAGCGATCTTCGGCGGGCATGTTCAGCGTGTACCCGAGTGCCTGTCCGCGTGAGACGATGGTCGCCTTCTGCGCGGGGAAGAGGTCGCCCACGAGGTGCGACATGACTGCGTGGCCTGCCTCGTGGAACGCGAGGATGCGCTTCTCCTTGTCCGAGACGACGCGTCGCTGCTGGAGGCCGGCGACGATCCGCTCCATCGACGCGTCGAAGTCTGCGTGGCGGATGAACTGCGCGTCGTGCCGGCCGGCCAGGATCGCCGCTTCGTTGCAGAGGTTCGCGAGGTCGGCGCCCGTGAGCCCGGACGTCTGCCGCGCGATCAGGCCGAGGTCGACGTCCGCAGCCAGTGGCTTGTCGCGCGTGTGGACACGCAGGATCGACTCGCGCCCGGCCACATCCGGCGGAGACACGAGCACCTGCCGGTCGAAACGACCGGGCCGGAGCAAAGCGGGATCGAGGTCTTGAAGTCGGTTCGACGCGGCCATCACGACGACCTCGTCCCGTGCGCCGAAGCCGTCGAGCTCGACGAGGAGCTGGTTCAGGGTCTGGTCGTGCTCGCGATGGACGCTGCCACCTGCGCGCGCGGTGCCGACTGCGTCGAGCTCGTCGATGAAGATGATCGCGGGCGCGTTCTTCCGCGCCTCTTCGAAGAGCTTCCGAATCCGCGCGGCGCCGAGCCCGGCGAACATCTCGACGAACGATGACGCGCTCTGGGAGTAGAAGTTCGCCCCGGACGCGCTCGCGACTGCTTTCGCGAGAAGCGTCTTCCCGGTACCGGGCGGGCCGTGGAGCAGGATCCCGCGCGGTACGCGCGCGCCGAGCCTCTCGAAGCGCTCGCGGTCGCGCAGGAACTCGACCACCTCGTGCAGCTCCTCCTTGGCCTCGTCCAGACCGGCCACGTCCGCCCAGGACACGTTGACCTGCGACCCGCGGACGACCGGCGCCGGCTTCGCGCGCGGCATGAAGCGCATCGTGTAGAGGAGAAGGCCGATGACGACCGCGAAGAAGATGATCGGGAGCCACGTGAGCAGGCTGTTCTCGAGGTCCGTCACCCCACCCCTATCGGCGGGGGAGCCTCGAGCCTCAAGCCGAGCAGTTGACACACTCTTGGCGCGGTCCGTGACCCACGCGCAAGCCTTTCGGCGTTACGCTGGAGGCGGGTGGTGGTCCGGGGTGGCCCCATGAAATCGAGCGTGCTTCTCTAGCCTGGACCCATGGCACGCCCGTCCGATCTTCCGCTCCCGCCCCACGTCGACCTCGAGCGGGTCGGAGAGGTATGGCGGGTCGACTACGAAGCGCGGTTCGCAGACGCGACCGCCTGGGCGGCCAAGCACGAGGTCACCCCCGCGGCCACCGACGCGACCAGGGTCTGCCTCCTCCTCGTCGACCTCCAGAACACGTTCTGCACGCCGGGCTTCGAGCTCTTCGTCGCCGGCCGCTCCGGCGTCGGTGCGCTCCAGGACAGCCGCCGCCTGTGCGCGTTCTTGTACCGGAATCTCGGGGCGTTCACGGAGGCCGTCGTCACGCTCGACACGCACCAGGCGTTCCAGATCTTCCATGCACCGTTCCTCGTCGACCCCGAGGGGCGGCACCCGAGCCCGTTCACGCTCGTGACGGCCGAGGACGTCGCGGCAGGACGCTGGCGCGTCGATCCCGACACCGCGACCGCCCTAGGCGTCGACCGTCCGGACGATTACCTCGCCGCCTACGTGGACGCCCTCGCGCGCGGAGGGAAGTACGACCTCACGATCTGGCCGTTCCACGCGCTGCTCGGAGGAATCGGGCACGCCCTCGTAAGCGCAGTCGAGGAGGCCCTCTTCTTCCACGCGATCGCGCGCCGGTCGCAGACGCGTTTCGAGATCAAGGGCCGGCATCCGCTGACCGAGCACTACTCGGTGCTCGGTCCCGAGGTCGCCCGCGACGCGCACGGACAGAGGCTGGCCGAGCGGAACGACGCTCTCGTCGAGCATCTCCTCGGCTTCGACGCTGTCGTGGTTGCGGGACAGGCGAAGAGCCATTGCGTCGCGTGGACGATCGAGGATCTCCTCGCCGGCGCGCCCCAGATCGCTCCCAATCTCTATCTCCTCGAGGACTGCTCGTCCCCGGTCGTCGTACCGGGCGCGATCGACTACACGGACGACGCTGACGCCACGTTCGCGCGCTTCGCCGAGGCCGGCGTGCACGTCGTGCGCTCGACCGAGCCGCTCGCGTCCTGGCCGGGACCTCTCGCCGCGTCGGCAGCGGCCGCGCAGGCCTGACGCACGGGAGGAGCTAACGTGCCTCGGCGGAGAGGCGATCGCGAAGCGCGGTGACCTCGTCGTCGAGGCGAACCTCGTATCGCGCTGCAGCGAGCGAGCGCACGGCCGCAGGGAGCGACTCCCGCTCGCGACGTGCACGCTCGCGACTCGCAGCGAGCGGCTCCGACCAGGTCGCGCGGCCATCGCGCATGACCTCGCGCAGCAGCGGCTCACCCTCGCCGCCGGAGCCTGCGAGCCCGATCAGATCGTGCGTCGCAAGGCCGCCCTCTCTTACCCGCCGGACCTGCTTCCGCCCCGGCAGCGTCGCCTTCTCGGCCGAGAGCTTCAACACCGGGCGTCCGTCGAACTCGACGAGCTTGTAGACGAAGTCGAGGAACGGCGCGTCCGCAGAGACGCCCATCTTCGTGCCGACACCGAAACCGTCGATGGGCGCTCCTGCCGCGAGAAGACGAGCGATCCCGGCCTCGTCGAGGCCGCCGCTCGCGAACACCGTCGCGTCCTCGAGGCCCGCGGCGTCGAGGATCTCCCGGGCCTTCCGGCTCAGCTCGGCGAGGTCGCCCGAGTCGAGCCGCACGCCGCGCAGACGGTGACCGGACTCCGCAAGCTCGCGCGCGACCGTGACCGCGGTCCGCGTTCCCTCGAGGGTCTCGTACGTGTCAACGAGCAGGATCGCGTCGTCCGGGTATGCGCGCGCGAAGGCGCGGAACGCGTCGAGCTCGTCCGCGAAGCTCTGGACGTACGAGTGGGCCATCGTCCCCGCGAGGGGAATCCCGTACCGGCACCCCGCCAGCACATTGCTCGTGGCGTCGAAGCCGGCGAGGTAGCTCGACCGCGCCACCCTCAGCCCCGCCTCGCCGCCGTGAGTTCGCCGCAGCGAGAAGTCGACGAGGGTGCGTCCGTCCGCGGCCTCCACCGACCGCGCCGCCTTGCTCGCGACGAGGGTCTGCAGGTGGATCTCGTTCAGCACCATCGTCTCCGCGATCTGCGCCTCGAGGATCGGGCCTGTCACTTCGAGCAGCGGTTCGCCCGGGAAGACGGCCGTTCCCTCCGTGAGGGCCCGCACCGAGCCGGAGAAGCGGAGCGCACGAAGCCGTTGGAGGAACGCGGCCGAGAAGAGCCCGGTCCGCTCGAGGTACGCGAGGTCGTCGTCGTCGAAGCGGAGCTCCTCGAGGTAGCGGAGCGCGTCCTCGAGCCCGGCCGCGAGGAGATAGCCCCAGCCCGCGGGCAGGGTGCGGAAGAAGAGACTGAAGGTTGCTTCTCGCTCGGCGAGCCCCTCGGCGAGGTAGCTCTCGCCCATCGTGAGCTGGTACAGGTCGACGAGGAGCCCGGATCGCGGTGTCACGCCGCGCGAGCTGTCAGTTCACGAGCTCGAGCGCGAGGCACGCGTCTCGGGCCGCGTCGGCGACCTCGACCTGCGCCTCCGAAGGCTCCGCGGTCGAGAGCCGGCGCTGAACCTCGAGGCCCGGCCGCGCGAGCACACGGGCGAGGGGATGCTCCGGGTTGCGTGTCATCCACGTGAAGATCTCGACCGAGGCGCCGACCGCAACCGTCGCGCCGAGCAACCGTGCGACCCCGCGCGCGGGTGCCGGGACACGAGCCGACGCGATGTTGGCAGCCAGGGAGGAGACGAGCATCGGCGCGATCAACTGCGAACCGCAGCGCGGGTGCTCCTTGGGCGCGCGGCGACCTCCGTTCTCGTACGTCCCGATCGAGACGTGCTCGGCTCCGTGATACGCGGCGAGCCCGGGGCCACGGAGCGCGAGCGCGACCGGGAGGAGCGTCACGGCGGCGGCGGCGACCTCCTTCCCGCCGGGCGAGAGCCCCGAGCGGCGCAGGCCGCGCGCGACGAGCGTAGACGCCGCGATCGAGCCGATGACGGCGGGCCGCTCGAATGGGAAACGCATCTGTGGCAGCTTGCGCCGGACGAGTGGGAGCAGCGCGAACGCCTCTGCCAGTGCAACAGGGCCGCGGAGGACCGGGAAGCGGACGCGCGCGGCCGGCGCGAGGTGCGGTTTGCGGCCGGAGGCGACGCGGAGCTCGCCGTCGGGACTTCGGACGGCGACAGCCCAGGACGTCGGCCCGTGCACGAGCACGCCGTTCTGCAACGCCATGCCTCCGAGCCGGACGGTCTCCTTCGCCACGGGTCAGACGATAGCTGCGCGCTCCCGCAGCGCCCGCTGGAGGAGATCCCCCGCGGGCCCTCGGGCGAGCGAACGCCCGTCGAGCTGGACGAGCGGCATCACCTCGCGGACGGACGACGACGTGAACGCTTCGTCCGCGCCGTGGAGGTCCTCGAGCGGGAACACGCCCTCCTCCACGCCGTACCCGCACGAGGGAGCGAGCTCGAGGAGCGTCGCGCGTGTGACGCCTGCGAGGACGCCGAGGTCGAGCGACGGCGTGAACAGCGTCGCGTCCTTCCGCCACCAGACGTTGGTGACGGTGCCCTCCAGCACGACGCCGTCGGCGTCCACGAAGACGGCCTCCTCGGCGCCGCGGCGCTTCGCCTCGGCTTCGGCGGCCATGTTCACGGCGTAGCTCGTCGACTTGACGCCCGGTAGCAGCCAGGGCACTGCGGCCCGCACTCCAAGCAGCGAGACGGCTCGCGCACCACGCGCACGAACCTCCTCGATCCACTCCGGCACCGCGCTCAGCAGAGCAAGCCCGGCCGGCGGACCCTCGGCCGGGCCCGCGGTCCACACGAGACGCAGGACCGCGTCTTGCGCCGGCGGGACCACGAGTGGCACCAGCTCCTGAAGCGCCTCGCGGTCGAGCGGCGGCAGCCCGATGCTCTCCGCCGACGCCTTCAGCCGGTCGAGATGGGTCTCGAGACGGAACGGGCGACCGCCGTACACGCGAAGCGTCTCGAACGCCGCGCGCCCGCGGAGCAGCGCCTCGTCATCGGCGCGGACGACCGGGTCGTCGGGGTCGACGAGGCCGCGGCCCGCGACGGCGAGCGCAAGCAGACTCATGGGCGAGCGTGCCGCCCATGAGCGGGGAGGGGTGTGGGGAACCGGGAGGTTCCCCACGCTCTCGAGAAGGAGGGGGCCCGTGGGGGAAACCTGGTTTCCCCCACGAACGCGAGCCGAAGGCGCGCCTTGCTCACGAGCGTGACCCTGCGGGAAGAGCGGTAGTGGATCCGATCGCGGCGAGCAGCGGACCGGCCTTCGTCCACGACTCCTCGACCTCGGCCGCGGGATCCGAGTCCCAGACGACGCCGCCCCCCACCCAGAGGTGGATGCGTCCGTCCACGAGCGCGAACGTCCGGATGGTGAGGGCGAGCTCGAGGTCGCCGTTCCCGTACACGCGGCCGAGCGCGCCCATCGACGCTCCACGGCCGACGGGTTCGAGCTCCGCGATGAGGTCGACGGCCGCGATCTTCGGCGCTCCCGTCACGGAGCCGCCGGGGAACGTGGCCTCGAGGATCTCGGCGAGGCCGACTCCTTGGCGCAAGGTCCCCTCCACGGTCGAGACCATGTGCTCGACGCCCGCAAGCGCCCCGGTCGTCATCAGATCCGGCCAGCGGACGGTCCCGGCACGGCAGATGCGCGAGAGATCGTTCCGCTCGAGGTCGACGATCATGACGTGCTCCGCAGCGTCCTTCTCCGACCCCCGGAGCTCGCCAGCGGCCCCCAGCGGGCGCGTGCCCTTGATCGGCCTCGTCCGGACGAGATCACCGCGTCGCGAGAGAAAGAGCTCGGGCGACCCGGACACGACCGTCCAGCCGTTGCCCGCGAACGGCTCGGGATGCAACGGGCGGAGCGGTGCAAGCGCGGTCGCGAGCCGTCTCGGGTCTCCGGCGAAGGCGGCAGACAGGTGCTGGACGAGGTTCACCTGGTACACGTCGCCACGCGCGATGGCATCGCGCACCGACTCGACGGCATCGGCGTACTCGGCCGCGCTCCAGGTCTGCTCCCAGTCGCCGATCTCGAGCTTCCCCGAGCTCGTCTCCGGCATACCCACCAGGCGGCACGCTGCGAGCGGCAGCGGGCACGGCTCCTCGGGAAGCGGCGACGAGCGACGGCGGATCGTCTGTGAGAGCCCGTATCCGAGATAGAGCTCCGCGACGAGCCCCTCGCCGCCGGGCGCGAAGAAGCCGCATTCGTACAGCCAGTCCTCGAGCCGGCGGAACGCACCCTCCGCCTCGTAGAGCTCGATCGCCTCGATGTTACGCGCCATCGCGAAGAGCCCGGTACCGCCGGACGAGCGCATTGGTGGAGGAGTCGTGCATGAGCTCGCGCTTCCAGTCGCTCGCGAGCTCGGGAGCGATGCGCGCCGCCAGCTCCTTCCCGAGCTCGACGCCCCACTGGTCGAAGGGGTTGATGCCCCAGATCGCCGCCTGCGTGAAGACACTGTGCTCGTAGAACGCGAGCAGCGCGCCCAGGGTCGCCGGGTCGAGGCGCTCGGCGAGGATGACGGAGGAGGGTCTGTCACCCGGCATCACACGGTGCGGGATCGTCTCCTCCGGCGCGTCGGCTTCGCGCAGCTCGTCCGCGGTGCGTCCGAAGGCAAGCGCCTCCGCCTGCGCGAACAGGTTGGCGGCGAGGAGATCGTGCTGCTCGGCCCCACCTGCCGTCGGGTGCGCGAAGCCGATCAGGTCGACGGGGACGAGCGTCGTGCCCTCGTGCAAGAGCTGGAAGACGGCGTGCTGCGCATTCGTCCCCTCACCGCCCCAGAGCACCGAGCCGGTGTCGGCCTCGACGTCCGAGCCGTCGGCGGTGACCCGCTTCCCGTTCGACTCCATCCAGAGCTGCTGCAGGTAGGCGGAGAGGAGCCGGAGCGCATGGCTGTAGGGCACGACCGCCGTGGTCTGGGCGCCGGCGAAGTTCCGGTACCAGACCGCGAGCAGCCCGGAGATCGCGGGAAGGTTGCCGCCGAGACGCGCGCTCGCGAAGTGCTCGTCCAGGGCGTGTGCCCCCGCCAGGAGCTCCCGGAAGGGTGTGTCGCCGATCGCGATGGCAAGCGAGACGCCGACGGCCGACCAGAGCGACGTCCGCCCTCCGACCCAGTCCCAGATGCGGAGCATGTGCTCCGGGGGAATGCCGATCGCCGCACCCGCGGCCGGGTCGGTCGCGACGCCGACGAAGTGGGCCTCCAACCCGCCCTCGCCGAGCGAGGCCTCGCACCAGGCGCGAGCGCGTCGCGCGTTCTGGACCGTCTCGAGCGTCGTCATCGTCTTCGAGACGACGACGAAGAGCGTCTCATCGGGGGCGAGCCCGGCAAGCGCAACCTCGAGCGTCGCCGGATCGACGTTCGAGACGAACCGCAGCTCGACGCCCGGCGTCGCGTACGCACGCAGAGCCTCGTACGCCATCGCGGGGCCGAGGTCGCTCCCACCGATCCCGACGTTGACGACGTTCCGGATCGGTTTTCCCGTGGCTCCGAGCCGCTCCCCGGCACGAACGCTTCGCGCGAGCTCCGCCACGCGGTCGAGCTCGTCGTGCACCGCGCGGACGACGTCGGCACCCCCGACGACGAGCGACCGCGATCGCGGCATGCGGAGCGCGACGTGGAGCGCGGGGCGTCCCTCTGACGTGTTCACGACCTCGCCACGGAACATCGCGCGTACCCGCTCCTCGAGCCCGCGCTCGCCGGCGAGCTTTCGGAGCAGCTGCATGGTGTCGTCTGTGACGCGGTGCTTCGAGTAGTCGAGGTAGAGGCCCGCCGCCTCGGCGGTCAGGCGCTCGCCGCGACCCGGGTCTCCCTCGAAGAGCTCGCGAAGCGTCGCGCCGGCGATCTCGGCGTGATGCCACTCGAGCCGGCGCCAGGCCGAGGTCTCGCGGAGCGACTCGGAGGGGATCACGTCGCACCCCCGGGCTCGCCGACCGCGCTGACCAGGTCGCGATAGGCAGACGCCGGATCGTCCCGCCAGAAGATCGCGCTTCCCGCGACGAGCAGGTCTGCGCCGGCCGCCCGGGCCTCCCCGATCGTCTGAGCGTTGACCCCACCGTCCACCTGCAAGCGCACATCCGGCGGGAGCGCTCGCTGCAGCTCGCGGATCCGCTCGGTCGCCTCGGGCATGTACGCCTGGCCCGAATAACCGGGATGGATGGACATGCACAGGACGAGGTCGACGCCGTCAGCCGCCGCAACGGCATCCTCGACCGCCGTGTCGGGATTGAGCGCGAGCCCGACACCGAGCCCGAACGAGCGTGCGTGCGCGATCGCCCCGAGCGAGTCATCGACCGCCTCCACGTGGAACGTGACGCTGTCGCCGCCCGCCGCCGCCATGGACTCGAAGTGGCGCTCCGGTCGCTCGACCATGAGATGGCAGTCGAGGGTCGCTCCCCGGGCATGGACGAGTGGGGCGAGCGACGCGACGACGATCGGGCCGATGGTTATCTCGGGGATGAAGTGGCCGTCTCCGGCGTCGAAGTGGAACACGCGCGCGCCGGCCTCCACGAGGGCGCCGAGCTGCTCGCCGAGGCGTGAGAAGTCGGCCGCGTAGATCGACGGTTCGACCTCGACCTCCCGTGCCCATTCGCTCCAGCCCATCCTCGGTGCACGCTAATGGAATCCCCGCTGGCGCCCCTCGTTAGGGTTGCGCGACGTGGGCAGCGACGTCGAGCGGGAGAAGCGGCTCGCGGCCGAGGCGGCTGCGGCACTCGTGGAGGACGGGATGACCGTCGGCCTCGGCACCGGGTCGACCGCCGCCTACTTCGTCGGCGCGCTGGCCGCGAGAGGGCTCGAAGTCCGCTGCGTGGCAACCTCGCCCGCGACCGAGGAGCTGGCGCGCGCGGCGGGGCTCGCCGTGGAGTCGTTCGAAGGCACGGACGCGCTTCCGCGCCTCGACATCGCCGTCGACGGCGCCGATCAGGTCGCACAGGACCGCTGGATCGTCAAGGGCGGCGGGGGCGCGCACACGCGCGAGAAGATCGTGGCGCGAGCGTCGCGGACGTTCGTCGTCATCGTCTCGTCGGACAAAGTCGTGGAGTCGGTGCGCCCGCCCGTCCCGCTCGAGCTCCTCGAGTACGGGCTCGCGGCCACGCTCGACAGGCTCGGCGACGTCGTGCTCCGCGACGCCCCGCGCACGCCCGACGGCGGCGTGCTCGCGGACTGGGTCGGCCCGATCGACAAGCCGGCGACGCTCTCCGAGCGGTTCGAGGTCATGCCCGGGGTCGTCGAGAGCGGGTTCTTCCCGCCCGGGCTCATCTCGCAGGTGCTCGTGGGCCGGGGCGAGACGGTCGAGCGTCTGTTCTAGCCCGGGCTCGCCGGATCGCGCCACCCGCCGTTCGCCGCCGCGAGCTCCTCGGCGCTCGCCGGCCCCCAGGTCCCCCGGCCGTACGGCTCGACCCGGGGCGGCGAGTCGAGGAGCGGCTGCACGATCCGCCACGTCTCCTCGATGACCTCGAAGCGCGGGAAGAGCGTGCTGTCCCCGCGCAACGCGTCCGCGAGCAGCCGCTCGTACGGCTGCGGCGGCTCGTCGAGCTCCTCGGCGAAGTGGAGGTCGAGCGAGACCGGTTGCGACACCTCGCGCCCCGGAGTCTTCGCGCGGATGCCGATCGTGACGCCGGCGTCGCGACCGACGCGCAGGACGATGTCGTCGCTCCCGGGAGTGTCGAGGCGGTGCGAGCCCCAGCGGAGCTGAGGGACGCGTTGGAGGCGGACGACGACCTCGGTCCCCGTCACCGGCAGCGCCTTCCCGGCGCGGATGAGAATCGGGACGTTCGCCCAGCGCCAGCTCTCGATCTCGAGCCTTAGCGCGACGAACGTCTCCGTGTCCGAATCGGGCCGGACGCCTTCGATCTCCCGGTAGCCCTCGTACTGCCCGCGCACGGCTCGCTCCGGATCGGCAGCCGGCATCGCCCGGAAGACGTCGAGCCGCCGCCTCGGGATCGCATCGTCTCCGCCCGACGGCGGCTCCATCGCGGCGAGGGCGAGCACCTGGAGCAGGTGGTTCTGGACGACGTCGCGGATCGCCCCGACGCGATCGTAGAACGCCCCGCGACCCTCGACGCCGAAGTCCTCCGCGAGCGTGATCTGGATCGAGTCGACGTCCTCGCGGCTCCAGACGGGCTCGAAGAGCGCGTTGGCGAAGCGGAAGTAGATGATGTCCTGCACCGGCTCCTTGCCGAGGAAGTGGTCGATCCGGTACAGGCGCTCCTCGGGAACGATCGCCGTGAGCCGCTCGTTGAGCTCGCGCGCGGAGTGGAGGTCGGTGCCGAACGGCTTCTCGACGACGAGCCGTGCGTTCTCGACGAGGCCCGCGCCCGCGAGCCCCTCGGCGACGGAGAGGAACGAATCGGGCGGGATGGCGAGATAGAAGACCGGCGAGCTCACGGAGCCGAGCTCGTCACGGAGCCGGTCGTAGAGCGCCGGATCGGCGACGTCGCCGGCGATGTACTTCAGGCGGGAGATCAGCGTGTCGAGCGCCGGCTCGTCGATGCTCTTCACGCCTGCGTGCACCGCGTCCCGCGCGAGCTCGGAGAGGTCGTCGTCGCTCAGCTCACGGCGACCGACGGCGACGACCGAGCACGTAAGGAGCTGCTGCTCGGTCAGCCGGTAGAGCGCCGGGAGGGTCATCCTCCGCGCGAGGTCGCCGGTGATGCCGAAGACGACGAGGGCGTCCGCTGGGGCGGTCACAAGTGCGTAACCTCCTGCACGACCGGGTAAGCGCCTCGCGCCATCGCCCGGATGCTCGCGGAAAGGAGCTGGAGTGGCAACCGAGTCTCCCATGCAGCTCGGCATCGTCGGGCTCGGCCGGATGGGATCGAACATCGCACGGCGGCTCCTGAGTGACGGGCATCGCGTCGTCGGACACAACCGCACCCCCGGGCCGGTCGAAGCGCTGAAGACGGAAGGCGGCGAAGGCGTGGCCTCGCTCGACGAGCTCGTCGCGGCGCTCGAGCCACCTCGCGCAGTCTGGATCATGGTCCCGGCGGGTGGGATCACGGAAGGCGTCGTCTCGCAGCTCGGCGAGCTCCTCGAGGTCGGCGACACGGTCGTGGACGGGGGCAACACGCATTACCCGGACGACATCCGCCGCGCGGAGGAGCTCGGCGCGCGCGGGATCCACTACCTCGACTGCGGGACGAGCGGTGGCATCTTCGGGCTCGAGCGCGGCTTCTGTCTCATGGTCGGCGGCGACGAGGACGCGTTCCGGAGGCTGGAGCCGATCTTCGCGTCGCTCGCGCCCGGGGTCGACGCGGCGCCGCGGACGCCCGGCCGAACCGGAGTCGCGCCGGAGGAGCACGGCTACCTCCACTGCGGCCCGAGCGGCGCCGGCCACTTCGTGAAGATGGTCCACAACGGGGTCGAGTACGGCCTCATGGCCGCATACGCGGAGGGGCTCAACCTCTTGCACCACGCGGGCGCGGGGCTCGAGGAGCGGGAAGGGGACGCCGAGACGGCGCCCCTCGCGCATCCCGAGCTTTACCGCTATTCCCTCGACCTCGAGGCGATCGCAGAGCTCTGGCGTCGCGGCAGCGTCGTCTCGTCATGGCTCCTCGACCTCACCGCGGCCGCGCTCGCCGCATCGCCCAGCCTCGACGACTTCGCGGGCCGCGTCTCCGACTCGGGCGAGGGCCGCTGGACGTCGACCGCCGCGATCGATACGGGCACCCCCGCGCCGGTGCTGACGGCGGCGCTCTACTCCCGCTTCTCCTCGCGCGACGAGGCCGACTTCGCGAACCGCCTGCTTTCCGCGATGCGCGCGGAGTTCGGCGGACACCTCGAGAGGCCGAAATGACCCTCGACCTCGAGGTCCTCCCCGACGCGGAGGCGGCGGCGATCCGGGTCGCCGCCCTCATGGCGGAGCGCGCGCGCGAGGCCGAGAACGCGCTGACCCTGGCCGTGAGCGGCGGGTCGACAGCAGCGCGGATGTTCCGCGCCCTCGCGGACGAGGACGTCCCGTGGGAGCGAGTCGCGATCTACCAGGTCGACGAGCGCGTCGCCCCGCCCGGACACCCGGACCGGAACTTCCCCCAGCTCCTCGTCGAGCTTCCCGGCGACGCGCGCCCGGACCTGCACGCGATGCCGGTCGACGAGCCCGACCTCGAGGCTGCGGCCGCACGCTACGCGCTCATCCTCCCGCGGCCGTTCGACCTGGTCCATCTCGGCCTCGGAGAGGACGGTCACACAGCCTCGCTCGTCCCCGGCGACCCCGTCCTCGAAGTCACCGACGAGCTCGTCGCCGTCACGGGCGAGTATCAGGGCCGCCGGCGGATGACACTGACATACCCAGCCCTCGAGGCCGCCCGCGAGATCGTCTGGCTCGTCACCGGCGCCCGCAAGCGGAAGGCGCTCAGGAAGCTCCTCGCTCGCGACGAGTCGATCCCGGCTGCGCGAGTCGCGAACGAGAGCCAGCTCGTGGTCGCGGACGAGGCAGCAGCGCCGCAGTAGTCGCCCGGAAGCACGAAGCAGTTCGAAACTGGCCGACGTGGAGGCGCGTCAGCCGAGCAGATCGCGCGCAACGGCGCGCAGCATGTCCACGCCGAGCTCGAGGTCGTCCTGGGCCGCGCGCTCGTTCGCGGAGTGGATGAGCTTCGTCGCGAGCTCGGTATCCATCGCTTTGAGCGGGAAGAAGCCGTACGCGGTCGTCCCGTAGGCCTCGCGCAGGTAGTGGCTGTCGGTGAAACCCGGGCACGCGATCGGCGCCATGAGCGCGCCCTCCTCGATTCCCTCGGTGAAGCGTTCGAGCGCGTCCCAGAGGGGCGTCTCGATCGGAGACCGTGTCCCGCCGGTGGCGTCCGTCCACACGAGGTCGTAGTCGCCCTCCCCGATTGCCGCGCGGATGAGCGGCTCGGCGTCGGCTGGCGTCTGCTCGGGGAGCAGGCGGCAGTCCACCCCCACCTCGCACAGGGCCGGGATCACGTTCCGCTGGTGTGACGCGTCGATCATCGTCGGCGAGAGCGTCAGCGAGAGCAGCGGCTCGACGAGAGCCGGAAGCATGGGATGAACGTCGGCCGCACGCGCGAGCGCATCCTCCACGGGCGGCGCCTCGCCGAGCACCGCCTCGAGGAAGCCGCGCGCCTCCGGGATCATGTTCCGCGGCGGGACGTACGAGCCGAGCGCGTCCACGTAGCGTGCTGCCTTGACGAGGGCATTGTCGGCGATCCCCGGCATCGACGCGTGCCCGCTCCGCCCGTGGACCCGCACGGTGAAGGGTGCCGACATCTTCTCCGCAGTCGCGCACAGGTACACCGGACGCCCGCCGAGCTCGAGCCGCTGGCCGCCGCCCTCGTTGATCGCGTAGTCGCAGCGGGCAGCGTCCGGGTGCGCCTCCACGAGCCAGACGAGCCCGTACCCGTTGGGGCCGCCGACCTCCTCGTCCGCGACCGAGGCGTACACGAGGTCGCCGGAGGGCTCGAAGCCCTCACGGACGAGCGACGCGAACGCGACCGCCGAGGCCGCCGCCTGGTCCTTCATGTCGAGCGCACCTCGCCCCCACACTTCGCCGTCGACGAGCTCCCCACACCACGGGTCGCGATCCCATTCGGCGGGATCCGCGAGCACCGTGTCCGTGTGCGAGAGGAACAGGAGCGACGGCCCGTCGCCGCCCCGGAGCCGCGCGACGACGTTCGGGCGGTCCGGCTCGCGCGCGTGGAGCTCCGCCTCGATGCCGCTGCGCGCGAAGTAGTCCTGGAGAATCCTCGCCGCCAGGATCTCGTTCCCGGGCGGGTTGACGGTGTTCGCGCGCAGGAGCTCCTGAAGGAGCGTCGTCACCTCGTCGCGCAACGAGACGGAGACCGCCGCGTCAGGCTTCAGCCTCGCTCCCTTCCTTCGAGAGCGCGGTCAGCTCGTTGCGGACCTCCCACAGCTCCGGGAACGACGTCTTCGTCACGAGTCGGCCGAGGAGCTCGACCGGCGTCCCCTGCGTCCCGACGACCTTGTCGCCGATGACGCGCGCGACCGTCTGGTAGTGGCGCATCCGCCAGAGCTGCGCCTGCTCGTCGAGCTCGAGAAGCGCCTCCGCGAGCCGGTACAGGTCCTCGTGGTCACGGCCCTGAACGTAGAGCTCGGCCAGCGAGAGGCCCGCGGCCCGGCGTGCCGCGTGGAAGGCCTGCCCGAGCCGGGGCAGCACCCGTCGCAGCTCGTTCCAGCCGGGAGAGTCGAAGCCGGAGCCGTGACCGAGCACCGTGCGGATCTCCTGGTACTCCCACGGCGACATGCGCTCGAGCATGTCCAGCTGCGAGACGAGGAAGCGGACGCAGAGGGACGAGCGCTCGAGCAGGCGGAGCCCGCCTCGGAAGTCGCCCTCTTCGATCAGCCGCGCAGCCTCCGCGGCGTCGTTCCACGAGAGCTTGAGCCACAGCTCGGAGGACTGGTGGGTGACTTGGAACAGAAGCTCGTCGCGGTGCACCCACTCGTCCGGCCCCTTCTGGAGGGCGAGCAGCTCGTCGGTCGAGAGGTAGCGCTCGTAGTCGGACGCCGCCCCGCCCGGAAGAACCGGCTGGGAGTAGTCCTCGGCGGTTTCGCGCGACTGGGGTTCCGCGCTAGCGGAATTCCGGTCTTGCGCAGACCCCGGTGCAGCCATGCCCGGAGCATACTTCGGGCATGGGAGACCTCTTCTCCGAGGCCGCCCGCGAGCGCCTCGCGGAGGGCGCGCCGCTCGCCGTGCGGTTGCGTCCCCGGACTCTCGAGGAGCTCGTCGGCCAGCAGCACGTGCTCGGGGAAGGCTCCGCGCTGCGGCTCGCGATCGAGCAGGACCGGCCACCCTCGATGATCCTCTTCGGCCCGCCCGGGACGGGCAAGACGACGATCGCGCGTATCGTCGCCGAGCGCACCGGCGCGTCCTTCGAGGAGCTTTCGGCGGTTTCCGCCCGCGTGGACGACGTGCGCGCGGTCATCGCCCGCGCCCGCGACCGGCTGGGCGGGAACGGGCAGCGGACGATCCTCTTCATCGACGAGATCCACCGCTTCAACAAGGCGCAGCAGGACTCGGTGCTGCACGCGGTCGAGGACGGGCTCGTGACGCTCATCGGCGCGACCACCGAGAACCCGTACTTCGAGGTCAACTCCGCTCTGCTCTCGCGCTGCACCGTGATCGAGCTCCTGACCCTGTCCGACGAGGAGATCGCGGTGGTCGTGCGGCGAGGCGCCGAGACGCTCGACGTTGCGCTCGACGACGTCGTCGTCGCACTCGTCGCCAACCGGGCGGGCGGAGACGCGCGCGCTGCGCTCCAGATCCTCGAGCTCGTCGCCGACACCGCTCGCGCAGAGGGCGTCACCGTCTCCGAGGAGCACGTCCTCGATGCCGCGCGCAAGCGCCCGCTCCTCTACGACCGGAAGGGCGATCAGCACTACGACTTCGCGTCGGCGTTCATCAAGTCGATGCGCGGAGGCGACGCCGATGCAGCCGTCTACTACCTCGCGGCGATGCTCGAGGCGGGTGAGGACCCGCGTTTCATCGCGCGGCGCATGGTGATCCTCGCCTCGGAGGACGTCGGCAACGCCGACCCGCAGGCGCTCGTCGTCGCAGTCGCCGCCGCGCAGGCGCTCGAGCACGTCGGGCTCCCGGAGGCGCAGCTCAACCTCGCGCAGGCCGCGACCTACCTCGCGCGGGCGCCGAAGTCGAACGCCTCGGCGGTCGCGATCTGGGAGGCGCGCCGCGACGTCCGCGAGCACGGCAACGTGCGGCCGCCGCCGATGCTCCGCTCGACAGGGCACACCCAGGCAGCGAGGGCACGCGGCCACGGCGACGGCTACCTCTACCCACACGACGATCCCGCCGGCTTCGAGCTCTCGTACCTCCCGGAGGAGCTCCAGGGCCGCCGGTACTACCGACCCGAGGGAGCACCGGACGACGACCGGCACATCCGGCCCGAAGAGCCGGACGATCGGCAGCCGTGACCTCCGACGAGCTGGTCGTCCTCGTCGACGCCAGGAACGTCATGCGCTCCCGCTGGCCGAACATCCGCGAGGACCGCTTCGTCGAGCTCACGCGCGAGTGGGCCGAGCAGGAGGGCGTTCGCGTCGTCGCCGTGTTCGACGGACACGCTCCCAAAGCGAGCCTCGGCCTGCACGAGCTGGACGAAAGGACGAGCACCGTCGGAACCGGACGCGAGAGCGCCGACGACTGGATCGCCGAGCACGCAAGCGAGATGGCGGGAGACGGACACCGGCTCTGGCTCGTCTCCTCCGATCGCGAGCTCCGAGAGCGCGTCGCAGACCACGTTGAGCGCGTCATCGGCGGCGGCTCGTTCGCAGGGCGGCTCGAAGCCCTCGCTCGCAAGTGACGCCGGTACTATCGCGCCCGACCGGAGAAGGCGAGGAGCCCAGCGATGGCGGTGACGACGAGTGAGAAGGCGCCGGAGTTCGACCTCGAGGTGACCCACGGCGAGCGGGTCGCGCTCTCGGACTTCCGCGGCCGCTCGAACGTCCTCCTCGTGTTTCACCCCTTCGCCTTCACTCCCGTCTGCGAGGAGGAGGCACGCGACCTCCAGGAGAACCTCGAGTCCTTCCGCAACGCGCAGACGGAGATCGTGTTCGTCTCCTGCGACCCCGCGCCGGCACGCCAGGCATGGAAGGAGGAGATCGGCGCCGAGTTCACGTTCGCGTCCGACTTCTGGTCACACGGCGCAGCGGCGAAGGCATACGGGGTCTTCAACGAGGCGAACGGGGCACCGCACCGGGGCACGTTCCTCATCGACAAGAACGGGACGGTCATCTGGTCGCTCGTGAAGATCTCCGGCGAGCGCCGCACGGAGATGGTCCCCGAGTCGCTCGAGACGCTTCACAACGGCAGTTGAGGCTCGCCCTCGAGGAATGGGGCGAGCCTGGGTCGCCGCGGGTCGTGTGCCTGCACGGCGTCGCGAGCCATGGCCGCCACTTCGCGAAGCTGGCCCACGCGCTTCCGGGCTTCCACGTCCTCGCGCCGGACCTCCTCGGGCACGGCTCGTCGCCCTACGAGCCACCGTGGTCTCTCGACGCCCACCTCGATGCCGTCATCGAGACGGTCGGCGTAGAGCGGGCCTTCCTCGTCGGGCACTCGTTCGGCGGCAGGCTCGCGTTCGAGCTCGCCGCCCGCGCTCCGAAGCTCGTTCCCAGGCTCGTCCTCCTCGATCCTGCGATCTTCGTTCTCCCGACAGTTGCGTTGTTCGCGGCCGAGAACGGCCGCAAGGAGCGCGCGTACGTCTCCTTCGAGGAGGGCGTCGACCGACGCTTCGACGAGAGCCAGCTCCATCATGCGCCGCGAGAGCTCGTCGAGGAGGAGCTCACGGGGCACCTCGTCTGGAGCGAGGACAACCTCTACCGCTACCGGTACTCGCAGTCCGCGGTCGTCGCGGCGTACGGTGAGATGGCGTCGGAGCCGCCTGCGTTCGAGCGGGCCCGCGTGCCGACGCTGCTCGTCCTCGGCGAGGCGTCGTATCTCCCGTACGACCACCTGCTCGACGACCACCGCGAGGCGCTCGGAGACCTGCTCGAGGTCGTCGTCGTCCCCGGCGGGCACACCGTGCTCTGGGACGCGCTCGAGGAGACGACGGCTGCGGTGGCCCGCTTCCTCGCGTAGCACGCGAACCGCTCACCCTCTCCCGGCGAACGATTGACGCTCGCATCCGCGGGCCACGTACGGAGAGGAGACAGGCATGGAGACGAGCGCTACCACCCGCGCAGCCTTCCTGTCGCGCGGCGCGAAGGGCGGCCTCGCCCTCGTCGCCGGCGGCTCACTGCTCGCCGTTGCCGAGGGGACGGCTCTCGGAGCGGGCGCGGCAGATTCGGACATCGCGAAGCTCGCGGCCACCGCGGAGCTGCTCGCGATCGACTTCTACACCAAGGCCATCGCGTCCAAGAAGTTCTCGGGCGACGAGCTCGGCTACATGGCCGCGGCGCTCGGCAACGAGAGGGCGCACTACAAGGCGCTCGCCGGCGTGCTCGGCCCGGCCGCGCCAAAGCGGCTCCGGTTCCAGTACCCGAACGGCTCCTTCCGGTCGGCGAAGGCGATCGGCGGCCTCGGCCAGGCGCTCGAGACCGCCTTCGTCGGCGCGTACATGGGCGCCGTGACCGCGCTCAAGTCGAACGACCTGAAGGGCGTCGCGGCGCAGATCGGCGCCAACGAGTCGCGGCACCTCTCGGTCCTGACCAACATCGCGGCCGGCCGCATCGTGCCGGCGCCGGCCCTGCCGAAGGTCTTCACGGCGGGCCAGGCGACCGCTGCCGTGAAGCCGTTCCTCGCGTAGCCATGCCGCTCGGCATCGGCATCTGGGAGCTCCTGGTCCTGCTGGGCGTGCTGCTGCTCGTCTTCGGGCCGAAGAAGCTGCCCGAAATGGGCCGCTCGCTCGGTCACAGCGTTCGAGAGCTTCGCGCCGGCATCACGGGCGATTCCGAACAGATCGATCCCGCGGTGCCGGAGACGGAGCAGGCTCGGTAGCGGGCAGTGCGGCGCCTGTTGCCACGCCGACTCGGGTCAGGAGACACGGCGGAGCTCGTCGACCACCTCGGCGAGCTCCGCCATCGGCTCGCGATCTGCCTCGTGGCCCTCGTCCCGGCGTTCGCGGTCGCATTCGCGCTCCATGCGCGAGTGCTCGAGCTTCTCGCGCGCCCGCTCCCGGACGACAAGCGGCTCGTGACACTGGGAGTGACGGAGCCTTTCACGACGTCGGTGAAGGTCAGCCTGATGGTCGCGCTCGCGCTCGTCCTGCCGGTGCTCCTCTGGCAGGTGTGGTCGTTCTTCGCGCCGGCGGTCTCCGCGGGCGCCCAGCGGGCGCTCGTTGCGTTCGCGATGCTCGCGACTGCGCTCTTCGCCGTCGGCGTGCTGTTCGCCTACGCCGTCGTGCTGCCGAAGGCGCTCGCGTTCCTCGTCGGCTTCGACGACCACGTCTACGACGTCCAGGTGCGGGCGTCCTACTACTTCGGGTTCGTGGCGCTGACCCTCTTCGCGGTCGGACTGGCCTTCCAGCTTCCGATCGCGATCCTCGCGCTGACGCGGCTCGGCGTGCTGAGCGCTGCTCGACTGCGGCGGAATCGCCGGATCGCGTACGCGGCGCTCGTCGCCTGCGCGATCCTGCTCCCGACGGTCGACCCGGTCTCGCTCGCCCTCGAGGTCGTCCCGCTGCTCGCGCTCTTCGAGCTCTCGATCGTGCTCGCCGCGATCATGGAGCGCCGCTGGAGCGGCGTGCCCCTGCCCGAGGGCGCCTAGCTCTCGGCGTGCTCGTCGGCGACCGCGAGAGCCTCGTCGAGGATCGCGATGCCCTCGTCCACCTCGTCGCGGGTGATCGTCAGCGGAGGTACGACCATGATCACGTTCCAGTGCGTCATGAGGTAGAGCCCGCTCTCGAGGGCGGCCTTCGCGAGTCGCGCAACCGGAGCTGCGGCCTCGCCTGAGGCGTTGAACGGCACGAGCGGCTCCCGCGTCTCGCGGCTCTTCACGAGCTCGACCCCCCAGAAGCAGCCGAGCCCGCGCACGTCCCCGATGGACACGTGCCGGTCGGCGAGGCGACTCAGCTGCTCTCCGAGGTACGCCCCGACCTCGGCTGCGTTCTCGACGACGCCCTCCTCGTGGAAGGCCTCGATCGACGCGACCGCCGACGCGCACGCAAGCGGATGGCCGGCATACGTGAGCCCGCCGGGGAAGAACTGCCCGCGCACCCAGTCGGCGAGCGGCTTGCGGAAGATCATCGCGCCGAGCGGGACGTAGCCGGAGTTGATCCCCTTTGCCACGGTGACGATGTCGGGGACGACATCCCAGTTCTCGCATGCGAACCAGCGCCCGGTGCGCCCGAACCCGGCCATGATCTCGTCGAGAACGAGCAGGATCCCGTGGCGATCGCAGACCTCGCGGATCGACTGCAGGTAGCCGTCGGGCGGCGGGATGACCCCGTTCGTCCCGGTCACCGTCTCGAGGATGACGGCCGCGACCGTCTGCGGGCCCTCGTACTGGAGGATCTCCTCGAGATGCGGTGCGCCGGTGCACACGGGACAGGGATCCGGGTGGCCGGCCGGACAGCGGTACGTGTACGGGTCGAGCATCCGAACGACACCCGGCATCCCGGGCTCGTTCGGCCAGCGCCGCGGGTCGCCCGTGAGCGAGACCACGCCGTGCGTGGCGCCGTGGTACGAGCGGTAGCGCGCGATGATCTTGTGCCGCCCGGTGTAGAGCCGCGCGAGCTTGATCGCGTTCTCGTTCGCCTCGGCGCCCGAGTTCGTGAAGAAGGACATGCTCAGGTCGCCGGGAGCGACCTCCGCGAGCAGGCGTCCGAGCTGCGAGCGCGACTCGTTCGCCATCGGCGGCCCGATCGTGCACAGCCGGTCCGCCTGCTCCTTGATCGCCGCGACGATCTTCGGGTGCTGGTGCCCGATGTTGACGTTGACGAGCTGCGACGCGAAGTCGAGGTAGCGCTTGCCGTCGTAGTCCCAGAAGTACCGGCCCTCCGCCCCTGCGACCGCGATCGGGTCGATCGCATCCTGCACCGACCACGAGTAGAGGACGAACTCCTTCGCGTCCTCGACGATCCGCGCGCCGAGGTTGGGGTCGGTCTCGACGAGAGCCATCAGTGCGTTGGTGCCGGCAGGAGCTCTTGGCCGAAAGCGGCGCGCTCCACGAACTGACCGACTCCGGGCTCCGCGACGAGGTCGCCGTTCTCGACGAGGACGTTCCCGCGCAGGAGCACGATCTCGGGCGAGCCCGTGACCTCGGTGCCCTCGTACAGGTTGTAGTCGACCTTCGAGTGCTGCGTGGCCGCAGTGATCAGGTGCCGCTTCTCCGGGTCGAAGATCACGATGTCCGCGTCCGATCCCGGCGCGATCGTGCCCTTGCGGGGGTAGAGGCCGAAGAGCTTCGCCGGGTTCGTCGAGAGCAGCTCGACCATCCGGTTGAGCGTGATCCTCCCGGTATGGACGCCGAACTCGTGGATCATGTGCAGCCTGTTCTCGAGACCGGGCCCGCCGTTCGGGATCTTCGAGAAGTCGTCCTTCCCGAGCGTCTTCTGGCCGTCCCACAGGAACGCGCAGTGGTCGGTCGAGACGACCGAGAGGATGTCCGAGCGGACCGCGTGCCAGAGGATCTCCTGATTCTCCAGCGCGCGCGGCGGTGGGGTGTAGACGTACTTCGCGCCCTCGAAGCCGGGCCGCTCGAGGAACGTGTAGTCGACGAAGAAGTACTGCGTGCACGTCTCGCCCCAGACGTCCCAGCCCTGCTCGCGGGCGCGCGCGATCGGGTCGACGGCCTCCTTGCACGAGACATGGACGACATACAGGGGCGCTCCGGCGATGCGCGCGAGTTGGATCGCACGGTTCGTCGCCTCGCCCTCGAGCTCGGGCGGACGGGTGAGCGCGTGCCAGTGCGGCTCCGTGTTCCCCGCCGCGAGCGCCTGCTTGATCAGGACGTCGATGGCGTCGCCGTTCTCCGCGTGCACCATCACCAGCGCGCCGGTCTCGGCGGCGACCTCCATCGTGCGGAAGAGCGTCTCGTCGTCGACCATGAGCGCGCCCTTGTAGGCCATGAAGAGCTTGTAGGACGTCACGCCCTGCTCGGGCAGGCGCGCGAGCTCCTCGAGCGAGCCGCCTTCGCGGAGATCGGTGACCGCGATGTGGAAGCCGCAGTCGATGATCTGCTTGCCGTTCCGCTTCGCATGCCAGGCGTCGAGCGACTCGCCGAACGACGTTCCGGGCGCCTGGATGCAGAAGTCGACATGGCAGGTCGTTCCACCGAAGGCCGCCGCTGTCTGGCCCGAGGTGAAGTCGTCGATCGTCGTCGTGCCGCCGAACGGCATGTCGAGATGCGTGTGGGGGTCGACGCACCCCGGCAGCACGTACCGGCCTGCGGCGTCGATGACACGATCCGCGTCGACGTCGAGAGACTCACCGACGGTCGAGATCCGCTCGTCCTCGACGAAGACGTCGCCGACGTAGTCGTCGGCGGCGGTGATGATCCTCCCACCCTTGATCAGAACCGACACGACGTCACCTCGCTTTCCCCTCGTCTGGCTCTCGCCAGGCTATTCCACCACACTCCGGAGGGCTCTGGCCGACGGGATAAGCTCGCGCGGTGCCTGTGGAGCCGAGCAGGACCGTCGCCGAGCTGAAGGAGCTTCGGGCTCTGACGGGAGACGAGGCGGGGGCTCAGCGCGTCGCGTGGACGGACACCTGGGAGAGCGCACGCGGCTGGCTGCGCGAGAAGCTCGCCGCCACCGCCGTCGAGGAGGAGGTCGACGAGGCAGGGAACCAGTGGTTCACGCTCCGCGGCGACTCGGAGCGCGCGGTGCTCGTCGGCGGCCACATCGACTCGGTGCCGAACGGAGGCTGGCTCGACGGAGCGCTGAACGTCGTCGCCGGCGTCGAGGTCCTCCGCCGCGTCGCCGAGGACGGGGTGCCTCCGGTCACGCTTCGCCTCGTCAACTGGGCCGACGAGGAGGGCGCCCGCTTCGGCCGAAGCCTGTTCGGATCGAGCGCAGCGGCGGGCTCCATGGCCGACCAGGAAGAGCTTCGCGGCCTCACGGACGCGGACGGCGTCTCGCTGCCGGAAGCGCTCTCCGCGCACGGCGTCGACCTCGACCGTGCCCTCGACGCGCGAAGCCAGCTCGAGACGGCCGCCGCCTACCTCGAGCTCCACATCGAGCAGGGCCCCGTGCTCGAGTCTCTCGATCTGCCACTCGGCGTCGTTCTCGGGACCTTCGGAGTCGAGCGCCATCGGATC
Organism: uncultured Actinomycetes bacterium; assembly: GCA_963717025.1. Lineage (GTDB taxonomy): Bacteria > Actinomycetota > Thermoleophilia > Gaiellales > Gaiellaceae > GMQP-bins7. Next base: position 519,988 of record CAVQVJ010000003.1, on the reverse strand, counting down.
ACGTGGAAGGGTCAGGCGGCGCACGCGGGCTCGACGCCCATGGCCGAGCGCCGCGACGCGCTCGCCGGAGCGGCGAAGCTCGCGCTCGAGATCCGCGAGATCGCGGCGCGCGTCGGCGACGGTGCCGTCTGCACTTCCGGCGGCGTCGTCTGCAAGCCGGGGATCGTGACGTCCGTCGTCGAGACCGCGGACCAGCTGCTCGACCAGCGCCACCTCGACGCGGGCAAGCTCGCCTCGCTGCTCGAGCAGGCGAAGGACGCGAGCGAGCGCTTCGCAGCCGACGAGCGGGTCGATGTCGATTGGGAGAGGATCTGGTCGATCGAGCCGATCCTCTTCGACGACACGCTTCTCGGGTTTTGCGAGGAGGCGATTCTCGAGGTCGCGGGAACGTCGCACAGGCTCCCCTCCGGCCCGTTGCACGATGCCGCCGAGGTCGCTCGCGCGGGCGTGCCGACGGTGATGATGTTCGTCCAGAGCCTTCGCGGCCTCTCGCACACGAGGCTCGAGGACACGAAGGAGGAGCACCTCGAGCTCGCCGTCTCAGCGCTCGACGGCCTCGCCTCCAAGACGATCGACTGGGTGGCCGGTGGCGGCGGACGTGCCGCCAAGAGCTAGCGCTGTCGCACTCGCCCCTCCGCGGAGCGGGATACTTAACGCTCCACTCGCAACCCGGGAGAGCCCATGTCCTTGAGCTTCGGCGTCACCGTCCTTCCCGATCCGCCGCCGAGTCGTCTCGTCGAACTGTTCGCGCTCGCCGAGTCGCACGGCTTCGAGTACGGCTGGACGTACGACTCGCACGTCCTCTGGCAGGAGTCGTTCCCGCTCCTCACGCTCGCAGCGCAGGCGACCACGACGATGAAGTTCGGGCACTGCGTGACGAACCCGGGCACACGCGAGCCGACCGTGCTCGCGAGCGGCTACGCGACCCTGCACGACATCTCGGACGGGCGCATGGTGATGGGGATCGGCCGCGGTGACTCCGCCCGCCGCTTCATCGGCCAGCAGCCGGTGCGGGTCGCCGAGTTCGAGCGCCGCCTCGCGATGATCAAGGAGTTCATGAACGGCCGCGAGGTCGCGTGGAACGACAAGGAGCTCCAGCTGAAGTGGGTACGCCCGGAGCTCCCCGAGATCCCGATGCACGTCGCGGGCTACGGGCCGAAGGCGCTCGCCGTCGCGGGCCGCGTGGGCGACGGCGTCATCATCCAGCTCGCGGACCCGGTGATCATCCAGTGGATCATGGACACGGCCCGGAAGGCCGCCGAGGAGACGGGCCGCGACCCAGATGCCCTCCAGTGCATCGTCTGCGCGCCGAGCCACATCTCCGACGACATCGCGGACGCACGCGAGCAGGTGCGGTGGTTCCCGGCGATGGTCTCGAACCACGTGATGGACCTGATCGAGCGGTACGGGTTCGAGTCCGAGATCCCGAAGGAGCTGACCGAATTCGTCCGCGTGCGGAAGTTCTACGACTACGAAGAGCACTCGCGCGTGGGAGCGAAGCACGGCGAGTTCGTCACGGACGAGATCTGCGACCGCTTCTGCGTCCTCGGGAATGCCGAGCAGGCCGCGGTCAAGCTGAAGGAGCTCGAGTCGGTCGGCGTCGACCAGTTCAACATCTACCTCATGACGCAGGGCCAGGAGGACACGCTCGCGGCGTACGGGAGTGACATCATCCCGCACCTCCGCGCAGCGGCCTGAGCGATGTCCGACGACATCGCCCGCCAGAACCTCGCGACCTGGGAGCGCATGGCGCCCGGCTGGGAGGAGCGCCGTGCGGAGATCTGGGCCGCCAGCGAGCACGTCGGCCGTCAGCTCGTCGACGCACTCGAGCCTCGACCTGGCGAGATGGTCCTCGAGCTCGCGGCAGGCATAGGCGACACGGGCTTCCTCGCCGCCGAGCGAGTCACGCCCGACGGCCACGTCATCTCGAGCGACTTCTCGCCCACGATGGTGGACGGCGCTCGTCGCAGAGCGGCTGAGCTGGGCCTCGCCGGCATCGAGTTCCGCGTGCTCGACGCGCAGGCGCTCGACCTCGCCGACGCGAGCATCGACGCTGTCGTCTGCCGCTGGGGCTACATGCTCATGCCCGATCCCGCGGCCGCGCTTCGCGAGACGAGGCGCGTTCTTCGCTCGAACGGCCGTCTCGCGTTCTCGGTCTGGGGCTCGCCCGACGAGAATCCCTGGGCCGCGATCGTGGCACGGGCGCTCGTCGGCGCCAGCCACATGGAGCCACCCCGTCCCGGCTTGCCGGGGATCTTCGCCCTCGACGATCCCACGCGGATCGAAGCGTTGGTGACCGAGGCCGGCTTCGGCGAGCCGGAGATCGTCGAGGTCCGGATGCAGTGGCCGTTCGACTCGTTCGACGACTACTGGGCGTTCGTCCTCGAGAAGGTCGGCGCACTCGCGATGATCATCGCGGGGCTCCCGGGCAAGGATCAGGAAGCAGTGCGAGCCGCCGTACGCGATGCGCTCGGCTCACAGGCCGACGGGAGCTTCGTCCTTCCCGGCCTCTGCCTCAACGTCCTGACGCGCGCCTAGAAGATCCTCTTCCCGAGAGCGCTCGCCACGAGCTCGACCGCGGTCAGCGCCGTCGTGTTCTCGCGGTCGAGTATGGGGTTCACCTCGACGACCTCGAGCGAGCTCAGGGCTCCCGACTCGGCTACGAGCTCGAGAGCCAGATGCGCCTCGCGATAGGTAAGGCCACCGCGAACGGGCGTACCGACGCCCGGTGCGACCACCGGGTCGAGCACGTCCATGTCGAGTGACACGTGGACGAACCCGGCGCCGGAGACGAGGTCGAGCGCCTCACGCACGACCCGCTCGATCCCGATCCTGTCGACCTCGCTCATCGTGAAGACGCGCATGTCGGCCTCGCGGAGCAGCATTCGCTCGCCCTCGTCGAGCTGACGCGTACCGATGAGTGCGACGCGCCGGCGATCCACTGCAGGCAGCGGCCAGGCCTCGCTCTCGAACGCCGCGCCGCCGAGACCGAGTGCGGCAGCGAGCGGCATCCCATGGACGTTTCCGCTCGGGCTCGTCTCGGGAGTGTTGATGTCGGAGTGGGCATCGATCCAGAGCACACCGCCCGGCCCATCGACGGACGCGAGGCCGCCCAGCGTCCCGAGCGCCACCGAGTGGTCGCCCCCGAGGACGAGCGGGATCTCACCGGCCGCACGCGCCTCGGCGACGAGCGCCGCCACGCGCTCGCACGTCTCCTTGATCTCGGGGAGGAACCGCGCGCTCTCGTCCCTGAGCGCGGTCGCCTCGGGCTCCGGGCTCGCGACGTTGCCCCGGTCCTGCACCTCGTAGCCGAGGCTGCGAAGCCGCTCCTCGAGCCCCGCTGCCCTCATCGCCGAGGGGCCCATGTCGACACCGCGCCGACCCTGCCCGAGATCGAGCGCGGCCCCGATGATCGTCACATCCCGCTTCGGCGCCGCCACGGCGCGAAACGCTATGCGATCCTGGATCCCCGGTGACGTAGAGGTGGAGCCCGGAACCGCGGGCTACACTGAGTCGCCGCGGCGAGGTAGCTCAGCTGGTAGAGCACACGGCTGAAAACCGTGGTGTCGCCGGTTCAAGTCCGGCCCTCGCCACTGCTGTTACGGTCGCGCGGATGGAGATCGCGTTCCTGTCCGCGACCGAGCAGGCGCGACGAGTTCGCACCGGTGATCTCTCCTCGGTCGAGCTCGTTCAGCTCTACCTCGAGCGGATCGGGCGGATCGATCCCGAGCTGAACGCCTTCGTCACCGTGCGGGGGGACGAGGCGCTGGCGGACGCACGTGCCTCGGACGAGCGCGGGGGCGACGCTCCGTTCCGCGGCGTCCCCATTGCGGTGAAGGACCTCACGGCGACGGCGGGGATACGCACGACGTACTCCTGTCGCGCGTTCGCGGACAACGTCCCGGACTTCGACACCGCGGTGGTGCGGCGGATCCGCGAGGCGGGCTTCGTCATCGTCGGAAAGACGAACACCCCGGAGTTCGGGACGGTCGCGTTCACCGAGTCCGACCTGAACGGCGACACCCGGAACCCGTGGGACACGAGCAAGACCCCCGGCGGGTCGAGCGGCGGGTCCGCCGCGGCCCTGGCCGCAGGCCTCGTCCCGCTCGCGCACGGGACCGACGGCGGCGGCTCGATCCGGATTCCCGCGTCGTGCTGCGGCGTCTTCGGACTGAAGCCGTCTCGCGGCCGCGTCTCCCCGGCGCCATTCCACTCGCTCGAGGGGCTCTCGACGGCAGGCCCGCTGTCGAGAACGGTCGAGGACGCGGCCGGGCTCCTCGACGTGCTCGCCGGCTACGAGGCCGGCGACCCGTGGTGGGCCTCGCCGCCCGAGCGCCCGTTCGCGGACGAGGTCGGTGACGATCCGGGGCGGCTCCGGGTCGCAGTGACGTCCGATCCGCCGATCGACGCTCCGGTGCATCCGGACTGCGCGGCCGCGCTGCGCTCGACGGCTGCACTCCTCGGAGACCTCGGCCACGACGTCGTCGAGGCTGCGCCGCCCTGGAGCCAGGACGCGCTGATCGACTCGTTCATCGTGGTCTGGCAGGTCAGCCCGACGCTCTATTCCGTCGATCCGGAGCAGCTCACGGCGCTCAACCGCGGGCTCGCGGAGGAAGCGCGCAGAACCTCGGCGGCGGACTACGCGAGAGCGGCCATGCAGCTTCTGGAGGCATCCCGCCGGATCGTCGCGTTCTGGGAAGAGTTGGACGTCGTCCTCACGCCGACGCTCGCACTCCCACCCGTCCCGATCGGCTGGCAGCGCGAGGGGGTAGACGGGGCGATCGAGCAGCTCCACCGGAACACGCTCTTCACTCCGTTCACCGCGGTCGCGAACCTCACGGGCCTTCCGGCGATGTCGCTCCCTCTCCACAGCAGCGAGGGGCTCCCGATCGGCGTCCAGGCGATCGGGCGCCCGGAGGGCGAGGCGCAACTGATCAGGCTGGCGTCACAGCTCGAGACCGCTCGCCCCTGGAGCCTGAAGCTCCCGCCGATCGCGTAGCCGGCTGCACGAAAAGAGACGTCCGGACCGCTGACAGGCGCGTCACGGACGTCCCTTCTGCGCCCGAGCCTACAACAGTCCGACCGAACGTCAAACGAGGGGGACGATCTTGATCCCCTGACCCGGAGTCGCGTGCAGCATCCGGGCGGCGCTCCCCCTCGAGATCGCGACCGACATGTTCCGGTAGCTGTCCTCGTAGAGGATCACGTCGCCCGGACGAGCGTCCGCGAATGTCCTCGCCATGACAGCGTAGTAGCGCTCGCCTGCCAGGTCGAGCTCGACCCGTGTGCCGGACACGACGCCGAGCCGCTCGACGTCGTCACGGGTCAGGTTGAGCGCGATGTTCCCGAAGCTGTCGACGTAGAGGAGCGTTGCGTGGAGCACGCCATCTACAAAGACGGGCTCCGGCAGGTCGAGGCTCACGAGGGACTCGGGGTCAAGAGGCGGGCCGAGTTCCGAGAGCGCGACGCCCAGAGATAGGTGAGCGGCAGCCGGGCTGAAGAGGTCCCGGCCGTGGAACGTTCGTGAGATCGACTCGAGTGCGTAGGCCGGGTTGACGATCTCGTGCGCGGCCGCGACGCCCGCGCGGCTGGCCGCGGGAAGCAGAAGACCGTTGTCCGGCCCTACGTAGAGCCGGCCGTCGAGGTCCTGGAGCGCGAGCGCACGGCGCGGCCCTCCGACCCCGGGATCGACGACGGCGAGGTGGACTCCCACCGGCATGTAGGCGATCGTGTTCGCGAGAACGAGGGCGCCCTGAAGTACCGCGGTCGGCGGAATCCCGTGCGTGATGTCGATGATCTGCGCCTCGGGCGCAAGTCGCTTCATGACTCCGTGGCACGTGCCCACGAAGTCGTCCTTGAGCCCGAAGTCGCTCAGGAACGTGATGAACACACGCGGAGCGTAACGCGCTGCTTCATGCGCCAGACCGGAATCCCCGAGTGGGGATTCCGGTCGCGCGACGAGCAAACCCCTTCATGGAGTGCCCGGCACCGGCTGGTTCGGGGTGTGAAGGAGGCAGGTTGCCGGAGCGTACGCCATCGGCTCAGAGCCCTTCCCCGCAGCCCCGATTGTCAGCGGCAGCGCTTGCTGGAAGCTGTGACGCAACGGGACGTACGCGAGGCTCGAGGCTCGCCGCAGACCCGCGATCCGGCAGGCCGGATGCGGAGGAAGGAGGTCGGCGTCTGTACCGGCAAGGGCCGGCCGGCAAGCACCGGACGCCTCATGCGCCCACCCTGTCGGCCGTCAGCACGCGCGGGAGCATACTCGCGGGACCGGCGGGTCACCGCCCGCCGTCGTCCGCCTGCCCGCGCCGGGCGAGGTCCAGGAGCTCGGACGTCTCCTGCTGGAGCCGGACCAGCTTCGCAGCGATGATCGCGACGTACGCGAGCACGAAGACGAAGACGACGCCATACGCCGCCGCGACGTACTGGCCTTGGCTCACGTCAGGGCCTCGCGAAGCTCTCGCAGGTCTCGGTCGAGCCGCTTGCCGACGAGCTCGACCCGGTAGAGCACGTACGCGAGCAGCGTCACGGCGGCCCATGAGATGCAGAACGCAGCGAACATCGTCCCCGTCATCTGCGGCCCCTCGCGCGTGAACGCCGTCGGGTGGATGAAGTCCTCGGCGAGCCTGATCGCGAAGAAGCTGACCGGTATGAGCGCGACGCCGAACAGCGCGTACACGGCCGAGGAGCGCTCGCGCCGAGGACCCTCGGGAAGCGAGAAGCGGAGCATGAAGTAGGCGCAGTAGAACAGGAAGAGCGTGAGGAAAAGGACGAGCTGGTTCGAGTCCCAGGTCCACCAGACGCCCCAGGAGGCCTTTGCCCAGATCGCGCCGGTGATCAGCGTGAGCAGGCCGAAGATCGTCCCCTGGTGGATCGCGACGTAGCTCTCGAGGTCGTAGCGCTCCTCACCGCGCCAAAGAAGCAGGAGCGCCTTCCACGCGCCGAGCCCGAAGCAGAAGTACGCCGTCAGCGCGATCGGGACGTGGATGTAGAAGATTCGCTGTGACACGCCCTGGTCGGCCTCCTCCGGGGCGATGAAGAACGCGAAGACGACAGCCAGGCCCATGAGCGCGGCCGCGGCGCCGGCGAGCGTCGGAAGACTTCGGATGCGCGCGGTCAGGACGTTCTCACGACTCGGTGACGACGTACTCGAACGACGCCCACGAGAGTACCGTGAAGATCCCGTCGTACAGGGCGAGGAGCAGCAGGTACCGCGCTCCGTCGGGCGACACCGCGGCGCCGACGCCTCCGACCACGAGCGGGATCGCAAGCGGGAGGAAGAGCAGCGGCAGGAGCAGCTCGCGAGCGCGCCCTGCGGCGGCGAGTGCCGCCATGAGCGAGCCGACGGCGCAGATACCGAGATCGGCGAGGAGGACGCCTGCCAGCGCGGTCCCGTCGAGAGGGGCGAAGAAGAGGACGAATGCTGGCAGCGCGACGGCCTGTGCCGCGAGCAGGAAGGCCAGGGTCGCGAGCGTCTTCCCGAGCCAGATCGCGCTTCGGTCGCACGGCGCGAGGACGAGCCCGTCGAGCACGCCGTGCTCGTGCTCCGGAACCCACGCGCGTGCGAGGCCGAGGAGGGCCGTGAACACGATCGCGACCCAGAGGAGCCCGTATGCCGCGTCGTCTCCCGTCCCCTCCGGCATGGCGAAGTGGAACACCGCAAGCGACGAGATGACGAAGAGCAGCATCGCCGGCAGCGTGTCCCGCGCGCGAAGCTCGACCCGCAGGTCCTTCCGCGTGAGGGCCGCAACGTCGGCGAAGTAGGTCATGCCAGCACGAGCCTGTCCGTCGCCAACGGCTCGACGCGCGTGGGGTCGTGCGTCGAGACCACCAGCGCCCGCCCGCCCACGAGGTCGCCGAGCTCGCGGTCGAGAAGCGCCGCCCCGGGCTCGTCCAGTCCCGTGTACGGCTCGTCGAGGACGAGAAGCTCCGGTTCGTGGAGCAGCGTCCGGCAGAGCGCAAGCCGCTGTGCCATCCCGCGCGAGTAGGCGGCGACGCGTTCGTTCCGGGCCTCCCAGAGCCCGAAGCGCTCGAGCAACATCCCGATCCGCTCGCGTCGTTCGGGAACCCGGTACAGCCGCCCGAAGAGGTCGAGGTTCTCGAGGGCGGTCAGCTCTCTGTACACGAGCGGCTCGTGCCCGAGATAGCCGAGACGACTGCGGTCGACCGCGACGTCGACGGCTCCGCGAGTCGGGGCTGTGAGACCGGCGAGGATCCGGAGAAGCGTGGTCTTCCCGGACCCGTTCGGGCCGGTGACGAGCAGGAGCCCGTCACGGTCGAGATCGACGTCGATTCCACGCAGCACCCGCCTGCGGCCGTAGCGCTTCTCGATCCCGGAGGCGCGGATCATCGGAGGAGCACGTCCGCCGCGACAAAGGCGAAGAACACGACGCTGATCACTCCGTTGACCGTGAAGAAGGCCGCGTCGAGGCGGCGCAGGTCGCCCGGCCGGACGATCGAGTGCTCATAGCCGAGCAAGATCGCCACGGCCGCGACCCCGAGCCAGTAGAGAAGTCCCACGTCGAGCCCGGCACCGGCCGCCGCCAGGAGGAGCACCGTCCCGACGTGGAACGCGCGGGCTCCGGCGAACACACCACGTTCCCCGAATCGCGTCGCCCACGAGTGCAACCCCTCCTCGCGGTCGTGCTCGAGGTCGAAGAGCGAGTAGAAGAGATCGAAGCCGGCGACCCAGAAGAGCACAGCACCGCCGAGCGCCCATGCCTGCCACGGCGCCGTGCCCGACACCGCGAGCCACGCACCGACCGGGGCCAGGCCAAGACACGCCCCCAGCCACAGATGGCAGAGCCAGGTGAGCCTCTTGAGGTACGGGTACACGAAGAACATCGCGACCGGGATCGGCCAGAGCCAGCGGACCACGGGGTCGAGCTGGAAGATGGCGACGAGAAACACCACGAGCGCAGCCACGGAGAGCCCGGCGACCTGCGCGCGGCTGAGCTCGCCCGCAGGCAGCTCCCGAGCCGCCGTACGCGGATTCCGGGCATCGAGGTCGGCGTCGACGAGTCGATTCAGGGCCATCGCCAGGGTCCGCGCACCGGTCATCGCAACCGTGATCCAGAGCATGTCCGGGAGCCCGGGCCAGCCGTCGACCGCGAGAAATGCGCCGACATACGCGAACGGGAGCGCGAACACCGTGTGCTCGATCCGCACGAGCGAGGCGAAGCGGCGAGGCAGCGCTGCGACGGTCGTGCTCATGTCTGCTCGTGCTGGGTCGCTCGACTGCCCGCTGCGAGCTCGAGCCCATGGCGTAGCGCCGGCTTGACGACTGCGAATCCGTCGCGGCAGCCACCCGGAGAGCCCGGGAGGTTCACCACGAGCGTCTCGCCTCGCAGGCCGGCGACTCCACGGGAGAGCAGCGCGTGGGGCGTGCGGGCGAGCGCGTCCGCGCGGATTGCCTCGGAGATGCCCGGAGCATCGCGGTCGAGCACGCTGCGAGTCGCCTCCGGCGTGACGTCGCGTGGAGCAAATCCCGTACCTCCGGTCGTGAGGACGAGCGCCGCATCCTCCGCCAGCTCCTCGATGGCGCCCGTGATCGCAGCGGGCTCGTCCGGTGCAACTCGGCGCACGACCTCATACCCCTCGGCCGTGAGCAGCTCCTCGAGCACGTCGCCGCTCCGATCCTCCCGCTCGCCCGCGTGCACGCCGTCGGACACGGTGAGGACGGCAGCCCTCACGAGGCCGGCTCCTTCGACTTCTCGACGAGCCGAACCTCGTCGATCTCCATCTCCTTGTCGATCGCCTTGGCCATGTCGTAGACGGTCAGTGCCGCCACCGAAGCCGCCACCAAGCGCCTCCATCTCGACACCTGTCTGAGCCGTCGTCGCGGCCGATGCCTCGATCACGACGTCGTCCGCTCCGACCTCGAGAGAGACCTCGACGTGCGTGAGCGGAAGCGGATGGCAGAGTGGGATCAGCTCGGCCGTCCGCTTGGCGGCCATGATCCCTGCGAGCTGGGCTGTGACGAGCGCATCGCCCTTGGGGAGCGCCCGTAGGCGCTCTGCGGTCGCAGCGGCCATCCGTACGCGCGCCCGGGCAACGGCCCGCCGGCGGGACAGCGGCTTTCCGCCGACGTCCACCATCTCCACCTCGCCGGCGTCGTCCACATGGGACAGGTCGGTCATCTGTTCTCCGTATTGGCAACCGGATGGGACATCGGCGCGGGCGCAGGCCCGGTCCTGGTGGCTCTCACGCCGGGATCGTAGACCCGTGGCCGCCTCGAAGCTCAGTCGCGCGGCCGAGCGGGGCGCTCACCGAGCACGACCGGGATGTCGGTGCGCCGCCCGTCCCGGACGACGGTGAACTCGACGCGGTCGCCCGGGAGATACCGATCCGTGAGGATTCGTGCAACGTCGGACGCGCCTTGAACCTGCGAGCCTCCGATGGCGACGATCAGGTCGCCGCCGAGGGTGATCGTGAGACCTTCGTAGGTCGCCGAGCCCGAGCCGCCGCGTAGCTCGGCGTCCTCCGCCGGCGAGTCGGACTCGACTGTCACGACGAGCGCGCCGCGCGGAGCGCCGAGGTCGAACTGCTCGGCCATGCCCGGAGTGACGTCGTCCGTTCGGATGCCGACGTACGGGTACACGACACGACCGGTCCCCTCGAGCTGCTCGAGCGCTCGCAGAGCCGCGTTGATCGGGACAGCGAAGCCGACGCCCTCCGCAAGGCCGGAGGCCGAGCGGATCTGCGCGTTGATGCCGATCACGCGGCCGCGCGCGTCGAAGAGCGGGCCGCCGGAGTTGCCGCGGTTGATGGGCGCGTCGATCTGGATCGCGTCCGTGAGCTGGTAGCCCGATGTCAACGTCGGCACGGAGCGGCCGACCGCCGAGACGACGCCTACCGCCAGCGAGCCCGGGTTCCCGAACGGGCTGCCGATCGCCGCGACGGGCTCGCCGACCACGATCGCCGAGGAGTCGCCGAGTGGCACGGGCTCGGCGGTCGACGGCAGCTGGTCGGCCCGCAAGACACCGGTGTCCGCGAACAGGTCCCAGCCGACGATCTCCGCTCCCACCCGCTCTCCGTCGGCAAGTTCGAGCACGATCGACTCCGCACCGCGGGCCTCCGGCGTCGAGCCCGCGCTCGTGATCACGTGTGCGCTCGTGAGGACGGTGCCCTCGTCGTCGATCACGAAGCCGGATCCCTGCGAGCGCCCTCTGCCCGGAATCTCGGCGTAGACGGTGACGACACCTGGTGCGCGAGCGGCGTAAATCGCGGCCGGGTCGAAGCCGTTCCCGGTCAGAGGACGCGCGCTCGAGGTGCGAGCCGGTGCGGACGTCGTGCCGGTGGGGGCCCGCTCGACGACGACCGTCTCCGAGTCGCCGAAGCTGCCCGAGACCGCCGCGACGCCCAGAGCGAGCCCGGCGCCGAGGAGACCGGCTAGGAGCCCCACGGCGAGGACCTGCACGCGCATGGCGCTCAGCGTAGTTGCCGTTCGCCCGCTGAGCCGGCGCCGTTTTCACGTGAAAACACGAGCTGCTCGGTCTCGTTTCGGCCGTCGGCGGGAACATCGAGCGTGACGACCGTGCGACCGGGCTCGGACTCGAGCCGGACCGACCCGCCCATCAGTCGCGCGAGCTCCCAGGCGATGGCCAGCCCGAGCCCGCTTCCGGACGCCTTTCCGCCCTCGACCCGGTAGAAGCGCGCGAAGACAGCCTCGCGCTGACTCGCGGGGATTCCTGGGCCATCGTCCGCCACAGTCAGCTCCGCGCGCGCGCCACGTTGCGCCGCCTTCACGGCGACCCGCGTCCCGTGTGGCGTGTGCACGAACGCGTTCATGAGCAGCGCTCGACCGATCTGGTCGATCCGCTCCTCGTCGGCCATGGCCCACACGTCGTCTCCGGCGTCCGTCTCGAGCACGTGCCCGGAAGCCGCCGCTACGTGCTCGAACTCCTCGGCAAGCCTCCTGACGACGTCGCCCAGGTCGACGGGCTCGGCGCCCACCCGGAGCTGTCCTGCATCCACACGCGAGAGGTCGAGCAGATCCGTCGAGAGCTTCGTGAGCCGCTCGATCTGCCCCTGCATCGTCCCCAGGAACTCGCGCCGTGTGTCGTCGTCGAGCTCCTCGTCCGCGAGGAGCTCCAGGAACCCGCCGAGAGAGAACAGCGGAGTTCGCAGCTCGTGGGATGCGTTCGCGACGAACTCCTTCCGCGCATTGTCGAGCTGCGCCAGTTGAACCCGCATGCGATCGAACGTGGACGCGAGCTCCCCGATCTCGTCGTCACCGCGATCGACGATGGGAGCCTCGAAGTCGCCGCCCGCGATTCGCTCGGCGGCCGTCTCCAGGCGTCGCAGCCGGTGCGCGAGCATCCCGGCCGCGGTCAGACCGAGCACGAGCGCCAACGCGAGCGCGAACGCGGTGGCGAGCAGGAGCCGGCGCTCTACCAGCTTGACGGTGGCCAGCGCGTCAGCGAGCGAACTGCGGAACAGGATCACTGCATCAACGTCGAGCGGCACCGCGACCTCGGCGAACTCGCCCGTCACGTCGGTGACCCGTCCACGCTCGATCTGCCGGCTTTCTGCGGCGCGAAGCGCGATCTCGTCCTCTGCCACGTCGCGCGATCTTCGGCCCGAGTCCGCAATCGGGAGAAGTTCGGGTGGGGTCCGCGGGAGAACGGTGAATGCCACCACGCGTGCGTTCGTCGCGGCGGCAAACCCGTCGATCTCGTCGTCCCACAGCAGCTGGTCCTCCGGGAGCGTGCCCGCGAGCTGCGCACCTTCCCTCGCGAGCTCATCGAGGCGTGCGTCCACGAGGCGCTGCTCGAGCGACGGAACGACGATCAGGTAGGCGGTGCCGAGCGCGCCGGCAACGATCGCGACGACGCCGAGGGCCAGCCGGACGCGGATGCCGCCCGGAATGTTCACTCAGACCTGAATCGGTACCCCGCTCCGCGCATCGTCAGGATCAGCTCGGGGTTGCTGGGGTCGCTCTCGATCTTCTCGCGCAGGTGACGAACGTGGACGTCGATCGTGCGCGGCTCCCGGTAGTCCGCGCCGCCGCGGAGGCGTTCGAGCAGCTCGCGCCTCGAGAACACGACGCCGGGGCTCGAGGCGAGGAGCGCGAGCATCTCGAACTCGATGAAGGTGAGCTGGACAACTTCTCCCCGAACCTCGACGGTTCTGCGCGGAAGATCGATCTTGAGGTCCCCGCGATCGATCGCCTCGACCCGCTCCCTGCCCTGCTGCGACGCCGCAGCGCGGCGTAGCAGCGCCCGCACGCGGCTGCGGAACTCGCGGATCGAGAACGGCTTCGTGATGTAGTCGTCGGCGCCGAGCTCGAGGCCGAGCACCTTGTCGAGCTCCTCGCCGCGCGCCGTCAGCATGACGATCGGAACGCTGCTCTGCGTACGCAGGCGCTTGCAGACCTCGAGGCCGTCGAGACGCGGCAGCATCACGTCGAGCACGACGAGGTCGATGCTCTCCTCGCCGAACTTCCGGAGCGCCTCCTCGCCGTCGCGGGCCTGCACGACCTTGTAGCCGTCCCGCTCGAGCGGGAACGTGAGCAAAGTCTGAATGGAGTCCTCGTCGTCGACGAGGAGGATGGTGGACGCGGTGGTCGACATCGACGTGATGTTAAGGATGCCCGTCCGCGCACCTCGCTGCCTAGTATTCGGCCGCGATGGAATCCGCTCGGCCCGGAGGATGGCGGCGGCGGGCGCGGCGCGGCACCGTCGATCAACCTCTCAACGTGCGCCTCGTACGAATCGCGGCGATCGTCGTCGCGCCGGCGTTGCTAGCCCTGCTGTTTTCGATATCGCCAACGGGGACCCTGCCGCCACCTCAGCTCGACCCTCTCTTCGACGGTGGCGCAGCGGCAACGCTCGCGACAGATCTCGCGACCCAGTACCCGTCCCGCGTGCCAGGCACGGCGGAGGCGCAGGCGGCAGAGGTGTGGTACACGGAGGAGCTCACGAGGCTCGGCCTGTCGGCGGAAGAAGACGTGTGGAGCACGGACATCCCCGACCTCGGCTTCGTGGAGCTTCGGAACGTCGTCACCGTGATCCCCGGCAGGTCCGAGGAAGCCATCATCGTCGTCGCCCATCGGGACAACGCAGGGGTTGCCCAGCCGCTCGGCGACAACGCGTCGGGAACTGCCGCACTCGCCGAGCTCGCGCGCGGATATGCGCCGCAGGAGCTCGCGCCGGCACCCGAGCCAGCACGCACGCTCGTGCTCGTCTCGACCGACGGAGGCGCGTACGGGGGCGCGGGCATCCGCCGCTTCGTCGAGCAGTCCCCGTACGTGAACGGAGCGATCGCGGCGATCGTGCTCGACGGGATCGGCGGGCGCGGGCATCCGCGGCTCGCGCTCGCCGGCGACGACGCGCATTCGCCCTCGCGCGTTCTCGTCGCAACCGCCTCGGCGCGAATCGAGGAGCAGTTCGGCCGGGATCCCGAGCTGCCCTCGGTCGCGACCCAGCTCGTGGATCTCGCCGTCCCGTTCGCGGCGGGGGAGCAGGGGCCGCTGATCGGGCGAGACGTCGCCGCGGTCACGCTCACCACGCACGACCCCGACGACCCGGGGATCCCGGCAGGCGATCCGGCTGCACCGCTTGCTGTTGAGAGATTCACGCGCCTCGGCCGGGCGACCGAGGCGCTCATCGGCTCCGTCGATGCAAGCGCAGGAAGTGTGTTCCCGACCCACGACAGTGTGTTCTTCCGCGACCGCGCGGCCAGCGGCTGGACCTTCAGGCTGACGCTGATCGTCGCCGTCGTGCCCTTCGCTCTCGGGGTGCTGGACCTCCTAGTGCGCGCACGACGGCGCGCGTTGCCGTTCAGGCCCGCCCTCCGCGCGCTCCGGGCTCGCCTCGGCCTGTGGCTCTTCGGAGGGCTCCTCGTCTGGCTGGGCGCGCTCACGGGCGTGTTTCCGACCGGTGACGCACTCCCGCTTCCTCCGTACTCCGAGCTCGTGGAGGACCCGCCGTATGCCGCGCTCGCCCTACTGGGCATCGCCCTCGGGATCGGCTGGCTCGTCGCCCGTCGCCGGGTCGCGCCTCCGTACAGGACGACACCGGAGGAGCGGCTGGCCGGCTACTCGACGGCGCTGGCAGGACTTGCGGTGGTGGCGGTCGTCGTCGCGCTCGCGAAGCCCTATGCCCTGGTCTTCGTCCTGCCGTCGCTCTACGCCTGGATCTGGCTGCCCGTGCGTACGCGCCTCTGGCCCCGCGTGGCGATCTTCCTCGCCGGGCTCCTCGGCCCCGTACTCGGGCTGGTCGTGCTGGCGAACGAGGTCGGGCTCAACGTGCTCGAGGCTGCGCTCTTCGTTCTCGGGCTCGTGACCGTCGGCTACGTGTCCCCGGCATCCGCGCTTCTCTGGCTCGCGTGGGGAGCGGTAGCGGCGCAGCTGGCGGCGCTCGCGTTCGGACGCTATGTGCCGTACGCACACGGAGACGAGCCGCCTGCTCCAGGGCCCGTCCGCCGCGCGATCGGCCGCATCGCTGGAACAACACGCCCGCAGGCGCGCTAGGGCAGTCGGACGAAGCGGACCCGGTCGCCGGCTGCGATCTCGTCTTCACCGCGCTGCACGTGCACGAGCACGTCCGCGCCCGCCGCGCGGACGATCATGTGTGACTCCTGCCCGCCCACGGGATCGAGCAAGGCACCCTCATCGTCCCGACTCTCGCGGGCGCGGACGAACTCGTCGCGGTGCGGGTTCCGTCGAAGCGGCCGTGCGAGCCGGCCGCTCTCGAACACCGGCCCGGGCGTCGCCGCGCCCTGGAGCGCGCGCAGCGCGGGACACACGAAAAGCACCGAGCCGACGAGCGAGGAGACCGGGTTTCCGGGGAGCCCGAACACGAGCGTCGCGCCCCGGACCCCGAACGAGAGGGGCTTTCCCGGCTTGATCGCAATCCCCCAGAAGACCTCCTCGACTCCGAGCTCCGCTGCCACGCGCCGCACGAGGTCGTGTGGCCCCATCGAGACACCGCCCGACGTCACGAGAACGTCGGTCTCGAGCCCCGCCGCGAGCGCCTCCCGGTGCGACTCCTCGTCGTCTCGGACGACGGGCAGCTCGACGACCTCCGCTCCTGCCGTCGCAAGCACGGCCGCGATCATCGTTCGGTTCGACTCGTAGATCTCGCCGGGCTCGAGCGGCTCGCCAGGCGCAACGAGCTCCGAACCGGTCGCGAGCACCGCTGCGCGCGGGCGCCGGGCACAAGCGACCTCTGCAACTCCCGCTGCCGCGAGCGCTCCGATCTGGGGCGTCCCGAGGATGGCGCCGGGCTCGACGACCGTCTCGCCCTTCCGCACGTCACCGCCCCGAGCCCGGATGTGCGCATCCGGGCTTGCCGCCTCGCGGATCTCGACATGGCCGTCCGCCTCGGCCGTCAGCTCGACCGGGACGACCGCGTTCGCGCCGTCGGGGACGGTCCCGCCGGTTGCGATCGCAGCCGCGGATCCCGGGGGAAGCGGCCCGTCCAGAGGGCTGCCGGCCGCGATCCGCCCGGTGATCGGGAGCCTGCCCGGGAGTCTCCTCTGCCCGAACCGCGTACCCGTCCATCGCAGAGCTCGGAAACGGCGGCAGGTCGACTCGCGCGAGAGCCGGCTCCGCGACGACCCTCCCGAACGAGCGACCGAGGCTTACCTGCTCCGTCGGCAGGCGCAAGGCACGTTCGAGGACGAGCGCGAGCGCCTCGTCGACCGTGCGCAGCGTCCCCATCGCGCGCCTCTACGGGATACGGCCGGGCGAGGGCTTCGGAGGTTGCTGTGCGGGGGGCGGTGACTCTTCCGTCTCGGCGGGAGCCTCGGGCACATAGCTCGGGTCGTACGTCAGCGCGTATTCGCCCCGCGTGAAGGACTTCCACTCGGGCCAGTGGGACGGCTCGGCGAACGGCGTCGGCTCCACGTTCTCGAGCGCGTGCTCCATGAACAGACGCCAGATCTCTGCGGGGAAGGTCCCGCCGCTGACGGCAATCCCGTGGACACTCTCCATCGGGATCTCGGCGCGGGTGTAGCCGACCCAGGTCGTGGTCGCGAGGTCGGGCGTGTACCCGGCGAACCACGCGTCCTTGTGCTCCTCGTTCGTCCCGGTCTTGCCGGCCGCAGGACGGCCGAACGCCGCCCGGGTTCCGGTCCCGGACTGAACGTTCTGCTCGAGGATGCGCGTGATCATCGCCGCGGTCCCCTCCGAGATCGCGCGCCGCCGAACGGCCACGCCCCAGCCCGCCTGCTTGTCCTCGCGCCCGTCGGGGAGGACGACCTTGCGGATCGCCATCGGCTCCGCGTAGACGCCTCCCGCCGCGATCGTCGCGTACGCGGACGCGAGATCGAGCGGGGACACCGCTACGGAACCGAGGCCGATCGCCGGGACGACCGAGCCTCGGATGTCGAGCTGCGAGCGGACGCCCATCCGGCGGGCGACGTCGGCCACCTTCTCGGGGGTGACGTCAAGCGTGAGCTGCGCGTAGACCGTGTTGTCCGAGCGAATGGTCGCGCTGCGGATCGAGCTCCAGCCGTAGTAGTCGTTCGCGTACGTCGAGACGCACCACCAGCTCTCGTCCTCGCAGTTGCCGGCCGGATGGATCCGGTACGTGAACGGTGCGGACATGTAGTACGTCGAGTCGGGGTTGATGCCCATCTCGATCGCCGCGGCGAGCACGAACGTCTTGAAGGTAGAGCCTGGCTGTCGCCGCGCCTGCGAAACGAGGTTGAACTGGTTCCTCGGACGGTTCGGGACGACGGCGGCCATCGCTCGGATCGCGCCCGTGCGCGGGCTGATCGAGACGAGCGCGGCGGCCGGGTCGGTCGGCTCGGTGAGCGTGCTCCGGATCGCGTCCTCGGCAAGCCGCTGGTACTTGGGCAGGATCGTCGTGTACACGCGGAGCCCGCCCGCACGGACGCGTCCGGCGCCGTACTTCTCGATCAGCTCGTCGCGGACGTAGCCGAAGAAGTAGGGCTCTCGGATCTGGCTGTAGAGCCTGCCGGGGACAAGACCGAGTCCCGACTTCACGGCTCGCGCGTATCGGCGCTGCGTGATGACACCCGTATCGAGCATCGCGCGCAGGACCTCGTCGCGGCGCGCGCGGGCTCGCTGCGGCACCGTGAACGGGTTGTAGATCGAGGGCGCCTGCGTGAGCCCCGCCAGGAGCGCTGCATCCCGCAGGGTCAGCTCACGCGACGGCTTCGAGAAGTACGTCTGCGACGCGGCCTCGATGCCGTATGCCTGGTTCCCGTAGTAGATCTGGTTGAGGTACGTCGTCAGGATCCAGGGCTTCGACTCCCGCCGCTCGAGCTTCGTCGCGAGGCATGCCTCCTTCAGCTTCCTCTGGACGGTTCGCTCACGCGAGATGTAGAGGTTCCGCACGAGCTGCTGGGTGATCGTCGAGCCTCCCTCGACGATGCGACCGGCCCTGATATCCGTCACGGCAGCTCGGGCGATCCCCTCGACATCGACTCCTCCGTGCTCGAAGAAGCGGCGGTCCTCGATCGCGATCGTCGCCTTGCGGATCCAGGGCGACATCTTGTCCACCGTCACCGGCTGGCGGTTGCGCTCTGCGGGAATCGATCCGAGCAGTGAGCCGTCAGCGGCGTAGAGAAACGAGTTCTGGCCGATCCGGATCGATCGCAGCGAGCCGAGATCGCAGGACGAGCCGTACGCGAACACGGCCGCCCCGCCTCCGATGGCGGCAGCGACTCCGACCACGGCGAGCAGCGCGAACCCGACGATCATGCCCCGCCGGCGCCGCCGGCGACGGGCCGCGCGCAGGCGACGGTTCCGCGCGTGCAGCAGCTCCGGGTCGATCGAAGAACGCCGGCCCGTCGGGCTCATGGCGTGATGCTAGCCGTCACCCCGCCGTGTTCGACAGCCGCTGCCTCGCTCCTCAGCCGCTCTGCAGACGCGGCGTGATGGAATGTCTCGCGTGGAGACCGCGACGCTCGGTCGACCTTTGCCCGGCCGGCTCGTGGGCTGGCTCGTGTTCGTCCTCGCGCTGGCCGCCCTCGGCTATGCGTCGCGGCTCGGCGATACGGAGACGCCCGACGACATCGCCTACCGCTACTCGTCATCGGTCGCCGCGCTCGTCCAGTACGGGATCATGCTCGGAATCCTGCTGCTCATCGCGCGCGGCCTGCCCAAGCGCGACGCGTTCGGGCTCCGGTCGCCGGTGTCCTGGGGGAAGGCGCTGGGGCTCTGCCTCCTCGCACTCGTCGGGATCTGGGTCGCGAGCGCCGCGTTCTCACCGTTCCTCGACGCCAGCGACGAGCAAGGGCTCGTTCCCGACGAGTGGGACTCGAGCCGTGCCGGCGCTTTCGCCGCGTTCTTCGTCGTCGTCACGTTCGTCGCCCCGGCCGTGGAAGAGCTCACCTACCGTGGGCTCGGGTTCGCGCTACTCGCGCCGTACGGCGCATGGGTCGCGATCGTCGTCACGGGCGTGCTCTTCGGTACCGCGCACGGGCTCCTCGTCGCCCTGCCGGTCCTGACCGTGTTCGGGATCATCGTGGGCTGGCTGCGCGAGAGGACCTCGAGCGTCTACCCACCGATGCTCGTCCACGCGATCTTCAACGGAACCGCACTCGTCGTCTCCGTCACGCTCGCGTAGAGCCCTACGTGTCCTCGTCCTCCTCGTCCTCTTCGTCGGCGGGCTCCTCGAACTCGAGCTCCTCGAGACTGGAGGCGAACTCCTCGACGGTCACGTTCTCCAGGAACCGGCGGAACTCGTCGGGGTCGAGGTCGGAGAGTCGCGACGCCGCCATGAGCCCCGGCTGGTCCTGGTCCTCGGCCTGGAAGTCGATCCCGGACTCCTCGATCACGTCCTCGGCGGCGAAGATCTGCGCGTCGCACCGCACCGCGAGTGCGATGGCGTCCGACGGACGCGAGTCGATCTCGAGCTCCCGGCCGTCCTGAACGATGGTGATACGGGCGTAGAACGTGTTCTCGCGAAGCTCGGTGACGGTCACCTTCACGACCTCGCCCTGGAGCTCCGAGACGACGTCCGTGAGCAGGTCGTGCGTCATCGGCCGTGGCGCCGTGGCGCCCTGCAGCTTCATGAGAATCGCGGCCGCCTCCGAATGACCGATCCAGATCGGAAGGAACTTGTCGTCGTCGGCCGTCTTCAACAGCACGATCGGCTGCTTGCCGACGGGCTCGAAGCTCACACCGTAGAGGGTCATTTCTCGCATCGCCGGCCGTCTCATCTTAGACATGAGGCCTGCGCTACAGTTGCGGCCCCGGAGCAACGGGCTCGGGCGATTAGCTCAGTCGGTTAGAGCGCCGCTCTGATAAGGCGGAGGCCCCTGGTTCGAGTCCAGGATCGCCCATGAATCGTGGGGGAACCCCATGGTTCCCCCACGTGCCCCCTCCTTCAGTCCCGGGCTGAGAGCACGATGCGACAGGCCTCCCGGCGGGCAAAGCCCGCCTCCGGCTCGGCTGTTGCGTCTCTTTCGGTGGGAAAGGCCTGTTGTTACGCGGCAGCCTCGAGCGCTTCGACAAGCTCTTCGAGCCTCGTCTCGTCGTCGAACGCGATCTGCAGCTTCCCGCCGACGACGCGTGACGGGAACCCCGTCAGGCGCTCGGCTGCAGCGGTTGCACGATCGACCAGCGCCGGGTCGAGGAGCGAGGCACGGCGCGGGCGCCGCTTGGCCCCGCCTTCTCGAGCCGCCCGCTCCGCGCTTCGTACCGTGAGCCCCTCTTTCACGATGCGGCGCGCAAGTCGGCGTCGCGCCTCGTCGTCCGGAACGGCGAGCACCGCCCGCGCATGGCCTTCGGTGAGGTCGCCGCGCGCGAGCATCCACAGCACCTCCTCCGGGAGCTCGAGCAGGCGAAGGCGGTTCGAGACCGCCGACTTCGAGCGTCCGACCCGCTCCGCGACGTCGCCGAGCGAGAGCTCGAACTCGTCCACGAGAGACGCGTACGCACGGGCCTCCTCCACTACGGACAGCTGCTCGCGGGCCACGTTCTCGACGAGGCCGAGCAGGAGCGAGTCGCTGTCGTCGGCGTCTCGGACGAGCGCCGGCAGCGTCGGCATCCCTGCCGCACGCGCCGCTCGCCAGCGCCGCTCGCCTGCGATCAGCTCGAAGCCGCCCTCGGCGCGGCGTCGGACGACGATCGGCTGCAGCACCCCTTGGAGCCTGATCGACGCCGCCAGGCCGGCTGCGGCCTCCGGCTCGAAGCGGCGCCTCGGTTGGCGCGGGTTCGGATGGATCGACTCCACGGCGAGGTGCAGCAGCTCCGGCTGACCCGCATCGCCCAGGAGGACCTCGAGGCCGCGGCCGAGGCCGCGCCGCTCTCTAGGAACGCTCGACAAGCTCCATCGCCACCTTCCAGTAAGCCTCCGCACCGGCCGAGCGCCGGTCGTAGGCGATCGCAGGAAGCCCGTGGCTCGGCGCCTCGGCGAGGCGGACCGAGCGGGGCACGGTTGCCGTGAAGACGAGCTCGCCGAAGTGGCGGCGAAGCTCGGACTCGACCTCGGCCGCGAGCCGCGTGCGCCCGTCCGCCATCGTCACGAGGATGCCGGCCACCGCAAGCGTCGGATTGAGACGCGCCTTCACGAGGTTGATCGTTCCGAGGAGCTGCGAGAGCCCCTCGAGGGCGTAGTACTCGGCCTGCACGGGCACGAGCGCGTGCTCGGCCGCCGCGAGGGCGTTGACGGTCAGCGGCCCGAACGACGGTGGGCAGTCGAGGAAGACGAACGAGTACGGATCGAGGCTGCCGGCGAGCGCGTCCGCGAGGTAGCGCTCGCCCCCGGGCCGTGTCGAGAGCTCGACCGACGCGGCGGCGAGGTCGCTCTTGGCCATGACGACGTCGAGGTTCGGGAAGCCGGAGGGCTTTGCGAGCTCCGCGAGCGGGACACCGTCGAGCAGCTCGTGCGTCGAGGCGCCGTTCGCGCGCAGGCCGAGGCCCGACGTCGCATTCGCCTGCGGATCGAGATCCACGAGCAGAACACGCTCACCGGCCTCCGCGAGACAGGCGCCCACGTTGACCGCGGTCGTCGTCTTCCCGACGCCGCCCTTCTGGTTCGCGATCGCGTAGACCCGGGCGGGCACCCGCTCAACCTAACGAGAGCGCCGGACGCTCTGGGTACGCTCGCGCGGTGGACGAGAAGCTCGAGTCCGCGAAGGAGCGGAGCTGGCGGGAGACGGCTGCGATCGACGCCGCGTACGCCCGCGGCGAGCTCGACGACGCGGGATGGCACGACGCCATCGCGGCTCTCGTCGTCCCTGCGTATCTCGCGGCCAAGACGCCCGCGGGCGGGGCCGGCAGCAGCCGTGACGAGGCGGGCTGGGAACGGGCGCGCTCACTCGTCGCCGACGCCGTCGAGGAGGGTCAGAGCTTCCTCGACGTGGGCTGCGCCAACGGGCACCTGATGGAGAGCATGGCCATGTGGGCCAGGGTCGAGCCGTACGGGCTCGAGATCTCGCCCGATCTCGCAGAGCTCGCCCGAAGCCGGCTTCCGCGGTGGGCCGATCGCATCTGGGTCGGAAACGCGATCGCCTGGCGGCCGCCTCACCGTTTCGACGTCGTCAGGACGACGCTCGACTACGTTCCCGTTCCGCGGCGTCGCGAGCTCGTCGAGCGCCTGCTCTCGTACGCAGACCGTCTCGTGATCGGCGTCTTCAACGAGGAGCGCGACCTCCGCGCGCAGGAAGAGCTCGTCACCGGGTGGGGATTCGCGATCGCCGGCAGGAGCGAGCGGCAGCATCCCCATCAGCAGCTCGCGTACAAGGCCCTCTGGCTCGACGCCACGGGTTGAGTGCGATCTACGGCAGCGGGCGCTTCTTCGCCATCCCCGCACGCCGCGGAAAGCCCGGCGGCGTCGGTCGCAGCTTCCTGAGCACGACGAGTCCGTCGGCGGCCGACTCCAGCTCGCCGCCGAGCTCCGCGGCCACGCGCCGGACGTGGTCGAGATCCGCCGTCTCCCCGACCCACAGGATGGCGACCCCGCCCGTGCGGACGAGCGGGAGGCACAGCTCCGCCGCGACCGGAGGCTTCGCAAGAGCCTTCGCCAGCGCAATCCCTTCGGTCTCGAGGGTGCGCTCCTCGGCGCGAGCCCAGACCACTCCGGCGTTCGGGAGCTCCGCGGCCATGCGGAGGAGGAAGTCGCACTTGCGCCGCTCGGCCTCGAGCAGCGTGAACGGGCGATCGGGGAACGCGACGGCGAGCGGGATCCCGGGCGAGCCGCTGCCCGAGCCGACGTCGACTACCGGCCCCTCCTCCGCGCGCACGAGCGGCGCTGCCCGCAAGGCGTCCACGAGGAGGACGCGACGTGCTTCGTCGAGTGTTCCGAGGCCGGTCGCACCGGGCGTGGCGACGGCGGCCGCGAGCCAGCGTTCGAGGAACGCGTCCGAGTCCGGCGTGCGGGAGATCTCCCGCTCCTACGCGTCCGAGGTCGCCCGCGGATAGATCACGACGTACCGGTTCGGCTCCGAGCCCTCGCTCTCGGTCTCGACGTCGTCGTCCTCCTTGAGCGCTTCGTGCACGATCTTGCGCTCGATCGAGGTCATCGGCTCGAGCTCGATCTCCTGGCCCGTGGACGCCGCGCGACGGGCCGCTCGCTGCGCCACCGCCTCAAGCGTGGCGGTACGCCGTGCGCGATACCCGGCTGCGTCCACGACGATCTCGTGGGAACCGCCCTCGGTGCGCTCGATCGCGTTCGCGAGGTACTGAATCGCGTCGATCGTCTGCCCGTGCTTGCCGATCAGCAATCCCAGGTCGTCGCCGAAGCACGTCACGGTGACGACACCGTCCCGCTCGCCGGCGCTGACCGTGACGCCTGCTCCGATCGCCTCCGCGATCCGTTCCACGAACTCGCGAGCCGAGGCCGCATCCTCACTCTCGCTCTCGCCGACCGGTATGGCGTCGGCCACGCGCGCGACCACGCGTGCGGGCGTGTAGCCGACACCGAGGAGCCCTCGCTCTCCTTCGGAGAGGACCTCGAACTCGACGCCGTCGCGATCGAGCCCTGGGACGAGGCGCTCGAGCTCGCGGAGCGCTGTCCACTTCGCCTCGCCGACGGTCTCGCCGGTCGTCTCGACCTGCACTCCGGTCGCCTCGTCCGTCATCGCTTGCGGCCGCCTTTCTTCCGCTTGACGCGGCGAGGGGGCCCCGCCGGCGCAGATTCCGGGGCGCCGTCGCCGTCTGCCGGCGTGGGCGTCGCCGCGGCAGTCTCTCGTGGAGGCGTCCGGCTCGACCGCTTCGGGGGTGGCGCTGGACGCGGCATGAGCCTCCGCGTGGTGATCCCTTGGCCCGTCGTCCAGAGGTTCGTCGTCAGCCAGTAGATCATCAGCCCCGACGGGAAGTTGAGGATGAACGGGATGAAGAAGATCGGCAGCAGCATGATCAGCCAGCGCTGCGCGGCGCTCTGCATCGACGTGGACATGAGGTAGGTCGAGGTGAGCTGGCTGGCCACGTAGACGACGAGCAGCAGCGGGCCCCACCCGTCCTTCGTCGGCTCGGTGATGTCCACGAGCCCCAGCCAGTCGAGCGACGAGGAGGGGAACTGCGGGAAGATCTCGTCCTCGAAATCTCTGAGGACGAAGAAGAGCGCGATGAAGATCGGGATCTGGAAGACGATCGGCAAGCACGAGGCGTACGGGTTGATCTTGTTTTCCTTGTAGAACTTCATGAGCTCTTCGCTCTGCTTCTGGCGATCGCTCTTGTAGCGCTGCTGAATCGCCTTCATCTCCGGCGCGTGGATCTGGAGGCTCTGCATCGAGTGGATCTGCTTGATCGCGAGCGGCACCAGGAGCATCCGCACGATCACGGTGAGCCCGACGATCGACCACGCCCACGTCAGCCCGCCCGTGTCGTGGAGCCAGGTGAGGACCTCCGTGAGGACGTTCTCGATCGGGGAGAGGACCCCGGCGACGATCACGTCTTCGCCCGCCTCGACCGCAGCAGTGGGAACACGCTCTGATCACGGGCGTAGTCCACCCCGCCGTGGCTCCAGGGATTGCAGCGAAGGAGCCGCCATCCCGCGAGCACGGTTCCGCGAACGAGCCCCTGCTCCCGGAGCGCGTCGATCGCGTACTGGGAGCAGCTCGGGTGGAACTTGCAGGTGCCGGGCGGCGTGAGGAGGCCGAACGTCCACCGCCACGCATGAACGAGGGCGATGCCCACGTGCCTCACCGGCGCACCCTCCCGAGGGCGTCCGTGAGCTCGGAAACGAGCCAGTCCTGCCCGCGCGCCTGTGTCGGCTCTGCGATCCCCGGGCGTGCGACGAGGACGTAGTCGTGGCCGAGGGGCACCTCGGAGATGACGCGCCGCCAGGCCTCCCGGAGCTGACGCTTCATCCTGCTCCGAATCACCGCCGAACCAACCGACCGGGGGACAGCGAGGCCGAGCCGCGGGTCGCCGTCCGAGTCGTCCTCGCGCGGAAACCAGTGGAGGACGAGGTACCGCGTGGACGTCGAGGTCCCTCGCCGGTACACGTCGTCGAAGTCGCGCGAGCGCGAGAGCCGGTGGCGGCGCTGCACGGCCTGCGCCTTCAGGCGGAGAGCCGCTTGCGACCTCTCGCGCGGCGCCGCTTCAGGATCGCGCGGCCGCCGCGCGACGACATCCGCGCTCGAAACCCGTGGCGCCGCTTACGGCGGCGCACGTTCGGCTGGTAGGTGCGTTTCACGGTCTTGTCGTCTTACGAAGAGCTGTTCCTGCAGATCGGAGCGACGAGTATAGACAACCACTCAGCAGCGAAGGTTTTCCACAGAGCACCGGCCGCGGGTCCGTTCCGAAATCGCTGCTCATGCGCATGGGCAGTTGCCTCTCCGGCAAACGGGCGTTCGTCTTCCACACCTGTGGATTGTTGTGTGGAATAGACAAAAGCCCTGCAAATGATGCCCCGTTTTCTTCCACAGAGGTGTCGGAAATGCCCATTGAGAGCACGCGCGCACGGTGGTATGCTCGCCGTTCTCGCGACCGCCCGCAGGAGCCCGACAAGAGTGGCACGAACCACTGAACTGACCTCCTACAGCGCCTGGACCGCCATCGCCGGCAGCCTCCGCGGGTCCCTCAGCGACACGATTTTCGAAACCTGGTTCGCACAGGCGGAGCCGAAGTCGCTCGACGACGACGGCCTCAGGGTCGCTCTTCCGAACGACTTCACGCGGGACTGGGTCGAGAGCCACTTCTCGACGCTCGTATCGGCGGCGGCCCGGGAGGCTCTCGGCCGAAATCTTCTCGTGTCTTTCGTCATCGCCGACCCTCCGCAGACGTCAACGGATCCCCGACCGGGGCCGCCGCCCGCTGCACCTGCGGGCCAGGTCGACGCACGCGATAGCGAGCAGGACCTCCGCTACCGGGACTCCGGCGAGCCGGAGCTGAACCGGAAGTACACGTTCGACCTCTTCATCATCGGGTCCTCGAACCGGTTCGCGCATGCTGCCGCGCTGGCGGTGGCCGAGGCACCCGCACAGGCGTACAACCCGCTCTTCATCTACGGCAGCACGGGGCTCGGCAAGACGCATCTGCTCCAGGCGATCGCGCACTACGTGCGCCAGCACTCGCGGCGGCTCACCCACCGCTACGTCACGAGCGAGACCTTCATGAACGACTTCATCGACTCGCTGCGCGACAAGCGGATCGAGGGGTTCAAGCGCCGCTACCGGAACTACGACGTCCTCCTGGTCGACGACATCCAGTTCTTCGAGGGCAAGGAGCGGATCCAGGAGGAGTTCTTCCATACGTTCAACTCGCTCTACGAAGGTGGCTCGCAGATCATCATCAGCTCCGACCGACCGCCGCGCGAGATCGCGACGCTCGAGGAGCGGCTCCGGTCGCGCTTCGAGTGGGGGCTCATCACGGACATCCAGCCGCCCGACCTCGAGACCCGTATCGCGATTCTGCGCAAGAAGGTGAATACCGAGCGGATCGCGATCGACGACAACGAGGTCCTGACGTTCATCGCCGGTCGGATCTCGTCGAACATCCGCGAGCTCGAGGGAGCCCTGACACGCGTCGTCGCCTTCTCCTCGCTCACGGACCGGGCGATGACCGTCGAGCTCGCGGAGCAGGTTCTGAAGGACGTCTTCCCGCAGGGTGACGCAGCGCCCGAGGTCACGATCCCGCGGATCCAGGAGGCGGTGTCCGAGCGCTTCGGCGTGACGCTCGACGAGCTCGTGAGCCCTCGCCGCTCGCAATCGGTGGCGTATCCCCGCCAGGTCGCGATGTACCTCTCGCGTGAGCTCACCGACTCGTCGTTGCCCAAGATCGGGAAGGAGTTCGGAGGGCGCGACCACACCACCGTCATGCACGCGACCTCGAAGATCACCCGCCTGATCAACGAGGACCGGTCTGTGTACAACCTCGTGCAAGAGTTGACCGCGCGCGTCAAGCGGGCCCGCTGAAGTGGGGGTCCCGCGAGTCCGGCTCGCATGGCCTGTGGAAGCGGTGGACGGCCACCAACAGCCTTGTCCACCGGCGTTTTCCCCGCTCTTGCGGCAGAATCGGTGCGTCGTCCCCGTCATTCACACTCCTACTACTTCTACGAAGGTTTTTCTTTAGTTCATGACCACAGACCTAGCCTCCGGTACCGAGCTTCGCGCGACCTGTTCGCGAGGTGATCTTGCTGCCGCGCTCGCGACGGTCTCGCGAGGCCTGTCGACGCGGGGCGCCGTCCAGGTCCTGAGCGGAATCCTCCTACGCGGAGAGGAGGGCAGGCTGCTCCTCGCCTCGACGGACATGGAGATCTCGTTCCGCGCGACGATCGCAGGCGAGGTGGCGGGCGACGGCTCTGTCGTCGTTCCGGGAAAGCTTCTGACGGACCTCGCGCGGCTGCTGCCGGACGAGAACGTGACGCTCACGCACGAGGAGGGAGACGGCGTCCTCACGATCACCTCGGGGAGCCACTCCTCGAGGCTGAACGTCTACAGCGCCGAGGACTTCCCGCGCCTACCGCCGGTCGACGGCGAGCTGCACACCGTCACGGCCCCGGAGCTTCTCGCCACGATCGACAAGGTCGCTCGGGCTTCGTCCCGAGACGAGTCGCGCCCCGTGCTCACCGGCATCCTCGTGAAGCTCGCCGGCGAGAAGCTCGTCATGGCCGCCACCGACTCCTACCGGCTCGCGGTGAAGGAGACCGCGCTTGCAGCGGGCGGCGCCGAGCTCGACGCCATCATCCCGGCCCGAGCACTCCAGGAGCTCGGCCGTCTGGCTGCCGGGAGCGACGAGGTGAAGCTTGGGTTGCACGACAATCACGTGATCTTCGGCGCCGCCGACGTGTGGCTGACGAGCAGGCGGATCGACGGGCAGTTCCCGAACTACGAGCAGCTCCTTCCGGAGACGTTCGAGGCCGAGATCTCGACCGCGAGGGCCCCGTTGCTCGAGGTAATCCGCCGCGCAGGCGTCCTCGCCCAGCGCAACGCGCCGCTCCGTCTCCGCTTCGCCGAAGGCGAGCTGAACGTGACCGCACAGACGCAGGACGTGGGCGAAGGGCGGGAGTCGATCCAGATCGACTACGCGGGCGAGCCGCTGGAGATCGGGTTCAACCCGGAGTTCCTTCGCGACGGCCTCGAGGCGGTGTCGACGGACACCGTGCAGCTCAAGCTGATCAATCCGCTCCGCCCGGGCCTGATCGTGTCGCCGGACGAGAGCTTCTGGTACCTGATCATGCCGATCCGGCTCCCTGACTGAGCCGGGAGGCCTGATCGTCCGCGAAGTCGTTCTCCGCGACTTCCGCTCCTACGCACGCCTCGAGCTCGGGCTCGAGCCCGGTGTCGTACTCGTCACCGGGCCGAACGGTGCCGGGAAGACGAACCTGCTCGAGGCGCTGCACGTCGGCACGCAGGGCTTCTCCCCGCGAACTCGCGACGACACTCGGATGATCCGCTTCGGAGCGGAAGCCGCGCGCGTGCGTCTCGCCGGGGAGACCGGTGCGGCGGTGTTCCAGGCCGAGCTCGCGCTCGGTGTACGCGAGCCGAAACGGGCGCGTCTCAACGGTGCGCTGCTGGGCTCGGCCGAGCAACTCCGTCACGAGCTCCGAACGCTCGTCTTCACGCCCGACCGCCTCGGCGTGGTCAAGGGCGCGCCGGCTACCCGCCGCGCGTATCTCGATCGGACCCTCGGCCGCCTGTTCCCTGCTCGTGCCGGGCTGCCGGCCGAGTACGCGGCCGCTGTCGGCCAGAGGAACGCGGCGCTTCGTAGGTTGGCTGCCGGCATCTCCACGCGCGAGGCCCTCGATCCCTGGACGGAAGCCGTCGTCGCGCTCGGCCAGTCGCTCGCCGGCGCGCGGAGCGAGTCGGTCGCGCTCCTCGCGCCGTCGTTCTCGGTGATCGCAGGGCGCCTCGGCGTCACCGGGGCGACCATCTCCTACGACTCGGCCTCGCCCACGACAGCGGATCTCGAGACACGACTCTCGCGTGATCTCGAGCGTGGGCTGACGGGGCTCGGCCCTCATCTGCACGACGTCGAGCTGATGGTCGGCGAGCGCGAGCTTCGCCACTTCGCGTCCCAGGGCGAGCAGCGAGTCGCGGTGCTCTCGCTCGTGCTCGCGGAGGCGGAGGCGATCGGGTCGAGAACCGGCGTGCCGCCGCTCCTGCTTCTCGACGACGTCCTCTCGGAGCTCGACGGCGACCGCCGGCTTGCGCTGGCGTCGCTCATCGCGGACGGCGGTCAGACCATCGTGACGGCGACGTCGCCCGCCGCGCTTCCGGCGGAGCCCACGCAGTCGCTCGTCGTGTCACCGGGTACGGTGCGGTCGGAGTAGGCGGTCGTGGAGCGGATCGACAAGGAAGTCCACCGCACTCTCGCCGCAAGCGGCGGAGGAACGGGGCTCGCCCTGGCGGAGATCACCGCAGCCTGGCCGGCTGCCGTCGGCGACGCCGTGGCGAGGCAGGCGTGGCCGCAGCGAGTCGCCCGCGACGGGACGCTGCACGTCGCGACGTCGTCCGCGACGTGGGCGTTCGAGCTCGACCGGCTGGCGCCCGAGATCGGCGAGCGGTTGAGCGGCGCGCTCGGCCCGGCCGCGCCGCCGAAGCTGCGCTTCAAGGTAGGCCCGATTCCCGAGCCTCCGAGCACGGCGGACGAGGTCTCCGCCGACCCCGTGCCGGCGTCTCCGGAAGTGGTCTCGAAAGCCGACTCGCTGACCTCCGAGATCCAGGACCCGGACCTCCGCGAACTGGTCGCCAGAGCGGCCCGGGCGAGCCTCGCGAGGGCCCGCTCCGACCGCGATTTCTGATAGACTGCTCCGTAGCCCGCAAAACCTCGATTTGCAGGGCTTTTTCTATTGGCCGAACCAGCCTACACCGCAAAGGACATCACGGTCCTTGAAGGCCTCGAGCCGGTCCGGCTTCGCCCCGGCATGTACATCGGGTCGACAGGGTCGCGAGGCCTTCATCACCTCGTCTACGAGGTGGTCGACAACGCGGTGGACGAGGCCCTCGCCGGCCGGAACGAGCTCGTCGACGTCACGATCCATCCCGACAACTCGGTGACGGTGAAGGACGCCGGTGCGGGCATCCCGGTGGACACCGTCGCCGACCAAGGTCTTCCGGCGCTGACCGTCGTTCTGACGAAGCTCCACGCCGGCGGCAAGTTCGGCGGCGACGGCTACAAGGTCTCGGGTGGGCTGCACGGGGTCGGCGTGTCGGTCGTGAACGCGCTCTCGGAGTGGCTCGTTGCGGAGGTTCGGCGCGACGGGAAGGTCTACCGCCAGGAGTTCACGCGCGGAGAGCCGAACGCGGACATGCAGACGATCGGCGTGGCGCCGAAGGACGAGTCCGGGACGACGATCTCGTTCATCCCGGACCCCGAGGTCTTCGACGAGACCGAGTTCGACGCCGCGACGCTCACGCAGCGTCTTCGCGAGACGGCTTTCCTGACGCGCGGCCTCAGAATCGTCCTCCGCGACGAGCGCGCCGGTGGCAAGACCGATGAGTTCCACTACGAAGGCGGCATCCGCGACTTCGTCGCGTACATCAACGGCTCGAAGGACGCAGTTCACAAGCACGTCGTCTACTTCGAGGGCGAGGGCGAGGAGAGCCAGGTCGAGGTCGCGATGCAATGGAACAACTCGTACGTCGAGTCGGTCTTCTCGTTCGCGAACAACATCAACACGACCGAGGGCGGCGCGCACCTCTCGGGCTTCAAGGCGGCGCTGACGGGAACGCTGAACCGCTACGCGCGGGACAAGGGCCTGATCAAGGAGAAGGAGGAGAACCTCGAGGGCGACGACGTTCGCGAGGGGCTCGCGGCGGTGATCTCGGTCAAGCTCCAGAACCCGCAGTTCGAGGGCCAGACGAAGACGAAGCTCGGGAACCCGCACATCGAGACGCTCGTCAAGACCACGGTGAACCAGAAGCTCGCCGAGTACCTGGAGGAGAACCCGACCGACGCGCGTCAGATCATCACGAAGGCGGTATCGGCCGCCCGCGCGCGCCAGGCCGCGCGGAAAGCGCGCGAGCTCACGCGGCGGAAGAGCGCCCTCGAGTCGAACTCGCTCCCAGGCCGCCTCGCCGACTGCCAGATCAACGATCCCGAGTCCGCCGAGCTCTTCCTCGTCGAGGGCGCCTCGGCCGGAGGCTCCGCCGTCGACGCGCGCGACCGGACGTTCCAGGCGATCCTGCCGCTCCGCGGCAAGGTCATCAATGCCGAGAAGAACCGGATCAACAAAGTCCTCTCGAACGAGGAGATCCAGTCGATGATCACCGCCATCGGCACGGGCATCGGCGACGAGTTCGACGTCACGAGGCTGCGCTACCACCGGGTGATCGTCATGACCGACGCCGACGTGGACGGCGCGCACATCCGGACCCTCATCCTCACCTTCCTCTACCGCCAGATGCAGGAGCTGGTCGAGCGCGGGCACGTGTTCATCGCCGTGGCGCCGCTCTACCGCGTGAAGATCGGGAGCGTCCAACGGTACGTCGAGAAGGAGTCGCAGCTCGAGGAGCTGCTCGTCCGCGAGCGGGTGAAGGACATGGACGTCACGGACCGCCGCGGTGCGACGCAGAAGCTGACCGAGGCACGCTTCGGGCGCTTCGGGAAGATCCTGCACGAGTTCGACGGGTGGGCGTCGAGGCTGCGCGAGGACTTCGGCGCGGGTGCCGGCAACTTCGTCATCGACCATCGGATCGTCGAGACGGACGCAGGCGGGATCGCCGACGCGCTCGGCGAGCTCGAGCCGAACGGCTACGAGCTCTCGGTGCTCTCCTCCGACGACGACGGGTCGGTGCTCAAGATCATCGAGCGGGAGACGGGGGCGGCGGCGAGCGTCGTGGTACCGACCGAGCTCCTCGCCTCACCGATCTACGCGAACGTCAGGAAGACGTACTCGCGGCTCGCGGAGCTCGTCGGGTACCCGCCCTTCACGATCACATTCGGCAAGAAGACGCGTCGGGCAGAGACCTTCGGACAACTCCGCGACCTGGCGTTCGAGCTGGCGAAGGAAGGCATCCAGGTAAGCCGCTTCAAGGGCCTCGGCGAGATGGACGCCGAGGAGCTCGCGGAGACGACGATGAATCCCGCAAACCGTATGCTCGTGCGCGTCGAGGTGGAGGATGCGGCCGCCGCCGATCAGGTCTTCTCGACGCTCATGGGCGACCAGGTCGAGCCGCGCCGCCTGTTCATCGAGCAGAACGCCCGCGAGGTGAGGTTCCTGGATGTCTGACGTCGTCGAGCCGCTCGGCTCGGGCAGGATCGAGCCGCGCGAGCTCGAGCAGGAGATGCGCTCGAGCTTCCTCGACTACGCAATGAGCGTCATCGTCGCGCGCGCGCTTCCGGACGTGCGCGACGGCTTGAAGCCCGTGCATCGCCGGATCCTGTACTCGATGCACGAGGCGGGTCTGCAGCCGAACCGCCCGCGGCTCAAGTCGGCGCGCGTGGTCGGTGACGTCATGGGGAACTACCACCCGCACGGCGACCAGGCCATCTACGACACGCTCGTCCGCATGGCGCAGCCGTTCTCGCTGCGCTACAGGCTCGTCGACGGCCAGGGGAACTTCGGGAACATCGACGACTACCCTGCGGCCGCCATGCGCTATACGGAAGCGCGGCTCACGCGGCTCGCGACGGAGATGCTCCGCGACATCGACGCCGACACCGTCGAGTTCGAGCCGAACTACGACGAGTCACGACGTCAGCCGTCCTCTCTTCCCTCGCGGTTCCCGAACCTGCTCGTCAACGGCTCGTCGGGTATCGCCGTCGGCATGGCGACGAACATGGCACCGCATCGGCTGGGCGAGGTCGTGGACGCGATCGTGCAGCTGATCGACAAGCCCGAGACCAACGTCGAGGACCTGATGAAGCACGTGAAGGGGCCCGACTTCCCGACAGGCGCGATCGTCGTCGGGCGCAGTGGCATCCGCGATGCCTACCGCACCGGCCGCGGCCGGATCATCGTTCGCGGACGCGCTCACATCGAGGAGCTGCGCGGCGGCCGAAACGCGATCATCGTCACCGAGCTGCCGTACGGCGTGAAGAAGGGCGGTGACTCGGGGGTCATCAAGAAGATCGCGGACCTCGTCAGCGACAAGGTCCTGACCGAGGTCTCGGACGTGAAGGACCACTCCGACCGGACGGGGATGCGGATCCAGATCGACCTCAAGCGGGAGGCGATCCCGCAGGTCGTCCTCAACAAGCTCTTCAAGCACACGGCGCTCCAGACGACGTTCGGCTACAACGCCGTCGCGCTCGTCGACGGCGTCCCGCGGACGCTGTCCCTGCTCGAGCTCGTCCAGCACTACCTCGACTACCAGCGCGAAGTCGTCACGCGGCGCTCGAAGTACGAGCTGCGGAAGGCGGTCGACCGCGCGCACGTCCTCGAGGGCTACCTGATCGCTCTCGACAACCTCGACGAGGTCATCGCGCTCATTCGTGCTGCAGACGACACCGAGTCGGCACGCACCGCGCTTCAGGAGCGCTTCGACCTCTCCGAGATCCAGGCGCAGGCGATCCTCGACCTCCGCCTGCGGGCGCTGACCGGGCTCGAGCGCAAGCGCGTCGAGGACGAGTTCGCGGACCTCCAGGAGCGGATCACGGAGCTCCGCACGCTGCTCGGCGACCCGGCGCGGATCGACGGTGTCGTCCGAGAGGAGCTGCTCGAGATCAAGGGGATCTACGGGAAGACGGACGAGCGGCGGACCGAGATCGTCGCCGGCGAGACCGACCTCGAGCTCGAGGACATGATCGCGGAGGAGGACATGGTGGTCGCGATCACCAAGTCCGGCTACATCAAGCGGCTCCCCGTGACCACGTACCGCGAGCAGCGCCGTGGCGGTATCGGCGTCATGGGGATGGACCTCAAGGACGAGGACTACATCGAGCACCTCTTCGTCGGCTCGACGCACGACTACATCCTCTTCTTCACGACCGTCGGGAAGGTCTATCGCCTGAAGGTGCACGAGCTACCGCTCGGCTCGCGACAGTCGAAGGGCCGCGCGATCGTGAACCTGCTCCCGCTTCGGCAGGACGAGTACGTCCGCGCCGTGATCGCGACCCGCAACTTCGAGGAGGCGAAGTACCTGCTCTTCGCCACGAAGAAGGGCGTCGTCAAGAAGACCGAGTTCGCGGCCTACAACACACCGCTCAAGGCCGACGGGATCATCGCCATCGGCCTGCGCGACGGCGACGAGCTCATCGGCGTCCGGCTCACGAACGGCGAGGACGACGTGCTCATGGTCTCACGCGCGGGACAGGCGATTCGGTTCCGCCAAAGGGACGTTCGCGCGATGGGTCGCCCGGCGTCGGGCGTGCAGGGGATGAGACTGCGGGCCGAGGACGAGGTGATCGAGGTGGACATCGCGGACCCGGACGCCGATCTCCTCGTCGTGACCGAGAACGGGTGGGGCAAGCGCACCCGGGTCACTGACTATCCCGTGAAGGGCCGCGGTGGGCTCGGTGTCAAGACGGCCCAGCTCGTCGAGGGGAAGGGCAAGCTCGCGGGCGCGCGCATCGTGCGCGACGGCTACGCGGTGATGCTCATCTCCGACGGCGGCACGGTGATCCGCATGGCCGTGGACGACATAAAGCGCTCCGGACGCTCGACGCAGGGCGTGATCGTCATGCGGCCGCGCGAGGGCGAGAAGGTCGCGACGCTCGCGCCAGTGATGGGAACCGACGACGCGGACGTCCCGGAGGACGACAGCCTGCCCGAGCCTTCGAAAGAAGCCACGACCTAGGCTCGTCGATCTCGCCCGCGACCTGCCGGCCGCGGCCCGGGACTACGTCTTCTCTGCCCCGGCGGCGTTCGAGAGCGCGGTCAAGAGGTCGATCGGGATCGGGAAGACGATCGTCGAGTTGTTCGCCGAGCCGATCTCGAGGAGCGTCTGCAGATACCGGAGCTGCACGGTGATCGGCTCCTGGCTCATCACCGCCGCGGCGTCCTTCAGCCGCTCGGACGCCTGGAACTCGCCCTCAGCGGAGATGATCTTCGCTCGCCGCTCGCGCTCGGCCTCGGCCTGACGCGCCATCGCCCGCTGCATGCCACTCGGGATCTCGACGTCCTTCACCTCGACGACCGAGACCTTGATACCCCACGGCGAGGTTGCCTCGTCGATGATCCCCTGGAGGATCACGTTGATCTTGTCGCGCTCCGAGAGCAACTCGTCGAGCACGTGCTGGCCGAGAACGGAGCGCAGCGTCGTCTGCGCGATCTGTGACGTCGCGACCATGTAGTTCTCGATCTGGACGACCGAGTCGTTGGCGTCGACGATCCGGAAGTACGCGACCGCGTTCACGCGAACGGGGACGTTGTCCTTCGTGATCACCTCCTGCGGCGGCACGTTGAGCGTGACCGTCCGCAGGTCGACCCGGACCATGCGGTCGATGATCGGGATGAGGAGGAAGAGCCCGGGGCCCTTCGGCTCCGGGAGCAGCCGGCCGAGACGGAAGATCACGCCTCGCTCGTACTCGCGGGCGACCTTGACCGCCGCGAAGAGGAAGAGCAGTACGACGACGACGACGACTGCGAGGACGATCAACCCGGCTTCCATCAGCTCGGCTCCTCCAGGATCGGTGACGAAGGGGATCCTACGACCAATCGCAGGCCTGCCTCGACCTGCTCGACACGGACGCGGTCTCCGGGCACGAGCGGCGAGTCGTCCGCGGCATGGGCGCGCCATAGCTCGCCGTTCACGAGGACGAGCCCGTCGCGCCTGACGACGCCCTCGTCGCCGACCAGCCCTTGCACGCCCACCGCGGCCGGCCGGCGGGCGACTCGTACGACGCGCGACAGGGCGATCCCGAGCAGCAAGGCGAGGCTCGCCGCGATCCCGATCGCCACCGGCAGCGAGACCTGATACGTCTCTCCCGCGGGGTCGAACAGGATGAGGGATCCGAGGACGAACATGATCCCGCCTGCCACGGTCAATGCTCCGTGCGTCGGTACGAAAGCCTCGGCGACGAAGAACGCAGCCGCGAGCGCCATCAGGAGCAGGCCCGCGATCGACACCGGGAGCACCTGGAGCCCGTAGAGGCCGAGGATGAGGGAGATCGCCCCGACCGTCCCCGGGAAGACGAGGCCGGGGTTCCAGAGCTCGACGACGATTCCGATGAGGCCGATCGAGAGCATCAGGGTGATGAGGTTGGGGTCGATGAGGAGATCGCGCGCTTTCTGCCAGAAGCTCATCTCGATCTCCTCGATCTCCGCGCCGGCGGTGGTGAGCACGAGCCCCTTCGGCACGGTCTTCGTCCCGTCGATCTCTCGGAGCAGCGCAGGCAGCGTCGGTGAGACGACGTCGACGAGGCCGATCTCCTCGGCCTGGCGTGCGCCGTAGTTCGACGCCTTCGTGACCATTTGCCGCGCCGCCTTGACGTTGCGGCCGTGCTCGCGTGCGAGCTCACCGACGTAGGCCGCGGCGTCGTTGACGACCTTCCTGCGCAGGTCCTTCGAGATGTCCTCGCCGCCGAGCGAGATCGGCGTCGTGGACCCGATGTTCGTCTGCGGCGCCATCGCGGCGATGTCCGCCGCCATTGCGATCACCGAGCCGGCGGAGTCGGCGCTCGAGCCGGGCGGCGACGTATAGACGACCACGGGCACGGTCGCCGCGAGGAAGCGTTTGACGATCCCGCGCATCGAGGAGGAGAGCCCGCCCGGCGTGTCGAGAAGGACGACGACTGCGTCGAAGTCCTCGTCCTCGCCCCGGTCGACGGCGCTGTCGAGGTACTCCTGCGTGACGGGGTTGATGTCGTTGTCGAGGTGAACGGCGAGGACCCGCGGTCGCTCCTCCTGGGCGCCCGCGAGCGGTGGCACGGCGAGCGCGAGGGTGGCGAACGCGATGAGAAGTCCCCGCAAAGAGCGGCTCCGCACCGGTGTAAGAAGTCTATCAACGCGATCTTTTTCACCCTTGCCCGCATAGGGGATCGCTGCCACCCTGACCCGTATGCGCCGTGGTCTGCTCGTCCTCGTCCTCGTTCTGTCAGGCGCCGCCGCTCTCGCTTCGCCGGCGCTCGGCGGTGTCGCCGCGCTGGAGCTCGAGCCGAGCGGCGATGTCTCCTCGGCGAAGCGCTTCACTCTCGCCGGCGTCCACTGGCGGGGGAGCGGCCGGGTCGTCTTCCGGACGCGGTCGCTCGCGGGCCGCTGGAGCGCATGGCGCCCCGCGGCGCCGGAGGACGAGGACGGCCCGGACCCGGGCTCGCGCGAAGCCAGGTCTCGCACGGGCTGGAGGCTCGGAAACCCATGGTGGGTCGGGCCGTCCGACCGGATCGAGACACGCGCGATCGGGCGTGTCTCACGCGTTCGCGCGCAGCTGGTGTGGAGCCCGGAGCGTCGCCTTCGCTTCCGTGCTCCGGCTGCGTCCGCGACAACCGTGGCGCCGGCCATCGTGTCGCGTAAGTCGTGGGGCGCGAACGAGTCGATCCGCCGCGCGGGGCCGTATTACGCGCCTGCGATTCGCGGCGTGACGATCCACCACACCGCCGGCACGAACAGCTACTCACGTGCCCAGGCGCCGGCGATCGTCCGGGGCATCCAGCTCTTCCACGTGCAGTCGAACGGCTGGAACGACATCGGTTACAACTTCCTCGTCGACCGCTTCGGGACGATCTACGAGGGGCGCTTCGGGGGTGTCGACAGGAACGTCATCGGTGCCCACGCCAGGGGCTTCAACACCGGAGCCGTCGGCATCGCGCTTCTCGGGACGTACGGTTCGACGCGGCCGTCCGCCGCCGCCGAGGATGCGATCGCGCGGCTGATCGCGTGGCGGCTCGACCTCGCGCACGTGGACCCCGTCGGTCTGACGACGACGATCTCGAGCGGAAGCGAGCGCTACCGGTCGGGCACGCGGGTCCCGCTTCGGCATGTCTCCGGGCATCGTGACACCGGGCTCACGTCCTGCCCCGGCGACGCCCTCTACGCACGGCTGAACGCGCTCGCGTCCAAGGCCCGCTCGATCGGGCTGCCGAAGATCTTCGAGCCTCGCGTCGACGAGGTCGAGAACGTCTTCCGCTTTCGCGCGCGCGTGTCCTCCGCGCTGCCGTGGGAGGTCACTATCACCAGCGCCGCGGGGGTCGAGGTCGCCGGGAGGACGGGAACCGGCACCTCTGTCGACTGGATCTGGGACGCGACTCTCGTCCCGACCGGCAGGTACCGATGGACGATCAGCACCGGCTCTGCGTTGTCCGCCACCGGCCCGCTCCGCATCGCAGGCACCACCGCCGCGCTCGCGATCGAGGCGTCCGCGACGCCGCAGACGATCACGCCGAACGGCGACGGGCAGGCCGACGACGCGGTTCTCAGCTATCGGCTGACCACGGCCGCGAACCTCACGATCTCGGTCGTCGACTCCCTCGGTCTCACCGTGGCAACCGTCGTCGACAGGCGCTGGACGCGCGCAGCGCCGCGGACCGCGACCATCCCGGGGGCGGGGCTCCCGGACGGCCGCTACCAGATCGTGCTCACCGCCAGGACCGATCTCGGGCTCGAGGCGCAGCGAAGCGTGCCGCTGAGCGTGAGTCGCACCCTCGGCCTCGTCTCCATTGCGTCCGCAGCTTTCTCACCGAACGCCGACGGCCGCAACGACAGCCTCGAGCTCCGCTTCTCGCTCGCCGCTCCCGGCGACCATCCGTGTGCGGATCGTCCGGGACGGCCGCTGGGTGGCGACGCCGCTCAACGCCGCGTACCCCGCTGGCTCGCACACGCTCGCGTGGAACGGCAAGCGAGGGTCGGGCTCGGTTCAGGGACGGCTCGTACACCGCCATCCTGGAGTCGACCGACGCCGTGGCGACCGTCGCCGTGGAGCTGCCCTTCGTCGCCGACTCGACCGCGCCGAAGGTCGAGATCCTCGACACGCGCAAGCTCCGTGTCCGCGTCAGCGAGCCGGCGACCCTCACGCTCCGGATCGACGGCAGGTGGACGAAGCGGGAGGTGAGGAAACCCGGCGTCGTCAACGTGCCGGGGCACGGCTCTGCGACCCGCGTGCGTGTGATCGCCCGGGACGCCGCGGGCAATGTGAGCGCGCCGGCTGTCAGCGTGCGGAAGGCGGGATAGCCGGGCGCGGCGAGTAGACTCGCCCCGTGTCACAGGCGGTACTCAACGCCCCCTTCGGGCGGGCGGAGATCGAGTCGATCCTGCCTCACCGCGACCCGTTCCTGCTCCTGGACGAGGTGCTCGAGCTCGAGCCCGGCCGGCGCGTGGTGGCCCGCCGGGAGGTACGCGCGGACGACTTCTGGGTCCCCGGGCACTTCCCCGAGCGCGCGGTGATGCCGGGCGTGCTGATCGTGGAGGCGATGGCTCAGGCCGGCGCCGTCGCGGTGCTGATCGAGGAGGAGAACCGCGGGAAGATCGCGTTCTTCGCCGGGATCGACGACTGCCGCTTCAAGCGTGTCGTCTCGCCCGGGGACGTCCTCACGCTCGCCTGCGAGATCGACACCGTCCGCGGGCCGATCGGGCGTGGGAAGGCGACCGCGCACGTCGGCGACGAGCTCGCTGCGCGCGGGACCCTGACGTTCGCAGTGGAGCGGTAGTGATCGGCGCGGCGACAGGTGTTCGGATCGGGATCACCGGGCTCGGGACGCACGTGCCCGAGCGCGTGCTGACCAACGACGAGCTTTCGCGGATCGTCGACACCACCGACGAATGGATCGTCGAGCGCACGGGGATCCGGGAGCGCCGGATCGCAGCAAAGGAGGAGGCGCTCACGGACATCGCGCGGCCGGCCGCGAAGGCCGCCCTGGCCGATGCCGGCGTGGAGGCGCACGAGATCGACCTCCTCATCTGCGCGACGGTGACCCCGGACATGATGTTCCCGACATCCTCGGCGTTGCTGGCCGACGAGCTGGGAATGCCCGATGCGGCCGCGTACGACCTCCTCGCGGGCTGTACGGGGTTCGTATATGCGCTTGCACAGGCGTACGGGATGCTCGCTTCGGGACTGTCTCGGCGGGCGCTCGTCGTCGGCGGCGACGTGCTCTCGAAGATCCTCGACTGGGACGATCGCTCGACGCTCGTCCTCTTCGGCGACGGGGCGGGCGCCGTCGTGATGGAGCCGGTCGACCAGGGCGGCTTCCTCGGCTTCGAGCTCGGCGCGGACGGCGGCGGCGGCGACAGCCTGTGGCTCCCCGGCTCGGGCTCGAGGCACTTCGAGGAGCCCGAGCAGTTCGTGAAGATGAACGGACGCGAGGTCTACAAGTTCGCGACGCGCATCCTCGTCTACTCCGCCGAGCAGATCCTCGCGGAATGCGGGAAGACCGTGGAGGACGTCGACGTCTACATCCCGCACCAGGCGAACAAGCGGATAATCGACTATGCGGTCGATAAGCTCGGGATTCCTTCGGACAGGACAATCGTGAACGTCGACCGCTACGGAAACACCTCTTCGGGCTCGATCCCGCTCGCGCTCACCGACGCGAGGGCCGAAGGGCGCCTGCAAG
Organism: uncultured Actinomycetes bacterium; assembly: GCA_963717025.1. GTDB lineage: Bacteria > Actinomycetota > Thermoleophilia > Gaiellales > Gaiellaceae > GMQP-bins7. The sequence continues at coordinate 479,250 of CAVQVJ010000003.1, read as the reverse complement.
ACGGCGCGCTCGTCCTGATGACCGGAATGGGCGCGGGGCTGACATGGGGCTCGGCACTTGTCGAATGGACGAACGGGAGACCGTCATGACCAAGATTGCGTTTTGCTTTCCCGGGCAAGGCTCGCTGGAGATGGGCATGGGTCGGGAGATCGCGGAGGCGTTCCCTGCTGCGCGCGAGGTCTACCGCATCGGCTCGGAGGCCTCGGGTCTCGATCTCGAGCGCCTCTGCTTCGAGACGCCGCTCGAGGAGATGGTGGAGACGGAGGTGCAGCAGCCTGCGCTCGTCGCGACGAGCCTGGCGATTCTCGCCGCGATGCGCGAGCGCGGCCTTCGGGCCGACGTCGTCGTCGGGCACAGCGTCGGCGAGTTCGCGGCTCTCGCTGCTGCTGGGTCGCTGGGAACGGCCGAGGCTATTGCGCTCGTGCGCGAGCGCGGGCTCGCGATGTCGGAAGCGGCGAAGCAGCGGCCGGGCACGATGGCCGCGATTCTGGGCCTTGCCGACGAGGAGGTCGAGAAGCTGTGTCGCAGGATCGTCGGCGTGTGGCCGGCGAACTACAACTGCCCTGGCCAGATCGTGGTCTCAGGCGAGCAGGAGGCGGTCGAGGAGTGCTGCGCCGAGGCCGAGAGCCTCGGCGCACGACGAGCCGTGCGCCTGAAGGTGTCGGGCGCGTTCCACAGCCCGCTCGTCGCGCGTGCGGCCGACCGGCTGAAGCCCGCGATCGACAAGGTGCACTTCCCGCAGCCGCTGACGCCGTTCATGTCCACGGTCACGGCGAAGATCGAACCGGCCCAGAAGCTCGCGACCCTGCTCGTCGACCAGCTCACCGCACCTGTGCGCTTCACGCAGGCTGCGACCGAGCTCGTCCGGAGCGGCGCGACGACGTTCGTCGAGGTCGGGCCGGGGAACGTGCTCGCGGGCCTCGTGAAGCGGATCGACCGCGGGGTCAAGACGATCTCGGTGAACTCGATCGAGAGCCTCGAGCGCGCCGAGGAAGCGCTCGCCAAGTAACGCGTGGCGACGACCGGCTTCTGCTCTCTCGAGGGCAAGAACGCGCTCGTGACGGGCGCCTCACGCGGGATCGGGCGGGCCGTCGCTGTCGAGCTGGCGCGGGCGGGCGCGTCGGTGGTCGTCTCGTATCGAACCGGCGCGGAGGAGGGCGAGGCAGTCGCGCAGGAGATTGGCGGTACGGCGGTCCAGGCCGACGTGTCCGATTCCGAGTCCGCCCGCGCGCTGGTCGAGGCCGCCGGAGACATCGACATCCTCGTGAACAACGCGGGCGTGACGCGGGACGGGCTCCTCGTGCGCATGTCGGACGATGACTGGGACACGGTGCTCGAAACGAACCTTGCCTCGTGCTTCTACACCTGCCGCGCGGCCGTCCGCGGGATGATGAAGAAGCGTGCCGGGTCGGTCGTGAACATCTCGTCGATCGTCGGCCTGCACGGGAACTGGGGGCAGACGAACTACGCCGCGTCGAAGGCCGGGATGATCGGGTTCACGAAGTCGCTGGCCAAGGAACTCGGAAGCCGGAACATCCGCGCGAACGTCGTCGCGCCCGGGTACGTGAAGTCGCAGTTGACCGACGTGCTGCCGGAGGAGGCCACGGCTCTCATGCTCCAGAACACTGCACTCGGCCGACTCGGCGACCCTGAGGACGTGGCCGGGGCGGTACGGTTCCTCTGCTCCGACGACGCCGCCTTCGTGACGGGCACGGTGCTCCTGGTCGACGGCGGGCTGGGGATGTAACCGACGATGAGCGAGGCAATGAGAAACGGACGGCGGCGCGTCGTCATCACCGGGGTCGGGATGGTGACGCCGCTCGGCAACGACCCCGAGTCGACGTGGGACAGCCTCGTCGCGGGCGACTCCGGCGCCAACCCGATCACGCAGTTCGACACAACCGACTACTCGATCCAGTTTGCGTGCGAGCTGAAGGACTTCGACCCCACGCAGTGGATGGAGCGGAAGCAGGCCCGGCGGATGGACCGTTTCTCGCAGATGGCGCTCTCGGCGGCGCGCATGGCCGAGGCAGACAGTGGGATCTCCGTGAAGGACGCGCCCGATCGTGTCGGCGCCGCCGTCGCGACCGGAATCGGCGGGCTGGGGGCGTTCGAGGATTGCTTCCAGACGCTCCTCGAGCGCGGTCCCGACCGGACGAGCCCGTTCTCGATCGTCCAGATCATCCCGAACATGGCCGCGGCCTGGGTCTCGATGGAGCTCGGGACGCGGGGGCCGCTCGCAACCGAGACGACCGCCTGCGCGGCCTCGAACATGGCGATCGGCGACGGGCTGGACGCGATCCGGCTCGGCCGCGCGGACGTGATGTTCTGCGGCGGCACGGAGGCGCCGGTCACGCGGGTCGGTATCGCGGGTTTCAGCGCGATGCGTGCGCTCTCGCAGCGGAACGACGACCCGAAGCGCGGCTCCCGCCCCTTCGACGCCGACCGGGACGGGTTCGTCATGGGCGAGGCGGGCGCGATGCTCGTCCTCGAGGAGCTCGAGCACGCGCGGGCGCGCGACGCGAAGATCTACGCGGAGCTCCTCGGCTACGGGGTGTCGTCGGACGCGACTCATGTCACGGAGCCGGACCCGACCGGCACGAATCCTGCACGCGCCATGACGATGGCCTTTGCGGATGCCGGGATCGTCCCGGAGGAGATCGGGTACGTGAACGCGCACGGGACGTCCACGCCGCTCGGCGACCCGGCGGAGACTCGCGTCCTCAAGCTCGCGCTCGGCGAGGAGCAGGCGTACAAGACCCCGGTGTCGTCGACGAAGGGCGCCACCGGCCACTGCCTCGGCGCCGCCGGAGCGGTGGAGGCGATCTTCACGATCTTCGCGACGCAGCGCGGGCTGCTGCCACCGACGATCAACTACGAGACGCCGGACCCCTCGTGTGACCTCGACTACATCCCGAACGAGGCGCGACCGGCCGAGATCGAGGTCGGCGTCTCCAATTCGTTCGGGTTCGGAGGCCACAACGCGTGCGTGGTCTTCCGCCGCTGGAACGAGAGCTGAGCGACGCGCGACGCGCGGTTCATGGAGCGGGCGCTCGAGCTCGCGGAGGAGGCGGTCGCAGCCGGGCAGCACCCGTTCGGTGCGGTCGTCGTCGCGGCAGACGGCGCACTCCTGGGCGAGGGTCGCAACTCGGTGCCGGCCGACCGCGATCCGGCGGCGCACGGCGAGATCGCCGCGATCCGGGATGCCTGGCGGCGCGCAGGCTCCTGGAGCGCGCTGCGTGACGCGACGATGTACGCGAGCTGCGAGCCGTGTCTCCTGTGCTCGTTCGTGATCGTGGAGGCCGCTATCGGACGGGTCGTATTTGCCGCCTTCGGGACGGATGTGCCCGGTTTCCGACCTCCGCTCGGCGGCGGGCTGCCGGTGGTCGCGGAGTGGGTGAACGCGCAGCCCGACTGGCAGCCGATCGAGGTCGTCGGCGGCTTCATGCGGGAGCGCGCGGTCGAGACGCTGCGCTTGTTCCCGTGGTCAGCCCACGAGCCGTGACCGGCGCTCGAGGAGGAGCGTGTCGCGCCAGCTGCCGTCGAGCTGCGCGATCCGCTCACGCCGCCCGACGAAGCGGAACCCGACCCGTTCGTGGAGCGCGAGCGTCGCTTCGTTCTCGGGGAACACGCTGGTCTGGATCGTCCACAGCCCCGCGGCGTCGGTCGACGCGACGAGCGCCTCGAGCAGCATGCGCCCTATGCCTCGGCCGCGGGCGGCCTCGGTGACGTACACCGAGTGCTCGACCACGCCCGCGTAGCACTCACGCGAGGAAGTGGGCGAGACGGCGATCCAGCCGACGACGTCACCCTCGTCGACTGCGACGAAGCGGTGCGCCGAGAGCCGCGTCGAGTCGAACTCGTCCCACGTCGGCGGCTCGGTCTCGAAGGTCGCGTTTCCGGTCGCGATCCCCTCGGCGTAGATGGCCTCGACGCGCGGCCAGTCGTCGCGGGTCAGCGCGCGAATCTCGACCATGCCGAGAGACTAGGCTTGAGGCGTGGCCGAGCGCTGGGCGACCTTCGACTGCTACGGGACGATCGTCGACTGGAACGCCGGGATCCGAGCGGAGCTGGAGAAGCTCTTCGGCGTCGAGCACGCGGACCGGCTGCTCGCCCGCTATCACGAGCTCGAGCCCGAGATCCAGTCCACGAACCCGGGCCACTCGTACCGCGAGGTGCTCACGATCGCGCTCGAGCGGCTCGCCGAGGAGGAGGGCCTCATGCTCCCCGAGGGGGAGGCGAGCGCGCTCGCGCGGTCGTTGCCGCTCTGGCCGGTCTTCGAGGACGCTGCGCCCGCGCTGGCGGAGGCGAGCGGCCGAGGCTGGCGGCTCGCGATCCTCTCGAACACCGATCGCGACCTTCTCGACGCGTCGATGGAGGCGATCGGCGTCCGCTTCGACACGTCGATCGTGGCCGGAGAGATCGGGTCGTACAAGCCGGCCGCGCGCCACTGGGAGGTCTTCCGCGAGCAGACGGGGGTCGGGTCGGCGTCGCATGTCCACGTGGCGCAGAGCCTCTTCCACGACATCGCCACGGCACAGGAGCTGGGAATCCCGAGCGTCTGGATCAACCGGCTCGCCGAGCCCGAGGACGAGAGACCCGATCGCATGCTCGCGTCGCTTACCGGCCTCGCGGACGCAATCGACGAGCTCGTTCGCGCATGAGCGCACGAAAGCTCATCGCCGAGCTCAAGGCCCCGACGGAGGCGGACCTGTCCGAGGTCGTGCGTCTCATGGGCCTGAACTGGCCGGAGCCGGTCGCCGAAGAGGACGTGCTTCGTCTCTGGACCTCACCCGGCTTCGAGCTCGCGAGCGACGCTCGCATGGACGGCGAGTCGTGCGCGTTCGTCGAGGACTTCGGTGAAGGGAGGGTCTGGATCGAGGTACGCGGTCAGCCGTCGGCGGCGATCCTCGACTGGGCCGAGGAACGCGCGAGCGAGAAGGGGACGCGACTCATCTCCGGGAGCTGGTCGTCTCACGAGCTGCTCCTGCGCGAGCTCGCGCGGCGCGGCTTCAGGCTCGTCCGGCACTCGCACCGGATGCTGATCGACCTCGGCGCTCCGACTCCCGACCCTGTCTGGCCCGAAGGCATCGATCCACACGCCTTCCGTCCGGGCGACGAGCACGCTTTCTACGAGGCGCAGCAGGAGACGTTTGCCGACTCGTGGGAGCCCGTCGAGGAGCCGTTCGAGGAGTGGGCACACTGGCTACTCGAAGGGACGTCGTTCGCGCCGGAGCTGTGGTTCCTCGCGCGCGACGGAGACGAGACGGCCGGCTTCGCGATCTGCCACCCGCGGAGCAGCGACCCGGAGACGGGGTGGGTGCGGCTGCTCGGCGTGCGTCGACCGTGGCGGCGACGCGGTCTCGGTCGAGCGTTGCTCCTGCACGCGTTCGCCGAGTTTCGGCGTCGCGGCTTCCGCCGCGCCGGCCTCGGCGTCGACGCGGAGAGCCTGACCGGCGCTCACAAGCTCTACGAGTCCGCGGGCATGCACGTCGAGAGGCGCTTCGACGTCTACGAGAAGGCCGCGCGATGAGCTCGCTTCGGGCACGGTGTCCCGACTGCCGTACGTTCACCGCGGTCGCCGTCGGGCCCGGCTACGAGTGCCACGCCTGCGGGCGCGAGTTCGCCGCAGGGCTCGTTCGCGTTCCGCGTGCGTGGGGTACTGGTGGCGAGAAGATGGCGGAGGGCGCCGCGCTCGGCGTCCCGTACCCGGAGACGGGCTCGGTCGTCCGCGACTCGCTCGAGGAGCAGTCCGCGGAGCTCGCGTCGGTCCTTCCCGAGCGGCCGCTCGTCCTCGGCGGCTGCTGTTGCACGCACGTCGGCGCCGTGCGCGGTCTCGCCGCGCGCCATGACCGGCTTGCGGTCGTCTGGATCGACGCGCACGGCGACCTCAACACTCCGGAGACGTCGCCGTCGGGCAACGAGTGGGGGATGCCGCTGCGAATGCTTCTCGACGACGGGATAGTCGACGCTGCTCGGGTCGCGCTCGTCGGGGCCCGGAACCTCGATCCGCCCGAGGTCGAGTACCTCGCCGAGAGCGGGATCGACGACTCGCTCGACCGTGCGCTGGCGGACGCCGACGCGGTCTACGTCGCCCTCGATCTCGATGTGCTCGACCCGGCCGAGGCAGACATGTTCATGGCGGAGCCCGACGGGCCGGACGTGGCCACGATCGAGAGCGTCCTGCGCGAGACCGGCTCGCGTGCGCCGATCGCCGGAGTCGGCGTGACCGGGTTCCTCCAGAGCGAGCGGAACGTCGGCGTCATCACGCGGCTCCTGGCCGCCGCAGGGCTCTGACCCGCGCCGACCGGCCCCGCATAGACTCCAGCAATGTCCTCCGAGCCGGGCCGCGTCGACGTCGAGGTCGAGAGCAAGCGCCCCGAGGAGCCCGTCGAGGGGAAAGCGCACCCGAACACCTGCCCGGGCTGCGGCTCCCACTATCGCGACGACGAGCTCGAGCAGAGCCTCCGCGTCTGCCCCCAGTGCGGGCACCACTTCCGCGTGCCTGCGCACGAGCGCATCGAGCAACTCGCGGATCCCGAGTCGTTCGTCGAGGAGGACGTCGATCTGCGCTCGAGCGACCCGCTCGGATTCTTCGACCTGCGTCCGTACACCGAGCGTCTCGCCGAAGCCGAGCTCGCCACCGGGCTGGGGGACGCGATGATCGCCGGACGCGCGTCGATCGAGGGCGAAGCGTGCGGCCTCACGGTCATGGACTTCGGGTTCATGGGCGGCTCGATGGGGAGCGTCGTCGGCGAGAAGTTCGCGCGTGCCTGCGAGCGCGCGACCGAGGACGGCGTGCCGCTGGTCTCCGTCTCCGCGTCCGGCGGAGCGCGCATGCAGGAGGGGATCCTCGCGCTGATGCAGCTCCCGAAGACGGTGGTCGCGATCGAGGAGATGCACGAAGCCGGTGGCTCGCTCATCTCGGTCCTGACGCACCCGACCACGGCCGGCGTTCTGGCGAGCTTCGCCAGCCTCGGCGACGTCACGGTCGCCGAGCCGGGTGCGCTGATGTCCTTCGCCGGCCCACGGGTGGTCGCGCAGACGACGCGGGAGAAGCTGCCGGACGACTTCGGCCTCGCCGAGTCGAGCTACCGCTTCGGCCACCTCGACGCGATCGTCCCGCGCTCCGAGCTCCGCCCGACGGTCTCGCGTCTCCTGCGCTTCTTCGACAAGAGCTGACCGTGCCCAGCGAGCACGAGATGCGCTTGCGGCAGCGGCTCAGTAAGCTCGCGTCCATGAAGCTTCTGAGGGGGACGAAGCTGACCGGTGAGCTCGAGCGCCTCCAGGACCAGCTCGACCGACTCGAGGAGGAGCCGAGCGCGGAGGAGATCTGGGAGCAGGTGCTGCTCGCGCGCGACGAGCACCGGCCGTACACGCTCGACTACGTCGAGCGGATCTTCGAGGACTTCTTCGAGCTCCATGGAGATCGCGGCCGGAAGGACGACCGAGCGCTCGTGACCGGTCTCGGACGGCTCGACGGCCGGACGGTCGTCCTCGTCGGCCAGCAGAAGGGCCGCGACCTGAAGGAGCGAACAGACCGCAACTTCGGGATGCCGTATCCCGAGGGGTACGCGAAAGCGATGCGGGCAATGGCGCTCGCGGAGCGGCACGGCTTTCCTCTTCTGACGATGATCGATACGCCGGGCGCGTACCCGGGCGTCGTCGCCGAGCAGCACGGGCAGGGCGGCGCGATCGCGCGCTCGCAGGCGGCGATGTCGCGTCTCTCCGTCCCGACGGTGGCCTGCGTGATCGGCGAGGGCGGCTCCGGGGGCGCGATCGCGATCGGCGTCGCCGACCGCGTCCTCATGCAGGAGCACGCGATCTATTCCGTGATCTCGCCCGAGGGTTGCGCGGCGATCCTCTGGCGAGACGCCGCGGAGGCACGAAAGGCCGCAGCGGCGTTCAAGCCGGACGCTGCCCACTGCCTCGAGCTCGGCGTGGTGGACGCGATCGTGCCCGAGCCGGAGGGAGGGGCGCACACGGACCCGGACGAGGCTGCAAAACTCCTGCAAAGCGGCATATTGGAGGCGTTCGGCGACATCGACGCGCTCGATTCGGACGAGCGGCGGCGGAGGAGGCGCGAGAAGTACCGGGTCATGGGGGTTCTGGCCTCCGCTTGATGGGTTTGGCGGCGAGGAGTGTCGGTTCTGGGGCCGTTACACGAGCCGGTGGCCGCTCGTGCCGGTTGCACTCGCTGGGGGAACCTCCCGGTTCTCCCAGACCCCTTCCACCGGTGCGCTTCGCGGACACGTTGCTCCAAGAGTCCGCTTCGCGCGTTCTTTCCACAATTTCCACAGGCTTATCCCCGGCTTTTGAAGGCGGTGTAAGCACCCGGAATTTCGCTCCTGCAGCCGTTTGGTGAAGATGGCGTTGCGGTCCAGGCGACAATCCACAGCAATGCTCGACGAGTATCGGAGCAAGCGCACACCGGGCAAGACTCCGGAGCCGTTCGGCCGCAAATCCAAGCGAGGGCGAGCACCGAGGTTCGTCGTTCAGCGCCATGCGGCACGTCGGCTCCACTACGACTTCCGCCTCGAGCGCGACGGCGCGCTTGCGAGCTGGGCGGTGCCGAAGGGCATACCGCTCAGACGCGGTGAGCGGCACCTCGCGGTACACGTCGAGGACCACCCGCTCGAGTACGCGGACTTCGAAGGCACGATCCCGGCGGGCGAGTACGGCGCGGGCACCGTCGAGATCTGGGACCGCGGCACGTACGAGCTCCTGGAGGAGAAGAAGAACGGCGGGCTGACCGTCCGGCTTTACGGGGAGAGGCTGGACGGAGTCTGGACGCTCGTACCTGCGCATCTCGACGGCGACCTCAAGAACTGGCTGCTGCTGCGCAAGGACGAAGGTGGAGCCGGCGCCGTGCGCTACGCGCCGATGTACTCGACGAGCACCGAGAAGCTCCCGCGCGGCGAGGGCTGGATCTTCGAGCCGAAGTGGGACGGGTACCGGGCGATCGTCACCATCTCGGGCGGGCAGGCTCGGCTCACGAGCCGGAGGAACAACGATCTGACCGAGCGATTCAAGGAGATCGCGCGTGCCGTGCAGCTCGGCGTGCGCTCGGCGGATGCGGTGCTCGACGGCGAGATCTGCGCTCTCGACGAGCGGGGACGAGCGCGGTTCTCCCTCTTGCAGAACGGAAGCGGCTCCCTCGCGCTCGTCCTCTTCGATGTGCTCGAGCTCGACTCGGAGCCGCTGATCGACCTTCCGCTCGCGGAGCGGCGCAAGCGGCTCGAACGACTCGTCGGCGGTGCGCCGAACGTCTACGTCTCGCCGCAGTTCGACGACGGCGAGGCGCTTCATGCCGCCGCGGTGGAGCAGGGCTTCGAGGGCGTCGTCGCGAAGCGGCTGGACTCGCAGTATCAGCCGGGGCACCGCAGCACGGACTGGCGGAAGCTGAAGGTTCGCCAGGGGCAGGAGCTCGTAGTCGTCGGCTACACGAAGGGCGAGGGCCGGCGCTCGGGAAGCTTCGGCGCGCTCGTCGTAGCCGTGTACGAGGCCGGGGGGCTGCGGTGGGCGGGCAACGTCGGGACCGGCTACAGCGACGCCGAGATCGACCGCTTGCTGAAGCTCATGAAGCCACTCAGGCGCCCGGACTCCCCGCTCGCGGAGATGCCGAAGATGCCGCGAGTGCGACGTGGCGATGTCGTGTGGGTCGAGCCGGAGCTCGTCGCGGAGGTCGCGTTCGCGGAGTGGACCCACGAGGGCCGGCTGCGCGCGCCCGTTTACCTCGGGCTCCGCGAGGACAAATCAGCCTCCGACGTGCGGAAGGAGCGAGAAGCGGTGCCGAGCGTCGTCGGGAAAGGGAGCCGCGAGCTCCGCCTGTCCAACCTCGACAAGCCCTTCTGGACAGAGGAGGGGATCACGAAGGGCGATCTCCTCGCGTATTACCGCGACGTCGCAGACGTCCTCGTTCCGCACCTTCGCGACCGGCCGTTCACGATGAAGCGCTACCCCGACGGCTGGCAGGGCAAGCACTTCTTCCAGAAGCAGGCACCGACGCACATGCCGGAGTGGATCCCGCGGGCGCCGTTCCCCGCGTCCACGCGCGAAGGCGAGAAGAAGGTCATCGACTACGCGCTCGTCAACGACGAGCTCGCGCTCCTGTGGATGGCGAACATGGGCTGCATCGACCTGCACGCGTGGTCGTCGCGAGTCGACAAGCCGGAGCGCCCGGACTGGGTCATGTTCGACCTCGACCCGTCCGAAGGAGCGACCTTCGAGGACGTCGTCGAGGTCGCGCGGCTGGTCAAGGACACGCTCGACCTGCTCGAGCTCGAGTCGTTCCCGAAGACGTCCGGCTCGCGCGGGATCCACGTCCTCGTCCCGATAGCGCGTCGGCACACGTTCCCGCAGGCGCGGGAGTTCGCGTCCGTCGTCGCGGGCGCGCTCGAGCGCGCACACGCCGGCCTCGTCACTACCGCCTGGGCGAAGGCGAAGCGGCGTGGCGTGCTGGTGGACGCGAATCAGAATCGCCAGGGCGCGACGAACGCGACCGTCTACTCGGTGCGGCCGCGCGCGGGGGCTCCGGTCTCGACGCCGCTCCGCTGGGACGAGGTGGTGGAGGGCCTCGATCCCGCGGCGTTCACGATGGAGGTGGTGCTCGATCGCGTTGCGCGTGACGGGGACCTCTTCGCGGGCGTGCTCGGCGGCAAGCAGTCGCTCACGCAGGCGCTCAAGGCGCTTCGCTGACGCCGGAGAGCGCGCCTTGCTCGGCAAGCCGCGCGGGCTCGACCGGCTCCTCGTGCGACCCAGTCGCAGCTCGTTACGCGGAGCTCTCGAGCGGAGGCCGTAGAGCGCCGAGATGTCCAAGCGGCATGCTTACCCCGGCATGGCGACGCAGGTGTCCGTGATCGGGAGCGGGGCGGAGTGGGAGGCGGCCGCGGAGGAGGTCGGGCGGCTGCTCGCGGAGCGCGGCTGCACGGTCGTGAGCGGCGGCCTCGACGAGGTCATGGCGGCGGCGCATCGCGGCGCGAAGGCGGCGGGCGGGACGACGATCGCGATCCTTCCCGGCGAGCAGCACGCCGCCGCCAACCCGTGGGCGGATCACATCGTCGTCACCGGGATCGGCCACGCGCGGAACCTCGCCGTCGCGGCGTCCGGCCAAGCCGTGATCGCCGTCGGAGGAAGCTGGGGGACGCTGGCGGAGCTTGCGTTCGCGATGCGGCTCGGCCGGCGCGTCGTCGCGCTCGAGGGCGCTCCTGCGGTCGAGGGCGTCGAGCGGGCCCAGACGCCCGCCGAAGCCGTCGAGCTCGCATTACGAGACCTCGGCTAGCCGCCGCTCGAGGTAGCGCGTCTCCGGCTCGTTCGCGGTCAGCTCGAGCGCCCGCCTGTAGGAGGCGGCCGCCTCGTCGCGGCGGTCCAGGCGGCGCAGGAGGTCCGCACGGGCTGCGTGCAGCAGGTGGTAGCCGTCGAGCCCGTCGAGCGCGTCCATCAACGCCAGACCGCCGTCGACGTCGCCGGCGAGTGCGACTGCGACAGCGCGGTTGAGCTCGACGATCGGGGAGGGCTCGAGCTCCGAGAGGCGGTCGTAGAGGGCGACGATCTCCTCCCACGGCCGGCCCTCCGCATGCGCGGCGGCGATCGCGGCCTGGAGCTGGTACGGGCCCGGCCGCCGCAGCGAGATCGCGCGCTCGAGCACGCGGAGGCCCTCGCCGATCCGGTCGAGGTCCCAGAGCGAGCGGTCCTGGTCCTCGAGCAGCACGAGCTCGCCGTCCGGGCCGGTCCGAGCGTCGCGGCGGGAGTCCTGCAGGAGCATGAGCGCGAGCAGGCCGAGGACCTCGGCCTCGTCCGGCATCAGCACCGCGAGCAGCTTCCCGAGCCGGATCGCCTCGTCGCAGAGATCGTCGCGGACGTGGCTGCGACCACCGGAGGCCGCATACCCCTCGTTGAACACGAGGTAGAGGACGGCGAGCACCGAGCGAAGCCGCGCCGGGAGCAGGTGGTCCGGAGGGACGCGGAACGGGATCCCTGCCGCGCGGATCTTGCGCTTCGCGCGCACGAGGCGCTGCGCCATCGCGGGCTCGGTGACCAGGAAGGCGTGGGCGATCTCCAAGGTCGTGAGCCCGCCGACCTCGCGCAGCGTGAGCGCGACGCGGCTCTCGGCCGCGAGCGCGGGGTGGCAGCAGGTGAAGACGAGCGCCAGGCGCTCATCGGGGATCGCGTTCACGTCCTCTTCCTCCGCCGGCATCGCCTCGAGCCGGGCCAGCGCCTCCGCCTTCTCGCGGAAGACCCGGTCGCGGCGGATGCGGTCGATCGCGCGATTCCGCGCCGTCGTGACGATCCAGGCGCCCGGAGTGCGAGGCATCCCGTCGCGGGGCCAGCGTTCGAGCGCGGTCGCGAAGGCGTCCTGCACGGCGTCCTCGGCGAGCTCGAGGTCGCCGAGGACGCGTGTGAGAATCGCGACCGCATGGCCCCACTCCTCGCGGAAGACCTGCTCGACGTCGGTTGGCACTCCGCTGTTATGCCATCAACTTGCGCCGGCTGATAACACAGGGCGGATCTCGATCGAGCCCGTCTCCGCGACCGGGATGAGCGCGGCGAGGCGGATCGCCTCGTCGAGGTCGGGCAGCTCGATGAGGAACGCGCCGCCGAGGACTTCCTTCGTCTCCGCGAAGGGGCCGTCGGTGACGACTCGCTCCCCGTCGACGACGCGAAGCACCTTCGCGGTCCTGCCGTAGTCGAGCTCTTTCCCGCTGACACTCGGATCGGCCGTCGCCAGCTCGCCGAAGAGCGCGTTCCAGCGGGGCATGACGTCTGCGCGCAGCTGTGCCCGGTCTTCCTCGGAGAGCTCGGACCAGCCGGCCTCGTCGCCGTAGATGAGAAGTGCGTACTTCATAGCTGCGGCTCCGAGGGATCGATGTGCACGGGCCGGACCTCGACGGCTCCGTGCGCCGCGGCCGGAATGCGTGCCGCCCAGTCGAGCGCGTCGTCCATCGACTCGCACTCGAACACGTAGAAGCCGCCGAGCGCCTCCTTGAGCTCCGCGTACGGCCCGTCGGTCACGAGCGTCTCCGTCTCGCGGACGCGTACCGTCGTCGCGTCGCGCGTCGACCCGAGCTCCTCGCCGGCGACCAGGACCCCTGCCTTGCGGGCATCCTCGGACAGCGCGCGATAGCGGCCGTACATCTCCTGCCGTTGCTCGTCGGAGAGCGCGTCCCACCCTGTCTCGTCGGCGTAGATCAGTGCCATGTACTGCACGTTGCCTCCTTTCGTCTGGATTCAACAGGACGACGAACAGCGCGGCTCCAGATCGACAGCCCACGCTCACCGCCCAGTAGCTCTGCTAGCCGAGCATCCGCTCGAGCAGCGTCCGTGCGCCTGCCTTGTCGAGCGGCTCGTTCAGGTTCCCGCACTTCGGGCTCTGGACGCACGACGGGCAGCCGCTCGAGCACGGGCACTGCCGGAGCAGGGCGGTCGTGTCCTCCACCCAGCCCTCGAAGCTCGCGAAGCCCCGCGCGGTGATCCCGACCCCGCCCGCGTGGCCGTCGTAGACGAAGATCGTCGGACGGGTGGTCTGGTAGTGGATGTTCGTCGAGAGGCCGCCGATGTCCCAGCGGTCGCACATCGCCCAGAGCGGGAGGAGGGCGATGAGCGTGTGCTCGGCCGCATGCAGGGTGCCGAGGAGCTTCGGCATCTGCTCCAGGCCATCGAGCTGCGTGTCCTCGGGGCAGAACCAGATCGCCTCCGTCTCGAAGGTCGTCTCGGGCATGAGCATCGGGACGATGTCGATGGTCGAGCCGTCGCGGATGCTCTTGCGCGCATACGCGACCACCTGCTCCGAGACCGAGACGCGCCCCCAGCTCAGGTCCACCCCGAGCCGCCGCTCGACCCGCTCCGACTCCTCGATCGTCGTCTCGGTCTCCTTCTTCACCTGCGTGTACCAGTCCACGCCTGCCGGTTGCACGAGCGCGACGCGCCCCTCGAGGTCGAGCTCCTCCACGAGGTACTGCTCGCCGAGGTGGAGGTAGACCGCGCCTTCGTGCACGGTCGAGTACGCGCGCTCGCGCTCGACGAGGCCGAGCAGCGACCCCGTGCTCGCGTCCACGACCGTGAACGACTCGATGTCACCGGAGCGGAGCGAGACGCGGGCGGCCGGGTAGTCGCGGCCCTTCCACACGAACCCGGCCGTGGTGTGTTCCAGCTCCGGAAGCTCGGCCGCCCGCTCCAACGCCTGCGGTCCGAGGATGTCGGCGTCGGCATCGTCGAGCGGCGCCTCGAACGCGGCCGAGAGGACGTGCGGGTCGAGGATTCGCGGGTTCGTGTGATCCACGATCGCGGCTTCGACGCGGCGCGACAGGAGCGCATCAGGCTCGCGGGCGAAGAACTGGTCGAGCGCGTCGTCGCTCGCGACGAGGACTGCAAGCCCGCGACCGCGGCGGCCCGCTCGGCCCCACTGCTGCCGGAGCGAGGCGACCGTTCCCGGGAATCCGACCGAGATTGCGCAGTCGAGGAGGCCGATGTCGATCCCGAGCTCGAGCGCGTCGGTCGCGGTCACGCCCAGCAGGTCACCTTCGACGAGGCGCCGCTCGATCTCGCGCCGCTGCTCGGGCGTGTAGCCCGCGCGGTAGGGGGCGAGTCGCCGCGCGGTCTCCGCGTCCACGCGCTCGGCCGTAAAGCGGTGGATGAGCTCCGCCGCCTTGCGGCTCTTCGCGAAGCAGATCGTGCGCAGGCCGCGCGAGGTCAGCCCGGAGAGCAACCGCGCGGCGTCGCCCAGCGGGCTCGCGCGCAGGCCGAGCTCGGGGTCGAGCAGCGGCGGGTTCCAGATGACGACCTCGCGCTCGGCTTTCGGCGCCGCATCCCGGTCGACGACGGTCGCGGGCTTCCCGGTCAGGGCCTCCGCGAGCTCACCCGCATTCGCGATCGTCGCCGACGTGAGCACGAACTGCGGCTCGGCGTCGTACACGCGCGCCAGCCGACGGAGCCGCCGCAGGACGTTCGCGACGTGCGAGCCGAAGACGCCGCGGTAGACGTGCGCCTCGTCCACGACGACGTAGCGGAGGTTGTGCAGGACGTCGCCCCAGCGGTCGTGGTGCGGGAGCACGCCGACGTGGAGCATGTCCGGGTTGGTCAGGATGAGGTTCGCCCACTTGCGGATCTGCCAGCGCCGCTCGGCCTCGGTGTCGCCGTCGTAGATCGCGGGCTTGAGCCCCTTCAGCTGCAGCTCGGAGAGCGCGCGCGCCTGGTCCTGAGCGAGCGCCTTCGTCGGATAGAGGTAGAGCGCCCGCGTCTTCGGCTCGCGCGCGATCGCGTCGAGGACGGGGAGGTTGAAGGCGAGCGACTTCCCGGAGGCGGTCCCGGTCGTGACCACGACGTTCTCTCCCCGCTGCGCAGCCTCCCAGGCCTCGGCCTGATGCCGGTACAGCGCCGTGACGCCGTTGGCGACGAGGACGGAGGCGACGCGCGGATCGAGGTCGTCGGGGAGCGGGTCGGTGCGAGCTGCGCGCGCGGGCTCGATGCCGGCGTACGCGATCTCCTCGCCCTCGAGCAGGTCGGCCCAGCTCGCCGCAACGTCGGTCGCCACTGGCTCAGTGTGTCAGTCGGGCCGTTCGCTGAGATGAGCCGCGAAGGCCCTCTCGTAGTGCGCATGGGACTGCGCTCCGTAGACCGTCGCGCGCGGCTCGCCGCCCGCGAACAGGATCACCGTCGGGAGCGACAGGACGCCGTAACGGCTCGGGACAGCGATGCTCTCGTCGACGTTCAGCTTCACGAGGCGGATGTCTCGCGCGGCGGCGATCGCGACGAGGTGTGGCTCGATCGCGTCGCACGGCTTGCACCACGGCGCCCAGAAGTCGACGATCACGGGCTCGGCGGACGCGAGCACCTCGACGCTGAACGTCCCGTCGGTGACCTCGTCCACGCTATGCGCGCCCGACCTCGAGGACCATGAGCTCCTCTCCGAATACGACGCGCTCGCCGAACGCTGCTTGGGCATCTCGGATCCCCTCCTCGCGAACCTCCGGCTCGTCGAGGTGAGGGCCGATGTGGGTCAGAACCAGGGTTCCGACGCCGGCCGCGGCGGCGACCCGCCCTGCCGAGGCTGTCCCGGTCATGCCTCCGCTCAGGCCGTCCTCCTCCATCGCCCCGTCGGTGTCCCAGCACATGCAGACCAGCATGTCGGCGTTGCGGGCCAGTTCGACGACACTGTCGACTGGCTCGGTGTCCCCGGTGAACACGATCGAGGTGCGCTCGTCGTCGATCCGGTAGGCGACCGACTCGAGCCACGGCTGTGCGTGCACCGTGTCGGCGGCGCGGACGGAGAAGCCGTCCTCCTCGAGCACGAACGACGCGTCGATGTCGGTCGCGTGGATCAGCGGTGGGCGGCGTGGCAGCGTGCCCCCGCGGTTCGCGAAGACCCGCTGGCTCCCAGGATGCTCCACTCTCGCGGTCCAGTCCGGGACGTACGCGCCGGAAGGGGCCTCGAACAACGTACGCGTGAAAGCCTCCGTCGGCGGCGGCCCGTACACACGGAGCGGCGTCTGGTCGACGTCCTGGTCCCAGCGGGTCAGGACGAAGCACGGGTAGTCCGCGTTGTGGTCGAAGTGGTGGTGGGTGAAGAGCAGCATCGACACCTCGTGCGGTCGACGACCGGCTTTGACCAGCTTGGACGTCGTGGCCGGTCCGCAGTCCACCAGGAGGCTTCGACCTGCCACGTCGAGCAGGTAGGCCGATCCGAACCGGCGGGGAGTCGGCGTGGGAACTCCTGCCCCGAGCAGCGTGACCCTCATGGACTTCACAGCCTGCCGGTGAGCGCTCGCCAGCGGAGGGTCGGCACCTTCCACATGGCCTCGGCGACGATCGAGCCCGTCATCTTCGACTCCCCGGCGCGGCGCTCGACGAAGCGGATCGGAATCTCGCGAACGCGCAGGCCCTTCCGCAAGACGCGGTACGTCGTCTCGATCTGGAACCCGTAGCCGCGCGCCGCGACGGCGTCCAGGTCGATCGCCTCGAGCGTCTCGCGGCGGAAGCACTTGAACCCGCCGGTGAGGTCGCGCACGCGCACGCCGAGGAGGATCTGCGCGTACAGGCAGCCGCCGCGCGAGACGAAACGGCGCACGAGCCCCCAGTTCTCGGTCCCGCCACCCTCGACGTAGCGCGACCCGAGCACGAGGTCGGCGTCCCCGGTCGCCTCGATCAGCCGCGGCACGTCCGCGGGATCGTGGGAGAAGTCGCAGTCCATCTCGAGGATCAGCTCCGCTCCTTCGTCGAGCAGGCGCCTGAAGCCGGCGATGTACGCAGGCCCGATCCCTTCCTTCTGCTCGCGATGCAGCACGGACACCCACTGGAGCTCCCGCGCGAGCCGGTCCGCGATCTCGCCCGTGCCGTCGGGCGAGCTGTCGTCGATCACGAGCACTCCGTCCTGCGAGGTGTCGAGCACCTCACCGAGTGCCTGCACCATCGCCTCGAGGTTCTCGCGCTCGTTGTAGGTCGGGAGGCAGACGACGGCGCGGGGCACGTACATATCATCGCCGGATGGCGACGACCCTGCCCCGGAATGCCGAGCTCGCCGACCAGCTCGACCTCCTCGCGGACCTCTCGGAGATCCTGGGCGAGGACTCGTTCCGGATCATCGCCTATCGCCGCGCCGCGACGCGCATCCGCGAGTCCACGAGCCCCGTTGCCGAGCTTGCGCTCGCCGGCAAGGCGAAAGAGCTGCCCGGGATCGGGCGGACGATCGAGGAGAAGGTCGTGGAGGTCGTCAACGAAGGCGAGATGTCGGCGCTCACCCGGCGACGCGAGCGTGTCCCCGTCGGTGTCGTGGATTTCCTCCGGCTCCCCGGCGTCGGCCCGAAGACGGCCGCGCGGATCTGGACCGAGCTCGGCGTGACGAGCCTCGAGGCTCTCCAGCGAGCTGCCGAGGATGGCAGGCTGCGCGATCTCTCGGGCCTCGGCCAGAAGAGCGAGGAGAAGATCCTGAAGGCGCTCGAGGCCGGTCTCGGACAGGAGCCGGAGGAGCGGCGCCTGCTCGGCACCGCGCTTCCCGCCGTTCGCCGCGTCGTCGCCGAGCTCGAGGCGCATCCCGCAGCCGTCGCGGTCTCCGAGGCGGGCAGCGTCCGCCGCCGCAAGGAGACGGTCCGCGACGTCGACGTGATCGCGACCTCGACCGACGCGCCGGCTCTCATCGCCGCGTTCTGCGAGGCCGAATGGGTCGCGGAGGTGCTCGCGCGCGGGGACACGAAGGCGACGGTCGCCGCCCACGACGGCCTTCGCTTCGACCTCCGGGTCGTTCCGCACGAGTGCTACGGGAACGTGCTCCAGCACTTCACGGGCTCGAAGGACCACAACATCGCACTGCGTGAGGACGCCGTACGCCGCGGGCTCTCGATCTCGGAGTACGGCGTCACCGCCATCGAGGCGGAAGAGGTCGTCACACACGCGACCGAGGAGGAGCTGTATGCGTACCTCGGCTACGACTTCACTCCACCCGAGCTGCGAGAAGCGAACGGCGAGGTCGCGGCGTCGCGCCAGCACGAGCTCCCGGAGCTCGTCGAGACCGGAGACCTGAAGGGCGAGATGCACTGCCACTCGAGCTGGTCGACGGACGCCCAGAACACGATCGCGGAGATGGCCGCCGCGGCGCGGGAGCGGGGGTACTCGTTCCTCTGTCTCACCGACCACTCGCACTACCTGCGCGAGCGACGCCTGGAGGCGCAGTGGAAGGAGATCGACGAGGTCAACGCAGCGCTCGGTCGCGGATTCAGGGTGCTGCGCGGGATCGAGGTGAACATTCGCTCCGATGGCTCGCTCGACGTCGAGGAGGAGGTGCTGGCCGAGCTCGACTGGGTCGTCGCCTCGATCCACACGGCCTTCGACCGCTCGCCGACCGAGCGCGTTCTCGGCGTGCTCGACAACCCCCACGTCGACTGCATCGGCCACCTGACCGGGCGCCGCTTGCTGAAGCGGCAGGGCGCGGAGATCGACATCGAGCGCGTCGTCGAGCGTGCTACCGAGACCGGGACCGCGCTCGAGATCAACTCCCAGCCCGACCGGCTCGACATGCGCGACACGCACGCGCGGCTCGCGGGCGAGGCGGGCGTCCGGATCCCCGTGACGACGGACGCGCACTCGGTGGGTGCGCTCGGGTACGTCGAGCTCGGCATCGCGCAGGCTCGCCGGGCGTGGTTGTCGAAGGAGCAGATCCTGAACACGCGCACGTGGGCGCAGATCTCGAAGCTCCGCAGGTGACCTCGTTTCGCGACGACGGCGCCGCGGCGCTCGACTGGGTGGCGTCGTACCTCGAGCAGGTGCGCGAGCTCCCCGTGCTCGCGCAGGTGGAGCCCGGCGCCGTGCGCGGCACGCTCCCTGCCTCGCCGCCGGACGAGCCGGAGCCCTTCGCGGCTGTCCTCCGCGACCTCGACGAGGTGCTGCTGCCGGGGCTCACGCACTGGCAGAGCCCGCGCTTCTTCGCGTACTTCGCGACCACGGGCTCCGAGCCAGGCGTGCTCGCCGAGCTTCTGGCCGCGGGGCTGAACCAGGTCGGGATCCTCTGGCGCACGTCCCCCGCGCTCCAGGAGCTCGAGGAGGTCACGCTCGACTGGCTGCGCCAGCTTCTCGGGCTCCCTTCGGAGTTCCAGGGGCACATCGAGGACACGGCGTCCACCGGAACCCTGTCCGCGCTCGCGGTCGCCCGGGCGCTGCGCCCCGACCGACGCGTCGTGCTCGCGAGCGAGCACGCACACTCTGCGGTCGACAAGGCGGCGAAGCTGCTCGAGCTGGAGCTCCGGAAGGTCCCGGTCGACGCCGAGTTCCGGCTTCGACCGGATCTCCTTCAGCTCGACGACGCGTGCGCGGTCCTGGCGACGATCGGAACCACCGGTGCCGCGGCGATCGATCCGATTCCCGCGATCGCAGATGCCTGCGAGAGCGCCGGCGTCTGGCTCCACGTCGATGCCGCGTACGCCGGACCGGCGGCCGTCTGCCCCGAGCTCCGCCCGCTGTTCGGCGGTTGGGAGCGGGCCGACTCGATCGGCGTGAACCCGCACAAGTGGCTCGGCGTGCCCATGGACTGCTCGGCGCTGTGGACGCGTCGTCTCGAAGACTTCCGGCGAACGTTCAGCCTCGTACCCGAGTTTCTCCAGTCCCCCGACGACGCCGTGAACCTCAGCGAGGTCTCGATCCCGCTCGGGCGCCGCTTCCGCGCGCTCAAGCTGTGGGCGGTCCTGCGCTGCTACGGGCGCTCGGGGCTCCAGGAGCGGCTTCGCGAGCACATCCGGCTGGCCGCGCTGTTCGAGGGCTGGGTGCGCGACGAGCCCGGCTGGGTGGTCGTCGCTCCGCGGCACTTCTCGCTCGTCTGCTTCAGGCACGAGGGATCGGACGAGCTCAACGAGGAGCTCCTCGATCGGGCGAACGCGTCGGGCGAGGTCTTCCTCTCCCACGCGCGCCTCGGCGAGCCGGTATGCGCTGCGGCTCGCGATCGGCAACTTCCGGACAACCGAGGATGACGTCCGCCTCGCGTGGGATGTGCTGCGGAGGGAGTCGACGGCCTTGTGAGCGAGCGTCTCTGGGGCACGTACGTCCTCGGGGTGGAGCCGATCCTCGTGTTCGAGCACGACGGCGCGCTCGTGCTTTCGCTGGCCGAGGTCCCGCCGGAGTTCGCCGCGCGGGCGGTGCCGGCCGCGGACGGATTCCGGCTCGAAGGCGGCGACCTCGACGGCGCGTCGCTCGCCTTCGCCGAGGGCGATCCGTGCCCGGGCGGTGTGCTCGGCGGCGTGCTCGGGTTCGAGCGCGCCCCGGAGGGCTACGAGCCTCCGAGCGGCCGCGGGCTCGATGCACCACCGCTCGAGCTCGACCCCGACGAAGAGACGAGGTACGAGCGCCTGCTCGCCGAGCTGCTCGAGAGCCCGGACGGCGACTGGCTCGAGCTCGGCGAGGACCGCCCGCGCTGGCGCTTTGTGGAATGGCTCACGCGGCAGGAGGCTGTGATCTTCCACGGCTCGCCCGAGCCCGACATCGACGTCTTTGCACCCGTGCGGAGCTCGATCGAGGTGATGGATCACGCAGGCAAGGGCAACCTGGCGGCGGTCTACGGGACGCCTGTGGGCCTGTGGGCGCTGTGGTTCGCCGTCCTCGACCGCGCGCGCCTTCGCGGCACGATCCGAAACGGCGTCCAGCGCTGGACCGACCGCGAGGGGCGTACCCTCGACCTCTACTTCTTCTCCGTCGACCACTCGCACGTGGGCGACGACATCTGGCGCTCCGGGACCCTCTACCTGCTCCCGCGCGACGCGTTTCGGCCGAGCCCGTTCTTCCCCGGCGGTCCGGACTCGAACGAGTGGGCGAGCCCGAAGGAGGTCAGGCCGCTCAAGCGCCTCGCCGTCGATCCGGAGGACTTCCCGTTCCGCGACCGGGTAGGTGGTCACGACGACTCGGAGCTGATCCGCGGCGAGGAGATTTCGGACGTCGTCTTCGATCGGGTTCGACGCGCCAGCCGGGTTCCGGGCGGCTTCGACCTCGCTCTCGAGTGGGACGAGGAGGTGGCCGCAGTGCTCGACGAGTATCTCGCGCTGACGCGGAAGTACATGCCGGACGTGGACCGCCGGCTGGTCGGGTCGACGCTGGAGATACGCGGCCCGGCCGGCTTCCTCCAGTCGTTCGAGAAGTCGCTCGAGCGGCGCGGGATCGTCGTCAGCGAGCCGGATGGAGTATCTCCTTCGCCCCGCTGGCCGTAAGCCGGCGATGTGCTGCCGGCGAGGACGCGCGGGGCACCGGTTTTGTTCCCTGGCGGAGCGTCCGCTCGGTCTCCCTACGATGCGCGCGTGCGCATCGTCGCCACCGGCCTCGTGGCGGGAGTCTTCTCCGCGCTCTTCGGGGTCGGCGGCGGGATCGTCGCGGTGCCGCTCCTCGTGCTCTTCGCGCGCGTCCCGGAACGCGTCGCGACGGCCACGTCGCTCGGCGCGATCGGCATCACCGCGCTCGCCGGGGTGACCATCTTCGGCCTGCGCGGCGACGTCGACGTCGGGTACGCCGCTCTCGTCGGGCTGCCGGCGGCCGCCGGCGCGCTCGCCGGAACCTCGCTCCAGCAGCGGGTCTCGACCGCGACCCTGTCCTACGGATTCGCCGTCTTGCTCACGGGGATCGGGCTGTGGCTCCTCTGGCCCTGAGCGCGTCGTCCGTCGTGCTCGCCATCGCCCTCGGCCTCGCGGCCGGCGTGCTCTCCGGGCTCTTCGGCGTCGGAGGCGGGATGCTGTTCGTCCCGGCGCTGGTGGCGCTCGGCCTCGGCCAGCTCGAGGCACAGGCGACGTCCCTCCTCGCGATCCTCCCGACGGTCGCGGCGGGCGCCTGGAACCAGCGGCGCTACGGGAACTTCCGTCCGCGCATCGCACTCGAGCTCGGAGTGGCGTCGATCGCAGGTGTAGGCGTCGGCGCCCTCGCCGCGATCGCGCTCCCGGAGGACGTCCTGCGGCGGCTGTTTGCCGTTCTCCTGCTGCTCGTGGCGGTTCGTCTGGCGCTCCGGACGAATGGCGCGCGCCCTCGCTACCCTGAGTTGCCGTGATCCGTGTCGTGGTCCTCGCCGGCGCGGTCCTCGCCCTCTCGACCGCGCTCGCTGCGGCCGCACCGCCGCCTCGTACCGCGACGACGGGGTCGAGCGCCGCCCTCGTGCGCATCGTCATCCCTGGGCGGGACACCGTCTCGCTGGGCGAGCTCGAGTGGCCGACGAACCTCGCTGCGGACGTCCAGTCCTTCCGGTACCCGGATGACGGCTCGATCGTCCAGCTCGGCCGCTCGCGGGCGCGGGTCTCCGCGCAGCCCGGTACCGCAGCCTCGTCGCAGGCGTTCTCGGAGGCGATCGTGCTCTCGCTCTTCAACGGGGAGGTCACGGCGGCGCGGGTGCGCGCGGAGGCGACCGCGGGCGCGAGCGTCCGATCGGCCGGCGCCACGTCGCAGAGCTCCGTGGTCGAGGGCCTGCGCGCGCTCGGCACTGACATCTCGGCGTCACCCGGCGCCTCTGCAGCGCTTGCGGACTGGGGCCTCGTGTCCGTCCTCGGTGCGGACACCGGGAGCGCGCGCTCTACGCCGCCACGGGCGCAGGCGGGGATCATCGCGCTCCGCGTGGTGCTGCTCGCGGAGCACGCCGGTCTTCCTGCCGGATCCGAGATCGTCGTCGGGATCGCGAACGCGACCGCCATCGCGGCTCCGGGCAAGCCGGCGCGACCGGGAGCCAACCCGGCGCCACGGCCTCCGGCGGAGCCGAGCCCGCCGACCGCGCCCGAGCCTGAGACCAGGGACGAGCAGGTCCCCGGAGGGCCCGTCCGAGTTTCGCCAGAGGTCACGGCGCGGCTCTCTGCCGGCGGCTACGTCTTCCCGATCTTCGGCCCGGTGTCGTTCGGCGACAGCTTCGGCGGGCCGAGGTCGAACATCCCCGGCGGCTGGCACCACGGAGAGGACATCTTCGCGCCCGCCGGCGCTCCGGTGCTCGCCGTCGCCGACGGGACGATCCACCAGGTCGGCTTCATCAAGATCGGCGGCTACCGCTTCTGGCTACGGGACGACAACGGCAACGAGTTCTACTACGCGCACCTCTCCGCCTACACGCCGCTCGCGATCGACGGGAAGCGGGTCCAGGCCGGGGACGTGATCGGCTTCGTCGGCGACACGGGCGACGCGGATGGTGGGGCGCCGCATCTCCACTTCGAGATCCATCCCGCCGCGATGATCGGGCTCGGCTACGACGGCGTGGTCGCGCCGTACCCGATCCTCGTGGCCTGGGGACGCGCCGAGGACATCGAGTTCTCGGCCGGGCGCATCTTCACGCCGACGGGTCCAGGAGCCGACGCTCTCCCGCCCCCGGGAGCCGTGCTCCTCCAGGCCAACGACATCTCGAAGACGAGCGGCCTCGTGCCGGGCGCGCTCGAGCGCGCCCTGACAGGGCCCTAGCTCCTAGGCGTCGCTGTCGGTGACGAGCGGCACGTCGCCGTTGCCGGCCTCGTCGATGACCTTGTCGGCCTCGTCGCCGAACGTCTCGGCGAACTCCTCGAAGCTGTCGCCGTTCTCTCCGGCCACGCGGCTCATGATCCACTCGCGGGTGGACTGGCCCGTCCACGGGTTGTAGAGGACGCCGAGCGTCACGCCCGTGAGCAGGATCACGCGGTTGCGCGTCTTGTGGCCTTTCTTCTCCTTCCCCTGGAGCTTCTCACTCGCGGCCGAGACCTCCGCCACGAGACCCTGGAGCTCGTTCTGGAAGTCCTTGTCCGAGACCCGCTCGGCCTTGCCCTTGACGCCCTGCCCCTTGGCGATCTGGCCGTACAGGCCGCGCGCGGCCACGAATGCCGCGACCAGGTCGTCCCTGAGCTCCGGATCCTCCATCGCGCGTCTCACGTAGGGCCGAAGCGTCTCGACGGCCAGTACCGGCTTCTCTTTGGTCTTCGCCATGCGAACTACCACCTTTCGTCGACTGGGCTCCAAGTATGTCGGCTACGATCGTCCGGGTGCGGGGGTTCCTGTTTCTCCTCCACCCGAAACGCGTTCTTGCACTGATCGCGGGGCTCCTCGGGACAGTGCTGTACGTCTGGTTCGCGGCCGTTCGGGCGGTGCCCGGAGTTCGGCGGCGCAAGGCCGAGTCCCGCGAGCGCTGGCGGAACCGCCCGCGTAGACCCGAGGGATAGACGTTGGAGCGGGTAACCCGCTTCGTCCTCCGGAACCGCCTCGCAGTCGTCGCCGCGTGGGCCATCACGTTCGCAGTCTGCGGGCTCGCGTCGCTCCAGCTCTCCGACCTCCTGACGAACCGCTTCACGCTCCCCGGTACCGACACGCGGCGGGCCGAGCGGATCCTCGAGGAGCACTTCGGTCAGCGAACGACGGGCTCGTTCACGGTCGTCGCCGAAGCCGACGGGAACGCGGCAGCTCTCGTTCCCCGTGTGCGAGCTGCGGCCGAGCGAGCTGCCGGCGAGCTGCCGACGGGACGTGTCGTCTCGGTGGCGGCTCTGTCGGACGACGTCGTTGCCGCCCAGATCGTCTCCGCCCTCGAGCCGGCGGACTCGAAGGGGCGCACCGAGGCGATGCGTGCGGCTGCGGGCTCCATCCCCGGTGCGGAAGTCCTCGTGACCGGGCAGGCGGCAGTGGAGCACGACCTCGACCCCGTTTTCGCCGACGACCTCGCACGCGGAGAGCTGATCGCGGTCCCGATCGCCCTCTTGATCCTCGTAGTGACCTTCGGGACGCTCGCGTTCCTGCTCCCGTTCGCGTTCGCCGTCCTGACCATCCCGACGACGCTCGGGCTCATCTGGATCTTCGCGAACTTCATGGAGCTCACGACGTACCTGACGAACCTCGTGACGCTGATCGGGCTCGGGATCGCGATCGACTACTCGCTGCTCGTCGTCTACCGCTTCCGCGAGGAGCTTCGGCGGGGGTCGGCGCGCGACGAGGCGATCGTGAAGACGATGGCGACGGCGGGACGCGCGGTCGTCTTCAGCGGCACGGCGGTTGCGATCGGGCTCGCGCTCCTGCTCTTCATGCCGCTGCCGTTCATCCGCGGGTTCGGGGTCGGCGGGCTCGTCATTCCCGCGGTCTCCGTGCTCGCGGCGGTGACGTTCCTCCCGGCCGTCCTCTCGCTCGTCGGCGGGCCGCTCGACCGCGTGCGGCTGCTCCCGAGGGCGTGGAGCGAGCGGCGCGCCGACGACGAGCGCGGCTTCTGGCCGGTGCTCGCGCGCTTCATCATGCGCTACCCGAAGACCGTCGCTGGGACGACCACCGGGTTCCTGATCCTGCTCACCCTGCCGGTGCTGACGCTCGAGCTCGGCCCCGGCTCGAACGAGGGAATCCCGCGCGACCTCGAGTCGATGCGGGGGTACGAGCTAGTCGGGGCCGCCGTCGGGGAGGGTGCGCTCGCGCCGACCGTGGTGGTCGTCGACACCGGGAGTGAGGGCGGCGTGCGCGACCCTGCGATCGCAGCCGCGGTGTCCGAGCTCGGCCGGCTCCTACAGGCCGACCCGCAGGTCGCTGCGGTGCGCTTCGAGCCGACGCCCGAGCACGTCGACCCTACCCTCCGCTACCTGAACGTCGAGGTCGTCGGAGTGCGCGAGTACGGGCGTCCGGAAAGCATCGAGTTCGTCGAGCGGCTGCGCGCCGAGATCATCCCGAGCGCGGGCTTCCCCGAGACCGCGGTCGTGTACGCGGGCGGCGGTCCGCCGGGCGGCAAGGACTTCATCGACCTCACGTACAGCTGGTTCCCGTGGCTCGTCGTTGCGGTTCTTGTCGCGACGTTCTTCCTGCTCATGCGGGCTTTTCGCTCGATCGTGCTGCCACTGAAGGCGATCCTGCTGAACCTGCTCTCGATCGGCGCGGCGTACGGGCTGTTGGTCGTCGTCTTCAAGTGGGGCGCGGGCGAGTGGGTCGGGCTCACCGCGTTCGACCAGATCGAGGCCTGGATCCCGGTGATGCTCTTCGCGATGCTCTTCGGCCTCTCGATGGACTACGAGGTCTTTCTCGTCTCGCGGATGCGCGAGGAGTGGGACGCGGGCGCCACCAACGAGGAAGCGATCGTGCTCGGGCTGACGAGGACGGGGCGGCTCGTCACCGCGGCTGGCCTGATCATGTTCGCCGCCTTCATGGGGCTCGTCGCGGGGTCGGTGATCGGGCTCCAGCAGTTCGGCTTCGGGCTCGCGACCGCGATCCTCATCGACGTGACGATCGTGCGAGCGCTGCTCGTGCCGAGCGCGATGACGCTCTTCGGGAAGTGGAACTGGTGGCTGCCCGAGGGGCTCGCGCGGATCATCCGCGTCGAGCCGTCGCCGCTCGGGGAGCACCGCGGCCGCTCTGCTCCGGCGCACGCGAGCGGCGATTAGCATCCCCCGCGTGCAGCCGAAGGGCCTCATCTGCGCCGGAGGGGAGGCGACGCGTCTCGGCGAGCTGACCCGCGTGACGAACAAGCACCTGCTGCCGGTCGGGAGCTGGCCGATGATCTACTACCCGCTCCAGCTCCTCCAGCTTGCGGGAATCACCGACGTCCTCGTGGTCACCGGCAAGGGCCACGCCGGCCAGATGATCGACTTGCTCGGCGACGGGCGCCTGGTCTCGCGGGGCGGCGCCAACTCGATCCTGGAGCTCGATCTCACATACAAGGTCCAGACCGAGCCCGGCGGGATCGCCCAGGTCGTCGGCATGGCGCGCGACTTCGCCGGCGACTCCCCGCTCGTCGTCGTGCTCGCGGACAACGTCTTCGAGCGCTCGCAGACCGCGGCGATCGCGAACTGGGCCGAGGACGGCAGTCGCGCGCGGATCTTCGTCAAGGAGGTCGACGACCCCGAGAACTTCGGCGTCGTGGTCTACGACGGGGACGGCGCGGTGACCGACATCGTCGAGAAGGCGGGCGTCGTCGACACACGCTACGACGCGCCTCCGACCTCGCACGCCGTCGTGGGCCTCTACTGCTATCCACCGGACGTGTTCGACGTCATCACGCGCCTCGAGCCGTCCCTGCGAGGCGAGCTCGAGATCACGGACGTCAACCGGCATTACGCAGCCGAGGGCCGGCTCGACGCGGTCCAGGTCGAGGGCTGGTGGGAGGATGCGGGCAAGCACTGGCAGCACCTCGCGGACATCGGGCGCCGGATCGACGAGACCGGCGCGAATACGTGATCGAGGGGATTCAGCGGATCCCGATCGTCCGGCACGAGGACGAGCGCGGTTGGTTCTGCGAGCTGCGGCGAGACAGCGCGCTCCCTGCGGCCACGCCGCAGACGAACGTCGTCTTCTCGCGGGCCGGAGTCGTGCGCGGGCTGCACTACCACGAGCGCGGCCAGGCCGACCTCTTTGCGTGCCTCAGCGGCATGGCGCGCGTCGTCGTCCTCGACCGTGACACGGGGGAGACGTTCACCGAGGACATCGGCGACGACAACCGATTTGCGATCTACATCCCCGGGCACTACGGGCACGGCTACGAGGCGTTGACGGACGTGCTGTTCTGCTATCACGTCACCGCCGAGTACGACGCCGCCGACCCCGACGAGCAGACGATTCCCTGGAACGACCCGCGCGTCGCCCACCTATGGAGCACGAGCACGCCGATCCTCTCAGCGCGCGACGCCGCCGTCGGGTCCTGATCACGGGTGCGGGCGGCCAGCTCGGCCGCGCGCTCCAGGAGGCCTTCGCCGACGACGACCTCGTGCCGCTGACGCGCGCAGACTGGGACGTCACGCGGCCCCTGGGCGACCTGATGTCGGGCCCGTTCGACCTCGTCCTGCACACCGCTGCGTGGACGGACGTCGACGGAGCCGAGTCCGATCCGCAGGGCGCCGCCGCGGTCAACGTCGGAGGGACCGCGAACGCAGCGGCGCTCGGAGCGCCGCTCGTCGCGTTCTCAACCGACTACGTGTTCGACGGGAGCAAGCACGAGGCGTACGTCGAGTCGGACGGGCCGAGCCCGCTCTCCGCATACGGGCGGGCGAAGCTGCACGGGGAGGCGGCTGCCGGCCCCGACGCGTGGGTCGTGCGGACGTCGTGGCTCTTCGGCCCCACCGGCCACAACTTCGTGCGAACGATGCTCCGGCTCGGAGGCGAGCGCGAGGAGGTGTCCGTCGTCGATGACCAGCGGGGCAGCCCGACGTACGTCGGGCATCTCGCGAGCGCGGTCCGCGAGCTCGTGGACGCGGATCTCCCGCGTGGGACCTGGCACCTGGCCGCCGCCGGCGACTGCACCTGGGCGGACTTCGCCGAGGCGATCTTCGGAGAAGCCGGGCTCGGCTGTCGCGTGCGTCGCATCTCGACCGAGGAGATCGGAAGACCTGCGCCGCGGCCGGCAAACTCGATCCTTCGCAGCGAGAGAGCGGGCGCCCCGGTGCTCCCGCACTGGCGCGAAGGGCTCCGCGCATGCCTCGAGGCGCTCGAAGTGCCTGCAAGCGGAGGGTAGCCTTCCGCGAATGCGCCTTCTCGTCACCGGCGGAGCCGGCTTCATCGGCTCGAACTTCGTCCACTACTGGCTCGACCGGCACCCCGACGACCACGTCGTCGCCTACGACCTCCTGACCTATGCGGGCAACCGTGCGAGCCTCGCCGACGTCGAGGAGCGCATCGTCTTCGTGCAGGGAGACATCGGAGATCTCGAGCTCGCCACCAAGACGATCGCGGCCGAGGAGATCGACACCGTCGTCAACTTCGCGGCCGAGTCGCACAACAGCCTGGCCGTCCTCGATCCCGGTCTCTTCGCGAGGACGAACGTCCTCGGGACGCAACTCCTGCTCGAGGCGGCGCGCACGACCGGGGTGAAGCGCTTCCACCACATCTCCACCTGCGAGGTGTTCGGGGATCTCGCGCTCGACTCGGACGAGGTCTTCACTGAGGACTCCCCGTATCGCCCGCGCACGCCGTACAACGCGTCGAAGGCGGCGGCGGACCACTACGTGCGCGCGTACCACGAGACCTTCGGCGTGCCGGTCACGATCACGAATTGCTCGAACAACTATGGCGCCTACCAGTTCCCCGAGAAGGTGCTGCCGCTGTTCGTCACGAACGCGCTCGACGACGTCCCGCTCCCGATGTACGCCTCGACGCAGAACAAGCGGGAGTGGCTGCACGTCGACGACCACTGCTCCGCGATCGACCTCGTTCTCCGCAACGGGCGGGTGGGCGAGACGTACAACGTCGGCTCGGGCGTCGAGGCCACGATCGAGGAGGTCGCGGACCTCGTCCTCCGGCTGACCGGTAAGCCGGCGTCGCTGAAGACGATCGTCCCCGACCGCCCGGGCCACGACCGCCGCTACCTGCTCGACGCCTCGAAGATCCAGAGCGAGCTCGGCTGGACGCCCGCGCGAGGCTTCGACGACGGGGTCGCGGAGACGGTCGCGTGGTACGAGGCCCACCGCGCATGGTGGGAGCCGCTCAAGCAGCGGGCGCCCGTCGAGGAGACTGCCTGGCGTTAACGCGGGGCTATGGAGCGCGAGTGGAGCGCTGCCGAGAAACAGTCTGTTAACGATATGTCGCTAGCCTGGAATCACGTCGTGCGGTTCTCGATCGTTCTTGCGGCTCTGGTCGCGGTCGTCGCCACGGCGGCCTCGGCCCAACCCGCGCCCACCGTAGGTGAGGCGCTGTTCGTCGTGTCCGGCCGCGGCTGGGGGCACGGCGTGGGCATGAGCCAGTACGGCGCCTATGGGCAGGCGCTCGAAGGCCGAACGCACGACGAGATCCTCACCTACTACTACTCCGGGACCGAGCTCGGCAAGACGGGGCCCAAGAAGCTCAGGGTGCTGCTCGCCGAGGGGCGGGCGGCCGTCACGCTCGCGTCGCCCGGCCCGTTCACGGTCGTCGACGGGACCGGCGCCAAGCACGCCCTCCCGAAGCGAACGCTCACGCTCAGGCCGGGACTCACTTTCAAGGGCCCGAAGGGCAGGGTCAGGGGGAAGTCGCCGCTCCTCGTCCGGCCTGGAAAGGCGGGGCCGCTGACGCTCGACGGAAGCCCGTACAGGGGCGCTCTCGAGCTGGAGGCCCAGGACGGGTACCTGCGCGTGGTCAACGTCGTCGCGCTCGAGGACTACGTCCAGGGCGTGGTCGCGTCCGAGATGCCGTTCCAGTGGCCGGAGGAGGCGCTCGAGGCGCAGGCGATCGTCGCCCGCACGTACGCGCTGGCGAACGTCCTGAAGGGGAGGCCGTATCACCTCTACGCGGACGTGCGCAGCCAGGTCTATCGCGGTGTCGACGGCGAGACCGACAGGACGAACGCCGCCGTTCGTGCGACGACACGCAAGGTCGTCCTCTACGGCGGGAAGGTCGCGACGACGTACTACTCCTCGAGCTCGGGCGGCAAGACGGCGAGTGCGCTGGACGTGTTCGGGACGGACGTCCCATATCTCGTGTCACGGCCGGATCCGTGGGACAGCGCGTCGCCGAACCACCGTTGGGGCCCGTTCCTGTTCGGCGCGCGAACGCTCCAGTCCAAGTTCGGCGCCGACGCACGGGTCGTCGACGCCGTGGGGGTGCCGACACCCTCCGGCCGCGTGAAGTCACTCACGCTCCAGACCCTGGCAGGGGCCACGAAAGTGCCGGCTTCGGTCCTTCGCACGAGCCTCGGGCTGCGCTCGACGTACGTGACGATCGGCGTCCTCCGACTCGACCGGCCGCAGGGCGCCGTCGCCAAGGGCGCCCCCCTCCGGCTCACCGGGATCGCACGCGGCGTCGCGACCCCGCTGCTCGGGGCATCTGTCGACGGCGGGACCTCGTGGTCGACGGTCGGCCCGGTCGCGCGCGATGCGACCGGCGCGGCCTCGATCGAGGTCAAGCCCCTGCGCACGACGCGCTACCGGTTCCAGGTGAAGGACGCCGCATCGCCGCCGATTCAAGTCCGGGTGAACGGCACGTGATTCGCCGAGCCGTCCTCGTCGCGCTCGTGCTCGGCGCGTCGCTCTCGCTACCGGCGGTCGCCGAGGGCAGTCGGGTCGCGATCGGGATCGCGCCCGGCGCCGACTCGGGGGAGGTTGCGGCCGCGGTCGAGCGGCGGACCGGCAAGCGGGCCATGCGCCTGAGCCCGATCCCCGCGCTCGTCACCGACGTCCCGGCCGGCGTGTCGCTTCGTGGAATCCGCGGAATCCGCTACGTGGAGCGATCGATCACGCGCCGACTGGCCCTGACTCCCTCCGACCCGCTCGCACCGCGGCAGTGGTATCTCACGGAGAGCCGCTTCTACGAGACTTTGCCGGCGCTGCCGTCGCTCGTGCACGTGCCGGTGGCCGTCATCGACTCGGGCGTCGACTCCAACCACCCCGAGCTCGCGAAGAAGGTTTTCGACACGAAGAGCTTCGTTGGCGGCTCCGCGCTCCAGGACACGTACGGGCACGGGACGTTCGTGGCCGGGATCATCGCGGCCGGGCTCGACAACGGAATCGGGATCGCGGGTCTCGCGCCGACCGCCCAGCT
The DNA here is from genome assembly GCA_963717025.1 of uncultured Actinomycetes bacterium. GTDB lineage: Bacteria > Actinomycetota > Thermoleophilia > Gaiellales > Gaiellaceae > GMQP-bins7. The sequence goes on along the minus strand of CAVQVJ010000003.1, from coordinate 447,402 downwards.
GCTCGTGGCGAAGGTGGTGACCGAGACGCGGGAGATCCCGGTGGAGGCCGAGGCCAAGGCGATCCGCTGGGCCGTCCAGCACGGCGCCCGTGTGATCAACATGAGCTTCGGCGCCATCCGGGACCCCCTCGACCCGGATCGTGACGCGTACTCGCAGCTCGAGGCCGACGCCGTTGCCTACGCGGTCTCGAAAGGCGCGGTCGTGATCGCGGCCGTCGGGAACGGCGATCAGGCCCCGAGAATGCCGTGGGAGTACGCGAGCTACCCGGCCGCCCTGCCGCACGTGCTCGGTGTGAGCGCGTTCGCCGAGACGGGCGTCGTGCCGAAGTTCTCGAACCGCGATCAGATCTACAACGACCTCGCAGCGCCGGGCGAGCGAATCCTGTCGATCCTCCCTCGCTCCATGACCGCCCGTTTCCCGGCCTGCTCCGAGCAGGGCTACTCGAGCTGCGGGCCGGACGAGTACCGGGAGGCGCAGGGGACGTCGTTCGCCGCGCCCGTCGTGAGCGCCGCCGCCGCGCAGCTGCTGAGCGTCCGCCCGAGACTCCGCGCCGAACAGGTGGTCTCGATCCTCCAGAAGACCGCAGTCGACCTCACACCAGAGACGGGCTGCCTCCTGTGCTACGAGGGTCGGGACGAGCACTCGGGCTGGGGCCGCTTGGACGTCGCGGCCGCACTCGAGGCTCTCGAGGACCCGCTGCCCGCTCGTGACCGCTACGAGACGAACGACGACGTCGGCTGGCGCGCGTTCCCGGTCACGCGCTCGAGCCGCCGCCTGAGCGCAACCGTCGACTTCTGGGACGACCAGGACGACGTGTACGCGATCCGCCTTCGGGCGCGACAGCGGATCTGGGTCTCACTCGTCGGGACCGACCCGAGGGCCGACGTGAGCCTGGCGCTGTGGCGGCCTCGAACTCGCTCGGTCTCGAGCGTCGCGAGCATCCGGCACCGAGCGAAGCTGTCCGACGGCGTCGGAGCCCGGGAGCACGTCTCGTTCACGGCGCCTGCGGCCGGCACCTACTACGTCCAGGTCCGGATCTCGAGCGAGGGGCACACCGGCTACCGGCTGCGGTACGTCAAGAGCGTGGTGGCGGCGGCGCGAACGTAGAGGGTCTTTGCGCACCCTCGCGTGTGCTGCCATCCCCTGGCTACGGCGGCGCCAGAAGCTCGTCCTCGGGGACCTCGCGCAGCACACGCGCGGGGTTCCCGACGACGACGGTCCTCGGTGGGACGTCGCGCGTGACCACGGCTCCGGCGCCGACGAACGCCTCCTCCCCCACCTCGACCCCGGGGCAGAGCACGGCGCCGCCTCCGACGCGCGCGCCGCGGCGGATCGTCGGGCCGCGCTTCAACGCGTGCCTGCGCTTGGTCCGGCCCATGAAGTTGTCGTCGGTGGTCACGACGCAGGGTGAGATGAAGACCTCTTCCTCGAGCGTCGATCCCGTGGTGATGTAGGCGTTCGCCTGGATCTTCGTCCTGGCGCCGATCGTCGTATTGCTCTCGACCAACGAGCCACGGCCGATGACGACGTCGGCGCCGACGGTCACGCGCTCGCGTACGCACGACTGGTCGCCGAGGATCACCTGGGCGCCGATCGTGGAGCCGGCGAAGACGATCGCGCCCGTCGAAACGACCGTTCCGGCGCCGATCCGAGTCGGTACGAGCGGCTTGCGCATGGCCGTTGACCTCGAAGAGAGGATCGGCTGCTTGCCGACGACCGCGTTCTCCATGATCCGCACGTCCTCTCCCAGAACGGTGCCGGGGTAGACGGTCGCGGTCGGATGGATCTCAGCCTCTGCCATGAGCTCCTAACGTGGTGAGCGCTCGTCGCGAGGCGAGCGATGGAGGTCGTGAGGCAAGGACGCAGGGAGCGTGCATACCGAAGAGGTATGGACGCGACTGAGGACGCCGCATCACGACGTCCAGCGCGGCATCGCGACCTCGGCGCTCATCGCGTTAGGAGCTCCCCAGTGAGCTCGTGAGCATGTCGAGCGCCCGCACGACCCGCGCCCCGTCGGCGGCCACCTTCCGTCGATCGCCTTCCCCGTCCACGAGGCGCAGGAACTCGATGCACTCGAGCTTGAGCGGCTCGTCGTTCCCGATCCGCGGGCTGAAGATGTCGCCGGTGCGGGTCTGCCACTCGCCGTAGCGGTCGGACGGCCTCCACGGGCCCTTCTCGTACACGGTCACCTTCCGCTCGAGCTCCATGTCGTCGAACACGACCATCTTCTCGGTTCCGACGACGGTGATCTTCCGCATCTTGTGCGGGTCGAGCCAGGAGAGGTGCATGTGGGCGATGCGCCCCGACGGAAAGCGGAGGTAGCAGAAGACGACATCCTCGACTCCGCGCGTCAGGAAATCGCGTCCCAGGGCGACCGCGGTCTCGGGATCCTCGTCGAGGAGAAAGAGGATCACGGACAGGTCGTGGACACCGAGTGACCAGAGCGCGTTCTCGTTGGAGCGGATGATCCCGAGGTTCTGACGGTTCCCGTACACGCAGAGCACCTCACCGAGCTCCCCAGCGGCCACCATCTCCTGCACGCGGCGGATGCCAGGGTGGTAGAGGAGCAGGTGCCCGGGCATGAGGACCCGATCCTTGTCTTCGGCGAGAGCGACGAGCTCGTCCATCTGCGCGGAGCGCATGGCCGGCGGCTTCTCGACGAGGACGTGCTTGCCTGCGGCGAGCGCTCGGCGCGCGAGCTCGTAGTGGGTCGGGACCGGCGTCGCGACGATGACGGCGTCCAGCGACGCGTCCTCGAGCATCTCGTCGAAGCTCGTCGTGAACCGTGCCCCGCGGTACCGGTCGGCGAGCTCGCCCCGGCCCGCGTCCTCGTCGCAGAGCCACGCGAGGTCGGCGAGCTCGGCGAAGTTGCGGGCGAGGTTCGGGCCCCAGTGCCCGAGCCCGGCGACCCCGACGCGTGCGCTCACAGCTTCCAGACCTTCGCGGACTCCCTGCCGTTCGCCCCTGTCGCGTTTCGCAGGTCGACTACGAGCGCGGACTCCTCCACCAGGGTGTCGTAGTCGACGGCCGAGTGGTCCGTGACGACCACCACGCAGTCGTAGGCGGCCGGGTCGATCGCGACGGAGCTCATCGCGACGCCGTTCTCCTCGAAGGACGGGACGTGCGGGTCGTGGTACGCGACGTCCGCGCCCGCAGTCTTGAGCAGCGAGATGAGCTTCACCGCGGGGGACTCGCGCATGTCGTCGATGTCCGGCTTGTAGGCGACGCCGAGCACGAGGATGCGCGAGCCGGAGAGCGACTTCTGAGCCGAGTGGTTCAGCGCCTGCGAGACGACCGATCGGCAGAAGTACGGCATCGACTCGTTGACCTTCCCGGCAAGCTCGATGAACTCGGTGTAGAAGCCGTACTCGCGCGCCTTCCACGTGAGGTAGAAGGGGTCGACGGGGATGCAGTGCCCGCCGAGGCCGGGACCCGGCTTGAACGACATGAAGCCGAAGGGCTTGGTCGCCGCCGCCTCGATCACCTCCCAGACGTCGATGTCCATCCGGTCGCAGAGCTGCGCGAGCTCGTTCACGAGCGCGATGTTCACGGAGCGGAAGATGTTCTCGAGCAGCTTCGTGAGCTCGGCCGCCTCCGGCGACGAGACCGTGTGCACGTCGTCGATCGCCCGTCGGTAGAGGGAGGCGGCAGCCTCGGTCGAGGCCCCGTCGATCCCGCCGACGATCTTCGGCACGTTCTTGGTCGTCCAGTCGGTTCGGCCGGGATCGACGCGCTCGGGAGAGAACGCGAGGTGGAAGTCCGGCCCCGCGCGCAGGCCGCTCCCGCGCTCGAGAGCGGGTTGGACGACCTCCCGGGTCGTGCCCGGGTAGGTCGTCGACTCCAGGATCACGAGGTGGCCGGCGCGCAGCCTCTTCGCGATCTTCTCGGCGGAGGCGACGAGGATCGTGAGGTCCGGCTCGCGCTGGCGCGAAAGCGGGGTCGGGAGCGCGATGATGATCGCGTCGGCGTTGCGGAGCTCGTCGTAGTCGGTCGAGGCCGTGATGCTGCCATTCCCGACGAGCGCGGCGAGGCCCTCGGACGAGACGTCCCCGATGTAGCTCTCGCCGCGATTGAGCTGCTCGACGCGGTTCGCGTCGACGTCCACGAGCACGACGGACAGCCCGCCTTCCGCGAGGACCTGCGCGAGGGGGACGCCGACGTAGCCGGCGCCCACGATGGCGACGTCGCGCGTCATCGGCCGGGCATCGTAGCGAGGAGCACGCCCGCGATCCGCCCCGAGGCACGGCCGTCTCCGTAGAGCTGCGGACGCCGGTCCGGCATCGTCGCCTGCTCGATCGCCGAGACGATCGCGTCCGGGTCGTCGTCGACGAGCACGTTCGCGCCCACCTCGACGGTGTCCACCCACTCCGTCGACGGCCGCATCGTCACGCATGGCACGCCGTACCAGTAGGCCTCCTTCTGGAGGCCGCCGGAGTCCGTCGCGATCACGCGCGCCTGGGAGGCCAGCGATGCGAGCTCGAGGTAGCTCAGCGGATCGGTCACGTGCACGTGCTCCTCCACTTTGATCCCCTCCGCGCGGAGCTGTGCGCGCGTGCGCGGGTGCGCCGGGAAGACGACGCGCTCGTCGAGCCGGTTCAGCCCCTCGATGATGCGCCCGAGACGGGGCTGGAAGACGTTCGCCTGCCGGTGGACGGTGGCGACGACGTAGCTTCCCGGCTCGAACGGGATCGGGAAGCGCTCGCGCGCGATCGGGGCGAAGCGGGCGCTGGCCTCGGCCATGACGTCGCCCACGACGTGGGCCTGACCGAGGACGCCTTCCTCCGCGAGGATCGCGCGCGCCCGGTCGTTCGGGCAGAAGAGCAGCCAGGCGATCTGGTCGACCTCGATGCGGGCGTGCTCCTCGGGCATCGACAGATCGCCGCTGCGGAGCCCGGCTTCGACGTGCGCGAGCGGGATCGACGCCTGTGCCGAAGCGCGTGCCCCGGCGAGGGTCGAGTTCGTGTCTCCGTACACGAGCACGAGGTCCGGCGACTCGCTGCGGATCACGGCCTCGACCGCGGGTGTCATCACGTCCGGGTCGGCGGTCTTGAGGTCGAGCCGGTGGTGGGGCTGCGGCAGGCCGAGCTCCTGGATGAAGACCTCCGACAGCGCCTCGTCGTAGTGCTGCCCCGTGTGGACGACGACCTCGTCGATCTCGGTCAGGCGAGAAGCCCACCGAGAGCGGCGCGCTCTTGACGAACTGCGGCCGGTTTCCGACGACGGTGAGGACCTTCACGGCGCGGGCAGCCTACTGCTTGGCGTGAGAAGCTAGCTGCGTGTCGGAAGGGCTCTCGCTTCCGGACGAGGCCGAGGTTCTCGCGCGGATCGTCGTGTGGGGAGAGGCCGACGACGCGATCCGGGCGCTCGTCCGATGGCGGAGCTTTCTGGACACGTATGCCGGCGACGCCGCTGACGAGGGCTGGGAGGCGCTCTTCCGTACGACGGCGTTGTTCCGCCGCATCGCGATCGAGGTCGGCGACGCGCTCGGCTACGAGTACCCGCAGCACGCCGACGACGTGGTGACCGCGCACCTCGTGGCCGTGAGCGCCCTCCTGCCGCGCTAGCCCCTCCCGCGTGCCTGCGGCACGGCGGCGGCGGTTTGCGATGGGCGAGACGACCCGCGAAGCTTGCCCCGTGAGCGACGCGCGTTTCGCGGACGGCCTTCGCTACCGGATCGAGATCCCGTCCGTGGAGGGCCCGGGCGTGCTCCGCGCGGTCCTCGAGGAGGCCGAGACGCGCGACGTCCCCGTCCGCCGCGTTTCTCAGGGCTCGGGCGTGATGATGCTGACCGACGCCGAGATCTCCGAGCTCGCCGAGCTCGGACAAGTGCACGGCGTGGAGGTGTCGCTCTTCCTCGGACCACGAGGCGCCTGGGACCCGGGCGGGCAGTCGTTCGCGACCGGTGCCGCCGCTGGGATCGCCCGTGGCGAAGCGGCCGTCGAGTGGTGCCTCGCGGAGGCGAGACGCGCCGTGTCGCTGGGCATCCGCTCCCTCCTCGTCGCCGACCTCGGTGTTCTCGCGACCCTCGGCCGGCTGCGACGGGACGGCGACCTTCCGGCGTCCCTCGTGCTCAAGACCTCGGTTCTGCTTCCGTGCGCGAATGCGGCGACGGCGCGGGAGCTCGAGCAGCTCGGGGCGACGACGATCAACGTCGCGACCGATCTCTCGCCGGGCGAGCTCGGGGAGCTCCGCTCGGCCTGCTCGGCGCCGCTCGACGTCTACGTCGAGGCGCCCGACGACCAGGGCGGGTTCGTGCGCTTCTACGAGGTGCCGGAGATGGTCCGTGTCGCCGCACCGATGTATGTCAAGCTCGGCCTCCGCAACGCGCCGAACATCTACCCGTCGGGGCTTCACCTGGAGGATCTTGCGGTGAAGCTCGGCCGCGAGCGCGTGCGGCGTGCGGAGCTCGTCCTGCGGCTGCTCCGTGAGCGCGCTCCGGAGCTCGTCGAGGGCCGCGGTGACGACCGGCCTGCGGACCTCGGGATTCCCGAGCCGTAACCCCCGGCTGTGTGCTCAGCCGGTCGAGAGGACGAGCTTGCCGAAGTGCTCGCCCGACTCCATCCGGTCGAGCGCCGCTTCCGCTTCCGGGAGCGGCCGGACGGAGTCGAGCACGGGCCGCCAGCTCGCCTCCGAGAGCATCCGCAGGAGCGCCTCGAAGTCGCGCGGGCTCCCCATCTGCGTCCCGTGCAGCGATTGCTGCCGGAAGTAGAACGGACGGACGTCGACCGTGACCTCGGTCCCGCCCGTCCCTCCGAAGACGACGACCCTCCCGCCCGGCCGCACGCTGTCGAGGCACTGCTGCCAGGTCGAGCCGACGGAGTCGAGCGCGAGGTCGACGGGGCCGAGCTCTTGCACCGCCGCCGGCCAGTCCTCGACCGTCGCGTAGTTGACCCCCGCCTCCGCTCCCAGCTCCTTCGCGCGCTCGATCTTCTCGTCCGAGGACGACGTGACGAGGACGCGCGCTCCTGCCTGGGCGGCGAGCTGCACCACGAAGGTCGTGACGCCGCTCCCCGCGCCGAGCGCGAGCACGGTCTCGCCCTTCCGGAGCCCGCCGCGCGAAAACAGCGCGCGATACGCCGTCACCGCGGCGAGCGGGAACGATGCCGCCTCCTCCCACGAGAAGCCCGCCGGCTTCGGGAACACGCACTCGTCGGGCACCGCGACGAGCTCGGCGTAGGTCCCGTCCCGCGGCCCGCCGAGAATCTCGAACCCGGGAGCGGGAGCGTCCTCCCGATCGCCCCAGCCGACGCTCGGCAGGAGGACGACATCCTCGCCGGTGTCGCGGCGCACGCCCGGCTCCGTCGGACCCTGGGATGAGCGGGAGCGGGAATGGGTAGACGCCCTTTCGTACGAGCAGGTCACGCCGGTTGAGCGCGGCGGCGCGGAGCTCGACGAGAACCTCGCCCGGCCGCGGCTCGGGATCCGCGACCGTCTCGTACGCGAGCACCTCACCTTCGTGGACCCGGATCGCCTGCATCACTGTTCGCCTTCGGCCGGAGGCGGTGCAGGGTTCCACGCGGGGCTCGAGTCGTTGTCGGCCGGATCCGTGATCTCCTCGACGCGTGAGGCGCCGCCTGCGACCACGGACGCGAGCTGGATCGCGCCGTTCTCCGAGAACGCGATCGCACTGCCGTCGCTCGACCAGGCGGGTTCGAAGGAGTCCTCCTGCGAGACGGTCACGCGGGTCGTCTTGCGGTTCGCGACGGTAACCCAGTAGATGTCGTACTGCGAGATCCGGTTGTCGGTCGAGAACGCGATCCTGGTGCTGTCCGGGGACCACGCGGGCGAATAGCTCGCGGACTGGAGCTCCGTCAGCTGCTGCCGGCCCGTGCCGTCGGGACGCATGATCCAGATCTCCCGTACGGGCGTGCCGGGCTCCCGTCGCGCGTATGCGATCCAGCGTCCGTCGGGCGACCACGCAGGCTCGGCCTCCTCAGCTGTCACATCGGAGATCCGGCGGGCGCCCGAGCCGTTCGCGTTCATGACGTAGATGTCGCCCTCCCGTGCGAACGCGATCCGATCTCCCTCCGGAGACCAGCTCGGCGAGGACTCGTCGTCGTCCTTGGTCGACGTCAGGCGCTGCGTGCCGGTGCCGTCGGCCGCCATCACGTAGAGATCGAAGGACCCGCTCCGCTGGCTCGCGAACGCGATCCTCGTCCCGTCCGGGGACCAGTCTGGCTCGACCTGGAAGAACACGCTCTTGGAGGCAGCGCCGGTGCCCTCGGATTCCGTCAGCCGGCTCTGGCCGTGCGCCGTCCGCATTCATCTCGTACACCGCGTAGTCCCCGTCGCGGGTGCTGACGAACGCGAGGTCCGGTCGCGCCTGCGTCGAGCCGCCGCAGCCTCCGAGCAGCGCGGCGAGGATCGCAACGAGGAACGCGACGGGGCCAGCGCGGAGCAGTCGTCTGGTCATGCGGCCGACGATGGTAGCTCTAGCGAGCGACCGGCTCGACGCCGAGGAAGCGTCGCTGCATCTCGGGGTCGCGCGCGAGCTCGGAAGCGGTCGTCTCGAGCGCGATCTCACCGCCGACCATCACGAGCTGCCGATTCGCGAGCGAGGTCGCGACGTCGAGCTTCTGCTCGATCAGCAGGATCGCGAGACCTTCCTCCTCGAGCTTCTTGAACGTCTCGATGAGGATGTCGATGACGGTGGGGGCGAGACCTTCGGAGGGCTCGTCCATGATCAGGAGCCTCGGGTTCCCGAGCAGCGCGCGCCCGATCGCGAGCATCTGCTGCTCGCCGCCGGAGAGCTCGGCGCCGCCGTTGCGCTTCCGGTCGGCGAGCCGGGGGAAGAGCTCGTACACGCGCTCGATCGTCCACGTACCGCCTCGTCCGCGAGCGGAGATCCGGAGATGCTCGTTGACTGTCAGCGACGGGAAGAGCCGGCGGCCCTGGGGGACGTACCCGAGCCCCGCGCGAGCGATCTTGTACGACGGCTTGCCGACGAGCTCCGTTCCGACGAACATGGCGGAGCCGGTGACGCGCGGCGGAGTGAGCCCCATGAGCGCGGCACAGAGCGTCGTCTTTCCCATCCCGTTCCGGCCGAGGATCGCGACCGGCTCGGCGCCGACTGTGAACGAGACGTCGTGCAGCGCTTGCGCGCTTCCGTAGAACGCCGAGAGGCCCGTGACCTCGAGCAGGGCCTCACTCACGGGCGTAGTGATGCCTGCCCAGGTAGAGGTCGTGTACGAGCTCGTTGCCGCGGATCTCGTCCGGCGTCCCTTCGACGATCACGCGCCCGTCGTCCATCATCGTGACGCTCTCCGCGACGACGAGCGCGACGTCCATGTCGTGCTCGATGAGGACGAGCGTGATCTCGGGATCGAGCGCGAGCAGGAGCTCGGTGAGGAGCTGACGCTCACCGCGAGAGAGCCCGGCCGCAGGCTCGTCGAGCATGAGGATCGTCGGCTCGGAGGCGAGCGCCATTGCGAGCGCCACCTGCCGGTGCTCGCCGTGCGACAGCGATCCGACCTCCGTGTCGAGCCTGTGATCGATGGCGACGCGACGGGCAGCCTCGCGCGCTCGTTCGCGTATGCCGCGATCCGTCCCTGGAAGCGTCACCGGTCGCAGGTGGCCGCGGCCGACGCCGACGACCGAGAGGTAGATGCTGTCCTCGACCGTCAGGCCGAGGAACAGGCGGGACTGCTGGTACGTGCGAGCGAGCCCGAGCCGGGCGCGTTTCCTCGCCGCGACGCCCGTGACGTCGTGCCCGAGCAGCTCGACCGTCCCGGTCGACGCGGCGAGGTCACCCGAGATGACGTTGAACAGCGTCGTCTTCCCGGCGCCGTTCGGCCCGAGGATGGCCCGCCGCTCGCCGAGGGCGACGTCGAGGTCGACGTCGTCCACCGCGACCAGCCCGCCGAAGCGCCGGCCGACCCCCCGCAAGCGGAGGGCCGGCTCGGCGCGTTCGACGGACGGTGCTGCTTCGGTCACCGACCTACTTGATGACCTGGTTCGTGATCCGGCCGTTCCGGACGACTCGGATCTTCCCCTGCCACGGGAGCTTGCGCTTCGCGCAGGCAGGGACGGTGCGGCTGGGGGCCTTCTTCTTGGGCCCGAAGTACCCGCCGAACGTTTGGTCGACGTTCGGTACGTAGCCCGCGACCTGCGCCGCCGGTTGGCCGTTCGCGCCACGGACGATCCGCAGCGGATACTGGTCCTGGATCGCCTGGCGACGTTTGTCGAGGCGAAGGTTGCCGCTGTTCGCGACCTGGAAGGCCGGCTTCAGCGTTCTCGGCAGGGCGCGCTGCAGTGCGGCTCCTACCTGACCGTTCGACTTGTTGAGCCCCTGGACGAGCGCCCAGGCAGCGTTCCAGTAGTTGTAGAAGAACCCGTCGTTGGGGTCGAACCCGGCGAACGACCCGCTCTTCGGGAACCACTTCGACGCGTTCTTGACGTACGTCTTGGCCCGCGGTGTGTTCAACCCGGTCTGGGCCGTGCCGAAGCCACCGAAGTAGGAGCCGACGAGCTTCGGAGCGACCGTGGCGAAGTTCCCGAGGAAGAAGAGGAACAGGTTGCCCGAGTGCTGCCGCGCCTTCACCGGTCCGTATGCCTGCTCGAACGCGGTCAGGGCAGCACCGGTGTTCGCCCCTCCGATGAGCCAGAAGTACCCGTCGACCTGATCCGGTCTCGGCAACTGCCGGATGAACGGTGCGTAGTCACCACCCTGCGGCGGCGTCCACACGCGCTTCGTGATCCGGCCACCGATGCCGCAGAAGTCGGCGACTATGCCCGCCGCGGAGGTCCACGGGAAGCTGTAGTCGTCGCCGATCAGCGCGGCCGTTCGCCAGCCGAGCCGCTTGTACAGGATCTCCCCGAGCCCTGCGTTCCACTGGGCTCCATCGCCGTGGTAGCGGAAGAGGTTCTTCGGGGCGATCTGCATCGTCGGGTCCTGCGACCCGGCGGTGCCGATGATTACGGTCTTCTGCGGGTTGGCCTTCGCCCAGTTCGCGATCGACACGGCTTCGTCACCGGACAGCGGGCCGATCATGACGTCGGCGCGAAGCTGGTTCATCAGCCGACGCGTTTCCTTGAGCGCCAGGGCGGGTGTCTCGTCGCCGCAGCCGATGCCGACGACGTTCAGCCGCTTGCCACCTGCTGTGCCGCCGGTCATCCCCGCCGAAGGCTTCTTCTTGTTCTTCGGCTTTGCGCCCGCGTACTGGGAGAACGCCGCGATCGTCCCGGCCGTGTCCACCTCGTACCCGAAGGCGAAGGCGCCCTTGCAGTCGGTCATGATCGCGATCCGCACCTCGTTCGCCTGCGCGGAGCCGGCGAGCGCGCCCGAGGTCGAGATCGTGGCCGCTGCTGCGAGCAGTGCCAGCGGAAGCAGGAGCTTCCACTTACGTACCTTCATCGTGCCTCCTCTCGTGCCTGCCGTTCGATCCTGGTGTGAATTTGCGCAGGAGAGCCTACGTGTGTGGCGTGGCGATTTCACCTCCTCCGGTCACGAGGTGGCCTCGGTCGCCGGCCGCACGTCTCCGGAGCCGGAGGCGCGATCTCGGCCGGCGGCGCTCCAGATCCGGTCCCACAGCCCCATGAGCCCGTCGGGCGAGACGATGACGATGGCGAGGAAGATGAAGCCGATGACGGTGTTGAACGTGCCGCCGATCACCGGCAGCCCCGAGGACGGGATCCGGTTCGTGACCTCGTTGTTGATGACGAGGAACGCAACGGCTCCCAGCCAGGCGCCCTCGATGCGCCGGAGCCCGCCGATGACGGCGATCACGAGGAGCTGGATCGTCGCGTCGAGGCCCATGATCGTCGGGGAGAGCTGTCCGAACCACCACGCGTACAGGACGCCCCCGATCCCGGCGACGAGCGCGCCGATCCCGAAAGCGAGCGTCCGGTGGAGCGCAACGTTGTAGCCGAGCGAAGCCATTCGCACGGGCTCGTCGCGGATCCCCTGGAGCGAGATGCCGAAGGGCGTTCGTACGAGGTACCGGATGAGCGTGTACACGGCAACGGCCGCGATGAGCGAGATGAAGTAGAGGCGCTGACGGTCGTCCACGATGTCGCCGACGAACCCCGGCGTGTACAGGTCGACGCCCGCGACGGGCGAGAACCCGCCGATGAGCGTCACCGAGCCGACGAACAGGAACGCGATCACGGTGTATGTGAGCGTCAGCATCAGGAAGTAGATCCCGTAGCTCCGTGACGCGACGGCGCCGAAGACCAGGCCGATGGCCGTGGTCAGGAGGATCGCGGCGATGAGGGCGACCGTTGGGTCCCACCCGAGCAGGAGGCCCTTGGTCTCGCCACCGGGGACGCGCTGCGTGACCATGTTCGCGAGGGCATAGCCCGCGATGCCCATGAGGCCTGCCTGCGCCAGCGAGATCATCCCGCCGTACGCCGAGAGGAAGATGAGGCTCGCCGCGCCGATCCCGAGGATGAGCGCCTGAGTGAGGATCGAGTTGACGAAGAAGTCGCTGAAGATGAGCGGCGCGAGGACGGCGACCACGAGCGCCCCGACTCCGAGCACGCGCTCGACGAGCGTCTTCGTCGCAGCTCTCGTCACGCGGCTCTCCCGAACAGGCCCTGCGGCCGGAACGCGAGCACCAGGGCCATGAGGACGAAGGTGAGGACGACCGAGTACTGCGTGCAGCAGTTGTCGCCGGTCGTCGGCAGGTACGCCACTGCGAACGAGAAGACGAGCCCGTAGAGCACCGACCCGACGGCCGCGCCGGCGAGCGAGCCCATGCCGCCGATGATCACGACGACCAGCGAGAACAACAGCCACTGGCCGTCCTGGCCCTGCGCGATGGACGACTGCGAGCCGCTTACGACCGCGCCGAACGCCGCCAGGGCGGATCCGACGAGGAAGGCGATCGCGAACGTGATCTGGATGTTGATCCCGATCGCCGAGGTCATCTGCCGGTCGTCGACGCCGGCGCGGATCACCATGCCGGTCTTCGTGCGATGGAGCCACAGCCAGAGTGCGATCCCCACGCCCACGCCGAGGGCGAGCATGACGAGCCGAGCGCGGGAGTAGCTCACACCTGCGACGTGGAGGTCGACGAAGTCGTTCGTCCAGCCGGGCCAGGTGATGCTCACCGCGTTCCCGCCGAACTGCTGCGTCCCGGCCGGGACCGTGCGCGGGAAGTGAGCGATGACCTGATCGGCGACGATCACCGACACCGCGATCGTGATCAGCGCCTGGCGCAGGTCCTGCCCCTGGTTCCAGCGGAGCAGGAGCTGCTGCACAGCGAGCCCGAAGACGGCGATGCACGCCATCGCGATCAGCCACGGCACGACCCAGTCGAGGGTGCTCACCTCCGTGCCCGCGAGCGCGAACCCGGACCCGGTCATCCGCTGCTGAACCTCGTACGCGATGTACCCGCCGAGGAGGTAGAAGGCCCCGTGCGCCATGTTCACGACGCGCATGAGCCCGAAGATCAGGGAGAAGCCGCTCGCCACGATGAAGAGAAGCCCTGCGAACGTGATCCCGTCGAGGATCGTGGTCAGGAACGCGGCCGGATCGTCGAAAGCCGAGCCGAAGTTCGTCGTCCGCCAGTCGCCGCCGCCGAGCTCGGGCGCAGGACTGGCGATCACGAGCACGTAGAGCAGCGCGAAGGCGACGATCCCGGCCGCGACTGCTCGCGGCACGGTGCCGGCAACGCCCCAGGCCCGAAGTCGTTCCGTCACAAGCGCTGCGAACGTACCAAGCCGCCCTGCGGCTTTCAACGGGCCACTGCCCGATGGTCGATTACCCCGAAGGCGTCGTGCTCGCGCGGTCTAGCCGTGTTCCCAGGCGAGGCCGGCGGCCAACACGACCTCGTCCCGAGGCCCGACCAGCTGCATGTTCCCGATCGCGAGCCCGGCCCAGCCCGTGAGGTTCACCCAGCGCATGAACGAGGTCAGCGGAAGGCGGATCTCGAGCTCGTCGACGTCCTCCGACGGGAGCTCGATCGCGTAGCAGGGACTGACGTAGAGGTCGACCTCGGGCTCGTACCGACGCCACTCCGTGATCGCGCGGTACGCGGCCTCGACCTCCTCCGGCGTCGCCCGCTGCGCCGCCTCGAGCTTGCGGCGCATGATCTCGCCGTACGCGTCCGCGCGGCTCGGAAACGTGGCCGTGTGGGACTGGAGCGCCTCGTGCTGGAACTGGGGCCACGTGTTCGCTGACGGCTCCGGAACGCCCGCCTCGACGACGCGCGCGCCGAGGCGCTCGAGGTCGGCGACCCACGCCTCGGCCGCATCGCTCGTCTCGACCTCGCGGCCGTCGCCGATCCCGGGCGGCCGGCGCAGCAGGCCGACTGTCAGCCCGCCGAGCCCTGGCGCGGGCACCGGTCTGCCAGTGAGCACCGACCACATGAGCGCGACGTCCTCGACGCTCCGCGCCATCGGCCCGACGGTGTCGAGCGTCGGGCAGAGCGGGAAGACGCCGTCGGTCGGGATCAGCCCCCACTGCGATTTGAGGCCGACCGTCTCGCACGCGGCGGAGGGGAGCCGAACCGAGCAGCCCGTGTCCGTGCCGAGGGCGATGTCGCAGAGGCCGGCCGCGAGGGCTGCGGCAGAGCCGCTCGACGAGCCGCCGGTGGTCCTCCCGGAGTGCGCGGGGTTGTGGCACGTCCCGTACCACTCGCTCTGGCCGAGGACGCTCCATGCGAACTCGGGCAGGTGCGTCTTCCCGATGACCACAGCGCCGGCGTCGACGAGCCGCCGCACCGCAGACGCCGTCTGCACGGGGATATGGTCGGTGTAGAGGCCGGAGCCGTAGGTCGTCCGGATTCCTGCGGTGTCGAAGAGATCCTTGACCGCGAGCGTCCGCCCGGAAAGCGGCCCCGGCTGCGGATCGTGCGGCTCGACCCGGGTGATGAAGGCGTTCCAGGGATCTGCGTTCACGACGGAGCGATGGCCACGCATTCGATTTCGACCTTCGCGCCTTCGACTGCGAGCCGCGGCACTTCGACGAGCGTCGACGCGGGCCGCGTCGAACCGAAGACCTCTTGCCGCACGGGGTTGATCAGCGGCCGATCGTCGATGTCCGTGAGGAAGATCGTCACCTTGACGACGTCCCCGAACCCGCAGCCGGCAGCGCTGAGCACCGCACGGATGTTTTCGAACACGTGACGCGTTTGCGCGACGACGTCGTCTCCGCCGACGAGCCGTCCGTCACCGTCCACTGCGACGACGCCGGAGACGAAGAGCAGGTTGCCCGTGCGCACCGCGTCGGTGAAGTGCGAGATCGGCTCTGCGAGCCCGTCGACGCGGATCTCCTCGCGGCTCATCGCGCGGCGGCCTGCAGCTCGCTCAGCTTCACGCGCGGCGAGATGCGCTCGGGGTCGACCGGGAGCACGAGCACCGAGGGCTTCCCGGACCCGAGCGCGCGCTCGAAGGCGGCCTCGAAGTCCTCCGTCCGCTCGACCCGCTCGCCGTGACCTCCGTATGCCTCGGTGAGCGCAACGAAGTCGGGGTTCTCGAGGTCGGTTCCGATGACTCGCCCGGGGTAGACGCGCTCCTGGTGCATGCGGATCGTCGCGTACATGCCGTTGTCGACCAGGAGCACGACGATCGGCAGGTTGTACTGCACGGCGGTCGCGAACTCGGGCGAGCTCATCACGAAGTCCCCGTCGCCCGTCCAACAGACGGCGATGCGGTTCGGGTGGACGAGCTTGGCGGCGTTGGCGGCCGCGACGCCGTAGCCCATGGAGCCCGATCGCGGGCACACCTGCGTCCCGAACTGGGAAAACTCGGCGAAGCGGTGCGCCCAGACGGTGAAGTTGCCCGCGCCGCAGGTCTGGACGGTGTCGGGAGGCAGTCGGCCGCGCAGGAAGGCCATGATCTCGCCCAGGTCGACCGGCCCCTCCATGGGCTCGTGGCGGAGGTTCGCCTCGTACTCGGCCCGCGCCGCGTGCGTCCACTCGCGCCAGCGAGGCTCCACCGGTTCGAGCTCACAGAGCGACGCGGCGAAGTCGGGGAGCGTCGCCACGATCGCGAGGTCGGGCTCGTAGACGAAACCGAGCTCGTCCGGATCGGGATGGACGTGGATCAGCGTCTGGCGCGGGTCCGGCGCCTCGAGCAGCGTGTAGCGGCGGGTCGGCACCTCGCCGAGCCGGCCCCCGATCGCGAGCACGAGGTCGGCGTCGGCGAGGCGCGCGGCCAGCCGATCGTCCATCGCGACACCCAGCACGCCCGCGTAGCTCGGGGAGGCGTTGTCGACGAAGTCCTGACAGCGGAACGCGCACGCGACGGGCAGCTCGTTCGCCGCGCAGAACGCCAGCACGTCTTCGCTCGTCGAAGCCGTCCATCCGCCCTCGCCGACGACGACGAGCGGGCGTTCCGCTGCCGCGAGGAGCTCGTGCAGCCGGGTCAAGTCCTCCGCGCGCGGCGCCACGGCCGCGATCTCGACCGGGGCCGCGTCCTCGACGTCCGCCTCCTCTGCGAGCACGTCCTCCGGCAGCGCGAGCACGACCGGCCCCGGGCGGCCCGACAGCGCGGTCTCCCACGCGTGCGCCACGTGCTCCGGGATCCGTTCCGCGCTCTCGACCTCCCACGCCGCCTTCGCGATGCCCGCGAACGTCTGCCCGTAGTCGATCTCCTGCCAGGCCTCGCGCCCGCGGAACGCACGCGGCACCTGGCCCACGAGCAGCAGCATCGGCGTCGAGTCCTGGCGTGCGGTGTGCACCCCGACGGCGGCCTGCGTCGCTCCCGGCCCGCGCGTCACGATGCAGATCCCGGGCCGGCCGGTGAGCTTGCCGTACGCCTCGGCGGCGTTCGCAGCGCCCTGCTCGTGACGGCACGAGACGAGCCGGATCGACGAGTCGTAGAGCGCGTCGAGCACGGCGAGGAAGCTCTCGCCCGGAAGGCAGAACGCGAGCCCGGCGCCGTTCAGCTCGAGCTGGTCGACGAGGATCCGGCCGCCGGCCCTCACAGAGGCACCTCGAGCAGGATCCGGGCCTGCTGGAGCTTCGGCCGCTCCTCGTCTGCAGCGTCGAGATAGCGGATCGTCCGCTTGCCCGCCCACTCGGCGGGCAGCAGCAGCGCGCGGACGAACGTGGTCGCTTCTGTCGCCGAGGCGGTCGCGAGAACCGCGTCGTTGGCCTCCTCGTACCACGACTCGCCGGTCCGGTACGTGCGGGCGTCCCCGTCGCGGTCGATCGTCAGCTCGCCGTGCAGGAGCCTGCGGATTCCCGGACCGGGATGGACGTGCCGGTACGCGACGCCGCCCGGCGGGAAGTCGACGCGGTCGCAGCGGAGCACCCACTCGCCCGGGCCGGGGTCCTCCACGACCTCGAAGAGCAGCGCCTCACCGTCGACCGCTGCCTCGCCCGCGTGCGCCGCATCGCGCGCGACGTCGTAGACGACGTGCCTCCCGGGGCCGGTCCGCACGCCGTTCTCGTGCTCGGAGAGGGCGAGGATCAATGGAAGTACTGACCGCCGTCGATGACCATCGTCTGGCCGGTGACGAAGTCGGCGGCCGGAGTACACAGGAAGACCACCGCCCCGACGACGTCCTCGGGCACCTGGTCGCGCTGGATCGTGCGCGCGGCCACCGACGCGTCGCGGAGCGCCTCTACCACCTCTGGGTGCTCCTTCACGCCGTCCGACATCGTGAACCCGGGCGCGACGCAGTTCACATGGATCCCGTCCTTGCCGACCTCCTTCGCGAGCGCGCGCGTCAGCGCCACGATTGCGCCCTTGCTCGTCACGTAGTGGAGGAGGAACGGCACCCCGCGAAACGGCGTTCCCGACGAGATGTTCACGATCTTGCCGCTGCCCTGTGCGCGCATCACAGGGACGACCGCGCGCGAAGTGAGGAACATCGACGCGACGTTGATCTCCATCACACGGTTCCACTCCTCGAGCGGGATCTCGGTGAACGGGCGCATTGTGAGGGACGCGTACAGTCCGGCGTTGTTCACCAGCACGTCGATCCGTCCATGGCGCGTCGAGCGTCTCCTCGATCATGCGTGCGACGTCCTCCTCGGACGAGACGTCGGCTCGGATCTGGCCCTCCGGCGGGTCGAGGTCCGCGACCACGACCGTCGCGCCCTCGGCCTCGAGGCCCCGCGCGATCGCGGCGCCGATGCCCTGCGAGCCACCTGTGACGATCGCGACCTTGCCGTCGAGCGCTGCCATCAGCGAAGCGGCGAGAACGCCGTCGGGACGAGGATCCGGTTTTGCTGCGTGTGCATGAGCGGCTGCACCTTCGCGAGGAACTCCTGCCAGCGCGGGTCGGCCTGGAGCCGGGCGCGCTTCTCCTCGCGCTCCGCGTACGAGTCGTAGCGCCAGAGCGTCGTGTACGTGGAGAGCGCGCCGACGTCGGTCGTGAACGCGCCCACGAGGCCGCCCAGGATCTCGTCCTGGAGCGGGATTCCCTCCTGCTCGTAGAGCCGGACGAGCTCGGGCAGCTTGCCCGTGTACACGTGGTAGTCGCGCTGCTCGACGATCACGCGGGCGCCTCGATGCCGCCGAGCGCCCAGTACTTGAGCTCCAGCCACTCGTCGATCCCGTACGACGAGCCCTCGCGGCCGATCCCCGACTCCTTGACCCCGCCGAACGGCGCGACCTCCGTCGAGATGAAGCCCGTGTTGATACCGAGGATCCCGTACTCGAGCGCCTCCGCCACGCGGGTGACGCGCGCGAGGCCCTGCGAGTAGAAGTACGCGGCGAGCCCGTACGGCGTGTCGTTCGCGACCCGGATCGCCTCGGCCTCGTCCGAGAATCGCGCGATCCCGGCGACCGGGCCGAAGGTTTCCTCGCAGCTCATGGCGGCGTCCGCGGGGACGTCCACGAGCACCGAGGGCTCGAAGAACTGCCCCTCGAGCGCGGCTGCCTCCGACGACCAGCTCGGCTCCGCGCTCGCGCGCGTCGGCGACATGGCGCACGACCTTCTCGACCGCGGCCTCGTCGATCAGCGGGCCGACGTCGACTCCTGGTGTGAGCCCGTCTCCGACCTCGAGCGCGGCGACCGCGGACGTGAAGCGCTCCAGGAAGGCGTCGTAGATCCCGTCCTGGACGAGCAGGCGGTTCGCGGAGATGCAGGTCTGGCCGGAGTTGCGGTACTTGCAGAGGACGGCTCCGGCGACGGCGCCGTCGAGGTCGGCGTCGTCGAAGACGACGAACGGCGCGTTGCCGCCGAGCTCGAGCGAGACCTTCTTGAGCCCCGCCGCGCACTGGCGCATGAGCAGCTTCCCGACCTCGGTCGAGCCCGTGAAGCCGAGCTTGCGAACAGCCGGGTTCGAGGTCATCTCCTGGCCGATCGCGGACGCGTCCTCGGCGGCGCCGGTCACGATCGGAGAAGACCCCCGCCGGGACGCCCGCCTCCTCGGCGAGCGTGGCGACCGCCAGCGCCGAGAGCGGAGTCTGCTCGGCCGGCTTCAGCACCATCGTGCACCCGGCCGCGAGCGCGGGCGCGGACTTCCGCGTCACCATCGCGGAGGGGAAGTTCCAGGGCGTGATCCCGGCCGTTACGCCGACAGCGTGCTTGGTCACCAGGATCCGCTTGTCGGGCCACGGTGTCGGGACCGTGTCGCCGTAGACGCGCTTCGCCTCCTCGCCGAACCACTCGTAGAAGGACGCGGCGTACGCGACCTCGGCCTGCGCCTCGGCGAGCGGCTTGCCCTGCTCCGCGACCATGAGGCGCGCGAGCTCGTCCTGATGGTCGAGCATGAGGTCGGCCAGGCGCCTGAGGATGCGCGCGCGGTCCTTTGCGGGGCGGTCCTTCCAGTCCGGGAGCGCCCGCTCCGCCGCCTCGAGCGCCCGGCGTGTCTCCGCGGCGCCCATCCGTGGGACGTCGGCGAGCGTCTCGCCGTTCGCCGGGTTCGTCACCGGGAACGTCGCGCCGGAGTCGGCGTCGATCCAGCGCCCGTCCACGAAGGCCTGCCGACGAAGCAGCGCGGGCTCGACCGCGGTCATGCGGGCAACGATAATCGAGCCATGGAGCCGCAGTTCGTCCGCCTCGACGCGGTACGGGCCTTCGAGCTCGCGGCGGGCGTCAGCGGCCGGCCGCTCTTCGGCGAGGGTGCCATGCTCAACCTCATCCGCTTCGAGGCGGGCGCGACCGTCCCGCTGCACAGTCACCCGCACGAGCAGCTCGGCATCGTCCTCGAAGGGATGCAGGCGCTCGTCGTGGACGGGGTCGGCCCACGAGCTCGGCCCGCTCGAGGCGTACGTGCTCCCGGGCGGGGTCGAGCACTCGGCCTACTGCGGGCCCGACGGCGCGCTCGTGCTCGACGTCTTCCGGCCGGTCCGCGAGGAGTACCGCGAGCGTTGGGAGGCCGAGGGCGGGTAGGGGCCGGGCAGAGCCGGCCCCTATGTCAGGTCGCGCGCTAGACGCCTGCCGGCACGCCGGCCAGCGCCTCGGTCACCGCGGCGCAGCTCGTGACCGTCGAGACGTTCTGGAGTGCGAAGTTGATCGACGCGTTGTGCCAGTCGGCGTTCATCGTCGAGCAGCCGTCCTCGGGCACGACCATGTAGTAGCCCTTGTCCGCGCCCGTCCTGGACGTGTGCTCGACCGACATGTTCGTCCACGCGCCGGTGACGATGATCGTGTCGCGCCCGAAGCCGGCGAGCAGGCTCTCGAGCCTCGTCCCTTGCCAGGCGCTCATGCGCATCTTCTCGACGATGAAGTCGCCGCCCTGCGGCTCGAGGCCCTCGGCGGGCGCCGCGCCCCACGAGCCGCGCACGAGCGCTTCGTTGTCCTTGACGCCGTCGAATAGCGGAGCGTTGAGCTTCAGGCCGGGCGCGCCCTCCTCGACGATGTAGTGGACGTGGATCACGGGGATGCCCTTCGCGCGGCACGTCTCCGCGAGCGCCTTGACGTTCTCGACGACGTTCTGCTCCTTCGCGTGCTCCGGCGAACCGGTCTCCGCGAATGCGCCGCCGTCGATCATCACGTCGTTCTGCAGGTCCTGGACGATCAGCACGCAGCGATCGGCGTCCAGGGTCAGCGGTTCGTCTGCCATCTCGCCCTCCTAGCGCATGTATGGCTCGCGGCGCGGGCCTACGAGCGTCCGAATCGAGTACAGCGACGTCGAGCTCGGGATGAAGAGCGTGTGCCAGTCCTCGCCGCCCCACGTCAGGTTGCCGGTGTTCTCGGGAACGAGGATCGTCCCCAGGCGCTCGCCCGCCGCGGAGATGACCCAGATGCCTCCCGGGCCTGTGACCCAGATGTTCCCGCGCTCGTCGCACTTCATCCCGTCCGGGATCCCTTCCTCGATGACGCCCGAGCCGACGCCCTCGAAGAACATGCGGCCGTTCGAGATCGAGCCGTCCGGTGCCGCGTCGTAGACCTTGATGTACGCACCGGGCGTGTCGTTGATGAAGAAGAGCGTCTCGTCCCCGTTGAAGCAGATCCCGTTCGGCATCTCGTACTCGTCGCGACCGACGATCAGCTCGGGGTCGCCGCCGCCGGGCGCGATCCGGTACACGCCCTGGAATCCGAGCCGGCGCTGACGCGGATGCCCGAAGCCGGGCATGCGCCCGTACCACGGGTCGGAGAAGTAGATCGCCCCGCTCGAGTGCACGAGGACGTCGTTCGGGCTGTTGAGCTCCTCGCCCTCGAACTCCTGAGCGATGATCTCGCGCTCGCCGGCGACGGTCTCGCGGATGAGGCTGCTCGTGACGTGCTCGCAGACGAGAAGGTTGAGATCCGCGTCGTACGTCATGCCGTTGCACTTGTTCGCGAAGTTCCGAACCTCGACGACGGTTCCGTCCGGCGTGTACTTGCGTCGGACGTCGCCCGGCATGTCCGAGAAGAGGAGGTAGTGCTCGGTCGGGTGCCAGATGGGCCCTTCCGTGAACGTGAAGCCGGTGGCGAGGCGCTCGACCTGAGATCCCTGCTCGACGAGCTCGTAGATCGCGTCCGACTTCGCCTCGATGCCGAGGCCCGTTTCCGTGCTCGTCACCGTGCCCCCTTTCGTGGCGGATTGGTCGAGGCGACTCTAGTACGACTCATGCTCCTCGGTCCCACAAACCGCGGAGCGAGTTGACGCGGAACGCTGGGAAGACGACGTGCGGAGTGGAAGACTGGGTGAGTGACGAAAAGGCTCGTCGTCGTCGCAGCCGTCGCCGCGGTCACGACAAGTGCGGCGGCGCCGGCTCAGATCCCCTTCGTGTGCTCGACTGACGAGGCGATCGGAGGACCGCCGGCGTTGCTTCCCCACTACACGATGTCGGTACGCGTCACGAAGGGGCTTCGCGAGGCGAACGGCAGGCTCGTCGTCAGATTCAGGCCGGAGCAAGCGACGGACAGGCTCGTGTTCCGCCTCTGGCCGAATGCGCCGTTCCTCGCGCGACAAGGGTCGCGACTCACCGTCGATAACGTGAGCGTAGGCCGTGCCAGGCCTGTTGTCAGCCGGCCGAATCCGACCACGCTCGTCGTGCGACGAGCACTTGCAGCCGGAAGGACGGCCGTGGTGTCGATGACGTGGCGTCTGCGACTGCCCACGGGCCCGAACGCGCGCCTATACGGCGGTACGACGGCGCGCCTCGGCTCGTTCTTCCCTCTGCTTGCGTGGGATCCGCGAGAAGGGTGGCGGACGGATCCACCGTCTGCGATTGGCTGGGAGACGTGGACGTCCCCGAGCGCCAACTTCGACGTGACGGTGCGTGCTCCACGCGGGCTCGACGTGCTCGCGACGGGGGAGCGGGTCACGCGCTCACGCTGGCGCGGCCGCGCCGTCCGAGACTTCGCCGTCGTCGTCGGTCGGTTCGACGTCGTCCGTGGAACTGCGGCTGTTCCGGGTCGCGTTCGCATCGTCGTCGGGGTCGAGCGCCCGGCTCGCCTGTCGGCACGCCAGGTCCTGGCATGGGCGCGCGCGGCACTCCAGGATCACGCGCGCCGCTTCGGTCGCTACCCGTGGGCGACGCTCACGGTCGTGGCGATGGACATGGATCGATACAGCTTCGAGTACCCGACGATCGTGTTCGTGAGCTCGAGCGCCCCGTCGCCGCGGGAGACGGCCGCGCACGAGGTTGCGCATCAGTGGTTCTACTCACTGGTCGGAAACAACCAGGCACGCGCTCCGTGGCTCGACGAAGCCCTGGCGACCTGGGCGCAGGCGCGGTTCGCGAAGTCGCTCGGAAGGATTGCCGCCCAGCCGATCTCCGAGCCCGTGCGAAACCAGCTCGGACAGCCGATGCGGTTCTGGGATCAGTTCGACATCTCGCTGTTCGAGGAGGGCGTCTACGTCCAGGGAGTGCAGGCCCTCGGCTCACTCGGCGAGCCGGCAGCGGTGGACTGTGCGCTCCGCCGGTATGCGGCGACGATGGCATACGGCACCGCGGAGCCCGCCGATCTCCTCCATGCACTCGAGACGTTGTTCCCCGACGCCAGGCGGAAGCTGGAGGCCTACGGGGCGCGGTTCTAGGACTAGGCCTCAGCGCATGAGCACGCCGCCGTTGACGTCCAGCGTCGCGCCGGTGATATAGCCGCTGTCGTCGGAGACGAGGAACGAGACGAGCGCCGCGACCTCCTCCGGCCGGCCGAGGCGGCCGACCAGTATCGAGCCGAGCTTCTCCGGCGGCAACGCTCGTGCAAGTGGGCCGTCGATCGCGGCCGGCGCGACGGCGTTGACCGTGACGCCATGCGGTGAGAGCTCGGTCGCTGCCCTCCGGGTTAGCGCGACGACCGCTGCCTTCGAGGCCGCGTAGTGCACGCCTGAAGAGCCGCTACTCGTGAAGGCGGCGTCGCTTGCGAGATTCACGATCCGGCCTGCGCCGCGCTCGCGCAGGTAGGCGCCCACGACGCGGCAGCCGAGGTACGCGCCGCGCAGGTTCGTCGCGAGCACGTCGTCCCACTCGTCGAGGTCGATCTCCCAGAACGACCGGAATTCCGTGCGCGCCGCGTTGTTGACCAGCACGTAGATCTCGTCGTCGATCCCGCCGAGCAGGCGCTCCCAGGAGTCGAGCCGGCGGACGTCGTGCTCGAATGCACGCGCTCCGTCACCGAGATCGGCCGCCAGTCGCTCGACACCCGCGATGTCGACGTCCGCGAGCGCGACCCCGTAGCCGTCGGCGTGGAGCCGCGCCGCGATCGCCTCGCCGATCCCACGGGCGGCGCCCGTGACGATCGCGGTCGGCACTACTCCACCTCGACGTGGATCCGCTTCTTCGCGTCCTTGAGGAAGCCCCCCTCACGCTGCGCCCGCACGGCGAGGATCTCCGCGAGCATCGAGAGCGCGGTCTCCTCCTGCGTGTCGGCGCCGATGTCGAGTCCGCACGGGCCCATGATCCGGTCGAACGCGTCCTCGGAGACTCCGGCCTCGAGCAGCCGCTCGCGCCGCCGCTCCTGGTTCCGGCGCGAGCCGAGCGCACCGATGTAGAACGCCTCCGTCTCGAGCGCGCCGATCAGCGCGGGCTCGTCGAACTTGTCGTCGTGCGTCAGGACGACTATCGCGGTCTGGTGGTCGGGCTGGGCCTGGGCGAGAGCGTCTTCCGGCCACTTCACGATCAGCTCGTCCGCCGACGGGATCCGCTCCTGTGTTGCAAACGTCGCTCGTGCGTCGGCGACGATCGTTGTCCAGCCCAAGAGCTTCGCGGCGCGGCAGAGCGCCTCCGCTGTGTCGACGGCTCCGTAGACGAAGAGCCGCGGCGGCGGGCCGTACCACTCCGCAAAGACCCTTGACCCGTCCTCGAGCTCGAGCAGGCGGTTTCTGCCGCGCCGGATCAGCTCGTCGAAGTGCGCGACCGCCTCCTCGAGCCCGTCGCCCAAGCGCTCGCCCGACTCGAGCACCAACGCCTTTTCCCCGACAGCGGCGCCTTCGACACACGTGAAGAGGACCCCGCGCTCCTGCGACTCGCGCAGCCGCGCGAGTCGGTCCACCAGGGTCACTACTCCAACCTCTCCAGAAACACGTCGATCTCGCCGCCGCAAGGCAGCCCGACGCTCCAGGCTTCGTCGTCGGTGAACCCGTACGAGACGAGCCGCGGCTCGCCGCTCTCGAAGACCTCGCGCGCGTTCTCGAACACGTCGCTCTCGACGCAGCCGCCGGAGACCGAGCCGCACATCTTCCCGGACTCCGAGATCGCGAGGCTCGACCCGATGGGCCTCGGAGCGGACCGGCGGGACGCGACGACGGTCGCGAGGACGACCTTTTCGCCCTGCTTCTGCCAGCGCTCGACCTCGGGCAGGATCTCCTTCACGCCGCATGCCTCCTTTCGATGCCGGCGAGCACGGTCGCCAGCTCCTCGAGACTCCTGAGATTATGGCCGGGAAGGAACCGGTCGACGAAGGGCAGCGCGGCGCGCATCCCGCCCGCGAGCGGCTGGTACTCCGGATTTCCCTTCAGCGGGTTCACCCAGACGACCGCGTAGGCCGCGCGGGCGAGCTTCGCCATCTCGCGCCCGATCAGGCCTGGGTCGTCCCGCTCCCACCCGTCGGAGACGATGACGACGACCGCGCCGCGCGAAAGCGCCCGTCTGCCGTAGATCGCGTTGAACTCCGCGAGCGAGCTTCCGATCCGTGTCCCGCTGCCCCAGTCCATGGCCGTCTCGGTCGCGCGCGCGAGAGCGGCCTCGGGGTCGCGTGTGCCGAGGTCGCCCGTCAGGCGCGTGAGCCGCGTGCCGAATGCGAACGCCTCGACGCCGTGCCCGGTCCCGACGAGCGCGTGCAGGAAGAGGAGCAGCGCCCGCGCGTACGCGTCCATCGAGCCGGACACGTCGCAGAGGACGACGAGCTTCCGCGGGACCTCCTTGCGCGCCTTCCACGGCTGCTCGACCGGATCGCCGCCGCTCCGCAGGGAGCGCCGAAGCATCCGCCGCATGTCGAGCACGTCACCGCGCGGGTCGGGCGATCGCCGGCGCGAGGTGCGCCGCGGCCGCGATCGCGCGATCGCCTCCAGCAGCCGCCGTGCGCGCTCGAATTCCTCGGGGGTCATCTCCGCGAAGTCCTTCTCGCGTACGAGCTCGTGCTCGGACGCGCCGAGCTCGAGTGGGTCACCCGCGGACACGCCCTCGTCGTCCGGGCCGGACTCGAGCGTGTCGCGCGCGACGCGGCTCGCAAGGCGGCGCTGGTCTCTCTGGCGCACGAGCGGCGCCACGGGACCGCGCAAGAACCACGCCGTGAACGCGCGGTCGAAGAGCTCGAGCTCGTCGTGACGCGAGACGAGGGTCTGGCGGAGCGTGAAGTACACGTCCTCCTGGCGCGTGAGCTCGATCGCGCCGAGCCCGTTGACCGCGTCGACGATCCGCCCCGGCCCGACCTCGATCCCGACCTCCCGCAGCACGCGCCCGAAGGTCACGACGTGCCGGACGATCGCGGTGCCGTACACGAGCGCCTACCGGCTCGCGGTCGCGCGAGCTTCCTCGACGAGGCCGGCCAGCGTCTCGTCGCGGACGGCCTCGATGTCCTCGCGGTACTTGAGCACGGAGCCGAGCGTCTGCTCGACGACCTCGGCGTCAATCTCCTCCCGCCCGAGCGCGGCCAGGGCCTGCGCCCAGTCGATCGTCTCCGCAACGCCGGGCGGCTTCGCGAGATCCAGCCCGCGGAGCCCGCGGACGAACGCGGCCGCCTCGGCAGCGAGCCGCTCCGGGATCCCGGGTACGCGCAGCCTCACGATCTCGATCTCGCGGTCGATCGCCGGATGGCCGATCCAGTGGAAGAGAGCGCGGCGCTTCAGCGCGTCGTGCAGCTCGCGGGTCCGGTTCGACGTGAGGACGACCGCGGGCCGCCGTCGCGCCCGTATCGTCCCGAGCTCCGGGATCGTGATCTGGAAGTCCGAGAGCACCTCGAGCAGGAAGGCCTCGAACTCCTCGTCCGCGCGGTCGATCTCGTCGATGAGGAGGACGACCTGCTCGTCGGTGTCGATCGCCTCCAGGAGCGGCCGCCGGATGAGGAACTCGCGCCCGAACAGCTCCGCCTCCGAAACCGTTCCCTCTTGCGCGGCCCGGATGTGGAGAAGCTGACGCGGGTAGTTCCACTCGTAGACCGCGTGTGAAACGTCGAGCCCTTCGTAGCACTGAAGGCGGATCAGACGGGCTTCGAGGGCGGTCGCGAGCGCCTTCGCGGCCTCGGTCTTGCCGACCCCGGCCTCGCCTTCGAGGAGCACCGGCTTCTCGAGCGCGAGCCCGAGGAAGAGCGCCGTCGCCAGTCCTCGATCCGGGAGATAGTCCGCTCCGCGCAGCGCGTCTTCGAGCTCGTCGATCGTCCGGAACGGCATGGCCGCAGCGTACACGGGCCGTGTCTCGATTCCGGGGCTCCGGGCGCGTCGCCGACGATCGAGAATCGATGATCTCCCGGTGCGACGCAACGACATTAGACTCGGCCGCACCGTGACGCTCGACCAGCGAGGTGGGTCCATGGCTGTAGCGAATCCGGTCGCGGACACTGCGGCCGAAGTACTGCTCCCGGGCTCCGAGAGCGAGGCGATCGAGGCGTTCGGCAACGGCAAGGACGTCCTCGTCGTCGGCGGCGGCACGATCGTCGTCGCCGAGATGTCGTACCGGAGGCTGCGTCCTGCGCGCGCGCTCCTGCTGAAGGGCGCCGGGCTCTCCGGGATCACGCGCGAGGGGTCACGGACGACGATAGGTGCCACGACCTCGATCCAGGAGCTCGTCGACTTCCCTGCTCCGATCGGGCCGTGCGCTGCGAACGTCGCAGATCTCGAGGTCCGCGGCGCGGCGACCGTGGGAGGAAACCTCTGTGCGGGCGACGGCCACGAGGCGCCGCGCGGAGACCTCCAGGGCGCGTTCATCGCCGTGGGCGCCGTCGTCCGCTCTGCCGGCGAAGGAGGGATCGTCGAGGAGCCGCTGGAGGACTTCCTGCCGAAGCGCAGCGAGCGGCTCGTCCTCGACGTCTCGTACGACGAGCCCGCCGCCGGCGCGTTCGCGGGTCTCGACCGTCCGCACACGCACGACTACACGGCGCTCGCGGTGTCGGGCGGGAAGGCGGCCGACGGCGCGATTCGCCTCGCTGTGACGGGCGCCGGCTCCCACGGGCGGCGGCTCTCCTCCGCGGAAGGTGGAGACGCCGACGCTGCCCTGAACGACGTCGAGCCGCACGACGATGCGCTCGCCTCGGCTTGGTACCGGGCGAAGGTCCTGCCGGTGCTCGTCCGCAGAGTCCTCGCCGACCTCGAGGGGGCGTCGTGAACCTCAACGTGAACGGCATGGCCCACGAGATCGACAGCCCCTTGCTCACCCCGCTCCTCGACGTGCTCCGCGAGGACCTCGGCATCACCGGTCCCAAGGCGGGTTGTCACCAGGGTGGCTGCGGCGCATGCACCGTCCTCGTCGACGGCGAGCCGCGCCGCTCATGCCTGCTCCCTATCGCCTACGCGAACGGAGGCGAGATCACGACCGTCGAGGGGCTCGGCACCCCGGACGAGCTCTCGACCGTCCAGCAGGCCTTCGTCCACCACTACGCGGCGCAGTGCGGCTTCTGCACCTCCGGGATGATGCTCGCCGCCCACGCCTACGTCGAAGGCGGCGGCTCGGACGACGCGGAGGCGATCCAGAAGGCGCTCGGTGGCCATGTGTGTCGCTGCACCGGCTACTCGAAGATCGTCGAGGCCGTGGCCGCGGCGGCGCGAGGCGAGTCGTTCGACCTCACGGAGACCGCAGTCGGCAAGTACACGACGATGACGACAGGGGGTGCGGAATGAAAGTCGTCGGGGCGCGGATCCCGCGTTACGACGGGATCGCCCACGTCACCGGCCGCACGACCTACGTCGACGACGTCCGCGTCCCCGGGACGCTTTGGGCCAAGGCGCTGCGCGCGCCGCACCACTCGGCGACGATCGAGAAGCTGGACACGCGGCCGGCCGAGAAGATGCCCGGCGTCCATGCGGTCATCACGCACGCGGACGTCCCGCACCTCGTCTACGGGCACCTCGAGGCGCTCGGCATCCCGGCGGACGAGCCGCTGCTCGCGCTCGACGAGGTGCGCTACAAAGGCCAGCCGATCGCGCTCGTCGCCGCGACGGACGAGGAGACCGCGGCCGAGGCCGTCTCGCGGATCGACGTCGAGTTCGCGGAGCGGCCGGCGCTCACGGACGTCCGGAAGGCGTTCGACGCGGACGC
The DNA here is from genome assembly GCA_963717025.1 of uncultured Actinomycetes bacterium. Lineage (GTDB taxonomy): Bacteria > Actinomycetota > Thermoleophilia > Gaiellales > Gaiellaceae > GMQP-bins7. Next base: position 418,439 of record CAVQVJ010000003.1, on the reverse strand, counting down.
TCCGAAGATCCACCAGTGGGGCAACTGGTATCCGCACTTCGAGGACGAGATGGACCGGAGGCAGATCCGGAAGGGCTCGATCGAGTGGGCGTTCGAGAACGCGGACACGATCGTCCAGGGCGTCTACCGGCCCGCGGCGATCGAGCACGCCCCCCTCGAGACCCAGGTCTGCCAGGTCGTCCCCGAGCCGAGCGGCCGGCTGACGATCTACTCCTGCACGCAGGCGCTCTACTTCTCCATGGGCGTCGTCGCAGCACACCTCCAGGTGCCGCTGAACAAGCTGAAGTTCGTCGGCGGCACGACCGGCGGCGGCTTCGGCGGGAAGGTCGACACCGCCACGGAGACGATGTGCTGCCTCCTCGCCATGAAGTCCGGCAAGCCAGTGAAGTGGCGCTGGACGCGCGAGGAGGAGTTCCTCTGCTCGTCCACCCGTGCGCCGTGGCACATGGAGATCGCGGACGCGGTGACGAAGGACGGCTGGATCCTCGGCCGCAAGATGCTGACGCTGCACGACGCCGGGGCGTACGCGCGCTTCTCGCCGTACGGCCTGACGAAGCACAGCTTCCACCACACCGGCGCGTACACGATCCCGAACCTCGAGTTCGACGGCTACGTCGTCTTCACGAACCGCGTGCCGACGACCGCGATGCGCGGTTTCGGCGTCACGTCGGTCTCGTTCGCGGCCGAGACGCACATGAGCCGCGTCGCCGACGTGCTCGGGATCGACCCGATCGAGATCCGCCTCAAGAACGCGAACCGGATCGGCGACACGTCTCCGAACGGCATCGTCTACACCGACCCCTCGACGGTCCCGACGATCCAGGCGATCGCGGACGCGATCGGTCACGAGCTGCCGGCCTCCTACCGAACGCTGACCAGCGAGCAACGAGAGGGCGAGTGGCTCCCGGAGCACCTCGTCGCGCAGCTCGGGAACCCGGAGGACCACTGATGGCCAAGCACAAAGGCAAGGGAATCGCGGCGATCGAGTACCCGACCGGGATGAACCAGAACGGGGATCCGTCGCAGTGTTGGATCAAGGTCAAGCCGGACGGACGCATCGACGTCTTCGCCGGCACGGCGGACATCGGGAACGGCTCGAAGACGATCCAGTCCCAGATCGTCGCCGAGACCATCGGCGTGCCCTATGACTGGGTCACGTACGACAACTCGAACACCGACTCGTCGCCCATGTGCACGGGTACCTTCGCGTCGCGGGCGACCTTCGTCGCCGGCAAGGCCGCGGAGAAGGCCGCGCGAGCAGGTGAAGGCGAAGATCCTCGAGATCGCAGGCAAGGAGATGGAGATCGACCCGGCCGACCTCGAGATCGAGGACGGCGAGGTGATCGCCAAGGGCGCGCCGCAGACGCGGATGTCGGTCGGCGACGTGGCGGGAGCGGCGACCTTCGGACACGGAGAGCTCATCACCGGCACCGGCGCCCAGCTGAAGCCGTACGCCGCCATCGTCGACGCGGAGACGGGTCTCGTGGACGCGCCGCCACACTCGGCGATCTCGTACGCGACCTGCGCGGCCGAGGTCGAGGTGGACGACGAGACGGGCGAGGTCCGGGTCCTCCGGCTCCAGCAGTGCTACGACGTGGGCCGCGCGATCAACCCGACGCAGGTCGAGGGCCAGATCGAGGGCGGCGCCATGATGGGCCTCGGGCTCGGCGTGCTCGAGAACTGCTACCCGTACTACCCCTCGGTCGAGCACCGCGGCGGCGCGTTCGGGAGCTACCTCGCGCCCGGCATGGAGGAGATGCCGCAGATCGAGACGATCCTCATCGAGAACCCGTCGGCAGACGGTCCGTACGGCGCCAAGGGCATCGGCGAGATGGCGAACAACCCGCAGCCGCCCGCCATCGCGGCAGCCGTGTACGACGCGGTCGGTGTGTGGGTGACGGAGCTGCCGATCACGCCCGAGCGCGTGCTGCGTGCGCTCGAGGCGAAGGCGGCGCCGCGCCGCGAGGGCAAGGTCGTGGCCTTCGACGACGAGCTCTCGGTGAACGCGGTGTCGGACGGCGCGATCCGGTTCGAGGTCACCGCCTGACCTCGCCCTTCAGGACGTGGAACGGCGTCGATCGCCACACCCTCTTCCCGGGTGTGGCGATCCACGCGATCGGCGGCGAGCAGGTGCTCCTGTGCCATGTGACGTACGCGGCAGGAACGACAGTTGCGCGGCACTCGCATCCGGAGGCCGAGCAGGTCATGTGGATCGTCGAGGGCGACGTGACGATGACGGTCGGTGACGAGACGAAGACGCTCGGCGCCGGCGACGTCGTCGTGGTGAACCGCGGCGTCGAGCACGAGCTGCGCTCGGAGGGCGGGATGACGTTCGTCGAGGCGCTCGCCCCGGTGCCGCGCGACCACGTCCCGAACGCGGAGCGCGACCTCGTCCTGGGCGGGCAGGGAGACTCGCTCCACGTCGATCGCTAGCTCGCGCCGGCCGAGTCAGGTGCGGACAGGCGTGCGCGGTGGCGCGTCGCTCTGATCCTCGTGCGTCCACTGGAAGAGCTCGAGCACGTAGCCGTCCGGGTCGAGGAAGAACACCTGCGTCACGCCGTCGCCGCGCGGCATCGGCCCGCCCGTCAGCGCGACGCCGTGCTCCTCCAGTCGCGCGCATGCCGACTCGAGATCGCCACCTCGAACGCGAGGTGCGTCGTCATGCCTCTCGTCGCGCCCTCTCCCGCTTCCCCGGGCCCGGCCGCCTCCGGTCGTGTCCGCTTCCGCGAGGAGGTGGAGCTCCGTGCCGCCGAAGCGGAACCAGGCGCCCGCGAACGCGAAGTTCGGCGGCCTCGGCACCTCCTCGAGCCCGAGCGCGCCGGCGTAGAAGCCGCGTGAGCGCGTCGAGGTCGGAGACGACGAGGCCGACGTGCTGGATCCGCATCTCCATACAGGCCTACCGTAACCTCGCGCCACCGCGAAAGGAGGCGGAATGCCGCTGATCAGGGTCGAGCTCTTCGACTACCGCATGAGTGACGAGACGAGCGCGGCGCTCATCGAGAAGCTCACCGACGCGCTCTGCGAAGCCACTCACCCCGGCCTCAAGGATCACACCTGGGTGATCGTCGAAGGCCACAACCCGAAGAACTGGGGGCTCGGCGGGAAGCCGTGGCCGGTGGATCGGATGCCGCCGGCGCCGTCGTCGTAGGATCGCGCAGCGAAGGAGAGGAGGAGACCGATGCCCGTGATCGAGGTGAAGCTCTACGACCGGCGCGTCACCGAGGAGTCCGTCCCGAAGATGATCGAGGCGCTCACGAACGCGCTGCACGAGACCAGCGGCGCCGCGAAGGAGCACATCCACGTGATCGTCCAGGGCGTCCCGGCGAAGCACTGGGGCCAGGGCGGCAAGCCCGGCGAGTAGCCCGGCTCGTTCAGCCCGACGGGACCGGCACCGCGAGCTCGAGCTCCAGCGGCGCTGCGCCGGCCTCCACGGCCTGCGTCTCGCGCGCGTGCAGGAGCGTCGTCCGCACGATGAGCTTCGCGCGCGCGAAGTTGTCGAGCTCGGTCGGGACCGGGCCGACGCGCCGCCCCAGGGCATAGCCCGCCGCGTTGCGCCCCATCGCGCGGTAGGACTCGAGCGAGTAGAGCGGCGACATCCCGAAGAGCTCGAGGTTGTCGAGCGGCTCCAGGTCGGCGCGGTGGATCACCGCGGTGCCCTTGGACTGGAGGCCGAGCGCGACCCCGGAGCCGGACAGGCGCGCGCCCTCGTGGGCGATGAACGCGACATCGGCCGCCCGCCGCACGCGGACGAGCCGCGGCGTGCCGCCGGCCTCCCGGATCCCGTCGACGACCGCGTCGAGGACGTCGCGGTGGTCGAGCTCCGCGATCGTCGCGCGGATGCTGTCTGCGAACGCGGGGCCGACCGCGACTACGACCTCCGCCGGGTCGTCACCCTTCCTCGCCTCGCCCCGCTCGAGGACCACCGGTGCTCCTTCGCGCGCTCCGTCGAGCAGGTCCTCGGGAGCGACGACCTGCGGGAGCGACTGGAGGAGCGCCCAGCGCTCTCCCTCGAGGCGGTAGCCCGTGCCGGGCCCCGCGTACTCGTTCGGGTCGTTCACGGCCGAGCGCACGAGGCCGTCCGCGTCGATCACCGCCGAGGTCTGCAGGTAGTCCGCCGACACGCGCTGGCGCTGCATCGCGAGGACCGCCTCCGCGACCTCGCCGAAGCCGCGCCGGTCGAGCGCGAGCGCGACGTCCAGCCCCGAGACCTCGCGGGCGAGGAGGTCGTCGGCCGCCTCGACGTCGGCGGCGCGGTCCCGGTCGGGGATGTCGTCCGAGTCGTAGCCCGTGACCGCGGCCTCGACCTCGGCGTCGGACACCGGCGGGAGCCCGAGCTCCTCGAAGGCCGCCTGCACGGCCCGCGCCGCGCGCTCGCGGACGCGCAGCACCTCCTCCTCCGCGACCGGCTCGATTCCCGCGTCCACCTGCCAGTCGCGCTGGACCGTGAGCCACTCGTCGAGGTCGTCCGCGTCGAAGTTTCCGCCTCCGAACGTGTTGTCCCGGCGCGGCATCACGGAGTAGCCCGAGGTCACGAAGTCGGTGCCGGGCAGGAACTGGCCCATGAGCTTCGCGGTCTTGCGGATCTCCGAGTGCGAGGCGATTGCGTCGTTTCCGGACGCGACCTCGAGGTCGAGCCAGGCGGCGAGGACGTTCTCGCCGAGGATCGCGCGCGTCCCGCCGGGCACGGAGAGCACGAGCGCGACGCACGAGATCGAGCCGTTCTGCACACCCTGCGACCCGGCAGCGCGCACCACCGCGAGGCAGCGCGCCTCGAGGTACAGCATCGAGAGCCCCTGCGCGTGGCCCATGAGCGCCTCCGAGCCCGTGCCCGACGTGAAGCGCACCTTCACGCCGCGCGACGCGTACGCCGCCCCGAGGAACGCCTTCGACCAGGGCGTGTCGTCGCCGTCCGCGAAGACGGGCTCCGTCCCGTAGACGGAGAGGGTCTCCGCATACGTGACGAGGCCGCGGATCGCGAGCTCGAGGTTCCGCCTCTCCTCGACCGCGCACTGCGTCATCACGCCCGGGCGGCCGGTCTGGGAGCCGACGAGGAGCGCGAGCGCGTTCAGCGGCGCGTAGCGGGCGACGCCGACGGTCGTCTCGATCTCGGCGAAGCCGCGACGGGCGGCCTCGGCAGCGTCGGCTGCGAGCAGCGCCGGGCTCTCCTTGAGGTTGGTCACGTGGGCCTGGTTCGAGGGTGCGCGCCGCGCTCGGAGCTTCTTCAGCGCGAGCATGAGCTCGACGGCGTCGAGCAGGCCGATGACGCGCGCGAGCTTCGCGGGAGTGAGGCCGCGCGCGAGGCGAACGAGCTCGGCTCTCGACAACGCCGATGTCGACGAGCATGCGGGCGAGCTCGTCGTCGGCGACCGCCATCGCCTCCGGAGCGATCATCGAGGTCGAGGCCGTGCGCGACGACGAAGCGGTCGATGACATCGAATTCCGCGGCCGCGCGACCGTCCATGCGCGTCACGACGCCGTCCTCGACGACGAGCTCCGGCTCCGGGTCGTTTGGTCCATCGGCCGCGACGAGCCCGAGCTCGGGCAGGGGCGAGACGAGCTGCTCCAGCCGGAGCGGCCGACGGTCTCGCTCCTCGAACCGGCGGCTACGCATCGGCGAGCAGGCCCCGTTCCGCGTACACGCCGGCCGCCTCGCGCACGAAGGCCGCGGTCTTCGGGGCATCGTGCGCCTCGAGGCTCGCGGCCCACTCTGCAAGCTCGTCGGAGGTCGCGCGGCGGGGGCGTAGCGCCGTGTACACGGCGAGCAGCAGGTCGTCGGGCACCCCCGCGAGCTCGGCCGCCCGTTCGAGGTTCTCGGCGAGCGCAGTGCGGCCCGCCGCCCGGGACACCTCGGCCTGAAGGCGCAAGGTCTCCGGGAGTCGCGCGGATCGCGGCACCGTCGAGCTGGCCGGCGCGCAGGGCGTCGAGCGTCACGTTCGCGAGGGGGACGCCGGTGGGCGTGGAGACGAGGTCGGGCCGCCGGGTGCCGAGGGGGTAGTCGCGCTTCGGGTCGAAGCTCATCCCGTCAGACTCTAGGCTTGCCTCCGCCATGGCGAACGATTATCGATTCTCCGGTCGGGTCGCGCTCGTCACGGGCGGGAGCAGCGGGATCGGAGCCGCGGTCGCGCACCGGCTCGCCTCCGAGGGCGCGGCGGTCGCCTCGCTCGACGTCGCGGACGACGCACCTGAGGGCGTGCTCGCGATCGTGGGCGACGTCTCGCGGTCTGAGGACGTCGACGCCGCCGTCCAGCGCGTCGAGGAGGACCTCGGCGCGATCTCGGTGCTCGTCTGCTCGGCCGGGGTCCCCGGGGCGTCCCTCCCGACCGTCGAGGTCACGGACGACGAGTGGAAGCGCGTGCTCGCGATCAACGCCGACGGGGTCTTCTTCTGCAACCGCGCGGTCCTGCCCGGGATGGTCGCGCGCGGGTACGGGCGGATCGTCAATGTCGCCTCGATCGCGGGCAAGGAGGGAAACCCGATGGCGGGCGCCTACTCGGCGTCGAAGGGAGCAGTGATCGCGCTGACGAAGGCGATCGGGAAGGACGTCGCGCGCACGGGCGTGGTCGTGAACTGCATCGCGCCAGCGGTGATCGAGACGCCGATCCTCGAAGGCATCTCGCAGGAGCACATCGACTACATGGTCGAGCGGATCCCGATGGGCCGCATGGGCAGTCCGGAAGAGGTCGCGGCGCTCGTCGCGTGGCTCGCGAGCGAGGAGTGCTCGTTCTCGACGGGCGCGGCCTACGACATTTCCGGCGGACGGGCGGTCTACTGATGCTGAGCGTACGCTTGCGCGGACCGGACGGCGTCGCGAAGGGCTCCGTCGAGAACGGAGTCGTGGTCACCGAGCGCGGCGAGCGGATCGAGCCCCTGGACGCGGACACGCTCGCGCTTCCCGACCCGTACGAGCTCGTGCTCCCGCTCGAGCCACCCGAGGTCTGGTGCGCCGGCGTGACCTACGAGCGCTCCCGCGATGCCCGGGTCGGCGAGAGCGCCGTGCGCGATGTCTACGAGCTCGTCTACGACGCGGAGCGTCCTGAGCTCTTCCTCAAGGACGTGGCCTGCCGACGGACCGTCGGCCCCGGAGCGCCGATCGGCGTGCGCTCGGACTCCGCCTGGAACGTCCCCGAGCCGGAGATCGGGCTCGTGCTCGGCGACGGCGAGATCGCGGGGGTCACGATCGGGAACGACGTGTCCTCACGCGACATCGAGGGTGCCAACCCGCTCTACCTCCCGCAGGCGAAGGTCTACGCGGGCGCGTGCTCCCTCGGCCCCGCAGTCCTCGCTCCCGTTCCGGACGAGCCCTTCGAGATCCGGATGCGGATCTTCGACAGTGGCGGCGCCGAGGTGTTCTCCGGCGAGACTTCGACCGCGCGCATGAAGCGCACGTTCGCGGAGCTGGTCGTGTACTGGCTGCGTGACAACCCGGTGCCGGCCGGCAGCGTCCTGCTCACGGGAACGGGTCTCGTGCCGCCCGACGACTTCACGCTCGAGCCGGGCCATATCGTCGAGATCCACGTGCCCGGGATCGGCACGCTCTCGAACCCGGTCGTCCTCGCCTCGAGCCTCGTGGAAAGGAGCGCAGCCCATGTCTGAGACCCTCACGGGATCGCGCGCGAAGAACTACGTCGGCGGCGAGTGGCGCGAGTCGGCGAGCGGGAACACATACGAGAAGCGGAATCCCTGGCGGCCGTCGGAGGTCGTCGGCGTCTACTGCGCCTCGGACGCCGAGGACGCGCGGGCGGCTATCGCGGCCGCGCGCGAGGCCTTCCCCGCGTGGTCCGCGCTCCCCGCCGGGCAGCGCGCGGCCTTCTTCGCGTCCGCGGCCGCGGTGCTGGAGAAGCGCGCGGAGCAGGTCGCCCTCGACATGACCGCCGAGATGGGCAAGCCGCTCCGCGAGTCGCGGCTCGAGGCGCTGCGGGCGGCAGCGATCCTCCGCTACTCGGCCGGAGAGGCGTGGCGCCCGATCGGCGAGCAGTACGCCCCGTCCGTCGCGGACCAGCGCCTGTACACGCTGCGCCGTCCGCTCGGCGTGGTCGGCCTGATCACTCCCTGGAACTTCCCGATCGCGATCCCCGTCTGGAAGCTCGCACCCGCGCTGATCTACGGCAACACGGTCGTGCTCAAGCTCGGGTACGAGGCGCCCCGGACGGGGCTGCACGTCGCCGAAGCCTTCGCCGAGGCTGGCCTGCCGGCGGGAGTGCTGAACGTCCTCACGGGATCCGGGTCGACGGCCGGGGCCGAGCTCGTCTCGAACCCGGGCGTGCGCGCGATCTCCTTCACCGGCTCCGTTCCCGTCGGCAAGGGAGTGCGGGACGAGGCGACCGCTCGCGACGCGCGCGTCCAGCTCGAGCTCGGCGGGCACAACCCGCTGCTCGTCACTGGCTCCGCCGAGCTGGATCGCGCGGTGGAGGCCACCTACGCGGGCGCGTTCTGGTCGGCCGGCCAGAAGTGCACGGCGACGCGCCGCATCTTCGTGCAGGAAGGAGTGTACGACGACTTCCGCGAGCGATTGCTCGCGCGGGTCGACGCCGGGAAGGTGGGCGACCCGGCGGATCCCGAGGTCGAGGTCGGCCCGCTGGTGAACGAGAGCGCGCTGGACGACGTCCTGGCCGCCATCGAGCGCGCGCGTGCGGACGGTGGCACGTTGCTCGCAGGCGGCGGGCGCGCCGACGACGAGGGCTACCTCGTCCCGCCGACGGTGTTCGAGGGTCTCGCGGACAGCGCGGAGCTCTCGTGCGAGGAGGTCTTCGGTCCGGTCACGTCGCTCTACCGCTACGCGACGCTCGACGAGGCGATCGAGCGTGCAAACGCGGTTCGCTTCGGCCTCTCCGCCTCGATCTTCACCCGCGACCTGCTCGAGGCGCAGCGCTTCACCGACGGCATCGGCGCCGGGATCATCCACGTGAACTCGCAGACGGCCGGGGCAGACGTGCACGTCCCGTTCGGCGGGATCAAGGGCTCCGGGTGGGGGCCGCACGAACAGGGCAGGGCGGCGATCGAGTTCTACACGGAGGTCGTCACGGTCTACCAGGATGCGCCGCTTGCCTGACGCCGAGCGCACGCTCGTCACCGGCGCGCTCGGCTGCGTCGGCGCGTGGACGCTCAACGCGCTCCTCGACCTCGGCGAAGAGCCGGTCGGATACGACCTCGGCGGGGACGATGCCCGGCTCAGGCTCGTGCTCGACGACGGCCAGCGCGACCGCGTCACGCTCGTCGAGGGTGACGTCACCGACGAAGCAGCGCTCGGCCGCACGCTCGACGAGCACGGGATCACGCGGGTCGTCCACCTCGCCGCGCTCCAGGTGCCGTTCTGCCGCGCCGACCCGCTGCGTGGCGCCCGCGTGAACGTCGACGGGACGGTTGCCGTGTTCGAGGCGGTGAAGGCGCGACTCGGCCGGATCTCGGGACTCGCGTACGCGAGCTCGACCGCCGTGTACACCGTCACCGACCCGTCTCCCGCGCCGGAGTCCGGCGGGACGGAGCCTTCGACGCTGTACGGGGTGTACAAGCTCGCGAACGAGGGGACGGCACGCGTCTACTGGTACGAGAGCGACGTCCCCTCGATCGGGATCCGGCCGTACGTCGTCTATGGCGCGGCGCGCGACCAGGGGCTGACGTCGGGGCCGTCGCTGGCGATGGCGGCCGCGGCGCGCGGCGACGGGTACGAGATCGCGTTCGGCGGCACGGCCCAGTACGACTACGCGCCCGACGTCGGTCGCGCCTTCGCGTATGCGGCGCGCGCGGCGACGGACGGCGCCCACGTGGCGAACTTCCCGGGCGTGTCGTCCACCATCGCCGAGGTCGTGGACGCGATCGTGGCCGCCGCGCCCGCCGTCGCGGGGAAGATCACCTGGCAGGAGGGTCAGCTCCCGTTCCCGGAGTCGCTCCAGGCGAACGCGCTTCAGCAGCTCGTCGGCCCGCTTCCGCACACGTCTCTCACGGACGGCGCCCGGTCGACCGTCGAGCACTTTCGCGCTCGTACGTAAGGCTCAGTGCAGCAGGGGGCGAAGGGTGTCCCGCGCGATGAGGAACCCGCGCTTGACCGCCTCTTCCGTGCCCTCGAACGAGCGGTCCTCGTGCTCGACCGAGACGACGTGGTCGTAGCCCGCGCGATAGAGCGCCGCGACGAAGCGATCCCAGCGCACCTCGCCGAGTCCGGGTAGCCGCGGCACCTGCCAGCCGATTCCCTGCGCGGCGGTGCCGTGTCGGTACAAGCCGTCGCGGTCGATCTCGAGGTCCTTCGCGTGGACGTGGAAGATCTTGTCCGCGTAGTCGCGCACGACCCGCTCGTAGTCGATCATCAGCCACACGAGGTGCGAGGGATCGAGGTTGAGCCCGAAGCTCGGGCTGTCCACGATCGAGAACATCTCGTCCCAGATCGCGGGCGTGGAGGCGAGGTTCGTGCCGCCGGGCCACTCGTCGTAGGAGAAGATCATCGGGCAGTTCTCGATCGCGATCCTCACGCCGCGCGACTCGGCGTGGTCGACGAGTCGAGGCCAGACGCGGCGGAAGTCGCGGAAGCTGTCCGGGACGCTCTTCGCCGGGTCGCGGCCGACGAACGTGCCGACGACCTCGACGCCGAGCTTCGCAGCGGCGTCGATCACCTTGCGCAGGTGCGTGTTCGCGGCGCGGCGCACCTGCGCGTCGGGATGGAGGTTGTTCGGGTAGTACGCGAGCGACGAGATCTCGAGGCCGTGTTTCTCGAGGGCTCCGAGGACCGCGTCCGGGTCGAAGCTCGTGACGTCGATGTGCGACGTGCCGGCGTAGCGGCGGCGTTCGGCGCCGGCCGCGGGCCAGCAGGCGATCTCCAGCATCTGGAAGTCCTCGCTCGCCGCCCAGGAGGCGACCCGGGCGAGGGAGCGGCGCGGGAACGGTGCGGTCAGCAGTCCGAGCTTCATGTCAGGGGTACCTCCACCCAGCGGCGTTCGCGGTTGGACAGGGCGACGGCGTCGCCGAGGACGTTCTCGACGTGGCCGTCTTCGAAGGTCGGGTACGCGGGCTCGTCGGAGGGAGCGCCCCGGGCGATGTCCTCGTACACGGCGCGGTAGAGCTCGCGGAAGGTGTCGGCGAAGCCCTCGGCGTGGCCGACGGGAAGGTGCGTGTGGCTGGCGGCGCGCGGATGCATGAGCGCCGCGTTTCGGAGCAGCCACTCGTTCGGACGGTCGCGATGCCCGAGCCACAGCTCCTCGTGGCGCTCCGAGTCCCACGCGACTGCCCCGCCCGAGCCGTCCACTTCGAAGCGCAGCGACGTCTTCCGCCCCGGGCTCACCTGCGACGCGACGAACGACCCGCGCGCACCGGCGTCGAAGCGGAGCAGGACGTGCGCGAAGTCCTCCGTCTTCACCTGGACGTCTGCGCGCTCGACGTCGCCGCCGCTCGCGAACGTCTCCACCTCGCCGCGTGGCCGCTGGCGGACGGGAAATACCGTCGAGAAATCCGCGAAGACTTCGGCGATCCGGAGCCCCGTGACGAACTGAGCCATGTCCATCCAGTGCGAGCCGATGTCGCCGATGACGCGCAGCTCGCCTCCCTTCTCGGGCTCGAGGCGCCAGTTCCAGTCGGTTGGAAGCGCCAGCCAGTCCTGGAGGAAGCCGCCGTGGACGTTCCAGACCTCGCCGAGCTCGCCGGCGAGCACGCGCTCGCGCGCGTCGAGCACGAGCGGGTAGAAGCGGAGGTTGAAGTTCGTGCAGTGCACGACGCCTGCCTTCCTGGCGAGCTCGAGGAGCTCGCCCGACTCCTCGGAGGTCACCGCGAGGGGCTTCTCGCAGACGACGTGCTTCCCGGCCGCGATCGCCTGCCTGACCTGCTCGTGGTGGAGGTGATTGGGCGTCGCGACGTGGACGACGTCGACGCGGTCGTCCGCGAGCAGCGCCTCGTACGAGTCGTACGCGGGCGCGATTCCCTTCGCAGCGGCGCGGTCGCGGGTCGACCCGGCGACGCCGAGCACCTCGATCCCGAGCCGCCGGAGCGCGTCGACGTGGACGACCCCGACGAATCCGGTGCCTGCGACCGCAGCCTTGAGGTCTGCCACCCCCGTCATGTCGCCTGCTGCGCCGCGCGGGTCCGACGGCGTACCACGCGCTCCATCCGTCGCACCACGAGGCGTTCGCCCGGCTCGAGCTCGCCTCTCAGGATGCGCTCGAGGAGGACGTCCTTGATCTGCTCGCGGAGAACGGTTCGGGCAACGGTCACCGGCCGAAGCCGATCATCGATGCTCGATTATCGGGAGTCAACCCGGCGATGAGGAGGGTGTTCTCCACAGCGACGGCTACCCTGAGAGGGTGAGGCTCGCGGTCGGCACCGTGGTTGCGTATCCACCCCACGGGGTGGGGCGCGTCGCCGCGCGGGAGAAGCGGGTCGTTCTCGGAGTCGAGCAGGAGGTCGTCGTCATCGACCTCGCCGGGGATCTCTCCGTGACGCTCCCGCTCGCGCGCGCACGCGTGCTCCTTCGGCCACCTGCGAGCGAGGCGGATCTCCGTCGGGTCGAGGAGACGCTGCGCGGGGCCGAAGCGCTCAGCGACGAAGCGTGGGCGACGCGCCTCAAGGGCATGCAGGAGAAGCTGCGGCGTGGCGATCTGCTCGAGCTGGCGCAGATCGTCCGCGACGGAGTGCGCCGGGAGCGAACGCCTTCGACGAAGGGCGCCCCGAAGCTGTCTGTGAGCGAGCGAGCGCTCTGCGCGAAGGCGCGGGAGCTCCTCTCGGGCGAGATCGGCCTCGTCCGCGGCATCGACCAGGCGGGCGCGAACGCCTGGATCGACGATCAGCTCGCGCCGTCCGCGGCGGCGTAGGCCCTAGATCTTCCGGCGGGGCGCCGGCCTGCCCCACTTCGACCGGCCTCGCCGCGAGGTGTACACGCGACGCGCCGGAGCGAGCGCCATGCCCCCCGACGTGAACTGCTCCTCGTGGCCGGCGATGCGCGCGACCCGGCTGACCTCCTCCTGCTGCTCGGGGAGCACGAACGTGACGCCGACGCCGCCCCGGCCTGCGCGGCCGGTTCTCCCGACGCGGTGCACGTAGCCGCTCGACTCCGCAGGCGGGTCGAAGTTGACCACGTGGGTGATCTCGACGAGGTCGAGACCGCGTGCGGCGACGTCCGTCGCGACGAGCGTCGAGGCCTCGCCCGACGCGAATCTCCGCAACGCCCGCTCCCGCTGACCCTGGCTCAGGTCTCCGTGCATGGCGACTGCTGTGACGTCGAGCCGCGCGAGCTTGCGAACGAGGCGGTCCGCACCGCGTCGCGTCCGGACGAAGACGAGCGTGCGCTCGCCCTCGCCACGCAGGAGGTCGGCCAACGTGTCGACCTTGCTGTCGGCCTTGACCGACACGAACCGATGCTCGACGGCACCGTCGTCTCCGTAAGACGGCGCGCGCTCCGCCTCGCAGCGCACGGGGTTGCTCGTGTATGCACGCGCGAGCTCTCCGACCTGGCTGTCGAGCGTGGCCGAGAAGAACATGGTCTGGCGTCCAGCGGGGAGGCGGCGGACGATCCGATCGACCTGGGGCTTGAAGCCCATGTCGAGCATGCGATCGGCCTCGTCGAGGACGAGGATGCGCACGCCGCCGAGGTCGATCGCCTTTCGCTCGAGCAGGTCGTTCAGGCGGCCGGGCGTCGCGACGACGACGTGCGCGCCGCGTGCTTGCTTCGCCTGGGCGTGCAGCGGCACGCCGCCGTAGACCGTGGCAACGCCGATGTCGCCCGGCGCAGCCAGCGCCGTCAGCTCGCCGGCGACCTGCGAGGCGAGCTCGCGGGTCGGCACGAGGACGAGCGCGGCCGGGCGCCGTGTGCCGGTCTCGAGCCGCTCCACGATCGGGATCGCGAAGGCGAGCGTCTTGCCGGACCCGGTCGGGGCCTTGGCGAGGACGTCACGTCCCGCGAGCGCGTCGCGAAGGACGCGCGCCTGGATGGGGAAGGGCTCGTGAATGTTGCGCTCGGCGAGCGTGTGCACGATGCGCGCGGACACGCCGAGCTCGGAAAAGGACTGCTGCATCTCGATTCAACTCCTGTGTCTTGCTGGGTCGAGATCCGTCTGCCTCGAAACCCGTAGGAGGAACCGAAGAAGTCAAACCTCACGGGACGGCGGACGCCGTCCGTGCCCGGCACGGTAGCAGCAGCGCCCCACGGGCCGCCGTTCGCTGCTCTTTCGCAACCTCACCTACACTTCCAAGAACCACGGGACGAATACCGAAGGCGCCGCTTGCGCCCTCCTTATCCGTCATGGCTGGAGGGCAGTGAGCGGTACGCGCCCTCCGAGCCGCCGACCGACCGACAGGAGGAGACGCGATGGCCGTATCCGCAGGCGACGAGGCGCTGGTGGTCGAGCAGGAGGGCGTTGCCCATCGAGTGGCGCGACGCCACTCGAACGAGCGCCTGGCGGCCGCAGCCGACCCACCGACGGATTCGCAGGGCCTCGTCGAATTCGCGTGCGAGTGCACGAAGAGCGACTGCGAGCGGTTCGTGAGGGTGCCGCTGTACGTGTACCGGCGGCTGGTGGAGTCGGGCGACCAGTACCTCCTCCAAGCCGGGCACCATGCGTTCGAGCGGTACCGAACGATCGTGACCCTCGGTCTCGTGCGGATCGAGGAGCGGATCTAACGCGTCGACGGGCCGGAGGGAGCCGGCTCCTCGTGCGTGAGTGGTGCGGGCTCAGGCCGTGCCTGCGCGTCGTGCGGGCTCGAGACCGCTGTACTCCCTTCGAGCCACGCCTCCGGTGTGGCGCCCTCGCCCTCGAGTGGCCTCCCCTCGGCCGCGGCCTTGCGCGCGGCGGCCGCAGCCTGCTTCTTCTCGAGCTTCAGCGCACGGCGTTCCCTGACCGCCCGCTCTCGGTTCATCTTCGCCATCGTCTGTTGTCTCTTGCCGCTCATACCGGTCACTCCCTCTCGTGTCGTGGGACGACCGGCACGAGTGCCCGGCCATCAAGCGCGTGTGAATCGACCATAGCGGCTGCACGCGAGGCCAGTGTGCGCAGCTCAGTCGGTGAGCCAGTCGGCGAGCGGGAGCCTCGCCGCGAGGACGGAGAGGTCGCCCTGGTCGCGGATCGCAGTGGCGGCTTCTGCGAAGGCCGAGACCGCCACCCAGGCGAGTGAGCCTCCGACGCTGATCCGCTGCGCGCCGGCCTCGAAGATCTCCGCGACGGAGAGCCCGGGGAGGGCGAGCACGTTCACCGGCTTCGTCACCGCGTCGCACACTGCCCGGATCTCCTCGGTCGTCCGGAGCCCCGGAGCGTAGAGGACGTCAGCGCCTGCTTTCTCGTACGCCTGGAGGCGCGCGATCGTGTCGTCGAGGTCGGGGTTGTCTCGAATGTGGTTCTCCGCCCTCGCGGTGAAAGTGAACGGGAAGCGCAGCGCATGCGCCGTCTCCGCCGCGGCGGTGACCCGCTCGACGGCGTGATCGAGGTCGTAGAGGCGACCCACCGGGTCCCAATCCTCGATCGAGCCGCCGACCGCCCCGGCCTCGACCACGCGCGCGATCGCCTCGGCGGCGCTCCCAGGGCTGGCGCCGTAGCCGTTCTCGAGGTCCACGGAGATCGGGAGCTCGGTGGCGCCGTCGAGCGCGGCGACGTGCTCTGCCACGTCGTCGAGCGTCGCACCACCGTCGAGGCGCCCGAGCGTGAAGGCGAAGCCAGAGCTGGTCGTGGCGAGCGCCACGAAGCCCAGTGCCTCGAGCACGCGCGCGGAGCCGGCGTCCCAGGGGTTCGGGATGAGAAACGGCTCGCCGGTGTGCAGTGCCCGGAACGCCTCGGCTTTCTGCTCCTGCCTCGTCATGCCGTTCCTAGACTAGAGCGCCGTGGAGGTGAAGGCCGAGACGCCGATCGTCTGGCGGCTGTCGCTCACGAGCTCCTGTGGACCCGACCGCGCCTGGAAGCAGGGCTACGTAGACCAGTGACGGCCTAGCGGCCGTCGATGCCGTGCAGCACCGGCTTCAGGTCGACGACAGGCGTCCCGTCGATCGCCTCGAGTGGCGCAACCTCGAGACCTGTCGTCGAGGTCGCGAGGACCGTGACCCGGTGCAGCCCCACGGGGTTGGGCCGGTCGGAGGACCTCGTCGCGAAGACGCCGGTGAGCGGACGGCTGAGGTCGTCCCTCGGATGGACCTGGAGCAGGTCGCGTCGGGCCTCGTGCAGCCAGGTGAGGACGACGAGCTCGTCACCCGCCTGGATCCCGTGGAGGGCGTCCCGGAACGGCTCGGCGATCTCGATCGCCGCCGCGGGAGCACCCTCGTCGCCCTGCCGAGGCGCGGCCTCCCGGTCCTTTAGCGGGGAGCGGACCACCCCGATCGGCTCCAGCGAGTACACGGCCGTCTCCGCTAGATGTAGCCCGCCCGCGCTCCCTGCGCCGCGGCCGCCGCGCGCGAGGACTGCGTGAGCTTGCGGAGGATGTTCGCGACGTGGCGGTGCACGGTGTGCTCGCTGAGGACGAGCGAGGAGGCGATCTCGCGGTTCGAGAGGCCGACGGCGATCAGGCGCAGTACCTCCGTTTCGCGCCGGGTGAGCGGCGAGTCGCCGTTCGTCTCCACGGGGACGGTGTCGTCGAGGAAGCCCGCGAGCGCGCGATGGAGCTCGCGCTGATCGTCGAGCCACGGCTTGTGCGAAGCGCCCGAGAGCGCGACGAAGCGTGCGTTCGGAAGCAGCGACGCGACCTCGCGGCCGCGCGAGATCGGCACCGTGCGGTCGTCGCGGCGATGCAGGACGAGCGCCGGCACCGTGACTTGCGGCAGGTACGCGCGCGCGTCGGAGGCGAGGTCGAGCTCGAGGAACGCCGCAGCCACGTCCGCCGATGCCGCATGTCGCTGGTAACGGCTGAAAGTCGCGATCTCGTCGCCGCTCCCGTGTGGGGCGAAGAGCCCGGCGAGCATCTGGGCCGCGAGGGGCCAGTTCACGCGGACGAAGTCGACGAGCGAGCGGCGGGTCGCGTCCGGGATGTCGTCGCGCGACGCGTAGGCGCCGAAGAACACGATCTTGCGCACACGATCCGGAGCAGCGGCGGCAAGACGTGCAGTCGCGAGCCCCGCGCACGAGCAGGCGAAGAGGGCCGCCGGCTCGTCGCTACACGCGTCGAGCACGGCTTCGAGCTGGCGCGTCTCGAGCTCGGGCGTTGGCACGCCCGGCAGCTCGCGCTCGGAGAGCCCGGCACCGAGGCGGTCGTAGCGCACGACCCGGTGCGTCTCGGCCAGCTGGCCGAAGAAGCCCTGCGCTCCGGGGATCTCCCACTCCTCCTCGAGGTGGCTCACCCAGCGGCCTCCGAAGAGAAGGAGCGGGCCCTCGCCGATGCTCGCGTAGGCGATCCGGCGCCCGTCGAGCGTCGTGAACCGGATGTCCTGCTCCATGACCACGGAAGTCTTCATGGCCCGACCGGGCCATGTCAAGAAGATGGCCCGTCGCGGCGAAGCGAACGGGCCATGCCGGGCACGACGATGCAGGCATGCAGACGCGCTACGTCCACGGGACAACCATCCGGGCTCTCCGGAACGGGGACCTGGAGACGGTGGCGGCGGTGTTCGGACAGCTCGGGGAGCGCTCGCGCGAGCAGCGGTTCTGCGGCGCGAAACCGGCCCTCTCGGACGACGAGCTCGCGGCGCTCGCCCGTGTCGACGGCCATCGGCATGTGCTCGTCGCGTACGTCGATGCGGCCCCGGTCGGGATCGCGCGGCTCGTCCGTGACGGCGCGTTCGCCGAGATCGCCTTCGAGGTCGCCGACGGCTACCAGGGCCGCGGGATCGGATCCGTCCTCGCGCAGGAGCTCACAGCGGTCGCGCGCGCCGCCGGGATCAGGGAGCTGCACGCGACGGTGTGCGGCGACAACCCGCAGGTCGTCTCGCTCCTGCGTCGTGTCGCGTCCTCGTTGCGGGTGAGCTGGCGCGGGCGCGAGCGCGAGTTCGTCCTTGCCCTCGACCGCTGAGGCGGGCCGCTAGGCAGACTTCGGCCGTGACCGTGGCGCCGGTGGAGGTCGATCGGGAAGCCCTCTGGGAGCGGATTCAGCGCGGGGACCCGCCCGTCCTCGTCGACGCTCTCCCGCCGATCGCGTTCGCGGCGACGCATTTGCCCGGCGCGGTCAACATCCCGCCCGATTCGGTGGACGGCCGTGCGCAACGCCGCATCCCCGATCTCGACACCGAGGTCGTCGTCTACTGCGCAAATCCCGAGTGTGAGAGCTCGGTCGAGGTCGCCGCGCGCTTGCTCGAGCTCGGGTATCGCAACGTCCTGCACTACGCCGGCGGCAAGGAGGACTGGCGCGACGCCGGGTTGCCGCTCGAGGGCGGCCGCGCCTAGGCCACCTCGAACGGCGCGGCGAGATGGATCGCGGTCGGTGGCGCTCCGCTCGAGCAGACGATTGCGTAGGTCCCGGCCGTCAGGCCTGCGGTGAGGACGCCGACCTCCCCTGGTGCGACCTCGAGCTGAACGACGACCGTGACGAACGCCGGTGTTCCGAGGACGGCGTCGCCCGCTTCGAGCCGGTGCTGCTCCGCGGCGACGTAGGCCCCGAGCTCTTCTGCCGAGCTGGTCGACGCGATCTCGACGAGCTCGAACACCCCGTTCCCGGCGGTCTCGTTCGCGAGGTCGATCGCCACCGTGCCCGCCTCGACGGCCTCGGGGCCGTCGTAGGCGCAGTCGTCCCCGGTCAGCGTGACGCGCGTGCCGTCGTCCCCGCCGCAGGCAGCGGTGGCGAGCAGAACGGTCGTCGCGACAGCCGCTGCCCGGCGGGTCACGCGTTCAAGTACGCCACTTGACCGTGCAGCCGACGGGCGGAGTGTCCGCGATCTCCGGCGTCTCCCCGGCGAGCGCGGCCTCGATCGCGTCACGAAGGTAGTGCGCGGACACGCTCTCCTCCTCGCGGTTGTCGTCGACGAGGCCGTGGTAGACGAGCCGGCGGTCGGCGTCGTACACGAAAGCCTCGGGCGTCCGCTCCGAGCCGAGCGTGCGCGCGATCTCCTGGCTCGCGTCGTGGAGGTAGTCGAACTCGTAGCCGGCCCCACGCGCGTGCTCGACCATGGCGTCGAACGAGTCCCCGGGATACGCCTCCGCGTCGTTGGAGTTGATCGCGACGATGCGGACGCCGCGGTCTGCGTACCGGCGCTGGAGGTCATTGATCCGTCCCTCCCAGGCGAGGACGTAGGGGCAGTGGTTGCAGGACTGGACGAGGACGAGCACCGGCGCGTCCGCGTACTCCTCGAGCGAGTGGTTGCGCCCGTCGACGCCGGGCAGGTCGAAGGTCGGTGTGGTCGCGGTGGCACTCATGAAAGGGCCTCCTCCAGTTGCTGTCGGCTGGGGACGGGCGACGGGCGGCCGTCCGGAAGACGGTACACACGGCATGTCAGCGAAGGCTGCGCCGACGCGCCGTCGGAGTCCACGTCGCGCCCGTCGACGCGGATCGTCGGCGAGCCCGGGAACGCGAGCTCCACGGCCTCCTCGTGCGTGAAGATCTCGCGCACCTCGATCTCGGCCTCGAGCCCGCGTTCGCCGAGCACGCTGCTCGAGCAGGGCCTTCGCCTCCGGATGGGACGGGCACCCGTCCCAGAAGAGGAACTCGATCCTCACGGAGCCCAGCTTGCCGGACGGAGGTCAGCCGGCGACGACGGGATTCGTGAGCGTCCCCAGCTCGGAGATCTCGACCGTGACCTCGTCGCCGGGCTGGAGCAGCCTCTTCGGGTCTCTGAAGACACCGACTCCAGCGGGGGTCCCGGTGAGGACCAGGTCGCCGGGCTCGAGCGTCGCCGTCTTCGTGACGTGGCTGATGATCTCGTCGACCCCGAAGATGAGGTTCGCAGTCGTCGAGTCCTGGAGCACCTCGCCGCTCACGATCGTCCGTATGGAAAGGCTGTGGGGGTCGCGCACCTCGGCGGCCGGCACCAGGGGGCCGACGGGACAGAACGTGTCGGCCGACTTTCCGCGAGTCCACTGTCCGTCGGTGAACTGGAGGTCACGGGCGGTCACGTCGTTCGCGCAGAGATAGCCGCGCACGGCCTCGAAGGCGTTCTCCTTCGACACGCTCTTGACGCGCGCTCCGATGACGACGCCGAGCTCGGCCTCGTAGTCGCACTGGGTCACGGTCGGAGGGATCACGATCGCCTCACCGGGCCCGATCAGCGCGTTCGGCCACTTGGCGAAGAGGAGCGGCTCCTCCGGGAGCTCGACGCCTTGCTCTTCCGCGTGATCGCGGTAGTTGAGGCCGACGCACACGATCTTCCCGGGGCGTTCGATCGGAAGCATCCGAGGAGCCTAGCCGCGGCGCGTGTGTCGCCCGGCCGAAGCCGGCGCGGTTCAGGCCGTCGTTCAGAGGGGGCCGTCGGGACCCGAACGTAGACTCCGCCGAACTCCGAGGAGGTTCGATGCCACGTCGAATGGTCGCGGTCTTCGCCGTTGTCGTGATGCTCGCGTTCGCTTCAGAGGCGGCCGCGACGGTCGGCGGCCCATGCACCGTCGAGATCGCAGGCGAGAACATCGGTCCTCGTGGAGTCGGCGCCAGGAGTGAACCGATCGTAGTCTCGATCGACCGGCCCCTCTCGGTGACCATGACGTCGACGTCGGAGCAGGAGCTCGACCGCTTGCAGGTGGAGCTCGAGTTCGCGGGGATTCGCTGGACGGTGCACGATCGCCCGGCGACGGGCACTTCGTGGGTGAGTGAGGTCCCCGTCGACGACTATGCGGACTGGGGGCTCGGCCTGTACAAGGTGATCGGCTCGAGCTCCGGCGCGGGCTTCACGTGCGAGGGAGCAGCCCTCATCGAGCTCGCCGGCGACGAGCCGCTGGACCCGCTGAAGACCCCCGCCGGCCTCATCGGTCTCGCGCTCGCTCTCATCGGCGGGCTCGGCGCGCTCGCACTTGCCGTGCGCGTGGGCCGCTCGCGGGTCGCGCCCATCGCCGGTGGCCTCCTCGGCGCGGTCCTCGGCCTCGGTGTCGTCGTTCTCCTCCAGCAGTTCTCGGTGCTCTATCCGACACTCGCCGTGACCGGAGGGCTCATCGCCATCGGCGCTGCTCTCGGCATCGCGCTCGGGCTGTTCGGAGTCGGGTCCAGCCGGGGCGACGCGCGCTAGGAAGGCCGCCCGAGACCGCGCTCGAGTCGGCTGCTCGAGATGGTGGCGCTTGCTTGGGGAACCTCCCGGTGCCCCCAGACCCCCTCCACTGGTCCGCTTCGCGGACAATGCGCTTCGCGCATGGGCCGTGAAGGATTCGAACCTTCGACCTTGGGATTAAGAGTCCCCTGCTCTACCAACTGAGCTAACGGCCCGGGACGAGCAAGGATAGCGCCGCTACGGCCGAAGGCCCGTGCAGCCGCGGAGCGCGCGCCACGACGCGAGCTCGCTGCTCCGCGCCGTCCCCGTGACCGGGCGTGGGACGCCGTCGGAGATCCGGGCGGGCACCCAGCGGTACTCGTCGATGCGACGGCCGGTCGCGGTCACGAGCAGGACGCCGGTCCGCGTCGAGAGCTCGCTCGTCCCGTACCAGACGAAGTTCCCGAGCCCGTAGCCGACGAGCGCCTTCCCCATCCGCCCGACGCCCTGTTGGCGATGCGCGTGGCCCCCGACGATGATGTCCGCCCCCGCCGCGACGAGCGCCTGCGCGAGCGTTCGCTGCCGGCTCGAGGGGCAGCGTTCGGCTTCGACGCCCCAGTGGAGGAAGACGATGACCGTGTCCGCGGAGCGCCGGACGCGCCGGACCTCCTCCAGGAGCCGCGAGACCTGCTTCGCGGATGCCAGGCCCGGCTTGCCGGGACCGGCCGTCCAGGCCGAGATGAGATGGTCGTCGAGGACCTGCGTCGCGCCGATGACCGCGATCCGCTGGCCGTTCACCGTCCGGCGGAACGGGGCATACGCGCGCTTGGCGTCGAGACCTGCGCCGACGACCGGGAACCGGTAGCGCCGCGCAGCCGCGAGCGAGTCGCGGAGGCCGGACTCCCCGTAGTCCATCCCGTGGTTGTTCGCGAGCGACGCCACGTCCACCGAGGCGCCGCGCAGTGCGGCGAACGCGCTCGGCGGCGCTCGGAAGACGAACTCCTTCGAGGCAGGGGCCCCGGCGTTCGTCACGGCGGTCTCGAGGTTGACGATCGCGAGGTCCGCCTGCGCGAGCACGGGCTCGATCGGATCGAGCACGCTCGACGGAGACGCCGCGAGCTTGTCCGCCAGGACGCCTTCGAAGTGGACGTCGCCGCCGAAGGCGAGGACGACCGGGTTCCCGTTTCCGAGCGGCCCCCGCACCTGTGTCGGAGTCGCCTTGCTCGCGCCGTCGTCGAGGGCTGCGAGCGCCACCGAGCCGGCGGCGAGGACCGCGAGGACGAGCAGCGCTAGGGCGACGAGGCGGGTCATGTGACGAAGGCGACGAGGCGAACCGGGTTGGACGGCACGATAGCTCGCGGTTGGAGTAGGCTCGAAGCGGTGCGCAAGGGCATCGTCCAGCTCGTCGTGATCGGGCTTCTGATCGGCGTGGCGCTCACGCTGGTCGCTGTCCTTTTCCAGTGGCTGCCGACCTCCGCGTCCGAGGAGTTCGACCGCATCCAGGCGCTGTACTGGTTCGCCACCTGGATCTCCATCGTCATCTTTTCGCTGATCGCGGCCGTGATCATCTTCTCGGTCTGGAAGTGGCGCGTCCCGCTGGACGACGACGCGGACGGGCCGCCGATTCACGGCCACACGGGGCTCGAGATCTTCTGGACGGCAGTCCCCGCGGTGCTCGTCATCGCGATCGGGATCTTCAGCACGGTCGTTCTCGCCCGAAACGGCGAGGCCGGCAACCGCCCGCTCGAGGTCGAGGCCCTCGGCCAGCAGTTCGCATGGAAGTTCACGTACGCGGACTTCGGCGACCTGGAAAGCGGCGAGCTCGTGCTCCCGCTCGGTCGTGAGGTGCGGTTCACG
Source organism: uncultured Actinomycetes bacterium (assembly GCA_963717025.1). GTDB lineage: Bacteria > Actinomycetota > Thermoleophilia > Gaiellales > Gaiellaceae > GMQP-bins7. The sequence continues at coordinate 395,596 of CAVQVJ010000003.1, read as the reverse complement.
TTGCGCGCCGTCGATGTCATCCACTCGTTCTGGGTCCCGAACTTCGGGCAGAAGCAGGACGCGGTGCCCGGAATCGAGACGCAGATCCTCGTGACCCCCGACGAGCTGGGTGACTTCGTGGTCGTCTGCACGGAGCTCTGCGGCCTCGGGCACGCCACGATGCGTGCGAAGGCACGCGTCGTCCCGCCGGCGGAGTTCGACACGTGGGTACGGGAGCAGCAGGCGTGACGACGAGCGCCCACCACGAGACACCGCCCGAGCTCTACCCGGAGCACTTCGAGCCCCCGCGCGGCTCGACCTGGAGGCTTCTCTTCGGGCCTGGGCTCGTCCGCGGGCTCTGGATGGGCCTGCTCTTCTTCGGCCTCGGCACGCTCCTCGTGCTCGTCCTGCGCTGGTGGTGGAGCTGGACCCCAGTCTGGAACACCGAGGTCGTGCTCGTGGTCGGTGCAATGACCGCAGCGCCGATCGGGTTCCTCGCCGGGATCGGCTCCTTCGACTACTGGCTCCACTACTTCTCCGGGCGTCCGACCCGCCCCGAGGATCACTCCGGCCACGGCGCCCGGACGTGGCGCGACTACTTCCGCGTCAACACCGACCACAAGGTGATCGGGGTCCAGTACCTGGTCACGACGTTCTTCTTCTTCACTGTCGCCGGCTTGATGGCGATGTTCTTCCGTGCCGAGCTCGCGCAGCCGGGGCTCCAGTTCATCGACTCGCAGACCTTCAACGGGCTCGTGTCGGTGCACGCGACGCTGATGATCTTCCTCTTCATCATCCCGGCCTTCGCGGGCCTCGCGAACTTCGCCGTGCCGCTGATGCTCGGCGCACCGGACATGGCCTTCCCGCGCCTGAACGCCCTCTCGTTCTGGCTGCTGCCGATCGCGGGCGTCATGTTCGTCGCGAGCTTCCTCGCCCCGGGTGGCGCGTTCGGCGCCGGCTGGACGGGCTACGCGCCGCTCGCCGAGGGCCAGCCGCTGGGCCAGACGTTCTTCAACATGGGCGTCCAGTGGGCCGGAGCCTCGTCGATCATGACCGCCCTCAACTTCCTGGTCACGATCATCACCATGCGCGCGCCGGGGATGACCTTCTGGCGCATGCCGCTCCTCGTCTGGGCGAACTTCACGACCTCGCTGCTCGTCGTGATCGCGACCCCGTTCATCGCCGGCTCGCAGTTCTTCGTGATGTTCGACCGGATCATGCACACCGACTTCTTCGTCCCCGAAGGAGGCGGGTACGTGCTGGGCTACCAGCACATCTTCTGGTTCTACAGTCACCCGGCCGTCTACATCATGATGCTGCCCGGGTTCGGGATCGTCTCCGAGGTCATCTCGTCGATGTCCCGCAAGCCGATCTTCGGCTACCGGCTGATGGCCCTGTCCTTCATCGGGATCCTCGTGCTCGGGTTCTCGGTGTGGGCGCACCACATGTTCGTCGCGGGCATGGCCGACTGGCTGCGCGTCCCGATGATGATCACGACGCTCCTGATCGCGGTCCCGACGGGGATCAAGGTCTTCTCCTGGACCGCGACGTTATGGCGAGGTCGCATTCACCTGACGACGCCGATGCTGTTCGCGCTCGGCTTCGTGACGATGTTCGTGATCGGCGGGCTCTCCGGGATCTACCTCGGGTCGGTGCCGATCGACATCGCCGCCTCCGACACGTACTTCATCGTCGCGCACATCCACTACGTGCTCTTCGGAGGCTCGGTGTTCACGATCTTCGCCGGGGTCTACTACTGGTTCCCGAAGATGACCGGCCGCATGTACGACGAGCGGCTCGGGAAGCTCCACTTCTGGCTGACCTTCGTCAGCTTCAACGCCACCTTCTTCCCGATGCACTACGTCGGGCTACGCGGGATGCCCCGCCGTGTATCCGACTATTCCGAGGCCTTCGGCTCGATGAACTTCTTCATCTCGATCGCCTCGTTCGTCCTCGGCGTCTCGTTCGTCGTGTTCGTCTACAACATGGTGACGAGCTGGACTCGCGGCGAGGTCGCCGAGTCGAACCCGTGGCGCGCACACACGCTCGAGTGGCAGGTCTCCTCGCCGCCGCCGATCTTCAACTTCGACGAGATCCCGCAGGTCGTCGGCGGCCCGTACGAGTACGGCGTCCCCGGGGCTCGGCATGCGGTCATGAGCCCCGCCAAGGAGGCCGCGGAGGTGCAGGCGTGAACGAAACGGCGCGCACCTCGGTGCTCGTGCTCGCGAACGAGACCCTCGTCGGGAACGAGCTCGTCGACGCGGTCAAGCGGCGGGCGGCCGAGGGCCCGATCCACGTGCTCGTCGTGGCGCCCGTCACCCAGCCGCGCGAGGGCTACGTCGTCTACCGGGACTCGCGGCGCGCGGCCGCCGGGCGGCGGCTCGACCGCACGCTCGCAGCGCTTCGCGAGGCCGGGATCCCCGCGCACGGCGGCGTCTTCGACGACGACCCGCTGACGGCCGTCAAGGACGTGCTCGAAGCCGAGGAGATCGACGAGATCGTCATATCGACGCACCCCGAGACGAAATCCGGGTGGCTCCGTAAGAACCTCGTCGACGAGATCCGCAAGGTAGCCGGCAGTCGCCCGGTCGAGCACGTCGTCGTCGATGCCGCCACCCGGACCGCGGCCAACGTCCTCGTCGTCGCGAACGAGACCGTCCTCGGGGAGCCGCTGCTCGAGCGGATCCGGGCGCGGGCGAAGGAAGGGAGCGCGAGCTTCCTCATCGTCTGCCCGCAAAGCGACCCTGCGCGCGCCGAGCGCCCCGAGGCCGAGCGCCGCCTGCGCGCCGCGCTCTCGACGCTGCGCGGCGAGGGCATCGACGCCCACGGGCAGATTGCGCACCCCGATCCCTTCACTGCCGCGATGCAGGCCGCGCACGACGAGCGGATCGACGAGATCATCGTCTCCACGTTCCCCGGCGAGCGCTCCGGCTGGCTCCGGCGCGACCTCGTGGGGCGCCTGCGCTCGGAGAGCGGGCTCCCGGTCGAGCACGTCGTGGTCGAGGGCGAGCCCGCGGAGGTCGGCTTGTGACCAACGCATGCCTTCGGCCTGCGTTCGCGGAGGAAACCATGTTTCCCCCGCGTGCCCCCTTCTTCTCGAGAGCGTGGGGAACCTCCCGGTTCCCCACACCCCTCCCCGCTCATAGGCCGGAGACCGGCCCATGAGCTCGCACGCCGAGGCCATGCATCACGACCACCATGGCCCGCCCGAGGCGAACCAGAGCTCGCGCGTCGACGCGCGCGTGCTCGGCATGTTCCTCTTCATCGCGTCGGAGGCGATGCTCTTCGGCTCGTTCTTCACCGCCTACTTCTTCGTCCGGGTCGTGAACCCGAGCGCGCCGGAGCAGTGGCCTCCCGAGCCGTACCACTTCCCCGTCTTCGTCGCCGGCGTGAACACGGCGATCCTCGTCACCTCGAGCTTCACGATGCACTGGGCGCTCCAGTCGATCAAGCGCGGCCAACGGAAGGCGTTCCTGGCCGGGATGGTGCTGACCTTCCTGATGGGGCTTGCGTTCCTGCTCACCCAGGTCGTCGAGTACCTGAACATCGGCTTCAACACGGGGAGCGGCGCGTTCGCGTCGGTGTTCTTCGGGTTGACCGGCCTCCACGGCGCGCACGTCGCCATCGGCCTGACGCTCCTCGGGATGGTCATCATCCGCGGCTCCCGCGGGCACTTCTCCCCGGAGCACCACCACGGCGTCGAGCTCCCCGGGATCTACTGGCATTTCGTGGACGTAATGTGGATCGTGGTCTACTCGGTCGTCTACCTCATCTGACGACGCCGTGGAGAGCCCCTTTCGCAGCGAAGCGGCGGCCTTCAAGTTCCTCCTCATCTCGATCGGAGCGTTCGCGCTCATCGTCGCCGCCTCCTGGATCAACCGCTGGCTGGGGCTCGTCGTCTTCGCTCTTCTCGTGGCGGGAGCTGTCTGGATGTACCTCCGCGCCCGTGCGCCAAGACCGCCGCCGGAGCGGATCGAGCGCGTAGGCCCGGAAGACGAGCGCCGCGTGCTCGTTGTCGCGAACGAGACCGTCGGCGGCGAGGAGCTCATGAGCGCGATCAGCGAGATCGCAATCGGCGGCCGGACACGCTTCCACGTGGTCTCTCCCGCTCTCAACTCGCGCTTGAAGACGTGGACCTCGGATGAAGATCCTGCCCGTGCCAGAGCGCAGGCGCGACTCCACTCGACGCTGGGCCGTCTCTCCTCTGTCGGGATCGAGGCGCGCGGCGACGTCGGCGACGCCGACCCGCTCGTGGCCGTCGAGGACGCCGTACGGCTGTTCCGCCCGGACGAGATCGTCGTCTCGACGCACCCGGAGGGACGCTCGAACTGGCTCGAGCGCGGCGTCGTCACCGCGCTACGCGAGCGCTACGACGTCCCGGTCATGCACGTCGTCGTCGACCTCGAGCGCGAAGCGACGTAACGGGGCTAGCCGCCGGCGGCCGACGACACGTAGTCGGCGACCGCCTCGATCTGGGCCGGGTCGAGCGAGTCCTTGAACGAGGGCATCACGCCCTGGCCGTTCGTCACCCGATCGACGACGAGCTCCTTCGGCGGCATCGCCTGGTCGAGGTTCGGCCCGACCGTCCCGGTCGTGCCTGCGTCGGCGAGCGTATGGCACGCGGCGCAGCTGGTCGTGAAGATCGACTTCCCGTCCGTCGGCTTCTCCGGCGTGACGCCGGTCCCGGCGACCGCGCCGACGTAGACCGCGACGTCGCTCACCGCACGATCCTGGTCGTCGACGCAGAAAGCATCCCCCTCGACGTCGTCGCAGCTCGGGAGCGTCTCGTCGACAGCCGGCATCCCGGGAGCCCCGGTCGATGTCTCGCTGATCGGATAGCGGATCTGGCTTGCGACGACCTGTGTGAAGGTCTCGGAGCTGAACCCGTCCGTCCGCGCCTGCGCGAACGCGTCGTCGAGGTTCGGCCCGACCTGCCCACTGGTTCCCGCGTCGGCGAGGGTGTGGCAGCCGCCGCACGCCTGGATGAAGAGCTCCTTGCCGGCGCCCTGGCTGCCTTCGCTCGTGTACCCCCCGGTGCCACAACCGGCCGACGCGACCGCCACCACGGCTGCGGACGCGACGGCAGCGACAGAGGCGACCCTCACCCTCACCGCGGGCGAGTCTATCCGGACGCGGAAGGCGAGGCGCGCAGCTCCTTGAGCACGCGTTGCACCTCGGGCGCGGTGGGATCGTCCGGCGCGATCCTGAGGAACTTCTCGTACGCCGCGATCGCCTTCGTGGTGTCGCCGGCGTTCTGGGCGGCTTGTCCGAGCTCGAGCTGGACGCTCGGGTCGTTCGGGCTCGCGGCAGCGATCCGCTCGTACGTCGAGAGTGCGCTCGCGGAGGCCTGCTGGGCCTCGCCGAGCGCCGTCGAGACGGCGGTGGAGAGCTGTGTGTTCAGCGCGCCCGTGATCGGGTCCGGATCGAGCGGCTTGTCGGCGAGCCGAAGCGTGCTCGCGAGGGTGGCGCCGGGAGCCAGGTACGCGGCGCGGATGTTCGCGTCGTTCGCGCGCTGCTGCGCCTCGCCCGCCTTCGTGAGGTACAGGCCGGCGAGCTCGCGGAGCGCGTCCGTGTTCTGCGGGCGGAGCTGGACGAAGCGCTCGAGAGCTTCGATCGCCCCGTCGGTGTTCGCGGCCGTCTGTTGTGCCGTGGCGAGCTCACGGAAGGCCTGCGGGTCGGTCGGGTTCTCGGCGGCTCGCTTCTCGGCGTCGGAGACCGACGGCACACCGGAGTCGCCGCCGACGCCCTCGAGGATGTTGCCGACACCGACGCCGCCGGCGCCGACGCCGAAGCCCACGAAGCCGAGACCGAAGACGAGCGCGAGGAAGAGGAACATCCACTTCGCGTGCCGCCGAAGGCGGGGGAAGAACATGGTGTCCTCGATCACGACGTCCGGCCGGCGTGCAGCAGTAGTCCGCGCGCGCTGTGCGCTGCGTCGATCAGCTCGAGCCATGTCTTCCCTCCTTTCTCGTAGCGGGTTCGGCCGGACACGAGAGTAGCTACGACCCGGTCCGGGGAGCCGCCGAGCACGGCGGCCGTAACGGGATCTTCCCATGGTACGAAAGGCGACCCGGCGAGCGAGAGGATCGTGAGATCCGCACGCTTGCCCGGTGTGAGCGAGCCGCGGTCGGCGTCGAGCCCGAGCGCGCGGGCACCCCCCAGCGTCACGAGCTCGAGGGCGTCGGCCGCCGTGAGCGCGTCGGGCCGCTTCTCCCGCGCCCGCGCCGCGACCACCGCTGCCCGGAGCTCGTCGAACATGTCGAACGACGGCGTGGATGCGGGGCTGTCGGTCGCGATGCACACCCTGATGCCCGCTGCACGCAGCGCTGCGAGAGGTGCCGTGCCGCATCCCAGGTACGCGTTCGAGCGGGGGCAGTGCGCGACCGCGACGTCGTGGGCTGCGAGGAGCTCGATCTCCTCCTCGTCAGCCTTGACGCAGTGCGCGGCGAGGACATGGCGCCCGAGGAGGCCCTCTGCGGCGAGCGCGCGGATCCCGGTCGTGCGAAGCGGCGGCACGAGCATGTCTGCGAACGCCTCCCAGGGGCCGCTGCCGGAGAGGAGGTACTCGGTCTCGTCGTCGCTCTCGGCGAGATGTGTCGCGAGCGGGAGCCCGAGGTCGCCGCAAGTGCGGTACAGGTCCAGTGAGCAGGTGTAGGGCGCGTGCGGCGAGACGCCGAGGAGGATCTCGTCCGAGAGCCGATCGCCGATCTGCTCCCGGGTCCGCGCGAACCGCTCTGCCCCGTCCTCCGCGTCGCCGAAGGCTTCGACGTACACGACTGCGCTCAAGCCGAGGTCTGCGCACGCCGTCGCGGCCGCGCCGACGAAGCTGCAGTCCCCGACCGTGGTGACTCCCGAACGGAGACACTCGAGCGCGCCGAGCCGGGCGATCGCCTCCATGTGCTCGCGGTCGATCCGGCCCTTGCGCTCGACGTGGATCGCGATCCACGGGCCGAAGGAGAGCCCGTCCCCGAAGCCCGCGTAGACGGCGTACTCGAGGTGCGTATGGGCGTTGACGAAGCCGGGGAGGATGACAGAGTCTCCGAAGCGCTCGCCCTCGCCGAGCTCGTCCATGGTGCCGACGGCCGCGATGGTCGCTCCTTCGATGGCCACGGCGCCGTCTCGGATGGGCGGGCCGTCGACCGGGACGACCCAGTCCGCCGAGAGGATCCTCACGGGCTCTGCGCCTCGAACAGGTCGTCGTCCTCCCAGGATCTCTCCCAGCGGCGCTCCATGAAGACCGCGACCCAGATCGAGAGCTCGAACAAGGCCACGAGGGGCAGCACCTCGAGGGCGAGGGAGACCGGGTCCACGGTGGGGAGCAGCGCCGCGAAGATCAGGAGCACCACGAACGCGGTGCCGCGGTTCCCCCGCAGCCGGTCCGTGCTGACGATCCGCAGGCGCACGAGCGCGAGCACGAAGATCGGCAGGAGGAACGCGAGCCCGCCTCCGAGGAGGAGCAGCGCGACGAAGGTGTAGTAGTAGCTCGCGCGGATCTGGATGTCGTAGAGCTCGTCGTCGTACGTCGTGAGGAACTCCAGACCGCGCGGCAGCACGACGTAGTACATGAAGACGACTCCGCAGGCGAAGAGTGCCGTGGCGAGGGTGACGAACACGAGGACTACGCGCTGGAAGTGCGGCTCGACCGCAGGGGCGAGGAACGCCCAGAACTGCCAGAGCAGCACGGGCAGCGCGATCGCCATCGCAGCGATGAAGCTCACCTGTGACGGAAGTCGTGAACGGCTCCGTCACGCCTGAGGTCACGAGCTGCTTGTCATCGGGTAGAGGCCCCGTCAGCCACTCGACGATCTCCTCGTGGAAGTAGAACGCGACCGCGAACGCGGGCACGATCGCGAGAAGCGCGACGATCAGCCGTGAGCGAAGCTCGTCGAGGTGCTCGACGAGGGTGGCCTCCTCACCGTGGTGGAGACGGCGCGGGAGCCACCTGCGCATCGGAACGTCCTACGAGACGGTTTCCCGCTCGGGCTTCTCGGGCTGAGCGTCGGCTTCCGACATCGCATCAGGGTCGGAGGCCGTGGGCAGCTCGGCGGGCGTCGGAGCGGGCTCCTTGTCCTCGTCTCCGCTCAGGCCGTCCTTGAACTCCCGCATGCCCTTGCCCAGCGAGCGCCCCATCTCGGGCAGCCGCCGGGCGCCGAAGATCAGCAACAGGACGACCATGATGATGATGAGCTCCGGTGTTCCGATCGGACCGAGGATGCCCATGGGCGCACGTTAGCACCGGCGGTTTCGGGCGGGGGTCCGGGTACCATCAGGGAGGGCAGGCGGCTAGCCTGCCGCGGCAGGCAGCGCACGTAGGCTGGCGCAGGCTCCTTTCATATGGCACTTCTCGAGATCAAGAACCTTCACGTTGCGCTGGAAGACGGCCCCGAGATCGTCAAGGGCGTCGATCTCGCCGTGGACCTGAACCAGAAGCACGCGATCATGGGCCCGAACGGCTCGGGCAAGTCGACGCTCGCGTACGCGCTCATGGGCCACCCCGCGTACGCGATCACGGAGGGCCAGATTCTCTTCGACGGCGACGACGTGACCGAGCTCGGCGCCGACGAGCGTGCGCAGCGCGGCCTCTTCCTCGCCTTCCAGTATCCGCACGCGATCCCCGGCGTGACCGTGACGAGCTTCCTCCGGAGCGCGATCAACGCGATCCGGAAGGCCAGGGCCGGCGGCGAGGACGACCCGATTCCGATTCCGCAGTTCCGAGACGAGCTCACGGAAGCGATGGAGAAGCTCAAGGTCTCGCGCGAGCTCGCGTCGCGCTACGTCAACGACGGGTTCTCGGGCGGCGAGCGGAAGCGGATCGAAGTGCTCCAGCTCGCGATGCTGAAGCCGAAGATCGCGATCCTCGACGAGACGGACACGGGGCTCGACATCGACGCGCTGCGGATCGTCGCAGGCGGCGTCAACACGCTCGTCGGCCCCGATATGGGAGCGCTCCTTATCACGCACTACCAGCGGATCCTGAGCTACGTCGAGCCCGACTTCGTGCACGTGTTCACGGACGGCCGCATCGTGGCCCAGGGCGGCCCCGAGCTGGCGCATACACTGGAGGCCGATGGCTACGAGGCGTTCGCTCCGGCGGGCGTCGGAGGCGGTGACTCATGACCACGAACGAGACCGAAGTCGTACGCGGCATCCGCTCTGACTACGAGTACGGCTGGGCGGACTCCGAGAAGGACTACTTCTTCAAGTCGTCGAGAGGGCTCTCGCACGAGCTGATCGACGCGATCTCGGACCACAAGTCCGAGCCGGACTGGATGCGTCAGTTCCGGCACAAGAGCCTGGACTACTTCCTCGCCCGGCCGATGCCGAACTGGGGCGCCGACCTCTCGGGGATCGACTTCGACAACATCTTCTACTACATCAGGCCCACCGAGAAGCAGGCGGAGTCCTGGGAGGACCTGCCGGCGGACATCAAGGACACCTGGGACAAGCTCGGGATCCCCGAGGCGGAGAAGAAGTACCTCGCCGGCGTCGGCGCGCAGTACGAGTCCGAGGTCGTCTACCACAAGCTGCGCGAGGACCTGGAGAAGAAGGGCGTGCTCTTCCTCGACATGGACTCGGGGCTCCGCGAGCACGAGGAGCTCGTCAAGCAGTACTTCGGGACGATCATCCCGCAGAACGACAACAAGTTCGCGGCACTGAACTCCGCCGTCTGGTCGGGCGGCTCGTTCATCTACGTTCCGCCGGGCGTGAAGGTCGAGATGCCGCTCCAGGCCTACTTCCGCATCAATGCGGAGAACATGGGCCAGTTCGAGCGTACGCTGATCATCGTCGACGAGGACGCGTACGTGCACTACGTCGAGGGCTGCACGGCGCCGATCTACTCGTCCGACTCGCTGCACTCCGCGGTCGTCGAGATCATCGTCAAGAAGGGCGGCCGGCACCGGTACACGACGATCCAGAACTGGTCGAACAACGTGTACAACCTCGTGACGAAGCGGGCTGTCGCCTACGAGGGCGCGACGATGGAGTGGGTCGACGGGAACCTCGGCTCGAAGGTGACGATGAAGTACCCGGCGGTCTGGCTCATGGGCGAGGGCGCGCACGGCGAGGTGCTCTCGATCGCCTTCGGCGGCAAGGGGCAGCACCAGGACGCGGGCGGCAAGGTCGTCCACGTCGCGCCGCGCACGTCATCGGTCATCACGTCGAAGTCGATCTCGAAGGACGGCGGCCGCGCCGGCTACCGCGGGCTGCTGCAGGTCGCCAAGGGCGCCGTTGGCTCGAAGTCGAAGGTCGTCTGCGACGCGCTCATCCTCGACGACGAGTCGCGCTCGGACACCTACCCGTACATCCAGGTGGACGAGAGCGACGTCGACCTCGGCCACGAGGCGACGGTCTCGAAGATCGGCGAGGAGCAGCTCTTCTACCTCATGAGCCGCGGGCTCTCCGAGGCGGAGGCGAGCGCGATGATCGTGTCCGGCTTCGTCGAGCCGATCACGAAGGAGCTCCCGCTCGAGTACGCGGTCGAGATGAACCGGCTGATCCAGCTCCAGATGGAGGGCTCGGTTGGGTAGCACGATCTCGAGGGTCGACACGGTCGGCATCCCGACGCAGGGGGACTACGAGCGCTCACGGAAGTTCTATGTCGAGACCCTCGGCCTCCGGCCCGACGAGAACGCCTGGAACGAGTTCTGGATCGGCGACACCTGCTTCGCGATCTGGCAGCCCACACAGGTCGGGATGGAGTTCCATCCAGTGAAGAACGGCCTCGCTCTCCTGCACGTCGACGACGTCCCCGCGGCCCGCGCCGAGCTCGAGGCCAAGGGCGTCGAGTTCATCGGCGAGACGTGGGACACGGGCGTCTGCCACATGGCCCCGTTCAAGGATCCGGACGGCAACGAGCTTGCGCTGCACAAGCGCTACGCGCCGTACGAAGACAAGGCGGCCGGTTGATCCAGGCACGGCGAGTCGACTTCATCGCCGTCCCGACGAAGGACCGCGACCGCGCACAGAAGTTCTATGGCGAGACGCTCGGGCTCGAGCGCAACCCGAACTCGACGGACAGCTGGGTCGAGTTCGAGACCGGCAACGTGACTCTTGCGCTCGTCGACCCCGAGACGGCCGGGCAGCCCTTCCAGCCGCTGCCCTTCGCCGCCATCGTGCTGCGCGTCGACGACGTCGACGAGGCGAAGGCGAAGCTCCAGGCCGAGGGGATCGAGTTCCTCGGTGAGACCTTCGACTCCGGCGTCTGCAACGGAGCTGCGTTCAGAGACCCGGACGGGAACGGCCTCATGCTCCACCGCCGCTACGCCCCATACCCGGACGGCTCGACTCCATGATCGGCGTCGAGCGCGTCGACTATGTCCGCATCCCGGTGACGGACATGGAGCAGGCCGTGCATTTCTACGGCGAACTGCTGGGCCTCGAGCGAAATCCGAACTCGCCCGGCGACGACTGGGTCGAGTACGAGGTCGGCAACGTCACGCTCGTGGTCATGACGCCGCACACGCACGACTACGAGTTCGCGCAGTTGCCGTCTTCGACGATCGCGCTGCGCGTCGCCGATCTCGAGGCGGCGAAGGCGAAGCTCGAGGCCGCGGGTCTCGAGGTCGGTGAGATCTGGGACTCCGGCGCCTGCAACGGCGTGGGAGTGAACGATCCCGCCGGCAACCGCATCCTCCTCCACCGCCGCTACGCGCCGTACCCCGATGGGACGATGCCCTGATGGAGGTCGAGCGCGTCGACTTCGTCTCCTTCCTGACCCAGGACATCTCCCGGGCGAAGCGGTTCTACTCGGAGACGCTCGGCCTCGCGGTCGAGTCCGAGGGCGAGAGCGACATGGAATTCACATGCGGGCAGGTCACGCTCGACATCTTCGACCCGTCGAGCATCGGACAGCCGTTCGCACCGTCGCCGGCCGGGCTCGCACTCCGCGTCCCGGACGTCGACGCGTCACGCGCCGAGCTCGAAGCAAAGGGGGTCGAGTTCGACGGCGAGACCATCGAGACGAGCGTTTGCCGCCAGGCCTGGTTCAAGGATCCGGACGGCAACTCGCTCATGCTGCACCGGCGGTTCGACGCATGACTCGGCCCGAGCTCCTCGAGCGCTACCGGGCCATTCCGCTGCCGACGACGAAGGACGAGCACTGGCGATTCACGGACCTCGCAGGCTTCGACCCCGAGGCATGGTCCGCGAACGGTGCTGCCGAGATCGCCGCGCCGCCCGCGCTGATCGACGTGGACGTGGCAGGGGTCGCGTACGTCAGCGAGGCCGGGATCGAGATCGAGCAGGCGCCCGACGGCGTGCGCTTCGAGCCGCTGCCGGAGGACCACGAGCTCCTCTACTCGCTCGTCGGCCTCGACGAGAAATTCGCCGCCCACAACGCGGCGCTCTGGAAGAACGGCTTGCTGGTGCACGTGCCTCGCGGCGTCGTGCTCGAGCAGCCGCTCTACGTGCGCATCACGAATGGGGTCGAGGGCGGGTCGCTCTTCTGGCGTCTGCTTGTCGTTGCCGAGCCCGAGAGCCGCTTCGCGCTGATCGAGGAGTACGCGTCCTCGTCACCGACGCTCTCGTCGTACTCGAACGCGGCTGTCGAGATCATTGTGAAGGACGCTGCGAAGGTCGAGTACATCTCGGTGCAGAACCTCTCCCGGGCGAGCTGGCACTTCGCGTCGCACCACGCGCGCGTCGAGCGCGACGCCGAGCTCGACTGGGTGACCGGCGGCTTCGGCTCGGCGAAGGGGAAGGTGCGGATCCAGAACGACCTCGCGGGGGCAGGCGCGACATCGCGGGTCACCGGCGCGTACTTCGCGGACGGGACGCAGCACCTCGACTACGACACGTTCCAGGAGCACATCGCACCCTCGACGACCTCCGACTTCGCGTTCAAGGGCGCGCTCCGCGACACGGCGCGGACGGTCTGGCGGGGGATGATCCGGGTCGAGGAGGGCGCCCAGCAGACGAACGCGTATCAGGAGAACCGCAACCTCCTGCTCTCGAAGACCGCGCACGCGGACTCCATCCCCGGCCTCGAGATCATGGCCAACGACGTCCGTTGCACACACGGCGCTACGCTCGGACAGGTCGACCGCGACCAGCTCTTCTACCTGATGACGCGCGGCCTCCCACGTGCGGACGCAGAGCGGCTAATCGTCCGTGGGTTCTTCCAGGATGTCCTCGACCGCGTGGAGCTCGAACCGGTCCGTGACGCTCTCGCCGCCGCTCTCGAGGCCCGCATCCCCGAGGCGTAGGCGCAGCGCCTCGACCGCCTCCTCGAGCGCGGTGACGCGCTCCTCGAGCGTGCCGACGTGGCTGTCCTCGGCCGCGCTCTCCGTCTCGCCGGCGGACGGCAGCTCGCCCTCGACGACGAGCGCGTACCGCACCTCCTTCTGCCCTGGCCGCCGCTCCAGCCGCTCGACGAGCTCGCGCTCGATGAGCGCCTCCAGCGCTGCTTCTACCTCTTGCAGTGTCCCGAGCGGATGCAGGCGCTCGGTCCGCTGCTTCAGCTCGCCGGGTGTCTGCGCGCCGCGCAGCATGAGCACGGCCAGGAGTGCGAGCTCACCCCGCGAGACGCCGAGCGCCTCGTCGAGGAGGTGCCGGTACTTGACGACGCGGCTCCCCTGGCCGCTCGCGAGCCGCGCCCAGCCCTTGCGGGAGAGGCGGGCGAGCGCGGTCCGGATCATCTCCTCGTCGTAGGCGACGACGGGATCCCGGTTCGTCGACTGGTTGCACGCCAGTCGGAGCGCGTTGAGCGTAAGCGGATACACATCGGGAGTCGTCCGCTGCTTCTCGACGAGGCAGCCGAGGATCCGGATCTCGACGGCGTCGGCGTCCACACTGAGACGCTAGCGCCCCCGTGCGCGCTACGCTCGGGCCATGGCTACCAAGGTCGAGCTCACAGAAGAGGAGTGGCGGGAGCGCCTGACGCCCGAGCAGCACGCCGTCCTCCGCCAGAAGGGAACCGAGCGTGCGTTCACCGGCGCGTACTGGGACGAGCACGCGGCAGGGATCTACCGCTGCGCGGGCTGCGGCGCCGAGCTCTTTCGCTCGGATGCGAAGTTCGACTCGGGCACGGGCTGGCCGAGCTTCGTCGAGCCGGCAGCGCTCGACAGCGTCCTCACCGAGACGGACACGAGCCACGGGATGGTCCGCACCGAGGTCGTGTGCGCGGCCTGCGGGGGCCATCTGGGGCACGTGTTCGAGGACGGGCCGGGCCCGGCCGGCAAGCGCTACTGCATCAACTCCTGCGCGCTCGATCTCGCGCGCACGACCTGATCGCGCAATGAGCCCTTGCTGCCGCGCCGGGGCGTGTGAGGAGATGTTCACGCCTCGCTTCGCGCGGCGAAGCCTGGCGACCTTCAGGCGCAAGGGCCTCGGCGACCTCGAGCGGCGAATTGTGGCGATCGCCTCTGAGCCTCGGCTCGAGGGCGCTCGCGTGCTCGAGATCGGCGGCGGCATCGGCGCGCTTCAGGCTGAGCTGCTCGGCGCGGGAGCAGAGCGTGGCGAGGTCGTGGAGCTCGTCGCGGCGTACGAGCCGTACGCCCGGGAGCTCGCGCGCGAGCGGGGCTTCGAGGAGCGGACGTCGTTTCGCGTAGCGGACGTGCTCGAACAGCCCGACGCGGTGGAGCCTGCAGAGATCGTGCTGCTGAACAAGGTCGTCTGCTGCTCCCCGGACGGGATCGAGCTTGCGAAGCGTGCGGCTGCGCTGTCGAAGAGAACGTTGGTGCTCACCTTCCCGCGCGACGCCTTCTGGGTGCGGTGGGGAGCAACCCTGGTGAACGCCGGCTTTGCGGTCTTCGGGCGTTCTTTCCGCCTCTTCGCCCATCGCCGACCGGCGATCGTCGCGGCCGCCGAGGCCGAAGGGCTGAGCCCTGCCGGCGATTGGCGCGGCGCGCTCTGGGAGCTCGCGGCCTTCCGGCGGCCGTGACCGAGCTCGGCCTCTTCCCGCTCCCGCTCGTGCTCCTTCCGACCGAGCAGGTGCCGCTGCACATCTTCGAGGAGCGCTACCAGGAGCTCATCGCGGAGTGCCTCGACGACGAGACGGAGTTCGGGCTCGTCTTCGCCGACGACGACGGGGTCCGGGAGATCGGGACGCGGGCTTCCGTCGTGGAGGTCATCGACCGCTTCGAGGACGGACGACTGAACATCGTCGTCGAGGGCGGGGAGCGATTCCGGGTCGCCGAGCTCACGAGTGGGCGGAGCTACCAGACCGGGGAGGTCACACCCGTGGTCGACTCGGACGATCCCGCGGAGGCGCCCTCGGTGGAGCGCGCCCGCGAGCTCTTCTCGCGCTTGCGGGAGCTGACGGGCAGCGACATCGAGACGCCGGCACCCGAGACGCCGCAGCTCTCGTTCGCGCTCGCCTCTCGCGTCGAGCTCATGCCCGACGTGAAGCTCGAGCTGCTCGCCGAGGTCTCCGAGCGGGTTCGCCTGGAGCGTGTGTGCGAGCTCCTCGAGGGCGCCGCGATCACGGTCGAGCGCCGCCGCCGCGCTGCCGAGCGCGCTGCGACGAACGGCAGAGTCGACCTCGACGGCTGACGGCCGGTCGACTGGCCAGGGGTACGATGCCCCTGTGGCCGTGACCGCAGACCGGAAGCTCGACGCGCAGCGTCTGCGCGCGGACTTTCCCATCTTCGAGCAGACGTTTCACGGGAAGCCGCTCGCGTTCCTCGACTCGGCTGCGAGCTCGCAGAAGCCACGCCAGATGCTCGATGCGATGAACGATTTCTACGAGACGTCGTACGCCAACGTGCACCGCGGTGTGTACGCCCTGGCCGAGCGCGCGACCGAGGCGCTCGAGCTCGCGAGGCACAAGGTGCAGGTGCTCCTGAACGCGCCTTCGGCCCGCGAGGTCGTCTTCGTCCGCAACGCGACCGAGGCGATCAACCTCGTCGCCTATGCGTGGGGCCTCACGAACCTCAAGCCGGGCGATCTCGTGATCGTCAGCGAGCTCGAGCACCACTCCAACTTCGTCCCCTGGCAGTACATCGCCCACCGGACGGGCGCCGCCTTCCGGATGATCCCGCTCGACTCGGGCGGCGAGCTGCGGCTCGAGGAGCTGGATGCGATCGCCGCCGACGGCACGGTCAAGGTGGTTGCGACGGGCGTCGTTTCCAATTCGCTCGGCACCGTGAACCCGGTCGACAAGCTCTCGGCCTGGGCGCACGCGCGCGGCGCGATCATGGTCGCCGACGGCGCCCAGTCGGCGCCGCACATGAAGATGGACGTGCAGGCGCTCGGGTGTGACTTCGTCGCGATCTCGGCGCACAAGATGTGCGGCCCGAGCGGCGTCGGAGCGCTCTGGGGGAAGGCCGAGCTGCTCGAGTCCATGGAGCCGTTCCTGACTGGCGGCCACATGATCCGCGCGGTCGGCGACGACGAGACGACCTGGGGCGAGCTTCCGCACAAGTTCGAGGCGGGCACGGCGCCGATGGCGGAGGCGGTCGGGTTCGGGGCCGCGATCGACTATCTGAACGAGATCGGGTTCGATGCGATCGAGGAGTACGAGCACGAGCTCGCCGCGTATGCGCTCGGCCGACTCGCCGAGCTCCCGTGGGTCACGTCGTACGGGCCGCCTGCCGATCGCCGCGCGGGGATCGTGTCCTTCAACGTCGAAGGCGTGCATCCGCATGACGTCGCGCAGGTGCTCGACTTCGACGGGATCGCGATCCGCGCCGGCCACCACTGCTGCCAGCCGCTCATGCGGAAGCTCGGCGTTGCGGCGACGAACCGTGCGAGCTTCTACGTCTACACGATCCCCGACGAGATCGACCGCCTCATCGAGGGCCTGCACAAGGTCAAGAAGGCATTTGCCTAGTGGGCGAGTTCGACCAGCTTTACAGGGAGCTGATCCTCGATCACTACAAGAACCCTCGGAACCACGGGTTGCTGGAGCCTGCAGACGCTCGAGCCGAGGGCCAGAACCCGCTCTGCGGGGACGAGGTGACGGTCTCCGTGCGGCTCGGCGACGGAGACGTGATCGAGGAGGTCGGGTTCGACGGTCGCGGTTGCGCGATCAGCCAGGCGGCCACGTCGATGCTCACCGACCTCGTGAAGGGACGCACCGCCCAGGACGTCGCCGCGATGCCGAGGGACGAGCTGCTCGAGGAGCTCGGGATCCCGCTCACGCCCGTTCGTCTGAAGTGCGCGATCCTCGGCCTCGGGGTGCTCAAGCTCGCGCTGCACAAGGCGAAGGGGACGCCGCTTCCCGAGGAGTGGGGCACGTCGGCGCGTGACCTCGTCCTCGAGTAGTGGCGATTGTCGAGGTCGGCCCGGTGGAGGAGCTTCCGCCCGGGAGCATGCGTCTCGTCCCCGCGGTTGAGCGGACGATCGGCGTCTACAACTGCGGCGGGACGCTGTACGCGATCGAGGATCGGTGCTCGCACGACGACGGACCGCTCTGCGAGGGCGACTGGGACCCCGAGGCCTGCGCCGTCGTGTGCCCGCGCCACGGCTCCCGCTTCGACCTCGAGACGGGGATCCCGATGACGCTGCCGGCCTTCGTTGCGGTGCCGACGTTCCCGGTTTCGGTCGAGAACGGGATGATCGTGGTGCAGGTGGACGACTAGATGCTCGACGACGCGGTGCTCGCGGTTCTCGCGCGCCTCGAGGAGGAGGACGCGCGCGAGCGTGAGGCAGGCGTTTCCGCAGCACAGCGGTCCCGTCAGGTCGCGCCCGCGACCGGGCGCTTCCTCTTTGCGCTCGCCGCGTCGCAGGCAGGCATCGAGGTGCTCGAGATCGGCGGCTCGCGCGGCTACTCGACGATCTGGGTCGCGGCCGGCGCGCGGGTCCTCGGCGGGCGCGTGCTCTCGCTCGAGCACGATCCCGTGAAGTGCGTGGCCTGGCGGGCGAACGTGGCTGCAGCCGGCCTCGAGGAGTGGGCCGAGCTCGTCGAGGACGACGCGCTCGAGACACTCCGCGAGACGCAAGACGTCTTCGACCTCGTCTTCCTCGACGCCGAGAAGGACGACTACGAGGACATCTTCGCACTCGTCCGCCCGCTGCTCGAGCCGGGCAGCCTGGTCGTTGCCGACAACGTGCTCTCCCACGCCGAGCCGCTCGCCGCGTACTCGGCCGCGCGGCAGGCCGATGCGACGCTCGCGAGCGTCACCCTGCCGCTCGACCGCGGCCTCGAGCTGACGGTCACGCTGGCGGCGTCTCCGGCTTCCTGACTTCGCTCATCAGCGCGAGGTAGTTCCGGTCGGGATCGCGGAAGAACGTCATCCACAGGTCGTGGTCCGCCATCTCGGCGATCAGATGGGGCTCGTCTTCGAACCGCACGCCTCGGCCGGCGAGCTTCGCCCGGGCCGCGTGGATGTCGTCGACGCGGAAGTAGACGATCGCGCTCGGATGGTCGAACTCCGGCGTTTCGGCGACGGAGAGCATGATCCTGACGTCGCCGCATCGGAAGAACGCGACCGGACCTGCCTCGAAGAGGTACTCGAGCCCGAGGTCGTCGCGGTAGAAGGCGACGGCTCGGGGGATGTCGTGAGTGTTCATGGCGATCTGACCGATGCTCTGGATCGGAGTGGGCACCCGTCCTCCCTTCTCGGTATCGTTAGCTGAGCTAACTAACTACTTAGCAGAGCTAAGGAGATCGTGTCAACTATGGATGCGTGCGACGTCGCCGACCGCCTGCACTCGGCCTCCATCCACCTCCTGCGCAGGGTCCGGCGCGTGGACGAGGCGAGCGGTCTGACTGCAGCCCGCCTCTCGGCGCTCTCGGTGCTCGTGTTCGGCGGCCCGACGACGCTCGGCGAGCTGGCCCGCGCCGAGCAGGTCTCGGCGCCGACGATGAGCAGGCTCGTGCGCGGTCTCGAGCGTGACGGGTTCGTGGTGCGGGAGTCGCACGAGCGGGACGGGCGCGCGGTCGTACTGAGCTCCACCGAGGAGGGCCGGCGCATCCTGATGGAGGGTCGGGAGCGGAGGATCTCGGAGCTCACTGCACTCTTCCAGGACCTCGGTCCGCGCGAGCTCGAGACGCTCGGCTCGGCCGCTGCGATCGTCGAGGCGGCACTCGTCCGACCTCCATCCGGCTGAAGTGCGTATGCTCCGGGTACCGCGGAAAGGAGGTGGTCCGGCTTGAACGATGACTGTACGGGCAGCGGAGGTACCAGCGGGTAGAGGCGTGTCCCCGGGACCACCGGGAAACGCCTAGCCAGCGTAGGGGGCTCGCGATTCGCGCCGCGTGGTGTCGTTCGTTCGGAGACGCCGCGCAGGAAGCGCCTCTACTAATCCAACGCTGGTCACCGTAAGACGAGAGGGGCCGCCTTGCGCGGCCCCTCGTCTATTTCGTCACGCGGCCAGCACGGGGCTCGCCTCGGCCACGAGGTGCGAGACGTGCTCTTGCAGGCGTTCGGCGACCAGTGGATCGACGAGGCGGCCGTAGGCGTCGAACACCGTGTCGCCCCGGGAGACCGGGAGCTCTCCGTGGATGACCCTCGCGCCCGAGATCCCGAGCACCTTGCGGAGATCCTGCTGCGCCCAGATCGCGCCGTATTCCCCCGTCGTCACGCCCGCGACCGCGACGGTCTTGTTCTCGAACGAGCTTCCGCGGTGACGGGCCGAGGCCCAGTCGATCGCATTCTTGAGGACCCCTGGAATCGAGCCGTTGTACTCCGGGGTCACGATCAACAGCGCGTCGGCCGACCCGATCCGCATCCGGAGGTCGACCACGGAGTCGGGCGTCGGCACCGTGCCCTCGTCGAGATCCTGGTCGTAGGGCGGCAGCGACCCGAGGCCCTCGTAGAGCTCGATCTCGACACCGGGACGGACCAGCTCGCCGGCAGCGCGGGCGAGCGCTGTATTGAACGACTCCGCCCGCAGGCTGCCGGAGATCGCCAGGACCCTCACGTCAGGCCGCCTTCACCGCCGCGAAGGTCGCCTTGAGAGTCACCTCGTCCGGAAGCAGGAAGCCGCCGCCGGGAAGCGGGGCATTCCAGCTGAGCCCGAAGTCGGTGCGGTCCACGATGCCGGTGAGCTCGAGCCCGATCCGGTCGTTTCCGTACGCGTCGGCCGCCGATCCGAGGTAGCGGCCGTGCAGCTCGACCGGCCTGGTGACTCCCTTGATCGTCAAGTCGCCCTCGACGACGAGCCCGCCGTCACGGCTCTCGATAGCGGTCGACACGAACCGGAGCTCCGGGAAGCGCTGCGTGTCGAAGAAGTCGGGCGACTGCAGATGGCCGTCTCGAGTCTCGTCGAACGTCGTGATGCTGGACGCGTCGACACGTCCCTCCAACGTCGGGTTCTCCCCTCCCACGATCGTTCCCGAGAAGCCGGGGACGCGTCCCTTCACGGTCAGCAGCCCGAGCTTCTTGACCTCGAACTCGAGCGCCGACCACACCGGGTCGATCGACCAGGTTCCAGTCGGGATGACGGTGGCCGAACGCTGTGCGAGGATTGACATTCCTACCCCTCCCTTGTGTCCGCTACTATTGAGTACGCAAACAAATATAGCGAGAGAAAGATGTCTAGTCAAGTATTGAGCGAGCAATCTCTTGGGGCCCAGGCGTTCGTGACCTTGATCCGTGCGCATGCGGCCGCGACCCGCAGGCTCAGCGCCCAGCTGAATGCGGACCACGGGCTCACGATCTCGGACTTCGAGGTGCTGCTCCGCCTCGGGCGCGCGCCTGACAGGCGGATGAGGCGGGTCGATCTCGCGCAAGAGGTGCTCCTCACTGCGTCAGGGATCACGCGGCTCCTGGACGGTCTCGAGCGCGCGGGCTACGTCGAGCGCGATTCGTGCGCGAGCGACCGGCGAGTGGTCTACGCGGTGCTGACCGACGACGGCCTCGCGAAGCTCCGCGAGGCCGCGAAGAGCCACTTCGCCCAGATCGAGGAGCTCTTCGGCGCACGCTACGACGAGCGCGAGCTCGCCGAGCTCGGCACGCTCCTCGGGCGGCTCGGCGGCACGGAGCCCGCCGAGTGCGAGCCGCCGGAGTAACGCCAGGCCCTCAGGCGTCGCTGAAGTTCTGCCAGTAGCGGCTCGGGGTCGGCCCGCGCTGGCCCTGGTACTTCGACCCGATCCCCTGCGAGCCGTACGGTCGCTCGGCGGGCTCCGAGAGCTGCACGAACGAGACCTGCCCGATCTTCATGCCGGGGTAGATCGTGATCGGGAGGTTCGCGACATTCGAGAGCTCGAGCGTCACGTGCCCGTCCCAGCCCGGATCGATGAAGCCGGCGGTCGAGTGGATGAGGAGCCCCAATCGGCCGAGCGAGCTCTTCCCCTCGAGCCTGGCGACGAGGTCGTCCGGGAGCGTGACCCGCTCGAGCGTCGAGCCGAGCACGAACTCGCCCGGATGCAGGATGAACGCCTCGTCGCCGACCTCGACGAGCTCGGTGAGCTCCTCCTGCTCGGTCTTCACGTCGATGTACGGGTAGCGGGAGTTGCGGAAGACCCGGAAATAGCGATCGACCCGGACGTCGAGGCTCGACGGCTGCATGAGGGAGTCGTCGTAGGGATCGATCCCGATGCGGCCCTCCTCGAGCAGCCGTCGGATGGTTCGGTCGGAGAGGACCACGCGGCGATTCTACGAGCCGAGCCGCCACCGTCCGAAGCGAAGGCCCTCGCGACATTCGCAACAAGGTGCGCCGGTGAACGGTCGCCCGGCGACCTCACTGCGGTAGGGTCCCCGTGCGGTGTCGATGCTCTTTCCACCCATCGACCCCAACGAGAGGTTCCGGGAGAGACGCTCTCAATCTCGGCGGCGAAAGCGGCGGAGGCGGAGTGTCCTCATCGGATTGGTGCTCGTCGGAGTCGCGCTCGCAGGGCTCGGCGCTCAGTTCGTCGGGGCCGGAAAGGACGCTCCGTCCGCGGTACGAGACGGGGCTGCGCTCAAAGCGACGTCCGTGCGCTCGCTCCCGGTCGAGATCCGGGGCGTGCACGTGACGATGGGCCTCGCGTCGCTCGACGGGAAGCTCGAGGAATACGCCGGCCTCGCGGACGAGGGCCTGACCGCGATCGAGCTGGACGTCAAGGACGAGGACGGCCAGATCGGCTTCAGCGCGAACAGGCCACGCCTCGCGAGGACGATCGGCGCGATGGAGAGCTTCTACTCCGCGCGCGAGGCCGCGAAGCTCGTCCACTCGAAGGACCTGTATCTCATCGGACGCGTAGTGGTGTTCGAGGACCCGATCCTCGCCCTCGCGCGACCGGATCTCGCTGTCCGCAGGAGCGACGGATCCGTCTGGCAGGACTCGGCCGGCCTGGGCTGGACGAACCCGTACGACAAGCGGGTGTGGGACTACAACATCGCTGTCGCCGCGGCGGCTGCGCGCAGCGGGTTCGACGAGATCATGTTCGACTACGTGCGTTTCCCGTCCGACGGAGACGTGGAGAACGCCGTCTACGGCCGGCAACGTGGCCTGGCGAAGAACGACGCGGTGCCGGCGTTCCTCGCATACGCCGCGCGGCGCCTCGAGCCGATGGGCGTACGCGTCTCGGCTGCGCTGTTCGGGCTCTCGGCGGCGCGTGACATGGGCATCGGGCAGATCCCGCGCCGCATTGCGAAGCACGTGCACGCGATCTACGCGATGACGTACCCGTCGCTGTTCGGGTCGGGCGAGCTCGGGCTGGCCGATCCGAGCGCTGCGCCGGGGGCGACGGTCTCGCGGGCGCTCAAGCGCTTCAACCGGGCCCTCGAAGGACGAAGCGCTCTGCTGCTCCCCTGGGTGCAGGACTTCAGCTTCACGACGCCGTACGGCAAGGACGAGGTTCGCGCGCAGATCTACTCCGCGCGGATCGCCGGCGCCAAGGGCTATCTGCTGTGGAACGCGCGCGGCGAGTACACGTCCGGGACGCTGACCCCGCCGTAATGCTCTAGGGCGCGAGGCGCTCGCGCCGCCATCCCGCCGGCTCTCGCGTGTAGCGGATGCGGTCGTGCAGCCGGTCGTCACGGTGCGTCCAGAACTCGACGAGCGCGGGGACGATCCGCAGCCCGCCCCAGAAGCCGGGAAGCGGGACGTCACCGCCCGCGAAGCGCACCTCTGCGTCCCCGTACAGCGCATCCAGCTCATCGCGGCCCGCGAGCGGCTCGGACTGCGGCGAAGCCCAGGCCGCGAGCCGGCTCCCGCGTGGCCGCGTATCCCAGTACGCCTCGGACTCCTCGCGCGCGATCTGCTCGACGACGCCCTCCACGCGCACCTGTCGCCCGAGCTCCCACCAGTGGAACACAGCCGCTGCGTGCGCGTTCTCCGCCAGCTCGCGGCCCTTGCGGGAATTCAGGCTCGTGAAGAAGACGAGCCCGCGCTCGTCGAGACCGCGGAGGAGGACGACCCGGGCGGACGGGCGTCCAGCGGGCGTCGAAGAGGCGACGACCATGGCGTCCGCCTGTGGTGAGACCCTTGCGGCCTCGGTGAGCCACGCGCGGAGCGCGGTGATCGGCTCGGGATCGAGGTCGGCGAGATCCACGCGCGAGAGGATGCCTGTCGGAGCTCACCGGTAGGCTCAGGACGTGGCGGTCACCCGGGTCATCGAGCTCCGGACCGAGATCCCGGGACCTCGTTCCCGCGAGATTCTCGAGCGGGAGGCGCGCGCCGTCGCACGGCCGCTTATCGTCCATGCACCCGTCGTCGCGGCGGAGGCGCGCGGGTCGACGATCACGGATGTCGACGGCAACACGCTCGTCGACTTCGTCGGGGGCGTCGGGGTCATGAACGTCGGTCACGGCCACCCGACTGTCGTCCAGGCGATCCACGAGCAGGCCGACCGGTTCGTCCACACCGACTACACCGTCGTCGCATACGAGCTCTACGTCGAGCTCGCGGAGCGGCTCGGCGCGCTCGTCCCGATCTCGGGCGAGACGCGAGCGGCGTTCTTCAACGCCGGCACCGAGGCGGTCGAGAACGCGGTGAAGCTCGCGCGGCTCCACACCGGACGGCAGGCCGTCATCGCATTCGAGGGCGCGTTCCACGGGCGCACCCTGCTGGCGCTGACCATGACCTCGAAGGAGCACCCGTACAAGACCGGGCTCGGCCCGTTCGCGCCGGAGGTCTACCGCGCGCCGTACCCGAATCCCTACCGTGGCCCCGACTCCGCGACCGCCCTCGATGCGCTGGAGCGGTTGCTCTCGACGAACGTGCCGGCCGAGCACGTGGCTGCGATCGTGTTCGAGCCGCAGCAGGGCGAGGGCGGGTTCATCCCGGCGTCAACAGCGTTCGTCGAGGGCCTGCGCAGGATCTGCGACGAGCACGGGATCGTCCTCGTCGCCGACGAGGTCCAGACGGGCTTCGGCCGAACCGGCCGCATGTTCGCGATGGAGCACTTCTCGGTCGAGGCCGACCTGTTCACGATCGCGAAGTCGATCGCGGGCGGGCTCCCGCTCTCCGGCGTCGTCGGGAAGGCCGAGATCATGGACGGCGCGCACAGCGGTGCGATCGGAGGGACCTACATCGGCAATCCCGTCGCCCTGGCGGCTGCCAGCGCGGTTCTCGACGTGTTCGAGGAGGAGCGGTTGGTCGAGCGAGCCGGAGCGCTCGGCGACGTGCTCCGGGTGCGGATGCTGGATTGGCAGAGCCGCTGGCCGCGGATCGGGGACGTGCGCGGCCTCGGCGCGATGCTCGCGATCGAGCTCGTCCACGACCCGGCCGCGAAGACGCCGGCGCCGGAGCTGGCCGCCGCCGTGATCGACGAAGCCCTGAACCGCGGGCTCATCCTGCTCAAGGCCGGCGTGCATGGGAACTGCATCCGCGTGCTCTGCCCGCTGACGATCTCGGATGCAGAGCTCGGCGAAGGGCTCGACGCCTGGGAAGAGGCGCTCGCGGCGGTTCTCTCGTAGGGCGAGCTCGTCTCGCCCTAATACTCGAGCGCTGAGCGACGCTCGTGCCGCTCGAGGGCGAGCTCGATCAGGCGGTCGAGGAGCTCTGCGTAGGGGATGCCCGAGGCCTCGAACAGCTTCGCGTAGACGCTCGTGGCTGTGAAGCCCGGGATCGTGTTGATCTCGTTCACGACCACCTCGCCGCTCGGGCGGACGAACAGGTCGACACGTGCCATCCCCTCGCACTCCGTAGCCACGAACGACTTGACCGCGACGGAGCGGACCCGCTCGGCGGTCTCTGCGGGTATGCGTGCCGGGACGATCAGGTCCATCCCGTCTTCGTCGTACTTCGCCGAGTAGTCGTACCACTCGGCATGCGCGACGATCTCGCCCACCTGCGAGGCGACGGGGTCGCGGTTCCCGAGGACCCCGCACTCGACCTCGACCCCGTCGAGGAGCTCCTCGATCAGGATCTTGTCGTCGTGACGACGGGCGAGCGCGACCGCGGGCTCGAGCTCGCTCTCGTCGTGCACCTTCGAGATGCCGACCGACGAGCCGAGCCGCGCCGGCTTCACGAACACCGGGTACGCGAACGGGTGCTCCGGCGCGTCGCCGTCGCGGAGAGTCACGTTCCTCGCGACGGCGATCCCGCGGTCCCGCAGCACGGCCTTGAAGAGATCCTTGTCCATGCAGAGCGCCGAGGCCGCGACTCCCGCCCCGACGTACGGAACGTCGGCGAGCTCGAGGAGGCCCTGCACCGTCCCGTCCTCGCCGAACGGCCCGTGCAGGATCGGGAGCGCGACGTCGATCCGGCCGAGCGCCGCCGCCGGTGCACTGTTCGCGACGACCGGCAGCGTCTCGATAGCACCCTCGCCAGGCGCTTCGAGCTCGCCCTGCCGGTCGGGAGCGGTCAATTCCCAGCGCCCGCTGCGCTCGATCCCGATCGTCGTCGTCTCGTAGCGCTCCGGGTCGAGCGCGGCGATGACCGAACGTGCGGAGGCGACGGAGATGTCGTGCTCGCTCGAGCGTCCGCCCGCGATCACGGCGACGCGTATGCGCTGACTCACTGGGTGGGGACGGTGGGCGTCGTTGTAGTGGTGTCGGTGGTCTCCCCCGTGAAGCTTCCGACGAACAGTGTCACGAGGGAGCCCGGTGCGGCCTGGGCGCCGTCCACCGGATCCTGCGCCGTGACGATGCCGTCCAACGACGAGTCTGTCGTGTTCTCGATGACCTCCCGCACCCGGAAGCCGGCGTTCTCGAGCGTGGCCCGCGCCACCGTCGCGTCCTGGAACGTCACGCTCGGCACGGCCACGGTGGACGGGCCGCGCGAGACCGAGAGCGTCACGCTCGTTCCTCCAGCTCCTTCCGAGCCACCACTCGGATCCTGGTCGACGACGATGCCCGTAGCGAGGTCGGAGGCGACGTCGACCCGTGACACTCCGAAGCCCGCACCCTGGAGCTCGACCCGCGCCTGGTCGAACGGGAGCCCGACGACGTTCGGCACGGTTACCGGTCTCGGTCCGACGGAGACGTTGATCCGGACCTGTGTTCCCTCGACGACGACAGTGCCGGACTTGAGTGATTGGGCGGTGACGGTCCCGGCCTCCTTGTCCGAATTGACTTCCTCGACTCGCGCGTCGAGTCCTACATCGGTCAACTCGGCGACGGCGCTGTCTCGCGTCTGGCCCACGACCGCGGGCACGGTCACCTCTGGCTTCCCCGTGGAAACGTCGATGACGACGGTCGTATCGCCTTCTACTCGCGTCCCCTCGGTCGGGTTCTGCCCGAAGACGACCCCCTCCTCGACATCCGAGTTCGCAATGGGTCGCACGCGTGGGACGAGGCCTTCCTCGGTGATCAGGCTCACCGCCTGAGCCTGCTGGAGCCCCACGACATATGGGACGGCGACCGGCTTTGCGTCCTCGAACGCGTTGCTGATCGGGCCGAAGAGGAGGAAGCCGCCGAGAAGCATCGCGAGCAGCACGCCTGCGCCCGCCAGCCACGGCCACAGGGGACGCTTGCGCTTGCGCGTCGGGTCGAAATCCGTCGGCTCCCCGGGTACCGGCCGCGGGCGTCGGGCGATCTGCGTCTCGGCCGTGTCCGAGTCGACGACCGCGCCGCCCAGCACCATGGTCGCCGCCTCTGCCGTCTCAACGGGGACGTGTCCCCCGTGGGCGACCGTCTCGAGGTCCGAGTCCATCGCGGACGCCGACTGGTACCGCTCCTTCGGCTCCTTGGAGAGGGCGCGCAGGACGACGAGGTCGAGATCCCCCGGCACCTCCGGTCGGAGGTCGGAAGGAGCCTTCGGCGTCTCTCCGATGTGCTTCATCGCGATCTCGACCGGGGACTCGCCGGAGAACGGGACCCGGGCCGTGAGCAGCTCGTAGAGGACGATGCCCGTCGAGTAGAGGTCCGACGTCTGGTCGACCGGCGCGCCGCGCGCCTGCTCCGGCGAGAGGTACTGCGCGGTGCCGATGATGGCGCCCTCCTCCGTCATCTGGCTCGCGCCCGCCCTCGCGATGCCGAAGTCGGTGACCTTGACGACGCCTTCCGGGTCGACGATGACGTTGTGCGGCTTGATGTCGCGGTGCACGACCCCGTTCCGGTGCGCGTAGCGAAGCGCGGAGAGGATCTGCCGCGTGTACGCGATCGCGACCGGTATCGGGCACGGGCCGCGACTGCGGATCAGCTCCTTGAGCGTCCGTCCCTCGACGTACTCCATGACGATGAAGTACGAGCCGTCGGCCTCGCCGCGGTCGAAGATCGAGACGATGTTCGGATGCTGGAGCCCGGCTGCGTGCGTCGCCTCGCGCCGGAAGCGCTCCACGAACTGGTCGTCGTTCACGTATCGGTTGTGGAGGATCTTGATCGCGACCCGGCGCCCGAGCTCCTGGTCCTCTGCGAGGTACACGTCGGCCATGCCGCCGCCACCGAGCTTGCGCGTCACGCGGTAGCGTCCCGCGAAGAGGGTGCCGGTGAGGGTGTTCTGGGTGGCCATGGGTCCTAGAGGTTAGGGATTCTCCCTTTACGGCAGGATTGCCTGCATGACGGCGCGGGCGACCGGCGCCGCCGTCGAGCCGCCGGTGCCCGACTGGTTCTCGAGCACGACCGCGATGGCGAGCTCCGGCGGCGAGCTTTCGTCGCGCGACGCGAACGCGATGAACCAGGTCGTGTTCGAGCCGGGGACGCCGGTCTCGCCCGTTCCGGTCTTGCCGCCGACCGACCAGCCCGGGATCTGCGCGGCCGTCCCCGTGCCGCGCTCGACGGCGAAGCGCATCATGCGAGCGACCGAGTCCGCGGTTGCGCGACTCACGGCCTGGCGGATGAGGCGGGGTCGCTGGCGCAGGACGGGGCGGCGGTCCGGCGCGACGATCCTGTTCACGGCCTGCGGCTCCATCAGCCTTCCGCCGTTACCGATCGCGCCTGCGACCATCGCCATCTGGAGCGGCGTCACGAGCATCCGCTCCTGCCCGAAGGCCATCCGCCCGGCGTCGACGTCGGAGCCCAGCTTCGGGTAGTAGAGCCGCCCGTCGTCGTAGAGGCCGCTCAGGCGTCGCTCGTCGGCGGGGGTCTCGAGCGGCGGGCGCTCGTAGAAGCCGAACGCCTTCGCCGTGTCGAGGATCCGCTTCGCCCCGAGCGCCTTGCCGACGTTGCAGAACACCGAGTTGACGGAGTACGTGAGCGCGTCCTCGAGGGTGATCTGGCCGAACGGGCGCGACGTGTCGAAGTTGTTCACGCGCTTCCCGTACACGAAGCAGTAGCCCGGGTCGACGAACGAGGACTCCGGCTTGAACTTCCGCGACTCGAGCGCGGCCGACGCCGTGATCACCTTGAACGTCGAGCCGGGGACGTACAGGCCGGCGCTCGCGCGGTTGACGAGCGGCGCGGGCAAGCGGCAGTCGGCGGTGATCTCCGAGATCTCGCCGAAGCGCTCCTCGACGAGGTTCGGGTCGTAGCTGGGCGAGGAAGCCATGACCTTGACCTTGCCCGTCCGCGGATCGAGCGCCACCACGGCTCCGCACCGTGACCCGAGCTGTTCGTGGGCGACCCGTTGTCCCTCGAGGTCGAGGGTCGTGATGACGTCGTTGCCCTCGATCGGCCTCCCCCGGAGCTCGTCCAGCGCCTTGTCGACGAGCGTCGAGAGGTTCGCGTTCGAGGCGGTCAGGTAGTCGTTCAGGGAGCGCTCGAGGCCTGCGCGGGCGCGTCCGACAGTGCTGTAGCCGACGAGATGCGCCGCGAGCTCGCCGGTCGGGTACTTGCGGAAGAAGAGCGTCCGTCCGTCGACCTCGCGCTCGATGTTCCGCGCGAGACGCTGCGGCGGCTTGGCCGCGCGGATGAGGCCGCGGTCGATCGCGATCTCGGCCACACGCTTGATCGAGTTGTCCTGGCGATCCGCGAGCCCAGGCGCCGCCCACGTCTGCCAGTACGTGGTCATCAGGACGAGCACGCCCACGAGCCCGAGCGCGACGTACGTCAGACGGACGATCTGCTTGTTCATTCGTGCTGGAGGGCGTTTGCCCGGTTGGAGACAAGGAGGAGGCCCGCGAGGAGCAGGAAGTTCGCGACGATGCTCGTCCCGCCGTAGGAGACGAACGGGAGCGTGATCCCCGTCAGTGGCACGACGCGCAGGACACCGCCGACGATGACGAACGTCTGGAGCGCGAAGCCGAACGTCAGCCCGGCGGCGAGCAGCTTCGAGAACCCGTCCTGCGCGTGCAGCGCGATCCGCATTCCGCGCACGACGAAGACCATGTACACGAGCAGGAGCGCCGCGGCCCCGACGAGCCCGAGCTCCTGGGCGATGGCCGAGTAGATGAAGTCCGTGCGCAGGTGCGGGATCAGCTCGGTCCCGTCCGGCGTCGTGAAGATCCCCTCCGCGAGGCCGGTGCCGCCAAAGCCACCGTTGCCGATGGAGTAGAGGCTCTTCACGAGCTGGTAGGAGGCGCAGTCCTGCCGGAGCGCGAGCTCGCCGGTGAGGGCGCAGCGGACGGGCTCGTCCGTCCACGGGCTGAGCCAGATCGTGACCCGCTCGTGCACGCGGTCGATCGCCGTATAGAGCAACGCCGCTCCGCCGAGGAACAGCGCGAGGCCTGCGCCGACGTAGAGCGCCTTCCCGGTCGCGACGTACAGCATCGCGAGGAAGATCCCGAAGTTGAGGAGCGCGCTCCCGAGGTCGTTCGTCTGGACGATGACGAGCATCGCCGCGCCCCAGATCGCGAGGAGCGGCCCGAAGTCCTTGATCCGCCCCTGCGCGAGCACCTCTCGCTTCTCGCGCAGGTAGCCCGCGAGGAAGAGGATGAGGCAGATCTTCGCGAGCTCGCCGGGCTGGAACTGGACCGGGCCGAGGTCGACCCACAGCCGCACGCCGTTCACGCGCTCGCCGATCAGTGGCAGCGACGGCAAGAGCAGCAGCACGACGGCGGCGACTCCGAACAGGTAGCGGTAGGACTCGAGCACGCGGTAGTCGTGCCGCAGGACGATCAGCGCTCCGGCGAGTACGGCGACCCCGATGAGCACCCACAGCGCCTGCCGACCTCCGGTCGGATCGAGCCGGTAGTTGATGGCCAGCCCGAACGCCGTCAGGACCGCAGCCAGTGGGAGCAGCGCACCATCCGCGTACGGGACCGTGCGGCGGATCACGACGTGCGCGGCGAGGTACAGCGCGAGGAAGAGGGCGCCGTATGTGACAGCGCTCGGCGACACCTCGGACGCTCGCGCGATGGTCACGGTCGCGAGCGCGGTCCCTGCGATCAGGCCGGCGACGACGAGCCCGAAGAGCTCCCGGTTGCGCGCGGTCACCGCGCCGTCGCGAGGTAGAGGACGACGAGGCCGACCGCGACGACGACCGCGATCAGCGCGAGCGCCGCGATCCGACCGCCGGCCCCCGCACCGTGCCGTCGGTGCGGCGGGCTCGACCCGCCCTCGGCCACCTCTGCTCCCGGGGCGCCGTTCTGGTCGACGTCCGCGACCGCCGCGGGCACATGCTCGAGCGTGTCGTCGTCGGACGCGATCGACGTGGGCGCCGTCTCGGCGTCGAGCTGCGCATCGACGGGTCCGATCAGCTCGAAGAGGACGACCGTCACGTTGTCCTCGCCGCCGTGCGCGTTGGCCGCCGCGACGAGCGCCTCGACCGCGCGGGCCGGGTCGCGATCGGTCTCCTCGATCGCCGCCGCCATCTCGTCGTCCGGGACCATGACCGGCAGGCCGTCCGAGCAGATCAGGAAGAGGTCGCCCGGCTCCGCCCGGACGGTGAACGCGTCGACGTCGACCGTCTCCTCCGTCCCGAGCGCTCGCGTGATCGCCGAACGCTGCGGATGGCGTTCCGCTTCCTCCGGCGTCAGCACGCCGCTCTGCACGAGCTCGGCGACGAGCGAGTGGTCGGTCGTCAGCTGCTCGAGTCGGTCGCCGCGCAGGAGGTACGCGCGCGAGTCGCCGACGTGCCCGAAGCCGACCGCGCCCGTCGCGGCGTCCACGAGCGCGGCGGTCACGGTCGTCCCCATGCCGGCGGTCTGCGGGTCGTTGAGCGAGCGCTCCCAGATGCGCCGGTTCGCCTCGGTGATGAGCGCGACCATGCCTTCCTCGCCGCGGGTCTCCGTGCCCGCCTCCTCGAGGGCCGCGGCCGCGAGCTGTGCTGCGATCTCGCCCGCGCGGGCGCCGCCCATGCCGTCGGCGACCGCGAACAGCGGCGGCTCGCAGATGAACGCGTCCTCGTTTCGGAGCCGCCGCCGGCCCGGGTCGGTGATCCCTGCTGCCCGCCCGACTCTCATGGCTTGCCTGCCGGCTCGAAGAGCAGCTCCGTCTGGCCGATGCGGAGCACGTCGCCCGGCTTCAGCCGTTCGGCAGCGATCCGCCCGCCGTTCACGAAGGTCCCGTTCGTCGAGCCGAGATCCTCGACCCAGACCCCGTCCGCGCGGGGGTCGATGCGTGCGTGCCGGGCGGACGCGAACTCGTCCTCGCCCAGATCGACGCCGTCGGCCGCCTCGCGGCCGACCACGCTGGCTGCTGTGAGCTCGATCGCGCGGCCGGCGTCGAGGCCGGGGCCGTCCAGGACGACGAAGCGCGCCGGCTTGGGCTCCTCGATGCCGTGAGCGGCGCGCGCAGCGGCCGCTTCTCGGGCGCCGAGGATGATGCTCTCCTGCGGCGCCTCGCCGATGTCCTTCGTCGCCGAGCGGACGATGAAGAGGATGAATGCGTACAGGAGCACGAGGAACGCGATCTTGAGGATCAGGAGCGTCTCGTCGGTCGCGAGCGCGGCCTCCGTCATGGCGCTCCTCACGGAAGCGAGCGTCCGAAGACGATCTCGGTCGACCCGAGCGTGATCCGGTCGCCGTCGCGCAGGCGCTCGCGCTGAACGCGCTTCCCGTTGACCTCGGTCCCGTTCGTGGAGCCGAGGTCGACGATCCAGTACGTCGCGCCCTCCTGGCGGAGCTCGGCATGCCGGCGCGATACGTTGAGATCGTTGACGTAGACGTCGCACGCGCGCGACCGGCCGAGCACGAGTCGTGGCTCGGTGACCTCCTCCTTCCGCCCCGCGATCGTGAGGGTCACGACTTCAAGCTCCGCCGGTGCCGGCGGAGCGTCCTCGGCCGTGTCGGGAGCCGGGACCGGCGCGCGGTAGATCATCGTCTGGCCCGCCTGGCCGACCGGGAGCTCGGGGAGCTCCTCCTCTGGCTCGGGCTCGGCCCCGTCCGCGGAGACGAGGCGGGTCGCGATCCCGAACTCGCCCACGGCGAGGTCGGCGTCGGCCGTGACGAGTACGTTCGGGGCGGTCAGCAGCGCGTAGCGCTCCCGGCGCGCGTGCTCCGCGAGGTACTCCTGGAGCTCGCCGACGAGCGACTCCTCGTAGCCGGTGAACTGCTCGCGGTCCTGCGGCGAGAGGTAGATCGTGTACTCGTTCGGGACGTACACCCGCGAGACGGAGACCGTGCGATGGTCGTCCATCTCCTTCGCCAGCTTGCGCGCCAGCTCGATCGGCTGGACGTGCGTACGGAAAGCGCGGCCGAAAACGCCCTCGAACAGACCCTCGATCTTGGATTCGATCGTGCGAAACACGCTCATCGGTGGGTTCCCCACCCGGGCTGAGTCTACCCGCGCCCTCCCGCCGCGACGGCCGCTGCAATGCCCCAGACGAGCGCCGCGAGCAGGATCGGGACGATGCCTGCGCCGGCTGCCACGAGGCCCGCGGTGAGCACCGCGCCGACCGCGAGGACGCCGTAGCGGGACCACCCGCGAGCCCACGGGAGGATTGCAGCGGCGGCCGCGGCGAAGGCGGCTCCGACGAGCACGAGCGGGGAGGCGACGAGCGCTCCGAGGAGCGCGGCGCCGACCTCGATCGGCGAGTCGACCGGCGCGACGGTGATCGGCTCGCCCGGCTCGCCCGCTGGCGGAAGCCCCTCGTGCGCGAGGCCTGCGGCCAGCGCGGCGGCGAGGACCGCGACCGCGGCCTGAGCAGCGCGGCGTACAGCCCCACGGGCCGGTTGCACGACGAGCGGCACGGCCGCGAGCAGTCCCGCACCGGCCAGGAGCGGGCCGGAGACGAAGAGGAGGCCCCAGCGGGCGTCTCGCCACGCGAAGACGAGCCACGCGAGCGCGAGCGCCCCGTACAGGAGCGCCGCGCCCTGCGACACGTTCCCGATCGGGAACACCGGCGCCGCGAGAGCGACAGCGAGCCCGACGCGCGGATCGAGCCAGGCCGCGAGGCCGGCGCCGAGGACGATCGCGGCGACGAGGCCGGGCGGCCAGAACGGGAGTAGGGTGGCTCCCACCGCGGCGGTCACGACCGCGAGAGCGACCGGCGGGACGTGCCCGCCGGGAGAGCGCGGCTTTGGACCCGAAGCCAGGGGTTCGCGACTCGGCGTCCGCGTCCGCGTCTCGCGCGCGGGCGCCTGCCGAAGCGCCGAGCGAAGGTCCGATGCGAGAGCGGTGGCGCGCGGCCGGTCCTCGGGCGCCTGTGCGACCGCGCCGTCGACGGCCGCGAGGAGCCTGCGTGGGAGATCCCCGCGTTCGGTGGCAAGTGGAGGCGCGCCGGTGGCGATGGCCCTGGCGACCTCTTGGAGCGGGACGCCCCAGAACGGGTGCCTGCCGGCGAGCGACTCCCAGAGCACGACGCCGACCGACCAGACGTCGCTCTCGGGCGTCGCCTCCTCGCCCGCGAGCCGCTCCGGCGCGATATAGGCGAGCGTTCCCGGCACGTCGCCGACGGCGGTAAGGGTGTCGGCGCCGTCGAACT
The DNA here is from genome assembly GCA_963717025.1 of uncultured Actinomycetes bacterium. GTDB lineage: Bacteria > Actinomycetota > Thermoleophilia > Gaiellales > Gaiellaceae > GMQP-bins7. The sequence goes on along the minus strand of CAVQVJ010000003.1, from coordinate 361,681 downwards.
GTGCGAGGCCGAAGTCGAGGAGGCGCGCGGCGAGCTCGTCTCCATGCTCGAGGAGGATGTTCGACGGCTTGACGTCGCGGTGGACGATGCCCGTGCGGTGCGCGTGCGCGAGGGCGTCGAGCACCTGCCCGGCGATCTCGACGGCGTCGGCGTCGCCGATCTCGTCCATGCGCATCGCCTCGCGCATCGTGCGCCCGGCGACATACTCGTAGGCGATGTAGACGTGGCTCGCGTCGTGCCCGACGTCGTATGCGCGCACACAGCGGTCGTGCCGGAGCCGCCTCGCCGCCAATGCCTCTCGCTCGGCACGCGCGGCAGCCTTCCCCTCGCGCGTGATGATCTTCAGTGCGACCTCGAGCCCGGTCCGTTCGTCCTGGGCCAGCCAGACGGAGCCGGAGCCGCCGCTCCCGAGGGGGCGGACCGGCCGATAGCGGCCGAGGACGAGCTCTCGGGTCGAGGGGATCGCGACGGACGTCACCGGTGCGGTCTTCTTGGCTACGGCGGTGAGAAGTCCTTGCCGCGCGTTTCCAGCCGATTCGCGCGCAGTGCGCTCCTGCGCCTCGTCTAGAGTGGCCGCAAGCACGGGTCGCCAGATGACGACGCACGACGAAGACATCCTCGATTTCGACTTCTTCGGCGAGGAGGAGCCGCCGTCCTGGGAGGAGCCGGAAGAACGGCCTCCCGGCGGGCCGCCTCGCGACCGGCCCCCGCGTGGTCCCAAGCGCGGGTTCCGAGGCCCCGGCAACCTGACACCGCTGCTTCGACTGGTGGGACTGATCGCGCTGGCCATCCTCGTCGTCGTGCTGCTCGCCGTCTGGGTCGAGGGCTGCGCAAGCGATCGCAAGCGGGATAGCTACACCGACTACATGACCGAGATCGAAGGCGTCGGCAACCAGTCGGCTCGTCTCGGGCAGGAGCTCACGACGACCCTGACCACTCCGGCGCTCAAGCTCGAGGACCTCGACGCGACGCTCGGCGGCTACGTGCAGACCGCCGAGAACCAGGTTGCAAGCGCCGAGGACATCGACGCTCCCGGCGCGATGTTCCCCGCGCACGAGGGCGCGATCGAGGCGCTTCGCTACCGGGCCAACGGGCTCCAGGGGCTGAAGGCGGCGTTCCAGCAGACAGCGGATGCCCAGGATGCCGCAGTCGCCGGCCAGCAGCTCGCCCTGCAGATGGATCGGCTGCTCGCCAGCGACGTCATCTGGGCCGACTCCTTCCAGGCCCGCGCCAATGCGGTGGTCGAATCCGAGGGCGTAGTCGGGCTGGAGGCGCCCTCCTCGCAGTTCGTCACCGCGGACACGGACGACATCACGACGCCGGAGTCATTGGCAGCGATCTGGACGCGGATCCAGGGCGCCTCGACCGGCGGTACTCCGGGCGGCCTCCACGGCAGCGGGATCTCGTACGTGAAAGTGCTTCCGGCCGGGACGCTCCTGTCCACGGACACGGAGACCGAGATCCTGGTCACCGATCAGCTCGCGTTCGAGGTCGGGGTCGAGGACACGGGCGACAGCCAGGAGGTCCGGATCAAGGTCACGCTGACGATCCCGAAGCAGCCGGAGCCGATCGTGCAGACCCAGACGATCTCGATCATCGACCCCGGCGAGACGAAGGCGGTGACGTTCGACATCGGCAGCGAGATCCCGCCGTTCGGCGAGTCGGTCTCGGTGAAGATCGACGTCGATCCCGTGCAGGGAGAGACGAACACGGCGAACAACACGTTCGAGTACCCGGTCATCTTCTCGCTTTGACAGCTTCGCTCGCGGTAGCGATTGCGGCCTGCGCGGTCGCGGTGGCTGCGCTCGTCGTGGCGCTTCTTCTCTGGCGGCGACTCTCCGAGATCGCTGCGAGGCAGAAGGTCGTGCTCGCAAGCAGCGACCAGGGTGATCTCCTCGAGTTCGCGGTCGCGCTCCAGGGTCGGATCGACGATGTCCACCGCGTGGTCGACGAGGTCGCGGCCGGCCTCTCGCGGGTCGACCGCCGCGTCGACGGGGCGGTGACGAACACCGCGGTCGTCCGCTACGACGCGTACGAGGGCACGGGCGGGCAGCAGTCGGCGTCGGTCGCGCTGCTCGACGCCAACCGCACGGGTGCGGTCGTGACCGCGATCCAGGGCCGCGACTACGCGCGCATCTACGTCAAGGACCTCGACCGCGGGCGCTCGTCGGTCGCGCTCTCGCCCGAGGAGCAGGAGGCCGTCGAGCGCGCAATGAGCCGCTGACGCTTCGCGGGGGAGCCCATGGTTCCCCCGCGTGCCCCTCCTTCAGTCCCGGGCGGGGAGCCCGCCGCGACACGCCTCCCGGCGGGCAAAAGCCCGCCTCCGGCTCGGTCGTTGCTCCGGTTCCGGTCGGTAACCGCTTGGGCGGTTAGGCGGCCGCGGCTGCGTCCGCGAGGCCTGGCAAGTACGTGCGCCAGACGTCCGGGATGTGCTCGGCCGTCAGGCGGATGAAGAGGACCGGTGTCGGCGGGCGAGGCGTCGTGCGCAGCGTCATGCTCGTCTCCTCGAGCAGTCTGTCGCCTTTGCGGTGGTTGCACGGGGCGCACGAGGTCACGACGTTCTCCCAGACCGATGTGCCGCCGCGGGAACGCGGGACGACGTGGTCGAGCGTCAAGCGGTTGGTCCCGGTGCCGCAGTAGGCGCATTGCCAGCCGTCGCGTGCGAAGAGGACGCGCCTCGAGATCCGGCGGGTCACGCCCCGTGGAACGCGGACGTACGTCTTGAGGCGAATGACGTTCGGGCGCTCGAAGTTCGTGGTGGACGAGCGAAGTGGGCGCTCGTGACTCTCGAGGATCTCGGCCTTGCCCTTCCACACGAGGACGTGCGCGCGGCGTAACGAGCACACGTTCAAGGGCTCGTAGCTTGCGTTCAGGACGAGTACCCGCTCCACCGCGCGCGCAGCGTAGCAGCCGATTCCGACGCTCCTAGCGTGCAGTTCTCGCATAACACGCTAGATATCTGCATAATACGCCAATGGCTACCGCCGTCGTCGTCGGCGCCTCGGGCTACGCGGGGCAGGAGACCCTCGACCGGGTGCTCGCGCATCCGGCGCTGGAGCTCTACGCGCTCGGGTCGGACACCTTCGCCGGGCAGCCGGCGGACGCTCTCGATCCGCGCCTCGGCCGGAACGGTTGGAGCCGGATCCCACGCTTCATCACGAACGACGCCGCGCTCGAGAGCGGCGCCGACGTCGTCTTCCTGTGCCTCGCGCACGAGGAGGCTGCGGCGGTCGAGCCCTCGGCGCGGAGCGTCGTCGTCGACCTCTCGGGGGCACACCGCTTCGCAGACGCGGCGGTGTACGACGGCTGGTACGGGTTCGCGCACCCACGGCCGGAGTCGCTCGGATCCTGGTCGTACGGCCTGCCCGAGGTCAGCGCTCCGAGCGGCCGGTTGGTCGCGAACCCCGGTTGCTACGCGACCGCGGCGCTGCTTGCCCTCGCGCCGATCCGGGACGAGATCGAGCGTGAGGGCGTCGTCGTGGATGCAAAGTCGGGGACGACGGGGGCAGGCCGGTCGCTCAAGGCGAGCTCGCACGCGTGCGCGGTGCTCGAGAACTTCACGCCCTATCGCGTGGGCGATCATCAGCATGCGCCCGAGATCGCGTCGCTCCTCGGCTTCCCGGTTGCGTTCGTCCCACACCTGCTCCCGATTCGCCGCGGCCTCGTCGCGACGTGCTACGTGCGCTCGACAGGGGCCGACCTGCGGGGCGTCCTCGAGAATCACTACGCGGGCAGCCACGTCGTCTCCGTCCTGCCCGAGGGCGTCGTGCCCGAGCTCGGCCGCGTGCAGCAGACGGACGGTGCCGAGATCGCCGTCTTCGCGGACCGCATGACGGGCGGAGCCGTGATCGTCTGCGCGCTCGACAACCTCGGCAAGGGCGCGGCCGGCCAGGCCGTCCAGAACGTCAACCTCCTTTTCGGCTTCGACGAGACTGCGGGCCTTCGGCTCTCCGGGGTGCTCGTCTGATGTCCGTGACCGCCGCGCGGGGGTTCGAGGCGAGCGGCGTGACCGCGGGAATCCGGCGGTCGTCGCCCGACCTCGCGCTGATTCGTTCCGTCCCGCCGGCGGTCGGGGGCGCCGTCTGGACGACGAACCGCGTGCAGGCGGCGCCCGTGGCGGTGTCGCGGCGCCATCTCGAGCAGGCCGAGCCGCAGGCCGTCGTGATCAACTCGGGCGTCGCGAACGCCGCCACGGGCGACGCCGGCGTCGCCGACGCCGAGCGCACGGCGGCCGAGACTGCGCGGCGCCTCGGACTTCGGCCCGAGGAGGTCGTCGTCCTCTCGACCGGCGTGATCGGCGTCCCGCTGCCGATGGAGAAGTTGGTCGCCGGGCTCGACGGCGCGGCCGAGGCGCTGTCGTCGGAGGGGGGCCCGGCGGCGGCGGAGGCGATCCTGACGACGGACAACGGCCCGAAGCAGGCGGTCGTCGTCGATGCCGCGGGGTTCACGGTCGGCGGAATGGCGAAAGGCGCCGGGATGATCCACCCGCGCCTGGCGACGATGCTCGCCGTCGTGACGACCGACTATCCGCTTCGCGCCAGGCGAGGCGGTCGAGTTCCTGCGCCCCGCGGTCGACGCGAGCTTCAACCGCATCTCGGTGGACGGCGAGTGCTCGACGAACGACGCGGTCGTGCTGCATCGCGAACGGTGCGAGCGGGATCGGGCGCGATGCCGCCTCCGACGCGGACTTCGCCGAAGCGCTGCAGCACGTGTGCTCCGACCTCGCCCGCCAGATCGTCGAGGACGGTGAGGGCGCGACCGTCCTGCTCGAGATCCGGGTCGCGGGTGCCGCCTCCGCCGAGGAGGCCGTCGCAGTCGCCAGCAGGATCGCGACCTCCCCGCTCGTCAAGACCGCGGCCTTCGGGCGCGACCCGAACTGGGGGCGCGTGCTGGCCGCCGCGGGCTCGGCGCCCTGGAACGGAGGCTTTGCGCGCCTCGATACCGACCGGCTCACGCTTGCCTTCGACGGCATCGCCGTGTTCGAGGCCGGCGCGGCGACCGGCTCGACGCCGACCCTCGGCGGCGCCGCGGTCGCCATCGACCTCGACCTCGGGCTCGGCAGCGGAGCCGCAACGTATCTCGCGTCCGACCTGACGTACGACTACGTGAAGCTGAACGCGGAGTACACGACGTGACCCGCCTTGTCCTGAAGGTCGGCGGTCGGGTGGCGTCGGGGTCGGCGAACGTCGTCCTCGAGCACGTCCGGGCGGGCAGCGAGGTCGCCGTCGTCCACGGCGCCGGCCCGCAGATCAGCGCTGAGCTCCACCGCCGGGGCATCGCGTCCGAGTTCGTGCGCGGGCTCCGGGTCACGAGCCCCGCGGCCGTCGACGTTGTGCGAGAGTCGCTGGTCGCCGTCGGGGCCGAGCTAGCCGCCGCACTCGGCCCCACGGCGATACCTCTCGTCGGCGACGAGATCGGTCTCCTGGCCCGTCCGCTGCCCGAACTCGGGCTCGTCGGCGAGCCTCTTCCGGGCAGGCCCGCTGCCGTGGAGCAGGCGCTGGCGGACGGCCTCGTCCCGGTCGTCGCACCGATCGCCGAAGGCCCGCTCAACGTGAACGCGGACGAGGCGGCGAGCGCGCTTGCGATCGGGCTCGGCGCCGACCGGATCGTGTTCGTCACCGACGTTCCCGGCGTCTACGTCGAGGGGGTGCTCGCGGACCGGATCGAGGCTGTGCATGCGGACCGGCTGCTCGCAGCGGGTGCGTTCGAGGGCGGGATCGTGCCGAAGCTCCTTGCCGCGGTGCGCGCCGCGAAGGTCGGCCTGCGGGCGGAGATCGGTGCGACCGAGGTGTTGGCATGAGCGGCGTCGAGCGGCTCCTCCCGGCGTATGCGCGGATCGATCTCGAGCTCGTGCGAGGCGACGGGCCGCGCGTCTGGGATGCCGATGGACGCGAGTACCTCGACTTCGGCGGCGGCATCGCGGTCGTCGCGCTCGGCCACTGCCACCCGGCGCCGCTCGCGGCTGCGCGTGCGCAGCTGGAACGGCTCTGGCACGCCTCGAACCTCTATCGAACACAGCCTGCGGAGACGCTCGCGGCGCTCCTGTCCGCGCGCTTCGGCGGCGCGCAGGCGTTCTTCTGCAACTCCGGCTCCGAGGCGATCGAGGCCGCGCTCAAGTACGCGCGCAAGGCGACCGGCAAGCCGGGCGTCGTCGCGCTCGAGGGGAGCTTCCACGGGCGGACGCTCGGCGCGCTGTCGGCGACCGGTCAGAAGCAGAAGCGGGAAGCCTTCGAGCCGCTCGTCCCGGGAGTGCGGTTCGTGCCGCCGAACGACGCCGACGCGCTCGACGAGGCGTTCGGCGAGGACGTCGGCCTGGTCCTTCTGGAGCCGGTGCTCGGCGAGGGCGGGGTGGTCCACCTCACGACCGAGTTCGCCGCCGCTGCGGCCTCGCTCGACGCGCTCCTGTGCTTCGACGAGATACAGACCGGGGTCGGCAGGACCGGCTCCTTCTTCGCGTTCCAGCAGCTCGGGGTTCGTCCCGACTTGGTCACGCTCGCGAAGGGGCTCGGGAACGGTCTGCCGATCGGCGCGCTGCTCGTCTCGGACGATGTGGCAGGCGCCTTCGCCCCGGGCGACCACGGCTCGACCTTCGGCGGCAATCCCGTCTCGTGCGCGGCGGCCTGCGCCGTTCTGGAGGCGATCGACGACGCACTGCTTGCGAACGTCCTTGCCCAGGGCGCTGCCCTCGCCACCGGCGTCGCAGCGCTGCCCGACGTGGTCGAGGTCCGTGGTCGCGGCCTGCTACTCGGTGCGGTCGTCAAGAGGCCCGCGGCAGACGTCGTGTCCGCGTGTCGTGAGCGCGGCCTGCTCGTGCTCACCGCAGGGGACGACGTCGTCCGGCTCGCGCCGCCGCTCACGATCGGCCCCGAAGAGGTCGAGGAAGCCCTCTCGACGCTCGCGGTGGCGTGCAGCGCGACCGCACCCGGCTCTGGCGTAGCCGCATATGTTGCTAGGTTTCCGCATACTATGATCCGTCGCGAGCGACAGAACGCGATGCTCGACCTCGTACGGGAACGGTCGCTCTCGACCCAGGCGGAGGTCGCGGCGGCCCTGAAGGAGGTCGGCTTCGACGTCGTCCAGACGACGGTGTCACGCGACATCGCGGAGCTCGGGCTGGTCAAGGTGCGCGCTCCGAGCGGCCGGCTCGTCTACGCCCCGCCCGGGACGACTGACACGGACCGGCTTCGCGCGCTTGCCGCGGCAATGCGCAGGTATGCGATCGGAATCGAGGCCGCCGGGTCGCTCGTCGTCCTGACGACGCCGTCGGGCTATGCCAACGCCCTCGCGCAGGCGATCGACGAGTCGCGTCATCCCGGGATCGCCGGGACGGTCGCCGGTGACAACACGATCCTCCTCGTCGCCCGCGACGGCACGCCCGCCGCCGCACTTGGCGACGAGCTCGTCGGCTACACGCTCGAAGGGGCCGCGTGAGAACCGCTGCGGTCGCATATTCCGGCGGGCTCGACACGAGCTGCATCCTCGCCTGGCTCAAGGAGGACTGGTACGGGTTCAACCGGGTCCTGGCCGTACTCGTGGATGTCGGTCAAGAATTCGATCTCGAGGAGTCGATCACCCGTGCGAACGCCGCCGGCGCCGACGACGTCGTCCTCGTCGACCGCAAAGACGCGTTCGCGGACGAGCAGTGCGCCCGCGCGATCGTCACGAACGCGCTCTACGAGGGCAAGTATCCGCTCGTCTCCGCCCTCTCGCGGCCCGTGATCGCGCAGGCCGTTGCCGAGATCGCACTCGAGCACGATGCCGAGGCGGTCGTCCACGGGTGCACCGGGAAGGGGAACGACCAGCTCCGCTTCGAGCTCGCGTTCAAGGCGCACTACCCGGGCGTGACCGTGATCGCGCCGCTTCGCGACCGGGTCTGGACACGCGACGAGGAGATCGAGTACGCGCTCGACAAGGGGATCCCGGTCACCCAGACAGCCGCTTCGCCCTACTCGATCGACGAGAATCTGTTCGGGCGTGCGATCGAGGCCGGCGTGCTCGAGGATCCGTGGAACGCGCCGCCGGAGGAGCCGTACGCGCTCACGTCCGACCCCGCTACCGCCCCGGCGCCGGTCGAGGTCGTGGTCGGCTTCGAGCGGGGTGTCCCCACCTCACTCGACGGTGAGGAGCTCCCGCTCGCGGAGCTGATCGCCCGCGCGAATCGGCTCGCCGGCGCGTACGGGATCGGTCGGGTCGACATGATCGAGAACCGCGCAGTCGGCATCAAGAGCCGCGAGGTGTACGAGGCGCCGGGAGCAATCGCGCTGATCGCGGCGCACTCGGCGCTCGAGGACATCGTCCTCACCAAGGACGAGGCGCGCCTGAAGCGGCCGCTCGAGCAGCGGTGGACGGAGCTCGTGTACGAGGGCCGCTGGTTCAGCCCCGCGCGCGAGGCGATCGATGCGTTCGTGGACTCGACGCAGAAGCTCGTCACCGGAGACGTTCGACTGGAGCTGCGCCCGAACGCGGTCGTAGTCACCGGGCGGCGCTCCCCGCAGATGCTCTACTCGACCGAACTGGCCTCATACGGAATAGGCGAGACCTACCCGCACGATGCCGCCGAAGGCTTCATCAGGATCTCGTCGCTCGAGACCGAGCTGCACGCGGCACGCCAACGCGCCAGAATCGGGGTGTGACGCGCACTACCTCGCCTGACGCCGCTCCGAGGAAGCGCGCGTGACCACCTGGAAGGCGCGGGTCGAGGGCAGCCTCGACCCGGACGTGTGGGAGTTCCTACGCGCGGACGACGCCGAGCTCCTGCCGTACGACTGCGAGGCGTCGCGCGAGCACGCGCAGCGGCTGCTCGACGCCGGGCTACTCACCGCCGAGGAGTTCGACGAGGTCGAGGGCAAGCTCGCCGAGATCGCACACGACAGGGACGCTTACCTCGACAGCGACGAGGACGTCCATAGCGCGATCGAGCGCCTGCTCGGCGACGTCGGGCGCAAGATCCATGCGGGCCGGTCACGGAACGACCAGGTCGTCGCCGCGCTCCGGCTGTACGTCCTCGACGCGTGCGCCGAGGCGCGGGAGGGGATCGACGCGCTCGCGCTCGTCTGCCTCTCCTTCGCCGAGTCCGAGGCCGAGACGGTCATGCCCGGATACACGCACCTCCAGCGCGCGCAGCCGGTCACGCTGGGCCACCACCTGCTCGCGTGGGTGGAGATGCTCGACCGCGACCGCACGCGCTTCGCGAGCGCTGCCGAGGCGTCGTCCGCGAGCCCGCTCGGCGCGGGAGCGCTCGCGGGCTCGACTCTCGAGCTGCCTCCGCCCGCCGGGCAGATGCGGAACTCGATCGACGCGGTCGCGGACCGCGACTTCGCGCTCGACTACCTCTACGCCGCAGCCGTGCTCTTCACGCACCTGTCGCGGATCGGTGAGGAGATCGCGCTCTGGGCGACCTCGGAGTTCGGCTTCGTCACTCTTCCCGAGAGCGCGTCGACCGGCTCGTCGATGATGCCGCAGAAGCTGAACCCCGACGTCGCGGAGCTCGTACGCGGCAAGGCCGGGACGGCGCTCGGGCGGCTCGCCGGTCTGCTCGCGACGCTGAAGGGACTGCCGCTCGCGTACGACCGCGACCTCCAGGAGGACAAGACGCCGGTCTTCGCGATGCGCCGCGACGTGCGCCTCGGGCTCCGCGCGCTGACCGCGCTCGTCAGCGGGCTCGAGGTGGACCGCGACCGGCTTTCGAAGGCGGCGTCCGACCCGCTGCTCCTCGCGACCGACGCGGCAGAGGCGCTCGTCCGCAAGGGCATGCCGTTCCGCGACGCCCACGAGGAGATTGCCGCGAAAGTCCGCGCCGGGACCTTCCGCAAGCCGCGTGGCGCCGCCCCCCCGCGTCCGGCTCCGGGCCCGGGCGGGATCCGCGAGGCGCTCGCGGAAGCGCGCCGCCGCTTCGCCGACAACCTCTAGCCGACGACGGCGTCGCGCACGCGCTGCTGGAAGGCGGCGATGAGCTGCTCGCTCTCCGCCATGAGCCGGCCCTGCGTGACCGCGCCGGAGTCGAGCCCGCGCTGCACCGACTCGACGAGCGCGGTGTCCTCCTCCGCGACCTGGGTGTCCCAGGCCATCAGCTCGTCGATCTCCGCGGTCGACGCGTCCGGCCCGAAGAAGTAGTCGGTCACCTCGATCGTCCTCGCAGGCCCGTCCGGCAGCCAGCGCTCGAGCGCGATGTTCGGGATGCCCGGAGCGATGTTGACCGTGGTCGCGGGGAAGAGGAAGTGGTACTGGGCTTGGGAGACGTCCGCGCGAGGCGTGTACGGCGCCTTCCCGTTGCCCGAGAGTGCGGACTCGCGAACGGCTCCGACCTGGCTCGAGAACGTCGGGTGCACCTGCAACCGGTAGGAGTCGGGGCTCACGTCGACGACCTTGCTGAAGCCGGGATGGGCGGTCGGGCAGTGGTAGCACTCGAGGAAGTTCTCGATCGCGACCTTCCAGTTCGAGGCGATCGGCCACTCGTGGTGCGAGTGGAACCGGACGGCTTCGAGATCGAGCCCGCTGTCGGCGACGAGCGACGGCAGTCCGCCCAGCCACTCGTCGAGCGGCGACGCGATCGGATCGGGGTTCGCGAACACGAACGGCCCCCAGATGTCCACCGACACGGGGTAGAGCGAGAGCCCGCTGGGGTCGAACCCGGGCTCGCGATCGGCGCGCGGCGCGCGCCGGAGCGACCCGTCCAGGTCGTACGTCCATGCGTGGTACGGGCACTGGAGCGTCTCGCGGCAGCCGGCACCTTCGACGACCAGGTGCCCGCGATGCCGGCAGACGTTGACGAAGCCCCGCAGCGTCCCGTCCTTCCCGCGCACGACGGCGACGGGCACGTGGCCGACCTGCGCGGCGAAGAAGCTCCCGGGCTCCGTCACCCATTCCGCGGGGCCCGCGTAGTGCCAGGCCCCCGCAAAGACCTGCTCGCGCTCGACCGCGTACACGCCGGGGTCCGAATACCAGCTCGCCGGGAGCGTCCAGCCGTCCTCGAGCGGGTGCTCGAAGGCCGCGATCGCCGTGTGGTGGGTTCGCATGCCGCTTGCCTCCTGACTGTCCTGTCAGTCAGGATACTCGGGCGTGACCGAACGGAGCAACCGCTGACCTCTTCCGAAGCCTCTGCGCGCACCGTCTCCAACCGCGTCGACGACATCCTGCGGGCCGCGTGTCGCGTCGTCGTCCAGGAGGGCGCGCACGCGCTCCGGATCGGGAACGTCGCCCGGGAAGCTGGTGTCTCGCGCACGCTCGTCCACTACTACTTCACGACGCGGCAGGAGCTCATGCGCGCGGCGTTCGCGTTCTCCGAGGACCGGCGGGTCGAGGCGCTCGAGGCAGAGCTCGCCGGCCTGGCGACGGGCGCCGAGCGTGCCGCGCGGGCGCTTCGCCGCACGCTCGACCCCGAGGTCGAGGAGACCCCCGCGTTCTGGAACGAGGTCTGGAGCAGCCTGCGGGACGACGAGGACCTGAGGCCGCTCGTGCAGGCGCGCTACAGGGCGTGGGCCGAGCGCATCGTGCAGCTGCTCGACGAGGGTCGCGCGGACGGCTCCGTTCCGTCCTCGGTGGACGCCGAGGCTGCGGGCTGGCGCCTCGGGGCCGTCGCCGACGGGCTCGACTCGATCCGCTACCTCGGCCTGCTCGAGCTGGAGGACGCGCTCGCGCTCCTCCGTTCCGCGACCGAAAAGGAGCTTGCAGCGTGAGTGCCCGCTCGCAGGCGGTCGCGCTCGAAGGCGTGAGCAAGCGGTTCGACGGCGTGGCGGCCGTCGACGACGTCTCGCTCGCCGTCCGGAGTGGCGAGTTCTTCTCGCTCCTCGGCCCGTCCGGTTGCGGGAAGACCACGAGCCTGCGCATGATCGCCGGCTTCGAGCGGCCGGATGCCGGGCGCATCCTCATCGGCGACGCCGACGTGACCGAGACGCCGCCCCATCGGCGACCCGTGAACACGGTCTTCCAGAGCTACGCGCTCTTCCCGCACCTGACCGTCGAGCAGAACGTCGCGTTCGGGCTCCGTTTCACGGACGTGTCCAAGGACGAGGGCCGCCGCCGCGTGGCGGAGCTCCTCGAGCTCGTAAGCCTCGCCGGCTTCGGCGAGCGGCGCCCGCACCAGCTCTCCGGTGGCCAGCAGCAGCGGGTCGCACTGGCACGCGCGCTCGTGCTCTCGCCCTCCGTCCTCCTGCTCGACGAGCCGCTCGGCGCGCTCGACGCGAAGCTCCGGCGCGGGCTCCAGGTCGAGCTCAAGAGCCTCCAGCGCGACGTCGGGATCACGTTCCTGTACGTGACGCACGACCAGGAGGAGGCGCTCACGATGTCGGACCGGCTCGCGGTCATGCACGGCGGGCGGATCCAGCAGCTCGGAACGCCGCGCGAGGTCTACGAGGAGCCGGAGACCGCCTTCGTCGCCGACTTCCTCGGCGTCTCGAACCTCATGTCCGGGACCGGCGACGGCTCGGGGTCGGTCACCGTCGAGGGCGTCCCGCTGGAGGCGCGGCGGGGTGACATGCAGGCACGAGGTGACGTCAAGGTGACGATCCGGCCGGAGCGCGTCGAGATCGAGCCCCCCGGCGCGGCCGGCGCGAACCGCCTCACGTGCACCGTGAGCGAGCTCGTCTACCTCGGTTCGACGACGCAGGTGATCGTGCGGACGCAGGGCGGCGCGCTGCTCCAGGCCCTGCTCGCGAACACGGGGCAGCCGCTTTCGCACGCCCGCGGTGACGCGGTGGTCGCGCACCTTCCCGCGGAGGCGCTCCGGGCTTTGCCCGCGGACGAGGCGATGTCGTGACGGACGTCCTCGTCCTCGGTGCGGGCCTCGCCGGGCTCGCAGCGGCCCGGGACCTCGCAGCGGCGGGAGCGGACGTCGTCGTGCTCGAGGCTCGGGACCGCGTCGGAGGCCGTGTGGAGCAGGTCGCGGCGCCCGACGGTGGGCGGCCGGTTCAGCTGGGAGGAGAGCTGGTCGGGCCGGCACACACGGCGTACCTCGGCCTCGTCGACGAGCTCGGCCTCGCGCTCGAGCCGACCTTCGTCGCAGCCGACGGCGCGACGACGTACGACCTGGTCGAAGGTGTCTTCCGCACGGAGGAGAGCTTCCCGTTCGGGAGCGCCGAGGAGCGGGCGGACTACGACCGCGTCGCCGGCCTGTTCGAGCAGGTCGCCCAGACCGTCGATCCCGACGACCCGTGGTCGCATCCCGACGCCGGCCGTCTCGACGACGCCTCCTTCGGCACGTGGCTGCGGTCGGTCGACGCACTGCCGTCGACCGTGCGCGCCCTCGAGACCGGCGCCCTCGGACTGGCCGCGGGCTCCATCGAGCGCACGTCGTTCCTATCGGAACTGCGTAAGGCCGCAATTGCCGACGAGCGCGGGTTCGACTCCTACTACGAGCACTGGGAGTCGCTGCAGGTCGCAGAGGGCAGCGCCGAGGTCGCTTTGCGACTGTCATCGGAGCTCGACGGGCGAATCCGGCACGCTGCCGAGGTGCGCTCGGTCGAGATCGCTCCCGGGCGCTGTCGCGTCACGCTCTCCTCCGGAGAGCAACTCCGGGGGAAGCCGTCGTGTGCGCCCTGCCCGTGACCGTCCTCGACACGGTGAGCATCGAGGGCGTTCGCCCGGACCGGCTGGCGTCCCTGCGTCACCAGCGCCACGCGCTCGCCGCGAAGGTCGTCACCGTCTACGACGGCTCCGTCTGGGCCGATCTCGGCGCCAACGGCCTCGCGCAGGGAGAGCACTTGCTCGCATCGACGTGGCCGCAGCGCGACGGCGTCCTCTCTGGGCTCGTCCCTCCGGAGCGCCTCGGCTGGCTGCTCGCGACGCCCGAGGCCGAGCGAGAAGCAACCCTTCTGGACGAGCTCGAGCGCATGTACGGGCCTCGGGCGGGCCTTCCGACCACGACCTACCTGCGGATGTGGGCGACCGACCCGTTCACGCGCGGCTACTGCTCGCACTGGTGGCCCGGCGACGTGCTGCGCGTCGGCCCTCTTCACGGCACGCACGATCCGCCGTTCTACGTCTGTGGCTCGGACCAATGGGTTGCCGGCTACATGGAGGGCGCGGTGAGGACCGGCCGCGGAGCCGCCGCGGCGGCGCTCGGGACGCGGGAGGAAGAAGGTCGTTGGGCGCGCGCGAACTGAAGGCGGACGTCGTCGTCGTCGGGGCCGGGATCTCGGGGCTTGCCGCCGCGTCGCGTCTCGTCGCCGAGGGTCGCGAGGTCGTCGTTCTCGAGGCGCGAGACCGTGTCGGCGGACGGCTGTGGAACACGGAGATCGGGGGTGAGGCGAACGAGCTCGGCGGCGAGTGGGTCGCGCCATACCACTCCCGGCTCCACGAGCTCCTCGCCGAGCTCGGGATCGAGCTCTTCCCGGCCTACCGCGACGGTGACGACGTGTACGTCGACGAGACCGGTCGTGCACACCGGCACACGGGCGGCGAGAGCGGTCTCGGCTCGGCGTCGGAGCGCGCGCTGGACGAAGCCGACGAGAAGCTGGATTCGCTCGCGAAGGAGCTCGACCCGGAAGCGCCGTGGGAGCACCCTCGCGCGCGCGAGCTCGACACGATCACGTTCGCCGAGTGGCTGCGCGCCGAGGTCGCCGACGACGAGGCGCGCGACAACCTCGCCTCGTACCTCGCGGACGGCTTCCTCACGAAGCCTGCGCATGCGTTCTCGCTGCTCCAGGGTTTGTGGGCGATCGCGGGCGCGGGCGGGACGTTCGAGCTCTTCGCCGCCGAGCAGTGCCTCGCGTACCGCGTCGTCGGAGGCTCGCAGCTCATTCCGCTGCGGCTGGCGGAGCGGCTCGGCGAGCGGGTCCTCCTGGGGGCGCCGGTGAGCGCGATCCACTGGTCGGAGGGACACGTCGAAGTCGAGGCCGGGCCCTTCCTCGTGAAGGCGAGCGCTGCGATCGTCGCCGTCCCGCCGAACCTCACCGACGCGATCCGGTTCGAGCCCGCGTTACCGCCCTGGCGGCTCCGGCTCCAGCAGGCGATCTCGCAGGGCAGCGTCACGAAGTACCTGGCCGTCTACGACGAGCCCTTCTGGCGCGGTGAGGGGCTCTCGGGCGAGGGATTCGCGCCGCACGGGTTCGTGCGCGAGCTGTACGACAACTCTCCACCCTCGGGCTCGGTCGGCGTCCTCTGCACGTTCCTGCCCGGCGAGCAGGCGGACGCGGCCGCGCGGATGAGCCCCGAGGCGCGCAGGACTGCCGTGCTCGAGGGGATGGCGTCCTTCGTCGGGCCGCAGGCGCTCGCCGCGACCGATCTCGTCGAGACGGACTGGGCGGCCGAGCAGTGGACGCGAGGTGCGTACGCGGCGACCTTCGGGATCGGCGGCCTCACGCGCTTCGGCCCCGACCTGCGTCGGCCCGTCGGCCCGATCCACTGGGCGTGCTCGGACATCGCCGGCCGCGGGCACATGCACATGGAGGGCGGCGTGCGCTGGGGCGAGGCCGCCGCCGAAGCTGTTCTCGCCGCCACCTAGCGTTCTGGGTCGAAGTCCTCGACGGCCGAGCCCGTCTGGCCGCGTGACGCGCGCACGGCTCGCCAGACGAGGAACAGGACGACGGCGATCACGATCGTGATGAAGAGCGTGAGCGAGGCGAGGGCGTTCAGCGCCGGCGTCGGCGCGGTGCGTCCGGTCCCGTAGATCCGGACGGGCACCGTGTCCGTGTTCGTGCCCGACGAGAGGAACTGGGTGATCACGAAATCGTCCATCGAGATCGCGAAGACGACGATCGCGCTCGCCACGATTGCCGGGACGAGCATCGGCAGCAGCGCCAGGCGTAATGCCTGCAGCGCCGAAGCACCGAGGTCCTTCGCCGCCTCCTCGTACTCGGGCCCGATCGAGAGCAGCCTCCCTCGGACGATGAGCAGGACGAATACGAGCGAGAACGTGATGTGCCCGATCGCCTGCGCCGTCGTGCCCAGCTCGATGAACTTGAGCAGATGGACGAAGACGAGGAGAAATGCCGTTCCCATGACGATCTCGGGCGTCACGAGGGTCGCCAGCGAGACGGCCCTCGAGGTGCCGGCACCGCGTCCGCGCCAGCGGGTCAGGCCGATCGCGAGGGCGACGCCGAGCGGGACCGTGACGACGACGGCGATCGCGGCCAGCCGAAGGCTCTGGAAGAGCGCGGCCCTGAGGTCGGGGTCGTGCCAGACGGACAGGTCGGGATCCTCGTAGTACCAGCGCAGCGACCAGCCCTGCGCCGTAGAGCGCGAGCGACCCTCGTTGAACGAGAAGCGGATCGCGATCAGGATCGGGAGGATCGACCAGGCGAGGTAGAGCACCGTGAAGAGGAGCAGGAACCGCGGCCGTCCCCACGGGTTCGCCCACCACTCACGGAAGCGCGAGCCGCTCCGCGGCCGTACGACGGGAGCGGCTTCCTCGAACGTCGTCATCCACCCAGCCTCCGCTGCGCTCGGGCGGTGGCGATGAGGTAGTAGGCCATGAAGACGGCGAGGAACAGCATGAGGCAGACGACGAGTGCGGCGCCGACGGGGATCTGCTGGCCACCCTGGATGTAGAGGTTGATCTGGTTGCCGAGCATGCTCGTGCGCGGCGACTGCGAGAGCAGGTCGGGCGTGTAGTAGTCGCCGAACATGGGGAGCGCGATGATCACGATGCTGGCGAGGATCGCCGGCTTCGAGAGCGGGAGCGTCACGAGCCGGAACGTCTGGAACGGGCTCGCTCCCAGGTCGCGGGCCGCCGCGAGCAGGTTCCGGTCGATCCGGTCCAGGAACGCGTACAGCGGCAGGATCATGAACGGTACGTAGCCGTAGACGAGCCCGAGGATGACCGACGACGCGCGTCCGTCGAGCCAGTTGCGCGGCGCGTCCAAGATCCCGATCCAGACGAGCACGTCATTCACCCACCCGTCGTCCTGGAGGAGATTGATCCAGGCGAGCATCCGCATCAGGTAGCTGATGAAGAAGGGCGCGATCAGCCCGACGAGAAGCAGCCCCTTCCAACGGCCGCCGTAGCGTGCGACGTAGTACGCCACCGGGTACGCGATGAGGAGCGAGAGCGCCGTCGCGATCACGACGTAGGCGAGCGTCCGCAGGAACACCGTCTGGAAGGCGGCGCCGCTCGTGAAGAGCCCGTCGAGGACGAACTCGAACGACGCCGTGTTCCACTGGAGCGGGTTCCACTCCGGCCGCGGCGTCTGGAAGATGGGGTCGACCTGGCCGAACGCGACACAGAGGACGGCGTAGAGCGGGAGCAGGAAGAAGAGGCAGAGCCAGGCGACGCCGGGCAGCGCCAGCCCGGCCCAGACGGCGTTACCCCGCGTTCCCGCTACGGGACGCCCGGAGTCAGACACCCGCCTTGAACTCGGCCCACGCGTTCTGCCACGCCGTCTGGCCGGTCGGCGAGAGCTCCGTCAAGAAGTAGCCGGTGTCGAAGTCGCTCTCGCGGACGATCGCGGTCTTCAGGTGCGCGGGGACGACGCCGTCCGCGACCAGCCTGTCGGGGTTCAGCTTCGTCATCGGCGGCTGGTAGCCGACGAACTGCGCGAAGTTGTCGTACCCGTGCTTCACGTCGAGCAGGTAGTCGAGGAAGTGGTGGGCGAGGACGGGGTTCTTCGCGCTCCGCGGGATCGCCATCAAGTCGTTGCCGATCGTGCCCTTGCCGTCGTCCGGGAACCAGAAGCCGAGCGCGTCGGTGGAGACTCCCTGCGGCAGGTACCACTGCGCCGCGATGGCGCTTCCCGACCAGGTCTGGTGGACCCACGCGCGACCTTCCGGGAGGTTCGTGTAGTCGTCGGTCGAGAGCTTCACGTTCACGGCGGGGATGAGCGACTTGAGCTCCTCCTTCGCGTGCTCGATGTGCGCGGGATCCTCCGTGTTGATGTCCGTGATCCCGTTCTTCAGGAGCATGTGCCCGACCGCGTCGCGGCTGTCGTCCAGGAGGTACGTCTTCCCCTTGTTCGCCTCGTCCCAGTAGATCTCGTACGGATTGTCGAAGTCGAGCGGCGTCCTCTCGATCTTGTCCGTGCGGTACCCGATGCCGGTCGTCCACGTCAGGTAGGGAACCGTGTAGAGCGACCCCTTGTCGTACCACGGGTCCTGCACGGACGGCCACGCGTTGGCGAGGTTCGGGAGGTAGTCGCGGTTCAGCGGTTGCAGCATCTTCCCGATGACGAGCCGCCCTAGCCGGTCGGGTACCGGGATGAAGACGTCGTAGTCGACCGCGCCGGACGAAATCTTCGCGATTGCCTCGTCCATCGTCGAGAAGTACGTCTCCTCGACCTGGACGCCGTACTCCTTGCCGAAGTCCTTCTTGATCCGCGGCCACAGGTAGCCGTTCCAGTTGTAGATCCGGAGCGTGCCGCTCTCCGGCTCCAGGCCGGAGGCGATCGGTGGGTTGTCCTCGAAGATCTGCCAGGTGACGGGGTTGTCGGGCCGGGCGAGCACGAGGTCGGCGGTCTCGCCGCCGTTCCCGCCGCCGCACGCCGCGAGCAGCGAGCTGAGACTCGACAGCCCGACGACTCCGACCGCCGATCGCCCGAGGAATTCTCGCCGGCCGTACCTCGACTCTCTCGGATGGAACGTCGTCATCGATCCCTCCTCCAGCCTGCCGCTCGGACGAGTGAACCAGAGCCCGGGTTCCGGGTCAATCCGCGACCGGCATGGCGACGACCACCAGCGCGTCGACCGCGACCGTCCCGTCCGGGCCTGAGACGAGCGGGTTGACGTCGATCGCCTCGATCTCGGGGTGGTTGATCGCGAGGTTGCCGACTGCGACGAGGGTGCGGGCGATGATGTCTCCGGGGTCGTTCAAGCTCCGCCTCGGCAACGAGCTCGCGGGCGTCGTCGAGGTCGAGCGGCGCGAGCGTCAGCACGACGCTGTCGAGTCGCTCGACCGCGGCACCGCCCCGCCCGACCGCGAGCACCGGGCCGAAGTCCGGGTCGCGGGTCATTCCGCAGAGGGCCTCGGGACCTGCTGCGACCTGCTTCGCGACGAGCACCGGGCACCCGAGCCGCCGCGCGGCTGCAGCGGCTGCCTCCGGTGTCTCGAGACCGAGGACCACGCCCCCGTCGGCGCTCTTGTGCGCCGGCCCGTCGAGCTTCACGACGACGGGCATGCCGAGCTCGTGCGCGGCGGTTGCGGCCTCATCCGGATTCGCGGCGCGACGCCGGGGCGCCAACGGCACTCCGTAGCGCTCGAGCGCGAGCGCCGACTCGTGCTCGGGAAGTGCGCCGGGCGCGAGGAGGTCGCGCACGCTCGGGCCGCTCGCGCCATCGGGCGGCGGTCTCCACGGCCTCAGGCCGACGACGTGGGCAAGTGCGCGCATGGCGTCACGTGGTCCTCGCAGGAGCGGGAGGTCGAGCTCGCGCGCGAGCTCCTGGAAGCGGCTTGGCGGGTCGGCGCTGTGGACGGTGGTCGCGGCCGCGAAGAGATCGTGCTTTTCGGCGAGCCGCGCGAGCGCCCGGAGCGTGAGCTCGCACCAGTCATCGTTCGTCTCGTCCCGGAACTGCGAGAGGTCGGCCTGCCCGAGCAGCACGTCGAACGCGCCCGACTCGGCCATGAGCTCGAGCGAGCGCGGGTAGACGAGGGTCTCGTCGGCAACCGCCCACGCGTCGAGCGGGTTGCCGGGCGCGAGGTAGTTCGGGAACTCGGCCGTGAGGCGCGCCGCGAGGTCCTCCGGCAGCGGCTCGAAGGGGATGCCCGCCGCCTCGGCCTGGTCGGCGAGAAGCGCGCACTCGCCCCCCGACTCCGAGATCGCGGCCAGGCGCCGCCCGCGCGGCCGGCGGGTGCGGCCGAGGATCTCGAGCGTCTCCACGAGCTCGTGGAAGTCCTCGACCTCGATCGCGTTGTAGCGCCGGAGGACGGCGGAGAAGGCGCGACCCGAGCCGACGAGCGCCCCCGTGTGCGAGAGCGCCGCGCGCGCGCCGGCCTCGGAGCGGCCGACCTTGAGGCAGGCGACCGTCTTCCCTGCCTCGGCGCACGCGTGGAGCGCCGCGACGAATGCCTCAGGCCGCCGGACCGTCTCGAGGAAGAGCCCCACGGCGCGCGTGCCCTCGTCTTCCGCGAAGAACGACACGAAGTCGGCCGCGTCCGTCACGGCCTCGGTTCCCGACGAGACGACGCAGCGGAAGCCGACTCTCCCACCAAGCGAGAGGAACGCGTCCGCGATCGAGCCCGACTGGCAGAGCACCGAGACGTGGCCCGCGGCTGTCGTCTCCGGCGCGCGCCCGATCCAGGCCGCGGGCCCGCCGGGTGCGTAGGTCCCCATGCAGTTCGGCCCCAGGAGCACGGCCCCGAGCTCGCGGGCGCGCGCCGCAAGCCGTTCGGTCGTCGGCCCGGCGGACGCCCCGGCCTCCGCGCCGACGCCTGGGACGACGAACGCCCGCACGCCCGCTGCGGCCGCGTCCTCGAACGCCGTCTCCACGCGTTCGTGGTTGACGAGCAGGAACGCGGCCTCGGGAAGCTCCGGAAGCGCGGCGAAGCTCGGATAGCAGCGGAGCCCGGCAACCTCGTCGCGGTTCGGGTGCACGCCCCAGGCCGCGACCCCGCTTCGAACCACGGTCTCGACCGCGTCGACGTTCCGCGGCGACGCGCCGACGACCGCGAGCGAGCGGGGGAAGATGAGCGCGCGCACCTCGGGCACGGGCGCCATTCTCTCCGTAGCATCGCCGCGATGGCGCACGAGAAGCGCATCGAGATCCGCTGGCGCGACGTCGACGCGTACCTGCATGTCAACAACGCGGTCTACGCGACGTACCTCGAGGAGTGCCGCGACGAGTGGGTCGAGCGGGCGCTCGCGGGCGTGGGCGATCCCTGGGACCTCGTGCTCGCGCGGGTCGCCATCGACTTTCGGCGGGAGCTGCGCCTCGAGGACGAGGAGATCGTCGTGTCGTGCCGCCTCGAGCGGATCGGGAACTCGAGCCTCACGCTGCGGGAGGAGATCCGGACGGGCGATCGTGACCTCGCAGCCGAGTCGGAGGCCGTCCTCGTCGCCCGCGACCGCGAGACCGGCCGCTCGCGGCCGCTGACCGAGACCGAGCGCGCAGCCTTCGAGCGCGCGTCCGACTAGGCTGCCGCGCGATGGTCGTCCCCGAGCTCCCTCCCGACATCGCCGCGCTCAAGGAGGCTGTCGGCGCGTTCGTCGAGTCCGAGGTCTACCCGCTCGAGGCACGTATCGCCGAGCGCGGCTCGATCGACGACGCGGAGCTCGCCGAGCTGCGCCGCAAGGCCCGCGAGGCTGGGTTCGCGATGCTGAACATGTCCGCCGACATCGGTGGGAGCGATCTTTCGATGCTCGGCCAGGTCGCGCTCGAGGAGGAGTCGGGGAAGGCCACGAACGGCCTCGGCTTCGCGGTCGTCGATCGTGGGCCGCGCGAGCTCTACGAGATCGCCACTCCCGGGCAGATCGAGAAGTACGTCCTCCCGATCGTGCGCGGCGAGTACCGCGAGGCGTGGGCGCTCACCGAGCCCGGCGCCGGGTCCGACCTCTCGGGTCTCCGGGCGACCGCGACGCGCGACGGCGACGGGTGGGTACTGAACGGCGAGAAGTGGTTCGTCACCAGCGAAGGACCTCCGGGGGTCTATGTCGTGCTTGCGGTCGCCGAGGGCGAGCAGACCCTCTTCCTCGTCGACCCCGACGCCCCCGGGCTCGAGATCCACCGCACGCCGGGGTTTCTGCACGACCCGTACGTCGACCACCATCCGGAGATCGTGTTCCGCAACTGTCGTGTGCCCGAGGCGAACCGGGTGCCGGCGAGCGGCGACGAGGGCGCGAAGGAGTGGATCCTCGTCGAGCGGCTCTTCATCGCCGCGCGCTGCTGCGGCGCGGCACTACGGCTCGTCGACCTCACCGCCGAGTGGGTGCAGGAGCGCGAGGCGTTCGGCTCGCCGATCGCGGAGTACCAGGGCGTCTCGTTCCCTCTCGCAGACTCGCTCACCGAGCTCCATGCCGCGCGGCTGCTCACGTATCACGCTGCGCACGCGTTCGACGCGCTCGAGGACCGTAGGGTCGTTCACGGGAAGGTCTCGATGGCGAAGCTGTACGCCTCCGAGATGGCGGGGCGGGTTGCGGACCGCGCGGTGCAGGCGCTCGGCGGTCGCGGGTACATGGTCGAGAGCCCGGCAGCGCGCTTCTTCCGAGAGCTCCGCGTCGACCGGATCTGGGAGGGGACGAGCGAAATCCAGCGCTCGATCCTCGCGCGCGGCGTCTTCAAGCGCGGCGCGGCGCCGTATCTCGGTTGGGAGTGACGCGCCCGGTGTGACGGGAGGTCGGTGCGGCGGCGTATCCACGTCGTCAACCGACCCACGGAGGTCCCGTATGAAACGCCTGCTCCTCGCCGTCGCCGCCCTCTTCTCCCTCGTCGCCCTCGCCGGCGCCGTTGGCCTACCCGATCTCGCCGACGCGCAGGACGCTCCGGAGGCGACGGACTCGATCACGGTGTCCGGCGTCGGGACCGTCAACGCGGTGCCCGACGAGGCGCAGATGTCCTTCGGCGTCGAGACGCGAGGAGCCACGGCTCGTGCGGCTGTGTCCGCGAACGCCGACGCCGCGCGCCGGGTGATCAACGCCCTGCGCCAGGCGGGCGCACGTGAGATCACGACGGAATACGTGAGCGTCTATCCCGTCTCCGGCGAGGCCGGGACCGTCACCGGGTACTCGGCGTCGAACTCCGTCTCGGCCGTCACGGACGTCGCCGACGCTCCAGGGGCGGTCGATGCAGCCGTCGAGGCCGGTGCGAACTCGATCTCCGGCCCCGGGATGAGCTCGAGCAACGCCGAGGTGCTCTATCGCCAGGCGCTCGGGAAGGCTGTGGACGAGGCCCGCGCGCGTGCGCAGGTGCTCGCCAAGGCAGCCGGGCGCTCGCTCGGCGCGATCACCTCGATCGTCGAGAGCTCCGCCGAGCCGCCGATGCCGTACTACGCCGAGCGCGCGGCGCTCGACTCCGCGACGCCTATCGTGCCCGGCCAGCAGGAGACGACCGCGACCATCAGCGTCACCTTCTCCCTCCGCTGAGTCGCTCGCTGCGAGGCGCCGCTGTTCTGGCCGGCGTGCGCCTTCCGCGGTGTGGCTGTTCAAGCGCGGGCTCGCACGTCGGATAATTCGCCGCAGTGCTCGCGGGACTGCCGGCAGGCACCGTCACCTTCCTGTTCACGGACGTCGAGGGTTCGACGAGGCTTCTCGACGAGCTCGGCTCCGAGGCAGTACGCCGCTGTCCTTGCCGAGCACCGCCGGATCGTGCGTGCCGCATGCCTCCGCGCGGCGGCGGTGTCGAGGTGGACACGCAGGGTGACGCGTTCTTCTTCGCCTTCCTGACAGCTCCCGACGCGCTCGAGCGCGGCGCACGCGTTCACGGGGGAGCTTCGGTGCCGGGCCGCATTCTGGTTCGCGTCGGCATCCACACGGGCACGCCGCTTGTCACCGGCGACGGCTACGTCGGGCCGGACGTCCACCGTGCCGCGCGCATCGCCGCCGCCGGTCACGGCGGCCAGATCCTCGTCTCGCAGACCGACGGCCGCGCTCAGCCGACGGGTCGAGCGGTCACCGCTCGTCGACCTCGGCGATCATCGCTTCAAGGACCTCTCCGCGCCCGAGCGCGTGTACCAGCTTGGGGAGTGGCGACTTTCCGCCGCTCAAGAGCCTCTACCGCGACGAACCTCCCCGTGCCCGCGACGCTCGTTCCTCGGTCGCGAGCGCGAGCTCGCCGAGCTCGTCGCCGAGCTCGAGTCCGCCGAGAGAGTCCGGCTCCTCACGCTCACCGGTCCCGGGGGGACAGGCAAGACGCGGCTCGCGCTCCAGGCCGCCGGCGAGGCTTCGGAGTCCTACCCGGACGGTGTCTGGTGGGTCCCGCTCGCACCGCTGCGGACCGCCCGCAACGTGATCCCCTCCGTGGCGCAGGCGCTCGGGGTCGAGGAGGGCCCCGGGATGGACTTCGCCGCCGCCGTCGCAGCGCGCGTCGGCGGGCGGCGTGCGTTGCTGTTCCTCGACAACGCGGAGCATCTGCTGCCGGACGCGGCCGGTGAGATCGCGCGCCTCCGCGACATCGCCGGACCCACGATTCTGGTCACCAGCCGCGAGCGCCTGCAGCTTCAGGGCGAGCGGATGTACCCGGTTCCTCCGCTCGCCGACGGGGACGGCGTCGAGCTCTTCGTGACGCGCGCTCGCTCGCTCGACACCGGCGTGCAGCCGCTCGGCGGAGGTGACCGAGCTCTGTGCGCGGCTCGACAACCTGCCGCTTGCGCTCGAGTTGGCGGCGGCGCGGACGGTCGTCTTCTCGCCGGCTCAGCTCCTCGAGCGGCTCTCGGGCCGGCTCGACCTACTGGCCGCGGGTCGCGACGCTGATCCGCGCCAGCAAACGCTCCGCGCGACCATCGAGTGGTCGCACGATCTCCTCGACGAGGCGGAAAAGGGCGTGTTCCGACGGTTCTCCGTGTTTGCCGGCGGTGCGACGCTACGAGGCCGTCGAGGCCGTGTGCGGCGCGTCCCACGAGACCGTCGCAGTCGCTCGTCGACAAGAGCCTCCTGCGGCGGATCGTCGCCGAGCCGCCGCGCTTCGTCATGCTCGAGACGATTCGGGAGCTCGCGGTGGAGCGCCTCGTCGCCGATGGCGAGGCGGACGCGGTGCGGCGCGCCCACGCCGAGCACTATCTCGCCGTCGCCCAGCGATCGGGAATGGACGCCGAGGCGCCAGGGCCCTCAGCTCCACTAACCTCGTGATCCCCGAGCGCGACAACATGCGAGTTGCGCTCGCGTGGGCGCTCGAGTCCGGCGAGCGCGACTTCGGGCTCGAGCTGGTGGTCTCGCTCGAGAACTACTGGGCGACGAACCTTCCCGATGAGGGCCTCGAGTGGGCGACGACGTTCCTGGACAGCGGGGACGAGCGGGACAGCCGGGTCGCCGCCCGCGCGCTGCGCGTTCAGGGCGGCATGCAGAATCTCCTGCAACTCCCGGGCGCCGAAGCGAGCTGGGAGGAGGCTATGGCGACGCTATCGCCGAGCTCGGGGACGACCGCGGCGTGGCCACGCTTCTGCACCGGTTCTCCAGCGCGGCGATGCTGCGCGGAGACCTGACGCGCTGCCGTGAGCTCGCCGAGGAGAGCCTCGCGCTCCATCGCCGTGTCGGTCGGTACCCGAAGGGTGAGGCGCAGGCGCTGGGGTCGCTTGCGGTCGCTGCGCGGGCCGAGGGGGACTACGCGCAGGCGCTCGAGCTTCTCCAGGAGAGCTGCGACCTCGTCGAGGAGGTCGGCTTCCGCTGGTGGCACTCCGGGATGCTGGCGACAATGGCGCAGACCTACCTCGACATCGGCAGGCTGGACGAGGCGCGGGCAAGCGCTAGGGCTGCGCTCACGCTCTCGGAGGCGATGCACGACAGGCGGGGTATCCATCTACGAGCTCGGCCTGCTCGCGGAAGCCAGTGCTCGCAGTGGTGACGCCCAGTTGGCCGAGACGCTCTGGGGCGCCATCGAGGCGGAGAGGGATCGTGCCGCCCGTCGGTCCCTGGCTTTTTGGCTCGCTCGACCCGCCGAGCCGGCTCGACGAAGACGATGCCGAGGTCGTGCGGGCGCGCGGAGATGGTCGGCAGCTCGGACTCGGCGAGGCGGTCGCGCTCGCACTCGGCCATGAGTGAACTGCCGACCGGCACGGTCACGTTCCTCTTCACGGACGTGGAGGGGTCGACGCGGCTGCTGCAGGAGCTGGGGGCCGAGGACTACGCGGCTGCGCTGGTCGAGCACCGCCGGGTGCTGCGGGAGGCGTGCGCCGACAACGGAGGCATCGAGGTGGACACGCAGGGAGACGCGTTCTTCTTCGCGTTCGCGACCGCTCCGGCGCCCTCGCAGCCGCGCGCGCGGCCACGGACGATCTCGGAGCGAGGGCCGATCCGCGTGCGCGCCGGGCTGCACACCGGGACGCCGCTCCTGACGGAGGAGGGCTACGTCGGCGAGGACGTGCACCGCGCGGCGCGCATCGCGGCGCGGGCCACGGCGGCCAGATCCTCGTCTCCGCGGCGACGCGCCGCCCTGTACGACGGCGATTCACTCGTCGATCTCGGCGAGCACCGTTTCAAGGACCTCTCGGCGCCCGAGCGCGTGCTACCAGCTCGGAGACGACTCCTTCCCTCCGTTCCGAAGCCTCTATCGAACGAACCTCCCCATGCCGGCATCCCCCTTCCTCGGCCGGGAGCTGCGAGCTGGCAGAGGTCGTGAGCCTCCTCCGAGGCAGCGACCAGTCCCTGATCACGTTGACGGGGCCTGGCGGGACCGGAAAGACGCGCCTCGCCCTCCAGGCGGCGGCAGAGGCGTCCGACTCCTTCGCGGACGGCGTCTGGTGGGTTCCGCTGGCTCCCCATCCACGACCCGAGGCTCGTCGTGTCGTCGCTTGCCCAGGCGCTCGGCGTCGGAGGGTCAGCCCGGCCGGGAGCTCGGCGAAGTGATCGCCGATCGGCTCTCGCGGAAAGCGAGTGCTCATCCTCCTCGACAACGCCGAGCACCTGCTGCCGGAGATCGCTACCGAGGTCGCGCGGATGCGGGACATCCCAGGCCCGAGTGCTCATCGTCACGAGTCGCGAGCGCGCTCCAGCTCGACGGCGAGCACGTATACGCCGTTCCTCCGCTCGTCGCCGAAGACGGTGTCGAGCTCTTCGTTCGAGCGGGCGCGATCGCTCTCAACCGGGGTTGCGCAGGTCGGCAGCGGTCGACGAGCTCTGCCGCACCTCGATCAATCTGCCGCTCGCGCTGGAGCTGGCGGCCGCGCGGACGGTGCTCTTCTCGCCCGAGCAGCTCCTCGAGCGGATCTCGGAGCGGCTCGATCTGCTGAAGGCGGGGCGCGTCGCCGACCCGCGCCACCAGACGTTGCGAGCGACGATCGAGTGGTCATACGACCTGCTCGACGAGAGCGAGCGCCGGCTGTTCCGCGGGCTCTCCGTGTTCGCGGGCGGGTGTCGGTACGAGGCTGCAGAGGCCGTCTGCGATGCCGATCCGGACACGCTGCAGTCGCTGCTCGACAAGAGCCTCGTCCGACGGTTCGACGGGCCGACCGGCCCGCGCTACACGATGCTCGAGACGATCCGCGAGTTCGCAGCGGAGGAGCAGTCGGCGGGAGGCGAGGACCGACGCTGCCCGGCGGCGTCATGCCGAGTACTTCCTCGACCTCGCTCGTTCGGCGAACTTGTCAACGAGGACGAAGGGCAACCGGGGTACGACTTCGTCATTCCTGAGAGGGACAACATGCGAGAAGCGCTCGACCTGGGCGCTTGGATCGGGTGAGCAAGAGCTCGGCCTCGAGTTGGTCGTTGCGCTCGAGGGCTTCTGGAGTACGAACAGCCCGCAGGAGGGCGCGGAGTGGGCAGCGAGGCTTCTGGCAGGAGAGCATCGTGCGCCCGACCACGTCATCGCGCGTGGGTTGAGGGTGCAGGGCGGGATGGAGATGTTGTTCGTCGGGTCCCGAGGTCGCAGGGCGCCGGCTGGGAGCAGGCGCTGGACGATCTGCCGACGCGGCCGGCGACGAAAAGGGGGCGTGCCATCCTCATGCTGCCGTCTTGCGAACGTCGCGTTGCTCCGCGGCGATCTCGAACGCGCGCAGGCGCTCGCAGAGGAGAGCCTCGTGATTCAGCGCCGGATCGGCTTTCGGAAGGGCGAGGTGTACCCGTTCATGACGCTTTGCGGACATCGCGCGCGCGGAGAGCGATCGCGAGCGAGATGCTCGAGCTTCTGGAGGAGAGCCGGCGCATCGCCGAGGAGGTCGACTTCCGCTGGTGGCTCGTCGGCATGCTCGCGAGGATCGCCGTTGTGTCCCTGGACGCTGGCACGCATTGACGACGCGAGGCGTAGCGCCCGTCGTGCGCTCGAGCTGTCGCGCGCGATGTACGACCACAAGGCGGTCGTCTACGAGCTGGGCCTGCTCGCAGAGGTCGAACGGGGCAGCAGGAGACTCGGAGCTGGCTGGCACGCTCTGGGGCGCCGCGGAGGCCGAGAACGAACGCACGTGGACGGGCCGGTGGCTCCACGGGACCGGTCGAGCCGGAGCGCGTCCTCGCCTATGCCGACGAGGAGTTCGAGCTGGGAAGGACTGCCGGGTACGAGCTGTCGCTGGAGGCCGCGATCGCGCTCGTTCTCGAGGACGGTGTCGCGTCTACCTGAGGAGTCCGGGTGCTGGGAACCGCTCCGGGATCTGACCTCTACTTGACGAGGTCGCTCGCCGGGAACGACTTGGGGATCACACCGAGCTCGGCGAAGACGTCGATCCAGGGTTGCGCAGGCGCGGTCCGGAGCCGCGTCGCGAACGTGGTCCGTCTGATTCTCGCGAGCAGCGCCGGCTTGATCGCCACGTATTTCGCCAGGATCTTGGCGCTCGCCGCGCGGTTGCGCGGCTGGTTCGCCCAGACGGACGCAGCCTGAATCGCCGCGCGGTAGCGTGCGGCGAGGCCCTTGTCGATGTCGCTGCGGGCGCTCCACATCGTCAAGAGGCACTGTCCCGAGCAGACGGCGTCGAACGGGTAGGCGACGACACGCGCGCCCCGATCCTGTAGCAAGCGTGAGGTACGGCTCGGGGAGGAAGGCTGCGTCGACGTCTCCCTTCACAAGTGGCCCGAGCATCTTCGCGAACGCAAGCGTCGTGAAGCTGACCTGGTTGCCCTGGACGCCCTTCTGCTTGAGCCACTTGAGCATGCCCAAGTGGGCGATCGTGTTCAGCTGGTCTACGGCGATGCGCTTGCCGACGAGATCGCGCGCACTCCTGATCGACTTCGACGGCATCGCAACGAGGGCGCTGGTCTTGGTCTTCGAGATGTGGTCGTAGAGCGCTCCTGCGGCGACGGCCTTGATGGGCGCGCCCGCCGTCTTCAAGAATGCGAGCCCGCCGAGGTTGAGCGCCGCGAACTGGACGTTGCCCGAGATGAGGGCAGCGGGCGTCTGAGTCGGATCCGCAAGAACCTCGATCCTCACGTCGAGCCCCTGCTTCCGGAAGAAGCCACGGTGCTTCGCGTACAGGACCTGCCCGACGGGCTCGAGCGGCAGGATGGCGACCTTGACCGTCTGTAGCTGCTCGCTGTCGCCTGGGGCCGCGATTGCGGAGCCCCCGAGCGGAACGAGCAGCAGGGCGAGCAGCCCCAAGGCCCAGAACCGCAGGCGTGCAACGCGGTGCAGTGTCCGGTCTCTGTTCATTCCCCGTCCCTTTCGCCCGAAGTGTCGCGCGATGCTACATGCGTTGTGCGGTGAGTTGCAATGACGTCTTGGATCTCGTTGCGGATGGTGAGGAACCGCTCCGAGCTTCGCGTTGACGACTGCTCTCGCGGGCGGTCGAGATCGACCCGGACTGACCCGACGACCCGCCCCGGTGCCGTGGCGAAGACGAGGACGCGGTGCGCGAGGTAAACGGCCTCGTCGATGTCGTGGGTTACGTGCACGATCGTGGCCGGGTTGCCGTCGCG
Organism: uncultured Actinomycetes bacterium; assembly: GCA_963717025.1. Lineage (GTDB taxonomy): Bacteria > Actinomycetota > Thermoleophilia > Gaiellales > Gaiellaceae > GMQP-bins7. Next base: position 332,333 of record CAVQVJ010000003.1, on the reverse strand, counting down.
ACTGCCGTGGACGCGCAGCAGGACGTCCTGAAGCTCGGCGCGAGTCAGCGCGTCCACCGACGCGAACGGCTCGTCGAGGAGGATGACCTCCGGGTGCGAGACCAGCGCACGGGCGATAGCGACACGCTGCTGCATCCCGCCGGAGAGCTCCCACGGATACTTGTGCGCAGTGCCTTCGAGGCCCATTTCGCCTAAGACCGCCTCTTGCTCGCTCGCTCTTCCCGCGTTTCGACAGCCCTAGCCGGCGGAGCGGGAACATCACGTTCCGAACGACCGTCAACCAGGGGAAGAGCGAGCGGCTGTAGTCCTGGAAGACGAGGGCCATCTCCCGGGGCGGGCGCACGACGGGGTGGCCGTGGAGGAACACAGTGCCGTCGGTGGGCCGGGTAGGCCGCAGATCAGCCGCAAGAGGGTCGTCTTCCCGCACCCGGACGGGCCGACGATTGCAAGCAGCTCGCCGACGCCGACGTCGAAGCTCACGTTCGAGAGCACAGCGGGTCCCCGTCTCCGCGTAGCGCTTGCCGAGCCCCGAGACCCGCAGCACGGGCGGCACGGTCGACGACACGTCGTCCTCGAGGGTGACGGTGTCAGCGGGCCGGCTCACCGGCTGCCCCGTAGTGCCACGCCAGAAGGCGGCGCTCGGCGAGGAGAAAGAGCCCATTGAGCAGGAGCCCGAGAAGCCCGAGGAAGAGGATGCCGGCCCAAACCTCCGCGGCGGCGAACTGGGTCTGCTTGGCCCAGATGTAGCGCCCGAGGCCGTCTCCCTCTCCCGAGAACTCGGAGATGACGACGAGAACGAGCCCTATGGAGATCGCGATCCGCACTCCAGCGACGATCGATGGGAGAGCCGACGGGAGATAGATGCGGAAGAGCCGCTCCGCGGGGCCGACGTGGAGCATCGACGCGGTGTCCCTGGCCTCGGGGGGCACGGTGCGCACGCCGTCGATCGTGTTGACAAGGACGGGAAAGCAGACCCCGAACGCGATGAGGCTCACGTTCATCGCGTCCCCGAGACCGACGAGAGCGATCGCGACCGGCAGGATCGCGATCACGGGGGTTGCTCTCAGCAGCTCCGTCATCGGCCCGAGCGTCCGTCGCGCGATGCGCGACGACCCCATCAACAAGCCGACCACGACGCCGACCCCCACCCCGATCGCGAGCCCCGCAGCGAGCCGCGTAAGGCTCGCCGCCACCCCCGAGAGGAACTCCGGCTTCGGCCATTCGTCCAACGCCGTCCCCAGCACCTCGCTCATCCGGGGAAGCCCGAATGTGTTCGCGTGTCTCGACCACAGCTCCCAGAGACCGAGCGCGGCGAGGAACACGAGCGCGCCCAGCAGCCAGCGGCCGACGTCGCCGAGCCTGACCTTCACAGTACGACGCGCTCCTCACCGGCCCAGAACACAACGCGTCGCTGCGCTATACGGAGGGCGACGTCGATCGCGTAGCCGAGCAGACCGGCGGCGACCACGGCCGCATACATCGCCGACAGCTCGAACGCCCCCTCCTGGCTGCGCATGTAGGCGCCGATCCCGTCCGTGCCCGCGACGTATTCGGCCGTGATGCAGACGACGAGGGCGATCGAGGCACCCACACGTATCCCGGTGGCGATGCTCGGAAGCGCTGCGGGAAGCGTCACGCGTACCACAGTTCCGATTTGCGAGACGTCGGATGTCCGCGCGACGTCGAGCAGCGTGCGATCGACAGCGCGGACGCCGTAGAGCGTGTTGATGAGGATCGGCCAGACAGCGGCATACGCGATCACGAACCGGATCATCGGCGTGCCGAGGCCGAATAACAGCATCGCGATCGGAATAAGAGCGATGGCTGGGATCGGTCGCAGGAATTCGATCACGACCGTGAGCGCACTCCTGAGCGTGCGCGAGCTGCCGAGAAGGACGCCGAACGTGACGCCCACGACCACCGCGATGGCGAACCCCTGGAGGAAGTGCCCCAGCGTCGCGGCGAGATCTCCAGAGAGGCCCCCGGACCTCAGCCCGTCGGCGAGCGCTTCGAGCGTGTCGCTGGGCGCAGCCACGCTGTCGTGGAGATCGAACCGTCGAACCGCCAGCTCCAGGAGCACGGCGACGGCAACCACGAACGCCCAGCCTGCGACGTTCACGCGCTTCAGGACCGCAGCCACGCTCGACACTGGCGGCACTATCTCGCGCTGTCGGGCGTGAGACAAGGTTTGCTTCGAGCAGGCGGCGGCTCGTAGATGATCCGCGCGTGTCCGAGCCTCCCGGAGCGCGCGTTCGCGTCTCGACGCTCGAGCTCTTCTTCGACCTCGTCTTCGTCTTCACGATCACGCAGCTGACCGGCGTGCTCGTCACGGGCGGCGACGCTGCCTCGGTCGTGCAGGTCGTGGTCATGTTCCACTTGATCTGGTGGATGTACGACGGGTACGCGTGGCTCACGAACGCGATAGCCACCGACCGCGTGCGCTACCGGCTCCTCCTGCTCGGCGGGATGGGCGCGTTTTTCGTGATCGCGCTCGCGACGCCGCAGGCCTTCGAGGGCGAGGGCCTCGCGTTCGCCCTCGGCTGGCTCGTCGTAGTCGTACTTGCACGCCGGCATGTACGCGAAGGGAACGTCGCTGTCGGAGGTGGCCGCGATCCTCCGGATCGTCCCCTTCAACCTCGCCGCCGCGGGCATCGTGCTCGTCGGAGGCGCGCTCGGCGGCGACGCGCAGTGGATCTTGTGGGCGCTCGCCGCGGCCATGCTCTGGGTCACGCCGTGGCTCGCGGGCGTGGAGGGCTTCGTCATCGTCGTCTCACACTTCGTCGAGCGGCACGCGCTCGTCGTGATCGTTGCGCTCGGCGAGTCCGTCGTCGTCATCGGTGCCGGGGTCGCCGGGCTCGAGCTCGACGCCGGCCTCGCGCTCGTCGCGCTCCTCTCGCTGGCCCTCGCCGCCGCGCTCTGGTGGACGTACTTCAGCGACGAGGGCGCGATCGAGCAGGCGCTGGAGGACGCTCCGGCGGAGAGGCGGCCGCAGCTCGCGCTCGTCGGCTTCGGCTACTGGCACATCGGAATCCTCCTCGGCATCGTCGGGCTCGCCGCCGGCCTCAAGAAGGCGGTCGGCGACCCCTACGACCCGCTCGACGGCTGGATCGCGAGCGAGCTCGCCGTAGGCGTCGCGCTCTTCCTCGCATCCGACGTCGGGTTCCGGCGGACGCTCGGCATCCCCCGTGGCGGCACACGCCTCGCCGCCGCCGCCGCTGCGCTCGCCACGATCCCGCTCGGCACCGAGGTTGCGGCTGCCGCGCAGGTCGGCGTCCTCGCGGCGCTCGTGATCGCAGCGCTTCTCGTCGAGCCCCTACGTCGACCGCGGGGTCGGGCTCGGGAGCCCGACCCCGCAGTGTCCTCGCCCGAGACCTAGCAGTCGTAGTAGAGGGCGAACTCGGCCGGATGCGGCCGCAACCGCACCGCGTCGATCTCGTTCTCGCGCTTCCAGGCGATCCAGGTCGCGATCAGCTCCTCGCTGAACACGTCGCCCGCGAGCAGGAACTCGTGATCGGCCTCGAGCGCGTCGAGCGCGCCCTCCGAGCGAGCCCGGAACCTGCGGCACGTCGGCGTCCGCGTCCTCGAAGAGGTCGTAGTCGGCTGGCCCGCCCGGGTCGAGCCCCCGCTGGATCCCGTCGAGCCCCGCCATGAGCATCGCGGCGAACGCGAGATAGGGGTTCGCCGCGGCAGTCCGGCGGCCGGAACTCGATCCGCTTCGCCTTTGCCGACTCCGAGTACATCGGGATGCGGATGCACGCAGAGCGGTTCCGCTGCGAGTAGACGAGGTTGACCGGAGCCTCGAAGCCGGGGACGAGCCGCCGGTACGAGTTCGTCGTCGGCGCGCAGAACGCGAGCAGCGCCGGCGCGTGCGCCAGCAGGCCGCCGACGTACGCGCGGCCGAGCTGCGACAGCCCCGCGTAGCCCGACTTGTCCGCCATCAGCGGCGTGCCCTCCTTCCAGAGGGACTGGTGCGTGTGCATCCCCGAGCCGTTGTCGCCGTAGATCGGCTTCGGCATGAAGGTGACGCTCTTGCCGTGCCGCCGCGCGACGTTCTTGACGACGTACTTGTAGGTCATGACCTGGTCGGCCATGCGCGTCAGGGTCGTGAAGCGGAGGTCGATCTCGCACTGGCCACCGGACGCGACCTCGTGGTGGTGGAACTCGCACGGGATCCCGATTCGCTCCAGCGTCAGCACCATCTCGGTGCGGAGGTCGTGGAGAGTGTCCGAGGGCGCCGCCGGGAAGTAGCCCTCCTTCGGGCGCGCGGTGTAGCCGAGCCCGGGCTTGCCCGAGTTCCAGTAACCCTCGGCCGAGTCCACCGCATAGTGGGAACGATTGGGGCCGAGGTCGTAGTGCACCTCGTCGAAGACGAAGAACTCGCACTCGGGGCCGAAGTTGGCGGTGTCGGCGATGTTCGTCGAGCGAAGGTAGTCCTCTGCGCGGCGCGCGACTCCGCGCGGGTCCTTCGCATACGGAGCGCGGGTGATCGGGTCCGCGATCTCGCAGACGAGTGAGAGCGTGGGAGCCTCTGTCGCCGGGTCGAGGATCGCCGACGACGCGTCCGGCATGAGCAGCATGTCCGAGTCCTGGATCGCCTGCCAGCCGCGGATCGACGAGCCGTCGAAGCCGAGCCCGTCGTCGAACGCGGACTCGTCGAAGGCCGTGATCGGCAGCGAGACGTGCTGCCACGTCCCGAGCAGGTCGCAGAACTTGAGGTCGACCATCGCCGCGCGCGTCTCGGTGGCCCACTCGAGCGCGTCGCGTGCGTCCGGCAGCGTCTCGCCGCCGTTACGCAGGTAGTGCTGCCGCTCCTCGATCTCGGACATTCCCTTCTCCTCTCTCGGACCAACAAAAAGACCCCAGGCTCTCGCGAGTCCTGAGGCCACGTCGCCTCGGCCGGAGCCTTCCGCGGCTCCGTCCTGCCATCAACGGTAACGCGCGTCGCGGACGGGCAAGCGGCCCGCCGGACCGGCTGGTACCGTTTCCGCCGCCTGCTCACAGCCGACCTCGGTTGTGAGTTGACAACGCCGAGGGAGGTGTCGCGTATGGACGAGGTGGACATGAACGCGATCCCAAGTGGGCCAAGCCCGGCTCTCGGCGCCCAGGATCCTTAGGTTGACCGCGTCCGGTCGCATGGTTATCCTCGGCGGCCTGATGTTGCTCCTCCGTAGCTGAGACACCCGGTGTCGAGGCCCTCCGTGGCCCGGCTCTTGCTTGCACGTTTCTCGCTACGCAGTTCTTCGAAGGAGCACCACATGACGGAGATCCAAGAGGCAGTACCGATGGAGGGCGTCCGCCGCCGCATCCAAGCGCCGGCCGTCGCCGTGCAGGAGCTCCGCAAGGAGTTCACGCGCCGTGACCGCAAGAAGAAGGGCCGCCGGTTCGGCAAGGGCAAGCGCACGCGGGTCGCCCTCGACGGGGTCACGTTCACGATCGAGCGGGGCGAGACGGTCGCCATCCTGGGCCAGAACGGGTCCGGGAAGTCGACGCTCGTCCGGCTCCTCTCCACGTTGCTGCTCCCCGACGGCGGCAGCGCCGAGATCTTCGGGCATGACGTCGTGTCCGACCATCGCGCCGTGCGGCGTCTCGTCAACCGCGTCTCGGTGGAGGCGTCGTTCTTCAAGAAGATGTCCGCCTCCGAGAACCTCAGCTACGCGGCCCGCTACTACGGCATGACCTCGGGACAGACGCGGGACAAGATCCCGGCGATCCTCGGGCGGGTCGGCTTCCCGTCCGACCGGCGCGACGAGCCGATGGAGAACCTCTCGCGCGGCATGCAGCAGAAGGTCGCGCTTGCGCGGGCGCTGCTCACGTCGCCGGTCGTGCTACTGCTGGACGAGCCGACGACTGGGCTCGACCCGCGGTCGAAGCTCGAGGTGCAGGACTTCATCCGCGAGATCCGCAGCTCGCACGACTCGACGATCCTCCTCTGCACGCACGACCTCGCGGAGGCAGAGGTGCTGGCGGAGAGGGTCGGGATCCTCGACCGCGGCCGCTTGCTGATGCTCGAGCCCGTGCCCGAGATCAAGCGGCGGTACGAGGCGGCGACGCTCGAGGAGGCCTTCTTCGCCGCGACGGGCCGGGAGTTCGAGGCCGAGGCGGACGAGGACGACGACGACAGGGAGGTGTTCGCCTGATGAGAGCCATGCTCGGGACGATGCGCGCGGAGCTCGTGGGTGCCGGCGGTGTCGTCGAGCGCAATGCGTACCTCACGAAGCGCTACATCTGGTGGGACGTCGCGTGGTTCCTGTGGACCGTCGCGAACACGCTGACGATCGTCTTCATCGCAAAGGGGATCGAGGCGTCGGGCGGCTCGCTCGACGTCAACGAGACCATGACGACGCTGCTCATCGGCGCCGTCGTCTGGGCGTACCTCGGGATCCTCTTCGAGTTCCTCATGGAGACGGTCGCGTGGGAGCGCTGGGAGGGGACGATCGAGTACACGTTCATGGCGCCGCTCTCGCGGGCGATGCACCTGGCGGGCCAGGGAGTGTTCGCGATCCTGTACGGGCTCGTGCGGGCGACGTTCCTGTTCGTCGTCTGTGCGTTCGTGTTCTTCGACCTCTCGATGCCTGACGCGAAGTACTTCGCCGCCTTCGTCGTCCTCCTCGTCGCATCGGTCTCGTTCATCGGCATCGGGATGATGATGTCGGTGCTCCCGCTGATCTCGCCCGAGAAGGGGACGCAGCTGGGGTTCGTCGCGCAGGGAACGCTCCTCGTCGTCTCGGGCGTCTACTACCCCGTCGAGGTGCTCCCCCAGTGGATGCAGTGGATCGCGACGATCTCGCCGGCAACCTATGCGCTCGACGGCATCCGCGAGGCGATCCTCGAGGGCCAGGGGCTGACCGCGATGTGGGACGAGATCTGGCCGCTGCTCATCATCGGCGCGGTCTCCATCCCCGCCGGGCTGTGGGTGTTCGGCCGCGGCGAGCAGTACGCGAAGAAGCACGGGAAGCTGAAGAGGTCCGGATGACCGACCCGGTCGTTCACGTCGACGAGCTCGTCAAGGTCTTCGACGTCCCTGAGCGCGAGGGTGGGCTGCGCGCCGCCACGAAGAGCCTCGTGCGGCGGAAGACGCGCGAGGTGCGCGCAGTGGACGGCATCTCGTTCGACATCGAGCACGGCGAGATCGTCGGGTTCCTCGGCCCGAACGGCGCGGGCAAGACGACCACGCTCAAGATGCTGTCCGGGCTGCTCTACCTCACGAGCGGCGAGGCGCGCGTCCTGGGTCACGTCCCCTCCAAGCGCGAGCGTGACTACCTCCGGCGCATGGCCCTCGTGATGGGGAACCGGAACCAGCTGCAGTGGGATCTCCCCGCGCTCGACTCCTTCGAGCTCAACCGCTCGATCTACCAGGTTCCCCGTGCCGACTTCGTCTCGATGCGCGACGAGCTGATCGAGCTGCTCGAGATCGGCGATCTCGTGCAGAAGCCCGTCCGGAACCTCTCCCTGGGGGAGCGCATGAAGGTCGAGATCGTCGGGTCGCTTCTCCATCGGCCGCAGGTGCTCTTCCTCGACGAGCCGACGATCGGGCTGGACGTCACGATGCAGAAGCGGATTCGCGCGTTCGTCGCCGCGTACCGGCAGCGACACGAGGCGACGGTGATGCTGACGAGCCACTACATGGCCGACGTCCAAGCGCTCTGCGAGCGGGTCATCGTCATCCACCACGGGAGGATCCTGTTCGACGGCGATCTTGCAGCGCTCTCGAACACCGTCGCCGCCTGGAAGACGATCGCAGTCGCGCTCGAGAACGGCGCCGGCGACCTCTCCGCGTATGGGGAGGTGATCCACCGCGACGGCGATGTCGTGACTCTCCGCGTCGCGAAAGCCGAGACGGCGCGGGTGACGGCCCGGCTGCTCGCCGAGCAGAACGTGCTCGACCTCAACGTCGAAGACCCGCCGATCGAAGACGTGATCGAGCTCGTGTTCGCGCAGGAGAACGAGGCGTGAGCACGCTCTCCGCAGATCGGCCGGGACGTCTCCGGTCGCTCGCCGACTTCTACGTGACGACGATGCGGACGCAGATGCAGGCGCAGTTCCAGTACCGGGCTGCGACCTACATGTACCTCTTCGGGATGGTGGCCGAGCCGGTCATCTACCTCGTCGTCTGGACGACGATCGCGGACGAGTCGGGAGGCACGGCCGGTGGCCTCACAGCCGGCGAGTTCGCCGCGTACTACATCGTGTGGACGCTCGTTCGGACGATGAACATCGTCTTCACACCGTACGGCTGGGAGTGGCGGATCAGGGAGGGCGAGCTCTCGGGTCAGCTCCTGCGCCCGCTCCATCCCATCCACTACGACGTCGCGTTCTTCGCAGGGGGGAAGATCCCATGGCTCATCTACTACCTCCCGATCGCGGTCGTGCTCACCCTTGTCTTCAACCCGACGTTCGACGTGCGCCCGTTCGAGGTCGCGGTCTTCGCGGTGGCGATCTGGGGGGCGTACCTGATCCGCACGTTCAACCAGTCGGCGCTCGGGCTCGTGACGTTCTGGACCACGCGGGTCGGGGCGCTCTTCTCCCTCTACATCCTGCTCGAGCTCCTGCTCTCGGGACGCCTCGTCCCTCTCACGCTCATGCCCGACTGGGCGCAGACCCTCGCCTGGCTGCTGCCCTTCCGCTGGACGTTCTACTTCCCGATCGAGGCGCTCGTCGGCGACCTCTCGAACGCGCAACTGCTCGGCGGGCTCGCGATGCAGGTCTTCTGGACACTCGTCGGGATCGGGGTCTTCCTGTTCGTCTGGCGGTACGCGATCCGCCGGTACACGGCCGTGGGGAACTGATGACCACGCTTCGCGTCGCGTTGCTCCATCTCCGCGTCGGGGTGATGAACGACCTCCAGTACCGGATCAACTTCGTGCTGCAGCTGCTGCAGTCGTTGCTCGCGATCACGGTGGGCCTCGTCGTCTTCCAGCTCGTCTTCTCGCACACGAGCGAGCTCAACGGGTGGACGTACACGGAGCTCCTCGCGATCTTGGGGGTCCAGTCCGTCATGGCAGGCGTGATCCACGCCGTTATCCAGCCGAACATGATGCGGCTGACCGAGGACGTGCGCGAGGGGAAGCTCGACCATGCCCTGACGAAGCCGGTCGACGCGCAGATGCTCGTCAGCGTGCGCGAGGTCCAGCTCTGGCAGGCCGTGGACATCGTCACCGGCTCCGTGATCATCGTCATCGCTCTCTCGAGGCTCGGCGGCGACCTGGGCGCCTTCGACGTGATCGGATTCGCGGTTGCGCTGGCGCTCGGGGCGGTCCTCCTCTACTGCTTCTGGCTCGTCCTCGCGACGGGCGCGTTCTGGGTGATCCAGATGTGGTTCCTGCCCGACCTCTTCGAGGGTGTCTTCCAGACCGGACGCTGGCCCGTCGGGATCTATCCGGACTGGCTGCGCTTCGGGGTCACGTTCCTCGTGCCGATCGCGTTCGCGATCACCGTCCCGGCGGAGGCCGTGACCTCGCGGCTCGAAGTGCAGACGCTCGCGTTCGCGGGGCTGTTCACTGTCGGAGCCTTCGCGTTCTCGCGCTGGTTCTGGCGCTTCGGGCTGAGGCACTACACGGGCGCCTCCGCGTGAGCGACAGCGGCGGGCTCGCACGCGGCGGCGCGCGCGAGGTTCGGGTGTGGGTCGTAGGGCTCGGGACCGTCGGCCGCTGGCTCCTACGCGAGCTCGCAGGGCAGGCTCGAGCGCTCTCGAAACAGTACGGCTTCGCGCCGAAGGTCGTGGGCGTGAGCAATGCACGCGACGGCTTCGTCTACGACGAGCGCGGCCTGGAGCTGCAGGCAGTGCTCTCGCTCGTGTCGGACGGGCGTCCGCTCACTGAGCTCCGCGGCGTTCGGTCGTGGGCAAGCAGTCTCGACGGCATGGCGGCGACCGAGGCGGACGTGCTTGTGGAGGTCACTCCGAGCCCGCGCGAGACGGCCGAGCCCGGCTACGCGCACATGCGAGAGGCACTCCGCCGGCGAATCCCGGTGGTGACCTCGAACAAATGGCCGGTCGCCCTGCACGGAGTCGAGCTCGCCGACTTGGCACGCGCCGGAGGAATTCCGTTTCGGGCCGAGTCGACCGTGATGTCGGGGACGCCGGTGCTCAGCTCCCTCGTGGAGGGCATTGCGGGGACCAGGCCCGTTCGCCTTCGCGGAGTGCTCAATGCGACGGCCACCTTCATCCTCACGACGATGGAAGCGGGAGCCTCCTACGACGACGCGCTGCTCGAGGCCCAGCGCAACGGGCTCGCCGAGCGCGACCCGTCCGCAGACGTCGACGGGTACGACAGCATGGCCAAGACGATGATCCTCGCGGGACTCGTCTTCGGGCGGCAGCTTCGACCAGAGGACGTCGTTCGCCGCGGCATCCGCGGATTCGAGCTCGCGGAGCTCGAGTCTGCGAGCGCCGCAGACGCTCGGATCAGGCTCGTCTCGACGATCGAGCCGACCGACGACCGCGGCGCGGGCCCCCTCGCGGCTCGCGTGGAGCCGCTGGCGCTTCCGCGAGACGATCCGCTGGCGCGCGTGGAGGGAGTCACGAACGCGGTCGTGCTCGACACCGAGCCCCTCGGGCAGGTCACGATCACCGGGCCGGGAGCCGGCCTCGCGCTCGCGGGCCAGGGCGTTCTCAGCGACCTCATCGCGGTCGCCCGGTGGAGATCCGGCGCTCGTGAGCCGGTCCCGCCGGGGCCTGTTAGAGTGCCGCGGTCATAGTGAGGCGACGAGGCCTCGGACGGTGCCCCCGTCCGGGGTTTTTTCATTTCTGAGGAGGAGAGCGCATGGCACGACCGAGGACGCAGGCACGCAAGTCGGGCTCGCGGAGCACGATGGTGAGGAGCAAGGATCGCGCGACGTCGTCGGTGGCCGCGCGGCGCGCGGTGCTGAAACGCATCAGGGACGAGAGCGTCGAGCACGTCCTCTTCTGGTTCACCGACCTCGAGGGCCACCTGAAGTCCTTCGCGATCACGCCGTCGGAGATGGAGGAGGCGCTGAACGACGGGATGGGCTTCGACGGCTCGTCGATCACGGGTTTCAACGCCATCGAGGAGTCGGACATGGTCGCGATCCCCGACCCGGCGAGCTTCCAGCTCATGCCCCGTCCGCTCGACGAGCACGGTCAGGCGATCGGGGCGAAGGTCGCGCGCATGATCTGCGACGTCGTCACGCCCGACGGCCGGCCGTACGAGGGCGATCCGCGCTACGCGCTCCGCCGCGCGCTCGAGCGGATGCGGGACCTGGGCTTCGATGCGTTCAACGTCGGCCCGGAGCTCGAGTACTTCGTGTTCGAGGACGACAAGGGCACGGAGACGATCGACGAGGGCGGCTACTTCGCGATGACCGCACAGGACGCCGCCACCGAGATGCGCAACGACACGATCGCCGCGCTCGAGTCGGTCGGGATCCCGATCGAGTACCACCACCACGAGGTCGGCCCCTCGCAGCACGAGATCGACATGCGCTATGCGGACGCGCTCGCGATGGCCGACCACACGATCACGTACCGACTCATCGTCAAGGAGGTCGCCGCCTGGCACGGGTACTACGCGACCTTCATGCCAAAACCGCTCTTCGGCGAGAACGGATCCGGCATGCACACGCACATGTCGCTCTTCAAGGGCGGCCGGAACCAGTTCTTCGATCGGCGCGACGAGCACCATCTCTCCCCGACGGCGAAGGCCTTCATCGCAGGGCTCCTCGTCCATGCGCGCGCGATGTCGGCGGTGCTCGCGCAGTGGGTGAACTCGTACAAGCGGCTCGTTCCCGGCTATGAGGCGCCCGTGTACGTGGCCTGGTCGCAGCGCAACCGCTCCGCGCTCATCAGGATCCCGCTCTACAAGCCCGGGTCGGAGCAGGCGACGCGTGCCGAGATCCGCTGCCCCGATCCCGCGTGCAACCCGTACCTCGCGTTCGCGGCGCTCCTCCACGCCGGGCTCGAGGGGATCGAGCAGGGCTACGAGCTCCCCGATCCGATGGAAAGCAACCTCTACCGTCTATCGAGCGACGAGCGCAAGGAGCAGGGGATCATCTCGCTGCCGGAGTCGCTCGGCGAGGCGATCGACGAGCTCGGGGGCTCCGATCTCATGCGGCGTGCGCTCGGAGAGCACATCTTCCCTCGCTACGTCGAGCTCAAGCGGAAGGAATGGGACGAGTACCGCGTCCAGGTCACCGAGTGGGAGAAGGACATGTACCTGGCCGCGCTCTGAGCGGTCCGGCTTGCGGCCGGGCAGAGAATGTTCGATGATGGAGGCTGCAGGGCACGGCCCAGGCGAGTGCCGGGCCCTGTATCTGACGGCCGATCGCGGGCTCCCAGGTGAGGAGCCCGTGGTCGTTCTTGGGTGGGGGAACCCATGGTTCCCCCACCGACCCCCTCCTTCGTCCCTGGCTGGGAGCGCGCCGCGAGATGCCTCCCGGCCGGCGGAGCCGGCCTCCGGCTCGGTCGATGCGTCAGTTCCGGTCGCCTTTGGTTCACCCGAGTGGCGTTAGGGCGAGGCTTGCGCTCGCCTTCGGGTCAGTCCGGCTTGCCGGCCATCGCCCACACGGCGACGAGTGCGGCGGCGATGATGAGCATGGTCAGGATCATCGTGACCCTGAGCAGACCCGCGCCGCTCCTGCCCTCGCGCATGCGGCGGAGGCCGATCCCGCCGACGATCAGCGCGGCGATCAAGAGCACCGCGCCGAGAAAGGCGATCCCCATGCCGAGGCTGAGCCAGAGCGGCGTGTCGACCCCTTCCTCGTCCCAGCCCTCCTTGGAGTAGATCCACTGGGAGCCCGCGAACATGAGCACCCACCCGGGCAGCGCGACGGCGAGCAACGTCCAGTAGCCCAGTCGCAGCGACGCGTCCTCGCCGCGCGCGAAGGCGAGCACGCTCGCACCGGTGAGCAGTCCGCCGAAGAGGATCATCGCGCCGAGGACGTGGACGAGCAGCGGGAAGTTCCAATCGTCCGGGCGAACGACTGCGAGCACGCTCGTCATGCGCCCGGCTTCCAGATCATCACTACGAGGAGTGCGAGCGCGATGAGCGACGTGACGGCGTGCAGCGTGACCCCGCGCTGCGTCCGGTTCAGCGCGAGCAACTCGGGGTTCGGACCCGTCTGGCCGGCCGTGGACAGGTCACGTGCCTTCTCCAGCGGCTTCATGTACTCCTCTCCCGTTCGCCGGCCGACCGCCGCGGCCGCGATCCAGAGGACGATCGCCGCGATGATCCAGCCGTCCCACAGGTCGTACCCGCCGTACGAGAGCGCGAGCCAGATCCCGAGCAGGAGCGTTCCTCCGGCGCCGATCCCTACTGCTGCATTCCCGACCTTGGCGACCGGCTCCATGCGGATCGTCGCCTCGGGCGTGTCGACGTTTCGCCCTGCGACGATGAGCACCCAGAAGAGCACGATCCCGCCGACGAACGCGAACGCGCTGAGCACATGGAAGGAGAGGACCCACTCGTCCAGGCTCACGCAGCGATCCTTACACACCGACGTGGGGGCGGCGACAATGAGCCAAGTGGATGCAACCGCGCGCCACCTCAGGCTCCTGACGGACACGATCGCGGCGGTCAACTCGTCGCTCGACCTCCAGGAGGTGCTCGAGCTCGTGGCCCGCAACGTCGCGGACGCGCTCGGAACGGACGCGTGCTTCGTCTACCTGCACGACGAGCGCGCGAACGAGCTCGTGCTTCGCGCAACGCACGGGACCCGTGTGGAGGAGCTGACCCGGACGCCGCGGATGCGGCCCGGCGAGGGGATCACGGGAGTCGCCGCGGCCGAGCGCGCGCCGGTGATGATCCCGGCCCAGGCGCACCTCGACCCGCGCTTCAAGCTCTTTCCGAACCTGCCCGAGGACGAGTACGAGTCGATCCTCGCGGTACCGATCCTCGCCCGGGAGAAGCTCGAGGGCGCGCTCAACGTGCGGACGCGCGAGCCGCGCTCGTTCACCGAATCGGAGATCGAGCTGCTCGTCGCGATCGCGTCGCAGGTCGCCCAGACCATCGAGCACGCGAAGCTCTACGCCGCAGCGCAGCGCCGCGTCGTCGAGCTCGAGGCGCTGGCTCGGATCTCCGAGGCGGTCTCGGAGTCGCTCTACCTCGAGGAGTCCCTGGAGGCGATCGTGAAGACGACGATGGAGTCGCTCCACGCCACGGGTGCGGCGCTCGTGCTGGAGGACGGGAAGATCGCGTGGCCTGAGGGACGCCCCGGGGAGTTCAACGTGCGCCTGCCGCTGCGCTGGAAGCGGAGGCAGATCGGGGAGCTCGTGTGCGATCGCGACACACCGTTCTCGGACGACGAGCGCGCGCTCCTGGAGGCGATCGCCCACCACGCGGCCGTCGCGCTCGAGCACGGTCGAGCGGTCATGCGCGGCGTCCTCGCCCAGGAGATCCACCACCGCGTCAAGAACAACCTCCAGTCCGTGGCGTCGCTCCTCCGCGTTCAGGCTCGAGCCGAGAACGTCGATCCCCGGAAGGCGCTGCAGGACTCGGTCAACCGGATCCTCGCCATCGCCGCCGTGCACGAGGTGCTCACCGAGCATCGCGAGGACGACGTCGACCTCGGCGAGCTCGTCGACCGGCTGCGCGCGATGCTCGTCCAGGGTCTCGTCGCAGGCAAGGAGGTCTCCGCGGAGCTCGCCCCTGTCTCTCTCGCAGGACAGCAAGCGACCGCGGTCGCGCTCGTCTTCACCGAGCTCTTCCAGAACGCGCTCGAGCACGGAGGCGGGCGGGTAGCGATCGCGCTCGCGCAGCGGGACGGCGAGGTCGTGCTCACGATCGCGGACGACGGCGCCGGCATGGCCGGTGAGGAGTCGGGCACCGGGCTGTCGATCGTGCGCGCCCTCGTGCGCGACGAGTTACGGGGAGAGATCGAGCTCGTGAACGACGGCGGCTTGCGGGCCGAGGTGGTGTTCCCCGCGTGACGCGCCTTGCCTCGCGTTCCTGGGGCGACGCTCGCAAGGGAGGCAGGGCCGAGTCGCGCGGCACAGTGCCCGATGCACGGGCAAGCGACTCGGCCGCGGCATCCCGCCGCGAGCGTCGTCAGCTTCCGGCGGAGCCCGGCTCCGCCGGGCGGGAGCCGGAAGCGGCCAGGGGCGCGAGGGTGCTCGTCGCGGAGGACGAGACGATAATCCGGCTCGACCTGCGTGGGTTGCTCGAGAGCGCGGGCTTCGAGGTGTGCGCCGAGGCGCGCGACGGGGAGGAGGCGGTCGAGCTGGCACGTGAGACGGAGCCGGACGTGGCGCTCCTCGACGTGAAGATGCCGCGCCTCGACGGGATAGAGGCGGCGCGGCGGATCCTCGACGAGCGCCCGATCCCGATCGTGATGGTGACGGCGTACGGGGAGCGCGAGCTCGTGTCGCGGGCCGTCGAGGCGGGCGTGTTCGGCTACCTCGTGAAGCCGTTCCGCGAAACCGATCTCCTGCCCGCGATCGAGACCGCCCGCGCGCGCCACGAGGAGCTGACGGCACTCCGCGAAGAAGCCGCGTCTCTGGCGGACGCCCTTGACGCTCGAAAGAAGATCGAGCGCGCGAAGGGGATCCTCATGGACCGCGAGGGACTCACGGAGGAGGAGGCGTTCGCGCGCCTGCGCAAGGCGAGCCAGATCTCCGGGCGTCCGCTGAAGGTCGTCGCCGAGGCGCTCATCGCGACGATCGGCGGCGACTCCCCGCGGCGCTAGGCGGCCAGCAGGCGCTCGTCCTCGCGCCGGCGGTACAGGCGCCGGCCGAGCCAGGCGGCGAATGCGACGACCGCGAACGGTGCCGCCACGATGAGGATCGCGAGCGCGAGCACGCCCTCCCACACGAGGACGTTCAGCGCCTCCTCGAGCGTGCGGTCGAGCCGCGACGGCGGCGGTGCGACGGCGCCTGCGTCCGGCGTGACGACGCTGAGCTGGAGCGTCGCCATTCGTGCCTCGGCGTTCGTGCCGGAGATGCCCCGGCGAAGCTGACGGAGCTCCGTGCGAAGCGTCGCAAGGCGAGCCTCGAGCCGCGCGCGGGTGGCGGCGTCGAGCGTGTCCGAGTCGAGCCGCGCGACGAGGATCGCGATCTGCGCCTGCACCGAGCGCTCGCGGCGCTCGAGCCGGTCGAGCGTCTGCTGCAGGTCGTCGATCGTGATCTGCTGCGAGACGATGCGGCCGAGGGCGGAGAGCTGAACGATCGCGTCCTGCACGCGGCCCACCGGGACGCGCACGGTCAGCGCGGCTGCCCCTTCGTCGCCTGTGACGACGTTGGCGCTCACGACGTGGCCGCCGAGGCGCCGCGTGAGGTCGAGCGCATCCTGCGCTGCGCTCGCGACCGCGTCGGAGTCACGCACCTCGACCGTGAGCGTCGCCGAGACGCGCTGCGCGCGTCCGGGCGTCGGGCCGACGGCCTGAGGCGTTGCCTGGCCGACGGTCTTGTCGAGAGCCGCTCGTGCAGTCCCGGCGTCGGGAGCACCAAACTCCGACCCGACGTTCGCTGTCGGCGGCACCGAGCTTCGCTCAAGGGCCGCTCGCTCGCTGCCGTCGGAGCGGGAGAGCCCGATCGCGCCGGCGCTCACGAGCGCGAGCGCGCGCGGCCGGCAGCGCGACGAGCACGGTCCGGCGGGCGGGCAGGCGAAGGCGGCTCCAGACAGGCACTCGTGTGGACTCCTCGCGCGCGATCTCCCGCACGCGCGCGCGGAGCTCGGGGGGAGCGGCGGGGCGCGAGGCCTGAAGCTCGCGAATCAGGTCAGGCGACGGCGTCATGGTCTCTCATCCTCTCTTCGAGCTTCCCGAGTGCGCGATGGAGCCGCGTCGAGACGGCGGTGGGCGTGATTCCGAGCAGGCGTGCGACCTCGTCACCCTCGAGGTCGAGGACGATCCGGAGCGCGACCACCTCGCGCTCTCCGGCGGACAGCGCGCGCAGCGCCTCTTCGAGCTCGGGCGACAGGCTCTCGCCGAATGCCGGCTCGCGCTCGTCGTGGAGGGCGTCGGCCCCGGCGCGCTCCTCGCGGCGCCGGCGGCGTGCGTCTGAGCGAAACCAGTCGAGGGCAGCAGAGCGTGCGATCGTGAGGAGCCACGCCCTGTGCGTTCCGCGGCGGGGATCGAAGCGGCGCCAGCGGCGAAGAGCGGTCTCGAACGTCTCGCTCGTCAGGTCCTCCGCAATCGCCCAGTTCTTGGTCAGGTACAGCAGGTAGCCGTACACGTCGTCGAGCAGCTCCTCCGCGACGGCCGCGAACGACGGCGCGGCGGCGTGTCCAGCTCTGGGCGCATCGAGCGTCACTGCGTGCACTCCCCATGTACGCCGCAGCCCCGGCGTCTCGTCACGTTGCATCGGCGGACTGGGCATCGTCGAACAGCGCCTCCCACCGCTCGAGAAGCTCTCTCAGCTCGTCGCGTGCGGCGCGATGCGCCGTGAGGACGTCCATGTTCGCCCAGTCCTCGGCGAGCTTCCCCTCCAGCTCCGAGACACGCGCCTCGACGCTCGCGATCTGCGCCTCGACGACCTGAAGCTCGCTGGGCTTGCGCTTGGCGGGCGGCTTTCGCGGCGCCGTGGGCGCCGGTCGAACGCGCGCGGGCGCCGGCGCCGGTTCCGGCGCGGTGGCGGTCTGCTCGACCTTGTCGGCCCAGCCGCCTTCGTACGAGCGCAGCGTCCTCTCCTCGACCGCGACGATCCGGTCCGGTACCGCGTCGAGAAGCGCGCGATCGTGCGAGACGACGAGCACGGTGCCCGGGAACGCCTCGAGTGCGGCCTCCAGCGCCTCGCGGCTCTCGAGGTCGAGGTGGTTCGTCGGCTCGTCGAGAACGAGGAAGTTCGCACCCGACGCGACGAGGAGCGCGAGCGAGAGCCGACGGCGCTCACCGCCCGAGAGCGCGGTCACAGCGCGCTCGTGCGTCTCCCAGCCGGAGAAGAGGAAACGGCCGAGCAGCGTCTGCGCTTGCGGCCGCGTGAGCCCGGTGGCGGCGATGGCCGCGTCGAGAACCGAGCCCTTCGTCGGGAGCTCCTGCGTGTGTTGCGAGAAGTAGGCCGGTACCACGCCGTGGCCGAGCTGCGCCCGTCCCCCTCTCAGCTCGCCGTGGCCGAGCAGCGCCTCGATCAGCGTCGTCTTCCCGGAGCCGTTCGGCCCGACGAGCGCGACCTTCTCGCCGCGCTCGACGACGAGCTCGGCGCCCTCGAGGAGCAGCTTGTCGCCGGCCGCGAGCCGGACGTCTTCGGCCTCGACGACGATCCGGCCGGTCCGCGGTGGCGAGAGGAAGTCGAAGCCGAGCGTCCGCCGCCGACCCGTGAGGGACTCGAGCTCGCCACGTGCGGTGGAGCGCTCCTTCTCGAGGCGCCCGATCTGCGTCAGCTTTGCCTGCGCCTGCTTCGCCTTCGACTTCTTGTACCGGAACCGGGCGACGAAGCGCTCGAGGCGTGCGATGTCCACCGAAACCCGATTGGCGGCTGTCTCGGCGGCCGCCGCCCGCGCCGCCTTCTCGAGGCGCCAGGCGTGCCAGGGGCCCGCAAAGTAGTGTGCGCCGCCGGGTGCGAGCTCGAGCACCGCGGTCGTGACCGCCTCGAGGAACCAGCGGTCGTGCGCGACGAGGACGACCGCCGCCCGGAGCGTCGCGAGCTCGGCCTCGAGCCACTCGAGGCTCTCGACGTCGAGGTGGTTCGTGGGCTCGTCGAGGAGCAACAGATCGGGTTCCACCGCGAGCGCGCGCGCGAGCGACGCGCGCGTCAGCTCGCCGCCGGAGAACGTCGAGAGCTGGCGGTCGAGATCCTCGTCGCGAAACCCGAGCCCGCGGACTGCGCGTGCCGCTCGCTCGCGCCAGGCCCAGCCGCCACCGTGCTCGAGCTTCAACTGGGCCTCGGCGTAGCGCCGGAGCGTCTGCTCGTCGTGCGCGCCGGCTGGCCATCGCGCGCTCGAGCCGCGTGAGCTCGGCTTCCGCCGCGAGAAGGTCCTGCGCGCCCGAGACCGCGTACTCGCGCAGCGTGAGATCGAGCTCCCTGCGGCGGCCGTTGGTCGTGCAGCGCGACGCGGGTGCCCTTCGCGAACGCAAGCTCGCCCCGCTGGAGCGGGACCTCGCCGTAGATCGCGCGCAGCAGCGTCGTCTTGCCCGCACCGTTCGCTCCGGCGAGCGAGAGGCGGTCGCGCCGCCCGACGGTGAACGAGACACCATCGAAGAGCGGATCTCCCGAGAACTCCTTGCGGAGGTTGGATGCGATCAGAACGGACATTTCACTTCAGTTCGGAGGAGAAGATGCCGATTACGACGCGACAGCCAATCGAGGGGGAGCCTCACTGCGGCTCTTGGGAAATCGATCGGCACAAGGAGGCATCCCCAACGATGACGTATCGCTTACTCACACAGAGTGTGGCCGTCGTCCTGTTTGCAAGTCTCGCACTTGGCATCGCCGCCGCGAGCGGCGCGCCGCAGCGACCCGGAATCCCGAGCACCAAGGGCGTCTACGCCGCTTGTTACAACACCGCTAACGGCGCCATGCGCCTGGTGAAAACGTCCAGCGGGTGCAGGGCGTTCGAGCGCAAGGTGAGCTGGAGTCGGAATGGCCGGCGCGGCTTCGCCGGGCGGGCGGGCCTGCAGGGCCCAGCTGGTCCCCAGGGCGCGGTTGGCGCCAAGGGCGACTCCGGTCCCGCCGGAGCGGCTGGTCTCGCCGGTTCGGATGGCCTTCAGGGCGCCACGGGGCCCGAGGGCCCGGCTGGCGCGGATGGTGCGGCTGGCCCGGCTGGCGCGGATGGTCCGGCAGGCCCGACTGGGGCAGACGGTCCCGCTGGCCCGGCAGGCGCGGATGGCCCGGCAGGCCCGGCAGGCGCGGATGGCCCGGCAGGCCCGGCTGGGGCAGACGGTCCCGCTGGCCCGGCTGGCGCGGACGGCCCGGCAGGCCCGGCAGGCCCGGCAGGCCCGGACGGTCCGGCAGGCCCAGCAGGTGCGGATGGCCCGGCGGGTCCCGCAGGCCCGGCAGGCCCGGCAGGCGGGGCCGGAGTCACGGCGACGCTGGTGACGGCTCGTGTGCCGGCGACCGGCTTCGACAGCACGACCGCCAAGGTGGCCACCGCGTCCTGCGCGCCTGGAAAGGTCGCAGTCGGGGGCGGGTACGAGATCGAGCGAGGCACGCTCAACGAGGACGAGTTGGAGGACCTCGCCGTGGCGTACTCGAGGCCGACGGCTGCTCTCGACGGGCTGGACCGTGAGGGTGGTCGAGGCCAACCCGGTCACCGAGACGTGGGCGGTCTCCGCTTACGTGATCTGCGCGACGACGGTGGCGCCGTAAGGGGCTAGCGTCTCGCCCCAGCAGACGGGACGCCCGTGAGCTCGCGAGCGGCCGCGGCGATGTGGTCGGCATCGATGCCGGCAGCGGCCATGAGCTCATCGGGTGTCCCCGAGCTGGGCATTGCGCGCACGGCGAGCATCGCCACCCGCGGCCGCTCGTCGGCGTCTGCGAACGCGGCGAGGACGGCCTCGCCGAGCCCGCCTTCGGCCCAGTGGTCCTCGACCGTGACGAGCCTTCCTTGCGTCGCATCGGCCGCGGCGAAGAGGGTCTCGGCATCGAGCGGCTTGATCGAGTAGAGGTCGATGACCCGGGCGACGATGCCCTCCTCGGCCAGCGCGTCGGCTGCCTTCAGCGCTTCGTGGACGGTGATCCCTGCGGCGACGATCGCGATCTCGTCCTCGTCCGAGGAGCGGAGGACCCGGCTACCGCCGATCTCGAACTCTTCGTCGGGGGCGTAAAGCACCGGGGTCGCCGGACGCAGCGTTCGCAGGTACGCGATCCCGTCGACGTCGGCGAGCGCGGCCACGAGCTTCGCGGTCTGGTTGCCGTCGCACGGGTGCAGGACGACGCTTCCGTGGATCGCGCGGAAGGCCGCGATGTCCTCGAGACCCATCTGCGAGGGGCCGTCCTCGCCGATCGAGACTCCCGCGTGCGAGCCCGAGAGCACGAATCGCGCTCGACTGACCGCTGCCATGCGGACGAAGTCGTACGCACGAGTCAGGAACGCCGCGAACGTCGAGCCGAAGGGCCGCCAGCCGACGGCCTGGAGGCCGACCGCTGCCGCGATCATCTGCTGCTCGGCGATGTACATCTCGAAGTAGCGGTCGGGATGAGCCTTGGCGAAGACATCCGCGAAGGTCGAGTTCGAGACCTCTCCGTCGAGCGCGACGACGTCACCGCGGGCGGCGCCGAGCGCGGCCAGGGCGTCGCCGTACGCCTTACGGGTTGCGACCTCGGTCCCGAGCTCGTACTGCGGCAGCACGAGCTCGCCGTCCGGGAAGCGGTGCGGCTCTGCCGACTCCGGCTTCGCGACCTCGACTCGGATGCTGCGCAGCCCACCGAGCTCCTCGATCGCCTCCTTGGGATCGTCGAGCGGCTTGCCATGGAAGCCGTTCACGTCCTCGACCGCGGCGACACCCTTGCCTTTGATCGTCCGCGCGACGACGACGGTGGGCTTGCCTGCGGTGGTGATCGCCTCCGTGTACGCGCGGTCGATCGCCTCCACGTCGTGCCCGTCGATCGCGATGGCATGCCAGCCGAACGCGCGCGCGCGCTCGACGTAGAAGTCGAGATCCCAGCCGACCATCGTCTCTCCGCGCTGGCCGAGCCGGTTGCCGTCGAGGATCGCGGTCAGGTTGTCGAGCTCGTAGTGCGCGGCGTGCTCGAAGGCCTCCCACATCGAGCCCTCTGCCATCTCGCTGTCGCCGCACAGGACCCAGGTTCGCGCGGGCACGCGGTCGAGGTACTTCGCGGCGAGCGCCGTCCCGACGCCGATCGGAAGGCCCTGGCCGAGCGAGCCGGTGGCGACGTCGACCCACGGGAGCACCGGCGTCGGGTGGCCCTCGAGCCTGCTTCCGTGCTTGCGATACGACATGAGCTCGTCGTCGGAGACTGCTCCTGCCGCGCTGAAGATCGCATACACGAGCGTCGACGCATGCCCCTTGGAGAAGATGAGCCGGTCGTTCGTCGGGCTCTTCGGGGCGTCGAAGTCGTAGTGCAGGTAGCCGTCAACGAGCACGGCCATGAGGTCGGCGGCGGACATGGCCGAGGTGGGGTGCCCCGACTTCGCGGCCGCGGCCATCCGAACGGAGTCGACGCGAAACTGCTGTCCCAGCTCGCTCCGCCGCTCGGCCGCGTCCATGCGGGACATCCTAGGGCGTGGCCGACGCTGCGCGCGCTACGGTAGGGCCATGGTGCGGAGTCGTCTTCATGAGCTCTCCGAGCACGGAGTCAGTGTGTGGGTCGACACTCTCTCGCGCGAGCTGCTCGACACGGGCGAGCTGAAGCGGCTCGCGTACGAGGACGCCGTCGTCGGCGTCACGTCGAACCCGACGATCTTCGAGAAGGCGCTGTCGGCGGGCGGCTGGTACGACGACCAGCTCCGGGAGGTCCTCGAGCGGGAGGACGAGACGAAGGAGGTCTTCATCGCTCTCGCCGTCCACGACGTCCAGCGGGCATGCGATCTCCTCCGGCCCGCGTGGGAGCGGACGCACGGGATCGACGGTCGCGTGTCGATCGAGGTGGATCCCGAGCTCGCATACGACCGGAACGCCTCGTTCGACGAGGCGATGCGCTTGCACGAGCTCGTCGAGCGGCCGAACGCGTACGTGAAGATCCCGGGAACCGAGCCGGGTCTCGGCGCGATCGAGGACTGCATCGCCCTCGGCCGCTCGATCAACGTCACACTCATCTTCTCTCTCGAGCGTTACGCGGCCGTCGCAGAGGCCTACGTTCGCGGCCTCGAGCGGCTCGCAGCGGACGGCGGAGATCTCTCGCAGGTGCTGTCGGTCGCGAGCTTCTTCGTCTCGCGCGTCGACACCGAGGCGGACCGGCGCCTCGAGGAGGTCGGCCGCCCCGACCTCCACGGGAAGCTCGCCATCGCGAACGCGAAGCTCGCGTACCAGCACTACCTCGCGACCTTCGCCGGCGAGCGGTGGGATGCGCTCGCCGCCGCGGGCGCGAGGCCGCAGCGTTGTCTCTGGGCCTCGACCTCGACGAAGAACCCGGCCTACCGCGACGTCCTCTATGTCGAGGAGCTGATCGGGCCCGACGTCGTGAACACGATGCCGCTCGAGACCGTCGCGGCGTTCCAGGACCACGGCGAGGTCCGCGACACCTTGACGGACGGCCCCGACCAGGCGAGGAAGCTCTTCGAGGACCTCGCCGAGGCCGGGGTCGACTACGACGACGTCGTTGCGACGCTCGAGACCGAGGGTGTGCAGAAGTTCTCGGACTCGTTCGCGCAGCTCCTCGCCGGGATCGACGAGCGCCGAGCCGCGCTCGTCGCCTGACCGAGCCCTATCTCCAGGTCGCCCTGGCGGTGCAGACCTCGCCGGACGGGCTGACGCCGCGTGCGCGGATGACGTCCGGTCCGGCGCCGTTCCGCGCGAGCGCCCTCGCTTCGAATGAGCCGCTCGGAGGCCGCGTCGTCCGGACGAGCCGCGCGATGCGGGTGCCGTTCCGGCTGAGCGAGACCGTCCAACGCACGCCGTTGCGGTTCTGGTCGACCTCGAACTCCACCTCGATCCGGCCGTTCTCCTCGCTGAGCTTCAGCTTCGACGCCGTTGCCCTCGTGCACTTCCCGGCCACGAGCACGTCGCCGTCCTTCGCGATGGCCGTCGTGGGTGCGAGCAGAAGGGCTACGCACGCCGCGATTCCGGCGCATACGAGTGTCGTCGTTCGTCGCATCGTTCTCTCCTCTCTCGGGTTGCCTCTCCCTTCTACCCGGGCTGCGACGGGATCACTGCGCAGCTGCCGAATCCTTGCTCGGAGCTGACCGAACCCTTGGGGGTGCGGCTCGCTTGGCAATACATATGTAAGTTGCATATACTCGTCTCGTGCACCGGGGACGTCGCCACCGCCACCGCGCGCGCAACCGCCACAGGCTCCCGGACGGGAGCTGGGAGGTGCGCGCCCGCGTGGAGCGCCTCGGCGAGCCTGCGCTGCTGCTCCTCCTCGACGACGGCCCGACGCACGGGTACGAGCTCCTCGAGCGACTGCCGACCCTGCTCGGTGGCGAGCGGGTCGACGTGGGGAACATCTACCGCGCGCTCCGCGGGCTCGAGGAGGAGGGCCTCGTCGTCTCGGAGTGGCAGGCCGACCTCCCGGGGCCAGCCAAGCGCACGTACACACTGACAGCCGACGGGGCGGACGTGCTCGCGGCCTGGCGCGACTCGCTCGGCGAGCTTCGCGAGAGCCTGGCGCCGTTCCTCCGTCCACCCGAGGAAGGGAGGTGACCATGTGCCGAGAACGCAGACACCGAAGGCGGGCCCACCGCGCTCCGAATCGCGAGCAGCTTCTCCAGACGCTCGAGGAGCGCCAGAAGGATCTCGAGCAGGAGATCGCGGACATCCACGACCTGATCAAGCGGCTCCGTGACGAGGGTGTGACCCCGGCGACCGAGCCGGCGCCCGCGATCTAGCCCGCGACCGACGCGAGCAGCTCGTCGTGGAGGTGGCCGTTCGATGCGATCGCGGACCCCCCGTCGAAGCGCGAGACGCCTGCGAAGTCCGTGAAGCGACCCCCGGCTTCCTCGACGACGACCTGCACGGCCGCGAGGTCCCACTCCTTTACCCCGACAGCGTCGACCGACCCGTCGACGGCACCCTCGGCCACGAGCATGTGCGACCAGAAGTCGCCGAGCCCGCGCACATGCCAGGCGCGGCGCGCGATCTCGGGGACGGCGTCCTCGAAGGCGAAGCTCAGGACCGCGTCCTCGATCCGCTCGACGGACGAGACGCCGATGCGGTCGCCGTTCGCGAACGCGCCCTCGCCTCGCTCGGCCCACCAGCGGCGGCCGAGCGCAGGCGCCGACACGACACCGACCCGCACCTCGCCATCCTCGAGTGCCACGAGCGTCGCCCAGACGGGGATCCCGCGCGCGTAGTTGCGCGTGCCGTCGATCGGGTCGACGAGCCAGCGCCGTGCGCCGCTGCCGGTCGTCCCCTCCTCCTCGCCGAGGACTGCGTCGCCGGGACGTGACTCGGCGAGCAGTGCGCGGAGCTCGGCCTCGACCGCGCGGTCGGCCTCGGTCACGGGCGTGAGGTCGGCCTTCGTCTCGACCGCGAGGCCCGTGCGGAAGCGCGGGAGCGAGATCGCATCGGCTGCGTCCGCGAGACGAAGCGCGAGCTCGAGGTCGGGGCTCACGCGACCGTGCCCGTCCGAGTCTCAGTCGAGCTGGATGTACAGGAGGGCGACGAGCACCGTGCCGGCGAAGAGCAGCCAGAAGAGGCCGAAGAGCGCCCAGCCGAAGCGGAGGTTCCTGCGGGCGAGCTCGGGGTCGTTCATGTGATCGCTCACGTGAGCAGGGGGTCGAGGGCGGCAGCCGTGAAGAGCAGGGCGAGGTAGAGGAGCGAGTAGTGGAAGAGCAGCTGTGCTCTCGCGCGTGAGAGATCGCGGCGGAGGAGCCACGCGAGCGCGAGGAGCACGGCGCCGAGGACGAGTGCGGCGCCGGTGTACACCGGACCGAGCCAGGCACCGACCACGACCGTGAAGGCCACGAGGGCGATCGAGTAGAGCAGGATCTGGCGCGCCGTCTCACGGTCGCCGCGCACGACCGGGAGCATCGGGACTCCCGCCTTCGCGTACGCGCTCTTGATCATGAGCGCGAGTGCCCAGAAGTGCGGCGGCGTCCACAGGAACACGATCAGGAAGAGCCAGAGGGCCGGCAGCGCGAGGCTTCCTGTCGCGGCCGCGTATCCGACGAGTGGCGGCACCGCGCCGGCGGCGCCGCCGATGACGATGTTCTGCGGCGTCGCGCGCTTGAGCCAGCGCGTGTAGACGACGACATAGAACGCATTCCCGACGAGCGCGAGCCCCGCGGTGAGGAGGTTCACCGTGGAGGCGAGCAGTGCGAACGAGAGCGCCGAGAGCACGATCCCGAACTCGAGTGCCTGCTCCGGGGAGACGCGGCCCGACGCGACCGGTCTCTGCTCCGTGCGACTGCCCATGAGCCGGTCGATGTCGCGGTCGAGCACGTGGTTCAGCGCCGAGGCTCCGCCGCAGGCGAGCGCGAGGCCGGTCATCGCGAGCACGAATAGGTCGTGCGGCGGCACGCCCTCTGCGCCGACGAACATTCCCGCGGCGCCCGTGACGAGGAGCAGCGACATGATGCGCGGCTTCGTGAGCGTCAGGTAGTCGCGCCCCGACGCGAGCGGCGCGGGAGCGCCCCGGAGGACCGCGACGACGACCACGAGCGAGGCGCCGAGGCTCGCGGCCGCGGCTCCCACGTGCAGGGCGACCGCCCAGGCTGCGCTGTCGCTCCAGGCGACGACCCCGCCGAGGGCGATCGCTGCGAGCAGCAACACCAGTGCGGTGAGCGCCCTCACGAAGAGGTGCGGGTACGCCCACAGGCAGGTGAGCGCGACCGCCACGAGCAGCGGGAGCGCGACCCCGGCGACGCCCCAGTGCGTCGTCCGGAGCTCGAGCACCGCGCTCGTGACGACGAGCAGCGTCGCCGCAGCCCCGCCGACAGCCACCAGGCGGAGCAGCAACCCGGGCACCGGCACCTCAGAAGAGCTCATCGGTCCCTCGCTTCTCACGCAGCCTCCTCCGGAGATCGTAGAGAGGACGCGCGCTCGTGACGTACGGGACGTCATCGAAGTTGTGTGCCGGCGGCGGCGAGGTCGCATACCACTCGAGCGTGTCCGCCTGCCAGGGGTCGTTGCCGACACGCGGCCCGCGGCGTGACTTGAGGACGTTCCAGAAGAAGAACAGGATCCCGATCGCCATGATCCACGAGCCGATCGTGGACGTGAGGTTCAGGCCTTCCCACTCCTCGTTGTGGTACGTGTAGATGCGGCGCGGCATCCCGTCGAGGCCGAGGAAGTGCTGCGGGAAGAACGTCACGTTGAAGCCGACGAACATGAACCAGAAGTTCCACTTCCCGAGCGTGTCGTCGAGCATGCGCCCGAACATCTTCGGCCACCAGTAGTAGAGGCCGGCGAAGATCCCGAACACGACGCCGCCGAGGATCGTGTAGTGGAAATGCGCGACGACGAAGTACGTGTCGTGCACCTGCCAGTCGATCGGGAACGCTGCGAGGTAGATCCCGGACAGGCCGCCGACCGTGAAGATCGAGATGAAGCCGAGCGCGAAGAGCATCGGCGTCGCGAGGGTCAGGTTCCCGCGCCAGAGCGTCGCGAGCCAGTTGAAGATCTTCACGCCCGTCGGGACCGCGATGATCATCGAGGCGACCATGAAGAAGATGTTCAGCGAGTTCGGCATCCCCACCGTGAACAGGTGGTGCGCCCACACGAGCATCGAGAAGAAGCCGATCGCGACCGTCGAGAACGCGACCGCCTTGTAGCCGAAGATCGGCTTCCGGGCGAAGACGGGGAGCACCTCGGAGACGATCCCCATCGCAGGCAGCACCATTACGTACACCTCGGGGTGCCCGAAGAACCAGAACGCGTGTTGGTAGAGCACCGGCGACCCGCCCTCGCTGGCGTTGAAGAAGTTCGTCTCGACGTCGATACCGGCGAACGAGATCCCGCGGTCGAGGAGGAGCATCGTCAGCCCGGCCGAGAGCACGGGGAGCACCGCGACCAGGAGCCAGGCGTAGACGTAGATCGACCAGATGAAGAGCGGTATGCGTGTCCAGGTCATCCCGCGCGTACGCATGTTGTGGATCGTCACGATGAAGTTGATGGCGCCCACGAGCGACGACACGGACACGATGTGCAGCGACAGGATCCAGAGGTCCTGGCCCGATCCGGGCTGGTCGGTCGAGAGCGGCGGATAGCCCGTCCAGCCCGTCCTCGCGGCTCCCCCGTCGGCGAAGAACGAGAGCATGAGCACGGTGCCGCCGAAGGCGTAGAGCCAGTACGAGAGCGCATTCAGTCGCGGGAAAGCGACGTCGCGTGCGCCGATCATGAGCGGGACGAGGTAGTTCCCGAAGCCGGCGAGGATCGGGACGACGACGAGGAACACCATCGCCGTGCCGTGGATCGTGACGAGCTCGTTGTAGCGGTCGGGGCCGAGCACTCCCCCGTCGGCCTGGGCGAGCTGGAGGCGCATGAGCATCGCCATCAGGCCGGCGAGCACGAAGAAGAGGAGCGAGGTCCCGATGTAGAGGATCCCGATCCGCTTGTGGTCGGTCGTGACGAGCCAGCTCGCGAGCTTGCCGCGCTGCCAGGCGGTGGTTTCGGCTCTAGCTGCCACCGGGCGGGCTCTCCTGCAGGTACGCGGTCAGGGCATCGATCTGCTCGTCGGTCCAGCCGGAGCCGACAGCGGGCATCGTGCGCCGCCCGTTCTCGACGATTTCCTCGACTGCCTCGGGATCGGCGAGGACGATCGAGCCGGCGATCCGAGGCCCGATGCCGCCCTCGCCCTCGGGACCGTGGCACTTCGCGCAGACGCCTTCCCAGGTCTCGGCGCCGAGCTCCGACGTGCCGGCCGTCTGTTCCGTGCGACGCTCGTCGAGCCACGCTTCGAACTCGGCCTCGGGGAGAACCTCGACCTCCGCGAGCATGTTCGCGTGCTCGAGCCCGCAGAGCTCGGCGCACTGGCCGCGGAAGATCCCGGTCCTCGTAGCCTCGAACCAGGTCTCGTTGACCGTCCCCGGGATCGCGTCGATCTTCCCCCCGAGCGGCTGGATCCACCAGGAGTGGACGACGTCGTCGTCGGGCGCGGTCACCTCGAGCCGCACGGGGACGCCCTCCGGTGCCCGCAGGTGGTCGATCGCGATCACGCCGTTCGGATACTCGTACTGCCAGTAGAACTGGCGCCCGGTGATCTTGATCTCGAGCTGCCCGCGGGCGCCCGCCGAGGGGACGTTCGTGATCCCGGGCAGCTCGACGAGGACGAAGACGGCGATCGCGACGAGGATGACGACCGGCGCCGCGGTCCACAAGAGCTCGAGGCGCGTCGAGCCGTGGATCTGCACCCCGTCCTCGAAGCGCTCGCGGCGCTGCCGCCTGTACTTCCAGACGAATGCGATGAGCAGGCCCTCGACGAGCACGAAGATCGCGACGACGAAGATCGAGATGAATAGGTAGCTGTCGCGGATTCCTTCGGCGTTCGGCGACGCGGGGTCGACCGGGGCGAGTTGCGCCATCGCGGCCGGCGCTGCGACCGCGGCGAGCAGCAGGACGGCGGCCAAGGCGAGAAGCACGCGCACCGGGTGCCATTCTATGAACGTGTCCGAGGCAGCGTCCCGCCGAACGCGCGTCCGGTTGCCGGCGGACGTCGTCCGTCCGTTCGAGGTCTACGTGAATGGCGTGGCACAGGAGGAGGCAACCGACTTCCGGATCGAGGGCCGCACTCTCCTCTTCGACCGTGAGCTCAAGGGCGAGGGGAAGCTCGGTTTCTGGCGGTGGCTCTCGATGTGGGTCGGAGTTGCGGGAACCTATCGTCAGAACGACTCGGTGGACGTCGTCTACCGGCGGGACGGGAAGCGAGTCGTCGCGACCAAGCTGCCGCTCGAGCCGCTGTGACAGGAGGGGCGAGGACCGCATCGAGGACGAGCCTCTAACGGCGTACCGACCCCGCTGCAACCCCGCCTAGCCGCCCGGTCCACGACCGAGCCGCCGGTACTGTTCAACGGTGGAGGCGTCGAACGGGATCGAGGTCGAAGGGCTGGTCCGGGAGTACAGGAAAGGCCCTCGTGCAGTCGACGGGATCGACCTCACTGTCGCGCCCGGTGAGATCTACGGATTCCTGGGTCCGAACGGTGCGGGCAAGTCGACGACCGTCCACGTCCTGACGACGCTGCTACCCCCGACCGCGGGCACTGCCCGTGTCGGCGGATATGACGTCGAGAAGGAAGGGCCGAAGGTCCGGTCGCTGATCGGCGTCGCGCTGCAGGAGGCCGCGCTCGACCCGCTCCTCACCGGCCGCGACCACCTGCGCCTCCAGGCCACGCTGCAGGGCGTCCCCAAGAACCGGCGGAAGATCCACGCGGACGAGCTGCTCACACGCGTCGGCCTAGCCGACGCAGGAGACCGCAAGGTCTCGGGCTACTCGGGCGGCATGAAGCGGCGCCTCGACCTCGCGCTCGCCCTCGTCCACATGCCGAGGATCCTCTTTCTCGACGAGCCCACGACCGGGCTCGACCCTCAGAGCCGGACGTCCATGTGGGAGGAGGTCGTGCGCCTGCGCCGTGAGGAGGGCGTCACCGTCTTCCTGACCACGCA
The DNA here is from genome assembly GCA_963717025.1 of uncultured Actinomycetes bacterium. GTDB lineage: Bacteria > Actinomycetota > Thermoleophilia > Gaiellales > Gaiellaceae > GMQP-bins7. The sequence goes on along the minus strand of CAVQVJ010000003.1, from coordinate 302,288 downwards.
GTACCTCGAGGAGGCTGATGTCCTCGCCGACCGTGTCGGGATCATCGACGAGGGGAAGCTCGTCGCCGAGGGCACGCCCGCGGCGCTCAAGGCCGAGATCGGCCGGCCGAGCGTGCACGCGATCCCCCACCGCGACGAGGACCGCGAGAAGATCGCCGTCTTCCTCGCACAGTTCGGAGACCCGCTCGGGGACACGCGGGACGTCGCCGTGCGACTGCGCGACGGCCTCGGGCTCACCGACATCGTGCGGGCGGTGGACGCGAACGGCGTCGACGTTGCCGATCTCGAGCTGCGCGCGCCGACGCTCGACGACGTGTTTCTCGCGAAGACCGGCCGCACGCTCGAAGGCGCGACCGAGGAGGCGGAGTCCGAGCAGCAGCAGGATCGCCGCGGATGAGCGCCTGGCCGCAGGTCGGCGCCATCGCGCGCCGCTCCGTCCTCCGCACCGCGCGCCAGCCGGCGAGCGTCATCCCGCCGCTCGTCTTCCCGATCGCGCTGATGACCGTGAACGCGGCCGGGCTCGACTCCTCGACGGAGCTCCCGGGCTTCCCAACCGACTCGTTCCTCGCGTTTGCCCTCGCCGTCCCGTTCATCCAGGGTGCGCTCTTCTCGACGATGAACGCGGGCACCGACCTCGCGCGCGACATCGACACGGGCTTCGTGAACCGGCTCGCGCTGACCGCGCTCAAGGACTGGGCGCTCCTCGTCGGCCAGCTTGCAGGCGTCGTCGTGCTCGGCATCTTCCAGGCGCTCTTCTATCTTGCGATCGGCATCGCGATGGGAGTCGAGATCGCCTCCGGCCCCGCCGGGGTCGCGGTGCTCTTCGTCTATGCGGCCATCGTCTCGCTCTCGTTCGCTGCGCTCGGCGCCTGGCTCGCGTTCCGCTTCGGCTCCGGTGAGACGATCCAGGCCCTCTTCCCGGTCCTCTTCGTCTTCCTCTTCATCTCCTCGATGAACTCTCCCCGCGACCTCATCGGCGTCGAATGGTTCCGGATTGCCGCGACCCTGAACCCGGTCTCGTACATGATCGAGTGCGTCCGTAGCCTCGTCATCGACGAGGGCTGGAACGCGCAGGCGCTGGTGCTCGGGTTCGGTTCCACGATCGCGATCGGTGCCATCTCGATCTTCCTCGCGTCACGCGCACTGCGAACCCGGATGACGCGGACGTGAGGCGCTGGGACGTCATTTCAGGGGTCGCGTGGCGGACCTTGAAGAACGCGCTCACGAACCCGCAGATCGTGCTGCCGACGATGCTGTTCCCGCTCTTCTTCTTCACCGCGTTCGCGGGCGGGCTCTCCCAGCTACGCGAGGTCCCGGGCTTCGACTACGCGCCTGGCTATACGGCGTTCCAGTTCGTCTTCGTGCTCCTCCAGTCCGCCGCCTTCAGCGGTGTCTTCACCGGCTTCGGGCTTGCGCGCGACTTCGAAGGAGGCTTCGCGAAGCGGCTGCTGCTCGCGGCACCGCACCGGAGCGGGATCGTCATCGGGTACGCGCTTGCGGCGCTCCTACGGTGGATGGTCGTCGCGGTCGTGCTCACGATCCTCGCGTTGGCGGTCGGGATGCGGATGAGCGGCGGCCCGGTCGACGTCGTCGGCCTCTACGTCCTCGCGATGCTCGTGAACTTCTGTGGCTTCTTCTGGGCAGGTGGGATCGCGATGCGCTTCCGGACGATCCAGGCCGCGCCGCTGATGCAGATGCCTGTCTTCCTCGTCCTCTTCTTCGCGCCGGTGTATGTGCCGCACCACCTGCTCGAGGGCTGGATCGAGTCGGTCGCGACGGTGAACCCCGTGACGTACCTGCTCGAAACCGGGCGCGGCTTCGTCGCCGGCGACCCCCCGCATGTACTCGCGGCGTTCGCGCTCGCGATCGGCCTCGGCGTCGCGTTCTGGACGTGGGCATTCCTCGGCCTGCGCAAGGCCGAGGCCGCAGGCGCGTAGCACCGCGGGACGCTCTGCGAAGATCAGGCGCTGTGGCAACGCCGTCGGATGCACGGATCGCCCTGCTCTCGGGGCTGATCGACCACGCGCCGCTCTTCCCCCCGGCGTCCCTCGATCTGCCGGACGCGCTCGCGGAGGACGCACGTGCGCGGGAAAGCGCCGCGTCCTTCGTGCTCGCGCGGTTCGTCTGCCCGGCCTCCCGTCTCGCAGAGCTGCCGGACGTGGGTCGCGGCGTGAGCGTCGTTCTCGACACGCCGTTCGAGCCGCGACCGGACGTGGAGGCGGTCGAGGCGCTTCTGCCCGACGACGTCGCGGCGGTCGCCGGCCTCGCTCCCGAGGTCTACGTCGAGGTTCCGCTAGACGATGCGCTCGACGAGCGGCTCGATGCGCTCGGGGCCCAGGGCATGAGAGCGAAGGTGCGCTGTGGCGGCGCTTCCATCCCGGACGAGGCGGCGCTCGGCGGCTTCCTACGCGGATGCGGTGAGCGAGGGATCGCCTTCAAAGCGACGGCCGGGCTCCACCACGCTCTGCGTCGGGATGGCGAGCACGGGCTCCTGAACCTGCTCGCCGCGGTCGTGTTCGGTGAGGAGGAGGACGCGCTCGCCGAGGACGACCCGGAGGCGTTCTCGCTCGATGCGGAGCGCTTCGCGTGGCGCGAGCGGCGTGCCTACACGAGTGAGGTGGGGCACGCGCGGCACGAGCGGCTGCGCTCGATCGGGAGCTGCAGCTTCTTCGAGCCGGTCGACGAGCTCCGAGCGCTCGGGATGCTGCCGTCATGAAGGGCGTCGTCGGGCTCGGCGTCTTCTCGACGGACGGAGCCCCGCCGCGCGTCGGCTTCCGGGTCGGGGAGGGTGTACTCGACCTCGCCGCGAGCGGCCTGGGTGTGGCCTTCGAGTCGCCGCGACTGAACGACTTCCTGGCGCTCGGTCGCGCGGCCTGGGAGGACGTCGTGGCGAGGGCGGTCGAGCTGGTGGCCGCCGGTGCCGACCTCGTCCCACTTGCCGACGTCACCGAGCACCTTCCCTTCGAGGTCGGGGACTACGTCGACTTCTACTCCTCGCTCGAGCACGCGACGAACCTCGGGCGCCTGTTCCGTCCCGACTCCGAGCCGCTGCTCCCGAACTGGCGCCACCTCCCGGTCGGGTACCACGGCCGCGCGGGGACTGTCGTCGTCAGTGGCACTCCGGTGCGGCGGCCCTGCGGTCAGACGAAACGCCCGGACGATGCGGCGCCGGTCTTCGGGCCGAGCCGGAGGCTCGACTTCGAGCTCGAGCTCGGCTTCGTCGTCGGCACGGAGAGCCCGCTGGGCGAGCCGGTCGCCGCATCGGCGTTTCGCGACCACGTCTTCGGCGTCGTGCTCGTGAACGACTGGAGCGCAAGGGATATCCAGGCCTGGGAATACCAGCCGCTCGGCCCGTTCCTGGGAAAGTCGTTCGCGACCTCGATCTCGGCGTGGGTGACGCCGCTCGCGTTGCTCGAGGATCGCTTCGTCGCAGGCCCGCAGCAGGAGCCGGAGCCGCTCGCGTATCTCCGCGCTTCGGGGGAGTGGGGGCTCGACGTCGACCTCGAAGCCGTGGTTGCGGACACGGTCGTCTCACGGACGAACGCGCGAAGCCTCTACTGGACCATGCCGCAGCAGCTTGCGCACGCGACGGTCAATGGCGCGTCGCTCCGGACCGGCGACCTCTGTGCATCCGGCACGATCTCCGGCCCGAAGCCCGGGAGCGAAGGGTCGCTCATCGAGCTCACGCTCAACGGGGCGCGTCCGCTGCGGCTCGGTGACGGGAGCGAGCGGATGTTCCTCGAGGACGGAGACGAGGTGGTCCTCAGAGGCCGCTCGGGCGACCTCGAGCTCGGTGAGGTCCGCGGCACGATCCTGCCGCCGCGCTGCTGATCCGTCGAAGGGCCGGCTCGCCCTCTCGGCGAGCCGTCTCAATCCGACATGGCCGGAGGGAACGGCCCGGCGCGGTACACCTGTCCCTCGAGCCGGCGACCGAGAACGGTCTCGAGCCACTCCGACACCATCACGAGTGCGTCGAGGTCGATCCCGGTTTCGATCCCCTCGCCCGCGAGGAGGTACGCGAGGTCCTCGGTTGCGATGTTCCCGGTCGCGTTCGGGGCGAACGGGCACCCGCCGAGCCCGCCGACGGATGCGTCCAGGATGTCCGCTCCGGCGTCGAGCGCTGCGAGCGCGTTCGCATAGCCCGTGCTGCGCGTGTTGTGGAAGTGGCCGCCGACGGGCACGCCCAGCTCACGGACCTTGGAGACGAGCCGTGTCACCTGGCTTGGCACCCCGACACCGATCGTGTCCGCGAGGAGCAGCGCGTCCGGCCTCGCCGAGGCGACCGCCGTGGCAAGCTCGAGCACGCGCGCCTCGTCGACGCGGCCCTCGAACGGACATCCGAAGGCGACGCTGATCGTGATCGCACAGCGGATCCCGTCAGCTCGTGCTCGCTCGACGATCCGCCCGACCGCGGTCACGGACTCCCCGACCGACGCGTTCTGGTTGCGCTGGTTGAACGACTCCGTCGCGCCGAGCGCGAAGCGCACCTCGTCGAGCCCCGAAGCGACCAGCCGGCCGTAACCCTTCTCGTTCAGGGCGAGCCCTGCGTACACGACCCCCGCAGTACGCTCGATCCCGGAGACGACCTCCTCCGCACCGGCCATCTGCGGGACCCGTCGCGGGTCGACGAAGCTCGCGGCCTCGACGACCGGGAGCCCGGCGCTCGCTAGGCGGTTCACGAGCTCGGCTCGTACCTCGGGAGTCAGCCTGTCCGGCTCGTTCTGGAGGCCGTCGCGTGGGCCGACGTCGACGACGGTCACTCGCGGCGGAGCCACGGCGCGACCTAGGAGAGCTCGCTCGACTTCGCCGCCAGCTCGCGGTCGCGGTCCGTGATCCCGCCGGCGGTATGCGTCCACCAGCGGAGGGTCACCTTGTTGTAGTGGACGGCGATGTCCGGGTGGTGGTTCTCCGCCTCCGCGAGCTCGCCCACGCGATTCACGAACGCGAGGGCCTCACGGAAGTCGGCGAGCTCGAACGTGCGCTCGAGCGCGTTGTCGACCTCGTCCCAGCCATCCGGTCGGGTCACGATCCCAGTATCTACGATCGAGCGCTGACGATGACGGTTTCAGGCGGAGACGCGGTCGCAGGGCCACTCGACAGCTCGAGGAGCGACGTCCCCGTGCGCGAGCTCGTCGTCACGGTGTTCTTCGGGCCGGTCGCGAACGCTCTCGCGGCGCTCCTCCTTCCACTGCGGATCCCACCGCCGGCCGTTGTGCTCGCGAACGCGGCGGCGGGCTTCCTCGCAGCTCTCGCGCTGGGGCTGGACGCGCTGGTCGTCGCCGCGCTGCTGCTCCAGCTGAAGACCGTGCTGGACAACGCCGACGGCCGGCTTGCACGGGCGTCGGGACGGGCGAGCCTGCTCGGGCGCTACCTCGACACCGAGGCCGACCTTGCGGTCAACGTCGCCGTCTTCGCAGCGCTCGGTTGGCTGACGGGCGAGCCGTGGCTCGCGTTGGCGGCGCTCCTCTCTCTGACGTTCGTGCTGAGCGTCGATTTCACTCTCGTGGAGCTCTACCGCGAGGCGCACATGCAGCCTCCTTCGCCGCCTCCGGCCTCCGGGGGCCCGATCGAGCGTGGCCTCGCCGGCGTCTACGGCGTGTTGTTCGCGCCGCAGGACCGCCTCGTGCGGGCGGTCTCGACGCGCAGCCTCGAACGCGTGCTCGGTCGCGACGGGAGCTCGACGCGGCGGCGTGACGCGGAGCTCGCGTACCACGATCGCGCGACGCTCGCGGTGCTCGCGAACCTCGGCCTCTCGACGCAGCTCGTCGTGCTTGGTGCCTGCCTCGTTCTCGACGTCCCTGTTCTCTACCTCTGGTTGGCGCTCGGGCAGGTCCTCCTGCTCCCGCTCCTCCAGCTCCGGCGCGAGCGGCTGGCGGCACGCGTCCTCCGCGGATGAGCCAGGGCGGCGCGCTCGTCACCGGCTCCGCTTCCGGCATCGGCCGCGCGATCACCCTCGCGCTGGCCCGTGAGGGCTTCGACGTCGCCGTCCACTACCGCACGTCGCACGCCGAGGCGGAGGCGACGCGAACGGAGGCGGAGGCACTGGGCGTGCGGACGGTGCTCCTCCAGGCCGACGTGACCGACCGCGAAGCGGCCACCGCGCTCGTCGAGGAGGCTCATCGTGAGCTCGGTGGGCTCCGCGTGCTCGTCAACAACGTCGGGAGCTACGTGCACACGCCGCTCGAGGAGCTGACCTTCGAGGAGTGGGACGACGTACTCGCGACGAACCTGGAGGCGACGTTCACGACCTGTCGTGCGGTCGTGCCGTTGCTGCGCGAGGCCGGAGGCGGGCGCATCGTGAACCTCGGCTACGCCGGCGCGCAAGATCTCGTCGCGCGGCCCAACCTCGTCGCGTACGCGATTGCGAAGACGGGCATCACGCTGCTCACGAAGGCGATCGCCCGCGCCGAGGCGGCGAACGGCATCACCGCGAACGTCGTCGCCCCGGGCGTGATCGAGAGCTCGCGGACGCTGCCCCTGCGGGAGATCCCCATGGGACGCCCGGGCCGCGTTGAGGAGGTCGCATCCGCGGTCCTCTACTTCGTGTCCCCCGAGGCGGCCTACGTCACCGGCCAGGTGCTCGAGGTCGCGGGAGGCTGGAACTTAGGCGGCGCCGCGTAGCGTGAGCCGCTGCCCGTTCATCGACGCCGCAGCGTCCGAGACGAGATATGCGATCGCCTCGGCGATCTCCTCCGCCGGCGTGAACGTCGAGAAGTCCTTGTCGGGGCTCTCCTCGCGCATCGCCGGGGTCACGATCGCACCGACGACGACGAGGTTCGCGGTCGTTCCGGTGCCTCGGAAGCGGTCGGCGAGCGCGAGCGTCCACGTCTCGGATGCAGCCTTCGCGGCGGCGTAGACGGCGTTCGGGTGCGTGGGCGCCTGAGCTTGACCGGTCGACACGCCCACGAACCGTCCATGGTCGCTCGCGAGCAGGTGCGGCGCGAACGCCTGCGTCGCGTGCTGCACGGTGCGGACCAGGAGATCGGCGAGCGCGTCCCAGTCCTCGAGCGGCGCGTCCTCGATCGGCGTCCCGCCGCGCCAGCCTCCGACGAGATGCACGAGCGCGTCCACATTGCCGTGGCGCTTCGCGAGCTCGTCGGCCCAGGCCTTCGTCGCCGCCGGGTCGAGCAGGTCGACCTCGTCGACGTCCGCGTCCGCTCCCGTGTCGGCCGCGAGGGCCTCCAGCTTCGAGCGCTCGCGCCCGCAGAGGCAGAGGCGGCCTGCGCCGCGAGCAAGCTTGCCCACGACCGTCGGCCCGAGGTTGCCACCCGCCCCCGCGACCGCGATCACGCGGCCCTCGAGCGACGTCCGATCGGCTGTCGCCATACGGCTGAAACTACCAGCGGCCCGGCTCCGTATCACTTCACGACGGTCGATGCTCGGATCCTGACGACTGATAGGTACACTTCCGCCCGAAACCAGGACGAGTACCGGAGGCGCTCCGCTTCTCCTACCCGTTCGATCAAGGGTGAGGGGAGGTGTTTTATGGCAACCGGAGTCGTCAAGTGGTTCAACGATGCAAAGGGCTACGGGTTCATCACGCCCGACGAGGGCGGCAAGGATCTGTTCGTCCACCACTCGAACATCGAGGGCACCGGCTTCAAGTCGCTGAGCGAGAACGCTCGCGTCGAATTCGAAGCTCGTGAGGGGGCAAAAGGCCCCGAGGCAATCAACGTCCAGGCCGTCTAGGACGTCAGACAGGCGCGCGGCCTTCGGGCCGCGCGCCCATACCTGCAAGGGGAGCACATGGCTCGAGAGGAGAAGGTCGAGGTCGAAGGCGAGGTGCTGGAAGCGCTCGGCGGCGGCATGTTCCGCGTCTCGCTCGAGAGCGGCCACGAGCTCATCGCGTACACAGCGGGCAAGATGCGCCGCTACCGGATCCGCATGGCTCCCGGAGACCGGATCAACGTCCAGGTCTCCGCGTACGACCTCACCCGCGGCCGCATCGTCTACCGGCACAAGTAGGCGTCACGGCAGGTCGCAGCGCTCGGTCCCGCCGCACCGGCGGAGGATCGAGATTCGCGGCGCCGACGATCGACCGGCCGGCCACGTGAGCTGCAGGAGGACCGAGGCGGAGTCGTTCGAGTAGGCGAGCTCGCGGATCCTCCGCTCCGAGTTCGCACGGTGCACGAGGACGTAGCGGCCCGCAGGGAGCCGGGTGATGTCGAGCTCCTGGCCGTGGAAGAACGCCGGATAGCGGTCGATGTAGCCGACGGACGTGCCTTCCTCGACGCGTCGCGCGTTGGGCTTCCTCGCCCCGCAGTCGCCGACGAAGCGCGGCGGCCCCGTGCCCGGGATCTGCGCGAGCACGCGCCCCCAACGGTCGATGAGGCAGAACCCGCTCTTGCCGTCGTGCGCGACGACCGCGAAGTCACTCGCGCGGTGCAGCTGGTACGTGACGAACGACTTGAGGTGCCAGTGGAAGTGCGGTGAGTGGCGCTCGTAGCGCATACGCCCGATGTCCTGGATGACGCGTGTGCCCCCGCCGCGCAGCTCCACGGTCTGGTGCGCTTTCATCGGCTGCCCCGCCTGCCGCACGCCCGTGATCCACAGCGGCCCGACGCCGCGGTTCTCCGTGGAGGACGCGAAGCCGAGCGTGAACCTGCGGCCTGCCTGTACGACGAGGACGTCGGCCGGCGCGCGCTGGTCGAGATCGGGAAGGTGCTCGTCCGGGCGCGGCACGAGCGACCGGTCGGTCGCCGCCCAGTCCGGGTCGGAGAGACGGTCCGTGCCGCTGACCGGGCGGCCGGGAGCAGCGCCGTTCGCACCGACGACCCAGATCGACGAGCGCCCCGCGGTCGCGCGCGCGAAGGCGACGTGCGTGCCGCGCAGCGACCAGTCGGGCCGTGAGTCCCACCCAGGGCCGCGCGTGACCTTGCGCATGCTCCCGTCGATGAGGGCGAGCACCCAGATGTCGGCTCCTGTGCCCGACTCGAGGGCGAACACGATGCGTCCTCCTCCGGGCGCCCACGCGGGGCCTCGTACCCTCCCCGGGACCTGGGCGAGCTGCACCGGCTCACCGCCTCTCGCCGACACCGCCCAGAGCTGACGCCTGCCCGAGCGGGTCGAGGCGAACGCGATTCGCCTTCCGTCGGGCGACCAGGCCGGATCGACGTCGTCGCCGGCCCCTCCGACGAGCAGCCTCCCTCCGGTTCCGTCCGCCCTCATGACGAAGAGGTCGGCCGCCCCCGGCGGGCCGCTCTGCCAGGCGATGCTGCGGCCGTTCGGCGACCACGCCGGGCGGCGATCTGCCGCTCGCAGGTTGTGCGTGAGCCGCCGAGTCTCGCCCGTCCGCGCGTCCGCGACGTAGATCTCCTCGTTCCCGTCGCGCTCTGAGACAAACGCGATGCGACGGCCGTCAGGCGAGACGGCGGGATCGGTGTCTCCCGCCTGAAGCGGAGCGAGCTCGACCCGCCACGTCCCGGCGGGGAGCACCGCTGCCGTCGCGGTCGGGCCGGCGGCGACGATCGCCGGGAACGGCCCGTCGACCGCGTCCTGCTCGAATGCCGCCAGCGCCGCGCCTCCCGCGACAGGCGGAAGCAGAGCCAGCACGACGACGGCGAGCGAATGTCTCCGGGACCGAGTCATGGGAGCGTGACGGCAGTCGCAACGCGGCCGTGACCGGCGAGGCTACAAGAGAGGGTCGACGGCTCGACGAGGAGCCGGCTCGCCGGGTCAGTCGCGTGCCATCGCGGCGGCGCGCTCGTAGACCTTCCAGAACGGGAGCTCGCCTACGTTCGTCCGTCAGGCCTTGTTGGCCGGTTTCTGCACCTCCGCCATCACCTTCTCGAGGTTGAACGACGCCGGTGTCATCCGCGGTGGGAACTCGCGGAAGCTCTGGAGCCACTGCCCGACGTACGCAGCAGCCGGGACGATGAGGAATAGGTGATCGACCATCCACTTGTGGTATTCGATTGCCTCACTGCCGCGCTCGAAGGGGTCCGCCCGTAGCTGATACATCGCCGGTGCGCGGAGCTCGACGAACGGCTCTGTCCAGACGCCGAACCCGACCGCGCGCTGCTCGCGGAACACGACCTTCCACTCGTTGTACCGCAAGGCGAGCATGTCGCCGTCGTCCGACCAGTACAGGAACTCCTTTCGCGGCCACTCCTCGGCCTCGCCCTGGAAGCTCGGCGGCAGGTTGTAGCCGTCCAGGCGCACCGTGTACTTCTTGTCGCCCACGGTGTGGCCCTTCAGGCACTTCTCTGCGATGTCGGGCTCGCCTGCGGCGGCCAGGAACGTCGTCAGGAGGTCCTCGTGCGCACAGATCTCGTTGACGACCGTGCCGGGCTCGATCACGCCGGGCCAGCGAATCAGCATCGGGACGCGGAACCCGCCCTCCCAGTTCGTCGCCTTCTCGCCGGGAACGGCGTAGAGCCGCCGTCGGGCCAGCTCATGACCTCAGCCCCGTTGTCGGTCGAGTAGATCACGATCGTGTTCTCGGTGATTGCGAGCTCGTCGAGCTTGTCGAGCAGCTTCCCCACGTGGCCGTCGTGCTCGACCATCCCGTCGGGGTAGAGGCCGAGGCCTGTCTTTCCCTGCGAGCGCCTCTTGAGATGGGTCCAGATGTGCATCCGCGTCGAGTTCCACCAGACGAAGAACGGCTTCCTCCTCTTGTGCGCACGGTCGATGAAGTCGAGCGCCCCACCGAGGAACTCCTCGTCCACGGTCTCCATCCGCTTGCGGGTGAGAGGGCCGGTGTCCTTGATCCGCTGCTTGCCCACCGGCCCGAAGTGCGCGGTCTCCTTCGCGTTGTCCTTGTTCGTCGCGTGGGTATGGAGGACGCCGCGTGGGCCGAACCGCTCGCGGAAGTCGGGGTACTGATCCGGCCTGGGGTAGTCCGGGTGCTCCGGCTCCTCCTCGGCGTTCAGGTGGTAGAGGTTGCCGAAGAACTCGTCGAACCCGTGCACGGTGGGCAGGTGCTCGTTGCGGTCGCCCAGGTGGTTCTGCCGAACTGCCCGCACATGTAACCGTGCTGCTTGAGCAGGTCGGCGATCGTCGGGTCGAGCTCGGAGAGGCCCTCCTTCGCTCCCGGCAGACCGACTTTGGTCAGGCCCGTGCGAATGGGCGACTGGCCCGTGATGAAGGCGGCGCGTCCGGCGGTGCACGACTGCTGCCCGTACCAGTCGGAGTCCTACGGCTCGCGCACGAGGCAGCGGAAGCCGAGATGGTTTGTCGACGTGTCGATCGCCTGGGCCATGCGTGCCGCAGGCCGGTAGCGGCGGCAGTAGTTCGGCGCGCAGAGGTGCGAGCCGCCCTTCATCACCCTGCGCGGGATCGCGGACGTGTCGTTCGGGTCGACGCTGGCCGCGCGTAGGTCCCCGCCGCAGCAAGGAGACGCGGTGCCGGCAGAGGTGGAGTACCAGTCGGTCGTCCACTCCCAGACGTTCCCGGTGACGTCGAAGAGGCGGTACCCGTTCGGCGGGAAGGAGCCGACCGGCGAGGTGCCCTCGTAGCCGTCGAGGAGCGTGTTCTCATGCGGGAACTCGCCCTGCCAGGTGTTCGCCATCTGCTTCCCCTTCGGCGCGAACTCGTCACCCCACGCGAACTCCGCGCCGTCGAGACCGCCGCGCGCCGCGTACTCCCACTCGGCCTCGGTCGGCAGCTCCTTGCCGGCCCAGTTCGCGTAGGCCTCGGCGTCCGAGAACGCGACGTGCACGACGGGGTGCCGCTCACGGCCGTGAAGGGAGCTCTCCGGGCCCTCCGGATGGCGCCAGTCGGCGCCGCTCGTCCAGGTCCACCAGTTGAAGTGGTTGCTGAGGTCGACCGGCCCGGCCGACTTCTGAAAGACGACGGACCCGGCAAACAGCATCTCGGGGTCGGCGTCGGGATACTGAGCCGGGTCGGGCTCCCGCTCGGCCCAGGTGACATGGCCGGTCGCTTTCACGAACCGCACGAACTCCAGGTTCGTGACCGGATGCTCGTCCAACCAGAATCCATCCACCGCGACCTCGCGGGCAGGTGCCTCCTCCGGGTAGTGGCGCTCGGAACCCATGGCGAACGTGCCGCCCGGGACCCACACCATCCCCTTCCTCGGAGCTTTCACCGCAGCAGCTGCCTTGGCCATGCTCCCCCTCGGTGCTCGGATCGTGCACCCGACCCTAGCGCACGTCCCGCCCTCACTCGGGCAGTTCGTCGCCTCGGCGTTGCGCCGGCTGACGACGCGCGGCAGCGGACGCGATCATCGCCACACCGTCGCGAGAGAGAGCGGTCCGACGACGATCTCGGGAGCGACGAGCGCGCGGCCCAAGCCGCAACCGAGGGGGCGATCAGCGAGAAGCTAGCTGGGCGACAGTCTGGACTCCGCGGTAGAGGCCGTATGGAGCTGACCTTGAAGGACCGCGGACCGGATCGCTCCGGTCCACGGTCGCTTCAGCGATCTGCTCCGCCTAGTCAGTCGAGCGGGCAGTCCTGCTCGTTGAGGGCGGCGAAGATGTTCTTCTGGTCCTCGTAGTCGCCGCTTGCCAGTGCCGCGTTCGTATCGGCGATGACCGACGCGGCCGTGAGACCGTTGTCGACGTCCGGGTGCGCCGCGTTCAGAAGTGCGGCAACCGCATGCCGTAGGAGCGCGTTCACGCCCCCGCCGTTCAGTGCCCCCGGCGTGGGCGGGCCTAGCGCCTGACGTAGCGTTATCGTGTCGATCCCCAGGCTGTCGGGGACATCGAACACGCTCTCGAGCGTTTGGTTCGGCGAAAAGCCGGTGGCAACCCAGCTGTCGAGATGCTGGTCCGTCTTCCAGTAGCCGGGCGTGCATCCTTCGCCGCCGCCCGTTGTCGTTGTCGTCTCCGTCGTACTGCCGGTCGTCCCAACGCCCAGACCGACACCCGCGAACATCGCGGCGACGAGGAACCCGCATACGGCCAATACGGGCAAACTAAAGAGCTTTGCGATCCGTGATCCACGGCCGCTCATCCCCACCTCCCCCGATCGATTCCGGCGACTCTCCCCTACAAAGTCCGCCAAGTCGCTATATACCACGCTCCAGGCGGGTTGCCAATGGGCGACCTGGCCAGGCTCATCGCGGTCGACGGACGGAGGACGCTCTTGCAGACGGCGTCGCGGCCTTCCAGGCTATGCCCGGATGACCGCGCGCTACCGCCACGAGTGGCTCGTACTCCTCGTCCTGGGAGTCATCGCCTTCTCCTTCTTCCATCGAGTCGGTCCCCAGGACATCACGCGCTTGGCCCTCACACAGGCAATCTCCGAGCAGCAGACGCTCCGGATCGACCGCTGGCACCGCCAGACGGTCGACAAGGCCGTCTACGGCGGCCACTACTACTCCGACAAGGCGCCCGGTATCTCCTTCCTGGCCGTACCTCCGCTGCTCGCCCTGCGTCTCGTGGGCGTCGTCGAGCCCGAGGACGAACGCGTCGGCATCTGGAAGGAGCGCCGCTTCGCGTGGGGATTTCGCGTCCTGACGATCGGGCTCGGCTTCTTGGTCGCGACCTTTCTCGTAGGGCGCGTGGCCGAAGGCATTGCGGCCGGGACGGGGGCGGCCAGCGCGACGGCGTTCGGGCTCGGAACACTCGCTCTGCCACTCGCCACCACGCTCTTCCAGCACGTGCTTGCGGCTGCCGTCGGATTCGCGGCCTTCGTCGCGGCGTGGTCCGGGCTGCGTGCCGACACCAGACATGACCTGCGCTGGATCGCCAGCGGGCTCTGTGCCGGTCTCGCGGTGCTGATCGAGTACCAGGCGCTCGTCGTCGTCGCGGTAGTGCTCGTCTACCTCGCCACCCGAACGATTCGAGGGGCGATGCTCTTCGTCGCTGCAGGGCTTCCGTGTGCGGTCGCGTTGGGTGTCTACAACACGCTCGCATTCGAGTCGCCGCTGCACCTCTCGTACAGCTACGTCTCGCAGCAGTTCGCGCGCCAGCAAAGCGAGGGCCTGTTTGGCATCGGCGTCCCCGATCCGGTCGACGTCGCCCGTGTCCTTGCCTCATGGGATGGTCTTCTCGTTCAGTCGCCGGTTCTGATCCTTGCCGGGATCGGCCTCGTCCTGCTCTGGCGCAGTGGGGTCCGCGCCGAAGCGGCCGCCTGCGGCGCGGTCACGTTGCTCTTCCTCTTGCTGAACGCCGGCTACTACGACCCGATCGGAGGCCTCTCGCCCGGCCCGCGCTTCTTCATCCCCGCGCTCCCCTTCCTCGCGGTCGGTTTGCCGTTGGCCTTTCGGCGCTGGCCGTACCTCACATTGGGTGCGACGGCAGTCTCCATGGGCGTGATGATTTATCGCGCTGGGACGTGGGCGCGTCCCAGGGACGTGCCATTCGTCACCGTATGGTCGATGCTCGGAACGTCGAGGTTCGTCGGCGTGCTGATTGTCGGAGCGCTCGCGCTCGTCGTCCTCACGCTCGGCGCGAGAAGCGTTCTCGGGCTGCACGCACCTCCGGCGCGCTGACCTCCGCACGAAAGCTCGCCGGCGAGCGGGTGGCTGCGGCGACCGCACGCCAACGCGGCCGTTCGGCCTCCTGTGTCAGCGTGCGAGGAGGTACGCGGTGAGGAGGGCAAGGCCGACGGCCGAGCCGACGAGCACGCCGGCGACGACGATCCAGGTGCCGATCAGGATCGCAGGCGTCGCCGCGCTCCGGCCCTCGTCCGCCACGTCCTTCAGGTGCGCGGCCTCGCGCTCGGCGGAGCGGAGCGGGTGGCGGAGAGCAGCCCACGCCATCGGACCCCGGACCGTGTCACCGCACCCGCCGGCGGCCCATCCGTCGAACGGACGATCGGCATGACGAGGCTGGCGTCCTCCACACGCGCGGTCGACCCGTCGCTGCGAGGGGCCGGGCACCCGATCACCGGAGAGGCCGTCGGGGTGGAGGATCGATCCATGACATCGACAGGCTCACGACGACCGCTCGATCGCCTGCTCCCGGTCCTGCTCGCGGCGGTCCTCGCGGGCGGTGCCGCGGGAGCGGCAATCGGTGTGCTCCTCGACGGAAGTGGCTCGAGCGCCGACTCGACGTTGCCCCCCGTCGCGAGCACGGCGGCGTCTCGGTCGAGAAGGCCGGTGTCGGCTCGGCCGTCGTCAACACCTCTCGACAGCTCGGAGGCTCGCTCGGGATCGCGCTGATGGGCGCGATCGTGGCGCACGAGGTCGGCGGCCGGCTGTCGCCGGACGCGTTCGTCCACGGCCTTTCCGTCGCGCTCGTGGTCGCGGGTGTGATCGCGCTCGCCGGCGCCGCGACCGCCGTGGCGCTCATCCGCTCGCACGCCGTCCCTGACGCCGTTCCCGAGCCGGGAGTTGGTGGGTCGACCGTTCGGGGGCCCGAAGCGACCCGCCCATCATCCGCCCGCACGATGCCCGGGCGGGAGCCGGCACGGCAGCCTGGCAGCGGTGACTGAGCATCAAGCCGTCACTGGATCGAAAGGAGAGTGGAAGTGAGCGAGACGATGAGCCCACCGACCGGAAGGATCGCCTGGTTCGAGCTCCCTGCGCACGACACGCGGCGAGCACAGGACTTCTACGGTCGGCTCTTCGGCTGGCGGTTCGAGCCGTCCCAGGGCCCGATCGAGTACCACATGGCAACGGACGCCGGTGGCGCCGTCATGCCGTCGATCGGCACCGAAGGCCCGGTCGTGTACTTCGGCGTCGACGATCTCGAGAGCTCGATGGAGCGCGTGAAGGAGCTCGGCGGCCGCGTCGTCGGCGAGCCGCAAGCACTTCCGACCGTCGGCGCCTACGTCCAGTGCCTGGACACCGAGCAGAACCCGTTCAGCCTCTGGCAGGCCGCGTAGACGGCTCCCCAGGGCCCCTGGCGGGCGAGCTGTTCCGCCCTCCGAACAGCTCGCCCGCACGCCGGGGGTCACGCCCTTCTCATGAGGTGCCCCGGCCGGAATCGAACCAGCGCACGCGGGTTAGGGGCGCCAACGGCACGACCGCGCGTCAGAATCCCGGCTTGCTCGAGTGCGTCGTCATCGGTGCCGGACAGGCGGGGCTCGCGACGAGCTACCACCTGACCCGGCTCGGTGTCGACCACGTCGTCCTCGAGCGGGGGCGTGTCGGCGAGACCTGGCGCAGCGCCCGCTGGGACTCGTTCCACCTGAACACGCCGAACTGGTGCACGCAGCTCCCCGGTCTGGAGTCGTCCGACGTCGACCCTGATGCGTTCGCGCCGCTCGCCGACGTCGTGGAGCTGCTCGACGGCTACGCCGGTCGTATCGGCGCACCGGTCCGGAGTGCGGACGTGACCGCGCTCGGACTCACGCGTGGGGGCTTCGAGCTCACGCATGGCGACGACGCGCTCGTCGCGCGAAGTGTCGTCGTCGCGACCGGCGCCTTCCAGCGTCCACTGTCGCTCCGGGCGGCGGAGCAGCTGCCAACCGGTCTTCTCCAGATGCACACGTCGGCGTACCGCAACCCCGGAGAGCTGCCCGAGGGAGGTGTGCTGATCGTCGGCAGTGGACAGTCCGGTTGCGAGATCGGGTTGGAGCTGCTCGAGACGGGACGCGCCGTGCACCTCGCGGTCGGGCGCTGCGGGTGGATGGCTCGCCGGTACCGCGGACGCGAGCTCATGCGCTGGCTGGTTGACATCGGAGTGACCGACGAGACGCCGGACGTGCTTCCGAGCCCCGCCGCGCGTGTCGCGGGCAACGTCGTGGTCTCGGGCTCGCAGGGAGGCCGGGACTGCAACGCCCTCGTGCTCGAGGGGGCCGGAGCACACCTGTACGGGAGATTCGAGGGCTTCGAGTCGGGCCGCGCCCTCTTCGCCTCCGACCTCGACGCCGCGCTGGAGTTCGGCGGGACCTTCGAACGCAATCTGCGGCGACGCTGCGACGACTGGGTCGAGGCGGCCGGCCTCGAACTGCCACCCCCGGCACCAGGGGTGGAGCGCCCGGTGCGAGATCACGATCCGACGGAGCTCGTGCTCGCTCGCGAGGGAATCGCGACGGTGTTGTGGGCCGGCGGCTACCGGCCTGCGTTCTCCTGGATCGACCTCCCGATCTTCGACGACCTGGGCTTCCCCCGAGCGACGCGAGGCGTGACCGACGTGCCGGGACTCGCATTCGTCGGGCTCCCGTGGCTGCACACGCGGAAGTCGCCACTGCTCCTGGGCGTGGGCGACGACGCCGGCCATGTCGCGCGGGCGATCGCGCGCCACCTCGGGCTGTACTCGTAGCGCTCCACGAAGTCAGGCACGTCCATGCCGCCGCATGCTCGAGGCGGCACGCTTTCGAGCGGAGGACAGTGCCCCCGGCAAGAATCGAACTTGCGCACGCGGTTTAGGAAACCGCTGCTCTATCCACTGAGCTACGGGGGCGCCGCGTTGAGGGTACCGCGCTCTTGCGGTAGGCGATTTGGTGTGTCTCGGTTGCTTCGTGCAGGAAGTCGGCGAGCCCGCGCGTGGTTCCGGACCGCCTACGCAGGGCGTAGTTCGCATCGAAAGCCGGCAGTTAAGAACTCGCTGAGTCACCTCGGCGGGCGCAGGAAGCGCCGACGCCGCTGGGTACGATCCAGGCATGACCTTTCTCATTGCCTTCATCGTCCCCATGGTCATCGGCCTCTGGGCCCAGCACCGGGTGAAGAGCACGTTCGCCAAGAATCTCGAGGTCCCCGTGTCTCACGGGATGACGGGTGCGCAGGTCGCACGCCGGATTCTCGACTCGAACGGGCTCAACGACGTCCCGGTCGAGGAGACTCCAGGAACGCTGTCGGATCACTACGACCCGCGCAGCCGGTCCGTGCACCTCTCGCCCGAGGTCTTCCACGGGAAATCGATCTCGTCGACGGCCGTCGGCTCGCACGAGGTCGGGCATGCGATCCAGCACGAGAAGGCGTACGGGTTCTTCCGCTTCCGGAGTGCGATGTTCCCCGCTGTCTCGTTCGCGTCGAACATCTGGTTCCTGTTCCTCATCGGTGGCCTCTTCCTCAACATCGTCGGCTTCTTCTACGTGGCGATCGCGCTGTACTCGATCGCAGTCCTCTTCCAGATCGTGACCCTGCCCGTGGAGTTCGACGCCTCGAGTCGCGCGAAGCAGCAGCTCGGCGACCTCGGGCTCGTCGCGGCGAGCGAGGCCGGCGGCGTGAAGAGCGTCCTCAAGGCAGCCGCGTGGACGTACGTCGCAGGCGCCCTGGCGGCGGTCGCGGTGCTGCTCTACTACCTCTCGCTGATCTCGAACCGCTAAGGACCATGCAGGTCATGAACGGGGTCGGGCCTCCAAGGCCCGGCCCCCGCTTCATCTTTCGCGTGGCATCCAGCTGAACCGGCGCCATGCGATCGCGAGGCCGGCGGCGCCCCACGCTGCGAAGACGGCGACCGCCTTCGGGTCCGCGAAGAGCGAATCCCCGTCGAGGTAGACAGCGTTCACGACGTCGAGGAAGTACGTGAGCGGAAGCACCGCGGCGATCGCCTGCAGGAACTCCGGGTACTCGTCGGTCGGCCCGAACGAGCCTGAGAGGAACGCCATCGGGAGCACGATGACGTTGACGACCGCCGACACGCCCTCGTCCGAACGGATCAAGGACGCCGCGCCTACTCCCATCCCGGCGAAGCACAGGCAGCCGAGAACGACAGCGCCGGCAAACCCGAGCGGGTTCTCCGGCATGCTCGCGTCGAACGCGAACTCGCCGATTACGAGCAGTGCGATCGACTGGAGCGCGAACACGATGAGCATCGAGAGGAGGACGGCAGCGAGGTACGTCCACGACGGGAGCGGCGTCGAGCGGATGCGCTTGAGGAGCCCCATTTCGCGACGTACGACCAGGAAGATCGCGAGACCGGCGAACGCCGTCGTCGCGGCCGCGTAGCCGAAGAGGCCGGCGAGCAGGATGTCGGCGGCCGGGTCGCCGTCGATCTCACCCGAGTACACGGAGCCGAGCAGCGCGTACAGGAGCAGGGGGAAGATGAAGATGAAGACGGCCGACTCCCGGTTGCGCCAGAACGTGCGCTGCTCGTAGGCGAGCTGGTGAAGCAGAAGGCTCACTCCCGCTCCCCTTCCTGTCCGGAGACGAGATCGAGGTAGACGTCCTCGAGCGTCGGACGCCTCACCTCGAGGTCTGCGAGCTCCTCTCCCGCCGCGAGCGCGGAGCCCGTGAGCTCGTGGAGGACGCGGGTCGGCTCCTCGGTCTCGATCACAACGGGCTCACCGTCGCGCTGGTACCGGATCTCGGTCGCTCGCGCTTCCGCGATCAGCTCCGCGGGCGTCCCGAGCGCGACGATCCGTCCGTCCTGGATCACGGCCACGCGGTCTGCGAGGCGCTGCGCCTCGTCGAGATAGTGCGTCGTCAGGACGATCGTCTTCCCGAGCGCGCGCAGTGACCGGATCATCTCCCACGCGGAGCGCCTCGCCGCCGGGTCGAAGCCGGTCGTCGGCTCGTCGAGGAAGACGAGGTCCGGGTCGCCCACGAGCGCGACGCCGAGGTCGAGGCGGCGTTTCTGACCGCCCGAAAGTGTCTTCACGCGCGCGTCGCGCTTCTCCTCGAGGCCGACCAGCGCGATCACCTCGTCGACGTCGCGCGGCCGGTCGTAGTAGCCCGCGAACATCCGGTGGACTTCCCGAACCGTGAGCAAGGGGTGGAACTCCGAGTGCTGGAGAACGACTCCGATCCTGTCGCGGAGCCCGCGCGGCGCACCGGTCGGGTCGTGGCCGAGGACGGAGACGTCGCCGCCGTCGCGCCGCCGGTAGCCCTCGAGGATCTCGACGGTCGTGGTCTTGCCGGCGCCGTTCGGTCCGAGGAGGCCGAAGACCTCGCCTTCCCCCACTTCGAAGGTCACACCTCCGAGCGCCTCGAGCCCGTCGTACGACTTCCGCAGCTCCTCGACGATGATCGCGCTGGACATATCAGACCGATAGATTACGATGTATCAGTACGATATGTCAATGCTCAGTGCCACCGCCCGCGTCATCCTCGGGCTCCTGAAGTGGGAGTCGCGCACCGGCTACGACATCAAGCGGGTCACGGACTTCTCGACGCGCTTCTTCTGGCGGGCGAGCTACGGGCAGATCTACCCCGAGCTCAAGTCGCTCGAACGGGCCGGCTTGGTCGTCGCGCGGGACGAGCCGTACGGCCGCAGGCGCCGTCGCGTGTACGAGCTTGCGCCAGCCGGCGAGCGGGCGCTCTCGGACTGGTTGCACGGCGAGGTCGACCAGTACGACGTCCGCGACGAGGGGCTCCTCCGGCTCTTCTTCGGCGATCTCGTCTCGGGCGAGGAGCTGCTCGAGCTCGTCCGGAGGAGACGCAGGTGGTTCGCCGATGCGGGACAGCACTTCCTCGAGATCGCCGAGGAGCTCGGCCCGGTCGAGGGGCCGAGCGGCGAGGTCCTCCGCTACGGCATCGACCTCATGGCGTGGAGCACCGCCTGGTGGTCCGAGCTCGAGGAGCGGCTCCTGGCGACGATGCCGCGGTCGGGTCAACCCGACACCTGATCGACCTCGACCTCGACGACCCCGCCGGTCGGAAAGCCGGGGTCGGAGCCCGTCAGCGCGATGGTGATCTCCGAACAGTCGGGCTGATGGCCGACGGTCGCGACCGGCGCTTCGACGTCGGTGACCGCCTCGCGGAGAAGCTCGAGCGTCGCGCCCGGCGCGAGCCGCTCGTCGATCCTGAGCTCTGCCGAGGTGGCGTCCGCGATCGCCTGGGCGGTCTCGCGCGCTCGGAGAAGCGGGCTCGTGACGATGATTCGCGGTGGCGTCTCGTGCTCGCTGAGGCGCTTCGCGAGAGCACGTGCCTCGTCTCGACCTCGCCCCGAGAGCGGGCGCAACTCGTCTGGGTCGCCGGGGTCCGAGTGCGCGTGGCGGACGAGGAAGACGCGCATCGCGGGCGAGGATAGCCAAGCCTCGCGAGGAGTAGTGTGGGCGCATGGCCGGGCTGCGGTACGTCGTCGTCGACGTCTTCACCGACCGCGCGCTCGCAGGCAACCAGCTCGCGGTCTTCACCGACGCGCGCGACGTCGACGAGGCGACCATGCAGGCACTCGCGCTCGAGATCGGCTTCTCCGAGACGACCTTCGTGCTGCCGCCGGAGGGCGGCGGAACGGTGCGCGTCCGGATCTTCACGCCGAGGAAAGAGCTCCCCTTCGCGGGCCACCCCTGCCTCGGCACGGCGTGGGTGCTCGCAGCACCGCTGCAGCGCGGGGTCGTCGAGCTCGAGACGAAGGGCGGCCTCGTGCCGGTCGAGCTCGAGCGTGACGCGTCCGGGACGGTCGTCTTCGGTCGCATGGAGCAGCCGCTTCCGCAGGTCGAGCCCTACCCGGAGCCGGAGGCGCTGCTCGCCGCACTCGGGATCGAGGGCTCGCGCATGCCCGTCGAGCGCTACGACAACGGCGTCCAGCACACGTTCGTCGCGCTCGGTTCGGAGCAAGAGGTCGCCGAGCTCCGGCCGAACCTCGATGCGCTCGGCGTGCTGGAGGTCATGGCGAACTGCTTCGCCGGCTCGGGCACGCGGTGGAAGACGCGGATGTTCGCCCCGTTCAGCGGTGTTCCCGAGGATCCCGCGACGGGGTCCGCCGCCGGCCCGCTCGCGGTCCACGTGTGCCGGCACGCGGGCGTTCCCTGGGGGGAGTGGATCGAGGTTTCGCAGGGCGACGAGATCGGCCGCCCGTCCACGCTGTTCGCGCTCGCCGACTCCCGAGACGACGAAGTCGTGCGAGTTGCCGTGGGCGGGAGGGCGGTCGTCGTCGCGCGCGGCGAGTTCCGGCTCTAGGGGCTCGCGAGAAATGCGGCGGCGGTCGCCGTCGCGGCGCGCGCGGCCTCGACCGGCTCGGCTCCTTCGTCGCGCCGCACGAGGTAACAGATCGAGAACGTGTCGCCCGCGCCCGTCGGGTCGACCGGGCCTTCGACGGGCTCGGCGGGCACATGCTCGATCACCGTCGGCGTGATCACGTATGCCCCCTCCGATCCGAGCGTGAGCAGCACTTCGGGGACGTCGAGCGTGCGCAGGCGCTCGGGGTCGGCGCTCCCGACGAGTGTCTCCGCCTCCTCGTCGTTGAGCTTGAGGATCTCGACGTGCCGGAGAGCGTCGCCGATCTCGCCGTCGGTCCGGAGCTCGCCGAGATCCGGCCGCCGGACGAGCCCCTGCGCGTCGACGAGCAGTCGGCGGCCGTCGGCTGCGAGCGCCGCCAGTGTTCCGGGCGGGAACTCGGTCCGGACGAGCGCGCAGACGTTCACCCACGGCGCATCGCCGGCTGCTTCGAGGCTCTGCTCGGGCGACCACGCGTCCCCCACGTCGTCCTGGCGCATGATCCGACGGTCGCCCTCGTAGTGGAAGCTGTATGCGGTCGTCGCGTGGGACTCGTACCACGCGACCGGGAGGCCGAACGCCTCGAGCGGCGGGACGAGCGCCGCGCGGTCCTCGGCCGCGCACGCCGCGGCGATGCGCGCGTCCGCGCCGAGTCGTGCGAGCGCTCTGGCGGCGTAGAAGACGCCGCCCCCCGGGCGCGGGTCGGCGCCGCGCGACGACGTCTCGCGTCAGGTTTCCGATCGCTGCGATCGTGCTCACGCCGTGGCGGCTCCCTGCGTGAACCGCCGCGACAGGACTGCCACTGCGCCCGCGAGCAGGAAGGACACGAGGAAGCTCGGGACGGTCGCTCCGATTTCCCACTCGGGTGGGTCGAGCCGCCCGACGGCGTCGGTCCACCAGCTCGGCCCCGTCGGATACAGCCACTGGTAGAGCGCGAACCCCGCGATCCAGGCGGCAATGAGCCCTGGGCGCCAGGCCGGCGCGCCGAAGACGTCGTCCGGCGTATAGCGCGCTCCTGTCGCGAGCCAGTCCGCGAGGAGCACCGCGAAGAGCGGGACGAAGACCGACCCGAGCAGGAGCAGGAAGCTCTGGTAGCTCACGAGGTCGACGACGAGCGCACCCGCGACCGCCGCGGCGGTCACGAGTGCGATGAGCAGCGGCTGCGGTGCTCGTGGTACGAGGTTCTGGAGCGAGACCGCCGCCGAGTACGTGTTCGCGAACGCCTCGTCCGTCTCGGTCGCGAGCAGCGCGAAGAGCGCGAGGATCGCGGCGGCGCCGCCCGCGACCACCGCGGCCGGGAGCGCCGCAGGATCGCTCAGGTCCCGCGAGAGCACGAGCACCACCCCGAGCGCGAGCAGCCAGGCGTCCGGGACGAGGTAGCCGAGGCCGGTGCCGAGCCCGCCGGCGCGACGGTTTGTCGAGAACCGCGTGTAGTCGGCGGCGAACGGGATCCACGAGACCGTGATCGCCACGACGACGTCGGCGCCCTGCCAGACGGAGAGTCCGCCCTCGCCGGGGGCCTCCCAGATCGCGCCGAGGTCGGCGCCGTCGAGCGCCCACCACGTGAGGTACCCGACCGCGACCGGGACGACGAAGACCGCGATCCGGCGGACGAACCGACGGACGAAGCCGATCGGCCCGAGGAGCGCCAGGGCGAAAGTCGCGACCCCGAAGCCGAGCGTCCAGAGCCACTGCGCGCGGAAGCCGAAGAGCTCGTCCGAGAGGGCGGCGGCGGCGGTCGCGATGATCAGGAGCTCGAAGATCGACCAGCCGAGGCCCTGGAGCACATTCACCGTCGTCGGGAGGTAGGAGCCGCGGCGCCCGAGCGGCGCCCGCATGAGCACCATGCCCGGCACGCGCGCATCCGTCCCGATCGCGCCCGCGACCCCGAGCATCGCGTTTCCGATCACGCAGCCGAGCAGGATCGCGAGGAGAGCATCCGGAAGCGAGAGCGCAGGCACGAGCGCCGCGCCCGCGACGATGACGAGCAGCGACACGCCCAGGTTCCCCCAGAGGAGCCCCGTGTCGAAAGTCCCGAGCACGCGCAGGCGCTCGGGAACGGGATCGATGCCCCAGCTCCCCTCGATCGGCTCGCGTGCGGCCACCTGGCGGCTGAGCGTATCCGCCCGTGTGACAATGGGGCCGTGATCCCGCGCTACTTCATCGTCGCGGAGCGCGATCACGAGCTCCAGAACCCGATTTCCGAGGACAAGCTGCGGCTTCTCGGGCAGCGTCTCCGGCTCGGCCCGGGCTCGCGCGTGCTCGACGTCGCGTCCGGGCGGGGCGGCCCTGCGGTGCTCCTCGCCGAGGAGTTCGGATGCACGGTCGAGGGCATCGAGATCGCGCCCGAGTTCCACGCGGTGGCGGTCGAGCGCGCAGAAGCGGCGGGGCTCGGCGAGCGCGTGACCTTCCGGCTGGGTGACGCCTCGCAGGAGGAATTTCCCGCCGGGGCCTACGACGTCGCGCTGTGCCTCGGCGCGAGCTTCGTCTGGAGCGGTCTCGCGGGGACGCTCGACGCGCTCGAGCCCGCAGCGCGGCCGGGCGGGCACGTCGTCGTCGGCGAGCCATTCTGGCGGAGGCTGCCGCTGCCCGAGGATTACGCGGACCGGAACGACCCGTTCACGTCGCTCGACGGCACGGTGGCGATCATGGAGACCGGCGTGCTCAGGGTCGTGACGGTGATCGCCTCCTCGGAGGACGACTTCGACGGCTACGAGACGCTCCACTGGCGCACGGTCGAGGAGTGGCTCGCGGAGAACGCGGGCGACCCGGACGCCGAGGAGATCCGCGCTCGCCACGAGCGGTACAAGGCGACGTACCTCCGCTACGGGCGCGAGTACCTCGGCTGGGCCATCTTCGTCGGCTGGAAGCCACCGGGGTAGCGGCATGGCGCATCCGGACATCCCCGCCGAGCAGGCGTACCTCGATCACGCGTACGAGTGCCTCGAGAGCATGCGCCAGGCGCTCCTGCGCGTTGCGGGCGCTGCCGCGATCGGCTCCGAGGGCCTCGACATCGCCGCCGGGAAGGTCGAAGCGTGGGTGGACCGCAGGCTCGCCGCGTACGAGGCCGCCGAACAGATCTTGTGCTTCGGCCGCATCGACCTCGACTCCGTGGGCGACTCCCTCTACGTCGGCCGCCGCTGGGTCCAGGACGACGACGGCATGCTCGTCGTCAACTGGCAGGCGCCCGCCGCTCGACCCTTCTACACCGCGACGCCCGCCGAGCCGCACGGCGTCACGCTTCGGCGCCGCTTCCGTCTTCGGGGTCGGACGCTCACCGGCATCAGCGACGAGGCACTCGACGGCTCGCTCGCCGACGCAGCGTCCACGGTCGACGACTTCCTGCTCGAGGAGCTCGAGCGCGCTCGCGATGCGCGCATGCGAGACATCGTCGCGACGATCCAGGCCGACCAGTACGGGCTCATCGCCCGCCCGCCCGAGCCGCCCCTCGTCATCCAGGGCGGACCGGGTACGGGGAAGACGGCCGTCGGCCTCCACCGCGCGTCGTACCTCCTCTTCTCGCATCGCGATGCACTCCGCGGGATCCTCGTGGTCGGCCCGAACCCGGTGTTCATGGACTACGTCTCGCACGTCCTGCCTTCGCTCGGCGAGGACGCGGTCGACCAGCGTGCCGTGGCGGAGCTCGTCGATGGTGCCGAGGTGACGCTCGTGGACTCGCCGGAGGTCGAGCGTCTGAAGGCGGACTCGCGGCTGGCGCGGGTCATTCGTCGTGCAGCGGCGCTCCGCTCGGAGGGCGAGCCGCAGGAGCTCGTCGTCCGCATGGAGGGCCACTTCGTCGGGGTGCGCGAGCAGGAGGTCGCGGAGCTTCTCGAGGCAGCGCGTTCGGAGCTGGGGCTCTCGTCCGTGGCGCGCGAGCGGTTCCGGATGGACGTCCTCCGCCGCTTCTACGCCGACTACGGGGCGACCCTCGGAGGCCTCGCCGTGCGGGCGTTCGACGAGGTGGAGAAGTCGCTCCGGAAGGACGGCGTGCTCAACCGGTTCCTCGACGCCGTGTGGCCGGCTCCGCGTCCGGAGCAGCTCGTCCGCCAGCTCCTGTCCTCGCGGGAGCGGCTCGCGGAAGCCGCGGACGGGATCCTCGAGGAGGACGAGCAACCGCTTCTGCGGCGTGCGCGGAGCGGCTGGAGCACGGCCGATCTCCCACTCCTCGACGAGGCTCGTGAGGTGCTCCACGGCCCGCCCTCCCGCTACGGCCACGTGATCGTGGACGAGGCCCAGGACCTCACGCCGATGCAGTTGCGGATGATCGCCCGCCGCGCGGTCGGGACCTTCACGATGCTCGGTGACGTCGCGCAGGCCACCGGTCCGGTGCCGTACGCACATTGGGACGAGGTGCTCGCGCAGCTTCCGGGCGGGGAACGCGCGGAGGTCGAGGAGCTTCGCCACGCCTACCGCGTGCCGCGCGAGATCATGGCTCTCGCGCTTCCGTTGCTCGACCACATCGCCCCGGACGTGGAGCCGCCGGTCGCGTATCGAGCCGGCGCCGAGCCGCCGCGCATCGCCCACGCCGAGTCGCCGCTCGACGCGGCGTACGAGGAGGCGGCGCGGCTGGCCGGCGCCGAGGGGCTGCTCGCGGTCATCGCCCCGCCTTCGCTCCGCGGCGACGCCGAGGCGGCTCCGGGCTCCCTCTTCGACGACACGCGGCTCTCCGTTCTCACGCCGCGCGAGGCGAAGGGCATGGAGTTCGACCACGTGATCGTCGTCGAGCCGGCACAGATCGTCGACGAGGCGGTAGGCGGCCGGGGCCAGGGACTGCGCGAGCTCTACGTCGCCCTCACGCGCCCGACGACGACCCTCGTCGTCGTCCATGCGCGACCGTTGCCGCCGGAGCTTCGGTCTCAGACGGCGAGCAGTCGGCGCAACACGTAGGGGAGGATCCCGCCGTGGCGGAGGTACTCCCGCTCGCGCGGGGTGTCGAGGCGGACCGTGGCGCGGAACTCCCTGCCGTCCGCACTCACCGTGACCTCGCTCGCCTCGGCGTTCTCGACGCCCGAGATCGAGAGCTCCTCGCGTCCGGTCAGCCCGAGCGACTCGAGGTTCTCGCCCGGCAGGAACTGAAGCGGCAGGACGCCCATCATCAGCAGGTTCGAGCGGTGGATCCGCTCGTAGCTCTCCGCGATCACGGCCCGCACGCCGAGCAGCTTCGGGCCCTTCGCAGCCCAGTCGCGGGACGACCCTGACCCGTACTCTTTGCCGGCGAGCACGATCAGCGGGACGCCCTCGGCGCGGTAGCGCTCGGCGACGTCGTAGATCGTTCCCTCCTCGCCGGAGGGCAGGTGCACCGTCCAGGTCCCCTCCGACCCGGGAACGAGGAGGTTCCGCAGGCGGACGTTCGCGAAGGTCCCCCGCACCATGACCTCGTGGTTCCCGCGCCGTGAGCCGTACGAGTTGAAGTCCTTGCGCTCGACGCCGTGCTCGACGAGGTAGCGGCCGGCCGGGGAGTCCGGCCGAATCGCACCGGCGGGTGAGATGTGGTCGGTCGTGACCGAGTCGCCGACCGAGACGAGACAGCGCGCGCCCGCGATGTCCTCGACGAGGCCCGGCTCCGGCGGCATGCCGGCGAAATAGCTCGGTTGGCGCACGTAGGTCGAGCCCGGGTCCCAGGCGAAGAGCTCACCCTCGGGAACCGGTAGCGAGCGCCAGGTCTCGTCGCCCGTGAAGACGTCGGCGTACGTCTCGCGGAACATCTCCTCGCCGATCGCGCCCGCGACCGTGTCGCGCACCTCCTCGGGCGCCGGCCAGATGTCCGCCAGGTACACGTCCTCACCGTCTGAGCCGACGCCGATCGGCTCGTTCACGAGGTCGACGTCCATCCGGCCCGCGAGGGCGTACGCGACCACGAGCGGCGGCGAAGCGAGGTAGTTCGCCTTCACCTCGCCGTGGATGCGCGCCTCGAAATTGCGGTTTCCGGAGAGGACGGCGCAGACGACGAGGTCGCTCTCCGCGATCGCCCGCGAGATCGGCTCCGGAAGCGGCCCGGAGTTTCCGATGCAGGTCGTGCAGCCGTAGCCGACGGTGTGGAAGCCGAGCTCCTCGAGGTACTGCGTGAGGCCGGACCGGTCGTAGTACTGGGTGACGACCTTCGAGCCGGGCGCGAGGCTCGACTTCACCCACGGCTTGCGGCGCAGGCCCTTCTCGACCGCCTTCTTCGCCAGGAGCCCGGCGCCGACCATGACCGCCGGGTTCGACGTGTTGGTGCACGATGTGATGGCGGCGATCACCACCGAGCCGTGCTCGAGCTCGAAGGTCTCGCCGTTCAGCGTCACCGTCGGCGCCGGGCGCTCGGCCAGCACGATGCGCGGCGCGACCGAGACGATGGCGCCCTCCTTGGTCGGTGTGCTCCCGGGAGCGGTGTCCGAGGGCGGATCGCTCGCAGGAAACGTCTCGGCCATCGCCTCGTCGTGCGCGTTCCCGTAGTCGACGCCGAAGCTCGGCAGCGCGTCGAGGAACGCCTGCTTGGCCTCGCGCAACGGCACGCGATCCTGCGGCCGCCGTGGGCCCGCGAGCGAGGGCTCGACGGTGGAGAGGTCGAGCTCGACGATCTGGGAGTACGTCGGCGGCTCCTCCGGGTCGTGCCAGAGCCCGTTCTCCTTGCAGTACGCCTCCACCAGCGCGATCCGATCGTCCGGTCGACCGGTCAGCTGCAGGTAACGGATCGTCTCCGCGTCCACGGGGAAGAACCCACAGGTCGCCCCGTACTCCGGCGACATGTTTCCGATCGTCGCGCGGTCGGCGAGGGGCAGCGCAGCGAGCCCGTGCCCGAAGTACTCGACGAACTTCCCGACGACCCCGGCCTCGCGCAGGATCTGCGTCACCGTGAGGACGAGGTCGGTCGCGGTGGCGCCCTCGGGAAGCGCTCCGGAGAGCCGGAACCCGACGACCTGGGGCACGAGCATGGAGACGGCCTCGCCGAGCATCGCTGCCTCGGCCTCGATTCCGCCGACACCCCACCCGAGGACGCCGAGCCCGTTGATCATCGTCGTGTGCGAGTCGGTCCCGACGAGCGTGTCCGGGAACGCGACCCCGTTTCGGTCGTCGACGACGCGCGCGAGGAACTCGAGGTTGACCTGGTGCACGATCCCGGTCGACGGCGGCACGACCTTGAAGTCCTCGAACCCGCTCTGGCCCCAGCGCAGGAACGCGTACCGCTCACGGTTTCGCTCGAACTCGAGCTCGGCATTCCGCGTGATCGCGAGCCGGGTCGCGAACTCGTCCACCTGCACCGAGTGGTCGATCACGAGCTCGGCCGGGAGCTGCGGGTTGATCATCGCCGGGTCTCCGCCGAGGTCCTGCATGGCGTTCCGCATGGCGGCGAGATCGACCACCGCGGGGACGCCCGTGAAGTCCTGGAGCAGCACGCGGCCCGGCGTGAAGGAGATCTCCTGCGACGGCTCCGCCGCGGCGACCCAACCCGCGACCGCTTCGACGTCGTCGCCCGTCACCGTGACGCCATCCTCGTGGCGGAGGACGTTCTCGAGCAGGATGCGAAGCGTGTAGGGCAGCCGGTAGACGTCGTATCGCGACTGGAGCGGCTCGAGCCGGAAGATCTCGTGCTCGGTGCCGCCCACCGAGATGCGGTCGCGTGCTCCGAAGCTGTCTGGATGCGCCATCCCTTCCGATTCAAGCAGCTTCGTGCCCCCTAGCCGGTCGAGCCCGCGTTCGGTGAGCGACTCCCGTCGCGGATCGAAGTGCCGCACGACCGCGCTCGCGTACGGCCGTCCCACGCGCAGCGCGTACGACCCGAAGCCCTCGTCGCGGACGGGTTTCAGGTCCTCGGTGTAGGGCTCGAGGACGTGCTGGCGCCCGACCTTGCGCGCCGAGTTGAAGAACGCGAAGCCGACGCCGACCGAGACCTCGAGCACGCTCTTCTCCTCGCGGGCGGCCTCCGCGACGAGGCCTCGATAGACGGCCTCGAGCTCCACGGGGGACGGCAGGCCGCTCGCATCCTCCCGAAGGTCGGTGAGCGACTGCTTGAGCGCCTCGAGCTCGAGCGGCGGGATGTCGATCAGCCGTGCGGTCGTGCCGCTCGCGCCTTCCAGCGACGCCAGCAGATCGTCGACCGAGTGGAGCTCGACGTCCTCGCCGATCACGCCGGCGCCCTTGAGCTCGCCGACGAGCGCATCGAGGTAGACACGCGTGCCGTGCGTGACGTCGGCGGCCGCGGCGAGGAGCCAGAGCGGCGAGAACCCGAAAGCGAAGATCGACCCGAGCTCGACGACGTTCCCCGCCCCCTTGCGCACGGCGAGCTTCCCCGGCGACGGCTCGAACTCGCCAGCGACCTCCGTCGTGGGCCGCTCGACCCCGCCGACGAGCTCGACGGAGATCCGGAGGAGGTTCTTCGCCGTCGCCTCGTACAGCCGCGAGCGGCGAACGAGCCGCGGGAGGACGAGCTCAGCGGTCTCGTGTATCGCGCCACCGGTCGCGGCGGCGAGCGCGCGAACGAGCCGCTCGGGGAGCGAGACGAGGAACCGTGTGGCTCGGCGCACCCGCTAGCTCTCGGGCGCGGGCGGCGAGACCTCGTCGGCCTTCGCGCCGACCGCGATGCCACCGAAGAGCGCCATGCCCTCGAGCCGCAGCGTCGGCGCGTCCGGCTCGTCCGAGACGCCGGCCACGTCCACGCCTCCGGCGAGGACGTTCACGTCCGACTCGACTCGCCAGTCCGCCGGCACCTTGAGCGCGATCCCGCCGAAGAGCGTGTGGACGGTCAGCCGCGCATCGGGCGCGAGCTCGGCCTCGCGCAGATCCACGGCGATCCCGCCGAACCAGGACAGCATCGAGCCTCCGCGGAACGACTTCGCCCGGCTCTTCAGGTTGACGCCGTCGAAGACCGCGACGAGCATGACCTCGTCGCTCTCCTCGTCGCCGCGGGACGGCAGTGAGCGCTTGACGAAGGCCGCCGAGGCCGCGGCTCCCAGCCAGGCGCCGAGCACGACGAGCGGAAGTGTCCGCAGCAGGCGCATCGGCACCGAGACTACCGAGCGGTAGCATGGCCGCGTGGAGGCGGAGACCATTCACGCGCTTCTCGAGCGGGCCTTTCCGGAAGCCGACGAGCTCGCGGTCGAGGACCGCACCGGAACCGGTGACCACTTCCAGGTGACCGTGGCCAGCCCGGGCTTCGACGGCCTCTCGCTCCTCGACCAGCACCGCCGCGTGAACGAGGCGCTCGCAGCGCTGCTCGGTGACGGATCCATCCACGAGCTCAGGATCAAGACGAAAGGACGCCCATGACGACGCTGAACGAGCAGATCTCCGAGGTGATCGCGAAGGAGCCGGTCGCGCTCTTCATGAAGGGCACGCCCGACATGGTCATGTGCGGCAACTCCTACCGGGCGCTGAACGCGCTCCGGGCCGTGGGCGCACCCGTCACGACCGTCGACATCCTCCCGGACCCCCGGATCCGGCAGGAGCTCGCGGCGATCTCCGGCTGGCCGACGATCCCGCAGGTGTTCGTCAAGGGTGAGCTCATCGGCGGGGCGGACATCACGGAGGAGCTGCTCGAGTCGGGTGAGCTCCAGCGGAAGATCGACGGCGCCCTCGGCGACGAGCGCGAGACGGACGTGAAGGCCGTCGCGCTCGAGTTGGCCTAGCCGGTCCTACGCTGCGGCTGCGGTGACGCGGGCCGCGAGCTCGAGCGAGATCGCGTGGTCTCCGAGGTCGGTTCGCACCGTCACCGGCCCCGCGAACGGCGCATACGAGACGATCTCGACGTTCGACCCGGGAACGAGACCGAGCTCGGAGAGGTAGCGCAGGAGCTCCGGGTCTCCGTCGGGAACGCGCGCGACGGCCGCAGGCTCACCCGGTACGAGATCGGCCAGCGTTCGCCCGGAGCGTTGCTCGAGGTGCAGCTCGCGATCCGGGATCGGGTCACCGTGCGGGTCGTGGGTCGGGAACCCGAGCTCGGCGTCGATCTTCGCCTCGAGCTCCTCCGAGAGCGCGTGCTCGAGAAGCTCGGCCTCGGCGTGCACGTCGGCGAGGGACAGGCCGAGGCGGTCGACGAGGTAGAGCTCGAGCAGGCGGTGGTGCCGGAGCACCTCGAGCGCGCCGCGGCGGCCGTCCTCCGTGAGCACGACGCCCCGGTAGGGCGCCCGCTCGACGAGCCCGAGCTCCGCGAGGCGCTTCGTCATCGCCGTCACCGAGGGGGCGCGCACGCCCATGCGGGTCGCGAGGGCTGACGTCGTCACGCGCTCGCCCTCGATCTCGAGGGCGTAGATCGCCTTCAGGTAGTCCTGGACGGCGACGGTCAGATCGGTGGCCGGGGTTCCCACGGGAGCCCACTTAGGTTACACTCCGAATCGGATTTAGCTATGCCTAAACTCTCGCGCCGGAAGCTCCTCGCCGCGGCCGCTCCGCTTGCGGCTGCACCCCTCGTGGGAAAGCTCGCGCTCGAGAGCCAGGCCGAGGCCGGGGGCCACGACCACTCGAGTCACTCGCACCCCCGTATGCCCGCAAACCATGTTCACGCGGCACAGGGGCACGCGGCGATGATCGGCGACGAAGTACCGGCGGTCGGCGGCCCGCGGGACCTCGACCACGTCCTCTACCCGCCACCCGCCCGCCCCTACCGGCCGGGCCGGGCGCGCGAGCACGAGCTCGTCGCAGTCGACACCGACCTCGAGATCGCCCCGGGCATCTTCTTTCCAGCGTGGACGTACAACGGCTCCGCTCCGGGGCCCGTGATCCGCGCCACCGAGGACGACCTCCTGCGCGTGAGGTTCCGTAACGAAGGGTCGCACCCGCACACGATCCACTTCCACGGCATCCACCCCTCGAACATGGACGGCGTCTTCGAGATCGTCGAGCCCAGCGGGCAGTTCACGTACGAGTTCCGCGCGCGTCCCGCCGGCCTCCATCTCTACCACTGCCACTCGACGCCGCTCAAGAAGCACATCCACAAGGGGCTCTACGGCGCGTTCATCATCGACCCGAAGGAGCCGCGCGCGCCGGCACGGGAGCTCGTCATGGTGATGAACGGCTTCGACACGGACGCCGACGGCGGGAACAACTTCTACACCGTCAACGGTCGGTCGTTCTACTACGCGAAGTACCCGATCCGCGTTCGGCGTTCGGAGCTCGTGCGGATCTACCTCGCGAACCTGACCGAGTTCGACCTGATCAACTCGTTCCACCTCCACGGCGACTTCTTCCGGTACCAACCGACAGGCACCGGTGACAACTGGGAGTACACCGACATTGTCATGCAGTGCCAGGGCCAGCGCGGCGTGATCGAGATCCAGTTCGCGAACACGGGCCGATTCATGTTCCACGCGCACCAGTCGGAGTTCGCCGAGCTCGGCTGGATGGGCTTCTTCGAGGTCGTCGACTAGTGGAGGCCGGTTCCGCCACGGCTCGCGGGCGCATCGGCTGGCGGCTGTGGGCGGTCGTTCCGGTCGTGTTGCTCGCGATCGCGGTCGGCGCGGTCGTCTCGAGCGGGTCCTCGCTCGCCGATCTCATCGGGACGAACCCGCCGCCGGCCGACGAGTTCGACATCCGGCGCGTGGAGTTCGAGCCCGGCGAGATCCGGATCCTTGTCCGGAACCCGCAGCCGGATGATCTGACGATCGCGAACGTGAACGTGGACGACGCGATCGTCCCCTACACCGTGGACGGCCCGACGACGCTCGGGCGCCTGCGCTCGAGCACGATCGTCGTGCCCTTCGACTGGGTTGAGGGCGACCCGATCACCGTCGGCGTGACGAGCTCCACCGGGATCGAGACGGTCGAGGAGATCGCGGCCGCGATCGCTACCCCGACGCCGTCGGTCGAGGGCTTCTTCGGCTACGCCCTGATCGGGACGCTCGTCGGGATCCTCCCGGTCGCGCTGGGGCTCCTCTGGCTCCCCGCGCTCCGGCAGGCGAGCGCCGCCTGGCTCGCGGCGTTCATGGCCTTCACCGCCGGGCTCCTCGCGTTCCTGGGCGTCGAGGCGCTCAGCGAGTCGTTCGAGCTGCAGGCGGCGCTGCCGGCCGGGCTCGGCGGGAGCGGGCTCGTGCTGCTCGGGGTGGCGCTCAGCTTCCTCGGGATGATGGCCCTCGCGAACCGGCTCTCCGGCGGTGCGACAGCGACCGGCCTCGCGCTCGCGCTCCTCGTCGCGATCGGCATCGGCGTCCACAACCTCGGCGAGGGCCTTGCGATCGGCGCGTCCTTCGCGCTCGGAGAGCTGCAGCTCGGGACGTTCCTCATCGTGGGGTTCATGATCCACAACGTCACCGAGGGCCTCGGCATCGCCACCCCCGTCGCGAAGACGCGTGTGACCGTGCTCGTGCTCGCGGGGCTCGCGCTGATCGCGGGCGCGCCGACCATCCTGGGCGCCTGGATCGGGGGCTACGCCTCGAGCGACGTGCTGGCGGCCCTGTTCTTCGCGATCGCCGCGGGAGCGGCGTTCCAGGTCGTCGTCGAAGTCAGCCGGTACGTCGCCCGGCAGGCGCCGGGCGGGCTTCGTTCCGGGTATGCGATCGGCGGCTTCGTCGCGGGTATCGCGGCGATGTACGTCACCGGCATCCTCGCCGGCTGACGGCGCAACAGCGCAGACAACGGGCACTTAACCCGCTCTTACCCAGGGTTCATGCGTGCGGGTCTATAAGGGACGGGCATGTCCGTCGTCAGCACCGCGCGTCCGTATGCAGCCCTCGTAGCCGCCGCCGCCCTCGGCGGCGGTCTCGCGGTGGGGGCCGTCGCGCTCCTCGGCGGTCTCGAGGGTGGCGAGACGACCGTCGTCGAGACCACGGCGCCCCAAACGACCGAGCCGGCGCCCGCTCCGACGCGTGCGCTGACCGCGGGTGAGATCTACGAGCGCACGGCCCCAGGGGTCGTGCAGATCGCGTCGACGAGCAACGTCGGAGGCGCCGACCGCGGCGACGCGCTCGGCTCGGGCTTCGTCGTGGACAAGACGGGCCACATCGTCACGAACTTCCACGTGATCGACGGAGCGGACCAGATCCGGGTCAGCTTCTCGAACCGCGACACGGTCGTCGCCCGGCTCGTCGGAAGCGATCCGTCCACGGACCTCGCCGTCCTGCAGGTCGACGCGAATGCGAACGCGCTCACGCCGCTTCCGCTCGGGAACTCGGACAACGTGCGGGTCGGTGACTCGGTCGTTGCGATCGGCAATCCCTTCGGCCTCGACCGCACCGCGACCGCGGGAATCGTGAGCGCGATCCAGCGCGGGATCACGGCGCCCAACAACTTCACGATCGACCATGTGATCCAGACCGACGCGCCGATCAACCGCGGCAACTCCGGCGGGCCGCTCCTCAACACGCGTGCCCAGGTGATCGGTGTGAACACCCAGATCGAGACCGGTGGCGCGGCGGGGAACGTCGGGATCGGCTTCGCCGTCCCCTCGAACACCGTCAAGGACGTCGTCGCCCAGCTCCTCCAGAGCGGCCGGGTCGACCACGCCTGGCTCGGAATCGGCGCCAAGGCGGTCAATCCGGGTCTCGCTCGCTCGTACAACCTTCCCGTCCGCGCAGGCGTCCTCGTCGAGAGCGTGGCTCCCGGGAGCGGAGCCGAGACAGCAGGGCTCGAGAACGGGGACACGGAAGTGGTCCTCGCCGGAGTGACGTACGTCCTCGGCGGCGACATCATCGTCGCGGTCGACGACATGAGCATCGTCACGCCGCTGGAGCTCGTCGACGCGATCGCCGACCACGAGCCCGGCGACGAGATCGAGCTGACGATCTACCGCGATGCAAAGAGAACGAGCGTGACCGTCACGCTCGGGCGACGCCCTCGCTCCACGCAGGGGTAGTTCGCCACCGCGAGGCTCCGGTATCCCGGGCCTCCTACGACGGCATGGGGCCCGCACGCCTGCCCGGGCCCCTGCCGACCTCTCTTGGTGCGCAAGTCCTGGTATCCGCTAGCGCGGACACCAGGACGCGAACATCCCTAAAGGCGTCCGCTTCGCGGCCGCATCGCACCTGGATCGCTTCCATGTGCACCGAGCTCGGGCGCAGTCGCCAGTCCTGCGTCCGTGAGGCGGTAGCCGCGCTCGATCAGGGCCTTCTTGCGGTCCTCGGGCCAGGGCTCGTCGCCCCGGAAGGTCGGGTCGAGGGCTTCGTCTCCAGGGTCCGCGCGCACGACGAGCGTCGGGACGTGGCGGTCGTGGCGGAAGGGGAAGCGGGCCGAAGCGAAGATCTCCTCGAGCTCGGTGCGTAGGCGCTCCCGCTTGCGCCGTGGTGCCGCCGACACTGCGGCCGCGATCACGTCCTCGCGCAACCGGTGAAGCTCTGCGACCGACGTCTCCCGCTCGTCTGCGAGTCGCTCCTCGAGCACCGTGTTCCGCTCGACGGCGACCCGCATGAGCCGGACGATCAGCTCGCCGTAATGGGCGGGCTCGCCACGCTCGACGCGCTCCTCGGCCAGCCGAACTTCGGCGAGGAGCGCGCGTACGGGAGGTACGGCCCGGAAGCGCTCCAGGCGCTCGCGCATCCTCTCGAGGAACGCGACGTCGGTCGGCCGGTAGCTCGCGAAGAAGCGGAAGGCGGCGATGGCGGCTACGTCCGGGTTGCGGTACGCATGCTCGAGCGGGAAGTTGCGGACCCAGCCGCCGTCCGTGGCGATCACGCCGTCGATGCTCAGCGGGAGCACGAGCCCGCTGACTGCGGAGGAGGCGACGATCGCGTGGCCCATCGTTTCCGAGCTCTCCGACCTGGAGGAATACGCGAGCTCGTAGTGCCGGGTCTCCTCGCCGTCCTCGTGGATCGAGACGTCGGTCGCGAAGACGACGAGCTCGACGGGCGAGGATCGCAGCGCGGAGCCCAGCTCAGCGGCGTCGCCGATCCGCGCTGCGATCGTCGCCGGCAGCGTGTAGTCGTGAAGGCCACCGGGGAATTGCCACACGCGTCGCGGCCGGAAGACGTCGCCCGGCTGGAGCTCGAGCAGGAACTCCTCGAGGTCGTCGAGCCGGTCGAGCGCGGCCATCGTCCCCGAGAGCGCGCCTGCCGACGTCCCGTAGATCCAGCCGACGCGCGACCAGAGACTGCTCTCGCGGAGACGGCGGAGGAAGCCGAGCTCGAGGAGGACGCCGTTGATCCCGCCGCCCGAGAGCACGACCGCGACGTCTGGTCGCTCCCGTTCCACGTGGCTATTGTGCCCCCGTGGAACCCGAGCCCCTGCGCGGCCCCGCGATCCTCTCCGACCTCGAGCTGGATGTGGACGAGGGACTCTGGCAGGAGGACGAGGACGGAGACCACAGCGGCTGGTTCTGCGTCAAGACCGATCCCTTCCCGTGCCCCGCGGAGAGCTGCACGTTCGTCGCCGACTACATGACCGCGGCGCATCTCGTCCTCGTGTGGGAGGAGCGCGACGACCCGAACCTGCTCTGGCACGCACAGCGCGCGAAGGAGGTCGGACGGAACCCACGGATCGTCGAGTACGCGTCGAGCTTCGGCCCGAGCGCGTCGTACTACGCGTGGGAGGCGGCCGGTCGGCCCGTGCACGGGGTCAAGGACAAGCCGAGGCGGGCGCCGAGGTCGTAAGGCCGCTGGGCGAGCTTGCCAGTGTCGTAGACACTTGCAACATCCAATAGGCGGTGTTGCGCCGCCGGTCCAGCACACGTACCGTTTCGGGGTGACCGAAGGCTTCCAGCCGGCCGGGCGCGCCGCGGCGCCACCTCCGCTCGACCTCGTCCAGGACTTCGTCAACACGGAGATTCCGGAGTGGGCGCGCGACGACATCGCGACCCCGGAGCTCCTCGCGGGCTGGCTTCGCGATCGCGGGCTTCTGGGCGCGGGAGACGCGGTCAGCGCAGACGACTTCGTCGCCGCGCGCGAGCTTCGGTCCGGGCTCCGCAGCCTCGCGCTCCTGAACACCACCGGCGAGACGGCCGCCGTCGACCTCCAGGCGCGACTCGACTCCGCGTTCTCCTCGTGTGAGCTGCGGGTAGAGGCGGACGCGACCGGGCGGCTCCGGCTCGTTCCCGCGGGACCGCCGGGGCTCCGCGCGCTCGCCGCGATCGCCGCCGTCGTGGTCGAGGCGCAGACGGCGGGGACGTGGGGCCGCCT
Source organism: uncultured Actinomycetes bacterium (assembly GCA_963717025.1). Classification (GTDB taxonomy): domain Bacteria; phylum Actinomycetota; class Thermoleophilia; order Gaiellales; family Gaiellaceae; genus GMQP-bins7. Next base: position 264,599 of record CAVQVJ010000003.1, on the reverse strand, counting down.
CAAGGCCTGCCTCAAGGAGAGCTGCGCCTGGCTCTTCTACGACGGGTCCCGCAACCGCTCGTCGCTCTGGTGCTCGATGTCGATCTGCGGCAACCGCGTCAAGACGGCGTCGTACCGGCGCCGGAAGGCGGCGGAGTCGTGAGGTCAGCGCAGTATGTCGCCTGGCTCGCCTGGCGACGGCTGCGTCGCCGGGACAGCGGCGCGATCGTCGCCGCCCTCGGCCTGACGGTCGCCGCCGCGATCCTCGCAGGCGTGTTCGCCGGGGTCACGATCGCGGCAGACCGGGCGACGGCGGACGAGGTCGAGCGCATCCCGGCCGCGGGGCGGGCGGCGCGCGCCGTCTGGTTCGGCGTTCCGGCGACGGCGGCCGAGGCGCAGCCCGCGCTCGACCGCGAGGTCCGCAGGACGCTTCCGGACCTGTCCCTCCCGGGCCCGACGGAGCTCGTGCTCTTCCGAGAGAGCACGGTCGCTGGGCACTTTGTCGGCATCGCGGCGGTGGAAGGGCTCGCGGAGCACGTGATCCTGCGCTCGGGGCGCCTCCCGCATCGGTGCTCCCTCGACAGGTGTGAGGTGCTGCGTCTGCGAGGCCGGGGAGCGCTGCCGGACGCGCCGGGCCTGCGGCTGGTCGAGGTGGGGACGGCGACGCTCGAGTCACGCCAGCTGCTCGGGGACTTCCTCGGGCCGACCGACGACGCGACGGCCGACGCCGAGCTCGCGCCCGCGCTCGAGAAGTCCGCCGGCTATCACCGGCCTGCGCCCGCGCCGCTCGTCGCGGCCGAGGGAGTCGAGGCGCTGGCGGCCTCGCCGGCGCTCGCGCGGCTGTATCGCAGCTACGCATGGATGTGGCCGCTCGCGCCTGGGAGACCACGGCTCTGGGAGGTCGACCCGTTGCTCGATCGTCTCGAGCGCGCGCGGGGCGAGCTCGCCGAGGTGTCGAGCGCGTTCTCGATCAACGCTCCCGAGGAAGAGCTCCGCTCCGCCGAGGACCGGGCCGACGTCGCTGCGCGTCGGCTGCTCCTCGTCGGCGGCGAGGCGGCAGCCCTCCTGCTGGCGTTCGCGCTCCTCGCGGCTCGGAGCCTGCGGCGCGACCTGCAGGCGGCGCACACGCGGCTCACGTGGTACGGAGCCCGCAGGTGGCAACTGGGCCTGCTGACGGGAGTCGAGAGCGGGCTCGTCGCGTGCGGCGGCGTCCTGCTCGGCTGGCTGCTCGGGAGCGCCGCGGGTGCCGTCGCCGCCGTCGCGAGCGGCGCGCCTGCGTGGCGTGTGCTCCGCGAGAGCACCCTGTCACCGACCGGCGTCGGGGTCGCAGTCGGCGTGGCGCTCGTGGCCGCCGGGCTCGTCGCGCTCGCCGTGTCGCTGCGCAGCCGTGAAGGCGCCCGGATCGGTCTGCCCGACGCGCTCGGGGCGGTCGCCCTGATCGTGATCGGGATCGCTCTGCTCGACGGTGCGCTGGACGAGGAGCGGCTCGCACGCGGCGGCGGCACGGCAATCCTGCTCCTCCTCGTCCCCGGGCTCGTCGCGCTGGTAGGGGCCATCGTCGTGGCACGGCTCGTGCCGCCGATCGCTGGGCTCGTCGCCGACCGCTCCCGCCGCTCCGTGCGGGTGCGGCTCGCAGCCCTGGGCCTCGCGCGCGGACCGGGCGCCGCCGTCATCACAGTGTCGTTTCTCACCATCGCGTTCGGGCTCGCGCTTCTCGCCGAGGGCTACCGCGCGACGCTCGCGCGCGGCGAGCGGGAGCAGGCGGCGTTCGAGGTCCCGCTCGACGTCACGGTGCGCGAGGACCCGGGCGCCCTCGTTCGAGTCTTCGACGCTGCTCCGCTCGAGCGCTTCCGCTCGCTCGCGGGCCCGGGCGGAGACGCTCACCCGATCCTCCGCGTCAGCGCGAGTGCCGGTCGCGTCGAGCGGGTCACCGGGGTCACGGTGCTCGGGCTCGACCGCCCGGTCTTCGAGTCTCTCGAGCTCTGGCGCCCCGGCTGGGCGGGCGGACTGGGGCGGAGCGAGATCGCTGATCTCGTCGACGCGGGACGCGACGTCGAGCTTCGCGGCGTGCCCGTCGCAGGAGACGGGCTCCGGCTCTCCGTCGGTCCGGGGCTCATCGGCCTCGCCGCGATCGTCGAGACGCCCGCGGGAGCGTTCCGCCGCATCGAGCTGGGCACCGCCAGGTCGTCTGGATTCTCGATGCTCGACGCCAGTGTGGCTCGCGGCTCGCGGCTCGTCTCGCTCGAGATCGTCCCTCCACCCCGGCTGATCGAAGGCGGCGCCGACGCGGGCATCGCGTTCGAAGGGAAGGTTCGGCTCGAGGGCCCGCTCAGCCGCAAGCTTCGGGCTTGGGTCGGCGTCGACGGCGCCACCGTCGAGCCCGCCGGCGAGGGGGTGGACGTCCACTTCGTCCTCACACGCGCGCGCACGACCCGCCTACGTGCGCCGCAGGCCACGGACGTGTCGCCGCCGAAGGTGCTCGCGAGCCCCGCGCTCGCGGACTTGGCCGGCGGGGTCGGGGGCTCGCTCGCGGTCTGGGTCGGCGGTTCGGTCGTGCCGGTGCGCGTCGCCGGGGTCGTGGAGCGCTTTCCGGGAACGAGCGGCGATGTCGTCGTCGGCGATCGAGCGGCTCTCGCGACCGCGGCCAACTCGGCCGCCCCTGGCACGGCGCGGGAGAGCGAGGTCTGGCTCGACCTCGCGGGCTCCTCGACGGCGGCCGTCGACGCAGCATTCGCAGAGCGTCCGCTCGACACGCTCGCCACGACGACGCGGGCCGAGCTGGAGGCCGACGCGCGGCGGGACCCGCTCGCGCGCGGAACCCTGCTCGCGCTCGAAGCCGCCGCGCTCCTTGCGCTCGTGCTCGCGGCGATCGGCCTCGCGCTCGCCGTACGCTCCGACCTCCGCGACGACCGAGGAGAGCTCTACGAGCTCGAGGCGCTGGGGGCGTCGCCGGCTCTGCTCCGGCGCGTCGTGCGCTCCCGTGCGCTCGCCGTCGCGCTGGCCGGGCTGGTCGCCGGAGTCCTGATCGGGCTCGTCCTCGTCCGGCTCGTAACGCGAGTCGTGTCGGTGACCGCACGCGGTGGGTTCGCGGAGCCCCCGCTCGTCGCGACGGTGGACCTCCTCGTCGTCGTCGCGGGGATCGCGGCATTCGCCCTCGTCTCCGCGCTCCTCGTCGGTGCGACGACGCGACACGCTTTTGCCGACGTGCGCGGGCCGGCCTCGCGAGGAGACCTGTAGTGGGCGCGATCGTCGAGACGCGAGAGCTCTTCGCCGTGTACCCGTCCCCCACCGGCGGCATCGCCGCGCTCCGCGGCCTCACGCTGGCGGTCGACGAGGGTGAGACATGCGTCGTCCTCGGCCCGAGCGGCTCTGGGAAGACGACCCTCATGCGGATGCTCGCCGGTCTCGAGCGGCCGTCGGCGGGGTCGATTGTCGTCGACGGCCTCGATCTCGCCCACGCCTCGGCCGGGCAGCTCGCACGCCATCGGAGCCGGACGCTCGGTTACGCCGATCAGCACTACTGGCGGGCGCTCGCCGGCGAGCTGACGGCCGAGGAGCTCGTCGGCGTCCCGCTCGGGCTTCTTGCGGTCGACGCGCGAGCACGCCGTGCGCGCGCCCGTGAGCTGCTCGAGCGCGTAGGCCTACTCGACCGGGCGACCGCCAGGCCGGGCGAGCTCTCGGGCGGGGAGCAACAACGGATCGCGCTCTGCGCCGCGCTCGCTCACCGGCCGCGCGTTCTCATCGCCGACGAGCCGACGGGGGAGCTCGACGCTGCCACCGCTGAGGACGTCTACGAGCTGCTGGAGGAGCTCGTCACGGAGCAGGGCGCGACGGCAGTCGTCGTGAGCCACGATCCAGCCTCGACCAGGATCGCCGACCGGGTCGTCCACCTCCGCGACGGGCGCGTGAGCGAGGAGCAGCGTGACGGAGAGGAGACCGTCGTCGTGGGGGCGGGTGGTTGGCTTCGCGTCCCCGAGGACGTGCTCGCAGCCTCCGGGATCGTGAAGCGGGCGCGAGTCGTCTTGCGAAACGGCGTCGTCGAGCTGCATCCGGCTGCTGGCGGCGAGACCGCGCGACCCGTCGCCGCGCCTTCGATCGCGGGCTCGCGCGGAGGGATCCTCGAGGCGCGCGGCGTGTCGCGGCGCTACGGGACCGAGGTCGCGCTCTCCTCCCTCGACGCGATCTTCCGCCCCGGCGAGCTCGCGGTCGTGACCGGACCGTCCGGCTCGGGCAAGTCGACGCTGCTCACGCTCCTCGCGGGTCTCGACCTTCCCGACGAGGGCGTGGTCGTGCTCGACGACGTCGAGGTCTCGGCGCTGTCGCGCGAAGCCCGCGCCGAGCTGCGCCGTCGCCGGATCGCCGTCGTGCTCCAGAGCCCACGGCTCTCCGACTTCCAGACCGCGCTCGAGAACGTCGAGCTCGGTCTCTCATTGCGAGGCGACGGCGGGGCCGAAGCCCGGACGCACGCCACCGAGGCGCTCGCTGCCGTCGGGCTCGCGGAGCATGCGGAGCGGCGCGTCGGCGTGCTCTCCGCTGGGCAGCGCGAGCGCGTGGCGCTCGCCCGGGCGTTCGCGGGTCGTCCGGCCGTCGTTCTCGCGGACGAGCCGACCGCGCGCCTCGACGCGACGACGACGCTCGCAGTCGGTGACCTGCTCGCGACGCTCGCTCGCGCGACCCGGACGACGGTCGTCTGCGCGACGCACGACCCGCTTCTGATCGGCCTCGCCGACTGCGAGCTTCGGCTGTCCGCACCGGTCGCGGTAGCATCGGCGTAGTGCCGACGGTGACAGAGACGGTGAAGGTGGACGGGATCCGCTGCGAACGGTGCGTCGGCAGGCTGGCGGTCGCGCTCGAGGGCCACGAGGGTCTCGAGGCGGCGAGCGCGAATCTCGTCGGCGAGGTCACGCTCTCGTGGGACGACGAGCGGACTTCGCGGGCCGACATCCTCGGTCTGCTCTCGCGCGCAGGGTTCCGCGAGGCGCTGGCCATGCGGGAATAGGCCGCTCCGGAGCCTCGTTGCAGCCTCCGGTTACACAACCCGAAACGCAACGGTACGGTAGCCCGGTGAGCGAGCCCGAGTCCGAGCCCGCGACCCAGGCGCGCCGGATCGCGGCCGAGGCCCGCGACCGGGCGCGCTTCGAGGACGAGGCGCTCGCGCTCGCCGACCAGGTCTATCGCGTAGCGCGCAGGCTCGTGGGCTCGCGCGAGGAGGCAGAGGACCTGGTGCAAGAGACGTACGCGAGAGCATTCCGGAGCTGGCGCTCCTTTACCCCCGGGACGAACATGCGGGCCTGGCTCCTGCGGATCCTCACGAACTTGAACGTCGACCGCGGGCGGCGGATCCAGCGCAGCCCGCAGACCCAGCCGCTCGAGGAAAGCGACTACTACCTCGCGAACAAGCTCGCGTCGGCGGCCGGCGAGGCGGCCCTCGAGCAGGAGCAGGTCGTCGAGCGGATGTCGCAGGATTCGATCGTCACGGCGCTCTCCGAGATCCAGCCGCAGTTCCGCGACGTGGTCGTGCTCGTCGATATCGGCGACTTCACCTACGCGGACGCGGCCCAGATCCTCGACGTGCCTATAGGGACCGTCATGTCGCGGCTCCATCGCGGGCGGCGGGCCCTCAAGCAGAAGCTGGCGGAGGACGCACTGGCATGACACGCGATCCATGCGACAAGTGCGAGGAGATCCTCCAGGACTTCCTCGACCGCACGCTGACGAACGACGAGTGGGCCGAGGCCGAGTCGCACCTCGTCGGCTGCGACTACTGCCGACGGCGGTACCGCTTCGAGGAGACGCTGCGGCGCTACGTGAAGACGAGCGCAGCCGAGCGGATGCCGCCAGGGCTCATGGCGAAGCTCGAGGAGCTTCGCGGGCTGGACGCAACCGCCTAGGGTTCAGCGCAGCTCGAGATCCTCGGGCGTGTCGACGTCGCCGGGTGCCCCGAGGTCGTCGCACGGAACGAGGATCACCGGGCGGTCGCGGAGGCCCTCGTCCGGGATGTCGTGCCAGTCGCCACGGCCGAGAACGAGCGGGTGGCCTCTCTCCCCGCCGTAGGACGCTGCGACGACCCCTCCACGCTCGCGCCAGGCAACGAGCACGCGCTCCACGGCCTCCGGCGCCAGATCGGGGCCGTCGGCCAGGACGACCACGGCTGCCTCGACGTCCTCGGCCAGCGCAGCGAGCCCGCAGCGGAGCGAGGCCCCAGGGCCCAATGCCCAGTCATCACACGGAACGACGCGGCCGCTCGGAGGCTCGAGCGCGTGCGCGCCCTGCACGATCACGATCTCGCCCACGGAGGTGCGGCCGAGGCGCTCGAGCACCGCGGGCAACAGGATCCGCTGCTTGGGCGCGCCGAACCGCGTCGCCTCGCCGGCGGCGAGGACCAGCGCGGCGATCCTGCCGGTCAACTCTCGGAGACGGTGACGGACCGGACGACGACGGGCATGCTCGGCGGTCCATCCGCGACGCCGAGGGCGGCGATCCGGTCGACGGTATCGAGGCCGTCCGTCACCTGGCCCACGATCGCGTAGTCCGGCGTCAGCAGGGCTTTGGCTTCGGCGTCGGTCACGACGAAGAACTGGCTGCCGGCGGTCCCAGCCGCCTCGGTTTGAGTCTTCGCCATCGCCACGACGCCCTTGTCGTAACTCGCGTCCTGGGGCGGTGGGTCGACCGTCTGGTATCCGGGGCCGCCACCGCCGCTCTGCGTCGGATCGCCCCCCTGGATCACGAAGTCCGGCACGACCCGGTGGAAGATCGTGTCGTCGAAGTAGCCGTCCTGGGCGAGCGCGACGAGCGACGCCGCAGTCTCGGGCGCCGACTCCAGGTCGAGGCCGACCGTGAACGTCCCGCAGCTCGTCTCGAAGACCAGGGAGTACGTCGTCCCCTCCGCGAGCGGCTCGGTCGGCGCGTCGAGAGTCTCAGGCTCGCGCGGAGCCGGCGCTTCGACGCTCTCACACTCGGTAGTTTCTCCGGTCGTGTCCGCGGGAGCGGCGTCGTCGTCGCCTCCGCCGCAGCCGGCGGCGAGCGTCAGAGCCGCCAGTGCCAGGACGATCGCGCGCATCGGCGTGCGATCCTACCCACCGTGCAGGATCGGGCGCGATGCGAGTGGGCGGCGGGCAGCTCTCCCGAGATGATCGCCCACCACGACGAGGAGTGGGGAGTCCCGTCCCACGACGACCGACATCTCTTCGAGCTGCTGACGCTCGAAGGTGCGCAGGCAGGACTGTCGTGGTCGACGATCCTCCGCAAGCGCGAGGGCTATCGGAAGGCGTTCGCCGGGTTCGACCCAGCCAAGGTCGCGCGCTTCGGGCCGAAGGACGTCGAGCGGCTGCTCGCGGATCCGGGGATCGTCCGCAACCGGCTGAAGGTCGAGTCCACGATCGCAAACGCGTCCCGCGTTCTCGAGGTGCAGGCCGAGCTCGGGAGCTTCGACGCGTATCTCTGGAGCTTCGTCGACGGGGAGCCGATCGTGGGCAACTGGCACTCGCTCGCCGAGCTGCCGGCCGAGACGGAGCTCTCGAAGGCGCTGTCGAAGGACCTGAAGAAGCGCGGATTCCGCTTTATCGGCCCGACGATCGTGTATGCGTTCATGCAGACGGTCGGCATGGTCGACGACCACACGGTCGACTGCTTCCGCCACGGTCGGCAGGGGCCGTGAGCGCGTCCATCCGGTATGCGAGGAGTGGCGACGTCAACATCGCATACGAGGTCTCGGGTGAAGGCCCCTTCGACCTCGTGTTCATCCCGGGCTTCTTCTCGCACCTCGAGATCGACCACGAGCATCCCGGCAACGCGCAGCTGCTCGACCGGCTGGCGGCGATCGCGCGGCTGATCCGCTTCGACAAGCGCGGCACCGGGCTTTCCGACCGCGATGTGGGTCTCCCGGACTTCGAGACGAGGATGGACGACATCCGTGCGGTCATGGACGCCGTCGGGAGCGAGTCTGCCGCGCTGTTCGGCTACTCCGAGGGCGGCCCGATGAGTGTCCTCTTCGCGGCGACCTTTCCTCAACGCGTCCGCGCACTCGTGCTCTACGGGACGTACGCGAAGCGTTCGTACCCGGATGACGACTACCCGTGGGCCCCGACGCGGGAGCAGCGGGTCGCGGACGCGCACGAGCTCGAGGAGACGTGGGGCGAGAACGTGGACGTCACGAATATGGCTCCGAACGCCGATCCGGCGCTCGTGAGCTGGATGCAACGGCGCGGGAGAGGCGGACTGAGCCCGGCGGGCGCGCGCGACCTCATCCTCATGAACTCGCAGGCCGACGTCCGCGACGTGCTCCCGAGCGTCCAGTGCCCGACGCTCGTGATCCACCGGTCGGGCGACCGCGACGCTTCGATCGACGAGGGGCGCTACATCGCTGGCCGCATCCCCGGCGCGCGCTTCGTCGAGCTCCCCGGCGACGATCACGTGCCGTTCGTCGATCCGGATCAGATCATGGACGAGGTCGAGGAGTTCCTCACGGGTGTCCGACCGGTCGTCGCGACCGACCGTGTGCTCGCGACGACTCTCTTCACCGACCTCGTCGGGTCGACGGAGAAGGCCACGGGGCTCGGCGACGCTGCCTGGGCGCAGCTGCTCGAACGGCACAACGACGCCGTGCGGCAGCAGCTCACCCGCTTCTCCGGCGAGGAGATCGACACGGCAGGCGACGGGTTCCTCGCGCTGTTCGACGGGCCTGCGCGGGCGATCCGCAGTGCCCTCGCCGTCCGCGCCGCGCTTGCCGAGCTCGACCTCGACGTCCGGGCGGGCGTGCACACGGGCGAAGTGGAGCGTCCGGCCGGCGACAAGCCGCGTGGGATCGCGCTGCACGTCGGCGCGAGGATCATGTCGCTCGCCGATCCCGGAGAGGTGCTCGTCAGCGCAACGACCCGAGACCTCGTCGCGGGCTCGGGCCTCGAGTTCGAGGACCGCGGCGAGCACGAGCTCAAGGGGATCGAGGGTGCGCGGCGGCTGTTCGCCGTGTGCTGAGGCTACGTGCGCGTCGTGACCGCGATCATGTCTGCGAGGTTCACGAGCTGGATCGCCGTTCGCATTGTCGAGATGCGCTCGTCGCCGACCTCCATCTCTCCGCTCTGGCGCCAGAGCTCGTCCGCCGTCCTGAGGAGCTCCTGGATCCGCTCGGAGGCCTCCTCGTGCCCGTCCCGCTCGCGCGCGGCGTTCACCGCGAGCCCGAGCGCGCCGATCGCATCGCGCTGGCGCGTCCAGAGCATCGGCACCGACATCGAGATGTACTGATGGATGCGGGCGAACGTCAGCGGCTGCACGAACGACGACTCGCCCCTCGGCGCGGTCAGAGGCGGCGGTTCGGAGTCCGCGGCGATCCCGAGCGCCGTCTCCCCGAGCATCCCGCGTAGCTGGCGGTCGTCCAGACCGGCGAGCTTGGCCGCGCGCGTCGAGGCGAGGAGCGAGTTCGGCTGGCGGCCGTAGGGGTAGTCGGATGCGTACACGACCTGCTCGGGCGGCACCCGGCGGAAGAGGTCGAGGAGGTCGAGCGCGCTCCAGACCGAGGTGTCGAAGAACACGCCCGGGATGCCGCCTAGCCGGCCCGCGAGCCCGGCCATGTCCGCAATGCCCGCGTGCGCGAGGATCAGGCACACGCCTTCGTTCCGTCTGACGAGGGCCTCGAGGTCTTTGGCGATGGGTGGGAGCCCGCGGCCGGCATGGATGAGGATCGGCACGCGGCGCTCGTTCGCGAGCGCGAAGATCGGCTGCAGGCGCTCGTCGTCGAGCGCGAACGCCTGCGCGCGCGGGTGGAGCTTGATACCGCGCGCCCCGAGGTCGAGAGCGCGGGTCGCCTCCTCCACCGGGCTCGCGGTCACGTCGAGACGTACGAACGGGATGAGCTTCCCTCCCGAGCGGGCGGCGTACGCGAGGGTACGGTCGTTCGGGACGCAGAAGCCGGGCTCACGGTCGGGCTCGTCGAGGCAGAAGACGAACGCGCCCTCGAAGCCGTAGCGGTCGAGCACACCATCGAGCTCCTCGTAGCGCCCGTGCATCCCGTCGATGTCGTCTCCGAGGTGCGTGTGTGCGTCGAACAGGCGCGCGCCCTCGGGTAGCTCCGCCCGCACGTCGGCGGCATAGCTGTCTACGAGCGCGCGGGCCCGGTCGGACGACGTCACGTCGTCTCCTGCAGCGCCGCCCACACGCGCGGCGCGGTCATCGGCAGCTCGTACAGTCGGACGCCCACCGCTCTCGCGACGGCGTTCGCGACTGCGGCCGGGGCGGCGACTACCGGCGCCTCGCCGATCCCCTTTGCCCCGAACGGCCCTTCCGGCGCCGGGACCTCGACGATGAGCGTGTCGATCTCGGGTACGCGCTCCGCGACCGGGATCGCGTACGTGAGGAACGACCCTGTGAGGAGACGGCCGTCCTCGTCGTGCGCGAGCTCCTCGAAGAGCGCCCAGCCGATCCCCTGCGCCGCGCCGCCGCGCATCTGACCCTCGACGAGCGCTGGGTTGAGCGCGCGGCCGACGTCCTGCGCGATCACGTGCCGGAGCAGCTCGACCTCGCCGGTCTCTTTATCGACTCGAACGTGCGAGAGGTGCGCGGCGACGGACGGCGCACCGATGAGTGGCGCGTGGCCGCCGTGGCCCTCGATGGGTTCGTAGCGGCCACCGAAGCGAAGCGCCTTGCTGGCGATCTCCTCGACAGTGATCGACCGGTCGGGCGCGCCTACCGCCCGGACCTCGCCGTCGACGACCTCGAGGTCGTCGGGCGAGATCTCGAGCTCCTGCGAGGCGACGGCGAGGAGCTTCTGCCGCGCGACCTCGGCCGCCTTGAGCACAGCGGGGCCGACCGAATAGGTGACCTTCGAGCCGCCGCTTGCCCCCGCGTACGGGCCGCTCTCCGTGTCTGCCTGTACGACGCGGACCTTGTCGGGAGACAGACCGAACGCTTCCGCAGCGATCGCCGCGAATCCGGTCGCGACGCCGCTCATGTCCACCGCTGAGGTCACGACGGTCATCGTCCCGTCCGCGTCGATGCGGCACACGGCCGCCGCCGGCTCGGTCGCTCCCGGCCAGTAGCCCGTCGCCATCCCGACGGCCTCGTTCTCGGGCAGCGAGTCGCGCTGCGCCCAGAGTGGGTGTTCGCGCAGCCGCTCGAGCACCTCGACGGCGCCGATGGTCGGGAACGGGTTCCCGCTGACGCCGATGTCGCCCTCGACGACCGCGTTCTTCAGGCGAAGGTCGAACGGATCGAGGTCGAGCTTCTGCGCCAGCTCGTCGAGCAGAGATTCGAGTGCGAAAGCGGCGGTCGGGGCGCCCGGCGCGCGATAGGCGCCGAAGGTGAAGCGGTTGGTCTGCACTCCGTAGCCGCGCAGGTCGCGCGCCTCCCAGCGGTACGGCCCGGCGACGAGCAGCGAGCTGACCCCCTCGACTCCCCAGCCCGCGTTCGAGCCGCGGTCGACGATCATCCGGGCCTCAATCCCGGTCAGGGTCCCGTCCTTGCGCGCGCCGACCCTCAGGTGTGTGACCTGCGCCGAGGCCGGGTTCGTCGCCTGGAAGTCCTCCCCGCGTGTGAGCGCGAGGCGGACCGGCCTGCGGAGCGCGAGGGCAGCTCCTGCCGCGAGCGGCTCCATCAGCGCGAACTTCCCGCCGAACGCGCCGCCGAGCGGCTCGGCGACGACGCGAATTCGTTCCAGCGGAAGCCCGAACGCGCGCGCGAGCTCCCTCCTGGTCACAAACGTGCCCTGCGTCGAGGTGGAGACGACGAGATTGCCGGACGGCTCGAGCCAGGCGGTCGCGACCTGCGGCTCGATGTACGCCTGGTAAACCCACGGCGTCCGGAAGGTCCCCTCGACGACGGCGTCGCTCGACTCGAACGCGGCCGCGGCGTCTCCCTCCGTGCGCGAGATCGTGTCGAGGACGTTTCCGGAGAGCTCCTCCTCCTCGTCCTCGTCGCCCTTGTCGGTGCCCGCGTGGATCGACTCGAGGTCGCCGCCACCCTCGTCGTCCGCGGCCGTGCGCGCGAGTGGTGCTCCCGGAGTCATCGCCTGCTCGACGTCGACCACCGCGTCCAGTTCCTCGTAGTCGACCGACACGAGCTCGATCGCATCTGCAGCCGAGGCCTCGCTCTCAGCGACGACCATCGCGACGGGCTGCCCGGCGAAAACGACCTCCTCGCGGGCGAGCGGCTCGGCCGTCCGGTCGACGCCACTCGCTTCCAGCGGCAGGTCTGCGGCGGCGAGCACGGCTACGACTCCCGGATGTGCGAGAGCCGCCTTGCGCTCGATCCCGCGGACGAGTGCGTGCGGCTCGCTTGCGAGAACGAGCCTTGCGTGCAGCAGCCCGTGGACATGGCCGTCCGCCGCGAACCGTGTTGCGCCCGTGACCTTGTCGGGCGCATCGAGGCGCGGGCGCGCGACGCCGATCACGCTCTCGCTCATCGACCCTCCGCTCGCTCGCGCGCACGTTCCAGTGCGCGACGCACGACGACACCGGCCACATGGCGCTTGTACCCCTCCGGCGCGAACCGGTCTCCGTACATCTCGACGACTTCCAGGCTACCGTCCTCGGGCAAGAGAGAGGCGCGGGCGCCGACCCCGGTAAGCGCGACCGTGCTCGCCCCGTCGGCACCGACGAGCGCTGCGGCGCCGGCGAGGGCGAACCCGGACGCTGGGTGCTCCACCGAGACATAGGCCGAGCCGGAGCCGCGCGGGGGGACGGGGACGACGACGGCGACGATCAGCTCTCGTTCGCGGAGTGCCGTGGTGTACGGCCCCTGGAAGAAATCGGCGGCAGCCACCGACCGCGAGCCTTCCGATGAGCGGAGCTCGAGGCGCGCGCCGAGCGCGAGAACGACCGCAGGCAGGTCGGATGCAGGGTCGGCATGCGCGAGGCTTCCTCCGATCGTCCCGCGATTTCGTACCTGGAGGTCGCCGATGCCGGCGGCGCACTCGGCGATGGCCACGAGCCCCGGAGCCTCGAGCTCGGCGGCCGCGGCGAGCGCGTCCCAGGTCGCGAGCGCCCCGATCCGGAGCTCGTCTGACAGCTCGATCCCGCCCATCTCGAGCGGGCCGATGTCGACGAGGAGCGAAGGGCGCGCGACCCGCAGCTTCAGCATCGGCAGGAGGGACTGTCCGCCTGCGAGCACCCTCGCGTCCGGCTGGGCCAGCGCTTCGAGCGCGTCCTCGAGCGACGTTGCGCGCTGGTAGCCGACGGCGGCGGGGATCATGTGGCGAGCTCGGCTGCGGCCGCACGCACGGAGTCGACGACCGTCTGATAACCGGTGCAACGGCAGTAGTTGCCACGAAGGGCGTAGCGGATGGTCTCGTCGTCGGGGTCGGGGTCGCGGGAGAGAAGGTCGTGCGCGGTGAGGATCATCCCGGGCGTGCAGAAGCCGCACTGGAGCCCGTGGTGCTCCACGAACGCGCGCTGGAGCGGGTGCAGGCCGTCACCGGCCGCGAGCCCCTCGATCGTCGTAATCTCGGCTCCGTCGACCTGCAGCGCGAGGACGGTGCAGCTCTTCACCGCGCGGCCGCTCACGAGAACGGTGCACGCGCCGCACTGGCTCGTGTCGCAGCCGACGTGCGTGCCGGTGAGGTCGAGCCCGTCGCGGAGCGCGTGGACGAGAAGCGTGCGCCCCTCGACCTCGAGCGACCGCGCCTCGCCGTTGACGACGAGCACAGTTTCTCTACGCAAGGTCGGCATCTGCTAGCGCAGATCCCGACCGCGTGGCAACTTCCCGCATCCGCTTCGCGGCTGCGGCGGTCGGTCAGGCACCAGCGGGAAGAGCGGAGAGCTTCTCGCGCAGGTACGTGAGATACGGCTCGGTGTCGATGCGCGAGGAGCCGGTGACCCTCTCGAGAGTCTCCATCGGCGTGAACTTGCGGCCCAGGGAGTACAGGTTGTCGCGCAGCCAGGCCGAGAGCTCGAGCAGCTCGCCTGCCTCGAGCTGCGCGTCGAGATCCGGGAGCGCCTCCTGAACGACCGCCCAGATCTGGAGCGACAGCACGTTGCCGAGCGCGTACGTCGGGAAGTAGCCGATGCCGCCGCTCGACCAGTGGGTGTCCTGGAGCACGCCGTTGGCGTCGTCCGTGACCTCGACGCCGAGGAGCTCGCGCATGCCCTCGCTCCAGGCCTCGCGCACGTCCCTTGGCTGCAGCGTCTCCTCGATCAGCCGGCGCTCGATCCCGAAGCGGAGGATGATGTGCAGGCTGTACGTCGTCTCGTCCGCCTCGACGCGGATCAGGCCGGGCCGCGCGCGGTTGATTCCGGCGAGGAAGGCGTCCAGCGAAACGTCGCCCAGTTGCTCGGGGAACGTCGATTGGAGCGGCTCGTACCAGTACATCCAGAAGGGCCTGCTGCGACCGACGAGGTTCTCCCACGTCCGGCTCTGGGACTCGTTCAGACCGAGTGACGGCGAGGACGCGAGGGGCGTTCGTTGGAGGGAGGACGCGATCCCATGCGCGTACTGGCCGTGTCCCGACTCGTGCAGCGTCGACCAGAGCGAGCCGAGGCCGGTCGGCTGATAGCGCGTCGTCAGGCGCACGTCGCGGTTCGAGAACGACGTGCAGAACGGATGGACGGTCGGGTCTAGGCGCCAGGCGCCTTCGTCGAAGCCCACCGTCGCAGCGAGGCGCTGGCAGAAGTCGCGCTGCTCGTCGGCGTCGTAGGAAACGTCGAGGAAAGACGCGTCGACGTCCGGCGCGGACTTCACGAGCTCGGACAGCGCGGGCCGGATCGTGTCGAAGACCTCGGCCACCTCGACGGTCTTCATGAAGGGCTCGTAGTCGTCGAGAAGCGGCGTGTAGGGAGAGTCGTCCCACTCGAAGCACTCGACGTACCGCTTCTTCAGCTCCAGGTTGCGCTCGAGGACGGGAAGGAAGGCGGCGAAGTCGTTGTTCCTGCGCGCCTCCGCCCAGACGTGTTGACCCTGCGAGCCCGCGCGGACCATCTCGGCTCGCAGCTCGGCGGGGACGCGCCGGTTCTTCTCCCAGTCGTGGCGAGTGACGCGGATCAGGCTCGCGTCGTCCGAGTCGTACTCGAGCGACTCCTCCAGCGGACGCAGCTTCTCGAGCAGCGCTCCGATCTCGTCGTCCGTGAACTTCTCGTGCGCGATCCGGCTGAGCGTCGCCATCGCCTCGGCGCGTGCGGGGGTGCCGAGCGGCGGCATCGTCACGCGCTGATCCCAGCCGAGGACGCCCATCGCGCGGTGGAGGTCTGAGATCTCGGCGAGTCGCTCGCGAAGCGTGCGCAGGTCGGCGTCCACCGCTCAGGACTCTATAGATGCGGTGACTCCCTCGGTCAGCCGAAGTGAAACACTCGGCTCGGTTTCGGCACACAGGTGCGAGCACTTCCCCGGTAGCGTGCGTGTAGGGACACGGGAGTGCCCCTGGAGGTGGTTGGGGCGGTGGGTTGGGTTCGCGCGGCGCACGTCTCTTCGAAAACGTCGGCGATCCGCCGGGTAGGATCGCGCGCGTGGGCGACGTCCTGATCGTTGGCGACACCCTCCGCACGCCCGAGCTCCGCCACGAGGTACCGCTCGGGATCCCCGACCCGTTCATCTATGCGGAGCGGGACGGGCGGAGGATCGTGGTCGTCAGCTCGATGGAGGCGATGCGCGTCGAAGAGCTCAGTACGGGCCTCGATGTGCGGCCGACGGAGGAGTTCGGCGCGGACGAGATCCGTCGGAGCGGGCTCGACGTCCACGCGGCCGCGCGCCTCCAGACCGTTCGGATCGCGCAGGGCCTCGGGCTCGAGCACGCGAACGTTCCGGCCGGGTTTCCGCTCGGCCATGCGGACGCGCTACGCGCCGCCAGGATCGAGCTGACCGTCGACCAGAAGCTCTTCGACGATCGCAGGCGCCGCAAGTCCGGCCACGAGCTGGCGGGGATCAGGCGGGCCCAGAAGGCTGCCGAGGCGGGCGTTGCGACCGCGCGCGAGCTCCTCGCGGGCGCCGACCGCGCGAACGGCGCGCTTACCCTCGGCGGCGAGCCAGTCACGTGCGAGCTCCTGAAGGAGCGGATCCAGACCACGTTCCTCGAGCTCGGTGCGCTCGCCGAGGAGATGATCGTCTCGCACGGCCCGCAGACCGCGGTGGGCCACGACATGGGCTCGGGGCCGATCGACGCGAACGATGTCGTCCTCCTCGACCTGTTCCCGGTCGACCTCGAGTCGGCCTGCTACGCGGACCTGACTCGGACGTTCGTCGTCGGCGACGTCGGGGACGAGCTCCGCGAGTGGCACGGCCTGTGTCGTGAGGCGCTCGAGCTGGCGGTCGCCGAGGTGCGGCCCGGCGCGAACGGCGGCGACATCCACCGGCTCGTGTCGCGTTTCTTCGCCGAGCGCGGTCACCCGACGCAGCTCACGAAGAAGGACGGCGAAGTGCTCCGCGACGGCTTCTACCACGGGCTCGGCCACGGCGTGGGACTCGAAGTGCACGAGTCGCCGCGGCTCGGAATGCTCGGCGAGGAGCTCGTCGCAGGGGACGTGATCACCATCGAGCCGGGCCTCTACCGCCACGGCGTCGGCGGCGTTCGCGTCGAGGACCTGCTGCTCGTGACGGACGACGGCTACGAGCGGCTGACGGACTGCCCGTACGAGCCGGAGGTCTCGGCATGAGCAACGCTCGCCTTCGGCAAGCGTTCGCGGGGGAAGCCATGTTTCCCCCGCGTGCCCCCTTCTTCTTGAGAACGTGGGGAACCTCCCGGTTCCCCACACCCCTCCACGCGCATGGTCTGGAGCACAGACCATGAGCGATTCCAGCCCGGAGACCCGCACCGAGAGCGCCATCGACACGCTGTTCCTCGAGGAGCGCCGCTACCCGCCGTCCCGTGACTTCACGCGGCAGGCAAACGTCAGCGCGGACGTCTACGACGTGCCCTTCGAGCAGTTCTGGGACTCCGAGGGTCGCGACCGTGTCACCTGGTTCGAGCCGTTCACGACGCTGTACGAGTTCGAGCCCCCGTACGCGCGCTGGTATCTCGGCGGGAAGATCAACGTCGCGTACAACTGCCTCGACCGGCATGTCGAGGCCGGCCGCGGGGACCGGGTCGCGTACTTCTACGAAGGCGAGCCGACGGGCGAGCGGGCGGCGATCACGTACGCACAGCTCCTCGAGGAGGTCGTGAAGGCCGCGAACGGCCTGCGCGCGCTCGGCGTCCGCAAGGGCACGCCGGTCGGGATCTACATGGGTATGGGGCCGGGGCTGCCGGTCGCCATGCTCGCGTGCGCCCGGATCGGCGCGCCGTTCACGGTCGTCTTCGGGGGCTTCTCCGCCGAGGCGCTTGCCGACCGGCTGAACGACATGCGCTGCGAGATCCTGCTCACGCAGGACGAGAGCTACCGGCGTGGCCAGATCGTCCCGCTGAAGCGGAATGCCGACGAGGCGCTCGAATCCGCGCCGCACGTCCGCCGTATGGTCGTGGGACAGCGGACCCGTGGCGTGGTGCCGATGGTCGACGGCCGCGATCTCACCTGGAACCAGCTGATCGAGGGTCAGCCGGCGGACGCGGCGACCTGTCCCTGCGAGCCGATGGACTCGGAGGATCTGCTGTACCTCCTCTATACGAGCGGGACGACTGCGAAGCCGAAGGGGATCGCGCACACGAC
Source organism: uncultured Actinomycetes bacterium (assembly GCA_963717025.1). Classification (GTDB taxonomy): domain Bacteria; phylum Actinomycetota; class Thermoleophilia; order Gaiellales; family Gaiellaceae; genus GMQP-bins7. The sequence goes on along the minus strand of CAVQVJ010000003.1, from coordinate 247,062 downwards.
CGCCGGCTACCTCGTCGGCGTCGCGACGACGCACCACTACGTCTTCGACCTGAAGCCCGACACCGACGTCTTCTGGTGCGCAGCGGACATCGGTTGGGTCACCGGGCACAGCTACATCGTGTTCGGACCGCTCGCGAACGGCACCACGAGCGTTCTCTACGAGGGGACGCCCGACTTCCCGGACAAGGACCGCTGGTGGGACATCGTCGAGCGGTACAAGGTCACGATCCTGTACACGGCCCCGACTGCGATCCGTGCGCACATGAAGTGGGGACCGGAGTTCGCCCAGCGGCACGACCTCTCGTCGCTCCGCCTGCTCGGCACCGTCGGCGAGCCGATCAACCCCGAGGCGTGGGTCTGGTACCGCGAGCACATCGGCGGTGACCGGACGCCCGTCGTCGACACGTGGTGGCAGACCGAGACCGGGATGATCCTGATCACGCCCCTGCCGGGCGTGACGACGCTGAAGCCGGGTTCGGCGACGAAGCCGTTCCCGGGCGTGGACGCGGCCGTTGTCGACGACTACGGGCAAGAGGTCGGGCCGGGCGGTGGCGGCTACCTCGTGTTGCGGCGGCCGTGGCCCGCCATGACGCGCGGGATCTTCGGCGACGACGCGCGCTTCCGTGCGACGTACTGGGAGCGCTTCCCGGGCCTGTACTTCGCCGGCGACGGGGCGCGGATCGACGAGGACGGCGACTTCTGGCTCCTCGGCCGGGTCGACGACGTGATGAACGTCTCCGGTCACCGGATCTCCACGATCGAGGTCGAATCCGCGCTCGTCGACCATCCGAGCGTTGCCGAGGCCGCGGTCTGCGGGCGCGCGGACGCGCTGACCGGACAGGCGATCGTCGCCTTCGTGACCCTGAAGGGCGCGGAGGAGGGCTCCGTCGCGCGCCTCGAGGAGCTGCGGAACCACGTCGCGGTGAAGATCGGCCCGATCGCGAAGCCGGCGAACATCGTCTTCACTCCCGAGCTTCCGAAGACCCGCTCGGGGAAGATCATGCGGCGGCTGCTTCGCGACGTCGCCGAGGATCGCCCGCTCGGCGACACGACGACACTCGCGGATCCCGCAGTCGTCGCCGAGATCGCGGAACGGGCGGTCGCGCAGCCGACCGAGGAGTAGCTTCCGCGCTAGGCGGAGAGGATCTCGCTCACGAACGCCACGACGTCCGGGCCGGCGGGGTCGATCGCGTGACCACCGCCCACACGTACGAAGCGTGCCTGCGGCAGCGCGCGGACGAGTCCATCCGTCCCGTGCTGGAGAGGCTCCGGTGAGTCCTCGGCGGCGACGATGAGAGTCGGCACCCGGTGCTCGGCGAGCCTGGAGTTGTCGCTCAGCCGCTCCCCTCCGCGGACCTCGGCAAGAAGGGCGGGGCCGTTGGCCGTGAAGACGTCGCGCCATACCTGAGGCAACTCCTCCCACGCACCGAAGACCTCGCGCAGAACGGCCTCCCCCACTGCGTCGACCCCACGCTCGGCGACCACCTGCTCGAGCGTCTCGCCGAGCGACTCGAACCACACATCGTACTCGCGGGAAAGTCCCATCGGCCCCGCCTCCAGGAGGGCGAGCGCACGAACCGAGCCCGCGCGGCGAAGCGCGAGTTCGAGCGCGACGGTCGCGCCATAGCTCCTGCCGATCAGGACCGCGGGCTCCGCGTCGAGCGTTCGCAGGAGCTCACCGGCGTCGTCGGCGTGCTCCTGAACGCTCGTCACGTAGTACGGGTCGGGACGCTCGCTTCGCATCGAGCCGCGACGGTCGTAGACGATCACCCGGCCGAGCTCGGACAGCTTCTCCGCTGCGTCCTCCCAGAAGAGCGCCGAGCTGCCCGCGCCGTGGAGGCCGAGGATCGGTGCGCCCGCGCCGCGCTCCTCGTAGTAGAGGCGGACGCCGTTCACGGTTAGCTCCGGCACGGTCTCGAGCGTACCGAGCGGTTCGGCCTCCTAGCTCGGGCGGTAGGTGCCGAAGCTCCAGAGGTTCCCCTCCGGGTCGCGGACGATGTAGTCGCGCGAGCCGTAGTCGGTGTCGTGGAGCTCGCGGACGACCTCGGCGCCTGCGGCCAGCGCCCGCTCGTAGTGCGCGTCGATCCCGTCGTCGACGATCACGTACACGCCGGCGTTCACGGCTCCGAGCTCGCGCGGGGTCTTCAGCCCGAGCTCGTTCTCGCCCGACGAGCCGAGCATGACGAGCCCGTCCTGGAAGCGCATCTCCGCGTGCGCGATCTTCCCGTTCGCGGGATGCACCTCCGTGCGCTCGAACCCAAACGCCTCCGTCAGCCAGTCGAGCGCAGCTGCCGCGTCGTCGTAATTCAGGAACGTGATGCAGTTCATGGCTCTCCTCTCGTCCGTGACCAGACGAGCGTAGGCCGCCCCGGTGGGCCCGTCTTGGACGAATGTGACTAGACGAGCACGCCCGCGCCCGGGACGATCCGGCGCGCGAACCGACCCGGCGGCACTCCCGCGAACTCGCGAAAGTCGCGGTTCAGGTGTGCCTGGTCGTAATAGCCGCACTCGAAGGCGAGCTCCGCGAGCCCCAACTCCTCACGCTGCCCGAGCAGCTCGACCGCCCGGTTGAAGCGGAGGATCCGTGCGACCGTCTTCGGCGGGAGCCCGACCTGCTCGCGGAAGCGCGCGACGAGGTGACGACGGCTGCGGCCGAGGCGCTCGGCGAGAACCGCCACGCGCACCCGGCCCCCCGTTCGCACGAGCGCGCGCCAGGCCCAGACGACGTCGTCCCCCGGCGCCGGCGCTTCCGCGAACGCGCGGAGAAGCAACGCGTCGAGGAGAGCGAACCGGTCTTCCCACGACCGTGCGGTCGCGATCTCCTCGGGGAGGTGGCGCGCGCCTGCGGGGAGGACGTCGGCGAGGTCGACGGTCCGGTTCGCGAGCTCGTGCATCGGGAGCCCGAGGAGCATGTGGGCGGCGAGGGGCGTCAGGTTCACTTGGACGCAGCTCGCGGGGCCGGTCGCGGCGACGAACGCCGACCGGTCGAACAGCCCGGCGAAGAAGCTGTCGACCGTCTGGATGCCCCCGCCGTCGGCGGCATCCGCGACGTTCCACGACGAGCCGAGGTTCACGATCAGCGGCAGCCGCGTCGTCGGAACCTCCTGGCGATGCACCGGCGCGGGCGTGCCCCACTCGACGTAGCCCTCGTAGTCGCCGACCAGGCCATGCAGGCGTGGATCCGGAGCGCGCTCCACGAGCTCCCAGCGCCCGTGCTCGGAGTCGTGGCGAGTGACCCGCGCGGCCTGCCCCTCCATGAGAGAAGGCTAGCTCGCCATGACCGCCCGCTCGAACGCGGCGACCGTGCGCGCGACGTCGTCGTCGCTCGTGCGCCAGTTCGAGACGGAGATCCGGATCGCGGAGCGACCGTCCCAGCTCGTGCCGCTCATCCACGCCTCGCCGCTCGCCTGCACCTGCGCGAGGATGGCGTCCGTCGTCTCGTCGTCCGCGAAGCGGAGCAGCACCTGGTTCAAGACGACGTCGTTCAGGATCTCGCACCCCGGGAGCCCCGAGAGCTCGTCTGCAAAGCGCCGCGCATGGCGGCAGCAGCGCTCGACCAGCTCGGCGATGCCCGACCGGCCGAGCGAGCGGAGCGCGGCGTAGACGGTGAGCCCCCTGGCTCGCCGGGAGAACTCGGGCACCCAGTCCATCTGGTCTCGCGACTTCGCCTTCTCGTCCGCGACGAGGTACTCGGCGGTCATGGCCATCGCGGCGCGGTGCGCTTCCGGATGCGCGACGAACGCGAGCCCGCAGTCGTACGGGACGTTCAGCCACTTGTGCGCGTCCGTCGCCCAGGAGTCGGCGAGCTCGACTCCCTGAACGAGGTGACGGCGCTCGGGTGACGCGGCCGCCCAGAGCCCGAATGCCCCGTCGACGTGGAGCCACGTCCCGGCGCCGCGAAGCAACGCGGCGATCTCCCCGACCGGATCGACGCTGCCCGTGTTCACCTCGCCGACCTGAGCGCAGACGATGGTCGGGCCGTCGTGGCCGTCGAGCGCGGCCTCTACTGCCGATGGAGACGTCCGTCCCTGGCCGTCCACCGCAGCCGTCACAACGGACTCGCTCCCGAGCCCGAGCAGCCGCAGGGCGCGGTTGACGGTCACGTGCCGCTTCCCGCCCACGACGACCCGGATCGGAGGCGATCCGGGGAGCCCGCGAAGCTCGACGTCCCAGCCCGCCCGCTCGAGCACCGCATGCCTGGCGGCGGCGAGGCACGTCACGTGTGCCATCTGACAGCCCGTCACGAATGCGAAGGAGGAACCTGCGGGGAGACCGAGGAGCTCCAGGAGCCAGTACCCGGCGATCTCCTCCGCGACCGCCGCCGCGGGACCTCCACCACGAGCCCGGAGTTCTGGTCCCAGACGCTCGTGAGCCAGTCGGCCGCGAGCGCCGCCGGCAGCGCGCCGCCGATGACGAAGCCGAAGTAGCGCCCGCTCGGAATCGCGACAACGCCCGGTTCGCTCGCTGCCGCGAACGCCTCGATCACGTCCACGGGATCGGTCGGTCCGTCCGGCAGCTCGCCGCCGAGGGCCGCGCGCAGCTCCTCGACTGACGCCGGCGGCCAGACCGGCCGCTCGTCCAGCGTCTCGAGGAAGTCGGCCGCGATCTCGGCCGTCCGCCGAAGCAGCTCGCGCTCGCTCACGAGCCTGGACTCTACGCCGCGAGCAGCCTCTCGAAGCGCTCGGGTTCGTCGAACGGCCCGACGAGCGCGAGGTACAGGCGCTTGCCGTCGAAGAGGTCTCGCGCCACCCGCTGCACGTCCTCGACGGTCACCGCGTCGAGCTGCCGCAGGAGCTCCTCCGGCTCCTCGATCTCGCCCTCGAGCACCTCGCGTCGGAGCCCGTACTGGATCGTCCCCTGCGGGCTCTCGAGGCGGAGGACGAAGCGGCCCTTCGCATAGCCGCGCGCTTTCTCGAGCTCGTCGGAGGGCACAGGCTCGGCAGCGATCTTCCGGAGCTCACCGAGGATCGTCGTGATCGCCTCGTCCACGCGCGAGACATCGACGCCGGCGCTCGAGTACACGCTCCCGGCGTCGATATACGACGACCCGGCCGCGTGCACGTAGTACGCGAGGCCGCGCTTCTCGCGCACCTCGGTGAAGAGTCGCGAGGACATGCCTCCTCCGAGGACGACCGAAAGGAGCTGGAGCGCATAGCGGTCGGGATGCCCGATCGGGTAGCCGCGTACGCCGAGGATCAGGTGCGCCTGCTCCGAGTCCTTCGTGTGCAGCATCACCGGCGAGCGTTCGGCGGGGATCGCAGCGGGCTCCGCGACGCCGGTCGCGCTCGGCTCGATGCCGCCGAGGAACTCCTCGAGTCGCTCGTTCAGGTGGTCGCCGATGCGCCCACCGATCCCGACCACGATCCGCTCGGGGCGGTACCACGCGTCCAGGTAGGAGCTGAACGTCTCACGCGTCGCTTCCTCGATCGTCTCCTTCGTCCCGAGGATGTCCCAGCCGAGCGGATGGTCGTCGTAGAGGAGCCGGTCGTAGACGTTGCCGACGTAGCGCGCGGGTGTGTCCAGATACACGTTCATCTCCTCGAGGATCACGCCCTTCTCCTTCTCGATCTCCCCCTCGTCGAAGCGGGACTCGAGGAGCATGTCGGTGAGGACGTCGAGCGCCGTGTCGCGGGTCTCCGACCCGCAGCGGACGTAGTACCCGGTGATCTCCTTGCCCGTGAACGCGTTGAACTCGCCGCCGATCGCGTCGATCTCCGCGGAGATCGTCCGCGCGGTCGGGCGCCGCTCCGTCCCCTTGAAGAACATGTGCTCCGAGAAGTGGGCGATGCCCTTCGCTCCTGCGGTCTCGTAGCGTGAGCCTGCGGCGAGCATCACGATGCACGACACCGACTGGACCTGCGGCATCGGCGCCGTCACGACGCGGACGCCGTTGCCGAGCGTGCTCCTCTCGAAGGTGGACATCGCCGCGATGGTATAGACAGCCCTCGTGCCCGAACAGTTGACCCGAGCGGCCATGGCCGCTCAGCCGGAGTGGCTCCGGCAAGTGCCCGATCGGGTCGGCGGGAAGCGGTTACCCGCGGGCGCGCGCGCCCTCTTCACAGGGTGCGGGACGTCGTATCACGCCGCGCTCGCATCCGGCCCGTCGGTCCAGGCGCTCGAGCTCGTGTCGGGGAACGCCCCCGCCGCAGATGTCCTCGTCGCGATCAGCCACGAGGGCGGGACACGCCTGACGCTCGAGGCGGTCGAGCGGTTCGCCGGTGAGACCTGGCTGATCACGGGCGCGCCGGAGAGCCCTCTCGCGAAGGCGGTCGACAACGTCGTCGTCGCGACTCCCGAGATCGAGAAGAGCTACTGCCATACCGTGAGCTACACGTGCGCGATCGCGGCGTCGCGCGCGCTCGGCGGCGAGGACGTCGGCTGGCTTGCGGACGCGGTCGCGACGGAGCTCGAAGCGGAGCCGCTCGGCGCGTCAGTGCACCAGCGGTTCGCGGTGATCGGGGCAGGACGGGACCTGCCGACGGTGCTCGAGGCTGTGCTCAAGCTTCGCGAGGGAGCCCGCGTCTCGGCGGAGATGCATCACACGGAGCAGTTCCTGCACGGCCACCTCGCCGCAATCGACCCGACGGTCCGGTGCATCGTGCTCGAGGGCGAGGGGCGTGCCGCCGAACGCGCCCGCGACGTGATGCGCGCGCTCGGCGAGATCGGGTGCGACGCGACGCTCGTCCACACGAGCGACACGGTCGTGGACATCGTCCGTTTCCAGCGACTCACCGTCGACCTCGCGGACGACCGTGGTGTCGACCCCGACCTGATCCGTTGGGACGAGGAGCCGTGGGACCGGGCGCGGAAGGCCTACGACTGAGCTATCGGTCCTCGAGCCGGTAGACGAAGCGGAGCGCCTGCCAGCTCTCGTCGATCGAGCAGGACTTGTTGTCGACGAGCCCGTGCCCGAGCCCGATCTCCTGAACGGCCTCGAAGCTCAGGTCGCCGCCGAGCTTCGCCGCCTTCTTCGGCCACGCGATCCAGAGGCCGTCGGCCGGGTCGAGCGTCGCCTTCAGCCCGTCGAAACGTCGTTCGAGAGTGTCGCGCGAAGTCGTGAAGAAGACGACGACGCCCGCGCCGGGCTTCGCGCCGAGCTTCCTCGCGAGCGGCGTGGCAGAGTAGTCAGCGGCCATGCCAAGCCTCGAGGAGCGCGGCCTCGCGCTCGGGAGCGAGCCCGGCGGTATCAGTCGTCTCGGCTTGCTCGAGAGCTCCGCGAACCGTCTCCGCGAGCGGCCGGAACTGAAGCCCGGCGGCGATCGCGCGGCTCACGTCGGCCCGGTCGGCGTACGAGTTCTCCTCGCCGGTGAGCCACAGAGGTAGCTCCATCCATTGGCCGACCTCCTGCTCGAGCAGGAACTCGTCCGTGACCCACGTGACGCTCGCTCCGTTGTCCGCGACCGCAATGCACGCGTCGAGGAGCTCCCCGAGCGTCACGCCCGGGTGCGTCGCGTTGAAGACGCCGGCGACGCCCAGCTCGCAGATCCGGACGACCCACTCCCCGAGGTCTCGGACGTCGATGAACTGCGTGACCCGCTCGGGCGGGCCGGGGGCGAGGATCTCGCCGCCGCGTGCCGCCCGGTAAGGCCAGTACGTGAAGCGCCCGGTCGCGTCGTGCGGCCCGACGATGAGGCCCGGCCGAACGAGCAGCGCTCTCTCGTCGAAGACTGCTGTGACCTCCTGTTCGCAGAGCGCCTTCAGCGCGCCGTAGTTCGCGAAGTCCGGAGTCATCTCGTCGATCGGCAGGTCGCCGAGTGGCGCGAGCTCGCTGTCCTCGTCGATCGGCCGGCCGAAGTTCGCGTACACCGAGATGCTCGAGACGAAGCAGTAGAGCCCGCAGCCGGCGAGCGCCTCGACCGAAGCGCGGACGACGTGGGGGAGGTAGCCGCACGTGTCGACGACGGCGTCCCAACTGCGGTTCTCCAGCAGGCCGAGATCGTGCTCGCGGTCGCCACGCAGCCTCTCGACCTCGGGGTAGAGGTCGGGATTCGTCCGCCCCCGGTTGAAGAACGCCAATTCGTGACCGCCTGCGAGCGCGGCGTCGGCGATCGCCCGGCCGAGGAACCTCGGTCCGCCGAGGAGCAGGAGCTTCACGCGAGCCCGGCGAGCGCTTCGAGGAGCCGGTCGACCTCGGCCTCGGTGTTGTAGTGCACGATCCCCGCCCGCACGGCGCCGTCGTCGAGCCCGAGGTGGCGCATCGTCTCGAGCGCGTAGTAGTCGCCGTGCCACACGGCGAGGTCGCGCTCCACAAGCCGTGTCGCCACGTCCTCGGGAGTGTGGCCGGGGACGTTGAAGCAGAACGTCGGGACGCGTCCCGCCATCGTCGGCAGGCCGTACAGCTCGACGTTCTCCGGCAGTCCCGCCAGGAAGCGCTCGCCGAGTGCGTGCTCGTGCGTCCGGATCGCGTCCCAGCCGAGCGAGTCGATGTAGTCGACTGCGGCGACGAAGCCGGCGAGGAGCTCGTGCGGGAGGGTCCCCAGCTCATACCGGCGCCCGATCGGCTCGTCCGCGGCGGGGCGCACCTTGTACGGTCGCCACGACCCGATGAGCTCGCGCTTCCCGAACGCGAGCCCGAGGTGCGGCCCGTAGAACTTGTACGGCGAGCAGATGAGCACGTCGACGTCCCACGCCGCGGCGTCGATCGGCCCGTGCTGCGCCCAGTGCACGGCGTCGGCCCACGCGAGCGCGCCGGTCTCGTGCGCGAGCGAGACGATGCGTGAGACGTCGGGCGCCGTGCCGACCGAGTTCGCGGCCACCGGGAATGCGACGACGCGCGTCCGCTCGGAGAGCTGCGCGGCGAGATCGTCGTAGTCGAGCTCGAGCTCGTCGGTCAGCCCGGCGTGACGGACGACGATGCCGAGATCGTGCGCGAGCTCGAGCCAGGGTGCGACGTTGGCGTCGTGGTCGAGCTTCGTGACGACGACCTCGTCGCCCTCGCGCAGCGTGCGACCGAACGCACGGGTGAGGAGGAAGTTGAGGCCCGTCATGCTCGGGCCGAAGGCGACCTCCTCGGACGAGCAGCCGAGGAACGACGCCGCCTGCTCGCGCGAGCGCTCGACGAGCTCGTTCGTCCTCCGCGAGGTCTCGTACGGCGCGTCGGTGTTCGCGTTCGACTCGCGCAGGTAGCGCGCGATCGCGTCGATGACCTCGTCCGGGCACTGTGTGCCGCCGGGCGCATCGAAGAACGCCAGCGGCCGGTCGAGCGCGGAGAAGCGGGCCCGTACGGCAGCGACGTCGAGCGCGGTCGTACTCACGCGATCGCCTCGCCGTTCACCGTCCAGTTGTACCTCGGCTTCGCGGTCAGCGAGTTGCCGACGAAGCAGCCGCGCTCGGCCTTTGCCACCAGCTCGCGGACGGCGCCCGCCTCGAGTGGCGGCTCGAGATCGACGGTCAGACTCGCGTCGATCTCGACGAAGGCGTACAGGCCGTCCTCCTCCCGCTTCGTCACGATGCCGTGCGCGTTGCCGGACGCGTTCGCCTGGAGGCCGCGCTGTCGGACGTGGTAGGCGAGGCTCGAGAGCGTGCAACGTACGAGGCCTGCGAGCAACAGGTGTTCGGCGAGCCATTCCTCCTCGGCTGAGATCGGCAAGCCCCCGAGACTGCTCGCCGCGGTGCCGTCGGCCGCCACTGCGACGTCGTATTCGGTGACGTGAGGTCTCGTCGGCATGGACATTGAATCTAGCGAGGTCGTCCGAGGTGGCACCTACCGTGGAGCACCGATGGAGGAGCGGCTTCGGACGCTCAACGAGTCTGATTGCTACGAGCGCTGCTACGGCTGGCGGTGGAACGAGGACACCGTGAGGGTGCTCCGTCACGAGCCGGATCCGCGCGACGACCCGTCGGAGTTCGGCGAGCGCCTCCGTCGCCTGCTCGAGCTCCGGCTCGACGAGCGCGACGCGGCCTGACGAGCCCTGCTTCGGGCAGGATCACGGACGTGCCGGTGCGTGCCGTCGTATTCGACCTCTGGGACACCATCGTCGACTTCGATGTGGACGCGAACAGTGCTCTCAATCGCCGCATCGCCGACCGCCTCGCCGTCCCGTACGAACGGTTCGTCGAGACCTGGTACTCCGCCGAGTCGTTTCGCAGACGGAACGTCGGGCCGATCGCGCCGTGCCTGGCTGCGGCCTGCGAGGCGCTCGGAGTCGAGGCGGATATCGACGAGCTCGTCGGCTGGCGACTCGATCTGACGCGGCGTTCGCTCGTCCCGCGCAACGGGCTCCTCGAGGCGCTCACGGAGCTGCGCACGAGGGGTCTCCGTGTCGGGCTCGTCTCGAACTGCTCCGAGGAGGTCGCGTACGCGTGGCCAGACACGTCCTTCGCGCGCTTCTTCGACGACGCGGTGTTCTCCGCCACGGCGGGCCTTGCGAAGCCGGAACCGGCGATCTACCGCCTTGCGGCGGACGGGCTCGGCGTCGAGCCCGCGGACTGCCTGTTCGTCGGCGACGGCGCCAACGACGAGCTGCGAGGCGCGCGCGAGGTCGGCATGACTCCCGTGCTGATTCACGCCGACGGAAGGGAGCCGCGCTGGGAGGAGGTGCGCGACTGGGACGGGCTTCGGATCACGTCGCTGCCCGAGATCCTCGAGCTCGTACCGTGACTGGGCCTGTCGAGAGCACTGTCCCCGACGTGCTCGGGCCGGGCGTGCGAGTGGTCTTCTGCGGGATCAACCCCGGCCGTGCGAGCGCGGCGGCGGGCGCGCACTTCGCGAATCCGCGTAACGACTTCTGGCGTCTGCTGCATTCTGCGGGCTTCACGCCGCGCCCGTTCGAGCCTCACGAGCAGCGCGACCTCCTCGCGCTCGGCATCGGATTGACGAACGCGGCTCGCCGGACGACCCGCGGTTCGGGCGACCTGCGCAGAGGAGACTTCGCCGGCTCCCGCGAGCGGCTCGAGGAGATCGCGCGGAGGATCAGGCCCGAGGTCATCGCCTTCGTCGGCAAGGCCGCCTACGCGGGCGCGTTCGGTGGGCGCGCGGGCCACGGCCTCCAGGAGCGCCGGCTCGATGACACCGCGCTGTTCGTCCTCCCGTCGACCTCACCGGCGAACGCGGCCGTGTCGTGGGAGGAGCGCCTGCGCTGGTTTCACGCGCTCCACGACCTCGTCTCCTGACGAAGCGCCGGCTGCCGGCGGCGCGGAGGCGGCGGACGCGTGCTCTTTCTCGCCCCGCCGCCTCCGGGCCTCGTCCGCGAGCCGATCCTGCACGCGAAAGCCGGTTGCCGCCGGGTCCTAGCCTGTGATCCTGTCCACGTAGATGCCGAGGATGTGATCCCAGCCCGCCTCGTAGTTCGAGCGCTTGCGCCCTGCGTCCTCGGGGATCGCCTCCCAGCCGCGGTGCTCGAGCTCGACACGCGTGCCGTCACCCTCCGGGAGGAAATGGATCTCGACCTCGGTCGGGACGGCCTCGCGTTCGAGGATGTTCCATGCGAGGACGAGTCGCGACGGCGGCTCCCACGTGGCCACCGTTGCCCAGTGACCCCTCTCGCCCGTCGACGACAGCTCGTAGACCTCGCCGCCCTCGCGCTCCTCGAAGACGATCTCGGAGGCGCCTTCGCCGTAGATCGAGTGCGTGGCCACGGGCCACCAGCTCAGCGCGTCCGCGGTGAACACGCGGAACGCCTCCTCGACCGTGCAGTCGACGGTGACCGTCTTCCGCACTGCCTCGATGACGATCGAATCACTCATGTCTGCCTCCTTTGTCTGACGACTCGGCCGCCTCCTTGAAGCGGGCGAGTGCCTCGTCCCAGAATCCGTCGACCCAGGCCCGGAGCTCGGCGACCCCGTTCGCCGTTCAACCCGTACAGGTGCCTCGTCCCGTTCTTTCGGTGGGTGACGAGTCCCGCGCCCTCGAGGACGCGGAGGTGCTGTGAGACCGCCGGCCGGCTCACGGGCAGCTCCGCGGCGATCTCGCCGACCGACCGCGGCCCTCGCCGAAGCAACTCGAAGACGTGCCGCCTGGTCGGGTCGCCCAGTGCGTCGAGCGGATGACCGTTAGTATCCACTTACCGTAAGTTACTACTTACGGTTCGTCGTGTCAACCCGAGAAGCGGTTCGTGATCGGCGTCCGCCGGTCGCGGCCGAAGGCCTTCGGCCGCAGCTTGACCCCGGGCGGTGCCTGCCGGCGCTTGTATTCCGCTCGATCGACGAGGCCGAGCGCGCGCCCGACGACCTCCGGGTCGAACTCCTCGAGGAGCTCCTCGCGCGAGCGATCGAGCTCCACGTACGCCTCCAGCACGGGGTCGAGCTCCGCATACGTGGGCAGCGAGTCCGCGTCACGCTGGTCGGGCCGGAGCTCGGCGCTCGGGGCGCGCTCGATCGTCGTCGCGGGGATCAGCTCGCGTCCCGCGCGCTCGTTCAGGTACCGCGCGAGGCGGAACACGTCCGTCTTGAACACGTCCTTCAGAAGCGCGAACCCGCCGACCATGTCCCCGTACAGCGTCGCGTAGCCCACCGCGAGCTCGGACTTGTTCCCCGTCGAGACCACGAGCCAGCCGTACGTGTTCGAGAGAGCCATCAGGATGACGCCGCGCACCCGTGCCTGGAGGTTCTCGGCGGCGAGACCCTCCGGGGCGCCACCCGTCGGCCCGCGGAGCACCTCGTGGAACGCACCGACGACGGTCTCGATCGGGATCTCGCGGAAGTCGGCCCCGAGGCTCTCCGCGAGCCGCTCGGCGTCGCCCCTCGTCTCGTCGGACGAGAACCGGGACGGCATCGAGACGAGATGCACGCGATCGGCGCCGAGCGCGTCGACGCACAGCGCGGCCGTGACGGCGGAGTCGATGCCTCCCGAGACGGCGACGACGACCTCCCCGAACCCGTTCTTCTCCACGTAGTCGCGCAGGCCGAGCGTGAGGGCGCGGCGCATCTGATCGAGCTCGGGCTCGAACGGGACGACGGTCGCCATCGCGGATGCCGGTGCGTTCGTCGAAGCCTCCGCCTCGAGCTCGACGACCTCGACCGTCGGCAACAGCTCGCGCGAGCGATCGAGCTCGCGTCTCCTCACGTCGCGAAGCCGGCGCCCCATCGCGACGGCCGGCTCGATGTCGGCGACGAGCAGGTGCTCCTCGAATCCCGGTGCGCGGGCCACGACCTCGCCGGCGTCGTCGAGGACGACCGAGTGCCCGTCGAAGACGAGCTCATCCTGCCCGCCGACGAGGTTGCAGAAGGCGAGGAACGAGGTCGCGTCGCGGGCGCGGGTGACGAGCATCTCCTCGCGATCCTCCGCCTTCCCCACGTGGAAGGGCGAGGCGGAGAGGTTCACCACGAGCTGCGCTCCCGCCAGGGAGAGGTCCGTCGTCGGAGGCCCCGGTTGCCAGACGTCCTCGCAGATCGTCGGCCCGACGAGGGTGTCGCCGATCCGGACGAGCAGGAGGTCGCGGCCTTCGAGGAAGTAGCGGTGCTCGTCGAAGACGCCGTAGTTCGGCAGGAAGTGCTTGCGATAGATGGCCTGCACACGGCCGTCGGCGCACACCGCGCACGCGTTCGCGAGGTCACGGTCGAACCAGGGCGTCCCCACGAACGCGACGATGCCCTTCGCCGTGCGCGCCACCTCTTCGAGCGTGTCCCGGGCGGCGCGGACGAAGCCGGGGCGGAGCAGGAGATCCTCGGGCGGATACCCCGAGACCGCGAGCTCCGGGAGCACCACCAGATCGGCGCCGGCCGCGCGTGCCTCCTCGAGCGACGCGACGATCTTGTCACGATTCCCGGCGAGGTCGCCGACAACCGCATTCAGCTGCGCGAGCGCAATTCTCAAGGTTTTCGCCTCACAGGCGTAAACCTAGCGCAAGACTCTGCCCGACGCCCAGGTAGAACTGCCGGATCGAGCTCACCATCCCGTATCGCTTCCGCGGGCCACTCGACTCCGCGAACGGCGGCTACGCCGCCGGCCGGCTCGCCGCGCTCGTCGACGCGCCCGAGGTCGAGGTCACGCTCCGTCTCCCGCCTCCCCTCGAGCGACCCCTGGCGGTCCTCCGCGAGGGGGACACGGTGACGCTCCTCGACGAGGACGCGGTCGTCGCCGAGGCACGTCCCGGCAGGGTCGGCGCCGAGCCTCCGGCAGCCGTGTCGATTGCGGACGCCGAGGCGGCCGCAGGCCGACACGTCCGGTTGGGCGCTGACCGCTTCCGTGAGTGCTTCACGTGCGGAATCCGCGCCGAGCGCCCGGGACACGACGATGCAGGGCTCGCGATCCACGCAGGCCCTGTTGCCGGTCGCGAGCCGCTGCACGCGGCGCCGTGGGTCGCGCGCGAGCCGAGCTACGAGGTCGTCTGGGCCGCGATCGACTGTCCCGGGGCGTACGCGGTGGGTGCCGAGGGGCGAGGAGAGGCGGTTCTCGGGCGGATGGCCGCCCGCGTCGACCGGCTACCTGCCGAAGGCGACCCCTGCGTCGTTATCTCGTGGCCCCTCGCGGAGGAGGGTCGCAAGCTGTTCGCGGGCACGGCGCTCCTGACTGCCGAAGGCGAGGTCCTCGCTGTCGCGCGTCAGACCTGGATCGTCCCCAGGTCGGCGTCGTAGAGGCGACCAGCCTCGCGCTAGCGCGGTGTCAGCGCGAGCAGCAGCCCGCCGTCATCGTCGTAGGCGGGGAAGAAGTCCACGGTCACGGGCTTGTCGAACCCCGACCGCGTCTTGATCGCGAGCTCCTGACCGAGCTTGCGCACGCCCCACTCCTGCACGACACCGATCGGTGACGTGTCGGAGAGAGCCAGCGCCTCCGCGACCTCGCGGCCGATGAGGTCGGCGTCGCGATAGCCGGTGAGCTCGAACACGCCACGCCCGGCGGCGAGCACGCGCCTGTCGCGATCGCAGACGACGAACCCGGTCTCCGGCGCCGGGTAGTAGTCCTCGAGGAGCTCGAAGAGGAAACCGAAGCCGCACTCACGGCACTGCACCGCCTGCGTGGAGAAGCCGTCGTACCCGTCGAGGTCGATCGAGCGGCGCTTGCAGTGAGGGCAGATGAAGTACGGCACTCGCAGCAGATTAGGGACGAGGCTGCTCAGGCCGCGTTAAGCGAGCGTAGGCGCGTCGTTCACCGACGCAGCCGGATCGCGTTCAGGTCGTTCGCCACGACATCGTCGGCTCGCGCGATGAGATCCTCGATGTCGTCGTGCTCGGCGTGGAGATAACGGCCCGCGAGCGCGTCTGCGCGGCCCGACGCGAGGACCCGCACGAGCTTCGGCGCCAGTTCGGGCGGCGTCCACGGCGCGTCGTCCGGGAAGTTCGGCTCGGTCATCTCGGTCCGCACGAGGCCTGGGCTGATCAGGAACACGTGGATGCCCAGCGGTCGAAGCGCGCCCGCGAGCGTCTCGGTGAAACGGCCTAGCGCCGCCTTGCTCGGCCCGTACGCGTGGTCGGTCGAAATGGTCGCGTTCGCGACGGGCAGGTACGAGCCGCCGCTGCCGAGGTTGACGATGCGCCCGCCTCCGCGCTCGGCCATTCGCGACGCGACAGCTTGCGTGCAGTGGAACGCGCCGAGGACGTTCACCTCGAAGACGTGCCACCACTCCGCGGGAGCGACCTCGAAGAACGGCTTCCGCGTTCCGCTGATGCCCGCGTTGTTGACGAGGAGCGCGATCGGGCCGAGCTCCGCCTCGGTGCGCTCGATCCACCTCTCGACATCCTCCCGGCGCGACACGTCTCCGAGGAGCGCGAGCCCGCCGACGTCGGTCGCGACGGCCTCGACCTGCTCTGCGGTCCGCCCGGTGACCGCGACGCGCATGCCCGCCCCCGACAGCTCTCGCGCGATCCCGGCCCCGATCCCGCGGCCTCCGCCGGTGACGAGCGCGACGCCTTCGAGTCGGTCAGACGGCATCCGCGATCGCCTCCAGGGACTCGGGGTTCTCGAGCGTCGAGAGGTCGCCCGGATCCGCGCCCAACGCCTTCGCGCGGACGGCGCGGCGCACGATCTTCGCGCTCCGGGTCTTCGGGAGAGCCGGGACGAAGAGCACCCGCTCCGGCTTGAACGCCTTCCCGAGCTCGTCGGAGACGGCGCGCGCGACGTCGTCGGCGCTTCCCTCGGCTCCCGGCCGCAGGACGCAGAAGAGCCACACGACCTCGCCCTTCACGTCGTGCGGGACTCCGATCGCTGCGGCCTCGGCCACCGCCGGGTGGTTCACCGCCGCCGATTCGAGCTCGGCCGGCCCGATCCGCTTGCCGGCGATGTTCAACGTGTCGTCCGAGCGGCCGTGCAGGAACCAGTATCCGTCCTCGTCGACCGAGGCCCAGTCCCCGTGCGTCCAGACGCCCGGGAAGCGGCGCCAGTAGGTCTCGAGGTAGCGCTCCGGGTCGCCCCAGATCCCACGCGTCATCCCGGGCCAGGGCCGCTTGCAGACGAGCTCGCCGACCTCACCGCGCAGCGGGCGGCCCTCGTCGTCGAACACGTCCATGTCCTGTCCGAGCGCCGGGAACCCGAGCGAGCAAGGCTTCGTCGGCGTCAGGAGCGACACGGACAGGAAGCAGGCTCCGACCTCGGTGCCTCCGGAGATGTTCACGATCGGGATCCGTCCCGCGTCGCACACCCGGTCGGACAGCCAGTCGTAGGGGCCGCGGTTCCAGGGCTCGCCCGTGGTCGTGACCGCACGCAGGGAAGAGAGGTCGGCCTCCGGCTCGCCGTGCGGGATGAGCGCGCGGACGAGCGTGGGCGAGACGCCGAGCATCGTCACCCGCTCGGACTCGACGGCCTTCCAGATGCGATCGGCTGGAAAGTCAGGCGCGCCCTCGAGGTAGACCACCGTCCCACCGACGGCGCCGGCGCCGACCACGGTCCATGGCCCCATGATCCAGCCCATGTCGGTCGCGAAGAGCACGCGGTCGCCCGCCCGCAGGTCCGCCTGGTACGCGGCCTCGCGGGCGATCGAGAGCAGGAAGCCGCCGTGGACGTGGAGCGCGCCCTTCGGCCGTCCCGTCGTCCCCGAGGTGTAGGCGAGAAGGTACGGAGCTTCGCTCTCGAGCTCGGCAGGCGGCAGCTTCCCCGGCGACGCCGCGACGAGCTCGGCCCAGTCGTGGTCGCGCCCGTGCGCAATCGGTGAGTCCACCCCGAGGCGCTCCCAGACGACGACGTGCTCCACGGAGGGCGCTTCGTGGAGCGCCTCGTCCGCGATCGCCTTGAGTGGCACCGTCGACCCGCGGCGGAGCGTGGCGTCCGCCGTGACGAGCACCTTCGCGCCCGCGTCCGTGAGTCGCGCCGCGATCGCGGGGGCCGCGAAGCCGGAGAAGATCGGCACCTGGATCGCCCCGACGTGTGCGCAGGCGTGCGAGGCGACTGCCGCGTGCGGCGACATCGGCAGGTACATGGCGACGGCGTCGCCCGCACGGACCCCGAGCGCCACCAACGCCTCCGCGAACCGCGTCACCTCATCTGAGAGCTCGTTCCACGTCAGGGCGCTGCGCGCTCCGTCCTCGGCCAGCCACACCGCCGCGTCCTCGTCCGGCCGCTCGGCGGCCCAGCGGTGGACGCAGGCGGTCGCGAGGTTGAGTCGCGCGCCCGTGAACCATGTCGTCCACTCCTTGCCGCGCGAGTCGTCCAGCACCTCGTCCCAGTCATGGGAGAGCGGGATGCCGAGGTCGTCGCGCACCGCTCTCCAGAAGCGGTCCGGCTCGTCGAGGGAGACGCGATGGAGCTCCGCGAAGCTCTCGCAGCCGAGTCGGCGGGCGAGGCGAGTCACGTTCGCGGCCTCGAGCTGCTCGGCGCTCGGGACCCACGCGAACCGTTCCCCGGCGATGTTAGTATGGGCTAGCTTAGTATCCACTAACTTCGGCGAAAGGCAATCTGCATGCGCGCTCGGATCTTCGCAGAGGAGACACGCAAGTGGTTCACGCTGGCGGCGGTTTCGTTCGGTCTCTTCATGATCATGCTCGACAACACGGTGGTGAACGTCGCGCTGCCGACGATCCAGCAGGACCTCGGCGCGGACCTGTCGGAGCTCCAGTGGGTCGTCGCCGGCTACGCGTTGACGTTCGCGGCGCTGATGCTCATCGGCGGCAAGGTGGCCGACGCGTACGGCAGGCGGCTGATCTTCGTCATCGGCATCGCCGTCTTCACGATCGCGTCACTCTGGTGCGGCCTCTCAGGCTCGAGCCAAGAGCTGATAGCCGCCCGGGTGCTCCAGGGCGCCGGCGCAGCGCTCATGAACCCGGCGACGCTCTCGATCATCGCCGCGACGTTCCCGGCGCGCCAACGTGGAACCGCGATCGGGATCTGGGCCGGCGTGTCCGCGCTCGCGCTCGCGATCGGCCCGCTCGTCGGCGGGCTGCTCACGGAGCACGTCGACTGGAGCTGGATCTTCTTCATCAACGTGCCGGTCGGCATCCTCGCGATCGTGGCGAGCTTCCTCTTCATCGACGAGTCCCGTGACGAGACTCACGTGCGGCTCGACCTGCCCGGGCTCGCAACGTCGGCGATCGGTCTGTTCGCGCTCACCTACGGGCTGATCGAGGCGAACACGTACGGCTGGGGCTCAACGCGCATCCTCGGCGCCTTCGCCCTCGCGGCAGTCGCGCTGATCGCCTTCGTCCTGCTCGAGCGCCACCAGCGCGCGCCGATGCTGCCGCTCGAGCTCTTCCGGAACCCGACGTACACGGGAGCGAACATCGTCGTGCTGCTCGTCGCGCTCGCGATGTTCGGGGTGTTCTTCTTCATGTCGCTGTACATGCAGCAGATCCTCGGGTACTCGGCCGTCCAGACCGGCGCGGCGTTCCTCCCGATGACGGTCCTGATCATCCTCTGCGCGCCCGTCGCTGGGAGGACGAGCGACCGCATCGGCTCGCGTGGGCTGATGACCGCGGGGATGGTGCTCGTCGCGGTCCAGCTCCTCTACTTCTCGCGCCTCGGCCTGGACGCCACGTTCTGGGATCTCCTCCCGGCGTTCCTCGTCGGCGGCGTCGGCATGTCGCTGACGATGACTCCGAGCGCGGCGGCTGCGACTCGAGGCGTCCCCGTCGACAAGGCCGGCGTCGGCTCCGCCGTGTTGAACGCCGCGCGGCAGGTCGGCGGCTCGCTCGGTATCGCCCTCATCGGCGCGATCATGGCCCAACAGGCTGGCGGCTCCCGCACGCCGCAGGCTTTCATCGACGGCTTCCAGAGCGGGCTCCTCGTCGCCGCAGGGATCGCAGCTCTCGGCGCGGTGGTCGCATTTTCGCTCGTCCGGCCGCACGAGGGGGCTGGTCGTGCGCCGGGCCACAGCGTGACGGAGCCTGTCGCGTGACCACGCCGGCAGGGACGCGTCTCCCGGCGGCCGAGCGGAGACTTGCTCTCGTCGAGGCTGCTCTCCGCGTGTTCTCGGAGGGGAGCTACGCGGGCGCGACGACGGCGCAGATCGCCCGCGAGGCAGGCGTCTCGGAGCCGATCCTCTACCGCCACTTCGCGTCCAAGCGCGACCTCTACTTCGCGTGCCTCGACGAGGCGTGGCGCAGGATCCGCGCGCGGATCGAGGAGAAGATGGAGGAGCTCGGTCCGGACGAGGGCTGGCGCGCGATCGGGCCGGCCACGATGCGCGAGATGAAGGTGCTCGTGCCGAGCCTCTGGATGCAGGCGATCACGGAGGCGGGTCAGGATCCCGAGATCCGCCGCCACGTGCGGGGCCACATGCGCGAGGTGCACGACTACTTCGCGGACGTCCTCCGGCGAGTGCAGGCGGAGGGCGGGATCCATGCGGACCGCGACCCTGATGCCGAGGCGTGGATCTTCGTCGCCGGCACGCTGCTCGTCGCCGTTGCCGACCGCCTCGGCGGCCCGATCGGCCCGGCCGACTTCGAGGCGATCAAGTCCGAGCGCCACCGCTGGCTCACCGGCGCCGCCTGAGGCCTCGTACGCGCCGCCAGGCGGCGCGACAATGTGCGGATGGGAGGGACGGCAGAGCCGATCATGGTCGGGCCGGGTTGGTCGGAGCTCGCGCGCGGCGACTGGGCCGGTGCCCGCACCTACTTCGAGCGAGTGCTCGCACATGATGAGTCCGCCGCGGCGTTCGAGGGGCTGAGCTGGGCAGCCTGGTGGCTGGACGACGAAGAGGCCGTGTTCGACGCACGTGAGCGCGCGTTTCGCCTGTACCGGGAGACGGACGACCTGCGTGGGGCCGCGCGGATGGCCACGTGGCTGGCGGTCGACGAGCTGGACTTCCACGGCGCCTCGGCAGTGGCGAACGGTTGGCTCGCGCGTGCTAGTCGTCTGCTGCAGTCGGTCGAGCTCGGTCCGGATCACGGCTGGTTGGCGTTTCACCAGGGCTACGTCGCGCGCATGCACGGCGATGACGACCGCGCACTGCGCCAGGCGGCCGAGGCTGCGGACGCGGGCAGGCGCTTCGGTGTCGCGGATCTCGAGATGCTCGGGCTCGCGCTCGAGGGGTCGGCGCTCGTCGCCGGCGGGGACGTCGAGCTCGGGATGCGGCGCCTCGACGAGGCGACCGCGGTCGCGCTCGCGGGCGAGGCGGCTCTTCCCATCTCGGGCGCCTGGACGTTCTGTTTCCTCGTCTCGGCGTGCATCGCCGTGTTCGACCACGAGCGCGCGGTCGAGTGGTGCGATCGGATCGCGGACTTCGCGGACCGCTACGGGAGCCGCTTCATGCTCGCGTTCTGCCGCGCCGAGTACGGGGCGGTGGAGGTCGCACGCGGGCGCTGGGCGGACGCAGAGGAGCTGCTCGTGTCGTCTGTCGACGACTTCGCGCAGTCCCGCCCGGCCTGGGTCGGCGGCCCGCTCGTCGCTCTCGCGGAGCTTCGGCGGCTACAAGGAAGGGGAGAGGATGCCCTGGCTCTGCTCGAGGAGGCCGGAGCGTCACGGGCCGCACTGATCTGCCGGGCCCGCCTTGCCCTCGATGAGGGCGATCCTCGGGCGGCGCTGGCGCTCGCCGAGCGCACGCTCCGCCACGACACCGCCAACCGGGTGGTGGATGCATGGGGCGCCCTCGAGGTCGTCGCTCGGGCCCGGATCGCGCTCGGTGAGCTCGACGAGGCCGCTCGCGCGTCGCAGGAGCTGCGCGGGATCGAGCGGCTCGGCGGTACGACGCCGCTTCGCGCGGGGGCCGACCTCGTCGCAGGCATCCTCTCCGTCGCCCGACGAGATCTGGATGAAGGTCGAGCTCTGCTCGAGGACGCGCTCGACGGGTTCCGGCGGAGTGGCCTGCCGTTCGACGCTGCCCGGGCGCGGATCGAGCTCGCGACGTGCCTGCAGGCGGCCGACCGCTCAGCCGAGGCGCGGCGCGAAGCGAGCGCTGCTCATGCGCAGCTCGTCGAGCTTGGTGCGCGCCTCGAAGCCGCGAGGGCCATGCGTGTGCTCGAGTCCGCAGGCGCTCTCGGGCCCGGCTCGGGGCAGCTGTCGCGGCGGGAGATCGAGGTCCTCCGGCACGTCGCCCAGGGGCGGACGAACCGGCAGATCGCCGGGCGACTGACGGTCAGCGAGCACACGGTGCACCGGCACGTCGCGAACATCCTCCGCAAGCTCGATACGAGCTCGCGTGCAGCCGCGGTCGCGCGGGCTGTCCAGGAGGGCATGCTCGACGACCCGGCGTAGCCGGCCGGATCGGGCCACGGCGCCGCCGCCTGCGAATGGCCGGTTCCGGCGAAGTCGCGAGCGAGCGAGCGATCTACCGTGGAGCAATGGCTCGCCCACAGGCAAGAGCGCTTGCGGAGACTGCCGCGCTCGCGAGGATCAGGGAGGTCTCGATGACGACGAAGGTGTCCGACGCCAAAGCCGCGGCGCGATCGATGTGGGCCCTCGGCGACTACCATCGCTTTGCGACCCAGCTCGTGTGGGAGGTAGGGCCGGTCGTGGTCGATGCTTGCGGGATCGGGCCGGGCGATCGTGTGCTCGATGTCGCGGCGGGGACGGGGAACGTGGCGATCCGGGCGGCCGAGGCCGGGGCGTCGGTCGTGGCCTCCGACCTCACGCCCGCGAACTTCGCGGCCGGTCGCCGCGAGGCCGCGGCGCGTGGAGTCGAGCTGGAGTGGGTCGAGGCCGACGCCGAGGCGCTCCCGTTCCGCGACGGTGAGTTCGACGTCGTCACGTCCGCGTTCGGCGCGATGTTCGCCCCGGACCACCGTGTTGTTGCGGACGAGCTCGTGCGCGTCTGCCGTGCGGGAGGCACGATCGGCATGGCGAGCTTCGTCGGCCGCGGGACCGCGGGGCGGTTCTTCGAGCTCGTCGCCGAGTTCGCGCCGACCCCGCCTCCCGGCTCGTATCCGCCCGTCCTCTGGGGCGACGAGGAGCACGTTCGCGGACTGTTCGGCGACCGCGTGTCACTCGAGCTGACCCGGATGGAGTACGTCGAGCGAAGCCCCGGCGGCCCCGTCGAGTACCGCGACCTCTTCAAGACGACGTTCGGGCCGTTCGTCGCCCTGTACGGCATGCTCGAGGCGAGCGACTCCGACCGTGCGGACGCCTTCGACCGCGCGTTCCTCGAGTTCGCCACGTCGCAAAACCGTGGAACGCCCGACGCGGCCGAGTACGTCTACGAGTACCTGCTCGTCGTCGCCCGCAACCGCTGACCGACCGAGGGGCTCGAAAGAAAGCACCGAGTCGGCGAGACGTCCGAGGGCCGAAGGGCGATTCACTCGCCCGTAGGCCTGGCGGAACGTCGCTCGTCGCCACGTGCCAGGAAAGGGGGCACGTGGGGGAAACATCGTTTCCCCCCACGAAAAACGCCCCCGGCTGCGGCTCCGGGGGCGTTTCCTGTTCGAGGCAGCCCCTTTCCGGGGCGGCGAGCCGGAGAATCCGTGGCTCTGCGGCCCAGCCACGTTCGTCCAGGGCTCACCGGCGGATCCGGCGGAGGCGCCTTCGCATCGACCTGGCGTCAGTCGGTGCGTTGTGGGCCTGACTATAGGAGCCATGCCCAAAAAAGTCAAGTAGCCTGGTCAAGTGATTTAGGCTAGGCTTACTTGACCGGAGCGGCCGGAGAGACCTCCCCCAGCCGGGGGAGCGCGGCCCATCTGGATCCCGGCTTCACTCCGAAATGGGCATGTCTCAGACCGCCACGACCTCCGAGCCCGGCTCTGTCGGGGGCGCTCGCCTCGGCGCGCGCCTACGGGCGCTTCGCGTCGCGAACGGCCTGACGCAGTCGCAGCTCGCCGGTGAGCGGTTCTCGAAGGAGTACATCAGCCAGATCGAACGAGGGAAGACGCGCCCGACGCCCGCCACGATCGAGTGGCTCGCGGAGCAGCTCGGCGTCGATCCCGTGTTCCTCGCGTCCGGCGTCTCCTCCGAGGAGCGGACGAAGGCCGAAGCACTGCTCTCGCGTGCGGAGGCCCACGCGGAGGCGCACCGGCACGAAGAGGCGATCGAGGTGTTCGACGAGGCGCGCCCGAGCGTCGAGGCGACCGGCGCGCCGACGCTCGAGCTTCGAATGCTGGTCGGCGAGGCGTGGTCGCTCGGGCAGCGCGGAGACGTCCGGGAGTCGCTCGAGCTCCTCCAGCGCGCACGCGAGCTCGCGGAGCGTCCGGAGCTCTCCGACGTCGACCGGGCGGACGTCCTCTTCCGTCTCGGCGTGTGCCGTTGGCAGCTCTCGAGCATCGCCACGGCGATCTCGCTGTTCGACGAGGCTCTCGTTCTCGCCGAGCGGTCCGGGCTCCCGTGCGACCTTCTCCGTGCCGACATCCTCGGCTGGCGCTCGCGCTGCCACCGCCGCCAGCGCGACTACGTCGCCGCGCGCGAGGACGTGGAGCGGGCGCTCGAGCTCGCGGAGGGCCTCGGCGATCGGCGGGCGATCGCGAACACCTACTTCCAGGCTTCCCTCATCGCCCAGAGACAGGGGCACTACGTCCTGTCGCGCAACTACGCGCAGCGGGCGAAGGAGCTGTACCAGGAGCTCAACGACGAGCGCAACGTCGGCAGGCTCCTGCTCATGTTCGGCGGGCTCACGCTCCTGCTGGGTGACGAGGACCGTGCGATCGAGCACCTGAAGGCGTCGTACTCGCGGGCGTTGGACGCCGACTCCCCCGCAGACGCTGCTCAGGCGCTTGCAGGGATCGCCCGGGTGCACCTGAACCGTGGCGAGTACGACCAGGCAGATGCGCTCGCGCGACAGGCGCTCGAGCTCATCGAGGGTCGTGAGGATTACCTCTACGAGGTCAGCGCATCGCAGCTCGTCCTGGGTCGAGCGTTGTTGGAGCGCGGACGTCTCGACGAGGCGGAGGACTGTTTCCGGGCGGCTGACGTGGCTGCTGAGCAGCTGGCGTCCCTCAGCTACCGGACAGAGGCGTGGGTAGCGTTGGGCGATCTCGCGGCACGTCGTGGCAACGACCGCGAGGCATCGCGTCTCTATCGGAACGCCGCCGAGGCGCTCCAGGAAATCCGCTTCTAGAGAGGAGGTCGCCATGAAGCCGACATTCGTCATTGCGGTCGTCAATCTGGCGCTGCTCGCCGCGTGGCTCGGGCGATTCGGCCTGTACAGCTGGCCGGAAGGTCACTAAAACACCGCGGCTACACTCGGGCGCATGCGCCCTGCTGCGGCACTGACCGTCCTCACAGTGCTCCTCCTCGTCGGTTGCGGCGGTTCGGGAGGGGACGAGACGGCCGAAGATCGGAGAGGGGACACGCTCGAGGAGATCTGGCGGTCTCCTGGCGACGACGTTGCGATCATCGCCGGGACGGCAACCCACGAGCCGGGAGACGTGCGTGTCTCCTTCCTCGTGGTGGACGGCGAGGGGCGTGTCGTCACGCTGCCTACGGCCCGCGTCTGGGTCGCGAAGGCGCTCGACGCCGTGCCGTTCCTCGAAGGGGAGGCCAAGCTCGAGCGCATCGGCGTGCCCGGAGGCGCGCAAGCTGACGCGACTCACATCTACGTCTCGCGACTGCGCCTGGATCGCCCGGGGAAGTACTGGCTGGTCGCCGAGCCGGAGGGTGGCGCGACGAGCGTGCAGGCGCTGGGGAATGTCGTCGTCGGCGAGAGCCCGGTTCCGGACGTTGGCGACCCTGCCGTCGCCTCGGAGACCCCGACGATCGCCTCGACCGGCGGCGACTTCTCCATGCTGACGACCGAGACGCCTCCCGACGAGGTGCTGCTACGGCATTCCGTCGCAGACTCGCTGCGCGCGAAGATCCCGTTCCTCGTCACGTTCGCGACTCCGAAGTTCTGCTCGAGTCGCACCTGTGGCCCGGTCGTCGAGGTCGTCGAAGACGTCGCCGAGCGCTACGAGGGCAAGGACGTGCGCTTCATCCACGTGGAGGTCTACGAGGACAACGACCCCGCCAAGGGCTTCAACCCCTGGGTGCAGGAGTGGCGCCTCCAGACCGAGCCGTGGACGTTCCTCGTCGGCGCCGACGGGCGGATCGTCGACCGCTTCGAGGGCGCGGTGTCGACGCTCGAGCTCGAGGAGGCGATCGACTCGGTGCTGGCGAGCAGCTGAGGCTCGTCAGACGACGTCGCCGAGGCGCTCGATGACGACCTGGGGCACACGGGCTTTCGGGCTCAGGCGCAGGATCGCGCGCACGAGCTCGGCGATGTCGGCCGGCTGAATCTGCTCCTCGGCCGGGAGCCCGGTCCACTCGGTCATGCGCGTCGCGACGAAGCCGGGGCAGATCGCGGTAGCGCGAATCCCGTGCTCCTCCTCCTCGCGGTTGAGCGAGCGTGTGAACGCGATCAGCGCAGCCTTGGTCGCGCCGTACACAGCGAGGCCCGGCGTCGGGATCGTGCCGGCGATGGAGGCGAGGTTGACGATGTGGCCGCCGGACGCGCGCAGGAGCGGAAGGGACTCGCGCGTGACCACGAGCGCTGCGCGGAGGTTGACGCCGAGCTGAAGGTCGATCGCCTTCGTCGCCTGGTCGCCGAACGAGCCGCCGATGCCGATGCCCGCCGAGTTCACGAGGACGTCCATCCCGCCGAAGCGCTCGGCATGAGCGGCGACGACCCGGACGCATTCGTCGGGGTCGGCGAGGTTGGCGGCCACCGAGTCGGCGCCGAGCGCCCGAGCGGCTTCCGCGAGCGGCTCCGGGCGGCGAGCGGCGAGCGTGAGCGCGTATCCCTCCTCGCTCAGCATATGTGCGAGCTCGAGGCCGATTCCCACAGAACCGCCGGTGACGAGCGCCGACTTCACGCGCGCGAGTCTACGCCGGAAAGGGACGGCCGCCGAGGGGAGCGGCGGCCGTCTGGTGCTGGGGGGAGAGGAAGTAGGGAGGCTCTCCGCCGCATCTGTTCCACGGCGCCGCGCGCTCTCCTTCTACATTTCACAGCGTGGAGACGGTTCCGCTGACGTCGCTGGCCCGCGCCGGCGGGTGTGCTGCGAAGTACGCAGCGGGACGGCTGGAGACGCTCCTCGCAGGCATCGCGCCCGCGGACGCCGAGGACCTCCTCGTCGGGCTCGACCCGGCCGACGACGCCGCCGTCTACCGCCTCGACGACGAGCGGGCGCTCGTCTTCACGGTCGACTTCTTCCCGCCGCTGGTCGACGACCCGCGCACGTTCGGGGCCATCGCCGCGACGAACGCGTTGAACGACGTCTTCGCGATGGGCGGAGCGCCGCTGCTCGCGCTGTCGGTGGCCGCGTTCCCGGAGGAGCTCCCGACCGAGGTCCTGGGCGACGTCCTCGGCGGCGCGGACGAGCGCGTGCGTGCCGCCGGAGCGATCCTCGCAGGCGGCCACACGATCCGCGACGACGAGCCCAAGTACGGGCTGGCCGTCGTCGGAACCGTGCACCCGGAGGCGATCTGGCCGAAAGCGGGCGCGAAGGACGGCGACACGCTCTTCCTCACGAAGCCGCTCGGCACCGGGATCGTGCTCCAGGCGGTGCGGGACGGGATTGCGCCGCCGGGAGCGCTCGACGCCGCCGTCGCAGCGATGGTGGAGCTGAACCGCGCCGCCGCTGACGCCCTCAGGCCGTTCTCCCCGAACGCGGTGACCGACGTCACCGGCTTCGGTCTGCTCGGGCATGCTCACGAGCTCGCTGCGCGGAGCGGCGTCCGGGTCGTCCTCGAGGCGAACGCGCTCCCGGTGCTGCCGGGCGCGCTCGAGTTGGCCGAGCAAGGCGTGCTGACCGGTGGCGATCGCCGCAACCGCGAGTTCGCTGCCCCGAGCGTCGAGAGCTCGGCCGACCCGGCCCGCGAGGCGCTCGCCTACGACCCGCAGACCGCCGGCGGCCTGCTCGTCTCGCTCCCAGCGGACCGCGCGGCCGTGCTCGAGGCGACCTTCGCGGCGGCGGGCCTGGCGCTCTCGCGCATCGGCGCCGTCGAGGCCGGCGCCGGGGTCGTGCTGCGCTGATGGTCGCGACCGTCCTCGCACGCGCGCGGACGGTCTCGCCGCAGACCTTCCTGAAGCTCTCGCTCGCTTCCTGCGCGACGCTCTTCCTCGTCGTCACCTCGGGTGCGTTCGTACGTCTCACCGGCTCCGGCCTCGGCTGCGAGAACTGGCCGCAGTGCGGCGATAGGCCATACCCCGAGCAGGGGTTTCACGCGTTCGTCGAGTTCGGGAACCGGCTCGTCGCGCTCGCCGGGCTCCTCCTCACCCTCGTGACGTGGCTTGGCGCTCGGCGGGTGCTGGGGCTTCCGCGCGGCGCGCAGCTGGCGGCGCTCGGCGCCTTCGTCCTGACACTCGCGCAGGTCCCGATGGGCGCGATCACGATCGCGCTCGATCTCCACCCGCTCGCCGTGATGGCGCACTTCCTGCTCGCGCTCGTCGTCCTCGCCCTCGCGGTCGTCGTCGCCTTCGAGGCCGGGAGTCTCGCGGGCGGGCTGGCGTCGCCCCCAGGGCCATCGTGGCTCCGCAGGTTCGTCACCTGGGTCGGGATTCCCACGTGCGCCGCGCTCGTCGTCACGGGTGCGGTCGCCACGGCGTCGGGGCCGCATCCCGGAGCCGACGAGGGCGTCGAGCGCCTGGGTCTCGAGATCACGGACACGGTGTACGTCCACGTTCGCGTTGCCGCCGCGTTCGGCCTCGGCGTGCTCTTCATCGGCTGGTTCCTCGTGCGGATGCGCGACCGCTACCCGGGGCTCGTCCTGCTCTGGGGCGGCCTCGTCGCGGCGCTCGGGGCGCAGGCGATCGTGGGCGAGGTGCAGTACCGGAACGCGCTGCCCTGGGGCCTCGTCCTCGTGCACGTCTTCCTCGGCGCGGCGATCTGGGGGCTCGGCGTCGCCCTTGCGTACGCGTTATGGCGTCCACCCGCACCATTGGCCCGACAGTAAGCTCCGAGCTGTGGGGAGAGAGCTGCGCGTGTACGAGCGCCCGGCGCTCGAGAAGCCCGTCCTGATCGGGGCGTTCCGCGGCTGGAACGACGGTGGTCAGGCTGCAACACTCGCGGCCGGCTACCTCGCGAGGCTGTGGGGAGCGCGCAAGTTCGCCGACATCGACCCCGAGCTCTTCGTCGACTTTCAGACGACGCGCCCCCAAGTCACGCTCGACGAGGGCAGCACGCGGAAGATCGAGTGGCCGGAGAACGTCTTCTACCGAGCGCGGATCCCTGGGACGAGCCGTGACGCGGTGATCTTCGTCGGCGTCGAGCCGAATTACCGCTGGCGCACGTTCACCGACCTCGTTTCCGATCTCGCACGCGACCTCGGGATCGAGATGGTGATCACGTTCGGTGCGCTACTCGCGGACGTGCCGCATACGCGACCCGCTCCCGTCACCGGTGCGGCGAGCGATCCCAAGCTCGTGGACGAGCTCGGGCTCCAGCTGTCTCGCTACGAGGGCCCGACCGGGATCGTCGGCGTCCTCCTCGACGCGTGCAGGCGGGAGGGGATACCGTCGGTCAGCCTGTGGGCGGCGGTGCCGCACTACGTCTCGCTCGCGCCGAGCCCGCGGGCGGCGCGCGCGCTGTGCGAGCGCCTCGGCGGTGTGCTCGGGATCGGGGTCGAGGTGGGCGAGCTGGCGGAGGCGGAGACGAGCTACGTCGAGCAGGTCTCGGAAGCCGTCGCGAGCGACGCCGACACCGCGGCGTACGTCGAGGAGCTCGAGCAGCGCGCGGATTCGCTCGACTGGCTGGAGGAGTCGGGCGACCTTCCTTCGGGCGAAGCTCTTGCGGCCGAGATCGCGCGGTTTCTCCGCGAGCGCGACGCCAACGGCCAGGGCTGAGCGCAGCCGCTAGGCGGCGTCTTCGGCCGACTCCGGCTGGGGCTCGGCCGGAGCAGGTTCGGCGATGAGGGCCACCGGCTCTGACGCGTCGCTCTCCGCCGCCTTCCCATCGGTCGTCGCGGTCGCCTGAGCCTCCGCCTGGGGCTGGCTCTTGCGCTTGCGCCGCCGCCGTCGCGACTTCCTCGCGGTGAGCTTCGGTGCGGGAAGGTTGTCCGCGAGCGCGTTCGCGATCTCGCCGATCGTGCCGATCTCCTCGCGGGCGTTGTCGAGCGCCGCGTTCGCCCGCGGTGTGTAGCCGTCCGCGGAGGCGAGGAGCGCGGCGCCCACCCCGAGCGACATCGACGTCGCGACCTGGACGAGCCGGTTGACGTTCTCCTCGTGGCGGTAGCCGCGCGAGTTCGCGACCGCGCCGAGCAGTCGCTTCGCCTCGGGGAACTCGGTCGAGACGCGGCGGTCCTGCACCTTGCGCGTCGCGCGCGCAAGGCGCCAGGTCCAGCGGGCGAGGATCTGCTCCGGCGCGTTCGCCTTGCCCTCGCCGATCGCGCGCAGGAGCACGCGGACGCCCGAGGCGCGGTCCTTCTCCCACGTCGGCGCCTGTGTGACGAGCGTGACGAGATCGTCGAAATCGGCGCGTTCGACCGGAGTCGCGACGCGGTCGAGGAGGGCCGTGATGCGAAGCCGGCGATTCGGGTTCTCGGCGGCGCACGTCGCGAGGAACTGCTCGAGGGCGCCCTTGCTCGCCCGCCCTTCCGTGAACTTGCGTGCGAAGTCGCTCCGCTGGTCGAAGCGAATCTGCCGACCGGCGATCGTCGCCCAGAACCGCTGCTCGTCGTCGTCGAGGTACTTCGGGTCGATGCGCTGCCACTCGCGTTGGATGACGGCGAGGCGGCGGGCGACGTCCGGCGTCACCGGGACGAGCCACGGGACCGGCGAGAGCTTGCGACGGGCACGACGCTGCTGCCGCCGGCGAGGGGCGGGAGTCACCCGTGCACCCTCGCGGTAGAAGTCGGAGTCGAGAAGCGCGTGCAGCGAGACGACGCGCTCGTTGTGCGTCGCGGCCTTCGGGACGAAGTCGACGACGACGCCGGCCTCCTTGCGCGGGTGGATGCGCATGATCCGGCCGATCCGTTGCTGGTAGACGCGACGGGACGCCGTCGGCGCGAGATGCATGCAGACGGTCGCGCGTGGCGAGTTCCAGCCCTCGGCGAGGAGCTGCGCGTTCACGAGCACGTTGATCTCACCCCGCTCGTAGGCCGCCAACGTCTCTGCCAGGCGAGCGGGCGGCGTTCGGCCGGAGACGGCCTCGGCCTTGAGGCCGGCAGCCCGCAACTCCTGTGCGAGGTTGTAGGCGTGGTCGACGCCGGCCGCGTACACGATCCCGGGCGTCGAGCCGAAGCGGTCGCGATACAGGCTGGCTGCGGCCTGGTTCAGGGCCTCGTGGTCGAGCGCGGCGGCGAGGGCTCGCTCCTCGAAGTCGCCGCCGACGATCGGGACGGAGTTGATCGCCGCCGCGGGCGGGACACGCATGCAGCGGAGAGGCGCGATGAGGCCGCGGCGCGCCGCGTCGCCCAGCGGGAGGTCGTCGACGGAAGCCGGGAAGACGTCGGAGACCTGCTTCGCGATCAGCTGCTCGGTCGCGGTCATGCCGATGTAGAGCGGCTCGTGGAAGGCGCGAATCGCGCCGCTCGTCTTCTCGCCGAGGGCGGTGTGCGCCTCGTCGCACAGGACCAGGTGGTACGTCTCGCGGTCGAGGTTGGCGCCGTGGCGCGCGAACCAGGCGTACGTCTGGATCGTGATCGGGTTGTCGCGCTTCGCGCGGGCGCCCTTGAGGACGGCCTCCTCGAAGCGGTCGCCGTAGCCCTCCGTGGTCAGGTCGCGCGTGAACTGCGAGACGAGGAGCCGACGGTGGGTGAGGATGAGAATGCCGAGGCGGCGGGCGGCCTCGACGAATCCCGCGGCGGCAATGGTCTTCCCGGAAGCGGTCGGATGCCGGAACCGGTAGCGCCGGATCGCGCCCGGGTCCGCGCCCTGGAGCTCCGGCTCTAGCCCGACCTCCTCGACGAAGCCGGCGTCGAAGTCGTCATCCGCGTCCTCCTCGGCCTCCGCCTCGGCGACCACACCGTTGCCGTTGCCGTTCTCTTCCACGGAGCGCTGGGTGGAGGCGATGAGCTCCGCGAGCATGCCGGCGAGCGCGTCCACCTGGTGGCGGCGGAGCTCGGTGCCGCTTGCGGTATGCGGTGGGTCTTCGGTGAGGACCCGTTCGAGGCCGAGCATGAGCCCGTAGCGCACCTTGCAGGCAGCGGACGGCGACTCGAGGCCGCTGTCCATCTCCTCGAGCGCGTGGTCGAGCGCCGCGCGGCGGGCCGTACCCGGGGCGAGCGCGACCTCGGGCTCCTCGCCCGCGTGCAGGAACGGCTCGCCGAACCAGGCCTCGGCTCGGCGCGCCGCGGCGATCAGGTCCTCAGGTGTGGCCGACGATGGAGTCGGAATGGTTGTCGCTTCGTGCATGCGCGCAGCACGTAAGAGGCGTGCCGCTCCTTCCGAAGAATTGACGCTCGCCTGGACGCGGCGAGCGGTACCGCCAGAGCATACCTCAGCCGGGGCGACGAACCCGCAACCGTTGTGTCAAAGCGGACGAGCTCGGTCGGTCAGGCGTGAACGACCGGTGCTCCGAGCTCCACCAGGGGCCGTCCGACCACGCGTTGCGAGACCCCCGTCTGATCCAAGTGCTTCGTGATGCCCCCGAGCCAGAACGGGAAGCCCGCGCCGAGGAGCAGGCAGGTGTCGATGTCGGCCGCCTCGGCCACGACGCCGTCGTCGAGAATGTGCCTCGCTTCGTCCGCAAGCGCCTCGAGCACCGCCTCGTGGATCTCGTCCACGGTGCGCGGGGCGTGCTCGACGACGACGGGCTCGCCTCCTTCCGCGAGGCTCTCGAGCGTCGCCGAGAGCGGATAGCGGTCGGGCCAGGCGGTGTGCAGGGTGTGACGCACGTGGTTCGCGACCTTCGGCCCGACGAGCTGAAGGAGGACCGACGGCGCCATCGGCAACCCGAGCCGGAGGACGGCTTCGTCGGTCTCGTCCACGGTGTTCCCGTGGTCGAGGGCCTCGGTCACGACCGAGCCTTGGCGGCCGAGAAGGCGGTTGACGACGAATGCAGGGGCGTCGCGCACCAGCACGCCGGTCTTGCGGAGCTTCCTCGTGACCGCCCACGCCGTCGCGAGTGAGACCTCGTCCGTCTGCGGCGTCCTCACGAGCTCGACGAGCGGGAGGACGGCGACCGGGTTGAAGAAGTGCATCCCGACGACGCGCTCGGGGTGCTCGAGGTCCGCGCCCATCTCCGTGACCGAGAGCGACGACGTGTTCGTCGCGAGGATCGTCTCCGGCGAGACGACCTTCTCGAGCTCGGCTAACACCTCCTTCTTCACCGACAGCTCCTCGAACACGGCCTCGAGCACGAGGTCGCAGTCGGCGAACACGCTCCATTCGGTGCCGCCCGTGACGAGCGAGCCGAGGAACCGCGCCTTGCCTTCGCCGAGCCGTCCGCGGCGGACGAGGTCGCCGAGCTCGTCGCGAATCCACGTGATTCCTTCGTCCACCTGCTCCTGCGTCAGGTCACGGAGGACGACCGGCACCTCGAGCCGGCGGAGTGCGAGCAGCGCAAGCTGGCGCGCCATGAGGCCGGCGCCGACGATTCCGATCTTCTGCACCCTTCGTGGCTCCGCGTCGGGCACGCCCACCCCACGCTTGGCGCGCCGCTCCACGAGGTTGAACGCGTAGACGGATGCCTGCGCCTGCGGGCCGGGGAGGAGCTCGGCGAGCGCGTCCTCTTCTGCCCGATAGCCGTCTTCGAGCGACCAGGTCGCCGCGCCTTCGATGAGGTCGAGAGCGCGATACGGCGCCGGCGCCGCGCCGTGCACCTGGCCGTCGAGCCGGGCCCGCGCCTTGCGGACGACCTCGGCCGTGTCGGAGAGATCGGCCGCCGGTCGCCGCTTGTCGGCTCCCTCCTCGATCTTGTCGAGGAGCAGCGCCAGCGACTCGTCGAGGAACTCGACCGGCTCGTAGAGCGCATCCGCGAATCCCGACTCGAGCGCCTGCTGCGCGTTCAGCATCCGGTTCTGGCGGAGCGGGTTCTCGACGACGAACTTCACGGCCTGCTCGGCCCCGACGAGCTGCGGGACGAGCTGGGTGCCGCCCCAGCCGGGGATCAGGCCGAGGAACACCTCGGGGCAGGCGAAGTGACGGACGTCTGCCGCGATCGTGCGGTAGTCGCAGTGGAGCGCGATCTCGACCCCGCCGCCGACCGCCGCTCCGTTGATCGCGGCGAGCGTGACGAACGGGAGGTCGCGGAGCCGGCCGAAGAGCTCGTGGCCCGCAACGCCGCCCTCACGCGCTCGCTCGGACGAGATCTCGCCGAACTCGTCGATGTCGGCGCCGACGGCGAAGACGAACGGCTTGCCCGTGAGCACGAGGCCGCGCCAGTCGCGAGTACGCAGCTTGCCGAGCGTCTCCTCGAGCGAGCGCAACGCCTGCTCGCCGAAGGTGTTCGGCTTCTGCCAGTCCTCGCCGTTGTCCATCGTTACGAGCGCGACCGGGCCGGCGCGCGTCTCGATCCGCTGGAGCTTGAACTCGGTCGGGCTAGCCACCGTTCTGGAGGTTCTCCCAGAGGATGGCGGCGCCCATGCCGAGGCCGATGCAGAGAGCCGTGAGCCCGTAACGAACATCGGCGCGGTCGCGGAAGCCGCGCGCGAGCTCGGCCATGAGTCGGACTCCGGTTGCGGCGAGCGGGTGGCCGCACGCGATCGCTCCACCGTACGGGTTGAGCCTCGGGTCGTCCGGCGCCACGCCCACGCCGTCGCACCACGTTAGCACCTGCACGGCGAATGGCTCGTTGAGCTGGAAGAGCCCGACCTCGTCGATCGAGATCCCCGTCTGCGCGAACACCTTCTCCGTCGCGGGCACGGGCCCGAGCCCCATCAGGTGCGGCTCGACTCCGGCGTACGCGAAGCCGGCGAGTCGCATCTTCGGCTCCAGGCCGAGGTCGCGGACGGTGTCTTCGGAGGCGATCAGCGCTGCGGTCGCGCCGTCCGTCAGCCCGGCGGAGTTCCCGGCGGTGACGCGGCCGCCGGCGCGGAACGGCGTCCTCAGGTCCGCGAGCGCCTCCATGGTCGTGTCGGGGCGCAGGAACTCGTCGCGCGCGGCGACTCTCCAGCCTTCGTCCGTGAAGACCGACATGGGGACGACGATCTCGTCCATGACGCCCTCGTTCCAGGCGGCGGCCGCTTTGCGTTGGCTCTCGACCGCGAACGCGTCCGCGTCCTCCTTCGTGAGCTGCGGGAAGGCGTCGTGGAGGTTCTCCGCCGTCTGGCCCATGGTCGCGGCCGACTCGTCCACGATTCGCTCGGACACGAAGCGCGGGTTGAAGTCGACGTCGTCGCCCATCGGGTGGTGGCCCATGTGCTCGACGCCGCCGACGAGGACGACGTCTGCCGCACCCATCGCGATCTCCCCCGCGCCTGCGGTGGTCGCGGTCAGCGCGCCGGCGCACATGCGGTCGACCGCGAAGCCGGGCACGGTCTCCGGGAGCCCTGCGAGGAGCGCGACGTCGCGCCCGAGGGTCAGGCCCTGGTCTCCGACCTGCGCGGTTGCGGCGAAGACGACGTCGTCGATCCGCTCGGGGGGGAGCTGCGGGTTCCGCCGGAGCAGCTCGCGGACGACCTTCACGCCCATGTCGTCGGCGCGCGTCTTCCAGAAGAGGCCGCTCTCGCCCGCCCGGCCGAATGCCGTTCGGACGCCGTCGACGTAGACCACCTCACGGAGCGTGCGCGCCATCGGCGGAGACGATACTTCGCGGGTGGCGAGCGACTGGGAGGAACGCGCGGCGCGCGCGGAGGCGCGGGTTGCCGACGGTGAGGCTCGGCTTCCGGAGGACGGCGACGAGCGGCAGAGGCAGCTCACGCGCATGGGGAACGCGGCCTGGGCCGCGGGGCTGTCGTTGCTCATGCTCGGGCGCCGCGACGAGGCGCGCGGTTGGCTCCTGCGCGCCGCCGAGACGTATCGCCGGAGCTGGCCGGACTCGCCGCCCGGCAGCTGGGGGCGGCCGATCGGGGCGATGAAGTCGCGGCTGATCGCCGGCGACCTTGCCGGCGCGCGCGCAGATGCGCGGTGGACGCTCGAGGCCGGTGCCGCAGACTCCGAGAGCCCGATCGGGTGCTATGCCGGGGCGCTCGCGCACCTCATCCTTGGCGCGGACGAGGCCGCGGGAGAGCTCGCGGGCCTGCTCGTCGGCCGCGACGACTTTCCGCCCGAGGTCGCCGGCTCGTTGGTGGCGCTGGCCGCCGGTGACGCCGACGGCTACGGGAAGGCGATCCGCGCGCTGCTCGTCGACTTCGAATCGCGCGAGGAGTATCTCGAGGACATCGCTGTCGCCGATACGGTTCTCGCGCTGCAGGTGCTGGCCGAGGAGAGAGACCTGAAGGTTGCGTTGAGCTCGGAGCTCCTGCCCGCATAGCGAGCCCGGCGGGAAGGCCGGCGTTCGGGCGATGGACCGGCCGCGCGAGCTGTCTCACCTTCGTCGCGAACTTGTTCACCACGCGTGAGGGGTTCCTCGATAGCGTGCCTGTAGGGACACGGGAGTGCCCCTGGGGGTGATTCGGTGCTTGGCGGATCGGTGTTGAACCGGTGCATGGCACTGCCGGCGCTAGCGAGCGCCGGACCGCGCGCCGCTATGAGTGATTGCCGGACGCGAGCTCGCGGGCGCGCACCATCGCGGCCTGGATCGCGTTCAGGAACGCGGCGCGGACACCGGCCATCTCGAGCTCGCGGATCGCCGCGATGGTCGTCCCGCCGGGCGACGTCACCATCTCGCGCAGCTCCACCGGGTGCATCTTCTCGTCGCGGAGCTGCTTCGCCGTCCCGAGCATCGTCTGCACGACGAGCTGTGTCGAGATCTCGCGCGAGAGCCCGAGCAGAATCCCGGCCTCGATCATCGCCTCCGCGAGGAGCGCGAAGTACGCGGGGCCGGAGCCGGACACCGCGGTGACAGCGTCGAGCGCGCTCTCGGGTACGCGGACGACGCTTCCGAGATGGGACAGCGCCTCCTCGGCGAGGTCGAGGTGCTCGTCTCCCGCGTGCGCGCCGGCGGAGAGTCCGGCGATCCCCTCGTGCACGGTCGAGGGCGTGTTCGGCATCGCGCGCACGACGGGCACCCCAGCCGAGAGCCGACTCTCGATGAGCGAGGTCGGAATCGCGGCGGCGACCGACAGCACGGTTTGCTCGGGCCGCAGCAGGCCGCCGATCTCGCCGAGCAGGCCCTCGATGTCCTGAGGCTTCACCGCGATCACGACGAGCGAGGCTCCGGCCGCCGCGTCGTGGTTCGAGAGGGTGGCTGCGATCCCGTAGCGCTCGCGGAGCTCGGCGACCCGCTCCGCTCGGCGCGACGTCGCCGCGATCTCGTCCGCCGTGCGCCAGCCCGATGACAAGAGCCCCGACATGAGCGCCTCGCCGATCCGTCCGGCGCCGAGGATCGCGATCTTCCGCTCGTCGACCATTGTCGGAGTCTAGGTGGGGCGAGCCGCGACCTACGCACCCGTTGGCGCGACCCGAAAGCCGCCGCGAACCGCTCGCGCTAAGTCGGCGCTCGCACCCGGCACGAGACCCTTCGCGAAGCCGGCGAGGAAGAAGACGCTCGCGAGCCCCTGCCATTCGCCGTACGGCGCGAGCAGCTCCGCGGTCTCGTCGGGCCGCTCCGGCCAGCGTCGGCGGAGCGAGGCGTAGAGCTTGACGAGGCCGAGGTCGGCCACGAGGCCCGTGTCGTACCGGCCGAGGCCCTGTAGCGCGACGATGCCGACGCTCCACGGGCCGATTCCGCGCTCGCGACCGAGCCGGGCGAGCGCCGTCGCGGGCGAGGCCTTGAGCCCTTCGAGATCGAGCTGGCGCGCGAGCCGTGTGAGCGTCGCCGCCCGGCTCGCTGCAAGCCCGCAGCCTGTGAGCGCGGCCGGCGAGAGCCGGGCGAGAGCCTCGCGCGACGGAGGATCCTCGCCGGCGGCGCGGATCACCGCTCGCTCGATCTCGAGCGCGCGACTCGACTGGACGAGCTGGCCGCACACAGCGCGCAGGGTCGCGTGGGCCACGGTTGCCTTCCGCCGCGGCCGGAGGCCGCGCAGCAGGCGGACG
Organism: uncultured Actinomycetes bacterium; assembly: GCA_963717025.1. Taxonomy (GTDB): domain Bacteria; phylum Actinomycetota; class Thermoleophilia; order Gaiellales; family Gaiellaceae; genus GMQP-bins7. The sequence continues at coordinate 209,908 of CAVQVJ010000003.1, read as the reverse complement.
GACGGTCCGAGCAGCGGGTCGCGTGCGAAGCGGCGGTGGAACTCGCGCGTGTCGTCGTCGAGCGCGAGCACGAAGCGAGCCTCCTCGACCGCGCGGTCGCACGAGGCGTATACGAGCACGGTCCCGTCGTACGTCTGGCGCGCCTCTGCCCACCTTCCCTCCGGCAGCTGCGACCGCCACGTGGACGTTCGCGCGGTCAGCTTCAGGGAGTACGGACCTGCCGCACGGAGTGCCGTCTCGACCACAGCGCCAGCGTAACGCCGACGTCGGGCCCGCATCCCGGCCGCGCGGTTTACTTAGGCCGATGCGCCTGGCCGACGCGATCTCGCTCCGCTCCCGGCGGCGCAAGCTCGCGCTCTTCCTCGATGAGCTCCAGCCCACCGCGGAGACGACCGTGCTCGACGTCGGGGTCGACGAGCTTCCATTCGGCGAGGGCGACGGCTGCAGCACGCTGAATTTCTTCGAGGAGCACTACCCCTGGCCCGAGCGGATCACCGCGCTCGGCCTCTACGAGGGCCAGGGCTTCCGCGACCGCTACCCGCACGTCCGCTACGTGCAGGGCGACGCGTGCGCGCTGCCTTTCGGCGACGGTGAGTTCGACGTCGTCTTCTCGAACGCCGTCGTAGAGCACGTCGGTGACCGGGAGCGCCAGCGGCTGCTCGTCTCCGAAGCGCTCCGCGTCGGCCGGCGGGTGTTCATCACCACCCCGAACCGGTGGTTCCCGATCGAGGTCCACACGCGGCTTCCGCTCGTGCACTGGCTTCCCGACGCGGTCGCCCGTTCCGTCTACGACGCGCTCGGGAAAGAGCCGGGTGAGGACCTCCGGATCCTCTCGAAGCGGGATCTCGAGTCGCTCTTTCCGGGCCGCGTGCGCATCGTGAACCTCGGGCTCACGCTGGTGGCCATTGTCGACTGAGCGGCTCGGGCAGCTCATGCGGCTCGCGCTCGTCGTCCTGATCGCCGGCCTCGCGCTCCACAACGCCGTCATGGCGCAACTCTGGGAGCTCGGAGTCCGCGGCGAGACGCTCGACGTCGCGGCTGCGTGGAAGGAGGCGCTGCTTCTCGTCGCGTTCGTGGTCGCAGCGATCGCGGCGGTACGGGCGGTGCCCGGCATCACGACGGTCGACGTGCTCGCCGCGGCTTACACGGCGGCGGTGCTCGTCTACGCGCTCGTCCCGCAGGACTGGCTCGGCGGCGAGGCGACGACCAAGGGAGAGCTGCTCGCGATCAGACACCACCTCCTGCCCGTCGCCGGCTACGTCCTCGGACGACTGACCGCAGTCTGGTGGGTGGATCGCAGCCGCGTCGGCGCCTCGCTCGCGCTCGTCGCCGCCGGAGTCGCAGTCATCGGTCTCGTCGATCTCGCGCTGATCGAGCTCCAGGCCTGGCGGGGCTCCGGTGTCGCCGGGTGGTACCGAGAGCAACTCGGGCTCGACTACGAGGGCCTCTCCGGGCTCCCGGAGAACTGGGTCTACAACACCGGTGACGAGGACAATCCGATCCGGCGTTTGGTCTCGACCTTCCTCTCGCCGCTCGCGAGCGCCTACGCGTTCGTCGTCGGGCTCGTGTTCGTCGTCAGTCGCCGGCCGTTCCGCTGGTGGTGGGGAGTTGTCGGGCTGCTCCTGTACGTCGGGCTCCTGTACACGCACACCCGCGCCGCGTTCGCCGCGCTCGCAGTCGGGCTCGTGCTGCTCACGGTCGTCCAGCGGCGTCTGGCGCCGGCGATCGTCGCGGTCGCCTCGGTCGCCGTCGCCGGGGCCTTCCTCGTCGCGTATCCGACACTCGGTCCGTCGACGAGCTACACGCAGGAGGAGCTCGAGTTCCTGCGGATGAATGCCGCGGGCGACCCGGACCCGAGCTCGGACCCGTTCTCGCCGTCCGAGTCGTCGGCGGAAAGCCACTGGCGGCATCTGCGCGACGGGGTGGAGGCCGTCGTCCGGCACCCGCAGGGCTACGGGCTCGGGAACGCAGGCACGGTCGCGAAGAGGACCGGGGTGGAGATCAGAGCGGGCGAGTCGACGTACACCGAGCTCGGCATCGACGCCGGCTTCCTGGGCGCGCTCGCATTCGTCGCCTGGAACGTCGCGCTGCTCCTTGCACTGCTCAAGCGCGAGGCCTGGGTCGGCGCCGCCTTCGCTGCGGTCCTCCTCCTCGGGCTCCAGACCGACGTCATCGGCGTCCCCTGGCTCGCGGTGGGGCTGTGGGCCGCGGCGGGCATCGCGGTGTCACCGCCGACCGGCATCTAAGGTGACGTCGTGAGCACGCTCGACTCCCGCGTGGACATCGGCCACGTGCACCTCAAGGTCGCGGACCTCGATCGCGCGCTCGGCTTTTGGCGCGACGTGCTCGGATTCGAGGAGCAGGCGCGGCTCGGCGACCAGGCCGCGTTCATCTCGGCCGGCGGCTACCACCACCACATCGGGCTCAACACGTGGGAGTCGCAGGGCGGCTCGCCGCCGCCGCCCGGCACGACCGGCCTGTACCACGTCGCCGTCCGCTTTCCCGACCGGAAGGCGCTGGCGGAGGCTCTGCGCCGCGTCCTGAACGCGGCGATCCCGCTGGAAGGCGCGTCGGACCACGGCGTGAGCGAGGCGATCTACTTACGCGACCCGGACGGAAACGGCGTCGAGCTCTACCGTGACCGGCCGCGCGAGGAGTGGCCGATGACGCCCGATGGGTCGCAAGTCGCGATGTTCACGCGTCCGCTCGACCTCCAGGCGCTGCTCGCCGAGCTTGAGTAGGCGATGGAGCCCCGGGGCTCGGTCGACGCCTGACCGAACGTCCGAAACCCACGCATCGGCCGAAGCCGGAGGCGGGCTTCGCCCGCCGGGAGGCATGGCGCCACGTGCGCTGAGACGTTGACGAAGGAGGGGGTACGCGGGGGAACCATGGGTTCCCCCGCGCTGCTATACCTCGGACATCGCCAAAGCCAAGCCAGTCGAGCAGCTCGAGCGGGTCGTGATCCGCTTCGCCGGCGACTCCGGCGACGGCATGCAGCTCACCGGCGACCGCTTCACGAGCGAGACCGCCGTCTTCGGGAACGACCTTGCGACGCTGCCCGACTTCCCGGCGGAGATCCGTGCGCCTGCCGGCTCCCTCCCAGGCGTGTCGGGCTTCCAGGTCCACTTCGCCGACCACGACATCCTCACACCCGGCGACCAGCCCAACGTTCTCGTCGCGATGAACCCGGCCGCGCTCAAGGTCAATCTCGACGACCTCGCGAAGGGCGGCACGGTCATCGTCAACACCGACGCCTTCAACGACCGCAACCTGCAGAAGGCCGGGTACCCCTCGAATCCGCTCGAGGACGGATCGCTCGGCGGCTTCCATGTGCACGAGGTCGCGCTCTCGTCGATGACGATCGAGGCGTTGAAGGAGGTCGACGGGATCACCTCGCGCGAGGCCGAGCGCTCGAAGAACTTCTTCGCGCTCGGGCTCATGTCGTGGCTCTACCACCGCCCCCTCGAGGGCACGCTCGCGTTCATCGAGACGAAGTTCGCGAAGCGCCCCGAGATCGCGGAGGCGAACGCGAAGGCGTTCCGCGCCGGCTGGAACTACGGCGAGACGTCCGAGGACTTCGCGGTCTCGTACGAGGTCGCGCCCGCGCAGCTTCGTCCGGGGACGTACCGCCAGATCTCCGGGAACACGGCGCTCTCGTACGGGTTGATCGCCGCGAGCAAGCTCTCCGGGCTCCCGCTGTTCCTCGGCGCGTACCCGATCACGCCGGCCTCCGGCGTCCTCGAGGAGCTGGCCGCGCTGAAGCAGTTCGGCGTCCGCACGTTCCAGGCCGAGGACGAGATCGCGGCGTCAGGTGCTGCGCTCGGAGCGGCATTCGGGGGTGCGCTCGGGGTGACGACTTCCGCTGGTCCCGGGGTCGTGCTGAAGTCGGAGACGGTCGGGCTCGCGGTGACGCTCGAGCTTCCGCTCGTCGTCGTCGACATCCAGCGCGCCGGGCCTTCGACCGGGATGCCGACGAAGCCCGAGCAGGCCGACCTGCTCATGGTCCTCTTCGGGCGCAACTCGGAGTCGCCGATCCCGGTCGTGGCGGCGTCCACGCCGGCCGGTTGCTTCGACGCCGCGATCGAGGCCGCGCGCATCGCGATCAAGTATCGGACTCCCGTGTTCCTGCTCTCCGACGCGTACCTCGCGAACGGGTCGGAGCCGTGGCTCATACCGGACGTCGACTCGCTGCCCGACATCTCGACGGAGTTCGCGACTCAGCCGAACGACGGCGAGACGTTCCTCCCGTACCGCCGCGACGCGGAGACGCTCGCGCGCCCGTGGGCGATCCCCGGGACGCCCGGCCTCGAGCACCGCATCGGCGGGCTCGAGAAGCAGGACGAGACCGGCAACGTCTCCTACGACCCCGAGAACCACGACCTGATGACGCGGCTCCGCGCAGCGAAGGTCGCCGGAATCGCGGCCGACATCCCCGAGCTCGAGGTCGACGATCCGGAGGGCGCGGACACGCTCGTCCTCGGCTGGGGCTCGACGTACGGGGCGATCGGCGCCGCCGCGCGCCGGGTGCGCGCGGACGGACGCCAGGTCGCGACCGCGCACCTCCACCACCTGAACCCGTTCCCGCGGAACACGGGCGAGGTCGTGCGACGCTACGAGAAGGTCTTGATCCCGGAGATGAACCTCGGCCAGCTCCGGATGCTGATCCGCGCGCAGTACCTCGTGGACGCGGCTGGCTACAACAAGGTGCGCGGACGCCCGTTCCGGGCGGCGGAGCTCGCGGACGCGATGTCGGCACTGGTGGACGCATGAGCGACGGCAACGGCTCGACACAGCTCACCGCGAAGGACTTCAAGTCCGACCAGGAGGTGCGCTGGTGCCCCGGCTGCGGTGACTACGCGATCCTGAACGTCATCCAGGGCTTCATGCCCGAGCTCGGCCTCACGCGCGAGCGGATCGTGTTCGTGTCGGGAATCGGCTGCGCAGCTCGCTTCCCGTACTACATGCAGACGTACGGGATGCACTCGATCCATGGCCGCGCGCCCGCGATCGCGACCGGGCTGGCGGTGTCGCGGCCCGACCTCTCGGTCTGGGTGGTGACCGGGGACGGCGACGCGCTCTCGATCGGCGGGAACCACCTCATCCACTCGCTCCGCCGCAACGTGAACCTGAAGATCCTCCTCTTCAACAACAAGATCTACGGGTTGACGAAGGGCCAGTACTCGCCGACCTCCGAGCTCGGCAAGGTGACGAAGTCGACGCCGATGGGCTCGCTCGACTACCCCTTCAACCCGCTGTCGATCGCGATCGGCGCGGAAGCGTCGTTCGTCGCGCGCGCGATCGACACGGACAAGAAGGGGCTGACCGAGGTGCTCGGCGCGGCCGCCCGGCACCGTGGGTCGGCGTTCGTCGAGATCCTCCAGAACTGCAACATCTACAACGACGGCGCGTTCGACTACGTCCGCGACGAGAAGGCGAACCGGATCTACCTGGAGAGCGGCTCACCGATTCGCTTCGGCGAGGAGGGGGAGAAGGGCGTGGTGCAGGATGCAGACGGGTCGGCGCGGGTGGTCGACGCGGAGGACGCGGGTGAGGACTCGCTTCTCGTGCACGACGCATCGCACCGCGAGCCGAGCCTCGCGTTCGCGCTCTCGCGGATCACGTTCGAGACGGACGGCGCGGTGCCGTTCGGCGTCTTCCGCAGCGTCGAGCGGCCGGTCTACGACGATCTCATGAGCGAGCAGCTCGAGTCGGCGCGCGAGCGCTCCGGCGAAGGCGAGCTCGCCGCGCTGCTCCACTCGGGCGACACCTGGACCGTGGGCTAGGCGGTCTCGGCGAGGAAGCGGACGATCCGGTCCGCGATCTCCTCGCCCTTCTCCTCCTGCAGGAAGTGACCCGCGCCTGTGACGATCTCGGCCGGCCCGGCGCCGGGGATGCGTGACGCCATGTGCTCCGCGGCGACGGTCGAGAACACCGGGTCGGAGTCCGAGAAGAGGACGAGTGTCGGCTTCTCCCAGCGTTCGAGCGCGGCGCGCACCTCGAGCATCGTCTCGGCGTTCGGGTGATCCAGCTCTGTCGGGCACCAGCTCCGGGAATGCCACGACGCCGGCCTTCGACTCGGGCGTCGGAAACGGTGCGTTGTACCCCTCTACGACCTCGTCGGCGAGCTCGCCAGCGCTCGAGATCCGGACGAGCTGCCCGGGGACGATCTCCGTGCCCACGCGACGCATGAAGTCGCGGAATCGGAGCCACTCGTCCGACGGTGCCCGCCCGGCGCCGATCCCTGTGTTCAGGATCACGAGCCGCTCGACCCGCTCCGAGCGCTCGACCGCGAGGCGGAGCCCGATCGGGCCGCCCCAGTCGTGGACGACGACGGTCAGGTCGAGCAGGTCGAGCTCGTCCACGAGCCGCTCGATCGAGCTGTAGTGCAGGTCGTACGAGTAGTCCTCGACGCGGGTTGGCTTGTCGGAGCGGCCGAAGCCGAAGTAGTCGGGCGCGATCACGCGGCCGACCTCCGCGAGCGGCGGGATCAGCTTCCGGTACAGGAACGCCCAGGTCGGCTCGCCATGGAGCAGGAGAACGGGCGAGCCCTCGCCTTCCGCGACGAAGTGCATCCGGAGCCCGTGCTGCTCGAAGTAGCGCGGCGCGAAGTCGTAGCCGGGTAGGCCCTCGAAGCGATCGTCGGGCGTCCGGTACGCGTCCATCGTCGCTAGCCCGAAGCTTGCTCACGGAGCGCGAGCGCCTGCGCACGTCGCGCGCTCGCGATGCCGATCGTGACGAGGGCCGTAGTGCCGGCCACCGTGAAGGCGAGCGGCGTCCCGCCGATCTCCGCGAGCCAGCCGGCGAAGAGGCCTCCGACCGGAGCGAGGCCGACGAAGGCGAAGAGGTAGATCGCGATGAGGCGTCCGCGGAGCTGATCCGGCGCGCCGAGCTGGACGAGCGCGTTCGCGTTCGCGGTGAAGAGCGTGAAGCTGACGCCGACGCCGAAGAGGAGCACACCTGCCAGGACCGAGTTCTCGACCGGGGCGAGCGCGAGCACGAAGATGCCGAAGCCCGCGGCTCCGAAGGCGAACATGCGCCAGCTCGCGGCGCGGAAGGTCGCCGTCGCGAGCGCTCCCGCGAGCGCTCCCAGTCCGAACGAGGCGGAGAGCAGGCCGAACCCCTCCGGCCCGACGCTCAGCGTGTCCGCTGCGAGCAACGGAACGAGGACGTGGAAGTTGAAGCCGACCGTGCTCACGATCGTGACGACCGCGAGCAGGGACCGAAGCTGGGGATCGTGGACCGCGTAGCCGAACGCGCGGCGCAATCCGTCGAACAGCCGAGCCGAGGGGTCCTTCTCGACCCGGTGGAGCTCGCTCGTCCGAAGGCTCGCGAGGGCGACGAAGACGGCGAGGAAGCTGAAGGCGTTCAGCACGAAGCAGATCCCCGTGCCGGCGGCCGCGATCACGAGGCCGGCGATCGCGGGGCCGATCACACGCGACCCGTTGAAGAGCCCGGCATTGAGCGCGACGGCGTTCGGCAGCGAGCTTCGGCCGACCATCTGGAACGTGAGCGACTGCCTTCCCGGCGCGTCGAAGGCGAGCGTCATCCCCCCGAGCGCGGCGAGCGCGTAGACGATCGGCAGCGTCGCCGTGTCCGTTAGCGTCACGACCGCGAGCACGATCGAAATCACCATCGCCGTGCCCTGCGTCGCCATGACGAGCCGGCGGGAGTCGACGCGATCCGCGACGACGCCCGCGGCGAGGCCGAAGATCGTGAAGGGAACGAACCGCCAGAACGCGAGCGCGCCGACCGCGATCGGCGAGCCCGAGAGCTCGAGCACGAGCCAGGCGAGGGCGATGTTCTGCATCCACGTCCCGGCGAGCGACACCAGCTGGCCCGCGAAGAAGATGCGGTAGTTGCGGTGGCGGCGCAGGCTCCGGAACGTCCGCGTGCGGAGCGCGATCGAGAGCGTCCTCACGGCGCGTTCACGAGCAGTCGGTGGAGGGCGGGCAGCGCCGTTGCGACGGCGTCGAGATCGGCCGGGTCGAGCTCGGTCAGGCGCCCGGCGAGCCAGGTCGTGCGGCGTGCGCGGATTCGGCGCAGCACCTTCACGCCCTCGTCGGTGAGCTCGAGCCCCACGCGACGCCGGTCCTTGGTCGACCTGACGCGCTCGAGCAGGCCCGCTCGCTCGAGCCGGTCGACGTGGCCTGAGAGCGCCGGTGGCGAGATGCCCTCCTCGGCCGCGAGCTCGGCCAGCGAGAGCCCAGGGCTCCTCTTGACGAGCCAGAGGAGCGTGGCCTGGCGCGTGGTCACCCCGAGCTGCTCGGATTCCTTTCGGAGCTCCCGCGTGAGCCGCAGGAGCACGGGTCGAAGATCGTCGGCGACAACCTCGGGGCTAACCGTAACCTCGCTAATCATTAACGAGGCGAAGGATAGCTGATGATCCCCGGCAGGTGGCGCGCTCGCTGCCGGCCGGGTCAGGAAGCCGACGATGCCTGGCGCTCGAGCGCGGTGGCGCTCAGCCAGGCCGCGGCGGCGGCCAGCACGGCGGCAGGCACTGCGTCGGCGCCCTGAGCCCCGACGAGGATGGAGGCGAGCAGCATCGACGACAGGAGCAGGCGGCTCTGCGCAGCCATGCCTGCGGCCGCCCCCATGGCGAGCGCGACCGTCGGCGACATGTCGAACCAGATCACCGGGAACGTGGCGATCCCGATGCCGAGGAAGATGGCGGGGAAGATGGGGCCCCCGCGGAATCCGGTGGCGAGGCTGATGGCATAGGCGATCGCCTTGGCCACGAGCAGCACGACGACCACGAACGTCGAGGTCTCGGCCAGCAGTGCCGGAATCGACGCCTGCCCCGAGAACAGCACGTCCTGCGAGTTCGCTCCCAGAAGATCCGCGGCGAAGGCGAGTAGCCCGATCGCGAGGCCGCCGGCGAGCAGGAGCGTCGGCATCCCGAGCCGCGCCTTTCCCAGTGCCTCCAGTCGAGCGGCATTCCGCTTCAGCGGAAAGATCGCGAGCGTCGTGACGACCCCGACGATCACGGCGAGCAGGAGGTCGACGAGGTAGGTCCCGTCGTAGAGCGGAAGAGCCGGCACCTCGAGACCGGGCGCGTTGAGGCCGCCCCAGTCCCCGAACCCGATGAAGATGAGATAGCCGACAGCGGCGGCGACGAACCCGGGAAGCAGGGCGGGAATGGCCTGAGCGCCGAGCCCGACGGCGCTCTCCATGAGGAAGACACCGCCGACGAGCGGCCCGCCGAAGAGCGCCGAGAGCGCGGCGAACGAGCCGGCGAGCGCCAATAGGCTGCGCTCTCGCTCGCCGAGCGGCGCGAGCGACGCTAGGACGAGCGCGATGGCGCCCCCGAGTGCGACGACGGGTGCCTCGGGCCCGAGAACCGCGCCGAAGGCCAGCGTCGCGAGAGCGGCGAGCGCGATGCCCGGCACGTACGCGATCGGCGTCGGGGCCATCGACAGGCCCTCGAGGGGCTCGTGGCCCCCGTCGCCCGGCAGCAGGACGCGTGCGAGAAGCACGATCGCGGCACCGACGACGGGCAGCCCGATGACGAGGTACCACGGCGGCGACGACTCGTCGAGCGCGTCGGGGAGATCGACCCAGAGCCAGTGCTGGAGATAGTGGACGGCTGCTAGGAAGAGCGCTGCGACGAGCGCTGCCGGGATGCCGACGACGGCGCTGAGGAGGACCGTGCGCAGATACTGGCGCGGGGTTGGCGTCGGCGCGGCCGCCTCCATTGGCGGCGGACCCTACCGCGGCTCAGGGCTTCGGCAGTGCTTCGAGCTTGTAGCCGACGCCGTAGCGCGTGTGGATGAACGTGTGCTTCGGCGCCTTGCGGTCGATCTTCTCGCGCAGCTTGCGCACGAAGACGTCGACGGTCCTGTCGCGGTGTGCAGCTCTCCGTCCCCAGACGCGCTGCAGCAGCTCGTCGCGCGTGAGGACGCGACCCTGCTCGCGCGCGAGCGTGTACACGAGGCGGAACTCGGTCGGCGTCAGCTCGGCGCTCTCGCCGTCGACGAACGCCTGCACGTTGTCCGGGTCGAGTCGGAGCTCCTCGATCTCGATCGCCTCGCCGCGCCTCGGCTCCGCCTCGCTTACACCGCGGCGGGCAGCAGCCCGCACGCGCGCGGTCAGCTCCTTCAGGGAGAAGGGCTTCACGAGGTAGTCGTCGGCGCCGATCTCGAGGGCGTGGACGCGGTCGTGCTCGGTGCCGCGGGCCGAGACGACGACGATCGGCGTGCCGATGCCCTCGGACCGCGCCTGCTCGATGACGCGCCAGCCGTCGATGCCGGGGAGCATGAGATCGAGGACGCAGACGTCGGGCCGCTCGTACCGGAGCCTCGCGAGACCGGTCTCGCCGTTCGCGACGCCGACGGCGTCGAACCCGGCCGTCTCGAGGTGCCGCGCGATGCCACGGGCGATCACGTCGTCGTCCTCGATGATCAAGACCTTCGCCATCTGGCAACACGATAGTCGCGGCCCCCGGGGTTTCCGGGGGCCGCAGGGTGGTTAGGAGCTGGTGAGCGAGTGGTGAACGGAGGCGATCAGCCGCCGGCCTCGGCATCCGCGTCCTGGAGCTCGCCCTCCTGCTGATCGGCAGTCAGCACATCCACGAGGTAGACGCGCTCGCAGGCGACCAGCACGGTCAGCCGGCGCTCGGAGCGGAGCACGAATGCGCGGTCGCGACCGAGCCCGCAGTCGAGGAGGTCGCGCTGCCCGTCGGGGGCGAGCGCGTGCAGGTCGTCGGGCCCCCAGCCGCCGAAGATGTAGTCGGCGCCCCAGCCGCCGAAGACGGAATCGCGGCCGCGGTTCCCGAAGACGGCGTCGTCGCCGCGGTTCCCCGACACGCGATCCTGTCCGTGCCCACCTGAGACCCAGTCGTTGTCTGAGCCTCCCTTGAGGCGATCGTCGCCGATCCCGCCCATGAGCAGGTCGCCTCCGGTACCGCCGAATGCGCCGTCATTTCCGTGTGCGGCACGGACGGCGTCGTTCCCCGCGCCGGCACGCACGGCGTCATCGCCGTTGCCCGCATACACGATGTCGTTGCCTGCGAGGGCGGTGATCTGGTCTGCCTCGGGCGTGCCGCGGAGCAAGTCGTCTCCGGGAGTGCCGATGATCACGGCGGCCGAGGCGACCGCTGCGAGCGCGAGCGTGCCGGCTATGACGGTCACGATCGCGAGCTTCTTGAGGTGCATGCCGTCGCTCCTTCGTTTCGTGGGACGCATGCATTGACCGACATGTGGGTTTGGGGGACATGAGGCCAGCGAAAGCATTGGGCAAACCTTGTGTTAGAAGGGTGTGAGCGATGGACGGCGAGGCGATTCGGGGGAGGACGGTCGTCGAGGAGAGCAGGGAGGCCGTCATCGTCCTCGACGACGAGGACCGCGTCCTCCTCGCGAGCCGGCGTGCCCGCCAGTCGATCGAGGACATCCGCGAGGGCGACGTCGTGCCGCCCGATCTGATGGCGGGAGGGCGTGGCGTGATCCCGTTCGTCGTCCCCTACGAGGTCGACGGACGGCGCGAGCGGCTCGTCTACCTCTCGCGCGAGGGCGACCTCGCCGCCTACGAGGAGCTGCGCTCCGGGTTCACGGCTGCGGTCTCGCACGAGCTACGCACGCCGCTCGCGCGCCTGATGACGCTGCTCGAGACGGCAACGTTGCCCGGCGAGGACACACAGGAGCTCGTCGAGCAGGCGACGCGTGAAGTGGAGGGGATCACCGAGCTCATCGACGAGGTGCTCTTCCTCAGCGAGCTCGAGTCGGGCGCGCGGGTCGTCTCGCTCGGCGCGACTCCGGTCGCGCCGGTGCTCGAAGAGGCGCTCGAGGAGCTCGCCGAGCGGGCCGCGAGGGCGGGTGTCTCGCTCCGCCTCGAGTGCGACCCGGCGATCGAGCTCGCCGTGCGTCCCCGGATGCTGCGCGTGGTCGGCCGCAACCTCGCCGAGAACGCGATTCGCTATGCGGGGCCGGACGCGACGTTCACGCTCGTCGTCGAGCGGGACGGCACCGGGGGTGTCGTCCTGACCGGTCGCGACGACGGCGTGGGCGTCGACGAGGTCGAGCTCCCGCGGCTCTTCGAGCGGTTCTATCGTGCGGACGCTGCGCGCGCCTCACGAGGGACCGGGCTCGGCCTCGCGATCGTCAAGCACGTCGTCACGCAGGCGGGCGGGACCGTCGAGGCACGCGGAGGGCGAGGCCGCGGGATCGAGATCCGCTGCGCGTTCGCTGAGCCTCTGTAGCAGTCACGAACGCGATGAGCTTCGTACGCTGCGAGCGACGCTCAGCTCGACGCTCTTCACCAGCCTTTCACCGAATGTTCACCAGCCGACTCCCCGTCGAGCGGACGCAGCCGGGGAGACTTGCGCCATGACCACACGCGCGATCACCAGAGCCTTGGCGGCCGCCGCGACCGCCTCACTCCTCGTGGTCGTCGCCGCCGGTTGCGGCGGCGGGGACGACTCGGGTGACGGCGGGGGCGTCATCACCGCCGACGGGTCCAGCACCCTCGCCCCGTTCATGACGAGGGCCGCGGAAGATTTCAAGGAGGCGGAAGGCGTCGACGTGACGGTCGGGATCTCCGGTACGGGCGGCGGCTTCGAGCGCTTCTGTGCGGGCGAGACCGACATCTCGGACGCTTCGCGGGCGATCGACGAGGACGAGGCCACGCTCTGCGCAGACGCGGGGATCGAGTATCTGGAGTTCCGCGTCGCGACCGACGCGCTCACGAATGTGGTCAACGGGGAGAACGACTGGGCGACGTGCCTGACCGTCGAGCAGCTCGAGAAGATCTGGGGGCCTGGCTCCAAGATCTCCAACTGGAATCAGGTGGATCCGTCGTTCCCGGACGTCCGACTCACCCTCTTCGGCCCCGGAACCGACTCGGGCACGTTCGACTACTTCACGGACGTGATCAACGGGGAGGAAGGCGCCAGCCGCACCGACTACTCACCGAGTGAGGACGACAACGTCATCGTGCAGGGTGTCTCCGGTGATCGCGGCGGGATGGGGTACTTCGGCCTGTCGTACTTCGAGCAGAACCAGAGCAGGCTCAAGGCTCTCGAGGTCGACGGCGGGAGCGGCTGCGTCGCGCCCAACGCCGAGACGGCGCAGGACGGCTCGTACACGCCTCTTTCGCGCCCGCTCCTCGTCTACGTGAAGAAGACCTCGTTCGACGACAACGAGGACGTGCGCAACTTCATCACGTACATCCTCGACAACAACGCGACGATCGCCGAGGAGGCGCAGTTCGTGCCGCTCAGCGACGAGCAGCTCGCGGAGGAGCAGTCGAAGCTCGAGGACGCGAGCGCCGAGTGACGACACACGAGGTCGTCGCGGGACAGGAGCCGTACGCGCTCCCGAAGAAGAAGGTTCGCCCGGGCGAGCTGCTCGTCCAGGCGATCCTCTTCCTCGCGGCTGCGATCTCCGTTCTCACGACCTTCGGGATCGTCGTCTCGCTCGTGTTGCCTGCGGTCGACTTCTTCCGCGAGGTCAGCATCGTGGACTTCCTGACCGGGACGACGTGGACACCGCTCTTCCTCGAGGGCGAGTTCGGCGTTCTGCCGCTCGTCGTCGGCACGGTGATGATCTCGCTCCTGTCCGCGCTCGTCGCGTTCCCGCTCGGGCTCGGCGTCGCCATCTACCTGAGCGAGTACGCGAACAGGCGCGCCACGAGCTTCTTGAAGCCGATCCTCGAGATGCTCGCAGCGATCCCGACGGTCGTGCTCGGGTACTTCGCGCTCACGTTCGTGACCCCGCTCCTGCGCGATATCGGCATCCAGGTCGAGATCTTCAACGCGTTGTCCGCGAGCCTCGTGCTCGGCATCCTGCTGATCCCGACCATCGCGTCCCTCGCCGAGGACGCGATGGCCGCCGTTCCGCGGGACCTCCGTGAAGGCGGCTACGCGCTCGGGGCGGACAAGCTGCAGGTGTCGACGCGAATCGTCGTCCCCGGGGCGATCTCGGGGATCATCGCCGCGTTCGTCCTCGGCTTCTCGCGTGCGGTCGGCGAGACGATGATCGTGCTCATCGCCGGCGGCCAACTCGCCCAGATCACCGGGGATCCGCGGCAGCCGATCGAGACGATGACCGCGTTCATCGGCGCCACGGGCTTCGGCGACGTCCCGACCGGCTCGACCGAGTACAAGACGATCTTCGCGGTCGGGCTCACGCTGTTCGTGATGACGCTCGTTCTCAACCTTTTCTCGATCAGGCTGGTCCGCAAGTACCGGGAGGTCTACGAGTGAACGCGCGCCTTCGGCTCGCGTTCGCGGGGGAAACCAGGTTTCCCCCGCGTGCCCCCTTCTTCTTGAGAGCGTGGGGAACCTCCCGGTTCCCCACACCCCTCCCATGTCATCGATCGGGGACCGGTCGATGACGGTCATCGAGCCTCCGGTCGAGCGCGACTACGAGCCCGCCCCCGAGACCGGGACGCGCCGCGTGTGGAGGAACCGGCTGTTCAAGGCCACGATGCTCCTCTCGATGTTCGTCGCCTTCGGGGTGCTGGCCGTGCTTCTCATCGACACGATCGTCACCGCCTGGCCGGCGATCAGCTGGGGGCTCTTCACGGATCCGCCGTCGACTGTCCCGGAGGAGGCCGGGGCGAGACCGGCGATCCTGGCGACGCTCTACCTCGGGTTCCTCGTCCTCATCTTCTCTGTGCCGATCGGCGTGCTCACGGCGATCTACCTCGAGGAGTACGCAGACCGCACGCGTTGGTGGAACCGGCTCATCGAGGTGAACATCCAGAACCTCGCCGCCGTGCCGTCGATCGTCTACGGGATCCTCGGGCTCGCGTTCATCGTGCGCGGGATCGGCCTCGGGCGGGTCGTGTTCGCCGGAGCGCTCATCCTCACGCTGGTCGTCCTCCCGACCGTCGTCGTCGCCTCCAGAGAGGCGATCCGCGCCGTCCCGGACTCGATTCGGCAGGGTGCCTTCGCTCTCGGGGCCACGCGGTGGCAGGTCGTGTGGCGGCAGGTGCTCCCGGCGTCGATCCCCGGCATCGCGACCGGCTCGATCCTCGCGCTGTCGCGGGCCGTCGGCGAGACCGCTCCGCTGCTCATGGTCGGCGCGACCGTGTACGTCGCGTTCGACCCCGAGCTCTTCGGCGCCTACACCGCGATGCCCGTCCAGATCTACAACTGGGTCCGGCTGCCGGATCCCGAGTTCCAGACCCTCGCCGCGGCGGGCGCGCTGATCCTGCTCGTTATCGTGCTCGGCATGAACGCGGTCGCCATATTCCTTCGCAACCGCTACCGCAGGCAATGGTGAGAGGCACATGACGCAGATGGAAGCGCAACCCCAAATCGACAGCACCCGTCTCGCCGAGGCGTCGAGGGGTGCGATCGACAAGGCCGACATCGAGCGCCGCGAGAAGGTGTTCGCAGTGTCCGAGCTCGCCGTCCACTACTCCGGCAAGCCCGCGATCGAGGACGTCAGCCTCGACGTCTACCGGAACACCGTGACGGCGTTCATCGGCCCGTCGGGGTGTGGCAAGAGCACGTTCATCCGCTGCTTCAACCGCATGAACGACCTCATCCCTGGGGCGAAGGTGACGGGCCAGGTCCTCTATCACGGCAGCGATCTCTATGGGCGCGACGTGGACCCCGTCGACCTCCGCCGCCGCATCGGCATGGTGTTCCAGAAACCGAACCCGTTCCCGAAGTCGATCTACGACAACATCGCCTTCGGGCCGCGCGTCCTCGGACTCAAGGGGTCGATGGACGAGCGCGTCGAGGACGCGCTGAAGCAAGCGGCGCTCTGGGACGAGGTGAAAGGTCGCCTGAAGGACGGCGCACTCGGGCTCTCGGGCGGTCAGCAGCAGCGGCTCTGCATCGCGCGGGCGCTCGCGGTCGAGCCGGAGGTGATCCTCATGGACGAGCCCGCTTCGGCCCTCGACCCGATCTCCACGACTCGCATCGAGGATCTCATGCACGAGTTGAAGCGGGAGTACACGATCGTGATCGTGACCCACAACATGCAGCAGGCCGCGCGCGTCGCCGACATGACGGCGTTCTTCAGCGTCGTGGTCGACGACGAGGGCGCCGCGCGACGCGGGATCCTCGTCGAGTACGACGCGACGGCCAGGATCTTCACCACCCCGTCCGACAAGCGCACGGAGGACTACGTGACGGGGCGATTCGGATGAGGATCGAGCTCCAGGCGGAGCTGGACTCCCTCGAGGCGGGTTTCCAGGAGACCGGCGAGATCGTGCTGCGGTCGATCCGCGGCGTCATCGACGCCCTTCGCACCCAGGACGTCGAGCTCTGCGACGAGGTGATCGCCTTCGACGACGAGGTGGATGCCCGCTACCTCGCTCTCGAGAAGCAGGTCGAGATGACACTTGCGCGCCAGACACCGGTCGCCACCGACCTGCGACTCGTGCTCGCGATCCTCCACAACGCGCTGCATCTCGAGCGCATGGGCGACCAGTGCGTGACGATCGCGAAGCTCACGAAGCTCTCGAGTCACCTAGGCACGCAGTCGGCGGTCGTCGAGGGGCTCGTCGACATGGGCGAGCGCTGCGCGGAGATGGTCAAGCTTGCACTCGAGGCATTCGCGGGGCGGGACGTCGTGCAGGCGCGGACGCTGCACCAGCTGGACGAGCTCGTCGACAATGCGAACCGGCAGGTCTTTCACGAGGTCCTCGGCTACGCGCACGACGCCGAGGCGCTCGAGTGGGGCATGCGCCAGCTCACGGCGTCCCGCTGCTTCGAGCGGATCGGCGACAACGCGGTGGACATCGGCGAGCAGACGGCATTTCTCGTGACGGGCGAGCTTGCGGAGTTCACCGACGCCTCGCACGACCCGCGGCCGCTGAGATAGCACCGAGGTCAGGCCTGTACGGGCACGAGTCGTCGCGTCTCCCAGCGGCGGCCGAGGAAGGCGGCCGCGGCGATGAGCGCCGCGAGGCTCAGCACGATCGCGTCGCCTGCCGGCACGCGGGTGACGAGCTGCATGCTCGCACCTACGAGTGCGGCCATCGGGATCGTCAGGACCCAGGCGACGAGGATGTTGCCGGCGACGCCCCAGCGAACCGCCGAGAAGCCTTTGATGGCGCCCGCACCGAGGACGCTTCCGGAGATCGTGTGCGTGGTCGAGACCGGGAAGCCGTTGTGCGCCGTGCCCCAGAGGATGCCGGCGCAGGCCGTCTGCGCGGCGAAGCCCTGCGGCGGATCGATCTTCGCGATCCGTGTGCCCAGAGTGCGGATGATGCGCCAGCCTCCCGCGTACGTTCCCGCCCCCATCGCGAGCGCCGCGGAGACGATCACCCAGAGCGGAGGACGGTCGAAGTCCGGCGCAAGCTCGCCCGAGGTCACAAGGGCGAGCGCGATGATCCCCATGGTCTTCTGGGCGTCGTTCGTGCCGTGTGTGAAGGCGACGAACGCACCTGAGACGAGCTGTGCTCGGCGGAAGACGGCGTTGACGCGCGCGGGCCGACGGCGAGCGATGAGCCAGGTGATCGCGAGGATCAGGAGGAAGGCGATGACGATGCCGAGGAACGGTGCGACGAGCGAGGGGATGAGCACCTTGTCCAGCAGCCCCTGCCACTCGACGACGTCCCAGCCGGCTGCGGCGACCGCCGAGCCGATGATCCCGCCGATGAGCGCGTGGCTCGAGCTCGACGGGAGGCCGACGAACCAGGTGACGAGGTTCCATGTGATAGCCCCGACGAGTCCGGCAAGCACGACGCTCAGGTCGATCGCCTCCTGGTCGACGATGCCCGTCGCGATCGTCGCCGCGACCTCGAACGACACGAACGCGCCGGCGACGTTGAGTACCGCCGCCATCAAAACGGCGGACCTCGGGCTCATCGCGTGCGTGGAGACCGTCGTCGCGATCGAGTTCGCGGTGTCGTGGAAGCCGTTCGTGAAGTCGAAGAAGAGCGCGACCGCGACGACGGCGACGAGCGTTGCATCCACGCGTCGCTCCTAGGCGTTCTTGACGACGATGTTCGCGATCACGTTGGCGGCTGTCTCGCAGGCGTCGAGCGCGCGCTCGAGGGCCTCGTAGATGTCCTTCCAGCGGATGACGACCAAGGGCTCGGTGCCGTTGTCCTGAAAGAGCGAGGCGAGCGCGGCGCGGAGGATCTGGTCGCCCTCGTCCTCGAGTCGCTTCAGCTCCACGAGCGCTTCCTGGACACCGCGCATGCCCTTGAGGTTGTCGCATGCGATCGTGAGTTGCTCGCACGCGAGGACGATGACGGCGCACTGCTCGACCGCGTGTGGGCTCGGCAGGTCCAGGCCGTAGAGGCCGAGAAGGTCCGACGCCTCCTCGAGATAGTCGACGACGTCGTCGATCTCGGTGGCGAGCATGTAGATGTCTTCGCGGTCGAAGGGAGTGATGTACTGCGTGTTGAGCAGCGTGATCAGCTCTCGCGTGATTTCGTCGCCCTCCGACTCCTCTTGCTTCACCTGCTCCTGCGTGATCCCGGAGCTGGGATGCTCGCGAAACCTCCGCTCGACGAGGCGTGCGGTCTGGAGCGCGTTCTCGCCCGCTCGGCCGAAGAGCGTGAAGAACTCCGTCGTCCGCGGAGTCAGGCTGAACTTCATGCGGGCCGGACGTTAGCCCACCCACGCGCGCCGCTTCACCACCACGCGACCAGACCTTCACGATTTTGCGCCCCACCTCGAGCCCGAAGCAGGCGACGATCGCCGGGACAGGGCCATCGTCGAGAGAGGAGTGGGCACAGACAATGAGGCATTCAGCGCTGCGCCGAAGCTTTACGGTAGCCGCCGGACTCGTCGCCTGCCTGGTGGTGGCGTCGGTGGCTGTGGGCTCCGCGTCAGTCCAGAATCCGACGTACAACCTGAAGAAGCTCCGCGGCTCGATCGTGGCCGACGGATCGTCGACTGTCGGTCCGTACACGCAGGCGACCGCCGAGCTCTTCAGGCGCGCAGGTGCGACCAACGTGAAGGTCACGGTCGGCATCTCGGGTACCGGAGGCGGCTTCTCGCGCTTCTGTCGGGGCGAGACCGACCTCTCCGACGCCTCACGGCCGATGCGGCAGGCCGAGGCGAAGCTCTGCCAGGACAACGGCGTCATCCCGTGGAATGCGTTCACCGTCGCGAACGACGCGCTGACGGTCGTCGTCAACAAGCAGAACACCTTTGCACGCTGCCTGTCGGTGGCCGAGCTCAAGAAGATCTGGGAGCCGGGCTCGCAGGTGGACAACTGGAACGATGTCCGCACGGGCTTCCCCGATCTCCCGATCAGACTGTTCGGCCCGGGAACGGACTCGGGGACGTTCGAGTACTTCACCGAGGCGATCAACGGCAGGGCACGAGCCAGCCGCACCGACTACCAGGCCTCGGAGGACGACAACGTGCTCGTGCAGGGCGTCGCAGGTGAACGAGGCGGGATGGGCTACTTCGGCTACTCGTACTTCGTCGAGAACCGCACCCGGCTCAACGCCGTCCAGGTCCGGAACCCGAAGACGAACACGTGCGTCGCGCCGGGCGAGAAATCGGTGCACGAGCAGACGTACAAGCCGCTCTCGAGGCCGCTCTTCATCTACGTGAAGGGCTCGTCGTTCAAGAAGCGACCCGTGCAGGCTTTCCTGGACTACATGTTCGACAACGAGGTGCGGATTGCGAACCGCGCCCGCTTCATCTCGCTCACGCCGCAGCAGCTGAGGCGTGCGAGGCACCACTTCCACTTCCAGCTTCTGAAGTTGCAGAAGAGCTGAGGTCCTCCAGGCCGAATGCCTGTCGACAGAGGCGGCCACATGGCCGCCTCTGTGCTTCTCGGACGCAATAGGCTGAACACGTGCAGGAGAACGTCGAGCGAGAGCTGAAGCTCGTCCCGGGCGAGGGGTTCGAGCTGCCCCCGCTCGGGCAGGAGCTGCCACCTCGGTCGTTCGTCTCGACCTATCTGGACACGTCCGACCTGCGGCTCGCGCGTCACGACCTCACGTTCCGTCACCGGCTCGAGGACGGGACGGGTCTCTGGCAGCTGAAGCTCCCGCGTGGCGCCGCGCGGACCGAGCTCGAAGTGCCGGGACCACCCGCCCGCCCGCCCGCCGAGCTCGTCGACCTGCTCGTCGCCTACCTGCGCGGAGACGAGCTCGTGCGCGTCGCGAGGCTGCGGACCCGGCGGAAGGTGCGCCGCGCCGATGGCGCCGAGATCTTGGACGACTCTGTCTCGGTCCTCGAAGGCCAGCGGGTGACGTCCCGCTTCCGCGAGCTCGAAGTCGAGCTTCTCGAGGGCGACGAGGCGGCTCTCGACCGGCTCGAGCTGGCGCTCCTCGAGGCTGGCGCCGAGCGCGGTACGTTCCAGCCGAAGCTCTTCCGCGCGCTCGGCCTCGCGTACCCGGTCGAGCCGGTGGAGCTGTCGCGCGACGCTCCGCCTGCGGAGGTGCTTCGTGCCGCACTCGTGGAGCAATACGAGCGGCTGCTAACGCACGATCCCGGCACGCGCCTCGGCAACGATCCCGAGGACCTCCATCAGATGCGTGTCGCCACCCGCCGCGCGCGCGCCTACCTTCGCGCTGCGCGGCCGCTGCTCGACCCCGACTGGGCCGCGGGGCTGCGCGACGAGCTCGGCTGGCTCGGGTCGTCGCTCGGGCCGGCCCGCGACCTCGACGTCCTTCTCGAGCACGTCCGGTCCGAGCTCGATTCGCTCGGGGGCAGCGAGGAGCTCGCGAGGTTCGTCGAATCTCTCGAACGAGAGCACGCGCAGGCGCGGGCGGCGGTGGTGGCCGCACTCTCCGAGGATCGCTACTTCGCGCTCCTCGATCGGCTCGAGGGGGCAGAGCCCGAGCTTGCTGTGGGATCGACCGCGACCCTGGGCAAGCTCTGGCGCGACGAGTTCCGCCGCACGCGCAAGGCCCTCGAGAAGCTCGACCTCGACTCGGCCGACGACGAGCTGCATGCCGCGCGGATCAAGGTCAAGCGTGCGCGGTACGCCGCCGAGCTGGCCGAGAGCGAGCTCGGTGACCGGGGACGGAGGTTCGTGTTGGCGGCGAAACAGCTCCAGGACATCCTCGGCGAGCATCAGGACGCGGTCGTCGCCGAGGAGCACGTCACGGCCTGGACGGCGGGCGACCCGCAGAGCGAGGCCGCAGCCGCGGCGATGCTGGAGCGGGAACGCGAGCGGCGCGGGGACGCGCGATCGGCGTGGCCGAACGCCTGGCGCAAGCTGAAGAAGCGCGCTCGCCAGGTTCGCGCGTGATCCGAGCGTCGGGCGGGCTCGTCGTCCGCGAGGGCGAGGCGGGAGAGCCTCAGGTGCTCGTCGTACACCGTCCGCGGTATGACGACTGGTCGTTCCCGAAGGGCAAGCTCAACGAGGACGAGACCGACGAGGAGTGTGCGCTGCGCGAGGTCGCCGAGGAGACGGGCCTCGCCTGTGAGCTCGGCGAGGAGCTGTCCTCGACCGAGTACCTGGACGCGTCGGGAAGGCCGAAGCGCGTCCGCTACTGGCTGATGCGGCCGGTGGGTGGGCGTCTCGAGTTCCTCCATGAGGTCGACGACGCGCGTTGGGTCTCACTCGAGGAGGCCCGGGAGCTTCTCAGCTATTCACGCGATCACGGCCTCCTCGAGAGCATCTGACGCTCCCCTTGACGAAGTAGCCGCAAACCCACAGAATCTCGCCCTCACCGCGACAGGAGGGGAAATGCTGCTGCTCCGACATGCGAGTGCGGGTGGACGACTCTCGGCGGCGAGCCTGGACCGGGCGCGCCGGCTCGACCGCATCGGCCGCGCGGACGCGCGCGGGCTTCTCGAGACACTTGCCGGACACACGATCGAGCGGGTCGTCTCGAGCCCGCACGCACGCTGCGTCGAGAGCGTGGGCGCGCTCGCGCGGAGCCGGAACCTGCATGTCGAGATACGCGACGAGCTGCTCCCCGACGCGCCGCTCGAGGACATCCGCGCGCTTCTCGACGACCTGCCGGACTCGGCGCTCGTGTGCACCCACCGCGAGGTGATCGAGCGGCTCTTCCGCGGCGAGCTGACGTGCGAGAAAGGCGGCATGTGGGTGCTGGAGCGGCGGAACGGCGATCACCAGCCCGTCGCATACCTCCCGCCGCCCTCGGTCACCCTCCGTTCGCCCGAGCGCGCTACGACCGTCGCCTAGCGCTCCGCCGCCCTTCCGCGCCTCACGAGCAGATACGCGGAGACTCCGAGCACCGCGCCGGCGAACGGCGCGGTCAGGTAGATCCAAAGCGCGTTGAGCTCGCCGGAGACGAGGGCCGGGCCGAGTGAGCGCGCGGGGTTGAGCGACGCACCGGAGACGGGCCCGCCGACGAGCGAGGCCATCGCGATCGTCCCGCCGACGGCGATGCCCGCCGTCACCGGCGGCTCCGGGCGTTCGCCCGTCGCGACGGCGGTGATCACGAAGAGGAGCAGGAAGGTCAGGACGAGCTCCCAGACGAACGCCTCGCCGTCCGAGCCGGAGGGCTGCGTCGTGCCGACGTTCGCGACGTCCCCGAGCAACGCGCGAAGAAGTGCCGCGCCCACGAGCGCGCCCGCAACCTGCGCGACCCAGTAGCTCGCGGCGCGCGTCGTAGGAAGCTCGCGGGCGAGCCAGAGCGCGAGCGTCACCGCAGGGTTGAAGTGGCCTCCCGAGACCGGTCCGGCTGCAGCCACCATGACCGCGATCACGAGGCCGAACGCGAGCGCGATCCCGACCTCCCCGAGCGACCCCGACTCCGCGTCCACCATGATCGCGCCGCAGCCGACGAAGACGAGCGCGAACGTGCCGACGAGCTCGGCCGCGAGCCGGGCGCCCTCCGGCCGAAACTCGGTCAAGCGGAGCGGGCGGTGCTGCCGTCGACGAGCTCGTCCACGAGGCGGCGGACGCGCTCGTCGATCTCGTCCCGGATCCGGCGGACGGTATCGAGATCCTGGTCGTCCGGGTCGTCGAGCTCCCAGTCCTCGTAGCGCTTGCCGGGGTAGATCGGGCATGCGTCCCCGCAGCCCATCGTGATCACGACGTCGGCGGCGCGAACGACCTCGTCCGTCAGCGGCTTCGGGAACGCCTCGGCCAGGTCGATGCCGAGCTCCTCCATGACCTGCACGACGGCGGGATTCACGTCCGCAGCCGGAGCGCTGCCCGCCGAGCGCACGTGGATCCGACCCTGCGACCGGAGCCGCACGAGGCCCGCCGCCATCTGGCTTCGGCCTGCATTCTGGACGCAGACGAAGAGGACCTCCGGCTGCTCCTTCGCAATCGCGCCCTCGGCCTGGCCGAGCGCCCGCAGCCGCTCGCGCGCGAAGCGGTGTGCCAGGACCGGGACGAAGACGTTGACGCGCGAGTCGCCGAGGAGGTCGACCGACTCGGTGATGTAGCGCTCGATCGTCTCGCGCGAGAAGACCCCGGCGAATTCGTCGACGAGCCCCTCGGTGACCTGTGTGATGTGGTGCTGCGTGACCGGATCGAGTGTCGGCGGCATGCGGCGGCATTCTTGCGCAGCGCGATGTGACCGGGTGGTGAGGAAGCGGTTACGCGGCGACAGCGGCCGCGCGTGCCAGCGCGAGCGCCGCGCCCTCGCGGAGCCCGCCGCGGCCGACCTCGAAGCCGCAGCCGAGGCGCCGCGCGGTCTCGGCGAGCACGAGCGTCCCGCCGAGCAGCGTCTCCGAGCGCTCCGGCGTGATCCCGTAGGACTCGGTCAGCTTCGCCGCCGGCTTCCTCGCGAGCTTGGACGCGAGCTTCTCGAGCTCGTCCATCCCGAAGGCGCGGCCGACGATCCGGCCGATCGCGCGAGCGGTGCCTCCGACCGCCAGCGCCGCGTCCGGTCGGGGTGGGTCGAAGCTCTCGAGAAGCGCGTGGACCTCGCGCTCGGCCCTTGCAATTCGCTTCGTGGACGGCGGGTCTCCGTCGAGAAACGCGCGCGTCACCCGGAGTGCGCCGGCGTCGACCGAGCGCACCCATGTCGGCCCGAGACTTGGCCTCCCGACCGCGAGCTCGCAGGAGCCGCCGCCGAGGTCGACGACCGCGACGACCTTTGGAGGATCCTCCATGCGGGCGACCGCCCCTTCCCAGGCGAGCCGGCCCTCGTCGTTCGCGGTCAGTAGTACTACCGGGGCCTGCGTCGCTTCGGCCAGCAGCTCGACGAGCTCGCGCTGGTTCGACGACTGCCGGCCGGGAGCGGTGACGATGGTCTCGAGGCGCGTGGCGCCTTCCTTTCGTGCGACGCGCGCGAACCTCGATGCGACGCTGTGGGTCTCCTCGAGCTTCTCCGCGCCGATGCGACCGCGGGAGTAGGCGTCGTCGCCGAGACGGACGTAGACGCGATCCCGGTGGATCTCCCTCACCTCGCCGCGCTTCACGGAGGCGACGAGCAGGCGCACGGAGTTCGAGCCGACGTCGACGATCGCGACCTTCACGGCCGGGATTGTCACGTTGCCGTCGGCTGGGCTAGACCCCTCGGCGCGCACGTGCCCCGCGACGGGCTCGCGTCTGCGCCCGGCGCATCATCGTCGCGTGGTGTGAGTGGGGCTTCTTGCCTGGAGTCGCCCGCGTCCACTCGCCGTCCGGGCCGAGGAGCCACGCGTTCGTGTCATCGGCGAGCGCGCTGTCGAGCAGCGTGTTGATCTCCTGGCGGATGCGAGCGTTCTCGATGGGCGCGATGACCTCGATCCGGTGGTCGAGATTCCGCTGCATGAGATCCGCGCTTCCGAGGTACGTCGTCGCGCGGTCGCCGGCCTCGAACGAGTAGATCCTGCTGTGCTCGAGGAACCGCCCGACGAGCGAGCGAACATGGATGTTCTCGGAGAGCCCCTCGACGCCGGGCCGGAGCGCGCAGGTCGTGCGGGCGACGATGTCGATCTGTGCGCCGGCCTGCGAGGCGAGGTACAGCTCCTCGACCAGACGGGGGTCGACGAGATGGTTGACCTTGAGTCGGATGCGCGCGTGCTCTCCCTCGGTCGCCGCCGCGGCCACCGCGCGGATCTCGTCCACGAGGCCGCTGCGCAACGTGAACGGCGCCACGAGCAGCTTCCGGAAGCGCGTCGGCTTGCCGAAGCCCGTGATGAAGTTGAAGAGGTCGGCCACGTCCGCAGCGATGTCCTCGTCTGCGGTGAAGATGCCGACGTCCTCGTACAGACGGGCCGTCGCGGAGTGGTAGTTCCCCGTGCCGATGTGCGCGTACCGGCGGAGCACGTCGCCCTCGCGCCGGACGATCAGGGTCATCTTCGCGTGGATCTTGAGGTCGGGGAAGCCGTAGACGACGTGGACGCCCGCCTGTTCGAGCGCGCGGGACCACTCGATGTTGCGACGTTCGTCGAAGCGCGCCTTGAGCTCGACGAGGCAGACGGACTGCTTGCCGTCCTCGGAGCACTCGATGAGCGAACCGACGAGGGCGCTGTCGTCGCTCGTCCGGTACACGGCCGTCTTCATCGCGATGACGTTCGGGTCCTGCACCGCGGCCTGCGCGAAGACCTCGAAGCTCGCGCGGAACGACTCGTACGGCTGGTGCACGGCGACGTCCCCGCGGCGGATCTCGTCGAAGATGCGCGGCATGTCGCTCTGGGCGGAGGCGAGGCGCGGCAGGACGACGGGTACCCACGGCTCGTACTTCAGCTCGGGTCGGTCGACCGCCGCCAGCTCGTCGAGGTCCGCGAGGTCGAGCGGGCTCTCGATCCGGTAGATCTGGGTCTCGTCCGCGCCCAGGCCGTGCGCGAGCCGATCGACCATCTCCGACGACGCGGACGCGCTCACCTCCACGCGCACGATGTCTCCAAAACGGCGGTTGCGAAGCTGGCTCTCCACCGCTTCGAGCAGGTCGGCCGCGTCGTCCGACACCTCGAAGTCGGCGTCGCGCGTCACGCGGAAGGCGGCGCGCTCGACGATCGTCGCGCCCGGGAAGAGCATGGGCAGGAAGTGCGCGATGACCTGCTCGAGCGGGACGTAGAGCCCGCGGCCGCCGATCTCCACGAAGCGCGGAAGACCCTCGGGGATCTTGACCCGTGCGAAGCGCTCCTCTCCGGTCTCGGGGTCGGCGACGAAGACCGCGAGTGACAGCGACAGGCCGGAGATGTACGGGAAGGGCTGGCCGGGGCCGACCGCGAGCGGTGTCAGCACCGGGTAGATCTCGCGCTGAAAGCGGCGTTCGAGGTCCTTCAGGTCCTTTTCGTCGCAGTCCTTGATACCTCCGACGACGATCCCCTCGGCGGCGAGGGCGGGTCGCAGCTCCTTCTTCCAGAGGCGCGACTGCTTGGCGATGAGCCCAAGGACGCGCTCGCGGACGCGGGCGAGCGCCTGCTGCGGCGTCAGCCCGTCGGCGGAGCGCATGGGGAGCCCGGACTCCGCCTGTCCGAGGAGGCCGGCCACGCGCACCTGGAAGAACTCGTCGAGGTTGGAGGCGAAGATCCTGGCGAAGCTCACGCGTTCCAAGAGCGGGACCGTGTCGTCCGCGGCCAGCTCGAGCACCCGCGCGTGGAAGTCGAGAAGCGAGAGCTCCCGGTTGAGGAGGCGCTCGGAGGGCTCGGTGCGGACGGAAGTCGCCATTACGACATCATGCATCGGTTCGGACGCGAGTAGGGGTTACGGTCCGGTGAACGGCCTCGCCAGAGCCCGGAATTCAGGCGAGTGCGTCGACGACGAGCGACTGGAAATGAGCGACGAGCCGCTCCGACTCGGGGAGCAGGCGGCCCTCCTGCACGAGCCCGCTGCGGACGCCCTCCTGGACGCGCTCGACGAGACGGGTGTCCTCGGCTCCGACCTCTGCGTCGAACGCGAGCATCTCCTCGATCCACGCGTCGGGCGCGTCGGCCGCGAGCGAGGTAGTCGAGATGGCGATGCGTCCGCTCCGGCTCGACGGGGACGATCGGCCCGATCGAGAGGTTCGGGCGGCCGGGCATGACGTTGATCACGGTGTTCGGGAAGAGGAGGTGGAACTGGCCGCGTTCGACCTCCCCTGTGAGGTCGTACGTGCCGCGCGGCTCTGGTCGCGGCGGGCCGTACTGACTCATCTTGTTGCCGCTTGCTTCGAGGAGGTACGAGTCGGGCGAGACGTCGACCACCGCGGAGAAGCCGGGATGGGCGGTCGGGCAGTGGTAGCACTCGAGGAAGTTCTCTGCGCAGATCTTCCAGTTCGACCGAAGCTCGGACTCCGCGCGTTTGAGGAAGCGGAGAGCGTCGACGTCGATCCCGGCGGCGGCGATGCGGTCGGGCACGTCCTCGAGGAAGTCCGCGAGCGGCCCGGCGTCCGGGTCCGGGTTCACGAAGACGAACGGGCCCCATGTCTCGGCGCGGAGTGGGAGCAGGCCGAGGTCGCGGGTCTCGATCCCGCCCTCGCGCGCCGAGCGCGGCGCCGAGATGAGCCGACCGTCGAGGCCGTACGTCCACGCGTGGTACGGGCACTGGAGCGTCGATCTCTTGCCCGAGCCTTCGCAGACGATCGAGCCGCGGTGCCGGCAGACGTTGACGAACGCGTGCAGCGTCTCCTCCTCGTCCCGCACGAGGACGACCGGGATGTGCCCCACGCGCGTCGCGCTGTACGAGCCCGGCTCCGCGACCTCGTCCGTCCTCCCTGCGTACTGCCACGAGCGCCGGAAGATCCGCTCCTGCTCGAGCCGGAGGACGGCCGGGTCGACGTACCAGGTCCAGGGGAGAGTGCGAGTCGCGCCGGCGACGGCCACGGCGCGACTCTATCGGTCGCCGGCGGCGCCTCAGGCGGCGAGCTCGGCGGCGTCGGGCTCGAGCCGGACGAGGTACACCGGCCGCGGCGAGCGGAGGTAGTCGACGACCGCCGCCTCGTCGTGGAGGCTCGGGAGGAGCGTCTTCCACCCGCCGATGTGCTCGGGACGATGGAAGTCGCCCGACGCCACCGCCGGCAGGCCCGCCTCCGCGACCCAGCCGAAGAGTCGCGTGCGATTGAAGAGCTCGAAGCGGTGGGCGAGCACGCGGAGGTCGGCGTCGTGCGCGAACCGTCTCGTCAACCGCCAGGCGGGTGTGCGGTCGCTCGCTTCCTCGCCGTCGTACGGGTGCGCCGCGACGATCGCGGCGCCGGCCTCTGCGGCCGTTCTCATGGCCTCCGCGATCCCGGGATCGACGGAGACGAAGCTTCGTAGCCCGATCGCGAGGGCGTGCGCGGACTTGACCGGATCCACGTCGTTGAACGTGAGCTCGAGCCCCGGGATCACCAGCAGGCCGTATGTCCGCCACGCGCGCGCCGCCTCGCGCTCGACGTCGGCGAGGTACGCGTCGAAGCTCGCCTCGTCGACCGTCTTGCCGCCGGTGCTCGCACCTGCGGGGTCGTTCGTCCTGACGACGTGGTCGGTGACGCAGAGCACGTCGAAACCGTTTCGTCCGTGCAGGTCCACGAGCTCCGCGACCTCGAGCACGCCGTCGCTCCAACGCGAATGCGCGTGCAGCTCGCAGAGGAGGGGACCGAGGGATCTCCGCATGACTTCATGGTGGACGCCGACGCGCTTGACGTGGGAGTAGAAGTGGTTGATTTCCAGGGAGAAAGGTGTCGTGCATAGTTCACGAGAACCCCGGGTATGCTCCGGCCGGTGCATGAGCTCGTCGCAGCTGCGGAAGCGCGGCTCCAGCCCCTCGCGCTCGACCGCAACACGGCCTGGTGGGACGCGCAGGTCGAGGCGAGCGAGGACAACGCGAAGCGGCGCGCCCAGACCGAGCTCGCCTACTCGGACGTCCTCGCCGACCAGGAGCTCTTCGCCGAGCTCGAGCAGGCGGGGGCTACCGACGGCAACGCCACGTCCGCGCGCAGCCTCGAGCTGCTCCGCGCGCTCATGCTTCCCCATCAGATCCCGGATGCGCTCCGCTCGCGCATCGTCGAGCTCGAGGCGTCGGTCGAGGCGCGCTTCTCGCGGCACCGTGGAGTCATCGCCGGCAGCGAGGTCGACGACAACGAGATCAAGCGGATCCTTCGGGAGAGCGACGATCCGGGGGAACGGCGCGAGGCCTGGGAGGCGTCGAAGACCGTCGGCGCGCGCGGTGGCGGACGACGTCCGGGAGCTCGCGCGCCTCCGGAACGAGGCGGCGCGCTCGCTGGGCCACCGGGACTGGTTCTCGCTGTCGCTCTCGGTCGACGAGCTGGACGAGGGGAAGCTGCTCGAGACGCTCGCGGAATGCGATCGCGTGACCGCCGAGCCCTTCGCGCGCTGGAAGGCTACGCTCGACGCACGGCTCGCCGACCGCTTCGGATGCGCGGTTTCCGAGCTTCGCCCCTGGCACTACGCGGACCCGTTCTTCCAGGAGCCGCCTCCTCAAGGCTCGGTCGACCTCGACCCGCTGTTCAAGGGGAAGGACGTCGTCGCGTTCGCGCGGCGGACGTTCGACGGCATCGGCCTCGAGGTGGAGGGGATCGTCGAGCGGAGCGATCTCTTCCCGCGTCCCGGCAAGAACCAGCACGCCTTCTGCATCGACGTCGACCGGGGCGGAGACGTACGCGTGCTCGCGAACGTGACGGACAACCAGTCGTGGGCGGACACGATGCTCCACGAGCTCGGCCACGGCGTCTACTCGCTCGGGTTCGATCCCGCGCTGCCGTGGCTCCTGCGGGACACCCACCTCGTCGCGACCGAGGCGGTGGCGATCCTGTTCGGGGCGCTCGCCGGAGATCGCGAGTGGCTCGAGCGCGTGGTCGGGCTCGACACCGCCGAGGCGGAGGAGCTCGAAGGCCGGCTGCGCGCCGCGCGCGCGGCGGAGCTCCTCGTCTTCACTCGCTGGGTGCTCGTGATGACCGGGTTCGAGCGGATCCTCTACGGCGACCCCGAGGCCGATCTCGACGCCGCCTGGTGGGAGCTCGTCTCGCGGCACCAGCTTCTGACCCCGCCCCCGGACCGTCGGTCACCGGACTGGGCGGCGAAGATCCACATCGCGGTCGCGCCCGTCTACTACCACACGTACCTCTACGGAGCCATCGTCGCGGCGCAGCTGCGCGACGCGCTCGAGGCGGCGGCCGGCGGGATCGTCGACCGGCCGGAGGCCGGCAGCGTCCTCGGAGCGAAGCTCTTCTCGCCGGGAGCCTCGGTGCGCTGGGACCGGCTCGTCGAGCAGGCATCCGGTCGTCCGCTCGCGGTCGAGTCGCTCGCGCGTGCCGTCGCGGCGGCCTGAGCACGTCGCCGAAGCCGTCCTTATCCCGGCCGGCGAGCCACACCGCGTCGAGTGGACGAGCGAGGACCCACCGTGTGTTGGCTCGCGGTACACGCCCCCGGGCTCGCCGGCTAGGGAGCGCGGCGCGGCGCCGGCCCGTCGGGGACGAGACGTCCGAGGCGGCCGCGGTTCCGCGCTACGAGCCCGTACGCGCCGTCGAGCACGCGGGCGGGAACGAGCCCGACGAGCCGACCGAGCGCTCGCGTCGTCCGCATCTTCCCGAGCAGAACCGGAACCCCCGCGCCGTGGCCGACGAGGGTGCCGTCCTGCCCGACCAGCCTCCAGCTCGCGAGCCGCTCGCTCCCCGGAAGCTCGCCGAGGAGCTCAGCGGCGTCGGGGTCCTGCAACGGCAGGATCGCGAGTGCTTCTTCGCGGTCGGCTCGAGCAACCAGGCGTGCCGCGAAGCGACATCCGCGGCACTCGGCGTCGTAGAGGAGCACTGGCCGCAGCTACCCGGCCTCGAAGCCCTCGAGCACCGCGCGGACGAGGGGGCCGAGCGTGTCGAGCACGTAGCCGCCCTCCTGCACGAGGACGGTCGGGACGCCGAGCGAGCCGAGCCGCCTGCCGGCCTCGCGGAAGCCGTCCTCGGTCACCTCGAGCGGTGAGTTCGGGTCGCCGCCTGCCGCATCGACGCCGAGCGGGACGACGAGAGCCTCGCTCCAGTGTGAGCGTGCAGCGGCCACGAGCCGGTCGACGCCCGCGAGCCAGGGATCGTCCCCCGAGCCGGCGGGAACGGGCACATTCAGGTTGGCACCGTCACCGTCGCCTGCCCCGCGCTCTCCCTCGAACCCGATGAAGTGCGGGAACCAGCCGTCGCCCGGGTCGACGTGCACGGACGCCGTGAGCACGTCGCCTCGCTCCCAGAAGATCGCCTGCGCCCCGTTTCCGTGGTGCGCGTCGACGTCGAGCACCGCGACGCGGGCGACGCCGCGGTCGCGCAGATGCTGCGCCGCGACAGCGGACGAGTTCAGGTAGCACGAGCCTCCGTACGACGATCGCGTCACGTGGTGCCCCGGCGGGCGGCAGCACGCATAGGCCGCCCGTGCCCCTCCGAGCACGAGGTCGACGGCGGTCAGCGCAGCATCGACCGCAGCCCGCGCCGCGACCCACGTTCCGGGACCGATCGGCGTCATCGTGTCGAAGGCGTACGCGCCGGTGCGGGCCGGGATCGCGGCCGGGATGCGAGGCTCGGCGCCGGAGAGGAAGTCCGGCGTGGGGAAGAGGTACGCCGTGACGCGGTCCTGGCCGGGATCCTCGTGCAGGCCGGCGGCCGTCCATGCGTCCCATGCGCCGTCGAGGAACGACGTGAGCTCGGGGTCGTGGACAGCCAGCAGGGCCTCGTCGCCGTGCGGCTCGACCGGGATCACCCTCGCACCGGCCTCCTCGAGCGCGGCCCGGATCCGCTCGGCGCGCTCGGGAACCTCGTCCGCCGGGATCGGCATCCCGATCCAGATCCCGACGCCGGGGTCGTGGAGCCGGTGCGCGTCCGCCCACACGACTGGCATCGCGAGCGCCATCAGGGCTCCGGCGCGAGGTAGGCCGCGGAGGGACTGCCGGCCGGGGTGAAGATGCCGATCACACCGAGCTCGCCCTCGGCACTCGCGTTCTCGACGACGTGCACCTGCCGCGGCCGGAGCCGGAAGGCCGAGCCGGTGTCGAGCTCCTCGACTCCCTCGGCGACATGGAGTCGCCCCGGCCCGTCTCGAATCCAGACGATCTCGTCGTAGAGGTGGAAGTGCCACGGCGCGCGGCCCGGGGGCACGTAGCCGGCGAAGAGCGTCGCTCGCGTGGAGCCGTTCGACGGGTCGAACAGGACCTGGTACGACCGTGCCCCGGTCGCGCGCTCCGAGATCGCTGCGTCGAGCCGGACGACGGTCTCGCGGGGGCCGAGCGGCGCGTGTCGATCGGCCTCGCCGCCGACGGTGGCGTGAAGGAGGGAGAGCGGGCCTCCGTCCGCGATGACCGCCGCCGCCTCGCCGGCGAGGACGAGCGCAGCCGAGCCGGCGGCCAGCGGGTGTCGGTCCTCCCCGAGCGCGAGCGAGCCAGAGCCGGACACGACGTGGAGGAGCGAGTCGCACGCGACGTCACGCAGTACCAGTGGGTCGGCATCGAGCTCCACGAGCGACAAGCCCAGCGGAGAGCCCTCGACGCCGGGGACGAGCTCGCGCACGTTCATCGCATCAGACTAATGTGTGCGATTCCGGGGTAGCTTCCAGTCGTGCGCTTCCGCAAGGGTGCCCGGCTCGATCAGTCCCAGGTCGAGGACCTGCGGGGAAGTGGGCGCCGCGTGGGCGGTGCGCCGATGGCCCTCGGCGGCGGCGGGATCGTCACGATCCTCGTCCTGCTCGTGGTCGTGCTGCTCGGCGGGAACCCCCTCGGCAGCGGTACGGGCGGGCTCGGCGACCTCAGCGGCGCCTCGGTCGGCACCGGTGCGCCCGCCGCGACGCTCGACCATTGTCAGACGGGCGAGGACGCGAACGAGCACGAGGACTGCAGGATCCTCGCGGTCGTGAACAGTGTGCAGAGCTACTGGCAGGGCGCGCTCCGCGGGTACGAGCCGGCGCGTACCCGTTTCTTCGAGGGCGGTGTGGCGACGGCGTGCGGCGAGGCGAGCTCCGCGGTCGGGCCGTTCTACTGTCCGGTCGACCGCTACGTCTACATCGACCTCGGCTTCTTCGACGAGCTCGAGTCGCAGTTCGGCGCCTCCGGCGGCCCGCTCGCCCAGGCGTATGTCCTCGCGCACGAGTACGGGCACCACATCCAGAACCTCACGGGCGTGTTGGGCCGCGCGAGGAGCGGCGCGACCGGCCCGCAGAGCGAAGCCGTCCGGGTGGAGCTCCAGGCCGACTGCTATGCCGGTGTGTGGGTCGCCAACGCGCTCCGGACCGGCCTCGTCGAGGAGCTCACCCGCGCCGACGTCCAGGACGCGCTGAGCGCAGCCGCCGCGGTGGGAGACGATCGCATCCAGGAGCGGATCCAGGGCCGGGTCACGCCGGAGGGCTGGACGCACGGCTCCTCGGACCAGCGTCAGAGCTGGTTCGTCCGCGGGATCGAAGGGGGTACGCCGAACTCCTGCGACACGTTCGCCGGTCGCGTCTAGGGACGCGTTCGCCCAGAGAAAGGGCCCAGCCAGCGGCCAGGCCCTTTCTGCGGCTCCCGCTCCCCCTCAGACGCTGCGGGCCCAACCGTCCCCTCCCCCCGGCGAGGTGCCGAGCTCCGTGGCGATCGTACGGGCGGTCGCCCCGCGTCGTGTTTCGGAGCCGTGGAGAAGCAGTGAAGAGGTGCCGTCCCGCCGTGCGGCGCTACACGCGGATCGGGAAGGTCGCGACGAGTCGCGTCCCCTCGCCCTCCGGGCTGACGACCTCGATCGTCCCGTCGAGCGCCTCCACGCGGTCGACGAGTCCGCCGAGGCCGGTGGAGTCGGGGTTGCAGTCGATGCACGCCCCGCCGACGCCGTCGTCGCGGACGTCGACCCGCAGGCTGCCGTTCTCGTGGACCAGGCTGAGCCAGACCTTCGATGCGTCCGCATGCTTGACGGTGTTGGTCACGGCCTCCGCGTACACGTAGTACGCGGCCGCCTCGACCGCGGGAGGCAGCTGGTTCGGAAGGCGAAGGTCGAGCTCGATCGGGATCGCCGACCTCGCGCTCGCCGAGCGCACCGCGGCGGCGAGGCCGCGGCGGGCGAGAAGGGGTGGATGCAGGCCTCGCGCGAGCTCGCGGAGGTCAGCGATCGCGTCTTCGAGCTCCTGGCGGACAGCCTCGACGAGCGGTGCGAGCTCGTCGGAGCCCTCGACCAACCGCTCGATCCGGCGCAGCCCGAGCAGCGCGACGGTCAGGCGCTGCTGCGCGCCGTCGTGCAGGTTCCGCTCGAGCCGGCGCCGCTCCTGGTCGCCGGCCGTGACCATGCGGAGCCGCGAGGCCTTGAGCTCCTCGAGCTTGCGGATGAGGTCGCGGTGGAGCCGGTCTCGCTCCATGGCGATCCGCATGTGGCGGACGAACCAGCCGTGGAACTCGGGCTCGTCGAGCAACCTCGCATCGTGGAGCACCGCGCCGACCTTTCGCGACTCGTACTCGATGTACGTCACCGCGTGCTCCGGCTCCCCTGCGACGACCGAGCTCGTCTTGTCCCGAGACGTCGACGTAGCACTCCGCCTCCCAGTCCCACCAGAAGAGCTCGAGCGACGGATCCTCGAGGATCTCGCGCAGCCCGTCCTGCACCTGCTCGGGCGCCGCGAGGTCCGGGATCAGGTTGAAGATCTGGTCGACAGCGTCGGCCCAGGGGGATGCCGCATCTCCCACGGACGGGTTTGTACAGGTTCGACCCGCTGGGCGCGACTCAGGGATCCGTCTCGATGAGGAGCGTCACCTCGTCGACGTAGCACCACGACCAGTCCTCACCCGGCTCCGCGGAGCGGATGAGCGGGTGCCCGGTCTCGCGGAAGTGGGCGGTCGCGTGCCGGTTCGGGGAGTTGTCGCAGCACCCGATCTTCCCGCACCTGTGACACATCCGGAGGTGCACCCAGCGGTCACCCGTCTTCAGGCATTCCTCGCACCCGAGCGGAGGCTCCGGGAGCGTGGTGACCTCGATCGCCTCGAGGTGGGAGCACGGCGCGGCGCTCATCCGTCAAGGCTACGCGTGCGGCTCGGGCCCATCGACGAGCTACGTGCGGCGTTGCCGCGTCCACACGTCGAGCCCCACAGCGGCGAGGAGGATCGCGCCCATCGTGATCTGCTCGTAGAGCGGATCGAGCCCGAGCAGGATGTAGCCGTTCCCGATCAGTGCGATGAAGAGAACACCGACGACCGTCCGCCAGACCGCGCCCTCCCCGCCGAGGATGCTCGTACCTCCGACCACGATCCCGGCGAGGACGGTGAACGCGAGCGCCGTGTCGGCCTGGCCCGCCTGCGCGCTGAGAACGCGTGAGGTGTCGATCACGCCCGCGAGCCCGGCCGCGGTGCCGCTGAGGACGAACGCGAGCATGCGTACCCCGTCGACCCGCACGCCCGCAAGCCGGGCGGCCTCGGCATTGCCTCCCGCCGCGTACATGTAGCGCCCGGCCGTCGTGCGCGCGAGCAGCAGCCCGATGAGGACGACGGCGACGGCCATGATCCAGATCGAGGTCTTCACGCCGAGCCACTCCGTCTGAGCGAGCTTGCCGAACTCGGGGACGTCGAAGAGGACGAGGAGCGAGCCCTCCGTGATGAGGCTGGCGCAGCCGCCCACGATGAATGCCATCGCGAGCGTCGCGATGAGCGAGTTGATGCGGAGCACGGTCGAGACGAAGCCGTTCACCGCGCCGACGAGGACGCCGGCGCCGACCCCGAGCAGCATCGCAAGCGCCGGATCCGTCTCGAGCGCGTAGTGCGCCGACACGACCGCGGCGAGCGAGTACGTCGCGCCGACGGACAGGTCGATGCCGCCGGCGACGAGCACGAGCGTGCCCGCCGCGGCGATGATCAGGATCGCCGACTGCTGGTCGAGGATGTTGAGGAGGTTGACCCTCGTCGCGAACGGCTCGCTCGTGACCGTCAGGACGACGAAGAGGATGACGAACGGGATCAGGATCCCGCTCTGGCGCAGCCGCTCGAGGCTCACGAGCGAGCGCGCGCCGTCGCGCGCCTTCGCGAGGCGGTCTCGACGCTGCTCGGTGTCCGCCCCCACGCTCAGGCGGAGACTCCTCCGGCGGACCGATCCGCGAACGCGGCGGCGAGGATCGCCGACTCGGTCATCGCCTCGCCCTCGAGCTCCGCGACCAGGCGGCCGGCGCGCATGACGAGCACGCGGTGCGCGAGCCCGAGGATCTCCTCGAGCTCCGACGAGATGAGCACGATGGCCATCCCCGACTCCGCGAGCGACACGAGCAGCTCGTAGATGGCCAGCTTGGCGCCGACGTCGACGCCCCGGGTCGGCTCGTCCGCGAGCAGAACGCTCGGCTCGCCGAGCAGCGTGCGTGCGAACAGGACCTTCTGCTGGTTGCCACCGGAGAGCGTGCTCACGGGCGCCGCGTAGCTCGCCCCGCGCACCTCGCAGCGGTCGAGGATGCGCGTCGCAGAGCGCCGTTCGGCCCGTCGCCGGACGACGCCGAGCGTGCTGAGCCCGGCCAGCTCGGCGAGCGTCACGTTCTCGATGACGGAACGGCCGAAGAAGAGGCCCTGGTCCTTCCGCGACTCGGGGATCATCGCGACGCCGGCGTCGAGGCTCCGGCGTGGGCTTCGGCCTACGGCGTGGCCCGAGCCGAGCCGCGCCTCGCCCGCCTTCATCCGGTTCGCGCCGAAGACAGTGCGGGCGAGCTCCGTGCGGCCCGCGCCGACGAGGCCCGCGATCCCGACGATCTCGCCGGCGCGTACCTCGAACGAGACGTCGGCCACGCCGGGGGCGACGAGCTCTCGGACGGAGAGCGCCAGTGCTGCGTCCGACGCCGCGGGGCGCTTCTCGGGGAACGTCGTCGTCAACGGCCGGCCGAGCATCGCCTCGACGAGTGACCCCTCCGTCTCCTCGGAGGTGGCGGCCGTTCGAACGACCTTTCCGTCGCGAAGGACGGTGACGGCGTCGGCGAGCGCCAGGACCTCGCGGAGGAAATGCGAGATCAGGAGGATCGTCGTCCCGCGCTCGGCGAGCGACCGCACGATCTCGTGCAGCTGCGCCGTCTCGGGCGCGCTCAACGCCGCCGACGGCTCGTCCATGACGATGATGCGGGCCTCGCGCGAGAGGGCACGGAGGATCTCCGCCTTCTGCTGCTCCGACGTTCGGAGGTTCCCGGCTCGCGCGTGGCCGGGCAGGTCGAAGCCCGCCCGGACGGCGAGGTCGGCGTACGCCCGCCGCAACGCGCGGCGCTGTACGAAGCCGAGTCGCTTGGGCTCGCTGCCGAGGTAGACGTTCTCGGCGACGGTCAGCTGCGGGACGAGCGACGGCTCCTGGGACATCGCCGCGACGCCGTGGTCGAGCGCGTCGCGCGGAGAGCGGAAGGAGGCGGATGCCCCGTCGAGGAGCATCCGGCCTCCGTCCGCGGAGAGCACACCAGCGACTATCCGGCCGAGCGTGGACTTGCCCGCGCCGTTCTCGCCGACGATGGCGTGAACGGTTCCGCCGGCAACCGCGAGCGACACGTCGTCGAGCGCACGGACTCCCCCGAAGTGCTTCGAGACGCCCTGGAGCTCGAGCTGTGCCACCTCCCGTACACCGCCGTCACAGGCGCCCTAGCCGGGCCACTCCGCCTTGAACTTCGACACGTTCGCCCTCGTGACCACGCCGCCGTTCGGCAGGCCCTTCAGGACGTCGATGCCGCCACAGCGGGCGTTGCTTCGCACAGCCGCGGCCAGGCACTGCATCCCGCGCCGGCCTTCCGTAGCGGGCCGCTGCATCACGGTCCCGTACCACCTTCCGGACTTGACCGCCTTGAGGCCGACGCCTCCGCCGCCGTAGCCGACGAAGACCACGTCTCGGTTGGCTCCGCGTGCCGCGATCTCGGCGCCCGTGGCGCCCTGGTCGGCTCCGACGATCAGGTTGATATCGGGATTCGCCTGGAGCATCGTCTGCGCCGCCTTCAGCGCGACCGCGTGCTGGTAGAAGGTCTCGCCCTCTTCTACGACCTTGATCGACGGCACGCCCTTGATCGCGGCGTTGAACCCGCGTCGGATCGCCGAGTCGAGCGAGGACGCCTTCACGGAGTAGAGGAAGCCGACGTTGCAGGGGTTCAGCTTGTTCGCCCGACACGCTGCGCGGACGAGCTGCCCCTGCTTCTGTCCGATCTGGGTCTGGATGAAGACCACGTTTCCCGACAAGCCGGACACGGGGGGCTTTGCAGTCCCGGGGTTCGCGCCGAGGATCTGGTCGATGTTGACCACCTTGATCCCTCGCTTGATCGCCTGCCGGACCGTCGGGATGAGCTGCGGCCCGAAGATCGGCTGCAGGAGGATGCCGTCGTACTGCCCCGACGACGAGACGGTCTGGAGCTGCGCGAGTTGCTTCTTCGGGTCGTTTGCGGCATCGAAGAGGTTCACGGTGACGCCCCGCTGCTTCGCCACGGCTTTCGCGGCCTTGATCATCGGCGCGTCATAGCTGTTGGCGACCGCGAACGACAGGAACGCGATGCGCGGACGCTCCTGGCTACTCGCTCCGCTCGCGAGGCTCGCGGCCGCTACCGCACCTACCGTTACGAGAGCGAGAAACGCGGCGCGGCGAGGCCGACCGCGCAATCGGCGGTTCTTCAACATCGAGTCACCCTCCTTCGTCGAGCGAGGACACGCGAGGTCCCCGCGGCCGCCTGCTGCTGCGGATCCTTCGGGGTGGGAGCGAGCACCTATGTGCTGTCCAGCGACGTCGAACGTCGGGCACTCGCTGTCCATTGGCGTTCAACGCTAATGTCTTGCCCCCCATGAAGTCAAGCCGGCCATGGAGCAGTGAAATCGGAGCCTGACCGGGCAAACCGAAACGGCCGTGCAGAGGCCGTCTGCGAGGTTGACTCACACGGGGAGCGTGTGCAGAATCGCTGAACAGGGGCCGGAGGACGAACGGCTCGAGCTACCCGAGGAGCGTTCATGAACATCGCTTCGCGCGGCGCGACCATGGCGGTGGACTGGGAGCAGCGGGTCGACTTCGACCGGCTACGGACGGCCCGGCTCGCGAAGACGAAGGCGACGCTCGCCGCATCCGACCTCGGCGCCCTTCTCCTCTTCGATCCGAACAACCTCCGCTACGTCACGAGCACCGCGATCGGGACGTGGGAGCGGGACAAGAACATCCGCTTCGCGCTCGTCTTTCGCGAGGAGGATCCGATCCTCTGGGACTTCGGGTCCGCGGCCCGCCACCACAAGCTCTACTGCCCCTGGCTTCCCGAGGAGAGCTGGCGCGCGTGGGTCTCGCCGATGCGCGGCGCGATGCCGGAGGAGACGGGCGTGCCCGACGCGCTCGCCTCGATGGTCTTCGAAGAGCTCCGGGAGCGGGGCCTCGCCGGCGAGCCGATCGGGATGGACGTGCCCGACGTGACGACCCTGCTCGCGCTCCAGCGCGCCGGCCTCCACATCGTCGACTCGCAGCCGGTGATGCTCGAGGCGCGGAAGATCAAGACTGAGGACGAGCTCGCGCTCCTCGACCACGCCGCCGGGATCGTCGACGCCGTCTACGAGGAGATCTACCGCATGCTGCGCCCGGGCGTGAAGGAGAGCGAGGTCGTCGCCGCGGCGATGAGGCTCCTCTTCGAGCTCGGGTCGGAGCACGTCGAGGCGATCAACGCGATCTCCGGCGACCGCTGCAACCCTCATCCACACACGTTCTCCGACCGCCTCATCCGGCCGGGCGACCAGGCGTTCTTCGACATCATCCACTCGTTCATGGGCTATCGAACGTGCTACTACCGCACGTTCAACGTCGGGTACGCGACGCCCGCCCAGATCGACGCCTACACACGCTGCCGCGAGTGGCTCGACGCCGCGATCGAGCTCGTCCGGCCCGGGGTGACGACGGACGAGATAGCTTCCGCGTGGCCGACGGCCGACGAGATCGGGATGCCGGACGAGCGGGCGGCGTTCGGGCTCCAGTTCGGGCACGGCCTCGGAGTCGGGCTGTACGAGTTCCCGATGATCTCGCGTCTGCACTCCCTGGACGCGCCGGCCGAGCTCGAGGTGGGGATGGTCTTCGCGCTCGAGACGTATTGCCCGGCGACGGACGGACGGTCGGCGGCCCGGATCGAGGAGGAGGTCGTGGTCACACCAACCGGTCCGGAGGTGATCACGCGCTTCCCGGCCGCCGAGCTGCTCGTGACCGGCAGGACGTACGTGCGCGGCGTGGACGTCGTGGACGGCCGGGTGGTCCGCGAGACGGTCGAAGTCCCGTAGGGTCGCGA
Source organism: uncultured Actinomycetes bacterium (assembly GCA_963717025.1). GTDB lineage: Bacteria > Actinomycetota > Thermoleophilia > Gaiellales > Gaiellaceae > GMQP-bins7. The sequence goes on along the minus strand of CAVQVJ010000003.1, from coordinate 170,055 downwards.
GGCATGGCGACCAAGGACGCACAGCACGCTGCTGTAGACGACAGGCTCGCCCTCGACCTCTATCGCCGGATGCTGCTCATCCGCGGCTTCGAGGATCGCGTCCAGAGCCTCTTCCTCCGGGGCGAGGTGTACGGCACGACTCACTTGTACTCGGGGCAGGAGGCCGTGGCGGTCGGGTTCGCGAGCGTGCTCCGCGAGGGCGACCGCATCGCCTGCACCTATCGCGGGCACGGGCACCTACTCGCCATGGGGACGGATCCGACGGCGCTCCTCGCCGAGCTCCTCGGGCGGGCTTCGGGCGTGAACGGCGGGCTCGCGGGCTCGATGAACGTCGTCGACCCGGAGCACGGGGTCATGGGCTGTTACGGCATCGTCGGCGGCAGCATCGCGACGGCGACGGGTGCCGCGCTCGCGCTGCGCGGCTCCGGTCGGGTCGCGGTCGCGTACTTCGGCGACGGCGCCGTCAACCAGGCGTACTTCTTCGAGTGCCTGAACTTCGCGAAGGTGCTCGGCCTGCCGGTCGTGTTCGTCTGCGAGAACAACCGCTACGGCGAGTACACGCCGACGGAGGCGGTCACACCCGGCGGGATCGTGCCCCGAGCCGCGGCGCTCGAGGTCTCCACCTCGACCGTCGACGGCATGGACGTCTGGGCCGTCCGGGCCCTGGCGGCCGACGTCGTCGAGCGCGCTCGCAGCGGCGCCGGGCCCGAGTTCGTCGAGGCCGCGACCTACCGCTTCGTGGGCCACTCGCGCAGCGATCCGGGCAAGTATCGACCGGAGGGAGAGCTCGACCGCTGGAAGGAGCGCGATCCCCTGCTGGTCGCGGCGACGCGGCTGGGTGAGGAGTACGGGCTCGACGAGGACGAGGTGGCGGCGATCCGGAGCGAGGTCGAGCGCGAGCTCGACGAGGTCGAGCAGGCGGCCCTCGCCGCACCGTTCCCGGAGCCGGGCGACCGGCGGGAGTTCGCAGGGGAGAGGCGCGCGACATGAGCGTGCGAACGAGGACCGAAGCCTCCTCGACGCTCGGCGGCAACCTCCGCCGGGCGCGGCTCGAGCGGGGCCTGAGCCTCCGCGCGCTGGCCCGCCTGCTCGAGGTGTCTCCGAGCCTCGTCTCCCAGATCGAGACGGGCAGGATCCAGCCGTCCGTCCGGACGCTCTACGCGATCGTGAGCGAGCTCGGCGTCTCGCTCGACGAGGTCTTCCAGCTGAACGAGCCCGGGGTGGAGGATGCGCGGCGCGGCCCGTCGGACAACGGCGCCGAGCCGCCGGACGTGCACGAAGGCGGGCGGTTCGTGCAGCGGGCGAACGAGCGCAGTGCCATCGATCTCGAGAGCGGCGTTCGCTGGGAGCGTCTGACGACCCATGACGTGCCCGGCGTCGAGTTCCTGTACGTCGTGTACCCGCCGGGGAGCGAGTCAGCTCCCGCGAACGCGCTCGTGCGCCACAGCGGGAGGGAGCTCGGCTTCGTGCGCACCGGAGAGCTGAGCGTCACGCTGGGCTTCGAGGAATTCGTGCTCGGGCCCGGCGACTCCGTGAGCTTCGAATCGACGCTTCCTCACCGTCTCCACAACGCGGGCAATGAGGTCGTGACCGCCGTCTGGATCGTGCTCGACCGGCGCTAGCGCGTGAGCGAGCTCGTCGACATCGGAATGCCGCGGCTCTCCGACTCGATGGAGGAGGCGACGGTCGTCAGGTGGCTGCGGCGACCCGGCGACTCCGTCGCCCGGGGCGAGCCGCTCGTCGAGGTCGAGACCGACAAGGCGACCGCCGTCTACGAGGCGGAGCTCGACGGCGTGCTCGAGGAGGTCGTCGCCGCCGAGGGAGAGACGATCGCGCTCGGGGCCGTGATCGCGCGCGTCCGCCCGGGCGCGGCGAAGGAGCAGCCGGCGGCGCCTCGGCCCGCCGCGGCCTCCGAACAGCGAGCAGCCGACGGCACCGAGGTCGAGTTCCGCGAGGCGGTGAGGCAGGCGCTCGACGAGGAGCTCGAGCGCGACGAGCGCGTGATCTTCTTCGGCGAGGACGTCGCGGTCGCCGGAGGCGTCTTCGCCGTCACGCCGGGGCTCTACGAGAAGTACGGGCCGAGTCGGGTGTTCGACACGCCGATCTCGGAGCTCGCGCTGACGGGCGCCGCCTACGGGGCGGCGATCTCGGGGCTCCGGCCCGTCCTCGAGATCATGTTCGGCGACTTCCTCGCCCTGTCGATGGACAGCATCATCAACCAGATGACGAAGTACTGGTTCCTGACCGGGGAGCAGCAGGGGTGTCCGGTCGTCATCCGCACCGTCGTCGGCGCCGGCGGGCGCTTCGGCGCAATCCACTCGCAGATGCCCGCCTCGTGGCTGACGGGCATCACCGGCCTGAAGATCGCCGCGCCCGCGACGGCGGACGACGCAAAGGGTCTGCTGAAGGCCGCGATTCGAGACGACAACCCGGTCGTCTTTCTCGAGCACAAGCGCCTATACACGGTGAAGGGCCCCGTCGATGGCGAGGTCGTGCCGCTCGGGCGAGCGCGGGTCGTGCGCGAGGGGACCGACGTCACGCTCGTCAGCGCGATGAAGGGAGTCCACGACTGCCTCGACGCGGCCGAGCGTCTCGCGGCCGAGGGTGTCGGCGCCGAGGTCCTCGACCTGCGCACGCTGCGCCCGCTCGATCTCGACGCGATCCTGGCCTCGGTCGCGAAGACGAACAGGATCGCGGTCGTGGAAGAGGGGCCGCTGACCGGCGGGTGGGCGGGCGAGGTGCTCGCGCTCGTTACCGAGCAAGGGCTCGGTGACCTCGACGACGCGTGGCGGATCGCGACGCCCAACTCGCCGATCCCGTACAGCCCGCCGCTCGAGGACGCGTTCCTGCCCGGAGCCGAGCGGATCGCTGCGGAGGTTCTGGCGAGGCGCTGACCCGCAGGTCGTCGTCTAGCGCGAGGTCTCGGCGCGCAGCGGCGCCGCGCGGTCGTCGCCCTTGCGGTTGACCACGGTCCAGACCGCGACCGCGGGCTCGTTCCCGATCGTCCACAGGCGGTGCGGCCGGTGCGACTCGAAGCTGATGGAGTCGCCTGCCCGAAGCGCGTACTCGTCGAAGCCGATCCGTACGCCGAGCTTGCCGCTGATCACGTAGCCGTACTCCTTGCCGCCGTGCTGCGAAAGGGCGTCCGGCGGGCACGACTCGGACCCGACGGGATAGACGACGTAGACGAAGTCGACCTCGTGATCGGGAGTGGGGGTCAGCCGCTCCCAGCGGACGCCACCCGCGAGCGTGATCGCCGTTCGCGTGTTGCGCTGCTGCACTGCGCTGGACGGAGCCGGCGTGCCGAGGGCCGCCTCCGCATCGCTGAAGAGGTCGCCCACCGGCAGCCCGAGCTCTGTCGCGATCGCCCACAGCGTGGCGACCGAAGGCGAGGCGCGGCCCCGCTCGATCTGCGAGATGAGGCTCGGCGACACGTCGATCCGCGCGGCGAGCTTGCGCACCGTGAGATCCGCGGCCTGCCGCTCGTGGCGGATCCTCGCTCCCAGTGTCCCCGGCACGGTCGCCTCCAGCTCTCGCGCGGGAGCAGCGCGGACCTGCGCTCTCTGGGCGGAGCTGCTCGCCTGCCGAGCCATGGCCCCACTATACGTCCGTGTCGGCGACCGTCTCGTGGAGCCCGCGCGGTTGCCAGTTGTAGAGTTGCATCGAACACGAGCACTGCGCATGCTCAATCTGATCGAACAGGGAGCTGGACCTGGCCGCTGACGTCGTCGTCATCGGAGGCACATCGGGCATGGGCCGCGAGCTCGCCGAGACGTACCTCGCCCGCGGCGCGCGCGTCACGCTCAGCGGGCGAGACGAGGCGCGCGCCCAAGGCGTCGCGGCCGAGCTGGGAGGCGAGGCCCGAGGCATCGGCTTCGACCTCTCCGAGCCGCACACGATCTCGGGCGCTCTCCGTGACGTCGAGGGCGTGGACCGGCTCGCTCTCGTAGCGGTGGACCGCGACGACAACAGGGTGACCGCGTACGACGTCGACCGGGCGATCCGGCTCGCGACGCTGAAGCTGGTCGGCTACACGGAGGTCGTCCACCAGCTCGCGGGCAGGCTCGCCCCGGACGCGTCCATCCTGGTGTTCGGGGGGCTGGCGAAGGACCGGCCGTATCCGGGCTCGACGACGGTCACGACCGTGAACGGCGCGGTCGCGACCCTCATCCGGACGCTCGCGCTCGAGCTCGCTCCCGTCCGGGTCAATGCGATCCACCCCGGCATCGTCGCCGACTCGCCGTACTGGAGCGGCAAGGACGAGTTCCTCGCGAACGTTCGGGCCCGCACGCCCACCGGCCGCAACGTCCGCATGAAGGACGTCGTCGAAGCGTCGGTGTTCCTGCTCGAGAACGAGTCGATGAACGGCGCCAACCTCGAGGTCGACGGCGGTTGGATGATGCAATGACGAAGGCGAGGAGGAGGCGAGCGTGCACCACCTGAAGCGACGCGAGGAGATCGTCCTCACGCAGGAGTACGAGGCGTCGAGCGAAGGGTTCGAGCGGGCGGCGCTCGTCGACCGCTCTACGGGATCGGTGCACATGGGCCTCGGGCTCTGCGGCCTCGAGGACGGCCACGTCGAGACGCACGTCCACTCCTTCGAGGAGAGCTTCTACGTCCTCGAGGGGACGCCCACGCTGTATCTCGACGGGCGCGGAGTGACGCTGCTGCCGGGTGCGTGCGGCGTCGTCCCGGTCGGCGTCCCGCACGCGTGGCGAGTCGAGGACGGACGGGCGACCTGGATCGACATGATGGCGCCGCAGCCTCGCCTGCCGGGCGAGGGCCAGCCCGACACCTACTTCGGCGGGGGCGCTCCGTCCGGGCCACCCTCGCCGCTCGACGTACGCGATCCGAGGAACCGCAACCTCTTCCGTCTGGACGACTGGCAGATGGACCTCGAAGTGCTCAAGGAGGGTGCGCCCGTCGACCAGCCGACGGTCTCCGCGAGCATGGCCACTGCACTCCTGGCCTACAGCGGGATCGCCGTGAAGATGCTCGTCGACAAGCGCCTGGACGCGCATCTCCACACGATGTTCATGGTCGCCTACCAGGAGACCGGGATGGCGCTTCCGCACGACCACCCGTTCGAGGAGTCGTACTACATGCTCGAGGGCGAGGTGGACGTCGTGGCGGACGACGAGCGGTACACCCTTCGCCCGGGGGACGTGTTCTGGACCGGGGTGGGGTGCATCCACGCCTTCTACAACACGCGAGGAAACCGCGTGAAGTGGCTCGAGACGTCCGCTCCAGGCCCCCCCGACCGGCACTCGTACCGGTTCGACCGCGACTGGGACTACCTCGTGGGGCGGCTCGAGTCCGAGAGGACCTCGAGCAGACGACGACGTGACCGAGCGCCCGGGCCTGGCCGTCGGGTTCGCCGGGCTCGGTCGCATGGGGACGCCCATGGCCCGCCGGTTGCTCGGCGCCGGCTCCCCGTTGACGGTGTGGAACCGCTCGCCCGAGCGCCTCGACGCGCTGACGTCGGCGGGTGCGCGAGCCGCCGCGACGCCGAAGGCGCTCGCCGAGAGCTCCGAGATCGTCATCACGATGCTCGCCGATGCCGACGCGCTCCGGGATGTGCTTCACGGCGACGCCGGCCTTCTGGCAGGCCTCGGCGTGCACTCGATCCTGATCGACACGAGCACGATCGGCCCGACGGCTGCGGTGGAGTTTGCGGTCGAGGTGACCGAGCGCGGCGCCCGCTGGATCGACTCGCCGGTCTCGGGCAGCACTGCGCTCGCCGAGAAGGGCGAGCTGACCCTCATGCTCGGGGGTGACCAGGAGGCGATCGAGCGGGTGGCGCCGGTGCTCGACGCGATCTCTCGGCAGCGGTTCCATCTCGGTGGCGCAGGAGCCGGAGCGGCGATGAAGCTCGCGGTCCAGGCGGTCCTGGCCGTCCTCAACGAGGCCGTCGCGGAGGGGCTCGTGTTTGCCGAGCGTGCCGGAATCGCGCGTGAGGCCGCGTACGACGTCTTCTCGGGCGGTGTGGTCGCCGCGCCGTATGTCCTCTACAAGCGCGATGCGTTCGTGCGTCCCGACGACACGCCCGTCGCGTTCACGGTCGACCTGATGCGCAAGGACCTGCGGCTCGTCCTCGAGCTCGCGCGCGAGGCGGGAATCGAGCTGACCGCCGTACGAGCGGCTGACGAGGTTCTGGGACGGGCCGGCGACCTCGGGCTCCGTGAAGGCGACTTCTCGAGCGTGGCACAGGTGATCCGCGATGGCCGCGACTCCTGAACGGACGCCGGCGCTCGGGCCTCGCCGCGTACCGCCACGTGGAGGAGTTGCTCGCCGCCGAGCGCTGCGTGGTCCTCGACGGGGGAATCGCGACCGAGCTGCAGCGTCTCCGCACGCTCCGAGGCGAGCCCGAGCCCGAGCCCGGAGCTCTGGGGCACGTGGGCGCTCTACCGCGCGCCGCAGGCGGTGCGCGAGGTGCACGCGAGCTACGTCGCCGCCGGGCTGCGACGTCATCTCCACCGACACCTGGTCGATCCTGTCCGCGCCCGAGGTCGAGCTCAGGGCGCGAGCCGGGCGCCGCCGAGCTCGCGCACTGGATGGACATCGCTCGGCTCGGAATCAGGCTCGCACGACAGGCGATCGACGAGCAGGGGAGGCGCGGACGAGTGCGCGGTCGCGTTCGCGATCTCGGAGGAGGTCAACTCACCGCAGCGCCAGGGCACGATCGAGCTGCTCGCGCGCGTCTTCGAGCAGGACCCGCCGGACCTGATCCTGCTCGAGACGCTGACCCTCGTCCGCGATCCCGAGACGTTCGAGACCGTCGAGCTCTTGTTGGAGACCGGACTGCCCGTGTGGCTCTCGTTCCGCCGCTGCCGGCACGGCGTGTGCGGCGTCTACGGGCAGCACTGGGGCCCTCCCGAGGGCGACCTCTTCGGCCGCGCCGCCCGCCGCTTCGAGGAGATGGGCGTCGGCGCGCTTCTCGTCAACTGCCTGCCCGTCGACCACGTCACCGGGATGCTCTCGTGGCTGCGCGACTTCACCGAGCTGCCGCTCGGCGTCTACCCGAACCTCGGCCACCTGGCCGGCTCGCTCTGGCGCTTCGACGACGAGATCGATCCGCAGAGGTACGCGGAGCTGGCGCTCAGCTGGCGGGCCGAAGGCGCGCAGATCGTCGGAGGCTGCTGCGGGACGACGCCGGAGCACATCGCGGCCGCGGCCGAGGCGCTCGCGGACACGAAGCCCGGCCGCTGGCGCCCGCCGGTCGCGGTCCCGTACGCGGCGGACGAGCTCGACACCGAGACGCCCGCGAGGGCGTGGCTCGACGAACGCGGGCGCGTGCTCTTCCCGCTGCCGTTCCCCGAGCTCGTCGTCGATCCCGGGGTGTTCGTCCCCACGCAAGGCAGCTTCCTCGTCTGGAAGCACCTCTTCGAGACCGGGGTCGGCGAGGGCGCGAGCTGCATCGACGTCGGCTGCGGCTGCGGCATCCTGGCGGTCCAGCTCGCGCTGAACGGCGCCTCGAGCGTGCACGCGATCGACATCGACCGCAACGCCGTCGCGAACACCCTGTCGAACGCCTTCAGGAACGGCGTTCCGACCGGGTCACCGGCGGCACGGCCGACCTCTTCGACTGGGAGCCCGACCGGAGCTTCGACGTCGTCGTGGCGAGCCTGTACCAGCTCCCGGTCGACCCCTTCGAGGAGCCGACCGGCCACCGCCCGCTCGACTACTGGGGCCGTACCCTCCTCGACCACTTCCTCCGCCTGCTCCCCAAGCTGCTCGCGCCCGAGGGCAAGGCCTACGTGATGCAGCTCTCGATCGTCGGGCAGCTCGCGACGGAACGGCGGCTCGCCGCAGCCGGGCTGGAGGCCCGCGTGGTCGAGTTCAGCTTCTTCCCGTTCGGCCCGCTGTTCGCCGAGAACCGCGCGCAGATCGAGCGCGTCGAGCAGCTCTCGGACGCGTACCACATCGCGGTCGGCGACGAGGACGTCATGGTCGCGTACCTGCTCGAGGTGACGCACCGTGACGCGTAGCACGCGATCCCTCGCAGTCTGTTACGTTCAGTGTGACTGCACTGGACGTTCAACGGTTTTCGGGCTGGAAAGGAGTCTGGCGCGATGTTGACAGCCACGAAGGACCTGATGCTTCCCACGACGGTGACCGGATCGTGGCCGCGTCCGAGGTGGTACACCGGGGGCCTCTTCGAGCGGCCGTACTCGAGCGCCCTCGGCGACGTGGACTTCCGCGAGCAGCACCTGGATGCCGTCGCGACGGTGATCAGCGACCAGGAGCTCGCCGGCCTCGACATCCTGACCAACGGCGACTACCACCTCGACGCCGACCTTGCCGGGCGATCCTGGTTCTCGTACCCGAGCGAGCGGCTCAGCGGCGTCTCCGAGTTCGACACCGAGACGACCGCGGGTTGGACCTACCCCATCGGAACCTGGCTCAACGAGATCGTGGGCGGCTGGAAGTACCACGCCATCGTGGACAAGGTCGGCCCGCGGATCCCTCTCGAGTTCGCGAAGGTGTGGCGGGTCGCGCAGTCACGAACGGAGAAGCCAGTCAAGTTCGGCACGATCGCTGCGGATCTCTGCTCGACCGTCCTCACGGTCAAGACCGACGTCTACGACGAGGACAAGCGCGAGCTCATGTGGGACATCGCAACGGTCCTGAACAGCGAGCTTCGGCAGCTCGTGGCGGCCGGCTGCAAGGTCATCCAGATCGAGGAGCCCGCCATTCACAGCGCGGCCGCCTGGGGCGCCGACGAGGCGACCCTCGACTTCTACGTCGATCTCTTCAACTACACGGTCGAGGGTCTCGACGAGGCGGAGGTCTGGGTCCACACGTGCTGGGGGAACCCGGGCGCGCAGCACTGCTTCCAGCCGAGCATCACCTACGAGGCTTCGCTCGAGATCTTCCTCGAGCGCATCAACGCGGACGTCTGGACGATCGAGTCGAAGCACAACGGGCACTCGCTTCTTTCGCGCTTCGGCCCGTACAAGGGGAAGCTCAACAAGAAGATCGCCGTCGGAATGATCAGCCATCGTGCGCTCCAGGTCGAGACCGTGGACGAGGTGGTCGCCGACATTCGCCACGCGCTCGAGTACATCGATCCGGAGCACCTCGTCCTCTCCTCGGACTGCGGATTCGGGCGCCAGGGCGCGTCGCGTCCTATCGCCCTGTACAAGGCCTCCGCCCTCGCGCAGGGTGCGAACATCGTCCGCGAGGAGCTCGGTTTCCCGATCACCGAGGTCAGGGCGGCGGAGCCGGGGCTCCAGATCGACGTGCCCGCCGCGGCTCCGGCGGAGGTCGCCTCGTAGAAGGCAAGAAGGAGCACCGATGAGCTCGCTCACGGGCGCGCCGGGCCCGGCGCGCCCGCTGCACCGTCCGGTGGCGACCGGCCCCGCTTACTGGGGCCCCGGCGACCACTACACGTTTCTCGTTACCGGTGAGGAGACCGGCGGCGCGTACTTCGCGATGGAGGCGCTCGTGCCGCCGGGCGGCGGGCCGCCGCCGCACATCCACCGTCGCGAGGACGAGACCTTCTACCTGGTCGAGGGCGAGCTCGAGTTCCGCCTCGGCGACGAGACGGTCACGGTGGGCCCCGGCGACTTCGTCTTCATCCCTCGCGAGACGGTGCACAACTTCCGGAATGTCGGGACCGGGACGGCTCGGATGGTGGTTACGTACACGCCCGCGGGCATCGAGAAGTTCTTCGAGGCGACGCTCGAACGGGCTCCGAACGGTGCGCGGGAAGCGCCCGACAACGTCGAAGAGGTCGCGGCGCGCTTCGCCGCCGCCGCGCCTCGCTTCGGCATCGAGTTCGTCTGAACAGATAGCCGGGCTCAGCCCTTCGGCTGCCAGAGCGCGATCTCGGCACCTGCGGGGACGGCGATGATGCTACGCCAGCCGACCAGGCCCTCCCGCGGCTCGAGTAGGACAGACGCCCCGAGCAGGCGCGCGCGTTCCGTCGTCTCAGCGACGTCGTCGACCTCGACGTACGGCAGCCAAAGCGTCCTCTCGCGGTCTCCCTCGACGATGCCGCCCTCGATCCCGTTGCCGAGCTCGAGCGAGAGGTAGGACCAAGGGCCGACCTCGACCCTCTCGGTGTGCCAGCCGAACAAGCGCGTGTACAAGGCACACGCGCGGGAGAGATTGCCGGTGTGGAGCTCTAGGTGGACGACAGGGTTGACGGAGGTCGGCCTCATGCCTTGCTTCGTTGGACCGAACGTGCTCGCGGAACTCATCGTGCGGCACCGATGAGTTCGGGCGACGGCGAAGGTCTACCCTGGTGAGATGGCTTCTCTGGCGACAGGCTCGTTGCGCGAACGGGAGCTGCTCGACGCGGCTCGCGCGGGGGACGAGAGCGCTTTCAGCCGCATCGTCGAAGACCACCAGGACGAGCTCCGGGCGCACTGCTACCGCATGCTCGGCTCGCTGCACGATGCCGAGGACGCGCTCCAGGAGGCACTGCTGCGCGCCTGGCGCGGGCTGCCCGAGTTCGGTGGTCGAAGCTCCCTGCGCACCTGGCTGTACCGGATCGCGACGAACGCGTCCCTCGACGCGATCGCGCGTCGGCCGAAGCGCGTGCTCCCGGTCGACTACGGCCCGTCGTCCAGTCCGACGGACGACGTGGGCAAGCCGCTCGTCGAGTCGGTGTGGGTCGAGCCGTACCCGGACGAGGCGCTCGGTGTCCCGCAGGGCTATGCCTCCCCCGAGGCCCGCTACGAGCAGCGCGAGGCCATCGAGCTCGCGTTCATCGCGGCGCTCCAGCTCCTGCCCGCGACGCAGCGCGCGGTGCTGATCCTCCGCGAGGTTCTCGGCTTCTCGGCCCGCGAGGTCTCGGAGTCGCTCGACACGACCGTCGCGTCCGTGAACAGCGCTCTCCAGCGCGCCCGCAAGACCGTCGATGCGCGGCTTCCCGACCGGAGCCAGCAGGAGACGCTGCGCCAGCTCGGAGACGAGCGCGTCCGCGAGCTCGTCCAGGCGTATATCGACGCGTGGGCGCGAGGCGACGTGGACGCGGTCGCCGCGCTGCTGGCCGAGGACGCCGTGTTCTCGATGCCGCCGTGGGCGAGCTGGTGGCAGGGACGCGAGACCATCGCCGGGTTCGCGGAGCAGGCCAAGGAGGCCTGCGCCAAGGCGGGCACGATCCCGATTCGGGTGAACGGTCAGCATGCGATCGCCTATTACGGCCTCGATGCGGAAACGGGTCGCCACACACCGCTGGCCGTCGACGTGATCACACTCGACGGCGCCCTCATCAAGGAAATCACGGCCTTCGTCATGCCAGAGATCTTCCCGCGCCTCGGCCTGCCGACTGAGCTCGAGCCCTAGCCGTAGCATCACCCGGTGACGATCGACGTCGACACGCCGCACGGGCTCGCGAAGGCACATCTGCTCCCCGTCTCCGAGCCGCACGCGGCGCTGATCCTCGGCCACGGAGCCGGCGGAGGAATCGCTGCGCCGGATCTCGTGGCGGCGGCGGCCGCTGCGAACTCGGAGAGCATCAGCGTCGCGCTCGTCGAGCAGCCCTATCGCGTTTCGGGGCGACGCTCGCCCGCTCCGGCGCGGCAGCTCGACGCCGCTTGGGTCGCGGTCGTCGAGGCGCTCCTCGCCGGGGAGCTTCAGGGGCTGCCGCTCGTCGTCGGCGGCCGGTCGGCCGGCGCACGCGTCGCCTGTCGCACCGCCGAGGAGACGGGCGCGGTAGGCGTCCTCTGCCTCGCATTCCCGCTCCAGCCGCCACCGCGCAAGTCCGGCGCCACGTCACCGAGCCGACTTCCGGAGCTCGACTCGATCGAGGTTCCTACTCTCGTCGTCCAGGGCGAGCGCGACCGCTTCGGGATGCCGCCGGAATCCGCCCTGCGCACGGTCGTGCAGGTGCCGGGTGACCACAGCCTGAGGTCGGGTCTCGACGCGATCGCCGCCGCAGTACGGCCGTGGCTTCGCCGGGTCGTCGCCGCCGCGCTTTCTGGCAGGACCTAGGCGACGCCCGGCGCGGGCTCGGCGCCGCTCGAGATCCAGCTCTGCCAGAGTTGCGCGTAGAAGCCGCCGCGGGCGACGAGCTCCTCGTGCGTGCCGAGCTCGACGAGCCCCCCGTCCCGGAGGACCGCGACCCGGTCGGCGCGCGCCGCCGTCGAGAGCCGGTGCGCGATGGTGATCACCGTCCGTCCCTGCGCCACGACCGCGAGCGCGCGCTCGACCGCGCGCTCGGTACCCGGGTCGACCGACGAGGTCGCCTCGTCCAGCACGATCACCGCCGGATCCGCGAGCAGCACGCGGGCGAGCGACACGAGCTGGCGCTCTCCGGCCGACAGCCGGACCCCGCGCGAGCGGACGTCCGTGTCGAGGCCGTCCGGCAGCCGTTCGAATCGCCGAAGCGCGCCGATCGAGCCCAGAGCCTCGCGCACTTCCTCACCGCTCGCGTCCGGCCGCGCGAGCCGGACGTTGTCCGCGACCGAGCCGCTGAAGAGATGCCCCTCCTGCGGGACGAAGACGATCCGGTCGCGGAGCGACGCGTACGACGCCGAGCGCAGGTCGACCTCTCCGAACGCGATCGCGCCGCCGACCGGGTCGTACTTGCGCGTGAGGAGCTTGGCGAACGTCGACTTCCCGGCACCGGTCGGCCCGACGAGCGCGACGCGCTCTCCCGGCTCGATGGCGATCGCGACGCCGTCGAGCACGAGCCGCCCCTCGTCGTATGCGAACGCGACCTCGTTCGCCGCATGGTTGCCGCGCTCGGGAAGCGCGCGCGGGTCATCGTTCTCAGGGACCGTGACCGGCGTCTCGAGCACGCCGACGATCTTCGTGAGCGCCGCCTGGCCCGAGCGGAACTCGCTGAACCAGTCGGCGAGCCGCGCGATCGGCTCGAACAGCGAGGTCACGTAGAGGACGAACGCGGCCACGGTGCCGATCGTCACGTCACCGCTGTCGTAGAGCACCGCGCCTCCCACGAGCACCAGCCCGAGGGCCAGCCCCTGGGCGAACGCGATCAGCGGGAAGAACCCGATGTTGACGAACGACGCGTGCCTCCACGCCGCGAGCTGCTCCTGGCTCCGTTCGTCGTAGCCCGCGAACGCGTCGGACTCCCGCCGGAAGGCCTGGATCACGCGCACGCCCGCAAATCGCTCCTGAAGGGCCGCCAGCGTGGTGGCGACGGTGTCGCGAATTGCGAGGTACGCCGGCTGCGAGCGGCGGTGGTAGATCGCCCACGCGACGAACACGACGGGAAGCGAGACGAGCGCGAAGACCAGCAGCTTCGGCGCTATGGCGATCATCACGACCAGCGTGATGACGACGAGGATCAGGTTCGTCGCGATCTCGGGAAGGGCCATGCGCACGAACGTCGTCAGCGACTGGACGTCCGCGGTCAGGCGCGAGACGAGCACGCCTGCGCGCTCTCCCTCGTAGTAGGGCAGCGAGAGCTCCTGGAGCCGGTCGTACGTCGCCGTCCGCAGGTCGGCGAGGATCGCCTCGCCGGCGCGCCCGGTGTGGAGGACGATGAAGCGCTGGAGCAACGGTCTCACGAGCGCGAGCACGAGGAACGCGATCGCCACCCGCTCGAGGACGCTCTCGTCGCGTGCGGTCAGGCCGTCGTCGATCGCGATACCGATGAGTGCCGGCCCCGCAATGGTCGCCGCGGTCGAGAGGAGGACGGCGAACGTGATGGCTGCGATCACCCCCAACCGGCTTCGGACGAGCGGCCACACGTGCTCTTTCACGCGACCGCCTCCTCGTCGAGCGCGAGCAGTTCCCGGTACCGCGGCGAGCGCGCGAGCAGGTCCGCGTGCGTCCCCTCCTCGACCACCCGGCCCTCCTCGAGCACGACGACACGCTCCGCGAGCGCGATCGTCGCCGGCCGGTGTGCGATGACGATCGTCGTGCGGCCCTTCATCACGTCCTCGAGGGCGGCCCGGATCTCGTGCTCCTTCGTCGCGTCGACCGACGAGGTGGCGTCGTCGAGGACGAGGACGTCGGGATCGGCGAGGATCGCGCGCGCGATCGCGACGCGCTGGCGCTGGCCGCCCGAGAGCGAGTAACCCCGCTCGCCGAGCAGCGTGTCGTACCCGTCCGGCAGCTCCTCGATGAACTCGTGCGCGCCGGCGGCCCGCGCCGCGGCCTCGATCTCGGCGTCCGTCGCGCCGTCCCGCCCGAACGCGATGTTCGCGTGCACGGTCTCGGTAAAGAGGTACGTCTCCTCGGCGACGAGCGCGATCGCCTTGCGGAGCTCTGCGAGCGAGAGCTCGCGGACGTCCACCCCATCGACGAGGACGCCGCCCGCCTGGACGTCGTAGAAGCGCGTGAGCAACGCCGCGACCGTGCTCTTCCCGCTGCCCGTGCGACCGACGAGCGCGACGGACGCGCCCGGCTCGACCTGGAGATCGAAGCCGTCGAGCACCAGCGAGCTCTCGTCGAACCCGAAGCGGACGTCGGCGAACCGGACGTCCGCTCCGTGCGGCGCTGGATCGAGTGACAGCGGCGCGGCAGGATCGCGCACCGCGGGCTCTTGCTCGAGCGCCTCGACGATCCGCTCCGCCGCCGCGAGGGCGTTCTGCACCGTCGAGATCCGCTGCCCGAGCACGCGCAATGGCCAGACGAGCAGCACGACGTACGCGTTGAACGCGACGAACTGGCCGAGCGTGAGCTGGCCGTCGAGAACACGCTGCCCGCCGAACCAGAGCACGAGCACCTGGTCGAGAAGCGGGACGACATCGAGCGCGGGCAGGAACACCGCGTCCACGGAGACGACGTCGAGTGCACGGGCCCGCACGCGCTCGCTCGAGTCGTGGAACCTCTGCGACAGGGCTGCTCCCGCGCCGAGCCCCTTGACGACCCTGATTCCTGCAACCGTCTCCTCGACGAGCGCGCTCGCGTGGCCGAGCTCCTCCTGGTAGAGCTTCGTCCGGCTCGAGTACCGGCGCGCGTAGCGCCAGAAGCCGACGATGAGCAGCGGGAGCGGCGCGAGGATCAGGAGCGCCAACGTCCAGTCGATCAGGAGCAGCACGATCGACGCGCCGAGGACGGTCACGAGGTAGCCGACGGTGTGGCCGCTCGCGTCGAGCACCCTGCTCACGACCTCGGCGTCGCTCGACGAGCGGCTCATCAGCTCACCTGGCGGGAAGCGGTCGTGGAAGCGCGCGTCGAGCCGCAGCGCCTGCGTCAGCAGGTCGTCGCGGACGTGTGCGAGCCCGCGCGCCCGGTTGCGCATCGCGTAGACGTGACGGCCCGCGCCGGCGACGGCCTCGACGAGTGCCACGGCCACGGCTACTCCAGCCCACAGGTAGACGCCGCTGCGATTGCCCTCGACCACCGCGTCGATCGCCTGCGCGGCGATGATGGGCGTCAGGATCGCGGCTGCCTGCCACGAGAGGCCCGAGAGCGCAGCGAGGGCGACGCCCCGACGTTCGCGGACGAGCAGGCTGCCGATGAACCTCCACGCGGCGCGTCTCCGGTCCGCGACGGCCGCACTCACTGACTCAACCCTACTGGCGAGAGCAGGGCTCGCCGCGGGACGACCTGCGGCGAGCCTCTGTCCCGTTGCCTGCGACTACCGCACGCGGAACGTGCCGTTCATGTCGTCCGCGTGCGGCGTGCACACGAACGCGTACTTGCCCGACCGGAGCGTGATCTTCACGGTCTTCGTGCCCACGAAGCCGATGCCCGTGACCTGCTTTCGCAGGCCCGGGCCTGAGATGTAGAAGTTGTGCTCGTCCGAGGTGTCCCGGACCGTGAGCGTGTACGTCCCGCGGGCGACCATGGACAGCCTCTTGCCCGCCGACGTCTTCAGCGAGATCGTCTGGCTCGGTCCGACGGAGCCCTTCAGCTTGCCAGGCGCGGCGCTCGCGGTCGTCCAGGTGGCGAGCGCCAGTGCGGCCAGCAAGCTCGCGACGAGCCCGGTGCTGAGCGCGATCTTTCTCATTGCCATGCGTGAGTCCCCCTTCGGAGGTCGCTTTCGGTGAGTCGCGCACCGTAGAGGCCGCCGTTCCAGCCGCGCTCCCGCGCGCGGCCAGCACTCGGCTGAGAGTGGGTAAAGAGATGGAAGGCCCGCGGATTCCGGTCGCCGCGGACGTACTCTGAGGTGCGAATCAGCGTGCGAAGGCGAATCCTGCTCATCGAGGACGAGGAGTCGATCTCGGAGCCGCTCGAGCGTGCGCTCGGCCGGGAGGGGTTCGACGTCGCGGTGGCGGCGACCGCGGCCGAGGGCCGCGAGCGCTTCCGCGAGGACCGACCCGACCTCGTCCTCCTCGACGTCATGCTCCCCGACGGGGACGGGCGCGACCTCCTGCGCGAGATACGAGGCATGTCCCGGATTCCGGTCGTCATGCTCACCGCGCGGGGGGAGGAGCTCGAGCGTGTGCTCGGGCTCGAGCTCGGGGCCGACGACTACGTGACGAAGCCGTTCAGCTCGGCCGAGCTCGCGGCGCGGGTCCGGGCGGTGCTCCGGCGCGCGGACGCCGCGCCGGCCGACTCGGAGCACGCCGTGCTGGCCGTGGGCGATGTTCGCATGGAGCTGGAGCGCCACGAGGCGACTCTGCGGGGCGAGCTGCTCGAGCTCACGGTGAAGGAGTACGAGCTCTTGCGGATGCTCCTCGAGCACGCCGGCCGCGTCGTCACGCGCGAGCAACTCATCCGCGAGGTCTGGGACACGAGCTGGTTCGGGTCGACGAAGACGCTCGACGTGCACGTGAGCGCGCTGCGGCGCAAGCTCGGAGACGACCCGGCGGATCCGCGCTACATCAGCACGGTGCGCGGGGTCGGCTTTCGCTTCGCATCGGCCGACGAGCTCTCGCAGTGACGTTCCGCGCCCGGCTCGTCCTCGGGGCGTTCTACGTCCTCACCGCCGTCGTCCTCGCGCTCGTCATCCCGCTCGCGTTGACCGTCGAGCAGCGCGCCGAGTCGGACTTCCGGTCGGCCGTCCTCGGGGACGCGGCCATCCTCGCGGCGCGCGTCGCCGATCTCGTGCCCCGCGCGAGCCGGGCGCCCAACGGGCCTGCTGCCGAGAGTGTCGACGCGCTTGTCGACGAGAGCGCGAGAGATCGCACACAGCGAATCGTCGTCGTCGACGCGCAAGGGCGCGTGATCGCGGACAGCCAGGACCTCGCCGCGACGGGGACGCAGTACGCAACCGAGGCCCGGCCTGAGCTCCGTGCCGCGCTCTTCGACGGCCTCATCGACACGCGGGAGCGGACGAGCGAGACCCTCGGTGAGGAGCTCCTCCTCGTCACTGTCCCCGTCGTCGACCGCGGGCGGGTCGCAGGCGCCGTGCGCATCTCGGCGAGCACGGAGGACATCGCCGCGGACGTCCGCCAGAGCTGGCTTCGTCTCGCCGCTCTCGGCGCTGCGGTCATCGCGGCCGGCCTGGTGCTCGCGTGGCTCGTCGCGGTGCCGCTCTCGCGTCAGATCCGGAACTTGTCCGATGCATCCGCGCGGCTCGGGCGGGGCGAGCTCGACGCGAGGGCTCCGGAAGAAGGCCCGCAGGAGCTCGAGGCGCTCGCGCGCTCGTTCAACCGCATGGCGGACTCTCTCGGGGGGAACCTCGAGGCCCAGCGCGAGTTCGTGGCCAACGCCTCGCACCAGTTGCGGACACCGCTCACCGGCATGCGCCTCCGGCTCGAGGCGATCCGGGCCGAGGGTGGCTTCGCCGGCGAGCAGGCGGAGAAGGCCGAGGCCGACCTCGAGCGGCTGAGCGTCATCGTCGACGACCTGCTCGCGCTCGCGGGTGCGTCGACGCGCGAAGCGACGGCTGTGACCGTCGACCTCGCGGAGCAAGCGCGCGACGCTGCCGGGCGCTGGCGTGATGCAGCACAGGCCGCAGGTACGCGCGTCGAGCTCGAGACGCACGGCCGGCCGCTGGCGTGGGCCGACCCACAGGATGTCGCTCACGTCCTCGACAACCTCGTCGACAACGCTATCCGCTATTCGCCCGACGGGTCCGAGGTCACGGTGGAGGCGGAGCGCCGGGACGGGTCGTCGGTGCTCCTCGTCTCCGACACGGGCCCCGGGATTCCGCCCGACGAGCGGGCGCGCATCTTCGAGCGCTTCTACCGTGGGACGACGGGGCGCCATGCGGGACCGGGCTCGGGGCTCGGGCTCGCGATCGTCGCCGCACTCGTGGAGCGCTGGGGAGGCGAGGTCCGCCTTCTCGAAGGCCCCGGAACCCGCGTCGAAGCGACGTTCAGGTCGCCGCCTACCGAACGCTAACCATCGCCTTGCCCACGCTTGGAGAGCCGATCGCTACGGTGGCCGCATGAGACGTGCAGCCCTCCTCGCAGCGGCCGTCATCGGCCTCGGGTTCCCCCTCGGTCTCGGCCTCGCCGTTTACATGGCCTCCGGAAGCACCCTCGCGCCCTCCCCGGCGAGCGCGCGCGTCCCGACGGGAACGATCGCGGAGCCGAGCCTCCCGCCGCTCACGACGGACACGACGACCACGGACGAGGACATCTCCGGCAACTGCGACGAGGCGGAGCACCGGAACGACCCCGAGTGCCTTCCGGGCGTCAAGTTGGACAACACGACCACCGACGAGACGACGACCGAGACCGGTGAGGACTCCTCGGGCCACGGCCACGGTCGCGGCGACGACAGCGGTCACGGCCGCGGTCACGGCGGCGACGACGACTGAGAACCCGACCGGTCAGCTTCGGCGGCTGCGCAGCGCGAACCGGTCGTCGGACCTGCGGCGGAAGACCCGCTCTGCGCGCCCCTCGAACCACCCCGACCGAACGTCGGACGAGGGAGTATCGAACAGCGGGACGAACGGCTTGAGGTCGAGAATCGGAGTCCCGTCGAGGAGGTCGAGCCCGCCGACGACGACACTGGAGTGACCCACGGCGACGACGCGCGCGAGCGAGAGTCCGATCGGATTCGGCCGGCGGGGGGAGCGGGTAGCGAACGTCCCGTGCAGCACCCGGTCGTCGAGGAACGTCGGAACAGACGGCTCCCAGCCGAGCGTCTCGTGGAGGTGGGCGACCACCCAGACGTGTGAGAAGCCGTCGAGGTCTGCGAGACAACCGCGGTGCGCCGCGGAGATCTCGATGATCGACTCGCCACTCGTGTCCGCCATCGCCTGGAGTGGCATACCGTCGAGCTCAGAGTGGGGGGACACGACGTATCCGACAGGTCGGTAGACCACCGGCTCCACGGTTCGGCTGTCGAGCACCGCCTCGACGAAGGACAGGGCGGCGCGTGCGACCGACAGCCGCCAGAGCGACAGCGTTCGATCGAATCCATCTGCGGAGCCGAGTTGTCGTTCGAGAGCGCGCTCCGTGCGCGCGAGAGCCATCGCCTGCTCGCTCAGGAGCGGCGCAGGATCGAGGCCCGCTCGATCGTGGAAGAGGAGCTTCAGCATCAGCTCCGCCCGCAGGTCGCGAACATGCTCGACTGCCCCGCCGCGCCAGCGCTTGAACGCTGCGTGGCCACGTCTCGTCGCGCCGAGCGTCGTGCGAGCCGGCCCGGCGTCGCTCGGCGTCGTCCCCCTCGTTTCGACCAGACCCGCTTCCCGCAGTTGTGCGAGAGCCCGGTACGCCACGGGCCTCGTGCACGAGTACACCCGGCCGATCTCGCCGGCCGGGGCCAGAGCCCGTGCGATCGCCCAGCCGTGTGCTGGTCTCTCGCAAAGAAGCCCCAGCGCAGCCCACTCGGGCAGCGAAGGCTCCGTGCGGGCCGGACGGGTCATCGGGCGAGCATCACCTCGGTCGACTTGATGATCGCCGTCACCTCGTCGCCCTCGGCGATTCCCAGGTCGTCGACGCTCGTGACGGTCACCACCGAGACGACCTCGTGCTCACCGACGCGGACGACGACCTCGGCCATGACGCCACCTCGCTTGATCGACGTCACCGTCCCGCGGAACTGGTTGCGCGCGCTGATCTTCACGTGCGACCTCCTAGTAGTCCAAGAATAACTACCGCTGTGGTAGCGTAGCCGCGACTCCGGGCATCCGCCGACTTCCACGACTCCATGGACCGACGACACTTCCTCATCGGCACCCTCGCGGCCGGCGCGAGCGGGCTCACGGGCCCGCTGGTGGGCACCGCCGGCGCGGTGACCGACGAGGACCTGTCGTTCGCGAACTTCGGCGCGGCGGGCGAGCTCCTGCTGAAGGACTTCTACTCGCAGGCGCTCGGGGCGAAGGTGGTCCGCGGGCCGGGGTACAGGGCCCTGCGACAAGGGCGCTCGGCGGCTGCCCGGCATGCGCGGGCTCTGTCCGAGCTCCTCGAGGGCGCCGGTGACACACCTCCGGCCGAGGAGGACTTCGCCTTCACGTGGCCGGCCCGCACGTTCCGGACGTCGGGCGCGATCCTGACGACCGCGCTCGGCGTGCTGCGCGCGCTGCAAGGCTCCTACCTGACCGCGGCTGCCTCGGCCACGGTGCCCTCGTACCGGGTGCTGTACTCGAGCCTCGCCGCGAGCGCCGGCCAGCAGATCGGTGCCCTGACCCTGCTCTCGCGCGGCGCAGAGCTGCACCCGTTCCCCGTCGCCCTCGAGCTCGAGGCTGCGAGCGTGGCGCTCGACAGGTACCTCGGTTAGGAGATCGCCATGAGTGCTCGCCGACTGTCGATCGTTGCCGCCGCTCTCGTGGTGGCGGCCGCCTTCGCCGCGAGCGCCCGCACGCAGGCGCAGCCACTGACGATCTACGCGGCGGCCTCGCTGACAGACGTGTTCCGGAGCTACGACTCGTCTCAGCGGTACAGCTTCGCCGGATCGAACACGCTCGAGACGCAGATCAGGAACGGCGCTCCGGCCGATCTCTTCGCCTCGGCCGCACCGCTCAACACGCAGCGCCTGTTCCGGGAGGGGACGGTCCAACGACCTGTCACGTTCACCTCGAACCGGCTGGCGCTGATCGTGCCGAGGTCGAACCCGGCCGGCATCCATTCCGTCTACGACCTGAAGCGGAAGCCAGTCAAGCTCGTTGTCGCCGCGCCGGCGGTCCCCGTCGGCGGGTACACACGGACGGTGCTGCGCAAGATGGCGCTCCTCTCGGTGCTCTCGAAGGTCGTGAGCCAGGAGACCGACGTTCGGGCCGTGACCGGCAAGGTCGCTCTCGGGCAGGCGGACGCCGGCTTCGTCTATGTCACGGACGCGCGGGCGGTCCGCGATCAGGTCTCTGTCATCCGCATCCCGGCCTGGGCGCAACCCCGGGTTCGCTACGAGATCGCGGTCGTATCGAGGTCGACCAGAAAGGCGGCGGCGCGAGCATGGATCAACAGGCTGCTCTCGGCAAGGGGCCAGGCGGCTCTCCGGAGCTACGGGTTCCTGCCACTCCCCGAGCCAATGCCCAAGCGCTCGTAGACGCGCTCTTCCGGGCGGCTCTGGTCGTCGCGACGGCTGCCGTGCTCGTCTTCCTGACGCTGCCCGTCGTCGCGGTGTTCGTGCAGGTCCCGCCCGGGGAGCTGTTCTCGGCGCTCGGGAGCGACGCGGCGCTCGACGCGCTCCGCGTCACCGCCGAGACGAACGCGATCGCGATGGCCCTCATCCTCGGCTTCGGGACGCCGGCCGCGTACTGGATCAGCACGCGTCGCGGCACGCTTCGGGACATGCTCGTCACGCTGATCGAGCTCCCGCTCGTGCTCCCGCCGGCCGTGGCCGGCATCGGGCTGCTCGTCGCGTTCGGGCGGGCGGGGCTCCTCGGCGAGCAGGTCGAGGCGCTCGGGATCGACATTGCGTTCACCAAGGTGGCCGTGATCCTCGCGGTGACGTTCGTGGCCAGCCCCTTCTACCTCCGAACCGCGATCGCGGCGTTCGAGGCCGTCGACGACACGCTGCCCGCGGCGGCAAGGACGCTCGGTGCGGGGCGAGGCCGTGTCTTCTTCCGTTTGATGCTCCCGCTGGCGCGCGGCGGTCTCGGCGCGGGAGCCGCTCTCGCCTTCGCGCGCGGGCTGGGCGAGTTCGGCGCGACCATCATGTTCGCCGGCTCGCTCCAGGGCGTCACGCAGACGCTCTCCCTGGCGATCTACGAGCAGTTCGACGTCGACTTCACGGTCGCCCTGGCGATCAGCGCGCTCCTCATCTCGATCAGCGCGGCCGTCCTCCTCTCCGTCAAGGTCGTGTCCCGATGGCGCTCCGAGTCAGGTTCACTCACCCTCTTCGCAGCTTCGAAGCGTCAGCCGACCTGACCGTCGAGCGGGGCGAGACGCTCGCGCTCGTCGGGCCTTCCGGCGCGGGGAAGACGACGGTCCTGCGAGTTGTGGCGGGCCTGCTTCGGCCGCGGACGGGGCTCGTGACGCTCGACGGGACCGTGCTCCTCGACACGGAGCGTGGAGTCGACGTCGCCCCGGAGCGCAGGCGCGTCGGCTACCTCTTCCAGGAGTACGCGCTCTTCCCCCACCTCGATGTCCTCGGGAACGTCCGTTTCGGCACCCGCGATCGCGCGCACGCCCGCGCGCTGCTCGAACGATTCCGGATCGCCGGGCTCGCAAGCGCACGGGTCGGCGAGCTCTCCGGCGGCGAGCGCCAGCGGGTCGCACTGGCCCGCGCGCTGGCTCGCGATCCGGCTCTGCTCCTGCTCGACGAGCCCCTGTCCGCGCTCGACACGCACACGAGGGCCGGCGTTCGCGCGGAGCTTCGAGAGCTGCTCGACGCGCTGCACCTCCCGACGATGCTCGTCACTCACGACTTCGAGGACGCCGCGACCCTCGCGCATCGCGTCGGTGTGATCAGCGAAGGGCGCATCCTGCAGCTCGGCACGCCCACGGAGCTCGTCGCGATCCCGAACGACGTCTTCGTCGCCAGCTTCACGGGCGCGACGCTGCTCGCGGGGCAGACCGTCGAGTCGGTGGACGGCCTCACGCGCATCGCGCTCGACAGCGGGCTCCTCCTGTGGAGCGCGGATCGGGCGCAGGGGCCAGTCAACGTCGCGGTCTATCCCTGGGAGGTCTCGCTCGGCCCGACGGCGCCGGACGACTCCCAGCTGAACCACATCCGCGCCCCCGTGAGCACAGTCGCCCCGATGGGCAATCGAGTGCGCGTCCACGTCGGGCCGGTCGTCGCCGAGATCACCGCGGCCTCCGCCGAGCGGCTGAGTCTCCGCCCGGGAGCGATCGTGACGGCGTCGTTCAAGGCGACCGCGACGCGGCTCTTCCCGCGCTAGGAGCGAGGGGGCCGTTGCCGCGACGGAATTCGGACCTCGATAGTAGAGTCGCGCCGTGATTCGCCTGCTCGTGAGAACCGCGGTATTGCTCGCGGCGAACGCGATCGGACTCCTCGTGGCGGCGGCGCTGCTCGACGGCATGACGCTCGACGCGACCGGCTTCATCGTCGCACTCGTGGTCTTCACCGTGGCGGTCGCCCTCTTGCAGCCGTTTCTCGCCAACGCGATGCGTGGACAGGGTGGGAACATCGGAGCGCTCGGCGCCGTGGCGCTGATTGCGACGTTGATCTCGCTGATCTTCACCGTCCTGGTCACCGACGGCCTGTCGATCGACGGCATCGGCACGTGGATCGGCGCTGCGATCGTCGTCTGGCTGGCGGCGCTCGTGGCCGCCTTCATCCTCCCGTTCCTGGGCCTCAAGAAGTACCTCGAGAACAACTGACCGCTTCGCCGTCGGGCTGACCGCGCGCAGGCGTTGGAGACCCGAGGGGCAGCTCGAGACGGCTCCCGCCCGGCGTCTCTTCACCGAAGGCGACGCCCGACGACGCGTTTCAGCTCGAGCCCGCCGATATCGTGACGGACATGACGAGCGATCCATCCGCGACCGGCGCAGCGGGTGGGGAAGCGACTCTCGAGGAGATCGACAACCCGATCGAGCGGCTGAAGCTGCTCTCGGGGAACGAGGACGAGATCTCGAAGTACCTCGACGCGATCGAGGTGACCAGCCCGCGCGAGCGCGAGATGATGCACGAGATCTCGCGCACGCGTCCCCTGGCGAGGCCGGACCTGTTTCCGCAGGCGCACCGGAACATGGTCGAGGCGCTCGAGTCGCTCGCGCGCCACGGATTTCACGGGACCACGGCCGGCAAGAGCATCGGGCCGCTACGGGCCGCCGCCCGCTGGGGGGTTCAGCTGGTAGCCCGCTACCTCGTCGTATCGCACATCCGCAACACCTCGAACCAGATGCGGAACCTCTACGGGCTCCGCGAGATCCAGGCCGCGCCCGGGACGGACGAGCGTCGAGAGCTGAGCAGGGCGCGCAGGGACTCCGATCGCATGGTCGATGCCCTGCAGACGAAGGAGCTGGGTCTGCCCACGTTCCTGATCGGCGCCGCGGCGGTTCCCGTTCTCGCGTCGGTGGGCCGCGCTACCGGGATTCTCGAGAGCACGCTCTGGAGCACGGTGATCGGCGTCGTGGGGATGCTGTTAGCACTTGCCGCCTCCTGGGTGATCCTCCGAGGCGCCGCGCTCGCCTCGCGACGCATCCGGCTCGCGACCCGCGCGCCCCAGGAGGTGCTCTGGAACGCCATCGGGTGGTGCGGGAAGCCGCCGAAGGCCCAGACCCGCACGTTCGTGATCATCTCCGTGGGTCTGACGCTCGGCGCCTTCGTCATCGTGCCGATCCTGGTCACGATCGGTATCGCGACGTAGCGCGGTCTAGGTACGCGGCTCGAGGCGTAGACTCGAGTCATGCGGAGGGTCTGGGACCGGCCGCTCGGATCGAAGCTCATCCTCGTGTTGAGCGTCGCCTTCCTGATCGAGATGGTCGCTCCCTGGCAGCGGATCTGCGCCGTGACGAGCAGCGACGAGCCGCGCATCTGCGGATGGAGGACGGCGTACGAGGGGACGAGCTGGGGCATCTACGCAGCGATCCTCGCCGTGGCCATTCTCGTCTGGGAGCTGCTTCCGGTGCTGATCCCGAAGCTCGGGATGCGCGGCTGGCAGACCGCGATCGTGACCGCGCTCCTCTCGATCGCGCTGGCGGTCTGCGTGCTGTTCAAGCTCATCACGGACAACGAGTTCCAGACGATCTGGGCCTGGGTCGGCTTCGGGATCGCCCTGGCGATCATGGTCACCGCCCTGATTCGTGTCCGCCACAGGTGGAAGACGAGACACGAGGCTGCCGCTCCCGTTCCGGAGCCCGGACCGGCGGCCGCGAGCGGCGTCCCGTCGCCGGGCGGCGGCTCAGGTCCGATAGCTCGCGGATCCGCTCGACGACGAGGAACGCAGCGAACCGGCAAGGGGCCCGGGAGCCCGCAGTGCTAGCCGGACGGCTCCTTCGGGCTCCCCTTGAGGACCGTGGTCGCGATCCTGAGCCCGAGGCGCCCAGGGAAGAGCACGACGTCGATCACCTGACCGACTGCGCCGCCCGCCGGCAGCCGCTCCTCGATCGCATCGACGATGTCTTCGGAAGCCTCGATGAGGTCCTCGGCGTCCCCGAACGGCACGACGGCGTCCGCGAGCTCACGCCCTGAGCGCGGCGCGTGCCAACGCGCCGGAGAGACGATCGATCGTGTCACGCAGGGCCTGCTCGGCCTCGTCCCTTGACGCTCGGAGTGCGCTCACCGCCTCGCCTCGGTCGGCGCCGATCCTCCGCCACCACAAGACGACCGAGGCGTCTCCGGCCTTGGTGAGCAGCACGACGAGGAGCACGACGCCGACCGCGAGCCAGCCGACCGCCAGGGCGAGAGCTGCCAGCCACGTCGGAAGCAGGGACGAGAGCCCGCTGACGGCCGCCCAGTTTGCCAGCGCGAATGCGGCCGTGAACGCCAGGACGAGGGCGACCACTGCGCCGCCGGCGAGCGCCGCACGCCGGGGCTCCGGGACGCGCTGCGACGCGCTGAGCGCGGCCTCATACCGAGCCAGTCGACCCGCGTCGCGTCTGACCTGCTCGACGAGCTCGGCTACCGACTCGTGGGGCTCGTCGTCGTCCGAGTGCTCGAGCCCGTCCGACACACGCGGGACCTTAGCGCTGCCCGCGAGCATTTCGCGAGGGGAGGAGTGGACGTCCGAACGCCCCGCCCTTTCGACGCGCCACTACTTCCAGTGACGACCCGACCCGACGAGGAACTGGCCATAACCGCGTAGCGACGCTGCCGATGTCAGCACCTGGTAGGCGAACAGATAGCCGAAGAAGCCGCGTTTATCGGACTCCGGGTGGATGTCGAGAGTTCGAAAGACGTGGCGTACTTGCCAGCGTTGCAAGAAGCCGAAGACGGCGAGCGTGATGGGAAGAAGGAGCATCGACCACCAGCCGAAGATCAACGGATATCCGAAGAGGAACAGGATGACTCCCGGCACCCAGAAGAAGATGACCCCGATGTCGAGGCAAGGGACGAGGTAGTCGATCCCGGCGACCACCTTCGCAAGCACACGGGGCTGTTTCGGCGGTGGATGAGTCTGAAGGCCTTCGAGCATCCCGCGTGCCCAGCGCGAGCGTTGGCTCAGGAGGCGGTCGAGGCGCTCGGGGACAACGGTGAAGCCGAGCGCGACAGGCTCGTACTGCACGATCCCCCGCGACCCCAGCATCGACCAGGTGAGCACGATGTCTTCACCGATCGCATCCGGCCAACCGCCGACGGCACGCAGGTCGCTCGTCCAGTAGGCGGAGAAAGCTCCCTGGGCGACGAGCGCGGTGTTGTACGCGGCCTGCATGCGTTTGACGCCGTTGATCCCGAGCCGGTAGTCCCACTGCTGCATCCGGGTAACGAAGGTCGCCATCGGGTTCTCTGCGACGAGCGCGGCGGCGCACGCAGATACGTGCTGGCCCTGCGGTGTGCTGGTAACGCGAGCCACGAGTCGGGTGAGCGACTGCTGTTGCAGATGCGTGTCGGCATCGACCGTCACCACGAGCGGTGTCGTCACGGTGGCAAGGGCGGTGTTCAGTGCGTGGTGCTTGCCCTGCTTCGGCTCGAAGATGCGTCGGTACCCGAGTCGAAGGCGCTCACCCGCCGTGTCTGCGAGCTGCGCCGTGTCGTCGGTCGAGTTGTTGTCCGCGACGACGACCTCCACCCGACCTTCGTACGAGAGCTCGGCGATGTGTTCGAGCGTGCGCACGATCGCCTCGCTCTCGTTCCACGCGGCCACCAGGACCGTCACGGACGGCCATTCCCCTTCGGGCCAGCTGCCCTTCGGAGGAGCGAGCGGGAGTTCCTGGTATCGCGTAATCAGGAGCGTGAAGATCATGAACCCGATGACGAGGCCGGGGATGTAGGCGAGAAAGATCGGGATCACCCAGGCCATGACGGGGCCGATTGCGGCCTCTAGTTCATCTCTCCATGGCTCGGAGACCCAGACGCTGAACGCGACCCACGCGAGTGTCAGAGCGAATGCGACCGCGAAGCGGACGGTTGGTCGAAGCCCCGACGCCGGAGCCTTGCGACGTACACGACCACCCAGTTGTCCGCGGGGCGGGCGGATGTATCCCGGATGCTCTTCGGACACGGTGATCTCGTCATCGATCAACGGCAGTGCAGGGTAATTCGTTCTGGGCGGCGTCGTCCAAGCGTAGGTGCGGAGTTCGTGGCCGCGACTCCGGAACCGCCCGTCACGGGCGAGTGAGGAAGAGCCGTTTCTCCGTTCGGAGGTGGGGCGCCCACTCGAGGCGGCTCGCGGCTGCGAAGCGCAGGTAGGCGCGGAGCGCGTCGCGCATCGCGTCGACGAAGCCCTCGGCGCGGCGCGGCGCGGCGCCGTTCTCCCACCAGACGTCGAGCACCTGCACGCGGGCGTCGGCCCGGTCGATCCGCGGCTCGATCCGGCCGACGAGCCGGTCCTGGAAAGAGATCGGCAACACGTACCAGCCCCAACGGCGCTTTGCCGGCGGCAGAAAGAGCTCCCACACGTAGTCGAAGTCGAACAGGCTCCCGAGGAGGCCCCGGTCCCAGACCAACGGATCGAACGGGGGAAGGAACGCGACGGAGGGCGGCGGCTCCGGCGGCGCTTCCAGCAACTCGACTTCCTCAGCGAGGACGAAGCGTTTGCCGCGCACGCCCTCGACCTCGACGGGGACGAGCTCGCCGAGCTCGACCAGCTCCTCGCGCAGCGCGTTTCGTCCCGGGTGCCGCGGGCTGGGCTTCGCGGAGCCGATGCCGCTGAAGACGCCTCCACCGCCGCCGACGCCGAGCAGGCCGTGGGCACGGTACCGGGACAAGAGCCTGTGCCGTAGTTGTGCCTCGAGGGGCAGATCGCGCGCGAGGAGGTCGGCCGGTAGCAGCCGTTCGAGGAGGTCGTAGTACCGGCGGTCGCCGTCCCGCCGCGCGAGGCCCAAGACGCTCGTGACTGTGTACGCCTCGAGCACTGCGCGCACCGCGTTTGTCGGCATCCCGAACCAATCGGTCGTCGCCCCGCGCTCGCGCTTGAAATCGAGCGCCGACAGCGGGCCCTCCGCGCGAATCCGGCCGAGCACCCGCTCGGCCACCTCGGCGTTCTCGTCGAGAGCGCGCGGCGCGCTCTGGGACAACGTCGCGCGGAACCAGGGGAACTCGCTCACCGGGACGAAGGAGAGCCCCTTGTTGTAGGCCTCGAAGATCTCGCGCCGCTCGTAGAGGAGGTCGCACCAGGCGGGGTCGTAGTCGGCGACCCGCGCGTGCAGCACGAGGTCGTGGGTCCGACCGGCGACCGCGAGCGGGTCGAACTGGATCGAGCCGAGCTTGCGGAAGACCTCGAGCACGGCATCAGGGCCTCCCTCGAGCGATCGCGCCGGCGCGAGGAAGTGCCGGGCAACGAGAAAACGGCGCGCGGCCTCAGCGGTGATCTTCACACGGAGGACGCTAACGATTCGATCGAGCCGATCGCGCTCGTTCCTTGCGGTCAGTGCCGCATCAGCGCAACTTCTTCAGGGCACGTCCGAGTGCCTGTCCGCCCGCGAGCACGGGCTCGAACAGGTCGCCGTGCTGTTCGACCCGCTCGAGCGCCTCGCGCATCCCGAAGCGGCGCGGCGTCACGTCCTCCGTCAGCTCGTCCCAGCGCAGCGGCGTCGAGACCGGCGCGCCTGGCTTCGGCCGCACCGAGTAGACCGAGGCGATCGTCTTCCCCCGCGCGTTCTGACGGTGGTCGACCAGCACACCCTCGCGCTTGTGCTTCAGCCATTCGGTCGTGACCAGCCCTGGGTGCCGCTCCTCGAGCCCGCGCGCAACGCGCTCCGCGAACGCGTAGGTGTGCTCGAAGGTCGCTCGGCGCGCAATCGGGACGAGGACGTGAATCCCGTCGGCGCCGCTCGTCTTGACGTACGAATCGAGCTCGAGCCGGTCGAGCTCCTCGCGGATCAGGTGAGCGACGCGGACCGCGAGCGCGAAGCCGCCGTCGGGCGGGTCGAGATCGAAGAGCACGAAGTCCGGGCGGTGCGGCTTGTCGACGCGCGAGTACCAGGCGTTCATGTCGATGCAGTTCATCTGCACCATCCAGAGCACCGCTTCCGGCGAGTTGACGAGCGGGAAGTCGACCAGTCGCGACTCGCCCTTGCGCGGGTAGGTGCGGTAGGTGCGCGTCGGTATCCAGGACGGCATCCCCTTCGGCGCCTGCTTCTGGAAGTACACGTCCCCGGCCACCCCGTAGGGCGAGCGCTTCATCGTGAACGGCCGATTGTGCAGGTGCGGGACGAGCACCGGCGCGATCGCGCGGTAGTACTCGAACAGGTCCTGTTTCGTGATCCCTTCGTCGGGGAACAGGACGCGTTCCGGGCTCGAGAGGCGGACCGATCGTGGCGCCACGAAGCGGGTTGTACCTGCCCGCGTTCAGGCGTGGGACGCGCGCCAGCCCCCGGGTGCGTACGACGAGCGCACCGATTCGACGTAGGGCACCGGACAGACGACAGCGCCGATCTCGACCTGCACGTGGGGCTCGACGGTGGGCTTCGCGGTCCCTCCGTCCTCCTCTCCCCAGACGAACGTCACCTCGGTGCCGGGCTCTGCGAGCTCGACGTCGAGGACTGCGAGGGTCAGCATCTTGCCTTCGTTCGCGCTGTAGCCGACCCACGTCGAGACGCCGACCGTCTCTCCGTCGACGGTGACCCGGTCGAACTGGTGCATCGAGTACACCGCCGAGGGCCAGTCCATGAACTTCGCCCGCTCGCCCTTCTGGAACATGGTTCCGATGGTGCGGGTCACGTCCTCGTCGTCGAGCGCCAGGGTGACCTTCCGGCGGTGGTCACCATCGGCCATCTGCTCGAGCGCCTCGCGCCCGACGAAGTCGTGGTCGAACCTCACGTAGCTGCCATACCCGAGGTCCCAGGGCGTGAAGTAGTAGTCCTCGATGTCGTCGGAGACGTAGCTGCCGCCGATAGATGCGGACCCCTCGTACCCGTTCGCGGGCAGCCACTCGCGGTAGGCCTTCATTCCCTCGCCCGAGTACACGGCCGGGAGCGGAGAGGGGATCCAGCCGGACTCGAGCGTGTTGGACGAGTACGCTCGTCCGCCGGACTGTCGGAGGCCGAACGCCTCGCCTGCGGTCACAAGCGCCTCGCGCACGGCTTCCTCGTCGTCCCAGGGGCCGAAGAGCTCCCAGCCCGGCTGGCCGACCATGCCGTGGCGCAGCGCGCCGACTGGCTTGCCCGCGATCGTCACCGTCGTCGTGTGGAAGAACCTGAGCTCGGGCGGCAGGCCGTCGAGCGCCTTCTCGATCACCTGCATCGCGGTCGGGCCCTGCACCTGGAAGCGATAGGACCTGCGGCGGCCGTCGGTGCGCAGTGCGGTCCTCAGGTCGAGCTCGACCGTGACGTCGTATCCGCCCGTCTCCGCGTGGTGGATGATCCAGTTGAGCGCGGGAGCCCGGCCGACGAGGTTGAAGCGCTGGTCTCCCAGCGCGAAGAGGATGACATCGCCGATGACATAGCCGTCGGGGCTGCACGGCACGAAGTGCTTGGCCCGGCCGACACCGAATCCGTCGAAGCTGTTGACCGCAAGGTGGGAGAGCAGCTTCAGTGCGTCCGGTCCCTCTACCACCAGGTCGTTCATGTGGAACGACTGATCGAAGAGGACGCAGGTCTCCTGCCAGGCCCGCTGCTCGTCGCGCCAGTTCGTGAACTCTGGCGGCACTCCCGGGAAGACGTTGGCCCCGGTCTGCGAGTTGCGGAGCAGCTCGACCGGGCTCTCCGCCGTCGCCAGCAGGTCTTCCAGGCTAGAGGACACCGCGACTCGCATTGTCGATGCCGCCCGGCAGCACACCGCGCCTCACGGCGTCGGCGACGTTGAAGAGATGTTGCCGCATCGCGAGCTCGGCCTCCGCCGCACGCCTGGCCACTACGGCCTCGACGATCGCCGTGTGCTCGGCCACCGACGCCGCCGGGCGGCCCGGGATCAGGATCGTGCGGTACTGGTAGCGCACCGTTTGCGCGTTCAGGGTGTGGATGAGACGGACGGCGGTCGCATGGCCGGACAGCTCCAGAAGGGTCGCGTGCAGGTCGGCGTTCGCGTCCGATGCGCCGAGGAGGTCTCCGTGCTCGAGGAGCTCACGTTGACGCGCGAGACATGCCTGGAGACGGGCGACGCCGGCATCGTCGATTCGTTCGGACGGCCTGGCGGACGGCAAGGCCCTCGAGGACGGCGCGCGCCTGCAGGATCTCGACCGCCTCGTCGTCGCTGACGCGCCGCACGCGGGCGCCTCGATGAGGCTCGCGAACGACGAGCCCGTCTTGCTCGAGACGGATGAGCGCCGTGCGCACGGCGCCGCGCGACATCTCGAATGCCGTCGAGATGTCGGACTCGACGAGGCGGGCGTCGGGAGCGATGTCACCGCGGACGATGGCTTCGCGGAGGGCGTCGTAGCTCGAAGTGACCGCCATCGTCCGACACGCATACTGCCCGAATGTCGCGAAGATCGTCAACAATTCTGTTTTCATGTCAGCGTGGATCGACGCGACAGCCCCACCGATCGCGCGCCCGTGTCGCGGTGCTCGGTCTCGGCGAAGCGGGTGGCCGACTCGCCGCCGACCTCGTCTCGCTCGGTGTCGAGGTGCGCGGCTACGACCCGGCGACCGTCTCCGCTCCGGAGGGCGTCGACCGGGCCGTCGACCCCGGCTCGGCTGTCTCAGGAGCGACGGTCGTGCTCGCCCTGACCACGTCGTCGACCGCGCTCGCCGCGGCCGAGTCGGCGCTGCCGGGTGTGCCAACCGGTGCGATCTACGCCGACCTGAACACGACGTCGCCTGCGCTGAAGCGCGAGATCGCCGCGCGCGTGACAGGAGCCGGCGCACACTTCGCGGATGTCGCGCTGCTCGGGCCGGTCCCGGCACGCGGTCTCGCGAACACCGGCTCTGGCGTCGGGTCCGGCGCGCAGGCGTTCGCGGAGGCGCTCGGACCTCTCGGCATGCCCGTCGAGGTCGTGTCCGACCGCCCCGGTGACGCCGCGACCCTCAAGCTCCTGCGCTCGGTCTTCATGAAGGGTCTCGCAGCCTCTGTGCTCGAGAGCCTGCGCGCCGCCGAAGCCGCCGGTCACGCGAGCTGGCTCGAGCGCGAGATCGCCGCGGTCATCGGCGAGCCGCTGCTGGAGCGACTCGTCGAGGGGAGTCGCAGGCACGCGGTGCGTCGTACCGACGAGATGGAGGCGGCACGCGAGCTGCTGCTCGAGCTCGGGGTCGAGCCTCGAATCGCCGCCGCCAGCGCCGCGGTCCTCGCCGAGCTCGCTGCGCGCGAGCCGATCGGCGGCGACACGGTGAGGTCGTGACGACACAGCACGCTGTGGCCGCGTCACCGAGCGAGCGAGCGCGTGTCCTGGTGCAGGGCGCCTACGACCTGCACGTCCATGTCGCGCCGGACGTGCCCGAGCGACGGATCGACGACAGAACGCTCGCGCAGCACTTCGCCGAGCTCGGGCTCGCGGGGTTCGCCCTCAAGTCGCACTACACGTCCACCGCCGAGCGAGCGCAGGTCGTCTCGGCCCTGTTCCCTAGCGTGGAGGTCGTCGGCACGCTGACCCTCAACTGGGCCGTGGGCGGCATGAACGCCCTCGCCGTGGAGGTCGCCGCCCGTGAGGGCGCCCGGATCGTCTGGATGCCCACGGTCGACTCGCCCGCGGAGACGGCCGGCAGGACCGAGCCGAAGGACGGGGACAAGGTCCCTCAGTGGGCGCGGCTCCAGCACGAGCTGCGCAGCCTCGGACTGAGTGTCGACGTGGTGCACGTCACCGATCACGACGGAGAGCTCCTGCCCGAGACGCGAGACGTGCTGCGAGCGATCGCACGCCACGACCTGATCCTCGCCACCGGCCACCTCGCCCGCGAGGACACGTTCGCGGTCGTCGACGCCGCGCTCGAGGAGGGCGTCACGCACATCGTCGTCACGCACCCGGAGTTCCCGTGCCAGGACTTCTCGCTCGACGATCAGCGCGCTCTCGCAGAGCGCGGATGCCTCCTGGAGCGCTGCCTGAGCACGCCGCTGAGCGGGAAGACCGACTGGGAGCACGTCTTCGACGGGGTGCGCGCGGTCGGCACCGAGCGCACGCTCTTCTCGAGCGACTGCGGGAACCCGGACTACCCGCCGGTCGAGGACGGCCTCGCGCTCTGGGCCGACCGTCTGCTCGGCGGCGGGTTCGACGAGGACGAGGTGCGCGAGATGATCGTGGCGCAGTCGCGGCGGCTAGCCGGTGCCGCATGAGTCGCAAGCTCCTCGTGATCGGCGCACACTCCGCCGACTTCGTCTGGCGCGCGGGAGGCGCGATCGCCGTCGCGACGTCGAACGGAGACGCGGCGAGTGTGCTCGCGCTCTCCTACGGTGAGCGGGGTGAGTCCGGCGAGCTCTGGAAGGAGCCGGGGCAGACCGTCGAGCGTGTGAAGGAGATCCGACAGGGAGAGGCGGAGCGGGCGGCCTCCGCCCTCGGCGCCGAGTTCGAGTGTCTCGATCTCGGGGACTATCCCCTCGAGATCGACGGCGACGCCCTCGTCTCGATCGCCGACCGGATCCGTGCGTTCGCTGCCGACGTCGTCCTCACGCATACGGATCGCGACCCCTTCAACCCGGACCACGCGGCTGCGTTCTTCGCCGTCGAGAAGGCTCGTGCGCTCGCGGCCGGCGCGGGCGTCCCGAGCGCGTTCGAGACCGTCGACCCGCCGGAGCTGCTCCTCTTCGAGCCGCACCAGCCCGAGCTGTGCAACTTCGTACCGACAACCTTCGTCGACATCACGCCGGTGATCGAGCGGAAGAACGCCGCGATGGCCGAGATGAAGGCCCAGTCCTACCTCCACACGTACTACGCGCAGCGCGCCGAGCAGCGCGGCAACCACGCACGACGCTCCTCGGGAAACGCCGCGATCCGGTACGCCGAGGCGTTCCAGCGCGTGACGCCGCAGGTGGTGAGCGCGCTGTGACCGTAGGCTCGACGGAGGTCACCAGGGAGCGGACGTGCGGGCTTCGCCGGCACCGGAGCGGGACATGACGTACCCGTTCACCGAGCTCGCTCGGCTGGGCACCGCGACCGTGCACGAGGCCGCCGGGCGCGCTCAGGTGGTCGATGTGCCGCTGATCCAGGTCGTGCCGGGCTCGCGTGCTGCCGGCCCCGCGCGCACCGTCCGCTGCGGCCAGGACGACAACCTGATGGTCCACGCGGCCGTGGCCGAGGCCGAGCCGGGCGAGGTGCTCGTCCTCACGATGCCCGAGCCCAGGCCTGTCGCACTCGTCGGCGAGCTGCTCGCGACGCAGGCGAAGGTCGCGGGCGTTACAGCGCTCCTAGTGGACGCTGCAGCGCGGGACATCGAGGAGCTCCGAGAGGTCGGGTTGCCGATCTGGGCGCGGTACGTGCGCGTGAGCGGAGCGGAGAAGCGAGTTCCCGGCGTGATCGGCGAGCCCGTCGAGCTGGCGGGCGCGCACATCCGGCAGGGCGACGTCGTCGTGCTCGACTCGGACGGGGCGGTCGTCGTCGAGCGAGAACGGCTCGACGAGGTTCTCGCCGCCGGCCTCGCGCGCGAGGAGCGCGAGCGCGAGAAGCGTTCGAAGCTCGAGGCAGGCGAGCTCTCGTACGACCTCGACGGTCTGCGGAAGATCGTGGAGTCGTGAGCGAGCCGATCCACGACCTCGCCCGGATCGGCCACGCGGAGCTCCTGACCCCGAAGCCGGAGGAGAGCCTCCGTTTCTTCGTGGACGTGCTCGGCATGGAGGAGGAAGCGCGCGACGGGCAGTCCGTCTTCGTGCGCGGCTGGGGCGACTACCTCCGCTACAGCCTCAAGATCACGGAATCGCCCCGGGCCGGGCTCGCGCACATCGGGCTGCGAGCGTGGAGCCCCGAGGCGCTCGACCGCCGGGTCGCGGCCGTCGAGGCGACCGGACGCGGGCTCGGCTGGATCGACGGAGACCTTGGCCACGGCCGGGCGTACCGCTTCACGGACCCGGACGGGCACGTCTTCGAGCTCTACTACGACGCCGAGCGCTACGAGGCGCCCGAGCACCTGCAGCCGTCGTGGAGGAATCAGCCGCAGCGCTACGTCGGCCGGGGCGCGGCGGTCAAACGGCTCGACCACGTCAATCTGTTGGCGGCGGATGTTCGCGCGAACAGCACGTTCGCCCGGGACGTGCTCGGCTACCGCCTGTACGAGCGGATCGAGCTGGACGACGGAACCGAGGCGGGTGCCTGGCTCAGCCTCTCGATCGCCGCGCACGAGCTCATCTACGTCGCGGACGCGTACGGCGCGACGGGACGGCTCCACCACCTCGCGTTCTGGGTCGACACGCGCGAGGAGTGCCTGCGCGCCGCCGACGTCTTCGTCGACGCGGGCGTCCCGATCGAGGCGGCGCCGTCGAAGCACGGGGTCGCGCAGGGCTTCTTCCTGTACGGCTTCGAGCCGGGAGGCAACCGGATCGAGGTCACAACCGGGGGTTACTTCGTGTACGACCCGGACTTCGAGCCGATCACATGGACGGCCGCCGAGCGCGCGCGCGGCCAGTACTGGGGCGTGAAGACGATCGAGAGCTTCCACACGTATGGCACTCCGGACGTCGACGGCGAGGGCTGATGAGGTCGCTTCGCTCCGCCCGCGCCGAGCCGCGAAACGGTGAGGCGAACGCCCTCACGGCGTCATAATCCGACGGGGTCGGCAGGTACCGGTCGACGAGAGGAGGGAGCGAGGTGGCGTACCGAAGCTTGGAGGAGAAGCTGCAGGCGGTGGGGAGCCCGGTGGAGATGGTGCGCAACTCGCAGATCGGGCCCTACGTCTATCCGGCGGTGCCGAGCGAGTTCTCGAACTGGATGGACGAGCAGGTGGCCTGGCGCGAGACGGCAGCGCTCTTCGACCAGACGCACCACATGACCGACCTCTACGTCGAGGGGCCGGACGTGGTCGAGCTGTTCTCGTCCCTCGGCGTCAACACATTCGCGAACTTCCAGGTCGGCAAGGCCAAGCAGTTCGTCGCCTGCAACGACGACGGCTACGTCATCGGCGACGCGATCCTCTTCTTCCTCGCCGAGAACCGCGTCAGCCTCGTCGGTCGCCCGTCGGCCCACAACTGGGTCCAGTTCCACGCCGAGACGGGCGACTACGACGTCAGCGTCGAGCGCGACGAGCGGACGGCGGCCAACCCGACCGGGCGGCGGAGGATCTACCGCTTCCAGGTGCAGGGCCCGAGCGCGCTCGACGTGCTCGCGAAGGCAGTCGGAGCCCCGCTGCCCGAGATCAAGTTCTTCAACCTCGGCGAGCTCACGATCGCCGGGCACAGTGTGCGCGCGCTGCACCACGGCATGTCGGGTGTTCCCGGCCTCGAGCTGTTCGGGCCTTGGGACGAGATGGAGGACGTGCGCAGCGCGATCGTCGAGGCCGGTGCGGACTACGGCATGTGTCAGGTCGGCTCGCGCGTCTACGCCACCAACACGCTCGAGTCGGGATGGATCCCGTGCCCGCTGCCGGCGATCTTCACCGGCGACGCGATGAAGGCATACCGCGAGTGGCTCCCGGCGGACGGATACGAGGCCACGGGCTCGTTGGGCGGCAGCTACTACGCCGACGACATCTCCGACTACTACGCGACGCCGCACGATCTCGGCTACTGGCCGTTCGTGAAGTTCGATCACGACTTCGTCGGACGCGAGGCGCTCGAGGCGATGGCCGAACCGGCACGCCGAAAGGTGACGCTGGCTTGGAACGGCGAGGACGTCGCCGCGGCCACGGGCACGCAGTTCGAGAAGGGCGCGGCGGCGAAGTACATCAACCTCCCGCTGTCCAACTACGCCACCTGGCCACACGACAAGCTGCTGCACGACGGTGAGCTGGCCGGCATGTCGACCTTCTCGGGCTACAGCTACAACGAGCGCTCGATGCTCTCGCTCGGCTACGTCGACGTCGACGTGCCCCTCGGGGCGGAGCTGGTCATGGTGTGGGGCGAGGAAGGCGGCGGGTCGACCAAGCCGGTCGTCGAGCGGCACCGGCAAGCCGAGATCAGAGTCGTCGTGAGCCCCTGCCCCTACTCCGAGGTGGTGCGCACGTCGTACCACGAGGGGTGGCGAACGAAGGCCGCGGTGGCCTGACGACGATTCGCCGCACCCGTGGCGTCAGCGGAGGTCGTCGAGGACGTAGTGCTCGGGCCTGTCGAAGTGAGGTGCCTCTGGGCGGAGCCACATCGAGACGCCGATCTGCTGCGTACGGAAGCCGCGAGCGAGCAGGCGGCGGTACGCGTCGAGACGCCTCGTGTTGACTCCCGCGACGATACGGCCCAGGCGTGACTCCGCCGCAAAGCTCTCGCAGGCGTCGAGGAGTCGCTCGTACCGCTCCGCGGCGCCGTCGACCGGGGCGCACCGCCGCGAACTTGACGTAGCACGTGTCACTTCCCGCCTCGCTGCCGGCGCCGCAGTGACACACCGCCATCCCGTCGAGCGTCCCGTCGTCTCGCAGAAGGACCGTGTCCCCTAGCCCGTAGTCGGTCACCGCCGCGATCTCTCGGCCGAGGTCGAGCCCACCGAAGACCTCGTCAGTCAGCGCGCGAACCTCGTCGACGTGGGCGACGTTCCCTTGCTCGAGCTCGTTCGAGAGGAGCGCGTGTGATCTCGCCGCCATCGCAGTGGTGTCCTTGGCGGCCACGATCGTGAGCGCACCGGGCCAGAAGCCGTGCTTCTGGTACAGGCCGAGGTGCTTGGGGCTGTCTGCGAAGGTGAAGAGCCCGGCCTGACGGACGTCCCAACGCTCGAAGGCCTCGAGCACCGGCGATAGCAGCAGACTCCCGATGCCGCGATCCCAGAGGTCGGGACGGACAGTGAGCGGGCCGAGGAACGCGAACGAGCCCCAGCGCGCCGCGAATACGGTCCCGACGACCTCCCCGTCGACCTCGGCGGCCCAGGCGCAGTCGGGCGCGGCACGGAACCTTGTCCGCACGCTGTCGGCGTCACCGAACGCGGTGGTCGGATCGGGGAGGCCACGGATCGTCCCGAACGCGAGTCGCAGGACGCGGTCTGCGGAGTCCACGTCGTCGGCGCGCATGGGCCTGACGTGCGCGGCGCGCTCGTCGAGCGACATGACGTCAGGACGCGGCAGCCGGAAGACGCAACAAGGTCGCACCCGGAACGCGCTCGAGGAGATGGCGGTTCTCGAGTGCGATGTCGAGGTTCTGGCGAGCGATGCGCGCGTGCTCGCGCGCGATCGCGTCCGCACGCGCTCCCTCGCGCCGACCGATCGCGTCGATGAGCGCGTGGTGCTGGTGTTGCGCGACGAGCAGGATCTCCCATGACTCGGGCAGTGCCGAGTGGACCATCAGCAGCGCGCTCGGCGGCGCGAACGGAAGGGCGAGTGCGTGCTCGAGCGCCCGTGCGAGCTGCGCGCTCTTCGCGAGGTCGCGGAACGCTTGATGGAACTCCTCGTTGAGACGGAGGTACTCCATGAACGTCTCGATGCTCGGAGTGCGGACGATGGCGTCCAGCTCCCGGCAAAGAGCGCGCAGCGGCTCGAGCTCATCCTGCGACTCCAGCCGCTCTGCCGCGAGACGCGCAGCGGTGCCCTCGAGCACGCCGCGGAGCTCGATCGCATCGTCGATGTCGGTACGGGTGAACTCGCGCACGACGAAGCCGCCGCCGGGGAGCGTCTCGAGGAGACCTTCGTGCTCGAGCGTCATGAGAGCGATCCGGAGCGGAGTCCGCGAGACGCCGAGCTCCTCGACGAGACGGAGCTCGGGGACGCGCTCGCGCGGCTTGAAGGCTCCGTTCAGCAGGAGCTCGCGGAGCCCGAGCGTCGCCTTCGTCGTCTGGGAGTACTCGCGGTTCCCGCGCGGCACCCGGGCAGCGTAACTGCACGAGCCGCCGAATTGCGTGCAATCGAGGTCGCTTTTCGCGACCTGGGCGGGCCTCGACGCTCGTCCTGCATGCAGCGGCCGGGCCGGGACGCCTCGTCGCTCGTCGTGCGATGCGGGCGTGGCCGGGGGAGACGGCGGCTAGTCGCGAGACGGCTGCAGCGTCGGTTCGTCGGGCGTACGTCGCACGAGCCATTGCCACAGGGCGACGACGGCGTGGACCACGCCGCGCCTGAACGCGAGGAAGATCACGATCACGAAGACGCCGTAGAGGACCTCGCGCAGCTCGAGGCTCGACGTCAGCCTCTCGTCGAGGAACGCGAAGACGGTCGCGCCGATCACCGGGCCGAGCAGCGTGCCGAGGCCGCCGAACGCCACGAACACGAGGACGCGGACGTCAACACGGTCGAAGCTGTATGTCGTCGGGCTGATGAAGCCCGCGCTGTATGCGAAGAGGGCTCCCGTCAGACCGATCATCGCCGAGCCGACCGTCGCCGCGTAGATCCGATACCGGGAGACATTCACGCCGGCGAGCTCGGCGGCCACCTCGTCGTCGCGGAGCGCGCGGAACGCCCACCCGACGTGAGAGAGCTGGAGCGCGCGAAAGACGATCAGAAAGAGGACGAGGATCCCCGCGAAGAGGTAGTAGCCGCCGACGCTGTCGTCGGCCACCTCGGCGGGACCCACCACGACGAGACCGGTCTCGGACCCGGTCAGGTCGCGCTGGCCGAGGAGCAGGTTCGTGAACGCGAGCGAGAACACCAGCGTGACGATGCCGGTGAAGATGATGCCGAGCGAGCGCCGCACCGCGATCCAGCTCAGGAGCCCGCCGACCAGCGCCGCGCTCGTCGTCCCCACGATCACGCCCGCCGCCATGGGCAGTGAGGTCTCGTCCATGAGGATCGCCGCACCGTAGCCCCCGACGCCGGCGAGAGCGCCGACACAGAGGAACAGCTGGTTCGTGCTCCCGAAGATCAGGTTGAAGCCGACGCCGTACGAGGCGAACACGAGGGCCTGCACCGCCAGCGACGTCGTGTACGGGGTGTCTCCGAACCACAACGGCGGCAGGACCGCCAGGATGACAGCGGTGACGAGGATCGGCAGCAGCGCCCAGCCGATCATGCGGAGACGCGGCACGCTTCGGGTCGTCTCCATCTCCTACCGTCCGAGCAGCCCGCGGGGCCGGATGAGGATGGTCAGGGCGGCGGCGCCGAGGAGGATGATGGTCGTGATGTATTGCCCGATGTAGTGGGCGCTGAGGCTGTTCACGACCCCGAGGAGCAAACCGGCGAGGAACGCTCCCGCGACGCTGCCGAGACCGCCCACGACGGTGACGATGAGCGCGAAGGTGGTGAGCTCGAACCCTGCGTTGACCGTCAGCGGCCCGCTCATCGACTGCGTGATCGCAACGACCCCGGCCAGCACGCCGGAGAGCGCGAAGATGACCGTGCGGACGAACGACGGGTTGATGCCGACGAGCCGCGCGCCGGTCTCGTCCTGGATCACGGACCGGACCCCGCGCCCGAAGGTCGTCACGCCGAAGAACAGGAGCAGTAGGGCTCCCACGGCCAGCGCGATCACCGACGCCCAGACGCTCCCCACCGCCATCGGGACGCCGATGACCGAGACCGGCTCCCCGCTGACGTTGATGTACAGCGCCCCGTTGGGATAGCGCCAGACGAGCAGACCCCCGATGACGAAGGCGGCTCCCAGCGTGAGCAGGAGCCCCATGAGCGTCCGCTCCTCGCCGTGCTGGCGATAGACCGGCCGCATCAGCGTGAGGTCGAGCAGGACGGCGACGCCGGCTGCCGCCAGCACGCCCACGAGGCAGGCAAGGACCGTCGCGACTCCGTCGCCCATGACGATGGAGATGACGATCGCCGCGAGCACCACGATCTGCCCGTACGCGAGGTTGAGAACGCCGCCGAGCCCGTAGACGAGCGTCATCCCGACGCCGAGCAGCCCGAACGCCAACCCGAGCACGATCCCATCGAGAACGACGGCTCTCACGCGCGCCCCTGGCCAGCTACGGCTCCCCCAGGCTTATGCGCAGTCGGAATCCGCGCTCGCGGATTCCGAGCTCGCGCAGGGACCGGGCGGAGCCCGGCTCCGCCGCAGCCTGACGCCGCTCGCGGCACGCGGCTCTCCGGGCCCGTATCACCCATACTGCGCCCTCCGTCCGCGCACCGCGAGCGACGCCCCAGGAACGCGCGTTTCATGCCACACCGAGGTACGCGCGTCGTACTTCGGGGTTCCGGTCGAGCTCGGCCGACGTCCCGCTCAGCCGGATGCGACCGTTCTCCAGCACGTAGCCTCGGTCTGCCACGGACAGGGCGAGCGGCACCTGCTGCTCGGCGATCAGAAGCGTCGTTCCCTCTTTCTTGAGTCCCTCGAGCGCCTGGAACGCGCTCTGCGCGATCCCGGGTGCAAGTCCGGTCGTGGGCTCGTCGAGCATGAGCAGCCGCGGCCGTGCCATGAGCGCGCGGCCCACGGCCAGCATCTGCTGCTCGCCGCCGCTCAGGGTTCCCGCCTGCTGGCCCTGCCGCTCCTTCAGCCGCGGGAAGAGGTCGTAGACGAGTGCCAGCGTCTCACGGTCCGGCCTACTGGGGTACGCGCCGAGGACGAGATTCGTCTTCAGCGTCATCGCCGGGAAGAGGTGCCGCTCGGCCGGAACGTAGGCGATTCCCAGCCGCGATCGCCGATGGGCGGGACGGCGCGTCAGGTCCTCGCCGTCGAGGACGACGCGGCCTTCCATTGCCGGGAGCAGTCCCGCGATCGCACGAAAGAGGGTCGTCTTGCCGGAGCCGTTCGAGCCGACGATCGCCACCGCCTCCCCGGTGCCAACCTCGATGTCGATGCCGTCGATGACCCGCTCGCCGAGGTACCCGGCGGCCAAGCCGGCAACCTCAAGCAACGCGGGCCTGCCCGAGATACGCGTCGACGACCTTCGGGTCTCGCATGACGACGTCGGGCTCGCCGTCTGCCAGGACCGTTCCGAAGTTGAGGACGATCGCTCGTTCGGCGAGCTGGATGACCGCGCTCATCACGTGCTCGACCCAGAGAATGGCCGTGCCGAGGCGGTCGCGGACGCTCCGGACGATCTCGACCGAGGCGGCGAGCTCCGCCTCGTTGAGCCCAGCCATCACCTCGTCGAGCAGCAGCACCTTGGGCTGGCCCGCGAGCGCTTTCGCCATCTCGAGAAACCGCTGCTGGTGGAGGTTGAGGCTCGAGACCGGCAGCCCGGCTCGCTCCTCCAGCCCCACCAACGCCAACGACTCTGCCGCCCGTCGCCTTGCCTCCCGTTCACCGACGATCCCACCGCCGGCTCCGAACATCGCGCCGAGGACGACGTTCTCCAGCGCCGTCATCGACGCGAAGGGAAGCGGTCGCTGCATGGCCATTGCGACTCCCTGGTGCCGGACTCGGTGGGCGGGCAGACCGTCGATCCGCTCACCCTCCAGCCGGACGCTGCCGCGTGTCGGGCGCTCCAGCCCGACGATGACCTTGAGGAGCGTGCTCTTTCCGGCCCCGTTCGGACCGACGACGGCGACGATGTCGCCGTCGTCGATCCCGAACGTCACGCCGTCGACGGCCGGGAGACCGCCGTAGCGCTTCGTGACCGCCTCGACCTCGAGGAGCAGGCTTCGCCTCCGAGGCTACGACGGTGGACGATACGGCGGGAGTGGTTGCGACTTGAAGATCACCCTCGGCCACCAGTCCCCGTTGGTGTTGAGCCCAGGCTCGGGTGTCGGACCCCTCGTCAGGATCGCGAACTGCACCGTCGCCCCTCGGAGCTCACCCCACGGCGTCCAGCGCAGCGGGAACGCGTACCCGGGGATGTTGAACGTGTGGGAATGGACGTACGCCGCGATCCTCTGCCGATTGACTCCGACCTTGCTGATCGCCTCCGCGACGATCCTCACGTAGGCGTAACCCGAGAGCGCGTCGTCCTCCATGAACTCGTTCTGCGGGAACGTCCGCAGGTACTTCTTCGCGAGCGCCTTGTACTGCTTCGTTCCCGTCGCCATGCACTTGAAGTCGCTCCAGGCGCCGTACGACGCCGCTCCCGCGTTTCTCACGGTCAGCGAGTACGGCGAGTACGCGCCCACGACCGGCGCCTTGATCCCGAGCTGACGGGACTGCGCGAGAATCAGCCCGGAGCCCGGTGGATGACCCGTCGCAACCAGCAGCGCCGAGCCGTCCATCTCGCGCAGATACGGGATGAAGTTCTGCGTCGGCAGCGGCGCGACCTTGATGTTGAATCTGATGTTCGGCGCCGTCTTCGCAACCGTCTCGAGCGACGACTTGAACGACTGACCCCACGCGTAGTCGGCGATGATCACGCCGACCTCTCTGATGTTCCGCCGCTGCGCGAGCTGAACGACCGAGGTAGCCACCATGGCAGCCGCGGGCAGACAGGTACGGAACGTGTAACGGCTCGACCGCGACAGGATCTCGTTGTTCCCGGCCTTGGTCAGGAACAGCGGCACCTTCGCCTCTTCCGCGAGCCGTGTCGTCGCAAGCGCGATGGGGCTGCCGATGATGCCCCCGACCGAGACGACGTTCTCCTGCTGCGTCAAGCGCCTGAAGCCGTCGATGGCTGCGTTCGTGTTCGTGGACTGGTCGTCGGCGACGACGAGGTTGAGCAGTCGGCCGCCCCCGCGACCCTTCACGCCGCCTGCCCTGTTGATGTGGTTCACCGCGAGTGCTGCCCCCGCGCGCACCTGCTGTCCCCAGGGCACGAAGTTGGAAGCACCTGGAGTCAGCGCCGTGAGGACGCCGATCTTGATCGGTCTCGCCTGAGCGGACTCGCTCGACCCTCCGAACGCGCTCGATCCGCTCAACAGGGCAGTGAGCGTCGCTACGGCACCCACGGCCGCAATCAATCCGTACCGTTTCACGACCACGCTCCTTCCGTCATGCCTGCCTACGACGGGCTGGGTACCCCGAGACGTTCTCGTTCCCGACGAACCGGTCAGCAGTGTCCCGACCCGACCTCTGTGCTGTCCCCGTCTCCGACGACCCAACCCCTCTGGTTGTTGGGCACGCATCGGGACGACTCCCGGCGGTTCGACGAGAGCGTCGCGAGGGCATTGGCGCATGTA
This sequence comes from uncultured Actinomycetes bacterium, assembly GCA_963717025.1. GTDB lineage: Bacteria > Actinomycetota > Thermoleophilia > Gaiellales > Gaiellaceae > GMQP-bins7. Next base: position 125,932 of record CAVQVJ010000003.1, on the reverse strand, counting down.
TACAACACCCGCTGTGGGGAGTCCAGCATGCGCTTCCCAGCCGGGCCTGCACCCTGCGTTTGCATACAACTGCGGTTAGGCTCCCTGCTATCCGGCGACGAAACGGACGTGACTGATGGCGATTGCGCGCGGCCCCATCGATCCCGAGGAGGCGGTGTCGACGATCCGCTCCGGCGACACGGTCATGGTGGGTGGGTTCGGCCTCGTCGGCGCGCCCCTCACGCTCATCGACGCCCTGGTCGAGAGCTCCGACGCCGACGAGCTGACGATCGTCTCGAACAACATCGGCGAGCCGGGACGCGGGCTCGGGAAGCTGCTGCGCCAGGGCCGGATCAAGCGGGGGATCTCGTCGTACTTCACCTCGAACCCAGAGGCCGTGGCGGCGGTGAACGCCGGCGAGATCGAGGCGACGCTCGTGCCCCAGGGGTCGTTCGCCGAGGGCATCCGCGCGGCGGGCGCCGGGATCGCCGGCTTTCTCACGCCGGTCGGCGCAGGCACGCTGCTCGCGGAGGGCAAGGAGGAGCACGTCGTCGACGGTGTCCGCCACGTGCTCGAACGCCCGATCCACGCGGACGTCGCGCTCGTCTACGCGGCGCGCGGTGACGAGCTCGGCAACCTCTGGTACCGGCGCACGGCGCGCAACTTCAACCCGTTGATGGCGACGGCCGCACGGGTGACAATCGCCGAGGTGGGAGAGATCGTGCCAGCGGGCGAGCTCGAGCCGGAGTCGATCCACACTCCGCACCTGTACGTGGACGAGTTGGTGCTCTCGCGGTGACCGGCGACGTGAAGACCGCGATCGCGGCCCGCGCGGCGCAGGAGCTGCGGCCCGGCGAGGTCGTCAACCTCGGCATCGGCATCCCCAACCTCATCCCGGGATTGCTCGGCGAGGACGCAAACGTCGTCCTCCACACGGAGAACGGTCTCCTCGGTGTCGGGCCACGACCCGACGAGGGCGAGGTCGACCCCGACCTCATCGACGCGGCGAAGCAACCGGTCACCGCGCTCCCCGGCGCCGCGTACTTCGACAGCGCACAAAGCTTCGCCATGATCCGCGGCGGACACGTCGACGTCGCCGTGCTCGGAGCCCTGCAGGTCTCGATCTCCGGCGACATCGCGAACTGGGCCGTTCCCGGGAAGGACGTGCTCGGTGTCGGCGGGGCGATGGACCTCGTCGTCGGGGCGCGCCGTGTGATCGTGACCATGACCGCGACGTCGTCGACGGGCGAGCCGAAGATCGTCTCCGAGTGCACGTACCCACTCACCGCACGCGGAGCCGCCGACGTCGTCGTCACCGACCTCTCCGTCTTTCGGCTGCGGGACGGGGCACTCGTCCTGACCGAGCTGCTCGGGGACGCGACCGTGGAGCAGGTCCGCGCCGCGACCGGCGCCCCGATCGACGTCGACCTGGAGGATCGGCGTGCGGCCTGAGACGGCCTTCGCCCGCATCCCGGACGCCGCTCTGACGGACGTCGACCCGCCGCTCCTCTACCCCGACTACGTCGGCACGCGGCTTCGCGCACCGACGAGCCCCCTGGTTCTCCTCCCCGCGTCGCTCTCGGAGCTGACGGGTCCCGTGTACGGGGACGACCCGCTCCGCGAGACGGACGCCGACCTCACACGTCAGCATGCCGGCGAGCCGCTCGGCGAGCGCATCATCGTCACCGGGCGTGTCCTCGACTCCGACGGGCGGCCTCTTCGCGGACAGCTCGTCGAGATCTGGCAGGCGAACGCGGCCGGGCGGTATCGGCACTCCGTCGACACCCACGACGCGCCGCTCGATACGAACTTCACGGGGTGCGGACGCTGCCTGACCGACGACGACGGGACGTACAGGTTCACGACGGTGCTTCCGGGGGCGTATCCGTGGAAGAACCACCCGAATGCATGGAGGCCGAAGCACATCCACTTCTCGCTCTTCGGCCGCGCATTCCCGGAACGGCTCGTCACCCAGATGTACTTTCCGGGCGATCCGCTCTTCCGGTTCGACCCGATCTTCAACTCCATCCGTGACGAGCGTGCGCGCGAGAGCCTGGTCTCGACGTTCGACATGGAGCTGACGCGGCCCGACTGGGCGCTCGGGTTCCGATTCGACATCGTGCTCGGGGGCCGCGGGGCCACACCGCTCGAGGAGCCGCACGATGACTGAGCTCGCGCTCACCCCGTCGCAGACCACCGGGCCGTTCCTGACGATCGGACTCCTCGGTGGCCCGATCTCGAACCGTCTCGTCGACGAGTCCGACCCGCGCGCGATTCGCATCTCGGGCGTGCTCCTCGACGGCGCCGGTGATCCGGTCCCCGACGGCATGGTCGAGATCTGGCAGGCGAACGCATCCGGGCGCTACGCGCATCCGAGCGACGACCGCGAGGAGATCCCGCTCGAGCTCGGGTTCACCGGCTTCGGGCGCTCGGGCACCGACGACGCCGGCCGCTTCGAGTTCGTCACCGTGAAACCCGGTCGCGTTCCGTGGGTGGATGGTCGGCCGCAGGCGCCCCACCTGGTCGTCGGCGTCTTCGCCCGCGGCCTCCTGAAGCGGGTCGCCACCCGCACGTACTTCCCCGACGAGCAGACCGCGAACGCCGAAGACCCCGTGCTCCTCGGGCTCGAGCCGGATGAGCGGGCAACCCTCGTCGCGCGCGCGGAGGACGGCGCCCTTCGCTTCGACATCGTCCTCCAGGGCACGGGCCAGACGACGTTCTTCGCGGTGTGACACCGTTCTCGACCATCTTCGTCCCGCAGGACCTGCGCGACGCGGTCTCCGACCGCGCGTGGCTGCAGGGGATGCTCGACGCAGAGGCAGCGCTGGCCCGGGCGTGCGCCGCGGTCGGCCTCGTGTCCGACGAGACCGCAGCCCTGATCGTCGACGCGTGCCGCTCCGACCTGTACGACACCGACGAGCTCGCCCGGGACGGCCGTGCGGTCGGCAATCCAGCCGAGCCGCTCGTCCGCGCACTGCGCGAGGCCGTCGGCGGCGAGGCCGCGGACGACGTCCACCTCGGCGCGACGAGTCAGGACGTCGTCGATACGGCGGCGATGCTCGTCGCTCGTCGGGCCGGGTCGGTCGTGCTCACCGAGCTCGACCGGCTCGCTGACCGGTGTGCGGAGCTCGCGCGCGCACACCGATCGACGCCCATGGCCGCGCGAACGCTCCTCCAGCAGGCAGTCCCGACGACGTTCGGTCTGAAGGCAGCCGGATGGCTCGTCGCTGTGCTCGAGGGCAAGCGCAGGCTCGAGGCGGTCCGAGACGAGCGCCTGGCGGCGCAGCTCGGCGGCGCCGCGGGAACGCTCGCGGCGCTTGGAGACAGCGGGCTCGAGGTCGCGCGCCGCTACGCCGAGGAGCTCGAGCTCGCCGAGCCGATCCTCCCCTGGCATGCGAGCCGACAGCGCGTGGCTGAGCTCGGGGCGGCGCTCGACGCCGCGGGCGGCGCGGCGGCGAAGGTCGGCCTCGACGTCGCACTGCTCGCGCAGACGGAGGTGAGCGAGGTCGCCGAGGCGTCGGCGGGAGGCTCCTCGACGATGCCGCAGAAGCGCAATCCCGTCTCGTCCACGCTCGCGGTCGCATCCGGCCGGCTCGCGCACGCGCACGCATCCGTTCTCCTCGCCGGCCGCCCCCACGAGCACGAGCGTGCGGTCGGCTCCTGGCATGCCGAGTGGGAGGCGCTCTCCGGAGCACTCGCGTTCGCCGGCGGAGCGGCATCCGCCGCGGCGGACGCGGTCACCGGCCTGGAGGTGAACACCGAGCGGATGCGCGCGAACCTCGACCTGGGCGGTGGACTCGTGGTCGCCGAGCGCATCTCGTTCGCTCTCACTTCCCGCCTGGGCCGCTCCGAGGCGCACATGCTCGTCGGGGAAGCCGCGCGCGCGCCGTCGTTCCGCGACGCGCTCCTGGCCGACGCGCGGACGGGGCTCACCGCCGACGAGGTCGAGTCACTGCTCGATCCCACCGAATACCTCGGAGCAGCCGAAAGTCTCGTCGACCGTGCGCTCAGTGAGTACGAGGACGGGAAGAGATGACGCTCGACCACGTCCTCCACGGCCCCGAAGGCGCGCCGGTCGTCGTGCTGTCCAACTCACTCGGTACGACCCAGGACCTGTGGGAGCGGCAGCTCCCCGCTCTCGCCGAGCACTTCGGCATCCTCACCTACGACCATCCCGGCCACGGCTCGTCGTCGCTCCCGGAGCTGCCGTGCACAGTGGATTCGCTCGCGAACGGCCTGCTCGCGCTCCTCGACGAGCTCCGGCTCGAGCGCGTCTCGCTGTGCGGAGTCTCGCTCGGCGGGATGGTCGGGATGGCGCTCGCGCTGGCGGCACCGGAGCGGGTCGAGCGTCTCGTCCTCGCCTGCACGTCCGTGTACCTCGGACCTCCGGAAGGCTGGGCGGAGCGCGCGCGGATCGTCCGTACCCAGGGAATGGAGGCCATCGCCGACTCCGTGGTCCGCCGCTGGTTCACGATGACGCTCGCACGCGAGGAGCCGGAGACGGTGGCGCGCTTCAGGGCGATGCTGGCCGCGACGCCGCCGGAGGGCTACGCGCGCTGCTGCGAAGCCGTCGGCGCCTGGGACGTGCGGGAGTCCATCTCTGCGATCGCCACGCCCGTACTCGTGATCGCGGGCGAGGACGACCCGGCGACGCCGGTCGCACACGCCGAGCTAATCGCCTCGCGGGTCGCCGGATCGCGGCTGGTAGTTCTCGAACGCGCGGGGCATCTCGCCAACGTCGAGCGGGCGGACCCCTTCACCACGGCGGTGCTCGAGCATCTCGGACAGGAGGTGGTGGCAGCGTGAGTGACGACGGCATGAAGACGCGGCGCGAGGTGCTCGGGGACGAGCACGTGGACCGTGCCATCGCGGGCACAACCGGGTTCACGGCCGACTTCCAGGATCTCGTCACCCGCTACGCCTGGGGCGACATCTGGTCGCGGCCGGGCCTCGATCGCCGCACGCGGAGCTGCATCACGATCGCAGCGCTCGTCGCGACCGGCCGCGAGCACGAGCTCGCCCTGCACGTCCGTGCCGCGCTGCGCAACGGGGTCACCTCGGATGAGATCAAGGAGGTTCTGCTCCAGTGCGCCGTCTACTGCGGGGTGCCCGCGGCCAACGGCGCGTTCGCGATCGCCCAACGGGTCCTGGACGAGAACAAGAACGGGTGAAACCCACGCGCACGCAGGTGGGCATCGTCGGCGCCGGTCCAGCCGGGCTCACGCTCGGCCACCTCCTCCAGCTCGAGGGCATCGACACGGTGATCCTCGAAGACCGGAGCCGCGAGTACATCGGGGCGCGCATTCGCGCAGGGGTCATAGAGCAGACGATCGTCGATCTCCTCGTGGAGGCAGGCGCGGGCGAGCGGCTGCGGCGCGAAGGGCTCGTCCATCACGGGATCGAGCTCCAGTTCGCAGGCGAGCGCCACCGGATCCCGCTGAGCGACCTCGCCGACGGGCGGGCGATCGTGATCTACGGCCAGACCGAGCTCGTCAAGGACCTCATCCACCTTCGCCTCGAGAGCGGTCAATCCCTCCACTTCGAGGTGACGGAGGTCTCGGTGCACGACCTCGAGACCGAGCGTCCGCTTATCCGGTACCGGCACGAGGGTCGCGACGAGGAGCTCGAATGCGACGTAATCGCGGGCTGCGACGGGTTCCACGGGATCTGCCGGCCGAGCATTCCGGCAGGCGTGCTCTCGGAGTTCTCGCGCGAGTACCCCTTCGGCTGGCTCGGGATCCTCTCGGCGGTCGCCCCGTCGAACGACGAGCTCGTCTACGCGCACCACGAGCGCGGGTTCGCGCTCCTGAGCCTCCGCTCTCCGGAGCTCAGTCGCCTGTACGTGCAGTGCCACCCCGACGAGGACCTCGCGGAGTGGCCCGACGATCGCATCTGGGACGAGCTGCAGACGAGGCTCGATCTCGAGGGTTGGACGCTCGCGGAAGGACCGATCCTCGAGAAGGGGGTCACCGGCATGCGCAGCTATGTCTGCGAGCCGATGCGCTACGGGCGCCTGTTCCTCGCGGGCGACGCCGCGCACATCGTGCCGCCCACCGGGGCCAAGGGCCTCAACCTCGCGCTCCACGATGTGCGCGTGCTCGCCGAAGCGCTCGTGGACTGGTTCGGGTCCGGCGGCACGGCCGGTCTCGACGCCTACTCCGACACCTGCCTGCGGCGCGTCTGGCGGGCCGAGCACTTCTCGTGGTGGATGACTCACATGCTCCACCGCCCGCCGGGCCAGGACCCGTTCGACCTGAAACTCCAGCTCTCCCAGCTGCGATACGTGACGACCTCCCACGCTGCCGCCACATCGCTCGCCGAGAACTACGTCGGACTCGAGATCGTGTAGCCAGTCGGTCCGAGCGGATCTTCGAGCCCGCCGCTCGTCGAAGCTCCGGGCGGCCGCGGACGAAGAGCGCATCGAGCGCGAGCGACGCGGGACGCGCCGGCTCTCAGGTTTGCTCGGACTCGGCGGACCTCGCGAATTCGTCCGGTCTCGACTTCGTAGATGAAGCCGCGGACCTGATCCTTGCGTGGGATGAACGGGCTTGCCTTGATCCGTGCGATCGACTGGCGCACGTCCACCTCGAGGTTCTCGAAGCTCTCGGGCGCCCACTCCGGCTTGATCCCGGTGTCCTCTTGAATCTGCTGTCGGAAGTCGTCGTCGCGGAAGGTCTGCATCCCGCAGTCGGTGTGATGGATCAGCATGATCTCCTCGGTGCCGAGCAGGCGCTGTGAGATCGCGAGCGAACGGATCTCGTCGTCTGTCACAACGCCGCCCGCGTTTCGGATCACGTGCGCATCGCCCTCCGAGAGACCGAGCAGCCCGTACGGGTTGAGCCGGGCGTCCATGCACGCCAGGATCGCAACCCGTCTTGCAGGCGGTAGAGGAAGTTCGCCCTTGTCGAACGCCACCCCATAGGCTTCGGCGTTCCCGAGAAGCTCATCGATCACGGCCATGGTGCTCTCCCTTCTCGTGGCTCTGATTGGCCGATGCTATACATTTGGAAGCGGGACGGCTATACCTTTTGAAGTGACTCCGTCGACCGTCCACGGCCGACCAGAGTGGGTACGGCGACACCGCCAACGAGTTTCGACCTGCTAGTCGCCTGCTCCAGGCGACCGGTGACGGAGTCGAAGTCGTAGGCGGCCGAACCCTGCCCGACCGGCGATCGCGACCGCCGTCATCATCGCCGCGCCGACCGGCACGAGCTGCGAGACGCTCTCCTCGATGGGGATGCCGATGATGTGCGCGATCACTGGAAGATCTCCGTGGTGCAGTCGCCGTTCTGCAGGCGCACCTCGTGGGCGCGGGCGGGGCCGTCCGGCCGGTCTGAGAAGTCGACGAAGAACTCGCGGTCGATCTCCATGCCGCCGCTGGGATCGCAGTCGATGCGCAGCAGCCACGAGCGCATGTCGGGGTAGAACTGGTTGTCCCAGGTCGAGTACAGCGAGTTCGAGATGTAGAGGCGGCGGCCGTCGTATGAGAGCTGGAGCATGTTCGGGCCGCCGTTCAGGCCGCGACCGGCGTCGTCCGGCTTGCCGAGCACGCCGCCGAGCCAGAGCTGTCCGGTGAGCCTCGGGTTCGTGGGGTCGGAGACGTCGTACTGGCGGACGTCTCCGTGCAGCCAGTTCGCGAAGTAGAGGAAGCGGTCGTCCATCGAGAGGACGAGGTCGGTGATCAGCCCGGGCACGGGAAACGGCCAGCCTTCGAGCTCGACCGACTCGACGGCGATCACCGGATCGGCCGTCCAGGCGCCGTTCTTGTGGAACCGCCACATGACGCTCGAGAGCGCCGCGCCGACGAATCCCTGCTCGGCATCCGGGTCGTGGAGCCAGCGAACCTCGAGCGGCACCAGGCCCTGCTCGCCGAGGTCCAGGGACTGCTGCAGCGTTCGCTCGCTCGAGGTCCCAGAAGTGGATCCGCTGGCCGTAGCGGCCGGCCTCGACATCGGCGAGGTCGAAGCCCTTCTCGTATGCGTTCGGCTCGCCGAACTCGCTCGAGACGAGCACGTTCTTGCGCGGCTGGTACCAGAAGTCGTAGTTGAGTGACGGCCGGTCGTCACCGTTCTCCCAGCGGCCCTTGATCTCGAACGTCGTCGCGTCGATGACCGCGAAGCCGCCGGAGCCGTTGCCGTCCGCGTCTCCGAGCATCGCGAGCACGATGTTGTCGCCGGGCATGCAGTGGACAGTGTGTGGCCGCGTATAGCCCGTCTCCCGCGTGATCTCCTCGGGCTCGATCACCTTCTCGATCCGCGGCCGCCGCGGATCGTCGGCGACGTTGACGATGTGGATGCGCGAGGAGCGGAAGCCGGGCACGATCAGGTGTGAGCGATCCGGTCCGTGGCAGGCCGAGGAGCAACGGTTCCAGCCGAAGTGGTGGAGCTCGTCGCCGGCGTTCGGCATCGGCAGCTCGTGGACGATCCGGCCCTCCTCCGCGTCGACGACGGCGAGGAAGTCGGGCTTCTCCACGCCGGTTCCCTCGTGTAGACAGGCGAGGTAGAGGAACTCCTCCGGCGGGCGCCTGCAGCGCCTCCTGCGGCGAGGCGAGAAACGAAGCGGGCTTCTGGTTCATGACAACCTCCTTCGGCTAGGTTCGGTGCTCGCAGTCGTGAAGTTCGCCGCTCACACCGAGGCCGGCTCGGGCAGCAGCCCCAGCTGCGTGAGCAGAGAGACCTGGTCGTAGTAGATCTCGCCACCGACGACCCGACCGTCGGCGTCGAAGTGCCACATCTCGCAGATCGGCAGCGTCCACTCTTTGCCGGTGGCCGGGAAGGGACCGAGCGGGCCGTCGTTCGTACCGCGGGCGGTGAACCGCGCGACGACCGTCTCGCCGGCGTCCGTGTACCGGGCGTGAGTGACCTGGCAGTCCGAGGAGGCCTCGATCCATCCTTCGAGGAACTCGTCCTTGAACTTCTGAGGTGTACTGAACGTGACGCCCCGGGCCTGGTCGATCCAACTGATGCTCTCAGCGTACTCCCCGACCATCGCCTCGAAGTCGCGCCGGTTGAAGGCCTCGTGCCCTGCACGGTAGGTCTCGACGTTCCTGGATTCCATGGTTCCTCCTGTCATCTCGTCTGGTGAATCGCTCGTCCCTGTCTTCACGAAGCGATAGTCGCGGCTCGGGGTTTCGCAAACCTTTCGCCGACCTTTCTAATCTGGTGGGATGGCGCCGACGGGTGAGACGCGGATTCAGCTCTGCGGCCGGCTCGTGGTGCGGCTCGACGGGGAGCGCGTGGAGGACTCCCTGCCGGGAGCCTTGGGCCCGCTGCTCTTCGCCTACCTCGTGCTCAACCGGCTCCGCCGGATCGAGCGGGACGAGCTGCTGATCGCCGTCTACGGCGAGGAGGCGACGCCCGGCCACAACCCTCGGCTCAGCGTGTTGCTCTCGAAGCTGCGCCGCGTGCTCGGGCCGGAGCTGCTGGTCGGACGAGCGCAGATCGAGCTCCTGCTGCCTGCCAACGCGTCTGTCGACGTCGAAGCCGCAGTCGAGGCGCTCCATCGGGCCGAGTCACATGTCGCGAACGGCGAGTGGACCGAGGCCTGGGGCCCGTCCGGGGTCGCTTACCACGTGGCCAGCCGGCCCCTCCTCCAAAGCCACGACCGGCCCTGGCTCGACGACTGGCGCCGGCGCCTCGACGACGTCCGCGTGCGCGGGCTCGAATGCTTCGCGGCGGCCAGGCTCGGGCTCGGCGGGCCGACGCTCCCACAAGCAGCGGACTGCGCACGCCAGCTGATCGAGCTGGCCCCGTTCCGCGAAAGCGGCCACGTGATCCTGATGGAGGCGCTCGAGCAAGGGGGAAACGTCGCAGAGGCGCTACGCGCCTACGACCGACTGCGCATCATGCTCCGAGACGAGCTCGGAGTCGCGCCGAGCCCGGCCGTCCAGAACGTCTACCGACGCCTGCTCGGCGAGACCCCGACGACCGTCTAGGTCTCCTCGGCCTGGGCGAGGATGTCCTCGCGGGAGACCTTCCCGACGAGCGCCGGATGGTCAGCGGCCAGGTGCACCTGGGCCTTCGCCCAGAGCTCGTCGTCGTCTTTGCCCTCGACGACCTGGCCGCATACACACGTGATTCGCTTGATTGCGTCGGTGCTCTGCACAGAGCCCATCCTAGGCACCTGGGAGCCGAGCCCGCGCCGAGGGTCGACGTGGTGCCTATTGCGGCAACCACCAGTTCCACGGGCTCATGGTGGCGTGAGCGGGTGCCGACGGAAGAACGACGCGAGGGCCTCGGCCATCCCCCTTGGGTTCTCCACATGGAGGAGGTGCGTTGCGTCGGGGAGCTCGAAGGGCTCCACGTTCGGAAGCCACGAGAGCAGCAGCTGGCGTCGCTCGGGGAAGGTGCGGGCGCTGCTCTGCCCGACGACGGCGAGCACTGGGTGGTTTACGCGCCTCGCATCCGCCTCCGTGAACGACCACTGCTGCAGAGCGGGGAGCTCCTGGGTGAAGAACGCGTCGGCGTCGGCAATGCAGTGGTCGAGAGCGCCGGGGAGCCCTCGCTCGAGCGGGGCACGGTACTCGGGTCCAAAGACGCCCCGCGCCCAGATGTCGACGGCACCGGCCGTGTCACCGGCGCGGTAGCGCTCCACGGCGGCTTCCACGACCTCTCGGCGGAACGCCGCCTGCGGCTCCGTGGCCGGAGCTGGTCGCGCCGCGTCCATCGACACGAGCGTGTGCACGGCGTCAGGCGCATCGAGAGCCAGCTGGAACGCGATCGCGACGCTCGACGAATGGCCGACGATGTGCGCGCGCCCGATCCCGACGTGACGCATGAGGAGCCGGCAGTGCTCGGCATGGTCGGCGATGCTCACCGGCCCCTCGATCGGGCTGCTGTCTCCGAAGCCGGCGCGATGGTAGGTGAGTAGGCGGAAGCCGTGGGCGAGGGCTGGCTCCTCGAGCAGCGGCTCTGCCCACGCCGCACTCACGCCCCAATGGATGAGCACGACTGGCTCACCGGACCCTCGAAGCTCGTATGCGAGCTCGAGACCGTCGACGGTCGCCCGTTCCATGACCTTCACGGCAACCTCCAGGGTCGACATCAAATGGATAAATAGCGACTGGAGTGGATTGAGTGATACTGTAGTGGAAGTGCCCGGCAAGGTCAAGCCCTCGCGGCGCAGGTACCACTCGCCCCTGCGTGCGGATCAGGCCGAACAGACGCGCCGCAGGGTCCTCGAGGCCGCCTTTCGCCTCTTCGTCGAGGGTGGCTACGCGGGAACCACGATGACCGCGGTCGCCGAGAAGGCCGGCGTATCTCCTGAGACGATCTATCTCACGCTCGGGGGGAAGCGCGGTCTCCTCGAGGGCGTGATCGAGATGGCCATCGCGGGCGAAGACGACCCGCCGACTCAGGACAACCCGTGGTGGACGACGGTCGCGGAGCTTCCCGACGCCCACGATCGACTGGAGAGGATGGTCGAATACAGCTGCCGGATCCTCTCCCGCACCCGCCCGGTCCACGCTGTCATCCGCGGGGCGGCGGACAAGGAGCCATTCGCCGCTGCCCTGGGCAGACGGCTCCTGCACGATCGGCTCGCCAACCAGACCGAGCGAATCGGCCAGTACGTCGGCGATCACCTGAGAGCAGGACTGTCGGTGGCCGAGGCGGGACAGCGCTACTGCGCGCTCACGAGCCCCGAGCTCTACTACCTGCTCACGGTGGAATTCGGCTGGTCAGCTGACCAGCACAGGAAGTGGCTTACCGAGCTACTCGACGCCGAACTACTCGGACCGCGCTCCTCATAGGCCGAGCGGATACTGAGTCGGGCAGCGCCACGTGGGACACACCGACTCAAGGAGGCGACATGCCGATCTCGATCGAGGAACGGGCCTTTCCCAGGTTCTTCACATCCCGTCACTTCATTGCGACATCTCTCGGCGATGGCAGGCACAGCATCGTCCGCAGTGGGGTCCTGGTGCTGCCGAACGAGTCGCGCCAGGACGCCGAAGCCGCGGGCCGTCCATGGGACCCGATCGGCTTCAAAGGGACCTCGCAAGCGTGGCGGCGCGACCAGGTGCTGGTCGACCTCGACCTCCTGCCGTCCATCAACAGATTGCGACCGCTCTCCCCGGGCCCGAACACGTTCTGGGCGTTTCGGATGGACCAGTGGGCACCCATCGCTTCGCTCAACTCCGTGGAGGAGACGGGGCCCTCGAACCCGGCCGGATACGCGGTTGACACGTTCGCGATTCGGCAACCGGCTCCAGCGACGTTCGTGACGCTCGAGCTGGCGATCGCCGTGAGGGACGTCGACAGCGTGCTCCACCGCATCGGCTTCCACGTGAGCCTCACGGGCCGCTTGGTGGCGCAAGACATCAACCCTTAGGCACGAAGTCCGTGTACTCCGCGATGCGCGCGCTTACGAGCCAGCTCGGTCGGGGTTCGGTCGCCGCTTACAAGCCGAGTCGCTCGTCCTCCAGGTCTAGGTCGCGGCCGAGGACGAGCAGCGTCGGATAGGGGACCCGCAAGGCCCGACGAAGCTGTCGACCAGGCCAGCTGTCAGCTCGCGAGGGCGACGACCGCGACGCCGGGGAGCTCGTAGCCGTTGTCAGCCGCGAACGATGCGAAAAGCTCGACGAGGCGTGTCTTGATGGTGTCGCGCTCGTCGTCCGGGGCGTCGCGCCAGATCCTGGCGAACATGCCACCGGTGTCCCGCGCCGCGGTGATGTAGGCATCCACGTCGTCGTAGGTGAGGAGCACAGGCACGTCCTCGATCCGCTCGATGCCGAAGCCCGCACCTTCGAGCAGGTCCCGCAGGCGCTCCTCTTGCGCGAGCACGAACATCCCGGGCGTGCCAGGCTCGGGTGGTGGCACCAGGCCGCGCTCGGCAAGCACTCGGCCGGCGATCGCGATCCACGGGTTGCGCTCAGGGGTGCTCCAGACGGCGAGCGCCAGACGTCCGCCCGGGCGCAGGACGCGGCGAGTCTCGGCCAGGGCAGCGTCAGGGTCGGGCATCAGCATGAATCCGAAGCGGCAGAGGGTGCCGTCGACTGAGTCGTCCCCGAGCGGTATCTCCTCCGCGTCGATGACTCGATGCTCGACGTTCTGGAGACCCAGCTCAGCTGCGCGCCGGCGGGCGACCTCGACCATCTCCGACGAGAAGTCGCTCGAGATCAGACGGCCGTCTTCGCCAACGAGCGGAGCAGCCAGGAAGCCCACGTCTCCCGGGCCAGCCGCGAGCTCGAGCACGATGTCGCCCGGCCGCGGATCGAGCGCCCCCACCATCCACTCGCTGACAGGGCGAGTGGATCTCTCGATCTCCGCCCGTCGACGTTCCCACCCGGACGCCATGACCTGCCAGTTCTCGAGGGAAGTACGTTTGTATTCCTCGCGGTCCACTGCGCGATCGTAAGCGAGCGTCCGTCGGAAGGTTGGCCAGGATCGCGTTCACAGCGCCGCCCCACGCCGGAGCCACGAACACGCCCCGGCCCCACTAACGCATTGACGGGGGGTGGGTGTGCGCTCGACGCGACGGTGGAAGACTGACGCGGAGCCGATGCGCCGCAGCGTCGCCCCCATCTACGTGTTGATCTTCCTCGAGACGCTCGTCTGGATCGCGATGGTCCCGCTCGCGCCGACGTTCGCCGACGAGCTCGGCCTCTCGGGCGTCGAGACCGGGATGATCCTCGCTGCCGCGAGCCTGGCTGCGCTCGTGGTCGCGTTTCCGCTCGGGTTGCTGGCCGATCGGCTCGGCGCGCGCCAGGTGACGATCGCGTCCGCGTGCCTCTTCACGCTGGCGACGTTCGGTCAGGGGCTCGCGGACGAGTTCTGGTCGCTGCTCCTCGCTCGCGCGGCGTTCGGCGTCGCGTTCGGGGCGCTATGGGGCGCCGGCGCCTCATGGCTCTCGGACTCGCTGACCGACCGAAGCCGCGCGGGAGCCCTTGCGGCGGCCTCGACCGTCGCCGGGCTCGGCTTCACGACCGGTCCGGTGCTGGCGGGCGTCCTGGCGGACCGCTTCGACACGGGAACGCCGTTCCTCGTCGCCGGTGTCGCCGCCGCCCTCGCGACGGTCTTCCTCTTCGTGGCGGCTCCGGCCGCGACCGGCGGGGTCACGCGACAGCAGTTGCGGGAGATGCTGGCCGCCGCCAGGCGGGACGAGCTGGTCCTCGCCGGCATCGCGATCATCGTGCTCATCGGCCTCGTGGGCGGCGGGATCAACCTTCTCGTCCCGCTCCAGCTGCGTGACAACGGAGTCTCCGCAGGCGAGATCGGGCTGCTCTTCTCGGTCGCGTCCGCCATCTACACGCTCGTGAGCGCCCTCGTCGCCCGCATGGGATCGCGCGCGGCGACGCTTCGGGTCGGCGGAGCGGCCGCTCTGTTCACCGGGCTCTCCATCTTCCTCGTGCTCGGCTCGAGCTCGACGCTCGCCGCCGTGGCGTTCATCCTGCTGCGGGCGCCGTTCTGGTCGACGATGGACACGATCATCTATCCGCTTGCGGCGGCAGGGGCCCATCGCTCCGCGCTCGGAAGGGGGTCGGTGATGGGGCTTCTCACCGTCGGCTGGGCGGCGGCATCGACGGTCGGGCCTCCCCTGGCCGGCGGGATCGCAGACGTGCTCGGAGCGCAGGCGGCGTATGCGCTGATGATCGCGTGCTGTGGCGCAACCGGGCTCTGGCTCCTGCGGACGGGCCGAGGTCGAGAGCCGCCCGGGATCGATCTCGATCGCCTCTACGGCGCCTCTGACCTCGACGAGCTGCGGACCGAGTACGACCGCATTGCCTCGGCGTACGACGCCGAGCTGGTCGACGGCATGGGCTATCGCTCGCCCGCCGCGGTCACCGCGGTCGCCCGCCGGCTGCTTCCGGCCGACGCGCGGATCCTCGACGCGGGTGCGGGCACGGGTCTCCTGGGAGTCGCGCTCGCGGGCGCGGGATTCACGCGGCTGGACGCGATCGACCTCTCACCAGGGATGCTCGCCGTGGCGTCGCGGAAGAACGTCTACGGCGAGCTGCGCGAGGGGCGGCTCGGAGACGAGCTCGACTACCCGACGGGCGAGTTCGACGGCGTCGTCTCGGCGGGGGTGCTCACCGTCGGTCACGCGCCTGCGGAGTGCCTCGACGAGCTCGTCCGGATCACGCGCTCCGGAGGGCACCTGATCTTCACGTTGCGCACGGATCAGACGCCTGCCGGCTACGAGGAGAAGATCGCCGAGCTCGAGCAGGCGCGCCGCTGGGAGCTCGTCGAGCGCGGCCACGAGTTCCAGGCGCTGCCGGTTGCCGAGCCCGAGGTGGTGGTCCGTGTCTTCGTCTACCGCGTCCTCTAGGCGGTCGACGTGCCTCGGGCTGGTTCGACGGCGTGCTCCGTTCGCGCCGCGAAGACGTAGCCGAGCGTGTACGCCATCACGTACGAGACGAGCCGAGTCGTGACCCCGCCGTACCAGGCCGTGTCGACGAGCGGGTTGAGGCAGACGACGTCGAATCCGACGACGTTCGCGCGGCCGGCGATCACCTGCACGCACTCACGGAACTCGTTGAGCGTGAACCCGCCCGGCTCGGGGAGGACGGTTCCCGGGACGATCGACCAGTCGAAGAAGTCGGTGTCGATCGTGAGGTAGACGTTCCCGCCAGTCGGCGCGTGCTCGGCGACCGCAGCCGCGGGGCCGTCCGCGTGCATCTCCGCCGCGGGGACGACGACGCTGCCGATCTTCTCGGCCATCGCGATCGACTCGCGCGAGGCGAAGTTCCTGATCCCGAACTGGGTCACTCCCTCGACGAAGTCGAGCTCCGAGATGCGGGTGATCGGGCTCGAGTGCGAGTAGCGCGAGCCACCGACGGTGTCGCGCGTGTCGAAGTGGGCGTCGAACTGGACGACCTGGAGTGGGCCCCACGGCTCCATCCCGCGGACGAGCGGGAACGCGATCGAATGGTCGCCGCCGACGCTGACGAGAACGGATCCGCGTGCGGCGACCTGCCGCGCCACCTCGGTCGTCCCGTTGATGAACGCCTTGAGGTCGCCGGGAGGGATGACGACGTCGCCGATGTCAGCCATCGTCACGCCGCGGAGGTACTCCTGGCCGTCGTCGACGCAGACGAAGCCGACGCATGGCTTCGCGGGGTCGGGCGGACCGTCGAACGGGTTGCCGCCGTAGAAGAACGTGGGGTTCGTACGGACGGCGTTCGGGCCCTGGGACTGTCCCACGCGGCAATACGGGATGAGCGAGCCCTGGTCGTACGGCACGCCGAGCAGCGCGACGTCGTGGTCGAACGCCGCGAGATCGCATTGAGGCGCCCCGAAGAAGCTGTGCGGAGGAATCGCCGTGAGCGGCTCCACCGTCCCGGCGTCGCGAAGGTCGTCGTGCGGATCGTCCATGTCGCCTCCTAGGTCGCGGCCGCCATCGCGGCCTCGAGGCTCGGCGTGTCGGAGAGAAGCTTCTTCGTGTACTCGGCCTTCGGGGCGTCGAGGACGCGGTCGACGAGGCCGCGCTCGACGATCCGGCCCTCGCTCATGACCGCGACCTCCTGCGAGAGCGTCCGGATCAGCGCGAGGTTGTGCGTCACGAAGAGCAGCCCGATCCCGAACTCGCGCTGCAGTTCCGCGAGCACGTCGATGATCGCCGCCTGCACCGATACGTCGAGCGCAGACGTCACCTCGTCGCAGACGAGCAGCCTCGGGTTCGCGATCAGCGCGCGTGCGATGGCCGCGCGCTGTCGCTCCCCGCCCGACAGCTGGTGCGGGTACCGCTCCATGACGGACGGGCTCAGCTGGACGCTCTCGAGCACCTCGGCGATCCGGCGTCGCGCCTCGGCCCCGCCACACGGGGAGAAGAGCTGGAGCGGCTGGTCGATCGTCTGACCGATCGTCTTGCGTGGGTTCAGCGAGCTATACGGGCTCTGGAACACGTACTGAATGGCGCGGCGGGTGTCCCGGTTGCGGGCGCGCGAGCCGCGAGGGAGCGGATCGCCCTCGAACGAGATCTCGCCTTCGTAACTCGCATGCAGGCCCGCGATGCAACGGGCGAGCGTCGTCTTCCCCGAGCCCGACTCCCCGACGAGTGCGACGCACTCCCGGGGGCGGACGGTCAGCTCGACGTCGAACAGCACCTGTCGGGTGCCGTGCGAGGCGCGGACGCCGCTCACGGTGACGAGCGCGTCCTCGGCGATCGGCTCGTCTCTCGGCGGAGCCGCAGGACGAGCGGCGATGGACTCCCGCAGAACCGCAGCGTGGCGGTAGCAGCGAACGTCGTGCAGCGCGGCGACGGTCTCGAGGGGCGGGAACGCGGCCCGGCACGCATCCACGACGAAGTCGCAGCGCGGCGCAAAGGTGCAGCCCTGCGGACGCAGTCCCGGGCGCGGAGCGGTCCCGGGGATCCCCACGAGCGCGTGCTTGCCGGAGAGCTCCGGTATCGCCTCGACCAGGCGGCGGGTGTAGGGATGCGCGGCCTGGAGAAAGAGCGTCCGCGTCGGGCCCACTTCGACCAGGCGCCCGCTGTACATCACCGCCACCTGGCTCGCCAGCGTCGCCACGACCGAGAGGTCGTGACTCACGTAGACGGCTGCGACCCCGTGCGCCTCGCACAGGTCGCGCACGGTCGCGAGCACGTGCGCCTGCGTCGTGACGTCGAGGCCGGTCGTCGGCTCGTCGAGCACGATCACGTGCGGCCTGTTCGCGAATGCCATCGCGAGCGCGACGCGCTGCTGCTGCCCGCCGGAGAGCTGGTGCGGATACCGCCGCAGGAAGGCGTCGTCGCTCGGGAGGAGCACCTCGCCGAGCGTCTCGGCGATACGCGCCCGCCGATCCTCGGACGAGCTCCCGTAGCCGTGCTCGGAGAGCGTCTCGTCGAGCTGCTTCCCGATCCGGAGCGCGGGATTGAGAGCAGACGCGGGATCCTGCGGGACGTAGGAGACGAGCGTTCCCCGAAGCCGCCGTCGCTCGAGCTGGGAGAGCGCGAGCACGTTGCGGCCCTCGATGCGAACCTCCCCGCCCGCGATCTCGGCGCCGCGGCGCGTATGGCCGAGGACGGCGAGGCCGACCGTCGTCTTCCCGGACCCGGACTCGCCGACGAGCCCCAGCACACCGCCGGCCGGGACCGCGAAGGAGATCTCGTCGACGATGTCGATCTGCGTGCCCTCGAGCACGACGCGCAGGTTCTCGACCTCGAGCGCCGGGGTCGTCACTCCGCCCGCCTTCCGGAGCGGCCTTCGATGCCGGCGAGTGCCCGCGCGAAGCCGTCGCCGATGAGGCTCGTCGCGATCGTGAGCAGACCGATCGCGACCACGGGCAGGATCACGGGCCAGGGCTGCAGCGTCAGCCCGTTGCGGTTCTCGTTGATCATGAGGCCCCAGTCCGCGCTCGGCGGCTGGATCCCGAAGCCGAGGAAGCTCAGCCCCGCGACGACCGCGATGTTGAACGAGAGCCGCAGGCTCGTCTCCACGACGAGCGGCCCGGTGATGTTCGGCAGCACGTCGCCGAGCAGGATGCGCCGGCGCGGCTCGCCGATCGCCTCCACCGCCCGGATGAAGTCGCGTTCCACCACCTCCACCGCCACACCGCGTGTGATTCGCGCGACGCGGGGGATCGTCGTCAGGCCGACCGCGAGCACGAGCAGCCACAGCTGCGGCCCGACGGTGGCCGCCAGAACGAGCGCGAACACGATCTGCGGGAAGGAGAGCATGACGTCCATCGAGCGCATGAGCACTTCGTCGAGGTAGCCGCGCGAGTAGGCAGCGACGAGCCCGATGGTCGTCCCGAAGAAGACGCCGATCGCGGTCGCGAGCACCGACAGCGCGAGCACCGAGCGCCCACCCCAGAGGAAACGCGACAGGACGTCTCGGCCGAGGGCGTCGGTGCCGAACGGGGCGTCCGACGAGCGGGGCGCGAACGGCAGGCCGGTGAACTCGGTCGGCGAGTAAGGGGCGAAGTACGGGCCTACGAGTGCGATGCCGACGACGAGCAAGAGGAGCAGGAGCCCGACCTTCGTCCGCCCCTGGCGCCACGCCGCCGCAGTGAGAGCGACCCACGGCCGGTGCCGGCGCGCCGCGGCCGGGATCTCGAGCTCGGTCGCGGCTGCTTCGCTCACTTCAGGGAGGTGCGGAGCCGTGGGCTCACGAGGATCGTGGCGAGGTCGGCGAGCAGGTTCAGGACGACGTAGAGGGCTGCGATGAGGAGCGCGAGAGCCTGGACGACGGGCATGTCGCGCGCCCGGACGGCGTCGACGAGCCCGAGGCCGATGCCCGGGTAGTTGAACACGGTCTCGACGACGACGATCCCACCGGCGAGGTACGCGAGGTTGAGCGCGGTGACCTGGAAGGTCGGGGCGAGGCCGTTCGGGACGGCATGGCGCCAGAGCACCAGGCGTTCGGGCATGCCTTTGAGCCGTGCCATCTCGACGTAGTCGGACTCGAGGATCTCGACCATCGAGGCGCGCATGATCCGCACGGTGTACGGGACCACCGCGATCACCAACACCGCGACGGGAAGGATCAGCTGCTTCGGGTAGTGCCAGGGCCCCGTGCCGGGGTCGGTGACGACGGTGGCCGGCAGCCATTGGAACACCGTCGTCGAGAAGATCACGACGAGCGTGAGGCCGACGACGAATTCCGGCAGCGCCGCGAGGCCGAGCGTCGTCACCGACATCGTGTGGTCGAACGCGCCGTCGCGCCGGCGGGCGCTGACCGCGCCGAGGAAGATCCCGAGCGGCACGCTGATGAGCGCCGCGACGAGCATGAGGAAGGCCGAGTAGACGATTCGCTCGCCTATGACCTCAGATACCGGAATCGAGGCGGCGAGCGAGGTCCCGAGGTCGCCCGTCAGGATTCCGCCGATCCAGTCGAGGTACTGCTGGACCGGCGGCTCGTTCAGGCCGAGTTGCTGCCTGAGGTTCGCGAGCGCTTCAGGGGTCGCGCCTCGACCGAGGATCGAGCGGGCGGCGTCGCCCGGGAGCGCTTGCGTCGCGGCGAAGATGATGACCGAGACGAGGAAGAGCGTTACGACGCCGAGCAGGAGACGCCGGATGATGAAGCCGGGAATGCCGTGCCAGAGCCTCATGCCGACCTCCCTCGTTCGGGCCGGGGCGGCGATGACCGCCCCGGCCCGTTCTCATCCCGTTAGACGAAGTAGATCGTGCGGAAGCCGTTCCCGTACTTGTTGAGGTTGAGCGTTCCGCGGTCGGGCTTGAAGCCCCCGACCTTCGTCGAGTACGCGTCGGTCAGGTTCTTGAAGCCCCAGATGATGTACCCGCCGTTGTCGTACTCCAGTCGCTGCATCTCGCGGATCAGGTCCGCACGCTTCTTCGGGTTGATCGTCCCCACCGCCTGGTTGTAGAGGCGGACGTAGCGCCGGTACTGCGGATGCCGATCCCAGTGCGTCTCGTTGAACGCAGCTCCCCTGAGCGTCGCGAACGCGACCTGCGGGAGGTAGCTTCGCGTCCCCCAGTAGTCGGCCGAGAACGGCCATTTGAGGTACTGGTCGCCGTAGATCGTGTTGCCGTCCACGTTCCTCACGTTGACCGTGACGCCTCCCGCCTTGGCGTTCTCCGCGAAGATCGTGGCTCCCTCGACCATCCCGGTGTCGGCAGGCGAGGTGATGAGCTCGACCGTCAGACCGTCGTGGCCGGCCGCTCGGAGGAGCGATCTCGCCCGATCGGGCTCGTAGCGCCGCTGCGGAAACTCGTCGCCGGCGTACGCTGGATCGAACGGCGAGAAGACGTCGTTGGCAATGCGGCCTGCACCGGACAACCCTTGGCGCACCATCTGCGGACGGTTGGCCAGGAGCCGGAACGCACGCCGGACGCGAACGTCGTTGAACGGAGCCGCGTCGACCCTCATGCAGAGCGGTGTCCAGGCTCCGGTCTGCGAGACGAAGATCTTCAGGTTGTTCCTGCGACGCACGACCGGCACCTGCGCGAACGGCACGTCGGTCATCGCGTCGACCTGCCCTGACAGGAGCGCGTTCACCTTGGACGAGTCGTCGGGGAAGTCCGAGATGACGACGCGGTCGAAGTACGGCTGGCCATCCCGCCAGTAGTTCTCGTTCCGCACGTGAACGCTCTGGCGGCCGGGTGTGAAGCTCTGGAGCTTGAACGGCCCGGTGCCGATCGCGTGCAGCGGCCCGCCCCGGAAGCTGTTCGGTGCGTAGCCGACGGGCACGATGCCCTGGAAGTACTGCGCGAAGGCCTCGATGAGCGTCACGTCGGGGCGCTTCAGGAACAGCCGCACGGTCCGCTTGTCCAGCTTCTTCATGCGGTTCACGTCGATCGCCGAGAACGCGCCGTTGCCGAACAGGCCGAGCTTCTTGTTGGCGGTGCGTCGGATCGAGTAGATGACGTCGTCGATGTTGAGCGTCTTGCCGTTGTGGAACTCGATGCCGTCCTTGACGCGGATCAGGATCCGGCTTGCGGTCTCCGCACGGAGCTCCTGTGCGAGCTCGTTCCGGATCCTGAACTTCTCGTCGATGTACGCCAGCCGGTCCCACCCGGCCATCAGGCGGGCGATTTCGGACTTCGCGACGATGTGCTGCCCGTCGATGAAGTCCTGCGCGCCGGCGCCGGAGACCGGAAGTCGGAACGTGCCGCCTCTCTTGATGTTCGTCGCGGCGATGGCCGCCTCCGTCAGCGGCCCGAACGAACCGCCGGCAACGACGATGCCGAGCGCTCCGGCTCGGCGGAGAAGGTCTTCGCGGGTCATGCCGCGCTCTACCTCGCGACTGAGCGCTTCGTCGACCGTAGTCATGGGCGCCCTCCTCGAGCTGTAGTCCACGACCTCGACGAGGCCGTTCGGGGCATTCAATCCGAGTGCCGCGCGAAACACAAGCAGTGGATCAGCTCGGCGTCGGCATGGCCAGCACCTCCTCGAGCACGACGACGCTCGGCCCTCGCCGGCGGAGCGCCCACCCGAGGTCGGCGCCGAGCTCGTCGGGTGACGAGCGCCGCGCGGGAACGCCGTACGACTCGGCGAGCGCGACGAAGTCCGGGTGCTCGAGATCGACGCCGGACTGGGCGAACCCCGCGTCGTCCTGGTAGTTGCGGAGGATCCCGTAGCCGCGGTCGTCGATCACGAGGAGCGCGGTGTTCAGGTCGTGCTGCCTTGCAGTGGCGAGCTCGGCGAGGCCGTACTGGACCCCGCCGTCGCCCACGATCGCCAGGGTCGGCGTCTCCCGCAGCGCCGCCGCTGCCCCGAGCGCGGCGGGAAAGGCGTAGCCGAGCGTGCTCGAGCCGGCCGGGTAGAGGAAGTGTCGAGGTTCCGCAACACGCAAGTGCCAACAGGCCGTGTAGGAGAGGATCGTCGAGTCCCAGGCCGCGGCGGCATCCTCGGGCAGGGCGGCCTCGATCGTGGCGAGCAGCTCGACCGCGAGGTTCTCTTGCGCGGCGAGCCGGCGCTCGACGGCTTCCCGGACCGCGGCCGCACGTCCCGCTCCGGCCCGCGAGCCACCCTGCGGGATGCGCTCGAGCAGCGCGCGCAGGACCTGCCTCGCATCGCCGACGAGACCGAGAGCCGTCGCCCGATGGCCGACGTCGATGCGCTCGGGCGCGGCGTCGATCCGGATCAGGGTTCCCTCGAGGCGGCTCATGACCGGGGCGAGCTCGTACCCGAGCCACGAGCCGACGACGAGCACGACGTCCGCGTCGGCCAGAAGGTCTCCGAAGGGTGCCTCGTCCCACGCGCTTCCGAGTGCGAGCGGATCGTGCTCGGGGAAGGCGCCCTTGCCCGTGTAGGTCGTGGCGACGGGCGCGTCGAGACGCGCGGCGAGCTCGACGAGCTCCGCTGTCGCCCGCGATCGGACGGCACCGCCTCCGGCGACGACGAGCGGACGCTCGGCGACGGACAGCAGAGCCGCGGCGCGATCGAGGTCACCGGCCGACGGGTGCGGCACCGGGTCCGGCGCTCCGTCGAGCTCCGCGTCGGGAGTCACGCGGGACGCAGGCGTGCGCAGCACGTCGTAGGGCACGTCGACGTAGACGGGCCCCGGCGGCGGCGTCGCCGCCCGCCGCCACGCCTCGGCGAGCACCTGCGGAATCTCGTCCGTCGAGTGCGCGCGCCCCGTCCACTTCACGAGCGGGGCGAACGTGGCAGCCTGGTCGGGTGTCTCGTGCAACTCGCCGCCACCCCGACCGATGGCGTCGGAGCGGATCTGCGTCGCGACGACGACCACGGGGACGAACGCGGTGAGGGCCTCCATGATCGGGGCGAGCGTCATGAACGCGCCCGGTCCGGTCGAGACGACCACGGGCGCCGGTCGACCCGTGACCCGCGCGCAGCCGTCCGCTGCGAAGGCCGCGTTCAACTCCTGCCTGAAGCCGACCGTGCGCAGCCCGGTCGCGCGCAGGCCCTCCCAGATCGGGAGCGCGTGCACGCCCGGGAGACCGAAGACGACCTCCGCGCCGAGCGTGCGCAGGGTCTCGGCGACGACGTGGCCGCCGATCCGCGTCGCAGCCCTCGTCCCGCTCATGACGGAAACATAGAGTGGTCGCGCGTGACCGACTGGAGCACCTTCGTCGTTCCTCCCCTGACG
Source organism: uncultured Actinomycetes bacterium (assembly GCA_963717025.1). Lineage (GTDB taxonomy): Bacteria > Actinomycetota > Thermoleophilia > Gaiellales > Gaiellaceae > GMQP-bins7. The sequence goes on along the minus strand of CAVQVJ010000003.1, from coordinate 102,503 downwards.
GAGCTCGGCCCGGCCGATGCGGGCGGGATATCAGGGATCAAGACGCGATACGGCCTCGACGAAGTAGTGAGGCTGCACTGGAACGAGAACCTCTTCGGGCCACTGCCCGGGGTGCTCGACGCGATCCGCGCCGCTTCGGGAGGTATCGATGTACCCGGAAGACGCCTACAACACCTTCCGCGCCGAGGTCGCGGCTGTCATCGGCACGACCGCGGGTCGCGTCGTCCCCGCCCACGGCGTCCAGGCGCTGATCAGCACCCTCGCGACCGCGCTCTTGCGACCGGGCGACAGCGTCGTGCTACCGACGCTGACCTACTACCTCTACGGTCAGTACTCCGTGGCCCGCGGCGCGCGCGTCGTCGGCGTGCCGATGCGCGACCTCGAGATCGATCTCGCGGCGCTCGCTGACGCGGCCCGCCGCAGCGGGGCGAGAATCGTCTGGGTCTGCGACCCCAACAACCCGACCGGCGACGTCCTCGACGGCGCCGCGTGGGCCGCCTTCCTGGACGCGCTTCCGGACGGGTGCGTCGCGGTCGTGGACGAGGCCTACCGCGACTACCTTCCGCTCGAGCGCCAACCGCGCCGGGAGGCCGATGTCGAGGACGGCCGGCCGCTGGTCGTCCTGCGCAGCTTCTCGAAGTTCTACGGCCTCGCCGGGCTCCGCCTCGGCTACGCGGTCGTGGACGAGGAGCTGGGCCCGTATCTCGCGCTCGTCGAGGAGCAGTTCAACGTGAACTGCGCGGCGCTCGCGGCCGGGGGCGCGAGCCTGCGCGCGCGGGAGGCGGCAGACGAGCGACGCCTCGAGGTGGACGAGGGACGCGAGGCGCTGTCGCGCGGACTGAGGGAGGCGGGCCTCGAGCCGCTGCCCTCCGTGGCGAACTTCGTCCTCGCGCGTCTCGACGTCGACGACGCGGCGCTCGCGGACGGGCTCGCCCAACGCGGAATCTTCGTTCGTCCGGGCAGCGACTTCGGCCTCCCCGGCTACGTGCGGGTCACCGTCGGCCCTGCGACGCTGATGGAACGCGTCACGATTGAGCTCGGTGACGTGTGCGCGGGACTCCGGGCCGGCGTGCGCGGTTGACGCGATGGCGCGCGTGCTCTGCGACTCGTCCGTCCCGCTCGACGTGACGTGTGACGCGCTCGGCTCGTCAGCCGCGCTCGAGTCGTCGGAGCCCCCGTGGTCCGGCAACGACGTCGTCGGGTTGATCTCGTTCGCCCCGGTGACGGCGGCGGACGTCGAGCGCCTGCCGGCGCTCCGCGTCGTCGCGGCTCCCAGCGTCGGCTACGACCATGTCGACGTCGAGGCGGCGACCGATCATGGGGTGTGGGTCTGCAACGTCCCCGACTACTGCGTCGACGAGATGGCCGACCACGCGCTCGCGCTGCTGCTCGCGCTCGTTCGCGGCGTCGTCGAGCTCGATCGCAGCGTGCGGGAAGGTCGCTGGGAGCACGACGCAGCCGGCCCGCTGCTGCGCGTCGCGGACGTCAGCCTCGGCGTCGTGGGCTTCGGGCGGATCGGCCGTGCGCTCGCGGCGCGAGCGCTGGCCCTCGGCATGCACGTGTCGGTTCACGATCCGTTGATCCCGGACGACGAGATCGCCGCTGCGGGCGTCACGCCGCTCGCGCTCGACGAGCTGCTGCGGACCTCGACCGCCGTCTCCGTCCACGTCCCGCTGACGGAGGAGACGCGCGGCCTTCTCGGCTCGCGCGAGCTCGACCTGCTGCCGGACGGGGCCTTCGTCGTGAATGTCTCACGCGGAGGGCTCGTCGACACCGACGCGCTCCTCGACGCTCTCGCGCGCGGCCGCCTTCGCGGAGTCGCGCTCGACGTTCTCGAGATCGAGCCGCCGCCGGCGGCCCCGCAGGGTCGGGGGCTGATCGTGACGCCCCACTCCGGCTGGTACAGCGAGCGGGCGCAGGAGGAGGCTCACCGCCGGGCGGCCGAGTCGGTGCGGGACGTGCTCGAAGGTCGCCGGCCTCGAAACGCCGTCAACGAGCCGGTAGCGTCGGCGCGACGATGAGCCGGCCGCCCCACGTCCTGCTCGTGATGGTCGACCAGCTGTCCGCGCTCTTCCTCCGCGCCTACGGCCACGGCGTCACGCGGACGCCCACGATCGACCGGCTCGCCGAGGAGGGAGTCGTGTTCGAGAACGCGTACTGCCCGAGCCCGCTGTGCGCGCCGGCCCGCGCGGTGCTCATGACGGGCTCGTTGCCGACGAGGACCGGCGTGTACGACAACTCGGCGGAGTTTCCCTCGACGGTCCCGACCTTCGCGCACTACCTCCGGCTCGAGGGCTACCGGACCTGCCTCAGCGGCAAGATGCACTTCGTCGGCGCGGATCAGCTGCACGGCTTCGAGGAGAGGCTCACCACGGACGTCTACCCCGGCGACTTCGGCTGGACGCCCGACTGGAGCCGCCCGGGCGAGCGCATCGACTGGTGGTACCACAACATGAGCTCCGTCAAGGAGGCCGGCGTCGCCGAGATGACGAACCAGCTCGAGTACGACGACGAGGTGACCTTCCACGCGGTCCGCCGGCTCTACGACTACGCCCGCTACGAGCGTGACGTCCCGTTCCTCCTCTGCGTGTCGTTCTCCCACCCGCACGACCCGTACGTCGCGCGGCGACGCTACTGGGATCTCTACGCCGACGACGACGTCGACCTCCCGGCCGCGCCCGCGCGGCCCGTCGACGAGCTCGACCCGCACAGCCGCCGGCTCTGGCACGACTGTGGGGTCGGCGAGGTCGACATCACGGAGGACGACGTGCGCGCGAGTCGCCACGGCTACTACGCGAACCTGTCGTACGTCGACGAGCGGATCGGTGAGGTGCTTGCGGCGCTCGAGGCCTGCGGGCTCGCAGAGGAGACCGTGACGATCTTCTGCTCCGACCACGGCGAGTTCCTGGGCGAGCACGGGCTCTTCTACAAGATGTCGTTCCGCGAGCACCCTGCCCGGGTGCCGCTCGTCGTCCATGCTCCGGGGCGCTTCGCTCCCCGCCGGGTGAGCCAGCCCGTGTCGCTCGCCGACGTGACGCCGACTCTTGCCGACCTCGCGCGTCCGGGTTTGTCCGCGCGAGCTCGCGCGCCCCGTCGACGGCCGCAGCCTCCGGCCGCTGCTCGAGGGCGGCGCGGAGGATCCCGATGCGGTGGTCGTCGGCGAGTACCTCGCGGAGAGCGCGCTCGCGCCGATGGTCATGGTCCGCAGCGGGCGCTGGAAATTCATCCACACGCCGACCGACCCCGATCAGCTCTTCGACCTGGAGTCGGATCCGCTCGAGCTCGTGAACCTCGCGGGCGACGCGGAGCACGCCGACATGGTCTCCGCTTTCCGCAGCGAGGTGGCTGCCCGCTGGGATCTCGAGGCCGCCGATCGTGCTGTCCGGGAGAGCCAGCAGGCGCGGCTCGCCGTCTTCCGCGCGCTCCAGCAGGGCGTGACCTTCCCGTGGGACTTCCAGCCGGAGCGGCCTGCGTCGGCCCAGTACACGCGGAACACGATGGACGTCGCCGAGCGCGACCGGATGTCGCGCTTCCCGCCGCGGTGAGAGCCGCGGTCTGCCGTGGGTTCGGCGAGCCGCTCGTCGTCGAGCAGCTCGAGCTCGACCCGCCCGGGCCGGGCGAGGTCCGCGTGCGGGTCGCGGCGTGCGCGATCTGCCACAGCGACATCGCTTTCGCCGACGGCGCATGGGGCGGCGAGCTGCCGGCCGTCTACGGGCACGAGGCCGCAGGGGTCGTCGAGGAGGTCGGCGCGGGCGTGAGCAGCGTCGTGCCCGGCGACCGCGTCGTCGTCAGCCTGCTCCGCTCGTGCGGCACGCTGCTTCTTCTGCGACGCGGGACGAGGCGCACCTCTGCGAGGGCGAGTTTCCGTCCGGTGACGGAGGGCTGCGGACGGTCCGCGGCGAGCCCGTGCACCAGGCCGATGGCACGCCGCAGCCTTCGCCGAGGAGGTCGTCGTCGACGCGTCGCAGGTCGCCGCCGTTCCCGCGTCGCTCTCCTTCGACGCCGCCTCGCCCTCGGCTGCGGCGTGCTCACCGGGCTCGGAGCTGTTATCGACCGAGCGGAGGTGCGCGCCGGGGCGAGCGTGGTCGTCGTCGGCACGGGCGGCGTCGGGCTCAACGCCGTCCAGGGCGCGGCTCTCTGCGGCGCGGAGCCGATCGTCGCGGTCGACGTCGTCGCCGGCGAAGCGCGAGGCGGCCATCACCTTCGGCGCGACGCATGCGCTCGACGCCGGCTCGCCGGAAGACGTGCGCGGGCTCACCGGCGGACGGGGCGCCGACTTCGTCTTCGTCACCGTCGGCCGAGCGTCCGCGATCGAGGACGGCCTGCGCCTCGTGCGCCGCGGCGGCACGCTCGTCGTCGTCGGGCATGCCCGCCTCGCGGGGAGACCTTCGCTGTCGTCGCGGTCGACCTCGCCCACGACGACGTCCGCATCCTCGGGAGCAAGCTGGGCTCGGCGCGGCTCGCGGACGTGGTGCCCGCGGCTCGTCGATCTCTACGAGCAGGGACGGCTCAAGCTCGACGAGCTCGTCACCGCCCGCTATCCGCTCGAGCGGATCAACGACGCGCATCGCCGACGCGCGGCGACGGCGAGCGCGCTGCGGAACGTCCTCGTCTTCGACCGTGAAGATCGCCAGCGTCGAGAGCTTCGGCACGCGCGACGTCGCGCTCGTCCGCGTCCGCACCGACGAGGGCGCCGAGGGCTGGGGCCAGGTCGCGCCGTATCACGCCGACATCACCGCCCAGGTCCTCCATCGCCAGGTCGCGCCGCATGCGCTGGGTCGCGACGCGCTCGACGTCGCGGCGCTCGTCGGACGAGATCCCGGAGCGCGAGCACAAGTTCCCGGGCTCGTACCTCTACCGCGCGCTCGCCGGTCTCGACACCGCGCTCTGGGACCTGCGCGGGAAGCTCGAGGGGAAGAGCGTCTGCGAGCTGCTCGGCGGGACGCCCGGTGCGATCCGCGCCTACGCCTCGAGCATGCGCCGGGACATCACGCCCGACGACGAGGCGGAGCGTCTGGCGCGGCTCCGCGAGGTGCACGGGTTCGACGCCTTCAAGATCCGGGTCGGCAAGGAGTGCGGCCACGACGAGGACGAGTGGCCCGGCCGGACGGAGGCCGTCGTCGCGAGGGTGCGCGACAGCGCTCGGCGACGACGTGGCACTGCTCGTCGACGCGAACAGCTGCTACACGCCGGCGCGGGCGATCGAGGTCGGCCGCATGCTCGAGAGCCACGGCGTCGCGCACTTCGAGGAGCCGTGCCCGTACTGGGAGCTCGACTGGACGCGCGAGGTGACGCGAGGCGCTCGACCTCGACGTGACGGGCGGCGAGCAGGACTGGGATCTCGGCGTCTGGCGGCGGATGGTCGAGATGCGAGCCGTGGACGTCGTGCAGCCCGACGTCTGCTACGTCGGCGGGTTCACGCGGGCGCTGCGCGGTCGCCGCGCCTCGCGGCCGCGGCGGGTCTCCCGTGCACTCCGCACTCCGCGAATCACTCACTCGTCCTCGTCTTCACGTTGCACCTGCTGGCCGCGATCCCGAACGCGGGCCCGTACGTCGAGCTCTCGATCGAGCCGGACGCCGACTATCCGTGGCAGGCCGGGATGTACGAGCCGCGGCCCGAGGTCGTCGACGGGCGTGGTGCAGGTGCCGGACGGGCCCGGGTTGGGGTGTCGAGATCTCGCCGGACTGGCTCTCGCGGGCGCAGCATCGGACGAGCGACCCCGAGTAGGGCTGCGAGAATCGCGCCGTGTTCGAGCTGACGCCCGAGCAGCGGGAGATCCAGGCGCTCTGCCGGGAGTTCGCGGCGAACGAGATCCGCCCGATCGCGGCGGCGGTCGACGAAGCCGACACCGAGATGCCATGGGAGATCTGGAACAAGGCGGCTGCACTCGGTCTCACCGCGTTCATGCTCCCCGAGCACCTCGGCGGCGGCGGGATGGAGGACTCGTTCACGCAGGCGCTCGTGCAGGAGGAGCTCTGCTTCGGCTGCGCCGGCATCGGAAACCTCATCACCTCCAACGGCTTCTTCGCCAAGCCGGTGCTCGTGCTCGGCGACGAGGCGCAGGCGCGGCGCTGGGTCGACGCCGCTCACCGGCGAGCGCCCGCCGCTCGGAGCGCTTGCGAGCACCGAGCCCGGTGTCGGCTCCGACGCGGCGGCGATGACGACGACGGCGGAGCGCGTCGACGGCGGCTACGTCCTCCGGGGCCAGAAGAGCTGGGTCTCGAGCGCGGGCGCGGCCGAGTACTACGTCGTCTTCGCGACGGTCGCGCCGGGCACGCGCTCGAAGGGCATCACGGCGTTCCTTCTCGAGAAGGGCGATCGCGGGTTCACGATCGGGCCGCCGATCAGGAAGATGGGCCAGCGCGCGATCCTCAACGCCGAGCTCTTCCTCGAGGACTGCTTCGTCCCCGAGGACCGGCGGCTCGGCGACGAGGGGGAGGGCTTTCGCGGTCTCATGCGCACGTTCGATCTCTCTCGCATCACGCTGGGCGCCGCCGCGACCGGGCTCGCGCGCGCGGCTCTCGAGTACGCCACCGAGTATGCGAAGACGCGCGAGCAGTTCGGCAAGCCGATCGGCGAGCACCAGGCCGTGGGCTTCCGGCTCGCAGACATGGCGGTGCGCGTGGAGGCTTCGCGCCTGCTCGTCTGGCGAGCCGCGCGCAAGGCGGATGCCGGTGAGGACGTCGGGCTGGAGGCGGCAATGGCCAAGCTCCATGCCTCCGAGACGGCGATGTGGTGCACGTGGGCCGCCGTGCAGACGCTCGGCGGCTGGGGCTACTCGCGCGAGTACCCGGTGGAGAAGTGGATGCGCGACGCGAAGCTCGAGGAGATCGAGGAGGGCACGTCGGACATCCAGCGCCTGATCATCGCCCGGCGCCTGCTCGCGTGACCCGCGACCTGCGCCCGCTCTTCGCGCCGAGGTCGGTCGCGGTCGTCGGCGCGTCCGCCGACCAGTCCAAGTGGGGGAACGTGGTCGCGCGCGGGGCTCTGCGCGGCGCTCACCGGCGGTCGGTGTTCCTCGTGAACCGAGCGGGCGGTGAGATCCTCGGCGAGCGCGCGCATCGGTCGCTCGACCGAGCTTCCGGAAGGCCCCGAGCTGGTCGTGATCTGCGTTCCCGCGCCGGGATTCGAGCGCGCCGTCGACGAGGCGCTCGCCGTCGGTGCCCGCGCGATCGTCGGCATCACCACGGGTCTCGGCGAGCACGACGACGAGGGGAAGCGGGTGGAAGTCCGCGGTCGCGGAGCGCGCTCGTGCAGCCGGCGCGGTGCTGCTCGGGCCGAACTGCCTCGGCGTATTCGACGCCGAGGAGGAGCTCGACGTCGGTTGGAGCCCGTTGCCCGCGGGCTCGGTGGCACTGGTCTCGCAGAGCGGGAATCTCGCCCTCGAGCTCGCGCGGCTCGCCGCGGCGTCCGGTCTCGGGTTCTCCCGGTTCGCGTCGCTCGGCAACCAAGCCGACCTCGTCGCCGCCGACTTCCTCGACGAGCTTGCGGCGCACGACGCGCACACGCGCGATCGCGCTCTACCTCGAGGACTTCCGCGACGGCCGTGCCTTCGTCGCCGCCGCGGCCCGCGCGTCCGACGGCGGAACGCCCGTGATCCTGCTCACCGGGGGCGTCAACCCGGCGAGCGCGCGGGCGGCACGATCCCACACCGGAGCGCTCGTCAGCGACGTTCGAGCGATCCGGGCTGCCTGCGCTGCCTCGGGGATCGTCCACGTCACGACGCCCAAGGCGCTCGTCGACGCCGCGCAGGCGCTCGTCTCCGGCCGCGCCGTGCGCGGGCGGAGGGTCGCCGTGTACGCGGACGGCGGCGGTCACGGCGTGGTCGCCGGAGATGTGGTCGCCGCCGCGGGGCTGGAGCTTCCGGTGCTCTCGGAGTCGATGCGCAGCTCCATCGCGACCCACTTGCCCGAGACGGCGACCGTCGCCAACCCCGTCGACTTCGCGGGCGGCGGCGAGCGTGGGCTCGCCTTGTACGCGGACGTCGGTCGCCTGCTGCTCGACTCGGACGAGGTCGACGCGGTCCTGCTCACCGGGTACTTCGGCGGGTACGGCGTCGACACGCCCGCGCTCGCCGGCGAGGAGATCGCGGCGGCCCGCTCGCTGGCGGCGGCGGCGGAGACCGGACCGCGTGCTCGTCGTGCACTCGACGTACCCCGAGTCGCCCGCGGCCGTGGAGCTCCGCCACCACGGAGTCCCGGTGTACGGGGACGTCGAGTCGGCTGTCGCCGCGCTGGCCGTGCTGGCCGAGCTCGCGGGCGGCGAGCGCGTCGCGCCCGTCGAGGTCGAGCTCGCTCCGCTCGAACCGCCGGCGGCGGGGTACGAGGGCGCACGGGAGTTCGTCGCGGCCGCCGGAGTGCCGATGACCGCGGCACGTCGCGCCTCGACGCTCGAGGAGGCGCTCGCCGCTGCCGAGGAGATCGGCTACCCGGTGGCCGTCAAGGCGGCCGACCGCTTGCACAAGTCGGAGGGAGGCGGCGTCGTGCTCGGGCTCGCCGATCGTCAGGCGCTCGAGCGCGCGGTCCGCGAGCTCGATGCACACGAGCTCTCGGTCGAGGAGATGGCTCCGGTCGACGACGGCGTCGAGCTGATCGTCGGGTCCGAAGCGCGACCCGCGCTTCGGGCCGGTCGTGCTCGTCGGCCTCGGTGGCGTGTACGCCGAGGTCCTCGACGACGTCGCGGTCGCCCTGGCGCCGATCGACGACGAGCTGGCGGAGCGCCTCGTCCGCTCGCTCCGGGCCGCGCCGTTACTCGACGGGGCACGTGGACGGCCGCCGCTCGACGTCGCGGCGGCCGCACGGGTCGTTGCCGCCGTGTCCCGAGCAGCGGCCGCTTGCCCGGAGGTCGCCGAGCTCGACGTGAACCCCCTCCTGGTGCTCCCGGCAGGTGCGCTCGGATTGGACGCGCGCGTTCTGCTCGGGTCATAGAGTCCGCGCCGGAGTGAACACCGAGGTCTTCATCACGTGTGCGGTCACGGGTGTCGGCGCGACGACCGCGCGCTCGGAGCTCGTGCCGGTGACACCGCCGCAGATCGCCGACGCAGCCCTCGACGCCGCGCGCGCCGGCGCGGCGATCGTGCACGTTCATGTCCGCGATCCCGATACCGGCGGTCCCTCGCGCGATCCTGCGCTCTACGGCGAGGTCGTCGAGCAGATCCGCTCCTCGGACGTCGACGTCGTCCTCAACCTCACGGCGGGCATGGGCGGCGATCTCGTGCTCGGCGACGTCGAGTCGCCGCTCCCGCCGAGGTCGGAAGGCACGGACATGGCGGGCGCCACGGAGCGGCTCGTGCACGTCGCGGAGCTCCGACCCGAGATCTGCACGCTCGACTGCGGGACGATGAACTTCGCCGAGGGCGACTACGTCATGACGAACACGCCGTCGATGCTGCGCGAGATGGCGCGGCAGATCCAGGCGCTCGGCGTGCGGCCGGAGATCGAGGTCTTCGACACCGGTCATCTCGTGTTCGCGAAGCAGCTGATCGCGGAGGGCCTCGTCGACGAGCCCGCGATGCTGCAGCTCTGCATGGGCATCCCGTACGGCGCGCCCGCGGATCCCGGCACGCTCCTCGCCCTCGTGAACCAGCTGCCGGCGGGCTGCGTCTTCTCGGCGTTCGCGATCGGACGACTGCAGCTCCCGTACGTCGCGCTCGCCCCGCTCGTCGGCGGGAACGTGAGAGTCGGCCTCGAGGACAACATCTGGCTCGAGCGCGGCGTGAAGGCGACGAACGGCCAGCTCGTCGAGCGGGCGGTGACGATCCTGGAGGCGATGAACGTGCGCGTGCTCGGGCCGACGGAGGCACGAGAGAGGCTCGGCCTGGCGGCCCGCTGATGCGCATCGCGCTCGTCGGAGGCGGCGTCATCGGAGGCGGCTGGGCGGGCCGCGTCGTCGAGAACGGCCTCGATGTCGTCGTGTACGACCCGCATCCGGAGGCCGAGCGACGTGTGCGCGAGGTGCTGGAGAACGCGGAGCGCGCCTGGGCGCGGCTCCTGCTCGTGCCGCGACAGCGCGGGACGGTCTCGTTCGCGCCCTCGCTCGCCGACGCGGTGAGCGACGCGGAGGTGATCCAGGAGAGCGCGCCGGAGGACGAGGCGCTCAAGCGGCGACTTCTCGCCGAGATCGAGGAGCATGCCCATGCAGACGCGCTCATCTGCTCCTCGACGTCGGGCCTGTTGCCCTCTCGGCTCCAGGCCGACATGGAGCACCCCGAGCGCTTCGTCGTCGGGCACCCGTTCAACCCGGTCTACCTGCTGCCGCTCGTCGAGGTCGTCGCGGGCGAGCGGACGTCGGAGGACTCCGTGAGCGATGCGGTGGCGTTCTATGTGTCGCTCGGCATGAAGCCGCTTCGCATCCGCAACGAGGTCGAAGGCTTCGTCGCAGACCGACTGCTCGAGGCGCTGTGGCGGGAGGCGCTCTGGCTCGTCAACGACGACGTCGCAACGGTCGAGGAGATCGACGACGCCATCCGCTACGGGGCGGGCCTCCGCTGGGCGCAGATGGGGACCTTCCTGACGTACCGGATCGCCGGCGGTGAGGCGGGGATGCGTCACTTCCTCGCGCAGTTCGGGCCGGCGCTCGAGTGGCCCTGGACGAAGCTGACGGACGTTCCCGAGCTGACGGAGGAGCTCGTCGACAAGATCGCGTCCCAGTCGGAGGAGCAGGCGGCCGGATTGTCGGTCCGGGAGCTCGAGCGGCTCCGCGACGACAACCTCGTGGCGATCATCCAGGGGCTCCGCGCGCACAGGTACGCCGCGGGTGAGGTGCTGCACGAGCACGAGGCCCGGCTGTTCGGGGCGAAGGAGTCGCAGCCGTGGGATCCGGCGGCGCCGCTCGTCCACGAGACGGTCGTCGATCCCTCGTGGCTCGACTACAACGGCCACATGACCGAGAGCCGCTACCTGCACGTGTTCGCGGAGGCGACCGACGCGCTCCTGCTCGCCCTCGGGCTCGACTCCGATTACCTCGCACGAGGTGCGAGCGCGTACACCGTCGAGACGCACATCCGTCACCTGCAGGAGGTGGCGGGTCTCGAACCACTTCGCGTCGAGACCCAGATCCTCGGCGCGGACGAGAAGCGCCTACACCTCTTTCACACGATGAGGCTCGGCGCCGGCCGCGACACGCTCGCGACGGCCGAGCAGATGCTCCTGCACGTCGACACTGCAGTCGGGCGCGCGACCCCCTGGCGCGAGCCGGTCGCAAGCAGGCTCGCCGCGGCGGCCGACGCGCACGAAGCGTTCGCGGCTCCGGACGGCGCGGGCCGGGGGATCGCGATGGGCCGCTAGAGCCCGAGCAGGATCACGCCGACGACGACAAGTGCAGCCCCGCCGAGGCGCGCCGTGCTCACCCGCTCGTGGAGGAGCGGCACCGCGAGCACCGTCGCGATGACGACGCTCGACTCTCGGACGGCAGCGACCGGAGCAGCCGGGGCGCGCTCGAGCGCCGCGAGCACGAGGACGTAGGCACCGAACGTCGCGAGCCCGGCGAGCACCGTCGCCACGCCGACCGCATGCCTGACGGCCTGCCGACCGCGTCGCGTGAGCGTGAACGCGAGGAACGCTGCCGTCGGGAGGATCATCGAGAGCTCCTGGTACACGACGGGCGACGCGTGCTCGATCCCGCGCTTGTCGACGAGCGTGTATGCCGCGATGCAGGCCGCGACGCCGAGTGCAAGCGCGAGCTCCAGTGCCCCGGCCTGGGGGCGCATGCCTCGCACGAGAAGCACGCCGGCCCCCACGAGAAGCACGCCGCCGACCTCAGCCGCCGATGCCGAGTCGTCGAGCAGGAGGACTCCGACGAGCAGCACGAGCACCGGTGCGCATCCACGGGCTATGGGGTAGACGAAGGAGAGCTCGGCCCGGTCGTACGCCGCAGTCAGCAACACGAAATAGACGAGCTGCAGGAGCGACGTGACCGCGAGGTACGGCCACACGTCGGCGTCGAGCTCCCAGGTGAGAACGGCGACGGGAGCGAACGCGACGACCCCCGCGGTGAGCGCGACGGCCGTCGCCGCCTCGATGTCGGGCGCGCGTGCGAGGACCAGGTTCCAAAAGGCATGGAGGACGGCCGCACCGAGAGCCAGCGCGAGTGCCGAGAGGGGCATGCGCGCGATCCTTTCACGGCGGATCGGGCAGGATCGCGCGGTGACGAGTCGCGCAGATGCGATCGAGGAGCTGTCGCGGACGCGCTTCGACCTGCTCGTGGTCGGCGGGGGCATCATCGGCGCTGCGGTGGCGGCGCACGCAGCTCGTCTCGGGCTTTCCGTCGCACTCGTCGACCGGGACGACTTCGGCGCCGCCACGTCGAGTGCGTCGTCGAAGCTCGTCCACGGTGGCCTGCGCTACCTGCGCCTCGGCGATGTACGCCTCGTCCGCGAGGCACACCACGAGCGGCGGGCGCTGACCAACGTCGTCGCGCCGCATCTCGTCCGCCGCATCCCGTTCCTGCTCCCGCTCTACCGGGGCGGCCCGTACCGGCCGGCCTTCGTCCAGAGCGGGATCGTCGTCTACTCCGCACTCGCCAGGTCGCGACTGAACTGGCTCGTCGAGGCTGCGAAGGCGCGCGATCTGGTCCCCCCGCTACGCGTCGAGGGACTGCGGTCGTGCGCTCTCTACGCCGACGCATGGACGAACGACGCACGACTCTGCCTCGCCAACGTCCGGGCCGCCGCCGAGGCCGGCGCGTGCGTGCTCAACGGGGCCGAGGTCGTTTCGCTGCGCTCGACACACGGTCGCGTCGCGGGTGCCGAGGTCCGAGTCGACGGCAACGTGGTGAGCGTCGAGGCGCGTGCGGTCGTGAACGCCGCCGGTCCGTGGATCGACGAGGTGCGTCGACTCGAGGCGCCGTCCGCGGGGACGTCGGTCGTGTTGGACAAGGGCGTGCACGCACTCGTGCCGGTGGACGACGGGTGGTCCGCCGCGCTGACGATCCCGCAGGACGGCGTGCGGGTGACGTTCGCGGTGCCGCTGTACGGGATGCTGCTCCTCGGCACCACGGAGAGCGAGCACGAAGGCGATCCGGCCGCCCTCGCCGTCGAGCCGGGCGACCTCGCGCAGATCCTCGCCGAGGCGGCCGTCGCGCTCGATGCGCCACTGGTGGCGCCCGAGCGGGTGCGAGCGAGCTACGCAGGTCTCCGCGTCCTTCCCGCCGGCAGGGGCGCGAGCGTCAGCACGCGGCGCGAGACAGTTGTCACCCGGGGACCGGGGAGCATGCTCAGCGTTGCCGGCGGGAAGCTGACGACGTATCGCCGGATCGCGCTCGGAGTCCTCGAGCGACTGCGCGCCGACCTCGGCCTACGCCGCCTCGACACACGACCCTGGCCGCTTCCCGGAGCCGCCGGGCCTGCCGTGCTCCCCGGTGAGCTCGAGCCCGAGGTACGCGCCAATCTTGCGCATCTCTACGGGAGCTTCGCCGGCGACGTCGTCGCTCCGGCGCTCGACGACCCGACGCTCCTGGAGCCGCTCGACGCCGACGGTCCGGACATCGCGGCGCAGGCGCTCTACGCCGGCACGGACGAGTGGGCGAGGAGCGCCGACGACGTCATTCGCCGCCGAACGACACTCTTCTACCGCGGCCTCGGAGACGCCGGAGTCGTCAAGAGAGTCGAAGCGTTGCTCGACCGGGCCCGCGGCGATGTCTCGACCTGACCGGCGCTCGCTTCTAGGTCGAGACGGCTTGTGAAACCAGCTCGGCGGCCTGCTCGATCGAGAGAACGTCTGTGTTGACGACGAGGTCGTAGTGCGTCGGCAACTCCTCGTCGACGCCGTAGAAGCGTCTCAGATAGTCGCTCCGGCCGGCGTCCGAGTCCTTCAGGGCCCGCGCGGCCTGGACTTCGTCGAGCCCCTCTACGCTACGGACGCGGGCTGCGCGAGTCTGGGGCGAAGCAGTGACGAGGACGCGGAGTGCCTCCGGCCCCGGTGTGACGGCGTACGAGGCAGCGTGCGCAACGATCACGGCGTCGCCTCGTCCCGCCGCCTGCTCGATCGTCTCCCGGATCAAGGCGCGGACATCGTCGCTGCTCAGCACCTCACCGGTTCGAACCGGAAGGCTGGGGCCAACCTCGCTGCTGCCGACGGCGATCGCATCGAGCACGCGGGCGACAAGCGACTTCCGTCGCTCTTCATCCTCGACGTCCTCGGGGCGGATACCTCCTTGTGCCGCCGCACGAGCGACGATCTCGTCGTCGACATAGGAGAAACCAAGGCGTCCGGCAACGAGTCGGCCGAGCTCTTCGCCGCCCGCACCCGTTGCATGCGAGATGCACACGACTTTGCACGTCATGCGCTCGACGCTACGAGCCGGGGACGATGGCGTCAAGCGCTGGTCGATTTGGGTCGCTCCGGCTCCCGCAGGACCGGCACCACGGGAGTATCGGAGGCCCAGGCACGCGCAAAGGACACTTGCGCACGCTATCTATACTCGGTATAGTACCCAGTATGGTCATGGGGCAGAGCCACTCATGAGCGTCCCTCATGCCCTCCTCGCCCTGCTGAGCGAAGGGCCGAAGTACGGCCTGCGGCTCCAGAGCGAGTTCGAGGCCCGGACGGGCGAGGTCTGGCCGCTGAACGTCGGTCAGGTCTACACGACCCTCCAGCGCCTCGAACGCGACGGGCTCGTCGAGACCGACGAAGGGGAGAGCGAGCGCTCGCGGAAGCGGTACCGGATCACGGCCTCCGGGGCTCACGAGCTCGCCGAGTGGCTCCGCACGCCGCCCGACCTCGTGCCTCCCCCGCGCGACGAGCTCGTGATCAAGGTGCTCGTTGCCCTCCAAGTCCCCGGGACGGACGTCCACGAGATCCTGCAGGTGCACCGCCGGCACGTGATCGAGGTCATGCAGGGCTACACGCAGATCAAGGCCGCGGCTACAGAGGACGACGTCGCGCTGGCGCTCGTCGCCGACGCTGAGCTCTTCCGGCTCGAGGCGATCGTCCGCTGGCTCGATGCCGCCGACGTGCGCTTGAAACAGCGGCCGCCCGCTGCGCCGGCCGTGGTGGCCGACATGCCTCTCGAACCGACTCACGAGATGGAGGTCTCGCAATGACCAGCGCACTCGAACTGCACCAGGTGTCGAAGACGTACGGCTCCGGGCCGACCGAGGTGCGCGCGCTCTGCGACGTCGACCTCACGGTCGAGCACGGCGAGCTGGTCGCGATCATGGGGCCGAGCGGCTCGGGCAAGAGCACGCTCTTGACGATCGCCGGCAGCCTCGAAGAGGCGACCAGCGGCCAGGTGCTCGTGGACGGTGTCGATCTCGCGAACGTCTCGCGCTCGGATCAGGCGAGGATGCGACGCCGGTCGATCGGCTACGTCTTCCAGGACTTCAACCTGCTCCCGGGGCTGACCGCGGTCGAGAACGTCACCCTGCCCCTCGAGCTCGACGGCTGCGCGGCCAAGGCCGCGCGCGCGACGGGCGCTCGAGGCGATGGAGGAGCTCGACGTCGCGGACCATGCGGATCGCTACCCCGACGAGCTGTCGGGCGGCGAGCGCCAGCGGGCGGCAATCGCCCGGGCGATCGTCGGCGAGCGCGGGTTGCTGCTCGCCGACGAGCCGACCGGCGCCCTCGATTCCGTGAACGGCGAGGCGGTCATGAGGCTGCTGCGGGCCGCTACGAAGCGAGGCGTCGCGGGCGTCGTCGTCACCCACGAGGCGCAGCTGGCGTCCTGGGCCGACCGCGTCGTCTTCCTGCGCGACGGCCACATCGTCGACCAGACGGTCGCACCGCCCGGCCCGGAGTCGCTCCTCGCTGCCGGTGACCGGCGATGACGACGCTCGCGCACCGCTCGGCGTTGCAACGACCGAGCCGCGGCGGAATCGCCGCGCCGCCGCCCGCTGATCCGCTGGGCCTGGCGCCTGTTCCGCCGCGAGTGGCGCCAGCAGCTCCTGGTGGTGACGCTCCTCACCGTCGCTGTCGCTGCCGCAATCGGCAGCATCACGATCGCCTACAACTCAGTTCCCGCCGACAACGGTGACTTCGGCTCGGCCAACCAAGTGCTCACGTTCGACGGCTCCGATCCGCGAAAGCTCCAGGCGGGGCTCGACTCCGCCAAGAAATCGTTCGGAACGATCGACGTGATCGGCCACCGCTCCGTGCCCGTCCCCGGCAGTGTGGAGACGGTCGATTACCGGTCACAAATCCTCTGGCGGCGCCTACGGCGGCGAGCTGCTCGCGCTCCGCCGCGGCAGCTACCCGGTGCGCCCCGGCCAGGTCGCCGTCACCGACGGGGTGGCGGAGTCTCTGCGGCTCGAGATCGGATCAACCCTGGCGCTCGACGGGCGAAGACGGACCGTCGTGGGCATCGTCGAGAACCCGAGCAAGCTGAGCGACGAGTTCGCTCTCGTCTCCACCGCTTCCGACAGCCCGGACCACGTCGATGTTCTCGTCGGAACGACGGAAGTGCCCGAGTCCTTCGTTCAATCCCAGGCTGACCGCTCGGCCTGGGTGGGCTCCATGGTTAGCGGAAGCGACGTCAGCGGTGCGGCCGAGACGTTGCTGATGTTCTCCGTGGCCACCGTCTTCCTCCTCCTTGCTTCGCTGGTTGCCGCCGCAGGGTTCGCAGTCGTCGCGCAGCGACGGCTCCGCCAGCTCGGCATGCTCGCTGCCGTCGGCGCCACGGAGAAGCACCTCCGTTTCGTGCTGTTGACGAACGGCGCCGTCGTCGGGACGCTCGCCGCCTTCATCGGGACCATCGCGGGCCTCGCGCTCTGGGTCGTATTCGCCCCGACTCTCGAGTCGGCAGTCGACCATCGCATCGACCCGCTCAGCCTTCCGTGGGCTCTGATCGCGATGGCCATCGTCCTCGCAGTCGTCGGGGCAACGGCCGCTGCCTGGTGGCCAGGGCGAACGGTCGCCCGCCTCCCCGTCATGCTCGCGCTCTCGGGGCGACCGCCCAAGCCGAGGCCCGCACGCCACTCGGCGATCGCGGCCGCAGCGCTGATTGCGGTCGGCATCGGCTGTCTCGCCCTGTCAGACCGGGACCGCCCACTGCTCATCGTCGCCGGGCTCGTGGCAACGATCCTCGGCACGCTGCTGCTGGGTCCATTGGCGATTCGCCTCTTCGTCCGGACGGCCGGGCACGCCCCGATCGCTGTGCGCTTGGCGCTGCGAGACCTCGCCCGCTACCAGGCCCGCTCCGGTGCGGCACTCGCCGCCATCACTCTTGCTCTCGGTATCGCCGCGACCGTCGTCATCATCGCGGCGGCCGAGGAGAAGCGGTCAGCCGGCGAAGCGCCCAACCTGTCCAACCGGCAGATCCGGGTGTACACCGGTGCTACGCCGGAGCCGGACTTCGTCCCGATCCAGACGCCCGCCCAGCTCGAACGAATGGCTGCCGGCGTCCGCCGACTCGCGGCAGATCTCGACGACGCGGCCGTGATCCCGCTCCACAGCGCCGTCCAACCCGGCGAACAGCCCGGAGTCATCGACGGCATCAGATTCCTCGACGCGGAAGCTCTCTCACGGAAGACCGATGACCCTGAGAGCGTGCGGGGAGCGTCAATCTTCTGCCCGGCCCCTCCACCAGCGAGCTGCTACGTCGCCGAATCGCGCCTCTACGTCGCCACGCCCGCCCTGCTCAGGTACCTCGGAATCGCCCCCGCCGCGGTCGATCCAAGCACGGACTTCGTGGTCGACCCGGCCGTCCGGACCGAACGAGCTCGTCACTGTCAGCATGGAGAGGACGTCCAAGGCACTCCTCAGAGAACCAAAGGTGAACGAACATGCCGTCACGAACGTCCTGAGGTTCGACAGCCGCAAGCTCTTCGGCTCTCCGAGCGGGTTAACCGGCCTTCCGTCAACCTCCTTCATCACGCTCGACGGTCTTCGCCGCCGCGGCTTGAGCCAGATCCCTTCCGGGTGGCTCCTCGAGTCGAGCCGGCCGTCTGACGAGCGAACAGATCGCCGACGCCCGCGACCTCGCTGCTGCCGGCGGCCTGACGATCGAGACCCGACGCGAGAGCGCTTCCTACACGACGGCCATCGCCATCACAACGGCCGCAGGCGCCCTCCTCGCGCTCGCGATCCTCGCCATGACCGTCGGGCTGATCCGCAGCGAGAGCGCCGGCGATCTCCGCACCCTGACCGCGACCGGAGCAACGAGCAGGATCCGCCGAACGCTGACGGCATCCACCGCCGGCGCGCTCGCGTTCCTCGGCGCACTCCTCGGCGTCGCCGGCGCCTATCTGGCGCTCGCCGCGACGTACTCCGACGACCTCGGCTACCTCGGTCGGAGCCCGGTGCTCCCCCTCGCCCTCATGGTCGTCGGCATCCCTCTGACGGCTGCCGCGGCCGGCTGGCTCCTCGCCGGCCGCCAGCCGTCCACCATCGCTCGGCCGGCTATCGAATGACCGGCAACGCTCCCGCCTGGCCCTGCTCCTCGCTCCTTGCGGCGCCGGAACCGAGCGCTGCCTGCCGCCAGCTACGCGTTCGCCTGGAGTCGATCCGCTGCCAGCCGTTGTGCGCCATCGGCTGAGCGTGGATGGCCGGTCACTGCGCCCAGGAAGTGGTCGCGGCGGAGGCTGAACAGCGTTCCGTCGGTGGTGGCCGTGCAGGTTGCTGTCCGCGGTACGGCGTGCAGTAGTGCGATCTCGCCGAAGCCGTCGCCGCGCTGCAGCGTGCGAAGTGCCGTTCCATTCGACGTCACGGCGACCTCACCCGCGGCGATCAGATAGAAGCAGTCGCCGTCCTCTCCCTCACGCATGACGACGTCTCCCGCACGGGTCTCTCTTCGCTCGAGCGCGCGAGCCAGCCCCTCGAGCTTCTCTGCGGACAACGGCGAGAACAGGTGCAGTGAACGAAGCAAGCCGATCTCGACGATCGGGACATCAGCCCGACGATCGACGTCGAACAGCGACCTGCCCCCGGCGAGCACGGCGAGGGGGATCACGCAGCCGATGCCGATCAGGGCGAGCGGCACTCCGCCGATGGCGACGAGGACCGTGACCCCGAGCGAGCCCAGCGCGAGCGCACCCATCGAGATCGCCTCGACGATGCCGAAGACGCGCGCGAGCATGTCCGGTGGAGAGACACGCTGAAGTAGCGTCCGCGTCCCGACGCCGAGGATCGCGCGGCCGAGACCGGCGAGCATTAGCAAGACGACGGTGAGCGGCAGGGTCTGGTACGCGGCGAGAACAAGGAATGCGCCTGCATACAGACCGAGCCCAACGAGCACGCTCGGTATTAGCCGCGCGCGACCGACGAGCCTTGCCGTCACGACGATCGCGAGCGCCGCTCCCGCCCCGAACGCCGCGTTCAGGTATCCGGCCCAGGAGGAGTCCTGCTCTAGCACGTCGACCGCGATCGGCGGATAGAGGACCTCGAGGGCGCCGAGAGCGAAGAAGTCGGCCGCCAGGAGCGCGACGAGGACGCGCGTGGAGCGTTCCCGACGTACGGCACTCACTGCACTCGCGATCTCGCTGTGGACGGCCTCACGGACCTCGCCCTGTCCCGCCGGCATGGGCCCCGGGACGCCAGCGACCAGTGCAGCGCCCACGGCGACCGCTGAGCCCATGACGAGGAAGACCACCCCCGGGCTCGAGACAGCGAGCAGGACGCCCGCGAGTGCGGGAGCGACGAAGATGCTGATGCTCTCCACCCAGCTCGACACGGCGTTGATTGCCGTCAATTCCTCCGGCCGCCGTGCGAGAGCCGGAGTGAGTGCGCCCATCGTCGGTCGGGTGACCGTCACTGCCGCAACCACGAAGCCGAAGGCCGCATACGCGAGCGGAGGGGATCCCTCCATGAGCAAGATGCCGCCCGCGACACCCATGCCAACCGCCTGCACGACGTATGCCCAGAGGAGGACCCGCCCCGGTCGGTAGCGGTCGCCGAGAACCGAGCCGAGGGGAGCGAACACCGCTGCCGGCACGAGCAGAGCTACGGCGATCAGCCCGGCGGTCGTGGTGCCGCTCCGATCGAACGCGTAGACGAGGAGCGCGATCCAGATGGCCCACTCGGCTGCGCAAAATGCTGCGAAGGCAAGCTCGACGCGACGGAGCTGACGAGGGCCAAAGACGACCCGGAGCACGGTGGCTGTCCTCTCGACGGACAGCCGCCCCGGAATGCGCCGAATCACCTGCGGATCATGCATATCGCTCTCCCGGGTGCAGCGCCTGGCTACTCGAAGGTCGCGAACTCCCGCTCGAGAGCCACGAACGTGCTCTGGAACGCGCGCCGGATTCCGCGGTCGAGCAGCAACCGGTCGAAGAGGCCGGCGACCCCGCCGCGCGGCTCGTACTCGACGACGAGTCGGTAGACGAATCCGTCGCCATCGGGCTCGAAGTGACGTTCGTGCGATGCATCAGGGAGACCGGGCTGCGTGCTCGTGTAGGTCACGAGCCGGCTCGGCTCGAAGGCCGTGATCGTCATTGTCAGCTCCCGTTCGCGCCCGAGCAGTCGAGTTATCAGCCGAGCCGTGTCACCGGACGCTTCCCAGCTCGAGCCCTCCTCGAGGCGCACGTAACCGGGCCAGAACTTCGACCAGTTCGCGGTGTTCGTGATGAATGCGAAGCCGCGCCCGACGGGAACGTCGTAGCGGTGGGCGGCTTCGACTCGCTTCACACGACGGACTCTAGGACGAATTTGACCCGGACTTCATCTGGCATGGGAATGCCCGACCTGCGCAGCGACGACGAGTCGAGTAGTGCGGCGAGACGTCGGCGCACGCGTGGTCTACGCTCGCCCGTCATGACCGCGGCGCTTCTCGATCGGGCCCTCTCCATCGGCGCGGATCCACGCGACACACCCGACGAGCGCTTCCGGAAGCGCCTCCTCGTCGGCGTGGCGCTCATCATCCTCCCCTTCGGGCTCGTATGGGGCTGCCTGTACTGGGTCATCGGTGAGCGCGCGGTCGCGCTCACTCCGTGGGTCTACGTCACCGGATCGACGATCAGTCTCGTCGTGTTCGCGCGAACCCGAAACTTCGCGTTCCTGCGCACGGCGCAGCTGGTCCTCATTCTCGTCCTGCCCGCCCTCGGGACCGTGATGCTCGGTGGTCTCGACGAGTCGAGCTCGGTGATCCTGTGGGCGCTCTTCGCGCCGCTCGGGGCTGTCGCGTTCGACCGCCCCGGTCGCGCCTGGCCATGGTTTGCAGCCTTCGTCGCCACCACCGTGCTCGCGGTCGGTCTCTCCGAGGTCGTTCGGCCGGACGGCGCCGACCTGCCCGCCGGCTTCGTTCGAACCTTCGACGTCCTCAACATCGTCGTCGTCTCGTTCGTCGCGATGATCTTGCTGGTCACGTTCGCGCGAGGACGCGACACCGCGCAGGCTCGTGTCGAGGCGCTCCTGCTCAACGTCCTCCCGGCCGACATCGCGCAGCGCCTCCAGTCGGATCGCGGCTCGATCGCCGACCACTTCGACGACGCGAGCATCCTGTTCGCGGACGTCGTCGACTTCACCCCGCTCTCGAGCCGGCTCGACGCGCGCGAGGTGGTCGACCTCCTCGATCGGCTCTTCACGAGCTTCGACGAGCTCGTCGACCGCCACGACGTCGAGAAGATCAAGACGATCGGAGACTGCTACATGGCCGCCGCAGGCGTCCCAAGGGAGCGGCCGGATCACGCACACGCGCTGGCGGGTCTCGCGCTCGAGATGCGCGAGTGCGCGAAGAACTGCCTACCCGAAGGCGCCGAGCACGACCTGCGCCTCCGCATCGGCATCAGCTCGGGGCCGGTCGTGGCAGGCGTGATCGGGCGCCGCCGTTTCCTCTACGACCTCTGGGGCGACACGGTGAACATGGCGAGCAGGATGGAGTCCCACGGTACCCCCGACCTCATCCAGATCACCCGCTCGACGTGGGAGCTTCTGCACGACGACTTCGTGGTCGAGCCGTTGGGGCTCGTCGACGTGAAGGGCAAAGGCCCGGTCGAGACCTGGCGTCTCATAGGCCCGCGACCTACGACGTCGGGCGCGGTTTGACGGCCTGCGCCGGCGTGCACGTCCCGACAGCGACAATCCCGTCGTGGCCTCGTACGCGGTCAATCGAAGAGCTGTTGCCCGCGCCGAGGAGCTGATTCGCAGCCGGCAGTACGTCGTGCGTAGCGAGTGGGGGGAGGTCCAGCCGCAGGCAGAGCAGGAGAACGCGTTTCTCGCCTCCCACTCCTGGGAGGAGTACGCCGAGTGGCATCTCGGCCTTACCGAGGGTGCAGCCGACGAGACGAAGGCTCGCTACGCCTTCGTCTACGGCGACTTCCGCCGCGTCCACCGTTCGGGCTTGATCGCTTGCCAGTACCGAGCGGCGGAGTGGGAGCACAAGAAGGTCGAGCTCGCGGCGCACGATCTGCTCCAGCTCCTCGATCGCACTCGCGCGTCGCGCCGCTGAACGAGTGACTCCCCAGCTACCTCAAGCGAGCACGCGCTCGAGAAACGCGGCCGCTCGCGGGTATGCGTCGAGGCGGTTCGCGAGCTTGAGAAGGCCATGGCCCTCGTCCGGGTAGACGAGGAGCTCGCACGGAATGCGCTTCTCGGTCAGGACACGGTGGATCTGCTCCGCCTCGGACAGTGGCACACGCGGATCGTTCGCCCCGTGGATGATGAAGAGCGGTGCCCGGATGCTGTCGACATGCGTCAGTGGCGACACCTCCAGGAGGAATTCGCGGTCACGCTCGAGCGAGCCGTACTCGCGTTCGCGGAAGTACCGCCGCCACGGCGCCGTGTTCTCGAGGAACGTCACGAAGCTCGAGATGCCGACGATGTCGATTGCGGCGGCCCAGCGCTCGGGCTGGAAAGCGAGGGCGGCGAGCACCATGTAGCCGCCGTACGACCCGCCGTAGAGAGCAGCTCGGTCGCCATCGATCTCCGGCCGTGCCGCGAGCCAGTCGTGCAAGGCGGCGAGGTCGCGCACGGAATCGAGTCTGAGACGGACGTCGTCGAGGTGCTCGTACCGCTTGCCGTAGCCGGTGGAGCCGCGTACGTTCGGCGCCGCGACGGCGTAGCCGCGGGCGACGAAGTACTGGATGAGAGCACCGTCGCGCCACGTCGGGCGGAACTGCGCCTCGGGCCCTCCGTGGACGGCTACCACGACGGGCGCAGGCCGGTCGCGGCGCTGCGGCAGCCACAGGAACACGGGCACCTGTTCACCGTCGAAGGACGCGAAGCGGTGGAGCTCAGGTTCAACGAGCTCGTCGAGTGGCAAGTCGGCGGGGCTCTGGGTCAGGCGGGTCGTCTCGCCGGTCTGGACGTCGAAGCGCCACGCGTCGCCAGGTTCCACGGGCGACGACACGTGGTACACGACGAAGCTCCCGTCCCGCGAGAGGCGCGGCCTCGAGGCCGGTCGCGCGAGCGGCGCCACGCCATGCCGGGAGAGAGGCACGTCGCGCCGCAGCTCGAGCGTCTCCGGGTGACGGAGCTCGAGCCGCGTGTACCCATCCTCGTTCACCTCGACGAGGAGCGTCTGTCCGGCGCGATCGATCGAGCAGGAGAGATCCCAGTCCGCCTCGTGCACGTAGTGCCAGGAACCGCTCGAGAGCTCATACCTAGCGATCCCGGTGAGGTCGCGCCCGCTGTTCGTGGCGAAGAGAAAGGCTCTTCCGTCCGACAGCCACGCAGGTCGGTCGAACAGCGCCTCGTCGTCGTGCGGGCTCGCATGCACGACATCGCCGCTTCGAACGTCGATCAGATGAATGTCGTTGTCGCCTGGCCGCTCGGTCAGCCGCGCCGTCGAAAGCCAGCGACCGTCCGGCGAGAAACCGGTAGGAACGGTCATCCCACCCGGTGCGAAGACCGTGCGCTCCTCGCCGGTACGCAGGTCTCGGACGAAGACGTCGAAGTCCACCCCGTTTCGCCGGTTGCACGCGTAGGCGAGCAGCGAGCCATCACGGCTCTGCTGCGGGTCGAGGTGCATGAACTCGGGCTCGTGGACGAGCGGCTCCGGCGGGTTGCGGCCGTCAGCGTCGACCAGATGGAGCTGATGGCGCTCGTTGCCGCCCTCGTCCTTCTGAATCAGAACCCGGCCATCCTCGAGGAAGCACGCAGATGCGACGGGGTCCTCGAAGTCCGTCAACTGGACGACATCGCCGCCTGTAGCCGGAAGACGATACGCCTGCATCGTCCCGCTCAGGTTCGACAGCACGAGCACCGTCTCTCCGTCCGGAGAGACGTCTGCCGGCGCGGCTGAACGCGCTTCGAGCAGCGCCGGCAGCGAGAGCGTGCTGGTTGCCGAGCTCACCGCAAGAGATCCCACACGATTCGACGTTGAAGCGCAATGTCGACCGAGGCGGCGCGGACTCCCAACGGAGACGAGCTACCCCGCAGTAGGCGGTCCGAACCAGGTGGTTAGCGCGTCAGCGAGCCCGAGCTGGGTTGGGTCTCCCACCCAGGCCACATATCCGTCGGGGCGAATCAACACGGCGGTGGGAGCAGTGACCGCTCCGAGTGCCGGAAGCTCCCACGCACCAGCGTAGGTGGCGTCGACCACCTGAACCCGATCCGCCCATGGGGTGATGTCGAAGGCGCCGGGCTCACCAAGGTCGAGGAGCACCGGTCGGGCAGCGTGCAGCAGGGTGAAGACCCGCAGTGGGCCCTCGGCGGTGACCAGGTCGAGATCGGGCATGCGGCGTCCGAGCAGCGGGTGTCCCTCGCCGAGGTCGTAATGAATGTCCAGGCCGGACATCGTCGCGGCCAGTCGCCTGCGAGGCTCGTCGCTCGTGAGGAGCTCGGCGATGGTCTCGCCCAAGGCCTTCGTGCGCTCGTCGGGGCGGCGAAGCGCGACCAGCGCCATCGTAATGCGCAGCACGCGGGCAGCGACCGGGTGACGCTCGGCGTGGTAGGTATCGAGGAGGCTTTCTGGAGATGTCCGCTTGACCGCCTGGGCCAGCTTCCAGCCCAGGTTCACCGCATCCTGCACGCCGGTGTTGAGGCCCTGTCCACCGTCCGGGGCATGCACGTGTGCGGCGTCGCCGGCCAGCAGGACCCGTCGGTCGCGGTAGGCCGCGGCCTGCCGGGTCATGTCGGTGAACCTGGAGATGAAGGTGGGACTGTGGACCCCGTAATCGGTCCCGTATACGACGACGAGCGCCTCGCTGAGATCGCGCAGGGTGGGCTCGCTGGTGGCTTCGACGTGTGGTTCGGTCACCATGACCCCTACAGGCCCCCGGTCCGCGTAGACCACTTCGCCGTCGCGTATCTCGTACTCCACCCGTCCGAGGGCATGAGTGCCGCGGGCGTCGCGGCGGATGCCCAATTCCGGCTCCTCGGCCATCTCGACCTCGGCGATCAGGGCGCTGGTCGTCGGATCCCACCCGGGGAACTCGATGCCGGCTGCCTTACGCATCAGGCTGCGTCCTCCGTCGCACCCGACGAGATATTGCGCCCGCAGCGACTCGCCGTCGGACACCTCGACGTCAACGCCGGTGTCGTCCTGCGCGAAACCGGTCACCTCACGTCCGCGAAGGATCGGCACCTCCAGCTCGTCGACCCAGCCGGCCAGGATGCGCTCGATGTGTTTCTGCCACAGCCCGAGCCCGTACGGATGCCGGGTGGGAAAGTCGCTGATGTCCAAGCGAACTCCGGCGAACTGCCCGACTTGGGTCACCTGTCCCTCCGAGAGGAACCGATCGGCGATTCCACGCTGATCGAGGACCTCGATGGTGCGTGAGAGCAGACCGCCTGCGCGCGAGCCGGGGAGGTCCTGGCTGTCGCGCCGCTCGACGATGGCAACGTCGACCCCCGCCAACGCCAACTCGCCCGCCAACATCAGCCCCGTCGGGCCGCCTCCGGCGATCACCACCGCATGCTCGGTCATAGCCACGCTCCGGCGGGCAAGAGGTCAGCTCACTCCCGCGGCACACACCGGAGTTGCGATCTCGATCCACGAAGTGTACGGCCCGCCAATGGCCGAACGACGCCAGCGTCAGCGAGATCAGGCGCTCCCACGAGCCGTCCGATGACTAACGTGACGATCCGTGGAAGCCGGGATGCAGTACGTCAACCTGGGCGGCACCGGCCTGCGCGTCTCGCGTGTATGCCTGGGGATGATGAGCTTTGGCAGGCATGAGAGCCGCGAGTGGGCGGTCGACGAAGCGACCGCCGAGCCGATCGTGCGGCGGGCGGTCGAAGGCGGAATCGTCTTCTTCGACACCGCCGATGTCTACAACGGAGGCCAGAGCGAGGTCGTCACCGGCCGCCTCTTGCGCAAGCTCTTCGGGATGCGGGAGGAGTACGTCGTCGCGACCAAGGTGCGTGGCAGAACGATGCCCGGGGAGAACGGCCGCGGCCTCTCCCGGAAGCACGTGCTCGCCTCGATCGACGCCTCGCTGCAGCGCCTCGAACTCGATTACGTCGACCTCTACCAGATCCACCGCTGGGACGCCGAGACGCCGATCGAGGAGACGATGGAGGCACTCCACGACGTCGTCCGGGCCGGGAAGGCCCGCTACATCGGCGCCAGCAGCATGTACGCCTGGCAGTTCGCGAAGGCACAGCGTGTTGCCCCGACCCAATTCGTCTCGATGCAGAACCACTACAACCTGATCTACCGCGAGGAGGAACGGGAGATGATCCCGCAGTGCCTCGACATGGGCGGTTGGCGTCCTCCCGTGGAGTCCGCTCGCTCGAGGGCTGTTGGCGGGGAGCCGAACCTCCTCCGGCGAGCAGCTGACGACTCGCTCGAGGACCGATCCGTTCCTCGACTCGCTCTACCGGCCGGACCTCGACGTCCCGGTCATCGACCGCGTCGGAGAGATCGCGGCCGAGCGTGGCGTTCCGGCCGCACAGATCGCGCTTGCCTGGCTTCTGCACAAGCCCGGCGTCACAGCACCGATCGTGGGAGCGACGAAGGTCGAGCACGTCGAGGACGCCCTCGCGGCAGAGGCGCTCTCGCTGAGTGAGGACGAGATCGAGCGGCTCGAGGCCGTATACGCCCCGCATCCCGTCTCGGGGATCGCTCTATAGGAGGGCGACCATGCCCGTGACACTCGACGATGTGCGCGAGCTCGCGCTGAGCCTTCCGCGCAGCTATGAGGCGGTCGTGCGCGGGCGCGTGAAGTTCAGGGTCGGCCAGATCGTTTACCTGGCCTTTTCCCACGACCGGGAGACGATGGGCTTCGGCTTCCCGAAGGAGTTGCGCGACGCGCTCGTCCAGGGCGAGCCGCACAAGTTCTCGCTGCCGAGCCAGTCGGACATGCGCTTCAACTGGGTGCACGTGCGCCTGGCCGCCATCGACGCCGATGAGATGCGTGACCTCGTCGAGGGTGCCTGGGCGATGTGCGTGCCGAAGCGCGTCGCCGCAGAGTACGCGGCCTCGCAGGGATACCCGGTCGAATGCTGACCCCTGGCACCAGGCCCGACTCGACGAACGCGTTCACAGGGGTGGGGTAGCTGAGATCTGAACGAATCTGAACGAGCCTCGGACGATCTGTTGAGGCCCTCTGAATCGTCAGAAATGGCTTGAAATAAGGACGGGAGCGACTGGACTCGAATCCGCGACCTCCGGCGTGACCGGCCGCGAGAGGTGGAAAAGTGACCCGGAATCTCCTCGGTGCTTCAGGACTCTGCGCCCGTTCCTTGGCTCTCCGGGTTGGCGAGCGTTCGCGCCAGGTCGATCGCGGCGTCGGTATCCATGCCGGCGCCGAGTGCCTGCTCGTTTGCGTATTCGTCCGCGCCGAGGGCGTCGATGAGCGGCTGCGCGAGGTGTCGCTCGAGCTCGAGGAAGCGCGGGCTGCGGGTGCCGCCTGCGTCCAGCTTGTTGACTGCGCCGTGGAGCTGCGCGGCAGATCGCGCGTCTGCCGTGTCCGCTGCGAGCGCGATTCCTGCGAGCACCTCCGTGAGGCCGTCTGCCGCTCTGTCCCCGGCAAGGAAGAGATCGAGCGCCTCCCCAAGCGCTGCTCTCGCCTCGCTACGGCGACCGAGCCCGAGAGCGGCGAAGCCGAGCGCGCGGAGAGCGGCGATGCCCACGTAGACGCCGCCGATGGCTCTGACATTCTCAAGCACGGAGGCCGCCACGTCATATGCGGCTTCGAAATTGCGCGTGTAGAGCTCGAGCTGCGCGAGATTCGTGCTCGTGATTGCCTGGTTCGCCTCGTCCCCCGCTGCCCGGAGGCCTCGGCTCGCTTCCTGGAACCTGCCGCGCGCCTCCTCGTCACGGCCTGCCTCCATCTGAAACGACGCCAGGTCGCCCAGAGCACACGACCTCAGCCACTCGTCGTCGGCGGCCTCCTCGACCACGCGGGTGAGGGCACGAATCGCCTCGTCGACGGCGCCCCGTCTGTAGGCGACATGGGCAAGATCCCAGAGGGCGAAGGCGAGCGTTCGGCGCTCCCCCGACTCCCGGGCGAGCGTGACAGCCTCTTGGGCATGAGACTCGGCACTATCGAGCTGTCCCAGGCGCAGCTCGGTATCGCACAGGTGCTCGAGCAGTATCGCGCGCGGGCCCGCGGCGAGGTCGGTCCGGGCGAGGAGCCGAAGAAAGCGATCCTGCGCCTCGACGATCCGGCCTTCCGGCAGCCAGAACGACGTGAGCAGATCCGCCGCACGCGCTGCGTCCTGCGGCGCAGCGCTCTCGAGATAGTCGAGGGTTGCCCGGAGGTTGTCCTCCTCTTCCCCGAACCACGCCAGCAGCTCTCGACGGCTGGAGTGCCGGACGAGAGGTTCTCGCTCCCGGAGCTGAGCGAGACGGTAGTCGCTGTGACGCCGGGCGAGCGCATCGGTCTCGCCGGCCTCGTCCAGCCGTTCGCGCCCATACTCACGGATCGTCTCGAGCATCCAGTAGCGCTCGTTCGAGAAGCGGAGCAGGCTCTTCTCGACCAGCGACTGCAGCGTGTCGATCTCGGCGGCGCAGACCTCCTCGGCGGCGGCCAGGGTGCAGCCGGCGAAGACCGATAGGGTGCGGAAGACGCGTTGCTCTTCCTCGGAGAGCAAGTCGTGGCTCCAGTCGATCGTCGCGCGCAGCGTCTGCTGGCGCGCATCGGCGTCGCGGCCACCTTCGAGCAGGTCGAGACGCTGCGAGAGCCGCTCGAGGATCTGTCTCGGCGAGAGCGCCTTGGCGCGCGCGGCGGCGAGCTCGACGGCGAGCGGCAGCTGGTCGAGTCGGACGCACAGCTCGCCGATCTCCCCGGAAGGTTCAAGCCCAGCGCGCTCACAGAACAGCGCCATGGCCTCGGACGAGGCGAGCGGCGGCACTCCGTACTCGACTTCGCCCTGGACGCGCAGGAGCTCGCGGCTCGTCACGAGCAGGTTCAGATTGGCGCAGTCGCTGAGCAGCGCCGACAACTGGGGCGCCGCCTCGATCACCTGCTCCAGGTTGTCGAGCAGCAGGAGCAGCTCCCGTTCGCCGATGTGCTCGGCGAGGCCGTTCTTGGATCCCAGCGTCTGGGCAATCGTCTCGCTCACCAGCGCCGGGTCGCGCAGCGCGGCCAGGCCGACCCAGAAGACGCCTGCCTTGTAGGAAGGGACAAGCGTTGCCGCCGCCTCGAGCGCGAGTCGCGTCTTCCCCGACCCGCCCGGGCCGGTCAGCGTCACCAGCCTTGCGCTGCGGATCGTGGCGAGCACCTCGCCCAGCTCACGCTCCCTCCCGATGAACGAGCTCGCGGGACGAGGGAGGTTGGTGTTCGAGATCGTCTTCAGCGGCGGGAAGCGCTCGCTGCCGAGCTGGAAGATGGAGACCGCTGCCGGGATGTCCTTCAGGCGATGCTCACCGAGATCGGTGAGCAGCAGCCCGTCGGCGAGCTCGCGGGTTGCCCGCGAGAGCACGACCTGGCCGCCGTGCGCCGACGCCCCGACCCGCGCCGCGAGGTGGACGTCGTCTCCGACGTAACCCTCCTCGGTGACGAGCGGAGTGCCCGTGTGCAAGCCGATCCGTACCTGGATCCGGCCCGCGGCTAACCCGTCCGTAATCGCCTGCGCTGCGGTTACCGCGGCGGGCGCCGAGCGAAATGCGAAGAAGAACGCATCTCCCTGGTTGTCGACCTCGACCCCGCCCTCGGCCGTGCACGCACCACGCACGATCCGCCGGTGCTCGGCAAGGGCGGCCGCGTACGCCTCCGCACCCAACTCGTGCAGGAGCGTCGTCGACCCGTCGACGTCGCTGAAGAGCAAGGTGACGGTGCCGGTCGGGAGCTCCTGTCGCACAGCGCAATCATCCGCCGGGCGGGACATCGCCGTCCAGTCAGCGCTCGACTCCGGATACGGATCGTCGCCTGCCCGAGCGTACGGGAATGTCTCTTGAGCGACGAAAGGCCACAAGAGCTCACGTTGCCTGAACCAGAGGCCAGCGTGACAGAGTGTGCTCATGCGTAAGCTGCGTCCGGGCGTCTGGCATTGGGAATCGCCGCTTCCCGACTGGAGCGAGGAGCTGGAGTGGCCCGAGATCGTTTCGTCCTACGGGATCGAGCTCGGCGACGACTTCGTGTTGTTCGACCCGCTCTCCGTTCCCGACGAGCTACGTGAGCGCGCGACCGCCGTCGTCCTGACGGCGCCCTACCACGAGCGCGACGCACGTCGGCTTGGCCTCCCGGTGCATACGCCGCCCGCGGACACCTGGCAGGACTGGGTCGAGAAGTTCGGCATTGACCCCGACCGCGTGCGCGGCATGGAGAGTGATGACCTTGCCTGGTTGCGCGCCGGCGAAGGCGAGGGACACTTTCACGCTCCCGGAGCGTGGCCGTTCGGCATCACCGCGTACGCCGGCCGCGAGGACAACGACCTCATCCTTTGGCTCCCGTCGATCGGCGCGATCGTCACCGGCGACTCGCTCTCCGATCTCGGCGACGGTCTGGACATCTGGATCGCCGATCGCAAGCACGTGACGCGCGACGATGTGGTCCAACGCCTCCGTCCGCTGCTCGACCTGCCGGTCGAACTCGTACTGCCCGCGCACGGCGAGCCGACGGATCTCGCAGCACTTGAGCGCGTTCTTTTCTGAGCGGCGCCGGCAAGATCCAGAGGCTCGGGAGACGTGGCGCCTTCCTGCCCGAGTGTTCGGGAATGTCCCTTGAGCCTTCACACGCCGCACTCTCACCCGGGCCGGCGTTCGGGAATGTCGCCCCGAGCCCTGTTAGAAGTCGATGCGCATCACGGCCCGGCGGAGGCTCGGACGGCTGACCTCCGTGAACCCGGCCGCGGTGAAGATGCTTACGTGGCCGACGTGGAGCTCGCCCCAGGGAACGTCCTTCCCGGGCTCGGGGATCATCGAGTAGCCCTCGAGCGCGCGGGCACCGCGCTGGCGCGCGAAGCCCACCGCGGCGCGCGTAAGCGCGTAGCTGACGCCGCGGCGACGGAACCCTGAGCGAGTGATAAAGCACGGCACGGCCCAGATGCTCGAGTCAGTTCTGTCCTCATCTCGCTTCCGCCAAGGCACGCTGCGGAAATATGGGTAGGCGGTACGCGGCTCCACGTTGCACCACCCGGCGGGCTCACCGTCGACATAGGCGACAAGGCCGCTCGTCGTGCCCGATCTCGGATGCCCGCAGTCGGTCTGCTCGCGCAGCATTTGAGCGTGTTCGAGATCGTCGCCCGGCCAGAGCGTTCCATGCAGCTTGAAGCGCTGGCAGTAGCAGCGTCCCCCCATGACAGCGGGCGCCGCCGAGAACTGCGTCGAGGTCCCAGGACGCCTCGTTCGCCGGAAGGATCCTCGCCTCCATCGCCAGATCCGTCACGCCGACATCCTGCCGCAGCAAGGTCCCCCACGCCCAGGCCACGAGCTCAGCGGGCGGCTAAGCGTTCGGCCATGAACGACCGCGTCGCTCGAGCCGGGCCACGGACCGGCTTCTTACACGATCGATTGCCGGCGAGGGGTCGCCGGAGTGGGCGAGCGTGCGGGAATGTCCCTCGACGCAAGCGGACCGTGAGTTGCTTGCGTCAGTCGAGTAATCGGAAGTAACGGGCGATCGGCAAGAGCGTGAAGCCCACATCGCCGTACAGCGCACGGGCCGGTGCGTGACCTGGGTCGCCGCCTGTCTCGACCACCGCGATGTCCATGCCACATCGGTGCATGTGGTCGGCGGCGACCTCGGTAAGCCGTGCGCCTACGCCCGCCTCTTGTAGTCGGGATCGACTCCGATGATCTCGATGACGCCCATGCGCTCGTGGAAGGTATTCAGCGCGACGGCGACGAAGCCGACAGGTCGAGCGCCGGCAACTGCAACGTAGACGTCGCGCTCGTCGTTCATGCAGATCGAGCAAACGGTCTCCTCCTGGCTTGCCCTCCAGTCGGGATGCAGACGTACGAAGATTTCAGCCCCGAGGACCGCCTGAACCGAGGCGAAGACGGGCTCCCACGCGCGCAGGGAGAACGCGACGACGGCTTCGAGGTCATCCTCGGCAAACTCACGTATGTCGATCGCATCGTGCGCCATCGGACACCGAGACTAATCCGCGTCGACCGCGCCGAGCCTCCGAGGTGCATCAGGCTGACCTGGGGCCAGCGTTCGGGAATGTCACCCGAGCTGGACGAGCCTGGAGAATGGCAGCTGATGGCAACTGTGCAGGAGTACCTCGACGCATACGACCGGCAGCTTCGTACCGACGCCGAAACTCCGAGTGCGGTGGCCGTGACGCGCCTCGGCCCGCTGAGGCTCGTGACGTTCGCGGGCGGTCGGGGTTTCGTCACCTACCGGGATCTCGGAGATGCGGATTGCGCCGTGATCGCCAGGTGGGTGGAGGGGGCTCTTGCGCACTACCGTGAGGATCCTGGGATTACGCGCGTCGAGTGGAAGTCGCGCGCGCACGACCGCGGGCCGGGGCTGCATGACGCGCTTGTGCGACATGGGTTCGTGCCCGGGGAGCCGGAGTCGATCATGATCGGCGAAGCCGCTCTCCTAGCGGTTGACGTTCCATTGCCGAAGGGGATCCAGCTCCGGCGGGTCACGAGTGAGCCGGACGTCCGCGCGCTCAGTGCGATGCAGGAAGAGGTCTTCGGGGGCGGGTTCGCCCAAGAGATGGCAGATGCGCTGCTCCGAAGACTGGGGTTCGGGGATGGGATGGAACTTTGGGTGGCAGAGGCCGACGGAGAGATCGTCAGCTCCGGCCGCCTGGAGCCGGTGCCCGCGACGGAGTTCGCCGGGATCTGGGGCGGCGCCACGCGACCGGAATGGCGTGGGCGCGGGATCTACCGAGCGCTCACGGCGGCCCGTGCACGATCAGCGCTTGTGCTTGGCAAGAGGCTGATCCACAGCGACTCGACCGAAGTCTCGCGCCCGATCCTCGAACGAGCGGGACTAGTCAAGGTCTCGACGACGACGCCGTACCTGTGGGTCGCCCACGGGTAGGCGGGTCGGCCGACGCGCCTGCTGCGTCGCATGCCCCAGCGTGCGGGAATGTCCCTTGAGCGGCGTGCGGTGACGCTTAGCCAGGAACGGTTTCCAGCGCGAGCCAGGCGCGCGCCGGGAGCATGAACGGGCCCGCGGGCAGGGAGGCGCGCACGGTGTCGCGCAGGGTCGCCTTGCCGGCATCGTCGAGCGAGGCGTAGAAGGCGCCGGTAGGGCGACCGGCGTCGCCGGTGAACGGCTCCCAGTAGTCGTCGAAGTCGGTGTAATCGACGCTCGTCTCGAGCGTGCCGCCGCTGACGCCCTGCAGGCCGGCGCGGCCGAACCGCTCGACGAGGTCGCCTTCGCGCACGCCGGCGCGCGGCTGCTCGTCGGCGACGCTCGGGTCGATCTCACGCGCAGCGTCCCAGAAGTGCGAGAGCATCTGCATCCCGCCGCCGGCGAGGTCCCACATCGCGGCGGCGACGGTGCCGCCGGGCTTCGTCACGCGCGCCATCTCCCCGATGCCCTGGTCGGCGTCGCTCATCCAGGCGACGACCAGCGAGCACATCGCGGCGTCGAAGGTGCCGGCGTCCCAGGGCAGCGACTCGGCGACGCCCTCGCGCACGTCCGCGCCCGGGATGCGCGCCTGGCAGGCAGCGGCGAACTGGGGGGCGGGGTCGATCGCGGCGACGTTGTCCTCGCCGACGCGCCCGGCGAGCTCGACGGCGAGCGCGCCCGGACCGCAGCCGACGTCGAGGACCCGCATACCGGCGCGCACGCCGGCGGCATCGACGAACTTCGGCGCTAGCCCGCTGGCATAGCGGCCCATGAAGCGGTCGTAGTTCTCGACTGCGTCGGTGAACTCGACCACGCCGCCACTAAACCCGACGGCGGCCGTGTGCGTCAACCGCGTTTCGGTCGCGGCAGCAAGGCGCGCAGGGGCGTCTCTCATCCGTGGGCGAGCGTACTGTCGCTGGAGAGGCGCCTTGACATCAGGAACCGCGCTGAAGGAAGTCGACCGGAGTACGGGCACCTGGCGCGCGGCCCCGAGGATGCGATCCGCGCCCGCCTTGACGCGAGGGCCGGACGTTCTGGCGTTGACCTGAGCGTCGGTGCCTCCAGAGTGAGAACGTGAAAGGCGCCGTTTCCAGCGCCTTTGAAGACGGGAGCGACGGGACTCGAACCCGCGACCTCTGGCGTGACAGGCCGCGCCATCCGAAACACACGAAGCAATGCGACACAAGTCGACGCGACGCAAACCCGCATGGCTGAGCCGGTTGCGCCGAACCGGCGCATGACCGAGCGGGTTCGCGTCGAGCAGCTCGCCGCAAGGTTTGGCACACGTTCGGCACACGAGCCGCTAGCGGCTTGATGTGAATGTCCCGGCGCGTACTGGCCTCTACCAGCTACTCAGCGCGGCGGGCCCTCGAGGGATGTCAGGCGAGAGCACACTGGCCCAGGCGAGACGGTCCTTACTCCGAGCGCTTGCCTCAGGGCCGTTGTCGCAGCCAATCATCGCGGGGAAGCGTGTAAACCGTCATCGGCTCGCCCGAGCGCCCGTGGCCTCGGCCGCGTACCGAGAATCCGAGCTTGGCTGCCACGCGGCGGGATGCTTCGTTTCCCCCGTCCGAGATGTACGCCGTGATCGTCTCGACGTCGGTGCGGCTGAAGAGATCGTCGATCGCCGCTTCCATCGCTTCGGTCGCGATGCCGTCACTCCGCCGGTCCTCGGTCACCCACCAGCCCGCCTCGACTTCGTCGGGGGCGATGCCCTCGATGCCGTCGCCGGCGAGACGCAGCTCGGCGCAGCCGAGGAAGCAGCTGCCCTGCTTGTCCCGGACGGCCCACGGGCCGAAGCCGTGCTCGCGCCACTGGACATCGGCCGCGCGGGTGTCGCGCAAGGCGTCCGCTGCATTCCTCGATGCACGAGCATGGTCGGACTCGTCGCGGCTTGTCAGCGGGAGAAGCCTCAGCCGTGCCGTTCGAAGACTGGTTCCTTCCGGGTCAGGCCCCGGCGGGTCGCTCTCGCAGCGTCCACCCACGCGCGGAGTATGACCGCCCCGTTCGGGTGACATTCCCGAACACTGGCCCAGGCCAGGAGGCCGTTCTCGGGTTGGGGAGGGAGCCGGGTGGGCCTTCCTCTCGGCAATGCGGGGAGTGGTTAGCCTGCGTTGGTGGTGTTGACTTGGGGTCAGGCTTTGGCGTGGCGGCTGCGACGGCATCTGCTTGATCCTGTCGGCACGGGCTCGGTCCGCGATGTGGTTGGCCGGCTCGGTGCTGTCCCTGCCTATCCCGAGACGACGCCCGAGTTCGCAGTTGGCCTCCGCCGCGCTGGCTCCCGGTTCGGTGATGTCGCCAGTGCGCTGGACACGGGCGAGGTCTTCAAGAGCTACGCGTTCCGTGGTGCGACCCATCTGCTGACGCCGGAGGAGGGCGGTGCCTACCTGGCTCTCCGTGCGTCGGGCCGCCAGTGGGAGCTGCCGAGCTGGCAGCAGACCTACGGGTTGGCGCCGGGCGACTGGCCGTCGTTCCGGGAGGCGGTCCGGGAAGCCGTGGCCGAGGGGCCCCTGACGCGCGAGGAGCTGGCGGTGGCGGTCGCTCGGCTGCGACCGTTCCGTGCGGCGGCTGCGGGCCTCAACAGCAGCTCCGACACCCTGTTGAAGGCACTGATGTGGCAGGGCGACCTGTGCTTCGGACCGGCGCGCGACGGTGAGGGAACCGTGCAGGGCATGCACCAAGTCAAGCGGTGGGCCGGGCTTCCGGAAATCGACGACGCGGGCCGTTGGGCCGTCGAGGCGTACATCCGCACCTACGGCCCGGCGACTGCCGACGGGGTGCAGTACTACCTGGCGGAAGGCTTGAGCGCCGGTCGCAAGGCGCTCCGCGGCTGGCTCGACGATCTCTCGGACCGCCTCGTAGCCGTCGACATCAACGGCGAGGATCTCCTCCTGTTCGCCGACGACGCCGACGACCTGACTTCGACCGTGATGTCCCCCACCGTTTGCCTGCTGCCGGCCGCCGACCCGTGGGTGATGGGACCCGGCACCGCAAACCCCCACGTGGTACCTCCTGCCCATCGCCAAACCGTGACCCGCGGCGCCAACCTCGTGCTCGCAACCGGTGTCGTCGCAGGAACCTGGACGCGCAAGGCAGGCACGCTCTCCGTTGCTTGGTTCGACGACGCCGACCCACCTGACCTCAACCTCCTCGGGCAGGAGGCCGCGCGCCTAGCCACCACCCTCGACACCGAACTCGACCTAAACCTCACCTCCGGCTAGCAAGCAAGCGAGAACCCATCCCGCCTGCCCAGGGGACACTGCCGAACATTCGAGAAGAGGAAACGGAACAAGAGTCAACGGTTCTCGTTCATCGATTCGAGTTGATCCAATCGTCGAGCTCAGACCTCCGACTCAACCGAGAAACGTTTCATGCAGACCAACCCCACGAATCCGAACGAGGGAGGAGCTCGATCACCCTTCACTCTTCGACCCTCATCGATCACACTCACTTCGATGCCTCACGAGACAACGGAGTTTTTTGGTGGGCACGCGACCCGGCCACACTCCGCCCAAAATATCTCCCCGATTTCCCCGGAATCCCCTGGGAAGGCGCGGGACGCTGGCGGTTGATGGCGGCCGGGGCGGCTTCGTCCGGTCGGGCTCATGGTCACGCCTGGCGTGTGCACGTCGCGCGTCTGTTGCCGGAGCTGCGGGCTCGAGCGGACGACTGTTGCGAGCTTTGTGGCGAGCCGATCGATTTCGAGGCGCCGCCATGTTCTCGCCGGTCCGTCTCGGTTGATCACATCATCCCGGTGCACGCAGGTGGGCAGCATTGTCCGCCGGTCGAGGAGCTGCGCCTCGCTCACTTCGGCTGTAACGCGAGGCGCGGAGCCCGGACGCGGGCTCGGCAGCGGTCGATCAGCTGGCTCGACACTCCGCTCGTGTTCCCGGCCGCACGCGGCGGCCGCATCGTGCTCGACAACTGGGCGCCGCCGCGCATGGGCTCCGGCGGTTGACGCCGCCGGCATCGCCAGGCCAGCCCGCATCTACGATCTTCGCTCGACGTTCGCGAGCCGCGCTCTCGCCCGCCGGGGTTGCGCCCTTCGAGCTCGCGCGTCTCATGGGCTCGAGCGTGAGGATGATCGAGCGTCACTACGGCGCGCTCATCGCCGGCGCGCATGACTCGATCGTCTCCCGGCTCGACGCGCTCGGCTGAGCTCTGTGCTCCCGTGGGCCACGAACGGGCCACGCCGAGCGCGCGGCCCACTTGCACTCCGTGCCGCGATTCCGCGCCAGTAAAGGGATTGAGCGAGACGGGAGCGACGGGACTCGAACCCGCGACCTCCGGCGTGACAGGCCGGCGTTCTAACCAACTGAACTACGCCCCCCGGGCCGCGACAGTGTAGCCGCGCGGGAGGGAACGGACTTTCCGCAGCGTAGGCTCCTCGCAGTGTCCGTCGCGGACTGGGTGGTGCTCGGCGTCGTCGCCCTCGCGGGGCTGTACGGGCTCTCGCGTGGGCTCGTCCGCGGGGCGCTCTCGCTCGCCGGATTCGCCTTCGGCGCGTACCTCGGAGCGAAGATCGCGCCGGCCGTTCTCGCCGACGGGTCGCCCTACGTGCCGCTCGTCGCGCTCGGCGGCGCGCTACTCGGAGGCACGCTCCTCTCCAGCCTCGCGGAGATGCTCGGCGTCACGCTCCGAACGACGCTGGGCGCGGTGCCCGGCCTCCGCCCCCTCGACTCCGTCGCCGGTCTCGTCCTCGGCGCCCTTGCCGGCGTCGTCCTCTGCTGGGCGGTGGGAGCGGTGCTCCTGTATCTCCCGGGTCAGTCCGACCTTCGGCGCGCGGTGCAGGAGTCCGCGATCCTC
Source organism: uncultured Actinomycetes bacterium (assembly GCA_963717025.1). Lineage (GTDB taxonomy): Bacteria > Actinomycetota > Thermoleophilia > Gaiellales > Gaiellaceae > GMQP-bins7. The sequence goes on along the minus strand of CAVQVJ010000003.1, from coordinate 64,467 downwards.
TCGCGGATCAACGAGGAGTTCCCGCCCCGCCGGCTCCTCGCGACGCTCGAGGGTGTGGACCCGCTGGGCGTGCTCGTCGGGCCGCCCGCGACCGTCCCTCCGCCCGACTCGAAGCTTGCGCGCGACCCGGACGTCGTCGCAGCGCTCGGCAGCGTCGTGCGGATCACCGGCATCGCGTGCGGGCTCGGCGTCGAGGGCTCCGGCTGGATCGCGCGACGCGGTGTTGTGGTCACGAACGCGCACGTGGTCGCCGGGATCGAGCGGCCGCGGGTCGATCGCGGTGAGGGCGGAGGGCGGACAGCGAGTGTCGTCGAGTTCGACGCGAGGAACGACGTCGCGGTGCTCCGGGTGCCGGGGCTCGAGGGGCAGCCGCTCGCGCTTGCGGAGCCCGAGCGCGGGGTCGCCGTCGTCCTCCTCGGGTATCCCGCGAACGGGCCGCTCTCCCGGATTCCCGCGCGGCTCGGCGGCACGGGCTCGTTCGTCGGCCGCGACGCGTTCGGGGACGGGCCGGTGACGAGGAGTGTCACGGCGATCCGAGGCACGGTCCGGCCGGGGCTCTCGGGCGGGCCGGGGGTCGACGCAAGCGGCCGGGTGCGTACCACGGTCTTCGCCCGGCGAGCCGCCGAGCGAGGCGGCTACGGGGTTCCCTCGGAGCTCGTTGCCGAGGCGCTCGCCCGATCGGAGGGAGAGAGCCGGCCGCTCGTCACCGATTGCGCGCGGTCGTAGGGCTAGAAGAGGTCGAGTGCGGCGCGCGGTTGCCGGAAGGGCGGGATGATGTAGACGCCTTCGGCGCGCTCCCGTGACTCCTCGAGCAGCTCTTTCGCGATCGCGAGCCCGACGTCACCTGCGTCCGATCCCGCGTCGCGCAGGCGCGCCTGCACGTGCTCCGGGACGACGATCCCCGGTACCTCGTTGTGGAGGCGGAGCGCGAGCTGGTAGCTCCGCACGTAGAAGATCCCGATGAGCAGCGGAATCGGGCAGGGACGGCCGAGGCGCTCGAGGAACGTGTCCAGGTACGAGAAGTCGAAGAGCACCTGTGTCATCGCGAACTTCGCGCCGGCTTCCAGCTTCCGCTCGAAGCGCTCGAGCTCGTAGTCGAGGTCGTCGGCGGCCGGGTTCACCGCGACGCCGAGGAAGAACGAGGTTGGCGCGTCGATCTCGCGCCCGTTGAAGTCCTCCCCCGCATTCATATGCGTTATGACCTGCGAGAGGCCGATCGAGTCGACCTCGTAGACACCTTGTGCGCCCGGGTAGTCGCCCGCCTCGGGCGGGTCGCCCGTGACAGCGAGGACGTTGCGGATCCCTTCCGCGTGCGCCCCGAGGAGTGTCGACTCGAGCCCTGCGATCGAGGAGTCGCGTGGGGTGAGGTGCGGGATCGTCTCGACGCCGACGACCCGTTCGATCGTCGCGGAGGCCATGATGCCGCTCATCCGCGCCCGCGCCCGCGGGTTGTCGTTCACGTCCACGACGTCCACGTTGCCGGACTCGTGAAGCGTGCGCGCGAGCTCGAGCATGGCCTGGGGGTTGCCGCCTCGCGGCGGGTCGATCTCGACCGAGACGACGAACTCGCCCGCGTCGAGCTTGCGCTGGAGGAGGGTCTCGTGCTCGGGCTCGGGCGCCGCGACGACGAGCTCGCGCTCGCGAGCCACGAGCGGGGCCCGCGGGCGTCGCTGCTCGTCGACGGCCGCCCTGATCGCCGCGATCTCCGCCGGTGTCGTCCCGCAGCAGCCGCCCACGATGCGAGCGCCGAGGTCCTGCGCATGCGCCGCGAAGTCCGCGAAGTACTCGGGCGTCGTGTGAGGGAAGACGATGCGCCGGCCGGCGAGGCTCGCGAGGCCGACGTTCGGCAGGACCGCGAGCGGCTTCCCGCCGTCGCGCATCCGCTCGATCGCGCGGAGGGACGCCTGCGGGCCGAGGCCGTGGTTCGCTCCCATTGCGGCCACGTCAAGGCCTGCCAGTGCCTCCGCCGCCTGCGCCGCGGATACGCCGCCGAGCGTCATTGCGTCCTCGTCGAACGTGAGCAGCGCGACTATCGGGAGCGAGGACACCGTGCGTACGGCCGCGATCGCCGTCAGAAGCTCCTCGAGCTCGTAGAACGTTTCGACCATGAGCAGGTCGACACCGCGCCCTTCGAGGAGCTCGGCCTGCTCTGCGAAGATCTCGGTTCGATCCGGGCTTCGCTCGGCGACGTCCCCGACCGGCCCGATCGAACCGGCGATGAACACGTCTCGACCGGACACCTCCCGCGCGTCCCGCGCGAGCTTGACCGCGGCTTCGTTGATCGCCTTCACGTCGTCCTCGAGGAAATGGGCTCGGAGCTTGCTCCGATTGGCGCCGAAGGTGTTCGTCTCGATCAGGTCGGCGCCGGCGCGGATGAAGCCGAGGTGAAGCGAGACGACGCTGTCGGGAGCGCGAAGATTCGCCTCCTCCGGGCAGCGCAGCCGCGCGACGGCGCTCGACACGAGGACGCCCATCCCGCCGTCGGCCACGAGTGGGGGGCCATCCTGGAGTCGCTCCAGGAACCGGTCGGGCACGGCGGGACTCTAGTGAACGAGTGAAGCGGTGAAGCGACCCCGTGAACCCACTCCGAGCGATCGATCAAGCACGGTGGGGTGACGCCCGGAGCGGGGGAATCGATCACGCTAGTTGTCACTCACGGCGCGAACCGATGCGGCGGCCGCGCGTGAGGCGATACGAGGGGAGTCCGCGGTTCCTCCCATCCGAGGGACCTGCCGGGGAGCGGGGCGGGGGCTTGGCGGCTACCCCGCCCTATCCCATTATCCCCGGCTCGGCTCCTTGTGGGCGGGCGCTCAAGGTTCGCATGCGCTGCGCCGACAACTGAAATTGACTCCGTGCTGGGGACTGACGGCAATCACGAACCGGCTCCGGGGTAACGAGAAGGGGCGGCGGACGACGCCGCCCTTCTCATGCGCAAGACCGGAAACCCGAGCGGGGATTCCGGTCGCGCGACAAGCAGACCCCTTCATTGGGTGCCCGAACGGACGGTCTGTTCGGGGTGTGAAGTCGGCTGTTGGTCCTGGCGGTTGCCAAGCTAGGACCTGCGCCACTCGAAGACCGCGAGCAGGCAGCCGCCCTCGGTCCACGAGTTGTGGCGTGTCCCGGCCTCGTAGCTGACGAAGTCGCCGGGGCCGAAGGTCGTGCCGTCCGCGTCGACCAGATCGCCCTCGAGGACGAGGAACTCCTCCATGCCCTGGTGCTCGTGCGCGATCGTCACCGCGCCCGGCTGCATGCGCATGAGGTAGCAGCCCTCGCCGCTCTCGCGGTCGTAGCTCACGGGGAGCCAGCTCATCTCAGGCTGCACTGGGCCCTCGAGGTCGTACTCGAGAAAAGGCGTCTCGTACGCGTTGAAGACCTGCCTGCCTCCTGGCTCTCCCATGCCGCCTCCCTCAGTCCGCATGAACGGTTCGGCCCTCCATCCCCCCGGCGACCAGCACCAGCTGCCCGGTCACGTGCCCCGACAGCTGATCCGACGCGAGCACGACCACCTGCGCGGCCACGTCCTCCGGCTGCGCGACCTTCCGCAGCGCCATCGTGCGCGAGACCTCGCGCACACGCTTCGGGTCGACGAGCCCGCGTGTCATCGGCGACTCCGTCCAGCCGGGCGCGACGGCGTTCACCCGTCCGGCCGGCGCGATCCGCGCGATCTCGTTCTTCAGCGACAGCAGGAGCCCGCCCGTGAGCGCGGACTTCGCGGCGGCGTAGTCCGCGTGGCCGGCCTCGCCGAAGACGCCCGCGGTCGAGCCGACGAGGACGAGCGAGCCACGCCCGTTCCTCGAAACCTCCCGCAGGAAGGCCCGCGCGACGAGGAACGACGCGGTCAGGTTTGCTCGCAGCGTCTCCTCCCACCGCGCCAGCTCCAGCTCCCAGACGGGAACGTCCTCGCGTGGCCATGCGCCGTGCACCTGCGCGCAGACGTCGACGGCACCGAGCGCGTCACGCGCCTCCGCGAAGAGGCGCTCGACGTCGGCCTCCACGGTGAGATCGGCCTGCGCCACCGGCATGCCCCCGAGCTCCGACGCGAGCGCCCGCGCCCGCTCCTCGCCGCGGTGGTAGTGGACGAGGACCCGGGCGCCCTCCGCGGCGAAGGCCCGCGCGCAGGCGGAGCCGATGCCGCCCGATGCACCGGTGACGACGACTCCCTTGCCCGCGAGCCCCGTGTCCAGGCGGCGAAGGCTACTCGGCGTTGCGCAGGGCGGCATTCCGTCGCACGTGAGGATTGACACGGCGCCCCGAACACGCTCTGATTCCGGCGGCGTAGCGGACCAGCGAGGAGACGGCAGGCAGGCAACATCGCCGCGTCGCGAACGTCAAACCGAAGCAGGCCAACAACAGGAGGGCATATGAGGAAGGGATTGGTCGCAGCCGCACTTGCGGTGCTCGTCGCGGCAGCGGTCGCGTCCGCTGCGGTCGCGAAGCCGGCTGCACAGGCGGTATCGCAGCAAGCGGAGTGCACGAACGTCTCGCTCGGGTTCCTAGGGCCGCTGACCGGGGCCGGCAGCGTTCATCGGTAACGAGCAGCTGTCGTGGCTCCGGTTCGCGATACAGAAGTACAACGCCGCCAACGGCACGCAGTTCAAGGTGGCGCTCGGCGACACGCAGCTGAAGGCACCCGTCGCCCGGACGCTGGCACGGAGGTTCGTGGGCGACAGAAGCATGCTGGCGGTCATCGGCGGCTCCGAGAGCCAGGCGGTCAGGGTGAGCGGCAACCTCTTCGAGGCGGCGAAGCTCGCGTCGATCTCCGGATCGGCGACGGCGATCGACCTGACCAGGCAGCGCCCGTACGGGACGTTCTTCCGGGTCGTCCCGAACGACGGCATCCAGGGCCCCACGATCGTGCGGTACGTGGCCGGGACGCTGAAGGCGGACAACGTCGTCGTGATCGACTCGCAGGACGACTACTCGCTGCCGCTCGCACGTGCGGTCGCGGGCCAGCTCCGCGGGCGTGGCGTCACCGTGTCACGGGAGTCCGTCTCGGCGGACGACACCGACTTCTCGTCGATCGTGGCGAACGTCGGCGGCAACGTGGACGTCGTCGTCTTCGCGACGCAGGTGGCCAGTGCGGCGAACACGCTCTCGAACCAGCTCCGCGAGCAGGGCAAGCGGGCGGTCGTGTGGGGGACGGACGGCGCGTACTCCCCGAGCGAGTTCAAGCCGCGCACGGGCTACGTGTCGGCCTTCGCTCCGGACCTGCACTCGGTCCGCTCGGCCCGTGCCATCGTGCGCGAGTACAACCGGTTCTCGAAGAACCGGACCTTCGGCACGTTCGGCCCGCCGACGTACATGGCCGGCTGGGTCGCGATGGACGCGATCCGGAAGGCGTGTGCAAGAGGCGGCGCTACCCGCGCCGAGGTGACTCGGAACGTCCGGGCCACGAACCTCCCGTCGATCACGGGCGGACGGACGCGCTTCGACAAGAAGGGTGACCTGTTCGGAGGCGGCTCGTTCACCGTCTTCAAGATCTCGAACGGGAAGTACACAGTCGCCTCGTAGGGACTGCTCGAGCTGGAACCGGCGGCCCGCCCGAAAGGGCGGGCCGCTTCCTACAGACCTATCTGTGAGATAACCCGGCCGTGGACTGGGACAAGCTCGTCCAGCTGCTCGTGAACGGGGTGACGCTGGGGAGCGTCTACGCCCTCGTCGCCCTCGGCTTCTCGATGGTGTACGGGATCCTGAAGCTGCTCAACCTCGCTCACGGCGACGTGCTCATGGTGGGCGCGTTCATCGGCTGGGGCGTTCTCGGCTGGCTCGGCGGAGCGCAGGATCCCAGCGTCGCCGTCTGGCTCCTGATCGTCCTCATGGTCCTCGTGGCGATGGCCGGCTGCGGATTCCTCGGGGTCGCGATCGAGCGCTTCGCGTACCGGCCCCTGCGCCGAGCCCCGCGGATCGCCCCGCTCATCAGCGCGCTCGGGGTTTCGTTCTTCATCCAGAACTCGGTCCTGCTCCTGTTCGGAGCGAACTTCCGGAGCTACGACTCGTTCGACCTCGTAGACGTCGAGGTCGGGATCCACGCCGGGCCGCTCAACGTCTGGATCCTCAGAATCGTCGTGTTCGCGGCGGCCGCGGCGATGATGGTCGCTCTCTGGCTCCTGGTCTCGTACACGAAGCTCGGGAAGGCGATGCGAGCGACCTCCTACGATCGTGAGGCGGCCGCGATGATGGGCATCGACGTCGACCGCGTGATCGTGAAGACGTTCTTCATCGGCTCGGCGCTCGCCGGCGCCGCCGGCGTCCTCGTCGGCCTCGTCTTCGGCTCGATCAACCACTTCATGGGGTTCAACTACGGGCTCAAGGGGTTCACGGCGGCCGTCGTCGGTGGGATCGGCTCGATCCCGGGCGCGATGTTCGGCGGCCTCTTCATCGGGCTCGCGGAGGCACTCTCGGTCGGCTACATCGAGGACTTCACGTTCGGCCGGCTCGGCAGCGCGTTCAGCGACCTCATCGTGTTCCTCATCCTCGTCGCGTTCATGCTCTTGCGCCCGCAGGGCATTTTCGGCAAGCCGGACGTGAAGAAGGTCTGATGAACGCTCGCCTTCGACTCACCTTCGTGGGGGAAACCATGTTTCCCCCGCGTGCCCCCTTCTTCCTGAAGGCTTGGGGAACCTCCCGGTTCCCCACACCCCTCCCCGCTCATAGGCCAAAGGTCGGCCTATGAGCAGCCAGCCTCCCGAGCAGCCGCGGATCGGCGTCGACGAGTGGGTCGCGAGCGCAGAGGAGCGGCGCGCGAAGAGCCTTGCCGGGCGCTTCGAGGATGCGTACGAGCGCACGCCGGCCGCGGTCAAGCTCGTCGCCCTCGCCCTTCCGTTCGCGGTCTTCCCGCTCTTCGTCGACTCCGACTACCTCACGCAGGTCGGCGTCGACACGCTCGTCTTCGTCCTGCTCGCGCTCGGCCTGAACGTCGCCGTCGGCTGGGTAGGGCTGCTCGACCTCGGCTTCGTCGCCTTCTTCGGCCTCGGCGCGTACCTGTACGCATCCGTCGCGTCGCCGTACGCCGGTCGCCACTGGGAGGCCGAGATCGCGATCCCGGCGATCGCGATCGCGGTCGCGGTGTCGGGATTCCTCCTCGGCTCGACCTCGCGACGCCTCGTCGGCGACTACCTCGCGATCGTGACGCTCTTCTTCCTCCAACTCTGGCTCGTGGTGCTCATCAACGCGTCGTTCACGCGCGGGCCGAACGGGATCTCCGACATCTACCCGCTCCAGTTCTTCGGCCGTGAGGTGGTCTCGCTCGACGGCTACTACTACGTCACCTTCGCGGCGTTCGTCCTCGTCGTCGCGTTCCTGTACCTGTTGAACCGGTCGCGAACCGGTCGCGCGTGGCGCGCCCTCCGCGAGGACGAGCTCGCCGCCGAGCTGATGACGATGCCGGTGAACCGGCTGAAGCTGATGGCGTTCGCGGTGGGCGCGGGCATCGCGGGCGTCGCCGGGGCGCTCTACGCCCCGAACCAGGGCGCCGTGTTCCCCGCGAACTTCGACATCATCCTCCTGATCACGGTCTACGCGATGGTCGTGCTGGGCGGCGCGGGGAGCATCTTCGGCGTGACCGTCGGCGCGGTGCTCATCAACGCGTCGCTCGAGGCGCTTCGCGACCCCGACGACGCGAGCTGGCTGTTCTACGTCGTCGTGATCGTGGCTCTGCTCCTGCTGCTTCGGCGGCCGTGGTGGGCGGGGCCGGCCGTGCTTGCGGGGACCGTCGTATTCGGCGTCGTGGTGCACGAGGTCGCCGAGCGATGGAGGCCGTCGCTCGTCGAGGGCTCGACGTTCGGGCAGGCGCGGATCGACGAGCTCGTGGACTCCTGGGTCCTGATTCCGCAGGGCGTCGTCGCGGCCGACGGCATTCCGACCGGAGCCATGGGACGGCTGGCGTACATCGGGCTCGTGGCCGCCATCCTCGCCCTGACGCTCGTCCGCAGCAGGCTCTGGCGTGCCGTCGGGCTCGTCCCGGTCCTCTACCTCGCGGCCTGCGTGTGGGAGAACATCCTGGTCGCACAACCCGCCGTTGCGAGGTTCGTGCTCATCGGGGCGATGCTCGTCGGGCTGATGGCGGTCAGGCCGCAGGGGCTCTTCGGACAGCACCGGGTGGAGGTCGTGTGACGATGGATCGCGCTCCTCTGCTCGAGGTCCAGGACGTATCGCTCTCGTTCGGCGGCCTCGCGTCCATCTCGCGGCTCGACCTCGTCGTCGGAGTGGGGGAGATCGTGAGCGTCATCGGGCCGAACGGCGCCGGCAAGACCTCGCTCTTCAACGTGGTCACGGGCGTCTACCCGCCCGACAGCGGGCAGATCCTGCTCGAGGGGAAGTCACTGCTCGGGCTCGACCCGCACCAGATCGCGCGGCGCGGAGTCGCGCGCACGTTCCAGACGCTCCGGTTGTTCCTGAACATGACGGTCAAGGAGAACGTCATGGCCGCCGCGTACGGCCACACGAAGGCCGGCGTCGTCCGCTCCGTCCTGAGAACACCGGGGATGCGCCGCGAGGAGCGCGAGATCGAGCGGCTCGCGGAGGAACGCCTCGGTTTCTTCGGAGACCGCCTCGTCGGCTACCGCTGGAAGCAGCCCGCGTACAGCCTCTCGTACGCGAACCGGCGCCGGCTCGAGATCGCGCGAGCGACGGCGGCGCAGCCGAAGCTGCTGCTGCTCGACGAGCCCGCGGCCGGCATGAACCCGGTCGAGACGCAGGAGATGACTGAGCTCATCGGGCGCCTGCGCGAGGAGGGCGGCTACACGATCCTCGTCATCGAGCACGACATGCACGTCGTCGAGGGCATCTCGGACCGGGTCGTCGCGCTCGACCATGGCCTGAAGATCGCGGAGGGCTCGTTCGACGAGGTGGCCACCGACCCGCGCGTCGTCGAGGCATACCTGGGGACGTCGGCATCGGAGCGCCGATGAAGGGGAACGGAAGACCGGAGCCGCTCCTCCGGCTCGAAGGCGTCAACACCTACTACGGGCAGATGCACATCCTGCAGGACGTCGATCTCGAGGTCGGAGAGGGGGAGCTCGTCTGCCTGCTCGGCGGCAACGCGTCCGGGAAGTCGACGACGCTGAAGACGATTCTCGGCATCGTCCCTGCGCGCTCCGGCCGGCTCACGTTCGCGGGTGAGGACCTGACCCGCATGTCGACCTCACGCCGGATCGAGCGCGGAGTCGCCATCGTCCCCGAGAACCGCCGGCTCTTTGGGCCCATGACCGTGCTCGAGAACCTCGAGATGGGCGCGTATCTCCGTCCGCGGGCGGACCTCAAGGACGACCTGGACCGCGTCTACGAGCTTTTCCCGTTGCTCGCCGAGCGGCGCCGGCAGCTCGCAGGGACGCTCTCGGGTGGCGAGCAGCAGATGGTCGCGATGGGCCGGGCGCTCATGGCGCGGCCGAAGCTCCTGCTCATGGACGAGCCGTCGATGGGGCTCGCCCCGATCCTCGTGGAGCGGAGCTTCGAGATCATCGGGCAGGTCCACGCCGCCGGGGTCGCGCTCCTCGTCGTCGAGCAGAACGCGAACGTATCGCTCTCGATCGCCGACCGCGGGTACGTCCTCTCGACCGGTCGGATCGTGCTCGAGGGCAAGGCGTCGGAGCTGATCCAGCACGAGGAGCTACGGAAGGCCTACCTTGGCCGCTAGCGCTGCCGTCGGGGAGGCTGTTCGCGCGCGCTTCCCGATCTTCGAGCACACGACGTACGCGAACTCCTGCTCGCAGGGCGCGCTCTCGACGGACGTTCGCCAGGCGTACGACGAGTACCTCGCCGGCTGGAACGTGCACGGCGCCGAGTGGGAGCACTGGGTCGAGCGGGCCGAGGCGGCGCGCGCGGCTTTCGCGCGGCTCGTGAACGCGGAGCCGGGCGAGATCGCGGTCACGACCTCGGTGTCGCAGGCGGTCAGCTCGCTCGTCAGCGCGCTGCCTCTCGATAAGGGGCGCACGCGGATCGTGATCTCCGAGTTCGAGTTCCCCACGGTCGGCCAGATCGCGCACGCACAGGAGCTGAGGGGGGCGGAGGTCGTCCACGTGCGCCCGGAGCCCGACGGCCGGATCCCGCTCGAGCGCTTCGCGGAGGCGATCGACGAGCGGACTGCCCTCGTCTGCTGCACCGCGATCTCGTACCGGAGCGGCTATCGCCTCGACGTCGCCGAGGTCGCTCGCCTTGCGCGGGAGCGGGGCGCGCTGTGTCTTGCAGACAGCTACCAGGCGGCCGGCGCGATCCCGTTGGACGTCCGCGAGCTCGGCGTCGACCTGCTCACCGCCGGGACCGTGAAATACCTGCTCGCGTCGGCTGGTCTCGCGTTCATGTTCGTGCGGGGGGATCTCCATGAGCGGCTCCTGCCGACGCAGACCGGCTGGTTCGCGGACGAGGACATCTTCCGAATGGACATCTCCGACTATTCGCCCGCCGCCGATGCGCGCCGCTTCGACGCGGGAACGCCGCCGGTGCCGAACATCTACGCGGGGTTGGCGGGGATGGGAATCGTGGAGGAGGCAGGCGTCAGAGGCGATCGAAGCTCACGTCCGCGGCCTCGTCGATCGGCTGCTCGCGGGGCTCGACGAGCTGGGCGCGACCGTCGTCACGCCGCGCGGGGACGGCGAGCTCGGGCCGCTCGTGTGCGTCGCCGCCACCGACGCCGAGGCGCTCGTCGCCGCGCTCGGCGATGCGCGGGTGGTCGTGTCGTCGCGGGACGAGAGCGTGCGTGTCTCGCTCCACCTCTACAACGTCCCTGAGGACGTCGATCGCATCCTCGAGGCGCTCTCCGCGAACCGCTCGCTGCTGGCGTGAGCTGATGCCTATCGCTTGAGAGCTTCTCGAGCGCAGGCTTGTATTCGTCCTCGCAGAACATGAGCGGAATCACCGCGATCGCATTCACCTGCTTGCCCGGAGCGCCGAGACGGGTCTAGATGGCCGACTCCGATCAGCCGCTCCGGAAGTACGGCCTCGAGGCCCGGCTCGCCCGGCTCGAGCGCGAGCTTGCGCGGGTCGCCGGCGAGATGGCGGAGGTGCGTGCGCTCGTGGACGCGGAGCGCGGCGATCGCACGGTCGCGCCGGTGGCCGATGCTTCCGCGCCCGAGCGGACGCCCATGCCGGCGCCGCCCGTCGCCCGACCCGAGCCGGCGCCGTCTCCTCCGGTTCCCTCGCGGCCCGGGCAAGCCCCGCCGCCGCTCTCCACCTCCACCTTCCCCTCCGACGCCTCCACCTCCGCCGCGGCGGACGCTGGGCGACCTCGCGCGAGACTGGGACCTCGTCGGCGCGCGCGGGTTCGCGATCGCGGGCGGCGCGGTCATGGCCTTCGGGATCGGTCTGTTCTTCGTGCTCGCCTCGAACCGCGGATGGATCGACGACCGCGCGCGTGTCGCTCTCGGCGCCGTGGCGTCGGTGCTCGTGTTCGGCGCGGGCCTCGTCCTGCGTGCGCGCTTCGGCCAGTACTGGGCGGCGGTGGCGGCGGTCGGAGCCGGGATCGCGGGCGCGTACGCCACCCTCGCCGCCGCGGCCGCGCGCTACGACCTCGTGCCGGACGCGCTGGCCCTGCCGCTCGCGGGCGCCATCGCCGCGGGCGCGACGCTCGTGGCGGTCCGCTGGCGGTCGCAGGTCATCGCCGCCCTCGGCCTTGTCGGCGCTGCGCTCGCGCCGGCCCTCCAGGCGCTCGACAGCGACCTGACGTGGGAGTCGGCCGCGTTCGCCGTGATCGTGTTCCTCGCGACCGCGGTGGTCGCGATTCCGCTTCGCTGGCGCGAGCTTCTCGTCACGAACACCGCCATCGTGGCGCTCCAGATCGAGTGGCTCGTCGCGAGCGAGGGCGAGCCCGTCGGCGGCGGGACGATCGCCGTGGCTGCGGTCTTCACGCTCGGATTGCTCGCCGTCGCAGTCGGCGGCCAGGTCGGGAGCCGCCAGGCGCTCGCCGAGCCGCTCGCGCTCGCCTACGCGCTCGGCGCGTTCGCCGTAGCGCTTCTCGGCGCGGTCCAGCTCTTCGACGCCGGAACCGATCGCGGCATCGTTCTGATGGTCGCGGCAGTGATCTGGGCAGCCGTGTTCGCGGCGCTCCAGTGGCGCAAGCTGGAGGATCTTGCGCTGGCCGTGGGCGTCTCCGCGCTCGCGCTCGCCGCGGTCGGGACAGCCGACCTGCTCGTCGGCGGAACGCTCACCGTCGTCTGGGCTGCGGAGGCGGTCGTGCTCGCGATCGTCGCCCGGAAGCTCGGCGACGCCCGCCTGCGCGCGACGGCGATCGCCTACGCGACGCTTGCGACCGGGCACGGCCTCGCGACCGACGCGAGGCTCGATCGCCTGTTCTCCGATAGCGCCGACCATGTCGAAGCGGTGCTTCCGCTCGCAGCTGCGGCCGTCGCGGCGGCCGCGTGCGGGCTCCTTGCGCCCGCGAGGTACGAGCCGCGTACGGAGCAGGGCCTGCTCGCCTTCGTGCGCGAGGTCCGACTGGTCTTCGAACGGCGTCGGCGGGGGATCGCCGAGGCGCTCTGCTTCGCCGCCGCGGCAGTCGCCACGCTTGCCGGCTCGTTCGCGCTCGTCGCAATGTCGTTCGAATGGGGTCACATCGGAGCGAGCGCGCTGGCCGCGGCGGTAGGTGCCGCGATCCTCGCGTCCGCCGGTCTTCGGCGTTCGCCGGAGCTCACGGTCGCGGCGTATGCCTGGATGCTCGTCGTCCTCCTCGAGGCCTTCGCCTTCGACGCGCCCGAGTTCTACGACGAGACCTCGCGAGGCGGCTGGTCCGTGCTCGCTGCCGCGGGCGGCCTCCTCGCGGGCGCGTACGCGTCTCGATCTCTCGACCCGAAGCAGTGGCATGCCGACGCCGTGCACGGCGTCGCCGCGGCCGTCGCAGCCGCTTCCACGTGGATCGCCTTCCCGCTGCTGACGCAAAGCGAGTTGCGCGGCGGGATCGGGTATCTGGCTGCGGCGACGGTATTCGGCGCGCTCGCGGCCGGGATCTTCAGGCGCGACGGCTTCCGCAACGCGTCGACCACGCTCTGGGCGCTCGGGCTCCCGTTCCTGATCGCCGCCGAGGCGCTCCTTGTCACGGACCCGACCGCGCGGGCGGTCGTGATCGCCGCCACGGGCCTCGCGCTCGGCGTGCTCGCCCGCCTCGTCCGCGAGGTGCGCCTGTGGCTCGCGGGAGGCGCGGTCGTGCTCCTTACCACGGCCGTCTCATTGCTCTTCCACGTGCAGCCCTGGCTCGAGGAGGGCGAGCTCGACTTGCGCCTCGCGCTCGCGTCCGGCGCATGCGCTCTAGCCGCCTTCGGCCTCGCCGCGCTCGTCTGGCGCGACGAGGGGCTCCGCGATCTCTCGACCATCCTCTGGAGCGTCGGCATCGTCGCCGTGCTCGCCACCGAGCGCGTGCTCGTGGACGACCTGCGGTGGACAGCGTTCGTGATCGCGCTCACCGGCGCGATGCTCGCCGCCCTCGCCCGGCCGCTCGGCGAGGCCCGGCTCTGGCTGGCAGGAGGCGTCGTCACGGGAGTGACGACGATCGCGGTCCTGCTCACCCTGACGCCTCCGTCGCACCTCTTCGAGGCGTCCGCGAGCCCGGGTTCGTCCCTCTGGGTGCTCGCGGCGTGCGTCGCCTCCCTCGTCGTGCTCGCCGTCATGGCGCCGGACGAACGCCTGCGCATCGCGATCGGGGCCATCGCGGGCGGTCTGCTCCTGTACGCGGCCTCGCTCGGGATCCTCGAGCTCGCCGAGCGACTTTCCTCGGCGTCCGTCGAGACCGACTTCGAGCGCGGGCACACCGCGGTGAGCGCGCTCTGGGCGCTCGTGGGCCTCGCCCTCCTCGTCGCCGGGCTGCTCCGAGGCTCGACCGTCATGCGCTATGCGGGCCTCGCGCTCTTCGGCGTCAGCCTCGTGAAGATCTTCCTCTACGACCTCGCGGAGCTGAGCTCGGTCGCGCGCGCGTTCTCGTTCATCTTCGTCGGCGGCCTCCTGCTCGCCGGCGGCTTCTTCCTCCAGCGCCTGAGCCACCGCCTGGGGCCGCACGCGCCGGAGGACGGCACGGTGACCTAGGCCGCGGGCTTGCGCGCGCGGACGATCGCGCCGTGCATGCCGTCGGCGACCCGGTGCGTGAGCTCGACCGCGACGTCGACGAGGCCGACATCGGCGAGCCCCTCGTGGTACTCGCTCACCGACAGCGCGCCCGCGATGCACCCGACGTGGCTTCCGCGCTCCGCGCGGTCGGCACGCGTGAGCCGGTCCTCGGCCACGACGTCCGTGATCCCGACGCGACCCCCCGGACGGAGCACGCGGACGATCTCCGCGAGCACCTTGTCCTTCTCGGGGGAGAGGTTCACGACGCAGTTCGAGATCACCACGTCGACGCTCTCGGCGGGGAGCGGGACGTCCTCGATGAGACCCTTCAGGAAGTGGACGTTCGTCGCTCCAGCCTCGCGCGCGTTCCGCTGCGCGAGCGCGAGCATCTCGTCGGTCATGTCGAGGCCGTAGACCGTTCCGGACGCGCCCACGCGTCGTGCGGTGAGGAGCACGTCGATGCCTCCGCCGGAGCCGAGGTCGAGCACGGTGTCGCCCTCGCGGAGGTCGGCGACCGCCACGGGGTTCCCGCAGCCGAGGCTCGCAGTCACGGCTCTGTCGGGGATGGTCGAGCGCTCGTCGCTCGCGTAGAGACCCTGGCCGAAGAGCGTCGTCGCCTCTTCGCCGCAACAGCCGATCGAGTCACAGTCGCACCCGCAACCCTGTCCCGCCTCGAGGCCGATTGCGGCCTCTGCGTACCGCTCCCGAACTTCGCTCCCGTACGTCCGTGGTCATACTGCCGCTCCTTCCAGGTCGAAGACGCTCGCCGCGCGGGCCAGGCCGTCGCGGTCGAGCGTGTAGAAGGCCCAGACGCCGCGCTGCTCGCGTTGCAGCAGGCCGGCCTGGACGAGCCTCTTCAGGTGATGGCTCACGGTCGGCTGCGAGAGCCCGACCGCGGGGGTCAGCTCGCACACGCAGACCGGCTCGGGGTTGCGCGCCAGGAGGTTCACGATCCGGACCCGGGCGGGGTCCGAGAGCGCCTTGAAGACCGCCGCCGTGGCCTCGGCGTCTTCCGGGGAGAGGCCGTCGTCGTCGAGCGGGCGGCAGCAGGCGATCGGTGCTCCGATTAGATCGACGTTCATCGATGCGACGATAACACGAGGCATCGATGAGTGTCAATGTCTCCGCAGGTGCGATACTCCGCCGTCGTGACGGCGGCCGACGCAGCCCATGAGCTCGAGCGGACGATCGAGCGCTACAACGATGCGTGGAACGCGCACGACGTGACGCGATCGTCGCCCTCCACGCTCCCGGGCATGGTGTTCGAGAACCACACCGCCGGCGAGCGGGTCGAGGGCGACGCGGTCGGCCCGCACCTCGCCGAGATCTTCGAGAACTGGCCCGACCTCGCGTTTCGCGGGCGCCGTCTGTACGTGCGGGACGGGCTCGTCGTCAGCGAATGGACGGCGACGGCGACGGCGAGCGACGGGCGGCGGCTCGAGTGGGATGGAGTGGACGTGTTCCCGTTCGAGGACGGGCTGATCCTGCGCAAGGACGTCTACTCCTCGTCGCACCGGCCGCGCGTGCTCTGACGCATGCAGGCACCGGGGTTCGGCAGCGCGTCGATGACGGGAGCGCTCGAGCGGGTGCTCGTGCGCCCGCCGCTTCCGGAGGACACGGCTCGCTGGCGTGAGCACGGCTGGCGCGCCGCGCCGGACCATGCCGCAGCCGCGGCGGAGCACGAGGTCTTCGCGGGGCTGCTGGAGGAGGCGGGCGCGGAGGTCGTGATCTCACGCCACGACCCCGGCAACCCGGACGCGATCTATGTCTACGACCCCGTGCTCGTCGGCGGGGACGGCGCCGTGCTGCTGCGGCCGGGCAAGGAGGGGCGAAGGACGGAGCCGTCCGCGCTCGTCGCGACGCTCGAAGCCGCGGGAGTCCCGGTCGCCGCCGAGCTCGCGGAGCCTGCCCTCGCCGAGGGCGGCGACACGCTCTGGCTCGACGAGGCGACGCTCCTTGTCGCGATCGGCTACCGGACGAACGAGGCCGCGATCCCGGCGCTGGAGGTCGCGTTCCCGGGAATCGAGGTGATCGCTTTCGACCTGCCTCACTGGAACGGCGCCGGCGAGGTCCTGCATCTCATGTCGCTCATCTCGCCGCTCGACCGCGACCTCGCGCTCGTGTATCCGCGCCTCGCGCCGGTACGGCTCCTCGGCCTCCTCGCAGAGCACGGCATCTCGGTCGTCGAGGTCCCGGACGACGAGTTCGAGTCGCAGGGCGCGAACGTCCTCGCGCTCGGCCCGCGGACGGCGCTCGCCCTCGACGGGAGCCTGGAGACGCGAAAGCGCATGGAGCGCGCGGGTGTCGACGTCGCCGTGTACCGCGGGGACGAGATCTCGCGCAAGGGCGACGGCGGCCCGACGTGCCTCACGCGGCCGCTACTGCGGGGCTAGCTCTCGAGCGAGAGCTGGCGGTACGGCGAGAGCGACGAGACGCCGACGCCGACGAGCCGCAGCGCGCCCGGCCGGTCCCTCAGGCCGCGGTCGAGCAGGCCGCACGCGATCTCGCCGATGAGCCCGGCATCGTCGACCGCCGCCGACAGCGTGGTCGAGCGCGTGCGGATCGAGAAGTCGCCATAGCGCAGCTTCGCGGTGACGGTGCGGCCGGAGAGACTGGAGCTCTTCAGGCGCTCGGCGACGAGCTCGGCCAGTCGCCGGACCTCGGCGTGCAAGACCGCGCGCTCGGAGACGTCCTTCGCGAACGTGTCCTCCGCGGAGACCGAGACCTGCTCCAGCTCGAGCTCGAGGTCGCGCGGGTCGATCCCCCGAGCGCGGTCCCGCAGGAGGACGCCGACCGAGCCCGGGAGCACCGCCTTCAGCTCGTCGTCGGCGAGGCCCGCAAGTCCGCCGATCGTGTCGATCGACGCCCTCGCGAGCCGCTCCTCCGCCCGCGGCCCGACGCCGGGAAGCAGCCGGATCGGCAGCGGAGCGAGGAAGCGCGCCTCGCGGCCGGGCGGGACGACCGTGATGCCGCCGGGCTTCCTCCGGTCGGACGCGATCTTGCAGACGACCTTCGAGGTCGAGACGCCGAGCGAGCACGTGAGGCTCGTCGTCGCGCGCACGGAGGTCTGTATTGCCGACGCCACTGCACGTGCCCGCGAGAAGTTCTCCGCGACGGTTCCGAGGTCGAGGTAGCCCTCGTCGATCCCCGTGCGCTCGATCCTCGGGACGACCTCGGCCACGGTGTCCCAGACGGCGCGCGAGTACTGCCGGTAGAGCGCGTGGCGCGGCCGGAGGAAGATCGCCTGCGGGCAGCGGCGGCGCGCCTCGGCGGAGCTCATTGCCGAATGGATCCCGAAGCGGCGTGCCACGTAGTTCGCCGTCGACACGACCCCACGTCCCTGCGGATCGCCGCCGACAATGAGCGGCCGCTCGCGCAGCGAGGGATCCTCGAGCTCTTCGACCGCCGCGAAGAACGCATCGAGGTCCAGATGGGCGAGGATCGGCGTCGCGGCGCTGGGCACGGGCGCAAGGCTAGAACGCCTGTCGGAGCCGTATCGTTCCTCGCATGGACGCAGCCCCTCAGCTGCCGCCTCCCGCGATCGAGCAGCCGGCGCCTCGGCAGATCACGTACGGGGTGGTGAGCGGGCGCGCGGCGCCGGGCGCGCGGCGCGTCGTCGTCTACGCCGGCGGGCGCGTGCTCGGGGCCCGCGACCTGCGCGCCGGCTCCCGCACTGGTCGCCGTTTCTGGCTTCGCGTCGAGCCCCCGCTTGGTGACGCGAACATCCGGGTGACGACGATCGGCGACGACGGCCGCGGCTCGTCCACGGTCGTCCGCGACGTCTTCGTCCTGCCCGCGGCCTCGCGTCCGCGCGTCGTCCGCGCGCGCGAGGACCCTGTGCTCACGCGGAGACTCAACCCTCTCGTTCGCGGGTTCTCGGGGACCGGGGCGTACTACGTTCAGAGCCTGACGAGTGGGGGCGGTGCAGCGTGGAACGCGCGGGCGCGCTTTCCCGCGGCCTCGACGCTCAAGCTCGCGATCGCCGTGACCGCGCTTGCCCGTCACACGGGGATCCCGGACCGTGAGTCGTACGCCGGCGGGCTCTTCCACGAGATGATCACGGTGTCGGACGACCGGGCCGCGAACGAGGTCGAGGTCTGGATGGCCGGCTCGACGACCGCCGGCTCCGCCCTCGTCAACGAGCTGATGCGTTCGATCGGGCTCGTCGACTCGGTCATGTACGGGGGCTACGAGATCAACGAGGTGAGGAGGCTCTCCGGGCGGATCCCGGTTCGCACCGACGAGCAGCCTGCGTTCGGGATCGGCAAGTACACGACTGCGTGGGACATGACTCGACTTTGGCGCGCGGTCTGGCTCGCGTCCGCGGGGATCGGCCCGCTCCGCAAGGCGCAACCTGGCTTCACGCCCGCCGACGCCCGCTACCTCCTCTGGCTGCTCGCGCACGTGCGCGACTCGCGGAAGCTCGACACGAGCCTGCGCGGGCGAGCCGGGCTATCCGTCCTGCACAAGGCGGGCTGGATCTCACGCGCGCGGCACGACACCGGCCTCGTCTTCTGGCCCGGAGGCGTCTTCGTCGCGGGCGTCATGACGTGGAACGGCGCCGGCGTCGGTCCGGCCTCGGACCGGCTGGCCGGGCGGGTCGCCGCGATTGCGCTCAGTCGTTATCGCACCCTCCGAGGCTGACCTCTAAGCCGGCGGCGGCGCCCAGGACTCGGTCGGTACACTTCTTGAACTAACTACGCCCTACGGACGAAAGCGAGAGAAGTGAGTACCGATCCGACGCGCCTGTTGCTCGTCCCCCTGGAGGACCTCGTCGTCTTCCCCAACATGAACGTCACCCTCACCGTCGACGTCGGCGACGAGGAGCGCGTGCTGCTCGTGCCCAAGCACGACGACGAGTACGCGACCGTCGGCACCGTCGCCGAAGTGACGGACCGAATCCGGCTCCCGGGCGGTGGGCGCGCGGTCGCGCTCCAGGGCCTGCACCGCGGCGTTGCGGGCGCTGCCGCCACCGACAGCCAGGGCCGACTCCTCGTCGACGTCGAGGAGCGCCCGGACGACGAGCCCGTCGACGGGCGAATCCGCGAGCTCGAAGTCGAGTACCGCGCAGTCGTCGAGGAGATCCTCGAGCTGCGCGGCGACGACGGCCGGATCGCTGCGTTCGTGCGCTCGATCAGCGAGCCCGGCGCGCTCGCCGACACGGCGGGCTATTCGCCGGATCTGACCTTCGAGCAGAAGGTCCAGCTCCTCGAAAAGGTCGACGTCCGCGAGCGGCTCGAGCTCTCGCTGGAGATGCAGCGCGAGCGCCTCGCGCTGATGCAAGTGCGCCGACGCATCCAGGAGGACGTCGAGTCCGGGGTCGAGAAGCAGCAGCGCGAGTACATCCTCCGCCGCCAGCTCGACTCGATCCGGAAGGAGCTCGGCGAGGACGAGGCCTCCGTCGTCGAGGAGTACCGGACGAAGATTGCGGAGGCCGGGATGCCCGAGGACGTGCTCGAGCAGGCGGAGCGCGAGCTCTCGCGGCTCGAGCGGATGGGCGACCAGACCCCGGAGGCCACGGTCATCCGCAATTACCTCGACTGGCTGCTCGCGGTGCCGTGGAACGAGCGCTCGGACGAGCGGCTCGACCCGCAGCACACGCGCGAGGTGCTCGACGCCGACCACGCCGGGCTCGACGATGTGAAGGAGAGGATCGTCGAGTACATCGCGGTCGCGAAGCTCCGCAAGGAGCGCGGAGTCGAGGACGACAAGCGCTCCGGTGTCATCCTCACCCTGATCGGGCCGCCGGGCACCGGAAAGACCTCGATCGGGGAGTCCATCGCGCGCGCCACCGGACGCGAGTTCGTGCGCATGTCGCTCGGCGGCATCCGCGACGAGGCGGAGATCCGCGGCCACCGCCGCACGTACATCGGCGCCCTCCCGGGCCGGCTCGTGCGTGCGCTCCGCGACGCCGGGACGATGAACCCGGTGATCATGCTCGACGAGGTCGACAAGGTCGGCGCCGACTGGCGCGGCGACCCGAGCTCGGCACTGCTCGAGGTGCTCGACCCGGCGCAGAACCACTCCTTCCGGGACCACTACCTCGATGTCGAGCTCGACCTCTCCGAGGTCTTCTTCATCGCGACCGGGAACATGGCCGAGACCATTCCGGGTCCGCTCCTCGACCGCATGGAGGTCATCCGCTTCGACGGCTACACGACCGACGAGAAGGTTGCGATTGCACGCGGCTACCTGTGGCCGCGGCAGGTCGAACGGAACGGGCTGCGTGAGGACGAGGTCACCGTCACGGACGAGGCGCTCGAGAAGGTCGTCGCCGAGTACACGCGCGAGGCGGGCGTGCGCCAGCTCGAGCGGGAGCTGGGGACGATCCTGCGCAAGACCGCAACGAGGATCGCGTCGGACGAGGCGGAGCCACCCGTCGAGATCGACGAGGACGCCGTGCGCGAGGCGCTCGGCCGGCAGAAGATCTTCCGCGAGACGGCGGAGCGGACCGCCGTGCCCGGTGTCGCCACGGGGCTCGCCGCGACGATCTCGGGCGGCGACGTCCTCTTCATCGAGGCGACGTCCCACAGGGACGGCGACAAGCTCGTGCTCACGGGCCAGCTCGGGGACGTCATGAAGGAGTCGGCCCAGATCGCGATCTCAACCGTGCGGGCGCTCGCGCCCCAACTCGGGATCGACGAGGACGCGTTCGATAACCGTGCGTTCCATCTGCACGTGCCGGCGGGCGCGATCCCGAAGGACGGCCCGAGCGCCGGCATCACGATGGCGACTGCGATCGCCTCGCTGCTCACCTCGCGTCCCGTGAAGCATACGGTCGGCATGACCGGTGAGATCACGCTGCAAGGCCGCGTCCTGCCGATCGGGGGTCTAAAGCAGAAGGTGCTCGCGGCGCACGCCGCGGGGATCACGGACGTGATCATTCCGGAGCGGAATCGCGCCGACCTCGACGAGATCCCCGAGAACGTCAAAGAGGACGTCACGTTCCATCCGGTCATGTCCATCGGCGAGGTGTTGAACCTCGCGCTCGAGGCGAAGCCGGTGGAATCGAGTGTGGCGCTGTAAGACCCACGAGCCCGTTCCCGAGGAGGTCCGTCGCGTGGCGGACCTCCTGGAGCGGCGCTACGCAGTCTCGATCCTCTACGCGTCGCACCACGGATGCACGCGTTTCGGGGAGTTCAGGAAGGCGCTCGGCACGATCCCGCCGGGAACGCTCGCGCAGCGGCTCGTCGAGCTCGAGGAGGCCGGAGTGCTTCGGCGCGACGTCGTCGCGGAGCGCCCGCCGCGAGTCGAGTACGTGCTGACGATCGAGGGTCAGCAGTTGCGGTCGCTGATCGACGCGGTCGCGGCCTGGGCGAAGAAATAGCGTCGCCGGAGCCGCTTCGGGCGGTAATACTTCCCGGAATGAAGCGGCTAGCCGATCCTTACCGCGACCTCGACGTCATCGACTCACGCGGGCCGCGCTTCAACCAGGCGTTCGTCGGGATTCTCTCCGCGGTCGCCGTCCTCACGGGCTGGTGGTGGCTGCTCGCGCTGCTCGCCGCGCAGCTCGTGGTCGGGCTGACCTTCGGCCGGCGGTACTGCCTGCCGTGCCTCGCGTACTTCGAGCTCGTCCAGCCCCGCGTCGGCGAGGGCCCACTCGAGGACGCGCGCCCGCCGCGCTTCGCGAACATGGTCGGCGCCGTGTTCCTCGCGGCCGCGACGCTCGCGTATCTCGTGGGAGCCGGGGTCGTCGGCGGCGTCCTCGGCTCGCTCGTCGCCGTGCTCGCACTCCTCGCGTCCGCGACGGGGCTCTGTGCCGGGTGTGAGGCGTACAAGCTCGGCCATCTGGTGACCGGCAGGCGGTTCGTATCGTGCCCGCTTCCGCCGCGTCCCGGCGCGGCGCCCTAGTCCTCGGGCCAGAAGTTCTCGAGATACTCGGCGTCGCCGCGCGGATCGTCGATCCGAGTCGAGACGATGATCAGCTCCGCGTCCTCGGGCTCGTCGTTCCAGACCGAGCGCCAGGTCTCGGGAGGGACGCGAACCGCCGAGCCAGGCCCGAGCTCGAGCACGTCGTCTCCGAGCTTGAACTGGAGCGTCCCAGAGGCGACGAAGTAGAGCTCCTCCTGCGTCCGGTGCCGGTGGCCGTACGAGCCCTTGCCCCCGGTGAATTGCGGCATCCGCCTGTACGTGAACGCGACCTGCTCCGCCTCGAGCCCGCCTGTGAGCAGCCGCATCTCGCCGGGGTAGTCGCCGAGGACGTCGTCCACGTCCTCGAGCCGCACGACCGTGTAGTCAGCCATCCCGCCTCCCGCTCGCTCTGTTTTCTGACTCTAACCGTCTAGTGCGCGAGCGGAGGGACGGTCGCGTTGACCGGCATCCTCGCGGGGTCTGCGTTCTCCGGGTCGTGGAAGTGCCCCGCGCCAGGCCAGGGACTGAGGAGCAACAGGAGCCGTGACGCTTCGAGCGCGCGAACCCTGCGCGTCTCGCCGGGCTCGAACGTCATGAGCATCCCGGCCTCGCACTCGAGCTCGCTATCGGCGAGGGTCAGCCCGAGCCGGCCGGAGACCACCTCGACCACCGCGTGCTCGTGCAGGCGATGGTTACCGAGCTCGTCACCCTCGTTCAGGTCGATGACGACCGCGCGGCAGTCGGGGCGCGAGAACAGCACACGCGGCTCGCGCTTCCCGTCCGCCTCGATCGAGGGCAGATGCCAGCGCTCCACGCGCGCCAAGCTACCACGCTCGTCATCCGTCTTCCGAGCCCGCCCGCCCCGGCTGGGGACGGGAGGGTGTGCGACGCGCGGCGACCGGACGTTGTTAGGCTCGACCGACCGGGTGCTCGTGCGTGGACTCTCCGCCTGTTCCCGGCTTCGAAGGCGGGGTCCCTTGCTGCGTGTGTCCGGCTCAGCCCAGCACCCGACATGCGGAAGGGGAGAGTCATGGACGGATCCCGTGGAGGTCACGCGATGAGCAGGAGACTTCGGCGTTCCCTTGTTCTGACGACCCTGCTAGTCCTCGTGCTCGGGGTATCGAGCGTCGCGGTGACGATTGGCCTCGCGGCCAACACGAAGACCACCAAGGTCGCCGGTATTGACGTCGACGCGACGACGATCCCGGAGCTCCAAGAGTTGATGGACGCGAACCGGCTGAAGTCCGTGCAGCTGACGCAGTTCTATCTGCACCGGATCAAGAAGCTGAACCCGAAGCTCAACGCGGTGATCACGGTCAGCCCGACGGCCCTCGCCGAAGCGCGGGCAGCGGACAAGGCGCGCCGCAAAGGGGACGACCGGCCACTGCTCGGCATCCCGATCATCGTCAAGGACAACGTCAATACGACCGGCATGCCGACGACCGCCGGATCGTGGGCGCTCGCCGGCAGCACGCCGGACGACGCGTTCATCGCCGCCCAGCTCAAGGCGGCGGGCGCGATCATCATCGGCAAGGCAAACCTCAGCGAGTGGGCGAACTTCCGGTCCGACCCGTCGTCGTCCGGCTGGAGCGGCATCGGCGGCCAGACGAACATGCCGTACGTTCTCGATCGCAACCCGTGCGGCTCGAGCTCCGGTTCGGGCGTCGTCGCGGCTGCTGATCTCGCGGTCGCGGCCGTCGGCACCGAGACCGATGGCTCGATCGTGTGCCCCTCAGGCGCAAACGGCGTTGTCGGCATCAAGCCCACCCTGGGCCTGTGGAGCCGGGCGGGCGTCATCCCGATCAGCGCCGACCAGGACACGGCCGGCCCGATGGCCCGCAACGTGACCGATGCTGCGGCGCTTCTCGGCGCGGCGACGGGGGTCGACCCGAACGACGCGGCGACCGCCGCTCAGGCCGGCAACGCGTTCACCGACTACACGCAGTTCCTCGACGACGAGTCGCTCGACGGCGCCCGCATCGGCGTCTGGCGCGAAGGGACGTTCGGCCCCTCCACCGCGGCGATCGCCGAGCCGATCCTGGCCGACACCATTGACGCGCTCGAGGCCGAAGGCGCGACCGTGGTCGATCCGACCAACATCGACCTCTCGGCGACCGCCAACGAGTTCGCCGCACTCCTGTGCGAGTTCAAGACCGACATGCAGAACTACCTCGAGACGTACGTCTCGGGCACGAACCCGGTCGACGGCGAGCCCTACGCACAGACACTCGCGGAGCTGCTCGAGTTCAACGAGGCCCATCCCGACCTCGAGGGGCCGTGGGACAGCTTCCTCTTCGAGCTGGGCGTTGCGACCAACGGACGTGACGCGGCCTGTGCGGCACTTCGCGCGGGCGTGACACCACCGGTCCAGGCCGCGATCGACCAGCTCATGGCTGCCAACAACCTGGACGCGATCATCGCCCTGACCAACACCCCGGCATGGATCACGAGTGACGACCCAGAGGGCGGCGACGCTGCCGGAACGAACGGCTTCGCGAACTTCATCGGCTCCTCGTCCGCCGCGGCTGTCTCCGGCTATGCGGACATCACGGTGCCGGCGGCGTATCACGGAGTCCTTCCGATGGGCATCACCTTCATCGGCGGCCGCTGGGACGAGCCGGAGCTGATCGGGCTCGCCTATGACTTCGAACAGGCGACCGACGTTCGGATCCCGCCGTCGTTCATCCCGACCATCGGCGACGACCCCCTGGGCGGGAGCGCGGTGCAGCAGGCCGCGACGAAGAAGGGGAAGAAAGGCGCGGCTCCGGCCCGCAACAGCCACTCGAAGGTGTCGGCGCTGCGCTAGGCAGCGACCATCGCAGACACGCGAAGCCCGGCTATTCGGCCGGGCTTCGCGCTGTTGTTCACCTGCTCGTCTACCGGGATGGATTGCCCGGAACCGCGGTATGGTTCGCCGCGTCAAGGCGTCTCGACGCGGTCGGGCGCCGTGGAGCAGGGAGAGGACGCGGCAGACACAGGCACAGCCGCTCGATCCTTCCTCCCGGAGAGGGGAGCCGAATGGCGAGACCCACTTCCGCACTCTTGCTTGTCGTAGTGCTCGCACTCATGGCTGGGGGCGGCGACCTCGGGGCGCGCCCGGTGTTACCGGAAGCCGGGATGGCGTCGAAGCGCTCGGTCGACGTGGCGGGGTTCGACAAGCAGCACGGCCCACAGTCCCAGATCGAGTGCACTGCATCCGCCGGCGGGGCTGCGAACGTCAATCTCGATTGCGACGACCCGGTTCCGAACAACGAGCCGGACGTCGAGGTGAACCCAGATGACCCGGATCACTTCATCGCGAGCTCGAACGACTTCGGGTCGTGCTGCGATCAGTTCTACACGACCCTCGACGGCGGCGAGACCTGGACGACCGGCAACATGTCGAGAGAGAAGCCGCCGAAGATCGGAAGCGACCCGGTCACGGCGTTCGATGTCAAGAACGGCGTCGCGATCCACTCGTCGCTGAGCTACTCCGTCCAGCATGCCGGCGGCAGGGAGGTGTGCGATGGAGACATGCTCGTCTCGATCTCGCACGACGGTGGGCTTGTATGGGAGAAGCCCGTGGTCGTCGACGACGGCATCGGCTGCGACCTGAGCAAGACGCAGATCTTCAACGACAAGGAGTGGATCGTCACCGACAACAACCCCGACTCGGAGTTCTATGGTCGGACGTACCTAACCTGGTCCGCGTTCGAGTTCCACGACGGCGCCTACGCGTCTTCACCGATCTTCGAGGCTCATAGCGACGACGGGGGAGAGAGCTGGTCCGAGACGCAGGAGATCTCGGGCTCGAACTCGGCACTCTGCACTTTCCAAGAGGCCGGGCCGGCCAACGATTGCGACGAGAACCAGTTCTCCGTCCCGACCGTGGCGCCGGACGGCACCGTGTACGTCGCTTTCGAGAACTCGCAGAACCAGGCGAAATGGGAGGCCGATGGGAGCTTCGACGACCAGTATCTGCTCGTCAAGTCGACGGACGGCGGAGAGACGTGGTCGAGCCCGAGCTTCATCGTCGACCTGGAGGACGGCGCAAACGATTACCCGACGAACGTGCTGGGCCGCCAGACGCTCACCGGCTACCAGGTGCGCGTGAACTCGGCAGGGAACATCGTCGCGAGTCCCACGGACGGGAAGCTCTACCTCGTGTTCAGCGACAATCGGAACGGCGTCCACAACTCGTCGGCCCCGGTCACCAACACCGACGTCTTCCTGATGGTCTCGTCGAACGGCGGCGCGTCCTGGTCCGGACCGATGCTCGTCGATTCGGGCGCCGGGGACCAGTGGTTCCCGTGGGTCGACGTCGACCCGACGACGGGGAACATCGGGATCCTCTACCACGACCGCGGCGCGTCGAACGCGGCGGTGTACAACACGGCGCTGGCCGAGGGAACACCGGGTGCGCTCGTGAAGACGACGGTGAGTACCGCGCCATCGAATCCGACGAACTCGTTGTTCTTCAAGGCAGGCCCGGGTGCGGCAGGTTGTGAGAGCTGCGCAACGTTCCACGGCGACTACAACAACGTCAGCTACGGCAGCGACGGGGTTGCGCGTATGGGCTGGACGGACATGCGCGACTTCGTGACCGACGGGCCTTTCGGGACGGGATTCGCCCAGTTCATCTACTACGCGAGCAAGTAGAAGCTCGAGCTGCGAGGGGCCGGCCGGCTCGGTCGGCCCCTCGCTCGAGCACGCTCGAGACCGTCGGCCTCTGTCGTCCGAGCGTCGACTCAGACCGGCGCGAGGCCGCGTGCCTTGCGGCTGGCGGCGGTCTGACGCTTCTGGGCTGACAGCTCGATCTTGCGCAGGCGCACGTCGTTCGGCGTCACCTCGACGCACTCGTCCTCACGGATGTACTCGAGCGCCTGGTCGAGCGAGAGCGGTCGCGGCGGGATCAGCCGGACGGTCGCGTCCGCGCTCGGCGCGCGCGTGTTCGTCAGCTTCTTCTCCTTCGTCGCGTTCACGTCGAGGTCTTCCGGGCGTGCGTTCTCGCCCACGATCATCCCCTCGTACACGTCCACGCCCGGAGCGACGAACAGCGAGCCGCGCTCCTGGAGCGAGAGGATCGAGTAGGCGGTGGTCTTGCCCCGACGGTCGGCGACGAGCGCACCCGTCGGCCGGGTGCGGAGCTCGCCCGCCCACGGCTCGAAGCGCTCGAAGACGTGGTGCAGGATCCCCGTGCCGCGCGTCTCGGTCAGAAACTCCGTGCGAAAGCCGATGAGGCCGCGCGCCGGGACGAGGACGTCCATCCGGATCCAGCCCGTGCCGTGGTTGACGAGCGCCTCGGTACGTCCCTTGCGGAGCGCGAAGAGCTGCGTGGCGACGCCGAGGTACTCCTCCGGCGCGTCGATCGAGACGCGCTCGACCGGCTCGTGCAGCACGCCGTCGATCTCGCGGGTTACGACCTTCGGCTTGCCGATCGTCAGCTCGAACCCCTCACGCCGCATCTGCTCGACGAGGACCGCGAGCTGGAGCTCTCCGCGACCCTGCACTTCCCATGCGTCCGGCGACTCGGTGGGGAGCACGCGCAGGGAGACGTTGCCGACGAGCTCGGTGCGAAGCCGCGCCTCGACGAGGCTCGCCGTGACCTTGTCTCCGGCGAGCCCGGCGAGCGGAGCAGTGTTGATGCCGATCGTCATCGAGAGCGACGGCTCGTCGATCGCGATGAGTGGAAGCGGGCGCGGGTCGTCCGGGGCGGCCAGTGTCTCGCCGATGGTGATCTCGGGAATGCCCGCCACCGCGATGATCTCTCCCGGACCTGCCTCCTCCGCCTCGACGCGGTCGAGCGCCTCGGTCACGTACAGCTCGGTCACCTTCGCCCGCTCGATCGTCCCGTCGGAGCGGCACCACGCGACCTGCTGACCCCGCCGGATCCTCCCCTGCACGACGCGGCAGAGCGCGAGCCTCCCCAGGTACGGAGAAGCGTCGAGGTTCGTCACGAGCGCCTGGAGCGGATGCCCTTCGTCGTATTCCGGCGCGGGGATGCGCTCGAGGACCATGTCGAGGAGCGGTCGCAGGTCGGGCTCGAGAGCGTTCGGCTCCGGTGAGAGCGACGCGCGGCCCGCCTTCGCGTTGCAGTACACGATCGGGAACTCAATCTGGCCCTCGTCGGCATCGAGGTCGAGGAAGAGCTCGTAGACCTCGTTCACCACGTCCTCGATGCGGGCATCCGGCCGGTCGACCTTGTTCACCACCAGGATCACGGGCAGGTGGGCCTCGAGCGCCTTGCGCAGCACGAAGCGGGTCTGCGGGAGCGGGCCCTCGCTCGCGTCGACGAGCAGGAGCACGCCGTCCGCCATCGTCAGCCCGCGCTCGACCTCGCCGCCGAAGTCGGCGTGGCCCGGCGTGTCGATGATGTTGATCTTCGTGTCGCCGTAACGGACGGTCGTGTTCTTGGCGAGGATCGTGATCCCCTTCTCGCGCTCGAGGTCCATCGTGTCGAGCACGCGCTCGTTGACGTCCTGGTTCTCGCGGAAGGCGCCCGACTCCCAGAGGAGCGCGTCGACGAGCGTCGTCTTGCCGTGATCGACGTGCGCGACGATGGCGACGTTGCGAAGGTCGGAGCGGACGGGCACGAGTCGAGGGTACGCGGTCGACGTCCACGAGGAGCTCGATCGCGCCCGCGGGTTCGTCGCCCGGCCGTGGCGGTGAGCGCGAGTTGACAGACCGCTCCCGTGGTGGGAACGTGAAGCTCAGCGCCTTTCGGAGGTGGGGGTGGTGATCTTCCGTAACGACGCTGCGGCGCTCGCCGTCGCCGCGACAGTCGTCGCGGTCGGTCTTCTCGCGCTCCGGGCCAGCGCAGGCATGGGGGCGCCCGCGGCGGACGTGGGGCTCCAGGTCGTCCCGCGCGGGCCCGGAACGGTCCTGAGCTCCGTGCCGGACAAGATCACCGGCGAGACGGCCTGCACGAAGAGATCCGAGCCGGTTTCGTGCGATTGGGTCTTCGCGCAGGGGACCACGGTCGTCCTCACCGCCAGCCCGAACGGGACCGACGCGAGCTTCGCGGGTTGGAGCACCCCGGACTGCCCGGGGATCGGCCAGTGCAGCGTCACTGTCGACGACGAGCAGTCCGTCACCGCTCTCTTTTCGTCGCTCACGCTCCAGGTCAACCTGTCCGGCGACGACGGAAGCGAGTTCGTTACGAGCGTACCGCCGGGGATCAGCTGCCCGCCCGACTGCAACTCCGAGTTCGACGCCCGCTCGACGGTGAGGCTGAGCGTCAACCCCGGCAACTCGACGCTGACGAGCTTTCCTTTCGGATGCACGTCGGTCGAGGGGAACGCGTGCATCGTGACGATGCTCGACGATCCGCAGACGGTCGGCGTGGAGTTCAACAACTCCGGCGGGCCGGACCCACCCAATCTCGTGGACGTGTCCATCAGGGTCCGGAAGGCAGGCGACGGCGTCGGTCGCGTCACCGCCGCGGGCCTCGACTGCGGCGGCGCTTGTATCGCGAGGTTCAAGTACGGCAGGCTCGTGCCCTTCACCGTTGTCGCAGACCCGGGCTCGATCTTCGGCGGCTGGGGTGGGATCTGCGCAGCGGACCGGGAACTCCAGTGCACGCTTCCGATCGGACCGGTCACCGTGATCCGGCCGAGGTTCGTCAAGGAGGCGCCGCCGAGTGCGCCCGGAGCGCTCAGGAGGTCGTCGGCGACAGAGAGGTCGATCACGCTCCGCTGGGGCGCGTCCAGAGACGACACCGGCGTCAGGCGGTACGACCTGTTCGTCGGCGCCAAGCCGGCGCCGCGCCAGTCGACGAAGAAGACGACGGCGACCGTCACGGGACTCGTCTGCAGCACCGCGTTTGTGATCGCGGTGCAGG
This sequence comes from uncultured Actinomycetes bacterium, assembly GCA_963717025.1. Classification (GTDB taxonomy): domain Bacteria; phylum Actinomycetota; class Thermoleophilia; order Gaiellales; family Gaiellaceae; genus GMQP-bins7. The sequence continues at coordinate 34,772 of CAVQVJ010000003.1, read as the reverse complement.
CCGTCGACGGCGCGGGCAAACGGTCGCCGAAGACGAGCGGGAAGTTCTCGACGAAGGTGTGTCCGCTGCGGGTCCAGTTCCTCGGTGCGAAGGTCGTTCGCGCTGGAGAGGTGCGGCGCCTCGTCGTCAGGCTGAAGTCGTCAGTGCGCACGAGGGGCTCGGGCAGCGTGTTCGCCGGCGGCAAACGGATCGTGCGCGCCGGCGTCGTCCTTCGCAGGGGAACGAACGCGCTCTCCTTCCGGATACCCCCGGGCTCGGGCCAGCGCGAGTTGCGTCTCCTGCTCCGCCTGGCGGACCCGAAGGGTGGCACGAAGATGATCAACCTCCGGACGACGGTGCGGGGGTGACGGTACCCCCGGAGGACACGGCCGAGGACGCCCCGCCCGAGAAGAGCAAAGCTCCGCCGAAAGGGACTGGAGAGGTTGCCGAGAAGGCGCTCCAGGAGGCGGCTTCCGAAGTCGGTGAAGAGGTGTTGCAGGAGGAGGACGACGAACCGCCGAAACGCCGGTGGCTCTCGTTCGGGATCGTCGGTCAGGCGGCCGTGGTCGTCGGGCTGATCGGCGGCGTCGTCGGGCTCTTCTTCACGTTTGTCCCAAGCTGCAGACCCGGTTCCGACGAGAAACCGACAGCCGATCTCGAGCTCGCCGACGTCAACGACCGCGCGACGTTGCGTGAGTACCTCACCTCGGAGGGGATCCCGACGGGAATGCTCTCGCCGGCCGTGCTCAGGCGGCTGGGGGTACTCGCAACGGTCCGCTACGCGTCCTCCGGCCTGGGCGGCGAGGAGCTCCCGCTCGTCGTATCGCTCACGAGCCGCGAGACGGGACGCGTCGCCTGCCTGCACACGTACCGCGTCGAAGCGAGCAGCGGAACACCGGTGACGTTTCGCAGCTGGAGCCCGTTCCCGGCCTCTCCCCGGACGGCGACAGACTCGTACAACCTCCACGTGACGCTCTTCCCGCCGGACGGGCAGCCGCCCGCGCTCGATGCCGACGACGAAAACGGGATCCCGGGCCCACCGACTTCGGGTCCACCGCTGCCATTCGACCTCTGCTGAGCCGGCGTCACCGCCGTCGCGCAGGCAAGTCTCGCTAGCCCTCGAAGCCGACGTCGGCGCCCGTTATCACCAATCGGCCTGCCTCGAGCTCACGTCGAGGTGCAAACGCCGACCACATGGAACCGCGCGTGTGGCTCTGGAAGATGTGCCGCACGAGTGAGCCGCGAGGGTGGTTGAAGGCGGTCGCGCGGAGTCCCTCTACGAGCCGGGTGAGACCCTCGCCGAAGGCAGGGATCCCGGCGTTGACGGCGTCGGCGAAGGCCTGGGCCGCGGTCTCGGGCCTCCCTGCGGCTGCCTCGTGCTCCCCTCGCAGGATGTACGCGTCGCTCAACTTGGGCGCGACCCCGACGATCTCGTCCGTGAGGTCACCGAGCTCGTCGTGGAGGCCCAGACGAAGCAGCACGTAGCCGGCGAGACAGCCGGCGAACGGGTCCTCGTGCGCACCGGCTGCGAGCTCACGCGCAAGCGCCGGGGCGCCGTCCAGGCGGCCCGAGACGAGTAGGCGCTGAAGGGTCTCCATCCGTCGTAAGCGGTCCGGCGTGGATGACGGGCCCGGTCCGGCAACCGGATGCGCCTGGTGGGCTTGCACCTGATCGGGCTCGACCTGTGCGACGAATACCGCAAGCCGGCCGGGCAGCAGCGGAAGCACGGCGACCGTCGGAGCGACGCCGTCGCGCTCGAACGAGACCCAGTGGGTGGAGGCTTCGGCGACGGTCGTGACGTACGCGGAGATTCCGGGCTCCGAGCGCTGGGGGACATTCGGCTCTACCGGCACCGGGTCACCTGCCGCCCAGATGCGCGTGCGTACGTCCTTCAACGTGTCCTGATCACTGGCGACCGCGTAGAGGGCCACGCCCGAACCGTCCTCGCCGAGCTCGGTGGGGAGCGTCAGCCCGATCCGCTCCAGACCTCCCTCACCGTGAAGTGCCGCCCCCACCCCTGCGAGCACGATCGTGGACGGTTGCGGCCATGCGATCGGCTCGGCGCCAGGAACGGGGATCACGTGACCGCCCTCGATGCTGCCGCCCATCGCGTCGACCAGCGCCGCAACGATGCCCGACGGCGCAGGAGGCGCCTGGAGCTCCACCTCCTGGGCCTCCCCAGCTGCGAGCACGACGAACTGTTCGTTGCCGGACTCCTCAGGCCCGAAGTGACGGACACGGTAGAAGCCCGGTTGGAGCGCGCGCTCGTCGTCTCCGGTGGTCACGGCGACCACCTGCCCCGCTTCGTCGAGGATCTCGGCGGTTCCCAGCGGGTCGCGCGAGTGAATCGCGATCGTCCCGGAAGGCGCCTCGAGCCCGGCGACCGCGACATCCTCCGACGCGGTCGCGTCCGGAACCTGCGGACCGCCCGCCCCGTCGGGGCCCAGCTTGATCTGCTCCGTCAGCGTGTCGTAGAGCTCGATAGGCGCCCTGACCCGACCTACGCGTTGGTCAGCCGTCGTGACCCGCGCCGCATACGTCTTCGGAGCCAGGCTGAACGTGACCGACGTTCCGGGCACCTTTATCGCGCTGACGACCGGGTCACCGAGGGCGTCGAGCACGCTCACCTCCGCCTCGTCGAAGGCCGGGTCGGCCTGCAGCTCCAGCGTGAGCTCGAGCGGCGGGAAGCGGCTGCTGGGGAAGCACGCCAGGAGCGGGTCTCGGTCGCGGTTCGCCACGCCTCGGCTGCCCGCGTCCTGCGGAATCTGGATCGGCCAGCCCTCGGCAGGCGTACCAGGGGGCGGCTGGGTTGGATGCTTGCGCCGTTCCATCTCGTCGCTGACGTACGTGGCGAGGCGCTCCCAGCGCACCTCGTAACAGTTGCGCTCCCACGACCACGCCTTGGCGCGGGCCTCCCCCGCGAGGCCCTGCATCAGCACGTCGGTGAAGGCGCCGGTCGCCTCCCCGGGCCAGCCGCTCTCCGCCGCCGTCAGCCCGGCGAGGTCGCGTGGAGAATGAACTGCTGCACGGGCGGCTCGCCGGGGTCGCGCCTGCGCGGAATCGGCCAGCGGCCGATCTCGAACTCGCGATCCCGCCACGGAACGTTGCGACACGCGTCGACGAAGAAGAACTGATCCTGGAACGGCGTCGTCTCGAAGTGCTCCGTCAGCGACCTGAGCGCCAGCGAGTGATCGGTGTGGAGCTCGTCGAACCCAGGCGTGACGAGCGCTCCCTCATCGCGGTTCGCGACGCGGGCGGTGATCCCGTGGCCGGCGAAGAAGAAGTAGAGCCGGTCGGCGGGACCGGCTGCGGTCACGACGTCGTTGATCGCCGTGACGATGTTGTCCTTCGTCGGGACGACGTCGCTCCGGGTCTCGATCCTCCACGCGCCCGAGCAGCACTCGCAGGTTCGAATGCGGCACGTTTCCGCCGTCCGCGCTCGCCACCCATTCGGAGAAGCGAACGGCGTCCGCGACCGCGGCATGGAGCCTCATGTCCTCGCGACCGTAGTCGTCGATCCCGATGACGATCGCCCAGGCCACGGACTAGTCGGCCAGCACGGTGACGAGGTCGGTCACCGGCTCGACCGCTCCTTCACCGAAGGCGGTCACGCGATACACACCTTCGGGCAGCGGCCCGAGCTCGGCCTCGTGCCACCCGTCGTCGCCGGGCGCAAGGACTTGCCGAGCCCGCTCTTCGCCGGTCTCGACGTCGACGGCGACTGCCAGCAGCTCGCCGGTCGCCTCCCGCTCGGGTCGGGCACCGACACGGACGGGGTCGGCGGTCGAGTAGAGGTCGTCGACGTCGAGCGAGAGGTCGATCATCGGCACGGCGGCGCGGAACTGCGCCCAGTTGATCGTGTTCCCGGTCACGACGCCCGTGAGCTGGAGCAAGAGGTGGTCGTCGTTCTGCAGCGACGCGTGCCGTTCGGCCGAGAACGTCGCACCCTGATCGTCCTCGTACTCGAGCGGCGTCGCCGACGGCCGGGGGACCGTGCCGTCGCCGCCGGGATCTTGACCCTCGATCGTGTGCAGGAGCCGTATCCGATCGCCGTCCCGCACGGCCGACTGCTGTGTCGGCTGCTTGAACCCGACGATGCGAGCGAGGTCGTAGCCGCCCTCTGCGTAGGCGGGATCCTTGCGATGCTCGGTCGACCGCGGCGGCGATCTCGCGATGGAAGTCGAGCGCGGCCGTGGTCTTCGCCCGGTCGAGGTGCGGGATGTCGGCCTCGTCGACGTACGCGGGCGCAGCGCCGCCGTCGACGTAGCACGGGTACGTCGGGAGCAGCTGGTAGACCGCCGTGAACGAGCGTGCGACCTCGGTCAGGTCGAAGAACTTGATCTTCTTGCCGTTGACGAGGGTGTCGAGGGCGTTCACCGAGCCACGGTACGGCGTCCCGAACGTGACGAGCGTTCGCGTGTCGCGCCATCCGTCGAGGCACTCGAGGAAGTAGCGCGAGATCAGCCCGCCCATCGAATGGCCGACGAGGACGAGCTTGGCATCGCTCGCACCGCTCGACTCGCGCCACGCGGTCAGCCACTCGTCGGACTGACGCTTGCAGGCGGCGGGCCGCGACACGGTTGTCGCGCCGCCAGTCGTAGGGGAACTCGAAGAGGTTCCGGCCTCGCGTGACGTCGAACGTCTCCTCGATGTAGCGCAGCATCTTCGTGTAGCCGTCGATCTTCCAGAGCCCCGGGATCAGATGGACGTCGCGGATCACCTCCGGCGCAGTGATTCCGTCGCCGAGATCGTCCACGTCGGGCGGATCCTCCTCGAGCTTGAGATCGTCGATGCTCCGGCCGAGCGTCGTCAGCGCGTTGATGAGCGCGCCGCCGGAGATGTTCCAGACGTCCCGGCCGTCCTTCTGCAGGACGCTTCCGGTAATCCCCGGGATGCAGACGATCACATCGCGCATCGCTTTCCTGGGCACGGCCGCCCTCCTCCTGCCGAGCGCTACACGGTGAACGGGTCTTGCTGCTCGAAGTCGGGGTTGGAGTCGCCCACCGGGTTGTAGTTCGGCTGCTGGTCGTCGGGCATCTGGCTCCGGATCGCCTCGTGGAACGCCGAATAGCTTCCCTTCCATGCAGCCGTCGTCCCAGACCTCGAGCAGCTTGCCGGTGAAGGCGCCGTTCTTGAAGCCGTCTCGCGAGAGCTGGTCGTCCTGGCAGCCCGAGATCAGCAAGACCCTCGCGCCCACCTCGGACGCGGAGCTCGTCGAGCTCGCGCACCGTTCCTGGATCCCGTCGTAGAGGTCTTCGTTCTGCTCGTAGGTCTCGATCATCTTGTCCCGCGGCAGCGCCCGGAAGCGGGGGCTCTGCTTGGCGGCCTCTTCGGCGGTCGCTACGGGGTCCGGAACCGACTCGCGGTCGTCGATCCCCCTGTTGACGGTCCGCTGTGGCAGCTGTCCGAGAGGACGACGATGCGCACGCCCGGCTTGAACTTCGCCCAGAGCTCGTACAGCTCGTCGTCGACGATCTGACGGTCGTAGGCGAGCCACGTCTCGTCCGAGCTGTCCGACTCCCCTTCGCCGTTCGTGTCGGGAACCTGACCGCCGTGGCCGGAGTAGGTGAGAAAGTAGATGTCGCCCTGCCTCGAGCTCGCTCGCGGCACCTTCGATCGCCTCGATGATCGCGCTCGAGGTCGCGTCCGCGGTCAGCAGCTTCGTCGTCTCGAACCCACGGCTCCGAGCAAGCGACTCCATGTCGTTCGCGTCGAACTCGCAGGCGCTGAGAGCGCCGTCCCACCCGCCGTAGTGGTCGGGGTCGACCGAGTTCAGGCCGAGGTGAAAGGAGATCCCGCGCGCCATCGCTTGCCCCCTCGTTCGATTGACGCTGGCTTCGACCCTAGTGCGGCTGCTTCTCGGCTGTCAAGGGATCGATAGAGTCGCTCCGTGGTTGTCGTCGGGGTCGTGCTCATCGCACTCGGCGTTGCGTTCATCGTGCTGGGCCTCGCAGCTGCGGCGCGCGAAGTGTTCCGCCGGTCGACCGCACCCGGCACCCGTGGGCAGCCCCTGGACCCGGAGGCCTGGGAGAAGCTCGTGCGGGCGATTACCGAGCTCGTCAAAGTGGCCCCCCAGTGGTTTCTGCTCACGCTCGTCGGCGCCGCCCTCGTCGGCATCGGGGGAGCGCTCCTCTAGCCTCGTGTCCCGTCCCGGCGACTCCTCGCCCCGGTGACGGTCTTCGTCACCGTCGCCGTGCTGCTGGAGCTCCTGTCGATGAGCGACTTCTTCGACGAGCTGTACGGGACTGGTGTCCTGGAGGAGCTCCCCCCGGAGACGGAGCGTGCCCCAACTCGCGCCCCGCCCGCCGAGCCTTTCGCCCTCCGGGGGTGCGTGATCACGCCCAACCGGAAGTTCGAGGACGGGTACGTCGTGATCAACGGCGCGCAGATCGCGGCCGTCGGTGCGACAAAGCCCGACGGCGTTCGGATCCTGGAGACCGAGGGCGTGATCCTGCCCGGCCTGATCGATCTGCATGGCCATCCCGAGTACAACGTCTTCGCGGCGTGGGAGCCGCCTCGGCTCTTCCCCAACCGATATGCCTGGCGCGGGAGCGACGAGTACCGGCTCGTCGTCAGGGAGCCCTGGACGCGGCTGACCGAGGACCCCTCGCTGTTGCGGGACCTCACGCGGTACGCGGAGGGTCGGGCCCTCGTGAGCGGGGTGACGGCGATCCAGGGAGCCTCTGCGAAGTACCCGGGCAAGGAGGAGGCTCTCGTCCGCAACGTCGACCTCCGGATCTTCGGTCAGCACAAGGCGCGCTCGGTCGTCGACCTCTCCCGGTCGACCGCCGACGACCGGAGCAGGCTGCGGGCCAGGATCGACGCCGGTGACGTGAACGCCGTGTACGTCCATCTCGCCGAGGGGCTCCCGTCGAACGAGCGATCTCGTCGGGAGTTCGACGAGCTCGTGGAGGCGAACCTGCTCACCGCGGCGACGGTGATCATCCACGGCACGGCTCTCACCCGAGAGCAGCTTCGCGACGCGAAGGACGCGGGCGCAAAGCTCGTCTGGTCGCCGCAGAGCAACCTCCGCCTCTACGGCGAGACCACATCGGCGGCCGACGTGCTCGAGCTCGACCTGCCGCTGGGGCTCGGCGCCGACTGGCTGCCGAGCGGCAGCCAGAGCCTGCTCGCCGAGCTGAAGGTTGCGCGGCGCACGCTTCTCCGCCAGGGCACCGGTCTGACGCTGAAGCAACTCGCCAAGAAGCTCGTGCAGATGGTTACGTCGGACGCAGCCGCGATCGCCGGAGTCGGCGACCAGCTCGGGAAGCTCGCGGGCGGCAGGGTCGCCGACGTGCTCGTCCTCGAGCGGCACGTCGAGGATCCGTGGGAGAACGTGGTCGAAGCCGATCCGAGCTGGGTGGAGCTCGTCACGATCGGCGGAGATCTCGCGTACGGCCGTGCGGACTGGATGCAGTCGCTCGCGGCCCCGTCCGAGAAGGAGGACCTCCTCGCCTGGGGCAAGCCGATGGTCTTGGACACGTCGTACGTCGCGCGGCCCGACGGCACGACCTCGCCGAGGTTGCGCGAACTGCGCGCGCGGCTGCTCGCGCGGCATCCACAGACGGGCCCCATCTTCGCCTGAACGGCCCGGCGCCGTCCCTGCAAGCCTCTACCCGCCTGCTCGGCGCGGGTAGAAGCCAGCCTGGCGACGAACCTGTGCCGATCCGGTGAGGACGGCGCCTGCCGTTTCACAATGCGCTGTGGCAGGTATAGAGTCGCGTCCGCAGTCAAAAGGGGGAGAGACTCATGACACGCCGGCTCGTGCTGGTATCCGCGCTCTGCGCGATCCTGACGCTGTTCCTACTCGCTCTCGTCGGTGGCGCTGCCGCGGGCGGCTCGAAGAAGCACCCAAAGCCGGACTTCGATTTCAGCAAGAAAGTGGTCCTGTTCGCGGCCGACGGGATGAGGCCCGATCTCGTCGACAGGTACGCGAGAAAGGGCTTGCTTCCCGAGATGGACGACCTCATGGACGACGGCCTGAAGGGGCGGAACGGCCTCAAGCAGGCCTTCCCGCCGAACACCGGCGTCGGCTGGGCGTCCCTCGCCACCGGTGCGTGGCCGTCCTCGCACGGCTCGACGAACAACACGTTCCACCGGACGGGTGAGACGAACTTCAACAACTCCACGAGCTTTGCTGCCACGGGCATCCTCCAGGCGGACACGATCGCCCAGGCCGCCGAGCGCGCCGGGAAGACGGTCGTGGCCATGGAGTGGGTCGCGGCGCGCGGCTACACGCCGGCGCTGCAGGGGCCTGTCGTCGACTTCCGAAGCTTCTTCGGCGGCCGCGGGATCACGCTCAACTTCGATATCCCCGGGCAGACTGCCGCCGCCTTCCAGGTGCAGTACCAGCAGCAGGAGCTCGCACCGGCGAGCGGCTGGACGAACGTCCCGATGTCGTTCAGCGACGCGAAGCAGACCTCATTCACGCAGAACAACGCCCTGATCCCGGGCAACGGGGTCTGGGACGTGTACGTCTACGACTCGACGAACGACAGCACCGTCAACTACGACCGTGTGCTCGTCGTGAACGCGTCCAACACGAAGAACGGAGCCACGGCTGTCGCGACGCTCGCACAGGGTGACTGGGCAGACGCCAAGGTGACTCTCGTGGGCACGCCCGTGAGGACGGCAGGCTTCTACATGAAGCTGATCGACCTCTCGCCGGACTCGGAGACGTTCCGCCTCTACTTCACGTCGGTGCAGCGCGCGAACGCCACGTACAACGGACTGGGCGTGGCGGGCTCGCTCGCGTTCGAGGAGACGCTCAACAGGGACTTCTCGACGTCCACTGCGGCGGACTTCGCGCCGCTCGAGGCGGGGATCGTCGATGAGGACACCTACATCGAGCAGGGCCTGATGTGGAAGGACGCGCACTGGGCGTACCTCGAGTACATCATCGACGGCCTCGGAGTCGATCCCGACCTGCTCATGGTCGGCAACCCGACCACGGACGAGATCCAGCACCAGTTCACGGGGCTGATCACGCCGAAGGCCATCGACGGCAGGCCGAACCCGTACTTCGACGACCTGACGAACGACGACATCCCTGACGGACGCACCGCGATCCGCGAGGGGTACATCCGGTCGGCGTACCAGGAGGCCGACGGCACGCTCGAGCTCGCGCGCGACCTCGTCGGCGGCGACCCGACGACGTTCGTGTCTTCGGACCACGGCTTCGCGCCGCAGTGGTACGCAGTCAACGTCAGCAAGGTGCTCGTCGACATCGGGCTCCAGGAGCGCGAGCAGTCGGGCAACTGCCGGAAGGCGGCGAACGACCCGGGGCCACCGCCACCGGCGCCACAGGTGCCCGGTGACACTCTCGCGAAGGAGTGCCACGCGGGCGGCACCTCGCAGATCTACATCAACCTCGCCGGGCGGGACCCCATCGGGACCGCAGAGGTTCCGAACACGCCGCAGGTCCCGGCCGCGAACTACGAGGCGGTCCGGAACCAGATCATCACGGCCTTCGAGAACCTGACCGACCCGGCGAACCCGGGCGCGAAGGTCGTCGCCAAGGTCTTCAAGAAGGAGGACCTGCGAAACGTCGACGGCACGGACGCATTGCATCCGAACCGCTCGGGCGACGTGGTGGTCGTCTTCCACCCGCCGTACCAGACCGACGCGCAGACGCCGGGCCAGACGATCGCGTTCTCGCAGTTCTTCGGACAGCACGGCTACACGCCCGACCTCGTCAACCTGAGGCGCAACGTGAACATGCACGGGACGTTCATCGCGTCCGGTGAGAACATTCGCGAGACGCATCGCCAGATCCGCGGCGTGCGCTCGATCGACGTCGCACCGACGATCGCGTTCCTCATGGGGATCCCCGGCCCGCAGAACGCTCAGGGCAAGATCCTCTACGACATCGTCGACTTCGACGGTCATGGCCACGGCCACGGTTATGGTCGCGGCGCTGACGTGACCGAGATCACGATCCTCGACATCTCCGACTACCACGGCCAGCTCGTGCCGCTGTCCGAGTTGGCGGACACCTTCGGGCCGGCATTCAACATCGGCGGCTCGGCGTTCCTGAAGCCGTGGTTCGACCGATATCGGAAGGAAGCCCGAGACGGCTCGATCACGATCGCAGCAGGCGACTCGGTGGGCGCGACGCCTCCGATCTCGAGCTTCTTCGGCGACACACCCACGATGGAGCTCATGAACAGGATGGGCTTCTCGGCCGACGGGCTCGGGAACCACAACTTCGACAAGACGGAGCAGTACCTACGCAACACGCTCATACCCCTGGCGAAGTTCCCGTTCATGTCGGCGAACGTCGTCGACGCGGCCGGGAAAACGCCGAACCAGTGGCGACCGTCGAGGACGTTCAGGTTCGACAACGGCGTCGACCTCGAGCTGATCGGGTTCACGAACGAGGACGCTCCACAGCTCGTCTTCCCGGACGCGTTCGGGCCGTTCCAGGTCACGAACGCCACGGCGGCGGTGAACGCGGCCGCCGCGAAGGCCCCGAAAGCGGAGGCGGTCGTCGCGTTCGGTCATCTGGGAGCAACGGCGGGAACGCTGACGACTCCGGTGGGGCCGCTCGCCGACCTCGCCGACAACGTCACGAACGTCGATGCCGTCATCGGCGACCACACCAACTTCCAGGTCCTCACGACCCGGCCGAATGGTGTGCTCGTGACCGAGAACCTCAGCAAGGGAGTCCGCTTCACGCGGGTCCGGCTCGTGGTCCTCGACGATGGTGTGATCTACAAGACCGCCGACTTCCACCGGCCGTGGGACATCGGCATCACGCCGGATGCGAAGATCCAGGCGCGGATCGACGAGCTCAACGCGCAGATCGCTCCGATCCTGGACGACGTCGTCGGGTCCTCGTCGAGGCTCATCCCGCGGTCCGACCAGTGCGGTCGCGTGGACGGTCGCCTCTGCGAGTCGCTGATCGGCAACGTCGTCACCGACTCGCTGCGGACGGCGTTCCCGGCGGCCTTGCCGGCGATCGACTTCGCGATCACGAACTCCGGCGGGTTGCGGGACGCTCTCACCTGCCCGGCGACGGACAACACGTCCGACTTCTGCCCGCCGTTCACGCCTCCCCCGTTCCCGATCACGAAGGGACAGGTCCTGACCGTGCTCCCGTTCGGGAACACGGTCGTGACGGCGACCATCAGCGGGACGACGCTCAAGACGATGCTCGAGAACGGCGTCTCGACGATGCCGACGGCCAACGGGCGCTTTGGGCAGGTCTCGGGGCTGTGCTTCACGTACGACATCGCCGCCGCAGTCGGAAGCCGGGTGACCTCGGCGGTCCGGCAGGCGGCGAACGGCTCGTGCACGGGGGCGCCGGTGACGTTCGGAGCCGGAGACAGCTACCGCATCGCCACCAACGACTTCGTGTCGTTCGGCGGCGACAACTACCCGAACCTCGTCGCGCAGCTCGACACGCCGTCGATCATGACCATGGACGAACGCCTCATCACGTACCTCGAGGAGAACCCTGCGATCACGCCCGCGATCCAGGGGCGGATCAACTGCGTCGGGGCAACCTGCCCGGCGATCACCTCGCCGTAATCGACTCGGACCGGGCCGGCCTCCGGGCCGGCCCCAGTCCGTTTCTAGGACGCGACTCGCCGGTAGACGCCCGCCTGCCGCGTGAGCAGGCCGTCGTCCACGAGCAGTCGGCGGAGCGTCACATAGTCGTCGTAGAGCCCGAGCAGGATGGCGTTCACCTGCTTCTCCGCGTACTCGCGACCCGGCTCGAAGCGTGCGGCGGCCCAATCGAGGACGAGCCGGCGCTTCCCCTCGCGGGCGGGCAGCGATCGGATCCGGCCGTCGGCGTCGACGAAGTTCCGCAGGACGAGAGCCTGCTCGGGAGTCGCGTCGCCGAGATCCGGCGGCCGGCGCGGGATCGAGGCTTCGCGCGCCGCATTCGAGAAGGAGCCCAGATCGACTTCGAGACCGTGTTCGGCCTGAGAGACGATGCCCGCGCTAAGGAGCTGCCCGAGCGCCCGGGCGGCCCCGTGCTCGGACACGCCAGCTCGCTCCGCGATGTCACGGACGGACGTCGCGCCGAGCGTGACCGCCGCGAGCACGCGCAGCCGCTGCTCGTCGGCGAGCCGGCCGAGGACCCGTGACGGTGTCGGGGTCGATGTCACCATGCGCCTTACCGTAGCTGCTCTCTGCCGCCTCTTCGGACGATGGTGAGCGCGCCCAGGCGTACTCCTCAGAGCGTTACGTAAAGACGAGCCGCTTCCTCGCGGACGCCTTCCCCTCCACCTGTGGCTCCTGGGGGAAGTTCTCCTCTTCCAGGCGAACCACGATCTGGTCCCAGAGGTCCTGGTAGGTGATCCGGTATGCGGCGTCGCGCAGGATCTCGAGCGCGAAGTGCGTCATTGCGCCGTGGTAGACGGAGCCGAACCGCGCGTCGATCGCCTCCTGGTGCTCGGTGCACGCGGATACCAGCACCTCGCGCATCGACGTCTCGGAGACGCCGCGCCGGCTCGGAACCGCGCTCTCGACGTTGGTGAGCTCGGGGAGCCCGAGATCGGCCGGCCGGACGAAACGCGGTCGCCGGTCGTCGGGCATCGGTCGACCGGGCGCGCGTGTCACCGAGCCTGAGAAGCAGGAGTCGCTGACCACGGTCAGCCTGCAGCCCGTGGGAAGATTGCGAAAGCGCTCGCGCAGCTCGTCGTCGACGATCAGGTCCGTCTTCATGTCCCACGGGCAGAGGGCCTCGTCGTAGTGCTCTTCGTCGCCCGAAGTGTCGGCGACGTACGTCCCGTGCGAGGACACGGTAAAGACGAGGACGTCCCCCTTCTTTGCCCCCGCCAGCAGCGAGTCGATGCTGCGCAGCATGGAGTCCTTCGTCGCGTCGGCGTCGAGGACGAGGCGGACGTCGCCCGGAGAGAACGCGAAGTGCTCCGTGAGCACGCGTGCCCACGCGCGAGCGTCGTTCACGCAGCCTTTGAGGTCGTTGCCCCGAGCGGGGTAGTCGTTGATGCCGACGCAAAGCGCCTTGTGCACCTGACGGGCCTCCTTCGAGTCGACGCGAGAGATGCGGCGCTCGTGGCGTCTGCATCGAAACGGCACCCGCAGTATCGTTGCCGCGCCGAAAGAACGCACGTCGAGAGAGGGAGCGCGACATGTTCGACGACCCGATCGGTGTAGACCTCGCCCGGCGCATTTACGACTTCGGTCTCACGGAGGACGATCTCGGGCCCCGCCAGTTCGGCTCGGCGGCTGCAGCCAAGGGGCGCCGGACACTCGGACTCGGCTGGCCCGCAGGGCTCGCGCCCGACCCGAAGGAGCTCGACGAAGAGCCCGACACGGGCGATCGCCTGCCGAAGGCGGACGTCCTCGTCGTGACCTGGACGATCGCGGAGATGCTTGCTCTCGCAGACGTTCTCACTCCCGGCGTGAACCCGCGAACGCGCTGGTACCGGTACGACCGCTTCCTCGAGGACGAGTACCTGCCATTGATTCGCAACGGCGCGCCCGCCCGCATGGCGAAGCGCCTCGGCTCCTACTACCCGACGAGGATCGGCTCGAAGAAGGTCATGTGCGTGAAGTCCGAGCTGCACCTGAACCAGGACGGCAAGGCGACCGGAGCCGGCACCGCCACCCTGCCCGTCGCGAAGTTCGTGAGGCAGATGATCGACGAGGTCTCGCCGACGCTCGTCATCACGGTCGGTACTGCCGGGGGCACGCTCGACAGCGCCCAGCTCGGCGACGTGATGATCACGCGCGCGGCGCAGTTCCGGCTCTCCGAGGAGTTCCGCAACGAGCCGTTCGCGAGCACGAAGTACGTCTCGACCGGGACGATCAAGAAGAAGCACCTGTCGAAGGCGACCGAGCTGCTCCAGGTCCACGCGGACGAGCTTCTGGAGCCCGACTTCGGCCCACCGACCAAGTTCTACGAGTGGGACGGGCCACTCGTCGACGGCGTCGAGAACACCCCGAAGATCCTGATCGAGGATCGTGACTTCCCGAAGGGGCTGCCGATGCTGACCACCGACTTCTTCGAGTTCGGCACCTCGTCGAACGGGATGGGAGCCGTTGGTTGTGGCGTCGAGATGGGCGACGCGGTCTTCGGGATGGTGGCCGAGGAGCTCGGCGACGACGCGCCCAAGTGGCTGGTCATCCGCAACGCCTCGGATCCGCAGATCAACGGCGATCTCCCCGCCGGCTCGGGCGGACGCAACATGCAGGCGCATTGGGCCGTCTGGTACTACGAGACCTACGGGTACTGGACGAGCGTCAACAGCGCGATCGCAACCTGGGCGATGATCGCGCCGTAGCGCGCTCCAGACGGATAGGTGGAAGCAGACACGAGGGCTGGGCAGGACGAGGGTGCATTCGTGCCTGTTGACACGAGCTGAGGTGAGGCAATTGGTTCGCGCCCCGCTTGATGCGGTGAGTCACGAAGGGGGGCGGAGAGGCGGCGGGCAGATCTTGTTCCACGAGGCCGAGAAGCGTGTGCGTGGTTGGGCCACTGGCGGCGCCCATCTGATCCTCGTCGCGGCGTTACCGACGACGTGAAGTGGTGGCTGGGGCCTGCTAGGCCGACGGCACTGAAGCGGGCCGTACAGGCGGCTCGGGAGGAGCAGGTCCCTCCGGTGCATTGGTTGCGGTCCGGTCAGACGATTCCACGCTGGTTGACCCCTCGACATGGATCTCCGGGATCCAGCTGAGCCATGACGGGAGGTACCAGTTCCGGTCGCCGAGGAGCTTCATGCTCGCCGGTACGAGAACGCAACGGACGATCGTGGCGTCCACGAGGAGGGCCACGCCTACTCCGAACCCCATCTGCTGGAACATCACCAGGTCGCCGGCCGCGAAGCCGCTGAACACGGCAATGATGATGAGCGCAGCGCCGGTGATAAGTCGCGCTGTCGAGCCGACGCCGAAGGCGACGGCGCCAGCTGTGTCGCCGGTCTGCGTGTAGCGCTCCTTGATCCGGCTCAGCAGGAACACCTGGTAGTCCATCGACAGTCCGAAGAGGACGGAGAAGAGGAAGAGGGGCACCCAGGCCTCGATCGTGTCGACCTGCTGGAAGCCGAAGAGCTCGTTCCCGATGCCTTTCTGGAAGACGAGCACGAGCAATCCGTAGGCGGCTCCGACCGCGAGTAGGTTGAGCGCGATCGCGACGGCGGGGATGACGATCGAGCGGAATGCGACGGTTAGAAGAATGAAGCTGAGGCCGAGCACGAACGCGAGCACGATCGGCAGCCAACTGCCGACGATGTCGAAGTAGTCGACGCTTTCGGCCGTTGCCCCGCCGACGAGGACCGTTGTCTCGAGATCGTCGAACGCCTGTGGGATCAGGTCGGCGCGCAAGTGACGGATCGCGCTCGTCGCCTCCGTCCCGTCGGCGTCTCCAGCGACTGGAACCGAGAGCAGGATGAGGTCACCGCCCGCTGACTCCGCCTGCGTCGACGGACCAAACGCGTCCTGGTCGGCCAGGCTCGCCTCGAGTTGCTCGATCGAGGAGCGAACCGGCTCCGAGGACACATCGCCCTGCACGACGATCAGCGCTGGGTCTACTCCGGCGCCCGGGAAGTCGCGGTTCAGCGCGTCGAAGCCCTGCTTGGACGGGAAACGGTCGGGCAGCGTGCTGAGCCCCGAGAACCCCGTGTCGATGGCGAGCACGGGAACGGTGAACGCGAGGAGGAGCGCAGTTGCGGCGACCAGACTCACTAGCGGTCGTTTCATGACCCCGTGGACGAGCGCCGACCAGAAGCGCCCCTCGGTGCCTGCACTGGCGATGGCCCTGCGCCCGATTACGGGGATCTTCAGTGAGTTCACCCGGTCGCCGAGCAAGCTCAGCACTGCGGGCAGAAGGGTCAGCGCCGCGAGCACCGACACGATGCCTACGAGGATCGCGCCGAGCGCGAGGCTCCGCAAGATTGTGTCGGGCACGAGGAGCATGCCGAACATCGCGAGCACGAAGGCGATGCCGCTGAAGAGAACAGCTCTGCTCGCAGTCGCCCCGGACGCCACGATCGCGTCGACCTTCTCCAATCCGCGCCCGCGCTCTTCTCGGAAGCGCGAGATGACGAACAGCGCGTAGTCGATCCCCAGGGCGAGGCCCATCGCCGTGATCATGTTCACGACGAAGAACGAGACCTCGAACGCCTGACCGACGAGAGCAGTCAAGGCAACTGCGATCACGATTGACAGGAGGCCGAGCAGGACCGGTATGAGACCTGCCACGACCGCACCGAACACGAGCAGGAGGATGATCAGTGCCGCCGGCAACCCGATCGATAGCTCGCCCTTCTGTAGGTCTTCTTCGGAGAGCTTCTCGAAGTCGGCGTCGGCCGTCAGAGAGCCGGTGATTGCAACCTGAAAGCCGTCTTGTCCGTCCTCCGACCTCACAAGGTCGACCACTGGAGCGATCTCGTCGCTACGCATCACGAGCAGCACCATCGTCGCGTGGCGATCCTGCGAGACGAGGGACTGGTCATCCGAGGCGTAGTAACTCTGCGCTTCCGCGACGACGCCGAGATCCTCCCCGCGTTCGCCGAGACTCTGCACCTTGGCCTGGAACGCAGGGTCGTCCACCGTGTAGCGATTCGAGCGCACAACGATGATCTCGCTGGGAGTCGGCGTTGGCGGGAAGCCTTCGCGGATGAGTTCCTCCGCTTGCTTCGACTCGGGGTTGCTGGTGACGTCGCCCTCGCTCGTTAGCGCGTTTCCGAGCAGGAGCGCGATCGCTACGAACGACACCAGCAGAGCGACGAGCCACGCGGCCAGCGTCCGTTTCGGGCGACCGGCGCATGCACGCGCAAGACCTTCGGTGGAGAACACGTTCTCGGCTCCTTCGGTTGCGATCTGCGCTCAGCCGCCGCGGGCCGAAGCGCTACACCGGCCGGAGATTTGGAGCCGGAACTGCTCGCCGAGTTCTAGGGCAAAGGCTTCATTCACAGTAGCACCCCCAGGTGTGCTGCATGTCTCGCGGGCAGCGGCCAGGAGGCGCTGCCAGGACTCTGGGAGAGTGTCAGGCGGCTGCATTACCGCGCCAGGTAGGGCGAAGGATTGGAGAGTCCTTCTTGAACCCCCAGATCGCGCAGTAGATGCCGAGGAACCCCTCCCAGATGATCTCCGGGATGACCAGAAGGCTTATGGGGCCGGTTTGCTCCCACCAGTCGAAGAGCACCCCGAAGTTCCCGAACAGGAGGAGTGGTCCTCCGATCAGCCCGAACCAGGCCATGCGGCGCGGGACAAGACCGGACTTGTACATCAGATAGCCGAGGATCAGGCCGTTTCCGAACGGGACGACGAGTCCGGGGCCGAACAGTTGGCACCAGTCCTTGAGCGCAGCGAGCGTGAAGGCCGCTTCCTCTCCCCCTGGAAGGTCGTGCCGAAGACTGACGACGCCAAGCACGAAGATGATCCCCGCTGCGATGAAGACGCACTCGATGATCCGAGCGGCGACGTAGCCCATCGCCAGGGCTTCGTTCTGCCGCCTTGCGATTGGATAGAGGACGACTGCCGTGCCCACGTTCGAGATAACGAGCAGGAACTCCAGGAAGGCTCCCAGGTAGATCTGGTTGTCCTTCCCGTCACCCGCGATGTACGCGGCTGGATCGTCGAGAACGGGCTGGAAGAGCGCGAGCGCCCCGATCGACGTGATGAACGTGATGATGAAGAGCACGCCGAATATGCGGCCGTGCCTCTGATCGTCAGCCATCCCGACCTGCCTCCCTCGTGGTCGCGGATTCGCTGGCGACCCTAACGCCCGATCAGTTCGTCTTCAAACGGGTGTCACGTCCGTGAAGAGTCCGGATCTCCCCGCCAGTGTGACCACCGTCTCTGGCGTTGACTCACTCTCTGCCCTCGCTTTGTACCCCTGAGGCGCGGGTGTAAGGTGAAATCTCGCCCTGCCCCGGAACCCGGCGGGCGGTTCCTTTCCGGCTCCAGCACCCGGTCGGCGTGCAGCGAACTCCAGGAGTCGCGTATGCCTACAACCGTTCACTCGCCGCAGTCCGACCAACTAGCGCCCGTGCCGCGCAACCACCGTCGCGCTCGGCTCGCCGCGGTGGGCGCACTGATCGTTGCGGTCTTCGTCGTCGCGGTGGCTCTCTCGATGGCGGCGTACAACCCGGTCGGACTGGTTGTCGCGTTCGCTTCAGTGTTCGTGGTCGCGTTTTGTGCGTGGTTCTTCTTTGTCAGACGCGGCCCCGTACGCCTGCTTGTACCGCTGCCGGCACTACTGGGAGTCATCGGGCTGATCACGTACGGCTACCAGCAGAAGTACGCGCTGATGGTGCTGGTCGCGCTGCTCGTGGTCTTCGGTTTCGGTGCCCGCTACGCCGTACGCAACCACCCCGCCTCGGCGCACACGGCCCACCGACATGCGCGGCCTGCGGAGCCGGCTCGCAGAGGCGTGCTGATCATCAATCCTCACTCGGGCGGCGGAAAGGCCGAGCGTTTCAACCTCACGGAGGAAGCGCGAAGGCGCAGAATCGAGCCCCTCCTGCTCGGTCCGGATGACGACCTTTGCGATCTCGCCACGCGAGCGGCCATGGGTGGCGCAGACGTCATCGGCATGGCAGGGGGGGATGGGTCGCAGGCATTGGTGGCGGGCTTGGCCATGCAGCACGACGTGGCCCACGTGTGCGTCCCGTCCGGGACGCGAAACCATTTCGCCCTTGACCTCGGACTCGACCGGGATGACGTCGTGGGCGCACTCGATGCGTTCGTCGACGGGATCGAAAGGCGCGTCGACCTCGCTCGTCTCAACGGACGGATCTTCGTCAACAACGCCTCGCTAGGCATTTATGCCCAGGTCGTGCAATCGGATGCCTACCGCAACGCCAAGCTCGGGACATGGAGGCAGATGCTGCCGGACATGGTGAAGCGGGATGCGGGTTGCTGCGAGCTCGAGTTCGACGTACCGCATACAGCGAACTGGGGTACCGACGCGTCGCTCGTGATCGTCTCGAACAATCCGTATCAGCTGCGACGGTTCCGCGGAGTGGGAACACGACCGCAACTCGATACGGGACTGCTGGGCATCTTCGCGACGCGAGCACGCGGCGCCGGCGCAGTCGCAAAGTTGGTCACGCTCGGGACGATCGCCCAGCACCGGCGTTTCGGTGCGGTGCGCCAGTGGTCGTCGCTCGAGTTCGAAGTGCGAGGGAGTGCGCCGGTGGCGGTCGGCCTCGACGGTGAGGCGCTCATGCTCGTCCCGCCGTTGCGCTTCGTCTCCTTGCCCGGTGCCTTGCGCGTCCGCGTGCCACGGCACTCCGCCGGCGTTTCGCCGGCTTGGGGATCCGTTCCACTGACGCGACGGAACCTCGGGGCGCTGCTTCGGATCGCAGCCGGGAAACCCGCCGCAGCGACGTCCGGGAAATAACGATGTTCAAGCGGTGTCGGCGGCCCCCAAGGCCGGCTCCGCCTGGCCAGTCTGCTCGCCCGCACAGCGATCCGATCGCGCGGACGCACCTTGGGGTCCTCCGCGATCTCAAGAAGTCCCTAGGCGAGCCGGAGGGGCGAACCTCCGCACGCTTCGCGTACCGTCTTGGCGACGCCTTTGGGTCTCCCTCGGGGGTTGCCCGACTGTCCTCGCTGGAAAGGTCGGCCGATGGGGCGCACTGTTCCATCGCTGTTCTCAGCGGGCTCGCTCATGCGGGAAAGGGTGGGCGACGGTCGACGCGACGGCTGTCGTGCGCGGTCTTACATGGCAGGCAGCGTCGATCGTGTGAAGAGCTGTTCAGCTCGCGCACGGCGGTCCACGGGTGGGTGTTCGGCTACCCGCTCGACCCGCGGCCGGCTTCGGACTCGTGGACTGCAGCACTCGCGATCGGGACTTCTGCCTCACCCCCGGTCTGAACCACGTAGCCAGCTAGCCCCAGGACCGCCGCGATCAGGAAAGCCGACGGTGCCCAGATCGGCTTCCCCCTCGTCAGCAGGACGTAGACGCCACGGAGCGCGATCACGATTCCAATGCCGACGGCACCCACTGCGAGGTAGGCGAGGACGACTTCTCGTCCGTCGCTGATCTCCCGTGCCAGCGGAATGACGCTCAACATCCAGAGCGGGATAACGATCGCGAATCTCACGATGCGCCCCCGACGTCGCCGGGTCCTCTGATCCTCCACGTACCACGCGGCGCCGCTGCCGGCGGTGACCTCCAAGTCGACCTCGGTGGGCGTGCCGGTAGGCGCGGCGGTGGGCTGCCGGTCCACACCTTCGCGGGGAGGAGTGATGGTTGCACTCATGTGCTTCTCCTTCGGTCCAATCAGGACAGGAGTCCGAACGAACTCCCGCTGCGCTCGGGAGGAGGCGACAGTCGGCGAGGAAGAACTCCCCTATCGAGTCGCCCCGCCCTCGTCTTCCCAGGAGTCGGTTGCCGTCGACTTCGGCGGCACGCGCTCCGACTCGCCGGGCCGCGCAACCTCCCCGACTGACCGCACATCGATGCCCCCTGACGACCTGTAGACGCCATAAGCAGTCAATGCCTCGAAATCGTGCCGTCGCCGTCCCGGGTAATACCGGGAAAGAAAGCCTTGCCAGTCGAGGTCGTGCTCGGCGGCCGCATCCTGGGCGACGTCGTCGACGTCGAGGGCCGGGACGGCGGCGAGGCCGTTCCGGCTGGCGGGCGTTAGTGGGGCGTGTGGCGTCGCCCCTGCCGACTGACGCGGAAGGTTCCACGCGATGCGATCGCGCTCGACAACCACGTCCGCCTGTTCAGCGGTCGAGAGAACTCGAGTCATGGGCTCTCCTCTCCGATATGGCTCAGACCTGGCGCGACTCATCGAGAGTGCAGCGGCGGAAGGAGAGAGCTACGTTGCGACCTACAGACTACTTGAAACTCGCAGCCGCTACCGTCCTGCCGGTGTTCGGTAGTGGGCTAGTTTGAATGGCGAGCGTCATCGTCCTGGAGAACGAGCGAGACGAGCGGACGCTGGGAGATACCTCCACTCCTTCTGAAGCTCCGTAGCAGGCATCTCGTCATGGAGCATCCTGCGCGCCTCTGCAACGGTCGCCAAGACAGGATCAGGCTCGTCGAGGACGCGGTTCTGAAAAAGGCGGCGATGGGCGGATAGATCGTTCTCGTCCCGTCCCTGCCTTCACGAGCCAGGTGAAAACCGAGCACAACAATCCCCTCGTCCTCGCATTCGTCCAGCATCCGCAGTGCTTCAGAGTGTCTGAGCCAGATCTCGCCTCGCTCGCTGATGTAGCCAGCAAGTGGCCTGTATCGGTGGAGAAGGTCCTCGGAGTGCGAGATGGAACTTGGCTTACGCCGCTAAATCGGCAGGGTGGCCCGGGCGCCTTGGCGGACCGGACGATCGCCTCGAAACGCCGTGCCTCGGCCAGCGACGGAGCGCGGGAATCCGCGGAGAGCTCGAAAATGTCGCAACGCTAGAGTCGGCTTGTGAGTAGCGCGCCGGCTACCGCGACGCACGAGGTGGAACGTGTGCGATTGATCTTCGGCGCGCTCTTGCTCGTGCTCTTCCTGGCGTCGCTCGACCAGACGATCGTGGCGACGGCGCTGCCGACGATCGTCGGCGAGCTGGGCGGCGTCGAGCACCTGTCGTGGGTCGTGACGTCGTACCTCCTGGCCTCGACCGTGTCAGGCCCCGTGTACGGGAAGCTCGGTGATCTATACGGACGCAAGATCGTGCTGCAGGCGGCGATCGTGATCTTCCTCGTCGGTTCCGCGCTCTGCGGCATCGCCCAGAACATGGGCGAGCTCATCGCCTTTCGCGCCCTCCAGGGACTTGGCGCCGGAGGGTTGATCGTGACGACGATGGCGGTCGTCGCCGACATCTTCCCGCCTCGTGACCGCGGCCGCTACCAGGGGTTCTTCGGCGCCGTGTTCGGCGTCTCGACCGTGGTCGGCCCGCTGCTCGGAGGGTTCTTCGTCGACCACCTGTCGTGGCGGTGGATCTTCTACGTCAACCTCCCGGTCGGGATCGCCGCCCTCGCTGTGATCGCCGTCGCATTCCATCCGCGCACGTCGCATCGCAAGCACGCGATCGACTACGCCGGCGCGGTACTGCTCGCGGGCGGCCTCTCCGGAATCGTGCTCTATACGAGCCTTGGCGGCACCACCTACGACTGGAGCCGCCCCCAGATGCTGGCGTGCTCGTGCTCGGCGTCGTGCTCCTCGTCGCCTTCGCGCTTGTCGAGCGCAGGGCGGCGGAGCCGATCCTTCCGCTCAGCCTGTTCAGGAACCGGACGTTCGCGACGACCAGCGCGATCGGCTTCATCGTCGGCCTCGCGCTCTTCGGCGCGGTCACCTTCCTCCCGCTGTACCTGCAGATCGTCAAGGGTCAGAGCCCGACCCGCTCCGGGCTGCAGCTCACGCCGATGATGGCCGGCCTGCTCGTGACGTCGATCGTGAGCGGCAACCTGATCAGTCGTTTCGGCCGCTACCGGCCGTTCCCGATCATCGGCACGGCCGTCATGACCGTCGCGCTCGCGACTCCTCGCGACCCTCGGCGTGGAACGCCCGATCTGGAGGATCTCCGCTGTACATGGTCGTCCTCGGGCTCGGGCTCGGGATGGTGATGCAGGTGCTCGTGCTCGCCGTGCAGAACGCCGTCGCCTACGAGCAGCTGGGAGTCGCGACCTCCGGATCGACGCTCTTCCGGCAGGTCGGCGGGTCCATCGGCGTCGCGCTCTTCGGCGCGGTCTTCGCCAACCAGCTCCAGTCCGAGCTCGCCGCTCGCCTCCCGGCAGGGTGCCGAGGTGCCGAGCGCCGTCAGCCCGTCGCTTATCGAGCGTCTCCCACCCGCCGTGCACGAGCCCTACATCGATGCGTTCGCCGCCGCCCTCACTCCTGTCTTCGTCGTCGCCGCGGCAGCCGGCGCTGTCGCATTCGCGCTCACCTGGCTGCTCCGTGAGATTCCCCTGCGCACAGACCGCGCGCTCGGACGGCCTCGGTGAGAGCTTCGCCTCGCCACGCGACGACAGCTCCTTCCGGGAGCTCGAGCGGTCCCTCAGCTCGCTCGCGCGGCGCGAGAACCGCTGGGACACATACGAGCAATTCGCCGTTCGCGCCGGCATCGACCTCTCGCCGCCAGAGCTGTGGCTGCTCGCACGCATCGACGAACGGCAGCCGGTGGGTGCCGAACGTGCTTCGCTCCGAGTTCGCCGTCGCCGAGCCCGCTCTGGCGGACTCGCTCGCGACCCTCGAGCCCCGTTCGCTCGTTCTGACGGACAGCGAGCAGCTCCGACTCACGACTGCCGGACGAGACGTCCGCGAACGCGTGCAGACGGCCCGCTCCACGATCTCAACGAGCTCCTGTCGGGCTGGGAACCGGAGCGGCACGCCGAGATCAAGAGGCTCGTCGACGAGCTCGCCCACTCGTACGCGAGCGAGATCCCGGTGCCCACGGCGGCCGGCTGACGTCCGAGCGGCGCATACCCGGGCCGTGGGTGAGTTGGCCGCAGCCCGGAAGGGCGGTCCGGCGTTGCTTGACACGCCAGACCACCGAGCCTCATCAAGGGACATTCGTGAACACTGAGGCACGCGAGTGACCAGCGACCTGGAGCGAACTTCCTCACTCGAATCCTGAAACTGATGTATGCAGGCTGCGGGTTCGCGCCCCCGCGAACCGCCCCCACACCCTTGCGGTAGCAGTCGAGTTTCTTCGCCGCCTTAGTGGGCTTGCGCAGCGCGCTCAGAGGGTGCCGTTGCCCCGTCTGTTGCCTCCTGCATTGGTTGGCTCAGCCCTCTGATCGAGAAAGCCTGGCGTAAGCAGGGCTCTCTGACATGGGCCGGGTTGGGATCGAACCAACGACCTTGGGATTAAAAGTCCCCTGCTCTGCCAACTGAGCTACCGGCCCCGCGCCGAGCCAGTGTAGAGCCGGGCCAGGCGTCCGCCCGTCTCTACACTCCGCATCCAGGCCCCCATCGACTAGCGGCCCAGGTCACAGCCCTTTCAAGGCTGTAGCGCGGGTTCGAATCCCGCTGGGGGCATCACGCCGGGAACGACTCGAGATCCGAGCGCGCTCGCGCGAGCACTGCGGCGTCGAGGTTCCGGCCGGTCATGACGAGGACGACAGGGCCAGGGCCTTCGACGTCCGGGTCAGCACGCACCGCGGCAACCGCGGCCGCTGCCGACGGTTCGACCTCGACACCTGCCTCGTGGCAGGCGACGAGCGCGGCCGCGATCTCTCGCTCGGAGACGCGCAGCATCACGTCGACCGCGTCCCGAACGCGCTCCACCGCCAGCGGGATCGCGACGCGAACGGCGAGCCCGTCCGCGATCGTGGTCCCGGGGCCGACCTCGACCAGGCGCCCGGCTTCGAAGCTCTCGGCCATGACGGGCATGGCCTTCGCGACGACGCCGACTCGCGTGGTCACCGGTGACCGGTCGCCGACCGCGGCTCCGACACCTCCCGCGAGCGCCCCGTTCCCGATCGGCATGACGACCGCCACCGGCGGTGCGCCGAGCTGGTCGAGGATCTCGTCTCCGATCGCGCGGTACGCCTCGTATTGCAGCGGCTCGGCTCCGTCCTCGAAGAAGTGGAGCCCGTTCGATAGCGCCCACGCGCGGGCGGTGTCTTTCGCGCTGTCGAGGTCATCGCCTGCAACACGAACGTCGGCGCCGAGACCCGTTAGCAGCGCGAGCTTGGTCTCCGTCGCTCCCGGCGGCACGAACACGATCGCCCGTGAGCCGTGCTCGCGGCACGCCCACGCGACCGCCGCCCCGTGGTTCCCCGTCGAGGACGTGACGATCGTGCGCTGACCTTGCACGGCGAGCTCGCGGACGACGGGAAGCGCCGCCCGCCACTTGAACATTCCGAGCTCGTGGACGTCTTCCCGCTTGAGCCAGAGGTCGTCGCACCCTGCGTACGCGGCCAGCGCGTCGGGGGCACGATCGAGCGGCGTCGGCAGCTCCACGGCTACGCGCAGAAGTCGGCCGCGGTCGCCAGAACGATCGCGGCGGTGCGTTCGACATCCGCGAGCTCGACCCACTCCGTCTCGGCGTGCGCGCCCTCTCCGCCCGGCCCGAAGACGACGGACGGGATGCCCGCAGCGGCGAAGAGCGCCGCGTCTGTCCAGTACGGGACGCCGATGACCTCGGGAGCCGCTCCGAGCACGGGGCGCGCGTTCGCGAGCAGTCGCTCCACGATCGCGGAGTCGCGTGGGGTCTCCAGCGGATCGCGTACGAACATCGTCTTCAGCGCGGCGTCCGGCGCGACCTTGCGGATCTGCGCCTCCACGTGCTCGACCGTCTCGCCCGGAAGCGTCCGCCGCTCGACCTTGAGCAGACAGCGTTCCGGATAGGACGAGAGCTCCTGTCCGCCCTCGATCAGCGACGCGTGCATCGACGCGTGCCCGAGGAGCGGATGTCCGGCGCCGTCGGCGCGGAGGCGCTTGTCGAGCTCGTCCAGGGCGACGAGGACCGGCCCCATGCGGGCGATCGCGTCGACGCCGAGGTCGTAGCGCGAGCCGTGCGCTGCGACTCCGCGGGTCTCGAGCTCGAGCCAGAGGAAGCCGCGGTGCGCGATTGCAAGGCGCATGTCGGTCGGCTCGGTGACGATCGCGGCATCGGCCTCGACGGTCGCGGCGATGCGCTCGGAGCCGATCGAGAGGGCCTCCTCGTCTGCGACCGCGGTCACGATCAGATCGCCGGCGAGGCGGAGGTCGGCCGCCCGCGCCGCGGCGAGCATGATCGCCGCGAGGCCCCCCTTCATGTCGTACGACCCGCGGCCGAAGAGGCGGCCGGCGTCGACACGCGGCGTGAGCCCGGCGTTGGGGCCGCCGAGGATGACCGTGTCCAGGTGCGCGTTCAGGAGCAGCGTGCTGCCGCCGCCCGTCCCCCGGATGCGGCCGACGACGTTCACGCGGCTCGGCGCGAGCTCCTCGAGCTCGACCTCGATACCTCGCGCTGCGAGCCACTCTGCGACGAAGCGGCCGATCTCCGCCTCCCCCGATCCGCCTGGCACTAGCGTCGGGTTCACCGACTCGATCGAGACGAGCTGCGCGACGAGCTCGGCGGTCTCGGACGTCTTGCTCACGGGCGATGAGCGTATCGCGGGTTTGTGTCACCCTTCCGCGGTTCGGGCGGTTAGCTCAGCTGGTAGAGCGCCTGCTTTACACGCAGGTGGTCGCAGGTTCGAGTCCTGCACCGCCCATAAGAGAGAAAGCCCCGGTAATCGGGGTCTTTTTCTTTCGGACGAGAACGCGGTGGTCACGGTGCCGGGGCCGGTAGTCCGGGATTAGTCCGGTTTCCGACGACGATGGGTCTGCCGTCTACGCCTCGAAGCCGAGTGTGTAGCTGGCGCCATCCTCGAAGTACGGCGGGTTGACGCTGTTCAGATGGATTGCGATCCGGCGCGGCGCGATCTTCACGACCATGCCGTGCATGAGGACGCCATCCTGGATCGCCTCGAACTGCAACTGCCGCGGCGCCGCCACCCAGACCCGCATACGCGGCCGGAACCCGTTGGCGATGAGCTCGGCCCGGACGAACTTAGCCACTCGCGTCGCGTTCTTGAACGGCGGACACGGATATCCGATGGGATGCCGACTCTGCCTATCGATGGATGTCGACGTCGCCGTGAGACGGGTCGAGCCGACCGTCGAGCAAGGCAGCCTCGGCAACGCCCCCGAACACGAAGAGGGGCGGCTCGATGGTGGCCAGCTCACGAAGCAATGCCAGGTAATCGGCCGTGGGCCGAGCCTAGATCACCCAGCGCCGTCCAAACACTGGGCGAGCGTGACTCAGGTCGCGCCGGCCGGGCATAGCCGGTGGAGCTCGGGCGTTCAGGAAGCCACCCGACTCCGCGCGAGTTCGCTGCCAGCTCCGGCGCATGTGTTCCGCAGACGACCCGTCTGGGGGGTGAGTCCGTACCTTCGGTTGGTTGACGCTCGGCGGAACGCCCGCAAGCATGACTCCGTGAGATGGAGCCCAGCTGTGGCTGTCGTCGCACTGGCCTCCGTCGTCGCCGTCGCGACGCGGTGAAACGTGCGGGCCAGAAGGCCGACCTCAAGACCGACCTGTCACGACCCGGTGACGGCGTTGCTCGCGCCGCTGGCGGGCAAGCGAGCGGTCGCCCGGCTCCCGGCCCTCAGATGAGCGCCCGCGAGCGGGAACGGCTTGGGCGCTGGTGGGTTGAGCAGTAGGTACTAGCGCCTCCGGAGTTGCGCGAGATCGCGGGCGGGCTCTACACGCTGGAAGCATGAGCCGGCAGCGGCACTGAGCGCACCGGGTGGTGGCAAGAGCCTCGCCGCGGCGGACTACCGTCGCCGTCGACGTCCCTCCGCGTTGATGAGCCTGATCGGCGGGAACCTCGGTGTTAGGCGTTCAGGTAGCCACCGGCCCCGCGCGAACTGCGACTCGGTCACATTCGTCCCAGACGTCCGGCCTGTGATGTCGTAGCGTGCTCGCGAGCGATCGAGAGGAGCCGGGTGTGAGAACAAGGGTGAACATCAAGGCGATGCATGCGCTGGTCTACTCGGACGACCCGCCGGCGACGAGGGCGTTTCTGCGCGACGTGCTCGAGTGGCCTTTCGTCGAGCAGCCGGACGTGCCCGGATGGCTCATCTTCAAGACCAGGCCCGAGCGAGCTAGGCGTCCACCCGACCTCGTACTCGTACGAAGGCAAGGATTACTCGCACCCTCGTCACCACCAGATATCGCTCATGTGCGACGACATCGACGCCGCTGTCGCCGAACTCACCGCGAAGGGCGCCGCGTTCTCGGGACCGGTCAAGGACCTCGGGTTCGGCCTGGGTACGAATCTCGAAGTGCCCGGCGCGGGCGAGATCCTGCTCTACGAGCCGCGTCACCCCGAAGCGCACAGCCTCTGAGCTTGCAGGCAGCGCCGTGCGGAGGTCATGGGCCCGAGCGTCCTGCCAAGGATTAGAGCCGGCTCAGAGACGGAACTCGCCGCGAGCCTCTTTCCGAAGCAGCGCCGCCGGGTCCCGATCGGTGGGGGAGCTCAGGCGTTCAGGAAGCCCCCGACTCCGCGCGAGTTCGCTTGGTGAGTGACCCGGGACCGGGTTCGAGGCAAGCGGGCCGAGCTAGATCGTCTTGCTAGACGGCAACCACTAGGCCGAACGCGACCAGGCCCCCAAAATGCGAGACAGCCCAGCAGACCGACCGGCGGGACCCAGTTCACGGGTTCGCGAATCCGGTCGTCTGCAGCGCGATCCTGGCCGCGGGGAACGAGCGCGGATGGCGTGCGAGCAGCGGGCAGCCTCCTCACCACCCTCTTAGGCCCCTCATCCCCCTCCGCCTCTCTGCCCGCCCTAGTGACTCACCGCATCAAGCGGGGCGCGGCCGAGCCTAGTGCTGTGACGCGGTCGCGTCAAGAGCCTGCGTGGCAGAGGCGGGCCGGAAATTCGACTGCTACCGCAAGGGGGTGGGGTGGTTTCGAGGCAAACCCGCAGCCCGCATACATCAATTTTCAGGATTGGTGGCGGCTGGCCACTCGCCGCTAAGCTCGACGGCGCTCGGGAGCCTGAGCTCAGCCACCGCGCACAAGCGCGATGTTGAACTGCCCCGTTCCCACGACCCCCCAGAGGTTGAGCCAGAGAGCGACGTACATCTCGGTCCCACGAGCCGCGCTGATACCGCCGAGGTCGACGATGTGGTCGACGGGCCATCCGAACTCTCGCAGCACTCCGGCGGCCTGAGCCTTGGCGTCGGCGTCCTCGCTGCAGATGAAGACGTCATGGTGGCCGGGGACTTTCGTCGGATCGACCATGACGTCGCAGTTCATCGTGTTCAGCGCCTTGACGACCTTCACGTCAGGAAACGCACGCTGGATCTGCTCTCCAGCGATTCCGTTGTGCCGCCGCCACGGCAGGCCGCCGGCCTCCGGAGAAGTCGAGTACGTTCGCGACGTCGACGAGGACCTTCCCGGCGAGGTTCGCTGCTCCCGCCTTCTTGAGCGCGGCGATCGAGTGTTCGCCTGCGGTGCAGTTGAACACGAGCTCCCCAAATGCTGCGGCGTCGGCGAAGGTGCCCTCGCTCGCCTTTGGGCCGGCTTCTTCGGCCACGCGCGAGCCTTCTCGTTGCCCGCCTCGCGTGAGCCCATCTTTACCTCGTGGCCGAGCCCGACTAGCCGGCTCGCGATCGCGCTCCCGACCATGCCTGTCCCGAGGACTCCGACGTTCATCATTGCTCCCTCCGTCGATGCCGTCCGTCAGCGGACAGTAAACCGGCTGATCAGCCGCAGCTCGAGTGAGCTCGTTGTGCGCTTAAAACCGCAGCCATACATCAATTTTCAGGATTCGGAGCGACGAGCTTCGCTGTACCCACTGGGTCACGAGCGTGCACGAGTATCCAGAAATGTCCCTCTGAACCGTGACCGTACGATCTCGGCGTTCGGCTTTGGATCTGCGGCTCTAGAGCGCTAGAGCGCTAGAGCGCTCATGATCTCGTCCCTGGTGTCCTCGGCGTCCTGTCCCTCCGTGTGACGGTCAGCGTCGCGAACTCTCGGTTGCAGTCGTCGGTAACCCATCGCTCGATCAGGTCGCAGCCGCGTCACGCCAGCTATGAAGGCCGGCGGCGCGGCAGCGGTCGCGGAGGATCGCGACCGACCGCGCGGGGTCCGGGGATGGAAGAAGC
Source organism: uncultured Actinomycetes bacterium (assembly GCA_963717025.1). GTDB lineage: Bacteria > Actinomycetota > Thermoleophilia > Gaiellales > Gaiellaceae > GMQP-bins7. The sequence goes on along the minus strand of CAVQVJ010000003.1, from coordinate 5,289 downwards.
AATACGACATGCGCGAACGGTGCCAGTATCTGGCGGGCGCGCTCGATGATCGCCGGCGTGACGAATGCGTGTGTGCGGCGCCGAGACTGAATACGCAGCCGCGGTGGTTACCGAGGACCTGCTCGAGGGCAAACACCATCGCCTGCTCACCGTCTCGATACGCCTCCAGGAGTCCGCTTCGCAGTTCGACGGATCGGAAGCGCTCGACGCTCCATCCGGCCTCGAGGTAGTAGCGCTCGGCGACGTGGTCAGCGTCCACGTGCGCGGTGGAGAGAGCCTCTCCCAGGAGGTCGCCGACTGTGCTCTTCCCAGCGCACGCGGGGCCGATCAGCACGATTTCGGACCTGCCACGCCGCCCACGAACTCGAGCCCGTCGCTCGCGCCGTGCACGACCCCCTCTGTCCGGGGCAGAGGTTCGGTTCCCGACGTATCCCGAGTCGTGCATGGCATAGCTGTTTGTACGCCCTCGAAGCTGCGAGAGCGAGGCACGGTCGGGCGATCGTGTGCTCGAGCGACTGGTCACTGCCTGCGCCAGTGACCGGGAATTCCCTTGAACCGCAGCGCCGCACCCCCGAGTCTGCGTGTGCATCGCGTGCCAAACTGGCTCCCGCAGGGTTCGAGCGGTACTTCGAGCAGATGGTCGACCTTCTAGAGCGATCCGCAGGTCCTCCTGATCCGAGCGAGCTCGGCGCCATCGCGGCGCAGCATGGACTCGAGGTAGATCGCGAGAGCATCCCGCGCCTCACCGAGAAATACGGCCTGCGCTGGGGGCCGCCCACAGACTAAGGGGCTGCTCTCGGTAGTGCGTAGAGACCGAGTAGCTCGCCATCCGGCAAACCTGCAGCCTGCATACATCAGCGACAGGATCGGGCCAGGGTGGTGTCCAGTGAGAACTGGACAAGGCGAGACGAGGCTGCTAGACCCTGGTCGACGTCCAGTCAGGAGAGGGGGACGATCGTGATACGAACGACGGCTGTCGTTGCCGTGCTTCTTACCGCGGCATTCGTGACAGCCACAGCGCTAGCCGATCCCTGGAGCTTCGTCGGGACGAACGCCGTCGCGAGCTCGCCCGTCCCAGGGAGGTGGGTATCCCGTCGCGACCGGTCGTACCAAGCCCGACCCCGGCACCTGCCGGCTCGGGGGCTACAACTCCAACCGCTCCGAGTCTTGGCTCGCCGTGAAGCCAGGCACGGAGCTCCTCGTCGGGACCTTGAAGTTCTTCTTCGAGACGTTCAGCACCTTCTACATGTTCCATCTCGGCTCGTACCGGATCCTTGACGGCACACCCATTGAACAATGACCAGGACCAGGGCTACGACTGCATCTCGACAGGGACGCAGGACATGCCGCCGAGTTGGACGGACAACACCGATCCGAACGCCGATTTCGACACGCAAGGCCGCGTGTACCAGACGACGCTGCCTTTCAACGCGTTCTGGGAAGGCGGCCTGCATCCGAACCCACCAGCTTCTTGAATGCGCGCTCAGCGAGATCGCTGGCTTCAGCGAAGCCTATTTGCGGCGAACCGGAAAGCTCGACGCTGAAGCTTAAGCAGCGCTGCGTCCAAAACAGGCGCGCGCCCTCTTCGATACAGCCCGTTCCGCGATTGTGTTGCAGTTCTTGCAGGTCGTTGCGCGGCAGAAATGCCAATGCAAGCCCACCAACGCGAGCGTGGTTAGGAAAGCGGCAAAGGCGCCCAATCGCGCGCGACGTGTGACCGAAGAGCGACATGGCAATACGGATGCGCCCCGCTGCGTCATAACCTGAGCTGGGCAAGCAGGTTCACGGAGAGATAGCTGTCGCTGACATTTCCGGGAGCGTCGTTGCGCTCTGCAAGTGGCTTCAAATGGTGGAAGGAAATCCGTATAGGCGCCAGTCGTCCCGAGTCGAAACCAGGGCGCTAGCTGAAAAAAAGCACCTAGCCGCGCTTCGGCTCCCGCCTTTGTGCCAGAGGGTCCCCGCTCGCCCAGCTGCCCGACGGACAACAGGTGAAGGTAGCTCAATGCGCAAGAAACCGTTACGCGGCCCAGTTCCAGCTCGCCGTCAACCTGGCCACGAAGTAGCTGATAATCTGCAGTCGGCTGCGGCCGCGCGGGTGGTGAGTCGAACGTGAACACCCATCTGCCGTAACCCGCCGCCAGCCCGAGCGCCGGAGTCTCGCCCGTCCGTACTAGCGGAAAGCGAACGTGCAGTCCCCCTCCGTAGCGATACCAGTGTGTTGCAATGGCCTGCCCATCCGAAGTCTGTGACTGCAACAGAACCGAGGTCGCATATTCACCCGTGAGAGCGAGGTCTCTCCAGAAACGCTTGCTACTGGCAAAAGCCGGGTACAGCTCCAAGCCAAAAACCAAGCCGCCAATCTTGCGCGCTGTATAGCTGCGGTCGCTGCCGTGGTGGGCTCGGAATGCCGGAAAAAGCGCGCAGCCCATGCCGGGCCGGCAGTAGCAACCACTACCTTCTTGCGGGGCGAAGGCGGCGGAGCTGCGCCCTGATCAGCAACCCGTGCAGCGTCATGCTCCGGCGTAGCCGGCGGCGGAATTGCACGTTTCTGTCCAGCGCTCGGGCCTCTGTACGGGTTCTTTTCGGACGGGGGCGGAGCTTCGCTCTTCGTCACCGCATCGTCGGATTGGACCGGTGCTTCGGCCTTTCCAACAGCCGCAACGCCGAGCGAGCTTTCGAGCAGGGCGCGCCATCGGCTCACTCGCTGCTCGGAGGTTTCATCCCCAGTAACCGTCCGCTGCTCGATCAGGACCTCCGACCCTCTCACGAGAAGCAGCCATTCCTCGCGTCGATCCCCGCGTGGCGCGCCAAGGTAAACGACGACAGCGCCTTCAGCGCCGGCCGAAGCGACCGCCTGATCGAGGGCGCGCAACCAAGTTTTCCGCCGAGCGGGTTTGGCCAGGATTCGACCGGTCGGGCTCCGGCCAGCCAGTTCAGTACGATCGCGGCGGGTATCACTGGCAGCCCTTTCGGCATAGCAAGTGCCAGGTCGGCACGTGCGCGGTCGGCAGCAAAGCCATCGACGTACAAGACAACGCCCTTCAGCCATGCCGCGTCAGTCCTCGGTGCGCCGCCGGCGCTGGGCGTCGAGAGCATTAGAACACCGAGAATTGCTGTCACGAAGCTCAGACGCACGGCGCGGGACCGCGCGCTTGGTCTGTGGTCACATTTGCCGCCGCTCGACTGCTGTTTCAAGCCCGGTTCAGAGTGCTACCACGAGCAGCCGCGGTAAGTTGGCGCCGGGGCCCGCTTCGCGAAGGGCCATCCAGCTAAGCGATAAAATTGAGCCCGAGGCGCAAACTGCGCTCTAGCCCAGATATTCGAGGCGCCGCTCACGTGTTGCCTGACAAAAGTCCGTTAGTATGGCTCGAATGAGGAAGCCCGGCTTCGTCATCGCGTGTGTGACCATCGCGTTCGGATGCACACCCGGCACGAACTCCGGGCACACTCGCAAGCGCGCGTCGGACAGCGGCTCGGCAGCGAGCGGTGGCAATAGCAGGGGCGGAACGGGCGCTAGCGCGGGCGCTTCCGGAACTGGCGGCGTTGCTGGTAGCGCAGCCGTTTCCGGCTCTGCTGGCGGTTCTCTGGCGCCGGAGGTGCGTTTCATAGGCCGTCCGGATCGGCGACAAGCCGGTGTCGTGCAGTTGGCGTGGTCCGGCAGCGCAATCCTATTTCGTTTTCCAGGGAACACAGGCAGCTGTACGTCTGGATGATCGAGGCCGATTCTTCAGCGTGATCCTAGATGGTCGCCAACCCCGGATCTGGCAACGACGAACGGCGGAAAAATCCTACGCTATTGCGTCCGGTCTTGCCGACGGCGAGCACGAGGTCCGGCTTTATCGACGAACCGAAGCTTCGTTCGGTGTGACACGCTTTCTCGGCGTTGAGCTAGGTGGCGGCAAGCTGCTCGCGCCCCCGCCGGCAGCAGCGCGGCGCATCGAAGTAGTCGGTGACTCCGTTACCTGCGGTTACGGCAACGAAGGCGCCGACATGAATTGCCCTTTCACGGCCGAGACAGAAAATCACTACCTGACCTATGCTGCCATTGCGGCGCGAAATCTCGAGGCTGAGCTGGTGACGGTCGCATGGTCCGGAAAGGGCGTCGTCTACAACTACGACAATGACAAGGTGGATCCATGCCGGCCTTGTATGACCGCGCGCTGCCGGAGCAGCCGGCCAGCGTGTGGGAGTTTTCGACATGGCAGCCCGACGCGGTGGTCATCAATCTGGGAACCAACGATTTCAGTACCGAAGGCGATCCCAGCGAAGCGGTCTTTAGTGCAGCCTATCGTGCCTTTCTGCGGCACGTGCGATCTTGAAGGCGTGGCTAATATGTCTGGTGCCCACGTTGCTCGATGGTAGCGAGTTTACCTTGGTGCAGGGCTACCTGACCAAGCTGGTGAACGAGTTGTGAGTCAGGGCGACAGCCGGGTCAAAGTGCACGCCTTGAGCTTTCAATCGACGGGTGCGGGCTGCGACTGGCACCCAGAGAGCATCAAGACTCACGCGGCCATGGGCGAAGCCCTGACCCGGGAATTGAAGACCGTGCTCGGGTGGTGAATGTGCCGGCGCCCGCTGGCTCTCCGGTCGCTTCTGACGCGAGGCGCCTCCAGGACTTTCTGACCCAGGAACGAACAAAAGCGGGATAGCTGACAATTACGCTTTGGCTGCCGCACCCGCGCCGCGCTAAGGGGCGTTCGCATGAGCGACGTTGATCGCCCTAATCTCGCGGCCGTGATGAATGCGAACCCGGGGCGGACCGAATGCAGCGCTGGGCCTCCGCTTCATTACGGCGACCGGGGACGATGTCGTCGCCGAGTTCGACGTCGGCAAGCAACACCTGCAACCTTACGGCATAACATCTGCATGGAGGGGTGTACTCCGGCGTAATCGAAACGCTGTGTTCGATTGGAGCTGGCTTGTTTGCGGCGCCCGAAGCTCAAACGGTGGTTGGCGTCGAGAATCACACGTCGTTCTTGCGCGCGGTGCGAGACGGGCGCCTGCGCGTCACCGCGCGACCGCTATCACGTGGTCGTCGCACGCAAGTTTGGGAGGGCGAGGTGCGCGATGCGCGCGAGCGTCTGATAGCGACCGGTCGAGTGCGCCTGCTGTGTCTTGAGGCCGACGCTGAGCTTGCGGTTGAGAAAGGTCGAAGTCGAGTAGCGAACACGCGGCGCAGCAATCAGTTCGCGAGCCGCTACTTGCCGCGTCCCGCTGGCTCTTCTTCGGGTGCGTGCACACCGCGCCGCAGCGCGCGAAAAGCTCTTTCCAATTGCTGCACGCCGACGA
>CAVQVJ010000002.1:0-101438 GCA_963717025.1 uncultured Actinomycetes bacterium | reverse complement strand
GCGAGGAGGACGCGCGACGGCTGGTCGCGACCGCGCTGGAGCGGTTCGGACATCTCGATGTCGTCGTCAACAACGCGGGCACTACCAGGCGCGTCCCGTTTGCGGATCTCGAGGCCGCCGACGACGAGCTGTGGCGGCGGATCCTGGGCGTGAACCTGATGGGTCCCTGGTACCTCAGTCGTGCCGCGGTGCCTGCGCTGCGCGAGGCGAAGGGGGCGATCATCAACGTGGGATCGGTCGCGGGGATCGTCGCGGGCGGGAGCTCGCTCCCGTACGCTGTCTCGAAGGCGGCGCTGCATCACCTCACGCGAACCCTTGCGCAGGCGCTGGCTCCCGATGTGCGGGTGAACGCGGTCGCACCGGGGCTGGTAGAGACGCCCTGGACGGCGGGATGGGAGGCAAACGAGGCGATCGTCGCCCGGACTCCCCTTGGTCGCGCCGCGACGCCCGAGGACATCGCGGATGCTGTCGTCTCACTCGCTCGCACGCCGTTTGCGACCGGCCAGATCGTCGTCGTCGACGGCGGGCTGACCCTCACCTGACCGGCACTACGTAACGGAGAGGTCTTGCGCCTGGTCGAGCAGACGTTCGAGGTTTCGGCTGGCGGCTCCGTCCCTCGCAAGGGCCGCGAACCGCCAGCACTACCTCGTCAGACGACAGCCGGACGCGGTCGGTAGCCCTCTTCACCTTCTCCGAACGTCAGCTTCGCGAAGTCTTCTCGTTGCCAGCTCACTGGCCGGCGGGTCCGGAACGGACCGCGGCGACGACTTCGGAGAGGTGGCCGTGCGCGAGGCAGACGACGGTGTCCGCTCCGCCGTAGTACACGGTCAGCCGATCGAGGCCAGGGTCGACGAGCGCCGCGCACGGGAAGACGACGTTCGGGACGTCGCCCACGCGCTCGTAGCTCGCGCTCGGCGCCAGCAGGTAGTCACGCCCGCGCGCGACTACCCGCCACGGCTCGTCGAGATCCAGCAGCGCGGCGCCCATCGAGTACACGAAGCCGTTGCAGGACGTGAGCACGCCGTGGTAGAGGAGGAGCCAGCCCTCCTCCGTCTCGATCGGGGTCGGCCCGGCGCCGACCTTCGTCGACTGCCAGGTCCACGGCACCGTGCCGAGGACGTGCCGGTGGCGGCCCCAGTGGACGAGGTCGGGGCTCTCGGAGTAGTAGATGTCGCCGAAGGGTGTGTGCCCGTCGTCGCTCGGCCGGCTCAGCATCGCGTAGCGGTCGCCGATGCGGCAGGGGAACAGCACGCCGTTGCGGTTGAAGGGCAGGAAGGCGTTGTCGAGTTGCCGGAAGGACTCGAAGTCGTGCGTGTACGCCAGCCCGATCGTGGGCCCGTGGTAGCCGTTGCACCACGTGACGTAGTAGCGATCCTCGAGCCAGGTGACTCGCGGGTCGTACGCGTACAGGAACTCCTGCTGGATTTCCCGCACGCGCCCGTCTGCCGCCGTGAACTGGATCGGCTCCGGGTCGATCTCCCACTCGACGCCGTCGGAGCTCCGTCCGGCGTGGACGTTCATGACACGGCTCGTGTCGTCGACCCGGAACACGCCCGCGTAGCCGTCGCCGAACGGCACGACCGCGGAATTGAAGATGCTGTTCGCGCGCGGGACGTCGCCCGGCACGACGATCGGATTGCGACTCGACCGCCAGACAGGCGCGGTCGAGCCCTCGGGACGATCCTCCCACGGGATCGCCGCCGGCACGCTCGGCAAGGCTGAGGCGGTCACCGAGCCTCCGGGAGCGCCACCTGGTGGTTCTCCTCGACCTCGATCAACTCGCCGTCTGTTGTGTCCCAGGCCGGCATGAGGTCGCCCACCGACTCCCACTTCCGGTGGAGCTGGGGGACGGACGCGAGCAGCATCTTCGTGTACGGGTGCAGCGGATTGCCGAACACGCGCTCCGTCCCGCCCATCTCGACGATGCGGCCGCGGCGCAGGATCACCGTTCGGTCGCTGATGTAGTTGCCGAGGGACAGGTCGTGCGTGATGAAGAGGATCCCCAGGCCGCGCGCCTTCAGGTCGCCGAGCAGGTTCAGGACGTCGATCCGGGTGGACGCGTCGAGCATGCTGATGATCTCGTCCGCAACGAGTAGGCGGATGTCCAGCAGGAGCGCACGCGCGACGAGGAGCCGCTGGAGCTGGCCGCCGCTCAGCTGATGCGGGTACTTGTTCAGGCAGTCGCCGGGGTTGAGGCTCACGGCCTCGAGCGCGCGCTCGAGCCTCGCGTCCCACTCGTCGCGACCGACTCCGGGGAAGAAGCCGTCGCGGATCATCGCGAAGACGCGGTCCGCCTTGAAGATCGGGTTGTACGAGCTGAACGGATCCTGGAAGACGCCTTGCACGCGCTGGTAGTACGACCGGAGCGCACGACGCTCGTACGTCGAGACGTCGACTCCGTCGAACGAGATGACGCCCTCCGTCGCGGGCGCGAGACGGAGGATCATCCGGCCGATGGTGCTCTTCCCGCTTCCGCTCTCGCCGATGAGCGACACCACCTCGCCCGGCCGGACGTCGAAGCTGACGTCCCGGACCGCCGTGAGCTCCTTCCCGCCGAACGTGCCCGTCTTGTAGACCTTCGTGACGCGATCGACAGTCAGCATCTCGCGCTCACGCCTTCCAGCACGCGACGGCGTGGTTGGGGCCCACCTCGACGAACGGCGGCTCCTCGAGGCACTCGTGCGACGCGAGCGGGCAGCGGTCGCGGAAGCGGCACCCCGTCGGCGGGTCGAGGAGGGACGGCGGCCTGCCCGGAATCCCCGCCAGCCGCCGCCTCGCGTACGTGACGCCGACCTCCGGCAGCGAGGAGAGCAGAAGCTGCGTGTACGGGTGCTTCGGCGCGTTGACGATCGTCTCCGCCGGCGCCTTCTCGGCGAGCTTGCCGGCGTACATCACGAGGATCGTGTCGGCGATCTGGTACAGGATCGCGAGATCGTGCGTGATCACGATCATGCTCTTCACGTAGCCGCGGTCGCGGAACTCGACGAGCATCTCGCTGACCGCCCTCTGGCTCGCGACGTCGAGGGCGGAGGTGAGCTCGTCCGCCACGAGGAGCGACGGGTTGAGGAGCGTCGAGAGGACCATCACCACGCGCTGCTTCATCCCGCCCGACAGCTCGATCGGGTAGAGGCCGAGCACGCTCTCGTCGAGGCCGACGAGACCCAGGCGCCGGTGTCAGCTCCGGGAGCGTCTCCCGGTAGCTCACGCCTCGTGAGTCGAGGAACTCGGAGATCATCCGCCCGATCTTCCGGATCGGGTTGAGCGCGCTCATCGCGTACTGCGGGACGATCGAGACCTCGCGGAAGCGGAAGCCGTCCATCGCCTTGTCGTCGCCGATGGGGAGCTCGGCGCCGTCGAGCTCGACCCCGCCGCCGACGAGGCGCATCCGTCCGTCCAGTCGGATGAGGCTCTTCCCGAGCGTCGTCTTGCCGCAGCCCGACTCGCCGGCGAGGCCCATGATCTCCCCGTCCCCGACGCCGAAGGTGACGCCGTCGAGCGCCTTCACGTCGCCGCGCAGGGTCCGGTAGTGCACGCGGAGGTTGTCGACCGCAAGGCTCACGTTTCACGCAGCCGCGGGTTGAAGACCTCGTCGAGGCCGACATTCGTGATGTACAGGCCGCCCACGATCGCGGTGATGCCGATGCCGGGCGGGATGAACCACCACCACATCCCGAGCTGGAGCGCGCTCGAGTAGACGGCCGTGTACATCATCTGGCCGAGCGACATCGTCTGCGCGGGGCCGAGCCCGAGGAAGTCGAGCGTGGCCGCCGTGAGCACCGCGCCGCCGAAGAGGAGGATGAAGACGAGGAAGAGGTACGAGCTCATGTTCGGCGCGATCTCCTTGACGATGATCCGGAAGCTCCCCGCTCCCGAGAGGCGCGCGAGGCTCACGAACTCGCGCGACACGAGGGTGAACGTCTGCGCGCGGATCGCGCGCGCGGCCCATGGCCACAGTGTGATCCCGATGAGCACCGCCTCCGCGAGCAGGCTGCCGACGCTCAGGTACGCAGCGAAGACGATCAGCACAGCGAGCGTCGGCAGCACGAGCACCACGTTCGTGACCATCCCGAGGATCTCGTCGACGACCCCGCCGCGGTAGCCGCTAACGAACCCGATCGTCATCGCGATCAACGAGGCGATCGCGGCGGCGACAGCGCCCACGACGAAGCTCGAGCGCAGACCGAAGACGAACTGCGAGAAGACGTCCTGGCCCGCCGAGGTCGTCCCGAGCCAGTACTCCCAGGACGGCGGCTGGCCGGTCGGGTAACCGAACTCGAACGGGCCGGCGTCCGTGAGCCATGGGCCCACGATTGCCAGCAGGAGGAAGAACAGGACGACCGAGAGCCCAATCAGGAGCTTCCGGTTGCGAAGGGAGAAATAGAGGACCTCGCTGCGCCCGCGGCGGCGAACGCTGCCCGGCTCGGGAGCACCAGTGACGAGCGGCTCGGCGGGAAGCTCGGTGGTCGCCATCTACGAGCCCTGGAGCCCCGTGCGCGTCCGCGGGTCGACGATCACGTACGCGATGTCGACGACGAAGTTCGCGATGAGGACGCCGACAATGATGAACAGGAAGATCCCCTGGAGCAAGAAGTAGTCGCGGTTCTGGATGGCGGTGAGGATGAGTGAGCCGATCCCCGGGTAGCCGAAGACGATCTCCGTGACGAGCGCGCCCGCGACAACCGCGCCGAGGGCGAGCGCGAGCCCGGTCATCTGCGGGAGCACGGCATTCCCGTACGCGTACCGGCGCACGAGCCGGCGCGGCGCACCCAGGGTGCGCAGGTAGTTCGCGTAGTCCGCCTCGAGCTCGTAGATGATCAGGTTCCGCATTCCGATCGCCCAGCCGCCGAAGGCGACGAGGAACAGGGTCAGGAACGGGAGGAACCAGTGGGCGAGGAAGCTGCGGGCGAACTCCCACGTCCACGCGGGCTGCAGCGAGAAGTCGTACGCGCCCGAGACCGGGAACCAGCCGAGCTGGAAGGCGAGGACGTACGCGAGCACCAGCGCGAGCCACATGTACGGCGTCGCGCTCAGCACGTACGAGACCGGAAGCACGGTGTTGTCCAGTGACTTCCGTCGAGCGGCCAGCGCGCCCATGCGATTGCCGGCGATGTAGCTGAGCACGATCGCGGGGACGAGCAGCGCGAGCGTGTACGGCAGCGCGGCCCAGATGAGCTCGCTCACGGACGAGCCGACGTACGCGATGCTCGGCCCGAGGTCACCGTGCAGGAGCCCGCGCCAGAAAGTGAGGTACTGCTCCCACAGCGGCTGGTCGAGGCCGAACGACTCCGTGAAGTAGCCGTGCAGTTCGGGCGCCGCGGTCGAGTCGGCCTGGAAGCGGGCGATGAGGCCGTCGATCGGATCGCCGGGCATGAGCCGTGGGATCGCGAAGTCGATCGTGACCGCGACGAAGAACGTCAGCAGGTAGATCGCGATCTTGCGGGCGAGGTAGCGGGTCACGGCGCTGCATGGCGCTGCACCCCGTCACCAGGGTGCAGCGCCATGGCAGGTCGTCGGTCGGTGGTCTCTACCTGGACGTCTTCTTCAGGTTGGCCAGCGCGTCGATGCCCGTCATGTTGAGGTAGCCGTTCCACGTCGATGGCGTGTTCTGCTGCCCACGGCCCTTCGAGCTCGGGAAGTTGCTCCAGACGGACGTGTTGTACTGCGCCCACATGCCGTTGTACCAGAGCGGAATTGCGGGCAGTTGCTCGAGGATGAAGCGCTGGATCTGCGAGTGGACCTTCTTGGCCTTCGCCACGTCGGTCGCCTTGGTCTTGTTCAACCTCGTCGTCAACGCCCACGGCCTCGAGCCGGCCTGGGTGAAGCGCGAGAAGTTGACAGTCGTCTGCTGATCGGCGACCGGCAGGTGGAAGAGGTAGTCGTAGTACACGTACGCCGTGTTGCCGAACGCCTTGTCGTTGTTGATGACGAGGTCGAACTTGCCCGAGTTCCGCTCTTCCACGAGCGCGTTGAAGTCGGGGAAGGCCGGCGTGAGCTTGATGCCCGCCGCCTTCGTCGAGTCGGCGATGATCTGGATCGCGGTCATCCAGTCCGACCAGCCGTTCGGGACGATGATCCGGAGGTCGATCTGCGACCCGTCCTTGTTCTCGACGAAGCCGTCACCGTTGGTGTCCCGGTAGCCGTTCGCCGCGAGCAGCGCCTTCGCTCCCGCGATGTTGTACTTGAAGCCGAGCTTCTTGACCTGCGCCTTGTCGATCCACTTCGACCACTGCGGCGCGAGCCCGGTCGGGTCCGCCTTGGAGACGATGTTGCCGTAGCCGGCATTCACGATCTGGTTGAGGTTGATCGACATCGCGAGCGCCCGGCGGAAGCTCTTGTCGCTGAGAGGCGCCTTCTTCGTGTTGGGGATGAGCCACGCGGTGTTGGCCGAGAGCATGTACGGCGCCTTCGTGTAGTACGTCCTGATCTTCCCGCCGAGCTGCTTGTCGATCCCTGGGAAGAAGTTGTTGCTGAGGTCGATCTTGTTCTGCAGGAAGTTCTGCAACGACGCGGTGTTCGACGTGTTGTGGATGTCGACGATGTAGCGCATCGGCATCCGCTTCCCGAACGCTTTCGTCGCCCACCAGCCGGTGCGCCGGTTCCACTGGAGCGTCTGTGAGCTGCCGGCACCCGCACCGTACGTGAACGGCCCGGTGCCGACCTGCTTCGAGCGCTGATCGGTGTTGCCGGTCGTGATCTCCTTGGCGCTGTACTTCGACCACACGTGTCTCGGCACGATCGGGATCGAGTACATGTGCGAGTCCCACTCCTGGTAGTTCGGGATGCCTCGGAAGTGGAACGTCACGACGTTGCCACGCGTCGAGATCTTCGTCAGGCCCGTCTTCCACATCGACGAATACTGGGAGCCGGCGAGCTTTCCGGTCTCGAACGTGAACTTCACGTCCGCGGCCGTGAACGGCCTACCGTCGTTCCAGGTGACCCCCTTGCGCACGGTCGCGACGAAGTTTCTCCCGGACCACTTGCCGCTGGTAGCGAGCCACGGGATGAACCGGTCCGTGAGCGGGTCGTAGCGGAAGAGCGTCTCGTACAGCAGGCCTACGACCCCCGTGTTGTAGTCGGGCCGGAGCGCGTTGAAGTTCTCGTACGGGCCCCACTGCTTTCCCGACGTGTACAGCGTCTCCGCGCGCGGCAGCGCGAACGCTGACTGCTCGCCGGCACCGGCCCCGCCTGCGCTGAGCGAGGCGAACGCGGCGATGATGACGATCACCGCGAAAGCGCCGGCAGCCCTTGTTCTACGGCTTGACATCAGTCTCTACTCCCTCCTCGTCTGGCGGCCATGTCCGCACCCGTCGGGGCGAAGACGCGCAAGACGATACGGATCTGGCAGCCGAGAGCGGTCAGTCCCGCCGCGGCTGCTGCGTCTTCCGGCATCGGAGCCATCGATCGCACTCCGCAACTTCATCACTTATCCGGTTAAGTGTCAAGCTGAAATTTCAGTTCCGCGCCAAGACCGCGCGATTCAGCGCGACGGAGAACGTGGGCGACCGGTGCTCCCGCGTGTCGTGAGCTCGCCTCGGTTCGTCTCGATGTCGGCGGTGGCGTGCCCGTCGACGGCTGCGAGAAGCTGTCTCGTGCAGGCGACGCCGAAGGCCTCGATGTCGCGAGTGATCGCCGTCAGCGCCGGGTGGACGACCTGGCTGATCAGGGAGTCGTCCCAGCCGACGATGGAGACGTCGTCGGGGACCGAGAAGCCCATCTGCTGCGCGACGCCGAGTCCGGTGACCGCGAGCAGGTCGCTGTCGAAGACGATCGCCGTCGGCGGGGTCGGCGACGACAGCAGCTTTCGGGTCGCGCGCGCACCGCTCTCCGCGCTGTAGTCGGTCTCGACCACCTCCCCGTGGACGCCGAGCTCGCGCGTCACGCTCGTGAAGGCGGCCATCCGCTGCGCCGTGTGTACGAAGTCCGCGACACCGGCAACCTGGGCGATCCGGCCGTGCCCGAGCGCCACCAAGTACTGCACGGCCTCGGACACGACAGAAGCCTCATCGTGCCAAACAGACGGCAATTCGCCGTTCTCGAGCGGCCCTCCCACCACGACTGCCGGCAGGCCCAGCCGAACGAGCTCGCGGATGCGAGGGTCATCACGCCGCAGATCGAGGACGAGGACGCCGTCGACTCGATGCTCGCCCCACCAGCGCCGGTAGACCCCCATCTCCTCGTGGATGTCGCGAACGAGCTGGAGCGTCAGCGCGACCGACCGCGTGGCCAGCTCGGCCTCGACGCCGGCGATGAACTCCATGAAGAACGGCTCGAGCGCCAGCGTCCGGGCAGGGCGCGCGAGCACGAGCCCGCACGCGTCGGCCCGGGCGGCGGACAGCGCGCGCGCGGCCCGGTTCGGGTACCAGCCGAGCTCGTTCGCGATCGAGAGGATTCGCTCGCGGGTGTCGTCGGAGACACCGGGCCGGCCGTTCAGCGCGTAGGACACCGCACCCTTCGAGACTCCCGCGCGCTCGGCGATGTCGCGAATCGTGACTCTCTCCTGGCGCTGCGCGTGGGACACCTCGTTCACCTTTCGACTGGTATCGAAGCGACTCTTGTGATTTGCTTTACCGGTTCAGAAACTGGAGGGTACACTGTGACGATGACCGACGGCCACAATTCGGGCGACTTCGTGTGGGGGGCGGCCGTGTCCGCGTACCAGATCGAAGGCGCCACCGACCTCGACGGGCGCGGCGAGAGCATCTGGGATCGCTTCAGCGCGATGCCCGGCAAGGTGCGGAACGGCGACAGCGGTCGCATCGCCTGCGACTCCTATCACCGCTACGGCGAGGACGTGCGCCTCATGCGCGAGCTCGGGCTCTCCGGGTTCCGCTTCTCCATCGGCTGGCCTCGCATCCTCCCAGCTGGGCGTGGGCGTGTGAACGAGGCCGGGCTCGACCACTACGACCGCTTCGTCGACGAGCTACTGGCGAACGGCATCGAGCCCTTCGTCACGCTGTACCACTGGGACCTGCCGCAAGCTGTCGAGGATCAGGGCGGCTGGCCGGCCCGGGAGACCGTCGATGCCTTCGCGGAGTACGTCGAAGTCGTGGCGGCGCGTCTCGGCGACCGCGTGACGAACTGGATCACGCAGTGCGAGCCTTGGGTGATCGCGTGGCTCGGCTATGCGATCGGCGAGCACGCGCCGGGTCGCACCGACGAAGCCGACGCAATCGCGGCCGCGCACCACGTGCTGCTCTCCCACGGGCGCGCGGCAGAAGTATTGCGGCGCGTCTCGCCGCACGCGAAGGTGGGGATCACGATCGACCTGGTGGCCTTCCACCCCCTGACGGGCTCCCCGGAGGACCTCGCCGCGGTTGCCAAGGCGAAGGCGTTTCGCAACGGCTGGATCCTCGACCCGGTGTTGAAGGGCGAGTATCCGGAGCTGCTGCTCGAGCGCTTCGCGCCCATCCAGCCCCCCGTCGAGGACGGCGACCTCGAGGCGATCTCGGCTCCGCTCGACTTCCTGGGCATCAACTACTACACCCGTACCGTCGTCCGCGCCGATCCGGCAACCGGCGAGCCCGTCACGGTCGAGAACGACATCGCCGAACGGACCGGCATGGGCTGGGAGGTCTACCCCGACGGCCTCTTCGAGCTCCTCGTGCAGCTGAACGACGAATACGACCTCCCGCCCCTGTACGTGACCGAGAACGGCGCCGCGTTCCCGGACTCGCGCTCCAACGGGACGGTGCACGACCCGCGGCGGATCTCATTCGTCGAGCGCCACGTGCAGGCGATCCGCCGCGCGGTCGAGCACGGCGTGCCCGTGCACGGCTACTTCCTGTGGTCCCTCCTCGACAACTTCGAGTGGACGCACGGCTACTCCCAGCGCTTCGGCATCGTGTACGTGGACTACGAGACGCTCGAGCGGGTCCCCAAGGCGAGCTACTACTGGTACCGCGACCTGATCGCCGGCGCTTCCTCCTGAGGCGGAGCGCTTCGTCGATTTCTCGCGGAGATGCTGCGAGTCTGACTGAGCGTGAGGCCGGTAACGCCCAACTCCTCGGAAGAAACGCCGCGGCTCAGTCGTCTAGAGACCAGATGCCCGGGCTGAGTTTCACGGGCGCTGCTCATGCGACTCGCGTTCTAGATCACCCTCGCAGATCGGAGGCCCCTCTCCCCTTACGGGCCTTCCGTAGCAGCCGCCCCGTGAAGGCCTAGGGGTGATCCCCTTCCCCGCTTCGCGGGGCGGCTGCGCCTCAGTTCTAGTGCAGAGATGTTTGGGGATCGCGAGGACGTCCGGAGTCGTCTCGCGGCGACCTGGCAGGAGTGTCCAGGCCGAAGCGATGACGATCGTCGCGCCTATCCTGCCCCGGGATGACCGCTCCCAGCCCCAGCGGCCGCCTTCATGGCGCCGAAGTGCTCCGCGACCCCCTTGTCGGCGAGCTTCTGGCGTCCCGCGTCGTCTGCGTGCTCGCGACCTACGACCGAGGAAAGATCCATGCGGTGCCCATGTGGTTTGCACGAGATCGCGATTGTGTGTTCCTGGCGACCGGGTCGCGCAGCCGGAAGGTGCGAAACCTCGAACGAGACGGACGCGCGACGATGGTGGTACACGACTCGCGCCCAGGCTTCGAGGTGTGCGGGGCCTCGATCGCAGGCACGATCGAGGTCGTCACTGGCCCGGCGGCCCGGCCGCTCATCGATCTCGTGCACCGGCGATATGTATCCCCACGAGCGGAAGAGACGCCTGCCGCGCGCGCGTTTCTCGAGTCCGACGACACCGCTCTCCGACTTCGTCCGGAGTCCGCCCTGACCTGGGACGAACGTGGCAGCGAGGCGAACGAGTCGTTGCGGGCGAGCGGTGCGGCTCTGCCTTTGCTGACGACCGAACCACGCCTCTAGGAGAGCGCGAGCACGACGAGCTCGGCGACGCAGACCGGCTTGTCGATGCCTTCGCACTCGACCGTCGCCTCGATCGTGCCTCGCGATCCCGCCGGGGCGTCTTCGACCGACAGCACCTTGAAGCGGCCGCGGACTCTTCTGCCCGACGGGACCGGCGCCGGGAAGCGCACGCGGTTGACGCCGTAGTTGACGAGCGCGGCGCTCTCCGAAGGCGGGAACAGCTCGTACAGCATGGGGACGCAGAGCGAGAGGGTCAGGAAGCCGTGCGCGATCGTCGTCCCGAACGGGCCCTCGGCGGCGCGCGCCGGGTCGACGTGAATCCACTGCGGATCGTCGGTCGCGCCCGCGAAGGTGTCGATTCGCTCCTGGGTCATGTCCATCCACGAGGTCGGGCCGAGCTCGACGCCGACGAGATCACGGAGGTCGGTCACGACGCCGCCCGCCGGAGCCGCGACGAGCGACTCGTCCTTGCCGAGGAGCTCGAGGCTCTCGTACAGTCCAGGCGAGACACGTGACCCGGTGACGGCGACGCGAATCGGCAGATAGACGGTGCGCGGCTTCTCCCCCAGCTCGTCGCAGAGGGCCTTCAGAGCGACCTCGATGCCCTCGGCCGTCCACGGTTCGACACCCTCGAGCGCCGCCGCCGCGGCGCCGAGGATCCGCCCGTCGAGCAACGCCGGGTCGGGCTCGACGTCACCGAAGAGAAAGCCGGCGAAGCCCGGGAACTCCTCGAGCCGGCCGATCTTCTCCTGCACGATCATGGCAGCCGCGCGGACACGGTCCTCGGGCCACTCGTACCCGCGCTCGCGGAGGTACGCGACGAGCCGCCCGGCGAACTCGTCCGGCGGGAGCGCCCGCAGGTACTGCCCGTTCATCCAGTCGAGCTTCGCGTAGTCGAAGGTCGCGGGGCTCGAGCCGACGCGCTCGAGGGAGAAGCGCTCGACGAGTTCGTCGCGCGACATGATCGTCGTCTCGCCGTCCGGCGCCCAGCCGAGGAGCGCGAGGAAGTTCATCAGCGCCTCGGGCAGATAGCCGGCCTGCCGGAAGTCGTGGACGGAGACGGCGCCGTGCCGCTTCGAGAGCTTCGCGCCGTCGGAGCCGTTCACGTTCGGCACATGGGCGTACACGGGCGGCTCAGCGCCCACCGCACGGAGAACGTTGATCTGCTTCGGCGTGTTCGAGATGTGGTCAGGCCCGCGGATGACGTGTGTGATCCCGTCCCAGAGGTCCTCGAGCGGCGAGGCGAAGTTGTAGGTCGGCCGCCCGTCCGAGCGAACGAGAACGAGATCCTCGAGCTCGACGTTCGGAACCTCGACCCGACCGAGGACGACGTCGTCGAACGCGGTGACTCCCTCGTCCGGCATGCGGAAGCGGATCGCCCCGTCGTCCTGGTACGCCGCACCGTCGCCGACGAGCTTCTCGGCGACCTCCCGCGTGTCGTCCATGCGGTCGAGCTGGAACGTAACTTCCCCGTCCCAGTCGAGCCCGAGCCAGCGAAGCGACTCCTGGATCTGCTCGGTCGCCTCGTAAACCTCGCGCGCCGTGTCCGTGTTCTCGATCCGGAGCCGGAACTCGCCGGCCTCGTGGCGCGCGAAGAGCCAGTTGAAGAGCGCGGTACGGACATTGCCGATGTGGAGGAGCCCCGTCGGGGAGGGCGCCATGCGAACGCGGACGGACACGACCGAAGTAGCGTAGTCGCGTGCTGTTCGGCGCTCACGTCTCCGCCGCCGGCGGGATCTCGAAGGCGATCGACCGGATCGAGGCCGTCGGAGGAAATGCGGTGCAGGTGTTCACGCAAAGCCCGCGCATGTGGAAGCCGACCGAGCATGCGCCGGAGGAGCTCGAGCGCTTCTGCAAGCGACGCCGGCAGACACGCGTCAAGCACGTCTCGTGCCACGCGCTCTACCTCGTCAACCTCGCGAGCCGCGACCCTGACATCCGCGCCGCTTCGCTGACCGCTCTCCGCGCGACGATGGAGACCGCACGCGGCATCGAGGCCGACGCCGTCGTCCTCCACGTCGGCTCGCACCTCGGCTACGGGTTCGACGAGGCGGTCGCGACCGTCGCTCCCGCGCTCCGCGAGCTGCTCGAGCTCACGACGGACGACCTCTGGCTGTGCCTCGAGAACACGGCGGGAGCGGGCGGCACGATCGGCCGCTCGGTCGACGAGCTCGCCGCGCTTCGCGACGCCGTCGACGGCCACCCGCGGCTCGGGCTCTGCATCGACTCGTGCCACTGGTGGGCGTCCGGAGTCGACGTCACCGATGCGACGGCGCTCGAGGACGCGTTGAACGAGCTCGACGCGCACCTCGGGCTCGACCGGCTCCGGCTGCTCCATGTCAACGACGCGAAGACCTCGCTCGGGTCGAACCGTGACCGACACGAGGTCGTCGCCGAGGGCGTCCTCGGGGACGGGCTCGCGACGTTTCTCGGGCACCCCGCGTTCCGCGACCTGCCGGCGGTCCTCGAGACCTGGCCGGCCGGTGGCCTACGGCCTGAGGACATCGATCTGCTTCGCGACCTCTACCGGCGGGGCCGCCGGAGGAAGCGACCGCCCGCTACGACGCGTCGCTGACGTGGGCGAAGACGCGGAAGCTCGCCCGCTCGCGGGGGAGCTCGTAGAACTCGGGGTTCCGGCATCCGAGGTCGTCCTCGCGTGTGGCATACGTCGCGATCACCTCGACCTCGCACATCGGGAGCGGAGCCCGCCGGGTGCGCACAGCACCGAAGCCGGCGCGCTCGGACTCGGCCGCCTCGAGGAGCGCGAGGTCGATCTCGACGTCGAAGACCTTCTGGAGGCAGCCCATGTACGTTCGGCCCCACGCCTCGTACGCGTATACGAACGGGCAGCCCATCCGGATGCACGCGCCGGGATGCACGACCTTCTCGCAGTGAACGGCGCAGCGGCGGCACTCGACCTCGTCCTGGGCCCGGAGAGGGAGTCCGACCTCCGCAGCTGTCTCGCTCATCCTCCGGATTGTGTGCCTCTCTTGGCCTTCACCGCAAGACTTGACAAACGCGGTTTCTTCAGGCAAAGGCCCCGATCGGCCGTCGTCGAGGTGGATAGGGTTCTGCGGCCGTGGTCCGGAAGATCTTGTTCGCGACGCTCGCCCTGGCTCCGATCACCGTCGGGCTGCACTACCTCGCCGACCTCCCGGAGACGGTCGAGTTCGTGCTCTCGGCGCTCGCGCTCATCCCGCTCGCGTGGCTGATCGGCGAGGCGACCGAGCACGCGGCAGAGCACACGGGGCCCGGCATCGGCGGGTTCTTGAACGCGACCTTCGGCAACGCCCCGGAGCTGATCATCGCCCTGATCGCCGTGAACGAGGGGCTGACCGAGGTCGTGCGCGGGTCGCTCACGGGTAGCGTCGTCTCGAACCTCTTGCTCGTCCTCGGCGCCTCGCTCGTCATGGGCGGGCGCGGGACCCTCGACCGCTATTCGAGCTTCCTCGCCTTCGGGCTCCTCGCGTTCGCCACCGTCATGTTCCTGATCCCGTCGGTCCCGAGCTGGGAGGGCGATCCCGACCGCGACTCGCTTGCGGCGCTGTCCGTGCCGGTCTCGATCGTGCTGCTCGTCGTCTACGCCGTGGTGACGGCGTACTCGCTGCGCAGGCATGCGAGGCTCCACGTTTCGAACGACGAGGAGATCAGCGGCTGGTCGCTCCCTCGCTCGCTCCTCGCCCTCGGCATTGCGACCCTCGTGACCGTGTTCGTCGCCGAGGTCCTCGTCGGGACGCTCGAGGTCTTCGCCGAGGAGGTGGGGCTCAGCGAGTTCTTCGTCGCGGCCGTGATCGTCGCCATCGTCGGGAACGCGGCCGAGCATGGAGGCGCCGTCGTCGTCGCGTTCCGAGGGAAGATCGCGCTCGCCGGTGAGATCGCACTCTCGTCGGCCGCGCAAGTCGCCGTCTTCCTCATCCCCGCGGTCGCCCTCCTCTCCTGGCTGATCGACCCGCTCGCGCTGAGCTTCCGGCCCGTGGAGATCGCTGCGCTCGCCGGCTCGGTCGTGTTCACGACGCTCGTGCTCTTCACCGGTCAGTCGAGCCGCGTACGCGGAGGGCTGCTGCTGGCCGGGTATGCGGTCGTCGTGGTCGCGTTCTTCCTCGCGGGCGACCGCACGATTTGACGTCGTCGCACGACCCGGTCGTCCGAGGCGAGCGAGGCGGTGTCCCGTTTTTCGCCGCCGAGGCGCCGCCGCCGTTCGTCTACATGGACGGGTCGACCCACACGTTCGTCGTGGAGCGCGGGCCGGTCTCGATGCGCTTGGAGGACGAGGAGACGCTCGCCCTCCTCGTCGACGGCGAGTGGATTACGCTCATAAGCGTCGAGCCGAAGGGCAAGGCGGCGGAGATCGCTCGGCACCTCGAGAGCTGGAGTCAGACGCCCGATTTGTAAAGAAGTTCTGATTAGACGCGTCGCGACCTCGCGGTCGTGGTACTCGTTCGCCATGCGGATCGTCCCTGCCGCCTCTGCCGCTGCTTACGCTCTGACCATCTCGCTCGCGCTCTTCGCGGGCATCTCCACGGGCTCTGCCGCCGCCTCGACCGGCGTGCAGTACGGCATCCAGGACGACGCGTGGCTCGAGTTCGGCCCCGGTCGGCTCGCCAAGCGCGCAGCGAGGCTGGAGCAGATCGGCCTCGACGCGGTGCGCGTGACGATGTACTGGGATCGCACGGAGCCCCGGCCGGGCAGGTATCGCTGGAAGCGCAGCGACCGCCTGCTCCGGGCGCTCAAGGCGCGAGGGCTGCAGCCGATCGTCACGATCTGGGGGACGCCGGGCTGGGCGAACGGGCGCCAGCTGCCGAACGTCGCTCCCGTGAGCCGCACGAGCCTCCAGCGCTTCGCGCGCGCGGCCGCCCTGCGCTATCCGTACGTCAATCACTGGCTCATGTGGAACGAGCCGAACAAGCCCGCGTGGCTGAAGCCGGCCTCGGCGAAGACGTACGTCTCGCAGATCCTGAACCCAGGCTATCTCGGCATCAAGTCGGCCAATCCGCACGCCCGCGTCGGCGGAGGAGTGACCGGGCCCACGGCCGGCAAGGGCGGCACCTCACCGGTGGACTTCATCCGCTTCATGAAGCCGAACAAGCCGCTGCTCGACGCCTACGCGCACCACCCATACCCGGTTTTCCCCGGCGACACGCCCTACCGGGGCGGCTGCCTCTGCAAGACGCTGACGATGGCGTCGCTCGAGCGCCTGCTGAACCTCGTGAACCGCAACTTCCCGAAGGCCCGGGTGTGGCTCACGGAGTACGCGTACCAGACGAATCCGCCCGACCGGTACGGCGTGAGCCTGGAGAAGCAGGCTCTGTACGTCGGGGAGTCCGCCCGCCGCGTGTACGACGCGAAGAAGGTCGACCTCCTGATCCACTACCTCTACCGCGACGAGCCGCGGCTCGCACGCTGGCAGAGCGGCCTCGAGACGATACGTGGCCGGAAGAAGCCCGCGCTCAAGGCGATGATGCTCCCGCTGACCCAGGTGTCACGGCGCGGGAACGCGACCAAGGTCTGGGGTCAGGTGCGACCCGGTGACGGGCGACAGCGGTACAGCCTCCAGCGGAAGTTCCGCGGGCTCTGGGTGAACATGGGCGGCATCCAGCAGACCACCAAGCGCGGCTTCTTCCAGCGCAAGGTCGGCGCGGCGCGAGGGACACAGCTGCGCATCTGGTACTACGCGCACAAGGTCGCGAGCCCGCCGCTCGTCGTCCGCTAGCGGTCTAGCGCCGGGCGGGAACGGCGATCCCGAGGACTTCGGGGATCAGCTCGACCGCTCGCTCCACGTCCTCGTCCGTGATCTCGAGGTGTGTCACCGCGCGAACAACGGTCGGATGGATCGTGGCCGAGAGACCGACGCCCGCGTCGAGAAGTCGCGCAAGGGTGTCGGCGCGCTCGAGCGCGAGCGGTGCGAGGTCGATCTGGACGAAGTTCGTCTCGACCCGGTCGAGGTCGACGGGAACGCCGGCGGCGACGAGCCCCTCGGCGAGGCTCCGGGCCCGCGCGTTGTCGTCCGCGAGCCGCTCGACGTGGTGGTCGAGTGCGTAGACCCCGGCCGCGGCGACGATCCCCGCCTGGCGCATCGCGCCGCCGAACAGGTGCTTCTCGCGCCACGCGCGGTCGATCAGCTCTCGTGAGCCGGCGAGCAGGGCGCCGAGCGGGCAGCCAAGCCCCTTCGACAGGCAGAGCGTGACGGTGTCGAAGCGTGAGGCGATCACCGCGGGCGCGACGTTCTGCGCTGCCGACGCATTGAGGAGCCGCGCCCCGTCGAGGTGCACCGCGAGGCGGCGCTCGCGCGCCGTCGTGACGACCTCGTCCAGCTCGTCGAGCGGCCAGACCCGTCCGCCCGCGTTGTTGTGCGTGTCTTCGAGCGACAGAACCGTTGCGCGCTGATCGGCCACCTTCGAGCTCGGTGTCGCGGCCGCTCGGATCTGTTCCGCCGAGAGGCGGCCGCCACTCCCGGGAAGCCCGCGCGTGAGGAGCCCTGCGTGGGCCGCCGCCCCGCCGTACTCGTAGACCACGACGTGCGAGTGCTCCTCGGCGAGCAGGACGTCGCCGGGGCGGCCATGGAGCTTGAGCGCGATCTGGTTCGCCATCGTCGCAGTCGGCACGAAGACCGCGGCCTCGTGCCCGACCAGCTCCGCGACGCGCCGTTCGAGCTCGAGGACGGTCGGGTCCTCCCGCTTCTGCTCGTCGCCGACGGCGGCCTCGGCGATGGCCCGCCGCATCCCGGGCGTTGGCTGAGTGACAGTGTCGGAGCGGAGGTCGATCATCGGCGAGAAGCTACCGTCCAGCGCATGGATCTCGCGCTGCTCGAGCGAGCGCTCACCGAGCGCGGCGAGCCCGGATACCGGGCGGGGCAGGTGTGGGAGTGGGTCGCACGCGGAGCGTCGTCCTTCGACGAGATGACCTCGGTCTCGAAGCCGCTGCGCGCCGCGCTCGCGGAGGACGTGCCGTTCTCGACGCTCGAGGTCGTCACCGAGCGCGAGGCGCGCGACGGGACGGTCAAGACCCTCTTCCACACGCACGACGGCCACCCCGTCGAGGCCGTGCTCATGCGCTACCGCGACGGCCGACGCTCGCTCTGCCTCTCGTCGCAGTCCGGCTGCCCGCTCACGTGCACCTTCTGCGCGACGGGTGCGATGCGCTTCGGACGGAACCTGACCGCGTCCGAGATCCTCGACCAGGCCCTGCACTTTCGCCGGCGCGAGCCGGTGAACCACGCCGTGTACATGGGCATGGGTGAGCCGTTCCTGAACGTCGACGCAGTGCTCGAGTCCGCACGGCGACTCCCGGACCTCGGGATCACGCACCGCCGGACGACGATCTCCACCGTCGGCTGGATGCCGGGCCTCCGGCGATTTGTGGACGAGGTCGAAGAGCCGATTCGCCTCGCGCTCTCGATCCATGCGGCCGATCCCGAGCGACGCTCCGAGCTCATGCCGGTCAACGACCGCTACCCGCTCACAGACGTGCTCGCGGAATGCCGACGCTACTTCGATCTTCACCGGCGCAGGGTGTTCGTCGAATACGTCATGCTCGCCGGCGTGAACGACTCCCCCGCGCAGGCGCGGCGACTCGCCGCCGCCCTCGATCCCGGCGTATTCAAGGTGAACCTGATCCCGTACAACCCGACGGGGATGTTCGAGGGCTCGTCGCGCGCGGCGATCGACGCGTTCAAGAGCGTCCTCGTGCGTGCGCGCATCCCTGCCACGGTGCGGCTGACGCGCGGCCGCGATATCGAGGCTGCGTGCGGCCAGCTCGCCTCGACGCGCTGATGGAGCGTGTCACCGGAGTCGGCGGCGTGTTCTTCCGAGCAAAAGACTCGGAAGCGCTCGTCGCCTGGTACTCGGAGCATCTGGGCGTCCCGGTGAACGAGGACGGTTACGTCATCTTCCCGGAGAGCCGGAACACGGTCTGGGCGCCGTTCGCCGATGACACGGACTACTGGCCTGCCGCGAAGCAGGGCATGGTCAACTTCACCGTGCGCGACCTCGACGCAATGCTCGCGCAGCTGCGCGACGCGGAGATCGAAGTCGACGAGAAGGTCGAGGTGCTCGAGGGGATCGGCCGCTTCGGCTGGGCGGTCGACCCCGAAGGGAACCGCTTCGAGCTCTGGGAGCCGACCTCGTCCTGACGGTCCGATGACTTCCGTCGGCGACGGCGGTCTTCATGGCGAACGATTCAGCGAAAGGAGACCTCATGGGACGGGTTGTGGTGACCGAGTTCGTATCGCTCGACGGCGTCATGGAGGCGCCCGGCGGTGAGCCGGGTTACGTGCACAGCGGCTGGACGATGGACGTCACCGGCGACGACCACTTCGCGTACAAGCTCGAGGAGTTGCTCGGGAGCGAAGTGCTCCTGCTCGGGCGTGTGACGTACGAGAGCTTCGCCGGCGCGTGGCCGGAGCGGACCGACGAGGCCGGCTTCGCCGAGAAGATGAATGCGATGCCGAAGTACGTCTTCTCGAGGACGCTCGACGAGACGACCTGGAGCAACTCGACGCTGCTCCGGGGCGACGTCGCCGACGAGGTTCCGCGCCTCAAGGAGCAGGTCGACGGCGACATCCTCGTCGCGGGCAGCCGCACGCTCGTGCACGACCTCTTCCGCCAGGATCTCGTCGACGAGCTCCGCCTCATGATCTTCCCGGTCGTCCTCGGCTCGGGTGCACGGGTCTATCCGGATTCGGAGCGCAAGATCCCGCTCGAGCTCGCCGACACGCGGACGTACGAGTCCGGCGTCGTCGTCCAGGTCTATCGACGCCGGAGCTAGCTATAGGTAGGCGCCGAGCTCGAAGCGCTTGTCGCCGACGAAGCCGAGGCCGTTGTCGTGGGTGAGCGCGCTTGCGAGGTAGAACAGCGCCTACTCGGAACCGACGAGCGCTGGAGGCTCGTCGAAGAGGTAGCGGAGCACCGGCTGCTTCGCGGCACGCACCTCGTCCAGCCGGCGCACGGGACGCCCGCGCGGCGCGTTCCTGAGCGTCTCAGGCGAGTCCGCCGCCTCGCGCGCGATCGCATGCATCGCGTCCACGAACTCGTCGAGCCGCTCCTTCGGCTCCGTTTCCGTCGGCTCGATCATGAGCGCCTCCGGGACGACGAGCGGGAAGTAGATCGTCGGCGGATGGATCCCGTAGTCCATGAGCCGTTTCGCGACGTCGAGCGCGGTGATCCCGTGCTCCCGCTTGAGACGACGCGCGGAGAGCACGAACTCGTGCATGCAGAGCCGGTCGTACGGCAGGTCGTAGACGTCCTTCAGGCGCGCCAGGAGGTAGTTCGCGTTCAGCACCGCAGTCTCGGACATCTCCCTGAGCTCCGGCCCGTATGCGCGCATGTATGCGTACGAGCGCACGAAGACGCCGAACGGCCCCGCGAAGCCCCGCACCCGCCCGATCGACTTCGGGTGATCCGCGTCCAGACGAAAGGCGTCCCCGTCGCGGACGACACGCGGCACCGGCAGGTAGGGCTCGATCCGCTCGCGCACGGCCACCGGCCCGCCGCCCGGGCCGCCGCCGCCATGCGGCTGCGAGAACGTCTTGTGCAGGTTGTAATGGACGATGTCGAAGCCCATGTCGCCGGGCCGCGAGATCCCCACGACGGCGTTCAGGTTCGCGCCGTCGTAGTAGAGGAGCGCCCCCGCGTCGTGGAAGATCCGCGCGACCTCCTCGATCCCCTCGTCGAAGAGCCCGAGCGTCGAAGGGTTCGTGAGCATGAGCCCGGCCGTGCGCTCGTTGACCTTCGCGCGGAGATCCTCGAGGTCGAGGTTCCCGCGCGCGTCGGTCTCGACCTTCTCGAGTGAGTAGCCGGCCATCGTCACGCTCGCCGGGTTCGTGCCGTGAGCGGTGTCGGCGGTGATGATCGTGTCCCGCTCCTCGCCGCGGTCGGCGAAGTACGCGCGCATGAGCATGAGGCCGGTCAGCTCGCCCTGCGAGCCGGCCGCCGGCTGGAGCGTCACGGCGGGCAACCCGGCGATCTCGGCGAGGATCTCCTGGAGCCGCCACATGAGCTCGAGCGCGCCCTGCGCCGCCTCGTCCTCCTGGTGCGGGTGCAAGTCGCGGAAGCCAGGGAGCCCGGCGAGGCGCTCGTGCACTCGCGGGTTGTGCTTCATCGTGCAGGAGCCGAGCGGGTAGAAGCCCGTGTCGACGCCGAACGTGCGGTCGGCGAGGGTCGTGAAGTGGCGAACGAGCTCCGGCTCGGAGACCTCCGGCAGTCGTGGCGGCAGGGATCGGCGAAGCGACTCGGGGAGCTCCGGCACCGGGAGGTCGGGGCGCGGCGGGCGACCCGCGCGGCGGCCTGTCGCGCGAGCGCTCGAAGATCAGCGGAGCCTCGGGCCAGGCGCGGCCGGGCTCGGTCGTCACGCGCACACCTCGGCGAGCACGTCGGCAAGCCGGTCGATGTCCTCCACGCTGCGCTTCTCGGTGACCGCGACGAGCAGGACGTCGTCCATCCCCTCGTAGTCGCGCCCGAGCGCGTAGCCGGGATGAATCCCGTGCTCCCGCGCGCGGCGGACGACGTCGCGAGCGGGAATCGGCGTGCGGAATGCGACCTCTTTGAAGACCGGCCCGTCGAACGCGGGCTCGAGCGGGACGCGCTCGCGCGTGTACTGCGCCAGCGCGAGACATGTCTCCCCCACTTCGCGCAGCCCCTCCGGCCCGAGCCACGAGAGCGTCGCGAGGCCGCCGAGCGCGAGGAGCGTCTGGTTCGTCGTGATGTTCGAGGTCGCCTTCTCGCGCCGGATGTGCTGCTCGCTGGTCTGGAGCGTCAGCACGAACGCGCGACGCCCGTCCGCGTCGACGGTCTCACCGACGATGCGACCCGGCATCCGCCGGACGA
The DNA here is from genome assembly GCA_963717025.1 of uncultured Actinomycetes bacterium. GTDB lineage: Bacteria > Actinomycetota > Thermoleophilia > Gaiellales > Gaiellaceae > GMQP-bins7. The sequence continues at coordinate 79,773 of CAVQVJ010000002.1, read as the reverse complement.
AGTCGCTGCGCGCGGCGAGGAAGCCGTAGTGCGGGCCCCCGAACGACTGCCAGTTCCCCGCGGCCTGGCCTTCGCCGATCGCGATCGACGCGCCGTACGCTCCCGGCGCCTCCAGGACTCCGAGCGACATCGGGTCGACGTGGGCGATCGCGAGCGCCCCGGCCTCGGTCGCGGCCCCGGCAAGATCGGGCGCCGGCTCGAGCGCGCCGAGGAAGTTCGGCTGCTGGAAGAGGACGGCGGCCGCGTCCTGCGCGGCCTCGGCGACCCGCTCGGGATCGGTCGTTCCGCCCGAATGCGAGACCTCCACGACCTCGAGCCCGAACCCTGGCGCATAGGTCTTCACGACCTGACGCACCTGCGGGTTGACCGTCTCGGCGAGGACGACCTTCCGACGGTCCGGCACCGCGTGCTTCGCGACGAAGACCGCGTCGGCGGCGACCGTGCAGCCGTCGTAGCCGGAGGCGTTGGACACGTCCATCCCGGTCAGCTCGCAGACCACGGTCTGGTACTCGAAGATCGCCTGCAGCACGCCCTGGCTCATCTCCGGCTGGTACGGCGTGTACGCGGTCAAGAACTCCCCGCGGGAGAGCACGACGTCGACGACCGACGGGACGTAGTGGTCGTAGATCCCGGCGCCGAGGAAGGAGAGCTCGGCGCCCGTGTGGACGTTCCGAGCCGCGAGCTCTTCGAGGTGTCGGGCGAGATCGGCCTCCCCGAGCGCCGGCGGCACATCGAGCTCCCGCCCGAGCCGGACTCCTTCGGGAACCTGCTCGAACAGCTCGTCGACGGACGAGACGCCGATCGCCGCGAGCATCTCCTCTCGGTCGGCGTCGGTGAGCGAGAGGTAGCCCGAGCTCACTGTTCCGCGACGTGGGCCTTGTACGCGGCGACGTCCATGAGCGAGCTCACCTCGGCGGGATCGGACATGCGGATTCGCACGAGCCAGCCCTCGCCGTAGGGGTCCTCGTTCACGATCTCCGGCTCGTCGACGGCGCGCTCGTTCACCTCGAGCACCTCGCCCGACAGCGGCGCGACGATGTCCGAGACGGCCTTGACCGACTCGATCTCACCGTACGTCCCGTCTTTCGAGATCGTCGCGCCGACCGCCGGCGCCTCGTAGTGGACGAGCTCGCCGAGCGCGTCCTGCGCGAACCACGTGATCCCGAGAGTCGCCTCGTCGCCCTCTATGCGGGCCCAGTCGTGCTCGGGGTGGTAGCTGAGGTCGTCCGGATAGCTCTCCGCCGCGGCCACTCACTGCTCCTTCCGGTAGATCGGCTTCTTGACGATGCGCGCACGCCGTGACTTGCCGCGGACGTCGATCACGAGCGCGCCGTCGGGCGACGCGCTCTCGCTCGGGACGTACCCCATGCCGATGCCACGGTCGAGCATCGGCGAGTGGGTCCCCGACGTGACCTCCCCTCCGCCCTCGATCGTCATCCCCTGGCGCGGCACAGCCTTCTCCTCCATCACGAACGGGACGAGCCTGCGCGCGGGCCCCTCTTCCTTGATGCGGCGGAGCGCGTTGACGCCGGTGAAATCCGTCTCGAGCGCGCACGCCCAGCCGAGCCCTGCGGAGATCGCGTCCGTCTCCTCCGTGATGTCGTTCCCGTGCAGCGGGTAGCAGACCTCGAGCCGCAGGGTGTCGCGGGCGCCGAGACCGCACGGGGCAGCTCCGCGTGCGAGGACCGCGTCCCAGAGCGCCTCCGCGTCGTCTTGCCCGCAACAGAGCTCGACGCCCGGCTCGCCCGTGTACCCCGTGCGCGAGACCATCACCTCGATCCCGTCGAGCTCCCCCATCTCGTGCGTGAAGGCGCGCTTCTCGGGGAGGCCCAGGCGCTCGAACGTCCGCGGCCCCTGTACCGCGACGAGGCCGTACTCGTCGGATGCGTCGCGGACCTCGGTGCCCCGCGGCTCGCGCTCCTTCAGCCAGTCATTGACGGCCGTCCTGTTCGAGGCGTTGCAGACGACGAGGTACTGGCCGTGCGCGAGCCGGTAGACGATGAGGTCGTCGACGATCCCACCCTGCTCGTTCGTCAAGAGCGTGTACTGGGCCTCGCCGTCGCCGACCTTGTCGAGGTCGTTCGAAAGCATCTCCTGGAGGAACGCGTTCGCCGTCGGCCCATCGACGTGGATCTCGCCCATGTGGGAGACGTCGAACGCGCCGCAGTCGGTCCGAACCGCCCTGTGCTCCTCGATGACGCCCTGGTACTGGACGGGCATCTCGTACCCGGCGAACGGCACCATCCGCGCCCCGAGCGAAACGTGGCGCGCGTAGAGAGGCGTGCGCTCGAGCGACGTGGCCTCCACGCCCGCGACTATACGTGCGGAGGAACCCATGGTTCCCCCGCGTACCCCCTCCTTCCGTCCCGGGCTGAGAGGACGCTGCGTCAAGCCTCCCGGCGGGCAAAGCCCGCCTCCGGCTCGTACGCAGCGCGGGTTTCGCTCGAGAGCAACGGGTCCTGACTTCAGTCGGACCTCGGTCTCTGGTTGGCCAAAGGCCGTGACGAATACCGCGTGAGTCACGGTGACGTCTGGGGTGCGATCCTCGCCGACGTGCTCGCCGGACGGACGGCGATGGAGATCGTTGAGCGCGACGACGGGTACATGCTCGCCTTCGACGCGAGCTACCTCGTGGCGCCGTTCACGCGCTGGGACGACCCGGACGAGCGGCGTGCCATGCGTTTCGTCCGTGGTCGCGCCCTCGACGTCGGCTGCGGCGCGGGACGGGTCTGCCTCCATCTCCAGCAGCGCGGGCTCGAGGTCATCGGCATCGACTCCTCGCCCGGTGCGGTCGAGTGCTGTCGGCAGCGCGGCGTTCGCGACGCGCGCATGCTCGCGTTGGACGCGGTCGACGGGAGGCTCGGCTTGTTCGACACGTTCGTCTTCCTCGGCCAGAACTTCGGCATGCTCGGCTCACGAGCGCGGGCTCGACGGATCTTGAGGCGGCTCGGCTCAGTTGCAACCGAGCGCGGTCGGATCGTGGCCGAGACGTTCGACCCGCATCGCCTCGACGACCCCGTCCATCGCCGCTATCGCGAACGCAACAGCCGCCACGGGCGCATGCCGGGACAGTTACGGGTGCGGGTGCGCTACCGCGATCTCTCCACGCGGTTGCTCGACTGGCTGCAGATGTCGCCGCCCGAGCTCGAGGAGCTCGTCGACCGGAACCGGCTGGCGGCTCTCGCAGACTCTCGGCGACGGCCCGAGGTACGTGGCGATCATCGACCGCACCTAGCGGCCGCGGCTCAGTCTTCTTTCAGGAAGCTCGGGATGTCGATCTCGACGTCGGTGACGCTCGGAGCCGTGATCGCCGGCCTGTGCTCGGGTGTCTCGACGGGCGCCTCGACACGACGACGGCGGGGGCGGCCGCCGAAGCCGGTGGCGATGGCGGTCACTCGGATGTGGTCACCCATCGACTCGTCGATGACGGCGCCGAAGATGACGTTCGCGTTCGCGTCCGCCGACGCGGTCACGACCTGGGCTGCCTCGTCGGCCTCCGCAAGCCCGATGTCGGGCCCGCCCGTGATGTTGATGAGGATGCCGGTCGCGCCGTCGAGCGAGGTCTCGAGGAGCGGCGACGAGATCGCCGCGCGTGCGGCCTCCATTGCGCGATTTTCGCCCTCGGCGACGCCGATGCCCATCAGTGCCGAGCCGGCGTCGCGCATGATCGTGCGCACGTCCGCGAAGTCGAGGTTGATGAGGCCCGGCACGGTGATGAGATCGGTGATGCCCTGGACGCCCTGGCGAAGGATGTCGTCGACCATGCGAAACGCTTCCGTCACCGGCGTCGTGCGCTCGACCACCTGGAGCAGACGGTCGTTCTCGATGACGATCAGCGTGTCCACGTTCTCGCGGAGCGTCTGCACGCCGTCCTCGGCCTGGACGGCGCGGAGCCGCCCCTCGAACCCGAACGGTCGCGTGACGACGCCGACGGTGAGTGCACCGAGCTCGCGGCCGATCTCCGCGACGACCGGCGCGCCGCCGGTGCCCGTGCCCCCACCCTCGCCGGCGGTGACGAAGATCATGTCCGCGCCCTTCAGCGCCTCCTTCAGCTCGTCTCGGCTCTCCTGGGCGGCGGCCTGACCGACCGTCGGGTCGGCGCCTGCGCCGAGCCCGCGAGTCGCCTGCGATCCGATGTGGATCTTCACGTCTGCCTCGGCCATGAGGAGCGCCTGCGCGTCGGTGTTCACCGCGACGAACTCGACCCCGGCGACGCCGGCCTCGACCATGCGGCTGACGGCGTTGGAGCCGCCGCCGCCGATGCCGACGACCTTGATCACTGCGAGATAGCTACCGGCTTGACCACTCATGTCTCAACCACCTTCGACGTGAACCTCTCGTTGAACGTACGAATCGCGACGGCATTTCGCCATCGAGGGTAGGACGCTTTCGGCCTCGTGTCAACCGTCACACCCTCTACCTCAACCTCAAGGTTGAGACTCGGTGAAGTGCGTGCTCGACACCGGGCGCTCGGGAACGCTGACGTCGAGATAGGCCGTCCCGTCCGCCAGCAGCTTGAAGACGCGCGCTGCGATGGTGAGCTTGAGGAGGATGTCCCGCGGCGCGCCCAGGCGGATCTCGGGCCCGTGACGGAGCACCAGCGTGAGCTGGCCGTCGATCGCACGCACGGCCTGCACGTGGCGTGGGATCCGTACGTCCCGCGCCGCCGCCAGTGCGCGCGCGGCCACTGCCAGGGTCGCAGGCAGCCTCCTCCCCAGGTCGACGGAGACGTCGCGCTTGAGCCAGAGGCGCGGAAACTCCGGGTGTGAGGCCGGCTCGATCGCACGGACGATCCTGCCCTCACCGGTCGCGAGCCAGGCCTCGTGGCCACGCCGGATGACGGCGACGGGGCGCTCCGGAAGCACCTTGACGACGAGCGTGTGTGGGAAGGCACGGTCGACAGAGGCGCCCGCAACCGAGGGAAGCGCGCGGACAGCGGCTTCGATCGCACGCTGGTCGACGGAAAGCAGGCTATTGCCCACCGTGTCACGTGTCACGGCCCTCACGTCACGGACGACCGCACGCGGCCCGCCCCGCACCTGGACCTGCTCGACGGCGAAGACCGACGTCGAGCTCGCGCCCAGGTACGCCACGAGCACGGCGGAGACGAGGACGAAGCCGACCAGGAGCGAGCGGCCTGAGGGGACGAGCCGGGCGAGATCCAGGCGATCGCCGACGGCGCCATGCGGAAACGGGACGACGACGCTTGCCGCGCGCGTCCGCCGGCGTGATCCACGCCCGGTCCGTCCCCCGGCCATGACCGCAGATTCGCCGCGGATACCGGGCCTCCTACCCCTCGATCGGCGGTAGCTCCATCTCGCCGACGAAGACGACCTCGCGCTCGAGGACGACGCCGAACTGCTCGTGCGCGCGCCTTCGCGCTTCGACCATGAGCGCCAGGCAGTCCGCGCTCGTCGCATCACCCGCGTTCTCGACGAAGTTCGCGTGCTTGGGTGAGATCAGGGCTCCGCCGATCCGGTGTCCCTTCAGGCCGCAGAGCTCGAGCATTCGGCCCGCGCCGAGCTCGCCGGGCGGGTTCTTGAACACGCTCCCGAACGTCCGCTTGTTCGTCGGCTGTGTCGCCTTGCGGAGCGCGATCAGCTCCGCCACTTGCTCCTTGATCTCCTCGGGTGGGCGAGGCTCGAGCCGGTACTCGACGCTTGCGACGACGTGACCCGGGAGAAGCTCGGAGTGGCGGTACGAGAGCCCGAGCTCGGCCGGCGACAGCTCCTGCGTTCCTTCGGCAGTCGCTATGACGGCGCGGACGAGGATCTCGGACCAGTCGCGCCCGTACGCGCCGGCGTTCATCTTCACACCACCGCCCGGCGGTGCCGGGGATCGCACAAGCGAACTCGAAGCCCCCGAGCCCGGCCGCACGGGCGCGATGGAGGCATACGGCGTTCGCCGCACCGCCGCCCGCGACGAGCCCGGTATCGACGACTTCGACCGCCGCCAGCTCGCCCTCGAGCCGCAGCACGAGCGCATCCACGCCTTCGTCTGGGGCGAGCAGGTTCGATCCGAGCCCGGCGACGACGACGTCGAGACCTTCACCCTGCGCATGGCGCAGCGCCTCCTCGAGCTCGCGGAGTGACGCGGGACGGGCGAACGCGCGCGCCGGCCCGCCCGTGCCGATCGTGGTCAGGCGCGAGAGCGGGAACCCGCGCTCGATACTCGCTCCGCCAGTCACTCGGGGAGACCGGCGGCGATGGCACGGGCGACCTTCCACGGCTCCCCCACGCCGAGCGTGACGACGACATCCCCCGGCCGCACCCATGCCAGCGCGATCTTCGCCGCATCGTCCAGCGTCGGTGCCCAGCCGCGTCGCACGCCACTGCGGAACGCTTTCGAGCACGAGCTTCCCGGTTACACCGGGGATGGGGGCATCGCGTTCGCCGAGGACCGCGGTCACGACCGCCCCGTCGGCGATCCCGAGAGCGGCGCCGAGCTCACGGTGGAGGTGTCTCGTCCGCTCGTGCACGTGCGGCTGGTAGACGGCGATCAGGTTCCGCGCGGCCCGCTCGCGCGCGGTCCGCAGTGCGGCCGCAATCTCGGTCGGGTTGTGGCCGTAGTCGTCGTAGACCGCGATGCCACCCCGCGAGCCGACGAGCTGGAAGCGCCGGTCGACGCCGGTGAACGCCGCAAGCACGCGCTCGGCGTCGTTGCGCCCGACTCCGGCGAGCTCGAGCGCTGCGAGCGCCGCGGCAGCATTCCGCCGGTTGTGCTCGCCCGGCACGGCCAGCTCGAGCGAGACCGGCTCGAGCTCGGCACCGCGGACGACCTGAGGCACCTGGGCGGTCCACGCGTCGAAGAAGGCCGCGAGCTCGGCCTCGGATGCGAAGGCGGCATGGTGGTCGACCTCGACGTTCGTGACGACTGCGATCTCCGGCCGCAAGAGGCCGATCGAGCGGTCCGACTCGTCTCCCTCGACAACGAGGCGACCCGTCCCGGTGCCCGCGTTCCCGCCGAGCTGCGGGACGACGCCGCCGATGATCCATGCGGGGTCGTTCCCGAGCTCGCGGAGGGCGAACGCGATCATCGCCGCGGTCGTCGTCTTCCCGTGGGCGCCACCGACGACGATCGCGGGTCTGAGTGATACGAGCTCGGCCAGGAACTCGGCGCGCGGCCGACCCTCGGCGCGGCCCGTGTGGGCAGTCGAGACGACGACATCGAAGCCGGCGGGCGGAACGGGCTCGCCGCCCACGTCGATCTTCACGCCTCCGAGCGTCTCCATGAAGATCGTCTCCCGCGCGTCCCAGCCGCGCACCTCCGCGCCCCACCCCCGCGCGACGTTCGCGTACGCCGACAGCCCGGCGCCGCCGATCCCGACGAAGTAGATCTTCCTTCCGTCAAGGGGCAGATCTCGGCTCACGCGTGCGCTCCGCGGGGTGAGACGGCGAGTGCGAGGACGCGATGCTCCGGGTAGCGGTGTTGCAGGTCGCCGGCGCAGGCGGCAGCGTCATCGGCCCAGACGATGACGGCCGGGCCCGATCCCGAGAGCGTGGCGCCGCGGCCTCCCGCGGGCGGGCTCTCCCGGAGCTCGCGGACGAGCGAGCTCTCGCGGTAGGGCTCGTGCAGGCGATCGTCGAGCGCGGCCTCGAACAGCTGCGCCCTCCCCGATGCAGCCCCCGCTCCGAGAAGCGCGGCTCGCGCGAGCGTGAACACGGCGTCATCGTGCGGGACGCGGGAAGGCAGCGACGCTCGCGCCCCGGCGGTCGGCACCCGCGCGGTCGGAACGACGGCGACCGGTTCGAGCGGCAGCGTGTCCGCGATCCGCGCGATGCTCCCGTCCCAGGTGAGCGTGACGCCGCCTGCGAGCGCGGCCGCCAGGTTGTCGGCGTGCGGCTCGAGCGTCAGGCCGAGCGCGAGCAGCTTCTCGTCCGGCTCGGCGGGGCCGGCCGCGCGCAGGCCGAGGGCGATCGCCGCGGCGCTCGATCCGAGGCCGCTCTCGAGCGGGATGCGATTGACGAACTCGAACCGCCTGCCCGACGGATCGGCGAGGAGCGCGTACGCGCGCACGGCGAGGTTCGACTCGTCCTCCGGGAGCTCGCCGGCACCCTCACCCTCGACCGAGACGCCCTCGCCATCGGTGAGCTCCAGCTCGTTCCAGAGGTCGAGCGCCACCCCGGCGCAGTCGAAGCCGGGGCCGAGGTTCGCCGAGGTCGCAGGGGCACGGACCATCACCGAGCCGCCTCGGCGATCGCGTCCGGGTCGGGGTCGACCGTCCCGACCGCAGGCGCGTACCGGTCTGCAGCCGCGACGTCCTTCAAGCCGTGTCCGGTGAGCGTGACGACAACGCGGCCGCCAAACTCACCCCGAGCGACCGCAGCGAGACCGGCAGCCGAGGAGGGCTCGCAGAAGATGCCCTCGACGGAGGCGAGCTCGCGCCAGGCTCCGATGATCTCGTCGTCCGAGACCGAGACGATGCGAGCCCCGGTCTCCGCCACACGCGAGGCGTGAACGGGCTCGGCGATGCGGATCGCGGAGGCGAGCGTTGCGGGCCGATTCTCGGCCTCGACCGAGACGATCGGAGTCGCGATCCCGAGCTCTGCGACGGCGGCCGCGTATGCGGTCGTGTTCCCGCCACCTCCGTACGGGAGGACGAACGCATCGGGGGCGTCGCCGAGCTCCTCGACGATCTCGAGCGCAGCAGTCTTCTGGCCGGCGACGCGGTACGCGTTGAGCGAGTTCACGAGAACGTGGCTGCCGCGCTCCGCGAGGGCGCGTGCTGCCGCGAGAGCCTCGTCGAAGCTGCCTCGCACCTCGAGGACGCGTGCGCCGAGCATCCGCGTCTGCGCGAGCTTCGCGCCTGCGACCGCGCCCTCCGGGACGAGCACGAGCGCCGGCAAGCCGGCACGAGCTGCGTACGCCGCGGCCGATGCAGCCGTGTTCCCCGTCGATGCGCAGATCACGGCCTCCGCCTTCTCCTCGACCGCCTTCGAGACGGCGACCGTCATGCCCCGGTCCTTGTAGCTTCCCGTCGGGTTCGCGCCCTCCCACTTGAGCCGGAGCTCGCACCCCCACCGCTCGGAGAGGCGCGGGGCGTGGAGGAGCGGAGTCGAGCCTTCGCCGAGCGAGACGACCGGCGTCGTATCCCCTACCGGAAGTACGGAGCGGAAGCGCTCGATCAGCGCAACGGTCATGCCCAGCCGAGCTCCTCGACGCCACGTGCGGAGACCACCGGCAGCGCGCTCGCCTCGCCGCGGGACTCGGGCAGTGCGCGGATCGCACGGAGCGCCGACTCGACCCGGCCCGCCTGCGCCTCGTGCGTCACGACGTGAAGGACGGCGCGCCCCTCGCCGGGCTGCTGGACGAGCCGCGCAACGGAGACGCCCTCATTGGCAAGCTCCTGCGCGAGCCGCGCGAGCACGCCCGCGCGGTCCTCGACCTCGAGCCGAAGGTAGTACGGCGATGGGAGCTCGCCCGGGGGAAGCGGATCGAGGGAGCGCCAGACAGGGTCCTCTTGAAGGAAGCCTGCCGCCGATGCACCGAGGACCGAGACCATGTCCGCCACGACGGCCGAGGCGGTCTCGGTCCCACCAGCGCCCGGCCCCTCGAGCATGATCTCGCGGATCGCGTCGCCTTGGAGCATGACCGCGTTGAACGCGCTCTCGACCGAGGCGAGGGGGTGGTGCGCGTCCACGAACGCCGGTCCTACTCGCACGGCGACGCGTCCGTCGACGAGCACGGCTTCCCCGACGAGCTTGACCCGCATCTCGAGCGCGCGAGCCGCAGCGACGTGCTCGTCGCGCAGCGTGTCGATCCCCGCGACGGACACGTCGCCGAGCGGGATCTGCGAGCCGAACGCCACGGTCGCGAGGATCGCCATCTTCGCAGCCGCGTCCAGCCCGGACACGTCCTCGGTCGGGTCCGCCTCTGCGTATCCGAGCCGCTGAGCCTCGGCGAGCGCCTCGACATACGAGCGGCCCTCTTCCATCTCGCCCAGGACGAAGTTCGTCGTCCCGTTCACGATCCCGAGCACGCGATGGACGTTCGTGACGACGAGCGACTCGCGCAGGAGCTTGATCACCGGAATCGCGGCGCAGACGGATGCCTCGAAGCGCAGCTGCACGCCGCCCTCCGCCGCCGCGGCGTGTAGCTCGGGGCCGGAGCGCGCGACCAGCTGCTTGTTCGCGGTCACGACCGGCACACCCTGGCGCAGGAGCTCGAGCACGTATCCGCCGGTCGGCTCGAGCCCGCCCATGACCTCGGCAACCAGGGCGATCTCGGAGTCGCCGGCGATGGAGCGAAAGTCGCCGGTGAGAATGCCCGGCTCCGGCGCGTAAGCACGCTCCCGCTCCAGGTCGCGGACGAGGGCGCGGACGACGCGGAGTCGGTGTCCGGTTGCACGCTCGATGTCGCTGGCGCCGTCCTCGAGCAGCCTGTGCACCGCCGAGCCGACAGTGCCGTAGCCGAGCAGCGCTACGGGAACGTCGACCGTCGAGACGTTCACGCGGACGACCCGACCGACAGCCTCGTGCGACCCGACCGCGCGCGGCGATTCTCGGCGAGCGCGACGAGCTCGTCCGCGATCTCGGCGGCGGCATCCGGCTTCGCGAGCGACTGCATCGCCGCGCCCATCTCGCGCAGACGCTCCGGGTCGCCGAGAATCCCGCCGACGAGCGCCGGCACACGCCCCAACTCTTCCTGGCGGACGACAAGCGCGCCGCCTCCTTGCTCGAAGTAGCGTGCGTTCAGAGCCTGGTGGTCGGACGTCGCATGCGGATAGGGCACGAGGATCGACGGCGTGCCGGTGGCCGCGAGCTCCCACACGGTCCCGCCCGCGCGCGAGATCGCGAGGTCGGCCGCCGCGAGCGCGTCCCCGAAGTCGTCGGCGATTGCGAGTAGCACGTAGTCGGGACGGGAGACCCGCGGGCGCAGCGCCTGGTAGTCGCGCTCTCCGGCGATGTGCAGGACCGCTGGCCCGCTCTCGCCGAAAGCGTCGACCGCGAACTCGTTCAGTGCCTGCGCTCCGGCGAGCCCGCCGAAGACCGCGAGCACGGGGGCATCCGAGGGTAGCCCCAAGGACCTCCTCGCTTCTTCACGGTCTCCCCCGAGATGAGCCTGCGGAACCGGCCTGCCGACCACGCGGTACTTCCCGTCGTCGCGTCCCGGTATCGGGTAGGCGAGGAAGACGCGCCGTGCGAACGGGGCGGCGAGTCGGTTCGCGAGACCGAGGTGGGCGTCGGCCTCCGTCAGCGCGGCCGGGATCCCGCGCACGCGCGACGCGAGCACCATCGGCCCGGCGACGTACCCGCCCGCGCCGAGGACGACGTCGGGCCGGCGCCGGGCGAGGATCCGGCTGCAAGCGAAGGGCGCGCGGACGGCCTGCACGAGTGCGCGTACGAGGTCGAGGCCGAGCTTCCGGGGAAATCCGGAGATCGAGAAGGTGTCGAGCTCGTACCCGGCGTCAGGAACCAGCTGCGACTCGACGCGATCGGGCGACCCGGCGAACGTCACGTTCACGCCGCGCGCGCGCAGCGCTTCCGCGACTGCGAGCGCCGGTCTGACGTGACCGGCGGTTCCCCCGGCTGCGATCAGGCACGCGAGCTTCGACGACCCGTTCATTGACGGCGATGTTAAGGAGTATCCCGACCGACCCGAGCAGCACGACGAGGCTCGAGCCTCCGTACGAGACGAACGGGAGCGGGATTCCCGTGAGCGGCGCGATCCCGAGGACGGCCGCGAGGTTGATCGCCGCCTGTCCGCAGACGAGGGCAGTCAGCCCGGCTGCGAGGAGCTTCCCGAACGGGTCGCGACAGCGGAGCGCGATCCGGAAGCCCGCGATCGCGAATATCGCGAAGGCGGCGATGACGACCGCGGCCCCGATCAGCCCGAGCTCCTCGCCGATGACCGCGAAGATCATGTCCGTATGCGCCTCGGGCAGGTACAGCGCCTTTTGCACACCCTCGCCGAGCCCCGAGCCGGTTATCCCGCCGGAGCCGATCCCGATCAGCGCCTGGACGATCTGGAAGCCCGAGCCCTGGGCGTCGCTCCAGGGGTCCAGGAAGCTGAAGACGCGCGCGCGGCGATACGGCTCCACCCAGATCGCCAGGGTCCCGACGGCTATCGCGATCACGGTGGCGCCAACGAGCGGAACGAACGGCACTCCCGCAACGAGGACGATCGCGAGCATCATCCCGCAGAGCGTGATCGTGGTCCCGAGATCCGGCTCGAGCAGGATCAGCACGCAGAAGATCGCGGTCAGCAGGCCGAGCGGCCTTGCGAGCTGGCCGAGCGTCTGCGGAGGGCGTCGCCGCGCGAGGTAGGCCGCGGCGAAGATGCAGAGTGCGAGCTTCGCGAGCTCCGACGGTTGGAAGCTCGCCGGCCCGAACAGGAACCAGCGGCGCGCGCCGTTGATCTCCGGGCCTGCGACGAGCACGGCCGTGCAGAGCACGAGCGCGACGAGCAGGAGCGGGGGCGCGAGGTAGCGGAGGCGGTGGTAGTCGAAGCGCGCGGCGACGAGCATGAGGACGACGCCGAGGAGCGCATACACGCTCTGACGCTTCAGGTAGCTCATCGGATCCTGGTTCCCGAGCGCCGCCGACGCCGACGTCGCGCTGTACACCATCACCAGCCCGAAGGCGACGAGCGCGAGCGTGACGAGCGCGAGGAGTCGCTGGTCGAAGCGGCCGTCGTCCCTCATCTGAGCTCCCGGACGAGGCGGCGGAACTCGTCTCCGCGCGCCTCGAAGTCTCGGAACTGGTCGAAGCTCGCGCAGGCCGGCGAGAGGAGGACGACGTCGCCGGGCACGGCGGCTGCGGCGGCGTCCGTGAGCGCCGTGGCGAGATCTCCGCTGTGCGTGAGGGCCACGCCGGCATCGGCGAGTGCGGCTCCGATCTCTGATGCTGCCGCGCCGATCAGGTACGCGCGATCGCCCGGCTCGAACGCGGCCGCGAGCGGCTCGTAGCTCTCGTTCTTCCCGAGGCCGCCGAGGACGACGTGCAGCCGCGCCGGGTGAAGCGCTGCGAGCGCTCGGAGCGCCGCGGCGACGTTCGTCGCCTTCGAGTCGTTCACATAGAGGACGCCGTCGTGCTCGAGAATGCGCTCGATCCGGTGAGGGACGCCGGGGAACGTGCGCAGAGCCTCGGCGATCGCGTCGTCCGGGATGCCTGCGGCTCGCGCGGCGGCCGTCGCTGCAGCGGCGTTCTCGCGGTTGTGTGCCCCTGGGATCGAAGGCTCGGCCGGAAGCTCGTCGTCCCCGGCGAACTCGATCCGGCGCGCGCCACCGGGCACCTCTCCGAACCCGCGCGGGAGGATCGCGACGTCGTCCTCGGTCTGCTGCTCGAAGAGGCGGAGCTTCGTGTCGGCGTACCACTCGAACGTGGCGTACCGGTCCATGTGATCCGGCTCGAGGTTGAGCAGGACGGCGATGCGCGGTCGGAACGTGTCCACGTCGTCGAGCTGGAACACGCCGACCTCGCACACGACCCACGCGGAGTCGTCCACCGCACCGACGAGCGACGTGACGGCCCGACCGATGTTCCCGGCGACCTCGGCCGGGACGTCGGCCGCGCCGAACATCTCGCCGAGGAGCGCGGTGGTCGTCGTCTTTCCGTTCGAGCCCGTGATCGCGACGAACGGGTTCGCGAGGAGACGCGCACCGAGCTCGAGCTCGCTCCAGACCGGGATCTCGCGCGCGCGGGCACGCATGACGAGCGGCGTCTCGCCCGGCACGCCGGGGCTCTTCACGACGAGTTCTGTCCCCGCAAGCAGCATGTCGACCGCCTCTTCCTCGCGTCCCAGGTGAACTTCGACACCGAGCTCGCGGAGCCTTCCCACGTCGAGGGTCTCGTTCACGTCGAATCCCAGCACCGTCGCGCCTTCTCGAAGAAGCACCTCGGCCGCGGCCCGGCCCGAGCGCAAGAGTCCGACGACGAGCACGCGCCGGCCCTCGAGCTCCGCTGTTGCGTTCACTGCCCGACGATCTGGAGGAAGTCGCGATAGAAGAGCGCGAAGCCGGACGCGCACAGGATCGCGCACACGACCCAGAACCGGACCATGACCTTCGTCTCCGACCACGCCTTCATCTCGAAGTGGTGGTGGATCGGGGCGATGAGGAAGACGCGCTTCCCGGTCCGTTTGAACCAGACGACCTGGATGATCAGCGAGAGCACCTCGATCACGAAGATCCCACCGATGAGGAGCAGGAGGAGCTCCGTGTGCGTCACGACCGCGAACCCTGCGATCGCCCCACCGAGCGCCATCGAGCCCGTGTCGCCCATGAACAGCTCGGCGGGGAAGGCGTTGTACCAGAGGAACCCGATCGTCCCTCCGATGAGAGCGGCGGCGAGCGTCGCGAGGTCGAGGTAGGCCTCGCTGCGCGCGCCGGGGTCGCCCGAGCGAAGCCACGCGATGCCGGCGATCGCGAGGAACGTCAGCAACATGATCGTGACGGTGCCCGCTGCGAGCCCGTCGATCCCGTCGGTGAGGTTCGCGCCGTTGACCGTGCCCGCGATCACGACGAAGAGGAACGGGTAGTAGAGGATCCCGAGATCGATGTTCCAGCCGGCGACCGGAACGTAGATCGAGGTCGAGAACGCCGCGGTCTCGTGCAGCAGGATCGCGGCGCCGAGGGTCACCGCGACGAGGCCGAGCATCTTCCAGCGTCCGGGCAGCCCGAGCGAGTGGCCCGCGCGAAGCTTGAGGTAGTCGTCCGCGAACCCGATCGCCGCGCAGCCGAGCACGATGAAGAGGACCGTCAGCCCCTCGGCCGTGTACTGCGAGAGGACGAGGAACGGGATGACCGCCGAGCTGACGATCAGGAGGCCGCCCATGGTCGGCGTCCCCTGCTTGACGATGTGCGACGCCGGGCCCTCGGCGCGGATCTGCTGGCCGAGGTTGCGTGCGCGCAGGGTCTCGATGAACCTCGGCCCGATGACGACGCCGGCGATCATCGCCAGCAGGCCGGCGATCAGGACTGGGACCATGCTCGTGCGATCTTCGCTATCTCGGAGGCGATGCCTTCGAGCCCAACAGCTCTCGAGGCTTTGACGAGGACGACATCGCCGGGACGGAGGAAGCCGCGCGCAGCCTCGACCGCACCGGCGGCGGCGGGCGCCCAGACCTCGGGGCGGTAGGCGCGGGCGGGCTCACCGACTCCGATGACGTGAACGTCGAGCTCGGCGGCGATGTCGCCGATCTCGCGGTGATAGCCCTCGGACGTGAGCCCGAGCTCCGCCATCTCGCCGAGGACCGCGATGCGACGGCGTCCCTGCGCGCGCTCGGAGAGGTGCTCGAGTGCCGCGCGCATCGAGTCGGGGTTCGCGTTGTAGGCGTCGTTGATCACGAGCCCGCCACCGGGCAGGTCGAGCTCCTCTCCCCGCCAGGGGGAGAGCCGGATCGCGGGCGCACCGGCGGCCGCGCGATCGAGCGGGAGTCCCAGCGCGGCATAGGCGTTCAGTGCGGCAAGCGCGTTCAGCCCGTGGTGGCGCTGCGTGAAGGGGAGCTCGAGCTCGATCTCGCGGCCGTCGACGCGGAAGCGGCCGGTATGGCCCTGCAGCTCGACGTCGGCCGGGTCGAAGCGGCGAAGCTCGATGTCGTCGCGGTCGAGGTGCGGCTCGAGGGCAGGTGCGTCCGCGGGGACGACGGCGGTTCCTCGGGCGGGCAGCGCGACGATCGCCTCCGCGTTCGCCGCCGCGACGTTCTCGACGGTGTCCAGGAGCTCGAGGTGCTCGGGGCCGATGTGCGACACGACGGCGACATCGGGGCGCGCGACAGCGCACAGCGCCGCGATCTGGCCGAGTCCGCGCATGCCCATCTCCGTGACGAGGATCTCCGTGTCGGGTTCCAGCCGGCAAACCGTCAGTGGAAGCCCGATCTCGTTGTTCAGGCTCCTGTCCGCGGCGATCGTCCTGGCGTGCGGAGCACAGAGGGCGGCGAGGATGTCCTTCGTCGTCGTCTTGCCGGCGGAGCCGACGACGGCGACGACACGCGCCGCGCTCTTCGAGCGCACGAGCGAGGCGAGGGCGGCGAGGGCGCTGTCTTGGTCGTCCGGCACGAGCGTGGCCGCTCCGCGCTGCCGAGCGTCGGCGACGTATTGCGTCCCCGAGTTCAGCGCGACGAACAGGTCCCCGGGGGACGCGTCTCGCGAGTCCGCGACGATCCGGGCGATGTCTCCTTTGGGCTCGTCACCTTCGAGCCGACCGAGCCCGAGCGCCTCGATCTCGTCCCAGGAGAGCGGGATCACGCGCTCGCCTTCGCGCCAGCGCGCGAGTGCCGGGCACCCATCCCGTGCCTAGAGTGCGCCAATCTCTGCCCAGCGCCATGTCTCGGGGTCAGACCCTGGACACGTCCGCGAGAGACCTGGCACAGGTCACAAGAGTGCGCCGAAGAGCCCACAGGCACGCCCGGCTCAGCGCGACGCCGCGAGTGCGGCGAGCGCCTCGCGAGCCACCGTTCGGTCGTCGAAGGGATGGACGACACCCGCGATCTCCTGGCCCTGCTCGTGGCCCTTCCCTGCGATGAGGACGACATCGCCCGGCTCCGCGAGCGCGATCGCCCTCCCGACTGCCGAGCGCCTGTCCGGATCGATCTCGACGCCCGTTCCGGCGCCCTGGAGCACGTCCTGGATGATCGCCAGGGGATCCTCCGAGCGTGGGTTGTCAGAGGTCACGATCGCCACGTCCGCGAGTTCGGCCGCGACCCTCCCCATGAGCGGTCGCTTGCCGCGGTCGCGATCTCCCCCTGCCCCGAAAACGACGAGCACGCGACCCTCGGCCAGTCCGCGCGCCGACCGCAGCGCGGTCTCGAGGGACGCGGGCGTGTGGCTGTAGTCGACGAGCACCGCGAACGGCTGCCCCTCGTCGATCGTCTCGAAGCGACCGGGGACGGTCTCCACTGCCGCAAGGCCCTCGGCGATCGCGCTTTCGGGGACATCGAGGAGGAGTGCCGCCGCGACCGCTCCGAGCGCGTTCTCGACGTTGAAGAGCCCACGCAATGGAGTCTCGAGCGCGATCCCGGCCGCCGTGAACCGGCTACCCGAAGGCGTGAGCTCGAGATCCTCCGCGCAGACCTCGGCGCCCGCCTCGAGCCCGAACGTCACGAGCGGAGCCCGGTGCACCTCCGTGAGGTCGGACGCGAGCCGTCTCCCCCACTCGTTCCCGACGTTCACCGCAGCCGGCGGCGGCTGGGCCCCGGCGAAGAGCCGCCGCTTGGCCTGGAAGTAGTCCTCCATCGTCCCGTGCAGGTCGAGGTGGTCCTGGCTCAGGTTCGTGAACACGAGCACGCCGAAGCGGACGCGCCCGAGCCTCCCGAGGGCGGAGCCGTGCGAGGATGCCTCGATCGCCGCGCTCCGGTCGCCGGCGTCGAGCATCTCGCGGAAGAGGCGCTGCAGATCGATCGCCTCGGGCGTCGTGAACGGCGCCGCGCGCTGCTCGCCGCCGACGATCCACTCGACCGTTCCCACCAACCCGGCCTGCCGCCCGGCCGCCTCCAGCATCGCGTGGAGCAGCAACACGGTCGTCGTCTTCCCGTTCGTCCCAGTGACACCGGCGACCTCGAGCTCCTTCGTCGGCTCCCCGAAGAAGGCGTCCGCAGCGACGGCCATCGCCGCCCGCGCGTCCGGCACGACGAGCTGCGGGAGGTCGAGGTCGAGCACATGCTCGACGACCAGCGCGCGCGCGCCGCGCTCCAACGCCGCCTGCGCGAGGTCGTGACCGTCGACGCGGGCACCCGGAACGCAGAAGAAGAGCGACCCCGGAGCGAGCCGGCGCGTGTCGTATCCGAGGTCGTCAATGTCGATCGGTCGTGCTCCGACCACCTCGCTCGGGGCGAGCGCACGGATCAGCGCCTCGAGCTCCACGCTCGGAACGCTAACGAAACGCCCGCCGGGCTCAGCCCGACGAGGTCGGTCTCCGGCGGACGTCCGGAGGGACCTCCAGGTGCTGCAGATTGAAACGGGCGATGTCCCTGAACACCGGTGCGGCGACCTCGCCTCCGTAGATCGAGCCGCTGGGCTCGTCGACCATGACCATGATCACGAGTCGCGGCTTCGTCGCCGGCACGAGGCCGACGAAGGATGCGACGTACCGGGAATGCGAGTAACGGCCGGTCTCCGGGTCGATCTTCGCCGCGGTGCCGGTCTTCCCGGCGACCGTGTAGCCGGGGATCGCCGCCTCCGTGCCCGTCCCCTCGATCACGACTCCGCGGAGCATCGAGAGCATCTGGTTGGAGACCGCTCGAGAGACGATTCGCTTCCCGCGCTTCCGCTCCACGCGGCTGCCGTCGATCGCCTCGATCAGGTGCGGCGTGACCAGCACGCCGCCGTTCGCGATCGCGGAGTACGCGCGCGCCATCTGGATCGGGGTGACCGCAATGCCGTGGCCGATCGGGACCGTCCCGATCGTCGAGCCCGACCACTCGTCCCGCGGCAACGCGAAGCCCGGCGATTCGCCCGGGAAGTCGATGCCGGTCGGGCTCCCGAAGCCGAAGCGGTCGATCCAGTCCGCAAGCCGGCCTTCGCCGAGCTGCTGCGCGATCGTGATCGTGCCTACGTTCGACGAGTGCTCGACGATCCCGCGGACCGTCATCTGCTCGGTCCCGCGCGTGTGCGCCTCGTGGATGATGCGGTCGGCGACCTGGATCGACGGCGCCAGTTGATATGTGCTGCCGGGCGACGCGATGCCCTCCTCGAGCGCTGCCGCGACGGTGACGAGCTTGAAGGTGGAGCCGGGCTCGTACGTGTCCGTGACCGCGCGATTCCGACGGTAGTCGGCCCGAGTCGTCGCAAACCGGTTCGCGTTGAAGCCGGGCGCGACGGCCATCGCGAGCACCGCGCCGGTGTACGGATCCATGACGACCGCCGACGCCGCTCTCGCGCCGTTGCTCCGTACCGCTTCGGACAGGATGTCCTCGGCGTGAGCCTGGATCTCGCTGTCGAGCGTGAGGCGGACGTTTCGACCCGGCGACTCGGGCTTCGTCGCGACGATGTCGAGCGCGCGCCCGGACGGGTCCTTCACGATCGTGCGGCTCCCCGGCCGGCCGCCGAGCACCTTCTCGAGCGAGCGCTCCAGCCCCTCGAGGCCTTTGTTGTCGAGGCCGGCGTACCCGATCACCTGGGACGCCACCCGGTTCTGCGGATACGTGCGCAGCTCTTCGGGCACGAAGCCGAGGCCTGCGAGCCCGAGGTCCTCGAGCTTCTCCGCACCGACCGGGTCCGCCTTGCGGGCGAGATATACGAAGCCGCGCGAACGGTCGATGACCTCCCCGTACACGTCCTCCGGCTCGAGATCGAGCGCCTTCGCCGCTGCGAGCGTCACCGCCCGCGGCCGGTCGACCTGTCGCGGGTTCGCGTACACGGTGATCGTCGGCCTCCCGATCGCGAGCGGTTCGCCGCTCCGATCGAAGATCGTCCCGCGCCCGGCGGGGACGGAGATGGTCTCGCGATGCTGGCGCACGGCCATCGCCGCGTAGGCGTCACCGTTGAGCGCCTGGAGCCAGAACGCCCGAGCGAGCGCGATCGCGAGGAGCGCGACGAACAGGCTCGCCAGAAGGACGATCCGCCGATTCGTCGTCGCCCGCGTCACCGGCGAAGCTGGACGTAGACGGTCGTCTCGGGGTCGGCCTGCACGAGCCCGAGCTCCTTCGTGGCCAGACGCTCGATGCGCGCGGACGCGGACGCAGTCGAGATCTCCGACTTCAAAGCCGCGATGTCGGACTTGAGCTCGGAGCGATCGCGATCGACCTCGTCGAGCGCGAGGTTCAGGCGGAGCACGGCGACGTTGACCGCAACGACGCCCGCGAGGAGGAGCGCGAAGAGCACGATCCAGAGCACGCCGCCGCCGAGGAGCCGCGAGTTCGTCTCCGACCGCGACCGGCGGCGCCTGTCCTGGGTGGGCGTGCGAGGACGCTCCGCGGTACGGGCACGAGTACGTGCCCGCGTGACTGGTGCCTGCGCGACGGCCGACACCTAGACCTTCACCGCGGCGCGCAGGCGCGCCGACGCGGCGCGCGGGTTCTCGTCGATCTCCCGGGCGGAGGGCCGCAAGGCTTTCGACGTGAGGATCCGGAGCTCGGGCTCGTGGCCGCAGACGCAGATCGGGAAGTCAGGCGGACAGGTGCAGCCGCGGGCGCGGTCGCGGAGGAAGCGCTTCACGATCCGGTCCTCGAGCGAGTGGAAGCTGATGACCGCGAGTCGGCCACCCGGCCGCAACATCTCGAACGCCGCAGGCAGGCCCGCCCCGAGGGACTCGAGCTCGTGGTTGACCTCGATGCGCAGTGCCTGGAAGACGCGTTTCGCCGGATGGCCCTCACCGAAACGAGCCGGCGCCGGGATCGACGCCCGCACGACGTCCACGAGCTGCCCCGTGCGCTCGATCGCCTCGCGCTCCCGCCGTCGCACGATGCCGCGCGCGATCTGCCGCGCGTAGCGCTCCTCGCCGTAGCGGCGGAAGATCTTCGCGAGCTCTGCCTCGTCCCAGGCGTTGACGACGTCGGCCGCGCTCGGCTCGCTCGAAGGATCCATCCGCATGTCGAGTGGCGCGTCGGTCGCGTACGAGAACCCGCGCTCGTGCCGGTCGACCTGCATCGACGAGAGCCCGAGATCGAGGAGCACGGCGTCCGCCTTCACGTCGTTGGCAGCGAGCTGCGAGAGGACGACGGCGTAGTCGCCGCGGAGGAACCGCGTCTGGACCCCGCGCGCCGACGCCTTCACACGGTCGAAGTACGGGCGCACCGTTGGATCACGGTCGATCGCGGTGAGCTTGCCGCTCCCCGAGAGGTCCTCGACCAGCAGGCGCGAGTGCCCGCCCGCGCCGAAGGTCGCGTCCACGACGGTCTCGCCGGGTTGCACGGCGAGCAGCTCGCGCACCTCCTCGGCGAGGACCGGGACGTGATCAGCCGGACTGGGCCGCAAGACGTTCGGCAACATCGCCCGCACTCCCTTCCATTGCGGTCAGCTGGGACTCCCACTCGGAGCGATCCCAGATCTCGAGATGGTCGCTGACGCCCGCCAGCACCACCTCCTTGTCGAGGCCCGCGTGGGCCACCAGATGAGTAGGGATGAGCACGCGCCCCTGCCGGTCGGGCTCGACCACCGCGGCGCTCGCGAACACGAAGCGCCTCATCGCCCGGCCCTCCCGCGTGAGCTGGTCGAGCTCGGCGATGCGAGCCATGCTCGCGTCCCAGCTCTCGCGCGGATACACGTCGACGTTCTTCTCCAGCCCGCGCGTGAGGACGACGCCGGCCGCGAGCGCAGGCCGCAGCCGAGCCGGGAGCGTGAGGCGGCTCTTGTCGTCGATGGTGTGGACGTACTCGCCGTGGAACATGATCGCGTGCGGGATGTCCTTCCCACAGTGCCCCACTTTACTCCACTTTCTCCCACCTGACAAGGCCTGCGGGCGTCGGCGGCGAGAGTGACTCTTTCTTCCGAGGCGAGGACTGTCCTACAGAGGGACGGCTTCGGCGTGGACGCCGCGGCCGCCGAGCGCGCCCGCGCCACAGCGAGCGGCGAAGGCGAGCGCATCCTGCGTCTCGAGCCCGGCCGCGAGCGCGAACACGAGGCCCGCGGCGAAGCAGTCGCCCGCGCCGTAGGCATCGGCAAGAGAGTCAGGCAGCGGAGCCGCGGTGAACGGCCCGCCGGGTTGTGCCCAGCCGCCGAGCGCGCCCGACGTCGTCACCGCAAGGCGCGGCTCGGGATCGAGGTCGCCCGGGCGGTACAGCTCCGCGTCGTCCTTGCCGCTCGCGACTACGACGTCGAGCTCGACGGCCGCCTGTCGAAGCGTCCCGAGCTCGCGCGCCGTCGCTGCGAGCACCCGCGCGCGCCGCGCCGCGACCAGCGCGTCCACGTCGCCGGCGCAGAAGTACACGGCATCGCAGCGCGAGAGCTCGTGCCACGGCAGCGAGTCGTCGTGCCCGCGCGGCCCGAGCTTCACCCCGATCGTCGTGATCGTCCGCTCGCCGGTCGCGTCGACGAACGTCACACCCCTCCTCTGCGGGACGTCGACGAAGGTCGCGTGCACCTCGACGCCGCGTTCCCGGAGCTCCGCGAACGCGCGCCGTCCGAGCTCGTCCGCGCCCAGCACGGTGAAGAACAGCACGGAGTCCGCGAGCAGGGAGAGCTGGGTCGCCGCCACGGAGCCGCCGCCGCCCGCCTGCTCCCAGGAGTCGCCGGCTCCCACGATCTCGCCCGCACGAGGAACCCGTTCGACCTGGACGAACTCGATCCACTCCACGTGCCCGACGACTGCGGCGCGCACGGCGGACATGCTCACAGATCCGGGCGCCGAAGCGTTGACGGATGATGATGCACGACGTGGCGATACCGCCCTTCGAGCGCTTCTACGAGGAGCACCGAGCCGAGGTGCTTCGCCTGCTCCGGCGCCGGCTCGGCGCGGAGCGGGCAGAGGACGCGTTCCAGGAGACGTTCCTGCGGGCCCTGCAGGCGTACCGGCGACTCCAGCACGGGGAGCACCTCCGCGCCTGGGTGCTCACGATCGCGAAGAACGTCGCCGTCGACGTCGTGCGCCGGGCGAGACCCACGAGCGAGCTTCCCGAGACGGGCGCCGAGGACAGGCTCCCCTCCTACGAGGAGCTTGCGCCGCTCACCGACGGGCTCCCGCCGAAGGAACGTGCCGCCGTCGTGCTCCGCTACGGCTACGACCTCTCCTACGACCAGATCGCAGCTGCGCTCGGCTCGAGCGAGGACGCCGCCCGGCAGGCCGCGTCCACGGGTGTGCGCCGGCTGCGCGGAAGGACGTCCTCATGAGCATCTCTCCAGAACTCGACCTCCGCTTCCGGGAGGCCGCCGCGTCGCTCGGGCTCCTCGACGTCGGCTACGACGTCCTCGAGTCCCCGATCGGCCCGCTCCTCGTCGCGGCCTCCGACCGGGGTCTCGCCTCGATCTCGTTCGACGCCGAGCCGGAGGAGCAACTCGAGCGGCTCGCCCGTATCGCAGGACCGCGCGTACTCCGCTCGCCGACGTCCGTCGACGACGCCCGCCGCGAGCTCGACCAGTACTTCGAGGGCCGCCGGCATGCGTTCGACCTCTCGCTCGACCTCCGCGCACTCCCGCCGTTCACGACCTCGGTCCTGCGCGAGCTCGCGAACGTGCCGTACGGCGAGACGACGACCTACGGCGCCCTCGCGGCTCGTGTCGGGCGACCGCGTGCGTCTCGCGCCGTGGGCACCGTGATGAACCGGAACCGGATCCCGATCGTGCTCCCGTGCCACCGCGTGGTGGGCTCGACCGGGAATCTCGTCGGCTATGCGGGCGGGCTCGACAAGAAGACGGCGCTCCTCAGGCTCGAGGGCGCACTCCTGTAGGGCGAGGCTCGGGTCGCCGTCGCCTACTCGAGCAGCCGGTACCCCACGCCCCACACGTTGACAACGAAGCAGTCGGTCTCCTCGAGCTGGAGCTTCTTTCTCAGGCGAGACGCGTGCGACTCGAGCGTGCGCGTCCGCCCGAGAGCTCGATACCCCCAGACCTCCCGGAGTAGCTCCTCCTTCGTAAAGACGCGATACGGCTCGGACGCGAGCCGGACGAGAAGCTCGAACTCCTTCGCCGACAGCGTCACCAGGGTGTCCCTGATCGCAACGCGCCGTGTGCGCCGGTCGATCACGAGGTCGCCCGCCTCCACGACCTCCGTGGAGGACACAGAGCTCCGCCGCAGCACAGCGCGTATACGTGCGAGGAGCTCGTCGTAGGCGAACGGGCGGCCGATGACGTCGTCCGCGCCGCGATCGAGCGCCCGGACACGCTCCTCGGGGTCCGAGGTCGGCGCGAGCAGGATCACCGGCACGTTCCGATCCCACGTCCTCCCCGGCTCGCCTCGGCGGAGCCGCGCGCAGAGATCGAGCTCGCCGAGTAGGACGAGATCGGGCCGCACGCGCTCCGCGAGCTCCAGCGCCTCGCTCCGGCGCGCAGCGTCGAGGACGTCGAACCCGTCGACCCGGAGCTGGCGGCCGAGGTACTCGCGCGTCTCGGACTCGGGATCGGCGACGAGCACGGCACTCGGCATGCCGCCGACGCTAGCCGCGACCCTGCGCCCGCGCCAGATGTCCTTTGCAGCGGTATCGATACAAGCGTTCCTCAGTCGTCCCGTCCAGGCGTGGCCTCTGAGGCCGCAGGGCCTGCGGTCTCAGAGGCGCCCGTGGCGCAACACGCCCCACATGAGCCAGATCCCGAAGGCGCCCGACAGCACGAAACCGACGAACGAGATGAGGTGCAGGCCGATGACGTGGGGGCCCTCCTGCGCGAAGACGCCGACGATCGACGAGCCGAGCAGCCCGCCGAGGACGATCAGTGCGACCGAGAGCCGGTTCGACGCGCGGTCGATGTGATCGTCGAGCTCGTCGAGACCGGGATTCTCGAGGCGGACCTGAAACGTGCCGTCGCGCATGCGCTCGAGAACGTCGCTCACCTGATACGGCAGCTCGCGTGCGACGCCGCCGAGGGCGACCGCCTCCGCCAGCGTCCGCTGCGCCACGACGCGCGGCTGGAAGCGCTCGGCGAGAAGGCCGCGTGCATACGGCTTCGCGACCTCGAAGACGTTGAAGTCCGGATAGACCTCCGTGCCCACCGACGCGAGCGTCGCGATCGCCTTGTCCAGCATCACGAACCGGGACGGCAACCGCAGCTGCATCGAGTAGATGAGCTGGAACCCCTCCCTGATCACCTGCAGCGGGTCGATGTCCGAGAGCCTCGTCCCGTAGTAGCGGTCGAAGAGCACGCGGATCTCGGCGCGGAACTCCTCCTCCCGCTCCGGCGCGTAGCGGACGCCGAGGTCGCGGAGGCGCCTCGGGATCGCGTCGATGTTCTCCGTCGCGGCGTCGAGGAAGAGGCGCGTGAGCTTCGTCATGTCCTCGTCGGACAGCTTCCCCGCCTGGCCGAAGTCGACGAGCCCGAGCTCGCCGGAGTCGAGGACGAAGATGTTCGCCGGGTGCGGGTCCGAGTGGAAGAACCCATGCCGGAAGACCATCGTCATCCAGGTGTCCGCCATCTGGTAGGCGACGCTGCGGCGCTCCTCGGCGGACAGGGCGGCGAGGTCGAGCTCCGACACCTTCTTGCCGTGCAGGAACGAAAGCGTCAGCACCCGTCCGGTCGAGTAGCGCCTGACCACCTCCGGGACGACGACGCCGGGCTCCCGGGCGAAGTTGCGCCGGAAGGCCTCCGCGTTCCGTGCCTCGTGCCCGTAGTCGAGCTCGAGCCGGATCGAGCTCGCGAACTCGTCAACGAGCTCTCGCGGGTCCATGAACTCGAGCGCGCGCACCCGCTCGCGCAGGAGCTTCGCAGCCTGGTAGAGCAGGCCGAGGTCAGCCTCGATCTGCCGGGCGGCGGCCGGGCGCTGGACCTTGACAGCGACCTCGCGCCCGTCCGGGAGAACGGCCCGGTGCACCTGTCCGATCGACGCGGACGCGATCGGAACCTCGTCGAGCTCGACGAACGCCTGCTCGACCGTGAGACCGAGCTCGGCCTCGACGACCTCGCGTACCTGCTCGAACGGGAACGGCGTGACCGCGTCCTGGAGCCCGCGGAGCTCCACCACGATGTCGGGTGGAATGACGTCGGGCCGGGTCGAGAGCAGCTGCCCGAACTTCACGAACGTCGGCCCGAGCTCGTCGAGCATCTCCCGCAGCCGGCGGCCTCGATCCGATGTCGTCGCGCCGCCGTCGCCCCCGTCGCCGGCCGGGAGCGGGTCTCCGGGGCGGTTCCGCCGGAACACGTATCCGAAGCCGTGGCGGGCGGCGACCTGCGCGATCTCCGACAGGCGCCCGAGGTTGCGCGACGACCCTGCCTGCCGCGTGGCCATGCGGTGAGTGTAGGCCCTGGGCCCGTCGAACCTACGAATCGCGCTCGAGCAGCTTCAGGCGGTGCTCGAGCTGCGCGACCCGGAGCTCCAGCTCCGCCACGGCCTCGCGCGACGCCACGCCGAGCTCCTCTCCCACGCGCGCAGCCGCGTCACTCGTCGAGTCTCCGACTCGCTGCAGCTCGCGACGCCAGCTCCCGAGGATGTCCGCGAGCGCAGCTCTGAGCTCGTCTCGCTCGACTCCCACCCGGCTCGCGAGCTCGTCCGCCAGCTCGTCGCCGCGCCTGGCCACGAGCGTCAGGGCGCCGAGCCCGGCGAGCGTGAGGGTCTCGAGCGAGCCCCGCTCGTCGTCGCTAGCGCGCTCGGCCATGGGGCCTCGACGCACGTCGTTGCCTCCGCCGCTCCCGCTTGGAGGCATTCGCAGCGGGGGCGCCGGCCGGGGTCGCTGCAGGCGCCGGAGCGGCTG
This sequence comes from uncultured Actinomycetes bacterium, assembly GCA_963717025.1. Taxonomy (GTDB): domain Bacteria; phylum Actinomycetota; class Thermoleophilia; order Gaiellales; family Gaiellaceae; genus GMQP-bins7. Next base: position 53,565 of record CAVQVJ010000002.1, on the reverse strand, counting down.
CCGCAGCCGCTTCCTCTTCCTCGACCTCCTCCGGCTCGTCTCCGTCGGTCTCGGCGGCGATCTCCGCCGCCTCGACCGCGAGCGTCCCACCCACGGACGCGACACCCTCGAGCGCGCCGAGGTCGTCGCGCCGGCGTCGGAACTCGGGCTCCCGCTCCTTGAGCACCGTGACGAGCGGTGCGGCGAGGAAGATCGAGGAGTACGCACCGAAGCCGATGCCGACGAGGAGCGCGAACGCGAAGTCCTTGAGCGTGTCCCCGCCGAAGAAGTAGAGCGCCGCGACCGGGACGAGCGTGATGAACGTCGTCGCGAGCGAGCGCGGGAGCACCTCCCAGAGCGACACGTTGCCGATCACGCGGAGCGACGCGCGCCGCATGAGCGGGACGTTCTCGCGCATACGGTCGAAGATGATGATGGTGTCGTAGATCGAGTACCCGAGCACCGTCAGGATCGCGGCCACGGTCGCGGTCGAGACCTCGCGACCGGTCAGCGCGTAGAAGCCGACCGTGATCACCACGTCGTGCGCGAGGGCGACGAGGACGCCGATCGAGTACTTCCACTGGAAGCGGAACGAGATGTAGGCCGCGATCAGGAGCAGGCTCACGAAGATCGCGAGCAGCGCGTTGTTCGCGATCTGGCGGCCGAAGCTCTCGGACACGGTCTGCGCGCCGAAGCTGGTGGCGTTCACAGCCTCCGCCAGGTCGGCTTGGAGCTGGTTCTGCTCGTCGACGGTGAGCGACTCGGTGCGGATCTGGAAGCTGGTGTAGTTGTCCCCCGTCGACTCGCCGCGACCCTGGATCACGGCGCCCTCCTGGCCGATGTTCTCGGCCTCACTGCGGACCTCCTCGAGGGACGTCGGCTCGGGCGTACTGAACGTGATCTGGGTCCCGCCCTCGAAGTCGATGCCAAGGTTGAGGCCGAGGAACGCGATCGCGCCGATCGCGATCGCGACGACGAGCCCGGAGAACGCGAACCAGTAGCGGCGAAGGCCGATGTAGTCGAGTCGGAGCCAGCGCGGGATGCCCTGGCCGCTCGTTCCCATCAGCCGCGGGTTGTCGATCCACCCGAAGCCGGCGAGGAGTACGAGGATCGCGCGAGTCGCAAGAACGGCGGTCAGCATCGAGAGCGCGGTACCGAGGAGGAGCATGAGCGCGAAGCCGCGCACGCCTGCCGTCGCCACCGCGAAGAGGACCATGGCCGTGATCGCCGTCACGACGTTCGCGTCCACGATCGTCGCGAAGCCCTTCCGGTATCCCTGTGAGATGGCGGCGCGCACGGATCTCCCCGCGCGCACCTCTTCCTTGATGCGCTCGAAGATGACGATGTTCGCGTCGGCCGCGACGCCGAAGGTCAGCACGAGCCCGGCGAACCCGGGCAGCGTCAGCGTGACGTCGAAGATGAGGATCGTCGCGTACAGGAAGGCCGCGTATACGGCCAGCCCCGCAACCGCGACGAGGCCGAGGAAGCGGTAGAAGAGGAGCAGGAAGATCATCACGAGGAGCAGGCCGCCGATCGCGGCGCGCCACGCCTCCTCGAGCGAGTCCTCGCCGAGCGTCGCGGAGATGTCGGTTCGATCGAGCACCTCGAACTCGACCGGGAGCGCGCCCGTCTGCAGCACGATCGCGATGTCGTTCGCCTCGTCGATCGACTCGAGACCCTCGATCTGTGCCCGCCCACCGCCGATTCCTCCCGACAGGCTGGAGTCGGTGAAGTCGATCTGCGGGAAGGTCTTGATGTCGCGGTCGAGCACGATCGCGAAGTGCTGCGGCGCCTGGCGGAACCTTCCGCGGATCCACTCGTCGCGCGTGATCTCCTCGAACTTGTCGGATCCACCGCCCGTGAACTCCATCGTCACGATCGGGAGGTTGCCCCCGCCCGGGCTCGTGTCGAAGTCCGCGCGCGTCCCGTCGAGCTTGAGGTCCTCGCCCGTCATCTGCGGGATGTCGGGCGGCTCGTACTTGAAGAGGTAGTAGTACGGTCCGGGCGGCGAAACGCCGCTTCCTTCGGGTCCACCCGGGCAGACGACGGCCGACTCGCCACAGGTGATGACGACCATCCCCTCGGGGACGCGGAAGAGCTCTCGGTTCTTCGGAAGCTCGCCTCCGACCGACCGCAACGCCTCGCGCTCAGTTGCAAACGGCCCCGACACGATCCGCTCGCGGTTCGGGTTCACGATGTAGTACGCGTCCGAAGCGTCGCCCCGCGCCTGGGCCTGGACTTGCGCCAGAAGGTCGTAGAGGTTCGTCGACTCAACGGGGAACCCGCGGACGGAGATCGAGGGTCCCGTCAGGGACGTCTCGAGGTCGTACAGCTCGAGCTGCGCCGTCGTCCCGATGATCTCTGCGGCGGCCGCGGCGTCCCTCACGCCCGGCAGCTGGATGACGATCTGGTCGGAGCCCTGCGTCCTGATCTCGGGCTCGCTCACACCGAGCTTGTCGACGCGGCTCCGCATGATCTCGACGGAGCGGTCGAGATCCTCTTCCGTCAGCTCACGATCGGGCGGCGGGACGGCCTGAAGCGTGACCGCGAGGCCGCCCTGGAGGTCGAGCCCGAGCGTCGGCTCCTCGCGCAGGGGCGATCCCGGGGCCGCCAGCAGCGCGACGCCCAGGAGCGCCGCGACGAGGAGAGCGACGACGAGGATGGAGGAGCGGCGATTCACGGATCGGTGCGCGTCAGGCTAACCGCGGTCGGAGGCGGCGGCCTCGGAGGCTGGCTCGCGCGTAACAGCTTCTTCGCGCGCCCTAACGGCAGCTTCATCGAGCTCGGCCTCCGCCTCGTCGAGCGCGCTCTCTCTCATCGTCTTTGCGTCGTCCTCGCCCTCTGCCTCGTCCTCCGGCGGCAGCACGGCGGCGATCGCGCGACGCGTCATGTGCACGGTCAGGTTCTCGGCGATCTCGACGACGATGTCTTCGTCCTCGACGCGAACGATCGTCCCGTAGATGCCGCCGGTCGTGAGGATGTCGTCCCCCACGCCCGCCTTTTCGATCGTCGACTGCATCGCCTGCTGGCGCTGCCGCTGCGGACGGATCATCAGCACGTACATCACGACGAGCAAGAGCACCATCACGATCAGAAAGCTCACGTTTCCTCCTCGGGCGAAGGAGCGAGCCGCGCGAGCGCCTCTTGCCGGAAGGCCGAGAACGTGCCTCGCTCGATCGCATCCCGCGCGCGTGCGGTCAGGTCGAGTACGAACCGCAGATTATGCAGGCTCAGCAGCCGAAGCCCGAGAATTTCGTCCTGCGTGACGAGGTGACGGACGTACGCACGTGAGAACCGCTCGCAGGCGGGACAGCCGCATTCCTCGTCGAGCGGACGGGGATCGCGGGTGAAACGCGCGTTCCTCAGGTTGAGGCGACCGCTCCAGGTGAGCGCCGAACCGGTGCGCGCGGTGCGCGTCGGGAGCACGCAGTCGAACATGTCGACACCGCGCCCGACGACGTCGAGGATCCCGACGGGGTCTCCGATCCCCATGAAGTAGCGAGGCTTGTCGGCGGGCAGTGCTGGCGCGGCCCACTCCACGCAGTCGAGCATCTCCTCCCGCGACTCGCCGACGGCGAGGCCTCCGAGCGCGTGCCCGTCGAACGGCAGCGCGGCGATCTCGGCCAGTGACCGCTCGCGGAGGTCGCGGTCGGCGCCTCCCTGCGAGATGCCGAACCGGAGCTGACCGGGCCCACGAGGGGCATCGGCCTGCCGTTCGGCCCAGTGAGTCGTGATCCGCGCGGCGTGCTCGAGCTCCTCGCGCGGCGCTGTCCCTGGGAGGCAGACGTCGAGGCACATCGCGATGTCGGAGCCGAGCCTCCGCTGTATCTCAGCCACGCCCTCGGGCGTGAAGCGCGCCTCCGACCCGTCGTAGACCGAGCGGAACGTGACCCCGTCGGCATCGAGGCGCGAGATGGTATCCCGGAGTGAGAAGACCTGAAACCCGCCCGAGTCCGTGAGGATCGGACCGTCCCAGCCGGAGAAGGCGTGGATCCCGCCGAGTTCCTCGACGATGTCCTCGCCGGGCCGAAAGTGCAGGTGGTACGTGTTCCCGAGGATCACGTTCGCGCCCAGAGCACGCACCTCGTCCGGGTGGAGCGACTTGACGGTCGCCTTCGTGCCCACGGGCATGAACGCGGGCGTGGTGATCGAGCCGTGTGCGGTCTGAAGCCGCCCGGCGCGCGCCTCCCCGTCCGTGGCGGTGACCTCGAAGGGGCTCATCGCGGCCTCCCGGAAGCGCGGGCGTGGTCGTTTCCGTCGCCGGATGGGTGCGCCCGAGCTTCGCCCTGGCGCGAAAACCCCTGGGGCCACCCCTCGCCTCCTCCCGCTACCAGCCTATGCCGAAACCGCTCACGCATGGGAGACGGGATCGTGCCGAATCCGTGTCAAAGTCCAACGGCTCGTCACAGCACGAGCATTGCGTCGCCGAACGAGTAGAAGCGATAGCGCTCCGCCACTGCGGCGCGATACAGCTCGCGCGTCTCCTCGACGCCCGCGAACGCCATCACGAGTGCGAGGAGCGTCGAGCGCGGGAGGTGGAAGTTCGTGAGCAGTGCATCCACCCGTCGGAACTCGAACCCGGGAAGGACGAAAAGCGAGGTCCGCCCGGCCAGTGGCGCGCCCCGAGCCGCCGTCTCCAGCACGCGCACCGTCGTCGTCCCCACCGCGAGAACGCGCTCGGCACGGCGAATCCGCCCCCAGGTCTCCCGCTCGATGGAGTACCGCTCGCCATGGAGCTCGTGCTTCTCGAGGACGTCGGCGACGACCGGCCGGAACGTGTCGAGCCCGACGTGAAGGGTCACGGTCTCGGGCGCGAGGCGCGCGAGGAGCTCGGGCGTCAGATGCAGGCCGGCAGTCGGGGCCGCGGCCGACCCCGGCTCGCGCGCGTACACGGTCTGGTAGCGCTCGGGATCCGCGAGCGGCTCGTGGATGTACGGGGGGAGCGGTGTCTCGCCGCGTGGCTCGCCCTCGAGCCCCACCGTCCAGCGGCCGCCGCCAAGCCGCTCGACGAGCTCGACAGGCCCGAGGCGCTCGCCCTTCCGCAACCGCCTTGAAGGCCTCACGAGCGCCTCCCACACCGCGCTGTCTACCTGCTCGACGAGCAGGACCTCCACCGATCCGCCCGTCGCGCGCTCGAGCCGGAGTCGCGCCGGCACGACTCGCGTGTCGTTCACGACGGCGAGCTCCCCCGAGAGCAGGTCCGGGAGCTCCGAGAACGAGTGGTGCCGGACCCGCCCGCGCGCGCGCTCGTACACGAGCAGCCGCGATGAGTCGCGCGGCTCGGCCGGGCTTTGCGCGATCAGCTCGGGCGGCAGCTCGTAGTCGAGGATGGCGGTGTCCATCCGGCGCTGAGAGTAGCCTCGCCGCCCATGGACGAGCTCGCGCTGGAACGAGCGAAACAGCGGATCGCGCAGGCCGCCGAAGGCCGCCCGGACCCGGGTGCCCTCGAGGCCGTCCTCGAACGATCTCGCGCGCAGGTGGAGGCCCTCGCAGGCGCCGCCGCCGACCTCGAGGCTTCGATTCCCGTGCAGGTCGGCGTCGCCGTGCGAGACGGGCTCCGTGCCGAGGTCCTCCCCGTCGCCCGTCATATCGCGGAGATCCGCGGTCTGCTGAACCAGGCGATCCGACGGCTCGAGCGGCTCGAAGGAGAGCTCGCGGCCGAGCGCCACGCGCGCGTGGACGACCTCGCGCTCCTCGTCGATCTCGTCAGCTCGGGCTGGCGCGGTGTCGATGCACGCCTGGAGCGACTCGAGCACGGTGCGCCGGACGTAGGCCAGGCCGAAATGCGGCACGTCGAGCGCCCCGCGGCTTGAGCAGCGCGGGCTAGGCGACCGTCACAGCGGGAAGCACGAGCCGGAAGCGGCTCCCACCGCGCGTGTCGGACTGGAGCTCGATCCTGCCCCCGAGCGCGAGCGCGAGCTCGCGCGCGATCGGGAGGCCGAGACCTGTCCCGTTGACGTCGTGGGAGATGAACGCGTCGAAGATCCGCTCCCGCTCGTGGGGTGGGATGCCGGGGCCGGAGTCCACGACGTCGACGCGTACGGCGCCGTTCGAGGCGGCGAGCGCAAGGTCGATGCGGCCGCCATCGGGCGTCCAGCGAAAGGCGTTGGAGAGCAGGTTCGAGATCACCTGCAGAACCCGGTCGCCGTCCGAGACGATCACCGGCGCATCGGCGTCGCCGTCGAGCCGGTAGTCGATCTCACGCCGCCGTGCCTCTTCCGTGAAGGCCCCGTAGGCGTGGTCGAGCACGCGCCCGAGATCGACCTCCTCGTGCCGGACCGTGAAGCGGTGCGCCTGGAGCTTCGCGAGGTCGAGCACGTCGCCGACGAGACGCTCGAGACGGTCGGTCTCCGCCGCGACGATCTCCAGCGACGCACGAACCTGATCCGGCTCGCTGACGATGCCTTCGCGCACGGCCTCGACGTGGCCGCGGATCGCGGTCAACGGCGTCCGCAGCTCGTGCGAGACCGACATGAGGAACGAGCGCTTGAGCTTCTCGGCCTGGGCGAGCTGCGAGACCATGCGCCGGAACCGGTCGCTCAGCTGCGCGATCTCGTCGCCGCCACGCGTCTCGGGGATCTCGACGTCGTATCGCCCCACAGCGACCTGCTGGGTCGCGCGCGAGAGCGCCAGCACGGGCTCCGTCAGCCGCCGCGACAGCCACCAGAAGAGCACGGCGCCGAGCGCGATCCCTGCCGCGAGCGCGAGCGCGAGCCGTCCGAGCAGCGTCAGCCACTGCTCGCGCAGCTCCGTGACCGGCTTCGCGACGACGAGCCAGCCGAACGGCTCGGTCCCCCGGACGAGCTGGACGGGCTGCGCGGCGGCCACGAGCCGCTGGTCGGTCCCGGGTGGCGTGAACTCGAACGTGACGAGCCGCTGGGTGTCGAGCTCGACGTCCCCGAGCGCCGACCGCGTGAGCGGGCTGAGCCCGAAGCGCTGGCCCGGGAACGGCGACGTCCCGACGTAGAAGAGCTCGTCGCCCGTCGCGAGCTCGAGGTTCTCGGCCGCGAACTCCGGCGCCTTCGCCCCCTCGTCGCTCGAGCGCAGCGCCGCGTCCGCATACAGCTGGGCGAGCCCCGCGGCCTCGCGTCGGAGCTCCTGCACCGACTCCGACCGCGTGACGTCCTGGAAGAGGCGCACCGCCAGGGCGATCGAGACGAGCCCGAACACGAGCACGACGATCAGGAAGAGCGCCGTCAGTCGGAAGCGAAGCGTCCCGAGCATGTTCTCAGGGTAGATCGCTAGGCAGCCGACGCGGGCGAGCGGTCGCTCGCGACCTTGTAGCCGACGCCCCAGACGGTCACGATCGGCGACGCGTCGCCGAGCTTCCGGCGGATCTGGCGTACGTGGACGTCGACGGTCCGCGTGTCTCCCGCGAACGTGTAGCCCCACACGCGCTCGAGGAGCTGATCCCGCGTCAGGACGATCCCGCGGTGGTCGAGCAGCTCCCACAGGAGGTCGAACTCCTTCGGCGCGAGCCGGATCTCCTCGTCGCCGACCAACACTTCACGCTTGCCGGAGTTGATGACGAGGTCGCCGTGGCGCAGCTCCTCGGTCTCGCTACGGCGCCGCTCCGGCGCGGTTCGCCGGAGAACGCTCTTCACCCGGGCCACGAGCTCGCGCGGGTTGAAGGGCTTCGTCATGTAGTCGTCGGCGCCGACCTCGAGGCCGATGATCTTGTCCACGTCCTCGTCGCGTGCGGTGAGCATGAGGATCGGGACGTCGGAGCTCCGTCGGATCCCGTGACAGAGCTCGACTCCGTCGCCGTCCGGCAGGTTGAGGTCGAGGACGATCAGCGAGGGCGTCTCGCCGGCAAGCTCAGCGACGGCCGCGTTCGCGCTCGACGCGGTGCGCACCGCGAACCCCGCGTTCTTGAGGTAGGCCGAGACGAAGGACGCGATCGACGTCTCGTCCTCGACGACGAGGATCGAGTGCGTCGGCTGGCTCATCCGGTCGTAGAGCCTCTCTGGGTGACGGTCGTCGGCGGAGGGCCGATCACGTGGCGTTCAGCGAGGTCCGGCAACGGGACGCAGGTCGTCGCGTCGTAGCTGCAGTCGACGCCGTCGAGGGAGTAGAAGCCCGCCGTGTCCTCCGGGACGCGGCGATCGCCGTCGAGGATCACCCAACCCCTGCCGACCGCCGAGAGGGAGATCCCGTTGCCCTTGACGACGAGCCTCGTGCGGCCGCCGAGCATCCTGAAGCGCAGCGACTTGCCCTTGTAGACGATCGTTCTCGGGGCGGGTCGGGTGATCGTGAGCCTGCGGCCGAGGACGACCGGGGAGAACCGATCCCTCGGCGTGAGGTCCGTGACCCGGACGCTCCCGTTGGTGAGCAAGCCGAGGACGCTGCCGCGTATCTCGATGGTCACCACGCCCTTCCCCTGCGCAACTGACAGGTTGCCGGTCGGCGCGGCGGCGCCGGCGATGCCGACGACACTGATCGCCGCTATCAGCGCGCACGCGAAGAGGATGAGCTTCCGCACCAGAGGGATTATCGGTGCGGAGCGTGAGTCGGCCATGAGAAGGGTGTAAAGACCCTGTAAGCGCCATCGGCGTCTCGCGAGCACCGTAGATTCCCTCCCGAACGCATGCCAGAGATCTCCGACTTCGGCGCGATCGTCCTCGTCGTCTCCGCTGGAGTGTTCGTCGCGGTCCTGAGCATGCGCCTCGCAGAGCGGGTCTCGCTTCCGAATGCGGCGCTCTTCCTCGTCGCGGCCGGCCTGCTGTCGGCGTCCTCGGAGACGTTTCGCGATGCCCTCTCGATCGAGACGGTCGAGCGGATCGGCGTCGTCGCGCTGATCGTCATCCTCTTCGACGGCGGCCTCCACATCGGGATCGCGCGCTTCCGGAGGTCCGCGCTGCCGATCGTCGCGCTCGGCACGGTGGGGACGTTCGCAACGGCGGGGCTCGTCGCTGTCGCCGCGCACTACGTCCTCGGCATGGACTGGATCGTCGCCGGCCTGATCGGAGCGGCGATCGCCCCGACCGATCCCGCGGTGACGTTCTCCGTCCTCGGAGGGCGCGAGATCCGGGGCCGCTCCGGGACGATCCTCGAGGGCGAGGCAGGAACGAACGACCCGGTCGGGATCGCGCTCATGATCGGGATGATCGAGCTCGCGACCGAGGAGGACGCAGGGTTCGGGATCGTCGTCGAGGAGTTCGTCCTCGAGATGGCCATCGGCCTGGCCATCGGCGTCGCCGGGGCGCTGCTCCTCCTGCCCGTCATGCGCAGCGTCCGCCTCTCGAGCCCGCCGCTGTATCCGATCCGCGTGCTCGCGGGCGCCGGGATCATCTACGGGCTCGCCTCGGTCGCGCACGGCTCGGGCTTCCTCGCGGTGTTCGTCGCGGGGATCCTCCTCGGCGACGTCGCCGCGCCGCGCAAGGGCGAGATCGAGTCCTTCCACTCGTCGCTCGCCGCGCTCGCGCAGATCGGCGCGTTCGCGGCTCTCGGCCTCTCGGTCGGGTACAGCGACCTCGACGACGACATCGGTCTGGCTCGAGGGCCTCGCCCTCGCTGTCGCTCCTCGCGTTCGTGATCCGCCCGCTTGCGCTCGCGCCGCTCCTCGCGCCGATGCGGCTCCATCGCGGCGAGAAGCGTCTTCGTCGCTCTGGGGCGGGCTGAAGGGCGCGGTGCCGATCCTGCTCGGCTGCGCTCGCCGTGCTCGAGGGCGTCGACGAGTCGGCGCGGATCTACGGGATCATCTTCGTCGTCGTCCTCTTCTCCGTCTTCGTGCAGGGCGGCACGATGCCCGTTCGCCGCCGAGCGCTTGCGCGTGCCGTTCCGCCGGGTCGACCACGACCTCGCCGAGGTCCTCGAGTTCGTCGTGCGGGACGACGCCTTCGCGAACGGGCGGTCGATCGCCGAGCTGCCGCTTGGGGAGAGGGCGTGGGTAGGCGTGCTCATCCGCGACGGACGACCGGAGCCGTTCGGCCCGGAGATGGTCCTGGAACCCGGCGACCGCGTGCACGTCTACTGCCAGCCCGAGGACGCGGCCGCGCTCGGGCGCATCTTCGCCGGGACGGCGTAGCTACTCGTACGTGTAGAAGCCCCGGCCGCTCTTCCGTCCGAGCAGGCCGGCGTTTCTCATCGCGACGATCCGCGGGGGAGGTGCCATGCGTGGCTCCCGGAGCTTCTCGTACAGCGCTTCCGACGCATGGACGTGGACGTCGATCCCGACGAGATCGACGAGCGTGCACGGCCCCATCGGCCAGCCCGCTCCGGCGGTCATCGCAGTGTCGAGGTCCTCGGGGGTGACACGCGCCTCGTCGAGCACGCGCAGGCAGTCGTTGAGGAGCGGAATGAGGACACGGTTGACGACGAAGCCCGGCGTGTCGTGGCAGCGGATCGGGCGCTTGCCGAGCTTCTCGCCGACCGCGTATGCCGCCTCGACCGCCTCGTCCGACGACAGCTCCGCGCGCACGATCTCGACGAGCGGCATCAGCGGCGCCGGGTTGAAGAAGTGCATGCCCACGACGCGCTCCGGCGTCGAGACGGCAGAGGCGATCTCCGTGACCGAGAGGGCCGAGGTATTCGTCGCCAGGATCGCGTCCGGGCGGACGATCGACTCGAGCTCGGCGAAGAGCGACTTCTTCGGCTCGAGCTCCTCGACGATCGCCTCGACGACGAGGTCGCACTCCGCGAAGGCGTCGAGCTCGGTCGTCAACGACAGCCGCCCCAGCGCGGACTCGCGCTCGTCCGTGGTCATCCGCTCCTTGTCGACCTTGCGCTGGAGGAAGTGCGCGATCCGCTCGCGCGCCTTCTCGCCCAGATCCTCGCTCACCTCGCGGCCGACGGTGTCGTAGCCGGCTTCGATCGCCAACTGGGCGATGCCGGCGCCCATGGCGCCGAGCCCGACGACGCCGACCGTGCGGATGCCGTGAGCAGTCACGACGCGCGATCCTAGCGGCGCGTCGGCAGCGGCAGCTCGCGACTAGCCGAGGTAGTGGCGCTGGCGCTCGTTCTCGTCGACCCGCGAGTCCACGCCTGCCAGGTACGCGAGCGGCCCCACGAGCACGATGAACGCGATGAGGAAGTAGGCGAACATCATGGCTTCATGATGCCCGATTGTGTAGATCAGCACCAGTCGCGGTTTCTTCCCTGTCGATCAGCAGAACTGATGGAGCTGGGGAATACTCAGAGGCGCTCGACGACGCCCGCGATCGCCTGTCCCTGGCCGATGCACATCGTCGCGATCCCGTAGCGCACACCGCGGCGGTCGAGCTCGTTCACCAACGTCGCCGTGATCCTGGCGCCCGTCGCCCCGAGCGGGTGACCGAGCGATATCCCGCCGCCGTTCGGGTTCACGTCCCCGGCTTCCCAGCGCTCGTGCAGGCCGGTGTCGGCGAGGAACTGGAGGACGACCGAGGCGAACGCCTCGTTGACCTCCACGACGGAGATGTCGTCCCACGTGAGCCCCGCCTTCGCGAGCGCGGTCGCGCAAGCTTGCGGATTCCCGTGCAGCATGCGGTAGGGGTCGACACCGGAGAGCCCGAACGACACGAACCGGGCGCGAGGCTCGAGGCCGAGCCGCTCGACGGCGTTCCCGCTCGCGAGCAGCATGGCGGCAGAGCCGTCGACGATCGAGCTCGAGTTCCCCGCAGTCACGACGCCGTCGGCCTTGAAGGCGGGCTGCAGCGACGAGAGCTTCTCGAGCGACGTATCCCGGCGGGGCGTCTCGTCGACCGCGAAGAGGACGACGGCGCCGCCCGCGCCCGTCTCGATCGGGACGATCTCGCGCTCGAACCGGCCCTCGTCGCTCGCGGCGACCGCGCGCCGGTGCGACTCGAGCGAGTACTCGTCGAGCTGCTCGCGCGAGAGGTTCCACTCCTCCGCGAGCACCTCGGCGGAGATCCCCTGCGGGACGATCGGCCAGCGCTCGCCGATCTTCTCGTTGACCGCGCCCCAGCCCGCATCCCCGAGGTTCGACCCCATCGGCACGCGCGTCATATGCTCGACGCCCGCGGCCACGACGAGGTCGAGATGGCCCGCGCCGATCGCGGACGCGCCGTTGAACGCCGCCTGCAGCGACGACCCGCACTGGCGGTCGATCGTCGAGGCGGCGACCGTCTCCGGCCAGCCGCCGACGAGCACGGCTTGTCTGCCGACGTTCAACGCCTGCTCTCCGACCTGTGTGACACAGCCCATCTGCACGTCCTCGATCTCACCGGGATCGACGTCGAGCCGGTCGACGAGGCCGTTCATCACCTGAGCCGCGAGCTCCTCGGCCCGGATCCCGGCGAGAGAGCCGCCGCGCTTCCCGATCGGGGAACGGACGGCGTCGACGATGAAGGCGTCGCTCATCACGGAAAGGATAGAGGCCGGCGCCTGTCTACACTCACCGCATGGCCACGACCGCGACCGAGCGGAAGCTCCTCGTCGCCGGCGACTGGATCGAGACCGGGGAATGGATCGAGGTGCGGTCGCCCTACGACGGATCGGAGGTCGGCCGCGTGCCGAAGGCCGGCGCCGACGAGGCTCTCCGCGCCATCGACTCCGCAGAGAGCGCGATGCGCGAGCCGCTTCCGGCGCACGAGCGAGCCGCGATCCTCGACCGCACGGCCGCGCTGCTCGCCGCTCGCCATGATGACGTCGCGCGCACGATCTCCGCCGAGGCCGGGAAGCCGATGAAGGCCGCTCGTGTCGAGGCGCAGCGCGCGGTCTCGACGTTCACGATGGCCGCAGTCGAGGCGCGCACGCTCGCGGGCGAGATCGTCCCGATGGACGCCTCGCCCGCAGGCGAGGGCAAGCTCGCCTTCACGCTTCGCGTCCCCGTCGGCGTGGTCGCCGCGATCTCGCCCTTCAACTTCCCGCTCAACCTCGTCGCGCACAAGATCGCGCCCGCGCTGGCAGCCGGATGCGCGGTCGTGCTCAAGCCCGCCTCGCAGACGCCATTGTCAGCGCTGCTCCTCGCCGAGCTCGAGACCGAGGCGGGGCTTCCTGCGGGCTGGCTCAACGTCGTCTGCGGCCCCGCGAGCGAGATCGGCGACGTCCTTGTCGAAGACGAGCGCGTCCGTCTCATCTCGTTCACGGGCTCGGTCGGCGTCGGGTGGGGCATCCGCGAGCGCGCGCCGCGGAAGCGCGTCAGCCTCGAGCTCGGGAACGCGACGCCGGTGATCGTGGCTGCCGACGCCGACCTCGAGGACGTGGCCAAGCGGCTCGCTGCAAACGCGTTCAGCTTCGCGGGCCAGAGCTGCATCTCCGTCCAGCGGATCTACGTCGAGCGGAGCGCGTATGACCGTTTCCTGGAGCTCTTCGTGCCCCGTGTCGAGGCGCTGGAGCTCGGCGACCCCGCCGACGAGAGCACGGACGTCGGGCCGCTCATCTCGAGTGCGGAGCGCGACCGCGTTCTGTCATGGATCGAGGAGGCGCGAGGCCAGGGCGCCGAGATCCTCGCGGGCGGTGCTCTCGACGGTGAGCTTCTCCGCCCCACCGTCATCGCCGGCGCGTCAGCGGATGCGAAGGTCTCCTGCGAAGAGGTCTTCGGTCCGCTCTGCACGGTCGCTCCCTACGACAGCCTCGACGAGGCGATCGCGCTCGCGAACGGCACCCGCTTCGGGCTCCAGGCGGGGATCTTCACGACCGACGTCAAGGCCGCGCTACAGGCCGCGGCCGGCCTCGAGTTCGGCGGCGTCACGGTCAACGAGGCGCCGACCTTCCGCGCCGACCAGATGCCCTACGGCGGGATCAAGGATTCGGGGAACACCCGCGAAGGTCCGGCGTACGCGGTCCGGGAGATGACCGAGGAACGGGTCGTCGTGTTCCAGCTCTAGGCTGACGTCGTGGCGTCGAGCCCACACGACCGCGTCCCCGCGAGCGAGCGCGGCGCTCCGCGCTACGTCACGCCACCTGCTCGCGAGCTTCGGCGCGAGCGGAAGGCGCTGCTTCAGGTGCGGGAGGACCGGCTGCGCGACCTCGGAGGGCTCACGCTCGAGATGTACAAGCGCGACCGCTTCAGCGCGAGCCTCGTCGTCGAGCGCTGCGCGGAGCTCGTCGCCGTCGAGGCGCGCATCCACGAGATCGACGCGGTCCTCGACGGAAGCGCGGGCCTGAAGCGCGAAGGCGGGTCCGAGTGCGTCTGCGGAGCGCCGCTTCTCCTCGGCGCCCGTTTCTGCGCGACCTGCGGTCGCCCCGCCGCGGTCACGGCTGGGGCCGGCTTCGAGGCAGAACCGTGAGCGAATGCCCGCGCTGCGCGGGCCCCGTTGCGGAGGGCCAGGAGTACTGCCTCGAGTGTGGCGTCCGGCTCCCGGGTGAAGGGCCCGTCGGCCGGCCGCGGGATCTCGGGCAGGGCTGGGCGCTTCGGGCGGCCGTCGCAGCCGTCGTGGCACTGGGAGGCGCGGCCGTCGCGGTGGCAGCGACCGATGGGAGCACCGACGCAGCGGAGGTCATCACGGCGACCGGCGGCTTCGCGACGGTGCCCGGCGACGGTACGTCAACGTCTCCGTCGGGCGACGTTCCCATCCCGGCCGTCGAGTGGCCGACGGGAGACGACGGCTGGACGGTGGCGCTGGCCTCGCTACCGCAGACGGGCGGCCGTCGGGCCGCGACGAGACGCGCAGTCGACGCGCGCCGCGCGGGTCTGACCGCCGTCGGTGTCCTCGACTCGTCCCAGTACGCGAGCCTCCATCCCGGCTACTGGATCGTCTTCACAGGCGTCTACGGGTCGGAGGCCGAGGCGACGAGCGCGCTCCAACCCGCACGCCGGTTCGCCGGGACGGCGACGGTTCGTCACGTCGTGCCCTAGCCAGTTGCCTTCGTTGACGATTCGGCCCGCGACTTTGTAACAACGCCCGAAAGTCGCTACACTCCCCCGGGTCGACTCACGACCCGCGTTTTTACCGCCCGGTAACAGGGTTCCCCGATAAGTCGAGCTTTCCCATAGACGATCACGCCGCCCAGCTGCGCTCGTGCATGTATCAATACTCGCGAGCGATCTATCGCTCGATCAAGAATCTGATCGACCCCTACGTCGACAACAGCACGCAGCTCGAGTACCGGCGTGCGGTGCTTTGCGAGTGCGAGCAGACGATGGAGCGGCTCGCCGACGATCCGCACTACTTCGCAAAGCCGGATCGCGCGCTCTTCGCCGACATCAGGCGCTACTTCCCGATCACGGCGCAGGCGCAGGTCGCCTGGGCGGTGCAGGAGGGCGTCGGCGCGGCGACCACGTTCATCGAGCAGCAGATCGAGGCCGGCCTCCTGGACGGCGGCGTCTCCCGCTGTCACGCGACGACGCGGAAGGGCAAGGCGTGCCAGCGCACACCGCTCCCGGGCCGCGACTACTGCCCGTCGCATCAGCATCTCGAGCAGCCCGCGGTCGCCGCCTGAGACCTAGGCAGACCTAGCCCCACCGGGGTTGCTCGACCAAACAGGCGACGTCACACGCCGGCGAGATGAGCTATTCGGGCACCCAATGAGGGGGTCCGCTTCGCGCGATCGGGATCCGCGCTAGCGGACTCCGATCCTGCGCAAGATAAGCTCGGCAACCACATGTCGCACGACGCAGACAAGCTCATCCGGCAGCTCTCGCTCGTCGCCTTCCTCATGGCCGAGCGACGACCGCTGACCGCTCGCGACGTGAAGTCCAATGTCGAGGGTTACTCGGAGATGTCGGACGAGGCGTTCGCGCGCCGCTACTACTCCGACCGCGCGGAGCTCACGGCGCTCGGTGTCCCACTCCAGTCTCAAAGGGACGAGTTCACAGGCGAGGAGCTCTACACGTTGCGCTCCGAGCACTACTTCCTCGACCGCCTCGAGCTCGACGACGACGAGCTCGCCGCCCTGCAGACCGCGCTCTACTACCTCGAAGGCAAGTTCGCCTACGCAGAACCGCTCCGGCTAGCGCTCCAGAACCTCGCTCTCGGACGCTCGGGGTTCGCGGAGCCGCCCACGGACACCGCCGAGCGTGTTCGCGTGAGCGCGCCCGACTACTCGCCGGAGCTCGCGGGCCGGCTCTCGAAGCTCGAGTCCGCGATCTCGAAGCAGCGCACGGTCAAGTTCAGCTACCTGAGCCCGCACCGCACGCGGCGCACCGACCGCACGGTGAACCCTTACGCGCTGCGACTCGACGACGGGAACTGGTACGTCGTCGGCCACGACCTCGAGCGTGGGAGCATTCGGACGTTCAAGGTCTCGCGGATCAGCGGCGACATCCGCTTCGCCACTCGGCGCGAGCGCGACTTCCGCGTGCCGCCGGATTTCGACGTCGAGGCACACCGCGTTCCGAGACCGTGGCAGATCGGCGAGACGATCGGCACGGCACGCATCGCCGTGTCCGACGACACCGCCTGGTGGGTCGAGCGAACTCTGGCGGACGCCGGATCCGTCGAGGAGGGAGTGTTCGAGACCGAGTTCGCGAACGTCGAGCTGCTCGCCGGCTGGGTGCTGCGCCAGAACGGGCGCGCAGTCGCCCTCGAGCCCGAGGAGCTTCGGGACGCGGTCGCCGAGGGCCTCGCGCGGCTCGACGAAGCGCATTCGGGGACGGCGCCGGAGCCCGCAGGGCAAAAGCGCGCGGATCCCCGCCAGCCGCTGCCGGAACGTCCCGTCGGGCCGGTCGCACCCGAGCGCTTCGGCGTGCTCCAGGCGCTCCTCGCGCAACTCCTCGCAGCTTGCGGCGACGAGCGGACGGCCGTCCTCGACGCCGCCGAGCTCGCTGCGCGCATCTCGGTCCCGCTCGAGGAGCTCCAGGACCACCTCTCCCTGCTCAACCTGGTGAACTTCGGCGGTGGCTGTTACGCCGTGTACGCGGTGCACGACGGCGACGTCGTCCGCGTCGACAAGGAGCTGTACGGCGACGTCTTCCGACGCCCGCCGAAGCTGACGCCGCTCGAGGCACGGGCGATCCGGCTCGCGATCGAATACGTCGGGCCGACGATCGCGGCCGAAGCACACACACCGCTCAAGCGGGTCCGGAAGAAGCTCGAGGAGACGTTCGGCAGCTTCGACCTCGCCGCGACTCCGGCGCCGAGAGAGACCTCCGATGAGGAGGCGCTCGTGCGCGTGCTGAGCGAGGCCGCCGAGAAGCGCCGCATCGTCGAGCTCGAGTACATGAAGGAAGGTGAGGAGAGCCCGTCCCTGAGGCGCGTCGAGCCGTACACGATCGAGCGCGAGCTCCCCGTCTGGCGGGTGCACACGTGGGACCGGAGCGTCGACGCCGCGCGCACGTTCAGGCTCGACCGGATGCGCTCGGCGCAGATCACCGACGAGGGCTTCGAGCCGCGGGAAGGGTTCGATCCGTCGTACCTCCAGAACCCGCGAATGGCCAAGCTCCTCCACTCCCCCGCAGTCGCGCGCTGGAAGCTCGAGCGCGGGGCGCGCGCGCTCACGGACGGATCTGCCATCGCGGACATGCCCTACAAGACCGAGGAGTGGCTTCTCTCGGAGGTCCTCGCCGATCGCGGCGAGACCGTCGTCCTCGGCCCCCAGCGGCTGCGCGACGTCGTCGCGAAGCGGGCTCGGCGGCTCCAGCGCGAGACGTCTCGCGTCCCGACCGGGCGCTAAGCCAACTCCCTCTGTCTCGAGTCGGCGCCAACAGCGTGCCGACTTCCATACGGAGCTCCTTGATCGACTCCGGCTGCCGCTACGGTCGCCGGAAGCGACAACAAAGGAGCTCGAATGGACGAATCACGGATCGTGCGCGGGAAGCTTGCCGGCGCCGCTGGGATCGTCGTCGGCGCACTTGCAGGCATGGTCACTGTCATCCTCGCGGGCACGGCTGTCGCACACCAACTGACGACGCCGACGGCGGCGCCTGTCCTCGAGGCGTCTCATCTGCCTCCGCTGCTCACCGCTCGAGGCGAGCGGGTCGAGTTGCGCTACGACATCTTCTGCGCGGCTGCCGGGGTCGAGACGGCCGCACCCTGCAAGGCGACAGGCTCGGTGTTCGTGCGAGCGGGCACCGCCGGGCCGTTTCGCGAGCTCGTGCTTCGGGAGGAGCGCGGCGCGCTGAACGGAAGATTTGCGGCCGTCGTGCCAGAGCCGCTCGCACGCGCGGCGAACGGCTTCACGTACTACGCCGTGCTGCGAAGCTCGGACACAGGGGCGACCATCACGTTGCCCGCGGGCGGGGCGTCAGCGCCTCAGCGGAGCCTCCCGCTCGGGAGCCCCGTTCACGTCGCGCTCGGAGAGCACGTATTCGGACGTGTCGCGACGCGGAGCGCGCGCGTCGCGGAGACGACCTGGGGCTCCGGACCGGGACAGGTCGGGCTCGAGCAAGGGCGCAACCTGACTCCGATCGGAGGCGCGGCCTTCGACGTCTCGCACGACGGAACGGTGCACGTCCTCGACGAGGCCAACCGCCGCGTCCTGCGTTGGCGAGCCGCGGATCGCGCTGCGAGCGCATCGGTGCCGGTCGCGATCAACGGAACGCTCGCGGATATGTCTGTCGCCCCGGACGGGACGATGCACGTGCTCGAGTCGACGAATGGCGGACGCGACAAGCAGCTCCTGCGTTCTTTCGGCGCGACTGGGGTCGCCAAGGGCGCTGCGATGATCGCTGGGCACGCGTCACAGATCCGGCTCGGAGCCGACGGTGCCCCGACGGTGCTCCAGCAACCGTCGAATCAGTGGACACCTGTCCTCGCCGCAGACGGCCGGGCGCTCAGCCCGGCGGCCCAGAGCTCGGCGGGCGAGGCGGCCCGACCGCTCTCGAGCGGCAACGAAGTCGTGGTTCTCCGGCGCGGCTCTGAGATCCGCGTCTCGGTGAGCGGCGGACGCGCCGTGCCGCGCAGCTGGCGGATTACGAGCCAGACCCCGATCGCCGAAGTGCAGCTCGCGGAGATGCTCGGTAGCCGCCTCGCTCTCGTCGCCCGCGTCTACACGGACACACAGGACGAGTTCGTCGTCCTCGTGCTCGGCCCGACGGGCCTCGAGCGCATGCTCTCCCTCGACTCCGCCGACTGGGCCGAGACGGCTCCGCTCTCGCGGTTCCGTCTCAGAGGCTCGGCGCTGTACCAGCTGGGCTCGACGCCCACGAACGTGTTCGTCGACCGCTTCGACCTGGAGGTGAGCTGATGTCTGCTCCGGTGAAGTTCGTCGCGTGGCTCGCGGTGGCGTTCACGCTGTCTGCCGCCGGCACCGCGAGCGCTTACCACACGCAGTTCGTCGCGTATCGCTGCAACTACGCTGCTCCCACGCCGATCACGCACATCACGCGAGACGGATCCACGGTCTCGGCGCTCCGCGCCTGGTACGAGGGGTACCAGTGGGGCGGTGGGTGCTGGGACGACAACGACCGCGACGACTCGCCTGGCGATCCTCCGGGTGTAGGTGGCACCGGTGGTGAAGGCGGCGACTGCTCCGGGTTCACGTTCAAGATCTGGCGCGAATCGATGACGGAGAGTAACGACGGGTACTACGAGTGGCATCCGCTCCGCGATGTCCATGGGCCCTATCTGGCGGCCGACTTCAAGTACGGCGTCGGCGCTCCCAACGTGGCCATGTCCAAATGGGCCACGACCAGAATGGACGCGTTGGCAAGCACGGGGCACATCGGCATGATCTACGCGACGAATGCCGACGGGTCGGACCTCATCATCGAGGCGAAAGGCGAGGCATACGGCACCGGTCTGTGGACGCGGACTTACCGCGGCGACTCGAGCTACAGCGGAGTTCGACGGGTCGGCTGGGCGACCGGTGGGATCCCGTCCTGACGGGCGCCTGCGGAGCCTTATCGTCGCTCTCGTCGTCGGGAGCGCTCCTCACTGGGTGCGCCAGCGGGAGCGACGATGGATTCCGGTCCCTACTCGATGGGACGTCCGCCCGCCGAGATGCCGGTCGAGCTCGAGGGCATCGAGCGGCCGACACGGTCTTCACGTCGTCGACGGTCACTCCGGTCGAAACGATCGAGTCCGATTCAGCAGCCGGTTCGTGTCTCCGTGACCGATTCGCCGGAGCTCGACGCGGCCGATTCTGCCGTTGTCCGCGTTGGCGTGGTTACCGAGAGCGTGACGTTTCGAGGAGGCGTCCGGTCAGGCGGTTTTCGGCTGCTCGAACAGCTCCGGGCCGCGCGAGGAGAGTCGGCGCTGGTGCGGCGGCGCCTGGGGACAGCTCTATTCGGGCCGTCTCAGGGACCCACGACTCAGCATCGTCTGCCGGACGACAGAACGGCGCACCGGTTGGTTCGGCCTGGGTCCAGCCAGCCGACGACGTGCGCTACGTCGCGGTCGAACAGCCCGCATACACCGAGGTGTACGAGGCCGCGGGCGGATTGCCCGATGCGCATCTCCACCGTGTCAGGTGTCGACATCGAGACCTCGAGCGCGACCTTTTCCATCTCCGAGCACGACGCGGAGGGCCGGCGCATCCGAGAGTACGAGCTGGAGGCCTTCGTCGCGGGCTAGCTGCGCGCTGCGTCGGGCAGCGCGAGCGTGAAGGTCGAGCCCTCGCCCGGCGCCGACGCGACCGTGAGCTCTCCCCCATGGGCAACCGCGATCGCGCGCGCCACGGGGAGCCCGAGGCCCGATCCGGAGCGATCGGCGCCGAGCCGCGCGCCGGGCTCGAAGATCCGCTCCTGATCGGCGGGCGGGATCCCCGGGCCTCGATCCGAGACGGAGATTCGGACGACGCCTTCGCCCGGCTCGACGGCAACGACGACCTGCTCGCCGGGCGCATGCCGGATCGCGTTCGACACGAGGTTGTCGAGCGCCTGACGAAGCCGGACGGGGTCGGCCTCGACGTGGATGACACCGTCACCGACGGCGGCGCGGACGTCCGCCCCGAGCAGGCGACCGGCGGACGCGGCCTCACGCGCGACGCGGCCTAGCTCGACATCCTCGAGCCGGATCGACGAAACGGTCGCGTCACCGACCACACGCTCGATCCCGCGGCATGCCGAGATGACGAGATCGGTGAGCGTCCGGCGCTCGTCCGACTCGATCGAAGGCTCGGAGTAGACGACTGCGATCGCGCCGAGCGCAGCCACCGGGCTCCGCACCTCGTGCACGAGCACCGCGATGCGATCGAGGTCACCCGCCGTCATGCGACAGATCGCGCGGCGATGCGCGCGAGCGCCCAGCGGGCGGCATCGCTCAGCATCGGATCGTCGTCGTCGACGAACCGCTCGACGACCGTGACGAGCTCCTCCCCGCCCACGTTGCCTGCCGCCACGAGCGCGTTCCGCCTCAGCCAGCGCGGGTCGTTGCGCGGGACGTACAGGCGGTCGAAGTCCGCCACGAGCTCGTCACCGTCCCGCTCAAGCCATTCGCGGAGCGGGACCGTCGGTGTCGAGCCTTCCGACACAGTCTCCTCGCCGCGCCTCTTCTCGACCCCCCGGTTCCACGGGCATACGTCCTGGCAGATGTCGCAGCCGTACACCGTGTCCGCCAGCTCCGCGCGGTACTCGTCGGGAATCGGCTCGGGTGCCTGCGTCCAGTACGAGAGACACTTCGTCGAGTCCAGAGTGCCCGGGTCGTCAAGGGCGCCCGTCGGACACGCGTCGATGCAGAGCCGGCACGAGCCGCAGTCGAGCTCGAGCGCCGGCGTGGCCTCGATCTCTGCCTCGGTGACCAACGTCCCGAGGACGACCCAGGAGCCGAAGCGACGAGTTATCGCCATCGTGTTCTTGCCGTAGAACGCCACCCCGGCTCGGACTGCAGCCTCGCGATCGACGTGCTCGTTCTCGTCCACGAGGACGAGGTAGCGACCACCGAGCCGACCACCGAGCGTGTCGAGCGCATGCCGCAACTCGGCGTACGCGTCGCGCCATGTGTACCGCGCGAGACGGGCCATATCCGCACCAGCGCGTGCCGGCGCCGGCTCGTAGTAGCAGAGCGCCGCCGAGACGACCGTGCGCGCACCCGCGAACAACCGCTCCGGATGACACGAGATCTCGGGCTTCGCCATCGTGAAGCGCATGTCCGCGAACAGGCCACGCTCCTTGCGCTCGCGGATGTGCCGCTCGGTCTCCTCGTACGGCGCGGCCGGAGCGGCGCCGACGACGTCGAGGCCGAGGTCCGCGGCCAGCCGCTCCAGCTCGGCTGCGGTCATGCGAGGATTCTGCCCGTGAAAGCCGTCCGCATCCACGAGGACGGTGGGCCGGAGGTCCTCCGGTACGAGGACGTCCCCGATCCGACCCCGGGTCCCGGCGAGGCTCTCGTGGAGCTCCGCGCGGCCGGTCTCAACCATCTCGATGTCTGGGTCCGGAAGGGGCTCCCGTCGGTGCCGAAGCCCCGCATCCTCGGCGCCGACGGCGCGGGAGTCGTCACCGCGCTCGGTGAGGGCGTGACCGGCGTTGCTATCGGCGACCGGGTCGTGATCAACCCCGGGATCGTCCACGACGGTCGCATCACCGTGATCGGCGAGCACACGGACGGCACCAACTGCGAGCTCAAGGCGATTCCCGCCACCCAGCTCTACCCGCTCGCGGAGTCGCTCTCGTTCGAGGAGGGCGCCGCCTTCCCGCTCGTCTTCGAGACCGCGTACCGGATGCTCGTCACGAAGGCCGCGCTCCGCGAGGGCGAGTGGGTGCTTCTCTGGGGCATCGGCGGCGGGGTCGCGCTGGCGGCCTTCGAGCTCGCGCGGGCCCTGGGGGCGAGGACGATCGTGACCTCGTCGAGCGGCGAGAAGCTCGAGCGCGCGCGCGAGCTCGGCGCCGACGTCGCCGTCAGCCATACCGAGGACGACGTCGTCGAGGCGGTCCGCGACGCGACGGGCGGCGCAGGCGCTGACGTGGTCGTCGAGACCGTCGGGGAGGCGACATGGGAGCGCTCGCTCGCGGCCGCCTCGCGCGGTGGACGGATCGTCGTCTGCGGCGCGACCTCCGGCCACGGGCCACCCGCGCGGCTATACCGGCTCTGGTGGAAGGAGCTCGTCGTCTACGGCTCGACGATGGGGATGCCGGCTGAGTTCGAGGCTGCGTACGAGCTCGTCAAGGCAGGCCGTGCACGCGTCCATGTAGACAGCGTCTTTCCCCTGGCCGAGGTCGCGAAGGCGCACGAACGGCTCGAGTCGAGCGCGCAGTTCGGGAAGGTCGTGCTCGCGATCCCCGGCTAGCAGGCCCGGCTCAACCGAAGCCGAGGATGAACTTCGCGTCGTCCGACATGCGGTCGGGCGTCCACGGCGGGTCGAACGTCAGCTCGGCCTCGACCTCCTCGACACCGTTTACCGAACGCGCCGCGTCGACGATCCCGTCGGCGATCATCGCGCCGGCCGGGCACCCCATCGAGGTCAGGCTGTACAGGATCTTCACCCTCGGCCCGTCCACCTCGACGTCGTACATGAGGCCGAGCTCGACGATGTCCATCCCGAGCTCGGGATCCTCTACCCCGTGCAGTGCGTCGACGACGTCCTCGCGAGCGACCATGCGGCAATTCTAGAGACGCGGGACGCGCCGGCCGCGCGTCAGGAGATCCCGACGATCTGATCGGCGCGGCGGAGCACGAGATCCATCACGTCGCCGATCGCGTGGTCGAGCGAGTCGTTCACGATGACCGGCACGTCGTAGCGGTGTGCGCGCTCGACGAGGTAGTCCTGGATCTGCCGGATCTGCGGGAGCGAATCGAGGTACTTCTCGAGCGGGCGCAGGCCCTCGGTCGCGTACTCGCGCACCCAGAAGTGGCTTCGGTGCAGGTTCTCGTCCTCGATCGCGACCACGCACTGTACGACGAACGCTCCAGGGAACATGGTCGAGACCATGCCCGGAACGAGATGCACGCCCTCGAGGACGAGCGACCAGTGCTCGGTCGCAGCCCGCTCGAGCGCGGCATGGACGCCGACGAGGACGTTCCTCGTCTGGTCGAGGAAGCCGAGGATGGCGGCGTCGCCTGACTCCTCCTCCTCGGCGCGCGTCAGCGCAAGCCGCGCCTCGAAGCTCGAATAGTGCACCGACGGCATGAACTCCTCGGAGAAGAACGCCCGCATCGTCTGCCGGATGAAGTCGGTCGACGTGACGCGCGTGATCCCGAGCCGGTGCGCGGCTTCGGTCGCGAGCGTGGACTTCCCCGTGCCGGTCGCGCCACCGACGAGCAGGAGCAACGGCTCCTCGATGCGCTGGAGCGCGTCGAGGCGTTTCAGGCGCCCGACCGTCGTCGCCGCGTCGTCGTCGCCGATCATCGAGGCCGCGAGCTCACCGAGGCGATCGAGGTCGAGCGACTGCGCGCCGCGTTCGACGAGGTCCCGATCGGCCCGATGCGCGATGAGGTAGGCCCGCTCGGGATCGAGCCCGGTGACGACGAGCGCGCGGGCCATGAGCCCCTTCGAGAACGGAATTTCGTCGCCGAGCGGCAGCGGAGTGACGTGTCGACGTTCGCTCACGACCTAATTGGTGCCAGCTGGAGCACCATCTCGTCAAGGTCCAGTTCTCGATCGGCCGCAACGACGTCGTTCGCCGCGAGCACGACGTCGACGCCGCGAGCAAGCGCGACCTCGGCCACGACGTCGACCGCGGCGGCCTTGAGCTCGACGAGGAAGACGTCGGCCTCGAGCTCCTCGAGCTCGGCGCGAAGGGCGTCGCGGTCCGCGAGGTTCCCGGAGATGTGGACGACATCCGCGCCGTGCGCGGCCTCGAGATGCCCGGCGAGCGTGGCATGCGCGGGCGTCGGAGCGGTGCAGAAGTACGCGACCGTGCGCCCTCTGACGTCCTCCGCCGGGCGCGGGCGCAGCACCGTCGCAACCGTGTCGATCCCGTTCGGCACGACTGCGCGAACGGCGTCGCGCGTGTGCTCCCAGCCCGTTCCCGGCTCGGCCATCGTGACGACGACGAGGTCGGCGCGGAGCAGCCGAAAGGCGTTGAGGTAGCCGGCCGCGACAGCCGGGCTCTGGTGCCCGCCGACGACGACGACCGTCCGGTCGGTCGCGACGGGCGGGAGCGCAGCGCCGCTCCCGTCGAAGATCACGAGGTCAGGGTCGAGCTGCTCGGCGACGCGCGCGCCGGCGCCGACATTCGAGGTGAAGACGGCTCCCGCCAGCCCGCCTCCACATCGGCGAGCGCCGACCGTCTCGACTCCCGCGAGCGCGGCCGTCTCGAGATGGTCCGACGCCGCGTGCCGCCCGTCCCGGGAGAGCGCGACGAGCGCGTCCACCGTGGGAGGCACGGTGACGATCTCGGGCTCCGAGGGCCCGCCGCGTCCCATAGCGACGACGACGAGGCGCCGGTCGCGGGTGAGCAGCCGCGCGAGGTGGCCGGTCACCGCCGTCTTGCCGACGCGCTTGCCAGTCCCGGTGACGGCGATGGACGGGAGCCCGAACGGCTCGAAGACGGGAGGGTCGAAGCGGAAGTCCGCACCGACGTACGGAAGGCCGGAAGCGAGAACTCGGCTCGCGAGGGCGAAGCGCTCGACGGGGCCGAGCACGGGCTCGTCGGAGAGGTCGACCACGATCTCGGGCGCGAACCTCGCGATCGCGGTCTCCACGTCTTCCACCAGCGGCACGCCGTACTCCTCGCCGCCGCGCAGCTTCTCGGCGCCGCCGACGAGCACGGCTGCGACGAAGTCGTACGGAAGCTCGGCCAGCGCGTCCCGGACGACGGGCGCATAGTGCTCGCCGTCGACGATGGCGAGTGCCCTCACGTCCTCGCGGTGACCTCGTCATCGATGGCGCCGGTGAATTTCGCGTACTCGAGCGTGTCGAGCGAGAAGGAGACGAGCTTCAGCTCCCCGTGGAACGGATGCCGGCGCCAGATGTCGACCTTCCGGTCCGCGATCTCGATGACGTTGTAACAGGGCCTCGTATTGCCGCGCAGACGAAGCGAGGAGACGGTTCCGGCGTTCACGACGAAGAGATCCTCGAGACGCCAGACGTATGGCACGTGCTTGTGGCCGGAGAGCACGAGCCGCACGCCGGCGCGCTGGAGGCACTCGATCGCGTCCCCGGCGTCGTAGACGACGTTCCGCTCCCGCCCGGTGCCGGGCACAGGCAGCAGGTGGTGGTGGAGCACGAAGATCTTGAGGTCGGCCGGCTCCTCCGCGAACTGCTCCTCGACCCAGCGGTACCGCCCACGGCCGATCTGCCCGTGGTCGAGATCGGGCTCGCTCGAGTCGACCGCGACGATCGCGACTCCGTCCTTGCGAAGCACGGAGTTCCGCTCGCCGAACATCTCCTCGAAGTGGACGTAGCCGACGTTCCGTGAGTCATGGTTGCCTGGGACGACCACGATCGAGTCGCAGCGAATGCGGTCGAGGTACTCGCGGGCCGTGAGGTACTCGTGCCGGAAGCCGAAGGTCGTGAGATCCCCCGAACAGACGACGATGTCCGGCTCGAGCTCGTTGATCTCGCCGATCGCGCGCTCGAGGAGGCTGACCTCGAAGTACGGGCCGCCACAGTGGAGATCGGAGATCTGAGCGATCCGAAAGACGCCATCCGACCCGGACATGCGCACAGTCTACGTCGCCCCGAGCCGTCCGACGCTGCCGGTACCCTGGCTCTCGTGCGGGTGGAAAATGCCGTTTTCCAGGCATATTGTGGATCGAAGCCACCGAGGTTCGCGAATCGCAGCGAACTCGAGTGCGCAAAGATCCTCGACTACTACGGGATCGCGTGGGACTACGAGCCGCGCACGTTCGTGCTCGAGCGCGACGCGGACGGACGAGTGGTGAGCGCGTTCACTCCGGACTTCTACCTCCCTCAGCAGGATCTCTTCATCGAGGTCACGGTGATGAAACAGTCGCTCGTGACCCGGAAGAACCGAAAGCTCCGCGAGCTTCAGCGCCTGTACCCGGAGGTGCGTGTGAAGCTCTTCTACCGGCGGGACATCGAGAGCCTCGCGCAGCGCTATCGACTGCGGATGGCCTCGTAGCGGATGCAGCCTTCCGATTTGCGGTCCGAGCACGGCGAGGTCGGCGACGTCTACCTGACGCGTGTCCAGATCGCCGCCCGCGTCGCCGAGCTGGGTGCCGAGATCGCGGGGGACTATTCCGGTCTCGACCCAATCCTCATCGCGCCGCTCAAGTCCAGCGTCGTGTTCCTCGCCGACCTCACGCGCGCGCTCCCGATCCGCACACGCTCGACGTCGTCGAGCTCGCCCCGTACAGCGACGACCGCGACGGCGGTATCCGGGTGCTCAAGGACGTCGATTCGCCGATCGAGGACCGGCACGTGCTCGTCGTCGAGGATGTCGTCGACACCGGGCTCACACTGCACTTCCTCGTCAGAACGCTCGGTCTCCACCGGCCCGCGAGCCTGCACGCGGTGACGCTTCTCGACCGTCCGTACCGCCGGCTCGTGGACGACATCCCGCTCCGCTACATCGGCTTCACGGTGCCGGACGAGCTCTTTGCCGGATACGGCCTCGGGCTCGACGAACGCTGGCGGGCGTTCCCGGACCTGCATCACGTCGTCCCGATCGAGCTTCCGCGGGCCGCGACCGAAGCCGCTTAGACGTCGAGCGCTAGTGCAGCGCCTTCGAACTCGCTCCGGAACGTACGCCTTCCGAGCGAACGACCTCAGAGGTAGAGGAGCGGGTCGACCGCCGAGCCGTTGACCCGCACTTCGAAGTGCAGGTGCGGCCCGGACGAGTGCCCGGTCGAGCCGACGAGCGCAATCGTCTCGCCCTGCCCGACCGATTGACCGACGCCGACGAGGATCGCGGAAGTGTGCGCATACGCGGTCGCGAGACCGTTGCCGTGGTCCAAGACCACGAGGTTCCCGTAGCCGCCGTACCACCCGACGTGGATCACGGTCCCGGCTGCCGCGGCCCAGATGGGCGTCCCACTCGGGGCCGTGATGTCGATTCCCTCGTGCATCCGCCCCCAACGGATGCCGTAGCCGCTCACGACGGCACCGTTGACAGGCCAGATGAACCCGGCCGCCGACGGCGCGCCCGTTCCCGTGGAGGCGGCCTGAGCTTGCGCGTCGCGGATCGCCGCTGCGAGCGTCGCGCTCTGTGCCGCGAGCGCCTCGACCTCCTGGAGGTACTCAGTACGCGACTCACGCGCATCGGTGATCGCGTGCTGCGTGAGCTGGCGCGCGGCGGCGAGTGAGTCCCTGCTCGCGGCGAGCTCGTCGCGGACCTCCCGCGCTTCCACGGTTCGAGCCTCTATGACCGCGACCGTCGCGACGGCGATACGGCGTGTCTTCGCGGTCTCCGCCCGCTGCGCCGCGGCGCGCGTCCTCGACTCTTTCACCTGCGCCGCGATCTTCTTGTCCTGGATCCCGATCCTCTCCATGAACTCGAAGCTGTCGAGGATCTCGTTGAAACTCGAAGCGGAGACGAGGAACGAGAGCACGTCCGGCGACTCGCTCACGTATATCGCCCGCACCCGCGCCCCGAGGATGCCGACCGCGCGCCGATACTCACGCTTGAGCCGCTCGAGCTTTCTCGTCTGCTGCTCGAGCCGCACGGTCACCTGCGCGAGCCGGTCCCGTTCCCGCGCCAGCTCGGTCTCGAGAACGGAGAGGCTGCTCTCGGCCCTCGCTACTGCGTCCTGGGCCGCCCTGAGCTCCGACACGACGTCCGAGAGCTGAGAGGTCAGGACTCCCTCCTGCTCTTTCGCGGCCGCGATCTCCGACTGCAGATCGGCGATGCGCTGGTCGATCTGCGCCTTCTCGGCCGCGGGGTCTTCCTGACCCGCCGCGGACGCGACGAGCGCGAGAGCAAGCAGGAAGCAAGCCACGACGGTGATTCGCCGTCGCATAGTCATGAGATTCGCTCGTCGGCCGGACGTTCCTCGTTCTTCCGCAGGTCGGCGCGGGCTGATCCATCGTGCTCGAGCGCCTGAAGCGCGATCGCGGCATCCCTTCGGAGAGGGCCTACGAGCGCGCGGTAGTCCTCGTCCCCCACAGTTCCGGTCCGGTGGTCGAACTCGAGCTCGCGGAGCGAGGCGAGCGCGCGATCACGGGCTTCGAGCAGTTCGAGGCGTCGACGCTCGCGCTCGTCGAGCTCGGCGAGATCGTCCGACTCAGGCTCCGGCTCCCGGAGGAACGGAAGCGCGACTGCCACGACGCACCCGATTGCAAGCAGAGCGGCCAGGACCAAGGCCAAGGTCAACGGGTCGCCGGGACGACGAGCTCGCGCGTGCGCTCGGCGAGCCGCCGCTGCTCGCGGGCGTCAGGCCAGAGCGTGATCAGCGAGCCGAGCAGGAAGACGAGGCCCGCGACCCAGATGAGGTTGACGAGTGGCTTCACGAAGACCCGAAAGTAGACGCTTCCGTCCGGGTCGATCTGCTCGGCAATGACGAACAGGTCCTCTCCGGTCAGCGGGTCCGAACGGATCCCCACCTCGTTCGAGACCTGCTCCTCGATCGTGTACGCGTTCTTTCCCGCCTGGAGCGTGCCGAGGTCGTCACCGCCGCGCTCGACCCCCAGGGTCGCGCGGATCTCGGTCGCGTTCGCGGCGATGCGCTCGTCGAGCGTTCGGTAGACCAGACGGTAGCCCGCGATCTCCATCGACTCACCGCGTTCCAACCGCGCCTCGGCAACCGAGTCGAACGCGCTCGACCCGGCGATCCCGATCGCCAGCAACACGATCGACGCGTGTACGACGTAGCCGCCATAGCGTCGCCGGTTGCGCGAGATGAGGGACGAGAAGGCGCCGGGCCAGGAGGTCGCGCCGAGAGCCTTCCGCGCGCGGGTCCCGCGCGCGAACTCGAGCACGATCGTGGCACCGACGAAAGCGGAGAACGTGTACGCGACGAGCCCGGGCACCGAGCTCCCGGCGCCGAGCAGGAGGAGCGCCGCCCCCGTGACGAGGGCGACCGCCGTCGGCCAGCGGAATGTCGTCAGCAGGCTCTTCAGCGACGCGCGCCGCCATGCCACGAGTGGCCCGATCCCCATGAGCAGGAGCAGTGGGAGCCCGAACATGCGCAGGAAGAAGTCGTAGTACTCGCGTCCGAGCACGACC
Organism: uncultured Actinomycetes bacterium; assembly: GCA_963717025.1. Classification (GTDB taxonomy): domain Bacteria; phylum Actinomycetota; class Thermoleophilia; order Gaiellales; family Gaiellaceae; genus GMQP-bins7. The sequence goes on along the minus strand of CAVQVJ010000002.1, from coordinate 23,819 downwards.
GCCTCGCCGCGCACCGCCTCGGACAGGAGCGGGTAGACGACGCCCCAGAGGATCGTGAGGCAGAGCGCGAGCAGGAGCAGGTTGTTGTAGAGGAAGGCCGCCTCGCGCGAGATCGGGGATTCGAGCCGCGTCGGCGATCGCAGCAGCGGGAGCCTCCACAGGACGAGCGCGACCGAGACGCCGACGACCAACGCGATGAACGCGAGGAACCACGGCCCGATCGAGCTCTGCGTGAACGAGTGGATCGAGTTGACGACTCCGGAGCGGGTAAGAAACGTCCCGAAGAGCGAGAGCGAGAACGCGAGGATCACGAGCAGGACGTTCCAGACACGCAGCATCCCGCGCTTCTCCTGGATCATCACCGAGTGCAGGAACGCGGTCGCGGCGAGCCACGGCATGAGCGCAGCGTTCTCGACCGGATCCCAGGCGTAGTAGCCGCCCCAGCCGACCTCGACGTACGCCCAGTGTGCCCCGAGCAGCTGGCCGACGCCGAGGGCGGTCCAGGCGAACAGCGTCCAGCGACGGGTCGCGACGAGCCAACGCTCGTCCGTCCGGCCGGAGAGGAGAGCGCCGAGGGCGAACGCGAACGGGACCGTGAGGCCGACGTAGCCGAGGTACAGAAGCGGCGGGTGCGCGAGCATGTAGGGGTTCTGGAGGCTCGGCGTCATCCCGGCGCCGTCCGCCGGCGCGGCCTGTGTCGCGAACGGGCTCGCGACCGCTACGACGAGGAACGAGAAGAACACCGCGACCGCCGCGAACACCGGGACGACCCAGACGATCAGATCGCGAGCCCAGCCGCGGTTCAGCCGTACTGCCGCCGCGCCGAAGCCCGTCAGGACGAGGAGCCAGAGGAGCAGCGAGCCCTCCTGCCCGCCCCAGAACGCCGAGATCGTGTACGCGGTCGGCAGCGCCTCGCTCGTCGTCCGTGCGACGTACGTGAACGAGAAGTCGTTCCGGAGGAGCGCGGGCGAGGAGGACGGCGGACGCGACGAGCGTCGAGAAGAACGCAGCGACGAGCGCGTTCTGCGCCGAGTGCGCGAGCCGACGGCGGCCGATGCGCGCCGCAGCGGCGCCCGCGACGAGCGCGTACACGAGAGGCCTAGGGTGACGACGAGGGCGGCGCGACCCAGCTCGGCCATGGTGGCTCCGTCAGGAGGGTTCGCCGCGTCGCGCTTGGCCACGTACTTCGACGGGCACTTCGTGATCATCGAGCCCGGCTCGGCGACGAACGTACCGCTTCCGGAGCCTGCCGTCGACCACGATGTGCCGTCCGGCCTTGAACAGCTCCGGCACGGAGCCCGTTACCGGATCTGAACCGCGCTCGACCGCCCGCCGCCGATGTCCGCGAGCTTGAAGCGCAGGCCACCGGCGTGCGCGTCGCCGCGTCACCGGCCCGACCACCGCGCCGGCGAGCTGCACCTCGCCCGTGCGCCCGCGAGCTCGCTCGGGGCGATGGACGGGTTGCCGCCACCCGCGATCGAGGTGTAGAGGAGGAACACCGCGAGCACCGCAGCCACCGAGAGCGCGATCACGAGGCGCGCGGGACTCGCCTCGTGCCACGCCGAAAGTCTAGCCCCGCATGGGCGAGAACCCCGACTCGTGCGGCTTAAGCGCCTCGGCTCAGGCCAGCGTCGCGCTGGGCGACAGGAGCGATGCGCGCCGAGCAGGCATCCGGTATCCGTGCTCGACGCACAGCGCGCCGGGCGACTCCTCGGTCAGCGCGTCGCAGTAGCCCTTGCCGTACGCGGCGCGGATGAAAGCGGCGACGACCTCGAGGTTCCACTCGGACACGTCGACCGCCTCGCGCCAGAGATCGGAGAGGCGGAGGTCGATGTCGAGCTCGAGCAGATCGATACGGGTTGGTTCTCCGGGCACGCTTCCGAGGGTACGGACGCCGTCGGACGGAGCTGCAAACGGCACGATCCCTCGAGCTGGACGCAAACAGCGTCGTTCCGAGGCGCACCCCGGCCCACCACCGGCTTTCAAGCGCGTCCCAAGAGAGTGCCGATCCCGCTGGCGCTGGCTAGGCCTCCTCGGCGCGCACGGTGAACGGGAGCGTCCAGTCCTCGCGGGACGTGCCGTCGATCGTGAGTCGCCATTCGTACCGGCCCGGCTCGAGCGGCAACGGCGTCGAGTTCACGGCCACCGGGAAATCGAGTGGCGTCCCCGGCTTGAGCCCGGGGGTCGCCCGACCTCGAACTCGCCTCCGAACGCGACCGTCTGCTCGCCCTCCTCGTCCCCGTTCGAGAACGACCTGGGCCCCGTCGGCGTCGAGGAGCTCGACCGAGAACGAGTGCATCGTGTTTGCCTGGTCCCAGGGCACCTGGATCAGCAGGCCGATGCCGAACGAGGAAGGTTCCGGGCCGGTCTGAGACCAGCCGCCGCCGACGATCGTCAGCTTTCCGTCCGAGACGACCGCGTAGTCCGCGAGGAGCATCGTCGCCTTCACGGCCTGGAGGCAATCACATCGCGCTCTACGATGGCCGCGTGTCGTCTCGGATCCGCGTCGGCCCCGCACGGCTTCCGTCGCGCGACTCGCCGGAGGAGGCGATCGAGCTCGTTCTCGAGCGCGGCTATGCCGCCTGTGAGATCGACTTCGAGAGCGGCTTCTGGATGGACTACCCGTTCGCCGAGCGACTCGGGGAGCTCGCTCGCGAGCACGACGTCGCGCTCTCCGTGCACGCGCCGCTCTTCGGTTTCATGGGTCACCTCGAGGCGAGCGGGCGCAAGTTCATCGTCCGCGGTCGGCGCGCTCGACCGGAGCGCGGGATCGCCGCGGCGAGCGGCGCCGAGCTCGTCGTCTTCCATCCCGGCTTCCTGCTCGAGCGAAGCCGCGAGGATGCGATCGACGCCGTCGTCGAGCAGCTCGGAGACGCTCCGCGAGCGGCTCGAGAGAAGGATCGCGCAGTCCCGTTCGGCGTCGAGGTCATGGGCCGCGTGCGCGACCTCGGCTCGCTCGACGACGTCCTCGAGATCTCACGGCGGACGGCTGGGTGCGGCCCGTGCTCGACTTCGCGCACATGCATGCGACCAGCGACGGAGCGTTCCTCGAGGTCGAGCCGTTCGCGGCCGCACTGGCTGCGGTCGACGAGGTCCTCGCGCCGGGCGCCGTTCCACATCCACTTTTCCGACATCGCGTTCGCGAACCGCAACGAGACGAAGCACCTGCCCTACGGCGAGGGACGCTGCGGGCGGAGCCGCTCAGCGATGCTCTCGGGCTTCGAGCGGCCGGCGACCGTGATCTCCGAGTCGCCAGACGAAGCGTCGAGTCAGGCGATTCGCTCCGTGCTCGCGGCGGCGGGGACAGCTCGGCGAGTCGCGCCTGAGACGGAGCGTCGTCCTCGCGCCCCCGAGCACGCAGGAAGTCCACGAGCCGCTCGAGCGGCTCGACCTCGAAGAACCTCGAAATGGCCCTCCCGAGCGAGTGCGAGCGCCGAGCGGAAGAGCTCCTCCGCTTCGTCGTCGCGCCCCTGGGCGGCGCGAACAGCGGCGAGCGCGGTCGCGGCGAGCGGATCCACGTGTCTACTGCGGGCCCGCGTTCGCCTCGAGTGCGAGGCGCTCGGCCTCGTCGACCTTGCCGAGATCGGCGAGGGCCTGGCGAGCACGGCCTGATGTCCGGCAGCATCCCGCGGTCGCCACGGCGCGCTGATCCGGAGCGCCTCGCGAAACAGCTTCTCGGCCCGCTTGTGGTCGCCCGTTCGCGCGATCCATCCGAGGTGGGCAGCGCCGACGATCGTGGGCTCGACGCCGAGCTCGGCGGCGGTCGCCCGCACCTCTTCGAGCACCGTCTCGGCCCGTCGAGGTCACCCTTCACCGTGAGGAACCAGCCGTAGGACAGGGTCGCGCTCACTCGCGCACGCACGCTGCCGCTCTCCCCGGCGAGCTCGAGCGCCCGGGTGAGCAAGAGCTCGGCCTCGTCGAGCTCCATTCGCATGATGTGCGTCTGGGCGAGGGCCTGTGCGGCGATCGTCTGCAGATCCTTGCGCCGGCGTCGAGGGCGATTGCATATGCGCGCTCCATGTAGCGGACGAAGCCGTCCATCTCGCGACCCAGCCAGCGATCGTCGCGCGGACGGTGAGCGCGTCGAAGTGTGCGACCGGTCGTCCTCGTCCGCGAGCAGCTCGAGCGCCTCGTCGACGAGGTCGCGGCTCGCGGGATCACCGCCGCGCTTGAGCATCGCCTCGCCGAGCGCGGTCAGCGCGAGGGCCTCGATCACGGGCTCGTCTTGCTCGCGCGCCTGATCGCGGACCTTTACCATCTCGAGCTGACCGCGGCCCAGTCCTGCATCCTCCACGCCGCTCCGCGCTGCGACGTATCGCGCCCCGAGCGTCGGCCGAAGCTCGAGCGCACGCAGGCCCAGCTTCGCGCAGTCGTGTACGCCTCACGCGCGATCGCTCGTTTGGCGGCCTTGACGAGCGCGTCCGGTCGTCCTCCGCGAGCTCCTCCGGCGGTGCCCCTTCGAGCTCGGTCAGGAACTCCACCGCCTGGTCGAGGTGATAGGCACGAATCTCGACGAGCTCCTCGCCCGTGCGCTCGGCGAGCCACTCCGCGAATCGCGCGTGGTGCTGCGCGCGCGCGAGCTTCGCGAGGCCCGCGTACGCGACCTCGCGGATGAGCAGGTGCTTGAAGCGGTACGCCGTCTCGCCCGAGATCGACGAGCGCGGCTCGCGGAGGAGGAACTCGCGCAGGAGGAGGTCGTCGAGCAGCGCTCGCTGTCCTCGATGTCGGGCGAAGTGCTCGATCGCGCCCTTCCAGAACACTCTGCCGACCACGGACGCGCGCTGGAGTAGCGTCTTCGCCGCGGGCGGCAGATGGTCGATGCGCGCGGCGATGAGGGCCTGCAGCGTGTCCGGGACGCGTCCGGCCGCCGTTCCCGAGCCGCCCTCGACGAGCATGCGGATCGTCTCCTCGACGAAGAGCGGATTGCCCTCGGCCCGCTCGAGGAGCTCCTTCGGGAGCGCGGCAGCACCTCGCCGGACGCGCCCGCGAGCTGGGCGACGAGCTTCTCGACGAGGAGCTCGCTCTCCTCCTCGGAGAGCGGCTCGAGCTCGATCGCCGTCGAGCGGACGCGCCCCCGCCCCACCCGGGGCGCGCGTCGAGCAGCTCGGGCCGGGCGAGGCAGACGATGAGGAGCGGCGCGCGGACCCAGTCCGCGAGGTGCTCGACGAGGTCGAGGAGCGGCTCCTCCGCCCAGTGGATGTCCTCGAAGAGGAGGACGAGCGGCTGGACGTCGGCGAGGCTCTGCATGATCTCGCGCGCCGCCCAGGCGATCTCCTGCTGACTGCGCCGCCCTCGAGCGCCTCGAGCATCCCGGCGGCGAGCCCGAGCACGTCCGCGACCTCCTCGGCGCAGCACTCCGGAGCTTCTCGAAGGCTTCCTCGAACGGGTCGTCGTCGGAGATTCCTGCCGCGGCCTTGATCATCTCGGCGAACGGCCAGTACGTGACGCTCTCGCCGTAGGGCAGACAGCGTCCCGATGAGGACGCTCGCGCGCTCGAGCCCGTCCAGGAACTCTCGCGCGAGGCGGCTCTTGCCGATGCCCGGCTCGCCGTAGATCGTGAACAGGTGCGCGCGCCCGTCGCGCACCGTGCGGGCGAACGTGTTCTCGAGGAGCTCGAGCTCGGTTTCGCGGCCGACGAGCGGCGCGCGGGGACCAGCCGGGCGCACCGGGCGGTCGAGCAGCGTCCACCACCCGCCACGCGCGAAGCGGCCCGTCGATGCCCTTGAGCTCGAGCGGCCCGGCGTCCTCGACGACGAGGCTGCCCGCGGCGAGCCGGTACGCGGTCGGGCCGAGGAGAATCTCGCCCGGTCGCGCCGCCTGCTGGAGCCGCGCCGCGAGGTTCACGGCCTCGCCCGTGACGAACGTCGACTCCGCGTCTTCGACGACGAGCTCGCCGGCCTCGATCCCGATCCGGGCCTCGAGCCCGAGCTCGACGACCGCCTCGCGCATCGCGAGCGCCGCACGCGTCGCGCGTTCGGCGTCGTCCTCGTGCGCCTGCGGGACGCCGAACGCAGCGAGCACGGCATCGCCGGCGAACTTCTCGACGATCCCGCCGTGGATGGTGACGCATGCGAGACGGTCTCGAAGAACCGGTTCACGCGGCGCCGGACGACCTCGGGATCGGTGCCGGTGACGAGGCTCGTCGAGTTGACGAGATCGACGAACAGCACCGTTGCGAGCTTCGCTCCATGCCTGAAGTGTAGAAACGCAGGCGGGGGCGCCCTTGTCCGGCGTTGCCGGATCTAGCATCGTCGGTGCTCGACCCCGCGGTCTTCAAGGCCTACGACGTACGCGGCATCTACCCGACGAGCTCGACGAGGACGGCGCCTACGCGATCGGCCGCGCCTACGTCGAGCAGTTCGAGCCTGAACGCCTCGCGGTCGGACGCGACATGCGCCTTTCGGCTCCCTCGATGTCCGACGCGGCGATCGGAGTGGCCGGACGCGGGCGCCGAGGTGCTCGACCTCGGTCTCGTCGGCACCGAGATGGTCTATTTCGCCGTCGGCGAGCTTGGCCTCGACGGCGGAATCGGCGTCACCGCCTCACACAACCCGAGCAGTACACCGGGATGAAGATCGTGCGCGCGGGCGCTCCCGGTCGGCGGCGACTCCGGGCTGCTCGGACATCCGCGACCGGCCCGCTCACGAGGCTCGAGGGCAGCCCCGTGAAGGAAAGGTGCGCGATTGACGACATCTGGCCGGCTTCGTCGAGCAGCGTCCTCTCGTTCGTCGACGTGGACGAGATCCGGCCGCTCAGCGTCGTGATCGACGCGGCCAACGGGATGGCAGGCGTGATGCTGCCGCCGGTTCTCGAGCGGCTGCCGCAGTCGACGCGGTCCGCTGCTACTTCGATCCGGACGGAACCTTCCCGAACCACGAGCCGAACCCGCTGCTGCCCGAGAACCGCGAGTTCATCGTGCGCAGGACGCTCGAGGAGGGCGCCGATCTCGGGGTCGCCTTCGACGGCGACGCCGACCGCTGCTTCTTCGTCGACGACACCGGCGAGTTCGTCCCCGGCGACTTCGCGACGGCGCTCCTGGCGGAGTCGATCCTCGAGAAGGAGCCTGGCGCGAAGGTCATCTACGACGTCCGCGCGAGCTGGGCGGTCCCGGAGACGATCGAGCGCGCGGGCGGAACGCCGCTCGTCAACCGGGTCGGACACGCTTTCATCAAGCTGCTCATGCGGAAGGAGGAAGCAGCCTTCGCCGGCGAGGTCTCGGGCCACTACTACTTCCGCGACTTCTCCCAGGCCGACTCTGGCGTCATTCCGTTCCTGCTCATGCTGGAGCTCCTTCGCGAAGCGGGCGAGCGGCTGTCCGAGATCCTCGCGCCGTTCCGCGAGCGCTACTTCATCACCGGCGAGCTCAACACGCCGGTCGCCGACGTCACGTCAGCTCCAGCAGCTCGAGGAGCGCTACGCAACCGAGGGCGCGTCTCGCATCTGGACGGAGTCTCGGTGGACGTCGACGGCTGGCACTTGAACGTGCGCCCGTCGAACACCGAGCCGCTCCTTCGCCTGAACCTCGAGGCGCGCTCGCGAGGAGCACATGGAACGCAAGCGGGACGAGGTTCTCGGTCATCCGCGCGTAGCCGCGGCGGGAACGACACGCTCGAGCTCGGCCGCGTGACCGATCGCCGGCCGCCCTTCAAGTACTCGGCGCTCGCGCGGGTCTGGTTCTCCGACACCGATGCACAGGGGATCGTCTACTACGGGCGCTACCTCCCCTACTTCGATCACGCGCGCACGGAGTACCACCGTCATCTCCTGAACGCGCCGTTCGCGCAGGCCGGCGGCGACCTCGTCATGCGCGCACTCCCGGTCGAGTACCACGCGCCGGCGCGCTTCGACGACCTGATCGAGGCGTACGTCCGCGTGAAGCGGATCGGTCGCACCAGCATGAGCTACGAGTGCGCCGCGTACCGGCTTCCGGACGACGTGCTGATGGTGACGGCCGAGCTGACCGTGGTTCTGGTCGATCTGGACGAGCGAGAGGCCGATCCCGATCCCGGACGACGTGCGCGAGGCGATCCGCGCCTTCGAAGGCTCGGACCTCGAGGAATGAGCGATCGAGCGCTCGAGGACATCGGGCGCATCCTCGAAGGCGGCGGCGAGCCCGACGACGTGCTCCGAGCCGCCGTCGCCGTGCTCGTGGAGGAGCCTGGGATCGCGTGGGCCGCGATCGCATTTCTCGAGGACCGCGAGCTCGTTGTCGGGCCGCGGGCCGGTGAGCCCGACGAGGCGCGTCGAGCGCGCGTGCCCGTCCTCTACCAGGGCGCCCGAGTCGGCGAGCTCTGGATCGACGGCGACGCCGAGCCCGCATTCCTCGACCACGTGGCAGCCCTGCTCTCCGCGCACGTGCTCATCGGCTGGGACACGCGCGGGGAACACTGGCAGCCCTAGCCGCTCGCCGGACCAGGGGAGTGCTGTGTGCCGCGCGCCCGCACCGCCGGGGGGGCGGGCGCGCGGCCCCCTTCCCCTCTCCCCGATATCTCATCTGTAGTCACGCAAACGAGGGACGCAATCCCTCGAACGAGGTACCTCGGCGCGGCAACGGCATCAACCCCCGTTCGAGACGGGCGCATTCGAGAGCTGAACTGGCGCGAGAACCGGCCGCGGGTGGCGGCCGGTCTCGCACGTCTCTACGCTCGCGGGCCGTCGGAGCCGCGCTGCCAAGGACCCAAGCCCGGACGGCCGAACGGCGGTCCTCGGAGCTCGCCGTCGACGAGGCCCGTGATCCGCTCTTCGAGCCACTTCTTCACCTCGGCCGCATGTTCCTCGTCCAGGCGGCCGTCCTCGACCGCGTCGTCGATCCTCTCCGCGGCCGCGGCGACCATCGCGTCGACGAGACCGGCGACCGACTTGCCCTCGTCCTCGGCAATCTCCGCCAGCGATTCACCGTCCCGAAGCCGGTCGCGGAGCTCCTTCTCGCTCAGGCCGAGGTAGCAATACGTCGCTGACCTCGTTTGCGGCGTATTGCTACCTCGGCCTGAGCAAGAAGGAGCTGCCGCGACCGGCTTCGGGACGGTGAAGCGCTCGCCGAGATCGCGGAGGACGAGGAGAAGCGGTCGGCGGGCTCGTCGACGCGATGGTCGCCGCGGCCACGGAGAGGCTGGACGAGGCCGTGGAGGACGGCCGCCTGAGCGAGGAACGTGCGGACGACATCGAAGAAGAGCTCGAGGTGCGGTCATGGACCTCGTCGAGGGCGACCTCCGGGGCGCGCCGTTCGGCCGTCCCGGCTTGGATCAACTTGGCAGGCCACGGCCCGCGGGAGCATTCGGGCCCGCGAGCGTGAGACGTGCGGGACCGGCCGGGGAGCGGCCGATTCTCGCGCCATCGCTCTCTGCGCCCGTCTCGAACGGGATTGATGCCGTTGCCGCGCCGAGGTACCTCGTTCGAGGGATTGCGTCCCTCGTTTGCGTGACTACAGATGAGATATCGGGGAGAGGGGAAGGGGGCCGCGCGCGCCCGCCCCCCCGGCGGTGCGGGCGCGCGGCACACAGCACTCCCCTGGTCCGGCGAGCGGCTAGGGCTGCCAGTGTTCCCCGCGCGTGTCCCAGCCGATGAGCACGTGCGCGGAGAGCAGGGCTGCCACGTGGTGAGGAATGCGGGCTCGGCGTCGCCGTCGATCCAGAGCTCGCCGACTCGGGCGCCCTGGTAGAGGACGGGCACGCGCGCTCGACGCGCCTCGTCGGGCTCACCGGCCCGCGGCCCGACAACGAGCTCGCGGTCCTCGAGAAATGCGATCGCGGCCCACGCGATCCCAGGCTCCTCCACGAGCACGGCGACGGCGGCTCGGAGCACGTCGTCGGGCTCGCCGCCGCCTTCGAGGATGCGCCCGATGTCCTCGAGCGCTCGATCGCTCATTCCTCGAGGTCCGAGCCTTCGAAGGCGCGGATCGCCTCGCGCACGTCGTCCGGGATCGGGATCGGCCTCCGCTCGTCCAGATCGACCAGAACCACGGTCAGCTCGGCCGTCACCATCAGCACGTCGTCCGGAAGCCGGTACGCGGCGCACTCGTAGCTCATGCTGGTGCGACCGATCCGCTTCACGCGGACGTACGCCTCGATCAGGTCGTCGAAGCGCGCCGGCGCGTGGTACTCGACCTGGAGTGCGCGCATGACGAGATCGCCGCCGGCCTGCGCGAACGGCGCGTTCAGGAGATGACGGTGGTACTCCGTGCGCGCGTGATCGAAGTAGGGGAGGTAGCGCCCGTAGTAGACGATCCCCTGCGCGTCGGTATCGGAGAACCAGACCCGTGCGAGCGCCGAGTACTTGAAGGGCGGCCGGCGATCGGTCACGCGGCCGAGCTCGAGCGTGTCGTTCACGCGGGGGAACCCATGGATCCCCCGCGAGCCCCCTCCTTCGGCTTGGGGTACCGAGCGCCGCGGGAGCCCGCCTCCGGGCGAGTGAATCGCGCTCCGGCCTGAGGCTGTCTCGACAGCTCCGGCCTATCTGTCGTCGTTCGGAAGACCATTGCTCGATCGCAGGCTATGCGCGAATGAGCTCGAGGACCTCGTCACGTTTCTCCTCCATGAGCTCGGCCGAGAGCGCCTCGAGGTTGAGCCGGAGCAGCGGCTCGGTGTTCGACGGCCGGACATTGAAGTGCCAGTCGTCGAAGTCGACCGAGACTCCGTCCAGGTGCGAGATGCGGCCGCCCTCGGAGGCATAGCGCTCCTTCAGCTCCTGGAGCTTGAGCGGGACGTCGGCGACCGGCGTGTTGATCTCGCCCGTGAGGAAGAACTGGCTGCGAAACGGCGCGAGCAGCTCGGAGAGCTTTCGTCCGCTTCGGGACAGGATCTCGAGCATGACGAGGAACGGCACGACGCCCGAGTCGGCCTGCGAGAAGTCGCGGAAGTAGTAGTGCGCCGAGACCTCGCCGGCGAATGCTGCGTCCTCGGCGCGCATGCGCTGCTTGATGAAGGCGTGGCCGACGCGGTTCACGAGCGGCGTCCCGCCCGCGCGCTCGATCGCCTCCGGGACCGCCCAGCTCGCACGCACGTCGTAGATCACCTTCGCGCCGGGCTCCCTCTCGAGCAGCGCGGTCGCAAGGAGCGCCGTCGCGAAGTCTCCCGGGACGAACTCGCCCGTGTCGTCGACGAAGAAGCAACGGTCCGCGTCCCCGTCGAAGGCGATGCCGAGGTCGGCGCCCTCGTTCCGGGTGGTCTCCATGACGAACGCGCGATTTTCGGGGAGAAGGGGGTTCGGCTCGTGGTTCGGGAAGGTGCCGTCCGGCTCGAAGAAGCAGCGGACGGCGTCGAGCTGCGGGATCCGCTCGAGAACGGGAGGCAGCATCACGGCGGCCATCCCGTTGGCGGCGTCGATCACGACGCGGAGCGGCCGGATGGCGTCCACGTCGACGAAGGACAGCACCTTCTCGACGAAGCCGGGCCAGACGTTCTCGTCACGGACCGAGCCGCGCTCGCGCGGGTGCGTCGAAGCCCGCGAGCGCGCGGGCACGTATTTCCGACAGTCCGGAGTCGCCCCCGACGGGGAGCGCGCCGCGACGGACGATCTTCATCCCCGTGTACTCGCCCGGGTTGTGCGATGCCGTGACGCAGATCCCGCCGTCGAGACCAAGCTCGCCGACGGCGAAATAGACCATCTCGGTGCCGACGAGGCCGAGGTCGAGCACTTCGGCGCCCGCGTCCACGGCGCCCTCGATCGCTGCCGTAGCCATTGACGGCGACGACAGTCGCACGTCGCGGCCGAGGGCGACCGTTCGTGGCTCGAAGTGCTCGACGTACGCGCGACCGATCCGGTATGCGCCATCCTCGTCCAGCTCGCTCGGGTAGAGACCGCGGACGTCGTAGGCCTTGAAGACTGCGGGGTCGAGCACTCCGAGGATGCTAATCGCAAGGGACTGCGGCGCCCCCTGCCCGCGTTCATACACTTCACGCATGGAGAGAAAGCTCGCCACGGTGCTGTTCGTCGACATCGTCAACTCGACGAGCCTCGTCACGGGAACCGATCCCGAGGTCGTGCGGCGGCGCGTCAACCAGTTCTTCGAGACCGTCGCGCACTGCGTGACCGTCCACGGCGGCATCGTCGAGAAGTTCGCGGGGGACGCCGTTCTCGCCGCGTTCGGCGTGCCGCAGGCGCACGAGGACGACGCCGAGCGAGCGACGCGTGCGGCGCTCGCCATGCACGAGGCCGTCGTCTCGCTGGGCCTCGAGGCGCGGATCGGCATCGAGGCTGGGGAGCTCGTCGTCGAAGATGCCGAGTCGACCTTCGCCACCGGCGAGGCCGTCAACCTCGCGGCCCGGCTCCAGCAGGCGGCCCGACCCGGCGAGATCCTCATCGGCCCGACCGCGCACCGGCTCGCCGCGGGCAGCCTCGTCGTCGAGGACGCCGGGCCCCTCGAGCTCAAGGGCCTCGACGGGCAGCTTCGCGCCTGGCGTGTCATGGACGCTCTCGACCGCCCGGTGCGCCCTGCTGGTCCCCGAGCGCCCTTGGTCGGCCGAGAAACGGAGCTCGAGTTGCTCGCGAACACCTTCGCCCGCACGGTGCGCGACGAGCGCGCGCACCTGTTCACGATCTTCGGGGAGCCGGGCGTCGGCAAGAGCCGCCTGGCGCGTGAGTTCGTGGACAGCCTCGAGCGCGCCAGCGTCCTCTCCGGCCGCTGTCTCCCGTACGGCGAGAGCGTTACGTACTGGCCCTTCGCCGAGATGATCAAGGCCGCGGCCGGCATCTCCGACGACGACCCGTTCGAGGAGGCTTTCGAAAAGCTCAAGGAGTGCTGCGCCGAGGAGGTCGCGGACGTGCTCGGGCTCGCGGCGGGAATGCTCGAGGCGCTCGAGGGTGAGCGCAGCCAGCAGGAGATCGCGTGGGCGGGACGCGAGGTCATGCAGAGCCTTGCCGACGTCCAGCCGCTCGTCCTCTACTTCGAAGACATCCACTGGGCCGAGGAGCCGCTCCTCGATCTCGTCGAGCATCTCGCGGACTGGGTTCGTGCGCCGCTCCTGATCGTCTGCCTCGCCCGTCCGGAGCTCCTCGACTCGCGTCCGGGGTGGGGAGGTGGTCGCGTCCGCTCGACGGCGATCGAGCTCGAGCCGCTCTCCGAGGAGGAGAGCGAGCTCCTCGTCGAGAAGCTCGTCGCCCAGCTCGCGGGCTCGTCCGGCGAGGTGCTGCCGGCGCTCCCGAAGGAGCTCCTCGAGCGGGCCGAGGGCAATCCGCTCTTCGTCGAGGAGACGATTCGCATGCTCGTCGAGGGCGGCTCGAACGGCGGCTCGGATCGGGTCCCCGACACGCTTCAGGCCCTGATCGCCGCTCGCATCGACCATCTGCCGCCCGCGGGGAAGACACTGCTCCAGCGCGCGTCGGTGGTCGGCAGGGTGTTCTGGAAGGGCGCGATCGAGCACCTGTCACCGGATCTCGAGGACACGGATGCGCTCCTCGACGACCTCCTTCTCCGCGAGTTCCTGCTTCGCGAGCCGCGCTCGTCGATCTCGGGCGAGACGGCGTACCGCTTCAAGCACCTGCTCATCCGCGAGGTCGCGTACGCCGGCCTCGCCAAGCATGCTCGCGCGCAGCACCACGCCCGCTTCGCGGAGTGGCTCGCCGAGCGGACGGGCGACGAGCTCGTCGAGATCAGGGCATACCACCTCGACCAGGCGGTCGAGTTCCTCGTCGAGCTCGACGGCTCTCCGCCGGAGGCGCTTGCGGACGACGCGGGGAGCGCGCTCGTCAAGGCCGCGAAACGCGCGATCGCGCGTGAGTCGTACATGACCGCGCGCAAGCTCGGCCTCCGGGCGATCGAGCTTCGTCCGACGCTCGGGGCGCGCTACGTCGCGGCACGGAGCGCGTGGAGGCTCCAGGACTGGGCGGCAGTCCAGCTGGAGATGGTCAAGGTTCGGGATCAGGCGCGCGAGCAGGGCGAGCCCGTGATCGAGGCACTCGCGCTGACCGCGCTCGGAGAGGCCATGCTCAAGCGCAGCGGTGATCCCGCGAAGGCGCGCGACCTCGTGGACGAGGCGCTCGAGCTGCTCGTGGGGCAGGACGACTACGTCGCGCACTTCGACGCGCTCGCCGTCAGGGCGACGATCTGCGGGTGGACGTCCGACATGGACGGGTTCGTCCGGTACATGGAGCGTGCGTACGCGATCGGGCTGGACGCGAAGCGGAAGGACCTCCAGACGATCGCGGCGCACGCGCTCGCGCAGACTCACATCGTGCGCCTCGAGCTCGACGAGGCCGAGCTGCTGCTCATGAGGGCGCTCGAGCTCGCTGGCGAGAGTGGCAGCGTGAGGGCGCGGGTGGGCGCGACCGTCGCCTACGCGTGGTTCCTGACGGTGAAAGGCGAGCTCGACGCTGCGGAGACCCTCCTCGAAGAGGTACGGACGACCTCGAATGAGCTCGGAGTCGAGCCCGCGATCGTCGCTGCCCTTGCCAAGCTCGGCTGGATCGCCCGGAAACGCGGGGACGACAAGCGAGCGGAGAAGCTCCTCCGCGAGGCCCTCCGCATCACCGCGGCTCGTGGCGACCGCGGCTTGCTGCCCGACATGCAGGCGGCGCTCGCCGAGGTCCTTGCCGACGCCGGCAAGGTCGACGAGGCCGAACGCCTCGCCCTCGAGGCGAACGCGGGCACCGGCGTCGACGATGTGAGCTGCCGCGTCGCTGTGGCCACGGCGCTCGCAGCAGTGCGCACGGCCCAGGGCCGGGACCACGAGGCCGAGGAGAACTACCGCTCCGGAATCTCGCTCGCGCGGGAGAGCGGCTTGAAGGTGCTGGAGATCGAGCCGCTGGAGCGGCTCGTCAAGTTCCTGCACGACCGCGGTCGCGAGAACGAAGCTGTCGTCTACGAGGTCCGGCTGGCGGAGCTCTCACCGCCGCCGTCGAGCACCGCGCGGATCGCCTGACTCGACGCTTCGTCCGGCGACTCGGAGATCACCGTCGCCGGCCGCTCGAAGCCGGCAAGGGCCTCGGCGAGCGGCTCGGCGCGCAGCGTGCCCTCACCGTACGGCAGGTGCTTCGTCTCGTTCCGATTCGCGAACGCGATGTCCGAGAAGTGGATGTGGAACGGCGCATCCGGCTCGAGGACCTCGTCGGCGTCGGCGAGCGCGGCCGCGAACGGCGCGACCTCGACGAAGGCGCCGTCGCTCGTCGCATGCATGTGCGCGAAGTCGAGCACGGGACGCACCCAGTCGGCGCGCCGGGAGATCTCGAGGACGTCGTCGAGCGACCCGAGGTCGCGGACGCGGCCCATGACCTCGACCCCGAAGGGGACGGCGCGGTCCTTCTGCTCCAGCCGCTCTCGCAGCGTCCCCAATTGCTCGACGACCGCGTCGAGTGCGTCCTCACGGCTGCGCTCGAGCAGGAACCCCGGATGGAAGACGACGACCTCGGCGCCGCTCGCCGCGGCGATGCCCGCGCTCCGGTCGAGCGCGCCCACGGCCGACGAGAACTTGCGCCCGCTCGCCTCGACGTGGCCCATGAACCCGAAGAGCGGCGCGTGCACGGAGAGCGCGACGTCGGCGTCCGTGGCGAGCTCTCCGAGGCGCTCGGCGAACGGGTAGTCCATCCAGAACCCACTCTCGAAGTCGATCTCGCATGCCGAGTAGCCGCGCTCGAGGACGAGCTCGATCGCAGCCTCGGGCGAGTCGCGGGACGGGAGCCTCGCGGGTCCGACGCGGATCCGGGACGACACGCAGCCATCGTAGAGCGCGATGTGATTGTCTCCCGTCGTGAAGGCGACGATGCTCCTCGCGGACTACGCAGTCGTCTCGGACGGAAAGCTCACGATCGTGGGTGGCGGCTGGTCGCAGACGGGCCCAGAGCTCTCGTCCTTCGGCATCGGACTGCTGATCCAGGTCCCGTGGGACCAGGCCAACACGCGGCACTCCTTCTCGGTGGAGCTCCTCGACGCCGACGGCGAGGAGGTCGTCCTCGATACCGACGACGAGGAGGGCGAGCAGGCGGTTGCGTTCGGGGGCGAGTTCGAGGTCGGCCGCCCGCCCGGGCTCAAGCCGGGTACGCCCCTCGATTTCCCGGTGGCCGTCAATTCGACGCCGTTGCCGCTCGAGCCGGGACGGTACGAATGGCGCCTCATGATCGACGGCACGTCCCGTGAGGACTGGACGCTGCCGTTCACCGTGCGCGCCGAGGAGGCCTAGCCAGCGCCAGGGGGATCGGCACTCTCTTGTGACGCGCTTGAAAGCGGGTGGTGGGCCGGGGTGCGCCATCGGAACGACGCTGTTTGTGTCCAAGCTCGAAGGGATCGTGCCGTTTGCAGCTCCGTCCGACGGCGTCCGTACCCTCGGGAGCGTGCTCGGAGAGCCTTCCCGTATCGATCTGCTCGAGCTCGACATCGACCTCCGCCTGACCGATCTCTGGCGCGAGGCGGTCGACGTGACCGAGTGGAACCTCGAGGTCGTCGCCGCGTTCATCCGCGCCGCGTACGGCAAGGGCTACTGCGACGCGCTGACCGAGGACTCGCCGGGCTCGCTCTGTCTCGAGCACGGATACCGCCTTCCGGATCGCTCCTTCGCCCAGCGCGACGCTGCCTAGCCGGGCCTAACCGCACTAGTCGGGGTTTCGCCATGCGGGGCTAGACTTCCGGCGTGGCGAGAAAGGCGAGCCCCGCGCGTCTCGTGATCGCGCTCCTCGTTGCCTCCGTGCTCGCGGTGTTCCTCCTGTACACCTCGATCGCGGGTGGCGGCACCCCGTCCATCGAACCGAGCCAGCTCGCGGGGCGCACGGGCGAGGTCCAGCTCGCCGGCGCGGTGGTCGGCCCCGTGAGCGGTGACGCGCACGCAGGTGGGCTGCGCTTCAAGCTCGCGGACATCGGCGGCGGGCGGTCGGGCGCGGTTCAGATCCGGTACACGGGCTCCGTCCCGGAGCTCTTCAAGGTCGGACGGCACATCGTGGTCGACGGCAGGCTCAGGAAGGGGACGTTCGTGGCCGAGCCGGGCTCGATGATCACGAAGTGCCCGTCGAAGTACGTGGCCAAGACGCGTCGCGGCGAACCCTCCTGACGGAGCCACCATGGCCGAGCTGGGTCGCGCCGCCCTCATCGTCACCCTAGGTCTCTCGATGTACGCGCTCGTCGCGGGCGCGGCTGCGGCGCGCATCGGCCGCCGTCGGCTCGCTCACTCTGCGCAGAACGCGCTCGTTGCTGCGTTCTTCTCGACGCTCGTCGCGTCCGCCGTCCTCCTCGCCGCGCTCCTCCGGAACGACTTCTCGTTCACGTACGTCGCACGGACGACGAGCGAGGCGCTGCCGACCGCGTACACGATCTCCGCCTTCTGGGGCGGGCAGGAGGGCTCACTGCTCCTCTGGCTCCTCGTCCTGACGGGCTTCGGCGCGGCGGCAGTACGGCTGAACCGCGGATGGGCTCGCGACCTGGTCGTGTGGGTCGTCCCGGTGTTCGCGGCGGTCGCGGTCTTCTTCTCGTTCCTCGTCGTAGCGGTCGCGAGCCCGTTCGCGACACAGGCCGCGCCGGCGGACGGCGCCGGGATGACGCCGAGCCTCCAGAACCCCTACATGCTCGCGCACCCGCCACTTCTGTACCTCGGCTACGTCGGCCTCACGGTCCCGTTCGCGTTCGCCCTCGGCGCTCTCCTCTCCGGCCGGACGGACGAGCGTTGGCTCGTCGCGACCCGTCGCTGGACGCTGTTTGCCTGGACCGCCCTCGGCGTCGGCCAGCTGCTGGGGGCACACTGGGCGTACGTCGAGGTCGGCTGGGGCGGCTACTACGCCTGGGATCCGGTCGAGAACGCTGCGCTCATGCCGTGGCTCGCCGCGACCGCGTTCCTGCACTCGGTGATGATCCAGGAGAAGCGCGGGATGCTGCGTGTCTGGAACGTCCTGCTCGTGATCCTCGCGTTCTCGCTCTCGCTCTTCGGGACGTTTCTTACCCGCTCCGGAGTCGTCAACTCGATCCACTCGTTCACGCAGAGCTCGATAGGGCCGTGGTTCCTCGCGTTCATCGCGTTGGTCGTCGGCGTCTCGGTCGCGCTCGTCCTGTGGAGGCTCCCGCTGCTGCGATCGCCGACGCGGCTCGAATCCCCGATCTCGCGCGAGGCGGCCTTCCTCTACAACAACCTGCTCCTGCTCGCGCTCTGCCTCACGATCCTCTGGGGCGTCGTCTACCCGCTCCTGTCCGAGGCGGTGCGCGGCGAGGCGGTCGTGCTCGGACGCGAGTACTACGACTTCTTCCTGCGCATGTTCGGGCTCCCACTGCTCCTGCTCATGGGGATCGGGCCACTCGTGGCATGGCGGCGCGCGTCGCTGAAGAGCCTGCTGACGACATTCCGCTGGCCGACGGCGGTCGCCCTCGTCACGGGGGCGGCGCTCCTCCTGCTCGGCGCCGGGAGCTCGGTGCCCGGGCTCGTCGCGTACACGTTCTCCGCTTTCGTCGGTGCCACGATCGTGCTCGAGTTCGCGCGCGGGACCCGCGCGCGGAAGGCTCTCGGCGCGACCTCCTGGCCCGGCGCCTTCTCGTCCCTCATCTCGCGCAACCGGCGACGCTATGGCGGCTACGTCGTACACGCGTCGATCGTGTTGCTGGCGATCGGGATCGCCGGGTCGAGCGCGTTCGACTCGGTTGCCGAGGCGCGGTTGGAACGCGGTGAGTCGATGGAGATCGCGGGCTACCGTCTGGTCTACCGAACGCTCGACGAGCGCATCGCCGCGAACGCGACCGAGATCCGCGCGACCCTGGGGGTCGAGCGCGGCGGTGACGACCTCGGCACGCTCCAGGCGGGAAAGAACGCGTACACGATCGAGGAGCAGGTCTCGAACGAGGTGGGGATCCGTTCGGACCCGCTGACCGGAGAGGACCTGTTCGTCATTGCCGAGCAGATCGACCCGGACGGAAGCGTCTACTTTCGGGTCTTCGTGAAGCCACTCGTCAACCTCATCTGGGTCGCGGGCCTCGTCTTCCTGCTCGGCTCGCTGATCACGCTCTGGCCTGACGCCCGCGAGCAGCGGCGGCTCGCCGAGCGCACGCGCGAGCTCGTCGTCCCGGCGACCCGTTGACCTTGGCCTTGGTCCTGGCCGCTCTGCTTGCAATCGGGTGCGTCGTGGCAGTCGCGCTTCCGTTCCTCCGGGAGCCGGAGCCTGAGTCGGACGATCTCGCCGAGCTCGACGAGCGCGAGCGTCGACGCCTCGAACTGCTCGAAGCCCGTGATCGCGCGCTCGCCTCGCTCCGCGAGCTCGAGTTCGACCACCGGACCGGAACTGTGGGGGACGAGGACTACCGCGCGCTCGTAGGCCCTCTCCGAAGGGATGCCGCGATCGCGCTTCAGGCGCTCGAGCACGATGGATCAGCCCGCGCCGACCTGCGGAAGAACGAGGAACGTCCGGCCGACGAGCGAATCTCATGACTATGCGACGGCGAATCACCGTCGTGGCTTGCTTCCTGCTTGCTCTCGCGCTCGTCGCGTCCGCGGCGGGTCAGGAAGACCCCGCGGCCGAGAAGGCGCAGATCGACCAGCGCATCGCCGATCTGCAGTCGGAGATCGCGGCCGCGAAAGAGCAGGAGGGAGTCCTGACCTCTCAGCTCTCGGACGTCGTGTCGGAGCTCAGGGCGGCCCAGGACGCAGTAGCGAGGGCCGAGAGCAGCCTCTCCGTTCTCGAGACCGAGCTGGCGCGGGAACGGGACCGGCTCGCGCAGGTGACCGTGCGGCTCGAGCAGCAGACGAGAAAGCTCGAGCGGCTCAAGCGTGAGTATCGGCGCGCGGTCGGCATCCTCGGGGCGCGGGTGCGGGCGATATACGTGAGCGAGTCGCCGGACGTGCTCTCGTTCCTCGTCTCCGCTTCGAGTTTCAACGAGATCCTCGACAGCTTCGAGTTCATGGAGAGGATCGGGATCCAGGACAAGAAGATCGCGGCGCAGGTGAAAGAGTCGAGGACGCGCGCCGCGGCGCAGCGGGCGGAGACCGCGAAGACACGCCGTATCGCCGTCGCGACGGTCGCGGTCATAGAGGCTCGAACCGTGGAAGCGCGGGAGGTCCGCGACGAGCTCGCCGCGAGCAGGGACTCACTCGCCGCCGCGCGCCAGCTCACGCAGCACGCGATCACCGATGCGCGTGAGTCGCGTACTGAGTACCTCCAGGAGGTCGAGGCGCTCGCGGCACAGAGCGCGACGCTCGCAGCGGCGATCCGCGACGCGCAAGCTCAGGCCGCCTCCACGGGAACGGGCGCGCCGTCGGCGGCCGGGTTCATCTGGCCTGTCAACGGTGCCGTCGTGAGCGGCTACGGCATCCGTTGGGGGCGGATGCACGAGGGAATCGACATCACGGCCCCGAGTGGGACGCCCATCTGGGCCGCGGCAGCCGGGACCGTGATCCACGTCGGGTGGTACGGCGGCTACGGGAACCTCGTGGTCTTGGACCACGGCAACGGTCTCGCGACCGCGTATGCGCACACTTCCGCGATCCTCGTCGGCGTCGGTCAATCGGTCGGGCAGGGCGAGACGATTGCGCTCGTCGGCTCGACCGGGCACTCGTCCGGGCCGCACCTGCACTTCGAAGTGCGGGTCAACGGCTCGGCGGTCGACCCGCTCCTCTACCTCTGAGGTCGTTCGCTCGGAAGGCGTACGTTCCGGAGCGAGTTCGAAGGCGCTGCACTAGCGCTCGACGTCTAAGCGGCTTCGGTCGCGGCCCGCGGAAGCTCGATCGGGACGACGTGATGCAGGTCCGGGAACGCCCGCCAGCGTTCGTCGAGCCCGAGGCCGTATCCGGCAAAGAGCTCGTCCGGCACCGTGAAGCCGATGTAGCGGAGCGGGATGTCGTCCACGAGCCGGCGGTACGGACGGTCGAGAAGCGTCACCGCGTGCAGGCTCGCGGGCCGGTGGAGACCGAGCGTTCTGACGAGGAAGTGCAGTGTGAGCCCGGTGTCGACGACATCCTCGACGACGAGCACGTGCCGGTCCTCGATCGGCGAATCGACGTCCTTGAGCACCCGGATACCGCCGTCGCGGTCGTCGCTGTACGGGGCGAGCTCGACGACGTCGAGCGTGTGCGGGATCGGGAGCGCGCGCGTGAGGTCGGCGAGGAACACGACGCTGGACTTGAGCGGCGCGATGAGGATTGGGTCGAGACCGGAATAGTCCCCCGCGATCTCGGCACCCAGCTCGGCGACGCGGGCGGCGATCTGGACACGCGTCAGGTAGACGTCGCCGACCTCGCCGTGCTCGGACCGCAAATCGGAAGGCTGCATCCGCTACGAGGCCATCCGCAGTCGATAGCGCTGCGCGAGGCTCTCGATGTCCCGCCGGTAGAAGAGCTTCACACGCACCTCCGGGTACAGGCGCTGAAGCTCGCGGAGCTTTCGGTTCTTCCGGGTCACGAGCGACTGTTTCATCACCGTGACCTCGATGAAGAGATCCTGCTGAGGGAGGTAGAAGTCCGGAGTGAACGCGCTCACCACTCGTCCGTCCGCGTCGCGCTCGAGCACGAACGTGCGCGGCTCGTAGTCCCACGCGATCCCGTAGTAGTCGAGGATCTTTGCGCACTCGAGTTCGCTGCGATTCGCGAACCTCGGTGGCTTCGATCCACAATATGCCTGGAAAACGGCATTTTCCACCCGCACGAGAGCCAGGGTACCGGCAGCGTCGGACGGCTCGGGGCGACGTAGACTGTGCGCATGTCCGGGTCGGATGGCGTCTTTCGGATCGCTCAGATCTCCGATCTCCACTGTGGCGGCCCGTACTTCGAGGTCAGCCTCCTCGAGCGCGCGATCGGCGAGATCAACGAGCTCGAGCCGGACATCGTCGTCTGTTCGGGGGATCTCACGACCTTCGGCTTCCGGCACGAGTACCTCACGGCCCGCGAGTACCTCGACCGCATTCGCTGCGACTCGATCGTGGTCGTCCCAGGCAACCATGACTCACGGAACGTCGGCTACGTCCACTTCGAGGAGATGTTCGGCGAGCGGAACTCCGTGCTTCGCAAGGACGGAGTCGCGATCGTCGCGGTCGACTCGAGCGAGCCCGATCTCGACCACGGGCAGATCGGCCGTGGGCGGTACCGCTGGGTCGAGGAGCAGTTCGCGGAGGAGCCGGCCGACCTCAAGATCTTCGTGCTCCACCACCACCTGCTGCCTGTGCCCGGCACCGGGCGGGAGCGGAACGTCGTCTACGACGCCGGGGACGCGATCGAGTGCCTCCAGCGCGCCGGTGTGCGGCTCGTGCTCTCCGGCCACAAGCACGTGCCATACGTCTGGCGTCTCGAGGATCTCTTCGTCGTGAACGCCGGAACCGTCTCCTCGCTTCGTCTGCGCGGCAATACGAGGCCCTGTTACAACGTCATCGAGATCGCGGACCGGAAGGTCGACATCTGGCGCCGGCATCCGTTCCACGGGGAGCTGAAGCTCGTCTCCTTCTCGCTCGACACGCTCGAGTACGCGAAATTCACCGGCGCCATCGATGACGAGGTCACCGCGAGGACGTGAGGGCACTCGCCATCGTCGACGGCGAGCACTATGCGCCCGTCGTCCGGGACGCGCTGGCCGAGCTTCCGTACGACTTCGTCGCAGCCGTGCTCGTCGGCGGCGCCGAGAAGCTGCGCGGCGGCGAGGAGTACGGCGTGCCGCTGGTGGAAGACGTGGAGACCGCGATCGCGAGGTTCGCGCCCGAGATCGTGGTCGACCTCTCCGACGAGCCCGTGCTCGGCCCCGTCGAGCGCTTCGCCCTCGCGAGCCGAGTTCTCGCTTCCGGCCTTCCGTACGTCGGTGCGGACTTCCGCTTCGACCCTCCCGTCTTCGAGCCGTTCGGGCTCCCGTCCATCGCCGTCACCGGGACTGGCAAGCGCGTCGGCAAGACGGCGGTGACCGGCCACCTCGCGCGGCTGCTCACCCGCGACCGGCGCCTCGTCGTCGTCGCTATGGGACGCGGCGGGCCCTCGGAGCCCGAGATCGTCACCGTGCCTCCCACGGTGGACGCGCTCGTCGCGCTCTCCCGGGACGGGCGGCACGCGGCGTCGGACCATCTCGAGACGGCCGCGCTCGCGGGAGTCGAGACGGTCGGCGCTCGCCGATGTGGAGGCGGGCTGGCGGGAGCCGTCTTCACCTCGAATGTCGGCGCCGGCGCGCGCGTCGCCGAGCAGCTCGACCCTGACCTCGTGATCTTCGACGGGAGCGGCGCTGCGCTCCCGCCCGTCGCGACCGACCGGACGGTCGTCGTCGTCGGCGGGCACCAGAGCCCGGCTGTCGCGGCCGGCTACCTCAACGCCTTTCGGCTGCTCCGCGCCGACCTCGTCGTCGTCACGATGGCCGAGCCGGGAACGGGCTGGGAGCACACGCGCGACGCCGTTCGCGCAGTCGTGCCGAACGGGATCGACACGGTTGCGACGGTGCTGCGCCCGCGCCCGGCGGAGGACGTCAGAGGGCGCACGGTCGCGTACTTCTGCACCGCTCCGACGCCCGCGCATGCCACGCTCGCCGGGCATCTCGAGGCCGCGCACGGCGCGGATGTCGTCCACATCTCCGGGAACCTCGCGGACCGCGACGCCCTTCGCGCCGAGCTCGAGGAGCTCGAGGCCGACGTCTTCCTCGTCGAGCTCAAGGCCGCCGCGGTCGACGTCGTGGCCGAGGTCGCGCTTGCTCGCGGCGTCGACGTCGTGCTCGCGGCGAACGACGTCGTTGCGGCCGATCGAGAACTGGACATTGACGAGATGGTGCTCCAGCTGGCACCAATTAGGTCGTGAGCGAACGTCGACACGTCACTCCGCTGCCGCTCGGCGACGAAATTCCGTTCTCGAAGGGGCTCATGGCCCGCGCGCTCGTCGTCACCGGGCTCGATCCCGAGCGGGCCTACCTCATCGCGCATCGGGCCGATCGGGACCTCGTCGAACGCGGCGCGCAGTCGCTCGACCTCGATC
>CAVQVJ010000001.1:0-166448 GCA_963717025.1 uncultured Actinomycetes bacterium | reverse complement strand
ACGTGACCTGGCCGACGTAGAAGTCGAAGGGCTTCACGCCGCCTTGCAGGGCCTCGGCAGCCGGGACGGGGATCCACTCGACCTGGCGCCCGGAGAAGCCGAGGCGCTTCGCGATCGCGTACGCCATGGCCGATTCGTAGCCCTTGGCGCTGTACGGGTTGGAGACCCGCCACGGTGCGCGCGCCGGCCGGCCGTTCCACCACGGCCGCCTGGCCGGGTTGTCGGTGGCGAGCGTGAGCCGGCCCGGCGTGACGAGCGTGAGGCTCGACTTTGCGCAGCCCCGAAGCAGTCCCTGCGAGTCGGGCGATCCAGTCGCGGTCGCCGCGAGCGCGAGAGCAAGCGCGGCGAGGACGATGCCGAGGCCGAAGAAGTGGATCCGGGTGCTCACGGTCGAGTGATCGGCCGAGGCTCGCCGACCGTAGCCCCCGTTCTCGGCGAGGCAATTGTCTAGCGTGATGCCCGTGGCCAGCCCGTTCGTCGAGCTCCAGGTGGGGAGCGGGTCGTCAAGCTCACCAACCCGGATATTGTCCTCTTCCCGAAGGCGAAGAAGACGAAGCTCGATCTTGCGAGCTACTACATCGCTGTCGCGGAAGGAATCGTGCGCACGCTCTACGAGCGCCCGACCCAGCTACGGCGGTTCGTGGACGGGGTCGAGGGCGAGCCGATCTACCAGAAGCGGGTCCCGAAGTCGCGCCCGGAGTGGATCGAGACGGCGCGAGTGACGTTCCCCTCGGGCCGGCATGCGGACGAGCTCTGCGTCACCGAGGTCGCCCAGGTCGTCTGGGCGGCGAACCTCGCGACGATCGACTTCCATCCCTGGCCGTCGCGCCGCCGTGATACCGAGCACCCCGACGAGCTCCGGATCGACATCGACCCTCAGCCGGGGACGACGTTCCGGGACGCGAAGCGGGTGGCGGCGCTCGTCCGCGAGGTGCTCGCCGAGATCGGCTACGTCGGCTGGCCCAAGACATCGGGCAACCGCGGGATCCACGTCTTCTGCCGCATCGAGCCGAACTGGGAGTTCCCGGTCGTCAGGCGTGCTGCCCTGGCATTCGCGCGTGAGGTCGAGCGGCGGCTCCCGCGCAAGGTGACGACTGCGTGGTGGAAGGAGGAGCGCGGGAAGAAGGTCTTCATCGACTTCAACCAGAACGCCCGCGATCGCACGGTCGCGTCAGCGTATTCGGTGCGGGCCCGCAGCGACGCGACGGTCTCAGCACCTGTGAGCTGGGACGAGCTGCCGGATGTCGAGACCGAGGACTTCACGATGGCGACGATGCCGGCGCGCTTCGGTGAGCTCGGCGACATCCAGGCCGGGATGGACGACGCGGTGTGCGACCTGCGCGTGCTCCTTGAGTGGGTAGAGCGCGACGAGAAGGAGGGCATCGGCGAGGCGGCGTACCCGCCGAACTTCCCGAAGATGCCGGACGAGCCGCCGCGCGTCCAGCCGTCGCGCGCCCGCAAGGAGGGCTAACCGGGCTCGAGCAGCGACGAGACGGTTACTCCGGCCTCGGGCTCCGAGCGCAGCTCGCGCCATGTGCACTGGGCCGGGTTCTTGTCGTCGCGGAAGCGGATCAGCTTCGTCCCGTGACGGAAGCGGTTCGACTGCACCTTGTCGTAGCGGACCTCGACCACGACCTCCGGACGCACGGGGGACTCCTCGAGCTCGCCGCCGCCCCAGCGGTTCGGCTCCGAGAAGCGGCGCTCGGGCGCGTCCTCGAGGAGCGGCAGCACGCGTCGCGCGATCTCGTCGTGCCGGGCCGGCGCCACCGCGGCCGAGCCGACGTAGTCGATGTCGCCGTCGTCGGTGTGGAGACCGAGGAGGAGCGTCGCGATGCGGTCGGGCTTCGACTTCCACCGCAGTCCGACGACGACGCAGTCGGCGGTCTTCTCCGGCTTCACCTTCACGACACCCTCGCGCGAGCCGGGGAGGTAGGGGAGGTCGCGGCGCTTCGCGATCACACCGTCGAGCCCGAGGGCTTCGAACCGCTCGAGCCATGCGAGCGCCTCGTCACGATCGCGGGTCGCGGGGGAGAGATCGAACCGGCGTGCGCTGCGTTGAAGCCGGGCGCCGCGCTTCGAGAGCGGCTCCGGCCAGGCCTCCACGCCCTTCCAGACGAGAACGTCGAACGCGACGAAGCGTGCGGGGATCTCGCCGGAGAGCTTGCGGACCCGGCTCTCGGCGGGGTGGAGCCGCGTCTGCATGGCGTCGAAGTCGAGGACGCCGTCGCGCTCGATCACGATCTCGCCGTCGAGCGCCGAGCGCGCGGGGAGCAGCTTCCCGAGCGGCTCGAGCTCGGGGAAGTAGCGAAGGAGCGGCCGCGCGTTCCTCGACCAGAGGCGGAGCTCGCCCGAGGCGTTCTCGAGGAGGCCGCGGAAGCCGTCCCACTTCGGCTCGTACTGCCACCCGTCGCCGGTCGGCAGCTCGCGCACGAGCTCCGCTTCCATCGGCGGGAACGGGACGGCGGGGTCGAGCTCGGGCGGGCGCTCGACGGGCTCGTTGCTCGGGTTCCGGCGGCGGCGGGCCATGGTGTGAACCTACCTTGTGGCTCCGAGCCACTAGGCTCCTCGCCATGCGCCGCGTCGCCGTGACGGGTCTCGGAGCGGTCACTCCGCTCGGGCTCGACGCGCGCTCGACGTGGGAAGCCGCAGTCGCCGGGCGGAGTGGTGTCGGGTTCATCGAGTCGTTCGACGCAACGGGGTTCCCCGTTCGCATCGCGGCCGAGGTGAGGGGCTTCGACCCTGAGACTGTCGTAGGGCCCAAAGACGCGCGCCGGCTCGAGCGCAACGTCGTCCTCGCCGTCGCGGCGGCGCGCGAGGCGTGGAGCGATGCCGCCGTGAACGGGATCGATCCAGCGCGAGCGGGCATCGTCATCGGCTCGGCGATCGGTGGGGTCATGGGCGTCCTCGCGCAGAACGACGTCCTCACCGAGCGGGGCCCGAGCCGGGTCTCGCCGTGGTTCCTGCCGAACGTGCTCGTCGACTCCGCCAGCGGTCAGGTGGCAATCGACCTCGGTCTGCGCGGGCCGAACTACGCACCCGTCTCGGCTTGTGCGACGGGGTCGCACGCGGTCGGCGAGGGCGCCGAGCTGATCCGTCGCGGTGGCGCCGACGTCGTCCTCGCGGGAGGCACCGAGGCGTGCATGCATCCCGTGATCCTCGCCGGATTCTGTGCCATGCGCGGCCTCGTGGCCGAGGAGGAGGACCCGACGCGCGCTTCGCGGCCATTCGACGCGACGCGTGCAGGATTCGTCATGGGGGAGGGGGCGTGCGTGCTCGTCCTCGAAGAGCTCGAGCGGGCTCGGTCGCGCGGCGCGCGGGTCTACGCCGAGGTGCTCGCGTACGGCACGTCGAACGACGCTCACCACATGGCGCAGCCGGATCCCGAGTCGGTCGGCGTGGCCGAGATGATGCGCGGCGCTCTCGAGAGCGCCGGCCTCGCTCCCGAGGACGTCGGGTACGTCAACGCGCACGGGACGTCGACTCCCCAGGGCGATCTCGCGGAGACGAAGGCGCTGAAGGACGTGTTCGGCGACCACGCGTACTCGCTCGCGGTGTCCTCGACGAAGTCCGTGCTCGGGCACCTCTTCGGGGCGGCGGGGGCGGTGGAGGCGATGATGTGCGTCCTCGCGCTGCACCAGGGCGTGCTGCCTCCGACGATCAACTACCGCACACCCGACCCGGAGCTCGATCTCGACTACGTCCCGAACGAGGCGCGGACAGCGCACGTCGAGGTGGCGCTGTCGAACGCCATGGGGC
Organism: uncultured Actinomycetes bacterium; assembly: GCA_963717025.1. GTDB lineage: Bacteria > Actinomycetota > Thermoleophilia > Gaiellales > Gaiellaceae > GMQP-bins7. The sequence goes on along the minus strand of CAVQVJ010000001.1, from coordinate 162,692 downwards.
TCGGCGGGCACAACGCGTGCGTGCTGCTCGGACGGGTCGCGGACTGAGTCTCAGCGGCCGAGCGCGAACCGGCCAGATTTCGACGAATCGTCACGGGCGCGTATCCCACGCGTGAGCGCTTCGTCGTTACGCTCGAGGCGGGGAGGAGGTTGGAGGCCCCGGCGGCACGTCCTCGTCGGCCAGGGATGCGTGCGTCAGCTCGGCGAGCGAGTCGAGCGCGACGTTCGCGAGCGCGAGCGCTTCGGGTGGCGGCGGATAGCGACGGTTCGGGATTGCGACGACGCGCATCCCCGCCGCGCGGGCGGCCCGGATCCCGTTCGCCGAGTCCTCGACTGCGACGCATCGCTCCGGCGCGACGTCCAGCCGGCGCGCTGCCTCGAGGAACACGTCTGGTGCCGGCTTGCCGCGCGCGACCTCCTCCGAGGACACCGTCGCGGCGAATGAAGAGGCGAGCCCCGACGCCTCGAGCACCGTGTCGATGAGCGGCCGGTTCGATGAGGACGCGACGGCGAGCCGGAACGAGCCCTCGAGCCGCCGGACCGCCTCGACCGCACCGTCGATCAGCGGAAGCTCCGCCGCATAGCGCGCCTGCATCCGCCGCACGACTTCGGCGTCGATGTCCTCGGGCGTCTCGGACAGGCCGATGACGTCGTGCATGTAGAGCGACCACTCGGTCGAGCTCATGCCCATCATGTCCGCCTGCGCGCCTTCGTGCCAACGCCCGCCGCGCTCGCGGGCGAGGCCTTCCCGTACCTCGTCCCAGACGTGCTCGGAGTCGACGAGGACGCCGTCGAGGTCGAAGACGACGGCGTCGACCGTCGTCACGCGCTCGTGTACTCGCCGCGTGCTCGGACAAGCGGGGGCGCGTCCTCCCCGAGCTCGGCCTGCCGGACATCACAGACGAAGAACGTGTGCGAGCCGGCGTCGACCTCCTGCTGGAGAGTGCACTCGAGCCAGCCGAGCGCGCCGACGAGCAGCGGTGCGCCACTGACGCCAGCCTCGATGCCGACCTTGTGCCACATGGCGATCGGCGGCACGCCGAGGGCGAAGTGCTGCGCGAGCCACTCCTGGCCCGCAGCGAGGATCGAGATCGCGCAGCCACCCGCCTCGCGCAGCAGCTCGTGCATCGCTGCCTCCCTCGAGACTGCGAAGCCGACGAGCGGCGGGCTCAGCGAGAGCGAGACCAGCGACCCGACCGTGAGCCCGAGCTTCTGCTCGCCCGCCGCGACCGTGACGATGCAGACGCCCGACGGGTGCCTGCCGAGAAGCGCGCGGAGGTGCTCCGGATCGACCATCGCAGCGGGAGGCTCACCCTAACTGCGGACTATGCGAGCGTGTCCGGGTGTCGCGAGAGGATCGCGACCTGTCGCGCCGGTGTGGTGACCTCCGGATCGAGCGTGGCGCTACGGCAAGCGTTCCTGGTGGAACCGTTCCTTGTCCTCCTCGTGCCATTTCGCCTCGTAAGCCTCCGCCTCCGCGAACTCCTGCTCCGTTAGCGCTCTCGAGCCCGCGTCGTCACTCGCAGGAAGCTCGCTCGCGGCCGTGTTGCGGCGCACAGTCATGAAGGCGATGATGACCAGCGGTACGGCGACCACGGCCATGATGATCCACGGGATCACGTGGGGCAGCGTACAGCCGTACGGGTCATAGCGCCCGGCGCCCGAGCGTTTCGCAAGCGGAGGGGCAGTCGGCGTTCTGCTCAGGTGTCGCGCAGGGAGGGGTAGGTTGCCCGTGTGGAGGACGACGGTGCGCCGACTGCACCCCTTCCGCCGACGCCCGGCGATGTAGTGGGCGAGGCGCGTTGGCCCATGGTCAGTGCCGTCCTGGTGGCGATCGTGCTCACTCTGCTCCTTCCGGACGACCTCCGGCTCGGGACAAGCTGGACCCTGCCTCTGCTCGAAGGCGTGCTCCTGGTGACGTTGATCGTCGCTGATCCCGGTTCGATCACTCGTCGGTCCAGGGAGTTACGCGTAGTCGGGATCGTGCTCGTTGCCGTACTCGGACTGAATGCGATGGTGGCGACCGGCTTGCTCATCGACTCGCTGATCACGGGTGGGCCCGAGACGGAATCGGCGAGCGACTTGCTCCAGGCGGGAGCGATCGTCTGGGTCTCGAACACCATCGCTTTCGCGCTCCTCTACTGGGAGCTCGACAGCGGCGGTTCCGCTGCGCGTGCGCATGATCGGCCGAGTCATCCCGACTTCGCTTTCCCGCAGCAGCTCAACCCGGATGTCGCGCCGCCGGGCTGGCGGCCCCTCTTCGTCGACTACCTCTACCTCGGGTTCACGAACGCGACTGCCTTCAGTCCTACGGACGCGATGCCGCTCGCCCCGTGGGCGAAGATCGCCATGGCCGTGCAAGCCAGCGTCTCGTTGGCCCTCCTGGGCCTCGTCGTCGCACGCGCGGTGAACGTCTTCAGCTGATCGCCGCTCCCTCGCGGTGAGGGATCGCGAGCACCCCGACACCCGCCCGAGTGCTTTCGCGAGGGGGAGGGATGCCAAGGGCACGCTCGGTAGCGACGACGAGTTCGCGCTAGGTTCGGGCCGATGCTGCGCGTCCCGCGCCAGGTACTCGTCTACCTCTTCCGGCGTCGCCAGGACAGGAGCGTGGAGTTCCTGCTCTTGAAGCGCACGGAGCAGCGCGGCGGCTTCTGGCAAGGCGTGAGTGGTGCACCCGAGTGGGAGGAGAGCGACGCCGAGGGCGCGATTCGGGAGGTATCGGAAGAGACGGGATTCTCGGTCGCAAGCAGTCTCAGGTCGATCGGTGTTCGGTACGAACTGCACCGCCGAGACGACCCGGACGGAGAGCAGTGGGAGCGTCTCTACGGGCTGGGTGTTGAGGCGGTTCCAGAGGAGGTCTATGTAGCTGAGGTGCCCTGCGACACCGAGCCGGTGCTCGCTCCCTTGGAACACACTGCCTTCAAGTGGTGCTCGATGGAATCTGCCCTCGAGCTCTTGACGTGGGAGAACAACCGTCATGCGCTCATGGCGGCACGAGAGTTCATCGCTGCTCAGCCGCTCGAGGACGCTAACCCGCACAACTAGAGCGGCGGGGGTGGGATTCGAACCCACGAGGCGCTTGCACGCCCAACGGTTTTCAAGACCGCCCCGTTCGGCCGCTCCGGCACCCCGCCGGGAGCTGATGGTAGCCGCGACCTACGCCGGCGACTCGACGCGGCCGAGGCGCTCGGGTGACCCGAACTCCCAGAGCGGCTCCGGAACCGTGATCGACCCGCCTTCGTCCTGGTAGTTCTCCATCAGCGCGACCATCGCCCGCCCGGTGACCGCGGTCCCGTTGAGCGTGTGCACCGGCTCGACGTTCCCGTCCGAGCGCCGGTGCCTCACCTTCAGGCGGCGCGACTGGAAGTCGGTCGTGTTCGAGGTGGAGGTGATCTCGCGATAGCGCTCCTGGCCCGGGAACCAGGCCTCGATGTCGTACTTCTTCGCGGCCGATGCGCCCAGGTCGCCTGCCGCGACGTTGACCACGCGGTACGGGAGCTCGAGCTCCTGGACGAGCTCCTCCTCGATCGCGAGCAGTCGGTCGTGCTCGTCGCGCGAGGCCTCGGGGACCGTGAACACGAACATCTCCACCTTGTCGAACTGGTGGACGCGGAACATCCCGCGCGTGTCCTTGCCTGCGGCGCCGGCCTCGCGCCGGAAGCACGTCGAGTAGCCCGCGTAGCGGATCGGGAGCTCGTCGAGGATCTCGCCCATGTGCAGCGCGGCGAGCGAGACCTCGGACGTGCCGACCAGGTAGAGCCCGTCGCGCTCGACGGCATAGATGTTCACCTCGTCGGTGGGGAAGAAGCCGGTGCCGTACATCGCCTCCTCGCGGACGAGCACCGGTGGCAACACCGGTGTGAAGCCCTTCTGCACGAGGCGGTCGAGAGCGAACCGGTAGAGCGCGAGCTCGAGGAGCGCGACGTCACCGATCCGGTACACGAAGCGCGAGCCCGATACTCGCGCGCCCCGCTCGAGGTCGATCCAGCCGTGCGCCTGCGCTAGGTCGACATGGTCCTGGACGGGGAAGTCGAAGGACGGCGGCTCTCCCACCCGCCGGATCTCGACCGCGTCCTCCTCAGCAAGACCGTCCGGGGCGGATACGTCCGGGGGGTTCGGCACGCGATCGAGCAGCTCGTTCCGGGCCGCGTCGGCCTGCGCGAGCTCGTCCTCGAGGCGCTTGAGGTCCGCCTTCACCTGCTTCAGCTCCTCCTGCTCCTCCGGTGAGGGCTTTCCCTTCAGCTTGGTCCGCGAGCGAAGCGGCTCGGCCTGCAGACCGAGCGCCCGCCAGCGTTCGTCGACCTCGAGCAGCTCGTCGAACACTCGCGCGGCCTCGTCTCCCTTGCGGACGAGAGCCGAGCGAAACGCCTCGGGGTCGGCGCGGGCCGCCTTGAGATCGATCACGAACGAGAGTCTAGGAGAGCGTCGTGCCCGACTTCGGTCAGCTGCCGGCGGCCGACGACACGTACGCGGCGACATCCTGAATCTGCTGCTCGGAGAGGGTCCCCGAGAAGGACGGCATGGCGCCCGAGCCGTTCGTCACGCGCTCGACGACGAGCTCGGCGTCCGGCTGCGCGTCGTCGAGGTTCGGACCGACCGCGCCGGTCGTGCCTGCGTCCGCGAGCGTGTGGCAGCCTCCACAGGCCGACGCCCCGAGGAAGATGTCCTTCCCCGCGACCGGGTCGCCCTCGACCGCGGACCCCGTGTCCGTGGTCTCGTTGGTCTCCGTCTCCGTGGTCTCGCTGGTCTCCGTCTCCGTGGTCTCGGTCTCGGTGTCGGTCGTCGTGCCGGTGACCGTGTCGGGAGTGGGCGTCGCCTCCTCCTCGCCGCCGCAGCCGGCCGCGAAGACCAGCGCGAGGACGAGGAGCACAAGTGCGAGCCCTGTGCGACGCATCGGTGCCGATCCTACACACCGAGGTTTGCGGCCTGCGCAGGATCCGCGGTCAGGTCGCGCGCAGCTTGCTCTTGAGGCCCTTGAGCTTGAAGGCGAGGAAGAGCTCCGTGATCCCCTTCGAGAGGGCGAGCAGCCCGGTGTAGACGATGAGCAGGATCGCCTTCTGCTGGAAGTTGCCGGCGACCCAGAACGCGAGGCCGATCTCGATCAGCCCCACGACGAGCTGGAGCCACCAGAGGTCGAACTCGCTCTTCGTCGCGAACGCGAGCGTGATGTCGAAGATTCCCTTGAAGAGGAAGAAGAAGCCGATGACCGACGCGAGCGCGGCGAATGCCGAGCCGGGCTCGATGAACGCGAAGATCCCGACGAGGACGAAGATCACGCCCAGGATCCCCCGCACGATCTTCCAGCCCGTGGTCGAGACCGTGATCGCCATGAACTCGTTGATCCCGGCCATGATCGCGACCACGCCGAAGAGGATCCCGATGGTCGCAACGCTCGTGATGTCGAAGCGGAAGATGAGCAGCGAGAAGACGAGCCACGCGATGCCCGTCAGGAGGAAGAGCCACCATCTGCCCGCTGCTTCCTCTACCACCTCGCGCTCTTCGAACATCGTGTCGATCGTCGTCATCGGGGCCTCCTTCGCTTTCCGGGCATGTTCGGGAGACGCCTCGACTCTCCTCCGCCGTCTCGGCTTTCGTACGATGGAGTCCGCATGCTCGTCGAGCGCAGCCTGCACCCGTCGTGGCTCTCGAACGCGTACCTCCTCGGCGACGCCGAAGGAGGAACGGCGGTCTTCGTCGACAGCGGCGCTCCGCTCGAGCCGCTGTTCGAGGCCGTCGAGCGATACCGGCTCACGCCCACGCACCTGCTCGTCACGCACGGCCACGCGGACCACGTGGCCGGCAACGACGAGCTCGTCGAGCGCTTCGGCCTCGACGTGACGACCGGGGCGGTCGAGACCGGGGATCTGCGGATCGAGGTGCACGCGACCCCGGGGCACTCGGACGACGGGGTCTCGTTCGTCGCCGGCGACGAGCTCTGCTTCACGGGCGACACGCTGTTCAAGGACGCGGTCGGCGGGGGCCCGGCGGACGAGGTGCGGCGGTCGGTCATGGAGGTGCTGATGACCCTCCCGCACGAGCTCCGCGTGCTGCCTGGGCACACCGACGAGACCACGATCGGCCGCGAATGGGAAGAGAACCCGTTCGTTCGCTACTGGCGCGGGCTCGAGCCCGAGGACGGGCGCGCCTGCGCCGTGTACGGCGAGGACGCGACCCTCGTCGTCTGGTCGCCCGACTACGACGGCAAGGGGAAGGCGCTCGTACGCCTCGCGAACGGGGACGAGGCGATCGTCGGCGCCTCCCGCATCGAAGGGCTCTGACGGCCGTCAAGCTCCACCGCTGCCGGTGGGTCTGGTACCGCTTCCGGCACCCGTGCTGGACCGTGCAGCAGGCCCTAGACGAGCAGGGCGTCGAGTACGAGATCGTCGTGGCGCCGACGTTCCCACGCGGTCGACGGAAGGAGGTCGTCGAGCACACCGGGCAGCACTTCCTGCCCGCGATCGAGCTCGAGGACGGGACCTGGTGGCGCGAGGACTCGAAGGAGATGGCGGCCGCGATCCGCTCCGGCAAGCTCGGCTGATACCCATACGGGGTATACTCGGACTGCCGTGCCGACGACCGTCATCTTCACCGTCCCCGCGATCCACTGCGAGCACTGCGCGATGTCGATTCGCGAAGAGGTCTCCGAGGTCGATGGCGTCGACGCGGTCGACGTCGACCTCGAGTCGAAGATGGTCTCGATCAGCGGTCGCGATCTCGACGAGGCAGCGCTACGCGCGGCGATCTCGGAGGCGGGGTACGAGGCCGCGTGACGACGGCGACCGAGCCGAAGGAGGTACGTCTCGAGCTCGAGGGGATGACCTGCGCCTCCTGCGTGTCCCGCATCGAGCGCAAGCTGAACAAGCTCGACGGAGTCGAGGCCTCTGTGAATTTCGCGACCGAGCAGGCGACGGTGCGCTTCGAGCCGAGCGTCTCCGTCGACGAGCTCGTCGGGGCGGTCGAGGCCGCCGGCTACGGCGCGCACCCCGTCGCGCCGGGCGCCCATCAGCACGGTGAGGCGAGCACGCTTTCGCTGCGCCTCGCGGTGGCCGCAGGCCTGACTGCGCCCCTCGCGCTCCTCGCGATGGTCCCGCCGCTTCAGTTCTCCGGCTGGGAGTGGGCCGCGCTTGCGCTCGCGACGCCTGTCGTCTTCTGGAGCGGCAGCCCGTTCCATCGCGCGGCGGTCTCGAGCGCGCGCCATCTCGCCGCGACCATGGACACGCTCATCTCGATGGGCACGCTCGCCGCATGGGCGTGGTCCGTGGTCGTGCTCGTCAGCGGCGCAGAGGAGGACATGTACTTCGAGGTCGCGGCCGTGATCACGACGCTCATCCTCCTGGGCCGGTATCTCGAGGCGCGCGCGAAGCGGAGCTCGGGAGACGCGATCCGCAAGCTTCTCGAGCTCGGCGCGAAAGAGGCGCGTGTCCTCCGAGACGGGGTCGAGGTCGCGGTGCCGATCGAGACCGTTGCGTCGGAGACCACTTTGTCGTCAGACCGGGCGAGAAGATCGCGACCGACGGCGAGGTCGTCGAAGGGCGCTCGGCGGTCGACCAGGCGCATGCTGACCGGTGAGTCGGTGCCCATAGAGGTCGGGCCGGGATCGGAGGTCGCCGGGGCGACGCTCAACACCTATGGCCGCCTCGTCGTGCGTGCGACGAAGGTCGGCGCCGACACCGCTCTGGCCCAGATCGCCCGGCTCGTCGAGGAGGCGCAGTCGGGCAAGGCGCCGGTGCAGCGCCTTGCAGACCGGGTCTCGGCCGTCTTCGTCCCGGTCGTGATCGCGATCTCGGGCGCGACGCTCGCCGGCTGGCTCCTCGCGGGAGCCCCTGCGGCCGAGGCGTTCACGGCCGCAGTCGCCGTGCTGATCATCGCCTGCCCGTGCGCGCTCGGGCTCGCGACGCCGACGGCGCTCATGGTCGGGACCGGCAGGGGTGCGCAACTCGGCATCCTCGTCAAGGGCCCCGAGGTCCTGGAGCAGACGCGCCGCGTCGGCACGGTCGTTCTCGACAAGACGGGGACGATCACCGAGGGTCGGATGACCCTCGTCGACGTGATGCCGCTCGACGGTGGGACCCGCGCGGAGGTCCTTCGGCTCGCGGGGGCTGTCGAGGACGCTTCCGAGCATCCGATCGCTCGGGCGGTCGCCGATGCGGCCCGGCGGGAGGTCGGCGTGCTTCCTGCGGTCAGCGACTTCCGGAACATCCCAGGCGAGGGGGTCACTGGTGTCGTCGACGGTCACGAAGTCGCAGTCGGCCGGCGGGACGGCGCGATCACGGTCTCCTGGGACGGTCGCGCTCGCGCGACCCTCACCGTGCGCGACACGGTCAAGCCGACGAGCCGCGCGGCCGTCGACGACCTTCGCCGTCTCGGTCTGACGCCGGTCCTGCTCACCGGCGACGACGCGGAGACGGCTTCGCGCGTCGCGGCCGAGGTCGGGATCGAGCGCGTGCTCGCCGAGGTCTACCCTCAGGACAAGGTCGCCGAGGTCCGGCGGCTCCAGGAGGCGGGCGAGGTCGTGGCGATGGTCGGCGACGGCATCAACGACGCTCCGGCGCTCGCGCAGGCGGATCTCGGCCTCGCGATCGGCACCGGCACCGACGTCGCCATCGAGGCCTCGGATCTCACGCTCGTCTCCGGCGATCCGCGCAGCGCCGCCGACGCCATTCGCCTTGCGCGCCGGACACTGCGGACGATCGAGGGCAACCTCTTCTGGGCGTTCGCCTACAACGTCGCCGCGATCCCGCTCGCGGTCGCGGGGCTGCTGAATCCGATCATCGCCGCCGCCGCCATGGCTGCCTCGAGCCTGTTCGTCGTCACGAACAGCCTGCGCCTCCGCCGGTTCCGCTCGACGAGGGAGGGTGTCGCATGAACAACGCTCGCCTTCGGCTCGCGTTCGCGGGGGAAACCATGTTTCCCCGCGTGCCCCCTCGTTCCGAGAGCGTGGGGAACCTCCCGGTTCCCCACGCCCCTCCACGCTCATGCGCCAAGGAGCTGCACATGAACCAGGCCGAGCCCCAACAGCACGGGTACGTGGCGGACAAGGAGGCGCTCGTGCGTCGCCTCCATCGGATCGAGGGTCAGGTGCGCGGCATCGAGCGGATGATCGAGGAGGACCGGTACTGCATCGACGTCCTCACGCAGATCTCCGCCGTGACGACCGCGCTCGAGAGCCTCGCCTTCGTCGTGCTCGACGACCACGTGAGCCACTGTGTCGCGGGCGCGCTCGCGTCGGGCGACTCGGCCGCCGCGGAGGAGAAGAGCAAGGAGCTTCTCGAGGCCGTGCACCGCTTCTCGCGGGCGCGCTGATTCGGCGCACAACCGCGACCCACACGTGAGGAGTTGCGCGGTACGGTTCGTGTAGGGACACGGGAGTGCCCCTGGGGGCGTTTGGGGAGTGCGAACGAGTGTCGCCCTACGGGCGGGACTCGGCGGCGAGCCGCGCGCCGAACGCCATCAACACGAGCCCGGTGACCGCGTCGAGCGCGCGCCGCACCCGCCCCGCGAGTAGTCGGCGCGCCCTCGCCACGGCGACGGCGTACAGCGTGAGCCAGCCGAGGGTCAGCGCGCAGAAGAGCAGGCCGAGGGCGAGCAGCACCACGAACGAGTCGCTTCCGCCCGGCGCGAACTGCGGGAGGAGGCTCGCGAAGAAGATCGCCATCTTCGGGTTGCCGAGATTGCTCAGCACTCCCTGCCGGAGCGCGCGCGAGGGCGGGAGGCCGTCCTGGGACGCCGACCGCGGAAGCGTGGTCGGTCGCCGGCGCAGCGCCGCGTAGAGCGACTGCGCGCCGAGATACACGAGATACGCGGCCCCGGCGAGCCTGAGCGCGCGAAAGGCCGGCTCCGAGGCGGCGAGAAGCGCGACGACGCCCGCGCTCGCCGCAAGCGTCCACACCGCCTGCCCGAGCGCGACTCCTACGGCTGTCGCGATCCCGCCGGCGCGCCCGCCCGCGAGCGTGTTCCGGATCGTGAGCGCGGTGTCCTGGCCCGGCGTGCAGATGACGACAGCCGAGACGGCGAGGAATGCGGCGAGGCTGCCGAGCACGAACGGAGTATGGCTGGGACACCGAAGGGGAAGTGTCGACGGCGGCGGCTCGTTCATCTCACAATGCGGCCGACCTCCGCGTTCACCCTCCCGATGGCCGCCCGCGCGCACGTTTCCCTGCTCGTCGTGGTGGTCCTCTGGGCAACGTCGTTCTCGGTCATCAAGACCCTGCTCGACGACGACGTCGCCGCTGCCGACATCGCGATCCTCCGATATGCGATCGCCCTCCCCGGCTTCGCATTCATCCTCTGGCGCGCGGGCGGCCTTCCGGGGCTCACCCGCGGGGACGCGGCCCGGGTGATCTCGGCGGGGGTCCTCATCGTCGTCGGCTATCACGTCTTCCTGAACATGGGAGCGGCGCGCACGACCGCCGGCATCGCGGCGCTCGTCGTCGCGCTCGCTCCGGCGATGACGCTCGTGCTCGCACTCGTCCTCGGCCTCGACCGGCTTCGCCTGCGGCACGTGCTCGGGCTCGCCGTTGCGTTCCTCGGGGTGGCCGTCGTGATCGCGTTCGGCACGGGGGAGTCGTTGACACTCGACGGTGCCGCGGGTCCGCTCATCGTCCTCGGAGCGCCGCTGTCCTTCGCCCTCTACAACGTGATCCTGAAGCCGCTTCTCGGACGGTACGACCTGCTCGCGCTCACCGCGGCCACGAGCCTCATCGGCACCGTCGGGCTGCTCCCGTTCGTGCGCGGCTCGACGGCCGATGCTGTGACGGGCGGTTCGTCGGCCGACGTGCTCAGGGTCTTGTACCTCGGGATCTTCGCGACCTTCCTCGGATACATCCTCTGGAACGTCGGCCTGCGCGGCCTCGGGCCGACCCGGGCCGTGACCTACACATATGCGATCTCGCCGCTCGCCGTGGTCATCGGCGCGATTGCACTCGACGAGACGGTGACCGCCTGGCTCGTGCTGGGCGCCGTGCTCGTCGTCGGCGGGATCGCGCTCGCGCAACGCGCGCCCGCGCAGCGCCGCTCGGCTAGCGTCGCGCCGTGGCGGAGCGCACCCTCGCACAGCGAGACCTGAACCGCGCTCTGCTCGCGCGCCAGCTTCTGCTCGAGCGCGTGCAGATCCCACTGCCGCGGGTCCTCGAGCGGCTCGGAGGCATCCAGAACCAGTATGCGCCGAACGCGTACATCAGGCTCTTCTCCTGCGTCGAGGACTTCCGCCGCGAGGACCTCACGCGCGCCCTCGAGCGGCGCGCCGTCGTTCAGGCGACACTCATGCGCGCGACGATTCACCTCGTCTCGAAGCGCGACTACTGGCCGTTCGTGCTCGCGATCCGCGGCCCGCAGCGGGACTGGTGGCTTCGCGTTCGGCGACCGCCCCCGGAGGAGCGCGAGCTGGAAGAGACTGCGCACGCTCTTCGGAAGCTCCTCGCGGACGCACCTCGCCCGCATGCAGAGCTCGCAGAGGTCGTCGGTCGCGGCTGGGGGATGGTCGGGCCGTGGCTCGATCTCGTCCGGGTGCCGCCATCGGGGACCTGGGAACAGCGGCGCGCGCACCTGTACCAGACGGCCGAGGCATGGGTCGGGCCGGAAGAGGGCTCCGTCGAGGACGCGCTCGACCATCTCGTCCGCCGCTATCTCGGCGCGTTCGGGCCGGCCACCCCGGCGGACATCGCGAGCTGGGCGGGACTCAAACCGCGTGACCTCGCGCCCGCGCTCGAGAGGCTCCGGCTACGTCGCTTTCGCGATGACCAGGGCAGGGAGCTCCTCGACGTCCCCCGCGCGCCTCTCCCGGATCCCGAGACGCCCGCGCCCGTGCGCTTTCTTCCGACCTGGGATGCGACGCTGCTCGTGCACGCGCGGCGCAGCGGCATCCTCCCGGAGGAGTACCGCTCGCTCGTGTTCAGCACGAAGACGCCGCACTCGGTAGGGACGTTCCTCGTCGACGGCGCAGTCGCCGGAACGTGGCGCTTCGAGAAGGGTCGCATCCGAACGGAGCCGTTCGCGCGGCTCGACCGGGCGACGGCGCGCGAGGTTGTGGACGAGGGGGAGAGACTCGCGGAGCTCCATGCCTGACCAGAGGAGGAGCTCGACCTGAAGCGCCTCCGCTAGCCGTTCAACCCTGCGACGAGAGTCTCGAACGCCGGCTGGTCCCAGCCATTGATGAAGTCCGCGTGGGTCGCGAACTTGCCCGACGAGACCCGCGCATACCGGGAGACCGGCGGGTAGAGCAGGACGAGCGCGATCCTCGGGACCGCGACCGGGTGGCTCTTCGGGCAGCTCGTGCCGGCCGCGTACTTCATGTGCGACTTGTGGTTGCCGCTGTCGAGTGACCTGCCGTTCCAGCAGGTCGGGAAGTTCACCTGCAGCTGGAGGAGCTCGTCCTCGTCGCATTGCGGGATCACCGCGTACCGCGCCTTGCGCCCGCCGGCACAGCTCCACGCCACGATCTCCTTCGCCTGCCGCTTCCGTGCCTTGGCGTTGCCGGCGACCATCTTCAGCCCGGCCGGCGGGGCCGTGACGTCCGCCGACGTGCGTTTGACGTAGTAGACGATCCCGCTGAGCGGTTCGATCTCGCTTCTGTACTCGAAGAGGGTCGGAAACCAGTACGTCGACGCGTCGGCGTCGGACTCGCACGTCGTGGGCTTCCCGACGAGCGACGCTGCGGTGGAGCTCGCATTCGTCGTGCGGTTCCCGATGTACGTGTGGTTGTGGGAGCGGCCGGGGCGGCCGGCGAACACGATCGCGTCGTCGTTGTTCGTATGGCTTGCGCCGCAGCCGAACACGAAGTACGGCCCACCGGGGAAGCCCGGCTTGAGAGCAGGTGCTGCCGACCTTCCCGCAGGCGCGAGGAACGCGGCCCCGGCGGCGGCGAGCGCGATCCCGCCCGCGACGATGCCCACGGCGACCAGCCTCTGTCGTGGACCACCTCGGCGAGACGAGCTGCCATCCGACGGCAACTCCGCGGACGACCGATGTGGGCTCACGGCCCCGTCACCTCGATCCCGGCGAACCGTACCCGATCCTGCGGCCCCGTTCGCCTCCGCGAGAGCTAGGCGACGAGCGTCGGCTTCTGCTTCGAGCGGGGACGCGACGCCTGCTGTGCCGCGAGCTCCATCAGATGGAGCGCCGCGCGCCGACCGCCGTCGACATCGAGCGGGGTCCGGGGGTCGAGCGCACGGCTGAGGAGCGCGGCCTCGATCTCGGTGCGCAGCACGTCGGGCTCGAGCCGGTGGGGATCGATCATCCGAACCAGCCGGCGCAGCGCGAACGCCTCGGCGCGGATGAGCTGCTCGCGCCGGGGCCCGACGTGCGGGACGCAGACCGTCGGGACTCCGCTCGCGGCCGCGGCGGCGAGCGTGTTGTAGCCGCCCATGCAGACGAGCGCCTCGAGCGACGAGAACTCCGACGTGAGGCTCGGCACGAAGTGCCTGAACGTGACATTGGCGTCCGCGGCCATCGCTTCCAGGCGCCGCACGCGGTCGGGCGGGCACTCGTGGCCTGCGACCACCGTCGCGTGCCAGCTCGCCCCCGCCGCCGCCTCGATGAATGCTTCGAGGAGTGGTGAGCCGTCGGCTCCTCCTCCGGCGGTTGCGAGGATGCGCGGCCGCGCGTTCCTGTGCGAGCGCGGCGCATCGTCGACGAGCGCGCTCGGCTTGCCGCCCGTGTGCGACACGACATAGCCGCAAAACGACGTGAGCCGCGCGACGTCAGGGGGGAACCCGCACTCGCGCACCGGGTCGAGGAGGTTCGGCTGCCCGTAGACGAGCACCCGCGAGTAATACGCGGCGATGCGCTCGAACACGCCTCGCGCGTGCCATTCGACGTCGACTGTGCCCGGGTCGTCGATCACGTCGGTGAGGCCGAGGACGGCGCGCGCGCCGAAGGCACGGGCGATCTCGAGCGCGGGGCCGAGCTCGCCGCTGATGCCGAACGGATGCCCGGCGACGAGCACGACCTCGGGCTGGAACGTCTCCGCGGTGGCCGCGAGCAGCCGTTCGCGGAGTGTCCGCACCTCCCCTTCTGGGATCTGAAGCCCTCCCGCCGTCGCGTCGTCGTCCCACTTCGGGAACCCGGGCAGCTTGAGAATGCCGACGCGCGCCGGCACGCCGAGGCTCTCGACCTCGTCCGCCCCCGTGACCAGGAGCACGGACGCGTCGGGACTGAGCTCGGTGAGCTCGCGCGCGATGCCCAGACCGCGGCGGACGTCACCCAGGCCGAGCCCGTCGTGCGAGTAAAGGAGAAACCGCCGCGACTGGATGCTCTCGGTGTGGGTGGGCACGGTGACGATCATGTCAGGTGGCGAACGTTCTCATTCTGCCGCATACAGCGCGGCGGTCTCGGCGGCTGCGGCGGCGATGCGGTCGCGGAGCTCCCGCGGGGCCAGCACCTCCGCCTCGGGCCCGTAGGTGAGCAGGTTGCGGAACGCCTGCTCCAAGCCCTCGAACCGCGCGACCACGGTCGGGCGCTCGTCGTCCTCGACCACACGCGCCTCCCGGAGGTACGGGATCTCGCTGCGCGGGACGCGCACCGTGACCTCGACCTGCCGGCGGCTCCGCTCGAAGGCTTCGGAGCGCTGCGTCCAGGCGTCGGCGAGGTCGAAGTCGGGAGGGCGAGGGCTCGGCTCCGTGCGCTCCCGGGCCGCGACGATGCGCGAGACGCGGTACACGCGCTCCTCGCCCCGGCGTCTCGCGAGCAGGTACCAGACGCCCGCTTTGAGGACGAGCCCGAGCGGGTCGAGCCGACGTGAGACGACGTTCGGGCCCTCGCGGTAGCGGATGTCGACGCGCTGCCCGCGCCAGAGTGCGCCCGCGATGACCGGCAGGAACGGCGCCCGGTCCTCTTCGCGGAACCACCCGCGCATGTCGATGTGGAAGAGCTCGGACGCGCGGCTCGCGCGCTCCTGGAGCTCGGCCGGGAGCGAGGCGAGGAGCTTCAGGCGCGCCGCGGCGAGCTCGCGCCCGAGCCCGAGCTCCGCTGCCGGCCCGACGAAGAGCGCCTCCGCCTCGGTGGAGTCGAGGCCGGTGAGCTTCGTGCGGTACCCGCGTTCGAGTCGATAGCCGCCGGCGGGGCCGCGCATCGACGCGATCGGGACCCCGGCTGCCGCGAGAGCCTGCGCGTCGCGTTGCACCGTGCGTTCCGAGACCTCGAGCCGCTCGGCGAGCTCGGCGGCGGTGAGGTGACCGCGCGTCTGGAGCAGGAGCAGAAACGTGACGAGGCGGCTTGCGCGCACGATCTCGACTCTATGTGGTGAACACGACAGAAGGTGGCGGGAATGTTGTATAGCGTCTCTCGACATGAAGCTTCGGATCGCCGAGGAGCACGTCTCAGTCGGGCCCGGACGGCGCGTAGCAGTCCACCGATCGGGCTCGCTCGACGGCGCACGGGTCGTCGTCCTCTGCCACCCGGCTCCCGGAGCGGGCCTCTTCGATCCCGATCCTGCGGAGACGCTCGCGCGCGGTGTCGCGCTCCTCGCGGTCGATCGTCCGGGGTACGGCGGGTCGGATCCCTTGCCCTCGGGCCGCTGGGCGACGGTCGGGTCGGCGGTCGACGACCTCGAGGCCGCCCTCGATGCGTTCGATGTGAGCCAGGTCGGCGTGGTCGGCTGGTCCGCAGGCGGCCGCGTCGCGCTCGCGCTGGCGGCCCGGCGTCCCGAGCTCGTGGATCGCGTGGCCGTGCTCGCGACGCCCGCGCCCGACGACGAGGTCGGTTGGGTTCCGAGCGACGTCCGCAAAGCGCTCGGAGTGCTTCGCGGCCTTCGACCGGAGAGGGCTCAGGCCGAGCTCGAGGCGCGGTTCGACAAGGTCGCGGCGACGGACATCGACGCCGACGATGCCCTCGCATGGCTCGGGGCAGGCGTCGAGGCCGCGGCGCTCACGAGGCCCGGAACGCGCGAGCGGCTCCGCGGGATGGTCCAGGAGGCGTTCGCGCAAGGGGCGACGGGCCTCGCGTCCGACGTCGCCGGCCAGATGCTTCAACCGTGGGGCTTCGAGCTCGAGGAAGTGCGCGCGAAGACGCTCCTGCTGTACGGCTCGCTCGACGTGGTCGCGCCGCCGCCGCACGGGAGGTGGTGGCAGCGACGGCTGCCGCGGGCGAGGCTCGAGACCTGCCCCGGCGCGGGGCACCTGCTCGTCTTCCCGATGTGGGCACGGGTGCTGTCCCACCTCGCCCCCGGCCGTGCGGTTCGGACTAGCGGCGTCGCGGCCGGCGTTGACGGCTTCTCCGCCGCATGAAGGGTGCCGTCGTCTGGTGCGTGACGATCCATGCGGTCGTCGCACCGCTCTCGGCATGGCCCTACCGCCGCGCGGTCACGCGCTAGCTCCCGCCTACGCGACGGTCAGGTTCTCGATGCCTGGCGCCGGCTCGGGGAGCTTCGGGTCCATCCGCTCGAGCGCCTCGACGAGGAGGTGCGCGACGACGAATGCCTTCAGCCAGTTGCGGTCGGCGGGGACGACGTGCCAGGGCGCCCAGTCGGTCGAGGTCTCCGTGAGCGTGTCCTCGTATGCCGCGACGTACTCGTCGAATTGCCTCCGCGCATCGAGGTCCTCGCGTTGGAACTTCCAGCGTTTCTCGGGATCGTCGATCCGCTCCTGGAGTCGCTTGCGCTGCTCGTCCTTCGAGACGTGGAGAAAGACCTTGACGATCGTCGTCCCCTCGTCCGTGAGCATGCGCTCCCATTCTCGGATATGCCCCGTCCGGCGTCGCCAGACCTCCTCGGGCACGAGTCCGCGAACGCGAGCCGCGACGACGTCCTCGTAGTGCGAGCGGTTGAAGATCGCGATGTCGCCGCGGGCGGGAACCTGCGCGTGGACGCGCCAGAGATAGTCGTGCGCAAGCTCGCCCTCGGTTGGCGCCCGAAACGGGACGACGCGGCATCCCTGGGGGCTCACGCCCGCGAAGACGGAACGGATGACGCCGTCCTTCCCCGACGCGTCCTGCCCCTGAAGCACGAGCAGCAGGCACCGGGCTGCCTCGGCGTAGAGGCGGCGCTGCAGGACATCGAGTCGCGCGGCGAGCTCGCTCCCGAGCTCCTTGGCGCGGGGCTTGTCGAGCCCGAGCGTGTACCGCGGATCGCGCTCGGCGATGCGCGCCGTGTGTGCCGGGCTCGACGCGGAGCGTCGCGATCACGCGACGGAGCCTAGTCCCGGGTGACGGCCGGCCGCGGGACGAGAAGGAGCAGTGCCGCGGGTGCGGCAAGGAGCGGCCACAGCGCGACGGCGAGACCGTACCGCTCGGCAACCGCGGCGATCGTGAGCGGGAGCACTGCGTTCAGCGGGAAGAGCGCGCCGACGGTCAGCGCGAGGCCACTCGCCGTCCCGAGGGCCTCGTAGAGACGAGCTTTCAGTACCGGATACCAGCCCGCGTTGACCACCGCGACGCCCGCGACTAGCACGAGCTTCGCCCCGGCATGGGGAACGACAAGGAACGCGACGAAGAGCACGCCGGTGACAAGCGCGCTCGCGCGTAGGTACCGAAGCCCGTCGAGTCTCCGGAGGAGCGGGATCATCGCGGCGGAGCCGACAAGCCCGGCTCCAGTCCACACCGCGACGGCGAGCCCGGCCATGGCGGGCGACGTCCCGACCTCGTCGACGAAGTAGAGCGCGAGGAAGGCGAGGAGCACGTCGAGCAGGAGATCCGAGAGCTCGAGCAGGAACAGCCAGCGAAAGACGTCGCGTCGCACGAGGACGCGAAGTGCGGCGCGGACGTGCGGGCGCTCGCCGTCTGCGCCGTCACTCGGGGCGCGGCGGACGAGGAGAACGAGTGCGACCGCCAGCGCCGCGAAGCAGGCGAACAGCTCCCGCCAGCCGAAGCCGGCCAAGACGAAGCCTGCGAGGAGCAGGGGCCCCAGGACCGCGCCGACGGCGCCCGCGAGCGTCCAGCGCGCCATGTTGTGCACGCGCTGCTCGGGCTCGAGGTCCATGAGCGAGGCCTGCGAAAGCGAGACGAAGGCTCCCGACGCCGGGTAGAGCAGGCTGAACGCGACGAGGAGCACCCAGAACGACGGTGCCC
The DNA here is from genome assembly GCA_963717025.1 of uncultured Actinomycetes bacterium. Lineage (GTDB taxonomy): Bacteria > Actinomycetota > Thermoleophilia > Gaiellales > Gaiellaceae > GMQP-bins7. The sequence goes on along the minus strand of CAVQVJ010000001.1, from coordinate 144,696 downwards.
CGGCTGCGAGCGCCAGCGCGAGCGCGAACCCGGTGCCTCCCGCGAGCACGAGCACGCGTCGGCGCCACGTCACCGCGACGACGCCGAGCACGGGCTCGACCACGAGCGAGACGAAGCTCGGGACCGAGAGGAGTAGTCCGATCTCGGTGTACGAGAGCCCGAGGTCGGCGCGGACGAGCGGCCACGACGCCTCGCGTGCGCCGAAGACGAGCTCGTCGAGGAGCTCGATCGCCAGCAGCGTCGCGATGACGCCGCCGAGCGATCTACGGATCAGGAGTTACCAGGGAGGGTGCAAGCGCATGTCGTCAGTCTACGGTTCGGGTAGCGCGACCGGAATCCGCGCGAGGCGGATCCCGGTCCGTGTGCAAGGTCAGTTCGGTTGGGACACGATCCGGATGTATGGCTTCGGCTCCTGCCAGCCGTCGGGCCAGATCTCCTTCGCCTCGTCGTTCGACACCGAGCCGGCGATGATGACGTCCTCGCCCTGCTTCCAGTTCACCGGCGTCGCGACGCGGTGCTTCGCGGTGAGCTGCAGCGAGTCGATCACGCGCAGCACCTCGTCGAAGTTGCGCCCGGTCGTCATCGGGTACACGAGGACGAGCTTGATCTTCTTGTCGGGGCCGACCACGAAGACATTGCGCACGGTCTGGTTGTCCGCAGGGGTGCGCTCCGTGGGATCGCCCTCGACGCTCGCAGGCAGCATTCCGTACTGCTTGGAGACCTTGAAGTCGGCGTCGGCGATGATCGGGTAGTTGGGCGCGTGGCCCTGGGTCTCCTCGATGTCCGCCAGCCAGCCGGAGTGGTTGTCCATGGGGTCGACCGAGAGCCCGATCACCTTCACGTTGCGCTTGTCGAACTCGGGCTTGATCTTCGCCATGTAGCCGAGCTCGGTCGTGCACACCGGGGTGAAGTCCTTCGGGTGCGAGAAGAGCACCACCCACGAGTCGCCGATCCAGTCGTGGAAGCTGATGGGGCCTTCCGTGGTCTCCGCCTGGAAGTCCGGAGCGGTGTCGTTGAGCTGTAACGCCATTCGCCTGCCTCCCTCGTTCGTTCGCCCAATAAGCGTGCCGAAGCCGTGCTTGCTCCGGCGCACGTTGTCCACTAGACCGAGACCAACGTCGCCATCTTCCCCGATCTTCCCGGGGCGGCTCGGCTTGATTGCTGCCGACCAATGTCCTCAGTCCCGATACGGGTCGTGCACGTCGCCTCCGGCCATCGCGACGCCGAGCGGGCGAAGTGTGTGCTTCACCCGGATCGTGTCGCCGTGGGCGGCCAGGACGTCCGGCAGCCGCTTGTATACCTCCGGCGCCTCGTCCGCGCCGCCGCCGAGGAGGACGATTCCCTGCTTGCGCAGGCGGTGCTGAACGGAAGGCCAGTCGACCACGCCCGGCCGGACGACCTGCTCGGTGCGGACCTTGCGCAGCTTGGCCGTCGGGTGCTCGGGACAGGTTTGGCCCGTCGACGGAGTCGAGAAGCCGCAGTCCCTGACGGAGCACCGGTAGACGGTCTGGCGGCGTGTTCGGCCAGCCGCCTGCGAGCGGCTCATCACGCGACCGGCCCCGTGCACGGTCGAGTAGAGCGCCTGCTCGTTGTCCGGCGACTCGACGCCCTCGAGGATGACCGAATCGTCGCCCATCGAGCCGCCGACGAAGCCCTCCTGGCCCGGGCGAGCCGGAGTGCAGCCCTTCCGGATCACCCAGTAGGTGCGGCCGAAGTGCTTTTCCCGCCAGGCGAAGTTGTGGTGGTTGTGCACCTCGTGGGTCGCCTCGGCGCCGAGAATGTCGAGAACCTTGCTCACGACGGCGTCACGGCCCGCGTACGCGTAGTCGCCGGCGAGCTGCATCGCGGAGACGTATGCCTCGCCGAGCTCCGAGCCGACCTCGAAGAGCACCGGCGGCGAGTCCATCGCACCACCTGCTGCCCGCTCGTCGAAGCGCTTCCCCTCGGCGAGCGCGAGGAATCCCGAGGCCGTCTTGTGTCCGAAGCCGCGCGAGCCGAAGTGGACGCCGACCCAAACGCGCCCCTCCTCGTCCTCCAACAGGTTGACGTAGTGGTTGCCCGAGCCGATCGTGCCGAGCTGCGACTCCGCGAGTTGCGACAGCTTGCGCTGCGGTCGAAAGTCGGCGTTGCGGATCCGGTCCAGCACCGGGTGGTCAACCCGCTCTCGCGCGGGCACTCCCATGCCGAACGAGATCCGCCGAGTGATTCCGCGCATGACCGACTCGACGCCGCCGAGGGCGTCGAGGTCGGCCCGCCTGAGGTCGGTCCGCGCGGCCTTGTTCCCGCAGCCGATGTCGTAGCCGACGCCCGAGGGCGACACGTGGCCCTCGTAGGCGATGCCGCCGCCGATCGGCTGGCTGTAGCCCGGATGATGGTCGGCGCAGAGCACGCCGAGCTCGGCGTCGCCGGCGTCCATGCACCGCTCGAGCTGTTGCAGGCTCCGCTCGTCCACGGGGCCGAACGTCTTGATCGTCGCCATGTCTCAGAAGTCGAACGTCGCGACGACTGCCGCGTGATCGGACCCGACCAGGTTCTCGACGTTCCACGACATGACGCGAAACTGCCCCACTGCTGCCCCTTCCGGCGATGGAGCTAGGCGGGCTCGAACCGCCGACCTCCTGGGTGCGATCCAGGCGCTCTCCCAACTGAGCTATAGCCCCAAGCAGCGCCGATTGTAGCGGCCCTCCCGACGGCCGAGCCTGTCACGAGTCCGTGCCGACGTCTCCACAGCGCCGCAGAGCGATGCGCTTCCGCGGCCACCTGTCCGGACCGGACGCCTGGCGCGCCGCGGTGACCGCGAGTACCACCGGTCGCGACATCGACGAAGGGAGGATGCGTGCACGTACGCACGATTGCGGTCGGGATGGCGGCACTCCTACTCGCGGGAGCGACCTCGGCGTTCGCGACGCGCGGCTCGTCCGCGTCGTCCGCGACCGGGACGATCACCGCCTGCCACCAGCGGAGCGGGAAGAGCGTTCGCATCGTCGGCGATGCATCGGAGTGCCGCAGGGGCGAGCGCGCCCTGACGTGGAACGTGCAGGGCCCGGCAGGGCCCGCGGGACCGTCCGGAGCTCAGGGGCCAGAAGGCGCGCAGGGCGCTCAGGGCCCAGCCGGAGCCGACGGAGCAGCCGGAGCTCGGGGCCCGGACGGAGCGCAGGGACCAGCCGGGCCGACGGGACCTGCCGGGCCCGCCGGGTCGCAAGGGCCTGCGGGCGAGTCGCTCGAGACGCTCGCGGCGCTCCAGGGCTCGGCTTGCACACGGAACGACGGCTCGGCCGGGACGGTCGACGTCTCGACGGGTGTCGACAACGTCATCGCGTTCACGTGCGCGGGCGGGGCGCCTCCGCCTCCGCCGCCACCGGAGCCGAGGTTCGGCCTCGTCATCAACGAGATCGACTACGACCAGGTCGGAGCGGACGGCGACGGCTTCGTGGAGATCACGAACACGAGCATCGCCCCGCTTGCGCTCGACGGCGTCGCAGTCGTGCTCGTGAACGGCGGCGACGGCCTGGAGTACGACCGTGTTGCCCTGACAGGGTCGCTCGGCGCCCACGGCCATCTCGCGATCCCGGTCGAAGCGCAGAATGGGGCGCCCGACGGCGTCGCGCTCGTCGACACCGGGAGTCGCCTCCTCCTCGACTCGCTGTCGTACGAGGGTGAGATCACTGCGGCGGTCATCGACGGAGAGACGTACGACCTCGTCGAAGGCGTGGCGTTGGAGGCTGCGGACTCGAACACTGTCGCAGGCTCCCTTTCGCGGATCCCGGACGGGCAGGACCGGAACGACGCTGCGACCGACTGGGCGTTCACGACGACGTCGACGCCGGGCGCGGCGAACGTCGCGACTCCCTAGTCAGGAGCTTCCCGCGCTCGGCCGCCTGCGCCGGGCGCGGGACCGCTCGCGACGCGCGAGCCGCTCGTCGAGCTCGGAGAGCTCGCGCTGCAGCTCGCGGTAGCTCGTGAGCCGCTCCGGGTCGAGCGTCCCCGCGGAGATCGCCTCCGCGACCGCGCAGCCCGGCTCCCCCTCGTGGCGGCAGTCGGAGAACCGGCACCGGGCGGCGAGCTCGGCGATGTCGTCGAAGGCGTCCTCGAGCCCATCGTCGGCGAGCCACAGGTGGAGCTCGCGCATGCCGGGGTTGTCGACCACAAGACCGCCTCCGGGGACGAGGATGAGCTCGCGTCGAGTGGTCGTGTGCCGTCCCGAACCGTCCCTGGCGACGTCGCCCGTGGCGAGCAGGTCGTCGGCGACGAGCGCGTTGACGAGCGTCGACTTGCCGACGCCGGAAGGTCCGAGCAGCGCGCCCGTCACCCCCGGCTCGAGGTAGCCACGAACAGCGTCGAGGCCATCGCCGGTGCGGACGGAGACTGCGTGCACGCCGACGTCGCCGAGATCCTCGAGATCGCGAACGGCGGCCGCGGGGTCCGGCACGAGGTCGGCCTTCGTCAGCAGGATCACCGGTCGCGCTCCGCTCTCCCAGGCAAGCGTCAGGTAGCGCTCGAGTTGCCGCAGGTTCACGTCGGCTGCGAGCGAGGCCACGACGAACACCACGTCGACGTTCGCCGCGACGACCTGCTCGCGCGCGACGTCCGCACCGGGGTCGTGGGCGGCTCGACGTGAGAACTTCGTGCGCCGCGGGAGGACGGCCCTGATCGCGGGCGCCGCCCGGCGGCGGGGCTCCAGCGCCACCCAGTCCCCGACGACGGGGACCTCCGCAGGCTCGAGGTCGCGACGCGCCCGGCCCGGAAGCCGCGCGCGCGTCTCGCCGTCCGACGTGAAGACGTCGTATGCGCCACGGTGCGGCACGGCCACGCGTGCAGGAACGAGACCCGCAGCCTCGTGCTCCGCGAAGGCGGTGTTCCAACCGTCGTCCCAACCGAGCAGCGCGAGATCGGGCACGCGCGCGGGCGTTACCTCTCGAAGGCGCGCTCGAGCGCCGTGTCGAGCGCGGGGACTAGAGCGGATCCGACGATGTCCGACGCCCTGCTGACTTCGACCTTCATGCCCGGATTGTGGCAGCAGGAGGCTGGTACGTTCGCGCCGTGACGTCGAACGCCGGCTCCGCGCCGCGTCTCCGTGACGGCGTCCGCGCGGCGCTTCCGCTCGCGCCGAGCCCGATCCTCTTCGGGCTGTCGTTCGGGGTGCTGACGGAGAGCGCGGGCATGAGCCTCGCCGCCGCCACGGTCATGTCCGCGACGACGTTCGCCGGTGCCGCGCAGTTCGCCGCGGTCTCGCTGCTCGAGTCCGGGGGGACGGTCGCCGCCGCGATCGCGGCCGCCGTCTTTCTCAACGCTCGCTATGTCGCGATCAGCATCACCGTTGCCTCGGTGTTCCCAGGAGGACGGCTGCGCCGCCTCCTCGAGCCGCAGATGATCGTCGACGAGTCCTGGGCGCTCTCCGCACGCCGCGGCGGCTTCGAGTGGGCGATTCTCGTGGGATCCGGGCTCGTCTTCTACGTGCTCTGGATCGCCAGCACCGCCCTCGGGACGGTGGTCGGCGACTTCTTGGACGACCCGGAGGCTCTTGGGCTCGACGCTGCCTTCGCCGCGCTCTTCCTGGCGATCCTCGCACCGTATCTCCGCAATCCGAGCGGGCGCCGGGCCGCTGCGCTCTCGGCTGTGATCACGCTCGTCCTGATCCCGTTCGCGCCGGCGGGTGTGCCCATCGTCGCCGCCGCCGTTGCGTGCCTCCTGGGGTTGCGCCGTTGACGTTCTGGATCGTCGTCATCGCCGTGGGCGTCGCGACCATCCTCTTCAAGGCTGCGGGGCCCCTGATGCTCGGTCGCAGGCCGCTTGGCCCTCGCGTCCAGTCCGTCGTCGACCTGCTGGCCCCCGTGATGCTGACGGCGCTCGTCGTGACGCAGACGGTCGGTGGAGACCAGGAGATCGTCCTCGATGCCCGGGTGCCCGGTGTGGCGGCTGCGGCGATCGCCGTCTGGCGAGGGGCGCCGGTGATCGTGGCGATGGTGATCGCCGGGCTCGTGACGGCTCTGCTCCGCGCCGCCTTCGTGGGCTGACTGTCCCCGCCTATGCGCTGCGCCCAGGGGAACCGCGCCAGAACACCGCCGCGGCCGCGAGCGCCTCGGCGACGAGGCTGAGCAGACCGATGAGGAGAAGCCACAGTTTGAAGTGCCGCATGCGACTCAAGATCGACCGGAGGCGGACCGGTCTTGAGCGGCGGGACGTCAGCTCGGCGGGCGGAGGACGGCGAAGGGATCCGTGACCTCGAGCCGAGTCGTCCGGAAGCGGAAGACCTCGGCCGGCCGCCCCCCGGCGGGCCCGTGCGTGCGGCGCTCGCCTGTCGCCTCGAGCACGCCGCGCCGGAGCAGGACGCGCTTGAGGTTCGTCGCCGTGACGTCGTGTCCGAGCGCGGCGGCGTAGATGTCCCGGAGCCGCGCGAGCGTGAAGCTCGGCGGTGCGAGCGCGAATCCGATGTTCGAGTACGAGAGCTTTCCGCGCAGGCGCTCCCTGCCCGCGAGCACGATCGCGCCGTGGTCGAACGCCGTCTCGGGAAGCGCGTCAACCGGATGCCAGCGCGTGTCCGCCGGGACGCGCGGGTCGATGCCGAGCGGGACGAGCCCGAGGTACGCGGTCGCGAGCTCCCACCGGTCAGGGTGCCGGGCCGGCTCGCTCCACGTTCCCAGCTGCTCCAGGTGCGCGACCTCGCTCACGTCGACCTTCGTCTCCAGGTGACGGAGGATCGATTCCTCGAGCGTCTCACCGGGACCGAGCGTGCCGCCCGGGAGCGACCAGGCACCGCGGAACGGCTCGCGCGCGCGCTCCCAGAGGAGGACCTGCAGCTCGTCGTCGCGGACCTGGAAGACGGCCGCGAGCACGGAATGCGCGGGGAGTTGTGTCGGGGTGGTAGACTCGGCCACGAGGTTATTGCCTCAGAGGCGAAAACTACCATGAGCCGGCTGCCGAAGACCTCCCGCGACGACACCGTCGACCTCATCGTCGTCGGTGGCGGCGTGGCAGGGCTATTCGCTGCGCTCTGTGCTGCCTCCGACGGAGACGTGCTCGTTCTCACGAAGGGGCCGCTCCTCGCCTCGACGAGCTCGCTGGCGCAGGGCGGGATCGCGGCTGCCGTCGGTGCCGACGACACGCCTCGTCTCCACGCGGAGGACACCCTGCGCACGGGTCGTGGGCTCTCACGTCCGAGCGCGGTGGCGGCGCTCACGCACGACGCCGCGGCGCGGATCCGCGACCTGGTCGAGCTGGGCGTCGAGTTCGACGACGACCTCGGACTCGAGGGTGGCCACAGCCGCCGCCGCGTGGTGCACGCCGGCGGTGCGGCGACGGGAGACCGTGTCGCGCGCGTCCTTGCCGAACGTGTGCTCGCGCATCCGCGCATCGAAGTCGCCGAGGGCGAGCGGATGCAGGCGCTCTGGCGGACCGGCGACCGCTGCGTCGGGGTCGTCACGGACACTCGGCGGCTCGCCGCCCGCCGCGACCCTCGTCGCGACGGGAGGCGCCGCGGCGCTCTGGCAGCGGACGACGAACCCGCCCGGAGCGGTAGGTGACGGAGTCGCCGTCGCCTACGAAGCCGGAGCGGCGGTCGCCGACCTCGAGTTCACGCAGTTCCATCCGACGACGCTCGTCGACTCCTCGCTCCTGCTCTCCGAAGCGCTGCGCGGCGAGGGCGCGACGCTGCTCGACGAGCGCGGGGAGCGCTTCACGGACGAGCTCGCGCCGCGCGACGTCGTCGCTCGCGAGATCGCGGCGCGCGGTACCGCGCTCCTCGACCTGCGCGAGATCGACCGCGGACGATTCCCGGGGCTCATGGGGCGACTCGCGGAACACGGCTACGACCCGGCCGAGCGGCCGATCCCGGTCGCGCCCGCGGCGCACTACACGATGGGCGGGATCGTCACCGACCTCGAGGGGCGGAGCGAGCTCGCCGGCCTGTACGCCGCCGGCGAGTGCGCCGCCACCGGCGTGCACGGAGCGAACCGGCTCGCCTCGAACTCGCTGCTCGAGTGCCTGGTCTTCGGGCGCCGCGCGGCCCTCGCCGCCCTCGTGGAGCCCGGGCTTCCGGCGAAGCTGCCGGCACCCGATGCGACCGAGCAGCTCCAGACCGCGGGCCCCGAGTTGCGCGCTGCGCTGTGGCGCGACTGCGGCCTCGTCCGCGACGCCGCCGGACTCGAGCGACTCCGATCCGCGCCCCATCTCCTGACCCGCCTGACCGCTGAGAGCGCGCTCGTCCGCGAGGAGAGCCGCGGGGCGCACTTCCGAATCGACCACCCCGCGGAGGACGAGGCGTTCGAGCGCCATGTGGTCCTCCGCCGCGACTCCGAGCCCGCGCTCGAGACATGGCTGTAGCCGAGCACACGCTGCGCGTCGTCTACGCGGCCCTCGCCGAGGACGTCGGCGTGGGGGACGTGACCACCGAAGCGACGGTCGACGCCGACGCGCTGGGGACGGCGAGACTCTTGCTCAAGGAGCCCGGTGTCGTCTTCGGGCTCGAGCCCGCGGGGGCCGTCTTCCGTGCGCTCGACTCCGACGTCGAGTTCCAACGGCACGTGGAGGACGGCGCCTCCGTCGGGGCGGGGACGGCCGTCGCCACCGTGAGCGGGTCCGAGCGGGCGATCCTCACCGGTGAGCGGACGGCCCTCAACTTCCTCGGACGACTCTCGGGCATCGCGACGCTCACCCGTCGGTACGTCGATGCAGTCGCCGGCACCGGAGCTGCAATCCTCGACACGCGCAAGACGACGCCGGGGCTCCGCGTCCTCGAGAAGCAGGCCGTCGCGGCCGGGGGCGGGCACAACCACCGCTTCGGGCTCGCGGACGGCGTCCTGATCAAGGACAACCACCTGCGTGCGGCCGGCTCCGTCAGCGCCGCGGTCGGGCGTACCCGCGAAGTGACGCCGCTGCCGATCGAGGTCGAGTGCGACACGCTCGAGCAGGTGTCCGAGGCGGTCGCCGTCGGCGCCGACGCGATCCTGCTCGACAACATGGGTACGGACGCGTTGCGCGCCGCCGTCGCGTTCGTCGGTGGGCGGGCGCGGCTCGAGGCCTCCGGCGGCATCACGCTCGAGAACATCCGCGCGGTGGCCGAGACCGGCGTCGACGAGATCTCGATCGGCGCCCTCACGCACTCTGCTCGTTCCCTCGACGTCTCCCTGGAGCTGACATGACGACAGCCGAGATCACGACGATGCAGGAGGAGATCCGTGCGCTCGCCGCCGAGCGTGACGCGGTCATCCTGGCCCACAACTATCAGGTGCCCGAGGTGCAGGACGTCGCCCACTTCGTCGGCGACTCGCTCGGGCTCTCGCAGGAAGCCGCGCGCACGGAGGCCGACGCGATCGCGTTCTGCGGCGTGCACTTCATGGCCGAAACGGCCGCGATCCTCTGCCCGGAGAAGACCGTCCTCATCCCCGACCTCGACGCCGGCTGCTCGCTCGCCGCGTCGATCAGCGCCGACCAGCTCCGCACGTGGAAGGCCGAGAACCCGGGCGCGGTCGTCGTGTCCTACGTGAACACGACCGCTGAGGTGAAGGCCGAGAGCGACTACTGCTGCACGTCGGGGAACGCCAAGGCGATCGTCGACTCGATCCCCGAGGACACCGAGATCCTGTTCTTGCCGGACATGTACCTCGGGCTCTGGCTCGAGAAGGTGACCGGGCGCACGCTCCGGATCTGGATGGGGGAGTGCCACGTCCACGCGGGCATCCGGCCGCAGGACATCGAGCGCTGGCAGGAGGACGCGCCCGACGCGGAGCTCCTCGTCCACCCGGAGTGCGGGTGCGCGAGCCAGTGCATGGCCTTCGGGAACGGGCGCACGCACATCCTCTCGACCGAGGGGATGATCCGCTTCGCGCGGCAGTCGCCGAAGGAGCGGTTCCTCGTCGCGACGGAGACCGGGATCATCCACCGCCTGAACAAGGAGGCGCCCGAGAAGCGTTTCGAGGCGGTGTCGGAGAAGGCGATCTGCCGCTACATGAAGATGATCACGCTCGAGAAGCTCCGCGACTCGCTGCGCGACTGGAAGCACGTCGTGACGGTCGAGCCCGAGATCGCCGCCCGGGCGCGGGGTGCGATCGACCGCATGGTCGCAATCGTCTGAGGCAACGCTGCGTCCGCGATGGACTTCGACACGTGCGTGCGAGAGGTCGAGCCACCTGCCTGGATCGACTAGCGCGGTCGAGCTTCCCGCGACTGCGGCCTGGCGCCACGTCGGCGCGCGTGAGGGCTTCGAAGTCCTCTTCATCCGCACGGACGGCGATGGCCATCGCTTCGAAGGGCGGTCCGCCGCCGTCGAGGAAGGAGTGACCTGGAGCGTCGGCTACGTGATCGCGGTCGACTCCGTGTGGAGGACTCGGGCGGAGATCACTTGCCGATCTGCGGCCGGGGAACACGCGCTCGTCCTCGAAGGAGACGGGAGCGGGGCGTGGTCGATCGACGGCCGAGCAGCGCCCGCGCTCGCGGGCTGCCTCGACGTCGATCTCGAGGCGTCGGCGTTCACGAACGCGTTCCCGGTGCATCGGCTCGACCTCGCCGTGGGCGAGAGCGCAGACGCGCCGGCGGCGTACGTTCGCGCGCCGAGCCTCGCCGTGGAGCGGCTCGAGCAGCGGTACGCCAGGCTGCCCGACGAGGGTGGCCGCCGCCGCTACGACTACGAGGGGCCGGCGTTCGGGTACCGGGACGTCCTTGTTTACGACGAGCTCGGTCTGGTCCTCGACTACCCGGGCCTCGCCGAGCGAGTCGTATAGGTTCGGAGGTGATGAAGCTATCGGCTGAGGAGCGTGCCTTCCTCGAGAACCCGTTCGTCGGCGTCGTCACGACTATTGCACCGGACGGATCGCCGCAGTCGACCGTGGTCTGGGTCGACGTCGACGACGAGGGCGTCTCGATCAACACGGCGTATGGCCGCGTGAAGCCGCGCAATCTCGCGCGCGACCCGCGGCTCTCGCGTCGTGGTCGTCGACCCGGGCGACCCGTACCGCTGGCTGAAGGTCACCGGGAAAGGAACGCTCGTCGACGAGGGGGCGGACGCGCAGATCGACCGGCTGTCCGAGAAGTACACCGGCCGTGAGGTCTACGCCTCCCGCCAGCCCGGCGAGCAGCGCGTGACGGTACGGATCGCGCCGGACCGGATCCTCAGCCGCGGCCTCGACTGAGCGCTACGCCACGCGCACCGAGTGCACGGGCGGAAGCTTCGTCGCCGCGGTGAACCAGGTCGCGCCGGCATCCCGTGACCCGAAGACGTCTCCCGACGTCGCGCCGAAGTAGAGGCCCATGCCCTCGCCTGACCCGTCGGGTCCGAAGGCCTGGCGGAGGATCGTCAGGTACGCGTTCTCGGCGGGAAGCCCATCCCCACGGGGAGTCCATGACTCGCCGGCGTCGCGCGTCTCGTAGACCCGCACGCGGCCGTCCGGCGTGACGCGATCGAGGTCGGCCACGAGCGGGATCACGTACGCGCTGTCCGCGTCGTCGGGGTCGATCACGAGCGGGAAGCCGAAGTCCGACGGAAGCCCGGTGTCGGTCCCGATGTCGATCCAGCTCTCACCTGCGTCGTCGGAGCGGTAGACCCCGCCGTGGAACTGCATGAACAGGCGCTCGGGCCTCGCCGGGTGCCGGTGCATGTTGTGGACGCAGAGCGCGATCGTGTCCTCGCGCGACTCCTCGGGGAGGTAGCGGGGCACGAGGCCTTCGTTTCCGTGCCGCCAGGTCTCGCCGCCGTCGTCGGTCAGCCAGACGCCGACCGCCGAGATCCCCATCGCGAGCCGCTTCGGATCGCCCGGCCAGGTCGCGATCGAGTGCAGGCACATCCCGCCGGCGCCCGGGCCCCACTCGGGCCGTGTCGGCTGCTCCCAGAACGGGCGGTTGAGCTCCCAGTTCATGCCGCCGTCGCGGCTTTCGAAGAGGACGCCGGGATCCCCGCCCGCGTACAGGAGCCCGTCCTCCTCGCCTTCGACGATCGACCACATGCGAACGAGCGGCTGTTCCTGATCCTCCGGGAGCGCGACCCCCTCGGCCTGCTCCCACTCGCCTGCGGGATCGTCCGTCACGAAGATCTTCGGCCCGTAGAACGCGGACGTGACGCACGCGAGGTAGCGCCCGCTCCGAGGGTCGCGGATCGCGAACTCGACCGGCTCTCCGGCGAACGCGCGCGCGGATATCTCGAACGCGCCGTCGTCGCCCTGGAGCGCGAACAGGCCCTTCTTCGTTCCGACGAGAAGCTCGGTCATCGTCTCTACCCCCCGCTGATCGATGGAATGACGTGGATGCGGTCGTCGGCATCGAGCGCGGTCTCCTCCCGGCTCTTCTCGCCGTTGACGAAGACGTTGACGTGCTCACGGATCGACGTCTGCTCGTCGAGGATCCAGCCGGCGATCGCAGGGTGCTCGCGCTCGAGCGCGCACAGGACCTCGCGCACGGTCGAGCCCTCCAGCCTCAGCTCTCGCCTGCCGCCCGTGAGCTCGGAGAGCGGGGCGCGCAGCCTCACGACCGCCATGGCTCGATCCTAGATCGCATCACTGGTTAGACGACGAACGAGGAGCGAACTCATCGACAGGTCGGTCACGAAGGGCTAGGGCTCGAGCTCGACGATGCCGTGGGGCGCGCCGTACTCCTCGAGCTTTGCGAGGAACGGCTGAGGTGGGAGGGCCTCGGGGCCGAGGACTCCGGCGCCCGTCCACTCGCCGGTGGAGAGGAGCTCGAGCGCGATCACCGGGTTGATCGCCGTCTGCCAGACGACTGCCTGCGAGCCGTACTCGCGCATGGTCTCCTCGTTGTCGACCACGTGGTAGAGGTACGTCCTCCGCCGCGCGCCGTCCTTGCCGAGCCCCGTCACGAGCGTCCCGGCGCACGTCTTCCCCGTCATGCGGTCGCCGAGCGTCGCGGGATCGGGGAGCACGGCGGCCACGACGTCTCGCGGCGCGACCTCGACGCCCTTCACTGCGATCTTCCGGGTCGAGTCGAGCCCGAGCTTGTGCAGCGTCTTCAACACCTCGATGAACTCGTCGCCGAGCCCGTACTTGAAGGTGACCCTCTTGCAGTCGACCCAGCGCGGGACGAGCAACACCTCTTCGTGCTCGACGTTCACGCACTCGATGGGACCGATGCCCTCCGGGAAGTCGAAAGTCTCGGGCTCCGAGAACGGCGCGGTCGTGTACCAGCCGCGCTCCGTCTCCCAGATCACCGGAGGGTTCAAGCACTCCTCGATCGTCGTCCAGATCGAAAAGGTGGGCGCGAAGTCGTAGCCCTCGACGACGAGGTTCGCGCCGTCGCGTACCCCGACCTCGTCGACCTCGGAGAAGAGCTCGTCGGCCGCGTAGCGCGCGAACACGTCCGCGGCGCCCGGCTCGATACCGATGCCGACGAGCGCGAGCACGCCCGTCTCCTCCCAGTCGCCCGCACGCTCGAACTGGTAGTCGCCGAGCTTGACCCCGACCTCCTCGTACGGCCGCTCGGGATGAGGCTCGGACAGCGTCATCGCCATGTCGAGGTACGTGACCCCGCACTCGAAGCACGCGTCGAAGATCGGGACGTTGAAGACCGGGTCGACGGCGTTCAGGACTGCGTCCGCGCTCGTCTCCCGGATCAGGCGCATGACATCTTCCTTGCTCGAGGCGTCGATCCGGTGCGCGGAGAAGCGTTCGTCGTCGAGCGTCGGCAGCAGCGACTCGGGCCGAGCCGGGTCGTAGTCCGCGAGCGCGCAGCTCTCGAAGAACGAGCGCCGCCGCGCGATCCCGGCGAACGCCGAGCCGACGCCTCCGGTGCCGACGACGAGGATCTTCACGCATAGCCCTTCTACATCAGGCGCAGAGCTGGCGTCGGCGGTATGTTCACCCGGAATCGATCGAACGGAGGTCGGCCGTGAGCGTGTCCGTGACGAAGCAGAAGCAGTTCATCGGCGGCGAGTTCGTCGACTCGGCGTCCGGCGAGACGATGGAGGTCCTCAACCCGGCGACCGGCGAGGTCATCGCCGAAGTGCCGCGGGCAGACGCCGAGGATGTCGATCGCGCGGTCGACGCGGCGAAGAAGGCGTGGGACGAATGGCAGGACAAGACCCCGAAGGACCGGATGGAGCTCCTGCTCGGGCTCGCGGACGTCATCGACGAGAACGCGGAGGAGCTCGCGCGGCTCGAGTCGACGAACGTCGGGAAGCCGTGGTGGGTCGCGAAGGACGAGCCGCCGGCGATGTCCGACTGCCTCCGCTTCTTCGCCGGCGCAGCGCGCAACCTCGAGGGGAAGTCCGCAGGCGAGTACGTCGAGGGCTACACGTCGATGACCCGGCGCGAGCCCCTCGGGATCGTCGCCGGCATCTGCCCCTGGAACTATCCGCTGTACATGGCGATCTGGAAGATCTGCCCTGCGCTTGCGGCCGGGAACGTCCAGGTCATCAAGCCGGCCGAGCAGACGCCGCTGACACTGCTCCGCTTCATGGAGCTCGCCCAGGAGATCATCCCCGCGGGCGTGCTCCAGGTCGTGACCGGCGACGGCATCCCCGCCGGCGACGCGCTCGTGCGGCACCCCGATGTCAGGCTCGTCTCGCTCACGGGCGACACGGCGACCGGGAAGATCATCGCGAAGAACGCTGCCGACACCGTCAAGCGGCTGCACCTCGAGCTCGGCGGGAAGGCGCCGATGGTCGTGCTGGACGACGCCGACCCGGCGACGGTCGCCGAGGCGATCAAGATCGGCGGCTACTTCAACTCGGGTCAGGACTGCACAGCGTCCTCGCGGATCATCGTGTCCGGGCGCATCTACGACGACGTGCTCTCGGAGGCCGTGAAAGCGGTCGAGGGCATGAGCGTCGGCGACCCGTCGACCGACGACGAGATCGAGATGGGACCTGTCATCTCCGCCGAGCAGCAGGAGCGCGTGCTCGGCTTCCTCGATCGCGCGGCGGACGCGAAGGCAACGATCGTCACGGGCGGCGGCGCGCTCGGCGACCGCGGCTTCTTCGTGAAGCCGACGATCGTGACGGACGTCGGCCAGGACGCCGAGATCGTCCAGAACGAGGTTTTCGGGCCGGTGGTGACGATGCAGCCCGTCGCGTCGGACGGCGACGCGATCGCGATGGCGAACGACGTCCGCTACGGGCTCGCGGCCTCCGTGTTCTCCGAGAACGTGGGCCGGGCGATGAAGGTCGCCGCGAAGCTCGACTTCGGCACGGTCTGGATCAACGAGCACCTCTTCCCACTCACGCCCGAGATGCCGCACGGCGGCTTCAAGGAGTCGGGCTACGGCAAGGACATGTCCATCTACTCGATGGAGGAGTACACGAGGGTCAAGCACGTGGTCGTGAAACTGGCCGAGTGATGGAGCGCTCGGGTCGATGAGCACAGAGCCTGCGGCAACCACGGACATCACGCTCGAAGACGTCGTCAAGCGCTTCGACGACGCTGTCGCGGTCGACGGGATCTCAGTGGAGGTGCCGCACGGATCGTTCTTCGCGCTCCTCGGGCCGTCCGGCTGCGGCAAGACGACGACCCTACGGATGATCGGCGGCTTCGAGGAGCCGACCGAGGGGCGTATCTTCCTCGGCGACCGGGACGTCGTCGGTCTCCCGCCGTACAAGCGCGACGTCAACACGGTCTTCCAGAGCTATGCGCTCTTCCCCCACATGAACATCGAGCAGAACGTCGCGTTCGGGCTCGAGCGCAAGGGCGTGGCGAAGGGCGAGGTGAAGGGCCGCGTCGCGGAGATGCTCGAGCTCGTCGGCCTGGCCGGCTACGAAGGGCGCAAGCCCCGCCAGCTCTCGGGCGGCCAGCAGCAGCGGGTGGCGCTCGGACGCGCGCTGGTCAACCATCCGCGGGTCCTCCTGCTCGACGAGCCGCTCGGAGCACTCGACCTGAAGCTCCGGAAGCAGATGCAGCTCGAGCTGAAGCGCATCCAGCACGAGATCGGAATCACCTTCGTGCACGTGACGCACGACCAGGAGGAGGCGATGACGATGGCGGACACGATCGCGGTCATGAACCGCGGTCGGATCGAGCAGCTGGGGCCGCCGCACGACCTGTACGAGCGCCCGGCGAGCGCATTCGTCGCCGGCTTCCTCGGGGTCTCGAACCTCCTTCGCGGAACCGTCGATGGGCCGGACGCCGTGCGTCTCGACGACGGCACCGTCGTGCGCGCGAACGTGGACGGGCAGTCGGGCAGCGTCGCGGCGGGCGTGCGGCCCGAGAAGATCACCATCGGAAGCGGAGGCGGGGCGAACGAGCTTCCGGGGACGGTGGCTGAGACGGCGTACATCGGCGTGGCGACGCAGGTCGTCGTCCGCACGGCTGCGGGCACCGTCCAGGTGTTCGCGCAGAACCTGGACTCGGGAGGGCGCGTGCCGGCCCCAGGCTCGAACGTCATCCTGAGCTGGGCGCCGGATTCGACGTTCGTCGTCGAGAGAGACGATTCGGTCATGGAGGAGGAGACGACATGAACCCACGCTTGACCCGGCAAGAGCTGCTGCGGCGAGGAGCCGCCGGTACCGCGGTGCTCACGGTCCCGGGGCTGCTCGCCGCCTGTGGCGGAGGAGACGACGGCGGTGAGGCGGGCGGCGAGTTGAAGGACGTCCTCAACTTCTCGAACTGGGAGCTCTACATCGACACGCCGCAGACCCGCAAGGACGCAGGCTTGACAGGCCCGACGACACTTCAGCAGTTCACGACGAAGACGCAGATCAAGGTCAACTACTTCGAGGACGTCAACTCCAACTCCGAGTACTTCGCGACCGTCCAGGGTCGTCTCGCCCAGGGGCAGGGCATCGGGCGCGACATCCTCGTCTCGACCGACAACGATCGCTTCCTCGGCGAGTACCTGGACAACGACTGGGCGCTCATGCTCGACAAGGACCTCATCCCGAACATCGTCAACCTCATCGACGCGCAGGCGAGCCCTCCGTTCGACCCGAACCGGGAGTTCACGCTCCCCTGGTTCTCCGGGATGGACGGCATCGCCTGGAACGAGGACGTCACCGGGCCGGTGACGACGGTCACGCAGCTGCTCGAGGATCCGGAGCTGAAGGGCAAGGTCGGCGTCTGGAACTCGATGGGCGACACGCTCGGTCTCGTCATGCTCGAGAACGGCGACGACCCCGCCAAGGTCACGGACGAGTCGTTCGACCGGGCGCTCGCCGTGATCCAGAAAGCCCAGGACTCGGGCCAGATCCGCCGCTTCTACGGCAATGACTACGCGCAGCCGCTCGCGAGGGGCGATCTCGCCGCGAGCATGGCGTGGTCCGGCGACATCCTCAACCTCGGCCTCCCGAAGATCAAATGGGGAATCACCGAGAAGGGCGGGATCATCTGGACCGACAACATGGTCATCCCGCTCGGAGGTAGCGTGCCGACGGCCTCGACGTACATGAACTTCGTGTACGACCCGAAGATCGCGGCCCAGCTCTCCCTCGGGGCGAATTACATCTCCTCGGTCAAGGGCGTGAAGGAAGAGGCGGCGAAGCTCAACCCCGACGCCGCTGCGAACACGCTCGCCTTTCCGACCGACGACATGCTCTCCCAGATGCACCAGAACGACCCCACCATGTTCGGGAATCCGGATTACGAAAAGAGGTGGCTCGCGGTCCAGGGCAAATAGGCGAGCGTTCATGGGCTCGTACTTCCACCGACACAAGGGTCTCACGCCCTACCTCCTGCTCGCGCCCGGGGTCCTCTGGCTTGCGATCTTCTTCCTGATCCCGCTCGGGTTCCTCGGCTACGAGTCGCTGCAGTCCGGCCTCTTCCCGGACTTCCAGTTCACCTGGGAGTTCTCGAACTTCTCCAACGGGATCCGCGACTACCACGAGCAGTTCGTACGGTCCTTCGTATATGCCGGGATCGCGACCGTCGCCTGCCTCGTGCTCGCCTATCCGCTCGTCTACTGGATCGCGTTCCGGGCGGGGCCGTGGAGGAACCTCTTCCTGCTCTTCATCGTCGCACCGTTCTTCGTCACGTACCTCGTGCGGACGCTCGCGTGGCTCAACATCCTCGCCGACGAGGGGCCGGTGGTCGGGATCCTGCGCGATCTGCACATCCTCGGTCCCGACGGGCGGCTTCTGGCGACGACGTTCGCCGTCGTCTCGGGCATCACCTACAACTTCTTCCCCTTCATGGCGCTACCGATCTACGTCTCGCTCGAGCAGATCGACCCGCGCCTCCTCGAAGCGGCGAAGGATCTCTACGCGTCGTCGACGCAAGCGTTCCTGCGGGTGACGCTCCCGCTGTCGGCGCCCGGGATCGTCGCCGGGACGCTCCTCACCTTCATTCCGGCCGCGGGCGACTTCATCAACGCGGCGCTTCTCGGCACGCCACAGCAGTCGATGATCGGGAACGTCATCCAGGCGAAGTTCCTCGAGTCCCTCGACTACCCGAGCGCGGCGGCACTCTCCTTCATCCTGATGGGGTCGATCCTCATTGCCCTCTTGATCTACGCGCGGATCGTCGGATCGGAGCGGTTGACCGGATGACGGACGTCGTCGCGGCAGCCCCACGCGCGCGGCCGGGACTCGCGGCCCGGACGTGGGCATTCACGAGGCGCCATGCCCTGACGGTCTACGCGCTCGCGGTCGTCGGCTACCTGATGCTGCCGATCGCGGTCGTGATCCTCTTCTCCTTCAACGCGCCGGCAGGGCGCTTCAACTACGTCTGGGAGGGCTTCACGCTCGACAACTGGGCGAACTGGAACGACGTTCTCGGGATCGAGGACGCCCTCATCACCTCGATCGAGATCGGCTTGCTCGCGACCGCCGTCGCGACCGCGCTCGGCACGCTCATGGCCATGGCGATCGTCCGCCACCACTTCGTCGGGCGCGGGTCGACGAACATGCTCGTCTTCCTGCCCATGTCGACTCCGGAGATCGTCCTCGGCGCCTCCCTCCTCACCCTCTTCCTGAACACGACGGCGGTCTTCCAGCTCGGCTTCCTCACGATCTTCATCGCGCACGTCATGTTCATCGTCAGCTTCGTCGTGGTCACGGTGAAGGCGCGCCTGATCGGGTTCGATCGACACCTCGAAGAGGCTGCGATGGACCTCGGCGCGAACGAGGTCACGACGTTCCGCAAGGTGACGCTTCCGCTGATCGCGCCCGCGATGCTCGCGGCCGCGCTGCTCGGATTCGCGC
Organism: uncultured Actinomycetes bacterium; assembly: GCA_963717025.1. Lineage (GTDB taxonomy): Bacteria > Actinomycetota > Thermoleophilia > Gaiellales > Gaiellaceae > GMQP-bins7. The sequence goes on along the minus strand of CAVQVJ010000001.1, from coordinate 125,633 downwards.
TGTCCATCGACGACTTCGTGATCACGTACTTCAACGCAGGTGGTACGCAGACGTTCCCCGTCTTCGTCTGGGGCATCGCGCGAGTCGCCGTGCCCCCGCAGGTGAACGTCGTCGCGAGCGCGATCTTCCTGATCGCCATTGCCTTGGCGCTCGGTAACGTCCTCTGGCAGTACCGCTCCGCAAAACGACAGCGAGGTGTCGCGTGACCCAGATGAGCGTCCCGAAGATCGACCTTCAGCAGGCGGCGAAGGACCACCTCTGGATGCACTTCACGCGCATGGGGGAGTACGAGACGCAAGACGTACCGATCATCGTCCGCGGCGACGGCTGCTACCTCGAGGACACGAACGGGAAGCGCTACCTGGACGCGCTCGCGGGCCTCTTCTCGGTGAACATCGGCTACTCGTTCGGCGAGGAGATCGGCCAGGCCGCGCTCGACCAGATGCGCGAGCTGCCGTTCTACACCAACTGGTCGTACGCGCATCCGCGCGCGATCGAGCTCGCCGCGGAGGTCGCCTCGCTCGCGCCCGGCGACCTGAACCGGGTCTTCTTCTGCAACGGCGGCTCGGAGGCGGTCGAGTCCGCCTGGAAGCTTGCGCGCCAGTACTACCAGGCGCGCGGTTCGAGCGACGCCCGCGGCCTCGTCGTGCCCGGGGCGCGCGCTGGAGCGCAGGAGCCTGGGCAGGACGCAGTGCGGCTGCCGCCCCGGCGTTACAAGGCGATCGCACGGCACATCGCGTACCACGGGACGACGTTCGGAGCGCTCGCGATCAACGGCATTCCGGCGATCCGCGAGCCGTTCGAGCCCCTCGTCCCCGAGGTGCGACACGTCTCGAACACGAACCGCTACCACCGGCCTCCGGAGGAGACCGAGGCCGAGTTCACCAGCTTCCTGCTCGACGAGCTCGAGCGGGCGATCCAGGAGATGGGCCCGGAGACGATCTGCCTCGTGCACATGGAGCCGGTGCAGAACGCCGGCGGGTGCTTCACGCCGCCCGAGGGTTACTGGAAGGGCGTGCGCGAGATCTGCGACCGGTACGAGATCCTGCTCTCGGCCGACGAGGTGATCACGGCGTTCGGCAGGGTCGGCTACTGGTTCGGCTCGGAGCGGTACGACGTCCGGCCGGATCTCGTCACTTCGGCCAAGGGGCTGTCCTCGTCGTACGCCGCGATCGGCGCGGTGGTCGCGACCGACGACGTCATGGAGCCGTTCCTGAGCGATACCTCGATGTTCTCGCACGGGATCACGTTCGGCGGCCACCCCGTGCAATGCGCGATCGCGCTCAAGAACATCGAGATCATGAAGCGCGAGCGAATCTTGGAGCACGTGCGCGAGAACGAGAACGCCTTCCGTTCGACGCTCGCACAGCTGCTCGACCTCCCGATCGTGGGCGACCTGCGCGGGACCGGGTTCTTCTGGGCGCTGGAGCTCGTGAAGGACAAGGACACCCGCGAGACCTTCACCGACGAGGAGTGCGAGAAGCTTCTGCGCGGGTACCTCTCGAACGCGCTCTTCGACGCGGGGCTCATCTGCCGCGCTGACGACCGCGGCGACCCGGTGCTCCAGATCTCGCCCCCGCTCGTGGCGGGTCAGGCCGAGTTCGACGAGATCGCCGGCGTCCTCGGCGACGTGCTCACCGAGGCCGGCGCGCTCATGCGCTGACCTGGCGCCGGAGCCGAAGGTGTGCGAGATTGGCCCCGGCGGAAGGCGAGGAGGTGGGTCGGGCCGATGGCGGTGCAACAGAACGGGGCTCGTCGAGAGCTGTTGACGAACGTCCGCATGCTGGCCGATGTCGCCCCCGAGACGATCGACGAGCTCGTCGACCGTCTGCGACCGGTACACGTCCGGGCGGGGGAGGTCGTCGTCGCGCAGGGTGATGCCGCCGACCGGATCTTCATCGTCCGGAGCGGGAGGCTGCGCGTCTTCGTCGAAGACGCCGGCGAAGGCCGGACGGTGGTGCGGGAGCTCGGGGCCGGCTCGGTCCTCGGCGAGCTGGCGCTGCTGACCGGAGCATCGCGGTCGGCCACGGTCGAGGCGGTCCGGGACAGCGAGCTGCTCGAGCTCGGCGACGATGCATTCGACGACCTCCTCCGGAACGACACCGCCTTCGCGATCTCCGTGGCGCGCTCGCTCGCGCTGCAGCTCCAGGCGAGCGGCGGCCTCACGCTGCCGACGTCTCGCCCTGCGGTCATCTCCGTGCGCTCACTCGGGCCGGGCCTCGACCCGGCTCCCTGGGCGGCTGCGCTCTCGCGCGCGCTCGAGCGCTTCGGCTCGGTGGCCACGCTCACCGCGCCCGATGCGCTCGAGGAGTCAGCCGGCGTTCTCGATCGCGCGGAGCGCGAGCATGCCCACGTGCTGCTCCTCGACACGGGCACGAACGACGACTGGCGTGCGTTCTGCGCCCGACAGGCGGACCGGTACGTCCTCCTGGCGGGGCGGGGAGCCGTCGATTCGTCCGGCGCACCGGCCGGGGCCGATCTCGTGGTCGTGGAGCCGCTGGCGGCGGATCAGCTCGTGGTGCTTCACGACGCGCTCGCTCCGCGCGCCCATCACGTCTCGGCGCGTGGCGATGCCGGCGCCGTCGAACGGGTCGCACGACGTCTCGTGCGGCGCGCCCTCGGTCTGGTGCTCTCGGGCGGGGGAGCGCGCGGCTACGCGCACATCGGCGCCATCGAGGCTCTCGAGGAGGCTGGATTCGAGGTCGACCGGGTCGGTGGCTGCAGCATGGGCGCTCTCATCGGCGGCATGTACGCGGTCGAGCACGCCCCGGACGTGATGCGCGAGCGCTGCCGGGTCGAGTTCGTGCGCCGCTCCCCGTTCAACGACTACACCCTTCCGCGCGTCGCGCTCATCCGGTCGCGGAAGGCGGCGCGGATGCTCGAGCGAGTCTTCGGAGACACACTCGTCGAGGAGTTGGGCACCTCGTTCTTCTCCGTCAGCGCCGACCTGCTCGCGTCGACGACGATCGTCCACCGGCGAGGCTCGCTCGTCGAGGCCGTCGGGGCCAGCATGTCGATCCCCGGCCTGGTTCCGCCGCTCGCGCGGCCCGGGCACCTGCTCGTCGACGGCGGCGTGCTCAACAACCTGCCGGTCGACGTGATGGTCGCCGACGACGAGGGCCCGATCGTCGCCGTCGACGTCGTCCGGCGCGTCGACACCGAGAATGGGGCGGCTGAGCCGGCGCTCCCGTCCATCACCGAGACACTCTCACGTGCGACGGTCCTCGGCGGCGCCGAGAGGACGGAGCGGAATCGGAGGCTCGCCGATGTCCTCGTCACACCGGATGTGCAGGACGTCGCGCTCCGCGAGTTCTCCGCGCTCGACCGTGCGGCCGCGGCGGGCAGAGAGGCGATGCAGGCGACGCTCGAAGCGGGTGCCGCCGAGCGCCTCCGCGAGCGCCTCGACCAGCCGGTCTGACCGGGCGACTGCCCTAGGCGTCCCGCGCGCAGCGGAACCCGGCGAAGATGTGACGCCGGTTCGGGTACTCCCAGTTGCGGAAGCTTCCACGGGCGACGAGCGGGTCGGTCGCCCAGGAGCCGCCGCGGAGGACGCGGTAGGTCTCGCCGAAGTAGACCTCCGAGTACTCGGGGTAGGGATACGAGAGGAAGCCGGGGTAGGGCTGGAAGTACGAGGTCGTCCACTCCCACACGTCGCCGGTGAGCTGGACGCAGCCGCTCGGGCTCTCGCCGCCCGAGTACGAGCCGGCGGGGGCGGGGGAGAAGCGCGTGTGGCCGAGGTTCGCCTCGTACCCCGCGTACTCGCGCCCCCATGGATAGCGGCTCTTCCCCCTCCGCTCGTCCCAGGTCGCCGCGCGCTCCCACTCGGCCTCGGTCGGCAGCCGCTTGCCGGCCCAGCGTGCGAACGCCTCGGCCTCGTAGAAGGAGACGTGCTGAACCGGCTCGTCGAGTGGCAGCGGCCCGCGGTGCCCGAAGAGGACGCGCTCCCAGCCGTTTCCGCCGCGCTCCCAGTGAAGTGGCGCGGACGCGTCCTCGCGCTCGCGCCACTCCCATCCCTCCGCGCTCCAGCCTTTCGGGCCGCCGTACCCGCCGGCGTCGACGAACTCCGCGAACGCCCCGTTCGTCACCGGTGTGCGGTCGATGAAGAACGGTCGCACCTCGATCTCGTGCGGGACGAGCTCGTTGTCGTACGCCCACGGCTCGTCGGTCGCGCCCAGGATGAACGAGCCGCCGGCGATCTCGACCTCGTCAGGCCCGTCGGGCGCGCGGTCGACCGGGTCCGCGTCGCGCACCGGGTACGGGCTGTCGGTCATGAGCGCGAGCGCCTGCAGCATCGACTCCTGATGCTGGAGCTCGTGCTGGAGCACGAGGCCGTACACGAAGCCCTTGCGGAGGAGCGGATTCGCGGCGTCGAGGTCGACGTGCTCGAGCTCGAGGAGCGCAAGCTGGCGCACCTCCGCCGCGTATGGGCGGACCGCCTCGAGGTCGAGACTCGGCAGCTCGCCGTTCGCAGCTCGCTCGCGGCGGAACGCGTCGTACACCTCGTCGTGAGCCTCCGCGATAGGTTCGTGGCCGTGGAGGTTCCGTAAGAGCCAGAGCTCCTCGAAGCGCGCGATCTGGGCGAGCTCCCAGACGAGGGGGGACTGGAGCGGGGAGACCTGGACCCCGAGCTCCGCGTCGGAGACCGGCTCGAGGAGGCCCTCGGTCGCCGCGCGCGCGTGCTCGAGCGCAGCGCGGATTTCCACCCTCGAGTCCATCTGGTAACTGTGACGCACCGAGCGCGATTCGGATACGCCAATCGGGGTACGGCGTGGGGGAACCCATGGTTCCCCCACGTACCCCTTCCTTCTGTCCGTGGCTCTCCGCATGCGCTGCGAAGCCTCCCGGCCGGCAAGGCCGGCCTCCCGCCCGGACGCGTCTTCCGATACCGGGAGTGGAACGTTCCTCCCTGACTTCCGCGCTCGCGGTAGCCTCTGGCGTGCGCGAGGCATATGGGGAGTCATCCGCTAGGCGGATGCGAGGTTCGTCCGCGGGGACGATGCGCGCGGCCCGCGCGGATGGCGAGACTGACGGGACACCGAGGAGAGGAGCTGGAGCTCGTGAGCAGCAACGGAAACGGCGCGGTAGTCGTCGCGGCGGACGTCGCCCGGCGCTACGGCGAGGGAGAGACGGCCGTCGACGCCCTGCGAGGCGTCTCGGTCGACATCGAGCGCGGGCGGCTGACCGCGGTCATGGGGCCGTCCGGGTCCGGGAAGTCGACCCTGATGCACATCCTCGCCGGGCTCGACAAGCCGACGACCGGGACGGTCGAGGTCGCGGGGACCGAGATCACGACGCTCGGCGACAACGACCTCACGAAATTGCGCCGGCAGCACATCGGCTTCGTGTTCCAGTTCTTCAACCTGCTGCCGATGCTGAACGCTCGCGAGAACATCACGCTTCCGCTCACGATCTCCGGTGAGAAGCCCGACGACGGGTGGGTCGAACAGGTTGTCGCCGACGTCGGCCTGGGCGACCGACTCGGGCATCGCCCCTCCGAGCTGTCCGGCGGCCAGCAGCAGCGCGTGGCGATCGCGCGCGCCTTGGTCTCGCGGCCGACGGTCCTGTTCGCGGACGAGCCGACCGGCAACCTCGACTCGAGGACCGGCCAGGAGATCCTCCACCTTCTCCGCGAGTCGGTGGACTCGCGCGAGCAGACGACTGTGATGGTCACGCACGACCCGCGCGCCGCGGCGATCGCCGACCGCATCCTCTTCCTTGCGGACGGCCTCATCGTGCGCGAGATGCGCGACGCGACCTCGCACGACGTCATCGAGGCGATGGAGGCGCTCGACAGGTGACCCGCTTCGCCATCCGCGGCCTGCTCGGCCGCAAGCTCCGGGCTCTGCTCACGGGCATCGCGATCATCCTCGGCGTCGCGATGATCAGCGGCACCTACATCCTCACGGACACGATCGACAAGGCGTTCTCGAACCTCTTCACGCAGTCGTACGCCGGCACCGACGCCGTCGTCCAGGGCGAAGGCCCCGACATCAGCATCGACGGCGAGGCGGCTCCGACACCACCCGTCGACGAGTCGCTGCTCGGGACCGTGCGAGCGGTCGACGAGGCCGAGCTCGCGACCGGCGCCATCTACGACGACACGAACACGAAGATCCTGACGCCAGAGGGAGACGCCGTCAGCACCGGAGGCGCGCCCAGCTTCGGGTTCGGGATCGACACCGATCCCCAATACGCGCAGTTCAACCCGCTGAACCTCCTCGAGGGCCGCTGGCCGTCCTCGCCGGACGAGGTCGTGATCGACGCGGGCACAGCGGACGGAGAGAACTATGCGCTCGGCGACACCGTGGAGATCGCGACCCTCGTGCCAAAGCGGGCATTCGAGCTCGTCGGCGTCGGCCAGTACGGCGGCATCGACACCCTCGGTACGGCGACGTTCGCGGTGTTCACGGTGCCGGCGGCGCAGGAGCTCCTGGACCGCGAAGGCCAGTTCGACGCGATCTCGGTCGCTGCGAAGGAGGGCACGAGCGAGGAGGATCTCGTCAGCGCGATCCAGTCCGTGCTCCCGGCCGGCGTGACCGCGCAGACGGCGACCGCGGAAACCGAGGAGGCGCAGGACGAGATCGGCCAGTTCACGTCGATCATCCGCTACTTCCTCCTCACGTTCGCCGGCATCGCGCTCTTCGTGGGCGCCTTCGTCATCTTCAACACCTTCTCGATCACGGTCGCGCAGAGGACGCGCGAGTTTGCGACCTTGCGGACGATCGGCGCGTCGCGGCGGCAGGTGCTCGTCGCCGTGATCCTCGAGTCGCTCGTCATCGGCATCGTCGCGTCGCTGCTCGGTCTCGCGTTGGGCCTCCTTCTCGCGGAAGGGATCCAGGCGTTGTTCGGGACGTTGGGCTTCGAGCTGCCGTCGGCGGAGCGCGTCTTCGCGCTGCGCACGGTCATCGTCTCGATGCTCGTCGGCGTGCTTGTGACGCTGGCTGCGGGGCTCTTCCCTGCCATCCGTGCGACGCGCGTGCCGCCGATCGCCGCAGTGCGGGAGGGAGCGACGCTCCCGCGCTCGCGGATCGCGCCGTTCGTTCCCTGGATCGCCGGCCTCGTCGTCGTCGTTGCGCTGCTCCTGCTCGTCCGGGCGATGTTCACCGACGGCCTGGGCACGGCCGACCGCCTGATCGGGCTCGGCGGCGGCGTCCTGCTCCTGTTCGTGGGCATCGCGATGCTCTCGTCGCGGCTCGTGCGGCCCATCGCCGCCCTCGTCGGCTTGCCAGCCCGACGCGTCGGAGGTGTGGCGGGGAAGCTCGCGAGCGGGAACTCTGTGCGCAACCCCGGTCGGACGGCCGCCACCGCCGCGGCGCTCATGATCGGGATCGCGCTCGTCGCCTTCATCGCGACGCTCGCGAACGGCCTGAAGACGTCGAACCGCGAGGCGATCGAGGAGCAGGTGTCGGCCGACTACGTGATCACGGCGCAGGACGGTTACACGTCGTACCCGGCCGCGATCGGCGATGCCGTGGCCGCATCGGACACGCCGGAGGTCGTGACGCCCGCGCGGGCGGGAGCGGCGCTCGTGAACGACGACCAGGCGGAGGTCGGCGGCATCGATCCCGACACGATCGCGTCGGCGTACACCTTCGACTGGACTGAGGGGAGCGACGAGGTGCTCGCCGACCTCGGCACGACCGGCGCGATCGTGAGCGCGAACTACGCGGACGACCACGGAATGGAGATCGGCACCCGCCTCCGGCTCGTCTCGATCGACAACAAGAGCGCCGACGCCAGGATCGTCGGCCTCTACGAGCCCCACCCCTTCTATCCGCTGCTCGAGAGCGTCACCGTCTCGACCGAGCTCTTCGACGAGCTCTACGAGCGCCCGCAGAACCGTTGGACGTGGGCGAACGTCGCGGGCGAGCCGTCCGATGCGGGCAAGGCGCAGCTCGAGGAGGCAGTCGCGGGCTTCCCGGACGCTCAGGTCGAGACGCGTGAGGAGTGGATCCAGCGAGAGGACCAGGACATCGGCGACTTCCTCTTGTTCCTGTACGCGCTCCTCGCGCTCGCAGTCCTCATCAGCATCTTCGGGATGATCAACACGCTCGTGCTCTCGGTCTACGAGCGGACGCGTGAGATCGGAATGCTCAGGGCGATCGGCATGACGCGCAGGCAGACCCGCCGCATGGTCAGGCACGAGAGCATCATCACCGCGCTCATCGGCGCCGCGATCGGGCTCCCGCTCGGGATCTTCCTGGCAGCGCTGGTGACCCGCGCGCTCGGGGAGTACAACCTGAGCTTCGCGATCCCCTGGTTCCAGCTGATCTTCATGACGGTTCTCGCGATCGTGGTCGGCATCCTGGCCGCGATCATGCCGGCGCGGCGCGCGGCCAAGCTCGACCCGCTTCAGGCAATCTCGTACGAGTGACGCGGTTCGCGCTTCGGGGCTTGCTCGGCCGCAAGCTGCGGACGGTGCTCACGGCGCTGGCGATCGTCCTCGGCGTCGCGATGATCAGCGGCACGTATGTCCTGACGGACTCGATCGACCAGGCGTTCGACCGGATCTTCACCGACATCCGCCAGGGCTCGACCGCCGTCATCACCGGTCGGTCGGCATTCGACCTCAGCGAGGGAAGCGGCGTGTCCGATCCGTCCTTCGACGAGTCGCTGCTCCAGGAGGTGCGCGCGCTGCCGGGAGTCGGCGCGGCCGAGGGCAGCGTCGACTCGGAGAGCGCGCAGTTCATCGGGGACGACGGGAAGGCCGTCGTCTACGGCGGCGCCCCGAACCTCGGCTTCTCGATCGCGGACGGTGACTCGGTCTTCAACCCGCTCACCCTCATCGAGGGCTCGTGGCCCGGGACGGACCAGGTCGTCGTCGACAAGGAGACCGCGTCGAAGGAGGACTTCGAGGTGGGCGACACGATCGGCGTCCAGGTCGAGGGCGCCGTCCAACAGCTCGAGGTCTCCGGGATCGTGCAGTTCAGCTCGGGTCTTACGATCGGCGGCGCGACGCTCGCCGGCTTCGACCTCCCGACCGCCCAGCGGCTCATGAAGAAGGCGGGGAAGCTCGACGAGATCGCGGTTGCGGCAAAGGCGAACGTCACCGAGGCGGAGCTCGTCCGACAGATCGAGGCGATCCTGCCGGACGGGACGCAGGTGAAGACGGCCAGCGAGCAGGTCGCGGCCGACGCCGAGGAGACGAACGAGTTCATCACCTTCCTCCAAGGGTTCCTGCTCGCGTTCGGAGGGATTGCGCTCTTCGTCGGCTCCTTCGTGATCGCGAACTCGCTCTCGATCACGATCGCGCAGCGAACGCGCGAGCTCGCCACGCTCCGGATGCTCGGCGCCTCGCGGCGCCAGGTCCTCACCTCGATCATCGTCGAGTCGCTCCTCGTCGGGATCGTGGCCTCGCTGATCGGGCTCTTCCTCGGGCTGCTGCTCGCGAAGGGGCTCTTCCGGCTGTTCGACGCGGTCGGCTTCACGCTGCCGAACACGGGGCTCGTGTTCCTCCCCCGGACGATCGTGGTTGCCCTGCTCGCCGGCATCCTCGTGACGTTGTTCGCGAGCCTCCGGCCCGCGATCCGTGCGACGCGGGTGCCGCCCGTCGCTGCCGTGCGCGAGGGCGCGACCTTGCCGAGCGGACGCTTCGCGCGCTTCCGCTGGGTCTGGGCCGTGCTGATGACGGTTGCCGGCTTCGCCGCGCTCCTGTACGGGCTCTTCGGGAGGGGCCTCGACACGACCGCGATCCTGATCTGGATGGGTCTCGGCGCCCTGCTCATCTTCCTCGGCGTCGCGCTCTTCTCGTCGCGTCTCGTCCGGCCGCTGGCCCACGTCCTCGGGTGGCCCGCGACGCGGCTGGGCGGCGTCGCCGGCGGGCTCGCACGCGACAACGCGCGCCGCAACCCGCAGCGCACCGCGTCGACCGCCGCAGCACTGATGATCGGGCTCGCGCTGGTGACGCTCGTCGCCACGCTCGCCGCGGGGATCGTCACGTCGTTCCGGGACGCGGTGAACGACCTGTTCACGGGCGACTATGCGATCACCGCGCAGAACAACTTCTCGCCGATCCCGATCGATGCCGCCGAGGCGGTCGCCGGCGTGCGCGGCGTGACGGCGGTGGGAAACGTGCGCACCGGTGAGGCGCTCGTCTCCGGCGATGTGCAGTTCGTGACTGCCGTCGACCCCGGCATGGCCGACGTGATCTCGATGGACTGGGCGGAGGGATCGCAGGACGTCATCCGGACGCTCGGCATGGACGGGGCGTTCGTCGACGACGGGTACGCCGAGGACAACGGGCTCCGTGTCGGCTCCGAGCTCGCGCTGACGTTCCCGAACGGCGACGAGCGCACGTTCCGGGTGGAGGGCATCTTCGACCCGCCGACCGGCGGCTCGCCCTTCGGCTCCGTCACCATCTCGAGCGAGGTCTGGGACTCGGAGGTTCCGAATCCGCAGAACCTGTACTCGTTCGTGAAGATGGAGGGCGGTGCCACGGACGCGAACCAGGCCGCGCTCGACGCGGCGCTCCGCGACTTCCCGAACGCAAAGGCGCAGACCCGTCAGGAGTTCATCGACAACCAGATCGCCGGGCTCAGCTCGATCCTCAACATCCTCTACGTGCTGCTCGCGCTCTCGATCGTCGTCAGTCTGTTCGGGATCGTGAACACGCTCGTCCTCACCGTCTTCGAGCGGACGCGCGAGATCGGGATGCTGCGCGCGATCGGGATGACGCGTCGCCAGATCCGGCGCATGATCCGCTGGGAGAGCATCGTCACGGCGCTCATCGGAGCCGTGATCGGGATCGTCCTCGGCCTCGTTCTCGCCGCGCTCCTCATCGCGCGGGTCGACTTCCTCGTCTTCTCGTTCCCGACGACGCAGATCGTGATCTTCCTGCTCGCGGCGATCGTGGTGGGGATCCTCGCGGCCGTGTTCCCGGCCCGCCGTGCGGCGAAGCTGAACCCGCTCGAGGCGATCTCGTACGAGTAACGGGAGCGCGCCTCAGGGCCGCTCGACGCGGAGGCTCCCGATCCCCACCTCGAGCTCGAGGTCGACCTCCTGGGTCCCGGACGTGCCCGAGATGGTCGTGAGCTCGACGTCGATGCCGTTCTCCTCCTCGCCGAACGCCTGGGCGTTCCCCATGCTAACGCGGGCATCGACCGAGGCATCCGTGCCGAGCGGGACGAGGACGAGGAGGTCGCCGATGCCGACGCTCGCCTCGACGGTCCGGCCGTCGAGGTCGAGGGCCGGGTCCGTGAGGTCCACTGTCAGCTTCCCGATCCCCTGCCTGAAGGGCCCGAGCTCGAGCGACGAGTCGGGCGCCTCCTCGGCCTCGCCGACCCCGTCGTCGAGCAAGTCGGTGTCGACGATGACGGCGGGCACGCCGGCGATCAGGACGACAATGCCCACGAGCACGAGGAGGCCGTAGCGCCCGCGGCTGATCGCGAGCGCGACGCCGATTCCGACCAGCAGCAGGCCGATCCAGCCCGCGTAGCCGATGTCGACGACGTCGGTCGCCTGGAGGAGCCCGAGGATCCCGGCGCCGACGAGCAGCAGGCCGAGGGCGCTTCGGCTCCTCATCTCCTCCCGCGGGCCACGACCGCGACGCCGACGGCGATGAGCGCGAGCGGCCACACGTACTGCCAGGAGACGTCCGGCCAGAAGTCGTCGAGCAGGAAGTAGACGCCGAGAGCGACGAACACGAGCCCGAGCAGGACGGCGCCTCGCTTCCGCTCGAGCTCGCTCTCGGCTGCGGAGCGTGGCGTCCCGCCGGTGGCGGCGAGCGTCTCGGGCTCCTCGTCCATCGCGATCCAGCCGATGACGTACAGGAGGATCCCGACCCCGCCGGCGAAGATGAGCAGCACAGCGGCGATCCGCACGAGCACGGTGTCGACACCGAAGTACTTCCCGAGCCCGCCGCAGACGCCGGCGATGACCCGGTCGTCGCGGCTTCGGTGGAGGTGCTTGTCCTCCGCGAGCGCAGGGGGCGCGACCGCCGTGGTCTCGTCCGCGGTCGCGTCTTCGGTCGTCGCCTCTTCGGTCGTCTCCTCAGTCGTCGGCTCAGCTTGTGCCTCGGACGCGTCCGGCTCCTCCACCTCGGGCTCGATGGGCGCCGTGGCCTCGGTGGGCTCGTCCGGCTCGCCGGGCTCGTCTGGCTCGAGCGGTCGATCGCTCACGCGGCCATCCTAGAGCGGGGTCGGCTCCGCGAGCCGCACCACCCCGTCCGAGGCGAGCGCTGCGATCTCCTCGTCGGCGTAGCCGACCTCGCGCAGGATCTCCGCCGTGTGCTCGCCGAGTCGTGGAGGCGGGAGGCGATGCTCGGCGCGTTCGTCGTTCACCGACAGCGGCAGCGCTGCAAGCCGGAGATCCGGGATCGCGGGATGAGCGAGCGGCTGGAGCATCCCGAGAGCGCGGGTCTGCTCGGCGCCGACGACGTCTGCCACGTCCGCAACCGGCGCCGCCGGCACACCGGCCTCGGTCAACCTCGCGTGCCACACGGCGGTATCGCGCTCGCGTAATCGCTCCGAGACGAGCGCGACGAGCTCCTCGCGGTTCCGCACGCGGGCGGGGTTCGTGCCGAAGCGTGGATCGGCTGCGAGCCCGGGAAGGTCGATGGCGTCGCAGAGCGCCGCGAAGATGCGGTCGTTGCCGCCGGCGACCATGAGCTCGCCGTCGCGTGTCGGGAAGACCTGGTACGGCGCGACCATCGGGAAGACGGTGCCCTGGCGGGTCGGCACGGTCCCATCGGCCAGATACCCGACGAGGTGGTAGCCGACGTACGCGAGCGCCGTCTCGTACAACGACGTGTCCACGAGCGCGCCCTTGCCGGTCCGCTCGCGTTCGAGGAGCGCGGTCACGATTCCGAGGGCCGACCACATGCCCGTTCCCATGTCGATCAGCGACGAGCCGACACGCACGCCCGGGCGCCCGTGCTCGCCGGTCATGCTGACGAGACCACCCGCGGCCTGCATGAGCGCGTCGTATCCCGGCTCTCCCGCGAGCGGCCCGACACGCCCGTACGCGCCGACGGAGCAGTAGACGATCCCGCGGTTCCTCCCGCGCACGACGTCCGGGCCCAGGCCGAGGCGGTCCGCGAGCCCCGGCCGCAGGCTCTGGAGGAAGACGTCCGCGCCGTCCACGAGCCGCAGTACCGCGTCCCGGCCGCGCTCGTCGCGGAGCGAGACCGCGAGCGACCGCTTGCCGGCGTTGACCGAGAGGAACATCGCGCTCTCGCCGTTCCAGAACGGCGGGCCCCAGGCGCGGCCGTCGTCGCCCGTGTCAGGCCGCTCGACCTTGACGACATCCGCGCCGAGAGCACTCAGGATCTCGGCGCAGAACGGTCCCGCGATGGAGGTCGTGACGTCGAGCACGCGCGCTTCCGCGAGCGGGAGGAACGGCATCGGCCCATCATTCCTGGCTGAGAAGATGCGCGGATGTCGGACTGGCTCGACTTCGACCGCTTCACCGAGTGGGTCTCCGGCGAGTGGTGGAGCTACCTCGTCATCTTCGCTGTCGCGACGATCGATGCGTTCTTCCCGCTCGTCCCGAGCGAAACCCTCGTCGTCATCGGCGGGAATCTCGCGAGCTCGGGCGATCTGGAGCTCCTGCTCGTGATCCTTGCCGGCGCCGCCGGCGCCGTTCTCGGCGACAACATCTCGTACTGGATCGGCCACTTCGTCGGGGAGAGGACGGTCAAGCGCGTCTTCCGCAGCGAGACGTGGCACAAGCGCCTGGACTGGGCGGAGCGCACGCTCGACGAACGGGGCGCCTACATCATCCTGATCGCGCGGTTCATCCCCGGCGGCCGCACCGCAGTGACGTTCTCGGCCGGATACGTGCAGTCGTTCCCCTGGCGGCGCTTCATCGTCTACGACATCGTCGCCGGCGTCCTGTGGGCGACCTATGCGGCGCTCCTCGGGTATTTCGGCGGCAAGACGTTCGAGGACCATCCGTTCTGGGGTCTCGGGCTCGCGGTCGCGATCGCGCTCGCGCTCGGGTTCGTCGTCGAGGTCGTCCGCCACTTCCTCAAGCGCAGGCAGGCGCAGGAGTAGAGGGGCGAGCCTTCCGGCCCTCCGCGACCGGTGGCTGCGGAGCCTAGGTCGCGGCCTGCGTCGTCGTCGGCGTCGCCTTCAACGCGGTCCATGTGCGCCACGTGATGAAGACGGCGATCAGGAACACGATCGGCACGAGCGCGCCGTGGAACGCGTGGAGGGCGGCGTCGCTACCGCCCACGTCTCCTCCGCCCGCGAGGAACGCCTGCACGGAGCCGACCGCGGCCAGTGCGAACGGCCAGCCCGTCGCACGCCAGTTCGGCCAGGCACCGACGAGCGCGGCGAGGAACGTGAGGACATAGAAGAGGTGGGTCAGCATGCCCATGCTCTTGTGGGTGTCGAGCCACCCGGCCTCCCCGAAGATGAAGCCGGCGATGAGGTAGACCTGGATGATCATGCCGATGACCGAGAGTGCGGCGAAGATGAACGTCCCCCACAGACCGATCCGTTGTCTGTCCATGGCTCGACCCTAGAACGTTCGCCGGATGGAGTCAAACCACTAGCGTTTTCGGCGTGAACCGCCTCGCGAACGCGACGAGCCCGTACCTTCTCCAGCACGCGGAGAACCCGGTCGACTGGTATCCGTGGGGCGACGAGGCGTTCGAGCGCGCGCGCGCCGAGGACCGGCCGCTGCTCGTCTCCGTCGGCTACAGCTCGTGCCACTGGTGTCACGTCATGGCGCACGAGTCGTTCGAGGATCCGGCGACCGCGGCGGTCATGAACGAGCTCTTCGTGAACGTGAAGGTCGACCGCGAGGAGCGGCCCGACGTCGACGCGGTCACGATGGAGGCCACGGTCGGGATGACCGGCTCCGGCGGCTGGCCGACGACGGTCTTCATGACGCCTGAAGGACGGTCGTTCTATGCGGGCACGTACTTCCCGCCCGAGCCCCGACACGGGATCCCGAGTTTCCACGACATTCTCCGGGCGGTGGCAGAGACCTGGCGCGAACGCCGAGGCGACATCGAGCGTCAGGCCGAGCGCATCGACACGGCGCTCCGAAGCGTTGCGACGGCGCCGGCTTCGAGCGAGCCCCTGACCGAGTCGCTGCTTGGGGAGGCCGCGCGCGGGATCGCGCGCTCCTTCGACCCCTCGTTCGGCGGCTTCGGGGGCGCACCGAAGTTCCCGGCCGCCTCGACGCTCGAGTTTCTCCTCAGGCGGGGCGACGAGGACTCGCTCGCGATGGTCACCGCGACGCTCGACGCCATGGCTGCCGGCGGCATGTACGACCTGGTCGGCGGCGGCTTCCACCGCTACTCCGTCGACGACCGCTGGCTCGTGCCGCACTTCGAGAAGATGCTCTACGACAACGCCGTCCTCGCCTCCGCGTACCTCCACGCCTGGGTCGTCACCGACGCTCCGCGCTACCGGCAGATCGTGGAGGAGACGATCGAGTACGTGCTGCGCGAGCTGTCCCTCGAGGGCGGCGGGCTCGCCTCCGCCCAGGACGCCGACACGGACGGGGTCGAGGGCCTGACGCACACGTGGACGCTCGAGGAGGCGGACGACGCAGGACTCGCGCGCGAGCTGCTGGAGCCGTTCGAGCACGGGCGGTTCATCGTGCGGGGCGAGCTCGACGAAGAGCTCCGCGCACGGCTGTTGGAGCGGCGCGCGGCGCGGCCGCAGCCGTTCCGCGACGACAAGGCCCTCGCGTCCTGGAACGGGCTCATGCTGGCGGCGATCGCCGAAGCGGGTTATCGGCTCGAGCGCGAGGACTGGCTGGATGCAGCGCGGGCGCTCGGGGAGTTCCTCCTCGGGTCACTGTCGGATGCCGACGGCCGCCTCCGCCGCTCCCTCCGGGACGGGCGTGCGAGCGGGCCGGGCTTCCTCGACGACTATGCGAACGTCACGTACGGGCTGCTCGAGCTGCACGTGGCCACGGGCGAGCTCCGCTGGCTCCTGGAGGCGCGCCGGCTCGCGCTCGTCGCGGTCGGGCTGTTCGCCGACGACGCGAACGGCGGCTTCTTCCTCGCGCCCGCCGACGGCGACCAGCGGGTTGCCCGCACGAAGGATCTCCAGGACACGCCCGTCCCATCGGGGAACGCGATGCTGGCGTGGGTTCTCCTGCGGCTTGGGCGGTTGTGGGGGGAGGACGAGCTCGAACGGCGCGCGGTCTCCGTCTTCCGACTCGTCGAGCCGGCGCTCAGGCGCGCTCCCGGGGCGTTCGCATGGGCGCTCTGCGGGCTCGACCTCTGGTTCAGCCCGCCGCGCGAGATCGCGGTCGTGGGCCCGGTCGAGTCGCCGGTCGCGCGGGCGGCGCTTGCTCCGTTCCAGCCCCGGACGGTGGTCGCGGTCGGCCCGTCGGACGAGGTCCCGCTCCTCGCCGGCAAGGGCCTGGTCGCCGGTCATGCGGCCGTGTACGTCTGCGAGCGCTTCGTGTGCCAGGCGCCGGTGACGGACGCGTCGCTGATCGGCACGGGACGCACCGAGTGACCCACCGCACGAAGCCCGCCACGCACCCCCAGGGGCACTCCCGTGTCCCTGAAGACACGCTATCGAGGACTCGCTCGCGGGTGGTTGCCGACTTCGTGCCGACTTCGTGCACGATGCCGGCATGAGGGTCTGCCTCATGATCGAGGGGCAGGAGGGGGTCACCTGGGACGACTGGGTGCGTCTCGCCGGCCTTGCGGAGCGCCACGGGCTCGAAGGGCTCTTCCGCTCCGACCACTACACGGCGATCATCCGCCAGCACGCGGATGCGCTCGATGCCTGGACGACGCTGGCCGGTCTTGCGGCCGTGACGGAACGGATCAGGCTCGGCACGCTCGTCTCCCCGAGCACGTTCAGGCACCCGAGCCTGCTCGCGCGCATCGCCGCGACCGTGGACCACATCTCGCGCGGCCGCATCGAGGTCGGGATGGGCTCGGGGTGGTACGAACGCGAGCACGACGAGCACGGCTTCCCCTTCCTGAACGGCAAGGCACGGTTCGAGCTCTTCGCCGAGCAGGTCGAGATCGTCATGCGCTCCTGGACGGAGGAGAGCTTCGACCACGCAGGCCCCGCCTACGAGCTGCGCGGGCAGACAGCGCTTCCGCGGCCGTTCCAGCAGCCACACCCGCCGCTCGTCCTCGGCGGCACGGTCAAGCCGCGGTTCGCGGCGCTCGCGGCGCGCTACGCGACCGAGGTGAACACGCTCGGCGCGCCGGTCGCCGAGCTGCGCGAGCGGAAGGAACGGCTCGACCGGGCCTGCGCCGAGGCGGGTCGCGATCCGGCGAGCCTCGGCTACTCGGTCATGACCGCCTGCTTCCTCGGGGCCGATCGGTCCGAGGCTGTGGAGCGCGTCCGCGCGTTCCTCGCGGTTCGCGACGACGACGCCGATCCCGACGCGCTCCTCTCCGAGCGCGCGGACCGCTGGCTTGCCGGCTCCGTCGACGAGGTCGCGGCGCGGATCGAGGAGTTGCGCGCGATCGGCTTGACACGTGTCTTCCTCCAGCACCTGAACCATGGCGACGACGAGATGGTCGCGCTCGTCGGCGAGCGGCTGCTGCCCGCAGTCTCGTAAGTAGAGTCCCGCGCATGACAACCACAGAGCTCACCGGGGCGGAAGAGGTCGCGTGGGACCTCTCCGACCTCTTCGAAGGCACGGACGATCCACGCATCGAGGTCGAGATCGAGCAGGCGGAGGCCGCGGCCGCGGCGTTCCGCGAGCGGTACTACGGGAACGTCGCGGAGCTCGACGCCGCGGGCCTCGCCGAGGCCATCGCAGAGCGCGAGCGGATCGACGAGGCGTTCACGCGCGTCGGCTACTACGCGCACCTCAATTTCTCGACGGACATGGCCGACTCGCCTCGCGGCGCGCTCGTCGCGCGCATCACCGAGAAGGGCGCCGCGCTCGACACGCAACTTCTCTTCTTCGGGCTCGAGATCGCCGCCCTCGACGACGCGGCTGCGGACGCGCTGCTCGAGAGCCCCGAGCTCGAGAAGTGGCACCACTGGCTGCGGTCGCTTCGGAAGTACCGCCCGTATCTCCTCTCGGAGCCGGAGGAGAAGATCATCACCGAGAAGACGGTCTCTGGCGTGAGCGCGTGGGACCGGCTCTTCGACGAGCTCACGGGTGCGATCCGCGTCGACGTCGACGGCACCGAGATCTCGTTCGAGGAGGCAATGTCGAGGCTCTACTCCGGCGATCGCGACATCCGCCGGGGAGCCGCCGAGGCGGTGACCGAGGCGCTCGCGCCCGGCCTCCGCACCCGCTCCTACATCTTCAACACGATCGTCGTGGACAAGTCGATCGACGACCGGCTGCGCGGATACCCGACCTGGATCTCCGCGCGGAACCTCGCCAACGACACGACCGACGAGGCCGTGCAGGCGCTGATCGACGCGACGACGTCCCGCTACGACGTCCCGCAGCGCTACTACACGCTGAAGGCGAAGCTCGTCGGGCTCGACCGGCTGAGCTTCTACGACCGCTTCGCTCCCATCGGCGAGGACCCGAGCAAGGTGCCGTGGGACGAGGCGCGCGACCTCGTCACGAATGCTTACACCGACTTCGCGGCGGAGGCCGGCGACATCGCCGAGCGCTTCTTCAGCGCGCGCTGGATCGACGCTCCGGTGCGCGACAACAAGCGGACGGGTGCGTTCTGCGCGACCAACGTCCCCGGTGTCCACCCGTACATCCTCATGAACTACACGGGCGACCGGCGCTCGATCCTGACGCTCGCGCACGAGCTCGGGCACGGCCTGCACGGCTACCTCGCGCAGCCGCTCGGCCTCTTC
Source organism: uncultured Actinomycetes bacterium (assembly GCA_963717025.1). Taxonomy (GTDB): domain Bacteria; phylum Actinomycetota; class Thermoleophilia; order Gaiellales; family Gaiellaceae; genus GMQP-bins7. The sequence goes on along the minus strand of CAVQVJ010000001.1, from coordinate 106,923 downwards.
AACGCGTCGACGCCGCTGACCACCGCGGAGACGGCCTCCGTCTTCGGCGAGGCCCTCACGTTCAAGCGCCTTCTCGCGCTCGAGGACGACCCGCAGCGGCGGCTCGACCTCCTCGCCGGCAGGATCGAGGACTCGATCGCGACGGTGTTCCGCCAGATCGCCATGAACCGCTTCGAGGACGTCGTGCACAACGAACGGCGAGACAGCGGCGAGCTCGCATCCGAGCGGATCGAGGAGCTCTGGCTCGACTCGCAGTCCAAGCTCTTCGGCGACTCGGTCGACATCGACGGCTACGGGTCGTGGTGGAGCTACATCCCGCACTTCATGGGCACGCCGGGCTACGTCTACGCGTATGCGTACGGCTTCCTGTTCGCGCTCTCGATCTTCCGCAAGTACGAGATCGAGGGCGAGTCGATGGTCGAGCCGTACTTCGACGTGCTGCGCGCGGGCGGCTCGAAGACGCCCGAGGAGCTGGCCGAGATGGTCGGCCTCGACCTGACCGACCCGGGAATCTGGGCGAGCGGGATCGAGGCCCTCTCGGCCGAGCTCGACGAGGCGGAGGCGCTCGCGACGGAGATCGGGCTCGGCTGAGGGCCCTCGGCCAGCGCGCCCAACAAACGGGCCTCCTGGGGGCGTCCTATGCCCTGGCGGACCGTGCGTTTCGGCGCTACGCTCGCGCTTGACAGGCAGGGGAAATTCGGAGTGGAGAGAGAGAAGGAGGGCGTAGGTGCGAAAGCTCATTGCGTGCGGTGTCGGTCTGGTTGCGGCGCTCGCGCTCACTGTCCCGGGGGCGTTCGGCGGTGCCGAGGCGACACCCGGGGTAACCGCGAGGACCATCACCGTCGGCGGGACCTTCTCGCTGACCGGCCCTGCGGCGGCGTATGCGCGGATCCCGCTGGGCATGAAGGCGTACTTCGCGTACGTCAACGCCACGCGGACGGGCCCGGACAAGAAGCGCGGCGTCTACGGTCGCCAGATCGTCTGGAAGTACTACGACGACAAGTACAACACGGACGGGTCCACGGAGCGGCTCACGAGGAGGCTCGTCGAGGAGGACAAGGTCTTCGCGACGGTCGGCTCGCTCGGCACTGAGCCGGTTCAAGTTGGGCGGGCATACCAGAACCCGCGCAAGGTCCCGCAGGTGCTCGTCTCGACCGGAGCGTCCGAGTGGGGCAAGCTGGGCAAGCAATGGCCCTGGACGATCGGCTGGCAGCCCGACTACGTCGCCGAGGGCCGCCTGTACGGGCTCCACATCAAGCAGGCCTACCCCGGCAAGAAGATCGGGATCCTGTATCAGCAGGACGACTACGGCAAGGACTACCTGTACGGCGTCCGATACGCGCTCGGCCCGGCCTACGTGCAGAACAACGTGGTCTCTACCCAGGACTACTCAGTCGGGGCCACCAACCTCACGTCGCAGATGGTCCGCATCCGGGCGAGCGGCGCCCAGGTTCTCGTGCTCCTCAGCCTTACGACGCCGACGATCGTCGCGCTCCGGACAGCGAACGCAATCGGATACAAGCCCGAGCAGATCTACATGAACTCGGTGTCGGCGATCAAGCCGGTCATGGACGCGCTTCGGGCCAACCCAGGGAACAGCTACCTGAACGGCCTCATAACGACGGCGTACATCAAGGATCCGGAGGACTCGAGGTGGAACACCGACCCCGCGATGAAGCTGTACCGGGACATCATCGCCAAGTACGGTGGCGTGGATTCGAACGACCCGCAGGTGATGTACGGGGTCGCGAAGGCCGAGACGTTCGTCCAGGCTCTCTACAAGGTCGGGAAGAACCTCACGCGGCCTCGCCTGATGACGGCGCTCACGAACATGGACTCGACGAACAAGTTCCTGCTTCCGGGCATCAGGCAGAAGACCGGTCCCAAGGACCGCTTCATCATCAGCCAGATGCAGCGTCAGCGCTGGAACAACGGCAATTGGGACGAGTTCGGCGGCATCGTCGAGGGACGTCCTTCACGCGGCAAGTAACGCGCACCACTCTCGTGTGACGAGTAGAGGCCGGGCACTGCCCGGCCTCTACTGCGTCCCGGCCCGGAACTCCGCCCAGTAGCCCTCCATCGTGGTCAGCCGCGTCGACGTGTGGAGGAGGTCGAGCGGGGCGACGTTGACGGCCCTCACGATCCACTCGTCGCCGACGTCGAGCACGTTGACGCAGCCGGCCGCCTGCTCGAAGTGCCCGAGGAACATGCGGTCGCCGGTCAGGGCGTAGGAGAGGATGGCGCGGTTGACGGCGCCGTGCAGGACGGCGAGGATCGTGTCCCAGCTCTCGTCGGCGAGCAGTCGGTCGAGGGCAGGGAGGACGCGGTCGAAGAGCTCCCCGATCGCCTCGCCGCCCAGGAAGCGCTTCTCGTTCGGGACGACGCCTCGGAACGCGTGCACGAACTCCGACTCGAGCTGGTCCGCCGGGATGCTCGAGAGCCGTGCACCCTGGAGCTCCCGGAGGTCGGGCAACTCCTCGAGCTCGGCGTCGGGTGCGACGATCCGTGCGGTCTCGACGGTCCGGGGTAGCCCGCTCGTGAGCACGCGGTCGAACTGCACCGGCTGCAGCAGCACCCGCGCCGCCTCCGCCTGCGCGCGCCCGTCCTCGTTCAGCCCGACCTCGTCCGGCTGCACCGGGTGGCCGTCCGGACCGAAGTACGACACGGCGCCGTGGCGCATCAGGTAGAGGCGGCGACGCATCGCGGAATAGGATCGCACGGTGCCGGGCGACATCGTCGAGACGGCTTCCGCGGCCACCGAGAAGCCGCCTTTGCTCGTGCTCGATCGCGTCCGCGCCTTTCTCGACGAGCACGGGCTCGGCTCGGGCGAAGTGCGGGCGCGCCGGATCGGGGAAGGCGGAGGCTCGAACTTCACGTTCCTGCTCGAGCGCGACGACGGCCGGTTCGTCCTGCGACGCCCTCCGCGCCCGCCGCTCCCTCCCTCGGCTCATGACATGGTCCGCGAGGCGCGGCTCCAGCTGGCTCTGCGTGAGGCCGGATTCTTGCGCCTGCCTTCGATCGTCGCGGTGGCCGAGGACGAGAGCATCCTCGGGGTCCCGTTCTACGTCATGGCGTACCTCGAGGGCCGCGTGCTGACGGACGAGCTCGCGCCCGGTCTCGACGACGAGTCGGCTCGGCACCGGCTGGGCGCCGACCTCGTCGACTCGCTCGCCGAGATCCACGCTGCCGACGTCACGACTCCCGGGCTTGCCGCCTTCGCCCGGCCGGGCAGCTACAACGAGCGCCAGGTCCGGCGCTTCACGCAGCTCTGGGGCATCAACAAGACGCGTGAGATCCCGACCGTGGAGCGCGTCGGGGAGTGGCTCGCGGCCAACCTGCCGACGCCGCTGTCGGAGACCGTCGTGCACGGCGACTTTCGCCTCGGCAACACGATGGTCGCGCCCGGCGAGCCGACGCGGATCGTGGCCGTGCTCGACTGGGAGATGGGCGCGATCGGAGATCCGCGCGCCGACGTCGGGTACCTCCTCGCGACGTACAGCGAGCCGGGCGGGCCGCCGAATCCCCTCGGCACCTCGCCGGTGACCGCTTCTCCCGGGTTCCCGTCCAGGTCCGAGCTGGCGGAGCGCTACGTCGCGCGCAGCGGTCGCGAGGTCGAGTCGTTGCCGTGGTTCGAGGGCCTCGCCCTCTGGAAAGCCGCCGTCTTCTGCGAGGCGATCTACGGCAGGTACCTGCGCGGCGAGCTCGGGGCCGAGGACGAGCGTGCCGCGCGCTTCGAGCAGGGCGTCCCGTACCTCGCCGAGGCGGCGGCCGAGACGATCTCGCGCGGTTAGAGCGCGATCTCGGCGAGGGCTCGCAGCGCCTCGGGCTGCTGCGTCGAGACGAGGAGGGACGTCGCGCCCGACTCGCGCCACGCGGCGACTCGTTCCGCGAAGAGCTCCTTCGGCCCGACGAGGGCCACCTCGTCCACGAACGAGTCGGGCACGGCTGCCGCGGCGTCCCGCTTGTTCCCGCCGAGGTAGAGATCCTGGATCTCCCTTGCCGCCGCCTCGTAGCCGTAGCGCGCGAAGAGGTCGTTGTAGAAGTTCTTCCCGCGTGCGCCCATGCCGCCGACGTAGAGGGCGTAGTACGGCTTGAGGAACTCGCGGCCCGCCTCGACGTCGTCGATGAGGATCGCGGGCGTCGTCGGTGCGATGTCGAAGCCTTCGCGCGCGGTGGCGATCGCGTCTCCCCAGACCTCGCGTGCCTTCTCCGGCGACCAGAAGAGCGGGAGCCAGCCGTCGGCGATCTCGAGCGCCTGCGCGACGGCGCGGGGCCCCATCGCCGCGAGATAGATCGGGACGTCGGCGCGGAGCGGGCGCGCCATCAGCTTCAACGGCTTTCCGAGCCCCGTTCCGTCGGTGAGCGGGATGTCGTAGTGCTCCCCGTGGTGCTCGACGAGGTCACGGCGAAGCGCGGCGCGCACGATCTCGACGTACTCCCGCGTCTTCAGCAGCGGCTTGCCCCACGCCTCGCCGTGCCAGCCCTCGACGACCTGCGGGCCGGACGTCCCGAGCCCGAGCAGGAAGCGGCCGCCGGAGAGGAGGTCGAGCGTCGCCGCGGTCATCGCGGTGTTGGCGGGGGTGCGGCCCGGGATCTGCATGATCGCGGAGCCGAGCTTGATCGTCTCCGTCGTCGCGCCGAGCCACGAGAGGACGGTCACGCAGTCCGTTCCCCAGGCCTCGGCCGCCCACGCCGAGTCGTAGCCGAGGCGCTCGGCCTCCTGCGCCAGCGCGATCGGCTCGAGCGGGCTCGTGCCGGGTGGCGCATACCCCATGTAGAACCCGAGCCGCATCAGCTGCGATGCTAACGCCATGGCCATCGCCGATCTCCGGCCGACCGAGGAGGCGCTCGAGCTCCGCGCGCGCGTGCGCGCGTTCATGGAGGAGCACGTCTACCCGAACGAAGCGATTCTCGACCGCGAGGACGACGAGGCCGACGCGCTCGTCGCGCGGCTGCGGGGGCTCGCCCGGGAAGCCGGCCTCTGGGCGCCGCATCTCCCGCCGGAAGCAGGCGGCTCGAACGGGAGCTTCCTCGTCTACGCGCACCTGAACGAGGAGATCGGGCGCTCGCTCTGGGGCCAGCTCGTCTTCGGCTGCCAGGCGCCCGACGCCGGGAACGGCGAGATCCTCTGGCATTTCGGGACGGACGAGCAGAAGGAGCGCTTCCTGAAGCCGCTCGTCGCCGGCGACGTGCGCTCGTTCTTCTCCATGACCGAGCCGGACGTGTCCGGATCGGACCCGACCGGGCTCCGAACCCGCGCCGTGCGCGACGGAGACGAGTGGGTGATCGACGGGCACAAGTGGTTCTCGTCGGGCGCGGAGGGAGCGGCATTCGGGATCGTCATGGCCGTCACCGACCCCGACGCGGACCCGCACCGCCGAGCGAGCCAGATCATCGTCCCCGCCGACACGCCGGGCGTCGAGGTCGTCCGTGCGATCCCGACCATGGGTCACCGCGGACGCGGCTGGACGACGCACTGCGAGGTGCGGTACACCGGTGTTCGCGTTCCCGTCGAGAACACGCTCGGAGATGCGGGCGACGGCTTCCGCATCGCGCAGAAGCGCCTCGGGCCGGGGCGCATTCATCACGTCATGCGCTGGCTCGGGCAGATGCAACGCGCGTTCGAGCTCATGTGCTCCTACTCGCTCGAGCGGGAGACGTTCGGGGAGAAGCTGGCCGAGAAGCAGACGATCCAGAACTGGATCGCGGACTCCGCCGCCGAGATCCAGGCCTGCCGTTTGATGACCCTGGACGCCGCGCACAAGATCGACCAGGGCAACGAGGCGCGGGTCGAGGTCTCGCTGATCAAGTTCTTCGCGGCGCGGGTGCTGCACGACGTCGTGGACCGCGCGGTGCAGACACACGGGGCGCGCGGGCTGACCGACGAGACGCCGCTCGCGGGGATGCTGTCGATGGCGCGAGGGGCGCGGATCTACGACGGCCCGGACGAGGTGCACCGCATGGTCGTCGCCCGGCGCATCCTCAAGTCGTTCGCAGCAGGCGACGGCTGGCGCTTCGACTAGCGCCGCGCACAGAACTACGGATCACGTCGCACGTCGAGGATCCCGCGACGACCGGGCCGGAGGCCGGCTCCGCCGGCCGGGAGGCCACGCGCAACGTTCCGAGTGCGTCGCACGGAAGGAGGGGGCTCGCGGGGGAACCATGGGTTCCCCCGCGCTCCTAGCGGGGGCCGGGGACGCCCTTGAACTCGTATAGGAGCGGCTCGCGGCCGGGCTGTACGACCCACGCCTCGCCGGTGCCCTCGCTCTTGTAGGCGGCCCAGACGCCGTCGGCGACGTCCTCCGGACGGAGCAGCCGATACCCGCGTTCCGTGAGGTCCTGCTTGAAGTCGGCAGTCATCAGGCCGGTGTCCGCCCAGCCGGGGCAGACCGCCTGGATCCGGATCCCGCGCTCAGCGAGCTGCGGCGCCACCGAGCGGACGAACCCGACGACCGCATGCTTCGTGAGCCCGTAGATCGGGTCGTCGGCGATCGCGACGAGACCCGCGAGCGACGCAGTGACGACGATCGTGCTGCCTCTCGGCATCACGCGGTCGAGCCGGCGCACGCCGAAGACGACCCCGTCGACGTTGACGCCGACCGCGCGTCGGTACTCCTCGTCGGTCAGGTGCGCGATGTCCTCGGACCCCGTGAGCACGCCGGCGTTGAGGCACGCGAGGTCGACCGAGCCGACGTGTTCCCACGCTTCCGGGTCGGTGACGTCGAAGCCGTCTACGAGGTCGAGCCCCTTCACCTCGAGCCCCTCCGCGGTGAGCTTCCTCACGATCGCGCTGCCGATCCCGCCCGCCGATCCGGTTACGAGTGCCGTCACGGTACGAGCACCACCTTCCCTGTCGTCTTGCGCTCCTCGATGAGCATGTGCGCCTGCGCAGCCTCCTCGAGCGGGAGCTCCGCGCCGACGATCGGCCGCACGACTCCGCCCTCCCAAAGCCGGAGGACGTCCTGCGCCGCGCGCTCGACCAGCTCCGGGCTCCGGCCGAGCAGCCGGCCGAGGAAGAAGCCGTGGACGCCGATGTTGCGGCCGACGAGCCACGTCGGGCTCACGTCGTGCCAGAGCCCGCCCGCGTAGCCGGCGGCGATGGCCGTGCCCATCGGCCGGAGCAGTGAGAGCGTGGTCTCGAACACGTCGCCGCCGACGAGATCGAAGACGACGTCCACCTGCTCGAGCTCGCCGAGCTCGTCGTAGGTCACGGCCTCCGCCGCTCCGAGCGAGAGCGGCAGCTCCTTCTTCTCCGGGCTTCCCACGGCGGCCACGGGCACGCCGTTGAGCGTGCGGACGAGCTGGACGCCGGCTGTGCCCACGGCACCCGCTGCGGCCGTGACGAGGACGCGGGCGCCGAACGAGATCCGGACGAGCTCGGTCAGCGGGATCCAGGCGGTGAGGAAGGCTGTCGGGAACGCGGCGCCCTCCGCGAAGCTCGCGTTCGGCGGCAGCGGGAGGAGCCAGCGGCGGTCGACGGCCACGCGCTCGGCGTATCCGCCGCCACCCCCGCCGATGAATCCACAGACGCGGCTCCCGTCGAGCTCGCCTGCAACCTCGGAGCCGAGGACGGTCGGGAGCTCCGGCATCTGCGGGTACTGCCCGAGCCGGACGAGGACGTCCGCGAAGTTGATCCCGGCCGCGCGGACGTCGAGGACGGCCCGGCCGTCGGCGGGATCGGGCTCCGGGACCTCTTCGACGACGAGCTGCTCCGGCCCGCCGGTCCCTCTCAGGACGACGGCGCGCATTAGCGGCCCGTGAACTGAGGCTCGCGCTTCTCGAGGAACGCGGCCACGCCCTCGGCGCCGTCCTCGGACTCGAGGCAGCGGCGGAAGCCCTCGGCCTCGCGGCGCAGGCCCTCCTCGAGCGGGAGGTCGCGCGTCGTACGGGCGAGCTCGCGGACAACGCCGATAGCGACCGGCGACTGCCGGGCGATCGACGACGCGATCCCGGTCGCCGCCTCGAGCAGCTCCTCGCGCGGGACGACCTTCTCGACGAGCCCCCAACCGTAGGCCGTCTGCGCATCCACGAAGTCGCCGGTCATGTTCATGAGCAGCGCTCGCCCGAGCCCGACGAGCCGCGGGAGCCGCTGCGTGCCGCCGCCGCCGGGGATGAGGCCGAGCTTGATCTCCGGCTGCCCCAGCTGCGCATCGTCGGACGCGACCCGAATGTCGCAGCACATCGCGAGCTCGAGCCCGCCGCCGAGGCAGAAGCCGTGGATCGCGGCGACGAACGGCGTGTGCGCCTTGTCCATTCGCGCGCCCAGCTTCTGGATCCCACGCGCGGAGCCCGACTCGTGCGCCTCGGCCGCAGCCTCACGCAAGGACGGGAACTCGGAGATGTCCGCGCCCGCGACGAACGCCCGGTCGCCCGCTCCCCGGAGGACGATCGCGCGCACCGAGTCGTCCGCGTCGAGGCGGTCGATCTCCTCCTCGAGCTCGGCGAGCAGCGGCGCCGAGAGGGCGTTGACGGGCGGGTGGTCGATCGTGACGACGGCAACGGAGCCGTCCTGCTCGGTCGAGACGAAATCCACTACGCCGTCTCCGCGGGCTGCGGCTCGGCCGCGAACTGTTCGCGCAGCGCAGTCTTGCGGAACTTGCCGACCGCGGTCTTCGGGATCTCCTCGACGAACTCGAACCGGTCCGGCAGCCACCACTTCGCGAAGCTCGGCGCGAGGAAGTCGCGGAGCTCGTCGTCCGTCGCCGACTCGCCCTCCTTGAGCACGACCACGGCGAGCGGCCGCTCGGCCCACTTCTCGTCGGGCACGGCGATCACCGCAGCCTCGGCGACCGCGGAGTGGCCCATGAGCGCGTTCTCGAGCGCGACGGTGGAGATCCACTCGCCGCCCGACTTCACGAGGTCTTTCGAGCGGTCCTGGATCTCGATGTAGCCGTGCGGCTCGATCGTGACGATGTCACCGGTCTTGAACCAGCCGTCGTCGGTCCAGCGATCGGCTCCCTCGGGGCTGTCGTAGTACGACGACGAGATCCACGCGCCGCGCACCTCGAGCTCGCCCATCGTCTGGCCGTCCCAGGGCACGAGCCCCTCGACGCCGCGCGCTCGGATCTCCACGAACGGCGCGGGGATGCCCTGCTTCGCGCGGTACGTGAACTGCTCGTCCTCGGAGAGCTCGAGCTCGCGGCTCGTGAGCTCGGAGACGGTCCCGAGCGGGCACATCTCGGTCATGCCCCACGCGTGCAGGATCGAGAGACCGTGCCGTTTCTCGAACGCCTCGATCATCGACCGCGGCGCGGCGGAGCCGCCGACGACCATGCGGCGCACCGTCGACGTGTCGTACTTGTCCGGGTTCGCGTCGAGCTCGCCGAGGATGCCCATCCAGATCGTCGGCACGCCGGCCGTGATCGTGACCTTCTCCTGCTCGAACGCCTCGAGCAGGCTGGGCCCGTCGAGGAACGGGCCGGGGAACACCTGCTTCGCGCCGACGAACGTGCACGTGAAGGGGAAGCCCCAGGCGTTCGCGTGGAACATCGGGACGACCGGCAGCACGGTGTCCTTCTCGGTCACCGAGAGCACGCCCGCGATTGCGCACGCCATCGTGTGGATCGCGATCGCCCTGTGCGAATAGACCGCACCTTTCGGCTGACCGGTCGTGCCGCTCGTGTAGCACATGGCGGCCGCGGCCCTCTCGTCGATCTCCCGGTCGGGGAGGTCGCCGGGCTCGGCGCTCGCGAGCAGGTCCTCGTACTCGATCGCGCCCTCGGGAGTGGGGCCGTCCCCGACCGCGACGACGTGCTCGAAGCCGACGCGCTCGCGGAAGTTGTCGACGAGCGGCCACAGCACCTTGTCCGCGATCAGGACCTTGTCGCCCGCGTGTGTCGCGATGTACGTGAGGTCGTCGGGGTGGAGCCGCAGGTTGAGCGTGTGCGTGACCATCCCGCCCACCGGCACGCCGAGATAGGTCTCGAGGTGCTGGTAGTGGTTCCAGCCGAAGGTGGCCACGCGGTCGCCGTCCCCGAGGCCGAGCTCGTTCCTGAGCGCGGCGGCCAGACGCCTCGCCCGCGGCGCGAAGTCGGCGTACGTGTAGCGATGCCAGCTTCGGTCGGGAAGGCGCGTCACGATCTCGCGGTCGCCGAAGAGCTGCTCGCCGCGGCGGAGGATCGCGGCCACGTTGAGCTCGTAGTCCATGATCAGGCCTTCCACCTCAGCCTCCTTGGGTGACGGGTACCTGCTGGGTCTCCAGGAGCGACGCCGCGACCTCGGCCCGCAGGCTCGAGCCCGACGCCGCGAAGCTCTCGATCCAGAGCGCACGCTTGTACAGCCGGTGGAGCACGTGCTCCCAGGTGAAGCCGATGCCGCCGTGGACCTGGATCGCCGTCTCGCACACGCCGACTGCGGCCTCGGCAGCGAACGACTTGGCGGCAGCCGCCGCCACCGGCGCCTGCTCGTCGGCCTCGGCCACGCACCATGCGGCCCAGAGCGACAGCGAGCGCGCGAGCTCGAGCCGCGTGTACGCGTCGGCGAGCGGGTGCGAAACGGCCTGGTAGACGCCGATCCGCTTCCCGAACTGCTCGCGGCTCGCGGCGTGCTCGATCGCGTACTCGAGGGCGCGCCGCGCGACGCCGCACGCCTCGATCGCGAGCGCCGCGAGCGAACGGGGCCGGATCTCCTCGAGGACCTCTGCGTCCGCGAGCCGGCGCCCGGGCTCGCCGCCGCGAACGACTCCGAGCGGCCGGGTCTCGTCCGTCGTCTCGAGAACCTCGCGCTCCGCGCCTTCGAGCTCGTAGATGCCGTCGCCGGCGACGATCGCGATGCGGTCGGCCGTGTCGAGGTCCGGGACGAGCGGCCCGAACGCGAGCGTCCAGCTCGCCTCGCCCGCGGCGACCTCGGCCTGGAGCTCGGCGGGGAGCGCGGGGAGGACGATGCCGATCGTCGAGAGGTACGGGCCCTTGTACAGCGCGCGCCCGAGCTCCTCGAGGAGAACCGCCTCCTCGACGAAGCCGAGCCCGACGCCGCCGTCCTCCTCCGCGACCGAGACCCCGGTCCAGCCGAGCTCGGCGAGGTCTTTCCACGACGGCTCGGGATGCGCGGCGAGGTACTCGCGCGCCTGCTCGCGAAGCGCCTCCTGCTCGGGGGTGAACGTGAAGTCCATCAGCGTGATTTCGGGAGCCCGAGCACGCGCTCGGCGACGATGTTGCGGAGCACCTCCGAGGTCCCGGCCTCGATCGTGTTCCCGCGGCTTCGCAGCTGCTGGTACTGCCAGTAGCCGCCGTACGGCGCGTTCTCGTCCCAGAGCGACGCATCGGGGCCGAGGAGCTCGAGCGCGAGCTTCGTCACGCGCTGGTTCGCCTCCGACCAGACGAGCTTGGAGATCGAGCCTTCGGGCCCCGGCATCCCCGTCTTCACGAGCTGCGAGAGCGCGCGGTAGTTCGTGAAGCGGACCGCCTGCATCTCGATCCACTCGCGCGCGATCCTGTCGCGCTGGAGCGGGTCTGCGCCGCGGTCGCGAGCGAGCGCGGCGAGCTTGCGGACCTGGACCTCGAGCGCCGCCTGGAGCGCGAAGCCGAGCGTCCCGCGCTCGTGCAGGAGCGTCGTCATCGCGACCTGCCAGCCGCCCCCGACCTCGCCGAGGAGGTTCTCGGCCGGAACTTCCACGCCCGAGAAGAAGATCTCGTTGAACTCGGCCTCGCCGGTGATCTGCGTCAGCGGCCGCACCTCGACGCCGGGCGCCTTCATGTCCACGATCAGGTACGTGAGCCCCGCGTGCCGCGTCGACTCGGGATCGCTGCGCGTGAGGAGGATGCAGAAGCTCGCGAGGTGCGCGAACGACGACCAGACCTTCTGGCCGTCGACCACGAAATGACCGTTCTCGTGGCGCGCGCTCGTACGGACGCCCGCGAGGTCCGAGCCCGCGCCCGGCTCCGAGAAGCCCTGGCACCAGATCTCCTCGGCGGAGAGGATCGGCGCGAGATAGCGCGCCTTCTGCTCCTCCGTGCCGTGCGCCATGATCGTCGGACCGGCCATGCCGAGCCCGATCACTCCGACGTGCGGCGGCGCCTCGGCGCGCGCCATCTCCTCGAGGAAGATCGCCTGGTGCGTGTACGAGGCTCCGCCGCCGCCGTACTCCTTCGGCCACGTGAGCCCCGCGTAGCCGGCGTCGTAGAGCGCGCGGCTCCACGCGCGCATCGCCTCGCCCTCGAAGCGGGCGGCTCCGCCACGGTGCCCCTGAAGGTCCTCGGGGAGGTTCTCCTCGAGCCAGGCTCGGAGCTCGGCGCGGAACGCGGCCTCGTCGGGGGTGTCCCGCAGGTCCATCGGACGCGATCGTAGTCGGACGGGGTCGGGCCTGCCATGGCTTGCGAGCACGCTCGGGGCCGCCCGCGTTTAGGGTAGGACGCCGATGGCGCTCCTCTCGGTCCGGGACGTCACGCTCCGCTTCGGGGGCATCGTTGCGCTCGACGGCGTGTCGTTCGACGTCGAGGATGGCCAGATCTCGGGCTTGATCGGGCCGAACGGCGCCGGGAAGACGACCGCCTTCAACGTCATCACGCGCCTCTACAAGCCCGACTCCGGCAGCGTCGACTTCGAGGGCTCGACGCTTCTCCGCTCCTCGCCGCACGCGATCGTGCGCAAGGGGATTGCGCGGACGTTCCAGAACCTCCAGCTCTTCCGGACGATGACCGTACTCGAGAACGTCCTGCTCGGGGCGCACAGTCTCGGCCGCAAGGCGGGAGAGGACGACGCGTTTGCCGTGCTCGACGTCGTCGGCCTCTCCCGGCGCGCATACGTCCCCGCGGCGGCGCTGCCGTACGGGATCCAGAAGCGCGTCGAGCTCGCGCGAGCTCTCGTCGCGAAGCCCCGGCTGCTCCTGCTCGACGAGCCGGCCGGGGGCCTCAACCACCAGGAGGTCGGCGACCTCGGGACCTTCATCAAGAAGATCCGCGACGACTTCGAGCTCACGGTGCTCCTTGTCGAGCACCACATGAACCTCGTCATGAGCATCTCCGACCACGTGAACGTGCTCAGCTTCGGGCGGAAGATCGCGGAAGGCGCGCCTGCTCAGGTGCAGGCCGACCCCGCGGTCATCGAGGCGTATCTCGGCGCTGCCGACCTCGACGAGCCGGAGCACGCCGCGTCTCCGGCTTCGCCTCCGCCAGCCCGCGAGACGGAGCACACCAGAGTGATCGAGCAGCCAGATACGACTGAGGAGAGCCGATGACGACACTCCTCGAGCTCGACGGCATCGAGGCACGCTACGGCCCTGTCCAGGCCCTTCGCGGAGTCTCGCTTACGGTCGGCGAGGGCGAGGTCGTGTCGGTCCTGGGCGCGAACGGGGCCGGGAAGACGACGACCCTGCGCGCGATCTCGGGGACGGTCTCGCGCGGCGGCGCGGTCGCGTTCGCCGGCAAGGCCCTTCGCGGCGGGCCGGAGACCGCGGCGAAGGCGGGAATCGCGCACGTCCCGGAGGGGCGCGGCACGTTCGTCGAGCTGACGGTGACCGAGAACCTCCGCCTCGGCGCGCACGTGCGTCGCGACCGGCAGGGCGTGAAGGACGACATCCAGCGCGTGACCGGCTTCTTCCCGTGGATGGCCGAGCGTGGCAAGCAGCGCGCAGGAACGCTCTCGGGCGGCGAGCAGCAGATGCTCGCGCTCGCCCGGGCGTTGATGAGCCGGCCGCGCCTCCTCCTTCTGGACGAGCCGTCGCTCGGGCTCGCGCCGATGATCGTGCGCGAGTTCTTCGCGACCGTTCGGAGGCTGAACGAGGAGGAGGGCCTCACGGTGCTCGTCGTCGAGCAAGACGCGCGCATCGCGCTCGCGAGCTCGTCGCGGGCGTACGTGCTCGAGGTCGGCCAGGTCGCGCTCTCGGGGACGAGCGCGGAGCTCCAGCGAGACGAGTCGGTCCGCCGCTCGTATCTCGGGTACTAGGCCGTGGTCGCCGCCGGGTTCGCCGACTTCGCGCAGCAGGTGGTCTCGGGGCTCGCCTCGGGCGGCGTGTACGCGTCGCTGGCGCTCGCGCTCGTGATCATCCACCGCTCGACGGGCGTGATCAACTTCGCGCAGGGCGAGATGGCCACGCTCAGCGCCTACATCGCGTGGACGCTGACGTTCAACCACGGCTGGGGTTACTGGCCCGCGGCGGCGGCGGCTCTCGTGCTGTCGTTCGTCGGCGGGGTCGCGACCCACCGCGTGATCATCCGGCCGGTCGAGCGGGGCACCGCCCTGCGCGTCGTCGTGGTGACCATCGGCCTGCTCATCGCAATCAACGGCTTCATCCTCTGGCAGTGGGGCGGCGAGCCGCAGTTCCTGCAGAGTCCGTTCGGGACGGGCATCTACGAGTTCGGCGGCGTGTTCATCACCGCGCACGACATCGGGACGATCTGCGTGATCCTGGGAATCGTCCTCCTGCTCTGGCTGCTCTTCCGCTTTACGAAGCTCGGGCTCTCGCTCCGGGCCGCCGCCGTGAACCCGGACGAGGCGCGGCTCGTCGGCGTGCGGGTGACGTGGATGCTCGCGCTCGGCTGGGGGCTCGCTGCGGCCCTGGGCGCGGTCGCGGGGCTTCTGACTGCACCGACCGTCCTCCTCGAGCCGAACATGATGCAGCCGGTGCTGATCTACGCCTTCGCCGCAGCCGTGCTCGGCGGCATCGACTCGCCGGTGGGCGCGGTCGTCGGCGGCCTCATCCTCGGCGTGCTCCTGAACATGCTCAGCTACTTGAGCCAGTACGGCGCGTTCGACTGGTTCACCGAGGAGATGCGAGTGCCGGGTGCGCTGCTCCTCATCCTCGCCGTCCTCCTCATCCGCCCGTCGGGCATCTTCGGGAGGCCGGAGGTGAAGCGAGTATGACCCCGCGCCAGAAGCAGATCGTGGGGTTCGCCGCCTTCGCGGCGTTCCTCGTCTTCGTCGCCGTGCTGCCCGCCTTTGTCAGCGAGTTCAAGACACGCGAGTACGCCTACGTCGGTATCTACCTGATCGCGCTCGTCGGGCTGAACATCCTCACGGGCTACACGGGGCAGATCTCACTCGGGCACGGGGCCTTCATGGCGATCGGCGCGTACACGACCGCCATCCTCATGGTCGGGAACGAGCAGTTCGGCGGGCCGATCTCCGGGGGCATGAAGGACGTGTGGACTCTGCCGATCGCGGCGCTCGTCACCGGCGTCTTCGGATATGCGTTCGGGTTCCCGGCGCTGCGGCTGTCGGGTCTCTACCTCGCCTTGGCGACGTTCGCGATCGCCGTGGCGATGCCCTCCATGGCGAGGCGGTTCGAGCATTGGACCGGAGGCGGGCAGGGCGTCTCGCTCTCCGGGTCTCCGGAGCTGACGGGGTCGACCTCGGACGTGGACGTCCTGGGAAGGACGCTGACCCCGGACCAGTGGCTCTATTACCTCTGCTGGACGATCGCGCTCGTCGTCTTCGCGGCCGCCTGGCTCATCCTGCGAGGACGCACGGGTCGCGCGCTCCGCGCGGTGCGGGACAGCGAGACCGCCGCCGTCTCGTCCGGAGTGAGCCTCGCGCGGTACAAGACCTTCGCGTTCGGCATCAGTGCCGCGTACGCAGGTCTCGCCGGTGGCCTCTTGGCGCTCGCGACCACGGGCGTGAGCCCGGACTCGTACTCCATTGTCCTCTCGATCTACCTCCTCGTCGGCATCGTGATCGGCGGGCTCGGCGGCCTCTCGGGGCTCGTCGTCGGAGCGATCGTCATCGCGTTCCTGCCGACCTCCTGGGCTCAGGGCCAGGATCTCGGGTCGCTGTTGCCCGACCGCGTCATCGAGGAGACGCAGAAACCGGGCGGCGCGGCCATCGTCTTCGGCGTCATCCTCATCCTGCTCATGTTCGTGCTGCCCAATGGCGTCGCCGGGCTCTTCCGGCGCGCGGGCCAGGCAATCACGAGCCGGCGCTACTCTCGGTCGAGCCCGTCCGACTAGCGACCGGAGGAGGATCTTGAGACGCAATCCGGCTCTCGCGGCGTCGGTCGTCGCATGCGTTGCCGCCTTAGCGGCCATTCCCGGCGCGCGCGCCGGGTCGGCGGCCGATCCCGGGATCTCCCTTGGCTCGATCCTCCTCGGGACGACGGCGCCGCTCACGGGCGAGGGCGCTGACGGGGCCGCGGTCGCGCGCGGGGTGAAGGCGTACTTCGCGCACGTGAACGCGCGCGGCGGCGTCGCGGGTCGGAGGTTCGCGTACGCGATCGCCGACGACGGCGGCGATCCGGCGACGACCGAGGAGGAGACGCGTCAGCTCGTCGAGCAGGAAGGGGTCTTCGCGATCGTTGCGCCGGCCGGCACCGAGCAGAGCCTCGCCGCGCGCCGCTACCTCAACACGGGGAACGTGCCGCAGCTCTTCGTCGCCTCCGGCGCGACGACGTGGGGCAGAGACCGGCGCGTTTCCCCGTGGTCGATCGGCTTCCAACCGAGCTACCAGGCCGAGGGCTGGGTATACGGGCGATACGTCGCGCGCGCGCTCGAGAGGGCGAAGGTCGCGGTGCTGTACGAGGGCGAGGGTCGGGACCTGCTTCGGGGTCTTCGGCGCGGGCTCGCCGGCTCCGGCTCGAAGGTGGTCGCGGCCCTGCCGTATGGCCGCACGGCGAGCGTGCAGCCGGAAGTCGTGAGGCTGAGAGCGTCTGGAGCGGACGTGCTCGCCATCTTCGCGGCGCCCTTGGTCGCCGCCCAGGCGTACTCCCAGCTGCGGCGTTCCGGCTGGAAGCCGCGCGTCCTCGTGAACGCCGATGCGGCGACGGTCAGCACCGTGCCCGAGGGCTCGATCTCGCTCGCCTTCCTCAAGGATCCCGCCGATCCGCAGTGGAAGGACGACCCTGGGATGAGGCTCTACCGCGCGCTGATGAGGCGGTACGCGCGCGGCGCCGACGCACGCGACGTGCGACACGTGCAGGGCATGGCGGTCGCGTACGAGACGGTCGCGCTCTTCGAGCGGCTAGCGTCGACGCCGACCCGCGCGAAGCTGATGGCCAACGCACGCTCGATCACGAGCGTCGGCAACCCGTTCCTGCTCCCCGGCGTCGCGGTGCGGACGTCGAGGACCGACGGCTTCCCCGTGCAGCAGGGTCGGCTTCAGCGCTACGCCAAGGGCCGGTGGGTGCCGTTCGGCGGGCTCTGGTCCGCGAGCTAGACCTCCGCGATCAGCACCACGTCCACGGCGACGCCGGGGCTCTGCGGGATCCGGCCCGCGAGGCGGATCGCCTGGTCACGATGGGCCGCGTCGGTGTCGGGCTCCGAGGAATGCAGGCGCGCGTCATCGACGCGCGCCTGCATGTCGAAACCCGCAGGAGAGGCGCCCTATGGGGGTGCCAAAGCTCTCGCTGCTCCTCTAACCGGCTAGTGGTTCCCTTTGTAGTAGCCCGACGCAGCCCGGAAGGCGTTCGCCATCGCGCGGTAGCCCGCGTTGGTCGGATGCGGATCGCCCTTGCAGGAGAAGGTGAGCCTGCAGAGGCGAGCTCGCTGCTGACTGGCATTCCCGGGCCCGTTGAACGCCTCGAGCATGTTCGCGACACGGGCGTGCGACTTCGCCGCCGCTCGTGCGATCGCCTTGTCGAGGGAGCGGTAGAGCGGCTGGGTCTGCCTCAGTTGGTCAGCCTCGGGGTTCCAGGCTCCGATCGCGGTGATCTCGGCGTTCGGCGCGGCGCCACGAAGCTGCCGCAGGATCGATTCGAGGCGCGAGGCGAACTTCTCGATCGCGCTCGGCGCACGCTTGCCTCTCGCAGACAGCGGGGCGAGGTCGTTGCCCCACAGCGCCAGAGTGATCGGACTGACCTCCCCGGGGTGAGCCTTCAGGAAGGACAGAGCCGCCTTGAGCTGGGGCCCGCGAAACGGGTCGTGCAGCTTCATGCCGTCGGCGAGCCAGGGGCAGCCACCCCGCGCGAACGTCACGCTGGATTCGCCGGGACACCCGTAGTTGACGACCTGAATCTGCGGAGAGAGCTTTCGCAGTCGCGCGGCGAGGACGTCGACGTACCCGGTGTCGAATGCCGACGGCCGGGCGGACGGTGGCTTGGTCGGCTGGGAGCCGTAGGTCATCGAGTCCCCCAGCGCCAGGTAGTAGCTCTGCGGGCTCGCTTGACTCCCCACCGCCGCGGTTCCCGCAAACGCCAGAACGACGGCCGCCGCCAGTCCCACGACCGTCGAAGCGCCGAACAGAAGCTTGACTTGCATCACGCACCTCCCGTTGAGATCTGCCGCCGAGCCCCGTGGCCCGGTCAGGAATCAACGGTGCGCTTCTGGAGCGCCCGGCACGATGCCCCGGGCAGGCCGACTCCGGTTGCGCGAAGGGAACAGTTTCTGACCGTTCGGCAAGGGTCGGCCACGCCGAACCACCGCGTCAGCGCGTGGGCCACTGCGAGCAGGTGGCGCGATACTTCGCCGCTGTCGGCAGGTAGAGCCTCCACTCCTCGCGGCTCAGGTTTCGGCCTACGATCGCGCAGGCTCGCCCGCGCCAGACCGCCGGGTCGACGTCCCACAGCATCCCGTGCTCGTTGACTCCCGCGACGGCCAGCAGCTTGCCGTCCGGGCTGAACGCGTTCCGGAGCCCCAGGAACGGAACGTCGATGTCCGACCCGAGCGAGTCGGGTCTCGCGCTGCCGACCAGCTCGTCGCCGTAGCCGAGACCCGTCGCCGGGTCCCACAGCCTGGTCCCTCCGAACGCGCTCATGGTCGCGAGGAACGTGCCGGCCGGGTCGAAGGCCGACCCCGGTGACGTTGCCGGTGTGGCCGGAAAGCGGCGGAAAGGCGGGCTGCTGATCGGCCACGCGCCACACTCGCACCGGTCCGGTCGCTCCGCCGCCGGCGACGAGCTCTCCGCTCGGGTCGAACGCGACGCTCAGGATGCCGTCGTCCGTCACCGTCATCGGCTTGCCGTGGCGAGCCTGGGTTGCCACGTCCCACAGGTCGAGCCGCGCCGTGGCTGCCGGTCGCGAGCAGCGTCCCGTCCCGGCTGAACGCCAAGGAGAGCACCGATCCGCCGCCCGGCGCGACCCGCCCCACACGCTTGCGGGACTCGACGTCCCAGAGCTGCACCTCGCCCTGCCGCTGCTGGTCGTAGAACCCGTCCACGCCGTTCGGGTCCACGGCCACCGCGAGCAGGTGGCCGTCCGGGCTGAAGCCGATCTGCCAGACCGCCGACTTGCCCCCATCGATCGCGGAGCCCGCGGGCGCCCCGCTCTTCGGGTCGAAGAGGCGCACCTTGCCGTCGATCGTTCCGACGGCGACGAGGTCTCCATCGGGGTGGAGGGCGACTGCGGTGACGATCGAGCCGACCTCGATCCGACGCGTCTGTCGTCGGGTCTGCGTGTCGTACACGATCGCGCTGCCGTCGAACCGGCCCGTGGCGAGCCACTTGCCGTCGCCGCTGAAGGACACGTCGGTGGTCAGGTCCGTCGGGCCGCCGAGCGGCTCTCCGATCGCCTGCTCCCCACTCATGTTCCAGACGACCGCCGAGCCCACGTGCGAGCTCACCAGGGTTCTGCCGTCAGGGCTGAACTCGACGTCGTTGACCAAGCTCGTGTCCGCCGTCAGAGGGGAGCCGTAGGGCACGCCGGTCTTCGCATCCCACACGAAGACGGATCCCTCCAAGGTCGCGGCGGCCAGCAGCCGTCCGTCGGGACTGAGATCGAGCGAGTCCGCAGGCTCGTCGCCGACGGACAGCGGCTTGCCGATCGGCCGTCCCGTTGCGACGTCGACCATTGACACCGAGCCGGAGTCGTCGCTCGCGATCAGACGTCGGCCGCCCTCGGCGAAGATCGCCGCCTGCACGTACTCCTCACCGATCGACAGCGGCCGACCCACCCGGCGCCCAGTGGAGACATCCCAGATCCCGACCGTTCCGGGAGCGCCGGGTACCGCGATCCGCTTCGAATCCGGGCTGAAGGTGATCGAGTGCGCGCCTCCGAGCTCCGGGGGGTTCGTCTCGATGGGTGCGCCGAGCACGCGACCGCTCGCGGCATCCCAGAGAGTCACGTGGTTGTCCTCGATCCCGCCGCCCGCGATCACCGAGCCGTCGGGGCTGTACGCGACCGTGTGGAGAGGCAATGCGCCCGGGCTCACGAGCCGACGAAGCTCGCGCCGAGTCTCGACGTCCCACAGCTCGACGTTTCCCTTCCCGCCGGCGATCGCCAGCGTTCGCCCGTCGGGGCTGAAGTCGACACCGTTCCAGCCCCCTTGGGACGATCGCAGCGGCGGCCCGACGGAACGCCACGTCGCCGTGTCCCAGAGCGTGGTCCCGTCGAAGGTCACGGTGGCGAGGAGCCTGCCGTCCGGGCTGAACGCTGTGCCGTTGACGGGCACGTCGAACCCCTGGAGCCAGGCGCGGATCCGCGATCCCTGCTCGAGCGCGCCCAGGAGCGCACCGCGCGTGTCGACCGAGTTGTCGAGGCGGCCCGCCTCCAGCGCGAGCAGGAGCCCGAGGTCCGGATGCTGACCCGCCACCTCCCGCGACTGCGCTGCGAGGCGTCCGGACTGCGCAACGACGGCCGAGCGCCGCGCGCTACCACGTTGGACGAGCGCGAACGACCCGGCGACCAGTGCCACCACCAGCGCGACCGCGACGGCCGCGAGCAGGGCGCGCAGACGCCTCGCCCGGCGCCGAGCGCTCTGGAGCTCGCGGTCCTGGGCGTCCCGGCCGGCCCCCAGGAACTCCCGTTCGACCGCGGAGAGCTCGCGCTCCTCGCCCGCCAGGTCGAGCGCCGCCGCCAGACGCGGCCCGCGATAGAGATCGGCCTCGTGCCGGCCGGCCTCCTCCCACGAGCGCGCCGCGGTCGTCAGCTTGCGGAGGGCCCTGAGCTCTTCCCGATCCTCCGCCAGCCAACCGCGCAGCCGCGGCCACTCGCGGATCAGCGCTTCGTGGGCGATCTCGGCCGAGTCTTCGCCCACGACCAGGAGCCGAGCGCCCGCCAGCTTGTCGAGCACCACCGTCGTGGCCCCGGTGTCTTCCCCGTCCAGGATCAGCTCGGTCAGCGGGACGCGCCGTCGGGTGTCCTCCGTCGTCTCGCCCAGCTCGGTGAGCAGGAGGAACATGCGCCGGATCTGCTCCTGCTCCTGTCGGCTGCAGCCGAGGAAGACCTCCTCGGCCGTGTGCGCGATCGCGCCCCGCACGCCGCCGGCCTCGAGGTAGCCGGCCCGGGTCAGGACGCGGCCGTCGCGCCGGGCCCACGACTCGTAGAGCGCGTGGGAGAGCAGCGGGAGCGCGCCGGGCTCCCCTGCGACTTCGCCCAGCATCGTGTCGACCAGGCCGGCCTCGAGCCGAAGTCCCGCAAGCCGCGCGGGACCCTCGATCGCCCGGCGCAGCTCGTCCGTATGCATCGGCCCGAGCAGAAGCTGATGCGCGGCAACCGCCGAGGCCAGGCGGGAGTGCTCCGCACAACGTCCGTAGAAGTCCGCGCGGAGGCCGACCACGACAGCTGTGGAGCCCGCCTCGCCTAGGTCCAGCAGGTCGTCGAAGAAGCGGACTCGGGCCGCTTCGTCCGGACAAAGGGTGAACGCCTCCTCGAGCTGGTCGACGACGAGGAGCGACGGCGAATCTGCGACCGAACGTCTCAACCCGGTCCCCGGGTCCGATCCCGGCGTCATCACCGCCACGGCGCCTTCGCGAGCCCGGCGAAAGGCCGGGATGAGGCCGGCCCGGACCAGAGAGGACTTCCCGCTGCCGGACGCTCCCACCACGGCCATGAACCCGCCTGCGAGCACCTGTCCCACCGTGGCCGCCACGATCTCCTCGCGGCCGAAGAACAGGTCTCCGTCCTCCGGCTGGAAGGCCATCAGCCCGCGATAGGGGCAGGCGCCGGCCCGGGGTGGGGAGGCCAGACCGGGAGCCACGAGCGCCCACGCCGCCTCCCCGACTCGGGAACTTGCGCAGCTCTGCGAGGCCGACCTCCGGAGGAAGCCGATCTCCGATCGCCTCGGCCGTCCCGTCGTCGATCACGACCTGTCCCGGGGCGGCCAGCTCCAGGAGCCGGGTCGCCGCAGATGCCACCTCTCCCGCGTAGCTGCCGCCGCTGGGCTCGACCTCCCCCGTGGCCACGGCGATGCGAGCGTGGAAGCGGGCGGAGAGGTCGCGGGCGGCGTCGATGCCTGCCTGTGCCGACTCGAACGCAGCCTGCAGCGGCCCGTCGTCGGCGGGCGAGATGCAGTGCCCGCCGTGCGCACTGGCGATCTCGTGGACCGTGTCTTCGGCGTCCCGCGGGGACATCGTGCTGACGTCGGCCAGCATGAGCGTGACCGTCCCCGTCGGTAGGTCGTCGCCCCACCAGCGCCGAAGCCTGGCGACGAAGGCCGCCGCCGACGTGTCGCGACGCGCCGGATCGGTGGCCAGGCTCGGGCGCACGATCCGCTCGAGCGCCGGAATTCGCTCGCGCTCGATCGCACCCCAGCTCAACGCACCCGCCGATGGAGGCTCGCCGGTGAGCAGCGCATGGGCGGTGGCGGCGAACGAATACACATCGGCCGCCGCGGTCGGTCTCGCGCCCGCGGCGACCTCTGGCGCCGCGTAGCCTGCCGTGCCCGCCCGGCGGAGGTCGTCGGTGGGCATGGAGGACAGTCCGAAGTCGACCAGGACGATCCGGCCTGACGAAGTGAGGATCAGATTCGCCGGCTTGACGTCACCGTGCACGACGGGTGGGACGTGCGTGCGAAGGTGCTCCAGCGCCTCGGCGGCCTGTTCGAGGTAGCCGATGGCAAGCGCCGGGTCGAGGCCTGGGCGGCCCTCGAGGTCGAGCAGCGCCTCGAGGTTCGTTCCCTCGATCCAGTCCATCGCGATCACGTACCGGCCGTCCACGAAGAAGTCCTCGCGAACGAGCGGGAGCCCCGGGTGCGGCCGAAGTGCGAGCAGGAGCCGCGCCTCGGAGAGCAGATGGGCCCGGGAATACTCGTCCGGCGCGGGCCGGACCTTCAGTGCCACCTGGCGGCCGTGGAGGTGATCGAGCGCGCGGATCAGCTCGCCCTCGCCGCCTCTCCCGGCCAGCTCGAGCGGCTCGTACCGCTCGCGGAGCAGTTCGGTCTTCATCGACGCTCAGCCGTCGCCGCGCAGGTCGCCCAGCTTGACCGCGCCCCGGGCGACCGCCGCGTTTGCGAGCTGGACGCGCCTCCGATCGCCGTGCGCGCCCACGTCGAACTTGCCGTACAGGCGCGAGAGGTGATGCTTCACCGCGGCGTCGGAGACGACGAGCTCCGCGGCGATCGCCCGAATCGAAGCCGGCTCGGTGAACGCATCGCCGGTCAGGAGCGGGCGGCACAGGGCCAGGAGCACGTCGCGCTCGCGCTGCGTGATCGGCGGCGGCTGTGCGATTGCGGCCGTCTCCTTCCCCCGAGCCGGACCGTGGAATCGCACGCGCAGCCGTCCAAGGAGCACCTCGTCGCCCGAGTGCAGGGCTCGCTCGCCGATGATCCTTCCTCCGTTCACGAAGGTGCCGTTCCGAGAGCCGAGGTCGCGGACGCACCAGGTGTCGCCGAATCGCTCGAACACGGCATGCACGCGCGAGACCCCGTCGGCGTCCACGACGACGTCGTTCGACTCGAGGGTTCCGACGGTCATTCGCTCCGAGTCCAGCGTTCGAAGCTCCCGCCCGCTTCGGCCCCATACTTCGACGTAGCTGCTCACAGTGGGCTCCCAGGCTAGGAGGCAGCCGAGGGGCCGTCAACCAAGCGCTCCGAGCGCATGCTCGGACGCGACGGTCGGCGGGGGCCAGGTTGCAGGGGCGACGTATGCTCGCGGAAGCGTGACCACCACCGCCGAACTTCTCGCCTCCCCGCTCGAGGAGCTCCTCGCCGAGGCGCGGCGGCTGCGGCCGGGGCCGCTCGTCACCTACTCGCCGAAGGTCTTCGTCCCGCTGACGACGCTCTGCCGCGACGTCTGCGGGTACTGCACGTTCGCACGGCCGCCGCGGCGTGGTGAGAAGGCATACATGTCCGAAGAAGCCGTGCTCGAGATCGCGCGCGCGGGAGCCGCAGCCGGCTGCCGCGAGGCGCTCTTCACCCTCGGCGACCGGCCGGAGCTCCGCTACCGGGTCGCGCGCGAGGAGCTCCGCGCCCTCGACTGCGAGACGACTCTCGAGTACCTCGCGCGCTGCGCCCGTCGCGTCCTCGACGAGACCGGCCTCCTACCGCACCTGAACCCAGGCGTCATGACGCGCGAGGAGCTCGCGGCGCTGCGTCCGGTGAGCGCGTCGATCGGGATCATGCTCGAGACGACCGCCGACCGGCTCGGGGAGAAGGGCGGGCCGCACTGGGCCTCGCCGGACAAGATCCCGATGCGCCGCCTCGAGACGATCCGGCTCGCGGGCGAGCTCGCGATCCCGTTCACGAGCGGGATCCTCATCGGGATCGGAGAGACGCGGGAGGAGCGGATCGATGCTCTACTCGCCCTGCGCGCTCTCGGTGAAGAGCACGGCCACGTACAGGAGGTCATCGTCCAGAACTTCCGCGCGAAGCCGGGGACGCGCATGGCCTTGCATCCCGAGCCCTCGCTCGACGAGCACCTCTGGACGATCGCGGTCGCGCGCATCCTCCTCGGCCCCGGCTGGCACGTGCAGGCGCCGCCGAATCTCGCGTTCGACGACTTTCCCCGCCTGCTCGATGCGGGGATCGACGATTGGGGCGGCGTCTCGCCGGTCACGATCGACCATGTCAACCCCGAGGCGCCCTGGCCCGAGCTCGAGCGCCTCGAGGAGGCGACCCGCAGCCGCGGCCTCGAGCTCGCGCCGCGGCTCCCCGTCTATCCGGAATACGTCGACGATCTCGAGCGCTGGGTCGATCCCGCGGTGGCGCCGTTCGTTCGGCGAGCCGCGGACGCGGCGGGCCTCGCGCGGGACGACTCGTGGGCGCCGGGTGAGCCGGGACGCGTCCCGGTGGTCGTGGCGCGGGACGCCCTCCCGCTCGGGCTCACGAGCGACGACCTCGGAGAGGACGAGCTAACGCGGCTGCTCTCGGCGCGCGGCGACGAGCTCCAGCGCGTGCTCGCGTCGGCGGACCGGCTCCGCCGGCACGTCTGCGGCGACGAGGTGAGCTACGTCGTCACCCGCAACGTGCAGTACACCAACGTCTGCTACTTCCGCTGCGGCTTCTGCGCGTTCTCGAAGGGGAAGCTGGCGCGGAACCTCCGCGGCGCGCCGTACCTCGTCCCGCTCGCCGAGATCGTGCGACGCGCCGAGGAGGCTTGGGAGCGCGGCGCGACCGAGATCTGCCTCCAGGGCGGGATCCATCCCGCGTTCACGGGTGACTACTACGCCGACGTCGTGCATGCCATCAAGCGCGCCGTACCGCGGATCCACGTGCACGCGTTCTCGGCGCTCGAGATCTGGCAAGGAGCTGCCACGCTCGCGGTGTCTCTCGACGAGTACCTCGCGCGGCTACGCGATCTCGGGCTCGGCTCGCTCCCGGGGACTGCGGCAGAGGTTCTCGACGACGAAGTGCGGCGCGTGATCTGCCCCGACAAGGTCACGACCGCGCAGTGGCTCGAGGTGCACGACACCGCGCACCGCGCCGGCCTCCGCTCGAACGTCACGCTCATGTTCGGGCACGCGGACTCGCCGCGGAGCTGGGCGCGGCATCTCCTGCGGGCGCGTGAGC
The DNA here is from genome assembly GCA_963717025.1 of uncultured Actinomycetes bacterium. Classification (GTDB taxonomy): domain Bacteria; phylum Actinomycetota; class Thermoleophilia; order Gaiellales; family Gaiellaceae; genus GMQP-bins7. The sequence goes on along the minus strand of CAVQVJ010000001.1, from coordinate 81,400 downwards.
AGCAGCAGCGCTCCGGCGGCTTCACGGAGTTCGTCCCGCTGCCGTTCGTGCCGATGGAAGCGCCGATGTACGTGCAAGGGCGGGCGAGGCGCGGGCCGACCTTCCGCGAGACGCTCCTGGTCCATGCGGTCGCGCGGCTGGCACTGCACCCGTGGATCACGAACATCCAGGCGTCCTGGGTGAAGCTCGGCCCGGACGGCACGCGCGAGGCGCTGCATGCGGGAGTGAACGACCTCGGCGGGACGCTGATGAACGAGTCGATTTCGCGCTCCGCAGGAGCGGCGTATGGGCAGGAGCTGCCGCCCGAGCGGATGGAGGAGCTCATCCGCTCCGCGGGCCGGATCCCGCGTCAGCGGACGACGACCTACGGCGAGCCGTCCGAGGAGCGCGTGCGCGCCTCGTTCGGCGCGGAGCCGTTGGCCGAGCCGCTCAATCCGCCGGTCAAGGAGGCGGGCCTCGTCGCGCCGCCGCGTCTCGTCCGGCCCGGCCTCGTCGGCGCGCGGGCGGGCTAGTGGACCACCTCGCGCTCGCGGTCTCGGATCAGGCGCGCTCGATCCGCTTCTACGAGCGCTACTTCGGCTTCGTGGCGGAGCCCGAGCCACGGGAGGACGGCGTCTTCATCCTCCACAACTCCGCCGGCTTCTCACTCGCGATCGGCCAGATCGACGAGCCGGTCGTGCTACCGCCGTTCCTCCACTTCGGCCGGGGCGCGGACAGCCCCGAGGACGTGCGCGCCTTCCGCGATCGCGTGGCCGCCGACGGTTTGGAGATCGTCGAGGAGTGGGACGAGCCCGACTACGTCAGCGTGAAGTTCCGTGACCCCGACGGCTACGTGATCGAGGTCGGCTGGGAACCGCGCTGAGCTTGGCTTCCGCCGCCGAGGCGGCTACGCTCCGAGCAGCATGAGCACAGGCATCTGCCAGGCGCCCGAGCGCGCCTGGCACGCAACCATCACCGACAAGACCGGCTAGTCCGCCGCTTCCAGCACACGCGCCGAGGAAGCGGCGGGACAGGCGCGATTCGCCGCCCGCTGGGCTGCCGCGCCGCCTGCACGAGTCGAAGGAGATGGATTGATGCCGATGCCCCATCGAACGTTCGCCCAGGTCGCCAAGAGGCGACTGGTCGGAAAGGAAGGTCGTGAGCGTGTTCACGCCATCCGAGGCCTGCTCGCGGAACTGCCCGACTACCGCAGCGGCCCGTACGCAGACCTCCGCAAGTGGCTCAACGGTGAGCTCGAGCAGACGCGCGCCCGCGCGAAGGTCGTCCACCGCGACTCCATCCAGATCCGGCGCGAGGGGGCGGCGCAGATCGCATTCGTCGGCCCGCCGAACGCGGGGAAGTCATCGCTGCTGCAGGCGCTGTCGGCGATCCAGATCAAGACCGGCGACTACGCGTTCACGACGACGCGGCCGGTCGCGGCGCTGACGCGGATCGCCGGTGTCCTCGTGCAGCTCGTCGAGATCCCGGGGCTGATCGAGGGCGCGAACGAGGACCGGGGCGGTGGCCGCGCGCTGCTCGGAGTCCTGCGGAACGCGGACGCGATCGTCTTCTGTCACGCCGCGACCGCACCGGCGGAGGAGCTCGCTGTCGTGCAGGCCGAGGTCGAGACCGCGGGCATCGACCTGCCGTGGCTGGTCGCGCTGACGAAGGCCGACGAGGTCGACGATGAGCTCGTCCCGACGGTGTCGTCGCAGCTCGACGTCCTGGCGGTCTCGGTGCTCGACGACGACAGCCTCGACCGCCTCCGCGGGGCGATCTGGGGCCTGACGGGACTCGTGCGCGTCTACCTCCGGCACGGTCGCGAGACCGACGGCGAGCCGGTCGCGCTGCACCCTGGCGCCAGTGTCGAAGACGTGGCGGACTCGATCCACCACGAGCTCGCGGAGACCTTCTCCGCTGCCCGTGTCTGGGGCCGGTCGGCGCGCTTCGACGGCCAACGCGTGGGCCGTGCGCATCGCGTGGAGGATGGCGACGTCGTGGAGATCCTCCGCTAGAGCGACAGCGAGTCGAAGTCGGTCGCGAGGACGAGGCGAAGCCAGTGGGGCAGCGCCCACTCCAGATTCTGCGCGGAGCCGCTCTCGATGCTCGCGTAGATATGTCGGTAGCTGATCGCCTGGTTGAGCGAGGCGAGCGGAGCAGACGCCTCCCAGAGCGCGAGCAGCTCCTTCGAGGAGGCGTAGTCGGCCCAGACCGAGAGATACGCGTCGCGCAGGCGCTCGCGGACGTCCGGATCCTCCTCGCGATGAATGTCGATCAGGTCGAGGAACGGGTGAGCCACGCACGCGTCCGACCAGTCGAAGAAGACGTAGCTTCCGCCGACGCGAGCAACGTTGTCCAGGTGCAGGTCACCATGGACGAGCGCGTCCGGCACCGGTCCTTCCGCGAGACGGTGGCAGAGCGCGACGAGGAGCGCCTCGAGTGAGCGCAGTCGCGCGATCTCGTTCTCGTGGAGCCCGGCGAGGACCTCGTCGTCGGCGATGAGACTGCTGGTCTCCCGCGCCAGCCACGCAGTTCGTCGATCGACGCAGCCCATCGCGATCAACGCGTCGAGATCTCCGGACGACGCCACCTGCATGAACCCGAAGACGCGGAGCACCGACTCACGCTCCTCGACCGGCGCGTCCCAGCCGATCGAGCTCCCGACGTCGTCGAGGAGCATCCACCGCCGCGGGCTGTCGACCGCGAGTGGTCTCGGCACCTCTCGGCGAAAGAGCTGCGCCAGCCCCTGCAGCACACGGCCTTCATCGACGAAGAGCGGCGTCGTCGACGTCGCCTTGAAGTACACGAGGCCGCTCTCCGTCGGGACCCGGAGCACGGCCGAGAGCGGCCACGTCCGTACCTGCTCGACCGGTCCTGTCGGCCGGCGATCGATGTCGCGCAGCGACGACTCGATCCATTCGGTCGCCTCGGCGAGCCATCCCTGCTGGGCCCACGGCGCGCGCTTCGCGGGAACGCGCGCCGGCTCGAGCACGAGGTCGCGAAGCTCGCCGTCGAGCGCGCTGCGCTCGAGCCACGCTGCGCCGGGAGGCAGATCCCCGCCGGCATCCAGCTGCTCGAGCGCGTACACGATGTCGAGCCGACGGTTCTCGCGATCGACCGAGCGCGCGAGATAGCGCAGGACCGCGACCCGCGCCCCGAGGAGCCGCTCGAACCCGCGCCGGACTTGCTCGATCTCCTCGTCCGCGAACCCGTCGAGGTCGATCTCGGGCAGCGTCGGAGTGTCCGACCCGACGACGAGGACGCACCCCGTTCGGTCAGCCATGACTCCCCGGACGCGGGAGCGCCAGCGACCTTCGGTCACACGTCCTCGGACGCGAGCAGGTCGTCGACGGTCTCGCGGCGGCGGATGACTCGCGCAGACCCATCGCGCACGAGCACCGCGGCGGGGCGCGGAGTGACGTTGTAGTTCGAGCTCATCGCGAGCGTGTATGCGCCCGTGGCGGGTACCGCGAGCAGGTCGCCGGTGCGCGGCGGCGGGAGCGTGACGTCGTCGATGAGGACGTCCCCGGACTCGCAGTGGAGCCCCGCGAGGCTCACGGTCTCGGTGGCCGGCTCGTCGGCGCGCCCGGCCGAGAGCGCCGTGTAGCGAGCCCCGTACAGCTCGGGCCGCGGATTGTCCGACATCCCGCCGTCCACGGCGACCCAGGTCACGCCGTCGAGCCGCTTCACCGTCCGGGTGCGATAGAGCGTCACGCCCGCCTGCCCGACGAGTGCGCGCCCCGGCTCGAGCAGGAGGCGTGGCTGCTTCAGGCCGCGCTCGCCGAAGGCGCGCGAGACGGCGTCGGCGACCGCGCGAACCAGCGCGCCGAGGTCCGCGTCCGGCTCGGAGAGGACGTGCCGAACCGGGAACCCGCCCCCCGCGTCGACGATTTCCGGCTCCCAGCCGAGCTCGTCGCGGCAGCGCGCCGCGAGCTCGCCGAGGAGTGCGATCGTCTCCTCGTGCGACGCAGTGTCCGGGAGCTGCGAGCCGACGTGGACGTGCAGCCCCGCTACCTCGAGCCCGAGCTCGCGTGCCTCCGCGACCGTGCGCAGGACGGCATCGGGAGGGAGCCCGAACTTCGAGCCGTGATGCCCGGTCCGGATCGCCTCGTGCGTGTCCGCCTCGACTCCGAGCGTCGCGCGGACGAGCACTCGCCGAACGCCCGCCGCCGCGGCGCGCGGCGCCTCCCACTCGCCGTCGAGGGCGACGAAGGCGCCCGCCTCGGCCGCCGCCTGGAGCTCCTCGTCCGACTTCGCGTTCCCATGCACGACGAGCTGCTCGCCCTCGATCCCGGCCGCGCGCGCGAATGCGAGCTCGCCACGCGATGCGACGTCCGCGCCGATCCCCTCCTCCGCGAGCACGCGCATGACGGCGACGTTCGGGAAGGCCTTGGATCCGAAGAGCACGAGGGCGTCGGGGATCGCGGCGCGGATCTCTCGCGCTCGCGCGCGAATCGTCTCCTCGCAGTACGCGACGAGGGGCGTCCCGAAGTCGTTTGCGAGCTCGGACGCGCTCATGCCTCCGACGACCAGCTCACCGCGCTCGATCCGTGCGGAGTCGGGAAAAAGCTCCAACATGCGGCGATATTGCCTGTTACCCTAGGACTTCATGAAGCAGCTTCTTCCGTAGGCCAGGAAACGAGCGTGGCGAGAGCCGCGGCCGTTTCCACGAAGCCTCTCGCCCGAGAGGCTTTTTTGTTCCCTGAATCGGAGTGACGAGAGCGATGGAGCAGTACGACCCGCAGACGATCGAGCCGAAGTGGCAGCAGGTCTGGGGCGACGAGAAGGCCTTCGAGGTTCCGAACCCGGGGCCGGACGAGGCCCGCGAGCAGCCGAAGAGCTACGTGCTCGAGATGTTGCCGTACCCCTCGGGCACGCTGCACATGGGGCACATGCTCGTGTACACGATCGGCGACGTTGTCACGCGCTTCCGGGCGCGGAACGGCATGCGCGTCCTCCATCCCCAGGGCTTCGACTCGTTCGGCCTGCCGGCCGAGAACGCGGCCATCAGCGAGGGCGTTCACCCGCGAGAGAGCACCGAGCGCAGCATCGCCTCCATCACAAGGTCGATGCGCCGCATCGGATGGGCGTACGACTGGTCGAGGCTGCTCTCGACGAACCAGCCCGAGTACTACCGCTGGCAACAGTCGCAGTTCCTCGACTTCTACGAGCGCGGGCTTGCCTACAGGAAGGGAGCCCCGGTCAAGTGGTGTCCGAACGACCAGACGGTCCTCGCGAACGAGCAGGTCCGCGACGGCCGCTGCGAGCGGTGCGGCGCCGAGGTCGAGTCGCGCGTCATGGAGCAGTGGTTCTTTCGGATCACGGATTACGCGCAGGCGATGCTCGACGACCTCGACACCGTGGACTGGCCCGACTCGATCAAGGCGCGCCAGCGGAACTGGATCGGCCGCTCCGAGGGCGCGGAGATCCTGTTCCGGATCGAGGAGCTGGGCGAGGACGTGCCGGTGTTCACGACGCGTCCGGACACGCTGTTCGGCGCCACGTTCTTCGTGCTCGCCCCGGAGCACGAGCTGGTCGCGCGGATCGAGTCCCCGGAGGTTGTCGATTACGTGATGCGCGCCTCGGCCAAGAAGACCGTGGAACGCGCCGCAGCTGCCGAGAAGACCGGTGTCTTCACCGGTTTGCACGCGGTCAACCCGGTGAACGGCGAGCGACTGCCGGTGTACGTGGCGGAGTACGTGCTCACCGACTACGGGACCGGCGCGATCATGGCCGTGCCTGGTCACGACCAGCGCGACTTCGACTTCGCCCAGGCGTTCGACCTGCCGATCCGCCAGGTCGTGCAGCCGGTGGACGGCGACGCCGGCGAGAACACCGCGTACGTCGAGCACACCGAGGGCGAGATCCTGGTCAACTCAGGCGAGTTCGACGGGCTGCCGGCGCCCGAAGGAGGGCGTCGCATTGTCGAGAAGCTCGCCACCGAGGGTCGCGGCGGGTTTGCGATCAACTATCGCTTGCGCGACTGGGGGTTCTCGAGGCAGCGGTACTGGGGGTGCCCGATCCCGGTCGTGTACTGCGACGAGTGCGGGATCGTCACGGTGCCGAGGGATGACCTGCCCGTCGTCCTGCCCGAGATCGAGGACTTCAAGCCCAAGGGGCAGCCGCCGCTCGCACAGGCCGAGGAGTGGGTGAACGTGGCCTGCCCGCGCTGCGGAGGACCGGCGAAGCGCGAGACGGAGACGATGGACACCTTCGTCGACTCGTCCTGGTACTTCCTGCGCTACTGCGACCCTCACAACGACGCGGCGCCGTTCGAGCGGGCGCCGGTCGACTACTGGAACCCGATCGACCTCTACATCGGCGGCGTCGACCACGCGACGGTGCACATGATCTACGCCCGGTTCTGGGTCAAGGTCTTGAACGACATGGGCCTCGTCGGCTTCCGCGAGCCGTTTGCGCGCTTCTTCTCCAACGGCTGGGTGACGCTCGGGAAGACGAAGATGTCGAAGCGCGCGGGGAACGTCGTCGGGCCGGACGACTTCGTCGAGCGGTACGGCGCCGACGCGTGCCGGCTCAACATCCTGTTCCTGGGCCCCGCCAACGAGGACATGGAGTGGACCGAGTCGAGCGTCGAGGGCATGTCGCGCTTCGTGCGGCGCCTGTGGCGGGTCGTGAGCGAGGTCGCCGAGAGCGCTCCGCCCGGACCGCCGGAAGGAGGCCCGCTCGCACGGAAGACACATCGGACGATCGCCAAGGTGACCGACGACATCGGACGTCGCTATGCCTTCAACACGGCGATCGCGGCGGTGATGGAGCTCGTGAACGACCTGTCGAAGGAGCGGGCGAGCGTCGACTCGCGATTTGCGGCCGAGACCGCCGTCTCGCTGATCCAGCCGTATGCGCCGCACATCGCCGAGGAGTTGTGGGAGCGACTTGGTCATGAGCGGCTGTGGGAGGAGGAGTGGCCCGTGGCCGACCCGGCGCTGCTCGAGGTGGACACGGTCGAGGTGGTCGTGCAGGTCGACGGTCGTGTCCGCGACCGGCTGCATGTCCGGCCGGATCTGCCGAAGGACGAGCTGGTAGCGCTGGCGCGCGCGTCGGAGCGGGTGCAGACGTACCTCGACGGCAGGGAGGCGACACGGACCGTCGTCGTCCCGGGCAAGCTCGTCAACTTCGTGACATAGGTTCTCTGCCCTCGTGCAGCGTTCGGGGCTGCACGCGCAGTACGAGCCGATCGGACGCGGCGCGATCCGTTCTCGATAGGCACACATTCGTGACGAAGTCGTGTCCCACGTGTGAGCGGATCACGGCCACGATGGCTGCGTGTCCCAAATTCCGGTCTCACGGCCTGTGGCGCTCGCGCTCGTCGGCGGCCTCGTCGCGCTGCTGGTTGTCGCAGGCCAACGGCTCTCGCAGGTGGGTGCTGCTCGGGCCCCTGAGGTCGTCGCGCCGCTCGAGCCAGTGTCCGATGTGTCGAAGCCGGCCGCACAGCCGGTCCTGGTCGTCCACGTGGTCGGGGCGGTCCGGCGTCCTGGCCTCTTTCGACTTCGCGAGGGCTCGCGTGTCGCGGATGCCGTCGCGCGTGCCGGCGGCGCGACCCGGAAGGCATATCTCGCCGGCCTGAACCTCGCGGCCCCGCTCGTCGACGGCATCCAGGTGGCGGTTCCGAGCAGGGCGGCGGCCGGCGGCAGCGCCGGCTCGCCGAGCTCGGGCGCCGCCGGCCCGGAGCTCGGGGCCGCCGGCGCGCTCGGGCCGACTCTGAGCCTGGCGACGGCGACGGCCGAGCGAGCTCGACGAGCTGCCCGGGGTGGGGCCTGTCACCGCGCAGACGATCATCGACTACCGCTCCGAGCACGGGCCGTTCAGGTCGGTGGACGACCTGGACGCGGTCCCGGGCATCGGTCCGACGCGGGTCGAGCAGCTGCGCGAGTTGGTGACCCCGTGAGGCGAGCGCTCGAGCTCCACTGGCCGTCGCTCCTCGTCGGCGCGGCCTGCGCAGGGCTCGCGGCCTCGAATTGGGTTTCCTTCGGGACCGCCGTGCTCGGAGTGGTGGGCGTCGCCGCTCTCGTAGCCGTCGCGCTTCTCGACGGTCCGGCTCGGGCGGCCGCGCTCGGGGTCGCACTGGTCGCAGTCGGGTTGTGGTGGGGGATGCTCCGGTTGGACTCACTCGGACGCAGCGCACTCGTCGCGGAGGTCGGCGAGTCGGGATCGGCGCGCATGGTGGTGACCGGGCCGGCCAGGACAACGCCGTGGGCGATCCGCGTCCCCTCCGAGATCCAGCTGTTTCGCGGTTTGCGAGTTCGTGAGCGCGTCCTGCTGGTGTTGCCCGTCGGGCGCTCGCCGCCACGCGGAGCGATCCTCGAGACGGTCGTCCGCGTCACCGAGCCGCGCGAGGCCGACGACGGCGGCTTCGACGAGCGCGCCTGGCTTGCGCGTCAGGGAGTCCATGTCGTACTCCGTGGGGCAGCGTGGAGGCAGGTCGGTCGTCGCGGTGGTGTCGCGGGGATCGGAGACCGGCTGCGCGATCGTGTCGAGCGGGCCGTGACCCGAGGCACCGACGGTGTCCGGCGCGCGCTCGTGCTCGGCGTGGTCGTCGGGGAGGACGAAGGGCTGCCCGAGCGCGTGCGTCAGGACTTCCGCGCGTCGGGGCTTGCCCACCTCCTGGCCGTCTCGGGGCAGAACGTCGCCTTCATCGTGGCCGGCGTGTTCGGCGTCGGCTGGCTGCTCCGACTGTCGAGAGCCGTACGTGAGCTGCTGGCGATCGCCGCGATCGGCGCATACGTCCTCGCAGTCGGCTGGCAGCCGTCCGTAGTCCGCGCAGGCGTCGCTGGCGTGCTCGCATCGCTCGCGTGGCTGGTCGCGAGGCCGCGTGATCGCTGGCACTTCCTCGCGCTCGGGGCGCTCGTGCTCCTGGTGTGGACCCCGACCTCGCTCCTCGAGCCCGGCTTCCAGCTCTCGTTCGTCGCGGTCGCGGGCATCTTCGTCGGGGTTCCGAGGGTCCGGCGGACGCTCGAGGGCTACCCGCTGCCGAGAGGAGCGTCGGACGCAATCGGAATCGCAGTCGTGTGCGGGATGGCGACTGCGCCCGTCGTGCTCATGCATTTCGGGCAGGCGCCCGTCTACACCGTGTTCGCGAATGCGCTGGCGTTCCCGGCCGTCCCTGCCGTGCTCGGGCTCGGGCTGCTCGCTACGGTCGCCGATCCCGTCGCGCCGGGGGCCGCGGCCTCGCTCGCGTGGCTCTCGGGCTGGGCCGCGGCCTGGCTCGAGCTCGTCGCGCACGTCGTGGCTGGCATGCCCGGCGCCCAGGTCGGCGCACACACGGCGCTCGTCGCCATGCTCGTCGTCGTCGGCTGCTGGGCTGCAGTCCGCTGGTCCAGGACCCCGATCTCCGGTCGCCCGGCACCGCTCGTGCTCGTCGCCTGCGGGACGGCTCTTGCGCTGCTCGCCGCCGGCTGGCTCTGGGCCCGACCGGCCCCAGCCTGGCATGCGCCGAACGGGCTACGGGTCACGTTCCTCGACGTCGGCCAGGGCGACTCGATCCTGCTCGAAACGGCGAGCGCGCGCGTCCTCGTCGACCAGGGACCGCCCGAGGCGAACGTCGCCGGGCAGCTCGCCGACATGGGGATCGGCGCGCTGTCCGCGCTCGTCTTGACCCATCCGGAGCGTGATCACGTCGGAGGCGCTGCCGAGGTGATACGGCGGCTGCACGTCGATGTCGTTCTCGATCCTGAACTCGCAGCGACCGGGCCGGAGCACGACGAGGCGATCGCGGCAGCTGCGGAGCGCGGCACTACCGTCCGGGTCGTCCGCGCAGGCTCGGAGCTCAAGGCAGGTGGGCTTCGTCTCCGCGTTCTCTGGCCGCCCGACGCCGGCCTCCCGTCCGAGGACCCGAATCTGAACGCTCTCGTGCTCGCGGCCTCGTTCGGCGAGACCGACGTGTTCCTCCCAGCCGACGCGGAGTCCGAGGTCACCCGGAGGCTCCACCTCGGCCAAGTCGAGGTCCTGAAGGTCGCGCACCACGGCTCGGAGGATCCGGGGCTTGCGGCTGGTCTTCGCGTCCTGCGCCCGGTGGTCGCCGTCATCTCGGCCGGGCGCGGCAACGACTACGGCCATCCGAGGCCTGAGACGCTCGCCGCGCTCGCAGCCGTACCCGGCCTCGCCGTCTACCGGACCGACCAGCACGGACGGGTCGTCTTGGAGACGGACGGCCGTGGCCTGAAGGTACGAACCGAGGGATAGGCTTGAGCCGTGTCGGATACCCCGGAGAGGGAAAGGCCGAACAAGCCCGTCTATCTCCTGACGGGCGGCGACCGTCCCAAGATCGAGACTGCGCTCGCGCGCCTCCGCGTCCACTTCACGCCGGAGGCGACGGAGATGTGCAGCGCACTCGACACCCCGGCCGAAGCCGCGATCGCGCTCTGCAACGCCGCCAGCCTCTTCGGCGATGCGCGGCTCGTGATCGTCGACGAGGTCGACGGCCGGCGCGACTCCGACAACCGACTGAAGGGCGGCTGGAAAGCGGCCGACGCCGACCTGGTGTCGTCGTACCTCGCCGACCCCGCGCCTGCGACCGTGCTCGCGCTCGTCGGCGAGGACGTGAAGAAGACGTCGGCGCTCAGGAAGGTGTGCGCAAAGGCGGGGGACGTCCTCGAGTACGCGGTCGAGAAGAGGAAGGTCCAGGGCTGGGTGGCGGAACGTTTCGCCCGTCACGGCGTCCGCGCCGAGCCCGAGGCGTGCGCAGCGCTCGTCCAGATCGTCGGCGACGATCTCCATACGCTGGCGAGCGAGGTCGACAAGCTCGCGACCTGGGCCGCGGGCGAGCCGCTCGGGGAACGTGAGGTCGAGCTGCTCGCCGTGCCGGCGGGGGACAGTCCGACCTACATGCTGACCGACGCCTGGGCCGCGCACGACTCCGCGCGGGCGCTCGCCGAGAGCGAGACGATGTTCGAGCGCGAGTCGAAGCCGCGTCGCGACACGGCCGCCCGCCTGGCCGCGGCCTTGGGCGGTCACGCGGCCCGTCTGCGTGCGCTCAAGCGCTACGCCGCCGAAGGAGTCCGGCCCCGTGAGGCGGCCGGCAAGCTGCGGCTGCATCCGTTCTACGCCGAGAAGCTGTCTCGGCAGGCGGAGGGGTTCTCGCCCGACCAGCTCGGAGACGCCGTCGCCCGCCTCGCCGAGCTCGACGGCGCGCTCAAGGGTCAGAGCAAGCTCGCTCCCGATCTCGAGGTGCAGCGCGCGCTCGTCGACCTCACGCGCCGGGCGGGAGCTCGCCCGCACACGTCGTAGTCCCGCGACGTCGCCAGCGCGACCCTCGTCCTTCTCGGAAGCTCCAGCGTCGCGACGCGGAGCCGGCGCTACGAGTCGGAGCCGGCCGAGAGCCGCGCAGCCTGCGACTTCTTGCGCGCGGCGGTGTTGCGGTGAAGGGCGCCCCGGGACGTCGCCCGATCGATCGTGCGGACCAGCTCGCGATGCTCGACCGCGACCTGCTCCGCATCCCCTGCGCTCGCCGCGGTCTCGAGGCGCTTCGTGAGGGTCTTGATCGTCGAGCGGTAGCGCAGGTTCTCGAGGCGCTGCCGCGCCTGGATCCGGACCCGCTTCTTCTGCTGCTTGATGTTCGCCATACGAGAGAACGCCCGCGGCACCGCGGGCCGCGCGATGGTAGCAGGACCTACTGGGAGAATCGCCCTGCACACAATGGATCCCCGTCTCTCCGAAACGACCTCGACCACGGCGCTGGATGACGCCGGGCACGTCCGCCGACTCGCCCGCTCGACCGCGGTCTTCTCCGTCGCGACGGCGATCTCCCGTGCGCTCGGGCTCGTTCGCGAGATGGTCAGCGCCTACTACTTCGGAGTCGCGGGGCGGATCAATGCCTTCACCGTCGCGATCCAGATTCCGAACCTCGTACGGGCGCTGCTCGCCGACGCCGCGCTCTCGGGCGCGTTCGTCCCCGTCTTCAGCGAGCTGCTCGAACGCGGCGAGAAGCAGCGCGCGTGGCGTGTCGCCTCGACGCTCTTCTGGCTGACGCTCCTCGGGCTCGGCGGGCTGACCGCGCTCTTCATCCTCGCCGCGCCGCTCCTCATGCGACCGTTCGGCGACCCCGGCGGCGACTTCGACCTCGCCGTCGGCCTGTCGCGCGTCCTCTTCCCGATCGTCGTCCTGCTCGGGCTGTCGGGCATCGTCGTCGGGATCCTCAACACGTACCACCACTTCGCGCTCCCCGCGCTCGCGCCGGTGGCCTGGAACCTCGTGATCATCCTCGGGCTCGTGCTCGGGGTGCCGCGCGTCGAAGGGGAGGACGCGGAGCTCTACCTCTACGCAGGCGTGGTCGTGCTCGGGACGCTCGTCCAGCTTCTGCTGCCTGTGCCGTGGCTCCGCCGGCTCGACGGCAGCCTGACCATGGCGATCGACTGGCGCGATCCGGCCGTACGCCGCGTGCTGACGCTGATGCTCCCGGTGACGCTGACGATCGGGCTCATCAACGTGAACTTCCTCGTCGGGACGATCTTCGCTTCGCGGCTGCTCGATCCGGAGCTTGCCCCGACCGCGATCGACAAGGCGTTCCGCCTCTACATGCTCCCGCAGGGCATCTTCGCTGTCGCCGTCACGACCGTCCTCTTCCCGACGCTCGCGCGCTTCGCGGCTCGCGCCGACCTGTCCGGCCTGCGACGCGCGCTCGACAACGGGATCCGCCAGATCGCGTTCCTGCTCATCCCCGCCGGCTTCGTCTCGATCGTCCTCGCCGAGCCGATCGTGCGCCTGGTCTACCAGCGCGGGGAGTTCACGGCGACTGACACGACGATCGTCGCGCAGTGCCTGCAGGCGTACTCGATCGGGCTCGTCTTCAACGGCTGGATGCTGATCCTCAACCGGAGCTTCTACGCGGTGCAGTCGAACTGGATCCCGACTGCGGTGGCGATGGGCGCAGTCGCACTGAACGCCGGTCTCAACGCCGTCTTCTATCACTTCGGCATCTGGGGGATCCCGCTCGCGACGGCTGTGGTGAACATCGTCGGCGCCGTGGCCCTGTTCACGTTGATGCGGCGGCGCGTGGGGCTCGAAGCGGTGACGCGGACGGCGGGCGTCGTCGCCCGGATCGCCCTCGCAGGTGCGATCGCGGCAGGAGCCGCGTTCGCGACCTGGTACGTGCTCGACGACTGGCTCGGACGCGCGGCGGGCGCGCAGGTCGTGTCCGTCGGAGCCGCTCTCGTAGCGGCCGGTCTCGTGTATGCCGGAGCGTCGCGCGCGCTCGGAGTTCGGGAGCTCGAGGCGCTGCAACTGTTGCGAGCCCGTTAGTGCGCCGGACCGGAATCCGCGAGCGCGGATTCGGGTCGCGCGGAAGCAGACCCCTTGATGGGGGGCCCGAGCGCTCGGACGCTGCGGTGTGTGAAGCAGGTAGTCGGCAAAAGGCCTCACTTGGGGCCGCGGTGTCGGTGGCTTGTGGCGTCTAGCCTCTGTGCTCATGCAGCAGGAACGCATCCGCAACTTCGCGATCATCGCGCACATCGACCACGGCAAGTCGACGCTCGCCGACCGCATCCTCGAGCTGACGGGCGCGCTCACGGAGCGCGAGATGCGCGAGCAGGTGCTCGACACGATGGAGCTCGAGCGCGAGCGCGGGATCACGATCAAGGCCCAGGCCGTGCGCGTCCTCTGGAACGGTCACCACCTGAACCTCATCGACACGCCCGGCCACGTCGACTTCACGTACGAGGTCTCGCGCTCGCTCCAGGCGTGCGAGGGCGCGCTCCTGCTCGTCGACGCGTCGCAGGGTATCGAGGCGCAGACGCTCGCGAACGCGTACCTCGCGCTCGAGAACGACCTCGAGATCGTGCCCGTGGCGAACAAGATCGACCTCGCGCAGTCGGACCCGGAGGCCGCTGCAGCCGAGCTCGCGCAACTGGTGGGCGAGACACCCGAGCGCGTGCTCCGTATCTCCGCGAAGACGGGTGACGGCGTCGCGGACGTGCTCGACGCGATCATCGAGCGGATCGAGCCGCCGGCCGGCGACCCGGAGGCTCCCGCGCGCGCCCTCGTCTTCGACTCCTCGTACGACCAGTACCGCGGCGTCGTCGCGTTCGTCCGTGTCGTCGACGGGCGGTTCGAGACCCGGGAGCCGCTCGTCGCGATGGCGCAGGGGACGACGTTCGAGGCCGAGGAGCTCGGCGTCCTCTCGCCGGCGCGGACGCCCGTGCCGTCGCTCGGCGCGGGCGACGTCGGGTATGTGATCACCGGCCTCAAGGACGTGTCGCGACTCCGGGTCGGGGACACGCTGACCTCTCGCAATCGGCGCGCCTCCGAGCCTCTGCCCGGCTACCAGGACGTCAAGCCGATGGTCTTCGCGGGCATCTTCCCGTCGGACTCCGACGACTACCCCGAGCTCCGCGACGCGCTCGAACGGCTGCGGCTGAACGATGCCTCGCTCTCGTACGAGCCAGAGACCTCGCAGGCGCTCGGATTCGGCTTCCGCTGCGGGTTCCTCGGTCTGCTGCACATGGAGATCGTTCGCGAGCGGCTCGAGCGCGAGTTCGACCTCGACCTCCTCATCACCGCTCCGAACGTCGCCTATCGCGCGACGAAGCGCGACGGCGTCGAGGTGGAGGTGCACAACCCCGCGGACATGCCCGCGGAGGTGGAGCTCGTCGAGGAGCCCTACGTGAGGGCCTCTGTCATCGTGCCCAAGGACTACGTCGGGCCCGTGATGGAGCTCGCGAACGAGCGGCGCGGCGGCTTCGACCACCTCGAGTACCTGAGCGAGGAGCGCGTGCTCCTCGTGTACGAGCTGCCGCTCGGCGAGATCGTGTTCGACTTCTACGACCAGCTGAAGTCGCGGACGCGCGGGTACGCGAGCTTCGACTACGAGCTGGCGGGCTTCCGGCCGGGAGAGCTGTCGCGCGTGGACATCCTCGTCGGCGGCGAGCAGGTGGATGCGCTCTCGCTCATCGTCCATCGCTCGAGCGCGTACGACCGCGGCAAGCAGCTGGTCGAGCGGCTGCGTCAGGAGATCCCGCGGCAGATGTTCGATGTGCCCGTTCAGGCGGCGATCGGCTCGCGCGTGATCGCGCGTGAGACGATCAAGGCCCGCCGGAAGGACGTGCTCGCAAAGTGCTACGGCGGCGACATCACCCGGAAGCGGAAGCTGCTCGAGAAGCAGAAGAAGGGCAAGAAGCGGATGAAGCAGGTGGGCGGGGTGGAGGTCCCGCAAGAGGCCTTCCTCGCTGTGCTCAACCTCGATCAGGAGCGGAAGAAATGAGCGGGGTCAGGCACCTGTACGTGCACCTTCCGTTCTGTGCGCACCGCTGCGGGTACTGCGACTTCGTGACCGTGGTGGGGCGGCGCGGGCAGCACGCCGCGTACGTCGATGCGGTTCTCGCCGAGCTCGCGCTCGAGCGCGAGGTGCTGGCGGACCCGGTCGAGACGGTCTTCCTCGGAGGCGGCACGCCCACGTTCACCGAGCCCGCCGAGCTCGAGCGTCTGCTCGCGGCGCTCCCACCGGCCGAAGAGCTGACCGTGGAGGCGAACCCGGAGACGGTCACGCCCGGGCTCGCCGAGCTGCTGCTCGAGGGCGGCGTGAACCGCGTCTCGCTCGGCGCGCAGAGCTTCCGGTCGCACCTGCTCGCCGTGCTCGAGCGCGGCGCGTCGCCGGAGGACGTCCGACGCGCGGTGCACACTCTCCGCGATGCCGGATGCGACAACATCTCGCTCGATCTCATCTACGGAATCCCCGGCCAGAGCGCCTCCGACCTCGCTGCCGACCTCGCAGACGCGCTCGCGCTCCAGCCCGAGCACCTCTCCTGCTACGAGCTAGAGGCGAAGCCGGGGACGCGCTTCACGCACGCACACGGGCCGGAGCTCGAGCGGCAGGCCGAGGCGATGGAGGGCTACTTCGAGCAGGTCGTCGACACGCTGATCGGAGCCGGTTACCGCTGGTACGAGACGGCGAACTTCTGCCGCGAGCCCGGGAGCGCACGGGGGCGGGACCTGCGCGCCCGCCACAACCTCGGCTACTGGCTCGGCCGGGACTACCTCGGGCTCGGAGTCGGCGCGGTCTCGACCGTTGACGGGCTCCGCCGCCGGAACCTTCCTTCCCTCGGGCGCTACCTGGGGGCGCTTCGAGCGGGAGCAGCGCCGCCGCGGGAGCTCGAACCGATCGACGCGGAGACGAAGACGCGCGAACGGCTCCTCCTCGGCCTCCGGCTCGACGAGCCGCTTTCGCTCGGAAGCGTTGCGGGGGTCCTCGATCGCGGCGCGGCCGAGCGCCTCGCCGCCCGCGGTCTCTTGAGCCTGACCGTCGACGGCGACGCGCGCGCGACGGTCGCGCTCACCCGGCGCGGCCGCTTCCTGGGCGGCGGGGTAACGGTCGAGCTGCTCGCCTGATCGCGGTCGCGGCACCTGGGCTCCGCGGATCCCGCCGCTACCATCGAGTGCCGAGATGCACCTTTCCGCCCGGAAACGAGAGATTCTGCGGCGCGTCGTCGAGGAGTACGTCGCGACCGGCCAGCCCGTCGGCTCGCGGGCGCTGGTCGCGCGCTCCGGGCTCCAGGTCTCGCCGTCCACGGTGCGCAGCGAGCTGGCCGAGCTCGAGTCGCTCGGCCTCCTGACGCACCCGCACACGTCGGCGGGCCGAATCCCGACCGAGAGCGGGTACCGGCTCTACGCCGAGGAGCTCGTGGAGACGATGGAGGGGCGCCCGGGCGAGCTCGGCGTCGACCTCCGCTCGATGCGGGACGAGCTCGAGGAGGCGCTTCGAACGACGACAGAGTCGCTCTCGCGCGCGACGCGGCTGCTCGCGCTCGTGTCTGCACCCTCTCTCGAGACGGCGACGATTCGGCACGTGGAGGTGCTCGCGCTCCAGCCGACGAGCGTGATGGTCGTCGTGATCACGTCGACGGGCGGCGTGACGAAGCGGGTCTTCCGCCTCGACCGCCCGGTCGACCACGGGCTCCTTGCCTGGGCCGCGGAGTACTTGAACGACCGTCTCGTCGGCGAGCGGCTCGGTGCCAGCTCTGTCCGGCGCCGGTTGGACGCTCCCGAGCTTGGCCCGGGGGAGCGCGCGTTCCTCCGGATCGTCGGGCCGGCGTTGCTCGAGATCAGGGCCGAAGAGGGCCTGCAGGTGTACGTCGGTGGCGCCGCGGGGCTCTTGGAGGAAGCGCGCGCCGAGGAGCTGGAGGCCACGATGCGCCTGCTCGAGCTGCTCGAGCGGCGGGCAGCCGTGCTCGAGCTCGTGAGCGAAGCCCTCGAGCCGCGTCGCCCGGTCGTGCATGTCGGCCCGGCTGTCGGTGGAGGGCAGCTCCACGACGTCTCTCTCGTGGGGGCGACGTACGGGATACGTTCGACTGCACTCGGTGCGGTCGGGCTCGTCGGCCCGTTGCGCATGGACTACGAGAAGGCGATCCGCACCGTGCGGGCGGCCGCGTTCGAGCTCTCCCGGTTCGTCGAGGACGTGTACGAGGAGGTCTGAGCCCCCGGATGGCAACAACGGAACGGGACTACTACGAGGTGCTCGGCGTCCAGCGGGGCGCCTCCGGCGCACAGATCAAGCGCGCGTTTCGAGCACTCGCGCGCGAGCTCCATCCGGACGTCTCCAGCGAGCCCGAGACCGAGCAGCGCTTCCGCGAAGTCGCCGAGGCGTACGAGGTCCTCTCCGATCCGGAGCGTCGTGCCACCTACGACCGGCTCGGGCATGCGGGGCTGCGCCGCGGAGGGTACGAGCCGACGTTCTCGCACTTCGGCGATCTGTCCGACGTCTTCGCGGCTTTCTTCGGCGAGGACCTCTTCGGCACTGCCGCCGGCAGTCGGCGGACCGCAAGAGCAGCCGACATCCAGACGCTCGTCGAGATCGACCTCGAGGACGCGTACACCGGCGTCACCGTGACCGTCCCGATCGAGGTCGCGATGGCTTGCGAGCGCTGCGGCGCGAGCGGCTCGGAGCCCGGCACCGTCACTCGGGAGTGCTCGACCTGCGGCGGTGGCGGGATGGTGCGCCGTGTCTCGCAGAACGTCTTCGGGCAGTTCGTCCACCAGCGCCCCTGTCCCGAGTGCGGCGGACGAGGGAGCGTCGCCGAGAGCCCGTGCAGGCAGTGTCGCGGCGACCGCCTCGCCCTCGTGCGGCGGCAGCTCGACGTGAGCGTGCCAGCAGGGATCCACGACGGCCAGCGCATCCGGATCCGTGGCGAGGGCCACGCGGGTGACCGGGAGGGAGAGCGCGGCAACGTCTTCGTCGTCGTTCGCGTGTTGCCCGATCCCCGCTTCGTCCGCGACGGGAACGACCTCCACTCGGCGCACCGGCTGACGATGACCGAAGCCGCGCTCGGGACGACCGCGCTCGTGCCGACGCTCGCCGGCGACGCAGAGCTCGAAGTACCCGCCGGGACGCAGCCGGGCGCGGTACGGGTCGTCTACGGCAAGGGGATGCCGTCGGTTCAGGGCGACCGCAAGGGCGACCTGTACGTGCGCCTCGACGTCGCCGTCCCGACGCGCATGACCGCGGAGCAGCGGGACTTGCTCGAGGACTTCGGGCGCCGATCCGGCCCCGAGACGTACGCGGGCGACGACGAGGACGACGGGTTCTTCAAGCGGCTGAAGAGCGCCTTACGCTGACGCTGCGCCGCATCTCCGTGCGCGTACCGGCGGCGGAGGCCGAGATCGCTCGCGCGCGGATGGTGGCGCTCGCGCCCGCCGGCTTCGAGGAGGTCGACCTCGACGACGCGCTCGAGCTCGCTGCCTACACGGATGCCGAGGGCGCTGAGCGAATTGCCGCCGTGTTCGGATCGTGGTCCTCGACCGAGGTGGCCGCGGGCTGGGAGGATCGCTGGCGCGAGTTCCATCGCCCCGTACGCGCCGGCGGGCTGTGGATCGGGCCGCCCTGGGAGGTGCCCCCGGCCGGCGAGCCCGTGGTCGTCGTCGATCCGGGCCGGGCCTTCGGGACGGGCGCGCACGCGACGACGCGCGCGTGCGTCGAGCTCCTTGCCGGGCGCGAGCGGGGAAGTGTCCTCGACGCCGGTTGCGGGTCGGGGGTGATCGCGGTCGCGGCTGTCCGCCTCGGCTTCGCGCCGGTGCTTGCGGTGGATGCCGACGCCGTCGCAGTCGACGTCACGCTCGAGACCGCCCGTCGGAACGGTGTCGAGATCGAAGCGCGGGTCGCGGACGTGCTGACCGACGAGCTGCCGACCGTCGACCTCGCGGTCGCGAACATCGACCTGCATGCAGTCGAGCGGCTCCTCCTTCGCCGTCCCGCGGGCTCGGTGATCGTGTCCGGGTACCTCGCGCACGAGACGCCGTCGGCCCCCGGCTGGGAACCGGAAGCGCGACTCGATCTGGACGGCTGGGCCGCGGACGTCTTTCGTGCCGCCGTGTGATCCGAGCGCGCGGACCGGGCGCGTGCGGTGGACGTCACCGAATCGGCACTGAATCGGCAACCAGGCGTACGAATTTCCTCGATACCGTGCCTCCAGGGACACGGGAGTGCCCCTGGGGGCGGTTGGGTCTCGAGGCGCCGTCACGATCGCCGGCAGCGGGAACCGCACTAAGCTTGATCCCTCGATGGCCTCGTTCACGACGCGGTTTCTCGGTTGCAAGGTCTCGTTCACGGACGCGCAGGCCGTCCGCGAGCGACTGCTCGCCGACGGCCACGTCGAGGCCGAGGGCGCGGCGGACGTTGCAGTCGTCAATACCTGCTGCGTGACCCACGAGGCGGTGTCGAAGTCGCGGCAGGCGGTGTCCCGCGCGGCACGGACGCACGGGCGTGTCTATGTCACGGGGTGTGCTGCGAGCCTCGCAGGCGCGTTCGCCGGCGCCGCGCCGAACGTGACGGTCGTCGCGCGCCGGAGCGAGGAGACACCCGCTGCCGTCGCGGGCGACGTGGGCGCGATCGGCTGCGTGGACGCCGCCGCGCGTCTCGAGCGAACACGCGCCTTCGTGAAGATCCAGGACGGCTGCTCGTTCTCGTGTGCGTTCTGCGTGATCCCGCTCGTACGCGGCGGCACCCGGAGCCGCCGCGCGTCCGCAGTCCTCGCCGAGATCGGGCGGCGCGCGGGTCAGGGTCATCGCGAGATCGTCCTGACGGGGGTCAACCTCGGCTGCTTCCGCGACCGCGACGCCGGGTACACGCTCGCGCGCCTCATCCGTGAGGCCGGCGCGGTTCCGGGTGTGAAGCGACTGCGGCTCTCCTCGATCGAGGTCAACCACGTGACCGACGACCTCGTGTCGGCGCTTCGCGAGACGCCAACCGTCTCGGCGCATCTGCACGTCCCGCTCCAGTCGGGCGACGACGAGGTGCTCCGGGCAATGCGGCGCCGCTACAGCGCGGCGCAGTTCCTCGCGAAGATGGAGCCCCTCGCCGACTTCAACGTCACGACGGACGTCATCGTCGGATTTCCCGCCGAGAACGAAGCCGCGTTCGAGAGGACGCTCACGCTCGTGGAGGCGGCCGGGATGACGAAGACGCACGTCTTCCCGTACTCGCCGCGGCCGGGAACAGCGACGGCCGCCGCCGACACCGTCCCCGCGCAGGTCAAGAAGGAGCGAAGCGCGCGGCTTCGCGCGCTCTCGGACGAGCTCTGCCGGCGCCGCTGGCGGGCGAAGCTCGGCACGACCGACCGCGTCCTCGTCGATCGTCCGGGGCGCGGCTACGCGGACGACTACACGCCGTGGCTCATCGACGCCGAGGTCGGAGAGCTCGTCGATGCCCGTGCGATCGGGCTCTCGAGGGAAGGAATCCTCGCCGTTGTCGCCTGAGGATTGCCTCTTCTGCCGGCTCGTGGCCGAAGGTGATCACGTGCGGAAAGCTGACGGGTTCGTCGCGATTCGCGACATCAACCCGCTGGCCGAGACGCACCTGCTCGTGCTCCCGGAGCGCCACGTGGACACGTTCCGCGACATCGCGGAGTTCCCGGACGAAGAAGCAGGTGGGATGCTGCGGTTCGTCGCGGACACGGCGACTGCAGCCGGGCTCGACAACTATCGCGTCCTCGTGAACGTCGGAGCAGGTGCGGGTCAGACGATCTTCCACTTGCACTGGCACGTGCTTGGCGGCCGGCCCGACGCGGCCCGGATCGCGAG
This sequence comes from uncultured Actinomycetes bacterium, assembly GCA_963717025.1. Taxonomy (GTDB): domain Bacteria; phylum Actinomycetota; class Thermoleophilia; order Gaiellales; family Gaiellaceae; genus GMQP-bins7. Next base: position 60,403 of record CAVQVJ010000001.1, on the reverse strand, counting down.
CGCGCTCGCCGAGGAGGGCGCATGAGCCTGATCGCTCGGATGGAGGGAGAATTGAAGACCGCGCGCCTCGCGCGGGATGCCGAGCGCCGCGACGCGCTCAGCCTGGTCCTGAACGCGCTCCGTGCGGCCGAGAAGGAGCTCGCGCGTGAGCTCTCCGACGACGAGGAGCTGCAGGTTCTCCAGCGCGAGCGGAAGCGCCGGCTCGAGGCCGCCGAGGCGTTCCGAGCCGGCGGCCGGGAGGAGCAGGCCGAGGACGAGGAGTACGAGCTCGAGGTGCTCGAGGAGTTCATGCCCGAGCCGCTCTCCGAGGAGGAGATCGAGGAGATCATCGACGACGTCATCTCGGAAGTGGGCGCGACGAGCATCCGCGACCTCGGCCGCGTCATGGCCGGCGTCATGCACCAGGTCTCGGGGCGCGCGGACGGCTCGACGGTGAGCCAGCTCGTCAAGGAGAAGCTGGCCTGAGATGGCCGAGCGCGAGAGCGTCGAGGCGTACCTCGAGCGCAAAACGCCGGCGCAGTCGAGCTCTTCCGCCGCCTGCGTCATCGTCGCGTTTCCGCATACGAAGCTGGTGACCACGCATCGTCGCCGGATCGCGGACGCGGCCGAGCTCGACGACGCACTCGCGGCCCTCGTCGCCGAGGCCTACGAGGAGGTCGGCCCAGGGACTCGCGGTCTCGCGCCCCGCCTACACTGAGCCGCGTGAGTCAGCAAGTGCTGGACGTCTCGAACGAGGTCGCCGCCGAGCTCGCGGGAGTCGAGGACGGCGTCCTCGACGCGCTGCGGGAGCGCCTCGGCTGCACCATCGCTCTCCGAGGAAACCGGCTCACCCTCGGCGGCGACGACGAGCACGTCGTGGCTGCGCGAGCCGTCGTCGAAGAGCTTGTCGAGCTCGTCGAGAGCGGCCACCAGATCGGGCCGGACACGGTCGGCGCAGTCGTCGCTGCGCTCGATCAGGCCGAGGACGTACGCGACGTCTTCGAGGACGTCGTCTGGCGCCACCGCGGCAAAAAGATCGCGCCGAAGACGGTCAACCAGAAGCGTTACGTGGACGCGATTCGCGAGCGCACGGTGACCTTCGCCGTGGGTCCCGCGGGCACGGGCAAGACGTATCTCGCGATGGCGCTCGCGGTCGCCGCGCTTTCGGAGGGCGCGGTCGGCCGCATCATCCTCACGCGGCCCGCGGTGGAAGCCGGAGAGCGTCTCGGCTTCCTCCCGGGCGACATGCTTGCGAAGGTCGATCCGTACCTGCGACCGCTCTACGACGCGCTCTACGACATGATCGAGGCCGAGCGGCTGGCCGGGTACATGGAGCGGGGCACGATCGAGGTCGCGCCGCTCGCGTTCATGCGCGGGCGTACGCTCAACGACTCGTTCATCGTCCTCGACGAGGCGCAGAACACGTCGCCCGAGCAGATGCAGATGTTCCTGACGCGGCTCGGCTTCGGGTCGAAGATGGTGGTCACCGGCGACATCACGCAGATCGACCTCCCCCGCGAGCAGGCGTCCGGCTTGATCCAGGTCCGCGAAATCCTCGTCGGGATCGACGGGATCGGTTTCGTCGAGTTCGGGCACGAGGACGTCGTCCGCCACAAGCTCGTCCAGAGGATCGTCGAGGCCTACAAGCGTCACGCCGAGGAGACCGGCACGGCGCGCAGCCGCTGAGGCGCCGGGTGATCACGATCGAGGTGGAGAACCGGAGCGGGCTCGAGGTCGCCGACGGGGAAGCGATCTCGGTCGCAAGGCTCGTGCTCGAGGAGGAGGGCGTGGAGGACGGGGAGCTCGGAATCGCATTCGTCGGGCCGGACGAGATGCGCGCGCTGAAGCTCGAGCACCTGGGCCTCGACGAGGAGACGGACGTCCTCTCGTTCCCGCTCGACGGGCGCGACGAGCTGCCCAACGGCGTGCCGCGCGCGCTCGGCGACGTCGTGCTCTGCCCGGCCGTCGTCGGTGACGAGTGGCGCACGCCGCTCGTGCACGGGCTCCTGCACCTGCTCGGGTACGAGCACGGCGACGAGATGGAGGCGCGGGAAACGGAGCACGCCGCCCGATGAGCCCGCAGCGGAGCCAGTCCGTCTTCGAGAGCTTCAACTACGCGGCGGAGGGCGTGATCCACGCGCTGCGGACGCAGCGGAACCTCTGGATCCACTTCACGATCGCGGCCGCGGTGCTCGTCGCGGCCGTCGCGTTCGGCGTGTCGCGGCTCGAGCTGATGGTGCTGCTGCTCGCGATCACATTCGTTCTCGTGGCGGAGCTGGTGAACACGGCGGTCGAAGCCGCCGTCGACGTCGCGTCGACGTCGTTCGACCCGATGGCGAAGATCGCAAAGGACATCGCGGCCGGAGCCGTCCTCGTGGCGACGCTGAACGCGGTGGCGGTCGGCTACCTCGTGTTCTCGGGCGAGGTCGCCGACCGGAGCTCACGCTTTCTCGACCGTCTCTCCGATGCGCCCGCCGAGCTGACGCTCGTCGCCCTGGCGGTGACCGTGATCATCGTGATCGCGGTGAAGGCGTACACGGGTCGGGGCACGCCCCTCCGCGGCGGACTTCCGTCCGGGCACGCGGCGGTCGCATTCGCGGGCTGGATGGCGGTGACGCTCGTGCTCGACGACTCCAGTCACCGCTTCCTGATCTCCTCCGTAACGTTCATCATGGCGTTGCTCGTGGCCCAGACTCGCGTGGAGACCGGGGTGCACAGCGCCTCCGAGGTGGCGAGCGGGGGACTCGTCGGCGCGCTCGTGACGCTCGTGCTGTTTCAGGCGTTCGGATGACCAACGTCTCCGACGCCGATCTCTTGGCCCGCGCGGACGCGGTGGCGTCGCGGGCATACGCCCCGTACTCGAACTTCTACGTCGGCTGCGCGGTGCTGGCGCGCGACGGCGGAGTCGTCGAAGGGGTGAACGTGGAAAACGCGGCGTATCCACTGGGGGTGTGCGCCGAGCGCACGGCGTTCGCGCGTGCGGTCGCCGAGGGATACCGGCCGGGAGATTTCGTCGCCGCGGCGATCACCGCGGCCCCGTGCGGCGGCTGCCGCCAGTGGCTGCACGAGATGGGGGTCGAGCGGGTGATCTTCCGAAACGGCGGTCGCGTCGTGACGATGACGACGGACGAGCTCCTTCCCGAGTCGTTCGACTCCTCGAGCCTCGCGTGACCCTGGGGAGAGCTCGGCACGCTCTTGGCACGGTCTCGTGTCCCACGCGTCCGCATTTCCTCGTTACGATCGCAGCGGGTGGTGGGATGGGGTGCCCCGATGGAAGGTGGCCGTGAAGAGTGGGATCGTGGCGGTCGCCGGACGACCCAACGTCGGGAAGTCGACGCTCGTGAATGCCCTCTGCGGCGAGAAGGTCGCGATCACGTCGAAGGTCCCGAACACGACGCGACGGCGGCTGTACGGCGTCGCGGACGGGCCCGACTACCAACTCGCGCTCGTCGACCTGCCCGGCTTCCAGCGGCCGCTGGACGTGCTCACCGAGCGCATGCAGGAGACCGTGGACACGTCTTTCGAGGACGTCGACGCGGTGCTCCTCGTCGTCGACGCGCGTGAGCGGATCGGCGCTGGCGATCGCTTCGCCGCGCGGCGCGTGTTCGGGCTCGAGAAGCCCGTCGTCATCGCGCTCAACAAGATCGATCGCCTCAAGAGAAGCCATGTCCTCTCTCAGATGCAGGCGGCGTCGCGGCTCGGCGACTTCCACGCGCTCCATCCGGTGAGCGCATTGACCAAGGACGGCGTCGACGAGCTGCGCGGCGACCTCGTCCTGCTCCTCCCCGAGGGGCCGGCGTACTTCCCCGACGGTCAGAGAACCAACCTCGCACTCGAGGAACGGGTCGCCGAGGTCATTCGCGAGAAGGCGCTGCAGCTGACGCGCGAGGAGGTCCCGCACGCCGTCCTCGTCGAGGTCGAGGAGATCACCGAGAGGCGCGTGACCGCGATCGTCTACGTCGAGACCGAGTCGCAGAAGGGCATCCTCGTCGGCAAGCGAGGCGCGATGGTGCGCGAGATCGGAACGCGTGCTCGCCCCGAGGTCGAGGCCCTCGTCGGCCACCGCGTGTTCCTCCAGCTCACGGTGAAGGTGCGGCCGAAGTGGCGCCGCGACGCGAAGCTGCTCGAGCGACTCGGCTTGTGAGCCTGAGGTCACGCGCCCTCGGTCCGACTGAGAACCCCGACAGTACGCTCACCGGATGGCGGTGCGGATCAGCTGGCGACAAGCGCTCGCCTGGCGGATGCACCGCCACCTGCTCGACCCGATCGGTCGTCGCTCGGTCGCCGAGGTCGTCGGTCGGCTCTGCGGCGTCCAGACGCAGGTTGCGTCATCGGCTGAGCTCGCGATCCGCGTGCGGCGTGAAACGTCGCGGCCCGGCGAGGTCGAGCGCGCGCTGCGGGATGGACGCCTGATCAAGACCTGGGCGATGCGCGGCACGCTCCATCTCCTCCCGCCCGAGGACGCCGGAGCTTTTCTCTCGCTCATGGCAGCGGGACGATCCTGGGAGCGGCCCAGCTGGCAGCGCTACTTCGGCATGACTCCGAAGCAGATGGACAGGCTTCGCGGCGCCGTGCGCGCCGCGCTCGACGGCAAGTCCCTGACGCGGGACGAGCTGGCGGCCGCGGTCATCGCGCAACGCGGGCTGCGCCACATCGGGGAAGGGCTCCGCTCGGGCTGGGGGACGCTCCTCAAGCCGCTCGCCTGGCAGGGGGACCTGTGCTTCGGACCGAGCCAGGGAAGCCGCGTGACGTTCATGCGCCCGGAGGACGCAAGCTCGCAGTGGAACGGCGTTCCCGATCCGGAGCACGCGGCGCCCGTCGCGATGGTTGCCTACTTCAGCGCCTACGGGCCGACGACGATCGACGCTTTCGGCAACTGGCTGGCCGGAGGATATTTCGGAAAGCGACAACTTCGCACCTGGTTCGGCGCGATCGAGCAGCGGCTGGCCGAGGTCGACGTGGACGGTGAGCGCGCACATGTGGTCGCCGAGGACCTCGACGCGCTGACCTCGGCCAAGCCCACCACCGCTGTGCGGCTGCTGCCGGGATTCGACCAATACGTGCTCGGTCCGGGCACCGGGGACGGCCACGTCGTACCGACGCCGCGTCGCCAGGCGGTGAGCAGGCAGAGCGGCTGGATCTCCCCGGTCGTGGTCTTCGGTGGCGTGGTCTGTGGCACCTGGGAGCTGGAGGGTGACCTCGTACGCGTCGGCTGGTTCGCCGAGGCCGGCAGACCGCGTCGGCGGGCTCTCCACGTGGAGCTGGAACGGCTCTCGTCCATCCTCGAGCGTGAGCTCCGGTCGGAGATCGTCACCGCGTAGTCGCGGGAGGCTCCGTAGCGCTCGTCTGCGCTCCGGGCGGCGCGGCCAGTCGGCGACGCGCGCGGGGCTACACTCGGTCCAATGGCCCAGGCACCTGCGCTCATCGGCGGCTTCGAGCTCCCGGACGGCCCGCGGCTTCCTCGCGTCGGCTCGGTGGACGCAGTCGCGCTCGAGGAGCGCGCGGCCACGCTTGCGAAGCGCTCGATCAAGCGCGAGTCGAAGCTCCAGGCGCTCGATCTCGCGATCCGGATGATGGACCTGACGACGCTCGAGGGCCAGGACACCGACGGGAAGATCGCGGCTCTCTGCTCCAAGGCGAAGCGCCCGGATCCGATCGACATCACGGTGCCCCCGGTGGCCGCCGTCTGCGTCTACCCGAACCTCGTCCGTGGCGGCGAAGGAGCACCTGGCGGGCAGTGGTGTCCTGGTGGCATCCGTCGCGACCGCGTTCCCCTCGGGCCAGTCGCCGACCGAGCTCAAGGTCGCGGAGGCGCGCGCCGTCGCCGACCTCGGCGCGGACGAGATCGACATGGTCATCGACCGCGGCGCCTTCCTCTCCGGGCGCTACGCGAAGGTCTACGACGAGATCGTCCAGGTCAAGGACGCGTGCGGGGATGCGCACCTCAAGGTCATCCTCGAGACCGGCGAGCTCGGCACGTACGACAACGTGCGGCGCGCGTCGCTGCTCGCGATCGCCGCAGGCGCGGACTTCATCAAGACCTCCACCGGGAAAGTGAGCCCGGCGGCGACGCTTCCGGTGACGCTCTGCATGATGGAGGTCGTCCGCGACGTCTACCACGAGACCGGCCGCAAGGTCGGGATCAAGCCCGCCGGCGGCATCCGCGCGTCGAAGCAGGCGGTCCAATACCTCGTCACGCTGTACGAGACGCTCGGGCCGGAGTGGATGACGCCCGATCTCTTCCGCTTCGGCGCGTCATCGCTCCTGAACGACGTGCTCATGCAGATCCGCAAGGAGAAGACGGGGCGATATCAGTCCGGCGACTACTTCACCATCGACTGATGGCGCAGGTCGAGAAGCGCGAGTCCTCCGTCCCCTCGCTCCTCGAGTGGGAGTACGCACCCGCGCCCGAGGCACGGGACATCGTCCAGATACGGGAGCGCTACGGGCTCTTCGTCGGCGGTGAGGAAGTCGAGCCGCGCTCGGGCGAGTGGTTCGAGTCCATCTCGCCGGCGACCGAGGAGCCGCTGTTCGAGGTCGCGCAGGCGGGGGCCGAGGACGTCGGTGTCGCCGTCGAGACGGCGCGCGGGGCGTTCGAGAACGGCTGGGCGGCGCTCGCTCCGTCCGAGCGCGCGAAGTACCTGTATCGGATCGCGCGCATTCTCCAGGAACGATCGCGCGAGCTCGCGGTGGCGGAGTCGCTCGACGGCGGCAAGCCGATCCGCGAGTCGCGCGACGTCGACCTCCCGCTCGCAGCGGCGCACTTCTTCTACTACGCGGGCTGGGCGGACAAGCTCGAGTACGCGTTTCCCAACCGCAGCCCGCGGCCGCTCGGCGTGGCCGCGCAGATCATCCCGTGGAACTTCCCGCTCCTCATGCTCGCGTGGAAGATCGCGCCGGCCCTCGCCTGTGGGAACACCGTCGTGCTCAAACCGGCCGAGACGACACCGCTCACCGCCATGCTCTTCGCAGACGTCTGCCGGCAGGCGGAGCTGCCTCCCGGCGTCGTCAACATCATCACCGGGGACGGGACGACCGGGGCGCACCTCGTGAAGCACGAGGACATCGACAAGCTCGCGTTCACCGGGTCGACCGAGGTCGGGAAGCTGCTCATGCGCGAGCTGGCAGGGCGTGACGTCCGTCTTACGCTCGAGCTCGGCGGAAAGGCCGCGAACATCGTCTTCGATGACGCCGCGCTCGACCAGGCGGTCGAGGGAATCGTGAACGGCATCTACTTCAACCAGGGGCATGTCTGCTGCGCGGGCTCGCGTCTCCTGCTCCAGGAGTCGATCTACGAGCCCGTGATCGAGAAGCTGAAGCGCCGCCTGGGGACGCTGCGGGTGGGGGACCCGCTCGACAAGAACACGGACGTCGGCGCGATCAACTCGAAGGCCCAGCTCGAGCGGATCAAGGAGCTCGTCGCGAGCGGTGAGGAGGAGGGAGCGGAGATCTACCAGCCGCCGTGCGAGCTTCCCGAGCGCGGGTTCTGGTTCGTGCCGACCCTCTTCACGAACGTCGCCCAGAGCCACCGGATCGCCCAGGAGGAGATCTTCGGGCCAGTGTTGTCGGTGCTCACCTTCCGGACGCCCGAGGAGGCGGTCGAGAAGGCGAACAACACGCCGTACGGGTTGTCGGCGGGGGTGTGGACGGAGAAGGGGTCGCGCATCCTGTGGATGGTCGAGCGGCTGCGTGCGGGCGTCATATGGGCGAACACGTTCAACCGCTTCGACCCGACCTCGCCTTTCGGCGGCTACAAGGAGTCGGGCTTCGGGCGGGAAGGCGGTCGGCATGGCCTCGAGCCCTACCTTCGATTCGACGAATGACGGCCTCGCTCGCCTCGCCTGTCGTGCGAACCGAGAAGCAGGCGCCCCTCGAGCGGGACGCGCCACGCAATCCACGCCCCACCCTGGGTGGGGTGTTCGGCCACCCTCCACCCGCCTTCGAGCGTAACGACGAAGTGCAAACGCGTCTTGCACAACTCCGCGCCGGGTTCGCGCCGATCGTTCCACAGCCTACGAGCGAGGCGCCGTGACTCGACTGCCGGTCAAGAAGACGTACAAGCTGTACATCGGCGGTCAGTTCCCGCGCTCGGAGTCCGGGCGCATCTACGAGGCCGAAGGGCAGAACGTCGCTCGCGCCTCGCGCAAGGACGCCCGCGACGCAGTCCGGGCCGCGCGCGCCGCGTTCCCCGCCTGGTCCGGCGCGACCGGCTACAACCGCGGCCAGATCCTGTACCGGCTCGGCGAGATGATGGAGGCCCGCGCGCGCGACCTCGCCGGGGTCTGTGCGGGCCGCGACGAGGTGGACGCGGCGATCGATCGCGTCATCTGGTACGCGGGCTGGGCGGACAAGCTCGCCCAAGTGCTCGGGGGCTCGAACCCGGTCGCCGGCCCGTACTTCGACTTCACCGTCCCCGAGCCGACCGGCGTCGTCGCGATTCTTGCGCCCTCCGAGCCCGCGCTCGGGGGCCTCGTGTCGCGAATCGCGCCTGCGCTCGTCGGCGGGAACACCGTCGTCGCAGTCGCCTCGGAGACCCACCCGCTCGCCGCCATCGAATTCGCCGAGGCGCTCGCGACGTCCGACGTCCCGGGCGGCGCGGTCAACATCCTCACCGGCTTTCGGGACGAGCTCGCACCCTGGCTCGCAGGGCACATGGACGTGAACGCGATCGACGTCACCGGGGCGGACGGCGCCGTCGCCGACCTCGAACGGCTCGCTGCGGAGAACGTCAAGCGCGTCGTTCGCTCGTCGGCGGACGTCCAGAGCCCGTGGGAGATCGAGTCGTTCCTCGAGCTGAAGACGGTCTGGCATCCCATCGGGCTCTGACGAGGCCGTCGTCCCCGAGCACGGCCATTAGCATGCCGCGCGTGAGGCGCACGTGAGCAAGCTGAGCCAGGCGATCGCCGAGGGCGACGGCATCTCGATCCTCGTCGAGGTGCCGGATGCCGACAGCGCGACGACGGCGGAAAAGGATGGCGCGGAGGGGCTGGCTGTGCGCCGCGGCGCCGACGCCGTGCGTGCCGCGACGCAGCTTCCGCTCCTCCACCTCGGCGGCACCGCCGCCGCGAGCGAGGCGTCCTCGGACGCGGTCGTCGTCGCGCCGGACGGGGATGCCTGGGACGAGGCACGGGCTCTCGGGCTCGAGTGCGTCGTTCGCGTCCAGAACGCCGACGACCTCGAGCATGCGCTCACGGAGCTCGACCCCGAGATCTTCCTGCTCTCGGCGGCCGCGGGCTCGGACGAGGATCCGCTCGAAGCCTTGCTCGCGCTGCTCCACGACGTCCCGGCCGGGAAGCTCGCGATCGCCGAGCTCTCCGACGCCACCGCCGACGACGTTGCCGAGCTCGAGCGCGCCGGCGTGGACGGCGTCCTCGTCGCGTCCGGGAACGTCGCGGCGCTCGTCGGGGCCGAGGCGCCGGACGTGTAGGAGCGAGGGCTCGCCTCGCCCTCCTCCGAGACGATGCGAATCGGGATCCTGACCGGCGGGGGCGACTGCCCAGGCCTGAACGCCGTCATCCGCGCGGTCGTCCGTCGCTCGACCGACCGCGGGCACGAGATGATCGCCGTCCGCGACGGATGGCGCGGGCTGACCGAGAGCATCTTCGCGCCCCTCGGGCGCTACGAGGTCTCGGGGATCCTCCCGAGGGGCGGGACGATCCTCGGTACGACCCGAACGAACCCGTACAAGGTCGAAGGCGGCGTCGAAGCAGCGCTGAAGAGCTTCGCGGAGCAGCGACTCGATGCGCTCGTCGCCGTCGGTGGCGAGGACACACTCGGCGTCGCCGCCCGACTTCATCGGGAGCACGGCCTCCCGATCGTCGGGGTCCCGAAGACGATCGACAACGATCTCTCCGGCACCGACTACACCTTTGGCTTCGACACGGCGGTGACGGTCGCGACGGAGGCGATCGACCGGCTGCACACGACGGCCGAGTCGCACAACCGCGTGATGGTGGTCGAGGTCATGGGACGGCATACGGGATGGATCGCGGTCATGTGCGGCATCGCCGGCGGCGCCGACGTGATCCTCATCCCCGAGCAGCCGATCACGGTCGAGGAGGCATGCCGCGAGCTCGTCAAGCGACACGAAGGCGGGAAGGACTTCTCGATCGTGGTCGTCAGCGAGGGCTACGAGCTGACCTACGAGTCGGGCGAGCGGCCGCCTCGTCGCCGACGAAGCTCGCGAGAGCGACCAGTTCGGGCACGTCGTCCTCGGGGGCGTCGGCGGGGCGCTCGCCCATGACATCGAAGAGCGCACAGGGTTCGAGACGCGGGTCACCGTCCTCGGGCACGTTCAGCGCGGCGGGACGCCGACTCCCCGTGACCGCGTCCTCGCGACGCGCTTCGGACTGAAGGCCGCCGACCTCGCCGACCAGCGGAGCTTCGGCCGCATGGCCGCGCTCCACGGCGACCGCATCGTCGACGTACCGCTCGAGGAAGCGACCCGAGAGCTCAAGACCGTGCCCCCCGAGTGGTACGACGTCGCCCGCGCATTCTTCGGGTGACTCGGGCAGGGCTACCATCCGGCGGCAGGCCGGAGTGGCGGAACTGGCAGACGCGCGGGACTCAAAATCCCGTGTCCCTCGGGACGTGTGGGTTCGACCCCCACCTCCGGCATAGAAGCGGGGAACAAGTCGGTAGTAGTCGCGACGTCCGGGCCGGAGGCCGGCTCCGCCGGCCGGGAGGCGCAGGGTTGCGCTCTGGGAGCCTCGGGACCGAAGGAGGGGGCTCGTGGGGGAACCATGGGTTCCCCACGTCGAGGCGCGCGGGACTCAAAATCCCGTGTCCCTCGGGACGTGTGGGTTCGACCCCCACCTCCGGCATTGACACGCCGCGTGCTTGATTGAGCAAGCGTTGCGCCGCGTGGGTTCCCGTTTGCGCTTGCCAGCGCGAGTGCGGATACTGCTGCCACGTCGGCAGCGCCGGCGCGCAGTCGCGCAATCCAAGGTGAGGAGGAACAGGTTGACTGTGAGAAGCGAAGTGCGCTCGTCATCTTCGGGCTGCTCGTGGCCGCGCTCGCGCTGGTGGCCTCGGGCTGTGGGGGTGGTGACGACGGAGGTGCTGAGGTCACCGCGCTCCCGTCGTCCTCGTGCACGGGCATCGAGTACGAAGGCGAAGGCGATCCGGACTACCTGCTCGCGTCCGACTTCCCGCTCCAGGGCTCGTCCCGGACGCAGACGGAGCAGATCGTCGCCTCGATCCGGCAGGAGCTCCAGAACCGCGAGTGGAAAGCCGGGGACTACAACATCGCCTTCCAGTCGTGCGACGACGCAACCGCGCAGGCCGCGAAGTGGGACTCGGCCAAGTGCTCGGCGAACGGGAACGCCTATGCGGCGAACGACGCGGTCATCGGCGTCATCGGCACGTTCAACTCGGGATGCGCGCAGATCATCATCCCGCTGCTGAACGCCGCGCCGGACGGAGGCATCGGGATGATCTCCCCGGCGAACACGTTCGTCTGCCTCACTGCGGCGCGCCCGCATGTGAGGCGTCGGAGCCCGACAAGTACTACCCGTCGGGTTCGCGTAACTACGTCCGCGTCGTCGCGAACGACGCGTACCAGGGCGCAGCCGACGCGGAGTTCGCCCAGAGCCAGGGCATCAAGAACATCTACATCCTGAACGACAAGGAGGCGTACGGCCTCGGCGTGGCGACGAACTTCCGCGACGCCGCGGAGTCGCTCGGGATCAAGGTTGCCGGGTTCGAGGCATGGGATCCGAAGGCCTCGAGCTACGAGGCCCTCATGAACAAGATCAAGGGCACCGGCGCCGATGCGGTCTTCCTCGGCGGCCTCATCGACGAGAACGGCGCCCAGGTGATCAAGGACAAGGTCGCGGTGCTCGGGCCGAACGACGGCGCGGTCAAGCTGCTCGCTCCGGACGGGTTCACGACGCAGGCGACGATCGACGAGGCCGGCGGCGCTGCTGCCGGGATGTTCATGTCGGTCGCCGGCGTGCCGATCGACCAGTTCGCGCCCCCCGCGCAGGAGTTCGTGGACCAGCTCCTCGCAGGACCGCTCTCCGGCAAGTCGATCGACCCGTACGCGATCTACGGCGCGCAGTCCGGTCAGGTCATGCTCGACGCGATCGCCGCGTCGGACGGCACCCGCGCCGACGTCATCGCGAAGCTGTTCGCGACGAACGTCCAGGACGGTCTTCTCGGCACGTTCACCTTCAGCGAGGACGGCGACCCGGTGGCCGCGGAGGCGCGACGGTCGCGATCGTGGTCTACAAGGCTACGGACAAGCTGGAGACCGAGACGACCATCTCTCCGAAGCAGGAGACGGTCGACGCGGCGCTCGGAAAGTAGACCCGTTAGACCAGCTCGAACGAGGCGGGAGGGCATTGCCCTCCCGCCTCTTACTGTTTAGAGTCGCGCTCCAATGGGGACCGCGACCGCCGCACTGCAGCGGGTCCGGGGCTCGAGCCTGATCGACGCGATCGGGCTCCTGCTCCTCGCCGCCGTCGTCGTCTGGCTCGCGCTCGAGTTCTTCGAGGATCCGACGAGGTTCCTGAACATCACCATCATCGGGGCGACGAACGGCGCGATCTACGGGCTCGTCGCGCTCGGGTACACGCTCGTCTACGGGATCCTCCAGCTCATCAACTTCGCCCACGGCGACGTCTTCGCGCTCTCCGGCCTCGTCGCGAGCACGATGATCGTCTCGGTCTTCGATCTCGACGCCGAAACGGGCGCGCTCATGGTCGTGTTCGGACTGCTCGTGACGCTCGCGGTCACGATTCCGCTCTTCGCCGTCCTGAACGGGACGATCGAGCGCGTGGCATACAAGCCGCTCCGGCGGGCGCCGCGGCTCGCGCCGCTCATCACCGCCGTGGGCGTCTCGTTCATCGTCCAGAACGTGTCGCTTGCGCTCTACGGCGTCGACTTCGAGTCGGTCCCGAACTTCATCCCGAGGACGGACGCGATCACCCTCGGCGACGTTGTCATTCAATGGGACAACATCGCCGTCTTCCTGATCGTCATCCCGGTTCTCCTCGTGCTCACATGGTTCGTCCGTTCGACCCGCCAGGGCAAGGCGATGCGGGCGGTCGCCCAGGACACCGAGGCGTCGGCGATGATGGGGATCGACGTCAACCGCACGATCTCGGTGACGTTCTTCCTGGCCGGCGCGCTCGCCGCCGTCGCGGGCCTCGTGTACCTGCTCCAGTTCAACATCCGCTACGACACCGGGTTCCAGATCGGTCTGATCGCGTTCACCGCCGCCGTGCTCGGGGGCATCGGCAACCTCACGGGCGCGGTCCTCGGCGCGATGATGATCGGCTTGATCGAGGCGTACAACGAGGGGCTCGACGGTACCCCCGGCAGTGACTGGACGCGCTCGCTCGTGTTCGGGATCCTGATCGCGGTCCTCGTCTTCCGGCCGCAGGGGATTCTCGGCGAGCGCACGCCCGAGGGGGCGTGACCGGCGCATGACCGAAGCCATGTCCAGCTTCTCTCGGCGAGCCCGGACCGAGCGCGGCTGGTGGGTCGCGGGCGGCGTCATCGCGCTCGCCGCTGATCTACCCCTTCATCGTGGAGTACCTGCAGGACATCCCGGTCATCGGCGACTTCGTGCCGCGCACGGGCTCGATGGTCGTGATGCTCATCTTCGTGATGATGGCGCTCGGCCTCAACGTCGTCGTCGGCTACGCGGGCCTGCTCGACCTCGGGTACGTCGCGTTCTACGCCGCGGGTGCCTACGTCGCCGGCTGGCTCGCGTCGCTCCAGTTCGACCAGGTCACACTGCACTTCGGATCCTCGGTATCGAACGAACAGCCCGGGATCCACCTGTCGATCTGGGTCGTGCTGCTCGCCGCCGGGGTCTTCACCACGATCGTCGGGATCCTGATCGGGCTCCCGACGCTCCGGCTCCGTGGGGACTACCTCGCGATCGTGACGCTCGGGTTCGGCGAGATCGTGCCGCAGTTCGTCAGGAACGCCGATTCGCTCGGCGGCTTCGACCTGACCCACGGCAGCTTCGGGATCGCACCGATCGACTCCGTGGCGATAGGCGGGCTCATCTTCCGCGAGGAGTCCAACAAGGACGACCTCTACTTCTGGGCCGCGCTCGCGCTGGTGCTCTTCACGGTCTTCTGCTGCATCCGCCTCCGTGACTCGCGTCTCGGGCGGGCGTGGATCGCGATTCGCGAGGACGAGACGGCCGCCGCGGCCATGGGCGTGCCGCTCATGCGGACGAAGACGTGGTCGTACGCGATCGGCGCGTTCTTCGGCGGCGTCGCCGGTGCATTCTTCGCGAGCTACCGCGCAGGTGCCTTCCCTGGCGACTTCTACTTCCAGTTCTCGATCTTCCTCCTGTGCATGGTCATCCTCGGAGGGATGGGCTCGATCTGGGGGGTGATCACCGGCGCTCTCATCCTCGGCTACCTGGATCGCGAGGGGCTGGCCACCATCGGGTCGAAGATCCAGGAGTCCGGCGTCGACTTCGACCCGACGAAGTACCAGTTCGGGATCTACGGCCTCATCATCGTCGTGATGATGCTCTTCAGACCGACGGGGCTGATACCCGAACGGCGACACAAGATCGAGCTCGAGGAGGGCGTGCACGACACGCCGTTCTACGACGTCCAGACCGAGGGCGCGCTGACGGACCGGGATCCGTCGGACGACTGATGAGCACACCGCCCGAAGACCTCCTGGTGGCTCAGAAGGTCCGCAAGGAGTTCGGCGGCCTCGTCGCAACCGATGACATCGACTTCACGATCCCGCGTGGATCGATCGTCGCCCTGATCGGCCCGAACGGCGCGGGCAAGACGACGTTCTTCAACCAGATCACGGGCGTGTACCAGCCGACCTCGGGGTCGATCGTGTTCGACGGGACCGAGGTCGTCGGCAAGCCGCCGCATGCCATCGTCGAGCTCGGCATCGGCCGGACGTTCCAGAACATCCGGCTCTTCGCCCAGATGACCGCGATCGAGAACGTGCTCGTCGGGATGCACTGCCGGCTCAAGGGCGGGATCTTCGGCTCGATCCTGCACACACCTCGCGTCAAGCGCGAGGAGCGAGGCGCGTACGACCTCGCGCGCGACCTGCTCGTCTACTGCGGGCTGCCACGACGCCACCGCGAGTACGCGGGGACGCTCCCGTATGGCGACCAACGCCGCCTGGAGGTCGCCCGCGCGCTGGCGACGAACCCGAAGCTCATCCTGCTCGACGAGCCGACCGCGGGCATGAACCCGCAGGAGACGACGGACTTCACGAGCTTCGTTCGCCGATTGCGCGACGAGAAGAGCCTCACAGTGCTTCTCATCGAGCACGACATGAAGGTCGTCATGGGTGTCTCGGAGCGGATCACCGTGCTCGAGTACGGGGAGAAGATCGCCGAAGGCACGCCTGCCGAGATCCAGGCGGACGAGCGGGTGATCGAGGCATACCTCGGGAGGGGGGCGGCCGCGTGAGCCAGAGCCAAGCGCCTGCGACGTCCGTCCTCGAAGTCGACGGCCTTCACGTCTACTACGGGGCGATCCACGCGCTCAAGGGCGTCTCGCTCCTCGTGCGCGAAGGCGAGATCGTGAGCCTGATCGGCGCGAACGGCGCCGGGAAATCGACGACGCTGCGGGCGATCAACGGCATCAACCGGCCGCGCGAAGGGACGATCCGGTTCCAGGGCCAGGACATCACCGGCTCCGCGCCGCACGCGATCGTGAAGGGAGGGATCGCGCAGAGCCCCGAGGGCCGCAGGCTGTTCCCGCGCATGAGTGTCACCGAGAACCTCGAGATGGGTGCGTTCCAGCGAACGGACAAGGAGAACTTCGCCGAGGACATGGAGCGTGTCTTCGAGCTCTTCCCACGTCTCAAGGAGCGGCGGACGCAGAAGGCGGGGACGATGTCCGGCGGCGAGCAGCAGATGTGCGCCATCGGTCGCGCACTGATGGCGCGCCCCAAGCTCCTCCTGCTCGACGAGCCGTCCATGGGGCTCGCTCCGATCTTCGTGGAGCGAATCTTCGAGACCGTCGTCGAGGTCAACCAGCAGGGGACACCGGTGCTCCTCGTCGAGCAGAACGCGCTCATGGCGCTCGACGTCGCGCACCGCGGGTACGTGATGGAGACCGGTCGCATCGCGCTCGAGGGCCCGGCCGGCGAGCTGAAGACGAACGAGCAGGTCCGCATGACGTACCTGGGCGAAGGTTGATCTGCCGGTAGTAGCGGGTACGCTGTGACCTCCGGCTGGGAACCGGTAGGGACGAAGAGGGGGAAGGCAATGGGTGGCACTCGGGAGCATGCAGCTGACACGTCGCGGCCGTCGCCTCGTTGGCTCGCTCTGGTCGCGGTCGCGTCCGCCGTCGTCGCGATCGACCAGGTCACGAAGGAAGCCGTGCGCGCGGCGTTCGATCCCGGGGAAGGCGTGCACGCCTTCGGGTCCTACTCGATCCAGTACTTCCAGAACGCCGGCGTCGCCGGCGGTGGGCTCCAGGGCGCGGCGCTTCCGCTCGCCGTCTTGTCCTTGCTCTGCGTCGTGCTCCTGTACGAGTTCCTCGCTCAGCGCTCGCCGATGCGGCTGACGCTCCTGCTCGGGTTCGGCCTTCTCATCGGTGGCGGGCTCGGCAACCTCGTGGACCGCTGGCGGCTCGGATTCGTGACGGACTTCATCCGGACCGGCGAGCGTGCGTTCAACGCGGCGGACATCGCCATCTTCCTCGGCTTCTTGCTCATCATGGCGGCGCTCGTCGCGACTCTCGCCCGCGTCTTCGCTCAGATGGCCGAGCGTCAGCCGACGAGAAGCGGCGGGTAGGGCGGGGCGAGGAGGATCCCGACCCGCGCGCGGCCGCCGGCCACGCCGTGGGCCATCTCGAGCGCGCTCCCGATCCCGTGGCTCGGCACGAACCCGAGGGTGCGTGCGGCCGTCGCGTCGCGGCAGCCCGCGACCACGACCCGGCCGAGCTGTGAGAGCGCGGGCCCGCATCCGGCCCAGTCCGCGTAGGGGAGCAGTGGATGGCACGCCTTCCCCGACCGGTACTCGGACAGCGCCCGCTCGTCGCGGGCCGTCACGCGCTCGACGACCTCGAGCTCACCGGGGCTCTCGGTCGCCCGCAACGCGTTGAACATCGCCGCGTACGGTGCCTGCGTGACGGCCGCGAAGCTGCGGGTCAGCGGGTGCACGACGACGAGGGTTCCGTCCGGCCGGATCGGGAACGGGCCGCGGCGAGCGCGCAGCACGTGTCCGAGCGCGATCGCGGCCGCAGTGAGGGGGTTCACGGGCTCGCGCGGCACGTGCGGGCCGTTCCAGGGGATCCCGACGACGAGGGCGTCCACCGGCTCGGCCAGGCGCGCCCCGCGGCGCGCGACTCCCCGCAGGAGCGCCTCCGCATGCGC
Source organism: uncultured Actinomycetes bacterium (assembly GCA_963717025.1). Classification (GTDB taxonomy): domain Bacteria; phylum Actinomycetota; class Thermoleophilia; order Gaiellales; family Gaiellaceae; genus GMQP-bins7. The sequence continues at coordinate 43,093 of CAVQVJ010000001.1, read as the reverse complement.
CTCTGACAGCCGCCCCGCGAACGCGCCGAGCGCCTCCAGGTGACGGGCCTGGTTCGCGAGCAGCTCTCGCCGAAGACCGTCGGGGAGGAACGACAGCCCCGCGCGGAGAGGCGAACGGGCGACGCGCTCGATCGCCTCGTCGGAGCTCGGGTAGCCGCGGTAGCGGCCGGTGAGACGGGGAAGGTCGAGCGCGAGCGAGACACCCATGAGCGCGACTTGCTCGGCGACCGCGGCTTCCAGGCGCAGCCCGAGCGACCACGCCGCTGACCCCGGCGCTTCGAGCAGGCAGTCGACCTCGACCGCTCCCCGGATCGTGGCGGTGTCCGAGGCGGCGACGAGGGCGGCAGGCCCGCCGTGAAGCACCGACTCGGCGGCAGTGACGACGAGCACGAGGTCGGTGTCGACGAGCGCCGGGCTCACGCGCACGTCTTCCGAAAGCTCGGCGAGGCGTTCGTCCTCGGCGTCGTGGACGACGACGCGTCCGTGGAACGCGCGAGCGCGGGGCGGCGAGAGGAGGCGCTCGAGGTGCCGCTGGCCGAAGCGCCGGCCAAGCCCGCCCGCGATGAGGATCGTCTGGCGCTCGTCGGGGACGCCGCAGCGCTCGAGCTCCTCGATCGCGACTGCGATCGCGGTCTGGCGTGCGTCCTGCGGCGCGCCTGGGAACGGGAGCGCCGCTGGCTCGACGACGACCGTCGCGCGGCCGCCGGGCGTGACGAGATCCTCGAGCGGGGGCCCAGAGAGCGGGAATCGGAGCGCGTCGCGCACGGCGCCGGCCACGTCGATCACCTGCTCCGGGGCAGGCGGCGCGCGCAGCACGACGTCCCCATCGCCCGCTCGGACGAGGACGATGCGCGATCCCGAGGTCAGCGGAACACGGCGCACGTCGCGTCACGCTAGCGAGGCTCGGTCGAGGGGCCGGCCGAACGACCGGCCCCCCTGGCGACCGATTACGCCGTACCGGGCTCGCGCCGTCGGACCGCGAACGCGGCGGCCGCGATCAGCAGCCCCGCACCCGCAAGACCGCCGGCAACCCCGGCGATGGTGTTGGCGTCGACCGTGAGCTCGAGCCCTGATCCGGTGTCAGTGTCTGAGACCGGGATCGTCCCGGGCTCGATTCCGCGTGCGGCGAGCGTCATCTCGTCGTGCGTGGCCGGGATCGTGCCCGGCTCGATTCCGCGTGCGGCGAGGGTCATCTCGTCGTGCGTGGCCGGGATGGTGCCCGGCTCGATTCCGCGTGCGGCGAGGGTCATCTCGTCGTGCGTGGCCGGGATGGTGCCCGGCTCGATTCCGCGTGCGGCGAGGGTCATCTCGTCGTGCGTGGCCGGGATGGTGCCCGGCTCGATTCCGCGTGCGGCGAGGGTCATCTCGTCGTGCGTGGCCGGGATGGTGCCCGGCTCGATTCCGCGTGCGGCGAGGGTCATCTCGTCGTGCGTGGCCGGGATGGTGCCCGGCTCGATTCCGCGTGCGGCGAGGGTCATCTCGTCGTGTGCCGTGGGAGCCGCCGGCTGGATGCCGATGCCACGCTCGGTGAGGCTCGCCTCCGTGTGGACCGAAGTTGCGGCCGCCTGAACGCCGATCCCGCGTTCGGCGAGCGATGCTTCCTCGTGGACCGCCCCGAAGGCGCCGGAGGCGCCAGAAGCGGCCGCTGCCGCCGCGATGGTGAGGACCGCCGCAGCCTCGCGGAGGCCATGGCCTTCGACGTCTGACTCTTCCAAGACCCGCTCGAGCTCGGCCGGGTCGAACGAGAACGTGATCGCTTCGGCGTCCGGATCGTCGAGCACGGACTCGAGATCCTTCCGCGTCCACGCGACGTTCACGGTCCGCTGCTCGAGGTCGTCCGCTCCGTCGGGCTTCCGGACGACGTCGAGTATCAGCTCGGCCGGCGGATCCAAAGCCAAAGCATCTTCGATGTCGCTACGTGGCACTGTCGCCGTCAACACGTTCGACCGAGTGGCGAACATGTCGCGGGTGCCGACGAGCAGTGCCGTGGTGCTCGTCTCGCTCATGCAGGCTCCTTCCTGTGAGCGGCCCCGTACGATTGGGGCCTACCCTCTGGACGCTGACGGCGACGTGGATCTTCCACGTCGCGCAAATCGTCTCATACGTCCGCCCGGATACCAACGGCGGCGCCGGCTCCCCGCCGTACACTCGAGTCGTGCCGAAGACCCTCACCGGCGAGGAGCTCCAGCTCGACGACGGGCCGGCGCGCGACTCCGAGCTCTTCCTCGTCGACGGCAACAACCTCGCCTATCGCGCGTTCTACGCACTCCCGGAGGAGCTCCAGACGACCGACGGCCAATTCACCAACGCGCTGCTCGGGTTCACGAACATGCTCTTCAAGCTCCTCTCCGACTACACGCCGCGCGGAGTCGCAGTGGCCTGGGACACGAGGCCGGTGCACCGCACCGAGATCTCGGCCGAGTACAAGTCCGGGCGCTCGGCGATGCCCGATCTCCTGCGTGAGCAGTTCCCGCACTTCCGGCCGATCGTCGAGGCGTTCGGGTACGTGAACCTCGAGTTCGAGGGCTGGGAGGCGGACGACGTGATCGCGACGCTCGCCACGCGCGCGGACGAGGCCGGGATCAAGACGTGCGTGGTGTCCACCGACCGCGACGCGTTCCAGCTTGTCTCCGAGAACGTGTGCCTGATGATGACGCCGCGCGGCGTCGCGGACGTCCACGTCTACACGCCGGAGCGCGTCGAGCTGCGCTATGGCGTCCGCCCGGACCAGGTCCCGGACTTCATCGGGCTCAAGGGAGACACGAGCGACAACATCCCGGGAGTCCCTGGCATCGGCGACAAGACCGCTGGGCAGCTGATCGCGCAATACGGCTCGGTCGAGGGCGTGCTCGAGCATGTCGGCGAGCTCTCGCCCGCGCGGTCGAGGTCGTTGAAGGAGCACGCCCAGCAGGCGCAGGAGTCGAAGACCCTCGCGACGATGCGCCGCGACCTCGAGCTCGGCGTCGACGCGGGCGAGCTCGTATCCCGGCCGCCCGATCGCTCCCGGCTGAAGGAGATCTTCCGCCGCTTCGAGTTCCGCGCGCTGCTCGGCCGCGTCGACACGCTCGACGAGGCGCTGCCGGCCGCCGAGCTGCCGCAGGCCGAGTTGCAGTCGGTTCCCTGGCGTGAAGGCGAGCTGCCGAGGCTGCGAGGCCGCGTGGGGCTCGCCGCCGACGCGGAACGCGTGGCCCTCGCAATCGAGGAGGGCGTCGTCGTGGGGCCGCGTCCCGACACGCTGGCACCAGGCGCGCGCGACCTGGCGGTGCACGACGCCAAGGCGCTCCGCGTGCAGGCTGCCGACGACACGCTGCTTGCCGCGTATCTCATCGACCCCGGCCGGGCGGACTACTCCCAGGACGACCTGTCTGCGGAGTACGGCCTCGAGCTCGTGCCCGAGCCGCCGACCGAGGAGGAGACCGCTGCGCTCGTCCGCCACGCCGAGGCCGCGCGCCGCCTCGCGCCGCTCCTTCGCGAACGCGTCCAGGAGCGAGGCCTCGAGCGGCTCTACGACGACGTGGAGCTGCCGCTGACGAGCGTGCTCGCGGCCATGGAGGACGCCGGCGTCCGCATCGACACCTACCGCATGGGCGAGATCACGGCGCGCCTCTCCGACCGGGTCGAGGAGCTCGAGGCGCGCGCCCAAGAGCTCGCGGGCGAGGAGTTCGTCCTCGGCTCACCGGTGCAACTCGGGCGCATCCTCTTCGAGAAGCTCGGTCTGACACCGGGGCGCAAGGGGAAGACCGGCTACTCGACCGACGGCAAGGTCCTGCGCGCGATCCGCGGCGACCACGAGATCGTCCCCGTGATCGAGGAGTGGCGCGAGCTGACGAAGCTCGTGAACACGTACCTCGGGCCGCTGCCCACACTGATCGGGGAGGACGGTCGCCTGCACACGACCATCAACCAGCACGTGGCCGCGACCGGACGGCTCTCGACCTCGAGCCCGAACCTGCAGGCGATCCCGATTCGCACCGAGCTCGGACGCGAGATCCGCTCGGCCTTCGTCGCCGAGCCGGGGCATCGCCTGCTCTCGGCCGACTACTCGCAGATCGAGCTCCGGATCCTGGCGCACGTCTCCGGCGAGCCGAAGCTGCGCGAGGCGTTCCTGCGCGGCGAGGACATCCACACGGCGACAGCGGCCGAGGTGCTCGGGAAGGACCCTGCGACGCTCACGAAGGACGAGCGCGCGATCGCGAAGATGATCAACTTCGGGATCGTCTACGGGATCTCGGCGTTCGGGCTCTCCGAGAATCTCGACATCCCGAAGGAGCAGGCGCAGGCGTACATCGACTCGTACCTCGCGCGCTTCCCGCATGTGCAGGCGTTCATCGCCCGTACGATCACGCAGGCCGCGGAGGACGGGTACGCGTCGAGCCTGCTGGGGCGCCGGCGCCCGGTTCCGGAGCTCCGCGCCTCGAATCGGCAGACGCGCGGTTTCGGCGAGCGCGTCGCCGTCAACTTCGTCATGCAGGGCTCGAACGCGGACATCATCAAGGTCGCGATGGTTGCGATCCATTCGCGACTGCGCAACGAGGGCCGTGGCGCGCGGCTCGTCCTCCAGGTGCACGACGAGCTTCTGCTCGAGGTCCCGGAGACAGAGGTCTCCGCCGTGCGCGAGCTCGTGCGTGAGGAAATGGTCGGCGCGTACCCGCTCGACCCGCCGCTCGCCGTCGACATCGGCGTCGGCGACGATTGGGCCGAGGCGAAGGCGTGAGCAGTGCTGGGGGCAGGCTCAGCCCGACCTCCTCGTCGGGTCCCCGATCAGAGCCTCGAACCGGGCAGGGCTGAAGCCCGAACACGTCAGAGGTCCAGCGTCTCGCCGTCCTCCGGCACGAGCACGCCCGGAACGGCCTCGCGCAACGCCGCGCGCGAGAGGTAACAGTGGTTGAGTGCCTCCAGGTGAACCGCGACCACCCGGGGGACCCTCGCCACGACCTCGCGCACGTCGTCGATCCCCATGACGATGAGCCCGCCCTCGAGGAACTCCGCACCGCCAGCGTTCACGACCGCGACGCGTGGCCTGTGGTACTCGATCGCCTTCTCGACGCCCTCGTACCAGACGGTGTCCCCGGCGAGGTAGAGATCGTCGAGCACGAACCCGCTGACGGGCCCGAGCAGCTTCGCCATGTTGCCCGTCCCGTGGCGAGCCGGTGTGCGAGCGATCGCGATTCCGTCCCAATCCAGGCTCTCGCTGACAGCTCTGGCGTCGAAGCCGAGCTCGCGGAGCGCCTCTTCGTCCGCCGGCTGACAGAAGACGGGAACGTCGCGCGGCAGGAGCTCCACGGCGCGCGCGTCGAGGTGGTCGCGATGGCGGTGCGTGACGACGACCGCGTCCAGGTTGCGGACGACCTCCTCGGCCGGAATGGGCAACGGTGCGGTCGGATTCCGGACCGGATTCGCGGTCTGCTCGACCGGCGGTCGCGTGCCGACGTCGTCCAGCATCGGATCGACGAGGATCCGCCGCCCTTGAAGCTCGAGCAGCACCGTCGCGCTCCGCACCAACGTGACCCGCATGGAGCGGTTTCTAGCGGACCGGTCGCTCCGGGAAATCGCCTGCTTTCCGCGATTCCCGCGGCGAAAGGCTGGCTATACTCCGCGATCCGATGGCGAACGACACCGTTGAGAAGCCCGTCGCTACGGAGGAGGGGGTCTGGGTAACGGGCCCCGACGGCGAGCTCATACCCGACTACGACTCCTCGTTTCCCACGATCAACGAGGGGGAGGTCGTCCACGGCACGGTCGTGCGCGTGGACAAGGACGAGGTGCTCGTCGACATCGGCTACAAGTCGGAGGGCGTGATCCCTGTGGCCGAGCTCACGATCCGCCGCTCGGTGAACCCCGCCGACGAGGTCTCGGTCGGCGACGAGATCGACGCGCTCGTCCTTACGAAGGAGGATGCCGAGGGCCGGCTCATCCTCTCCAAGAAGCGCGCCCGCTTCGAGCTCGCGTGGAAGAAGATCGAGGGCGCCGCCGAGTCCGGCGAGCCCGTGACGGGCAAGGTGATCGAGGTCGTCAAGGGCGGCCTCATCCTCGACCTCGGGGTTCGTGGTTTCCTCCCGGCGTCGCTCGTCGACATCAGGCGCGTCCAAGACCTCGACGAGTTCCTCTCGCGTGAGCTCCGCTGCAAGGTCATCGAGCTGAACCGCTCGCGCAACAACGTCGTCCTCTCGCGCCGCGCCGTCCTCGAGGACGAGCGCAAGGAGATGCGACAGGCGATCCTCGACCGCCTGAACGCGGGCGACGTGATCGAGGGCCAGATCTCCAACATCGTCGACTTCGGCGCGTTCGTCGACCTCGACGGGATGGACGGGCTCATCCATATCTCCGAGCTCTCGTGGAGCCACGTGAACCACCCCTCCGAGGTGCTCGAGATCGGTCAGACGGTAAGCGTGAAAGTGCTCGACATCGACCGCGAGCGCCAGCGGATCTCGCTCGGTCTGAAGCAGACCCAGAGCGACCCGTGGCAGCAGGTACTGGACTCGTACCGCGAGGACGACGTCGTCGAGGGCCGCGTCGCGAAGGTCGTCACGTTCGGCGCGTTCGTCGAGATCCTCCCCGGCGTCGAGGGCCTCGTGCACATCTCCGAGCTCGCGCCGCACCACGTCGAGAATCCGCGCGAGGTCGTCGCGCAGGGCCAGGCCGTCAACGTCCGCATCCTCGAGATCGACGGCGAGCGGCGCAGGCTGTCGCTGTCGCTGAAGCGCGTCGAAGAGGGCGAGCAGCCGGTACCACGCGCCGACGGCGCGGAGTCGGTGCACACGACGCCGGACTTGATGCTCTCCGAGGAGGCGTTCCCGACCGGCGGAGCCGCGGCCGTCGAGGACGCGGAGGCAGTGGAGGCGGAGACGCCGAGACTGCGCCCGAGATCGTCGCAGACGTCGAGGTCGCGGAGCCCGAGCAGTCGGAGCGGGCCGAGGAGCGGGCCGAAGAGCAGGCCGAGGAACCCGCCGCCGAGCCGGTCGAGGACGCGGCGACCGAGCCCGAGATGGCCGCAGAGGTCGAGGCCGAGGTGTCAACCGAGCCAGAGCAGGCGGAGGCGCCCGTCGCCGAGCCGGCCGACGAGCCCGCGGTCGAGCCCGAAGAAGAGACCGCCTAGGTCGCCGTTGCGCCCGATCGCGGTCGCGATCACCGGAGGCATCGGCGCCGGCAAGTCGACTGCGCTCGCGAGCTTCCGCCGCCACGGCGCCGCGACGGTCTCGAGCGACGAGATCGTCCATCACCTTCTCGCAACCGATCCCGACGTGAAGCTGGCGCTCGTCGAGAGGCTCGGGGAGGAGATCCTCGGCGAGGACGGCGCGCCGGATCGCGAGCGCATCGCCTTCCGCGTGTTCCGGGACCCCGACGCGCTCGACTTCCTCGAGAAGCTTCTGCACCCGCTCGTGTCGCGCGAGTACCTCGCCTGGCGCGAGCAGCTCTCGCGCTTGGAGACGCCACCGACGGTCTGCGTGACGGAGGTTCCGCTTCTGTACGAGGTCGGGGCCGACGAGCGCTTCGACAGAGTGGTCGTGATCACCGCGCCGGCGAAGCTCCGTGAGGCGCGTACAGGAGGAGGGAAGGACGAGCGGGAGTCGCGCCTGCTCCCCGACAAGGAGAAGGCGAAGCGCGCGGACTTCGTCTACGTCAACACCGGCACCCCCGCCGAGCTCGATGCGTGGGTCGCGGACGTGGTGGCTACCCTGTCCGCCGAAGCAACGGCTGCGGCGGGCGGTGAAGAGCCAAGTTACACGTTGTAACTTGGCGCCTCCGGCGCGTAGCCACGCTCCTCCCGTGCGGATCCTGACCATCTCAGCCATCGCCGTGCTCGTCCTGGCCGGCGCGGCCGCCTGGATCGTCGGGACCGAGCCCGACGTGTACCTGCGCGCCCGCTACCCCCTCGAATACGACCACATCGTCCGCACGCATGCGCGAAACCACGACCTCGACCCCGCGCTCGTCGCGGCAGTGGTCTACGTCGAGAGCAGGTTCGACCCGAACGCAGAGTCCGCAGCGGGCGCGATCGGGCTCATGCAGCTCCTGCCGGACACCGCGCGGGGGATCGCGCAGCGAACCGGAGGCCACCACTTCGTCGTCGCGGACCTGCGCGACCCCGAGATCAACGTCCGCTATGGCACGTGGTACCTCGACCACATGCGCGAGCGCTACGGGGCGGTGAACCTCGCGCTCGCCGCGTACCACGCCGGGCAGGGGAACGTCGACCAGTGGCGCGCGGATGGCCTCGGGATCGTGTTCCCGGAGACGCGCGCCTACGTCGAGGAGGTCGAGCGGCTCACGCGGGTGTACGCGGACGCGTACCCGTCCGAGCTTCGCCCCCGATAGCGTCCTCGAGCAGGCCGAGGACGAGCTCGACCGGAGGGGGCTCCTCGCCCGACGCTCGCTGGAGCGCGAGCCCGTTGAGCACGAGGTTCACGAACGCGCCGATCTGCCTCGGCTCGAGATCGTCTCGGAGCTCGCCCTCGCGCTGCGCCTCCTCGACTCGCGCACGGTTGATGGGGATGAACGCCTGCTGGCGCTCCTCGATCCGCTCGCGGAACGGGAGGTCCGTGCGGACGCGACGGATGAGCTCCAGATTGACGTTCAGCCAGGCGGGATCGAGCTCGAGGATCCCGCGGAGGATCGCCTCGAGGCCCTCGTTGATCCAGAGCTCGGACATTCGGGCGCTGTCCTGCACCGCCAGCTCGACGAAGAGGTCCTCCTTGGAGGAGAAGTAGTTGAAGATCGCGCCGCGTGAGAGGCCGATCTCGGCCTCGAGTCGCGCGACCGTCGCACCCTCGTAGCCGTGCTCGGCGAAGCAGCGCCTTGCGCCGGCAAGGATCTGCTCGCGCCTCGCGTTCCGCTTCTCCTGGGTGATCTTGGGCATCGCGACCGCTCCCACTTTACAAAACCGTACGGACGTTTTATATTACTGGCGCCATGGACAGCGTCGAGGCGGCCGCGCAGTGACACGAGTGAAGAAGACGGCCGTCTCGGCGCTCGTCTCCGCCGAGGTCATCTCGGTCTTCGGCACGCGCATGACGTACCTCGCGTTGCCGTGGTTCGTCCTCGTGACGACGGGCTCGCCCGGGAAGATGACGCTCGTCCTCGCGGCCGAGATCGCGCCGATGGTCGTCCTCGGCATCCCGAGCGGGCTCCTCGTGCAGCGGATCGGGTCGCGCAACACGATGCTCATCGCGGACTTCGCGCGCGCGCCGATCCTCGCCTCGATCCCGCTGCTGCACTCGCTCGACCTCCTGAGCTTCCCGCTCCTGCTCGGGCTCGTGGCGCTGCTCGGCTGCTTCATCCCTCCGTACTACGCCTCGCAACGCACGATCCTGCCGGAGCTCGTCGGCGAGGACGAGCGGCTGATGTCGCAGGGGAACAGCCTCATCGAGGGCGGCGCCGCCCTGTCCGCGCTCCTGGGGCCGGCGGTCGCGGGCCTGCTCATCCCGTTCATCGGCGCGCCGAACGTGCTCTACGTCGACGCCGCGACGTACGTCGTGGCCTTTCTCCTCGTCCTCGTCTTCGTGCCTCGCCGGAAGGCGATCGCAGCGGCGGTCCGGCCGAAGGTGCTCTCCGGTGTTCGCTTCCTCCTCCAGGACCGGCTCCTCGGGCCGATTGCCGGCGTGGTGGTCGCGTTCGGGTTCCTGAGCGCGGGCATGTCCGCAGGGTTGCCGGTCTACGCGTTCGAGGAGTTCGAGGAGAACTCGCGGATCGCCGGGCTCTTCTACGCCGCGCTCGGCGCGGGCGCGCTCGTCGGCAGCCTCGTGGCGGTCGCGGCGGTGCGCAAGGTGGCGCCCCTCAGGCTGTCGGGGCTCGCGATCCTCGCGTTCTCGGTGCCGCTCTGGGTGCTTCCGTTCCTCCCGCCCTGGCCGCTCGTCTTCGTCGCACTCTTCGTCGCGACGTTCTTCACGCCGATGATCAACGGGCCGCTGATCGCCGTTCTCACCTCGCGGACGCCCGAGAACCTGCGGGCGATGGCCATCACCGCCGTGATCTCGATCAACACCCTCGCCGCGCCATTCGGCTTCCTCGTCGCGGGCCAGGTGCTCGAACGTTGGGGCGTGGCCCCGCTCTTCGCCGCGACCGTGGCCGGCGTCACCGGCATGGCCCTTGTCTACGCGGCGATCGTGCTCCGCCACCGCGACGAGGACATCGCCCCCGGAGCGGCGGTCGCCGAGCCGGCCGCGTCCTGAGCACGGCGGCCGCCGGCGCGCCCCAGAGTCCGCCGGCGACCGAGGGTTTCTTGCCTCCTACTTGAGGCAGGTCACGTACGACGTCCCCGTCCACCGGGTCGACGGCGTCCAGGTTGGCCAGATCGAGATGCCGAGGCCGTCCCGTTGCTCGTCGGGAACGAGCCGAGGGTGATCACCTCGCCGAACGTGGAGTACCCTCCACCGAGCGCCTTCTCACCCTGGTTGCAGGAGACGATGAAGGCGGCCCGCTCATCGGCGTTCAGGCCGATCGAGCCCACCCTCACCGCGGCAAGCCCGACGGCCGTGCTCGCGGGCCTCGAGCCCGGCGGTGATTGGGCGAGCGCCGCGTCGCGACCGGCGGTGGTCGCGGCGGCGATGATCTGAGCCGACGTCGAGCCGCCGAGCGCGTTGGCGTTCTGGGCCGTCGTGGCCGTCGTGGCCTTGGCGGCCGTCGTGGCGGTGGTCGCCGTCTTGGCCGTGGTCGCCACCTTCGCCTTGTCGGCGACGAGCGCCCGCTTCGCGAGCCGGGACCGCCGCGGTTACGACTGCGCCCGCAGTCCCGCCGAGGGCGACGAAGAGCGCGATCATGGCGACGACGAACGCAGGGCTCAGCCGCCTCCCTGTCGGTACGTGCATCGGGACCTCCTCCTGCGCCGCCGCAGCCGGAGGCGCCTCTAGTTATCGGGCGCACGATCCTAGAGCACGCTCGAGCGACACTCAAGGCTGTGGGCGGCAACAGTAAGACGGCTACATTTGGCCGGTGGCGCGGGCCTTCAAGACGACCGATGTCTACGCGCCGACCGGCGACCAGCCACGTGCGATCGAGGAGATCGCCGCCTCCGTCGCCGAGGGCAACCGCTTCCAGACGCTGCTCGGGGCCACCGGCACGGGGAAGACGGCGACGATGGCGTGGATCATCGAGAAGACCCAGCGCCCCGCGCTCGTCATCGCCCACAACAAGACGCTCGCCGCGCAGCTCTGCAACGAGTTCCGCGAGTTCTTCCCCGAGAACGCGGTCGAGTACTTCGTCTCGTACTACGACTACTACCAGCCCGAGGCGTACGTCCCGCAGGCCGACCTCTACATCGAGAAGGACTCGTCCCAGAACGACGACATCGCGCGGCTGCGACTCTCGGCGACCTCGTCGCTGCTCACGCGCCGCGACGCCGTAGTCGTCGCTTCCGTGTCGTGCATCTACGGCCTCGGGTCGCCCGAGGAGTGGCGCGAGCGCGTGCTCATCCTCGAGGTTGGGCAGGAGCACGACCGCGACGAGGTCCTCCGCAAGCTGATCGAGAGCCAGTACGTGCGCAACGACACCGTGCTCGGGCGCGCGCGCTTCCGCGTGAAGGGCGACATCGTCGAGGTGCAGCCCGCGAACATCGAGACGGCGTACCGCGTGTCCTTCTTCGGGGACGAAGTCGAGCAGATCACGCACTTCGACCCGCTCTCGGGCGAGGTGTACTCGCGGCTCGACAACCTCGTCATCTGGCCCGCGACCGAGTACGTCACCTCGCGGCCGACGATCGAGCGTGCGATCGACGAGATCAAGGCCGAGCTCGAGGAGCAGGTCGCGTTCTTCGAGTCCGAGGGGCGCATGCTCGAGGCGCACAGGATCAGGCAGCGCACCGAGTACGACATGGAGATGCTGAGGGAGCTCGGCTTCACGAGCGGGATCGAGAACTACTCGCGCGTCCTCGAGGGCCGGCCGCCCGGCTCGCACCCGTTCACGCTCATCGACTACTTCGCGGACGACTTCGTCTGCTTCGTGGACGAGTCGCACCAGACCGTCCCGCAGCTCGGCGGCATGTACGAGGGCGACCGCTCGCGCAAGCAGACGCTCGTCGACTACGGCTTCCGGCTGCCTTCGGCGCTCGACAACCGCCCGCTCCGCTTCGACGAGTTCCTGGGGAAGGTGAACCAGCTCGTCTTCGTCTCCGCGACGCCGGGTGCGTTCGAGCTGTCGCGCTCGAAGGTCATCGCGGAGCAGCTCATTCGCCCGACCGGCGTCGTCGACCCGGAAGTCGAGCTGCGCCCGACGCGGAACCAGATCGACGACCTCCTGAACGAGATCCGCAAGCGGGAGGAAGTGGGCGAGCGCACTCTCGTCACGACGCTGACGAAGAAGATGGCCGAGGACCTGACCGACTACCTGCTCGAGGCCGGCGTGCGCGCGCGCTACCTCCACTCCGAGATCGACACGCTCGAGCGGATCGCGATCATCCGCGAGCTCCGCCTGGGCGAGTACGACGTCCTCGTCGGGGTCAACCTCCTGCGCGAGGGACTCGACCTGCCCGAGGTCTCGCTCGTCGCCGTCCTCGACGCCGACAAGGAGGGCTTCCTACGCGGGAAGACCGCGCTCGTGCAGACGACCGGCCGCGCCGCGCGCAACGTGAACGGGAAGGTGCTGCTGTACGCCGACAAGCGCACGGAGGCGATCGTGGGCGCGCTCGAGGAGACGAACCGCCGCCGCGAGTACCAGATCGCCTACAACGAGGAGCACGGGATCACACCGGAGACGATCGTCAAGGGCGTCTCCGACATCGCCGAGCTGCTCGCGCTCGAGTCCCCGCACGTCCCGGCTTCGCGCCGTCGCCGTGGGAAGGCCGAGGTCGAAGGGATGTCACGCGACGAGCTCGAGAAGCTCGTCGTCACGCTCGAGGAGGAGATGTACCTCGCCGCCGAGGAGCTTCGCTTCGAGTACGCCGCGAAGCTCCGGGACGAGATCAAGGACCTTCGGCGCGAGCTCGCCGCGTTCGCGGAGGCGTAGGGGCTCACCTCCGGCAGTGCCCGGGACCGGAAGGCGTCCTCGGACGTCATGCTTCAGAAGCAACGTTTGGCCCTTGCCGAGACGCGGGTACGCGCCTCTTGACTGCGGCAGGTCGAGGGGAGGAGGGGGTCGGGCGACCCAGATGAGGCCCGGCCCCTCGACCTGCCCAACGTCCGCCCGGCGAGGCGGCCTCGAGCTCGGCCGGGAGCTCGCTCGCGTCGTTCATCGTCAACCCGTCTCCTCGCGAGCCGCGAGGATCAGCTTCGCCTCCAGGATCGAGTGTGCAGGCGTGGAGCGGCGGAGGAGGCCGTCGCGGAACTCGAGCGCCCAGATCATCGGATCGTCCCGCAGCACGCGCTCGTCGTCGAGCCACCGGATGCGGCCTTCCACGACGATGCGGGTCTCGTCCAGCGGCTCGAAGACCGTCGCGCTCGACTCGAAGAACCGCTCCGACTGGTCTCGCGCGAACGCGACGACGTCCTCTCGTCCGCGGAGCACGTCCCCGGGGCGGGTCGTCTTCAAGACCATCTCGACCTCCGGGTGGATGAGGTCGCGCATCCGCTCGACGTCTCCCTCGTCGACGAGTGCGAAGTAGCGGCGCGCCAGCCGCTCGGACTCCAGGGCACTCCCGTCGACGATGTCGTGCGCGATGGGCGCAATGTACGTGGCGGCACGAGCGTCGTCCAGGTACGGGAGGTCTGCAGCGGACGGGTCCCCGCCGCCCGCTGCAGCTCGGGTGCTCCGCCCGAGTCGGGCGTGCAGCGGCAAGAAGGCTCCCAAGGCTGATACCCGGCTCGGGCGAGTGCGAATCGTCCGTGTTCATGAATTCCAGGAGGTTCCGACGGCGTACCGAAGAAACGGACATGTCCACGCCGGAGGTGCGGGTCGTCACGGTTCGCCCGAGGACGGTCTTTGTCGTCCTCGGGATCGCCGTGCTCGTCGGGATCGTGCTCCTCCTCGGCTACCTCGCGCTGCACGTCCTCACCTGGATCGTCATCGCGGCGCTGCTCGCGGCCGCGCTCAACCCGGCGGTCGCGGCGTTCGAGCGGCGAGGTCTCAGGCGCGCGTGGGCGGCCATGGTCGTCTTCCTGCTCGCGCTCCTCGCTCTGACCGCGATCGGGCTCCTCGTCGTCCCGCCCCTCGTCGAGCAGGTGAGCGACTTCATCGAGGCGGTCCCGGACTTCGTCGACGACCTCGTCGCCGGCCGCGGGCCGCTCGGCTTCCTTCAGGACGAGTACCAGATCGTCGACCGCATCCGCGAGGCGATCGAGCGGGAGGGCGCGGCCGGCGCACTCGGCGTCAGCGAGCCCGTCCTCGACATCCTTCGGAGCATCATCACAGCCGTGGTGGGGACGATCACGATCATCTTTCTCACATACTTCATGCTGCTCGAGGGGCCGCGCAGCATCCGGCGCGCGCTCGCCTTCCTCCCCGACGGGACCCGCGTCCGCTACGAGCGGGTCCTGAGCGAGATCTACCGCACGATCACTGGCTACGTCACCGGGAACCTGTTCATTTCGCTCATCGCCGGTGTCGTCTCGGCCGCCGTCCTCTTCGCGGTCGGGAGCGAGTTCGCGATCGCGCTCGGGGTCGTCGTGGCCGTCCTCGACCTGATCCCGCTCGCGGGCGCTACCCTCGCCGCGATCATCGTCTCGACGGTGATCTTCGTGGAGACCGACTGGATCCGCACGCTCGTCGTCATCGGCTTCTTCATCGGGTACCAGCAGTTCGAGAACCACGTGCTGCAGCCGCTCGTGTACGGGAGGACGGTGCAGATGTCGCCGCTCGCGGTGCTCTGCGCGGTGCTGATCGGCGCCGAGCTCGCCGGCATCCTCGGCGCGCTGTTCGCGATCCCGATCGCGGGCTCGCTTCATGCGATCGTGCGCGAGGCTCTCGCCTTCCGGCGCGAGGGAGCGATCGAGACACCGGTGGTCGCGAGCACGGCTCGCGAGGAGCCGCCCGGATAGAGACGGGGCCGGCAGACGCCGGCCCCGTTCACGGTGGGACCGCTAGACGCTGTCGTCCCTGTGGGCCCTTCCGCCCGGGCCGTAGTACGAGCTCAGCTCGTCGCGGTATGCGTTGTCCGCGCCGATCAACTCCTCGATCTGCGGCGCGTCCTTGATCTCGTCCTTCGTCCGGTTGACGAAGACCTTCTCCTCGGCGACGTCGATCGAGCGCACGACTCCGGCGGGCAGCATGACCTTCTTGCCGAAGATCCACGGGCCGGTGTCGACCACGATGTAGCTCGAGCCCGCGTCGTACGTCGCTTCGTCGATGTGTCCGATCGAGCCGTCGAGTGCCTCGACGTCGTAGCCGACGATGTTGGCATCCATTTCCATCAGGTTCGATCCGGGCCTCGACGTCTCCCGGTAGGTCCAGACGTCCGGGTTCATGTTCGTACCTCCTCGGTCGCTTGCGGGTGAACCTCCCCGGTACCCGCCCGCCGCCGGACGGAAACCAGCGTTTGGCGACCGCACACGCGGGTATCCCAAGCGCGCGCGAGCGCGAAGACGAGAGAGCGGGCGGCGGACGCGTACTGTTGCGCGTGGAACGCGCGATGGGTGAGTCTCGATGAGCTCCAGCTCGACCCATACGGATGGCGAGCAAGGCTCCGCCGCGAACGGCTCACCGCCGGTGCCGCGGCACGCTCGGGTCGACCGTCCCGTCCTGCGGCGCTACGGCGTCGCGCTCCTCGTCTCGCTCGGGGCCGTGGTCGTCTTCCTCCTCCTGCTCGACGTCGGCGAGGCCCCGCTGTACGCGCCACTCGTGGGTGTCGTCCCAGTCGTCGTGCTGGTCTGCGGGCTCGGGCCCGCGTTCCTCTCGATGGCCGTCAGCTGGACAATCGCGTTCTGGGTCCTCGTCGAGCCCCTCGGAGGGCTCCCCGAGGCCGAGTCCGACGCGCTGACGCGCTGGGGTGTGAACCTCTCCGTCACCCTCGGCGTCCTGTGGGTGACCGAGGTGATGCGGCGCGGCCGTCAGCGCGCGGCGATCGCCGCCGACACCGCGGAGGCGTCAATCCGGGAGATGGCTGGGATGCAGGATCTCGCCGCGTCTCTCTCGGCGGCGGTCACGCCCTCGGAGGTCGCACACGAGCTGATCGAGCGAACGCCGGCCTTGCTGGGAGCCCGCGGTGGCGCGCTGGGCTTGATCGACGGTGACGAGATCGCCGTCGTCGACCCGCAGGGGGTCGGGCGGCAGACGCACGAGCCGGGCACGAGGTTCCCGCTCTCGGCGCGGGCGCCGATCGTCCAGGCGGCCCGAGTGGGGGAGATCGTCCGCGTGCCGGACCGCGCGACGTTCGAGCGGGACTTCCCCGAGGGGGCGGCGCGGACGCCGTACGCTCATGGAGCGATCGCGGTGCCGGTCTGGGCCGGGCGGGAGATCGTCGGGGCGCTGAGCCTCCTCTTCGACGAGCACGGGACTCCGCACGAGGACGCGGAGGCGATCGCGGTGCTCGCCTCCTATCTCGGCGGCCAGGCCCTCGAGCGCGCTCAGCTCTACGCGCGGGAGCGCGAGTCGCGGGAGGGGCTCGACCGGATCCTGCGGGTCGCGCCACGGTTCCACACGGACAGCCCGGAGAGCGCCGCGGCCGCGATCTGCGTCGAGGCCCTGCGGACGTTCGGCGCCGATCTCGCGGTGCTCTGGCGCCTCCGCGACCACCGGCTCGAGCTCGTTGCCTCCGAGCCCTACTCCGAGCACCTCCCGCCGGGGCTGACGGGTGACCTCGCCGACTTCCCGTCGCTGTTGGACGCCGTCGACGAGCTCGAGGTCTCCTTCGTCGCCGATGTCCAGGAGGAGGCGCGTGGCGCCGGCCTCGAGCGGACGCGCGCGCTCGGGGTCCACTCGTCGCTACGGGTGCCGGTCGCGATCGGGGGCGGCGACGCGGAGCTGGTCCTCATCGTGTCGTGGGACCGCGTTGTCTCCGAGCCGGACGGCTCGACGATCGCGCTCCTCGGCCGCTTTGCCGACCAGGCCGGGTTCGCACTCGAGCAGGTCGAGCGACGGCGCGCTGAGGCCGAGGCGGCGCGGCGCGCTGACGAGACACGCCGGTTGCAGGAGATCACGGCCGCGCTCTCGCTGGCCGCGACGGCCGCCGAGGTCAGCACGACCTGTCTCGAGCACGCGCTCGTTGCCGTCGGCGCGGACGTGGGCTTCGTCGTGCTCTCCAAGCCCGGGGTCCGGGCCGTCGAGCTCGTCGCGAGCAGCGGCTACTCCGACGCGGAGGTCGAGATCTGGCGCGGGCTCTCGCTCGACTCCGACGTTCCGTTCTCGCGGGCGATCTCGACGGGGGAGGCCGTGTGGGCGCTCACACCGGACGAGCTCGACTCGTTCGCGGACGTCGCGGCGGAAGGCGGCGATGCGGGCTGGGTCGCTCTTCCATTGACAACGGGCAGCGGGACGGGGGGCGCGCTGCACATCGGCTTCCGCAATCCGCGGACGCTGAGCGAGGGAGAGCGTCGCTGGCTCCAGACGATCGTCTCGCAGTGCGCGCAGGCACTCGAGCGGAGCCGGCTGTTCGACGAGGAGCAGTTCTTGCGCACGCGCACCGAGCGGCTCCAGGGCATGACGTCCGAGCTTTCGCAAGCACTCACGCGCTCTGACGTCGCCGAGGTCGCGGTCGAGCAGATCGCGGAGGCCGTCGGCGCAGCCGGTGTTGCCCTCGCAGTCGTAGCGGAGGAGCGCCAGCTCGTGAAGACACTCGCCTGGCAAGGCTACGCCGACGAACACATCGAGCCCTGGGTCGAGGTCTCGCTCGACGAAGCAACGCCGGGGACCCGCGCGATCAGGCGGCGCATCTCCGGTTTCTACGGGACGCTCGACGAGCTCATTGCGGAGTTCCCGGACCTCGCAGGGACGTTCGGCGCCACCGGTCACTCCTCGTTCCTGTTCGTACCGCTCGTCGTGGGTCGGCGCGCGAACGGGCTCGTCGTCGCGTCCTGGGACGAGCCGCACCTGCTCTCCGTGGAAGAGCGCGAGTTCGTCGAGTCCCTTGCGCTCCAGGCCGCCCAGGCGCTCGCTCGCGCGACGCATCTCGAGACCGAGCAGACGATTGCGGAGACCCTCCAGCGCAGTTTCCTCCCGGCCTCGCTGCCGCGGGTCGAAGGCGCGCAGCTCGCGGCGCGCTACCTGCCGGGCACGGCCGAGCTCGACGTCGGTGGGGATTGGTTCGACGCGATCCCGCTGCCCGACGGACGGCTCGGCCTCGTCGTCGGAGACGTGGTCGGCAAGGGGGTGGAAGCGGCGGCGGCGATGGCTCAGCTCCGGAACGGCCTGCGGGCGTTCTCGCTCGACCGCCTGAAGCCCGCGTCGGCTCTCGCGCGGTTGAACCGCCTCGCAGGCGAGTCGCTGGAGACGACGTTCGCGACGCTCGCATACGTGGTCGTCGATCCCGCGAGCGGCGTGTGCCGCCTGACTTCGGCCGGGCATCCGCCGCCGCTCGTCGCGTACGCCGACGGCACCGTCGAGCTTATCGAGGGCGGACGCGGACTGCCGCTCGGCGTCGGCCCGGACACGCGTTACCGCCAGACGGTCCTGGAGCTCCCGGTCGGCTCGGTCCTGCTCCTCTACTCCGACGGTCTCGTCGAGCGCCGCGGCCGTTCGATCGACGAGGGCCTCGAGCGGCTGCGTGCTGCGGTCGTGGATGGGCCCCGCCACCCGGAACAGCTGGTCGAACACGTCGTCGAGCGCCTCGTGGGCGAGGCAGAGCGCGGAGACGACATCGCGCTCCTCGCTTTCCGCCTGCTCGCGGTCGCGCCCGCGCCGCTCGAGCTGCGCATTCCGAACGACATCGGCTCACTCGAGCTCGTGCGCGACTCGCTTCGAGTCTGGCTCGAGGGAACGCCAGCCAGCCCGGCGGACGCTCACGATCTCGTCCTTGCGGCCTGGGAGGCGTGTGCGAACGCGGTCGAGCATGCGCAAGAGCCGGCCGGCGACCACGTATCCGTCCATGCCGATCGCACCGAGACCGGGGTGCGGATCGTCGTGGAGGACTCGGGTGGCTGGGTGCAACCGGCTGACCGCTCGGATCGCGGCCTCGGCCTTCGGCTGATGCACTCGCTGATGTCCTCCGTGGACATCGCCCGCGACGAGCAGGGCACTCGGGTCACGCTCGAGAAGGAGCTCGCCGGGACCCAGTGATCCGGGGCCCGGCGAGCCCCTGCTCCCCTCCCAGCTCTAGAAGAGCCAGATCAGGAGGACGATGATCAGGATGAGCGCGAGAACTCCTCCGCCGATGTACATGTCCGCACCTCCGTTTCACGTGTCGCCGGTCGTGACGTGCTCGAGGGGCATTCCACGTCCACGGGGAGCCGAAACGTCTGCCGGCTCCGAGCACACGGGTGGATCTCTCGTCGACGAGACGAAGGCGGACGCGACATGCCTCGACGCGGAGTGAACGAAGCGCGTTTTGCGCCAGGCGCCTACGGGTACCACGACCACGTGAGCCCAGCTCGTATCGAGACGCTCGCGGCGAGCGGGGCCGGGACCTCCCGAGACCCCATGGACGCGGTCGAGCTCGAGCTTCCGAGGGGACGTCGGTTCGCCCCTGTTGCGAGGCTCGTCGCAGCCGGCCTCGGAGCGCGGCTCGGGCTCCGCGTCGATCGCATCGAGGATCTCGAGCTTGCAGTCGATGCCGCGCTCCGGCAGCCACGGGCCCGGGACACGCTCACGCTCGCGATGACACCGACGCGCGAGGACCTCCGGGTGGAAGTCGGGCCGCTGGCAGCGTATGGGCTCGATTCGCGCGGCCTCGAAGGCGTACTGTCGTCTCTCGTGGACGAGATCCGGACCCACCGGTCCGGCGAAGAGTTCTGGATCGCGATGCGATTCACGCCGCCCAGCGTCGCCGCGAGCCGATGGCCCGTGTGATGGAGCGAAACGTCAACGCACTGCTCCGCGCGTACCACCGTGACGGGGACCGGGAGGCGCGCGAGCAGGCGCTCGTCGAGCTCATGCCGCTCGTCCGTGCGCTCGCGTCGCGCTACGCAGGTCGCGGTGAGCCGCTCGAGGATCTCGTCCAGGTCGGCGCGCTCGGCCTCATCAAGGCCGTCGATCGCTTCGACGTCGATCGCGGCGTGGAGTTCTCGAGCTATGCGGTCCCGACCATCGTCGGAGAGATCCGCCGGCACTTCCGCGACAAGGCTTGGGCGATGCACGTCCCGCGTCGCCTGAAGGAGCTGAGCGTTCGCCTCTCGCGCGTCCTCGACGAGCTGACGACGGAGCTGGGGCGCTCGCCGACGATCGCGGAGCTCGCGGCGGCGACCTCGGTCGAGGAGGAGGACGTCATCGACGCGCTCGACTCTGCGAATGCGTATTCGACGCGCTCGCTGCACGCAACCTTCGACGACGGCGACGAGACGACCCTGGCCGACAAGCTCGGCGCCGATGAAGCGGGCTACACGGAGGTCGAGGACGGCTCCCTGGTAGCGGCTGGCTTGGACGCGCTCGACGAGCGCGAGCGCCGGATCGTGGAGCTCCGCTTCTTCGAGGAGAAGACCCAGTCGCAGATTGCGGCCGAAGTCGGGATCTCGCAGATGCACGTGTCGCGCCTCTTGCGGAGCGCGCTTGCAACGATGCGCGGCAGGATCGAGGAGGTGGCGACGAGCGATGGCTGAACAGATCGTGAGACTCACGTTTCCGGCCAAGGCCGACTACCTCCTGCTCGCCCGGCTCGCGCTTGCCGGCATCGCGCGTGGCGTGCCGCTGGGCGAGGAAGGTCTCGCGGATCTGAAGCTCGCGGTGACCGAGGCGTGCGGAAACGTCGTGCGCCACGCCTACGGGTCGTCGGACGGTTCCGTGGGAGTGGTCTTCCGCGTCGAGGAGGAGAAGCTGGAGATGATCGTCGAGGATCAGGGATCGGGCCTCGAGGTCGCCGACGTCGCCCGCGTGCTCGAGAACGGCGAGGCGCCTGCCGATCTCGCGCCGTTCGATGGCGGGATGGGCATGGCGATCATCCGCGCGGTGGTCGACGAGCTCGAGGTCGCGGACGGCGCGGACGGCCGCGGGACGGTCGTCCGGATGACGAAGTACCTCGCTCCGGTCGTCGACTAGGGCCGCTCGTCCGCGAGCTCCGCGAGCGCGTCCTCGCGGGACTCGGAAGTCGGCAGCACCTGATCCAGTGTCGTGATCTCGAAGATTCGGCGGGCCGACGAGCGGGGCAGTACGACGCGGACCTCGCCGCCGCGCTCGTCGAGCGCACGGAGCGCTCGGACGACGAGGCCGAGCGCCGTCGAGTCCAGGAACGAGACCGTGCTCAGATCGGTCACGAGCTTGCGAGCCCCGGACACGCTCTCGAAGCACTCGGTCAGCTCAGGCGCGGCGTACGCGTCGAGCTCACCCTCGGCGCTCACGATCGCGGTGCCGTCGGGCTCGGTGTCCACCCGGACTCGGTGCATGGAGGGAGCAAACCACCCGGAGCCCGTGACTGAGCCCCGGGTGGTCGGCTTACGCGAACTTCTTGCCGCGGATCGCGTTCCAGATCGCGAGGATGATCACGGCGCCGACGATCGCGGCCAGCCAGGTGCTGAGGTCGAAGAACTCGTCGATCGGGTCTCCGAACCCGAGCGCGGTGGCGAGAAAGCCACCGAGCAGGCCGCCGGCGACCCCGACCAGGGTCGTGACGATCAGTCCGATGGACTCCGCGCCGGGCAGGACCGCCTTCGCGATCAGCCCGGCGAGGAGCCCGAGGATGATCCAGCCGATGATCCCCATCCGCTAGACGCGGTCGCGTTCGATGACGGTCGTGTTCTGGCCACCGGCGTCACGTGCGCCGAAGCCGCCCCAGCTCGACCAGAAGATCATCGAGACGACGAGTCCGACGATGCCGACGACCATGAGGATGACACCGACCGCGTTGATGTCGACGCCGCTGACGTCGGCCGAGACGGCCCACGTGAGGATCGCTCCTGCGGCGACGAGGAAGATGCTGAGACTGATGCCCATGTCACTCCTTTTCGCGAATGAGCCGGCGAACGCGCTTGCCGGCCCGCGTGGAGTACCCGAAGGGCTCGTCCGGCAAACACGCGCGGCTCAAGCCGCGGGTGTGCCGAGCGCCTGCGCGACCTCGTCGGCGGTCGCGCGCACGGGCACGGCGTCCGTGAGCCCGACGATCGTCAGCGTACGCATGAGCGCTGCCGCCGGCGCGAGAGCAACGCCGAACCGCCCGTCCCCCAGGCGCCTCGCGGTGCGGAAGAACGCGTGCAAGGCCGCGCTGTCGACGAAGGTGACGCGATTGAGGTCGAGCACCAGCCGAGTGCCGTCGACCGCCAGGTCGGCCAGTCGCGCCTCGAGCTCCCGCGCGTTCGTGAGGTCGAGCTCTCCCGAGGCATCGGCCACGATCGTGCCGGGGACCTCGGTCTCTCGTCGGTCCAGCTCGTAGGACGTCACACTGCCTCGCGGTCGCGGAACAGCAGCATAAGGTGTTTCGGCGCCAGGTTTGAGCCGGCCCACCACGGGGTAAGTCCCGCGCGATGGACGCGCGTCCGGCGGCGCCAGAAGCGTTCCGCATCGAGGAGAGGCTCTCGCGCGACGGGACGGTCGTCCTGGCCGTCTCCGGAGACGTGGACCTCTACGTCGCCGGCGAGCTCAAAGGGCTTCTGGCGCATGCCGTCGACGACGGCGCCTCGACGCTCGTGATCGATCTCTCGCATGTGACGTTCGTCGATTCGATGGGCCTCGGCGTGCTGCTCGGCGCAATGCAGCGGTTGCGCGCGGAGGGCGGCGAGCTCCATCTCGTCGTACCGGGCCCCGAGCTTCGGAGGATCCTCGAGATCACGCGTATCGACCGGCTGCTCCCGCTCCACGAGACGGTTCCGGATGCGCTCGCGGCCGTGGGCGACCGCGGCTAGAGCGCCGAGTCGAGGGACGGAACGACAGCCGCCATCGTGTCCACCGACGCGATCTCGAGCACGCGAGCGATCCCCGGCTCGGGAGCGACGAGCGACACCGTCCCGCCGTGCTCACCAGCGTCCTTGATCGTCGCGATGAGGATGCGCAGCGCGGAGGAGTCGAGAAACGTGCACAGCGAGAGGTCGATCACCAGCCGCTCGCCGAGGTTCGCACGGGAGAGGGTCTGCTCGAGCTCGGACGCGTTCGCGAGGTCGAGCTCGCCGTCCACGCGCATCACGGCGCCACCATCCGGTAGCGCGTCGAGCGACAACTCGAGGCTGTTGTCCCTTGCCACGGCAGCGAGTCTAGGTGAAGGTGGAGGCCTCTCGTGTGCCTATGACTGACCGGATCACACTCACGATTCCTGCCGACGAGCCGTCTCGAAGCGTTGCAACGCTCGTGCTCGGCGGCGTGGGCAGCCGGCTCGACCTGCCGTACGAGCGCGTCGACGATATTCAGCTCGCCGTCCTCAGCGTGCTCGGGGCGAGCGCGGGCGACGAGGTCACGGTCGAGGTCGTCGTCGAGGCCGACGAGGTCGTCGTCGCGGTCGGGCCGCTCGTCGAGGGAAGCGGTACGAACGGCTCTCTCACGCGCGTCGTCGGTCCGCTCGTCGACTCGGTGACGCCGACGCACCGCGACGCCGAGGAGTGGCTGACTCTGCGGCTCTCTCGCGCAGCGCCTCAGTCCTGAGAGATCTGCTCGACGAGCTGTCCGGTCGAGCTCGGGTCGGCCGACCGCGCGACGTCCGCCTGCGCGAGGATGCCGACGAGTCGGGTGCCCTGCACGACCGGAAGCCGGCGGACCTGCTCTGCGGCCATCCGCCGAAGTGCCTCCTCGAGCGGCTCGTCCGGCTCCGCGACCACCGGGTCCTCGCTACACACCTGTGACACAGGGACCACGTTCGGGTCGAGGTCCTTGGCCATGACCTGCAGGACGAGGTCGCGGTCGGTCACCATGCCGACGAGCTCGTCGCTGTGGATCACCGGAAGCGAGCCGATGTTCTCGGCCATCATCATCCGGGCGGCCTCGACGACGTTCTCGCCGCTCTCGATCGCGCTCGGGGACGGCGTCATGACGTCTTGCACGGTCGCATTCGTCATCGTTCCTCCTTGAAAAAGTCGGGATCCGTGTGTTCCCCTTCCACGGCGGCCGCGAAACGCCCTGGTTTCGAGAGCGCGTGGATCGGGCAGTCCTCTGGAGATGAAGCCCTCGGAGAGTCGAGTTGGCTCCGAGGCGCTGTCCGAGCGGCCCGCGCTCCTGTTCGTCAGTCGACGACAGTGCGGCGCCTCGCGGCGGATGGAGAGCCTCGTGGCCTGGGTGCGCGTCACGCAGAAGAAGCGCCTGCGTGTCGTCGACGTCGACGCCGACGAGCGCCCGGAGCTCGCCGACAAGCTCGGCGTGACGGAGACGCCGGCGCTCGTCCTCGTCAAGGACCGCCACGTCGTCGGAAGGCTCGACGGGCGCGTGACGGGGCGCGCGATCGACGACTTCCTCCGCCCACACCTCGCCGCCTGAACAGGCTCGGCCGGCCCGCCCTCACGTAAGGAACCCGTAAGGGACCTCGGGCGCCGGTAAGGAACCCGTAAGGACTTTTGGAGCCCGACGCTTCGAGGGGAGGTTTCCGCCCGAAGACCGGAGTACGATCCGACCCCACTTCACCCGGTTCGAAAGGAGCCTGCGAACAGATGAAAGCCCTCCTCAGATCGAGACCGTCGCCGGCGCTGGTGGTTGCCTTGCTCGCCCTCCTCGTCGCCCTCGGCGACACGAGCTGGGCGACGCTCTCGCAGATTCGGCCGAACAGCGTCGGCACGCAGCAGCTCAGAGCCGGGGCTGTCACGGCGCCCAAGATCAAGACGGCTGCGGTGACGACGAACAAGATCAGGAACGGCACGATCAGGCGGGCGGACCTCGCTCCGGGGACGTTGCGTCCCGGCCCGCAAGGCCCGGCCGGGCCGGCAGGCGCCGCGGGCGCCCCAGGGGTCGTGACGCGGCTTTGGGCCGTCTTCAACGGGAACGGCAGCCTTGCCCGCGGCGCCGGCGTCGCGTCCGCGGGTCGAATCGGCGTGGGGGTGTACGACGTCATCTTCGGCCAGGACGTGCAGAACTGCGTCTACAACGCGACCATCGGCGATCCCGGCAACATCGCGACCAGCAACGGCCAGATCGTCGTCGGCCGCAGGCCCGGGAACGTGGCTGGGGTGCGTGTGAGAACTCGCAACGCGGCCGGCGCGGCGGACGACCGCAACTTCCACCTCATCGTCGTCTGCTGACGTCGAAGTGGAATCGGGGAGACAGGTTGCGGAGCACCCACTGGGAATCGTCCTTCGAGCACGAACAGGAGGTCTCACGACGATGAAGCTCATGACCATCGCGCTCTCGGCCGCACTCGCCGGGATCGCCGTCTTCGCGACCGGCGCGGCCGGTCACGGCGGCCAGCTCCGCGACTGCCTCGGCCTGACGCCGACGATCGTCGGCACGAATCATGCGGACACTCTCAACGGCACTCCCGGCAACGACGTGATCGCAGCAGGTGGCGGGAAGGATCAGGTGTGGGGCCACGGTGGCAACGACGTCATCTGCGGTGGCTCCGGCAAGGACACGCTCCAGGGCGGCGATGGCACCGACTTCCTCGCCGGCGAGCAGGGCGCCGACCTCATGGACGGTGGCGTCCTCGGATGCTGCGGACCCGGTAACACGGGCGACGACGTCTTGCGAGGCGGGTTCGGTCGGGACGTCCTGCACGCGAGCGACTTCGGCAACAACGTGCTGTTCGGTGGGCCCGGTGCGGACGAGGTGCACGGCTGGCAGGGCAACGACGTTCTCGTGGGCGGCCGTGGCCCCGACGTGCTCGAGTCGT
The DNA here is from genome assembly GCA_963717025.1 of uncultured Actinomycetes bacterium. Classification (GTDB taxonomy): domain Bacteria; phylum Actinomycetota; class Thermoleophilia; order Gaiellales; family Gaiellaceae; genus GMQP-bins7. The sequence goes on along the minus strand of CAVQVJ010000001.1, from coordinate 17,415 downwards.
TCACCGGCAACGACGTGGTCGCCGGCGGACGTGGACGGGACACGCTCAACGGCGGTGACGGCACGGACACGCTCGACGGGGGTCGCGCTGCCGACACCTGCGCGAACGGCGAGCTCACCGTCAACTGCGAGGCTTGACTCACGGAGCGCCCGGGCCGCGAAAGCTGGCCCGGGCGCCCACTCGCGCATGTCAGGCAATGCCAGCGCCACGCGCAGCTTCTTCGAGGAGATCGGCTTCAGCTTCGAGAGGCCCAAGGGAAGGAAGAATTGCGTGATGCGCAGAACGGTCTCACCCGTCGGTGCGTCTCGACGGGCTCGCGTCGGGTGACATTCGCGAACACTGTCCCCAAGCGAGCGGCGTCTCTCCGGGATGTCGCCTCACTGACTACAGAGTGGCGATCGAGCGGCGCTCGCTATAGCGCGGGTGGAGGCTCAGCCGGGACCGACCGCGGTGCTGCATGAGAGAGTCGACGCACCCGCGACTGAACGACGGAGCCGTAGACGACCGCAAAGCCGAGGATAAAGACCACCAGTGCCGCAACTGGCCAGACCATGGCTCACGCATCGACTCCAAACGCCTGGACAACCATCCCTCCAAAGGGGAAGTGGCGGCTACCGGCGAAGGGCGTTTCGACCTTGCCGGCGTCCTCTTCCGCGACGAGGTGGTTACCGCCGAGGCGCGCATGTTCGGGGTCCCGACACCAAGGTGGGTAAGTACGAGCACGGAGCCGTGAGGACGGCGCCGACGTAAAAAGGCTCGCTCAGTGCCGTTTTGAGGGACAGGGGCGACAGGACTCGAACCTGCAACCCCTGGTTTTGGAGACCAGTGCTCTACCAATTGAGCTACGCCCCTGGGCTGCGCGTCCGAGTGTAGCCGGGCCTCCGGGATACGCTCCCGCCGTGCACCGGCGCGCGCTCGGGCTCCTGTTCGCCGTGCTCGCCGCGGGGCTCGGCGCGATCGCCGTCTACTCGGCGCTCGCGGGCGGGCGAGCCTGGGTGCTCGCACTCGCAGCCTCGGCCCTCGCGCTCTGGCTGGCCGATCTCGCGCGACGCGCGCTCGTGCGCCGCTGACTGAGGAATTCGGCCACTTCCGGCGTATTGTCTTCATCGTGGCCGCGGCAGCCAACCAGACGCACGCTCTCTGGCTCGAGTACCGCCAATCACGGGACCGGCTCGTCCGCGACCGTCTCATCCTGACGTACGCGCCACTGGTCAAGTTCGTCGCAGGCCGCGTGGGCGCGAGCCTCCCCTCGCACGTGGACGAGCAGGACCTCGTCTCGTACGGGCTGCTCGGGCTGATTGGCGCGATCGAGCGCTTCGATCCCGAGCGCGAGATCAAGTTCGAGACCTTCGCGATGGCCCGGATCCGCGGCGCGATCATCGACGAGCTGCGGTCGCTCGACTGGGTGCCCCGCTCGGTGAGAACGCGGGCGCGGCAGATCGAGCGTGCGATTCAGACTCTCGAGAAGGAGCTCATGCGCGCGCCGACGGACGAGGAGATCGCAAAGAAGCTCGGCGTTACGGGCGAGGAGCTCGAGGAGAGCCTGCACGAGATCTCGCGCACGAGCGTGGCCGCCCTCGACGAGCTGTGGTCGCCGTCGGGGACCGGGGACCAGATCGCCTTGATCGACACGATCGAGGACGAGTCGGGCCCGGACCCGGAGTTCTCGTTCGAGCAGAGCGAGGTCAAGGGGGCAATCGCGGAGGCGATCTCGGCGCTCCCGGAGCGGGAGAAGCTCGTCGTGACGCTCTACTACTACGAGGAGTTGACCCTGCGCGAGATCGGCGAGGTCCTCGGCGTCACCGAGTCCCGGGTCTCGCAGCTCCACACGAAGGCGATCCTCCGCTTGAAGGCGCACCTCGCGGGCGCGCAGGAGGCGCACCGCGAGGCGGCCGAGACGTAGCGTCGAGCGGGCATGCGCCGCTACGTCTCGTGCGGCCGCGTCAACTCGGGCCGAGGAAGCCTTGAGCGCGCCCGCTTCACATCCCGAACGTCGGCGGCGGCGTTGGTCGATCTGTAGTCCTACCGCGGCTGCCGACTAAGCTTTTCGGCCGGAACCACGACCGCCGAGGAGGAGAGCCAGCCCATGCCCGAGCCCGCCAGGATCCGTAACGTCGCCGTCGTCGGCCACCGCGGGACGGGAAAGACCTCGCTCGTCGAGGCGCTCCTCTTCCAGTCCGGGGCGGTGAACCGCCTCGGTACCGTCGAGGCCGGGACGACGGTCTCCGACGCCGACGACGACGAGCACGAGCGGCAGCTCTCGATCGCGATGACGCTCGCGCACGTGAGCTGGCAGGAGCGCAAGGTGAACCTCGTCGACGTCCCCGGCGATCCGGCTTTCCAGGGGGAGCTGCGCGCGGCCGCGCGCGTCGTCGACGGGATGCTGGTCACTGTCTCGGGAGTCATGGGCGTCGAGGTCGGGACGTCGCGGGCGTGGAAGCTGGCGGAAGAGCTCGGGCTCGCGCGCCTCGTGTTCGTGAACATGCTCGATCGCGAGCGCGCCGACTTCTTTCGCACGCTCGAGGCGCTCCGCACGCAGCTCTCGACGCAGTGCGTTGCCGTGCACATCCCGATCGGGGTCGAGCACGAGCTCACGGGCATCGTCGACGTCCTGCACATGTGCGCGTATACGAGCCCCGAGAGCGACAAAGAGGGCGAGCCGGGGCCGATTCCCGAGGACATGGCCGACGTCGTCGCTCAGTACCGCGAGAAGCTCCTGGACGCGGTCGTGGAGACGGACGAGAGCCTGATGGAGCGCTACCTCGACGGGCAGGAGCTCGACGCGCACGAGGTCGCGTCCGCGCTCAAGGCGGCGGTCACGAACGGCGAGGTGTTCCCGGTCGCGTGCGGCGTGGCGTCGAAGAACTTGGGCACGCACGCGCTCCTCGACCTCCTCGTCGAGGGTGTTCCCTCGCCGGCGAAGAAGGGCTCGCCGATCGACGTCGACGGTGCCTCGACGGCCGTCTTCGCCTTCAAGACCGTCGCCGACCCGTTCGCCGGCCGCATCAACCTCTTCCGCGTGCTCGCCGGCACCGTCACGGGCGACACCACGCTCGTCAATCTGCGGACGAAGGGCAAGGAACGGCTCGGCTCGCTCCTCGAGCTGCAGGGGAAGGAGCATCACCCCGCGCTCGAGTTCGTCGAGGGCGACATCGGCGCGGTCGCCAAGCTCAAGGACGCCCAGACCGGCGACCTCCTCGCCGACAAGGAGGTCGCGATCGAGGCGCCCGACTTCGGCTTCCCGGAGCCGGTGATGAGCTTCGCCATCACGCCGAAGGCGAAAGGCGACGAGGAGAAGGTCGCGACCTCGATCCGGCGCCTCGCCGAGGAGGATCCGACCCTGCGCCTCCGACGCGATCAGCAGACGGGTGAGGAGATCCTCTCCGGGATGAGTCAGATGCACGTCGAGGTCGCGCTCGAGCGGGCGAAGCGGCGCTTCGGCGTGGACATCGAGCTCCACCCGCCGCGCGTCCCCTACCGCGAGACGATCCGCAAGGAGGCGCGCGCCCAGGGGCGGTACAAGAAGCAGACCGGCGGGCGCGGCCAGTTCGGGGACTGCCACATCGTCATCGCGCCGGCCGAGGACGAGTACGAGTTCGTCGACAAGATCGTCGGTGGCGTCATCCCGCAGAGCTACCGGCCCGCAGTGGACAAGGGGATCCAGGAGGCCATGCACCACGGCGAGCTCGCCGGGGCGCCCGTGCAGGGGGTCCGCGTCGAGCTCGTGGACGGCTCGTATCACACGGTCGACTCGTCCGAGATGGCATTCAAGATCGCCGGCTCGCTCGCGTGGAAGGACGCCTACATGAAGGCCGAGCCCGTCCTCCTGGAGCCGATCATGGAGGTCGAGGTCACGGTCCCGGACGACGCGGTCGGCGCGGTCAACGGCGACCTCAATTCGCGCCGCGGGCGGCTCCTGGGGATGGAGCCACTCGGCGGGATGACCTCGATCAAGGCCGAGGTGCCGATGTCCGAGATCCTCACCTACTCGCAGTCGCTCACGTCGATGACCGGCGGCCGCGGCGACTACGCGATGCACTTCCTGCGCTACGAGGAGGTGCCCGCGCACGTCGCGCAGAAGGTGATCGAAGAGACGAAGAAGGAGCGCGAGGCCACGGCCGCCCACTAGCCCGTTGTCCACACTGTCCACAGCTGTGGATAACTCTCGACGGTGCTAGGGTCCGCGCCATGCGCGTGACGAAGGCAAACGTCGTCCGGGCGTGCGCCGTCTGCGAGCGCACCCTGCTCCAGGGCGAGTTCGCGAGCCGATTTTCCCCCGACGGAGTGGACTACGTCGACGTGTGCCAGCTGTGCCAGGAGGCCGCGCTCGACTACGGCTGGGTGCGCGAGGGAGGCCCCGTGTCGCGTGCGCTCTCGCCGCACGCCCGGAGGAAGCGGCCCCGTTGGGCGCAGCTCCTCGGCGTCGGCACGCCGGAGGCCGAGCAGCCGGTCGTGCCCGAGCCGGTGCTCCGGCGGCTGTCGGACTCCGAGGCGGCGCTCGTCGAAGCGGCCGACCTCTTCAACTCGAGCCTCTTCCGGCGGACGATCGAAGGCGTCGCGCGTGCGCTCGGCGACCCACTCGTGTCCATCGTCCCGCTCTCCGGTGTGAACAGCGAGCTCGTGCTCACGTTCGCGTGGGAGATCACCTGGTACCAGTACCGCGTGATGCCCGAGGCGGGCCAGCCGATCCGCCTCACCGACCGCGGCGCCGACATCTCGGAGATCGAGTCGGCGTTCACGGACTGGAACGCGTCGCTCGACGACTCGGGGCGCGTCGTTCCTTCGGTCGCCAAGTAGTCCTCGAGCGCCCCGTCCGTAGAATCGGAGGCATGGCTACCACAGGCGTACGCGAGTTCCAGAATTTCATCGGCGGAGAGTGGGTGGACGCCGCTTCGGGCGACACGTTCGAGTCCACGAGCCCGGCCGACGGTGAGCCGATCGGGGTTTTCCCGAAGTCGAGCTCCGAGGACGTCGACCGCGCAGTTGCGGCGGCGAAGGAGGCGTTCGAGGACTGGCGCCTCGTCCCGGCGCCGAAGCGCGGCGAGATCCTCTTCCGCTTCGCGCAGCTCCTCGTCGAGCACAAGGCCGAGCTGACCGATCTCATGACGCACGAGATGGGGAAGGTGTCAGCGGAGGCCGGGGGCGACGTCCAGGAAGCGATCGACATGAGCTACTACATGGGCGGCGAGGGTCGGCGCCTGTTCGGCCAGACGACGCCGTCCGAGCTTCGCGACAAGTTCCAGATGTCGGTCCGGATGCCGATCGGCGTCGTCGGCGTCATCACGCCGTGGAACTTCCCGATCGCGATCCCGTCCTGGAAGATCGCGCCCGCGCTCGTCTGCGGGAACACCGTCGTCTTCAAGCCGGCGACCGACACGCCGGCGCTCGGGCAGCGCTTCGTAGAGCTGCTCGACGAGGCCGGCGTGCCGAAGGGCGTCGTGAACATCGTCCACGGGGGCGGCGGCGCGGTCGGCGACCGGCTGGTTCGGCACCCCGACGTTCCCGTGATCACCCTGACCGGGTCGCGCGAGACCGGGGTCACGGTGATGCGGAACGGCGCCGACGGGCTCAAGCGGATCCACCTCGAGCTCGGCGGCAAGAACGCGATCATCGTCATGGAGGACGCGGACCTCGACCTCGCGCTCGACGGCATCCTGTGGTCGGCGTTCGGGACCTCGGGCCAGCGCTGCACCGCAGCGAGCAGAGTGATCGTCCACGCGAGCCTGTACCGCGAGCTCGCGAAGCGCCTGGTCGAGCGCGCCGAGGCGCTGCGCCTCGGCGTGGGCTGGGACGACGAGACCGACGTCGGTCCGGTGATCAACGACGCCGCGCTCGACAAGATCCACTCGTACACGCAGATCGGGAAGGACGAGGGTGCAACGCTCCTGACCGGTGGCGAGGTCGCGAGCGAGGGTGATCTTGTGAAGGGCTTCTACTACCGGCCGACGATCTTCGCCGACGTGCAGCCGGACATGCGGATCGCGCAGGAGGAGATCTTCGGGCCGGTGCTGTCGCTCATCTCGGTGCAGGACGAGGCCGAGGCGGTGCGGGTCTCGAACGGCATCCGATACGGGCTCTCGTCCTCGATTTTCACGCGCGACGTGAACCGCGCCTTCCGCGCGATGCGGGATCTCGAGGCCGGAATCACGTACGTCAACGCGGGGACGATCGGCGCCGAGGTGCACCTCCCGTTCGGCGGTGTCAAGGAGACCGGGAACGGCCACCGCGAAGCGGGCCAGGCTGCTCTCGACGTCTTCACGGAGTGGAAGTCCGTGTATGTCGACTACTCCGGGACGCTCCAGCGCGCCCAGATCGACACGTGACGCTCGGCTCCTCCCGACGGTAGCCCACCCACGACGAGTAGGTTCGGCTCATGAGTCGTGTGAAGCTCGTGTGGTTCGTCCCCGCCGAGGCGCTCGACTCGACGCGCGCCGCCGTCTTCGAGGCAGGAGCCGGCCGGATCGGCGCGTACGAGCGCTGCTCGTGGTACACGGCCGGGACGGGCACGTTCCTCGGCGGGGAGGCGACGGATCCCACGATCGGGGAGCGGGGGAGGGAGGAGCACGTGGCTGAGCTCCGGGTCGAGACGGTCGTACCCGAGGAACGTCTCGACGCGGTGGTCGCGGCGCTTCGGCTCGCACACCCGTACGAGGAGCCGGCGTACGACCTCTATGCGCTCGAGGATGTGTGAAGGCAACGCTCTACACGGACGGAGGCTCGCGCGGGAACCCAGGCCCGGCGGCGGCTGCGTTCGTGCTGGAGGCGGCCGACGGAACCGTGCTCGACGCCCGCGGCCATGCGATCGGCGTCGCGACGAACAACGTCGCGGAGTACCGCGCGCTCGTGGCGGGGCTCGAGCGCGCGGTCGAGGTCGGGGTCGACGAGCTCGAGGTCGTCTCCGACTCGGAGCTCCTCGTGAAGCAGATGCGCGGCGAGTACAAGGTCAAGAAGCCCGCGCTCCAGGAGCTTTCGCTCGAGGCGTCACGGCTCGCTCGCCGACTCGGGAAGGTCAGCTACCGCGCGGTGCGTCGCGAGCACAACGAGCTGGCCGACAGCCTCGTGAACGAGGCGCTCGACCGCGCCGTGTCGTGACTGGACCGCTTGCGCACCGCGCGAGCGTCAACCAGGCAGCGGCCCGCCTCGGCGGGCCGCTGTGGTGTAGTGCTGCTTGCCCCGCGGCTCCCCGCCGCCAGAGACGTAAGAGCCGCAGCCGGATCCGCTAGTCGGATCACCCTTCACAACACACCCCCGTTTCCACCCCGGCGTGTCATGAACCCGATCCCCGCCGTGGAGTCTGTCGCGTGTGTGCCCGCTTGACACCAGACAGGAGGCGAGTTCGAGCAGGACCGAGGTCTAGTCCGTGCCCGGAAGAGGGCTCGAGCGGCGCTGGCTATACTTGCGCCCCTCGCGGATGTAGCTCAGTTGGCTAGAGCATCTGCTTGCCATGCAGAAGGTCGAGGGTTCGAGTCCCTTCATCCGCTCACAGAAAAGCCCCGGAAACGGGGCTTTTTGTTTCCCCGCGGCGTCGTTCTTGAGCGGATGAAGGTGGTTTGGCTAGGAGTTGGCTAGGTTCGACGTGCGCTAGCAAGACGCACGGTCGAGTTCTCTCCGCTTCCGCTCGAGCTTGAGCCACGACTTGCGATGCCACTCAGCGCGCGCCTTCGCGTCGATTCGCTCCGGCTCGAACCCTGTCAGCGCGTAGACGTTCGCGCTGCGCGGACCACGACTCTTGCCGATCGTGACAAGCCCCGCCGCCTCCGCGCGACGCATGAGCTTGAGAACGTGCCGGCGTTCAAGTCCGCGCTCCCGCGCCCAACGCGCGTGATCGCGAGTCCAGCGGTCGCCGTACTCCAGGAATTGACGTGCCAGGGCGAGGAGTTCGTGATCGGGCCAAAGCCGCGGTCGCCCTCGCGAAGGCCGCACGGTCGCCAGTTCAGAGATCCCCGCCACCATGAGCATGGCCCGTCCCGAAGGAGTGGCCGCCATTCGCTCGACGTCAGCGCTCACAATCGCGTCGAGCGCGGCGCGATCGGGCAGGGCGAGATCGTCCGTCGGCTCCCATGTCGCCAGCTCGAGGAAACCCTCGCCGTCGTTGTGGAGGTGGACTACCGCACCGTTGCGGTGCTGGTAGACAAGCCCGCCGTGTGAGAGGCCGCGGACGAGTTGCCACACGGGCGGCCCATTTTCTCTGCCACTTTCGGCCCACGGGTCGCGTTGTGGCTCGATGAGTCGCATGACAGCAGACTATGCCGACCCCCAGTTGGAGCGGCTCCTCCGCCGGCGCGAGGTGGCGGAGTTGCTCGGCGTCTCAGTACGAACCGTGAACCGACTGGCGGAACGCGGCGAGCTCGAGGTTGTGCGGATTGGTCGCGGCGCGCGCTTCCACGCTGACGACGTGCGGGCGCTTATCGAGCGTTCCCGCGAGGAGCGGGGTCCATGAAGTGCGAAGACCGAGTTTTCCGGGCCCGGCGCCAATCACCGACCCCAACGGTACGAAGCCGTGCAGTTGTCCTCCGCGCTGAGGTTCTCGAGAACGCCCGGCTCGCTGTCGAGCATGATCCGGTCCGGCTCGCGGCCGAGACTAATGAGCGCGAGGCGTACCGCTGCTTCTGGCGAGCCATCGTGCTCGCGAAGGACCTTGAGACGTGCGAGGGACTCCTCCGCGGAGAGCAAGTGCCGCTTGACCGTCTCGACCCCAAGTCGGTGCGCAGGCTCGGCCTACGGGAGGTTGTATGACGCGTCGGGTAGGACTCGGCGACTTCAACACGGTGCCGAGCCGCGAAACGCAACCTGCGGCCGAGATCCGGCCTCTCTCCGACCTCCTCGAAGAGGTCTCAGCATTCCTGCGTCGGTTTGTCTTCCTCAGCGAGGCGCAGTACGTTGCGGCCGCTCTCTGGGTCGTCCACGCCCACGCGATCGAGGCCGCGACGGCGACCCCATACCTGCATCTGACGTCGGCCGAGTTAGAGAGCGGCAAGACCCGGTTCTTGGAGGTGCTCGAACGACTCGTTCCCCGACCGCTCTGGCTCGGAGCGTCCATCTCCACGGCGAGCGTCTACCGCGCGGTGGCCGAACTCCAACCGACGCTCCTCGTCGACGAGGTGGACAACGCGCTGAAAGACCGAGCGGCGAAGGCAGATTTGATCGGAGTGCTCAACATGGGCTACTTGCGTGGCAAGACGGTGGTCCGGATCGGCGGGCCGAAGAACGACCGGGTGGATGTCTTCGACGTCTTCTGCGCCAAAGTCATCGCCGGCCTCGACGATCTGCCGCCGACGCTCGCCTCGCGCTGCTTGCGATTCCAGATGCGACGGAAGCTCCCGAGCGAGACCTTGGCCGACTTCTTCGCCGATGAGGCTGAGGAGCTCGCTGCACCGATTCGGGACGCGCTCGCGCTCTGGGCGGGTGAGCACGTCACCGCCCTGCGAAAGGCCCGACCCGAGCGTCTGGGGGTGCGAGACCGGCTGGAGGAGACACTCCGACTGGTCCTCGCACTCGCTGACGAGACCGGCGCGGACTGGCGCGAGCGAGGACGAGCGGCGCTCCTCGAGCTGGCGCAGGGGGCCGCCGCCGACTCCGAGTCAAGCCGGGTGATCCTGCTCAGGGACATTCGAGCGGCCTTCGACGAGGCGGGCGCGGACGAGCTGGAAACGATGGACCTCCTCGCTTCCCTCTTCCGGTGCGCGGAGTGCCCGTACGCCCAGTGGTGGGGTGACGTCCGCCGAGACGCGAACGGCGAGGTCCTCCCGGACCGCGGGGCGGCGATGAAGCTCGGGCGGATGCTGAAGGGGTTCGGGATTCACTCGAAGAGTGTCGGCGAGCGACGGCGGAAGGGGTACGCGCTCGCCGACTTCCAAGACTCATTCGCCCGCTACCTGGGCAGCGAAGTCGCTCAGGTCGCTCAAACCGCACAAGTAGGCCAAGAACCGGCCGTTTCTCGTCGCTCGGAGAGGCGCTTCCAGAGCGACCTCAGAGAGCCTGTTCTCGGCTCATCTAAGCCATTTGAGCGACCCGAGCGACTTGAAGCGGAGAATGGCGGCGAGCGGCTGCCGGCGGCCGAGCCGACATTAGACGAGGCGCTGCGCGACTCGGTCCTATTCGGGCGCTACATCGTGCCCTACGGCGAGTTCGTGGGTGAGGAGGGCACGGATCCCGACGAGATCGAGCGGCTCGCCGATCTCGCGCGGCGGTACCAGGTCGAGAGACGCGAGCGGCCCGGATGAGTTCGGGTCGTCACGTAACGGACGACCTTCGCTCGCTGCTTCCTGATCTCGCCGATGCGATCGATCAGCTCGTGGACCGGCGCGTCGAGGAGGTTCTCGCGGAGCGCGGCCGGATCGATAACGGCTCCCCATGGCTCAGCCTTCGGGCCGCTGCCGCCTACTGCTTCGTAAGTCCGCGAACGATGGAGCGGATGGTGGCGCGTGGCCAGCTTCGCACGACGACGGTGGGCCGTCGGCGGCTCGTTCACCGCGATGACCTGGACGCGTTTCTGAGAGCGGCGGCGGGGAGGGAGTAGTGCTGACCACTCCACCCGCCGCCGTGAACCAGCCTAGACCGTGGCCGGGTCAGGGGGTACAGTCCGTGGTGCTGACCACTCCCTAGAGGAGGGAACACCATGAAAGGCACGAGAACCTTCGTCCGCGTGGGCAAGACGCCCGGCATCTACAAGCGGGACGACACGCCTCTACGCCGGCTACTCGATCGAGGGCAAGTGGACGATGACGGCGCTCGACGCCGACAACGGTCACCGAGGCGAAGAAGGCTCGGGAGTCACTGCTCGCCGGTCTGCGGGAAGGACGCATCGCCGAGAAGAGCGGTGCGACCTTCGCGAACGTCCATGATGATGCGCAGGGCGCACGTCGCCTGAGTGCTCGGACTCGGGAGCATGAGAGGCATCTGCTCGATCGTCACCTTGTCGACGTCAGAAGGACCGGCGCATCCAGGACGTGACCGCGACCGACCTCGCGAAGGTCCTGCGCGGGATGCGGGACGCGTATTCGCCGTGGACGCAGGTCGCCGTCTACCGGCTCATGGCGGGCACGTTCGCCCATGCCCTCCGCCGCGGGATCATCACACGTAACCCGATGGACGGGCTCGCGCCGACGGAGAAGCCGCGAGCAGACGCAACGCGAAGCGAGGCTGCTTCGCTCGACGCGGCGGCGATCGACCAGCTCGTGAAGGCGGGAGGCTCCGAGCGCTGGCGGGCCGCACTCGGACTCGCCGGGATACGCGGGACTTCGGCTCGGCGAGATTCGCGGGCTCAGGTGGTCGGATGTCGACTTCGACCAGAACGCGATCGTCGTGCGCCGCAGCCTGCTCCCGTCCGGTGATGCGAAGGCGACGAAGACAAGAGCCGGTACCCGGGTCGTCCCGATCGCTCCCGGCGCTCGCGCGTCGCATTGAAGAAATGGCGTCTACGCAGCCCCGGACCGCGGACCCGGACTACGTGATCTGCACCGCCGACGGCGGGCACGTCCACGAGCGCAACCTCCGCCGCGCGCTCGACCACGCGATAGAGAAAGCCGACATCACGATCCCTGAGGGAGATCGGCTGTCCTGGCACGCGCTCCGCCACTCCGCCGGATGGGGCCTGCACTCGCTCGGCGTTCCCGTCGCAACCATCGCCGCGATCCTCGGACACTCAGACCCGTCCTTCACGATGCGGGTCTACGTTCGCGACGGCCGCGAGGCAGCAGCAATCGTGGACGACGTTCTCGCCCGGGTCGCCGCAGCCGGAACCCGATGACCGACGCGGAGTACGTCGCCCTCCCCGAATCCGTGAAAGTAGAAGCCGTGGAAGACGTGACTACGGGGTTGTCTATGTCCCCGACTACCTCAAGCGACACGGCCACATCATGGTCTGGGGCGGCGTCAGCCTCTGGCGGTCGCTCATGCAGCTCGACCTGATCGACGAGCTCCGGGTGAGCTTGTTCCCCTATGCGGGCGAGGGCACCCGGCTGTTCGAGGGCGTCCCAAGTCCTACCGACTCGACCTGGTCTCCAGCACCGCCTCCAGCAGCGGGATCATCGAGCTGAAGTACCGCCGGCACCGCTAGCCGAGCGGCCCACGCATCGGGTCGGCGACTACAGAGTTGTATTTATCCCTGACTGGCTGCTAGGCGGCGAGGCACGTCGAAGTCGCGCGGGACGAACTCGTCCACGCGACCGATCGTAGACCGTCGCCCGCGCCCGCCACGACCTCTAGGGGTATACCCGGGAGTATGTAGGCCGCTCCAAAAAGGACATTCGCGAACGCTGGCGCATAGTCGCGTCCTATCCCTTGACGAGTGGGGGCCTGGTGGGTCGCTTGATCTCGTACATGCGTGGCGCCAGACTCGCGCTATGACGGAGATCGAAATCCCGCCCGGGGAGCGTCAAGACATCCGCCCGCCGACGTCGTTCGAAGACCTCCTCGAGGAGTGGGACGGAGAGACAGCCGTCATTCGCCGCGACTCCGAGAGTGGACGCTTGGATCTTTGTTTGTGTGCACTCCACGCGCCTTGGCCCAGCAGGAGGCGGTACGCGGATGAAGGTGTATGCGACACCGGCCGAGGCACTCGAGGATGCGATGAGACTGTCTGCCGCCATGACCCGGAAGCTGGCGATCGCAGGGCTTCCTTTCGGAGGTGGCAAGGCGGTTCTTGCCGTCCCATCGATTCCGAGTGGTGAGCAGCGACGAGCGTTGCTCCTGCGCTACGGGGATCTCGTCGCATCGCTGGGCGGGACGTACCGAACGAGCTCGGACATCAACACCAACGAAGCGGACATGGACGTGATCGGAGAGCGCACTGAGTACGTCTTCGGACGCTCACGCCAGGCGGGTGGGTCAGGTAACCCAGCAGCGCCTACTGCCGTCGGCGTCTTTCACGGCATTCGCTCGAGCGTCGAGTACGCACTCGGCTCGTCTGACCTCGAAGGGCGAACGGTCGTCGTGCAGGGCAGCGGCGGAGTTGGCTCGGCACTCGCCGAACACCTCGCCGCAGCGGGCGCATCGGTCCTCGTCGCAGACATCGATTCCGAGCGCGCTCGGAAGGTTGCCGCTCGCGTTGGCGGAACAGCGGTCGAGACTGACGAGGTCTCTCGGATCGAATGCGATGTGTACGCGCCGTGTGCGGTCGGGGGCGTACTGAGCAGCGAGACCGTCGAACAGCTTCGCTGCCGGATCGTGGCGGGCTCAGCCAACAACCAGCTCGCTGAGCCAGAGGCAGCCGAACTACTTCGTGCGCGCGGGATCCTCTACGCGCCCGACTACGTGATCAACGGCGGAGGGGCGATCGCGCTCGTTGGTCTTGAGCAGCTCGGCTGGTCCACCGCCGAGACCAACGCGGCGTTGGAGCAAATTGGGCACACCCTGCGGCAGATCTATGAGCGGGCCGATGCGGAGAAGATCTCGACTGCAGCAGCGTCAGATGCCGTCGCAGAAGAGCGACTCCGCGTCGCCTCCTAGCCCAACCTCCCGGCCTGCACACCGCGCAGCGAGGGTTCTCTCTCCAACCGCAGACCAACCCCGGAACTCATGCAGGACAGCGAGCCACGAGCAGCGCCCGACCTAGCCGAACACCTAGCCATGAGCACCGGCAGAGACGCAAGAGCGCACTACGCCTAGCGTTCAGGCCGTGTGACCTTCTGCGTGTGCAGCAGAGGCGGGCTCGAAACTCGACTGCTACCGCAAGGGGTGGGGGGTGGCTTCGGGGGCGCAATCCCGCAGCCTGCATACATCAATCTTGGCGATTCGGACTGCTGACCTCCTACTCACCAAGTAGGTGGACACCGGAAGACAGGAGCCACTCAGCCACCCTCCCCCTCGAATGCTGTTACGAGATGGGGCCTGCTCGTCGGCCGCCGACAGGTTCGTGGGAGACAGCGCGAACACGATGGCGTCGTCGCGGGAGAGCGCTTCACCGATACGAACCGCGGCGTCGTAGCCGTTGTCTCCCAGTGTCGTGCGTGCCTTGCGCTCGTTCCGTTCGAGCACCGGCAGAAACCACGTCTCTTCCATGCCCTCGTCGCGGGTGTACTTCGACGCCGCGGCGACGAGCGTGACCCCGCGGGCAAGCTCTTCATCGCTTTCGGACAACGAGAGACCGACTAGTAGTAGAGGCAAGATCGTCCACAGGCCCGCCTCGATCCGAGGCATTTCGCGCAGCGAACGTTGAGCGGTTGCGATGCACTCTGAGTACTCCCCGAGAGCGAACAACGAAAGCGCCAGGTTGGCAACGCTGTTCGCCTGCTCCAGTGACGACCAGTTGGAGTCGGCCGCGTAGCGCACTGCAGCCTCGGAGATGCTGACTCCGCTCGGCGGCTTCTCGGTCTCCATCCACGATGGCGCGGCCGACGAGTGCTCCTCCGAGCCCGTCTTCGCCCCAGTGGACGATGTCGGCGTCGTCCATGGCCTCGCCGAGTGACGTGAGGCGTTCGGCGACCATCACCGCGTCGGCGAAGTTGCCGCTGTTCATCTCGGTCTGACATCTCCACGCGGCTGCGTCGGCCAGCCCCCGCCGGTCGCCAAGCTCTTCGAACGACCTTTCCGCCTCGGACAGTAGCCGCCTTGTGCCGTCGAAGTCCCCGATCACGACGGCGCAGCCGGCCGCACGGACAAGCGCATACGCACGATCGTCGTCACTTGCTCCGGGTGATCCTCGTAGAGGCCGACCGACCTCGGAGCCGGCTTGGGCGGCTACCCAGGCTGGCAAGCAAGTCGCTCAAGGGACATTTCCACAACCTCGCACAGGCAGCTCAATCGCTCTGCTCTGTCACGGCCACCGGGATTGGGGCGAACAGCAGCGGGGCGGAATGAACGGTTGATCGTCCCGACGTGATGCCAGCCTTGATCGCCGGGGGCATGTTGCTTGGGGGCTCTACCCGAGGTTCTCGAAGTCGACGAGCAGTTCGAGGGACTCCCGGCTCTCCCACGTATGCGCCTTGAACTGCTCGTGGTAGGCATCGATCGGGTGCGATGAGCGCTGCGCCGCCTGATGGGCAGCCGAAAGACTCCGTGCCTTCATGTAGTAGACGAGGAAGTCACCCTGCTCGTTCGAGTCCAGGAAGACGGACTCAACCACCACGCCTTCGTCGCGAAGGGTTGCGAGGACGTCATCAGCTCTCGAGCGAAGCTCATCAGCCCAACGGTGGACTTGCTCAAGTGAATCGGGCTTGAGCTTCACCTTGACGCAGACCGTCTCCACCGCCGCAAGCTACACCGGAGAGTGGTGAGGTACCTCCTCGGCCGAGCGCGTTGGTGCAAGGGTCAGCCGGTGAGCCTCTCCATCGCTACCGGGATCGGGGCGAACAACAGCGGGCAGAGAGAGGTTGATCGCGGGCTAGTTGTGCCCATTCGCCTCTAGCTCGCGCTCTTAGTGGGGCAGCAAGGGCTAGCTGGCTTGGGGCATCAACCCGAGCTGCGTCAAGACCTCGATCTGGTCGTAGTAGATGCGGATCGAGCTGATCTTCCCGTTCGTCACCCGGAAGACTCCCACGAAGGGGAAGTCCAACGTCTTGCCGGTAGCGGGGATCTCGACGCCGTCGGACTCCGCCATGTACCCGTATGCGTACCGGTGTATCTCGCCTGTTCCACTACGGTGTCGCCCTCCGCGACCAGGATGACGTCAGCGCTCCCCCGATCGGGAGCCGCCGTCACGAGTGCATCGAAGTACTGGTCCTTCAAGGCCTCGAGTCCGGAAATACGCGCACCTCCGGGTGCCTCGTAGACGACGTCGTCGGTATAGAGAGCGGCCCATCCTTCGCGACTATGGCGTTCCACCGCTCGATCGCCTGTTCAAGCACCCGCTTGGCGTCACTCATTCTCGCCTCCTTCGGCTCGTGCGGTCCCGGAAACCTTATGCTGCTCGTGCGCCTAATGTCAGCCCGCGCTCCAGTAGCTCACGTGCGCCAGCTAGTTCGGCCCGCCGCCTCGATCTCCGGCTCCGCTATCCGCAGCGTCGTCAGCCGGTGCTGCTCTCCATCGAGACGGGGATCGGGACGAACAGCATGTTGGCGTCAGTAAACGTCGGTCGCGCTGCTACGCCGCCGGAGCGACGCTCGCTCGGGGCCTCTCGATCCCGCCGAGGAGCCTGAAGAAGTCGCGCTCCGTCAGGATCTCGATGGGCTCGCCGGCAGCGCGGAGTGCTTCTGCCTTTCGCAACTTGCCGCTCTTCGTCTGGCCGACCGCCAGTTTCACCATGTCCTGGTAGCCGCAGACGAGCATGTCCGTCTTCTTCGAGACGTTGTTGCTCGGCTGACCACCGGCAGTCGCTACTGCCTGCCAAGCGAACTTTCGCACCATGGCGAGTTCACCCGTGAACACGACGACCTTGCCCAAGAACGGGGAGTTAGGGTCGGCGTCCGCACTTGGTTTGATGCTCCCCGCCGTGATCGCTCTAGCCCGCGATCCGAACCAGCCATCAGGCGCAACCTCACCGAATACCAGCCAGATCTCGCTCAGGAGATCCGCCAGGCTCGCCGCACCTTTCGCCGCGAGCGCACGACTCAGCACCTCGGCTGCCAACCGGGAGTCGTAGAGCGCGTCGTGGGTGAGATCCTCATCTACCGACAGACCAAGCTCGGTGCTGAGGAGAGGAAGGCTGTAGCTCCGCATCCCCGGCCACACCAGACGCGAGATCAACACCGTGCAGGTGTAGCGGAGGGTGGGCCAGTCGATCTCACAGAGATCACAGGCGTCTCGAACGACACCCATGTCGAATGGCGCATAGTGCGAAACGAGCGGTGCTCCACCGGCGAACCGGACGAGCTCGGCGCACACCTCAGGCCAAGAGGGCGCATCCTCGACCATCTCCGGGCTTATGCCGTGAAGGGCGACGTTGAACGGGTAGAACGCGTCGGGGGGTTGGTGGATGAGGCTGGTGAAACCCTCTACCTCAACACCGTCCCGGTACCGAAGGGCAGCGACCTGACACGGAGTCCCCCGGGAAGATGCTGTCTCAAAGTCGATAACGACCCACTCGTCCGACCGCCGTGGCCCGGGGCTACTCACCGTCCGCGCACTCATCGCAAACAGGCTCGTCCAGCTCGGCGTTGAACCACGGCAGCGGCTCGAAGGTGATGCCGCATGGGCAGACGAGCTCCGGAACGGGTCGCATCACAGGACGAGGCATCGGCGGTTCGTTAACGATGACTTCCAACGCAAACTCTCTTTCTTGAGGTGACCCCGATCCGGGGATGCAGTCCACGGTAGGCGCGGGCTTCGGGTTCGCCAATGACACGAATGAGTCCATTGGTGGGCCGAAGCGCCGAACCTGACTTCCGACCTGACTAGGCGCAGGCCGGCAGCACGTATCCCGTATGGCTACAGGCAGAAGCGGTGTGGTGACCTTCTGCGTCCGTCGCAGAGGCGGCTAGAAACTCGACTGCTACCGCAAAGGGGTGGGGTGTTTCGCGGGGCGCAAACCCGCAGCGT